>NZ_CM147852.1:4800000-8261583 GCF_055808075.1 Streptomyces sp. JN8
GGTCCGGTCGATGCCGGTGGAGAAGGCCCGCCCGCCGGCCCCGGTGACGACGATCGCGCGGACCTCGTCCTCGTACCGGAACCCCCGCCAGACGGCGCCCAGCGCGCGGGCCATGTCGAGGGTGATCGCGTTGTGCCGCTCGGGCCGGTCGAGGGTGACGACGGCGACGCCGGTCTCCCCGTCCCGCTCGACCGTGATGCCCGGGGTGCTCATCCGCGTTCCAGGAGCCAGCGCGGGACGACGACGCCGTCGATCTCGGCGAAGGCCACCCGCACCGCGGCCCCGATCCGGAGCCGGCTCGGGTCGACGGAGTCGAGCGGGGCGTCCGGGGCGGCGACCACGTTGCCGACGAGGCGGATGCGGGGGGCGTCGGCGAGCTCGACGATCACCGCGTTGTACGGGGCCTGGGCGGCGTAGTCGGGCAGCAGGGGCGGGTGGGGGAACACGTACGACCAGATCCGGCCGCGGCCGGACATCGGGCGCCACTCGCTCGCGAACGACTGGCAGTGCGGGCAGCAGGGGCGGGGCGGGAAGCGCAGCTCGCCGCAGTCGGCGCAGCTCTGGACGCGCAGTTCGCCCCGGGCGGCGTACTCCCAGAAGGGGGCGCCGTCCTCGTCGGTGACGGGGGTCAGCATGGGGACCAGCTCCTCAGGCGCGCAGCAGGATGGCGGAGGTGGGGACGCCCTCGCCGGCGGTGACCAGGCAGGTGGCGGCGTCGGGGACTTGGGCGGTGGAGGTGCCGCGGAGCTGCTTCACGCCCTCGTTGATGAGGTTGAAGCCGTGGACGTAGGCCTCGCTGAGTCCGCCGCCGCCCGTGTTGATCGGCAGCCGGCCGCCGGTCTCCAGGGCCCCGCCCTCGGTGAAGGCGGCGCCCTCGCCGCGGCCGCAGAAGCCGTAGCCCTCCAGGGAGAGGGGGATGAGCGGGGTGAAGGCGTCGTAGATCTGGGCGACGTCGACGTCCTGGGGGCCGAAGTCGGCCTGTTTCCACAGGTGGCGGGCGGCGGTCCAGGCGGGGCCGGAGAGCGGGTCGTCGTTCCAGTAGTTGACCATGCCGTGGTGCTGGGCGGGCAGGCCCTGGGCGGCGGAGTGCACGTAGACGGGCTTCCGGCGGCAGTCGCGGGCCCGCTCGGCGGAGACGACGACGCAGGCCAGGGCGCCGTCGGTCTCCAGGCAGTTGTCGAAGAGGCAGAGCGGGTCGCTGATCCAGCGCGAGGTCATGTACATCTCGCGGGTCAGCGGGCGCTCGTACATGATCGCGTCGGGGTTCTGGTTGGCGCGGTTGCGGCAGGCCAGGGCCACGTTGAAGAGGTGGTCGCGGGTCGCGCCGTACTCGTGCATGTAGCGCCGGGCCAGCATGCCGATCTCGTCGGCGGGGCGGAGCAGCCCGAAGGGGCGGGTCCACTGGCCGGGGGTCGGCAGCTGGACGGCGGTGTTCTTCCAGGGGCGGGGGCCGCTGCCCCGCTTCCGGGAGCGCCAGGCGACGCCGACGGTGGCCTGGCCGGTGGCCACGGCGGCGGCGAGGTGGCCGACGGTGGCGCAGGAACCGCCGCCGCCGTAGCCGACCTTGGAGAAGAAGGTGACGTCGCCGGCGCCGATGGCCTTGGCGACCTCGACCTCGTCGGTCTCCTCCATCGTGTACGAGGCGAAACCGTCGACCTCGGAGGGTGCGATCCCGGCGTCGTCGAGGGCGGCGAGGATCGCCCGGCAGGCGAGTGTCCTCTCCGTCTCGGGAAGTTGTCTGGCGAAGGCCGTCTGACCTATGCCGACGATGGCCGTGGCGTCCTTGAGCACCGGACCTCCTCATGGGGCAGCACTGCTGACAGCGCGTCAGGCTACAACTAATCTGACGGATAGTCAGCTACAGGGAGGTTGGGTATGGACATGCGCGGCGACCTGGAGTGGGGCACGATCCCCGGTCTCGTCCGAGCGGCCGCCGAGCGGTACGGCGCACGGGAGGCCGTCGTCGACGGCCGCAACCGGATCAGCTACGCCGAACTCGGCGCACGCGTCGAACGGGCCGCGGCCGCCTGCCTCGCCACCGGCATACGCACGGGGGACCGGGTCGCGATCTGGGCCCCCAACACCCTCGACTGGATCGTCTCCGCACTCGGCGCCGTCACCGCCGGCGCCGTCCTCGTCCCGCTCAACACCCGCTTCAAGGGCACCGAGGCCGCCTTCGTCCTCCAGCGCTCCCGCGCCCGCCTGCTCTTCGTCACCGGCACCTTCCTCGGCACCTCCTACGTGGCCTCCCTGCGCCGCTCCGGGGTCGCGCTCCCCGACCTGGAGACGGTCGTGGTCCTCGGCGACACCGCGCCCGAGGAGTGGACCACCTGGAAGGAGTTCCTCGCGGAGGGCGACGCCGTCCCGGCGGAGCGGGTGCGCGCCCGGGCCGCCGCCCTCGACCCCGCGGCTCCCTCCGACATCGTCTACACCTCCGGCACCACCGGCCGCCCCAAGGGCGCCGTCATCAGCCACGCCCAGAGCCTGCGCTGCTACGCGATCTGGTCCGAACTGGCGGGCCTGCGCGAGGGCGACCGCTACCTCGTGGTCAACCCCTTCTTCCACACCTTCGGCTACAAGGCCGGGATCCTCGCCTGCCTGATGCGGGGCGCGGTGATCGTCCCCCAGTCCGTCTTCACCGTCGACACCGTCCTCGCGAACATCGCCGCCGAACGCATCACCGTCCTCCCCGGACCCCCCACCCTCCACCAGTCCCTCCTGGACCACCCGGCGCGCGGCGGACACGACCTCTCCACCCTCCGCCTCGTCGTGACGGGCGCGGCCGTGATCCCCCTCCGGCTGGTCGAACGCCTCCGCGGCGAACTCGGCGTCGGCACGGTCCTCACGGCGTACGGCCTCTCCGAGGCGAGCGGCATCGTCACCATGTGCCGCCGCGAGGACCCGGCGGAGACGGTGGCCACCACCTCGGGGCGCGCGATCCCCGGCACCGAGGTCCGCGTCTCCCCGACGGGCGAGGTCCTGGTCCGCGGCCACCACGTGATGAGCGGCTACTTCGAGGACGAGGCCGAGACCGCGGCGGCGGTCGACGAGGACGGCTGGCTGCACACCGGCGACATCGGGGTCCTCGACGAGGCCGGCAACCTGCGGATCACCGACCGCCTCAAGGACATGTTCATCGTGGGCGGCTTCAACGCCTACCCGGCCGAGATCGAACAGCTCCTGGGCCTCCACCCGGACATCGCGGACGTCGCCGTCATCGGCGTCCCGGACCCGAGGCTCGGCGAGGTCGGCAAGGCGTTCGCGGTCCGCAGGCCGGGCGCCCGGGTCACCGCGGACGACCTGATCGCCTGGTCACGGCGGGAGATGGCGAACTTCAAGGTGCCGAGGCAGGTCGAGTTCGTGACCGAACTGCCGAGGAACGCGAGCGGGAAGGTGGTGAAGGGTGAGCTGAGGGCACGGTGCTGAGAGCCGGGGACGGGGCCGAGGGGGCGGGGCCGAGAAAAGGGGCCTCGGGAGGCGGACCGCCCGGTGCCGGCCCGCGCACGCCGGAGGGGCCGGGCGGATGCCCGGCCCCTCTTCTGCGGTGGTCCGATCGCGTTGCGCACGGGTCCTGCCCGGACGGATCCCCCCTGGTCCCGTCCCGGGCGTCCCCCGGGCCCGTGTGCTCCCCCGTCGACCGGCCCTCGGGCCCCGGCGGCTCCCCCGAAGTCGCCGCCGCGGCCTCTCCCCGTCGGGAGTGGTCTACTTGGCCGGTTCGGACGTGGCGTGCATGTCCTTGGTGGCGATGGACTCGTCGTGACCGCCCGTGATCTTCTCGGTGATCGCGTCGATGGCCGGTTCGGACGTGGCGTGCATGTCCTTGGTGGCGATGGACTCGTCGTGACCACCGGTGATCTTCTCGGTGATCGCGCCGACGGCCGGTTCGGACGTGGCGTGCATGTCCTTGGTGGTGATGAGCGGTTCCTGCTTGATCGGGTCGGTCATGCTCGTCAACTCCTGCGTGTGATGTCCGAGATGGGGGAGATCCGCCCAGCCGTTCCCCCGTGGACAGCTGGGCGAATCTCCGGGGGCCGATCACCCTAGTACTCAGGGGCAGTGGCCCTCATCGGCGACCCGCCTGCCCCCCGACGCGGCGGATCGTCATGAGGAAGAGCATGCCGGGTGGCGATAAACGAACGATGAACGCCCAGGCCCGACAGGGCTACGCGGCCGTCGCGGGCGTCAGCAGCGCTCGCACCTCGGCGGCCTCCGGGGCCCCGAGGGCGTCGAAGATGCCGAGTGCCTCCTGCCAGCAGACCAGCGCCCGGCCGCTCTGGCCGATGCCGAAGAGGGCTCGGCCCAGGACGGTGAGGACGTTGCCCCGCCGCCACTCGCCCCCGATGCCGCGCAGCACCGTGAGGGCCATCTCGGCGTTCGACGCGGCCTGCGCGTGCCGGCGCGCGGCGAGGTCCACCTCGGACAGCCGGAAGAGCGTCATGCCCTCCCACAGCCGCTGCCTGCTGTCGGCGAAGACCGCCAGCGCCTCGCGGAGCTGTTCGGTCGCCGCCGCCAGCTGGTCGTCCTGGGTGAGGGCGAGCCCGAGGGCGTACCGACCGTTGGCGCCCCGGAGCGCGTGCCCCATCGCGTCGTAGATCTCGGTTCCCTGGCGTGCGAGGGCTATCGCGCTCGGAGTCCGCCCCATGGCCAGGTGGATGCGCGACAGGTTGCAGAGGGCGCTCGCCTCCCCCGGCTGGTCCCCGATGTCACGGAACCGCTCGATCGCCTGGGTGAGGTACTGCTCGCCCTCCGCGAAGCGGTTCTGGTAGAGCGCGATGATGCCCCGTGCGTTGGCGGACCAGCAGGCCGGCAGCGGATCCCCGGCCCCGTCCGCGTGCGGCAGGGCGAGTTCGGCGTCCCGGTCCGCCTCCGCGAAGCGGCCCGCCGTGTGGTGCACCCCCGCCAGGACCATGAGCGCGCGGCCCTCGGCCCTGGCGTCGGCGTGGCTGCGGGCCGCGTCACGGACGACGACGCCGGTCGCCTCGAACTCCCGGGAGTTCGCGCCCGACTCCCCGAGGTCCAGCGACGCCCACAGCAGGTCCACCCCCCGGCGCAGCGCCGTCGGGGACGCGGCCGACTGGCGGACGCAGGCCAGGAGGCAGTTCGCCTCCGCGTAGAGCCAGTCCTGTGCCTCGTGGCGGTCGGTGAAGGACAGCCCCTCGTACGCCGTGGGCTCCAGGTGGTCGACCAGGCGGTCGCCGGGCCGCTCGATCGCGTACACCCGCGCCGCCGTCGACAGGTAGAAGTCCAGGAGCCGGGAGAGCGCCGCGTCCTTCTCCGACGGCGGCTGCTCGTCGCGGTCCGCGCACGCGCGCGCGTAGAGCCGCACCAGGTCGTGGTAGCGGTAGCGGCCCGGCGCCGCCGACTCCAGGAGGGACGTGTCGACCAGGGCCTCCAGGAGGTCCTCGGTGTCCCAGAGCGGCCGGTCCAGGACCGCCGCGGCCGCCGCCAACGAGATGTCCGGGCCGTCCGCCAGGCCGAGCAGCCGGAACGCGCGGGCCTGGGCCGGCTCCAGCTGCCCGTAGCCGAGTTCGAAGGTGGCCTTGACCGCGAGGTCCCCCGCCTGGAGCTCGTCGAGCCGGCGCCGCTCGTCGGCGAGCTTCGCCGCCAGCACCGAGACCGTCCAGGTGCGCCGCGCCGCCAGGCGGGACGCGGCGATGCGGATGGCCAGCGGCAGGAAGCCGCAGGCCGCCACGACGTCCAGCGCCGCCTCCCGCTCCGCCTGGACCCGCTCCGCGCCGACGATCCGGGTGAAGAGCTGGAGCGCCTCCTCCGGGGACATCACGTCCAGGTCCACCAGGTGCGCCCCGGCCAGGTCGACCATCCGGATGCGGCTCGTCACCAGGGCCGCGCAGCCCGCCGTGCCCGGCAGCAGCGGGCGGATCTGGGCCGCGTCCCGGGCGTTGTCCAGGAGGACCAGGACCCGCCGCCCGTCGAGGGTCGAGCGGTACAGCGCCGCCCGGTCGTCGAGGGAGTCCGGGATGGCCGAGTCGGGCGTGCCGAGGGCGCGCAGGAAGGACCCCAGGACCGTCTCGGGCGCGGCGGCGCGGGAGCCGGCCCCCTGGAGGTCCACGTACAGCTGCCCGTCCGGGAAGTGCGGCCGCGCCTCGTGCGCGACGTGCACGGCCAGCGTCGTCTTGCCGACCCCGCCGATGCCGGCCAGCGCCGACACCGCCATGACGTGCCCCTCGGCGGTGGCGAGCCGGGCGCCCAGCTCCCGTACGAAGGGGGCGCGGCCGGTGAAGTCCGGGACCGTCGCGGGGAGCTGCGCGGGCCGGGCGACGGGCGGGGCGGCCGGCGCGGACTCCTCCATCGGGCGGGCGAGTTCGGCGTCGGCCTGGAGGATGCGCTGCTGGAGCCGGGAGAGTTCGGGTGTGGGGTCGACGCCCAGCTCGTCGGCGAGCAGCCGCCGGGTGTCCGCGTACACGGCGAGCGCCTCGGCCTGCCGTCCGCTGCGGTAGAGGGCGAGCATCAGCAGTTCGCGGAGCCGCTCCCGCAGGGGGTGCGCGGCGGTGAGCGCGGTCAGCTCGGACACGGCCTCCGCGTGCGCGCCGACCTCCAGGTCGATGTCGAGCCGGGTCTCCAGGAGGGTGAGCCGCCATTCCTCCAGCCGGGTCCGCTGGGTGTCGGCGTACGGCCCGGGCACGGAGGCCAGCACCTCGCCGTTCCACAGGTCCAGGGCCTCGGCGAGCCGGTCGCGGGCTCCCGCGCGGTCCCCTGCGGCCCGCAGCTTCTCCGCCTCGGCGCCGAGTTCCTGGGCGGTGTCGGCGTCGAGGGAGGCGGCCGGGGTGCGCAGGGCGTAGCCGCCGGACTCGCTGACGAGGACCTCGGCGCCGAGGGCCTTGCGGAGCCGGGAGGCGTACGTCCGGACGGCCGCGAGGGCCTGCGAGGGCGACTCCTCGCCCCAGAGGGCGTCGATGAGTTCGGAGGCGGTGGCGGTGCGTCCGCCGCGGAGGAGCAGTGCGGCGAGCAGGGCCCGCTGCTGGGGGGAGCCGGTGGGCACCGGTTCGCCGTTCCGCCAGGCGCGTACGGGCCCGAGCACGGCGAACCGGAGGGGTCCGGCGGCGGGGCCGGTGTCCGTCGGCGCGGTCGGGCCGGGCGGCGGGCCCGCGGTCGGGCCGGGGGCGTCGCTCCCGGCCCCGGTCCGGTCCGCGGCGGCCGGGGCCGCCCCGCCCGTCGTTCCGTCGCCGCCCACCTCGGGGTTCCGTTCCGTGCCGGCGTCCGCGCCCGTCCTCGGAGCCCGTTGCGCCGGGATCCGCGGCCCGTTCTCACGGTCCATAGCTCCCCCTGCCCGTACCGCCAACGCTTGTTTCGCCCTGGACAGTCTGCCTTGTCCGGAGGGGCTCCGTCAGCATCGGGTCGGCCGTAGTCCGGGCCGTGACGCGGCCGCGGGGGGCGCGTCGGGCCGCCGATTCCCCGCAGGCTAGCTGACGGGTCGTCAGATCAGCGCTACCGTGAAGGCCATGGAGACCTTCCCGAAGATCATCTCGGTGGACGACCACACCGTGGAGCCCCCGCACGTCTGGCGGGACCGGCTCCCGTCCCGCCACCGCGACACCGGACCCCGGATCGTCCGCGCCCCGCTCAAGGAAATGACCTTCCTGGGCGGGAAGTTCGCCCCCGTCATGGGCGCGAAGGGGGACGACGGCCCGATCGGCGACTGGTGGGTCTACGAGGACCTGCACCGGCCCCTCACCCGCCTCGACACCGCCGTCGGCTACGACCGCGACGAGATACGGCTCGAGGTCATCACCTACGAGCAGATGCGGCCCGGCTCCCACTCCGTGCCCGAGCGGCTCGCCGACATGGACGTCAACCACGTCCAGTCCGCGCTCTGCTTCCCGACCTTCCCCCGCTTCTGCGGGCAGACCTTCACCGAGGCGAGCGACCGCGAGCTGGGCCTGCTCTGCGTCCGGGCGTACAACGACTGGATGGTGGAGGAGTGGTGCGGCCCCGAGGCCCGCGGGCGGCTCATCCCGCTCACCCTCATCCCGCTCTGGGACCCGGAGCTCGCCGCCGCCGAGGTGCGCCGCAACGCCGCCCGGGGGGTGCGGGCCGTCGCGTTCTCCGAGATCCCGCCGCACCTCGGACTCCCCTCGGTGCACACCGACCACTGGGACCCCTTCTTCCGCGCGTGCGACGAGACGGGCACCGTCATCGCCATGCACATCGGCTCGTCCAGCCGGATGCCGTCGACCTCGGCCGACGCCCCGCCGGCCGTGGGCTCCACCATCACCTTCGCCAACTGCTGCTTCTCGATGGTCGACTGGCTGATGAGCGGCAAGTTCGAGCGCTTCCCCGGCCTGCGGATCATGTACGCGGAGGGGCAGATCGGCTGGATCCCGTACATCCTGGAGCGCGCCGACGTGGTGTGGGAGGAGAACCGGGGCTGGGGCGGGGTCGCCGACAAGGTGCTGCGCCCGCCGTCGGAGCTGTTCGCCGAGCATGTCTACGGCTGCTTCTTCGACGACGCCTTCGGCCTGCGGAACCTCGACGCGATCGGGGCCGGGAACGTCCTCTACGAGACGGACTACCCGCACTCGGACTCCACCTGGCCCAAGTCGAGGGAGGTCGGCGAGGCGCAGATGGGGCACCTGGCACCGGACGTCGTCGAGCGGATCGTCCGCGGCAACGCGATCGACCTGCTGGGCCTGACGCCGGACGGCCTCTGGCGGCCGTAGTCCGGCGAACGCGGCCGGGCCTCCCCGCGGCCGGGCTTCACCGCCGGCGGCGTTTCCCCCGCGGCCGGGCTTTCCCCCCGCAGCGGGGGGGGAGCCCGGCCGTCGTGTCGCCCGGACGGCCCAGTGGGACGCCCCCCTGATGGCGGAGGGTCGACGAGTGCGCGCAAATAGTAATCAAGTGTGCGCTTCTTGCACATCACGAGACAGCCAGTGGGCGTCCCTCCGGGGTGTCCACGAACGGAGCCTGTGACATGACCCCCCACCCCCTCCCGCACCTTCATCCCGCGGACGACGACATGGAACCCGACGACATAGGACCGACCGCAGCACCCCGCCCGGGTCCGTCCCGCGAGCCGGTTGTCTCCTCGCCCCCCACGCTCGACGCACCTCCCCGCCACGACCGCCCGGCGGAGCCCCGGCCCGCCGCCCCGGCCGACACCGCCTCCTCCGACGCTTCGAAGCCCTCGAAGTCCTCGGAGGCCCCGCAGGCCGCGTTCGTGACGACGTCCCCCGCGGCCCCCTTCGAGGCGACGAGGTCCACCGTCGCGACGGCCGTTCCGCCGGTGACCGGGGCGCCGGCCGCCCCGCACGCCCCGCAGACGGAACGGCCCGGCGCCGACCGGTCGACCGCCGAGCATTCGACCGACGAGAAGCCGGCAGCCGAACCGCCGGTCGCCGACCGGCCGACCGCCGAGGAGCCTGGTGCCGACCGGCCGACCGCCGAGGAGCCGACCGCCGAACCGTCGGCCGCCGAGGAGTCCGGCGACGAAGCGGTGCACACGCTCCTGCGGACCGCGGCGACCGAGCGGCCGGTGGAGGAGGTGGCCGCCCTGGTGGCCCGCCTCCAGGAGACCGGCGAGCTCTCCAGCCCCGCCGACGTGGCACTCCGCGCCGCGGCCGTCACCCGTCCGCTGGACGAGGTGCGCGAGCTGCTCGTGCTGCTCAACGCCTCCGGGTACGACCTCCACGAGGCCGAGACCACCCTGCGCGCCGCCGCGGTCGGCCGGCCCGTCGAGGACGTGGTCCGGCTGGTGGGCATCCTCGGCTCCGACAGCGGCGACCGGCGGCCCGCCGTGGGCGGCGACGCCGGGGGCGGCCCGGACGCCGCACCCGGCCGGGTCGGCCGCCCGGCAGGCCGCCCGGCAGGCCGCCCGGCAGGCCGCGCGGCCGACCCGGCCGGGACCGCACCCGCCGAGCGGAAGCGGGACCGGGGCGCCGCCAAGGGACGCAGGTCCACCCTGGACGGCGCGCTCGCGGCGGGCCCCGGCAGTCACGTCGCCACGCCCGGGCTGCGCTCCGTACTGCGCTGGCCCGCCGCGCTCGCGCTGTTCGCCTGCGGTCTGATCCATCTGCCGACCGACCTCGCGGGCCTGCGCTCGGGCGGCGACGCGCAGGCGCTCTCCGCGGTCGTCTCGGTGCTCTGCCTGGCGTGCGCGGTCTGGCTCGCGGCCAGGGACACCCTGATCGCCTGGGCCGCCGCCGCGGGCGCCGCCGTCTTCGTCATCGCGGTCCACGGGGTCGAGAGCGCGCGCACGGCAGACCTGCTGGGCGACAGCCTCGGCACGACGTTCGCCTGGGCGAAGGCCCTGGCGCTCCTGAGTGCCGTGGGCATCGTCTGCCTGGCCGCCTCCGCCCTGGTGCGCCACGCGAGGGCGTCCGGCGCGACCGACGGCGCCTGACGGCCTCCGTCGGTCCCCGGCGCCCGACGGCGCCGCGATCCGCCCCCGCCCGGGCAGCTCCCCGCTGCCCGGGCGGGGGCGCCCGTGTGCGCCCGGGACCTCCCCACCCCTTGCCTGATGGGTCGTCAGGTACGAGCATGGGCCCTGCTCGATGAAGTGACGATCCGTCAGATACGGGCCGGGTGCCCGGGCTTCGAGGGGGTTGCCGTGGTGGTCTACGGGATGCAGCTGCCGGTCCAGTCGCAGAGCGTGATCTACGCCGAGCCCTGGGAGGCGGGCGCCGGGCCCGCCGACCTCCTCGCCGTCGCCCGCGCCGCCGAGGAGCACGGGTTCGACTACCTCGCGGGCTGCGAGCACGTCGCCATCCCGCGCCGGCTCGCCGAGGCCATGAGCACCGTCTGGTACGACCCCGTCGCCACGCTCTCCTTCCTCGCCGCCGCGACCGAGCGGGTCCGGCTGCTCTCGCACGTGGCCGTCGTCGCGCTGCGCCATCCGCTCGCCACAGCCAAGGCGTACGCGACGCTCGACCACCTCTCCGGCGGCCGCCTGGTGCTCGGGGTCGGCGCCGGACACGTCCAGGAGGAGTTCGAGGCGCTCGGCGTGGACTTCGCCCGCCGGGGCGCCGTCCTCGACGAGACCATGGACGCCCTCCGGGCCGCGCTCGGGCCCGAGGAGTACCCGGAGCACCTGGGGGAGCGGTTCGCCTTCAAGGACCTCGGGCAGCTGCCCCGGCCCGCGCAGGAGCGCGTCCCGCTCTGGGTCGGCGGGTCGTCCCCGGCCGCCGTGCGCCGCGCCGCCCTCAAGGGAGACGGCTGGCTGCCGCAGGGCGACCCGCGCGAAAGGCTCGCCGAGCAGATCCGGAGACTCCTGCGGCTCCGCGCCGAGGCCGGGATCGCGGAGCCGATCACCGTCGGCGCGATCGCCGAGCCGCTGTACGTCGGCACGCCCGGCTGGCCCGTCGGCCGCCGCACCCTGAGCGGCACCCCGGAGGAGATCGCCGCCTCCCTGCGCGCGTACGGGGAGATGGGCGTGCACCAGATCCAGGTCAGGTTCCGGTCCCGGAGCCGTACCGAACTCATCGACCAGATGGCGGCCTTCGGCACGGAGGTCGCCCCTCATCTCTAGGGGTGTCGACATGGGCTCACTCGACGGGCGGGTCGTCCTCGTCACCGGCGCGGCGCGCGGGCAGGGGGAGCAGGAGGTCAGGCTGTTCGCCGCGGAGGGGGCCAGGGTCGTCCTCGCGGACGTGCTCGACGAGGCCGCCGCCGCGCTGGCCGAGGAGCTGGGGAAGGAGCGGGCGGTCGCCGTCCGCCTGGACGTGACCAGGGAGGAGGACTGGGCCGCGGCCGTGGCCGTCGCCAGGGAGCGCTTCGGGAAGATCGACGGGCTCGTCAACAACGCCGGCATCCTCCGCTTCCGCGAGTTGCTCGCCACCCCGCTGGAGGAGTTCCAGGCGATCGTCTCCGTCAACCAGACGGGATGCTTCCTCGGCATCCGCGCCGTCGCCCCCGAGATCGCCGCGGCCGGCGGCGGGACGATCGTCAACACGGCCTCGTACACCGGCCTGACGGGGATGGCCGGGGTAGGGGCGTACGCGGCCTCCAAGCACGCCGTCCTCGGGCTGACCCGGGTGGCCGCGCTCGAACTGGCCGGGAAGGGGATCCGGGTGAACGCGGTCTGCCCCGGCGCCATCGACACGCCCATGAGCAACCCGGAGGGCGTGGACCCGGCCGCCACCGCCGCGCTGTACCGCAGGCTCGTGCCGCTCGGACGGATCGGGCGCCCGGACGAGGTGGCGGCCCTGGCGCTGTTCCTGACCGGGGACGACTCGGCGTACATCACGGGCCAGCCGTTCGTGATCGACGGCGGCTGGCTGGCCGGGGTCAGTCTGTTCTGACGACTCGTCAGGTATTGACGCCCATGGCGCTCGGTGCGACAGTCGGGCACATCGCAGATCTGACGACTCGTCAGAAACTTACGAGGACGGTGAACCCCCTTGGAATTCGGGATCTTCGTACAGGGATACGTCGGCAAGCGCGCCGAGACCGATCCCGAAGCCGAGCACAAGGCCCTCATGGAGGAGACCGAGTACGTCATCCAGGCGGACAGGTCGGGCTTCAAGTACGCCTGGGCCTCGGAGCACCACTTCCTGGAGGAGTACTCGCACCTCTCCGCCAACGACGTCTACCTGGGCTACCTCGCCCACGCCACCGACCGGATCCACCTCGGCTCCGGCATCTTCAACCCCCTCGCCCCCGTCAACCACCCGGTGAAGGTCGCCGAGAAGGTCGCCATGCTCGACCACCTCTCCGGCGGACGCTTCGAGTTCGGCTCCGGCCGGGGCGCGGGCTCCCACGAGATCCTCGGGTTCATGCCGGGCATCACCGACATGAACCACACGAAGGAGCTGTGGGAGGAGACGATCGCCGAGTTCCCCAAGATGTGGCTCCAGGACGAGTACGTCGGCTTCCAGGGCAAACACTGGTCGCTGCCGCCCCGCAAGGTCCTGCCGAAGCCGTACGGGAAGTCCCACCCCGCCATGTGGTACGCCGCCGGCTCCCCGCCCTCGTACGCCATGGCCGGCAGGAAGGGCCTCGGCGTCCTGGGCTTCAGCGTGCAGAAGGTCTCCGACATGGAGTGGGTCCTCGACTCCTACAAGACGGCCATCAAGGAGGCCAAGGCCGTCGGCGACTTCGTCAACGACAACGTCATGGTGACCTCGACCGCGATCTGCGCCGAGACGCACGACAAGGCGGTCGAGATCGCCGTCGGCGGCGGTCTGAACTACCTCCAGTCGCTGCTCTTCCGCTACCACGACACCTTCCCGCGGCCCGAGGGCATCCCCGAGTGGCCGGAGCTCCTCCCCGAGTACTCCGCCGAGATCATCGAACTCCTCATCCAGGAGGAGCTGATGATCTGCGGCGACCCCTCGGAGGTGCTGGCCCAGTGCAAGCGGTGGGAGCAGGCCGGGGCGGACCAGCTCTCCTTCGGGCTGCCGATCGGGATCTCGTACGAGGACACGATGAACTCGATCAGGCTGATCGGCGAGCACGTGATCCCGAAGATCGACACGGACCCGGTCCACCGCACGACCCGCTTCCGTCAGTCCGCCGGCGCCTGAGGGCCCCGCGCCGGCGGGCGGTGCACGACGAGCGCGGGGCGGTGTCTTCCCGGACCGCCGCCCCGTACCGGCCCCGGCCGGAGGCCGTTCCGCGGCGGCCCCCGGTCCGGGGCACACCCGTGTCCGCGTCCAGAAAGGGACCGTCATGCTCGACCACCTGATCACGGGCGCCACCGTCGTGGACGGCACCGGCGCCCCCGCCCGCACCGCCGACGTCGGCATCCGCGACGGCCGGATCGCCGTCGTCGCCGAGCCCGGCACCGTCCGCGAGGAGGCCCGGACCACCGAGGACGCCACCGGTCTCGTCCTCACGCCCGGCTTCGTCGACCCGCACACCCACTACGACGCCCAGCTGTTCTGGGACCCGTACGCCACCCCGTCCATGAACCACGGCGTCACCACCGTCGCCGGCGGCAACTGCGGTTTCACCCTCGCCCCGCTCCACCCGGACCGGCCCGAGGACGCCGACTACACGCGCCGCATGATGTCCAAGGTCGAGGGGATGGCCCTGAAGGCCCTGGAGGAGGGCGTCGACTGGTCCTGGTCGTCGTTCGCCGAGTACCTCGACGCCCTCGACGGGCGGATCGCCGTCAACGCCGGCTTCATGGTCGGCCACTGCGCCCTGCGCCGGTACGTGATGGGCGCCGACGCCGTCGGTGGACAGCCCACCCCCGAGCAGCTGGCGCACATGGTCGCCCTGCTCAAGGAGGCCATGGAGGCCGGCGCCTGGGGGCTCTCCACCACCCAGTCGGCCACCCACTCCGACGGCGACGGCGCCCCCGTCGCCTCCCGGCACGCCGGCCCCGAGGAGCTCATCGCGCTCTCCCGCGCCGTCGGCGAGCACGAGGGCACCCAGCTCGAAGCGATCCTGGCCGGCTGCCTCGACCAGTTCTCCGACGACGAGATCGAACTGTTCGTCGAGATGACCGCCGCCGCGGGACGCCCGCTCAACTGGAACGTCCTCACCATCGACGCCGCCGTCCCCGAACGGGTCCCGCGCCAGCTCACCGCCTCCGAGCGGGCCCGGAAGTCCGGCGGCCGGATCGTCGCCCTCACCATGCCGATCCTGACCCCGATGAACATGTCCCTCGGGACCTTCTGCGCCCTCAACCTCATCCCCGGCTGGGGCGAGATCCTCGGGCTTCCCGTCCCCGAGCGGATCGCGAAGCTCCGCGACCCGGAGGTACGGGCCGGGATGCTGCGGCGGGCCGACTCCAAGGAGGCCGGGGTCTTCCGGCGCCTCGCCCACTTCGGGCGGTACGTCATCGGGGACACCTACAGCCCCGGGAACGAGGGCCTCACCGGCCGCGTCGTCGACGACATCGCGGCCGAGCGCGGCCAGGACGCCTTCGAGTGCCTCGTCGAGATCTGCGCCAACGACGGGCTCCGGACGGTCCTGTGGCCGATGCCCAGCGACAACGACCCGGCCTCCTGGGCGCTGCGCCGCGAGACCTGGGACCACGAGGACGTGCTGCTCGGCGGCTCGGACGCGGGCGCCCACCTGGACCGGATGTGCGGAGCGCCCTACACGACCCGGTTCCTCGGCGACTGCCTGCGCGGCCGGAGGCTCGTGCCGCTGGAGCGGGCCGTGCGGATGCTGACCGACGACCCGGCGCGGCTCTTCGGGCTCCGCGAGCGGGGCCGGATCGCCGAGGGCTTCCACGCCGACCTGGTCCTCTTCGACCCGGAGCGGATCGACGCCGGACCCGCGACGCTCGTGCACGACCTGCCGGGGGACAGCCCGCGGCTCGACTCGCGGGCCGTAGGGATCGTGTCGGTGCGGGTCAACGGCGTGGAGACGGTGCGGGACGACGAGGTGACCGGCGCGGTACCGGGGAAGGTGCTGCGCTCGGGCCGCGACACGAGGACGGTGGCGACCAGGTGAACCAGAGGCTCTTCATCGGCGGGGAGTGGGTCGAGCCGGCCGGCGGGCACTACGAGGTGGTCGACCCGGCCACCGAGGAGGTCGTCGGGCTCGCCCCGGAGGCCTCCCGGGCCCAGGTGTACGACGCGGCCGCCGCGGCCCGCGAGGCCTTCGCCTCCTGGTCCCGGACCAGACCGGAGGAGCGGGCGGCGATCCTCGACCGGGCCGCCGACCTGATGGCGAGGGACGCCGAGGCGAACACGCTCCTGGCCCGCGCCGAGACCGGCGCCACCACCGGCACCGCGCGCGGCATGCAGGTGGCCGTCGGCGCCGCCCGGTTCCGGCGGTACGCCCGCGGGGCGATGGAACCGGTCGAGCAGGCGCTGCCCCCGCAGATCAACGAGGCCGGCCCGATGGGGAAGGCCGGGGTGTTCGGCGCGGTCGCGGTGCGCCGCCCGGTCGGCGTCGTCACCTGCATCACCTCGTACAACAACCCCTGGGCCAACCCGGCGGGCAAGGTCGCCCCCGCGCTCGCCATGGGCAACACGGTCCTGGTGAAGCCCGCCCCGCAGGATCCGCTCTCCGTGTACGCGATGACCCGGGCGCTGGAGGAGGCGGGCGTCCCGGCGGGCGTCGTCAACGTGGTCACCGGCTCCTCGGTGGAGGCGGGGCAGGCGGCCGTGGACTCGCCGGACGTCGACATGGTGTCGTTCACCGGTTCCACGGCGGTGGGGCAGGCGATCGGCGAGGTCTGCGGCCGCACGCTCAAGCGGCAGCTGATGGAGCTGGGCGGCAAGGGCGCCGCGCTCGTCCTCGACGACGCCGACCTCGACTCGGCGGTGCTGGGCATCGGGACGACCTTCTCCTTCTACAGCGGGCAGATCTGCACGGCCCCGACCCGGGTGCTCGCCCAGCGCGGGATCTACGAGCGGCTGGTCGAGAAGCTCACCGGCTATCTGGCGTTCATGACGGTGGGGGACCCGGCGGAGCGGGGCACGATCGTCGGCCCGGTGATCTCGGCGGCCCACCGCGACCGGGTGGAGGCGTACGTGGAGCTGGGCCGGAAGGAGGGGGCGCGGGTCGTCGCGGGCGGCGAGCGGCCGGACCTCCCGAAGGGCTTCTACGTGGCCCCGACGCTGCTCGCCGACTGCACGAACGAGATGCGGGTGGTGCGGGAGGAGATCTTCGGGCCGGTCGTGGTGGTGGTCCCCTTCGACGACGAGGAGGAGGGGATCGCGCTCGCCAACGACAGCGACTACGGGCTGCTCGACTACGTGTGGTCGGGCGACGTGGCCCGCGCCTTCCGGATCGCGGCCCGGCTGCGGGCCGGCGGGGTGGGCGTGAACACGATCGGACGGAACATGGAGGCGCCGTTCGGCGGATTCAAGCGGAGCGGGGTCGGACGGGACGTGGGCTCGTACGCGCTGCACGCCTACAGCGAGCTGCAGGCGGTGGTGTGGCCGGGCTGACGGCGCCCGCGAAAATTCCTCGGGAAAATTTCCAAACGGACATTTCGGACCGAGCTGCGGTTCCCGCATATCGGACACGGACCGACCGACCTACCAGTTGGTCGGTCCGTGCCGGTGGTCGATCTTTCAATCATTGGCATGCGGCCGCTTCGACCCGGGCAATGCAAGGCGGTGATCGATCGAGTGCGCGGATTCAGATCCTCCGGATATGGAAACCGCAGCACTTAACGTCCTGTTCATGACTCAGGTGGATGCGCGGCCCCAGGCCGGAGACACGGTAAGGGGCGTCAACGCTCCGGGTGGCGGCGACGGCGCGGCCGATGCCAACGGCGTCCGCACCAAAGGGCTCGGCGGGAACTCCGTCGGCCTCCTCGGCAGCGCCGTCATCGGCATCTCGACCGTCGCCCCGGTCTACTGCCTGACCTCGACGCTCGGCTCCACCGCCGGCGAGGTCGGCCTGCAGATGCCCGCGATCTTCCTCGCCGGCTTCCTCCCGATGCTCCTCGTCGCCTTCGCGTACCGGGAGCTCAACCGGGTCATGCCCGACTGCGGCACCTCGTTCACCTGGACCGTGAAGGCCTTCGGGCCCAGGATCGGCTGGATGTGCGGCTGGGGCCTCGTCATCGCGACGATCATCGTCCTCTCCAACCTGGCGGGCGTCGCGACCTCCTACTTCTGGCTCCTCGCCGGTGAGATCAGCGGCAGCGGGTCCATCGCCGCCCTGGACGACAACAAGGCCGTCCACATCGTCACCTGCCTGGCCCTCATCGCCGCGGCCACCGCGATCAGCTACCGCGGCATGACCGCCACCAAGGGCGTCCAGTACACCCTCGTCGGCCTCCAGCTCGTCGTCCTCGCCGTCTTCGTGGGCATGGCCCTGACGAAGGCCGGCTCCTTCGAGACCTCGGTCGACTTCTCCTGGTCCTGGATGAACCCCTTCGCGGTCCAGTCCTTCGCGGCCTTCACCGCCGGCCTCTCGCTCTCGATCTTCATGTACTGGGGCTGGGACGCCTGCATGGCGACCAACGAGGAGACCACCGGCAGCGCCAAGACCCCCGGCCGCGCCGCGCTCATCGCGATGGTCGTCCTGGTCGGCTCCTACCTGGCCACCGGCATCGCCGCCCAGATGGTCGTCGGCTCCGGCGAGAAGGGCCTCGGCCTCGCCAACCCGGAGACCTCCGACAACGTCTTCGCCGCGCTCGCCGGCCCGGTCATGGGCCCCACGCTCGGCGTGCTGCTCTTCGTCGCGGTCCTCGCCTCGGCCGCCGCCAGCCTCCAGACGACGTTCATCCCGGTCGCCCGCACGGTGCTCGCCATGGCCACCTACGAGGCCCTGCCGAAGTCCTTCACCAAGGTCCACCCGATCTTCAAGACCCCCGGCAAGGCCACGATCGTCGCCGGAGTCGCCACCGGCGCCTTCTACACCGTGATGACCCTGCTCAGCGAGAACGTCCTGGTCGACACCATCTACGCGCTCGGCCTGATGATCTGCTTCTACTACGCGCTCACGGCCTTCGCCTGCGTCTGGTACTTCCGCGGCGAGCTCTTCCGCTCCGGCCGGGACTTCGCCTACAAGGGCCTGATGCCGCTCCTCGGCGGGCTCATGCTCACCGCCGTCTTCGGCAAGACCCTCTACGACATGTGGGACCCGGCCTACGGCTCCGGCTCCGCGGTCTTCGGCGTCGGCTCGGTCTTCGTGATCGGCGTCGGCCTGCTGCTCATCGGCGTGGTGATCATGCTGGTCATGCAGCGCCGCAGCCCCGCCTTCTTCCGGGGCGAGGTCCTGACGAAGGAGACCCCGTCGCTGGTCGTCGCCGACTGAGCCCGGTGCGGCCCTCCTGAGGCATTCGAACGCGAAGGTGGCGGGCCCGTGGGGGGTCCCGCCACCTTCGTCCTTCCCTCCGCCCGCTCAGCGTCCGGGGAGCAGGCGCTCCACCGCCGCGTTCGCCGGCGGCAGGTCGGGCGTACCGGCCGGCTTGGCCTTCGGGGTCAGGACGCCGCTGAGCGGCACCACCGACGGCAGGCTCGCGTCGGCGGCGGCGGTCCCGGCGGCGGCGAGGCCGCCGGACGCGGCGAAACAGGTCAGGGCGACTGCGGTGAGCATCTTCTTCATGCCCGCACCAACGCGGACGACGGCGATCCGGTTACGAGCCCGCCGCCGGGCCCCGGCCGCGACCGGTCCGCGGCGCCGTCCGACGCCCCGCGTCACGCCTCCGCGATGAGCGCGGTCGCCACCGTGCGGAAGCCGAGCCGCCCGTAGAGCCTCGCCACGTCCCCGTCCGAGGCCGACAGGAACACCAGGTCCACGCCCCGGGACCGGGCGTCGGCCACCAGGGCCGCCGTCACCGCGAGCCCGAGGCCCCGGCGCCGGGCCGCCGGGACGGTGCCGACGCCGACGACCTCGGAGACGCCCCCGACCGGCTGGTGCTGCCCGGCCGAGAGCGCGGTGCCGGTGTCGTCCAGCGCGGCCGACAGATGCGTCAGACCCGCCGTGATCCGGTCCGCGACCTGGCCCGCCACCTCCGGCCCCGGCTCGGCTCCGAACGCCGCGTACGGCGCGGCGACCGCGCTCGCCAGGAACGGATCGCGCGCCCCGACCATCCGCACGGTGACGCCCTCGGGCCCGGCCACCGGCAGCGCCTCGCCCTCCAGGACCATCAGCGGATGCTCGTGCACGGCGAGCCCGCTCGCCTCCACGGCCGCCCGCAGCCCCGGCGTCGTCTCCGCCACCCACTCGAACGCCTCGGGCGCCCCCAGCTCCCGCTGCCGCGCCCGCACCCGGTCCACGTCGGCGACGGTCACCTCCCCCTCGTACCCGAGGGAGGGCCGCGCGTAGTACGGCCAGCCGGGCCCCTCCCGCACGAACAGGGTCAGGGGCCCGAACTCCTCGGCGCGGGCGGCGGAACGGGGAACGGCGTCGTAATACGTCTCGATTCGCTTCAGCACGGCCACACGCTAGGCCCCGCCGCCCGACCCCCGCCCGGGTATTTCCGCCCCGCCCGTGCGCGTACGGGGCGCGTGCCCGCGCCCGTTCGGCCCGTGCGGCACACGGATGCGTCGTACCCCTCGGAAATCCACGCCGCACCCCCTACCGTGCCGCTATGCGGATCTCGACCACGATCTTCCTGACCGACGAGACCATCGCCCCCGTGCGGCTCGCGCGCGAACTCGAACAGCGCGGGTTCGGCGGGCTCTACCTCCCCGAGCACACCCACATCCCCGTGGCCCGGGACACCGACTACCCGGCGGGCGGCGAACTGCCCCGCGAGTACGGCCGCACCCTCGACCCGCTCGTGGCCCTCGGCCAGGCCGCGGCCGTCACCGAGCGCCTGGCGCTCGGCACCGGCATCACGCTGATCACCGAGCACGACCCGATCGCCCTCGCGAAGCAGATCGCGACCCTCGACCACCTCTCCGGGGGCCGCTTCACCCTCGGTCTCGGCTTCGGCTGGAACAAGGAGGAGGCCGCCGACCACGGCGTCGAGTGGTCGACCCGCCGGGAGCTCGGCCGCGACCGCCTCGACCTGATGCGCGCCCTCTGGGCTCCGGAACCGACCGCGTACGACGGCGCGTTCGGCCACTCCGTCCGCCCCTCGGAGGCCTGGCCGAAGCCCGCGGGCGGCGCGCCCCGCATCCTGCTGGGCGGTGCGGCGGGCCCGAAGCTCTTCGCGCAGATCGCCGCGCAGACGGACGGCTGGATGCCGATCGGCGGCCGTGGCCTGACCGAGGCGCTGCCGGTCCTCAGGGAGGCGTGGGAGGAGGCGGGCCGCGACCCGAAGGCCCTGGAGGTCGTCCCGTACGCGGTCCTCCCGACCAGGGGCAAGCTCGACCACTACGCGGAGCTGGGGTGCCAGGAGGTCGTCCTCCAGCTCCCGCCCGAGGGCGAGGCGGAGGTCCTGCGCGTCCTGGACGCCTACGCCGAGTACCTCTGAGCGCCGTAGCGCCGGGCGGTGGGCGGGGAGACGGACGGCCGGGTGGCCGGATCCGCCGCTTCCTGCGGGGACCCGAAGCCCGCTCCCGGCACCCGCTCGTATGCTCGGTCCATGACGGATGACCAGGAAGCCCGCCCCTCCGCGAACGCGATGCGCCGTGCTCTGAAGCGGGCGCGGGACGGGGTCGCCCTCGATGTCGGCGAGGCGGCCGTGCTGCTGCGGGCGCGGGGCGGGGATCTGGCGGACCTGGTGGCCTCGGCGGGGCGGGTCCGCGACGCGGGCCTGGAGGCCGCGGGGCGGCCGGGGGTCATCACGTACTCGAAGAGCGTGTTCATACCGCTGACCCGGTTGTGCCGGGACAAGTGCCACTACTGCACGTTCGTGACCGTCCCCGGCAAGCTGCGCAGGGACGGGCACGGGATGTTCATGTCCCCCGACGAGGTCCTGGAGATCGCCCGCCGGGGTGCGGAACTGGGCTGCAAGGAAGCCCTGATCACGCTGGGCGACAAGCCGGAGGACCGGTGGCCCGAGGCCCGCGAGTGGCTCGACGCGCACGGCTACGACGACACCCTCGCCTACGTCCGGGCCATGGCCATCCGGATCCTGGAGGAGACCGGACTGCTGCCCCACCTGAATCCCGGGGTGCTGTCCTGGACCGACTTCCAGCGCCTCAAGCCGGTGGCGCCGTCGATGGGGATGATGCTGGAGACGACCGCGACCCGCCTGTGGTCCGAGCCCGGCGGTCCGCACTACGGCTCGCCGGACAAGGAGCCCGCGGTGCGGCTGCGGGTCCTGGAGGACGCCGGCCGCTCCTCCGTCCCCTTCACCTCCGGCCTCCTCCTCGGCATCGGCGAGACCCTTGAGGAGCGGGCCGAGTCCCTGTTCGCGCTCCGGCGGGTGGCGCGGGCGTACCACTCGGTGCAGGAGCTGATCATCCAGAACTTCCGCGCCAAGCCGGACACGGCGATGCGCGGGATGCCGGACGCGGAGCTGGACGACCTGGTCGCCACCGTCGCCGTCGCCCGGCTCATCATGGGCCCCTCCGCCTGCCTCCAGGCGCCGCCGAACCTCGTCGACTCCGCGTACGAGCGGCTGATCGCCGCAGGGATCGACGACTGGGGCGGCGTCTCGCCGCTCACCATCGACCACGTCAACCCCGAGCGGCCCTGGCCCCGCATCGAGGAGCTGGCCGCCCGGTCCGCCGCGGCCGGTTTCGAGCTGCGCGAACGGCTCTGCGTCTACCCGGAGTTCGTCACCCGCGGCGAGCCGTGGCTGGACCCCCGGCTGCTGCCGCACGTGCGGGCCCTGGCCGACCCGGAGACCGGTCTCGCGAACCCGGACGCGCCGGTGCGGGGTCTGCCGTGGCAGGAGCCGGACGAGGCGTTCACCGCCGCCGGCCGCACCGATCTGCACCGCACGATCGACACCACCGGCCGCACCCACGACCGCCGCGAGGACTTCGACGAGGTCTACGGGGACTGGGACGCCCTGCGCGAGGCCGCCGCCCCCGGCATGGTCCCCGAGCGCGTCGACGCCGACGTCCGCGAGGCCCTCGCCGTCGCCGCCGACGACCCGACCGGGCTCAGCGACGCGCAGGCGCTCGCCCTGCTGCACGCCGACGGGCCCGCGCTCGACGCGCTGACCCGGATCGCCGACGACGTCCGCAGGTCCACCGTCGGCGACGAGGTGACCTACATCGTCACCCGGAACATCAACTTCACCAACGTCTGCTACACCGGCTGCCGCTTCTGCGCCTTCGCCCAGCGCCGCACCGACGCCGACGCCTACACCCTCTCCCTGGACCAGGTCGCCGACCGCGCCGCCCAGGCCTGGGACGTCGGCGCCGTCGAGGTCTGCATGCAGGGCGGGATCCACCCCGACCTGCCCGGCACCGCCTACTTCGACATCGCCCGCGCGGTGAAGGAGCGCGTCCCCGGCATGCACGTCCACGCCTTCTCCCCGATGGAGGTCGTCAACGGCGCCACCCGCACCGGCCTGTCCATCCGCGAGTGGCTCACCGCCGCCAAGGAGGCCGGACTCGACTCGATTCCCGGCACCGCCGCCGAGATCCTCGACGACGAGGTCCGCTGGGTCCTCACCAAGGGCAAACTGCCCACCGCCACCTGGATCGAGGTCGTCACCACCGCCCACGAGCTGGGCATCCGCTCCTCCTCGACGATGATGTACGGGCATGTGGACCAGCCCCGCCACTGGCTGGGCCACTTCCGCACCCTCTCCCGCATCCAGCAGGAGACGGGCGGCTTCACCGAGTTCGTGACGCTGCCCTTCATCCACACGAACGCGCCGGTCTACCTCGCCGGCATCGCCCGCCCGGGCCCGACCGCCCGCGACAACCGCGCGGTCATCGCGATGGCCCGCCTCCTCCTCCACCCGCACATCCCGAACATCCAGACCAGCTGGGTGAAGCTCGGCACCGAGGGCGCCGCCGAGATGCTCCGCTCGGGCGCCAACGACCTCGGCGGGACCCTGATGGAGGAGACGATCTCCCGCATGGCCGGGTCGAGTTACGGCTCCTACCGCTCGATCCAGGACCTCGAGGCCATCGCCGAGGCGGCGGGCCGCCCGGCGAAGCCCCGGACGACCCTCTACGGCGACGTGCCCGAGGAGCGGCAGCGCACGGCGAGGGCGTCGGACGGACACCTCCCGGAACTGCTGCCGGTCCTTCCGCGGGAGTAGCGGGGTCAGCCGACGCCCAGGTCCTTCTTCAGCTCCTTGAGCTCCCGGTCGGCGATGCCGAGGCCCTTCCGCAGGCAGCCGCGGAACGAGGGGCGTTCATGACGCGGATCGTTCAATTCATGCTCAAACCTCAGGTGAACTACGGTCGAAAGTGGACTGAAAGGCTTCGGATCGCATAACGTTCCGGACCCCGAGCGGACGTACCCGGTCCATTACAGTGCTGCGCAGACCGGTCTACGGGGGGAGGGCACGACGTGGCCACGACAGCCGCGGCCGTGTGGGGCCGCGCCGAACAGCAGGACTTCCGCGCCCGCGTACGGGGCTGTCTGCTCGGCGGAGCCCTCGGCGACGCCCTGGGCGCCGGGGTCGCGGGGCTCACCCTCGCCGAGATCCTGGAGCGGCACGGACCTGACGGACTCGGGGAGCCCGCGCCCGCCTTCGGGCGCCGCGGCGCCGTCACCGCCGCCACGCAGATGGCGCTCTTCACCGTCGACGGCCTGATCCGCGCTCAGGTCCGCCGGGACACCGGCGCCTGGCACCCGCCCACCGACGTCCACCGGGCCCATCTCCGCTGGGCCGCCACCCAGCGCGACTGGGGCCCCGACGAGCGCCGCAAGGACAACGGCTTCCTCGCCGGCGAGGAGTGGCTCTACGCCCGCCGCGACCCGTCCCGCGCCTGCCTCACCGGCCTCGGCGACGAGATCCTCGGCACCCTCGACAAGCCCAAGAACCCGGAGGCCGCCGACTCCGGTGCCCTGGTCCGCTCGGCACCCTTCGGGCTGCTCGTCGGCTGGGAGCCGCAGCTCGTCTGCCAGCTGGCCGTGGAGTGCGCCGTGCAGACCCACGGCGCCCCGGCCGCCGGCCTCGCCGCCGGAGCCTTCGCGGTCGTCGTCCACGGCCTGGCGCGCGGCGGCTCCGTGGAGGCGGCCGTCGAGCGGGCCCTCGGTCAGCTGGCGGAGCGCTCCGGCCACGAGCCGGTCACCGAGGCGCTGGGCCGCGCCCTCGGAGCCGTACGCGAAGGGGCCCCCGATCCGGAGCGGGTGGCCGCCCTCGGGGCGGCCGAGGACCGGGCCGAGGGGCAGCTGGCGGCGGCCGTGTACTGCGCGCTGGTCGGCGAGGACGTCCGGCACGGGCTGCGGCTCGCGGTGAACCACGGCGGGCCGTCGGCGGTGACCGGGGCGCTGACGGGCGCGCTGCTCGGCGCCCTGCACGGCGAGACGGCCCTCCCGCCGGCCTGGCTGGCCGAGCTGGAGGGCCGTGCGACGGTGCTGGAGATCGCGGACGACTTCGCGATGGAGATGACGCAGGGGGCCGCCCTGCACGGCCCGGTGGAGTCGTCGCCGGGCTGGCTCGCCCGCTACCCGAGGGGCTGACGGGAGCCGCCGGTCGACGGGCGCCGCACTCCAGGTGCTGACCGGCCCGCGTGATGCCCCGGTCCGGAAGGCCCCCGCCGGTGTCAGCGCATCAGCTCACCCGCGTTGACGAGCAGGGACTGCCCCGTGATCGCGCGCGCCCGGTCCGAGGCGAGGAAGGCCGCCGCCTCCGCCACGTCCCCGTCCGTCGCGAGCTCCGGGAGCGCCATCCGCTCGGTGAGCCGGGCGAGCACCTCCTCCTCCGGGACCTGCTCCGTGTGCGCGGTGAACTGGACGAAGGCCTGCACCGGCGGGCCCCACATCCAGCCGGGCAGCACGGTGTTGACCCGGATCCGGTGCGGCCCCAGCTCGTGCGCCAGCGAGTACATCGCCGAGGTGAGCGCCCCCTTCGAGGCCCCGTACGCGGCCTGCCGCACCTGCGAGGGCGCGGCCACCGACGACTGCGTGCCGATCAGGACGACCGACCCCCCGCGCACCTTGAGCGCCGGCAGGCAGGCCCGGGTCATCCGCAGGGTCCCGAGCAGGTTGACGTCCAGGACCCCCTGCCAGGTGGCGAAGTCGGCGTCCTCCAGGCCGCCGAAGTAGGAGTCCCAGGCGGCGACGTGCACCACCGCGTCGATCCCGCCGAAGCGCTCGGTGGCGAGGGCCGCGAGGGCCTCGCACTGCCCCTCGTCGGTGATGTCCGTGACCCGGTAGGCCGTGCGCCGGCCCTCGGGGTCCAACGCGGCGGCGGACTTGGCGAGATTGGCCTCGGTCCGGGCACCGAGGACCGCGTTCCCGCCGTCCCGCACGACCGCCTCGGCGACGCGGTGGCCGAGCCCCGCGCCGACTCCCGACACGACGACCGTCTTCCCCTGGAGCAGCATCCGGACCCCTCTCAAGCCTGGCCAAGTATCTGACGGTCCGTCAGAGTGGTGGTCAGGTTAGGTCCCCGTCACCGACTTGGGAAGAGGTGCGAGTGTGAGCGAGGAGACCCGCAGCGACACGTACGCGGAGCTGGCGTCCGTCGGCCCGTACGGGGTGCGCCCCGGCCACGCCCTGATCACCATGGTCGAGCCGCACCCGGGCCACGAGTACGCCTACAACCGCTGGTACGAGGACGACCACTACTACGCCGGCGCCATGGCGATGCCCTGGATGTACGCGGGCCGCCGCTGGGTCGCCACCCGCGAACTCCAGGAGCTCCGCGTCCCGGAGAAGTCCGCCGTCGCCCGGCCCGTCACCGCCGGCTGCTACCTCTCCACGTACTGGATCACCGAGGGCCGCTACGACGACCACATGAAGTGGACCGTCGGCATCAACAAGCGCCTCAACCGCGACGCCCGCGTCCACCAGGAACGCACCCACGTCTTCACGGCGTTCCAGGACCACGAGGCGACCGTCTACCGGGACGGGGCGGCCGGCCCGCGCGACTTCCACGCCCTCGACCACCCCTACGCGGGGCTGATCCTCCAGGTCGTCGACGCGGAGGGCCCCGAGGAGCGCGCGACCCTCCTCGCACACCTCAGGAACCGGGAGCTCCCCCGCCGCCTCGCCGGCTCCCCGGCGGCGATGGTCACCGTCTTCCGTCCGACCCCGCTGCCCGGCGACCGCATGACGTACGTGAAGCAGGTCGAGGGCGTCGACACCCGCCTCACCCTGCTGTGGTTCCTGGAACGGAACCCCGCGGAATGCTGGACGGACCACTTCGCGGACCTGGAGACCCTGGGCGGCGGAACGGCCCGGGTGGAACTGGTGGCCCCCTTCATCCCCACGGTGCCGGGAACCGACCTCTACGTGGATCGGCTGCGGTAGCGGGCCGACCGCCCGCACGGAGGGAAAGGCCGAGCCCCCTCGGCCAGGACGGCGGACCGGTCGAGAGGGCTCTTGCGCACTGCGGAGGACGTCGAGCGGCGGGGCTCAGAGGGCCCCGTTGCTGACCTCGCCGACGAAGGCGTTCCACGATCCCGGTCCGAAAGAGAGGGAGGGGCCCTCGGGGGCCTTGGAGTCGCGCACCGCGATCGCGGTCACGAGGGGGGACTTCACTTCGACGCAGGCCCCGTTCCCTCCGGAGTACGAGGACTTCGTCCAGGTGTCGGTGCCACCCTGAATAATCGCCATGCTGCTCAGCTCCGGTTCTGCCAGTGGATGTGTCGCGCCAACGTCTTGCCGGCGTGATCGACGCTACTCGTCGGTCCCGTCCACCGTGACCGGCGTTCACACGTCCGAGTGGCATATTCCAACGGGGCTTCCGTGGGAGCGAGTACGCCGTGTACCGTACCCGCCCCGCCGCATTCCGGACCCCCGGAGCAGCGCTTTCCGGGCCCGGGACACGGGCCCCGCGACCCGGCCCCGAACACCCCGGATCAGCCCCTGGCGTGCTTCTTCACCATCTCCGAGATGAAGTCGCGGGTCTGCTCGACGTTCAGCGCCTGCGCCCGCAGGTGCTCGTACATGACGCTGTACTTGCCGACGTCCTGCGCCTTCTCCAGGTACAGGTCGCTCGTCACGCCCTCGATGTAGACCACGCTGGAGTCGGACGTGTCCGGGAACTCCAGGATCGAGTACTGCCCGCTGATCCCCGGGTGCGCGCCCATCTCGAACGGGATCACCTGCACCGTGACGTGCGGCAGGTGCGACTGCTCGATGAGGTGCTCCAACTGCTCCACCATCAACTGCCGGCTGCCCACGATCCGGTGCAGCGCACCCTCGTCGATGACCGCCCACAGGCGCAGCGGACGCTCCTCGTCCCGGATGCGCTCCTGGCGGCGGGTGCGGACCGTGACCCGCTTCTCGATGTCCGCTGGCGTCGACTCCGGCAGCGCGCCGGTGATGACCGCCTCCGCGTACGCGTGGGTCTGGAGCAGCCCGGGGATGATCTGCGGCTCGTACATCCGCAGGCTCTCCGCGTCCGTCTCCAGACCGATGTAGACGCTGTACGGGATGTCGCCGAAGGCGTGCCACCAGCCCTGCTGGCGCGAGTCCTTGGCCATCTGCATGAGCGAGTCGACCATGCGCTCGTCCTCGACCTCGTACACGCCGCAGAGGTCGCGCACATCGCGCTGGCTGATGGAGCGACGGCCGTTCTCCAGCCGGCTGATCTTGGACTGGGAGACGAGGAGACGTTCGGCGACCTGCTCCGCCGTCATGTTCTTCGCTTCCCGGAGCTTGCGCAGCTCCTGGCCCAATCGGCGTCGCCTGACGGTGGGGTTGACGTTGGACGCCACGGAAACTGCACCTCCGGCTGTCTGCTGCGTAGCTGTGGGTATCTACCGCTTGGCAGACTGCCACCAAAAGCCGGGTGTGCGCTGGGAAACGACCACACCGCCCGCGACCACGCCGTTTGCGCGGCGGACCACCGGACCCCCCGGGGGAAGCGCGGCAAGCGCGCGTGTGCGGGGCGGCCGTCCAGACCGCCCCGCACACCTGTGCGGCTCCCGGGTTGGTTCTGTGCTGTGCCCGGGGTGCTAGTGCGCCGCCGCGCGGGCCATGCTGCCGCGAGGCTGCGCCGGGACACCCGCGGCGCTCCGGCGCGGCTGTGCCGCCGCGCCGTTCTGGACGTCCATCACGGCGTGCGCCACGAGTCCGCCCATGGGGTCGTGCCGGATCAGATCGCGCAGCCGGGACCGCGACGACCGTCCTTCGTTGCCGGGGTAGAGGTGCTTGCCGAGACCGACCGCGTGGGCCAGCGCGGCAAGCGCCGCGGTCCGCGGGTCCGGCGGTACGCCGGTGCGGATCGCACTGTCCAGCCGGGAACGGATCTCCCGACTGATCGCCGTGTCCGTCGCCTGGTAGCGAGTCGTCGGCAACACCCCGCACATCTGGCCCTCCACGGCATGCACCATGCCGCATCGCTCCAGATGCGAGAGATACGTCTGACGGAGCCCCAGTCGGGGTCCGCCGATCCAGTGGACGGCCCGAACCGGACTGCCACGCCTGCGCAGCAGCTCCAGTGCGGAGTCCAAGGTCGGATCTCCGGTCGGCCGTGGCATCACCACGGCGATACGATCCCCGTCAGGGGCTATCCGGCCTGCCATCGCCAGCTCCACTAGCTGTGCTCCGGCCAGGCCGAGGTCGAGCGACTGCGGCTGCGCTGTGGTACCCGTGGTCGGGTCCAGAGCGAGCAGCAGAAGCTCCTCCGGAATGGTTCTGCGGCTCCTGCCCATCCATGCCTCCCCGCGTGGATGAATGACAGGGTGACCCCTCTCACATTCATCTGTCGAGAGTGCCTGGGTGGTTCATCCGGGAACCAGTAGGTATGTCGTTCTCGTCTAGCACGGGGGCCAAGGGGTCCACACAGGACACTGGTACACGGACCGGTACACGGTCCGTACGTACGCACGACGCATGGAGGAGGCACGGTGGCGGGCGAGTCCCCCGACAAGGCGGAGCAGCAGGGGTCGTCTCAGGAGACGGCGGCCTCGGGCGGCGGCGGCAGGGATCCTCGGCTTTCCGTTCTCCATGATTCGGACGCCTCGCCGGCGGCTTCGGTTGCGCCGTCGCGGGCGTCGGCGGTTCAGGTGGACCAGCCGACGGCCGTCTTCAAGACCCTGACGCCGCGGACCCCCGAGGACGACGCTCCGGCGCAGGAGCGCCCGGAGCGTCAGGAGGAGCCCCGGGAGCCGGAGACGACCGAGCCCGCCGGGAAGGCCGCGGAGGCCGCCGAGGCCTCCGAGGCCGAGTCCGGCGCGGAGAAGGCGCCGGAGCCCGGGAGCGACCGCCTGAAGGCCGCCGTGGCGGCGTGGGTGGCGACGGCGGAGGAGCCGGAGAAGGCAGCCGCGGCGGAGCGGGCCGGAGACGGGGCCGAGGCGTCCGCGAGGGCATCCGACGGGGCCGACGGGGACGTGGCGGACGCGGACGTCGCCGCCGACGAGGCGGGAGCCAAGGACGCGGGCGACGCGGACGCGGCCCGGGCGGACGCGAACGACGGGGAGACGGACGGTTCTGACGCCGACTCCGATGCCCGCGCCGACTCCGGTGCCGGCGCCGATGTGGATGCCGGCTCCGCCGACTCGGGCTCCGGCTCCGAGGCGGCGGACGACGAGCCGGTCGCGGAGAAGGCAGCCGCGGCGGAGAAGCCCGCCGCGGAGTCCTGGTTCGCGGCGCGGAAGCCGGCCGCGGACGCGAAGCCGGCGGGCGCGAAGCCGGCCGACGCCGCCGTCCCCGCCGTCGCCGACGCGGACGGCGCCGACCGCGACGGCAGCACCGGTGGCGACGACGGCACCGGTGGCGACGACCGCGCCGCCGACGGCGCCGTGGACGCCGCCGACCGCGCCGCCGACGACGTCGAGGACAAGCCGGTCGACCAGCCGACGACGATGTTCAAGGCCGTCCGGCCGCCCGTCGACCAGCCCACGACCGCGCTGAAGCTCCCGTCCTCGCTCACCGGCAAGGGCGGCTCCGGCCGCTCCGCCGCCGACGCGGACAGCGAGCGCACCAGCACCTTCCTGCCGCTGCGCGCGGACATCCCGGCCGACCAGAAGGCCGAGCAGGCCGCCCGCGCGGCCGCGGCGCCCCCCAAGGCGCCCGAGGCCCCGAAGCCGGCCGGCGCCGCGCCCGTACCGCCGAAGGCGCCCACCGCGGCCGCGGCTTCGCCCGCGCCGGCGCCCGCGCTGACCGAGCCCGAGCGGACGCGGCAGCAGCCGCTCCCGCCGCTGCCCCCGCTCGACCTGCTGGCCGAGCTGACGAACACCCCGCCCCCGCCGCCGACCCCGCTGCGGACGACCGTCCGCCGGGTGCGGATCTGGACGCCGCTGATCCTGCTGGTGCTGATCGTCTTTGCGATCGTGCAGATGGTCCGCCCGCTGCCCGCGCCCCAGCTGACCCTCTCGGCCGCCCCGACCTTCAGCTTCCAGGGCGGCGAGCTGAAGCTGCCGTTCCCGGCCGAGGGACAGGGCGCCGTCGAGGTCGAGGGCGTCGGGTCCATGGGCACGTACGGCGCCCAGAAGCCCGCCCCGATCGCCAGCGTCACGAAGACGATGACGGCGTACGTGATCCTCCGCGACCACCCGCTCAAGGGGAGCCAGAAGGGCCCCGAGATCGAGATCGACCAGAAGGCGGCCGATCAGGGCAAGGCCGAGCACGAGTCGACGGCGGCGGTCCAGAAGGGCCAGACGTACTCGGAGAAGGAGCTTCTGGAGCTCCTCATGATCCCCTCCGCGAACAACGTGGCCCGGCTGCTCGCGCGCTGGGACGCCGGTTCGGAGGCCGCGTTCGTCGAGAAGATGAACGCCGCCGCGAAGGACCTGGGCATGACGCGGTCCACGTACACGGACCCGTCCGGTCTGCTCGACAGCACGGTGTCGACCCCGCAGGACCAGCTGAAGCTGGCGAAGGCGGTCATGCAGTACGACGTGTTCCGCGAGATCGTGAACATGCCGAACGTGACGGTGGACGGCATCCCCGGCCGGATCGAGAACAACAACAACATCCTGCTCGAACCGGGTGTGAGCGGCATCAAGACCGGCTCGTCGACCCCGGCGGGCGGCAACCTCCTGTGGTCGGCGAACACGATCGTCGACGGCCAGAACCGGCGCATCCTCGGCATCGTGATGGGCGCGAAGGACGCGGACCAGCTCGGCCAGAAGCTCCAGCTCGCCATCGACAACAGCCTCAAGATCATCCAGCAGGCCCAGAAGGACGTCACCTCCGCGGCCGTCATCCGGAAGGGTCAGGTCATCGGCTACGTCGACGACGGCCTCGGCGGACGGACGCCGGTGGTGGCGACGAAGGAGCTCAAGGCGATCGGCTGGCCGGGCCTCCAGGTGAAGCTGGCGCTGACGGACGGCGGCAAGGCCGTCCCGCACGCCGGCAAGGCGGGCGACGTCGTCGGCCAGGTGTCGATCGGCACCGGCGCCGGCAGGGTCAGCTCGCCCGTCGCGCTCCAGGCGGACCTGGCGGAGCCGGGCTTCGACAAGAAGCTGACCCGCGTGGGCTGACCGCGCGGACCGGCCGGTGGTGGGGGCCGCCTCGCGGCTCGGGCCCCGCGGTCCGGCCCCGCCCCGTCGGGACCGGCCCCGCGGTCCGGCCGCCGCGCCGCTCGGGACCGGCCCCGCCCCGTCGGGGCCGGTTCACCGCCCCCGTCGGGACCGGCCTCGCCACCCGCTCGGCTGGGCTCCCCGGGTTCTCCCGAGGGCCCAGCTGTTAGCGTTTTCCCGGGGACGAGTACGACGCGTGACACACGCGAGAGCAGCGAGACGGGCAGCACGGGAAAGGGCCGCAGTTGACCACCGCCGAGCCGACACGCGCCGACCGCGCGGACTCAGCCCCCGACCCAGCCCCCGACCCCCTCCTCGACTCCCCCCACGACGACGGCCGCACCGAGGGCCGTACCGACGGCCGAACCGGAGGCCGCAGCGATGCCCGGACCGACCCCGCGAAAGCCGCTGCCGACGCCGATGACGCGTCCCTTGATTCGCTCCCGCGAATAGTGCTCCCGGCGCAGCGGCCCGCCCCGGCCCCCACCGCGCCGGCCCGGGCCCCGCGGCGGAAGCGCCGCTACACGGTCCTGGCGGCCACCGGCCTCGCGGCCGTCACCCACATCCTGTGGTTCTTCTTCTTCGCGAACAGCGGCGGCGACCTGGCCGCGCAGGACGCGTGGGCCGAGTTCGTCGGCCGGCACCCGGATTCGGCGTACAACCTCGCCTGGTACGGCGGGATGCACCCCGTCTCGTACAGCGTGGTGTCCCCGTACCTGATGTCGATGCTGGGCGTGCGCAGCACGATGATGGTCGCGGGGACGCTGTCGGCGGGGCTGACCGCGCTGATCCTGGTGCGGGTGCGGGCGGTCCGCAATCCGCTCGCCTGCTCGGTCGCGGGCGTCTTCGCCTTCCTCTGCAACGCGCTGTCGGGGCGGGTGACCTTCGGCCTCGGCATGATGTTCGCGCTCGGCGCGGTCGCGGCGGTGTTCTGCTGGCCGCACCGCTGGCGCCGCAAGCGCTGGGCGAAGGCCGCGGTCGCGGCGCCGCTCGCCGGCCTGGCGACGGCGTGCAGCCCGGTGGCGGGCCTGTTCCTGGGGGTCGCGGCGGCGGCGCTGTTCCTGAACCGCCGCCGTCCGGGTGCGTACGCCCTCGGCCTGGCGCCCGTGGCGGTCGTCGCCCTGTCCTCCTGGCTGTTCCCCTTCTCCGGGACGCAGCCGATGGCGTTCGGCTCGACGGCGCTGCCGCTGCTGTTCGGCGCGCTGGTCCTCGTCCTCGTGCCGAGGGACTGGCGGACGGTGCGGGTCGCCGCCGCCGTCTACACCGTCGGCACGCTGCTGACCTGGCTGATCGACTCGCAGATCGGCTCGAACATCTCGCGGCTCCCGATGCTGTTCGCGGGCGTCGTGCTGCTGGCGGCCCTGCCGTACACGGCGCCGCGCTCCCGCCGCTGGTACGCGCTGGTGCTGGCCTTCGCCGGCCTGAACTTCTGGATCGGCTTCAAGGGCGTCGACGACGTGATCCGCACCGCCCCGGACGCCTCCTGGGCGCGGGAGCTGGCGCCGCTGATCAACCAGCTCCAGGTGCGCGACGCGCGCAAGGCGCGGGTCGAGGTCGTACCGGCGTCGAGCCACCGGGAGTCCTCGGCGCTGAGCCCGTACATCAACCTGGCGCGGGGCTGGAACCGCCAGGCGGACATGGAGCGCAACCCGCTCTTCTACGACGACACGCTGAACGCGGTGAACTACGAGGAGTGGCTGCACCGCTGGGCCGTCCACTACGTGGTGCTGCCGACGGGCGCGCCGGACTCGGGCGCGGAGCAGGAGGCGGAGCTGGTCGGGGACGGCCTGCCGTACCTGGAGCAGGTCTGGTCGGACGAGAACTGGCGCCTGTACGAGGTCGCGAACCCGACGCCCCTCGCGAACCCGCCGGCGGTGGTGCAGAGCGCGGAGGAGAACGAGGTCGTGATCCGCGTCGAGACCCCGGGCCGGGTCCTCATCCGCGTCCCGTACTCCCCGTGGCTGGCGCTGGTGGACGAGCAGGGCGGCAAGATCGAGCCCCCGCAGGAGACGGAGGCGTCGAAGCTGGCCCGCGAGGACGCGGAGACCGAGATCCCGAAGGTCTTCGCGAACGAGGAGGGCTGCCTCTTCAAGACGGAGGCGGACGCGGAGGGCGACGAGTGGACGCAGCTGGTCGCCCCGAAGGCGGGCGTCTACCGCCTGGCGGCCCCGTACAAGCTCTCCCGGGGCACGCCGTGCCCGGAGGAACTCCGCTGAGCGGATGAGGCCGGGGTCGAGCGCGGTCCGGGGCGGGTACGGCGAGGCATCCGGTTCGACGAGCGCCAGGGGCGGGTGCGACCGTCACGGACGCCGGTAGCCGGCCAGCATCCGCCGCATGGCGACGGCGTGCCCGCCGCTGCCGATGACGAGCGCCCGGTAGACCCGCCCGGCCGCCCCGGGAAAGACGGCGCGGGTCTCGGCACGGAGCCGGCAGCGCCCGTCGGGCCGCTCCTCGACCCGGAGGACGAGGCTGTACGAGGAGAACCGGTGCCGCCCCTCCAGCGCGAGCTCCTGCCCCGGCACGAGCCGGGCGACCCGGAACCCGGGGAACTCGGACCCGTCGCCGAGCGGCCGGACGCCGCCGCTCCGACGGGGAACGGCCCGCACGAGCCGCGCGTACAGGGCGCCGCCGGGCGTGGAGAGGGACCGCTCGACGCGGACGAGCAACCGCCGCCAGGTCTCCTCGCCCCCGGCGTCCACGACGACGACGTGCTCATCGACGAACGGCAGCAGACTCACGGCACTCGCCTCCGGTGGACCGAGGGACATCGGCGCAAGGAGCGTACGCCGGACCGGACGCGGGGCGGGGCGGATGCGGACGGCGGAAGGGGCCCACCTCCGGAATCCGGAGGTGGGCCCCTTCTGAACTGGTGCCCCCGGCAGGATTCGAACCTGCGACACCCGCTTTAGGAGAGCGGTGCTCTATCCCCTGAGCTACGAAGGCGGACGGGGACAGCGTAGCGGACGGGTGTGGGGGCTTGCTGCGGTGATGGGGCGTTGCGGTGGGCGGGCCCGGAGTTTGCCGGGCCCGCCCGCCGCTCGTGGTCCGTCCGTGGGGTCAGCGGGTCACCTCGCGGTTGAAGACCGAGCGGGACCAGAAGTAGCCCAGGGCCGAGAGGCCCGTGCACCAGGCCAGGGCGATCCAGCCGGCGTTGCCGATGTCCGTGCCGAGCAGCAGGCCGCGCAGGGTCTCGTTGATCGGGGTGAAGGGCTGGTACTCGGCGAACCAGCGCAGGGCCGTCGGCATGGACTCCGGCGGGACGACCGCGCTGCCGAGGAAGGGGAGGAAGGTCAGCGGCAGCGGGGCGTTGCTCGCGGACTCGACGGTCTTGGCGCCCATGCCCATCGCGGCGGACAGCCAGGCCATGCCGAAGGAGAGGAAGAGGAGGAGGCCCGCGGCGGCCGCCCACTCCACGACCGAGGCGTTCGGGCGGAAGCCGATCGCGAGGGAGACGCCGGTGACCAGGACCAGGACCGCCGCGACCTGGAGGACGCTGCCCATGACGTGGCCGGTCAGGATGGAGCCGCGGGAGATCGACATGGTGCGGAAGCGGTTGACGATGCCCTCCGTCATGTCGGTGCAGACCGACACGGCCGTCGCCACGGCCCCCGAGGTCGCGGCCATCAGGATGATGCCGGGCACCAGGTAGTCGACGTAGTCGCCGCGGTCGCCGCCCGCTCCGATGCCGGCGCCGAGCGCGCCGCCGAAGACGTACACGAACAGCAGCAGCATCAGGAGCGGCATGACGAGGATCGAGATCGTCATCGACGGGTAGCGCTGCATGTGCTTGATGTTGCGGCGCAGCATCGTCAGGGAGTCGCGCAGGGCGTACGAGCGGGTGGGCTTGGCCGGGGTGAGGGTCGCGGTGCTCATCGGGCGGACTCCTTCTGCGTGGTGGTGGCGGGGGCGGGGACGGTCGGGGCGTTCTGCTTGCCGGTGAGGGTGAGGAAGACGTCGTCCAGGTCGGGGGTGTGCACGGTGAGCGACTCCGCCCGGACCCCGGTGCCGTCCAGGGCGTCGAGGACGGCGCGGAGGTTGGCGACGGATCCGTCGCTGGGGATCTGCAGCGCGAGCGCCTCGTCGTCCCTGGTCGCGACGCCGAAGACCGCGGCCGCCGCGGCGAGGTCGGCCTCGCCGGCGAACCGGACGCGCACGTGGCCGCCGGGGATCAGCCGCTTCAGCTCCTCCGCCGTGCCTTCGGCGACGAGCCTGCCGTGGTCGAGGACCGCGATGCGGTCCGCGAGGTGGTCGGCCTCCTCCAGGTACTGCGTGGTGAGGAAGATCGTGACGCCCTCGTCGGTGACCAGGTCCCGGATCAGCTCCCACATGTCGCGGCGGCTGCGCGGGTCGAGGCCGGTGGTGGGCTCGTCGAGGAAGATGATCCGCGGCCGGCCGACCAGCGTCATCGCCAGGTCGAGCTTGCGGCGCATGCCGCCGGAGAAGGTGGCGACGTTCTTGCGGGCCGCCTCGGTCAGGTCGAACCGCTCCAGGAGCTCGGCGGTGCGGCGCCGGCCCTCGCTCCGGTCCAGGTGGTAGAGGTCCGCCATCAGGAGCAGGTTCTCCTCGGCGGTCAGCAGGCCGTCGACGGCGGCGAACTGTCCGGTGACGCCGATCAGGGTGCGTACGGAGCCGGCGTCGGCCCGCACGTCGTGGCCCGCGATCCGGGCCTCCCCGCCGTCGGCCGTGATCAGGGTGGAGAGGATCTCGACGGTCGTCGTCTTGCCGGCGCCGTTGGGGCCGAGCAGGGCGAAGATCGTGCCCTCGGGGATCCGCAGGTCGATGCCGTCGAGCACCACCTTGTCGCCGTACGACTTGCGCAGGCCGGTCGCGGAGATGGCCGTGGCGCGCTGGTCGGCGGCCGCTGTGGTCGCCGTGTGCGTGGGGTGGTTCGTGGTGCTCATGGTCTGCGGGCCTTTCTCTTCTGGGACGGATCGGGGAGAGCGGCGGACGGGGCGGGGCGGGGCGGTGAGCGGGGCTCATGGGCGGTGCGTCCGACTGTCTGGCGCTGGAGTGGCCCTGCTTGGCGCCACTCCGTGCCGTGCTTGCGCCATCATTGTGGCACAGAAGTGGCGCCATGACGAGTCATTGTGGCGCCATGGGTGGTTCGGTGTGGGAGTTGCGCGGTCTTTAGGGTCGGTGAACTGGGCTTCTGCTGGGGGAAGGAATGTGGCGCCTCGTGGTGCCAGGCCTCCGGGGGTGCTGCCACGAGGCGCCGGTCTTCGGCCCTCGTCGCTGAGGGCCCGGCTCCGTCAGGACGCCGTGGTGAGGGATTCGCGGCGGGTCCGGGTGCCCTGGAGGTCGATGCCGATGCCGAGGTCGAGGTCTGCGGCGGGCGCGAGCGCGACCGGGGGCGCGGGTCGCCTGCGGGTCGTGGTGAAGACGTACAGCCGCAGCGCCAGGAAGCGGCCGATTCCCGCCAGGCCCGAGGCCGCGAGGTACACGGTCTGCTCGACGGCGAGACCGGGCGTGCGCGCGACCAGGTGCAGGACGAGCACCGCGAGGGTGGTCACGGAGTAGGCCGCTGCGGCCGTTCCGGCGGACTGCAGGTGAGGGCGGAGGCCGCAGCGCAGCAGGCCGCGCCCGGTGGCCGGCCGGAGCCCCGAACCGAAGGTGAAGCGGGCGTGCAGCTCGGTCGCGAGGACCGTCGAGACCACGCTGACCAGCGCGTTGGCGAGGGCGAACGGCAGGGCGGCGGAGAGCAGGGCGACGGCCGCGCCGGACGCGAGCCCTACCCCGCCCCCGATCCCGACGAAGCGGAGGAAGGAGGCCAGGGCACCCGGGGTGGGGGCTTGAGGGGCCGGGGCGTCGGGGGCGGTGCCCCGGGGCGGGGCGTGAGCGTCCGAGACGTCCGGGGCGTCGCCGGGTGCGGGTGCGGGTGCGCGTGCGGGTGGCGCCAGTGGCACCTCTGGTGCGCCCGGTGCGGGCCGGGCGGTGCCCGCCCCGCCCGTGGTGGCGTCTGGGGCGGTGCCGGGGCCGTCCGTGGTGGCGTCTGGGGCGGTGCCGGGGCCGTCCGTGGTGCCGGGCCGTGGGCTGCGTCTCATCGGGCTTCCGTCCCCCTCTCGCGTCGTCGGCTCGGACCGGTCGCCGCCCGGCCCCGCCCGGCCGGTGGCTACGCGCGGCGGACGACGATGTCGCCGACGCTCGTGCGGCCGCGGACCTCGACCGTCTCCTCGGACTGGCCCGGACCCTCCGCCGCGCCCAGCTCGTTGCGTACGCGGCCGGCCGTGGACCGCACGTCGAGCCAGGCCGCGGTTCCCTCCGCGATGCCGACTTCGAGGCCGCCGGCGGCGGATTCGAGTGTGATGCGGCCGCGTACGACCTCGCCGAGGCGGATGGCGCCACTGGCGGTCTTCGCCGTGACCGAGGCCTCCGTACGCCCCACCCCGATGGGTCCGTTGGACGAGTTCACCTTCAGCTCGCCAGTGATCTCGCCGACCGTGGTCTCGCCGTTCAGGTTCCGGATCGTCGCCGAACCGTCGATCCGGCCGATCCGGACCCGGCCGGAGCCGTGGATCTCGGTCTCGCCGCGCGTGCTGTCGACGAGGATGTCGCCGTGGGAGGTCTTGAGCCGTACGGACGCGGCCTCGTCCAGCTGGATGTCGCCGGCGGCGGTGGTGAGCCGGCAGTTCCCGAAGACGCCCTCGCCGATCAGTTCGCCGAGGCCCGTCCGGCCGATCACCTCCGAGCCGGCGGGGAGCTCGACGGTGACGTCGACCGAGCCGGTCTTGCCGAAGAGTGAACGCTTCTTGGGGCCCTTGACCAGCAGCTTTCCGCCCGTGCAGGTGACGTTGGTCTCCGCGGCCGCCTGGACGTCGAGCTTGTCGCCCGGGTCGCTCGGGGTCACCTCCACGACGGTGTCGGTGCGCTTGCCCGCGACGATCCGGGCCCGGCCGATCTCGATCTCGACGGTGGCGGAGAGGGGTTCGGGAGTGTCGAACGTAGGCATGGCTGTGCCGTCCTTTGACTGAGGAGAGGTGAGTGCCGGGCTGACTGACGTGCCTCGGTGCGGCAGGGAGGGAGGGGCCGGTCCCCCGGGAGCCATGGCGGGCCCCCGGGCCGTGCGGGCGGGCTAGCGGACCCAGCCGGTGAAGCCCTGGCCGACGGAGGGGCCCGTGCTCGTCGTGCCCTTGCGGGTCCGGCCCGGGGCGGCGCCCGGTTCGAGGGCCGCGGCCACGGCCCGTACCAGCCAGGCGTTGACCGAGAGCCCCTCGCGGCTCGCGGCCTCCTCGACCCGGATCTTGAGCTGGGCCGGCGGCCGGAAGTTGATGCGGGAGGTGGCGCCGTCCTCGCCCTCCACGGGGGGCGCGACCGGCGGCGGGGCCGGCAGTGCGGCCTCGGCCTCGTCGAAGCCGAAGGGCTCGGCGGTCGGCGGCGCCGTGACCACGAACTCGGGGTTCAGGCCGCGCAGCCGCAGGTCGACCGAGCCGGGGGCGAGGTCACGGGTGATCTCGTCCATCGCGTCGGACAGGGCGTTGAGCAGGGTCAGTCGGGCGGCCGACTCCAGCTGCCCGGTGAGTCGGTCCGCCAGGGCGCGGGCTTCGTCGCCGCCCGCCTGGGCGGCCACACCGAGCTCATGGCGGAGATTGTCCACGTACGGGGTGAGGTCCATGACGCAATAGTGGCACCATGGTGGCGCCATTGCAAGTCATCTGGCGCCATGCTGTGCCACGGTGCGCCATCGTGTGCCGCGTTGCGCCATCCGGTGCCGTGGCGGGGCACGCGGTGGCCCGGTGGCCGATGACCCGCCGCTTGACCCGGTTCGGGGGTGCGCATAGCGTCGCCGCGCTGGGACGACGAGCGGATGCTCAGGGGGTTGTGCGGTGGCGGTGCCAGACGGATACGAGCGGCTCACCGCGGACGGGGCCCCCTTCGCCGTCGACGGCGGGGTGTACGCCTCCGGTCCGCGCACGCTGAGGGAGTTCGTCGAGGTCGTCTGGGGCTACGGCGACCAGGTCTTCCTCGTGTCCGAGGACGGGCGGACGACCTACCGCGAGTTCTTCGACGCCGCCTGCGGGCTCGCCCGGCGGCTCGTCGGGGAGTACGGGCTGCGGCCGGGGGACCGGGCCGTGGTCGCCATGCGGAACCACCCCGAGTGGCACGTCGCCTTCTGGGCCGCCCAGCTCGCCGGGCTCGTCGCCGTACCGCTCAACGCCTGGTGGACCGAGGACGAGTTCACGTACGCCCTCGACGACTGCGCTCCCGGCGTGCTGCTCGTCGACGGGGAGCGGGTCGGGCGGGTGCGGGAGTGGGCCGCCCGGAACCGCGTGCCCGGGATCGTCTTCCACGGGGAGGGGGAGGACGCCGGCGCTCCCGGCACGGACTCCGCGCGGCCCGCGTCCGACGGCGCCCCCGCGTCTCACGGCGCCCCCGCGTCTCACGGCGCCCCCGTGTCCGACGGCGCGCCCGTGTCCGACGGCGCCCGCGCGTCTCACGGCGCCCCCGTGTCCGACGGCGCCCCCGCGTCTCACGGCGTCCCCGCTCCCGCGTCCCCCGGCGTCCCCGCCTTCGTGCCGTACGTCCCCGACACCGATCCGTACCTCGGGCCGCCGCTCGTCGACGTCCTGCCCGAGCACGACGCCACCATCGTCTACACCTCCGGCACCACCGGCCGCCCCAAGGGCGCCGTCGCCACCCACCTCGCGCAGGCCGGTGCCGCCATGAACCCGCGGTTCTTCGCCGCCGCGGCCGCGCTCGCCCGCGGGGACATGCCCGGCGCCGGGCCCGTCCCGGTGTCGCTGACCACGTTCCCGTTCTTCCACGTGGCCGCGTTCACGTCCTTCTACGGGGTGATGGCGGCCGGCGGCACCCTCGTCATGATGCGGAAGTGGGACGCCGCCCGGGCCCTGGAGCTGATCCGGGAGCACCGCGTCACCCACTACGCGGGCGTCCCCACCACCGCCCTCCAGCTGCTCGACCTGGCCCGCGCCACCGGCGACCCGCTCGACAGCCTCACCCTGCTGAGCACCGGGGGCGCCGCCGCCCCGCCCGGCATCGTCGGCGGGATCACCGCCGCGTACGGGGAGCGGCTGGAGCCCCGCAACGGCTACGGGCTCACCGAGACCAGCGGCGGTGTCCTCGCCAACGTCGGCGCCGAGTACCGCGCCCACCCGGGCAGCGTCGGCCGCCCGACACCCGTCACCGAGGTGCGGATCGACCGGCCCGACGCCGAGGGCGTGGGCGAGCTGTGGCTCCGCGGGCAGTCCCTCGTCCGGGGCTACTGGCGCGACGAGGAGGCGACCCGCGCGGCCTTCGCCGAGGACGGGTGGTTCCGGACCGGCGACCTCGCGCGCGTGGACGCGGACGGGCGGGTCAGCATCGTCGACCGGCTCACCGACATGGTGGTCCGCGGCGGGGAGAACGTGTACTGCGTCGAGGTCGAGGACGTGCTCCAGCAGCACCCGGACGTCGTGGACGCCGCCGTCCTCGGCGTCCCGCACCCGCTGCTCGGCGAGGAGGTCGCGGCCGTCGTCCGGCTGCGGCCCGGTGCCGCGGTCGGCGCCGACGAGCTGCGCGCGCACGTGGGCGGCCGGCTCGCCGCCTTCAAGGTGCCCGCCCATGTCCTCGTACGGGAGGAGGAGTTGCCGCGGAACCCGACCGGGAAGCTCCTCAAGCGGGAGCTGCGGGAGTCCCTGACCGTCGGCGGGTGACCCGCGCCGGCATCGAAGGGGCCGGCGCCATGGGGACCGGCATCGTCGTCGTGATTCGCACGTCGTAGGGATTCGCACGTCGTAGGGACCGGCACCGTCGTCGGGCCCCGCACGTCGCAGGCCCCCGCACCGTCTTCTGGACCCGCACGTCGTAGGGCCCCGCACCGTCGGGGCCGCCGCCGCGCAGACCCTCGGAGTGCGGGGCGCCTGAGCCCCCCGCCGGCCCCCCCCCCGCCGACCCCCGAGAGCCCCTCCCGCGCGCTCAGCTCCGGGTGATCCGTACCCGGTACGTTCCGTTCTCGTCCTCGTCCAGCACGCTGATCCGTATGCCGTTGGCCCGGTCCGTGAACGTCTCCCCGGGCTGGTACGGCGCGTCCGACAGTTCCGCGTGGACGTTGGCGCGGCGGGTGCAGCCGCCGCTCGCGTGCTCGCTGTCGGAGACGGTCACCGGTCCGTGGCCGGTGTCCACGTCGGCCTCCACCCGGTAGACCAGGACGCCGTGTTCGCACACGGCCTCGTCGTTGCCGTCCTTGCTGCGGACCTCCAGCGCGTACCCCGACGTCTCGGAGAGCGGGACGAACGCGAGCTTGGGGCCGCCGGCGACGGCCAGCGGGGTGAGGGTGTAGTCGCCGGTTCCCGGGGCCGAGGCGCAGCCGATCTGGTCGTTGTCGAGCCAGCCCAGCTTCCACTTGTGCCAGCCGAGCAGGTCGTTGTTGGCACCCCAGTCCTCGGACATGATGTCCCAGTGCCCGACGGTCCCGCCGCCGTCCGAGGTGTACAGGTCGGGCAGGCCGAAGACGTGCCCGTTCTCGTGGGGCAGGACGCGGTAGCCGGTCTCGGCGAAGCTGCCGGACCCGTCGTCCTGGCGGCTGTAGACGAAGGACGTGTTGGCCAGCGGCACGCCGTCCGCGTAGGGGGCGTCGTCGTTCCCGGAGAAGGTGACGGACAGGACGGTGTCGAGGGCGGACGGGCCGGCGTTCGGCGTGACCAGGACGTTGACCAGGTCGTAGGCGCTGAAGTCCACCCTCTGGTCGGCCGCCTTGATGATGTCCTCGACGAGGGTGCGGTAGCCCGGCTCGTACGGGGAGCCGCGCTCGATCCCGTACGCCGAGAAGGCCTTCGGCATCCGCAGCCAGTCGGGTATCGGGGCCTCGGCCTGGTAGTGCAGCCGGCCGTACGAGCTGACGCGGAACCATTCGGCGGTCTGCGGGAAGAACTCGCGGAAGCGGCCCAACGCGGTGCCGTCCCCGTTCGCGTCGGGGAAGTCGATCATCAGGTTCAGGGCCCGGACCAGGCCCGTGGAGCGCACGTACCCGGGGGCCGTGGGGAGTCCCTCCGACATCTGCACGCCCATCGTCGTGGCGATGCGGCAGGGCCCCAGCTGCGCGCCGTCGGGCGCGGCGGCGACGGGTCCCGCCGACGCGGGGGCGGGACCGGGCAGCGTGCTGCTCGCGGAGGCGAGGAGCGTGAGGGAGAGCGCCGTGGTCGCGGCCAGGGCGACGGGTCTGCGTATCCGTCGTCGGGGGTGCTGCATACGGTCGCCTCTCCGGTGGGGGCAGGTCGGCGGCGCGGCCCTCCCGTCGGCACGGGGTCGCGCTGTGCGATCAGCCTGTGACGAGAGGTCCTGGTACGCGCGTCGGGTGGCCCGATCGTGGGATTCCGCGAGGGCGGGGGGCGATCCCGCCGTGCGTGACCGGGGTCACACGAGGGCCGGGAAATAAACGGGGACGGTGTCCCCGTTTACGACTGTGTTCGACGAAGTGGGGACTCGATCCCCGGATGACTGTGAGGAGGTCGTGGCGTGACCAGCACCCCCGCCACCGCGCCCGCCCGTCGCGTGCCCCGCCCGCGGGCCGACGCGCTGCGCAACCGCGAGCGGATCGTGACGGCGGCCCGCGAGATGTTCGTCGAGTTCGGGTCCCAGGTGCCCTACGACGAGATCGCGCGCCGGGCCGGCGTCGGGAACGCCACCCTCTACCGCAACTTCCCCGAGCGCACCGACCTCGTCCACGAGGTCGTCCTCTCGCTCATGGCCCGCGTCACCGAGGTCGCCGAACGGGCCGCCGAGGAGGAGGACGACACCTTCGCCGCCCTCCGCCGGTTCACCCTCGGCGCCGCCGACGAGCGGGTCGGCGCCCTGTGCCCGATGCTCGACGGCGCCTTCGACAAGGACCACCCCGACCTGATCGCCGAGCGCGACCGCCTGGAGGAGGCCGTCCAGGGCCTCGTCCACCGGGCGCAGCAGGCCGGCCGGCTGCGCACCGACGTGGGCGTCGGGGACCTGATGGTGGCGCTCTCCCAGCTGACCCGCCCGCTGCCCGGATCGGGCTGCGCGGCCTTCGACCAGTTCGTCCGCCGTCACCTGCTGCTGTTCCTCGACGGCCTGGAGGCGCCCGCCCGCTCCGAGCTGCCCGGGAAGGCCGCGACCCTGGAGGACCTGCGACGCGACTCCTGCTCCTCCTGACCCCGAGGCCCTGAGCCTCCCCCGGGCCTCCCGCCCGGCCCCACGACCTGCCGTCCGTGCCTGACCGGCACGCACCCCCGTCCGTCCCACTTTTCACCAGTACGCGCCAAGAGGTGGCTACCCCCATGCCGAAAGTCCCCGACAACACCCTGACCCCGCCCGACCCGGGCCGCTGGAAGGCACTCGTCTTCATCGCGCTCGCCCAGCTGATGGTCGTGCTCGACGCGACGATCGTGAACATCGCGCTGCCCTCCGCCCAGCAGGACCTGGGGATCTCGGACGGCAACCGGCAGTGGGTCATCACCGCCTACGCCCTCGCCTTCGGCGGCCTGCTCCTCTTCGGCGGCCGCATCGCCGACCTGTGGGGCCGCAAGCGCACCTTCGTCGTCGGCCTGATCGGCTTCGCGCTCGCGTCCGCCCTCGGCGGCGCCGCGACCGGCGAGGCCATGATGCTCGGTGCCCGAGCGCTCCAGGGCGCCTTCGGCGCGCTCCTCGCGCCCGCCGCGCTCTCGCTGCTCGCCGTGACCTTCACCGACGCCAAGGAGCGCGCCAAGGCCTTCGGCATCTACGGTGCGATCGCCGGTGGCGGCGGCGCCGTGGGCCTGATCCTGGGCGGCTTCCTCACCGAGTACCTGAACTGGCGCTGGACCTTCTTCGTCAACATCCCGTTCGCGATCGTCGCCGCCGTCGGCGCGTACCTCGTCATCCGCGAGCCCGCCGGCAGCCGCAACCGCTCCACGCTCGACATCCCCGGCGTGATCCTCTCCACCCTGGGCCTGGTGGCGCTCGTGTACGGCTTCACGCGCGCCGAGTCCGAGGGCTGGAGCGACGCCGGCACGATCGGCATGTTCGTCGGCTCCGCCGTGCTGCTCGCCGCCTTCGTGTTCACCGAGGCGCGGGTCAAGTCCCCGCTGCTGCCGCTGCGCGTCCTGACCGACCGCAACCGCGGCGGTGTCTACCTGTCGCTCGGTCTCGCCGTCATCGCGATGTTCGGCCTGTTCCTCTTCCTGACCTACTACCTGCAGGTCGTGAAGGGCTACTCCCCGGTCATGACGGGCTTCGCGTTCCTCCCGATGATCGCCGGCATGATCATCGGCTCGACGCAGATCGGCACCCGGCTGATGACCCGTGTCCCGCCGCGGCTGCTGATGGCCCCGGGCTTCCTGACCGCCGGCGTCGGCATGCTGCTGCTCACCCAGCTGGAGATCGGCACCTCGTACGCCGGTCTGATCCTGCCCGCGCAGCTGCTGCTCGGCCTGGGCATGGGCACGGCGTTCATGCCGGCCATGTCGCTCGCCACGCACGGCGTCGACCCGCGCGACGCCGGTGTCGCCTCCGCGATGGTCAACACCTCGCAGCAGGTGGGCGGCGCCATCGGTACGGCCCTGCTGAACACGATCGCCGCCTCGGCCACCACCGCGTACCTCACGGACAACGCGGCGGGCGCGACCACTCCGGCCGCGCAGAAGCTGCTCCAGCTCCAGGGCATGGTCGAGGGCTACACCGCGGCCATCTGGTGGGCCGTCGGCATCCTGGTCGCCTCGGCCGTGATCGCCTTCACCCTGATCAACACGGGGAAGCCGGACACCGGGATCGTCGCCGGCTCCGGCGAGGGCGCGGAGGACGAGCTGAAGGTTCCGGTCATCGCGCACTGACCCGCCGAGGCCGCACGCCGTGCTGTGCGCACCCTGCCCCGGTCCCGCCGTTCGCCGGCGGGCCGGGGCAGGGGCGTGTCCGGGGGCTTCCGGGGCGTGCCCGGGGACCCCCCGGAAGCCCCCGGAAGGCTTACGGGGTGCCCCGGCGGGTCGTGTGGGTCGTCAGCGGGACCGGGGTGGGCGTGCGCCCTTCCGGCGGGTCGCCGGCGGGTGTCTCCGTCGTCCGTCAGCGGAGCCAGGGCAGGTCGGCGTCCGCGCCGGCGGGTTCGAGGCCCTCGGCCATGACGCGCATGATCGCGCCGAGCTGCTTCACCTGATCGGGGGACAGACGGTCGAAGAGGGCCTGGCGTACGGCCGCCACGTGGCCGGGGGCGGTCCGCCGGAGGACCTCCATGCCCTCGTCCGTGAGCCGGGCGAACTGGCCCCGCTTGTCGGAGGGGCAGTTCTCGCGCCGCACCCACCCGCTCTTCTCCAGGCGCGCGATCGCGTGGGAGAGGCGGGAGCGGGTGATCTTGGCGCTCTTGGCCAGTTCGGTCATCCGCAGCCGGCGGCGCGGGGCCTGGGAGAGCTGGACCAGGAGCCCGTAGTAGATGTGCGGCATCCCGGCGTCGCGCTGCAGCTGGCGGTCGAGGTGGTCCTCGAGGAGCGTGGTGGCGTGCAGGTACGCGCGCCAGACGTGCTGTTCCTCGTCGGTGAGCCAGCGGGGTTCGGTCATGTCTCCCATGGTGCCCAATCGTACGACTCGTTCTTGAAAGTTGAACTACATAGGTCTACGGTGTACGGCAGAACGCTTGAAGTTTCAAGGACCTGCTGCGATCGAGAAACCGGAGGTGGCCGCCATGGACACCACGCTGGAAACAGGGGCCACGCGCGCGCGGATGCCCGCCCTCTACCTCTCCCACGGCGCCCCGCCGCTCGCCGACGACCCGGTCTGGCCCGGTGAACTCGCCGCCTGGTCCGCGGACCTTCCGCGCCCCACGGCCATCCTCATGGTCTCCGCCCACTGGGAGGAGGCCCCCCTGGCCCTCGGCGCCACCGAGAGCGTCCCGCTCGTCTACGACTTCTGGGGCTTCCCCGAGCACTACTACCGGGTCCAGTACGCGGCCCCCGGTGCGCCGCGGCTCGCCGAGGCCGTCCGCAAGCTGCTCCGCGCGCCCGGCACGCCCGTCCAGGACATCCCCGACCGGGGCCTCGACCACGGCGCGTACGTGCCGCTCGTCGAGATGTTCCCCGGCGCCGACATCCCCGTGCTCCAGATCTCCATGCCCACCCTCGATCCGCGCCGCCTCATGGACATCGGCCGCAGGCTCGCCCCGCTGCGCGACGAGGGCGTCCTGATCGTGGGCAGCGGATTCTTCACCCACAACCTGGCCGCCCTCCGCCACACCGGCGGCGGGGTGCCGGGCTGGTCGGCCGAGTTCGACGCCTGGGGGCACGAGGCCCTGGCCGCGCGGGACGTGGACGCGCTCCTCGACTTCGAGCACAAGTCGCCGGCCGGCCGGCTCGCCCACCCGCGTACGGAGCACTTCGCCCCCCTCTTCGTCACGATGGGCGCGGCGGACGCGGCGGGGGACCTCGACGCCGAGCGGTCGGTGATCGACGGGTTCTGGATGGGGCTCGCCAAGCGGTCCGTGCAGTTCGGCTAGTCGGCCGGCCGGGCGGTCGCCTGCTCGGCCGGCCGGCCGACGGGGCGGGTCCGGGCTAGAACGCCGGCGGGTTCAGTTCGATCGAGCGGGCGGCGGCGGCCAGCGCGAGCGGGTCGCCGACGTCCAGGGCCGTGTCGGTGAACTTGATCGTGTGGTCGTCGCCGTGGGCCGCGGCCCGCTCGAAGACCTCCTCGGGAGTGAGGCGGGTCGGCGTCCACGCGGTGGCCTCCCGCGGGGTGTACGCCGCCGTCACCGCGGCCGCCGCCGCCCAGGCCGCCGCCAGGCTCGGCGCCCACAGCTCGCGGGGGAGCGCGGGCAGGGTGCGCAGCACCGCGTTGGGCGCGGTCGCCGCGTGGACCAGCATGACCGGCTCGCCGTGGCCGTGGGTCGCGTACCGGTGCGTGGCCGCCGTGACCAGCTCGACGAGCCGGTCCCTCGCCGTGTCGGGATCCGGGGCCGCACCCCAGACGGGGAGCGCCGTCAGCTGCGGGAGCCGGTCGCGGATCCCGCCCTTCTGCACCGGCACCGGCGGTACGGCGTCGAGCGCGGCGGCCGCCGACGGCGCCGGGGCCAGCGCGCCGAGCGGGGGCAGTGGTGCGCTGCGGGCCGCCCAGTAGCCGAGGGCGTGGGCGAGCTCGGCGACGCGGGGCGCGGTCGCCCCGCCGGCCCCGGACGCCTCCTCGGACTCCAGGAGGGTGCGGACGGCATGACCGGTGCGGATCACGGGATGCGTCGCCGAGGCCGAGATCCCCGGCAGCAGGCGGGGCCACCAGCCGGCCAGGACCTCCCGCCAGGGATGCTCGTCGAGCTCGCGGCCGAAGAAGCGGGTCCAGTCGGTGATCCGGGCCGGGTCGCCGAGCGCCTCGCGCCAGTCGGCGGCCGTCACCGGCCGGGACGGCGGGGGGAGCTCCTCCAGCTTGGGCGCGTAGTGGTCCAGCCAGCGGTGCACGGTCGGGGCCTGGCCGTTGCGGACCAGGGCCTCGACGGCCATCGGGGCGTGGTTGGTGAGCCAGCCGTTGCGCTCGGGGCCCGTGGTGTGGAGGCGTTCGAGGGCTTCGTCGAGGGTGCCGGATGCGTCGGTGCCGGATGCGTCGCTCATGAGGCGACGCTAGGGCGGGGGAGGGCGCGGCGGAACGGCCCCGGGACCTAGTCCGGGAGGCCGACCGGGACTCCGTCCCCGGCAGTCCGTCCGGTCCGGTCGGCGGTCTCTTCCAGCCCCCTCGCCGCCGCTCGCAGCCGCTCACCGCCGCTCGTCGCCGTCCGGTGTCACCCGGTGTCACGGCGTGCGCAACCCGATGGCCCGCGCGTGCGTCTTGAGGGGTGACGCCGCGTGTGATCGCGGTCTCACCGACGGTGTGGTCGGAGACCCCGCGAGCGACGTCGGACCACCCCCCGTGCCCGGTCTGACCTGCACCTCCGTGGGTTTCGGAAGCATGCCCGCAGGGGCGGCGGCCGCGCAGGATACTGCATGATCGCGAAAATCCATGAGCCGGGTGGGAATTCTGTCCTGATTCCAGTCGTTGTTTCCGTCGGATGCAGGGCACCCGAAAAGGTGTCGCGACCTACTCAGCAAGGGAGCACGCATGGCAACCCGTGCCGTCGCCCGTCGTCAGACCTCCGCCCAGAGCGGGGCCGCACGGGCAAGCAGCGTTCGCGCCGTGGGCGGGGAGATCGCCGACCGCGACCTGGTCGGCATGTACCTCGACGAGATCGCGCGCACGCCCCTGCTCGACGCCGCCAAGGAGGTCGAGCTCTCGCAGACGATCGAGGCGGGCGTGTACGCCCGGCAGATACTCGACGGTGAGGTGGAGTCCGAGGCGGGAGGCGCGTCCCGCGAGGAGCTCGAAGCGCTCTACGAGGCGGGCGAGCGTGCCAAGGACCTCTTCATCAAGTCCAACCTGCGGCTCGTCGTGGCCGTCGCCCGGCGCTACCCGCGCAGCGGCCTGCCGCTGCTCGACCTGATCCAGGAAGGGAACGCGGGCCTGGTGCGCGCGGTCGAGAAGTTCGACTACGCGAAGGGCTTCAAGTTCTCCACGTACGCCACGTGGTGGATCCGCCAGGCCATCACCCGGTCCATCGCCGACCAGTCCCGCACGATCCGGCTCCCCGTCCACCTGGTGGAGGAGCTCGGCCGGATCCGCCGGGTGCAGCGCGAGTTCAACCGGGAGCACGGCCGCGAGCCGGAGCCCGCGGAGATCGCGGCCGAGCTGGACACGAAGCCCGAGCGCGTCGTGGACGTGCTCGACTGGGCGCGTGACCCGGTCTCGCTGAACATGTCGGTGGACGACGAGGGCGAGACGCAGTTCGGCGACCTCCTGGAGGACACGTCGGCGATCTCCCCGGAGCAGTCGGTGCTCACGCTGCTGCGCAGCGAGGAGCTCGACGACCTCATCGACAAGCTCGACCACCGGACCGCCTCCATCATCCGCATGCGGTACGGGATCGAGGACGGGCGCGAGCGGACGCTGACGGAGGTCGGCAAGCAGCACGGTCTGACGCGCGAGCGGATCCGTCAGATCGAGAAGCACGCCCTGCTGGAACTGAAGAAGATGGCGCACGACACGGGCTTCGACGCGGTGGCCTAGAGCGGCCGGCGACCGGGCCGGCTCTGCGGGCCGGGGGATCACCCCCGGCCCGCAGAGCCGTGTCCCCGGGGCCTCGGCCCCTGGTCCGGGGCTCGCCCCGGCGTGCGGGTCGCGTCGCCCCGCGGACGGCCGCCGTCCGGCCGGGAGCCGGTGGGCCCCTCCCGCCCGGCCGTGGCCGGCCCGGAGCCGGTGGGCCCCGGCCGGTCACGGTCCTCCGGTCACGTACGCGTCGCCGCCGTCAGGCGGGTCGCCAGGTCCTCCGTGTAGGTGCGGAGGACCGGGGGGCTCTCGATCGTGAAGGGGGCGTCCACCAGGGCCAGGCGGATGGCCAGCCATTCGACCGAGTCCGCCGACCGCGCGCGGAGGCGGCAGGTCGTCGGTCCCGTCGGGGTCGGGACCAGGTGCGAGGGGAGCCGGGCCGTGACGAAGTCGGCCGGCGCCTCGAAGGTGACGTCCAGGTCGAGTTCCGGCTGCGCCCGCGACATCGAGCGGGCCAGGAGCTGCGCCGCGTCGCCCGCGGGAAGCTCCCGCGGGGTGAAGCGCGCCCCCGTGGCGAGCGGGTCGGTCACCCGGTCCACCCGGAACGTGCGCCAGTCCTCGCGCCCCAGGTCGTACGCCACCAGGTACCACCGGTGCCCGGTGGAGACCAGCCGGTAGGGCTCGACCAGGCGCTTCGACTCGGCTCCGTCGCCCGCCCGGTAGCCGAAGCGGAGCCGTTCCCGGCCGGTGACCGTGCCCGCCAGGGCCGTCAGGGTGGCGGGGGTGACCGTCGCGCCGTCTCCCCGGGTCAGCGGGATCGTCGCGTTCTGGAGGGTGGAGACCCGGTGCCGGAGCCGGGCGGGCAGGACCTGCTCCAGCTTCGCCAGGGCCCGTACGGAGGCCTCCTCCACGCCTTCGATGGCGTGTCCCGCCCCCGCCCGCAGGCCGACCGCGATGGCGACCGCCTCCTCGTCGTCGAGGAGCAGCGGCGGCATGGCCGTGCCGGCGACGAGCCGGTAGCCGCCGACGGCGCCGAGCGTCGCCTCCACCGGGTACCCGAGGTCCCGGAGCCGGTCGATGTCCCTGCGGATGGTGCGGGGGGAGACCGCGAGCCGTTCGGCGAGTTCGCTTCCGGGCCACTCGCGCGGGGTCTGGAGGAGCGAGAGCAGATTCAGGAGTCGTGCCGGGGTGTCCGTCATGTCGTCCAGGATGCGGGCGATCTAGGACATGTACTGACCTAGATGGCCTTTATCTTCTTCGTATGAGTGCACACGACCTCGACGCCGCCACGGACGCGGCCCCCACGGACACCGGTGACAAGCGGCGCTGGATAGCCCTCGCCATCGTCATGACGGCCGCCTTCATGGATCTGGTCGACGCCACGATCGTCAACATCGCGATCCCCAGCATCGAGCGGGACCTCGGCGCCAGCATCGGGGCCATCCAGTGGATCACCGCCGGGTACGCGCTCGCGTTCGCCGCCGGTCTGATCACTGGTGGCCGTCTCGGCGACATCTACGGCCGCAAGCGGCTCTTCCTCCTCGGCACCGCCGGCTTCACGCTCGCCTCGGCGCTCTGCGGGTTCGCGGCCAACCAGGAGATGCTGATCGCCTCCCGCCTCCTCCAGGGCGTGGCGGCCGCGATGATGGTGCCGCAGGTCCTGTCGATCGTCCACGCCACCTTCCCGGCGCACGAGCGCGGCAAGGTCTTCGGTCTGTTCGGCGCGATCGTCGGCCTGGGCGCGGTCTCCGGACCGCTGCTCGGCGCGCTGCTCACCCAGTGGAACATCGCCGGCCTGGAGTGGCGTCCGATCTTCCTCATCAACCTGCCGGTCGGCATCGCGGGCCTGCTCCTGGGCCGGAAGTTCATCACCGAGTCCAAGGCGCCGAAGGCGCTCCGCCTCGACCTGGTCGGCGTGCTCCTGGTGACGACCGCGCTGCTCATGCTGATCTACCCGCTGACGCGCGGCCGCGAGCTGGACTGGCCGCTGTGGGGCTACCTGATGATGGCCGGCAGCCTGCCCGTCTTCGGCGTCCTCGTCGCGTACGAGAAGTACAAGACCCGCAAGGACGGTTCGCCGCTCGTCGAGCTGTCGCTGTTCCGGGTGAAGAGCTTCGCGGCCGGCATCGCGGTCCAGCTCACCTTCGGCGTCGTGATGGGCATCTTCTTCCTGGTCTGGACGCTCTACATGCAGATCGGGCTCGGCTGGACCCCGCTGCGGGCGGGCCTCACCGGGGTGCCGTTCTCGATCGCGGTCTCGGTGGCCGCCGGCCTCTCGGTGCAGAAGCTGGTGCCGCGCTTCGGCCGCAAGGTGCTCCAGGCGGGCGCCCTGACGATGACGGCGGGCGTCCTGCTCTACATCGTCGAGGCGGGCCGGTACGGGACGGGCATCGCGTCCTGGCAGATGATCCCGCCGCTGGTCGTCATGGGGCTCGGCATGGGCCTGATCGTGGCCCCGCTGACGGACGCGGTCCTCTCCGAGGTGCCGCGCGAGCACGCCGGTTCGGCCTCGGGCCTCATCAACACGACCACGCAGATGGGCAACGCGCTCGGGCTCGGCCTGGTGTCGGTGGTCTTCTTCGGCGTGATCGACGGGAAGCCCGCCCCGAAGTCCCCGACCGAGGCGGGACTCGCGTTCGCGGACGCCTTCCAGAACGCCATGGGCTGGGTCGCGGTCGTGCTGGCCGTGATCTTCCTGGTGATGTTCGCGCTCCCCGCGAAGCCGAAGCAGCACCTGGAGGGCGGCGGCGAGGAGCCGGAGCCCGTCGGGAAGGAGCCGGTGCTCACGCACTGAGCCGCCGGTCGTGACGGAGGGCCCCGCCCCGGACATCGTTCCGGAGCGGGGCCCTTCCCCCTGGGTCGGCGGGCCCTGGAGCCCGGGTGTCAGCGGACCCTGGAGCGGGACTCCATCGCGTCCCGGGCCGCGCGTTCGTCCTCGTAGACCTCGCACATGTGGCGTCCGTCCGGAGTCGCCGTGTGCTCGACCTCCCAGAGGCTGGCCTCGCTGCCGTCGAGCAGCAGGAACTGGTGCTCGTAGAGGGTGAAGCCGGCGTCCCGGCCCCCCTCCAGCGCGCCGTGACGCCCGAAGGCCTGGGTGATGTGGTGGGCGAAGGCCAGCCGGAGCCGGCGGGCCGTCGCCTCGCCCGGCCGGTCCGCGTTCTCCGCGCGGCGCAGGACGCGGCGCGCGTGGTCGGCGGAGTTGTCCGGCACGTACATCCGGGGCTGGGCGGGTATCGGGCGGGCGAGCAGCGCGCTCAGCAGCGCCAGGTCGTCGTCCTCGTCGAAGGCGCGGCCGTCGGCGTGCTCGGCCGTCCAGCCCGGCAGGGGGCCGGCGGGGAGGCGGGAGGCGGCGAGCCGCGCCTCCGACTCCTCGGCGTACAGCTCGTGGTGCTCGGTGCCGTCCCGCCCGGCGTTGTGCGTGAGCTCCCAGAGACTGAGCGCGGAGCCGTCGCTCAGCAGGTACGTGTGGCGGTGGGTGGATCGGTGCAGCGACGCGCTGTGGTGCGAGGAGTGCAGCGCGCTGGAGTGGGCGAGCGCCGTACCGAGGCGCTCGACGGTCGAGTCGGGCAGGTCGAAGGAGTTGAGCGCCCGGCCGAGGAGCCGCTCAAGCTGCGTCTCGGTCGTCTCGTACGGATCGTGAGGATCCTGCGGATCGTTCAAGAGGGTCTCCAGGCCGTCGCCGCATGTCACTTGGTGCTTGCTTAACGTAGTCCCTGGGTCCGACATCGCGTCCGGGGTTCGGGAAAACGAAGGGCGCCGGCGAGAAGTTCCCGACCCGCCCGAGGGCGTCCCGCCCAACTCCCCTGCCGTTACCGGGAGTACGGATCCACGGCCGGCGTCCCGCCGTAGAGCTCGCGGTACGAGGGGAAGTCCCCGCCCGGCCCGCGGAGGCCGCCGGGGGCCGCCAGCACCGCCCGGACGATCGCCCGCGTCACCAGCTCCGCGCCGGCCGCCAGGACCTCGTTCAGGGCCAGCGGACCCGGCTCGCTGGGCAGTTCGCGGTCCCCGGTGGCGAGCGTGAAGACGGTGTCGCCGTCGTTCATCAGGTGCACCGGACGCAGGGCGCGCGCGATCCCGTCGTGCGCCGTGCCCGCGACCTTCTGCGCCTGCGCGCGGGTCAGCGCGGCGTCGGTCGCGACGACGGCCAGCGTGGTGTTCAGCGGGGGCGGGGCGGCCGCCTCCCGCGCCTCGGCGAGGCGCCGCACCGCGGCCTCGTGCACCGCCCGTTCCGGGAACATGGGCGGGCCGCCGGGCTCTCCGTACGCCCCGTACAGCGCACCCGTGGCCGGGTCGACGGCGGAACCCACCGCGTTCACCACCACGAGCGCGCCGACCGTGATCCCGGACCCCAGGACGGTGCTCGCCGTGCCCACCCCGCCCCGGAGGCCGCCGACGACCGCGCCCGTGCCCGCGCCGACCGCGCCCGTCTCGACGCGCGCGTGGTCCCCGCTCGCCTCGGCCGCCTCCACCGCGGCCCGTCCCGTCGCCGGTCCGGGCCGGGCGCCGAAGTCGCCGCCCCGGCCCAGGTCGAAGACGCACGCGGCGGGCACGACCGGCACCACGTGCGCGGGGTCGGGACCGACCCGCACGCCCCGCCGCCGCTCCTCCAGCCAGGCCATCACCCCGGCCGCGGCGTCCAGGCCGTAGGCGCTGCCGCCGGTGAGGACGACGGCGTCGATGCGCTGGACGACGTTGCGCGGGTCGAGCGCGTCGGTCTCCCGCGTACCCGGCCCGCCTCCCCGTACGTCCACGGCCGCGACCGCCCCGCCGGCCGGGGCGAGCACCACCGTCGTACCGCTCAGCGCCCCCTCCCCGGCCACGCGCGCGTGGCCCACGCGCAGACCGCGCACATCCGTGATCGAGTCCGTCGTCCCGTGCTGTTGGGGCTGTGTCATGACCCCTGCCTACCACGTGGACCGGTTCAGCCGGCCGCGGTGCCCGGCCCCGTCCCCGGGCCGGCCCCCGCGCGGGTCGCCGGGTTCCGTGCCGTCAGGGTCACGCCGACCGCGACCGTCGCCGCGGCGACGACTCCGGCGGCGAGGACCGCCCAGTGGCCCGCGAAGGAGCACATCAGGATCGCGAGCGCCGAGACCGGCAGGACGAGCTGCTGCGCGATGCCGACCTTGAAGTAGCGGGCGTGCAGGAGCCACACGGACAGCAGGAACACGGCGGACGGGATCGTGACCGCCGACGAGGCGGCGAGGGTGGAGATGTGGGCCTTGCCCACGGCCTGCTCCACCGCGATCTCCAGGCCCGCGCCGACGGCCGCCGCGGCCGCGAAGATCACGTAGTGGCCGTACCCCCACCGGAACGCCGCGCGGCTGGAGGTCAGCCGGTCGTGGGCGGGGACGACGAAGTAGATCCACCAGGCGGCGAAGACGAGCAGCAGCCCGCCCGCGGCGATCGGCAGGACCTCGCCGAGGGCGTCGTTCTCGGCGATGCCGGTCTTCACCGCCACGGTCGCCGCGGCGACCGTCTCGCCCAGCACGATGATGGTGAACAGCCCGTACCGCTCGGCGATGTGGTGCGGGTGCCAGGTGCTCGGCGCGTTCCGCTCCGCGAACAGGGGGACGGACATCTCGGCCAGCGCCATCACGAGGAAGACCCACGGGCGGGCCGCCTCCGGCACCACCAGCAGGGCGATCCAGCCGATCTGCACGGCGACGACCCCGCCCGCGTACCGGCGGCACATGCTCCGCTCGGCGGGGTCGGTGGCGTGGTGCGCCGCCCGCAGCCACTGCGTGGCGAGCGCGAGCCGCATCACGACGTAGCCGATGTAGACCACGAGGAAGTCGTGGTCGGCGAAGGCGCGCGTGACCCCGGCCGCGAGGACGAGGACGCCGGCGATCTGGATGAGGGTGACGACCCGGTACAGCACGTCGTCGTTGTCGTAGGCCGAGGCGAACCACGTGAAGTTCATCCACGCCCACCAGATCGCGAAGAAGATCATCGCGTAGTTGAGGATCCCCTCGCCCGCGTGGCCCTCGGCGACCGCGTGCACGAGCTCCGCGCCCGCCTGCGCGACGGCGACGACGAAACACAGGTCGAAGAACAACTCCAGCGGCGTGGCCGCCCGGTGCGACTCCTTGCGGGAGCGCGCGGTGAGGGGGAGGAACGGTTGTGTCATGCCCCCAGCACATCAGAGCGGAAGGGCCTCCGGCCCGCATGCCACGCGCATCGGGACCCGCGCCGCCTCCGCGTACCGCCCGGCCACGAGCCGCGCCACGCGCGCGTGGTCGGCGATCGGGTCGGCGACCGTCCACGTGCCGGGGACCGCGGCCAGCGCGCGCGTGAACCGGCCCGGCGCGAGGAGGTGGGCGACCACCGCGACCCGGCGGAAGCCGCGAGCGCGCAGCAGCGCGACCGCCTCCGCCGGTGCCGGGGTGCGCGCCGAGCAGTACGCGGCCGTCACCGGCACCGGAAGGAGCAGGCCCAGCTGCCGGACCGCCGTCAGGGTGCCGCCGTCCCCGCCCGGCCGCGACGACCCCGCGCCGGCGACGACCACCGCGTCCGCCGCGCCCCCGGTCGCCCGTTCGGCGGCCCGCAGCCGGTCGTACAGGGCGAGCGCGACCGCGGGCTCGCCGCTCAGCCCGCGCGTCACCGTGCAGTCGAGGGGGCGGGCGACGGTCGGGATGTCGACGGTGCGGTGGTAGCCGTCGCCGAGGAGCAGCGGCACGACCACCGCACCCGGCCGCTCCGCGAGGACGCACGCGAGGGAGGGCGCCTGGTGGTCGAGGTGCCCGACGGCGACGGGTCCGCCGGTCAGTCCGCGCACGGCCTCGGCGAGCCGGGCGATCGTCGCGCCCGCCGCCGGAACGGTGCTCCCGTGCACCGCGAGGACCAGGTCGCGTGCCGTCATACGTGCCTCCACCCGCCCCCGGTCGTGCGGTCGGTGAGTCTCCCGTGTCCGTCGGGGCCGTGCGACGGTTCGGGGTGTTCCGTGTCCGTCGGGGGCCGCGCGACGGTGTCGTGCGTCGGCGCGGCCCCACCCGTTCACGCTAAGCCCGCGCCGCAGCCCTGCGGCCGCGCCGTTCGGCCCCGGCCGCAGGGTCCCAAGTCCCGGATTCTCGGGCCCTTCACGGCCCGACATGCCCACCCGCCGCCCCTACGGTCGGAGAAGAACACACCCGGTCACGAGCCGGTCGCGAGCCGGTCGCGCCCGGAAGGAGACCAGTGAGCGAGGCGGTCGCCCGCCTCGGGAGGGACCCGTACGCGAGGCGGTCGCCCGTCTCGGGAGGGACCCGTACGCGCACCGGTCGCCCGCCTCGGGAGGGACCCGTACGCGCACCGGTCGCCCGGACGCGCCCGGCCCCGCCCCCGGGCAGCCGCCCGCGAGCCGACCGTCGGCCCGCCGGGCAGCCGCCCGCACGCGAGCCGACCGCCCGCCCCCGGGCAGCCGCCCCCCCGCCCGTCCCCGTACCGCCCCGCCCGCCCGCGCACCCACCCACCCACCCACCCGAACCCCCCCCGGAGACCGCCATGGCCGCCCAGCGGACGCAGAACCTCGTGCTCATCGGCCACGGCATGGTCGGCCACCGTCTCCTGGAGGCGCTGGCCGAGCGCGGCGCGCTCGCCGACCCGGCCGCCCCCGGCGGTCCCGGTTGGCGGGTCACGGTGCTCGCGGAGGAGGACGTGCCCGCCTACGACCGGGTCCACCTGTCCTCCGTCTTCACCGGCACCGACCCCGGCCGACTCGGCCTCTCCACCCCCGAGTTCCTCACCGGCCACGGCATCGACCTGCGGCTCGGCGACCCCGCCGAGCACATCGACCCGGCCGCCCGCACGGTCGCCACCACCTCCGGCGCGGTCGTCCCCTACGACGCCCTGGTCCTGGCGACCGGCTCGTACCCCTTCGTGCCGCCGATCCCCGGCGCCGACGCCCACGGCTGCTTCACGTACCGCACGCTGTACGACGTCGACGCCCTCAGCCGGTACGCCGAGCAGGCCCGGACCGGTGTCGTCATCGGCGGCGGCCTCCTCGGCCTGGAGGCCGCCGGGGCGCTGCGCACCCTCGGACTCGCCACGCACGTCGTCGAGTTCGCCCCCCGGCTCATGCCGCTCCAGGTCGACGACGGAGGCGCGGCGGCCCTGCGCGCGACCATCGAGTCCCTGGGGGTGTCCGTGCACACCGGCGTCGGAGCCGCCGAGGTCGAGACGGACGCCGACGGACGGGCCCGTCGGCTGAGGCTGTCGGACGGCGCACGGCTCCCCGCCGACGTGGTCGTCTTCTCCGCCGGGGTGCGGCCGCGCGACCGGCTCGCCCGCGAGGCGGGACTCGCGGTCGGCGACCGCGGGGGAGTGGCCGTGGACGAACGCTGCCGGACCACCGACCCGTACGTGTACGCGATCGGCGAGTGCGCGCAGACCTCCGACGGCCGGGTGTACGGCCTGGTCGCCCCCGGCTACCAGATGGCGGAGACGGTCGCCGACCAGCTCGCGGGCTCCGGCGCGACGCTCTTCACCGGCGCCGACACCTCCACCAAGCTGAAACTGCTCGGCGCGGACGTGGCCTCCTTCGGCGACCCCTTCGCCGACGGCCGGGACGGCGGGCCGCGGGCCACCGAGATCGTGTTCTCGGACGGGCGCGAGGGCGTCTACAAGAAGCTGCTGCTCGGCCCCGACGGACAGCTCCTCGGCGGCATCCTCGTCGGCGACGCCGAGGCGTACGGCTCCCTCAAGCCGCACGCCGGCCGCCGACTGCCCGGCCCGCCCGAGGCGTTCCTGCTCCCCGCCGGCGCGGCGGGCGCGGAGCCGCCCGGCGCCGAGGCGCTGCCCGACGACGCCGTCGTCTGCTCCTGCCACAACGTGACCAAGGGAGCGGTGGCCGAGGCGATCGCCGAGCACGGGCTGACCGACGTCGGCGGCGTCAAGCGCTGCACCAGGGCCGGCACGGGCTGCGGCGGCTGCGTGAACACCCTCCAGGCCGTCCTCGACGCCTCGGGCGTGGCGCGGTCCCGCGGCCTGTGCGAGCACTTCCCCGAGCTGTCCCGCCCCGAGATCTACGCACTGATCCGCGCCGAGCACATCCGCTCGTACACCGAGCTGGCGGAGCGGTACGGCTCCGGAGGCGCGGGCTGCGCCGTCTGCAAGCCCGTCGTCGCCAACGTCCTCGGCACCCTCGCCCCCGAACTGGGCCTGCGGCACGTCCTCGACGGCGAGCAGGCCGCGCTCCAGGACTCCAACGACCTCTTCCTCGCCAACCTGCAGAAGGACGGCACCTATTCGGTCGTGCCGCGCGTCCCGGGCGGCGAGATCACCGCCGGCCAGCTCATCGCGATCGGCGAGGTGGCCCGCGACCACGGCCTCTACAGCAAGATCACCGGAGGGCAGCGGATCGACCTCTTCGGCGCCCGGAAGGAGGAGCTCCCCGTCATCTGGCGCCGGCTGCTCGCGGCGGGCTTCGAGTCCGGGCAGGCCTACGGGAAGTCCCTGCGCACGGTCAAGTCCTGTGTCGGGTCCCGGTTCTGCCGCTTCGGGCAGGGCGACTCGGTGCAGCTCGCGATCGACCTGGAGCTCCGTTACCGGGGCCTGCGGGCCCCGCACAAGATCAAGGGCGGGGTCTCCGGCTGCCTGCGCGAGTGCGCGGAGGCGCGCGGCAAGGACATCGGCGTGATCGCCACCGCCGGCGGCTGGAACCTGTACGTCTGCGGCAACGGCGGCACCCGCCCCCGGCACGCCGACCTCCTCGCCTCCGACCTGACGGCCGCCGCGCTCTTCACGCTGGTCGACCGGTTCCTCATGTACTACGTACGGACCGGGGAGCGCCTGGAGCGCACCTCGGCGTGGCTGGAGCGGATCGCCGGCGGGGGCGACGGTCCGGGGCACCTCCGGGAGGTCCTGGTCGAGGACTCGCTCGGGATCTGCGCGGAGCTGGAGGCGCAGATGGACCGGCACGTGGCGGCCTATCGCGACGAGTGGCGGGCCGTCCTCGACGACCCGGCGGCCCTGGCGCGCTTCGAGCCGCACGTGGCCGGGGTGGAGTTCCTGGAGCCCGGCCGCGGCCGGGCCGCGGTCCTCGCGGACGGCACGGAGGCCGCGCTGTTCCGGGACGGGGACGGGACGGTGTACGCGGTGGGCAACCGGGACCCGTTCTCGGGTGCCGACGTCATCGCGGACGGGATCATGGGCAGCCGGGACGGGGTGCCGGTGGTGGCGTCGCCCCTGCACAAGCAGGAGTTCGACCTGCGGACCGGTGCCTGCCTCGACGATCCGGCGGTGGCCCTCCCGGTCCTTCCGCTGCCCACGACCCGGCCCTGACGGGCCCCGGGCCCTGTCGTAGGGCCCGTGCGCGGCCCGACCTTGGCCCTCCGGTCCGGCGACCATCGGCACTGACCCGGCCCGGGGGGCGCGGCGCAGCCTGGAAGGGCAAGGAAGTCCCCGAACGCCAGGGAAGTCAGGGAAGCGCCATGAGTTCCGTAGTCCAGGACAGCAGAAGGACGGACGGCGACACCGCCGTCTCGTACGACACGGAGCAGTACCGTCCCGGCAGGCCGATCACGGACTGGGAGCCGGAGAACGAGCTCTTCTGGAAGTCGATCGGACGGAAGGTCGCGAACCGCAACCTGTGGATCGCCGTGCCGGCGCTGCTGGTGGCGTTCGTCGTCTGGCAGGTCTGGTCGGTCACCGCGACGAACCTGAAGGACGTCGGCTTCGGCTTCTCCACCTCCCAGCTGTTCTGGCTGACGGCCATCCCCGGTCTGACCGGCGGCACGGCCCGGATCCTCTACACCTTCCTCGGCCCGATGGTCGGGCAGCGCCGCTTCACCGCCCTGTCGACGGTCGTGCTGATCGTGCCGCTGATCTGGCTCGGCGTCGCCATCCAGGACCCGACGACCCCGTACTCCGTGATGGTCGCCATCGCCGCCCTCTGCGGCATCGGCGGCGCGAACTTCGCCTCCTCCCTCGCCAACATCGGCTTCTTCTTCCCCAAGGCGAAGAAGGGCAGCGCGACCGGCATCAACGGCGGCCTGGGCAACCTCGGCGTCTCCGTGGTGCAGCTGCTGACCCCGATCGTCATCACCTGGTCGACCATCGCGATCGGCTCGGCCCAGCACAAGGCCGACGGCACCCCCGTGTACCTGCAGAACGCCGCCTTCCTCTGGGTCCCGGTCCTGCTGGTCCTCGCGGCCGTCGCCTGGTTCGGGCAGAACGACCTGAAGGTCGCCTCGACCCCGTTCAAGCAGCAGAAGGTCATCTTCAGGCGGAAGCACAACTGGTTGATGACCTGGCTGTACGTCGGCACCTTCGGCTCCTTCATCGGCTTCGCCGCCGCCCTGCCGATGCTGATCAAGACCACCTTCCCGGACTACTCGATCGCCACCTACGCCTGGATGGGCCCCGCCGTGGGCGCGCTCGCCCGCTGGGGCGGCGGCTGGATCGCCGACCGGTGGGGCGGCGCCCGGGTCACCATCTTGTCCTTCGTGGGCATGGCCGCGGCGATCATCGGCGTGATCGAGTTCCTGCCCTCGGGCAGTGACGGCGGCTCGTTCTACGGCTTCTTCCTCTGCTTCCTCGCCGCCTTCTTCTTCTCCGGAATCGGCAACGGCTCGACCTTCCGCCAGATCCCGGTCATCTTCCGGGGAACCCACCTCAAGGGCCTTGAGGAAGGCACCCCGGAATACGACAGGGCGCTGAAGCAGGCGGAGATGGAGTCCGGCGCCGTCACCGGATTCACCTCGGCCATCGCGGCCTACGGCTTCTTCTTCATCCCGGCCCTGTTCGGCTCGGTGGCCGTGACCAGCGCGATGTGGGGATTCGTCGCCTTCTACATCAGCTGCATGGTCGTGACCTGGTGGTTCTACGCCCGGAAGAGCGCCGAGGCCCCCAGCTGAGGCACCCCGCAGAAAGACCCCGCCCGGCGGGGTCTTTTTACGTACCCGGAACAGGACCTAAGGCCGTCCGGAGGTGACCATTGCCGACCGAAATGATCGATCAGAAGAGGTGCAATGGAGACAGGCAGAAACGCGACCGAATGAATCGAAGAAGGCGGTGCGGGCAGTGACTGCGACCCCTGCTGAAGCAACGGTGAACGAGCGGGCCTGGAAGGGCTTCAAGGGCGGACTGTGGCGCGACGCCGTCGACGTCCGCGACTTCATCCAGCAGAACTACACGCCGTACGAGGGCGACGACTCCTTCCTGGCCGGACCCACCGAGCGGACCACCGCCGTGTGGAAGGCCATCACCGACCGGTTCCCCGAGGAGCGCGCCAAGGGCGTCTACGACGTCTCGTACGACGTCCCCTCGACCATCACCGCCCACGCCCCCGGATACATCGACCGGGACCGGGAGCTGATCGTCGGCCTCCAGACCGACGCCCCGCTCAAGCGCGCGATCATGCCCTACGGCGGCTGGCGCATGGTCGCCGGAGCCCTGGAGACCTACGGCTACCCGGTCTCCGAGGACCTCGAGAAGATCTTCACCGAGTACCGCAAGACCCACAACGCCGGCGTCTTCGACGCCTACACCCCGGAGATCCGCGCCGCCCGCAAGGCCGGCGTCGTCACGGGACTCCCCGACGCCTACGGACGCGGCCGCATCATCGGCGACTACCGTCGCGTCGCCCTCTACGGCGTCGACCGGCTCGTCGAGGTCAAGCGGGAGGAGAAGGCGGAACTCGACGCGCTCCCCGCCGGGCGCCGCTCGATCGAGGAGACGATCCGGCTGCGCGAGGAACTCGCCGAGCAGATCCGCGCCCTGGGCGAACTCAAGGCGATGGCCGCCTCCTACGGCCACGACGTCTCCGGCCCCGCCACCACCGGCCACGAGGCCGTCCAGTGGCTCTACTTCGCCTACCTCGCCGCCGTGAAGGAGCAGAACGGCGCCGCGATGTCCCTCGGCCGCACCTCCACCTTCCTCGACGTCTACCTCCAGCGCGACATCGAGGCCGGCCTCCTCACCGAGGAGCAGGCGCAGGAACTCGTCGACGACTTCATCGTCAAGCTCCGCATCGTCCGCTTCCTGCGGACCCCGGAGTACGACCAGGGCTTCTCCGGCGACCCGACCTGGGTCACCGAGTCCCTCGCCGGCATGGGCGAGGACGGCCGCCCGCTCGTCACCCGGACCTCCTTCCGGTACCTCCAGACCCTCTACAACCTCGGCCCGGCGCCCGAGCCGAACATGACCGTCTTCTGGTCGCCGCGCCTCCCGCGGGGCTTCAAGGAGTTCTGCGCGAGGGTCTCCATCGACACCTCCTCCGTCCAGTACGAGTCGGACGAGCTGATGCGCCCCCGCTTCGGCGACGACACCGCCATCGCCTGCTGCGTCTCCGCGATGCCGGTCGGCAAGCAGATGCAGTTCTTCGGCGCCCGTGTGAACCTCGCCAAGACCCTCCTGTACGCGATCAACGGCGGCCGGGACGAGAAGTCCGGCGCCCAGGTCGGCCCCGACACCGGCGCCCTCACCTCCGACGTCCTCGACCACGACGAGGTCATGGCCAGGTTCGACGAGCAGATGGAGTGGCTCGCGCGGGTCTACGTCCACTCGCTGAACGTCATCCACTTCATGCACGACAAGTACGCCTACGAGCGCATCGAGATGGCGCTCCACGACCGCGACGTGCGCCGCACCATGGCCTTCGGCATCGCCGGCCTCTCGGTCGCCGTCGACTCGCTGGCCGCCATCAAGTACGCCAGGGTCACGGTCCACCGCGACGAGACCGGCCTCGCCACCGACTACACCGTCGAGGGCGACTACCCGGCCTACGGCAACAACGACGACCGGGCGGACGAGATCGCGGTCTGGCTGGTCGAGGAGTTCATGCGGAAGGTGCGCAAGCACCCCACCTACCGCGACGCCGAGCACACCCAGTCCGTCCTGACCATCACCTCCAACGTCGTCTACGGCAGGAAGACCGGCAACACCCCCGACGGGCGCCGCGCCGGAGAGCCCTTCGCCCCGGGCGCCAACCCGATGAACGGCCGCGACACCCACGGCTACGTGGCCTCGGCCCTGTCGGTCGCCAAGCTCCCCTACGAGGACGCCGAGGACGGCATCTCGCTGACCAACACCGTCACCCCCGACGGCCTGGGCCGCACCCCCGAGGAGCGGATCGGGAACCTCGCGGGCATCCTCGACGGCTACATGGCCAGCGACGGCTTCCACATGAACGTGAACGTCCTCAACCGGGACACGCTCATGGACGCCATGGAGCACCCGGAGGACTACCCGCAGCTGACCATCCGGGTCTCCGGCTACGCGGTCAACTTCGTACGGCTCACCCGCGAGCAGCAGCTCGACGTCCTGAACCGCACCTTCCACGGCTCGCTGTAGGCGGCCCCTCCCCGCGCCCGGGGCCGGTGGCCCTCACCGCCGGCCCCGGGGCCGCACCCCTCCGCACCGCCCGAAGGCCCCTCCGAAGGAGGCCCCGCCATGACAAGCCTCGCCCTCGCCCCCACGACCCCGGCGGCCGCCCCGGGGTCCCCGGCGGCCACCCCGGCCGCCGCCGCGACCCAGCGCCCCTCCGAGGGCTCGGTCCACTCCTGGGACCTGTCCACCGGCGTCGACGGACCCGGCACCCGCTTCGTCACCTTCCTCTCGGGCTGCCCCCTCACCTGCCTCTACTGCCACAACCCCGACACCTGGCGGATGCGCAACGGCCGGCGCACCTCCGCCGACGCCGTGATCGCCGAGGCGGGCAAGTACGTCCGCTTCATCTCCGCCTCCGGAGGCGGCGCCACCGTCTCCGGCGGCGAACCCCTCCTCCAGCCCGTCTTCACCGGCGAGCTGCTGCACCGGCTCAAGCACGAGCTCGGCCTGCACACCGCCCTCGACACCTCGGGCTTCCTGGGCGTCCGCGCCACCGACGCGCTGCTGCGCGACACCGACCTGGTGCTGCTCGACATCAAGGCCTGGGACCCCGACACGTACCGCAAGGTCACCGGCCGGCCGCTCGCGCCGACCCTCGACTTCGCCAGGCGTCTCGCCGACCTCGGCCAGGACGTCCACGTCCGCTTCGTCCTCGTCCCGGGCCTCACCGACGACCCGGCCGACGTGGAGGGCGTCGCCGCCTTCGCCGGGGGTCTCGGCAACGTCTCCCGCGTCGACGTCCTCCCCTTCCACAAGCTCGGCGAAGCGAAATGGCAGGCACTCGCCATGCCGTTCACCCTGCACGACACGCCGTCCCCGACCCCCGAGCGGGTCGCCGAGGTGCGCGAGGTCTTCCGCGCCCACGGCCTGAACGCCGTCTGAGGCGACCGGACCCCACCGGCCCGACCCGTCCGGGCGACGCCCTCACTCCAGGGCCGTGCAAAACAGGGCAGAACGACACATAGGGCCTTACCGTGGCCGCGTGACCGAGCCACCGCAGACCGCCGAGCCGACACCACCTCCGGGCGATCCCACACCGGGCGCCCCCGTCCCCGGCGGCCCCGCACCGGGAGACCCGGCCGACGGCCTCCCCCCGCAGACCCCGGCCGCCGTGCGCCGCCGGGCCTCCCTCGCGGGCGCCGTCGTCTCCGTCCTGCTGATCCTCGCGATCGTCTTCGGCAGCCGCCTGCTCCGCGACTTCGACTCGGCCCTGCTGCCCTACGCCGTCGCCACCGTCTTCCTCGCCTTCGGCGTCGCCTACCGCTACACCGTCTGGATCTCGGCCCCCGGCGCCCGCCGCCTCTTCCACAAGGGCTGGGGCTCCTTCTTCTCCGTCGCCAACTTCCGCCGGGCACCCACCGCGGTGCCGAAGATGATCGCCACCTACCTCGGCTTCCAGAAGTTCCTCGGCGCCCGCTCACACGCCCGCTGGGCCGCCCACCAGCTCATCTTCTGGGGCTGCCTGCTCGCCGCCGCGATCACCTTCCCCCTCACCTGGGGCTGGTTCACCTTCACCTCCGCCACCGGCGCGGGCCCCGGCTACGAGATGCGGATCTGGGGATTCAAGATCATCGGCTTCGACGCCCTCAGCGTCGTCGGCTGGCTCATGTTCCACGGCCTCGACATCGCCGCCGTCCTGGTCATCCCCGGCGCCGGCTACTTCCTCTGGCGCCGCATGAAGGACCGCGGCGCCATCACCGGCCAGCGCTTCGCCTACGACCTCGTCCCGCTGCTCGCCCTCATCGTCATCTCGGTGACCGGGCTGCTGCTCACCTTCTCGTCGATCTTCCTGCACGGCGGAGGCTACGAGTTCCTCGCGATCCTCCACATGGTGTCGGTCGTCTTCACCCTCATCTACATCCCCTTCGGGAAGTTCTTCCACATCGTCCAGCGGCCCGCCGCCGTCGGCATGCAGCTCTTCAAGTACACCGCCCGCCGCAAGGACGAGGAGGTGCTCGCCTGCCGCCGCTGCCACGAGCCCATCGACACCGCCCCGTACGTCGAGAACCTCAAGGGCACCATGCGCGACCTCGACCTCGGCTTCGACGACTGGGCCGAGTACTGCCCCCGCTGCAAGCGCGTCCTGCGCGGCAACGCCTACCTCGACCACGTGAAGAAGGGGTTCAAGTGACCGCGACCGACCCCCGCCGGGAGCTGCCGCTCGATCCCTCCCTCGCCCCGCCCGGCACCCGTAACTTCCGTGACGCCGGCGGCATCCCCGCAGACCGCTGGCACGCCGACCAGAACGGCGAGACCCTCGTCCCCACGCACTGCTGCTTCTGCGGCGTCCAGTGCGGCATGTACCTCCGCGTCGATCACGCCGGCAAGGTCTTCGGCGTCGAACCCCGCAACCACGACATCAACCGGATGCGGCTCTGCCCCAAGGGCATCAACGCCTACCAGCAGGTCAACCACCCCGACCGGCTCACCGCGCCCCTCATGCGCCGCAACCGCGACGAGGAGTTCCGCGAGGTCAGCTGGGACGAGGCGCTCGACCACACCGTCGCCGAGATCCGCCGCATCCAGGGCGAGTACGGCAACGACGCCTTCGGGCTCCTCGGCGGCGCGAGCCTCTTCTCCGAGAAGACCTATCTCGTCGGCAAGTTCGCCAGGACCGCGCTCCGGACCCGGCACGTCGACTACAACGGCCGCCTCTGCATGGTCTCCGCCGCCGGTGCCAACAAGCTCGCCTTCGGCATCGACCGGGCCGGCAACCCCTTCTCCGACATCCTCCTCACCGAGTGCCTCCTCATCGCCGGGTCCAACGTCGGCGAGTGCTTCCCCGTCATGACCCAGTACCTGTGGGGAGCCCGCGACCGGGGCGCCACCCTCATCGTCGTCGACCCGCGCGAGACCGCGATCGCCCGCACCGCCGACGTCCACGTCGCCCTCAAGCCGGGCACCGACTCCGCCTTCTTCAACGCGGTCCTCCACGTCGTCGTCGCCGAGGGCCTCGCCGACGAGGCCTACCTCGCCGCCCACGCCACCGGCTGGGAGGCGGTCAAGGAGACCGTCGCCGCGTACCCGCCGGCCCGGTCCGCCGAGATCTGCGGCGTCCCCGCGGAGCAGATCGTCCAGGTCGCCCGGATGTTCGCCGGCGCGGACCGGGCCATGGCCTGGCACGCCCGCGGCGTCGAGCACCACTCCCAGGGCGTCGAGAACTGCCTCAGCATCATCAACCTGTGCGTCGCCGCCGGGCACATCGGCCGGCCCGGCGCCGGCTACGGCACCATCACCGGCCAGGGCAACGGCCAGGGCGGCCGCGAGCACGGCCAGAAGTCCGACCTCCTCCCCGGCGGCCGCTCGATCACCAACCCCGAGCACCGCCGCCAGATCTGCGAGATCTGGGGCATCGACGAGGCCGATCTCCCGCTCGCCGGCACCTCCATGATGGAGATGGTCTGGCAGATGCAGCGCAAGGAGATCCGCGGACTGATCGGGATCTGCAACAACCCCTTCGTCTCCCTCCCGAACTACGCCACCGTCAAGGACGGCTACGACACCCTCGAATTCCACGCCCAGTTCGACTTCTTCCTCTCCGAGACCGCCGCCAACGCGCACGTGGTCTTCCCCGTCACCGTGTGGGCCGAGGACGACGGCGTCATGGCCAACGCCGAGGCCCGGGTCGTCAAGCACAACAAGGCGCAGGAGCCCCCGGCCGGGGTCCGCACCGACACCTGGGTGATCTGCGAACTCGCCCGGCGGCTCGGCGCGGGGGACAAGTTCGACTTCCCCGACTCCCGCTCCGTCTTCGAGGAACTCCGCATCGCCTCCGCCGGCACCGTCAACGACTACTACGGCATCACCTACGAGCGCCTGGAGGAGACCGGCGGCATCGCCTGGCCCTGCCCCGGCACCGACCACCCCGGCACCCCCCGCCTCTTCGAGAACGGCCGCACCTACCACCCCGACGGCAAGATCCACCTGCAGGTCGTCGAATGGCACCCGCCCATGGACCCGTACAGCGAGGAGTTCCCGCTCTCGCTGACCACCGGCCGCACCGTCGCCCACTTCCTCTCCGGCAACCAGACCCGCCGCCTGGGCGCCCTCGTCGAGCAGACCCCCCGCCCCTGGGTCGAGGTCCACCCCTCCCACGGCTTCCGCAACGGAGACCCCGTCCGGGTCGTCACCCGCCGCGGCAGCGAGGTCTTCCCCGCCCTCGTCACCGAGGCCATCCGCCCCGACACCGTCTTCGTCCCGTACCACTGGCCGGTCCCCACCGCGGCCAACGCCCTCACCATCGACGCCCTCGACCCCCGCTCCAAGATCCCGGAGTACAAGGTCTGCGCCGCCCGCATCGAGGCCGCCCCGCGGATCGACGAGGTGCCCGCACCCCCCACCGCACCCGGCCACCAGGCCTACCCCGAGACCCAGGTGTCCCGTACCGACCCGCTGCCCCCCACCTCCCCCCAGGGGCGCGGCACCGCGGAGAGGAGCTGACCCGCACATGATGGGCCGCACGATCTTCATCGACCCGGGCCGCTGCATCGGCTGCCAGGCCTGCGTCTCCGCCTGCCGCGAATGCGACTCCCACCGCGGCAAGTCGATGATCCACCTCGACTACCCCGACGAGGGCCACTCCGTCGCCTCCCTCCCCACCGTCTGCATGCACTGCGAGGACCCCGTCGCCCCCTGCGCCGAGGTGTGCCCCGCCGACGCGATCCTCGTCACCGCCGACGGCGTCGTGCAGCAGGCCGACACCACCCGCTGCATCGGCTGCGCCAACTGCGTCAACGCCTGCCCCTTCGGCGTCCCCAAGATCGACCTCCAGGCGAAGCTCCAGATGAAGTGCAACCTCTGCTACGACCGCACCGCCTACGGCCTCGCCCCGATGTGCGCCACCGTCTGCCCCACCGGCGCCCTCTTCTACGGAACGCTCGAAGAGCTGCGGGCCGAGCGCCCCGGCGTCCAGGTCGCCGACTCCTTCACCTTCGGCTCCACGACCGTCTCCACCGGCGTGGCGATGGTCGTTCCCGCGGACAAGGTCCAGTGGCCGGTCCCCGGCGGCCTCCCCGTCGTCGAGATCAATGGAAGGGATGTCCGTTGAGCGTCACCGACCCCGAGCGGCCCGCGTCGGACCCCCACTCCGACGCGGCCCAGGAAGCGCTCCACGACCGGATCGCCGCCGACTCCCTCACCACCCGCCGCGACTACCTGCGGATCGTCGCCACCGTCTCCGGCGGCCTCGCCGTCGGCGGTGTCGCCGTCGCCGCCGGCATCCTGCACCGGCACGGCGACGGTGACGGGGCCCCCGAGCCCAAGAAGATCGCGGACGGGCTCCTGCCCGGGGAGTCCCTCGCCTTCCGCTACCCCGGCTCCGAGGACCGCGCGGTCGCTGTCCGCCTGGAGGACGGCACGCTCGCCGGCTACTCCGCGGTCTGCACCCACCTGGCCTGCGCCGTGCTCTGGCGCAAGGAGCGCGGGAGCGAGGGCGAGCTGTACTGCCCCTGCCACGAGGGCGTGTTCGACGCCCGTACGGGGGAGGTCACGGCCGGTCCGCCGCCGCGGGGCCTGCCCAAGGTGGTGCTGGTGGAGGAGACCGACGGGAGCGTCTGGGCGATCGGCACGGCCCGCTCGGGCGAGAGCGCCCGCGAGGGCCTCTGCCGTCAGCTGGCCGACGACCGTCCCGAACTGGCCGACCGGCTGGGCTGTCCCGGCGCCTCGGCGCGGGGCACGGCGCCGCAGAGGAGTGAGCGCACATGACCGAGGAGGCCTTCCCCCGCGACCCGGAGGCCCCGGAGCCGCCGAAGCGCCCCGCCGCCCCCGGCTCCCCGACCGCGCCGGACGGCCCGCGGCCGCCGGCGTACACCCCGGGCAGTGCGCAGCCGCGGCTGAACCGCCCGGTGCGCGAGCGGTATCCGCAGATCCGTCCCACCAGCGGGTACGGAGATCCCCGGATCACCCGCACCGGGCCGGGGCCGGGAGCCGGCACGGAGCAGGAGCCGGAGCGCTCCTCGAAGCTGACGGCCCGCCTCACGCTGGCGCTGACGGTCGTCATCGGCCAGCTCTGGGGGCTGACGATCGTGGTGGACGAGTGGATGGCGGGGGACACCGGGACCGCGTGGTGGGGCGCGGGCTTCCTCTGCCTGTCGTTCCTGGTGGTGCTGGGGCTCTGGATGCTCGACCCGAAGGACCGCTGAGCGGGACGGGGCCGTGCGGGGCGGAGGGACCGCGGATCAGCGGGGTTCGGGGCGGGAGGCCGGGCGTACCCTGGGGGTATGAGCACCGCCCCCGCCCATGGACCGCGAGACGCGAAGCGGCCCGGTGTACGTCCCAGCCCCGAGAACAGTCCGAAGCCGGCACTCGTCTTCGACGATCCGCTGGACCAGCAGTCCGCGGACGACACGGACCGTGGATGGGGCGAGCGGCCTCCCGGCGGCGACAGCGCCGCCGACCTCGCGCGCTTCCTCGACGAGAAGCCGCCGCACCACCTCTGACTCCGGCACGGGGTGCCGGTCAGGAGGTGGGGTGCGTCCCCGTACCGCCGGAACCCGCACCGCCAGGACCCGTGCCCGTGCCCGTCCCGGGGCCCGCGACGGGGCCGCGCTGGGCGACCAGGTGGTCGCGGATCTCCTTGAGGACCTCCAGCTCGCTGATCTCCATGGTCTCGGCGACGCCCTCCTTGGCCTTGTCGTGCGCCGCGCGCTTCGCGAGGATCTTCGCCATCGGCAGGACCATGAGGAAGTAGACGACGGCCGCGGTGATCAGGAAGCTGAGGATCGCGCTGAGGACCAGGCCCCACTGGAGCTGGATGCCCTGCACCTCGCCGTTGACGACGGCGCAGGTGTCCTTGATGCAGGTCGAGTAGCTCTCCAGGTCCTTGGTGCCGAAGGCACCGACGATCGGGTTGATGATGCCCTTGACCACCGAGTTCACGATGTTGGTGAAGGCGGCACCGATCACGACGGCCACGGCCAGGTCGATCACGTTGCCACGCATCAGGAAGGCCTTGAAGCCCGCCAGCAAACTTTCCTTCTTCTCGGCCACCAAGGTGCCTTTCGTCGCTCGTGCTGCTGTGTGCCGTGCCATTAGGCCGCGAACGGAACAGAATCGTCCAATCCGTACACACGGAACGGTGAAGTGACAGGGTGTCAGTGCGAATCAGCACCATGCCACCGCGAGTTGCGAGGTGACACCGGCACCTGCCAGCGCGGTGGCCGCGGCGCGCGGCACGGATAGGACGACGAGCGCCCCTCCGTCGGCGCCGGTCGCGTCCGGCCGGGGGACCTCGGCGACCCGGGCGCCCGCGGCCACGACCCGGGCCCGGCCGTCGCCGCCGAGGTGCGGGCCGGGCGCGGCGATCACGTCGACCCGGTCGCCGGGGCGGAGCAGCCGTACGGTCGCGGCGTCGGCGATCCGCACCGGCGCGGACACCAGCCGGACGGCGACGGACGGCCGCACGGGCGCGGTGCCGGAGGCGGTCCGGTCGCCCGGGGGTGCCGCGGCGGCGCCGGACGGCGGGCCGCCGCCCGTCACGGCGAGGGCGGCCGCCACGAGGGCGAGGACGGTGGCGGGGGCCCACCGGCCGCGGCGCAGTGCCCTGCGCAGCCGGAGGCGGGGGCCGTGCACCCGCAGGGGCTCGAAGGGCGGCACCGCGCACGGAGCCGGAACGGGGGAAGGGAGGGTGCGGGTCATGGGAGGGTGCCGCCGTCCTGGTCGGGAAAGGGATCGGCTCCCACTCTCCGGCCCGCTCCGCTTCCCCGCTCCGGCCTGGGGACCGCCCACCGCCTGTGGACGACTCCCTCACCCTCCCGGGGGGTTGCGTTCCTCCGAGGGCCGGGTCAGGGCAGTTCGATCCCCAGGTTCCAGCCGTCGTGGGCGTGGGTGCACAGGCAGTCCCGGTCGACGGTCGCGGGCAGCGCGGCCACCGCGTCGAACAGCACCTCCCGCAGGCGGCCGACGTTCTCGCCGAACACCCGCAGCACCTCGGTGTGGGAGACGCCCTCGCCGGTCTCGGCGCCCGCGTCGAGGTCGGTGACGAGCGCGAGCGAGGTGTAGCAGAGGCCCAGTTCCCGGGCGAGGACGGCCTCGGGGTGGCCCGTCATGCCGACGACCGACCAGCCGGCCGCGGCGTGCCAGCGGGACTCGGCCCGGGTGGAGAAGCGGGGCCCCTCGATCACGACCATGGTGCCGCCGTCGACCGGCTCCCAGCCCTGCCCGCGGGCGGCCTTGACCGCGACCCGCCGCCCGTCGGGGCAGTACGGGTCGGCGAAGGTCACGTGGACGACGCGGGGCACGGCTCCGTCGGCCCGCCGCTCCCCGTCGAAGTAGGTCTGCGCGCGGGCCTTCGTACGGTCGACGAGCTGGTCGGGGACGACGAGGGTGCCCGGTCCGTACTCCTCGCGGAGTCCGCCGACGGCGCAGGGTCCGAGGATCTGCCGGACGCCGACGGAGCGCAGGGCCCAGAGGTTGGCGCGGTAGTTGATGCGGTGCGGCGGGACGCTGTGGCTCCGGCCGTGGCGGGGGAGGAAGGCGACCTGCCGGCCGGCGATCTCGCCGAGGAAGAGGGAGTCGCTGGGGCTGCCGTACGGGGTGTCGACGGTGACCTCCGTGACGTCCTCCAGGAAGGAGTAGAAGCCGGAGCCGCCGATCACGCCGATGTCCGCGTACGCGTGTGGGTTCGCCATGCCGGTCACCCTATGCGGGGTTCCGGGGAACGCCGAGGGCCCCGTCGTACGACGGGGCCCTGGCGAGGAACGTGCGGACCGCGCCCGGAGACGGGGCGGGCGCAGGGGTCAGGCGGCCGAGCTTCCGGTGCTCGACGAGGACGTCGAGGCGGAGGAGGTCGACGCGGCCGGCTTGGCGTCCGACGTCGAGGACGACGAGGAGGCGGCGGGGGTCGACGGGGTCGAGGACTTCGACGCGGCCGGCGAGCTGCTGGACGACGAGCCGCGGCTGTCGTTCCGGTAGAAGCCGGATCCCTTGAAGACGATGCCGACGGCCGAGAACACCTTCTTCAGGCGGCCCTTGCACTGGGGGCACTCGGTCAGCGCGTCATCGGTGAACTTCTGCACCGCCTCGAGGCCTTCGCCGCACTCGGTGCACTGGTACTGGTAGGTCGGCACTTGTCTTCCTCCTGGCACTCACACTCATCGAGTGCTAACGACAATCCATACTGACGTATTCCGCCGGTTCAGTCCACCGCCACCGCGACGCGGTGACCGATGCCACGCGCCGCGACGCGGCTCGCCTCGCGCGGCTTGAGGCGCGAGCGCAGGGCGAGGAGCGTGGCCAGGGCGAGCGCGGTGCCCACCATCGGGACCAGGAATCCGGTGCTCGCGCCGTGGGCGTCGGCGAGTCGGCCGGCGACCGTGACGGCCGCGGCCTGGCCGAGCGCGACGGCGCCGGTGAGCCAGGTGAAGGCCTCGGTGCGGGCGGAGGCCGGGATCAGGGTCTCGACGATGGTGTAGCCGGTGATCAGGGCCGGGGCGATGAACAGACCGACGACCAGGCCGAGGGCGCCGAGGAGCAGCACCGAGTGGGTGGTCCACAGCAGGGAGGCGGCGACGGTGAGGCCGGCGTAGCCCAGGATCATGCGGCGGCGCGGGCCGGTCTTCCAGGCGACGGCGCCCATGGCGATGCCCGCGAGCATGTTGCCGGCGGCGAAGACGCCGTACAGCAGGCCGTTGGCGCCGGGGTTGCCGATCTCCTCGGTGAAGGCGGTGAGCGAGACCTGCATGCCGCCGAAGACGGAGCCGATGCCGAGGAAGGCGACGACGAGGACGCGGACGCCGGGGATGGAGAGTGCCGAGCGGTGGGGCTCGGAGGCGGCGGCCGCGGAGATGCCGAACGCGGGCTGGGTGGCGCGCTGGGCGGCGAAGAAGAGTCCGCCGACGAGGGTGAGGGCGGCCTCGGCGATCAGGCCGGCGGCGGGGTGGACGCCGGTGCAGAGGGCGGTCGCGAGGACGGGGCCGACGACGAAGGTGAACTCGTCGGTGACGGACTCGAAGGCCGCGGCCGTCGGCATCAGCGGGGTGCCGTCGAGCTTGGCGGCCCAGCGGGCCCGGACCATCGGCCCGACCTGCGGCACGGAGGCGCCGGCGGGCACGGCGGCCAGGAACAGCGCCCACAGCGGGGCGCCGCTCAGCGCGAGCACCACGAGCAGGGAGACGGACGCGGTGTGGACGAGGACGCCGGGGATCAGGACGGCGCGCTGGCCGAAGCGGTCGGCGAGCTTGCCGCTCTGCGGGGCGAACAGCGCCATCGAGACGCCGGTGACGGCGGCGACCGCGCCGGCGCTGCCGAAGGAGCCGGTGGTGTGCTGGACGAGCAGGACGATGCCGATGGTCAGCATCGCGAAGGGCTGCCGGGCGGCGAAGCCGGGGAGCAGGAAGGACAGCGCACCGGGGGTGCGCAGCAGCTGCCCGTAGCCGGGCCGCTTGTCCGAGATGACCGTGGACGCCACGGTCCTGGCCTTTCTGCCGCCTGGTAGCGCGTCCCGGCACGGTGGTGCGGGTGTCGCCGAGAGCTGTCCTCATGCGCGTCACTGCGGTAGATACCGGGCCGGCCCCACTGCGGAGGGGCGCCACGGCCGCCATACGGTCGCGCCAGCTCTGCGTCAGGCAGAGTTGGTTCGATCAGGTGTGCCTTCATGGTACAGGGAGGAGCGTCCTCCCGCCTGGGAAAACGCCCCCGACCCCGAAATAATGCCTGGGATTAACCGGATGTTCGCTTGTGGTGCTCCGGTCGGTGGAAGCGCATCTCGGTGCCGTGCGGCCGGCTGACCGCCGTGGCGCCTCCGGTGCCGAGCCAGCCGGCGAGCTTGCCGCCCTGGCCGACGGCGCGCAGCCGTCGTTCGGTGGCGTCCCGCACCGGGTCGGTCGCGACGACGAGGAGCTCGTCGCCGCGCCGCAGGACGGTCGCCGGCCCCGGGACGAAGCTGGACTCCTCCCGTACGACGAGGGTGACGGCCGCTCCGGCCGGCAGCCGCAGTTCGGCGACCTCGACGCCGTGCATCCGGGAGTGCTCCGGGATGGTGACGGAGAGCAGGTGGCCGCGGAGCCGCTCCAGGGGTGCGGACTCGACGCCGAGGTCGGCGGCCTCCCCGGAGTCGCCGAGCTTGAGGGCCTTCGCCAGCCAGGGCAGGGTCGGGCCCTGGACGAGGGTGTAGACGACGACGAGCACGAAGACGATGTTGAAGATCCGCTCGCTGCCGGCGATGTCGGACACCATCGGGATGGTGGCCAGGATGATGGGGACGGCTCCGCGCAGCCCCGCCCAGGACATCAGGGCCTGCTCCTGCCAGGGGATGCGGAAGGGCAGCAGGCTGACCAGCACCTCCATGGGGCGGGCGACCACGGTCAGGACCAGGCCGATGACGACGGCGGGCCAGAAGTCGTGGACGAGCTCGTGCGGGGTGACGAGCAGGCCGAGCAGGACGAACATGCCGATCTGGGCGATCCAGCCGAGGCCCTCGGCGAAGCCGCGGTTCGCGGGCGCGTGGGGCAGCTTGGCGTTGCCGAGGACCATCGAGGCCAGGTAGACGGCGAGGAAGCCGGAGCCGTGGGCCATGGCGCCGGCCGCGTACGCGACGACGGCGATGGCCATGACGGCGATCGGGTAGAGGCCGGAGGCGGGCAGGGCGACGTGCCGCAGCCCGTACGCGCCGAGGAAGCCGACGGCGAGGCCCACGGCGACGCCGATGGCGAGTTCGAGGATGATCGTGCCGACGAGGACGTACCAGTCGTCGACCGGTCCCGCGGTGGAGAAGGCGACGACGAGGATGACGACGGGGGCGTCGTTGAAGCCGGACTCGGCCTCCAGGACGCCGGTGACCCGTGACGGCAGGGGCACCTTGCGCAGGACGGAGAAGACCGCGGCGGCGTCGGTCGAGGAGACGACGGCGCCGATGATCAGGGCCTGCCGCCAGTCGAGGCCCACGAGGTAGTGGGCGGCGGCGGCCGTGATGCCCACGCTCACCGCGACGCCGACGGTGGAGAGGACGACCGCGGCGGGCAGGGCCGGCTTGATCTCCTTCCACTTCGTGCCGAGGCCGCCCTCGGCGAGGATCACGACGAGGGCCGCGTAGCCGATGACCTGCGTCAGTTCCGCGTTGTCGAAGGCGACGTTGCCGATGCCGTCCTGGCCGATGGCGATGCCGATGCCGAGGTAGAGCAGCAGGCTGGGGAGCCCGCTCCGGGACGAGATCCGTACGGCCGCGACCGCGATCAGCAGCACGAGGGAGCTGATGAGCAGGAGTTCGTTGAGCTCGTGGACAGTCAGTGGCCGTTCCTTCCCCTCACAGGCGGCTGGAGCGGTCTTCCAGCGGCCGTCGCGTGCGGCTGGATCGTTCCTCCAGCGGCCGACACTTCGTTACCTTACCTAATCTTTAACGTTTTCTTGACGCCTCCTTTGCACCTCCTCGCTCGCCCGTACGGTTCTGTTCCGGACACCGCGTCCGGGGCCTCCGGACGCTGCGCCTAAGGTTGCTCCCGTACTCCAGGACCACCCTGCCCCTCGAAGGACAGCGATGCCCTCCAACACGACCGCGCCTCCCGCCAAGAAGAAAGGGCGGCGCGCCCGCCTGATCCTCCTCGTCCTGGTCCTCGCCCTGGTCGCGGGCGTCGGATACGGCGGGTACTGGGGTGTGAGCACCGTCCGGGCCTCGTTCCCGCAGACCACGGGCGAGATCCGGCTCGACAGTCTGTCCGGCGAGGTCGAGGTGAAGCGCGACGCGAACGGCGTCCCGCAGATCTACGCCGACAACGAGGCGGACCTCTTCCGCGCCCAGGGCTACGTCCAGGCGCAGGACCGCTTCTACGAGATGGACGTCCGGCGGCACGTGACCGCGGGACGGCTCTCCGAGATGTTCGGCGAGAGCCAGGTCGAGACGGACTCCTTCCTGCGCACCCTCGGCTGGCGCCGGGTCGCGCAGCAGGAGTACGACAAGGTCCTGTCGCCGGAGACGAAGAAGTACCTCCAGGCGTACGCGGAGGGCGTCAACGCCTATCTGAAGGACCGGGACCCCGCCGACGTCTCCGTCGAGTACGCGGCCCTGGCCCTCACCAACGACTACGCGATCGAGCCGTGGACGCCGGTCGACTCGGTGGCCTGGCTCAAGGCGATGGCCTGGGACCTGCGCGGCAACATGCAGGACGAGATCGACCGCTCGCTGATGACGAGCCGGATGAGCGCGAGCCAGATCAAGCAGCTCTACCCGGAGTACCCGTACGCGCTCCACCAGCCGATCGTCGGGCAGGGCGCGGTGGACGGGTCCAGCGGGAAGTTCGACCCGAAGGCGAAGGCCGGCGAGGACGACGACCTGACCACCGGCGAGACCCCGGCCTCCGACTCTCCCGGCTCCTCCGGCTCCTCGCAGGGGATCGGCACCCAGCTCGGCGCGCTCTCCGAGGTCCTGGACGGCATCCCCGCCCTCCTCGGCCCCAACGGCAACGGCATCGGCTCGAACTCCTGGGTCGTCTCGGGGCAGTACACGACCTCCGGCAAGCCGCTGCTCGCCAACGACCCGCACCTCGCGCCCCAGCTGCCGTCCCTCTGGTACCAGATGGGCCTGCACTGCCGCTCGGTCTCGGCGACCTGCCGCTACGACGTGTCCGGCTACACCTTCTCCGGCATGCCCGGTGTGATCATCGGACACAATGACAAGATCGCCTGGGGTCTCACCAACCTCGGTGCCGACGTCACCGACCTCTACCTGGAGAAGATCGGCCCCGACGGCTACCTCGTCGACGGCAAGGTCAAGCCCTTCACCGTCCGCGAGGAGACCATCAAGGTCGCCGGCGGCAGCGACCGGACGATCACCGTCCGCTCCACCGACCGCGGCCCGCTCGTCTCGGACCGCTCCTCCGAACTGGAGAAGGTCGGCCAGAAGGCCCCCGTCGGCAACGCCGCCCCCGACCGCGGCACCGGCTACGGCGTCTCCCTCCAGTGGACCGCGCTCCAGCCGGGCCGCTCGATGGACGCGATCTTCGCCCTCGACCGCGCCAAGGACTTCGACCAGTTCCGCGCCGCCGCGAAGAACTTCGAGGTCCCCTCGCAGAACCTGGTCTACGCCGACACCGAGGGCCACATCGGCTACCAGTCCCCGGGCAAGATCCCGCAGCGCGCCAAGGGCGACGGCACCCTGCCCGCGCCCGGCTGGGACTCCTCGTACCGCTGGAAGGGCTACATCCCCTTCGAGCAGCTGCCCTACGAGTACGACCCGGAGCGCGGCTACATCGTCACCGCCAACCAGGCCGTGATCGACCCCGAGGGCTACCCCGACCTGCTCACCAAGGACTGGGGCTACGGCTCCCGCAGCCAGCGGATCAACGACCTCATCGAGTCGAAGACCAAGGACGGCGGGAAGATCTCGCCGGACGACATGCGGACCATGCAGACGGACAACCGCAGCGAGATCGCCACGCTGCTCAACCCGCTCCTGCTGAAGATCGACATCTCGGACCCGCACGTCCGCGAGGCGCAGAAGCTGCTGGAGGGCTGGGACTACACCCAGGAGCCCGACTCGGCCGCCGCCGCCTACTTCAACGCGGTCTGGCGCAACGTCCTCAAGCTGGCCTTCGGCAACAAGCTCCCCAAGGAGCTCCGCGCCGAGGGCGACTGCATCAACGTGCTCCCCGCCGACGCCAACGGCCCGGTCGACGAGCAGAACAAGCTCGTCCGCGAGTGCGGCCAGCGCGACCCCGACTCCGCGCAGCCGGACGGCGGCGACCGCTGGTACGAGGTGGTCCGCCCGCTCCTCAAGCAGGAGAAGAGCGAGTGGTGGGTCACCCCGGGCAACCGCACCGACCAGGCCACCGAGACCCGTGACCAGCTGCTCGCCCGCGCCATGAAGGACGCGCGCTGGGAGCTGACCGCGAAGCTCGGCAAGGACGTCTCCACCTGGAGCTGGGGCCGGCTGCACCAGCTGACCCTGAAGAACCAGACCCTCGGCACCGCCGGTCCCGGCGTCGTCCAGCGGCTCCTCAACCGCGGCCCGTGGAACCTGGGCGGCGGCGAGGCGGCCGTCGACGCCACCGGCTGGAACGCCGCGGGCGGCTACGAGGTCATCTGGGTCCCGTCGATGCGGATGGTCGTCAACGTCGGCGACTGGGACAAGTCCCGGTGGATCAACCTCACCGGCGCCTCCGGCCACGCCTTCAACTCGCACTACACCGACCAGACGGACGCGTGGGCGAGGGGCGACCTGTACGACTGGGCCTACGGCAGGGCGGCCGTCGACGCGGCGACGAAGGACACGCTCAAGCTCAGGCCGTAGCGCCTGCCGGGAAGCGGGTGATCCCCTCAGGGGTCACCACCGCGTGCACGGGGTGGTCGTGCGGTTCCTTCGGGACCCGCGCGACCACCTCGTCCGCGTAGAGGAGCACCACCAGCGACGGATCGGCGCCCGCGCGCCCCAGCCGGGCGAGCACCCGGTCGTACGAGCCGCCGCCCCGTCCCAGCCGCATCCCGCGGCCGTCGACCGCGAGGCCCGGCAGCAGGACGGCGTCGGCGCCGCACACGGCCTCGGGGCCCAGCCGGGGTCCCGCGGGTTCGAGCAGACCGCGCCCGGCCCTCACGAGCCGCTCGGGGCCCTCGTACGCCGCCCAGTCTAGGTCGTTGTCCGGGAGCAGCACCGGGAGCAGGACCCGCACCCCGCGCGCGTGGAGCGCGTCGAGCAGGGCGCGGGTGCCCGGTTCGCGGCCCACGGACACGTACGCGGCGACGGTGGACGCCTCCGCGAGTTCGGGGAGTTCGAGTCCCCGGCGGGCGAGGGACGCGGCCGTGCGGGCCAGGGAGTCGGCGTCCAGCGCGGCGCGGGCGCCGAGAAGTCGGCTGCGCAGCACGGTCTTTTCGGACATCTCAGGTGTCATGGCGGTTCCCGGTGAATTCACTAAAGTCTCGAAACTGGCTTTATGTGGAGGAAGTTAATCGGAGCACCATCTTTCTCTCATTCCGAACGACTAAAGTGCTCGGCATGAATCACTCGCTCCCCAGGTTGGGCCGGATCAGCAAGGCTGTCATCCCGGCCGCCGGCCTCGGCACCCGCTTCCTCCCGGCGACCAAGGCGACGCCGAAGGAGATGCTGCCGGTCGTCGACAAGCCGGCCATCCAGTACGTCGTCGAGGAGGCCGTCGCGGCCGGCCTCTCCGACGTGCTGATGATCACCGGCCGGAACAAGCGTCCCCTGGAGGACCACTTCGACCGGAACTACGAGCTGGAGGAGGCCCTGGCGCGCAAGGGCGACGCCGAGCGCCTCTCCAAGGTCCAGGAGTCCAGTGACCTCGCCACCATGCACTACGTGCGCCAGGGCGCCCCGCGCGGCCTCGGCCACGCGGTGCTCTGCGCCGCCCCGCACGTCGGCGACCAGCCCTTCGCGGTGCTCCTCGGCGACGACTTGATCGATCCGCGCGACCCGCTGCTGGCGCGGATGGTGGAGGTCCAGGAGCGGGAGGGCGGCAGTGTGATCGCCCTCATGGAGGTCGACCCCTCGCAGATCCACCTGTACGGCTGCGCGGCGGTCGAGGCCACCGGCGACGCGGACGTCGTGAAGGTGACGGACCTGGTCGAGAAGCCGGACCCGGACGAGGCCCCCAGCAACTACGCGATCATCGGCCGGTACGTGCTGGATCCGGCCGTCTTCGGGACCCTGCGGGAGACCGAGCCGGGCCGCGGCGGGGAGATCCAGCTGACGGACGCCCTGCAGACCCTCGCCTCGGACGAGAAGATCGGCGGCCCGGTGCACGGAGTCGTCTTCAAGGGCCGCCGCTATGACACCGGCGACCGCGGCGACTATCTGCGTGCCATTGTCAGACTCGCGTGCGAACGTGAAGATCTGGGACCGGACTTCCGGGCCTGGCTCCGGAGATACGTCAGCGAGGAGATGTAGCACCTTGAGCAGCAGCGCGACCCCGTCGCCGTCCCACGACGACCACGACGACCACGATCGCGGAGACCACGCTCACGAGCACGGCGACCACGGGCCCTCCGGCCGTGCGTCCGGCGCCGAGGCGCACGGCGGGCACGAGCACGGCGGGGAGACGGGCGCCGCGGACCCCTGCGCGGGGCCCGCGCGCGGTCTCTGGTCGGTGGACGAGCACCTCGCCGACATCCTCGCGACGGTCGGCCCGCTCGAACCCATCGAGCTGCAGCTCCTGGACGCGCAGGGCTGCGTCCTCGTCGAGGACGTGACGGTGCCCGTCGCGCTGCCGCCCTTCGACAACAGCTCGATGGACGGGTACGCGGTCCGGGTCGCCGATGTCGCGGGCGCCACCGAGGAGTTCCCCGCCGTCCTCACCGTCGTCGGCGACGTCGCGGCGGGCGCCGGCGGACTGCCCGAGGTCGGCCCCGGCCAGGCCGCCCGGATCATGACCGGCGCCCCGCTGCCGCCCGGCGCCGAGGCCGTCGTCCCGGTCGAGTGGACCGACGGCGGTACGGGCGGGGGCGCGGCCACCGGCATGACCGCCGCGAGCGCCGCCCCCGAGGGCGCGTCGGGCGAGGTCCGGGTGCACCGCGCCGCGACGGCCGGCGCCCACGTCCGCGAGCGGGGGAGCGACGTGCGGGCCGGTGAGCTGGCCCTGTCGGCCGGCACGGTGCTCGGGCCGCCGCAGATCGGGCTGCTCGCCGCGATCGGCCGCGGCACCGTCCGGGTGCGGCCCCGCCCCCGGGTGGTCGTCATGTCCACCGGCAGCGAGCTGGTCCAGCCGGGCGAGCCGCTGGCCGAGGGCCAGATCCACGACTCCAACAGCTTCGCGCTCGCCGCGGCCGCGCGGGACGCGGGCGCTCTCGCCTACCGGGTGGGGGCCGTCGCCGACGACGCCGAGTCGCTGCGCGCCACCATCGAGGACCAGCTGATCCGGGCCGATCTGATCGTGACCACGGGCGGGGTGAGCGTCGGCGCGTACGACGTGGTCAAGGAGGCGCTGACGGCCGACGGGCAGGTCGACTTCCGCAAGCTGGCCATGCAGCCGGGCAAGCCCCAGGGCTTCGGCGCGATCGGCGCCGAGCAGATCCCGCTCCTCGCGCTGCCGGGCAACCCGGTCTCCTCGTACGTCTCCTTCGAGCTGTTCGTCCGGCCCGCGATCCGCGCCCTGATGGGGGTGGAGGACCTGCACCGGCCCGTGGTGCGGGCGGAGCTGGCGGGTTCCGCGGCGCTGTCGTCGCCCGCCGGGCGCCGGCAGTTCCTGCGCGGGACGTACGACCCGGCGGCGGGCACCGTCACTCCGGTGGGCGGTGCCGGATCCCATCTGATCGCGGCCCTCGCGCATGCGGACTGCCTGCTCGTGGTCCCGGAGGAGACGGAGAGCGTGGAGCCGGGCGCCGAGCTGGAAGTGGTCCTCCTCGGCTGAGAGGGCGAGGGTGGGGGTACGGTGTCGTCCCACACAGCGACCGGGAGTGTCACGGCGATGAGCACGCAGCAAGGTCTCACCCACATCGACGAGGCGGGCGCGGCCCGCATGGTCGACGTCTCGGCGAAGGACGTCACCTCCCGCACGGCGCGGGCCAGCGGGCGGGTCCTCGTCTCGCCGCGCGTGATCGAGCTGCTGCGCGGCGAGGGCGTCCCGAAGGGCGACGCGCTCGCCACGGCCCGGATCGCCGGGATCATGGGAGCGAAGAGGACCCCGGACCTCATCCCGCTCTGCCATCCGCTGGCCGTGTCGGGCGTGACCCTGGACCTGGCGGTCGCCGATGACGCGGTGGAGATCCTGGCGACCGTGAAGACCACGGACCGCACGGGCGTCGAGATGGAGGCCCTGACCGCGGTCTCGGTGGCGGCCCTCACGGTGGTCGACATGGTGAAGGCGGTCGACAAGGGCGCGGTCATCTCCGACGTACGGGTGGAGGAGAAGACGGGCGGCAAGTCGGGCCACTGGACGCGGAGCGGGTCGTGACGCGCGCGGGCCGGGAGCCGGGCGGGCACGACCACGCGGATCCGCCGCCGGCGCTCGGCGACGAGGTCGGCGGGGCTCTGGTCTCCCCGTACGCGGCGCTCGTCGTCACGGCGTCGAACCGGGCGGCCGCCGGGGTCTACGAGGACAAGGGCGGCCCGCTGATCGCGGAGGCCCTGCGCCGGACCGGCTTCGCCGTGGACGGCCCGCAGGTCGTCCCCGACGGGGCGCCGGTGGAGGCCGCGCTCCGGGCAGGGGTCGCCGCCGGGTACGACGTGATCGTGACCACCGGCGGTACGGGCATCTCGCCCACCGACGAGACGCCCGAGGTGACGCGGCGGGTCCTGGAGCGGGAGATCCCGGGCATCCCGGAGGCGATCCGGGCGTACGGCCGGGAGAAGGTGCCGACGGCGGCGCTCTCCCGGGGCCTGGCCGGGGTCGCGGGCGGCACGCTGATCGTGAACCTGCCGGGCTCCTCCGGCGGTGTGCGGGACGGGCTGACCGTCCTGGAGCCGATCCTGCGTCACGCCGTCGACCAGATCCGTGGCGGCGACCACCCGAGACCGTCGTGATCCCGAGCTGGCCGGTGGTCCTGGTGGACGGAGACGTGCTGCTCCGGCCGATAAAGATGCGCGACCACGCGGCCTGGCGCGAGGTGAACCGGCGCAACCGGGAGTGGCTGAGGCCCTGGGAGGCGACGGTTCCGCCGCCTCCCCCGGGCGGGCCGCCGGCCCAGCGGCCGACCTACCGTCAGATGGTCCGCCATCTGCGGTCGGAGGCGAACGCGGGGCGGATGCTGCCGTTCGTGATCGAGTACCGGGGGCGGCTGGTCGGGCAGTTGACCGTCGCGGGCATCACCTGGGGCTCCATGTGCTCCGGGCACGTGGGCTACTGGGTGGACAGCGAGGTGGCCGGGCGGGGCGTCATGCCGACGGCGGTCGCGCTGGCGGTCGACCACTGCTTCCGCGCGGTCGGCCTGCACCGCATGGAGGTCTGCATCCGCCCGGAGAACGGGCCTTCGCGCCGGGTCGTCGAGAAGCTGGGATTCCGCGAGGAGGGGCTGCGGCCCCGCTATCTCCACATCGACGGCGCGTGGCGGGACCATCTGGTCTTCGCGCTGACGGCGGAGGAGGTGCCGGAGGGGCTGTTGAAGCGCTGGCACCACGCGAGAATAAGATAAGTGTTCGAATTCAATCGGTAGTTGGCAGTCAATCGATCTGAACAATCACAAAAAAGTTCAGTGATATCAGCCAGATCGTGCGACACACCGGGCCAATTGGCCGATGCCTTCGCACGAACCCCTCTACCGTGTGAGGCGTGAGCAGCAGCGGCCTCATCTACGCAGTCATCGTCGGGGCCTGGGCCGCCTACTTGGTACCGATGTGGCTCCGCAGGCAGGACGAGCTCAACGAAGCACGTCCGACGGAACGCTTCAGCACCGCCATCCGGCTGCTTTCCGGACGGGCGGGCATGGAGCGCCGTTATGCCAGGGAGCTGAAGGAGCGGGACCGTACGGCGGAGGGTCCGACGCCCGACGTGGACCCGGACGTGGAGACCGAGCACCTCAGCTCGGTCGACGTCCGGGCGTTCTCCGCGCCCGCGGCCAGAACGGAAGCGCGTCTGGAACTCCCCGAACGGGAGCCGCGGGACCCGGCGGCGCACGCCGCGCCGTCCCGCCCCGCGTCCGGAGCCGCCGCCGAGCGCGCCCGCCGCGGCAAGGTCCTCGCCCGCCGCCGGCGCACCACGACGCTGCTCTTCGCGGCCTTCACCCTCGGCGCGGTCGTCGCCGCCGTCGGCGGGGTCCCCTTCCTCTGGGCGCCGGCCGTGCCCGCCCTCCTCCTCAGCGCGTACATCGTGCACCTGCGGATCCAGGAGCGGCGCCGCTTCGTTTACGTGATGGACCGGCGGCGCGCGGAGGCGGCGGCGGCCCGGCTGCGGGAGAGCCGGCGTCCGGCCCCCACGCCCGAGCCCTCGCCCGAGTCCGCCCAGCCCCCCTCCCCGCAGGAGGCGGACCGGCGGGCCCTGGTGGAGCAGACCGACCACGCGGAGTGGGTCGACCAGCAGCGCGAGCGCGGCCCGGCCCGCGGCGACAGCTGGGACCCGGTCCCGGTGCCGCTGCCCACGTACGTCACCGCCCCGGTCGCCCCGCGCGCCACGAGCGGGGTCGACGTCACGGACCCGGAGACCTGGAGCGCGGCGCGCTCCTCCACGGCGGCCGACCCGACCCCCGCCCCGTCCCCGGCCCCGCGCCGGCGGACCACCCCGCCGCGCCGGGACCGCGACCACGGCCGGACCCCGCTCTTCGACCAGTACGCGGACGACGACCGCCCCCGGGCGGCCAACGAATGACCCCGCCGGGGGCCCGCGACGGCCCCCGGCTGACCTGCGGGGCAATGGATTTTTGTCTGAGCCGGTCGGGGTGCTAATGTTTCACACGTCGCAAGGGCCTGTGGCGCAGTCTGGTAGCGCACCTCGTTCGCATCGAGGGGGTCTGGGGTTCAAATCCCCACAGGTCCACAAACGACAGTTCGCGAGTAGCTCTCGGGAACGTGACGAGATCCCGTCCGATCGCAAGATCGGGCGGGATCTTCGTCGTTGGTGCGTGTATGGCGATCCCGCCCGGTCTTCGACCGGGCGGGATCTTCCGTTTCCGCGTTTCCCGCTCCCGGTCCATCGGCCGGGAGCGGGAGCCCGGTCAGGGGCGGCTGGGCTTCACGGCGGCCGATGTGGCCGCGCGGAAGGACGAGGTCGCGTCGAAACGGGCGCGGAGGAATCCCGGCGCCGCGGAGGCGATCTCGGCGGAGAAGGCGTAGTCCTGGCCGGACCAGTAGGCCTCGACCGTGGTCACGTCCTTCCAGGTCCTGCCGTCGCGGGAGTGCTGCACGCGCACCGGGATGGTCCCCGGGGTCCAGCCGTCGGTGAACTCCATCCCGCCCTCGACGAGCACGCCCCGGTCCTGCGTGCGGACCGCGGTGAAGCGGGAGAAGGCCGCGGACCGGAGCACGGTGACCGGCGCGCTGTTGACGGAGGCGGGGGCGACGAAGGGGTCGTCGCTGCGTGAGGTGAGGAGGAACGACCCGGTCTCCCACGGGGCGTGGGTGAAGGCGATCCTGCCCGCCTCGTCCGTGGTGAAGCCGCCGACGACCGCGGACTGGCCCGGCGCCGCGGGCTCGAAGAGGACTCCGCCGCTCTGGCCCGCGAAGGGCGCCCACCCCTGCGGGGTTTCACGCTCCAGCGTCGCGGTGAGGGAGACCTCCTGCCCGAAGTCGATCGTCCGGGGCTCGGCGAGGCTCTGGACGGTCCAGCGCGTGGCCACCTGGCGGATTCCGACCGGCAGTTCGGAGGACGAGCCGTACAGCACGTACGGGAATTCGTCGGCGTGCCGGTAGACGGCCTGGATCTGCGTGGCCAGGTTGACGGTGACCGAGGCGGAGAAACGTCCCTGCTCATCGGTGCGGGCCGTGCGATCGGGCATGTAGTCCACGTCGAGGACCACCGGGTGGTCCACCAGCGGCTCCAGCGCGCGGGTGTCCGGGCGGCGGCCCTTCAGGACACCGTCCACCCTCACCTGGCGGTCGTCGATGTCGACCTCGGTGCGGTCGGTCCGCACGTCCTCGAAGACCGCCTGGACGTAGTAGGCGAGGCCGCCGGCGGAGTCGGCGGTGGTGCGGTCGCCGTCGGCGTCCGTCGCCTCGACGCGCACGGTGTAGTCGCCGAGGGCCGGCAGGGACAGCGGCTGTCCGGTGCGCCAGACTCCGTCGTCCGCGGTGCCGGAGTGGAGCGCGAAGGCGTCGGTCTCCACGACCGCCACCTCCTGCCCGGTGACCGGCGAGACGATGTGGGCCCTGATCGCGGTGACGGCGCTGTCGGAGCTGATCGCCACCTGGAGGGTCCCCAGGTCGTCCGAGACGCTGGAGGCCCACCGAACGGTGGGAGCCTGGCTCTCCGCGGCGTACGCGACGGGAATGCCGGCGGCCAGGAACGCGGCCGCGCCCGCGGCGGCCACTGCCGCCCGTGCTCTGAACATTTCGGTCCCCCCCAAGGGATGTGTCGAGACATGCCGCGGACCGGGTGCCTGTGGAGGCGGCCCGTGCGGCGCTACGAGTTCTACCGCACGGCTCGGACTTCGGCTCCTGAATTCCCGCCCCGTCGCGGAGGCGACGGCCGCCGGGTGGGAGGGATGCCGTCAGGGGGCGGGGCGGTGGGGGAGGGAGACGGGGCTCAGGTCAGCGGCTTGGCGAAGCAGCGGCTGTTGTCGTGAGTGCGGTACAGGCCGAACTTGGTGCAGGGCTCGTAGCCGCTCGACGTGTAGAGGGCGATGGCCTCCGGCTGGGCCGTGCCCGTCTCCAGGACCATCCTGGTGCGGCCGGCGTCGCGGGCGTCGGACTCCAGGGCGGAGAGGATGCGGCGGGCCAGGCCCAGGCCGCGGGCCTCGGGGATCACGTACATGCGCTTGAGCTCGGCGTCGCCGTTCTCGTAGCCCTCGTCGTTCTCGTCCTGGGTCCGCCAGCCGCCGGTGGCGACCGGGGCGCCGTCGGGGTCGTAGGCGAGCAGGTAGAGGCCCCGCGGCGGGGCGAACATCCCGGCGTCCAGCGGTGTGGCGTCGCCCTCGTCGCCGTAGCGGACGGCGTACTCCGCCTGGACCGCGTCGTTGAGCGCGACGGCGTCGGGGTGGTCGTAGGGCGTGGGCTGGATGTTCATGCGTGTCATCGTACATGTATGCGATGAGGGGGTGTCGGTATTCTCCCGGGATGCTCACTGTGACGTCCGTGAATGTCAACGGCCTCCGTGCCGCCGCGAAGAAGGGCTTCGTCGAGTGGCTCGGCGAGACCACCGCCGACGCCGTCTGCCTCCAGGAGGTGCGCGCCGAGGAGGCCCAGCTGCCGCCCGAGGTGCGCGCGCCCGAGGGCTGGTTCACCGTCCACGCGCCCGCCGCCGCCAAGGGCCGGGCCGGGGTCGCCCTCTACACCCGCCGCGAGCCCGACCGGGTCCGCGTCGGCTTCGGGTCGAGCGAGTTCGACACCGCCGGCCGCTACGTCGAGGCGGACCTGCCCGGCGTGACCGTCGCCAGCCTCTATCTGCCGTCCGGCGAGGTCGGGACCGAGCGCCAGGACGAGAAGTACCGGTTCATGGGGGAGTTCCTGCCGTACCTGAAGGAGCTCCGGGAGCGGTCCGCCGCCGACGGCCGCGAGGTCGTCGTCTGCGGCGACTGGAACATCGCGCACCGGGAGGCCGACCTCAAGAACTGGAAGGCCAACAAGAAGAACGCCGGCTTCCTGCCCGAGGAGCGGGAGTGGTTCGGGCAGGTGCTCGACGAGGGCGACGGCGGGTACGTGGACGTCGTCCGCGCCCTGCACCCCGAGCAGGAGGGGCCCTACTCCTGGTGGTCCTACCGGGGGCGCGCCTTCGACAACGACAGCGGCTGGCGCATCGACTACCAGCTCGCCACCCCCGGGCTCGCCGCCAGGGCCGTCAAGGCGTACGTCGAGCGGGCCGCCACCCACACCGAGCGGTGGAGCGACCACGCGCCCGTGACGGCGGTCTACCAGCCGTAGGGGCCCGCCGGGAGGCCCTCCCGGCCCGTCGGGACGCCCTCTAGGGGGTGTCCCGCGGCGTTCCCGGGCCGAGTCGGCGGTCGAGCGCCATCGACAGCTCCGCCTCGACCACGCTCTTCGCGAGCGGGCGCAGCCGCCGCAGGTCGTCCTCGGCCGCGTGGGTGCGCAGCAGGTCGGTGAAGAGTTCGGCGAGGGCGTCCGCGTGCTCGCGGACGCGGGCCCCGGCCTTGAGGACCTCGGCGAGCGGGACGCCCTCCCGGACGAGCGCGGCGGAGACGTCGAGCAGCCGGCGGCTGATGTGGATGATCTCCTCGCCGTCGGTGACGAGGTAGCCGAGGTCGAGGGCGGCGGCGAGGTTCTCCGGGGTGACCTCGCCCGCGAAGTGGTCGGCGAGCTCCTCGGGGGTCAGCCGGACCGGCTCCTCCTCGCTGGGGGCGCCGAGGGCCAGGACCTCCCGGACGTTGCGGCCGCTCTCGAAGGCGGTGGTGAGGTCGGCGATGCCGTTGAGGGTGTGGCCGCGCTCCAGGAGGGCGGCGATCGTGCGCAGCCGGGCCAGGTGCTGCTCGTCGTACCAGGCGATGCGGCCCTCGCGGCGGGGCGGCGGGATCAGGCCGCGCTCGCGGTAGAAGCGCAGGGTGCGGACGGTGATGCCCGCGGCGGCGGCGAGCTCCTCCATGCGGTATTCGCGCAGGCCCTCGGGCTCGTGGGCGTCCTCGGGCGCGTGCGTCCCGGTCCCCGGGGCGGCCCCGGGGTCGGGCGCGGCCCGCCGCGGGCCCGCGCCCGCGCCGGCCCGCGGGTCCTCGGAGCCGCCCGCGTGCGTCACCGGGCCGGGTCCTGATCCGTCGCCTGTCCCTTTGCCTGATCCTTCAGCCACGGACGCCAGCCTATGTTGTACCGCCGGTAACTTTCCCTCGTCCGACCCCTACCGCTCGGTATGGAGCTGCTCTACAGTCCCGACTGTGCCAGTGATTGCTGGCGTGATCGGCCGGGTGTGCGGGAGGCGGCATGGCGAAGCACGAGCAGGTACGTGTGGCGGTGATCGGATCGGGATTCGGCGGCCTCGGCGCCGCCGTCCGGCTGCGCCGCGAAGGGATCACCGACTTCGTGGTCCTGGAGCGGGCCGACTCCGTCGGCGGCACGTGGCGGGACAACAGCTACCCCGGCTGCGCCTGCGACGTCCCCTCCCACCTCTACTCCTTCTCCTTCGCACCCAACCCCGACTGGCCGCGGACCTTCTCCGGGCAGCGCCACATCCGCGCCTACCTGGAACACGTCACGGACACCTTCGGCATCCGCCCCCACCTGCGGCTGAACCACGAGGTCGTACGGATGGAGTGGGACGCCGAGGCGCTCCGCTGGGAGATCGAGACCAGCCGGGGCTCCTTCAGCGCCGAGGTCGTCGTCTCCGCCACCGGGCCGCTCTCCGACCCCAAGATCCCGGACGTCCCCGGCCTCGCCGACTTCCCGGGCAAGGTCTTCCACTCGGCCCGCTGGGACCACGACTACGACCTGACCGGCAAGCGCGTGGCCATGGTCGGCACCGGCGCCTCCGCCATCCAGATCGTGCCCGCGATCCAGCCGCGGGTCGGCCGGCTGACCCTCTTCCAGCGGACGCCCCCGTGGGTCATGCCCCGCATGGACCGCGCCATCACCGGCCCCGAGCGCTGGCTCCACCGCGCCCTGCCCGTCACCGGGACCCTCCGCCGCGGCCTGCTCTGGGGCATCCGCGAGCTCCAGGTCGGCGCCTTCACCAAGCACCCCGGCGAGCTCGGGATCGTCGAGAGGCTCGCCAAGGCCAACATCGCCAAGTCCGTCAAGGACCCGGCCCTGCGGGCCAAGCTGACCCCCTCGTACCGCATCGGGTGCAAGCGCATCCTGCTCTCCAGCACGTACTACCCGGCGATCGCCCGGCCCAACGTCGACGTCGTCGCCTCCGGTCTGCGCGAGGTCCGCGGCTCCACCGTGGTCGCCGCCGACGGCACCGAGACCGAGGTCGACGCGATCGTCTTCGGCACCGGCTTCCACGTCACCGACATGCCGATCGCCGAGCGGATCGTCGGCTCCGAGGGCAAGACCCTCGCCGAGTCCTGGAAGGGCGGCATGGAGGCGCTGCGCGGCGCCACCGCCGCCGGATTCCCCAACTTCATGACCGTCATCGGCCCCAACACCGGCCTCGGCAACTCCTCGATGATCCTCATGATCGAGTCCCAGCTGAACTACATGGCCGACTACCTGCGCCAGCTGAACGTGCTCGGCGGCCGCGCCGCCCTCGCCGTCCGGCCCTCCGCCGTCGGCGCCTGGAACCGCAAGGTGCAGGCCCGGATGGAGCGCACCGTCTGGAAGGCCGGCGGCTGCGACAGCTGGTACCTCGACGCCAACGGGCGCAACACCACCCTGTGGCCGGGCACCACCGGGGAGTTCCGCCGCGAGACGCGGCAGGTCGACCTCTCCGAGTACGAGGTCGTCCGCGCCCCGAAGCCGGTGAAGCCCGCCGCCGCCGAGACCCGCGGCACCCGCGCGAAGGAGACCGCCAAGTGAGCCGGCACCTGACCCCGCTGCCCCCCTCCCGCGAACTCACCGCCGTCTCCGCCGACGGAGCCCGCGTCCACGTCGAGGTGTACGGCCCCGAGGGCGCACCCGCCGTCGTCCTCGCCCACGGCTGGACCTGCTCGATCGCCTTCTGGGCCGAGCAGATACGGGCCCTCGCCGCCGACCACCGGGTCATCGCCTACGACCAGCGCGGCCACGGCCGGTCCCCGGTCCCCGCCGGACCCTCCGGCTACGCCACCCGGGCCCTCGCCGACGACCTCGAGGCGGTCCTCGCGAGCACCCTGGCCCCCGGCGAGAAGGCCGTCCTCGCCGGTCACTCCATGGGCGGCATGACCGTGATGGCGGCGGCGGACCGGCCCGGCTTCCGGGAGCACGCGGCGGCCGTGCTGCTCTGCTCCACCGGGCCCTCGCGGCTGACCGCCGAGGCCACCGTCGTGCCGGGCCGGGCCGGTGCCCGGCGCACCCGGCTCACCCGGGGCGTCCTCGGCGCGAAGGCGCCGCTCGGGCCGGTCAACGCCGTCTCGAAGAGGATCCTCAAGTACGCCACGATGGGCCCCGGTTCGGCACCCGAGCGGGTGGACGCCTGCGCCCGGATCGTGCACGCCTGCCCGCGCGGCGCCCGCGTCGGGTGGTCCCGGGTGCTCTCCGAGCTCGACCTGGAGGCCGGCCTGCGGTCGCTCGACCTGCCCGTGGCCGTCGTCGTCGGCACCGCCGACCGGCTCACCCCGCCCGTCCACTCCCGCGCCATGGCCGAGGCGCTCCCGCAGTGCGTGGGGCTGGTCGAACTGGCGGGTATGGGACACATGACACCGGTGGAGGCCCCCGAGGCCGTCACCGCGCGGATCCGCGAACTGACCGACACGTACCTGGAAGTGAAGGAGAAGGCATGAGCCGGGTGAGCCTGGAAGGACAGGTCGCGGTCGTCACCGGCGGCGCCCGCGGCGTCGGGGAGCTCCTCGCCCGCAAGCTGTCCGCGCGCGGTGCGCGGATCGCGCTGGTCGGCCTGGAGCCCGAGCAGCTCAAGGAGGTCGCCGGCCGGCTGCACACCGAGGCCGACTGGTGGCACGCCGACGTCACCGACCACGAGGCGATGGCCACGGTCGCGGCCGAGGTCAAGGAGCGCTTCGGGAAGGTCGACATCGTCGTCGCCAACGCCGGTGTCGCGGCGGGCGGTCCCTTCGTGGAGTCCGACCCGGCCGCCTGGCGGCGGGTCATCGAGGTCAACCTGATCGGCGGCGCGGTGACGGGCCGGGCCTTCCTGCCCGTCCTCATGGAGTCCCGCGGCTACTTCCTCCAGATCGCCTCGCTCGCCGCGATCACCCCGGCGCCCATGATGACCGCGTACTGCGCCTCCAAGTCGGGCGTGGAGGCCTTCGCGCACAGCCTGCGCGCCGAGGTGGCCCACAAGGGCGTGCGGGTCGGCGTCGGCTACCTCTCCTGGACGGACACCGACATGGTGCGGGGCGCCGACCAGGACGACGTGATGAAGGAGCTGCGGCAGCGGCTGCCGTGGCCGTCGAACCGCACGTACCCGCTCGGCCCGGCCGTCGACCGGATCGTCGCCGGCATCGAGCGGCGCTCCCCCCACGTCTACGCGCAGTGGTGGCTGCGCGGGATGCAGTCGGTCCGCGGCTACCTGCCGGGCCTGATCGCGACGGTGGGGCAGCGCGAGATGCGGCGCTTCGAGCCGCGTCTCGGCACGGTCTCCAAGGGCCTGGTGGGCGCGGGCGGGGCGGCCGACGAGGAGGAGCGGACGGGCCGTTCGGCGGCGCGCTGACCCCGGTGCGGCGGCCCGGCGGGAGGGGACCCCGCCGGGCCGCCGCCGGGCCGCTCCGGGCCCGGTAGCCGTCCGTGATCGATCGACATGCGTGGAATGTACGCCCGTGCAAGGCTGGTCGAGGCCCGGCAGGCACCTCGCCCCGGCCCCTCCCACCCTTCGAGGAGTGAACGTTCATGGGCAAGGCAGAGCAGTTCGAGGACAGGTCGGAGCAGCTGAGGCGGCAGGCCATGGGCAAGGCGAGGGACGAGGCGTCCGAGCGCGCCTCCCGGGGCCGCGGCCGCCCCGACGAGGAGACGCGCAGGGCCCAGCAGGAGGCCCAGGACCGTCTCGACCAGGACTACGACGCCTGACACGCCCCCCGCGCGTGCCGTGTCGAGCGAGGCGCACCCGGTCCGCCGGGTGCGTCTCCGCGTGTGCGTGATCACGACGGGCCGAAAAGTCGTACGCAGCCGGCGGCGGTTCTTCGTACGGTGGCGCCCATGGCCGTACTTGAGCGACTGCGATCCGACCACGCCCCCGCCCTGCTCGTCTTCGAGCGGGAGAACCGGGCGTACTTCGCCGCGTCCGTGCCCGACCGGGGGGACGCGTACTTCACCGACTTCGAGGAGCGGCACCGGGCGCTGCTCGACGAGCAGGAGGCCGGGGGCATCCACTTCCACGTGCTCGTGGGGGAGGGCGGCGAGATCCTCGGGCGGTTCAACCTCGTCGACGTCGGCGACGGTTCCGCGGAGCTCGGGTACCGGGTCGCCGAGCGGGCGACCGGGCGCGGGGTGGCGACGGCCGGGGTGCGGGAGGTGTGCCGGCGGGCGCGGGAGGAGTACGGGCTGAGCCGGCTGACCGCCGTGACGACCCTCGACAACGACGGTTCGAGGGCCGTGCTGGGCCGCGTCGGCTTCGGCGCGGTCGGGAGCGTGACGCTCGACGGGCGGGCGGGGACGTCGTACGAGCTGGACCTGGCCGACTCCCTCGGACGGAGCGCCGCCTGAGGGAGCCGGCGGCCACCCCCTACGGGGCGTCCTCCGGGCGCGGGGGCAGTTTCGGGCGGGAGCGGTCGGGGAGGTCCGTGTAGCCCGGGGGGCTGGACGCCGGGGTCTCGGCGAGGAGGGCGAGGGCCACCTCGACCGCGTCGTCGAGCTGGGCGTGCCGGCCCTCCGCCCAGTCGAGGGGAGTGCGCAGGACCGCGAGGTCCGGCTCGACGCCCTGGTTCTCCAGGGACCAGCCGTACTCGGGGAACCAGGCCGCGTTCATCGGGACGGTGATCTGGGTGCCGTCGCCGAGGCGGTGGCGGCCGGTCATGCCGACGACCCCGCCCCAGGTGCGCTGGCCGACGACGGGCCCCAGGCCGAGGAGCTTGAACGCGGCGGTGATCATGTCGCCGTCGGAGGAGGTGGCCTCGTCGGCGAGGGCGACGACGGGGCCGCGCGGGGCGTTGGAGGCGTACGAGACGGGCTGGGCGTTCCGGGTGAGGTCCCAGCCGAGGATCCGGCGGGTGAGCTTCTCCATCACGAGCTCGCTGATGTTGCCGCCGGCGTTGCCGCGGACGTCGACGATCAGGGCGGGCCGGGAGACCTCCATGCGCAGGTCCCGGTTGAACTGGGCCCAGCCGGAGCCGCCCATGTCGGGGATGTGGAGGTAGCCGCAGCGGCCGCCGCTGAGCTCGCGGACCACGGCCCGGCGCTTGGCGACCCAGTCCTGGTAGCGCAGCGGCCGTTCGTCGACGAGCGGGACGACGGCCACGCGGCGGGCCCGGCCCTCGCCCTCGGCGGGGGTGAAGGTCAGCTCGACGGTGGTGCCGCCGGTGCCGGAGAACAGCGGGTACGGCCCGGCGACCGGGTCGACGGGACGGCCGTCGACGTGGGTGAGGACGGCGCCCTCGCGGATGCCGGTGCCGGCCAGCGGCGAGCGGGCCTTGGAGTCGGAGGACTCGCCGGGGAGGATCCGCTTGACGGTCCAGCCGGCCTCCCGGTGCACGAGGTTGGCGCCGAGCAGGCCCATCGGACGCTGGTAGTGCGGGGGGCCCTCGTTGCGCCGGGCGGGGGTGACGTACGCGTGGGAGGTGCCCAGTTCGCCCATGACCTCGCGGAGCAGGTCGGCGAACTCGTCGGGGGAGGAGACCCGTTCGACGAGGGGCCGGTACTGGTCGAGGACGGCCGTCCAGTCGACCCCGCCCATGTCGGGCTCCCAGAAGTAGGCGCGGACGATCCGCCCGGCCTCGTCGAACGCCTGCCGCCACTCGGCGCCCGGCTCGACCTCGTGGAGGATGCGCCGCAGGTCCAGGTAGACCGTGGAGTCGCCGTCACCGGACTCGGTGGAGGGCACGGCCCGCAGGTCGCCCTCGTCGGCGACGACGAGCCGGGTGCCGTCGCCGCTGACGGCGAACCAGTCGAGATCCTTGGCGAGTTCGCTCTTGCGGGCCTTGACGATGGAGAAGTGCTCCAGGGTGGGCCGGCCGGAGGTGTCGGTGGGGTTGGCGAAGGTCTCGCCGAGCGCGCCCGAGATGGGCCACCGCAGCCAGACCAGGCCGCCGCCGCTCACGGGGTGCAGGGCGGAGTACTTGGAGGCGGAGACCGGGAAGGGGGTGACCCGGTCGGCGAGCCCCTCGATCTCGACGGTGACCGTGCCGTCGGTGGTGGACTCCGTGTCGTCGTCGGCCGGGTCGAGGCCGCCCGCGGCCGGGCGGCCGTCGGGGAGCAGCGCGAAGGGGGACGGGGTCGCGGAGGAGAGCGGGACCAGGTAGGGGCGGCAGCCCAGCGGGAAGGACAGGTCGCCGGTGTGCACGTCGTACACCGGGTCGAAGCCCCGCCAGGAGAGGAAGGCGAGGTAGCGGCCGTCGCGGGTGAAGACGGGGTTCTCGTCCTCGAAGCGGCCGTTGGTGACGTCGACGACGGTCCGTGCGCCGGGGCCGGAGATCCGGGCCATCTTGATCGAGCGCAGCGAGCGGCCGATGCCCGGGTGCGACCAGGTGAGCCAGGCGCCGTCGGGGGAGAAGGCCAGGTCGCGGACGGGCCCGTTGACGGACCGGATCAGTTCGGTGACCTCGCCGTCGGCGTCCTCGGCGGTGTCGACGAGGAGCAGCCGGCCGTCGTGGGAGGCGAGGGCGAGCCGCTCGCCGTCCGGGTCGGCGATCAGTTCCTCGACCCGTCCGAGGTCGCCGGAGGCGAGCCGGCGCGGCGGCCGGTCGCCGCTGGCCCGCGGCAGGTAGGCGACCTCGACGGCGTCCTCGCCCGCGGCGTCGGTGACGTACGCGACCTGGCCGCCGCTGCCGAGCATCTCGGGCAGCCGGACCCGGACGCCGGGGGTGTCGACGATGGTGCGGGCCGGGCCGTCGCGGTGGGTCAGCCAGTAGAGGCTGCCGCGCACGGAGACGGCGCTGGCCCGGCCGGTCTCGTCGACGGAGACGGCGTCGATGTGGTGGGCCGCGGGGACCTGGTAGGGGCGTCGGCCGACGCGCTGGCCGCCAAGCCGCACCTCCAGCCGCCGGGGGCGGGAGTCGGGGGTGAGGGCGTCGACGATCCACAGGTCACCGGCGCACTGGTAGACGACGCGGTGGCCGTCGCTGGAGGCGTGCCGGGCGTAGAACTCGTCGTGGTCGGTGTGCCGGAGCAGTCCGGTGCCGTCGGGCAGGCAGGAGTAGAGGTTGCCGACGCCCTCGTGGTCGGAGAGGAACGCGACCCGGCCGCCGACGGCCATCGGGCAGTCGAGGTGGCCGCCGATGTCGGGGAGCAGCCGTTCGCCGTGCAGCCAGAGGCGGCCGGTGGCGCCGCCGAGGTACCGCTTCCAGGCGGCGGGCTCGTGCGGCGGCTTCCCGGTGAGGAGGAGGGTGCGGCGCTCGGCCTCCTGCCCGTCCGGGGCGCCGTGCTCGGTGACGGCGATGTCGGAGACGGGGCCCCAGGGCAGCCGGCCGCCGGGGGAGCCGTCGGTGGGGACGTTGTAGGCCCAGGAGAAGTAGGAGAAGGGCTGGCCGTGGGAGGAGACGGCGAGGATGTCGGAGCGGCCGTCCCGGTCGGGGGGAGTCCAGCCGCAGACGCGGGTGTCGGTCGAGCCCCAGTAGGTGAGCCGCCGGGCGGGCCCGCCGTCGATGGGGACGAGGTGGATCTCTGGGTCGAGGCTGCGCCAGTTCGTGTACGCGATCTGCCGGCCGTCGGGGGAGAAGCGCGGGTGCCCGACCCGCGTCCGGTCGACGGTGAGCCGCCAGGCCCGGCCGGGGCGGTGGCCCTCGGGGACGAGCGGGGCGATCCAGAGATCGTCCTCGGCGGCGAAGCACAGCAGGTCGTCGTGGAGGTGGGGAAAGCGGAGATACGCGACGTCGTCACTCACCTCTTCATGCTTTCCGCGCGGAGGGGGTGCGGCAACTCGTACGTACTTGCGGGCGTCTTCGGGGTCGGGGCGGCGCTGCTCCGGTGTGGCCCAGGACACGTACGAAACGGTTTCGTTTCGTTGGAGGCAGGGGTATCTTCGTACTGTACGAAACCGTTTCGTTCGGTCCGGAGGTTCGGCCATGGCCCGCAGCAGACTCACCCCGGAGCGGGAGTCCGAGCTGTACGGAGCCGTGCTCGACCTCCTCCGCGAGGTCGGATACGACGCCCTCACCATGGACGCCGTCGCCGCCCGCACCCATTCCAGCAAGGCCACCCTCTACCGCCAGTGGGGGAGCAAGCCCGAGCTGGTCGCCAGGGCGCTGCGCGCCAACAAGCCGGCCGACCTCTCCGAGATCGACACCGGCTCGCTGCGCGGCGACTTCCACGAACTGATGGCACGGACCGACGACTGTCAGATGGAGAAGGACTCCGCGCTGATGCGGGGCCTGGCCCATGCCGTCCACGCCAACCCCGAACTGCACCGGGCGCTTCGCGAACTGCTCATCGAACCCGAGATGAACGGCCTCGACGAAGTGCTGCGCAGAGCGGTCCGCAGGGGTGAGGTCGACGCCGGGAACCCGGCGCTGAAGCTCATCCCGCACATGCTGATCGGTGCGTTCGTCGCCCGGCCGCTGATCGACGATCAGCCGGTCGACCGCGCGTTCCTCAGCGCGTACGTCGACGCCGTCGTGCTCCCCTCACTCGGCGTCTGAACCCCGCAGTACCCGCACAGCCCCTCACCGCCTTCTCCACCCTCTCCACCTGACGTCGAACCGCTCACGCCGTCGGGCCGGCTCCCCATGCCCTGTCCCACCAAGAATGGGAGTACGCCCCCGTGGCCACGTTCCTGTACAAGCTGGGCCGTTCCGCCTTCCGGCGCCGACGGCTCGTCGCCCTCCTGTGGGTGGCCCTCCTGGCGGTCGCCGGGATCGGCGCCGCCACCGCACCCGTCGCGACCTCCAGTTCCTTCTCGATCCCCGGTACCGAGGCACAGCGCGCCTTCGACCTCCTGGAGGAGCGCTTCCCGGGCGCCGGCGCCGACGGAGCCACCGCCCGCGTCGTCTTCAAGGCCCCCGAGGGCCAGAAGATGACCGACCCGGCGCACAAGGCCGTCGTCGAGGACACCGTCGCCGCCCTGAAGTCCGGCTCGGACCAGATCGTCTCGGTCACCGACCCGTACACCGGGCAGGCCGTCTCCCGGGACGGCTCCACCGCCTACGTCTCCGTCGCCTACAAGGTCAACGCGATGGAGCTGACCGACGGGACGCGCGAGGCGCTCACCGAGGCCGGTCACGACGCGCAGGGCAAGGGGCTGACCGTCGAGGTCGGCGGCGACGCCCTCCAGACCATGCCCGAGACCGGCGCGGGCGAGATCGTCGGCGTGGTCATCGCCGGCATCGTGCTCGTCATCACCTTCGGCTCGCTCGTCGCCGCCGGACTGCCGCTGCTCACCGCGATCATCGGCGTCGGCATCGGCGTCTCCTCGATCACGGCGCTCGCCAACGTCCTGGACCTCGGCTCCACCACCTCCACCCTCGCGATGATGATCGGCCTCGCGGTCGGCATCGACTACGCGCTCTTCATCGTCTCCCGCTACCGCGCGGAGCTGGCCGAGGGCCGCGAGAAGGAGGACGCCGCCGGCCGCGCCGTCGGCACGGCGGGCTCCGCCGTCGTCTTCGCCGGTCTCACCGTCGTCATCGCCCTGGTCGGCCTGGCCGTCGTCAACATCCCGATGCTGACGAAGATGGGCTTCGCCGCCGCCGGCACGGTCGTGATCGCCGTCCTGATCGCGCTCACCCTGATCCCGGCCCTGCTCGGCTTCGCCGGCGACAAGGTCGTCGGCCGCAAGCAGCGCAAGGCCGCGGCGGCCGGTGCCGCCGACGGTGCCGCCGACGGCGGGAAGGGCGGCAGGCCGAACGGCGGCACCCGCTGGGCCCGCTTCGTCATCCGCCGCCCCGTCATGGTGCTGCTGGTCGGCGTCCTCGGCCTCGGCGCGATCGCGCTGCCCGCCGCCTCCCTGGAGATGGGCCTCCCGGACGACGGCGTGAAGCCGACCTCCACCACCGAGCGCCGGGCCTACGACACCCTCTCCGACGGCTTCGGCCCCGGCTTCAACGGCCCGCTGCTCGTCGTCGTGGACGGCGACAAGGCGACCGCCGACCGCACGGTCTCCACCATCAAGCGCCTCGACGGCTGGGCCGCCGTGACCCCGGCGACCCCGAACAAGGCCGGCGACGCCGCGATGATCACGGTCGTCCCGAAGGACCGCCCGTCCTCGGCCGCGACCGAGACCCTCGTGCACGACATCCGGGGCGCCACCGGCGACGACGTCCTCGTCACCGGCGCCACCGCGATGAACATCGACTTCTCGCAGAAGATGAACGACGCCCTGGTGCCCTACCTGGCCCTCGTCGTCGGCCTGGCCTTCCTGCTCCTGACCGTGGTCTTCCGCTCGGTCCTCGTCCCGCTGAAGGCGGCCCTCGGCTTCCTGCTCTCGGTGGTCGCGGCCCTCGGCGCCGTCGTCGCGGTCTTCCAGTGGGGCTGGCTCGGCAGCCTCTTCGGGGTCGAGCAGACCGGCCCGATCATGTCGATGATGCCGATCTTCATGGTGGGTGTCGTCTTCGGCCTCGCGATGGACTACGAGGTCTTCCTCGTGACCCGCATGCGGGAGGCGTACGTCCACGGCGAGCGCCCCGGCGAGGCCATCGTCACCGGCTTCCGGCACAGCGCCCGGGTGGTCACCGCCGCCGCGGTGATCATGATCGCGGTCTTCTCCGGCTTCATCGGCATGACCGACCAGATGATCAAGATGATCGGCTTCGGCCTGGCCGTCGCGGTCCTCTTCGACGCCTTCGTGGTCCGCATGGCGATCGTCCCGGCCGTCCTCGCGCTGCTCGGCCACAAGGCCTGGTGGCTGCCGAAGTGGCTGGACCGGATCCTGCCCAACGTGGACGTGGAGGGCGAGGGCCTCGCCGCCGACACCGCCGGCGGCACCCCGAAGCCGGACCTCGTGAAGGTCTGACCCGAGGGGCCGGCCTCAGGGCGCACCCCTGGGGCCCGGTCCCGCCCGGCCCCGTCCGTACGCCGTCAGCCCGTCGTCACCGACGCGCCGGCGGCGTACGTGTGCTTCAGGAACCGGGTCAGCGCCGTGGTGTCGAACTGGACGACGGTCACCACGCCGTCGTCCTTGTGCAGCTCGACGACCGTCTGGACGCGGCCGCAGGGCCAGACGCCGATGTCCCCGCGGCGGGTCGGCGCGCGCAGGCCGGTCTCCAGCAGGACGCGGGGGAAGGACCACTCGACGTCGCCGGGGAAGACGAAGCGGACGGTGGCGGGCGAGAACTCCGGATCGAACCGGAGGTCGACGGGGACGGGCCGCGAGAGCGGGGCGTCGCTGATGATGCGTCCCTTGGCGTGGTCCTCGACCGCGTGGTCGAGGTCCGAGTCGTCTGCGGCGGTGGCCATCGCGGGCTCCTCACAGTTTGTCCTCTTGTCGACTTTATCGACTCATGCACCCCTCCTGCCCGGCGAGAGCGGGAACCATGCGCCGCCGTTCTGTGACCTGTGTGCTCTTGCGAGCACTTTGCAGGAGCGCTCATCATTCAGGACGTGCATGTACCTGACGGATTCATCAACGCCCCCGTATCGGTCGCCGCCGGTGTCGTCGCCGCCGGCGCCGTCGCCGTGAGCCTGCGCGGGGCACGGCGGGAACTCGGCGAGGGCCACGGCGGAGAGCGCACGGCCCCGCTCGCCGGGCTCGTCGCGGCCTTCATCTTCGCCGTGCAGATGCTGAACTTCCCGGTCGCCGCCGGGACCAGCGGACACCTCCTCGGCGGCGCGCTCGCCGCGATCCTCGTCGGACCGTGGACGGGCGTCCTCTGCATCGCCGTCGTCCTGCTCATGCAGGGCATCCTCTTCGCCGACGGCGGCCTCACCGCGCTCGGCGTGAACATCACGGTCATGGGCGTCGTCACCGTCCTCGTCGCGTACGGCCTCTTCCGCGGCCTCGTCCTGCTGCTGCCCCGCACCCGGGCCTCGGTGACCGCGGCCTCCTTCGTCGCCGCCCTGGTCTCCGTACCGGCCGCGGCCACCGCCTTCACCGCCCTCTACGCCGTCGGCGGCACCACGGACGTCCCCGTCTCCAAGGTCCTCACGGCCATGGTCGGCGTGCACACCCTCATCGGCATCGGCGAGGCCGTCATCACCGCGCTGACCGTCGGCGCCGTCATCGCCGTCCGCCCCGACCTCGTCCACGGCGCCCGCGGCCTCGCCGCCCCCCTCAAGCTGCGCGTCGGCGGCGAGCTGGTCGACGCCGCCCCGGCCGACCGGCCCGCGCCCGCCCGCTCCCCGAGGAAGCTGTGGATCGGCGGCCTCGTCACCGCGCTCGTCCTCGCCGGCTTCGTCTCCTTCTACGCCTCCGCCGACCCCGACGGCCTGGAGAAGGTCGCCGCCGACAAGGGCATCGACAGCAAGGTCGAGGACCACGCCGCCGCCGACTCCCCGCTCGCCGACTACGGCGTCAAGGGCATCGAGGCGCCCCGCCTCTCCGGCGGGCTGGCCGGCGCGATCGGCGTGGGCGCGACCCTCGCCGTCGGCACCGGGACCTTCTGGGTCGTCCGCCGCCGACGCGCGCACGCCGAGAGCGCGGAGAGCACGGCCTGACATGGGACCCGCGACGACGGCAGGCGCCTGACATGGGCGCCGGGCACGCCCACAAGCTCTACCGGCACGCGCGGTCGCCGGTCCACGAGCTGCCCCCGCACACCAAGCTCGCCGCGGTCCTCGGCTTCGTGGTGGTCGTCGTCTCGACGCCCCGCGAGGCCGTCTGGGCGTTCGGCCTCTACGCCCTGCTCCTCGCGGCCGTGGCGGCGAAGGCCCGCGTCCCGGCCGGCTTCCTGCTGAGGCGGCTCCTCATCGAGATCCCGTTCGTCGCGTTCGCGCTGCTCATGCCCTTCGTGGTGCCCGGCGAGCAGACGACCGTCCTCGGGGTGTCGCTGAGCGTCCCCGGACTGTGGGGCGCCTGGAACGTCCTGGCCAAGGGCACCCTCGGCGTGGCCGCCTCCGTGCTCCTCGCCTCCACCACCGAGCTGCGCGCCCTGCTCCTCGGCCTCCAGCGGCTCAGGCTGCCCCCGATGCTCGTCCAGATCGCCTCGTTCATGATCCGGTACGGCGACGTCATCACCGACGAGATGCGCCGGATGTCCGTCGCCCGCCGCTCGCGCGGCTTCGAGGCGCGGGGCGTCCGCCACTGGGGCGTCCTCGCCAAGTCGGCGGGCGCCCTCTTCATCCGCTCGTACGAGCGCGGGGAGCGGGTCCACCTCGCCATGGTCAGCCGCGGCTACACCGGCACGATGCCGGTCATCGACGAGGTGACCGCGACCCGCGCCCAGTGGGCCCGCGCCGCGGCGCTCCCGCTCACCGCACTGCTGATCTGCCTCCTGGGATGGACCCTATGACCGCCGCCCCGACGCCCGCCCCCTCGCTCGACGTGCGCGGTCTGGCCTACGCGTACCCCGACGGCCACCAGGCCCTCTTCGGCGTCGACCTGACCGTCGCCCGCGGCGAACGGGTCGCCCTCCTCGGTCCCAACGGCGCCGGCAAGACCACCCTCGTCCTCCACCTCAACGGCATCCTGACCGGCGGCGCGGGCGGTGTCACCGTGGCCGGGCTGCCCGTCGGCAGGAAGCACCTCGCCGAGATCCGCCGCAAGGTCGGCATCGTCTTCCAGGACCCCGACGACCAGCTGTTCATGCCGACCGTGCGCGAGGACGTGGCCTTCGGGCCCGCGGCGGCCGGTCTCCGCGGCGACGCGCTGGAGGCCGTCGTCCGCGAGGCCCTCGACCGGGTCGGGATGGCGGAGTACGCGGACCGGCCCCCGCACCACCTGTCCTTCGGGCAGCGCCGCCGGGTCGCCGTCGCGACCGTCCTCGCCATGGAGCCGGAGATCCTCGTCCTCGACGAGCCCTCGTCGAACCTGGACCCCGCCTCACGCCGCGAGCTCGCCGACATCCTCCGCTCGCTCGACGTCACCGTCCTCATGGTCACCCACGACCTGCCGTACGCCCTGGAGCTCTGCCCGCGCGCGGTCATCCTCAGCGAGGGCGTCATCGCCGCCGACGGGCGGACCGGCGACATCCTCGCCGACGCGGAGCTGATGGCCCGGCACCGCCTGGAGCTGCCGTTCGGCTTCGTGCCGCAGTCGGTGGCCTGACCGACCCCGGAATCGGCCCTCCCCCCTCCGCGTTGCACCATGGGGGTCGGATCGACGACGGAGGAGTGGGACGTGGACGTCCAGGGCACGGTGGCGGCGGGCTGGGAGCCGGTCAGGGACGCGTTCCTGCGCAACTTCGAGCAGCGCGGCGAGCGCGGTGCGGCCGTCGCCGTCCACCACGACGGAGCGCGGGTCGTCGACCTCTGGGCCGGCGCCAGGGACGTCGACGCCGGGGCGGCCCACGGCGAGGGCGACGGCCCGGAGCCCTGGCGCGAGGAGACCGCCCAGGTCGTCCGCTCGGCCACCAAGGGCGTCGCCGCGGCCGTCCCCCTGCTGCTGCACCAGCGCGGGCTCCTCGACCTGGACGCCCCGGTCGCCGCGTACTGGCCCGAGTTCAAGGCGGCCGGCAAGGACGGCGTGACCGTCCGCCAGCTCCTCGCGCACCGCGCCGGCGTCCCCGTCCTCGACCGCCCGCTCACCCTCGCCGAGGCCGTCGACCTGGAGACCGCGACCGGCGCGATCGCCGCGCAGGCCCCCGTCTGGGAGCCCGGCACGGTCCACGGCTACCACGCCCACACCTTCAGCTGGCTGCTCTCCGGCCTGGTCCACCGGACCACCGGCCGCACCATCGGCCGCTGGGTCGCCGAGGAGATCGCCGACCCCCTCGGCCTCGACCTGTGGATCGGACTCCCCGACGCGGAGGCCCACCGGGTCGGCCGCCTCGGCCCCGTCGAGGAGATCGAACCGCCCGGCAGCGGCGCCCTCCGGCTCCGCCCCAAGCGCTCCGTCACCGAGGCGTACCAGGACCCGGACTCCCTGACCCGGCGCGCCTTCGGGGTCATCGACCCCAAGCCCGACGAGAACGACCCGGTCTACCGGGCGGCCGAACTCCCCGGGTCCGCCGGAGTGGCCACGGCCCGCGCCCTCTCCCGCTTCTACGCGGCCACCCTCGGCCCGGTGGACGGCGCCGAGCGCCTCTTCGCCCCCGACACCCTCGCGCTCGCCGGGACCGAGCAGTCGGCGGGCGCGGACCGGGTGCTGCTCGTCGGCACCCGCTTCGGCCTCGGCCACATGCTCCACGGCCCGGCCTCCCCGCTCCTCGGCCCGTCCTCCTTCGGCCACCCCGGCCGGGGCGGCTCCCTCGGCTTCGCCGACCCCGACTCCGGCATCGCCTTCGGCTATGTGACGAACGGCATGCGCAAGACGGTGACGGCCGATCCGCGGGCCCAGTCCCTGGTGCGGGCCGTCGGATCGGTACTGGCCCGGACGGGGTGAACCGCTCCTCGCAGGGCGGACGGCGGGTCCTCCCGCCGGTCCCGCGCGGGAGGTCCGGCGGGCCTCGCGGCGGCGCCGCCGCCGGGGTCCTCCCCGACCTGACATTCCTCCGCGCGCGACCTGACATTCTGCGCTTCCGGGACGCGGAGGGGTGATCATCCGAGCGCTAGCGTGTGCCCGCTCCACCGCCCGGTGGACCGGGCGCACGGGGGCGCATGTGATCGAGATTTCGTTGACGACGTCCGAGCACGGGATCCACGCCGGAGCCCTTCGGATCGCCGACAGCCGGCTCTGGGAGGCGTTCGGCAGCATCGGCCTGCTGTCCGCGCACCGTGGGCTCGTGCCGTGGCCGTACACCAACTGGGGCCGTGCGGCCCGCCGTTCCCTGCTGCGGTCCGCGGTGACCCTGCCGGGCTGGCTCGTCCACCTCTTCCGGGCCGGCGGCGGCACCCTGCCGTCGTTCCTCCTCCCCGTCCCGTCCTCGGCCCGGCAGCCCGACCTCGCCGACGAGATCGCGCTGCTCCGCGCGGTGTCCCCGGCGCGGGTGCGCGAGGAGCTGGAGCGCTGGTTCCCGCAGGGCGTCCCGGCCGAGGTCCGCCCGCTGTACGCGGATCCCGCCGCGCGGATCGCCGACCTGTGCGCCTTCCTGCCGCGCTACGTGCGCGCCGCCCTCGCCCCGTACGAGGCATCGCTGCGGACCGTCACCGACGACGACATCCTGCTGCGCGCCCGGGTGCTCGCCACCCAGGGCCCGGACCGCCTGCTCGGCACCCTGAACGGGGGCATCTCGCGGCGCGGCGACGTGCTGCGGCTGCACGCCGGGCCCCCGGGCCGGATCGCGGCGCGGACCGACGTGTCCCGCATCGTCCTCGTCCCCCTGGTGTTCGGCCGGGGCGCCTCGCTCCTGGGCTTCGCCCCGCACGGGGTGACGGCCGTGTCGTACCAGGCGGAGGGGGCCGCCGTGCTGGCCTGCGAGACCCGTCCCGGGCGGCGGGCCGGCGCCGGGGCCGACGAACCCGCGCGCGGCGACCGGCTGGAGATCCTGCTCGGCCGCAGCCGGGCCGGCGTCGTCCGCGGACTCGTCGCCCCGACCACCACCTCGGACCTGGCGGCGCTGCTCGGACTCGCGCCGAGCACCGTCTCCGAGCACCTCACCTCCCTGGTGGCCGCGGGCGTGGTGCGCCGGCGCCGGGCGGGCGTCCGGGTGCTGTACGAACTCGACGCCTCGGGTGTCGCGCTGCTCAGGCACCTGGACAACAGGCGTAGGGTCAACGCGCCGTCATACGAAACCACTTGAAACATGCCGCAACGAGGAGGAACCCCCATGACCGCCGACGCCGTCACCGACGCCGCGACCGACCGCGGGACGTACGAGAAGCTGCTCGCCCTGCTGGACGAGCGCGGGGCCGCCTACCGGATCGTCGAGCACGCCCCGGAGGGCGGCACCGAGGCGGTCAGCGCGCTGCGCGGGCACTCGCTCGCCGAGGCGGCCAAGTGCATCATCGCCATGGTCAAGATCGGCAAGAAGGAGAAGCGGTTCGCGCTGGTCGTCGTCCCCGGTGACCGGCGGATCGACCTGAACGCGGTGAAGGCGCTGTACGGCGGCACCTACGTCTCCTTCGCCTCCCCCGAGATCGCCGAGGACCTCGCGGGGTCGCCGAGCGGCACCATCCTGCCGTTCGCCTTCGACGAGCGGCTCGAACTCCTCGTGGACCCGGCTCTGCTGACGCACCGGGAGTTCTGGTTCAACGCCGCGCGGCTCGACCGCTCGATCGCCCTGTCGTCCGAGGACTACCGGGCGATCGCGGAGCCGCGGGTGGAGCGGGTCTCCACGGACTGACCCGCGGCGGGCGGGGCCGGAGGGGCGGATCAGGCCATGGCGGGGGTCAGCGCGAGCAGCATCCCCAGGCCCACCAGGACGGCCCCGATCACCTTGTTGAGCACGGTCTGCCGCTGCAGCAGCCGGGACCGCAGGGCCTGGTTGGAGAAGAGGACCGCGGCGAGGGCGAACCAGACCAGGTGGGCGAAGGACATGAAGAGTCCGTAGCCGACCTGCTGGAAGACGGGGGTGTCCGCGCTGACCACCTGGGTGTAGGTGCTGAGCACGAACAGCATCGTCTTCGGGTTGAGCGCGTTCGTCAGGAAGCCGGTGCGCAGCGCGCCGGCCTTCGAGAGGCCGCCGTCCTCCGAGAGGTCGATGTCCACCTGGGCCTTGGTGACGAACGTCTTGTAGCCGATGTACACCAGATATGCGGCGCCGATGAGTTTCATCGCCGTGAAGAGCACGGGGGTCCGGGAGACCAGGAGTCCCACGCCCAGCATTGTGTAGGTGACGTGGACGAGAACACCGAGTGCAATTCCGGCGGCCGCGAGAACTCCGGCGGTCCTTCCGTACAGATAACTGTTGCGGACGGTCATCGCGAAATCCGCGCCGGGGCTGATGACAGCCAGAACGGTGATGACCGCCACGGCGATGAGCTGACCCATGTTCCCGACTTCCCGCCTTCTCGCTCACGTTCTCACTCAAGGGGTGGGCGGGTGGGAGGGCCCGGGCTCCCGCGGAGCCCGTCCCCTCCCACCCGCCCCTGGCATCACGGCTTGTGACGGTAGGTGATGACCAGCACGTCGCGCGAGGCCGGGGCGGCGGGGTCGATCTGCTCGATCGGCGAGACGCCGTGGTAGACCCGCTCGTCGTTGACGAGGGCCACGTCCAGCGGGTCGGTCAGGGAGAACTTCTCGACGGGCTGCTTGTCCAGGTTGAACACGGTGCTCTCGCCGCCGGTGGCGTTCGCGCGCCCGACCATCGCCATCAGGACGAACGTGACGCCGTCGCGGTGCACGCCCTCCGGCGTGGGCAGGCCGACCTCCTCGCCGTTCACCTCGATGCGGAACTGGTGGGCCTCGATGTGCCAGCCCGAGTACGGGGCGAGGCGGCCGAAGATGTCGCAGCCGAGGGTGAGCAGGCTGTCCATGGTCCGGCCGCGGAGGATCTGGTCCTCGAACGGCTCGTAGTGCCGGGCGACGCCGCCGTTGAGGGTGTTGTAGTCGAGGCCCTGGTAGTGCGGCTGGTGCTCCTCGACGCGGTAGTCGGTGCTCGCGCGGGGCGCGCTGAGGGTGGCGTGCCGGCGGCGGCGGTAGCGGCCGCCGTCCGCCATGTAGCTGTCGAGCGGCATCCGCGACCAGCTGTCGCGGAACGCCTCCAGGTCGTCCAGCGCGTCCTCGGAACGCAGCCGGAGAAGCTGCTGCACCTTCTCGCCGGAGATCAGGTCGTAGCTCCGGGAGGAAAGAGCACCGGCGATTTCCTCGACACCCGACTGATATGTGGACATGGTTTTCCCCCTGATGAATGCGTGGTCGGCGGCGAGGTAGATCGTGGTATTCACGCCGGGGGTGTGTCAAAGTCTTTCGGCTCTGGCCGAATTGCCGCGGCGCGGCATTATCCGGGTATGGGGGCGGGGAATTGGTGAACGGGATGTTACGAAGGGCTGGCGCGTCCCCGCGGCCGGGTGCTGAGATCGGACGCATGGACCTCAGGGAACGCTTCGGCGGATACGCGGTACTGATCACGGGCGCGGCGCGCGGCATCGGCGCGGCGACGGCGCGGCGGCTCGCCGCCGAGGGGGCGAGGGTCCTGGTCACGGACGTGGACGAGGCGGAGGCGCGACGCACGGCGGAGACGATCCCGGGCGCCGGACACCGCTACTGCGACGTGGGCGACCAGGCCTCGGTGGACGCGGCGACGGCGTACGCGGTGGAGGTCTTCGGCGGGCTCGACGTCCTCGTCAACAACGCCCTCGGCCCGGTGACGGCCGACCGGGACCGGTTCGAGGACGAGCCGGACGCGGTGTTCGGCGTCCAGCACGACCTCACCTTCATGGGCGCGGTCCGCTGCTCCCGGGCGGCGCTGCCGCACCTGGCGGCGGCCGGCGGGCGCGGCGCGATCGTCAACATCGGCTCGGTCAACGCCGAGACGGACTTCGGGAACCACGCCTACAGCGCCGCGAAGGCGGGGCTGGCGTCGCTGACCCGGACGCTCGCGGGCGACGCGGCGGCGCGCGGGGTGCGGGTGAACCAGGTCAACCCCGGGACGATCGCGACGACGGCGTGGTCGGGCCGGGACCGGGACCTGGAGAGCCTGGGCGACCGGGTCTACCCCCTGGCGCGGGTGGGCGCCCCGGAGGACGTGGCGGCGGCGGTGGCGTTCCTGGCCTCGGCGGACGCGTCCTGGATCACGGGCACCGTCCTGCGGGTGGACGGCGGCCTCTTGGCGGTCAACCGGCACTTCGCCGAGGTGCTCGGGGAGTGAGACAGGTGGGGCGCCCGAACGTGTCCGGACAGCCTTGCGTTCTTCTGATGCGCGTGGGCATGCTGTGACGGCGATCACGTGCCGTATCTCGACCGCAACGGTGAGTTGATCTTGCTGGTCCGTACGAGAAGCAGCAAGTCCCCCGCGACCGCGCGAACGGTCCGGGGCGTGGCCACCGCTTCGAAGGAGCGTCGACGTGAGCGATCCTGGCGACCGCCGGGCCGACCGGATCCCCCGGCACTTACCGCCGCCGGAACGCCGCCCCGCCGCGTCCCCGCCGGCAGCGGGCGGAGGAGCGAGGTGAGCCCGGCGGAGGCCTCCCACCGGACCGCCCGGCGGCCCCGGCTCTGGGCGCTGCGCGCCGACCGGACCGGCAGCGGCACGGTCACCGAGGCCGAGTGCACCACCTGCCTCGACGGCTCCGGCGCGGCCGACGACGGGCGGGGGCCGGCCGTCTGGTGCCTCGCGCACGCGCAGGCCACCGGCCACACCGGCTTCCGGCGCGTCCGCACCGACTTCTTCCGGGCGTCCTGGGACGGCCCACAGCCGGGCGCCGGTCTGGGCGCCGGGGGCTGAGCCCGCAGCCGGGCGCCGGCGTCGGGGGCCGAGGCCTCAGCCCGCGTGCAGCATCAGCCCGATCCCGACGGCCATCAGTCCCGCCGCGGCGATCCTCGGCCCGCCGAAACGCTCCTTGAACAGCACGGCCCCGATGGCCGCGCCCACGATGATCGAGGACTCGCGCAGCGCCGCGACCGGGGCCAGCGGCGCCTTCGTCTGGGCCCAGAGCACCAGGCCGTACGCGATCACCGACAGCAGCGCGCCCAGCAGGCCGCGTCCCGCGTACGGACGGAGCTGCGGGAGCAGCGCCGCCCGCCGGGTCCAGAGGGCGTACGCCGGGATCGCCAGGCCCTCCAGCACCATCAGCCACGCGATGTAGCCGAGCGGGGTGCCCGAGGCGCGGACGCCGACCCCGTCCACCACCGTGTACCCGGCGATCGCCAGGCCCGTCGCACCGGCCGCGAGGAGCGCCGGCCAGTGGGGGCGCGTCCCCGTGCCGCGGATGCCCCACACGGCGAGGCCGGTCAGGCCCGCGCAGGCCACGGCGACGCCCAGCAGCTGCCAGCCGTCCGGGACCTCGTCCACGAAGACCGCCGCGAGCGCCGTCACGGCCAGCGGGGCCGTACCGCGCGCGATCGGGTACATCTGGCCGAAGTCGCCCAGCGAGAAGGAGCGCATGAGCAGCAGCATGTAGCCGACGTGCAGCAGCGCGGAGGCCGCCAGGTACGGCCACGCCGCCGCCGCGGGCAGCGGCACGAACAGGGCCGTGACCAGGCCGATGAGGGCGCCGCCGCCGGATATCAGGGTGAACGAGAGCAGCTGGTCCCTGATGTGGTGGGCCAGCGCGTTCCAACTCGCGTGCGTGACGGCGGCGATCAGGACGGCCAGGGTGACGAGCGGCGTCACGCGGTGGCCTCGCGGCGGCGGATCTCGGCGTCGCGGGACGGTTCGCGCGGCGCGGCGGCGTATCGGGGGTGGGCGGGGGACGGGGTCTCCTCAGCGGTCATGGCCCGCACGCTAGCGTTGGATGTACGGGCCACGCGACCGGGTTCCACGAGGTGGATCAGCGGGCGTTCAGCACCTTCGCCACGAGCGGCCCGGCGGCCGTCGCGCCGTGCCCGGCCTCCTCGACGAGGGCCGCCGCCGCGAGGTCGTCCGCGAACGCCGTGAACCAGCTGTCCGAGGTCGCCTGGCCGTCGGCCTCCGCCGAACCGGTCTTCGCGCCCTTGTCGCCGCGCACCGAGCCCATCGGGCCGACCGCCGTGCCGTAGCCCGCCGTGGCCGTGGTGCGCATCACGTCGCGCAGCTGCCGCGCCACCGCCGGCGGCAGCGCCCGCTCGGCCTCGGCGAAGGTCCGGTCGTCCAGGTCCGCCGGGACCAGGTACGGCTGCCGGAACCGGCCGTCCTTCGCCGTCGCCGTGATCGAGGCGACGTTCAGCGGGTTCATCTGCACGGTGCCCTGGCCGATGTACTGCTCGGCCGCCGCGCCGCCCGTCGCCTCGGGGACGGAGCCGTCGAAGGACTTGATGCCCGTCTTCCATTCGAGGCCGATGCCGAAGACCTCCCTGGCCTCCCGGGCCAGGCCGGAGTCGTCGCCCTCGGTCTTCTCCACGTCGTCGATCTTCTTGATGAACGCGGTGTTGCAGGAGCGGGCGAAGCCCTCCCCGAAGGTGGCGCCCTTCAGCGAGAACCCGTCGAGGTTCGTGATCGTCCGGCCGTAGTACATGGCGCTCGGCGGGCACTCGGCGACCTGGTCGGCCTTGACCAGGCCCTTCTCCAGGAGCAGGGCCGCCGTGACGATCTTCATCGTGGACCCGGGCATCTTCGCGCCCGAGAACGCCGTGTTGAACCCGCCCGCCGGGCTGTTCGCGACCGCTCGCACGGCCCCCGTCGACGGCTGGACGGCGACCACCGAGGCCGAGGAGTGCGCGGCGACCGCCTTCTCCGCCGCCGCCTGCACGCCCGCGTCGATGGTGGTCTCCAGCGTGCCCGGCCTCCCCTTCGACAGGACGAGGAGCGTGGTGTCCGGGACGGTCGAACCGCCCGAGTCGACCCAGGTCTCGACGCCGGTCTCGCCGCCCGCCCTCGCCCCGTACCGCGTCCGCAGCTCGTCCAGGACCGGCCCCAGCGAGGGGTACTTCGCGGCCGTCAGCTCGGCGCCGTTCCGGTCGACGGCCTTCACGGGCGGCGTCTTCGCGACCCCCGTGCGCAGCGTCGCCCCGGCCGTGAGGAGCTTCGGGTGCAGCACGGACGGCGCCCACTTCACCAGCGCCCGGCCGGTCGCCTGCCCCCGCACGACGCTCAGCCGGGACTGGTACGACCAGGACTTCGACACGTCCTCGTACGTGATCGTGGCCTTCACCGTGAACGGCACCGTCGTCCCGACCGGCGTCCCCGGCGTGATCACCGCCTCCGTGACGCGCGCGCCCTCGCGGTACGCCGCCACCGCCGGCCCCGCCGCCACCGGGTCGTTCGTCAGCTGCCCGGCCTTCTCCGGCTCGCCGGCGGCCCAGGCGGCGAGGAAGTCCCGCGCGACGGCGGTGACCTCCTCGTCCGTGACGGGCCCGGTCCGCGGCGCCTCGCCGGAGTTGGTCTTCGGCGTCGCGTCACCGCCCATCACGCCGTTCCAGAGGTTGTACCCCCCGTACCCGACCCCGCTCGCCACGACGACGAACACGCCCCCGACGATCGCGACCTTGGTCCCACTGCGCATGGCTGCGCTCCCCTCCCCGTGTGAACCCACGAGTCAAGCAGCGCCCCATGCGTGTGTCGAGCACCTTTCTGCTTCTCCGTCAGAGCGGCAGGTCACATTCCGATCTCACACCCAGGTGTCGAGCCACATACGGTTCCGCCACTGGTCCAGCGGAATGGGAGTCCCCGTGTAGATGGGCCAGAAATAGATGAAATTCCAGACGATGAGGAGAACGATGCAGCCGGCCGCCACCGCGCCGAATGTACGGCGCCTTTCCGAGGAGCCCGCCGGTCCCACGATCGCACCCAGCATCATCGCCACCGCCAGACACAGGAACGGGACGAAGACCACCGCGTAGAAAAGGAAGATGGTGCGTTCCTGATAGAGGAACCACGGAACCCAGCCGGCCGCGATGCCGCAGGCGATCGCGCCCGCCCGCCAGTCGCGCCGGAAGGCCCAGCGCCACAGCACGTACAGGATCGCGAAGCAGGCCGCCCACCACAGCAGCGGGGTGCCCAGGGCCAGCACCTCCGCCGCGCACTTCTCCTTCGCCGAGGCGGGGCAGCCGCCCGTGCCGGGCGCGGGCGACTCGTAGAAGTAGGAGACCGGCCGGCCGAGGACGATCCACGACCAGGGGTTCGACTCGTACGTGTGGGGCGAGGTGAGCCCCACGTGGAAGCTGTAGACCTCGGACTCGTAGTGCCAGAGGCTGCGCAGCCACTGCGGCAGCCAGCCCCACGTCCCGCCGCCGTCCAGCTTGTCCTGGTCGGCGGCCCAGTTCCGGAAGTACCCCTTGTCGCTGACGATCCAGCCCGTCCACGTCACCAGGTACGTGACGATCGCCACCGGCACCACCGACACGAACGCCGGGACCAGGTCCTTCCTGGCCACCGCGAGATAGGGGCGGACCGCACCGGCCGTGCGGCGTCCGCCGACGTCCCACAGCACCGTCAGCAGGCCGAAGCCCACCATGACGTACAGGCCGTTCCACTTGGTCGCCGCCGCCAGGCCCAGCATCACACCGGCCGCGATCCGCCACGGCCGCCACCCCAGGCGCAGCGTCTCCGCGATCTCCGCGTCCGGCCGCAGCACCCCCTCCTCGTCCTCCGGGAGCGCCCCCGCCAGCCGCGCCCGGGTCCGGTCGCGGTCCAGGACCAGACAGCCGAAGGCCGCCAGGACGAAGAACATCAGCACCTGGTCGAGGAGCGCCGTGCGGCTCATCACGAAGTGCAGGCCGTCGACGGCGAGCAGCAGGCCCGCCAGGCAGCCCAGGAACGTGGAGCGGAAGAGCCGCCGGCCGATCCGGCACAGCATGAGCACCGACAGCGTGCCCAGCAGCGCCACCATGAAGCGCCAGCCGAACGGCTCGAAGCCGATCAGCTTCTCGCCGACCCCGATCACCCACTTGCCCATCGGCGGGTGGACCACGTAACCGGGATCGGTCGGCACCAGGACCGACCCGGGATCGCTGAGGACCGTCTTGTCGATGTCCTTGGGCCACGCGCCCTCGTACCCCTGGTTGATCAGGGCCCACGAGTCCTTCGCGTAGTACGTCTCGTCGAATATCACCGCGTTCGGCTTGCCCAGGTTCCAGAACCTGAGCAGCCCCGCGACGGCCGTGACCAGGAGCGGGCCGCCCCAGGCCATCAGCCGCCACAGCCGCTCCGACCGGTCGGGCCCGAGGCCCAGCAGGGACATCACGCGCGGGGACGGACGGACGTACGAGGGGACGAGCCGCTCGCGCAGCCCGATGGGGGCGGCGCTGCCGGCGGGCGGCGCGTAGCCGAAACGCCGAAGCCGCTGGTGCCACGGAGAGGGCTCTGCCACGGGCTCCGCCATGGGGTGCTGGCCCTCCAGGGCCTCGGGTGCGGTACTGGTCACCGCGCCATCGTAGGGAACGCGCCTGTGCACGTCGCCTCTCCGTGCTGGGAGGATGGGCCGTGTGACAGGAACGCTGGTACTCGCAGGGACCCCCATCGGTGACATCGCGGACGCTCCGCCCCGACTCGCCACCGAACTGGAGAACGCGGACATCGTGGCCGCCGAGGACACCCGGAGGCTGCGCGGACTCACCCGCGCCCTGGGCATCCACACCACGGGGCGCGTCGTCTCCTACTTCGAGGGCAACGAGTCCGCCCGCACGCCGGAGCTGGTCGAGGCCCTGGTCGGCGGCGCCCGTGTGCTGCTCGTCACCGACGCGGGCATGCCGTCCGTGTCGGACCCCGGCTACCGGCTCGTGGCCGCCGCCGTCGAGCAGGACGTCAAGGTGACGGCCGTCCCCGGCCCGTCCGCCGTCCTCACCGCGCTCGCCCTCTCCGGCCTGCCCGTGGACCGCTTCTGCTTCGAGGGCTTCCTGCCCAGGAAGGCGGGCGAGCGCCTCGGCCGGCTCCGCGAGGTCGCCGACGAGCGCCGCACCCTCGTCTACTTCGAGGCCCCGCACCGGCTCGACGACACCCTCGCCGCGATGGCCGAGGTCTTCGGCGCCGAGCGCCGCGCCGCCGTCTGCCGCGAGCTCACCAAGACGTACGAGGAGGTCAAGCGCGGTCCGCTGGCCGAGCTCGCCGCCTGGGCCGCCGAGGGCGTCCGCGGCGAGATCACCGTCGTCGTCGAGGGCGCGCCCGAGACGGGACCCGCCGAACTCGACGCCGAGGAACTGGTGCGCAGGGTGCGGGTGCGCGAGGAGGCGGGGGAGCGGCGCAAGGAGGCGATCGCCGCCGTCGCCGCCGACGCGGGACTTCCCAAGCGGGAGGTCTTCGATGCCGTCGTCGCGGCAAAGAATGCGGCTGGACCGGGCCCCGGAAAGGGTAAAGGACTAATCTGAAAGGCAAAGCCGAACCCGGCGCCGGGACTCTTCGCAGGGCGCTTGGCAAGGGAAGAGCCAAAAGCCTTCCATGGTTCCTCCCGAGCTGATGCGCTCCGGCCCGAAAAGGCGTCCACTGGATCAGTGGAGAGGAGCTGGCATGACCGAGATCACCGGCACCGGCATATCCGTCGCCCATGAGGCGTACGCCTTCGCGTGCATGCGCTGCGGATACGGCTGGGAGCAGGCGTACGACATCGAGCACCACGTCGACGCCGCCGGCCACGAATTCGTCGTCTACAAGGCCGACGGGGAGAAGGTCCCGTCCCCGCTGTCCAGTCCCACCTGTATGAACTGCGGCGGCCACGTCGTCCGCATCATGCGCGCGGGACAGGTGTCGTCGGTGCTCGACCTGATCGCCGCCACCGAGAAGCACCAGCGCGGGGCGCGGGCCACCAAGCCCGTGTCGATGGCCGGGCCGATCGGCCAGGAACTGACCGAGGACGGGCCCGAGGGGCCCCCGGTGCCGCACCACTGGCACCTGTCCGACCTCCTGCACCCCTTCAGGCGCCGCCAGTAGCCCCCCGAGCGACTCCTCCCCGGTCCGGGCGCCCCGGCCCGCCCCCGGCCCGGGAGGTTCCCGCGCACCGGCGCCCGCGCCCCTCGTACGATCGGGGGCATGAGTGCCAAGGACGCCCCGCCGCCGCTGCCCGAACCCCTCCTCGTGGAGGTCGCGGACTCGCACACCCACCTGGACCTCCAGTCCGGGACCGTCGAGGAGGCGCTGGTCAAGGCGGCCGCCGTGGGAGTGACCACGGTCGTGCAGGTCGGCTGCGACGTGAAGGGCTCCCAGTGGGCCGCGGAGACCGCCGCGGCCCACGAGCACGTCCACGCCGCCGTCGCCCTGCACCCCAACGAGGCCCCGAGGATCGTCCTCGGCGACCCCGGTGGAGACTCGTCCCGCCACGGCCCCCGCCGGGGCGGCGGCGACGCCGCCCTCGACGACGCGCTCACCGAGATCGACCGCCTCGCCGCCCTCCCGTACGTCCGCGGCGTCGGCGAGACCGGTCTCGACTTCTTCCGCACCGGCCCCGAGGGCATCGCCGCGCAGGAACGCTCCTTCCGGGCCCACATCGAGATCGCCAAGCGCCACGGCAAGGCGCTGGTCATCCACGACCGGGAGGCCCACGCCGACGTGCTGCGCGTCCTGGACGAGGAGGGCGCCCCCGAGCGGACCGTCTTCCACTGCTACTCCGGCGACGCCGCCATGGCCGAGATCTGCGCAGCCAAGGGCTACTACATGTCCTTCGCCGGCAACGTCACCTTCAAGAACGCCCAGAACCTGCGCGACGCGCTCGCCGTCGCCCCGCTGGACCTCGTCCTCGTCGAGACCGACGCCCCCTTCCTCACCCCCGCCCCCTACCGCGGCCGCCCCAACGCCCCCTACCTGATCCCCGTCACCCTCCGGGCGATGGCGCAGGTGCGCGGCATCGGCGAGAACGAGATGGCCGAGGCCGTCGCGGTGAACACGGCCCGCGCCTTCGATTACTGATCCATAACGGTTACGTGTCGTAGCCGGGTCGGCGCACCCCGTGACGGAGGTCCGGGTAGGGTCCCGGCCTCGTGAGCACTTCCCAGGGCAGTCACCGCGCCGGACGACGGGCCGCGCCCCTGTCCGTGCACGACCAGCCGACCCAGGCCGCGCCGCTCGTCGTCCCCGGGCAGGCCTCCCGCACCGGGTCCCGGCGGGCCGCCCGCCGCCGCAGGACCACCGGGCCCGCCGGGGAAGGCCTGCGGAAGCTGGTCCCGCAGGCCCTCGTCGTCGCCTTCCTCGCCGGCGGCACCAGCGCCTTCGTCGCCGACGACAAGGCCGTCCGGCTCTCCGTCGACGGCGTCCCGCGCACCCTCCACACCTTCGCCGACGACGTCGACGAACTCCTCGCCGACCAGGGCCTGACCGTCGGCGCCCACGACATCGTCGCCCCCGCCCCCGCCGAGGCCCTCACCAGCGGCGACGAGATCGTCGTCCGGTACGGCCGCCCCGTCGCCCTCACCCTCGACGGGCAGCGCCGCCAGGTGTGGACGACCGCCCGGACCGTCGAGGGCGCGCTGCGCCAGCTCGGGGTCCGCGCCGAGGGCGCCTACCTCTCCGTCTCCCGCGGCGCCGCCATCTCCCGCAGCGGCCTCGCCCTCGACGTACGGACCGAGCGGACGGTGACCTTCCTCGCCGACGGCCGCGAGCGGACCGTCCGGACCAACGCCGCGACCGTCCGCGAGGCCCTCGCCGAGGCCGGGATCACCCTCTCCGCGCAGGACGCCACCTCCGTCGTCCCCGAGTCCTTCCCCCGCGACGGCCAGACGGTCACCGTCCTCCGGATCACCGGCTCGAAGCAGACGCGCGAGGAGGCCGTGCCGTACGCCGTCGAGCGCACCCGCGACCCCGGACTCTTCACCGGCACCGAGGTCGTCGACCGGCAGGGCCGGGCCGGCGTCCGCCGCGTCACCTACAGCCTGCGGACGGTCAACGGCGTCCGGCAGAAGCCCCGCCGGATCGGCGAGGAGATCGTCCGCGCACCCGTCAGCCGGCAGGTCAGGGTCGGCACCCGGCCGATGCCCACCTCCCTCGCGGGCGCCGACGGCCTCGACTGGGCCGCGCTCGCCGCCTGCGAGTCCGGCGGCCGCCCCGACGCCGTCGACCCCTCCGGGACCTACGGCGGGCTCTACCAGTTCGACCCCGGCACCTGGCGCTCCCTCGGCGGCACCGGCACCGCGCAGAACGCGCCCGCCGCCGAGCAGACCTTCCGGGCGAAGAAGCTGTACGTGCAGCGGGGGGCCGGCCCGTGGCCGCACTGCGGCAGACGACTGCACGGATGAGCCCACCCGCGGCCGGCGGCGCCGCGGGTGAACCGTAGGTCGGGCCCACCCGTGCCCCGTAGGCTGTACCGGTGAGCACCACCACCGGCCCCGAAAGCCCCGACGCCCTCCTCGGCCCCGCCGACATCCGTGAGCTGGCCGCCGCCCTCGGCGTACGCCCCACGAAGCAGAAGGGCCAGAACTTCGTCATCGACGCCAACACCGTCCGGCGGATCGTCCGCACGGCCGAGGTCCGGCCCGACGACGTGGTCGTGGAGGTGGGACCCGGACTCGGCTCCCTCACCCTGGCCCTCCTGGAGGCCGCGGACCGGGTGACGGCCGTCGAGATCGACGACGTGCTCGCCGCCGCGCTCCCCGCCACCATCCAGGCCCGGATGCCGGCCCGCGCCGACCGCTTCGCGCTCGTCCACTCCGACGCCATGCACGTCCAGGAACTGCCCGGCCCCCCGCCGACCGCGCTCGTGGCCAACCTGCCGTACAACGTCGCCGTGCCGGTCCTGCTCCACATGCTGGAGCGGTTCCCGACCATCGAGCGGACCCTCGTCATGGTCCAGGCCGAGGTCGCCGACCGCCTCGCCGCCAAGCCCGGCAACAAGGTCTACGGCGTCCCCTCGGTCAAGGCCAACTGGTACGCCGAGGTCAAGCGCGCCGGATCCATCGGCCGCAACGTCTTCTGGCCCGCGCCGAACGTCGACTCCGGACTCGTCTCCCTGGTCCGCCGCAGCGAGCCGCTCGCCACCAGCGCCACCCGCCAGGAGGTCTTCGCCGTCGTCGACGCGGCCTTCGCCCAGCGCCGCAAGACCCTGCGCGCGGCCCTCGCCACCTGGGCCGGCTCACCCGCCGCGGCGGAGGAGGCCCTGGTCAAGGCCGGGATCTCGCCGCAGGCCCGCGGCGAGGGACTCACCGTCGAGGAGTTCGCCCGGATCGCGGAGGCCAAGGCATGACCATCCCCGCAGGCGTCACCGTCCGCGTCCCCGCCAAGGTCAACGTCCAGCTCGCGGTGGGCGCCGCCCGCCCCGACGGCTTCCACGACCTGGCCAACGTCTTCCTCGCGGTCTCCCTGTACGACGAGGTCACCGCCACCCCCGCCGACACCCTCACGGTCACCTGCGAGGGCCCGGACGCGGACAAGGTCCCGCTCGACCGCACCAACCTGGCCGCACGGGCCGCCGAACTGCTCGCCGCCCGGCACGGCATCGCCCCGGACGTGCACCTGCACATCGCCAAGGACATCCCCGTCGCCGGCGGCATGGCCGGCGGCAGCGCCGACGGCGCCGGCGCCCTGCTCGCCTGCGACGCGCTCTGGGGCCTCGACTCCTCCCGCGAGGAACTCCTGGAGATCTGCGCCGAACTCGGCAGCGACGTCCCGTTCAGCCTCGTCGGCGGGGCCGCGCTCGGCACCGGCCGCGGCGAGAAGCTGACGGAGATCCCGGTCGGCGGCGGCTTCCACTGGGTCTTCGCCGTCGCCGACGGCGGCCTGTCCACCCCGGTGGTCTTCGGCGAGTTCGACCGCCTCACCGCGGGCACCGACGTCCCCGAACCCGCCGCCTCCCCGGTCCTCCTGGACGCCCTGCGCGCCGGCGACACCACCGCCCTCGCGGCCGCCCTCGCCAACGACCTCCAGCCGGCCGCCCTCTCCCTGCGCCCCTCGCTCGCCGCGACGCTGGCGGCGGGCACCGCGGCGGGCGCGCTGGCCGCCCTGGTCTCGGGCTCCGGCCCGACGACCGCGTTCCTGGTGAAGGACGCCGAGGCCGCGGAGGCGGTCGCCACCGCCCTGCTCGCCTCGAACACCTGCCGCACGACCCACACGGCCACCTCACCGGCCCCCGGCGCCCGACTCGTATAGGGCCTGTCGTCGAACTCCCGTCCGCCCCGCGGGCGACGACGGGAGTGCGACGGCACCCCCTGGGCCGTACTCAGCCGCCGGCTGAGTACCCGCGCCCTGTCGCCCGCCCGGCCCCCCGCGGGACCGTACGGGCATGGGAATCAGCGCGCGTGAGCTCGCCGCCGCAACGCCGGCGAGCCGGGACCGGTACGTCGACCTGCTCCGGGTCGCCTCGCTCTCCGTCGTCGTCCTCGGACACTGGCTGATGGCGGCCGTCACGGCCGACGGACAGGTCGGCAACCTGCTCGCCGTCGTGCCCGAACTCCAGGTGGCGACCTGGCTGTTCCAGGTGATGCCGGTGTTCTTCTTCGTCGGCGGCTTCTCGCACGCCCTCGCCCACCGCTCCCGGCCCCGGTACGCGGCCTTCCTCCGGGCCCGGCTCCAGCGGCTGCTGCGGCCGACGATGGTCTTCGTCGGGGTCTGGGGGGCCGCCGCGCTCGTCCTCCAGCTGTCCGGGGCGGACGGCGGACTCACCGGGGTCGCGCTGCGGCTGGTCACCCAGCCCCTCTGGTTCATCGGGATCTACCTGGCGATGGTCGCCTTCACCCCGCCGCTGCTGCGCCTGCACGAGCGGTGGGGCTGGGGCGCGTTCGCGGCCCTCGCGGGCGGGGCCGTCGCGGTCGACGTGCTGCGGTTCGCCGCGGACGTCCCGTTCGTCGAGTTCCTCAACTTCGCCTTCGTGTGGCTGGCGGTCCACCAGCTCGGCTTCCTCCGCGCCGACGGCATGATCCGCCGCCCCGCCCTGCTCGCCGGCGCGGGCCTCCTCGGCGCCACCGCGCTCGTCGCCCTCGGGCCCTACCCGCTCTCGATGGTGGGAATGCCGGGGGAGAAGGTCTCCAACATGGCGCCGCCCACCCTCGCCCTGCTCTGCCACGGCCTGTGGGTGGTCGGCGTGGTCGAACTGCTCCGGGGACCCGGGACCCGGCTCGTGGCCCGCGCCGGGGTGTGGCGCACGGTGGTCGCCGCGAACGGTGTCGCGATGACGGCGTTCCTCTGGCACCTCACCGCGATGCTCGGGGTGTACGGCGCCCTGCTCGGCCTCGACCGGGAGCTGCCCGCCCCGGCGACCGGCGCCTGGTGGACGCAGGTCCCCCTCCGCCTCCTCGCGGCGGCCCTCCTCACGGCCCTGCTCGTGGCCGCCTTCCGCCGCTTCGAGGCCCCGGCCCCGGCCGCCCCCTCGACCGGACGGGGCGGCCCGGTGGCCGCGGTCGGCATCACGCTCGCCCTCCTCGGCGTCCTCGGGCTCTCCCTGACCGGCTTCGCCGGACTCCTCGACGGCCACTCCGCCACCCTGATAGCCGTCCCGGTCACCGCCCCCGCGGCCGTCGGGCTCGCGCTGGCGGGCTGGCTCCTCGTCGAGCGGGCGGGGCGCGGCGGATCGCGGTGACGGGCGGTACTGCCCGTCCGCGCGGGGTGCGCGGCAACGTACTCTGGGAGATCGATCGATCCCCCGTACAGGAGTCAAAGTGGCCGTCAATCTGGTCAATGTCGAGGCTGTCAGCAAGGTGTACGGCACCCGTGCCCTGCTCGACGGCGTCTCGCTCGGCGTCTCCGAGGGGGACCGGATCGGGGTCGTGGGCCGCAACGGCGACGGCAAGACCACCCTCATCCGGATGCTGGCCAAGCTGGAGGAGGCCGACACCGGCCGCGTCACCCACAGCGGCGGGCTGCGCCTCGGCGTGCTCACCCAGCACGACTCCCTCGACCCGGAGGCCACCATCCGGCACGAGGTCATCGGCGTCATGGCCGACCACGAGTGGGCCGGCAGCGCCAAGATCCGCGACGTGCTCACCGGCCTCTTCGGCGGGCTCGACCTGCCCGGCTTCGAGAACGGCCTGGACACCGTCATCGGCCCGCTCTCCGGCGGCGAGCGCCGCCGCATCGCGCTCGCCAAGCTCCTCATCGAGGACCAGGACCTGATCGTCCTCGACGAGCCCACCAACCACCTCGACGTCGAGGGCATCTCCTGGCTCGCCCAGCACCTCCAGGCGCGCCGCTCCGCCCTCGTCTGCGTCACCCACGACCGCTGGTTCCTCGACCAGGTCTGCACCCGCATGTGGGACGTCCAGCGCGGCGCCGTCCACGAGTACGAGGGCGGCTACTCCGACTACGTCTTCGCCCGCGCCGAGCGCGAGCGCATCGCCGCGACCGAGGAGACGAAGCGGCAGAACCTGATGCGCAAGGAGCTGGCCTGGCTGCGGCGCGGCGCCCCCGCCCGCACCTCCAAGCCCCGCTACCGCATCGAGGCGGCCAACGAGCTGATCGCCGACGTGCCGCCGCCGCGCGACACCTCCGAGCTGATGAAGTTCGCCAACGCGCGACTCGGCAAGACCGTGTTCGACCTGGAGGACGTGACCGTCACCGCCGGTCCCAAGACCCTCCTGGAGCACCTCACCTGGCAGCTGGGCCCCGGCGACCGCATCGGCCTCGTCGGCGTCAACGGCGCGGGCAAGACCTCCCTCCTGCGGGCGCTCGCCGACGCCGCCGTCAGCCAGGGCGAGATCCAGCCCGCCGCGGGCTCCGTCACCGTCGGCAAGACCGTCCGGCTCGCCTACCTCTCCCAGGACGTCACCGAACTCCCCGGCACCCTCCGCGTCCTGGAGGCCGTCCAGCAGATCCGCGACCGGGTCGACCTCGGCAAGGGCCGCGAGATGACCGCGGGCCAGCTCTGCGAGCAGTTCGGCTTCTCCAAGGAGAAGCAGTGGACGCCCGTCGGCGACCTCTCCGGCGGCGAGCGCCGCCGCCTCCAGCTGCTGCGCCTCCTCATGGACGAGCCGAACGTCCTCTTCCTCGACGAGCCCACCAACGACCTCGACATCGAGACCCTCACCCAGCTGGAGGACCTCCTCGACGGCTGGCCGGGCTCCATGGTCGTGATCTCCCACGACCGCTTCTTCATCGAGCGCACCACCGACCGGACCCTCGCGCTGCTCGGCGACCGCACCCTGCGGATGCTGCCCCGCGGCATCGACGAGTACCTGGAACGGCGCCGGAAGATGATCGAGTCGGCCGCCCCGGCTCCCGCCGCCGCGCCCGCCCCGAGCAAGCCGGGCCTCTCCGCCGCCGACGCGCGCGCCGCCAAGAAGGAGCTGCAGAAGGTCGAGCGGCAGCTCGACAAGCTCTCCGAGAAGGAGGGCAGGCTGCACGGGCGGATCGCCGACAACGCGACCGATTTCGAGCTCGTGGCGAAGCTCGACGCCGAGCTCCGGGAACTCGCGGGGGAGCGGGACGAATTGGAGATGCGCTGGCTCGAGCTGGCCGAGGACGCATAACGAGGGCATCACAGGCCGGTCCTCCCTTGGGTACAAGGGGCGGACCGGTCGCTTTTGCGCCGGCGCGTGGGTGGTAGAAAGAAAACCCGCTCACGTCAAGGGGGAACCGCTGATGACCCAGCCGCCCAGCAACCAGCCGCCGGGGGGCTTCGGAGCTCCCCAGGATCCGAACCAGGGCCCGCCGCACCAGGGGACGCCGCCGGTGCCGCCCGTCCCGCCGCAGGCGCCGCAGACCCCGCCCCCGCCCGCCGGCCCGCCGCCGGCCGCGCCCGGCCCGTACGGTCAGCCGACGCAGCCCCGTTACGGATACCCGCAGCAGGGCGGGCCCGGTCAGCCGGGCCCGTACGGCCAGCCGCCCCAGCAGCCCTACGGCTACCCGCAGCAGGGCCGGCAACCGGGCCCGTACGGCCAGCCGCAGCAGCCCGGACCGTACGGTCAGCAGCAGAACCCCTACGGCGGCCACCCGACCCAGCCGGGGTACCCGGGCGCCCCCACCCCGCCGCCCTCCGGCGGCGGCCTCAAGGGCCGTACCGGTCTCGTCGCCGCCGTGGCCGCGGGCGCCGTCCTGGTGGCCGCCGTCGCCACCTGGGCCGTCGTCGGCGGCGGGGACGACAAGGACCCGGTCGCCGGACCGTCGACCAGCGCGAGCGCCTCCACCGGCGCGCCCTCGCCGAGCGAGTCGGTCGACAAGGGCGACGGCTCGGGCGACGGCTCCAACGGCGGCGACGACGACCTGAACGCCGGCCGCCAGGCGGGCGAGGCCAAGGTCAACTGGCTGCTCCAGAACAACGTCGACCTGCCCCGCAACGGCGCCGACGTCCTCGGCCCGTGGATCGTCGGCGACACCGTCGTCAAGGCGATGTACAAGGGCGTCTCGGGCTACAACCTGAGCGACGGCGCCGAGAAGTGGCACGTCGACGTGCCGTTCGAGCTGTGCGCCGCGCCCGCGGAGCCCTCGGCGAACGGCGTCATGGTCTTCGCCTACGCCGAGAGCGCCAAGGACGGCGCCAAGTGCACCTCGCTCCAGCAGGTCGACCTGAAGACCGGCAAGGCGGGCTGGAAGAAGGCCGTGCCGAAGCCCAAGGGCCTCTTCGCCTTCTCGGACAACACCCTGTCCATCAGCGGCAACACCGTCACCGTCTCCGGCACCAGCAGCTCCTACGGCTTCTCGCTGGCCGACGGCCGGCAGCTCTTCACCGGTGCCACGAGCGGCTGCAAGCCCTTCGCGTACGCCGGCGGCACCAAGCTGATCGCCGCCATGGACTGCCCCTCGGGCAGCACCACGAAGAAGCTCCAGGGTGTCAGCGAGGTCGACCCGAACACGGGCAGGCCCAAGTGGACGTTCAAGCTGGAGAGCGACTGGGAGGTGGACCGGGTCTACTCGGTCGACCCGCTGGTCGTCTCCGCCACCCAGCGCGAGCAGAAGAAGTGGACCATCTTCTCGCTCAACGCCAACGGGTCGCTCCGCTCGCAGATCCAGGGCGGCAAGGACAAGTTCGCCCCCTCGTGCGGCGGCGGCTTCGTCATCTTCGGGAAGAACCTCCAGGGGTGCACCGGGGTCGCGGCCGACGCGAACACCTTCTACATGGCCACCGAGACCTCGTACGGCAACCCCAACGAGGTCGTCGCCTTCGACCTGAAGACCGGCAAGGCGAAGTGGCGGTCCAAGGCGCCCGGCGAGCAGAGCATGATCCCGCTCCGCATGGAGGGCGGCCAGGTCCTGGTGTACGTGGACCCGTCGTACGACAAGGGCGGCGCGGTCGCGACGATCGCCCCCACCGGCGGCGCGCCGAAGATCGTGCTCCAGCACCCGGCGTCGACGGCCCAGGTCGAGAACAACTTCTACAGCCCGGGCTACGCGTACGGCGCCGGCACCTTCGTCGTGGCGAGCGGGCGGGTCTCCGCCTCGAACGACAAGGAAGAAAAGCTGGTCAAGACGATGATGGCGTTCAGCAAGTGAGGTACACGGACCGATGACGCAGCCACCCCCGCCCCCGCCGAACCAACCCCCGGACCCGCAGGGCGGCTTCGGCGCCCCGACGCCGCCGCAGCAGCAGCCGGAGCCCGGCTACGGCTACCCGCAGCAGCCGCAGCAGCCGTACGGCTACCCGGCGCAGCCGCCCACGCAGCCCCAGCAGGGCTACGGCGGCTACCAGCAGCCGGTGCAGCCCCCGTACGGCTACCCGCCCCAGCCGCAGCAGGGCTACGGCGGCTACCAGCAGCCGCCCACGGCCGCGGTCCCGGCCGCGGCCCCGGGCGGCCGCGGGAAGCTGTCGGCCCAGGTCCAGATCATCATCGCGGCGGTCGTCGCCGTCGTCCTGATCGTCGGCGCCGGCATCTGGTACGCCAACTCCGGTGACGGCGGCAAGGGCGACGAGTCGAAGGGCACCGGCGGCACCGCGCAGGGCACCGACGGCGGCTCCGGCGACACCAAGGGGATCGGCGGCGGCGGCAAGGAGAAGCCGCCGGCGGACACCCAGGCGAAGATGACGTTCAAGGTGGAGCAGCCGGCCGTGCCGGACGTCACCGACGTCTCGGGCTCGTGGATCACCGACAAGGCGTACGTGAAGACGGGCATCGACTCGATCGTGGCGTACGACCGCGACAAGGGAACGGTCCTGTGGAAGCTGCCCCTGACCGGTCAGGTCTGCGGCAGCTCGCGCCATGTGACGGCCGACAACAAGGTGCCCGTCCTCTTCGAGGCCAAGAAGCGGGTCGCGCCGCGCTACTACCAGCAGTGCACCGAGGTCGGCCTGGTCGACCTGAACGCGGGCAAGCTGCTGTGGTCCACCTCGGTCACCGGCGGCACCGCCGGGGACCAGAAGGTCCGCTTCAGCGAGATCACGCTCAGCGGGAAGACGGTCGCGGCCGGCGGCACCGACGGCGGCGCCGCCTTCGACCTGGCCAACGGCAACCCGCGGTGGAAGCCGCAGGCCAACGACCAGAACTGCTTCGACCAGGGGTACGGCGGCGGCGAGGGCCTCGTCGCGGTCCGCAAGTGCGGTCCGTACGACGCCCAGTACGTGATGATCCAGAACCTGGACCCGGTCTCGGGCGCCCCGGTCGCGCAGTACAAGATGCCGACCGGCGTCAAGTACGCGTCCGTGGTCTCCACGAAGCCGCTGGTCGTGGCGGCCGACGTCGGCGACAGCGCCGGCGACGGCAGCGGCATCTCGGACTTCTTCTCCATCGACGAGAAGACCGGGAAGCTGAAGGCGAAGATCACCGCGGACGCCGACCAGTACGCGGGCCGCTGCCGCTCGACCCGGGTCGAGGCCTGCACGCAGGTCGTCGTGGGCAACGGCCGGCTGTACGTGCCGACCGAGCAGCACGAGGGCTCCACCGGGGAGTTCGGCGACGAGACGAACGAGCTCATCGCCTTCGACCTGGCCACCGGCCGGACGGCGCCGGAGAAGGCGGACGCGGGGGACAAGTACACCCTGGTCCCGCTCCGCATGGACGGCGGCAACATCATCGCCTACAAGGAACCGCCCTACGACAAGGGCGGCCGGATCGTCTCCATCGACGGCGCCACGATGAAGGAGACCCTGCTCCTGGAGAACCCGGCGGACAAGACCATCCACGACGTGGAGAACAGCTTCTCCCCGGACTACGCGGAGATCCTGTACCGCGACGGCCGGGTGTTCATGTCCGACATGATGCTCTCCAAGCCGCGGGCGTCGGCCTCGCCGGGTGACAAGGAGTACCTGGCGGTGTCGTTCAGCACCCACTGAGCGCGTCGGCATCGGACGGATGCCGTGAGGTTCGCGCGGCCCGGCGCGTCGGTTCACCCCGACGCGCCGGGCCGTTTGCGCGGGGTGCCGGTGGGTGAGGAATTCGGGGTCGAGCGGGTGGCCGGCGGACGGCGGCCCGGAGGATGGGGGATGACCGGGATGGGCGTACGGCTCGTGGTGGTGGACGACCACCGCCTGCTCGCGGAGGCGCTCGCCTCGGCGCTGAAGCTGCGCGGGCACCGGGTGCTCGCGGCGGCCGCGCCGGTGGCGGGGGCGGCCGAGCTGGTGGTGGGCCGGGCGCCGGAGGTCTGCCTCCTGGGCACGGCGGCCCCGGCCGAGCCGGGCGCCTTCGACGTGGTCGTACGGATCAAGCGCGAGCGGCCGCAGGTGGCCGTGGTGGTGCTGGGCCCGGTGCCCTCGCCGCGGGGGATCGCGGCGGCGTTCGCCGCGGGGGCCTCGGGGTACGTCCGGCACGACGAGCGGATCGAGGGCGTCGAGCGGGCCCTGGTGAAGGCGAGGGCGGGGGAGGCCGCGGTGGCGCCGCAGCTGCTGCAGTCGGCCTTCGCCGAGCTGCTGCACCCCTCGGCGCAGCCCGACGACGAGGGCCAGCGGCTGCTGCGGCTGCTGACGCAGCGGGAGGTGGAGGTCCTCGTCCGGGTCGCGGAGGGGGAGGACACCCGGCTGATCGCGGAGGGCATGGGGATCGCGCCGAGCACCGCCCGCACGCACGTGCAGCGGGTGCTGATGAAGCTGGGGGTGGGGTCGCGTCTGGAGGCGGCGGCCCTGGCGGCCCGTACGGGGCTGCTCGACCGCGCGGTGCCGGTGCAGCGGGGCCCGTCGCTCTGAGGTCCGGTCCTCGGGGTCCCGGCACGGTGGCCGTCGGCCGTCCTGCTTTCGAGTGAAGCCCGGTCCCCCCGTTCGCGGGCGTGGCCGGGCTTCACCGTTGACGGTGATGTTGGAATGTGGTTCCTTGTGCGTGGTTATGTTGGAACCGCCGGAGGGTCCCGTGAAGAAGACCGCCACCACGCTCGCCGACGGGCGCGAGCTGATCTACTACGACACCCGCGACGACGCCGTCCGCACCGCCGCCGACACCCGGCCGCTCGACCCGGTCGCCTCGACCACCGAGCTCCGCCGCGACGCGCTCCTCGGGGACCTGGTGGCCGTCGCCTCGCACCGGCAGGGCCGCACCTACCACCCGCCCGTCGGCGAGTGCCCCCTCTGCCCCTCCGGCGACGGACGGCAGAGCGAGATCCCGGCCCCCGACTACGAGGTCGTCGTCTTCGAGAACCGCTTCCCCACCCTCGCCGGCGCCTCGGGCCGCTGCGAGGTCGTCTGCTTCACCGCCGACCACGACGCCTCCTTCGCCGACCTCACCCCCGAGCGGGCCGCCCTCGTGCTCGACGCCTGGACCGACCGCACCACCGAACTCGCCGCCCGCCCCGGCGTCGAGCAGGTGTACTGCTTCGAGAACCGCGGCGCCGAGATCGGCGTCACCCTCGCCCACCCCCACGGGCAGATCTACGCCTATCCGGCCGCCACCCCCCGCACCGCCCTCATGCAGCACCACGCGGCCGAGCACCGGGCCCGCACCGGCGGCAACCTCTTCGACGACGTCGTCGCCCGGGAACGCGCCGACGCCGAGCGGATCGTCCTGGAGACCGGGCACTGGACCGCCTTCGTGCCGTACGCCGCCCACTGGCCGTACGAGGTCCACCTCTACCCGAACCGGCGGGTCCCCGACCTGCGCGCGCTCGACGCGGAGGCCCGCACAGAGTTCCCACAGATCTATCTGGAACTCTTGAGGCGCTTCGACCGGATCTTCGGACCGGAGGAGCCGCCGACGCCGTACATCTCCGCCTGGCACCAGGCGCCGTTCACCGGTGCGGACCGCGAGGAGTTCGCGCTGCACCTGGAACTCTTCACCGTCCGCCGGACGTCCGGCAGGCTCAAGTACCTCGCGGGCACGGAGTCCGGCATGAGCGCGTTCAGCAACGACGTGCCGCCGGAGGCGGCGGCCCGGCGACTCAGAGAGGTGGCAGGCACGTGACCGACGCAGGAAAGAAGTACCTGGTGACCGGCGGGGCGGGATACGTGGGCAGCGTCGTCGCCGCCCACCTCCTGGAGCGGGGCCACCGGGTCACCGTCCTCGACGACCTCTCCACCGGCTTCGCCGAAGCCGTCCCGGCCGGCGCCGAGTTCGTCGAGGGCCGCGTCCAGGACGCCGCGCGGTGGCTGGACGGCTCCTACGACGCCGTCCTGCACTTCGCCGCGTTCTCCCAGGTCGGCGAGTCCGTCGCGGCGCCCGAGAAGTACTGGGAGAACAACGTCGGCGGCAGCATGGCCCTGCTCGCCGCCCTGCGCTCCGCGGGCGTCCGCAAGCTGGTCTTCTCCTCCACCGCCGCCACCTACGGGGAACCGGCGAGCGTGCCGATCACCGAGACCGCACCCACCGCGCCCACCAGCCCGTACGGGGCGAGCAAGCTCGCCGTCGACCACATGATCGGCGGCGAGTGCGCCGCCCACGGCCTCGCCGCCGTCTCGCTGCGCTACTTCAACGTCGCGGGCGCCCACGGCCCCCTCGGCGAGCGGCACGCACCCGAGTCCCACCTCGTCCCGCTCGTCCTCCAGGTCGCCCTCGGCGACCGCGAGGCGATCTCCGTGTACGGCGACGACTACCCGACCCCCGACGGCACCTGCGTCCGCGACTACATCCACGTGGCCGACCTCGCCGAGGCCCACCTCCTGGCACTCGACGCGATGACCGCCGGCGAGCACCTCGTCTGCAACCTCGGCAACGGCAACGGCTTCTCCGTCCGCGAGGTCGTCGAGACCGCGCGGAAGGTCACCGGGCACCCGATCCCGGAGGTCCTCGCCCCGCGCCGGGCCGGCGACCCCGCCGTCCTCGTCGCCTCCGCCGAGGCCGCCCGCGAGCGCCTGGGCTGGACGCCGTCCCGCCCGGACCTGGCGGACGTGATCGCCGACGCGTGGGCCTTCGCCCGCGCGCGGCACGGGGAGGAGGGCCGCGCATGAGCGTCGCCGAGGACTTCGAGGCGCTGTACGGCGCCGCCCCCGACGGCGTCTGGGCCGCCCCCGGCCGGGTCAACCTGATCGGGGAGTACACCGACTTCAACGACGGCTTCGTGCTGCCGCTCGCCCTTCCGCACACGGCCGTCGCCGCCGTCTCCCGCCGCGACGACGGGATCCTGCGCCTGCACTCCGCCGACGTCGACGGCGGCATCGTCCAGCTCGCGGTCGACTCCCTCGAACCGCTCTCCGGCGGCGGCTGGGCCGCCTACCCGGCCGGCGTGGTCTGGGCGCTCCGGGCGGCCGGTCACGCCGTCACCGGCGCGGACGTCCACCTCGGCTCGACCGTGCCGACCGGCGCCGGGCTCTCCTCCTCGGCGGCCCTGGAGGTCGTCACCGCGCTCGCCCTCGACGAGCTGTTCGGACTCGGGCTGTCCCGGCCCGAACTCGCCCGGCTCGCCCAGCGCGCCGAGAACGACTTCGTCGGCGTCCCCTGCGGGGTGATGGACCAGATGGCCTCGGCCTGCGCGGAGGAGGGCCACGCCCTGTACCTGGACACCCGCGACCTCTCCTACCGCCAGGTCCCCTTCGACCTGGCCCGCGAGGGGCTGCGGCTGCTGGTCGTGGACACCCGGGTGAAGCACGCGCTCGGCGACGGCGCGTACGCCGAGCGGCGCGCGGGGTGCGAAGCGGGTGCGCGGGCGCTCGGCGCCCGCGCCCTGCGCGATGTGAGCGCCGCGCATCTGCCCGAGGCCCTCGCCCGGCTGGGCGACGGGACGGTGCGCCGCTACGTGCGGCACGTCGTCACCGACAACGCCCGGGTGGAGCGGACGATCGCGCTGCTCGACGCGGGGGACCCCCGGGCCGTCGGCGCCGTCCTCACCGAGGGCCACGCCTCCCTCCGGGACGATCTGCGGGTCTCCTGCGCGGAGCTCGACCTGGTCGTCGAGACGGCGAACGCCGCCGGGGCGCTGGGCGCCCGGATGACCGGCGGCGGCTTCGGCGGCTCCGCCGTCGTCCTGGTCGACGCCGACCGGGCGGACGCGGTCGCCGCCGCCGTGGGGAAGGCCTTCGCCGAGGCCGGCCTCGCCGCCCCCGGCATCTTCCCGGCCGTCCCCTCGGCGGGCGCCCGGCGCCTCTGACCGTCCGGCGGCACCCCTCCCGTGGTGCTCCGGCGGCCCCGCACCGGGCCGCCGGCACCCCTCGCACTCCCGTACGACTTCGGACAGTTCCGTGAATCGGCCCCCGCCGTGACGCCCCGCCCCTACGCTGAGGGGCAGCGCCGGTGGGGGCCGGTGCTGTTCAGGGGGCGAGACCCGGTCGGGTACGGCGTCGGCAGCGGGGTAAGCAGTCATCGCACGGCGGCGGCCGAGCAGTGGCGGACCCCGCCTCCGACGCCGTGCCCGCGTCGGCTTTCCCGTTCCTCGACACTTGGGGGTGTCCGTGGCACGCATCCGTGTCCTCGTGGTGGACGACCACCGCGTCTTCGCCGAATCGCTGGCCGCCGCACTCGCGGCCGAGCCCGATGTCGACGTCGCCGCCGCGGGAAGCGGCCCGGCCGCCCTGCGCTGTCTGGAGCGCGCCGCCGCGGAGGGCCGCCGGTTCGACGTGCTGCTCGTCGACGCGGAGCTGGGCGCCGGTCCCGCGGGGGCCGTTGCCCGTGCCGTGCCGGACGACGCCGAGGGCGCCGTCGACGGGATCTCCCTGGTCGCGGCGGTGCGCGGCCTCCAGCCCGCGGTCCGCACGGTGGTCCTGGCGGAGAAGGACGACCCGCAGCGGGCGGCGCTCGCGCTCCAGGCCGGGGCCTCCGGCTGGGTCGCGAAGGACTGCTCGCTCCAGCGGCTCCTCGCGGTGGTCCGCGGGGTGCTGCGGGACGAGACGCACCTGCCGCCCGCACTGCTCACGGGCGTCCTGCGGGAGCTGACGGCGGCCCGCAAGCACCGCACGGACAGCGAGCGGCTGGTGGAGTCGCTGACCCCGCGCGAGCGGGAGGTGCTGCGCTGCATGGTGGCGGGCCTGGGGCGCAAGGCCGTCGCCGAGCGCCTCTTCCTGTCCCCGCACACCGTCCGTACGCACATGCAGAACGTGCTGGGGAAGCTGGGCGTGCACTCGACCCTGGCGGCGGTCGCGCTGGCCCGCCGGGCGGGCGTGGGGCCTGCCCAGCTGGGCGTGGTGCCGCCGCCCGGGCTATCCGGGGATGTTGTCGAACGGGGCGGTCAGCCGGCGTAGCAGTGCGGCCAGTTCGCCGCGCTGGGGCCCGGACAGCTGGGCCAGGATGGCGCGCTCCTGGGCGAGCAGGCCGGCGAGGGCCTCGTCGGCGCGGTCGCGGCCCTCGGGGGTGAGCCGGACCAGCACGCCGCGCCGGTCGCTCGGGTCGGGGAGCCGCTCGACCAGGCCCTTCTTGGTGAGCCGGTCGATGCGGTTGGTCATGGTCCCGGAGGTCACCAGGGTCTGCGTCAGGAGCTGGCCGGGGGAGAGCTGGTACGGGGCTCCGGCGCGGCGCAGCGAGGTGAGGACGTCGAACTCCCAGGGCTCCAGCTGGTGCTCGGAGAAGGCGAGCCGACGGGCGCGGTCGAGGTGCCGGGCGAGCCGCGAGACGCGGCTGAGCACCTCGAGCGGTTCCACGTCGAGGTCGGGGCGCTCGCGGCGCCATGCTGCGACCAGTCGGTCGACCTCGTCCTCCATGACGATCAGTGTAGAGGGTCTGTTGACATAAAGTCTCTTGGGGTGGAGTTTCTCGATGTCGAGTATCTTGGAGTCAAGATATATTTCCCCGGACTACGGGGAAGGGACCCGCCCGGAACTCCGTTCCGCTTCGGCAACTCGTGCCAGCAAGGGGGCTTCGAACATGCATTCCGTGGAATCCGCCGCACCATCCGCGCCGACCTGGGATCCACAGCAGTACCTCCGCCACTCGGGCCACCGCACACGGCCCTTCCTCGACCTGCTCACCCGAATACCGCACCTGCCCGCCCAGGACCGGTCCGCCCGAATCGCCGACATCGGGTGCGGCCCCGGAAACGTCACGGCCCTCCTGGCCGACCGCTGGGCGGACGCCCACATCACCGGGTTCGACCTCTCGCCCGACATGCTGGAACAAGCCGGGAAGGACTGGTCCGGCACCACCCGCGGCGGCGGCTGGATCGACTTCCGGTCCGCCGACGCCGCCCACTGGACCCCCACCGAGCCCTACGACCTCATCGTCTCCAACGCCGCCCTCCAGTGGGTGCCCAACCACCCCGAGTCCTTCGCCGGCTGGATCGAGGGACTCCGGCCCGGCGGGACCTTCGCCTTCCAGGTCCCCGGCAACTTCACCTCCCCCAGCCACGCCCTGCTCGGCGAGCTCTGCGACACCCCCGAGTGGCGCGACCGGCTCGGCGACCAGGGCCGGCGCTTCGTCCACATCCTCGACGCCCCCGACTACCTCGACCGCCTCACCGGCCTCGGCTGCGAGACGGACGTCTGGGAGACGACCTACTGCCAGCTGCTCCAGGGCGAGGACCCCGTCCTGGACTGGGTCAAGGGCACCGCGCTGCGGCCCGTCCTCACCACCCTGGGCGACGACCGGGAGGCCGTCGACGCCTTCCTCGGCCAGTACCGGGACCTCCTCCGCGAGGCCTACCCGCGGGGTCCGCACGGCACGGTCTTCCCGTTCCGGCGGATCTTCGCCGTCGCCCGCAAGCCCCTCTGACGCCCCGGCCGCCGCGCGAGCCCCTCGGTGCGGACCGCCCCGGCACATGCGGACGCCCCGCACCGGAAGTCCGGTGCGGGGCGTCCGCACGAGGGCGCGGGCCCGCCGGGCCCGCGCCCGCCCGAGGTTCCTACGACATGGCGTTGTAGATCTGGAAGCCGGGGCCGATCTTGTACCGGTCGCCGAACTTGCCGGACCCGGCGTTCTGGTAGCCCCAGAGGTCGCCGCCCGAGGTCACGCCGAGCAGGTCGCCCTTGCCGTCGCCGTTCAGGTCGCCGGGGGCGATGACCTTGCTGTACGTGTTCCAGCCGCGGCCGACCTCCTTCCGCGCACCGAACGGCGCGGTCGCGTTGCCCGTTCCCGGATACACGTACAGGACGCCGTCCGTGGCGCGGGCCACGATGTCCGCGCGTCCGTCGCCGGTGTAGTCGCCCGCGCCGACGATCTTGTTGAACGCGCCCCAGCCGCCGCCCACCTTGATGCGCGAGGCGAAGCCCGTGCTCTGCCCGTTGCCCTTGTACAGGTACAGGTTGCCGGAGCGGTCGCGGGCCAGCAGGTCGCCCTTGCCGTCGCCGCTCAGGTCGCCCGGGCCGACGAGCGCGTTGTAGACGCCCCAGCCCGAACCGATGTAGACGCCGTCGACGTAGAGGCCGTTGTCGAAGAGCTGCGCGATGTCGGACGAGTTGTCCGGGTCCAGCGAGGCCAGGTGCGTGTAGTCCGCACCCCGCCAGCCGCCCGTGTCGCCGAGCTGGCCGCGCGCGGTCAGCACGCCGTTGGTCCGGCTGCCGTACCAGAACATCGTGCCGGCCGAGTCCCGCGCCAGCACGCCCTCCTTGGTCGCGGCCACCGGGCTGTTGCTCGCGCCGCCGAACTGCGGAACGCCCTCCCAGCCGCCCACCGAGCTGCCCTGCACCCGGCCCGCCAGGGTGCCGTTGCCCTTGCCGGTGTAGTACCAGAAGGTGCCCTTGGTGTCGCGGGCGAGCAGCTCGCCGTTCCCGTCGCCGTTGTCGTCGCCCACCGGAACGATCGTGTTGTAGATGTTCCAGCCGCCGCCGACGGACTTGCGGGCGCCGAACGGCGTGGTCTTGTCGCCCGTGCCGGGGTAGAACCACAGCGTGCCGGCGGTGTCGCGGGCGTACAGGTCGGCCCAGCCGTCGCCGTTGTTGTCGCCCATGCCGATCAGCTGGTCGTAGGTGTTCCAGCCGGAGCCGACCCGCACCCGCGCCGACAGCGGCGCGCTGCGCTTGCCCGTCCCGTAGTACAGGTACAGGGTGCCGGTGGTGTCGCGGGCCAGCACGTCCGCCAGGTTGTCGTCGTTCACGTCGCCCGGCGAGAAGAGCTTGTTGTAGATCTGCCAGCCCTTGCCCTGCCACGCGTACGACGCCGAGGTGGGCGTGGCGTCCGCGTACATGGTCAGCGCGCCCTGCTCCGAGAGCACCAGGACCTCGGGGCCGCCGCCGACCGCGTCCTGGTTGCCGATCGGGACGATGTCCTTCGGCAGCGGCAGGCTGCCCTCGTTGAAGGCGCCGCCCCCGCCCTGCGCGGTCGCGGTGTAGACGGTGCCGTTCCAGCCGCGGTAGATCAGGTCGCTGACGCCGTCGCCGTCGAAGTCCGACAGCGGGTCCGGGACCCGGGACCCCGTCGCGGCGGCCGCGCCGGCGCCGGCCGCACCGGCGGCGCCGGCCCGGGCCGCGCCCGGCACCGGCCGGGTCAGCGGCGGCGTGGTGACGTCGGACGCCGGCTTCTCGACGGCCGGGTGGGGCGGCGCCGGCCGGTCGGCCGACGCGGGGGTCGCGAGCAGCATGCCCGCGGAGAGGACGAGAGCGGTGCACGCCGTGAGGCGGGCACGCGTGAGGTGCACAGAACGCAAGAGATCCCCCCCAGGGATCAGAATGTCGTCGGACCGGAAACGGGCGTCCGCGACACCCCCGCACGGCAGAAAGCGCGTACGAAGGGCGAACGCCTCCGGGTGTTCGGGAGCATACCGTCCGGGGGTGACAGAGGTCGCCGGGAAAAAGCGCGGCCCCGCGCATCGGCCCCCCGACGACCCGGAGCCCCACCCGGCCGCGCCGTCAGCTCTTCCGGTGCCCTATCAACCGCGGCTTCGGCTCCAGACCGTCCAGACCGTGCCACGCCAGATTCACCAGATGCGCCGCGACCTCGGCCTTCTTCGGCTTGCGGACGTCCAGCCACCACTGGCCCGTCAGCGCCACGCTTCCCACCAGCGCCTGCGCGTACAGCGGCGCCAGCTTCGGATCGAACCCCCGGGCCTTGAACTCCAGCCCCAGGATGTCCTCCACCTGCGTCGCGATGTCGCTGATCAGCGACGCGAACGTGCCCGTCGACTGCGCCACCGGCGAGTCCCGGACGAGGATCCGGAACCCGTCCGTGTAGTTCTCGATGTAGTCGAGCAGCGCGAACGCCGCCTGCTCCAGGAGCTCCCGCGGATGCCCCGCCGTCAGCGCACCCGTCACCCCGTCGAGGAGCTGGCGCATCTCCCGGTCCACCACGACCGCGTACAGCCCCTCCTTGCCCCCGAAGTGCTCGTACACCACCGGCTTGGACACCCCGGCCTTCGCCGCGATCTCCTCCACCGACGTGCCCTCGAAGCCCTTCGCGGCGAACAGGGTCCGGCCGATGTCCAGCAGCTGCTCCCGGCGCTCCGCGCCCGTCATCCGCACCCGGCGGCCCCGCCGGGGCTTCTGCTCGCCGCTGCCGGTGCCACTGGTCCTGCCGTCGATCGCCACGTCTTCCATCATGCCGCGTCGGCGGACACGCTCTGGCGGCGGGCTTCGATGCGCTCCTTCGCCGGCCAGCGCACGTCGTGCGCCCACCCCGCCAGCTCGAACCAGCGGATCAGCCGCGCACTGGAGTCGACCTGCCCGCGCAGCACCCCGTGCCGCGCCGACGTCGGGTCCGCGTGGTGCAGGTTGTGCCACGACTCGCCGCAGGACAGCACCGCCAGCCACCACACGTTCCCCGAACGGTCCCGCGACTTGAACGGCCGCTTCCCCACCGCGTGGCAGATCGAGTTGATCGACCACGTCACGTGGTGCAGCAGCGCGACCCGCACCAGCGACCCCCAGAAGAACGCGGTGAACGCACCCCACCAGGACATCGTCACCAGACCGCCCACCAGCGGCGGGATCGCCAGCGACAGCATCGTCCAGAAGATGAAGTCGCGCGAGATCCGCCGGATCGCCGGGTCCTTGATCAGATCCGGCGCGTACTTCGCCTGCGGCGTCCGCTCCTCGTCGAACATCCAGCCGATGTGCGCCCACCACAGCCCCTTCATCAGGGCCGGCACCGTCTCACCGAAACGCCACGGCGAGTGCGGGTCGCCCTCCGCGTCCGAGAACTTGTGGTGCTTGCGGTGATCCGCCACCCACCGCACCAGCGGACCCTCCACCGCCAGCGAACCCATGATCGCCAACGCGATGCGCAGCGGCCGCTTCGCCTTGAACGACCCGTGCGTGAAGTAGCGGTGGAAACCGATCGTGATGCCGTGGCACCCGATGAAGTACATCGCCACCAGCAGACCCAGGTCGAGCCACGACACGCCGCCCCAGCTCCAGGCCAGCGGAACCGCCGCGACCACGGCCACGAAGGGCACCGTGATGAACAGCATCAGCGTGATCTGCTCGACCGACCGCTTCTTGTCCCCGCCGAGCGTGCCGGACGGCAGGTGGTCCTGATCGGATGCGAGCAACTCAGGGCTCAAGGTCATGGGTGTCCCCCGGGGGATGAGGATGAGGATGAAAACAGCGCGGAACGGCACGAAACGAACGCGAGGCTACGCTCCCGTAACCTACGGCGTCGTAAGTATGGCAGCGCGAGGACGCGCGGCAAGGGGGCACAAGGGGACCCTGACCGCCGTCCAGCAGATGGACACCTATCCTGGGTGCGTCGGACAGCGCGGTCCGCAAGCCTCCAGAACCCCTCCAGACGTGCTCAAACACTGCAAGGAGCCGCACCTGTGAGCAGTGCCGACCAGACCCCCACCGCCAGCGCCGAGCTGCGCGCCGACATCCGCCGACTGGGCGACCTCCTCGGCGAGACCCTCGTCCGCCAGGAGGGCCACGAGATCCTCGACCTCGTCGAGCGGGTCCGCAGCCTCACCCGCGAGGACGGCGAGGCCGCCGCCGAGCTGCTCCGCGGCGTCGAACTGGAGACGGCCGCCAAGCTGGTACGCGCCTTCTCCACCTACTTCCACCTGGCCAACGTCACCGAGCAGGTGCACCGCGGCCGCGAGATGCGCGAGAAGCGCGCCGCCGAGGGCGGCCTCCTCGCCCGCACCGTCGACATGCTCAAGGACGGCGACCCCGAGCACGTCCGCGAGACGGTCAAGAACCTCAACGTCCGGCCCGTCTTCACCGCGCACCCCACCGAGGCCGCGCGCCGGTCCGTCCTCAACAAGCTCCGCCGCATCGCCGCCCTCCTGGAGACCCCGGTCATCGAGGCCGACCGCCGCCGGCTCGACCTGCGGCTCGCCGAGAACATCGACCTCATCTGGCAGACCGACGAACTCCGGGTCGTCCGGCCCGAGCCCGCCGACGAGGCCCGCAACGCCATCTACTACCTCGACGAGCTCCACGCCGGCGCCGTCGGCGACGTCCTGGAGGACCTCGCCGCCGAACTCCAGCGGGTCGGCGTCGAACTCCCCGCCGGCACCCGCCCCCTCACCTTCGGCACCTGGATCGGCGGCGACCGCGACGGCAACCCCAACGTCACCCCCCAGGTGACCAGGGACATCCTCATCCTCCAGCACGAGCACGGCATCACCGACGCCCTCGAACTCGTCGACTACCTCCGCGGACTCCTCTCCAACTCCATCCGCTACGCCGGAGCCACCCAGGAACTCCTGGACTCCCTCCAGCAGGACCTGGACCTCCTCCCGGAGATCAGCCCCCGCTACAAGCGCCTCAACGCCGAGGAGCCGTACCGCCTCAAGGCCACCTGCATCCGGCAGAAGCTGGTCAACACCCGCGAGCGCCTCGCCTCCGGCACCCCCCACCAGGACGGCCGCGACTACCTCGGCACCGCCGAACTCGTCCACGACCTCACCCTGATCCAGACCTCGCTCCGCGAGCACCGCGGCGCGCTCTTCGCCGACGGCCGGATGGACCGCACCATCCGCACCCTCTCCGCCTTCGGCCTCCAGCTCGCCACCATGGACGTCCGCGAGCACGCCGACGCCCACCACCACGCCCTCGGCCAGCTCTTCGACCGCCTCGGCGAGGAGTCCTGGCGGTACGCCGACATGCCGCGCGACTACCGGCAGAAGCTCCTCGCCAAGGAACTCCGCTCGCGCCGCCCGCTCGCCCCCACCCCCGCCCCGCTCGACGCGGCCGGCGAGAAGACCCTCGGCGTCTTCCACACCGTCAAGGAAGCCTTCGAGCGCTTCGGCCCCGAGGTCATCGAGTCCTACATCATCTCGATGTGCCAGGGCGCCGACGACGTCTTCGCCGCCGCCGTCCTCGCCCGCGAAGCCGGCCTCATCGACCTCCACGCCGGCTGGGCCAAGATCGGCATCGTGCCCCTCCTGGAGACCACCGACGAGCTCAAGGCCGCCGACGTCATCCTCGACGGCATGCTCGCCGACCCCTCCTACCGCCGCCTCGTCTCGCTCCGCGGCGACGTCCAGGAGGTCATGCTCGGCTACTCGGACTCCTCCAAGTTCGGCGGCATCACCACGAGCCAGTGGGAGATCCACCGCGCCCAGCGCCGCCTCCGCGACGTGGCCCACCGCTACGGCGTACGCCTCCGCCTCTTCCACGGCCGCGGCGGCACCGTCGGCCGCGGCGGCGGCCCCTCCCACGACGCCATCCTCGCCCAGCCCTGGGGCACCCTGGAGGGCGAGATCAAGGTCACCGAGCAGGGCGAGGTCATCTCCGACAAGTACCTCATCCCCTCCCTCGCCCGCGAGAACCTCGAACTGACCGTCGCCGCCACCCTGCAGGCCTCCGCCCTGCACACCGCGCCGCGCCAGTCCGACGAGGCCCTCGCCCGCTGGGACGCGGCCATGGACACCGTCTCGGAGGCCGCCCACACCGCCTACCGCAAGCTCGTCGAGGACCCCGGCCTGCCGGCGTACTTCCTCGCCTCCACCCCCGTCGACCAGCTCGCCGACCTGCACCTGGGCTCACGGCCCTCGCGCCGCCCCGGCTCCGGCGTCTCCCTCGACGGACTCCGCGCCATCCCGTGGGTGTTCGGCTGGACCCAGTCCCGCCAGATCGTCCCCGGCTGGTTCGGCGTCGGCTCCGGCCTCAAGGCCCTCCGCGAAGCGGGCCTCGACCCGGTCCTCGGCGAGATGTACGAGCGCTGGCACTTCTTCCGCAACTTCCTCTCCAACGTCGAGATGACGCTGGCGAAGACCGACCTGCGGATCGCCCGGCACTACGTCGACACCCTCGTCCCCGACGAGCTCAAGCACGTCTTCGAGACCATCGAGGCCGAGCACGCGCTGACCGTCGCCGAGGTCCTCAAGATCACCGGCGGCGAGAAGCTCCTGGACTCCAACCCGGTCCTCCAGCAGACCTTCTCCATCCGCGACGCCTACCTGGACCCGATCTCCTACCTCCAGGTCGCCCTCCTGGCCCGCCAGCGCGGCGCCGCGGAGCGCGGCGAAGAGCCCGACCCGCTGCTCGCCCGCGCCCTGCTCCTCACCGTGAACGGCGTCGCCGCCGGTCTGCGCAACACCGGCTGATCCCGTCCCCGCACAGCCAGGTGCCCCCGTGGAGAACCCTCCACGGGGGCACCTCGCCGTCCGGCCGCACCGCGCACGGGCGACCCGCGGGCTCACAGCGCGAAGAACGCCGCCACCAGCAGCGCCGCGCCGAGACCGGCCGCCGACCACGCCGTCCTCGGCAGCCGCAGCCCCCCGCCGATCAGCGGCGCCGCGAGCAGCAGCGCCCCGCCCAGCGGCAGCCACGCGTGCAGGCCGCCGCCCCAGCCCGTGCGCACGCCCTCGTCCGTGCCCGGCTTCACCACCACCGGGATCGTCACGCCCTTCTCCGCCGCCACCGACCGCGCGATCGTCAGCGTCCGGCGCGGCGACGCGGGGTCCTCCGGGGCGTAGCGGCCGCTGCACAGGTCGTCGGTGCAGCCGGTCACCGTCAGCGTCCCGTGCTCCCGCCCCTTGGCGAGCAGGACGTGCTGGGCCGAGTTCCAGGAGGCCCAGGCGCCCGCGACCAGCAGGAGGAGGGCGACGAGGGCCATGGCGGCGTTACGGACGTGCGTCATGACCCGCGATCGTACAGTCGTACCGCGCGAGCCCCGCAGGCCTCAGGAGTTATACGCCGACTGGGCCCGCTCCAGACCCTCCGCGACCAGGCACTCCACCGAGTCCGCCGCCCGGTCCACGAACCAGTCCAGGTCCTTGCGCTCCGTCGAGGAGAAGTCCTTCAGCACGAAGTCCGCCACCTGCATCCGGCCCGGCGGACGCCCGATCCCGCACCGCACCCGGTGGTACTCCGCGCCCATCGCCTTCGTCATCGACTTCAGACCGTTGTGCCCGTTGTCGCCACCGCCGATCTTCAGCCGCAGCACCGAGTAGTCGATGTCCAACTCGTCATGGATCGCCACGACATGCGCCGTCGGCACCTTGTAGAAGTCCCGCAGCGCCGTCACCGGCCCGCCCGACAGGTTCATGTACGACATCGGCTTCGCCAGCACCACCCGGCGGCTCGCCGGCCCCGGCGGACCCATCCGGCCCTCGACGACCTGCGCCTGCGCCTTCCCCGCCCGCTTGAACGAGCCCCGCATCCGCTCGGCCAGCAGGTCCACCACCATGAAGCCGATGTTGTGCCGGTTACCCGCGTACTCGGGCCCGGGATTGCCGAGGCCGACGATCAGCCAGGGCGCGTTCGCGTCATCCGTCATGTGCGTCGGGTCTCCTCGTCCCACTACGTCCAGGAACATCCAGATACGGAAAACGGGGTGACGGGCCGTGCGGCCCGTCACCCCGTCACGTCAGGCAGAGCCTACGGCTCAGGCCTCGGCGCCCTCGGCGGCCTCGGTCTCGGCCTCGGCGGCCGGCTCCTCGGCCTGCGCGGCCAGGACCTGGAGGACGACGGCCTCGGCGTCGGTCACCAGGGTCGAACCCTTCGGCAGCTCCAGGTCGCCGGCGAGCACGGAGGCACCGGCCTCCAGGCCCTCCACGGAGACCGTGACGGCCTCGGGGAGGTGGGTGGCCTCGGCCTCGACGGAGACGGTGCTCAGGACGTGCTCGAGCAGGTTGCCGCCGGCGGCCAGCTCACCCTCGGCCTGCACGGGGATCTCGACGGTGACCTTCTCGCCGCGCTTCACGAGGAGCAGGTCGACGTGCACGAGGAAGCCCTTGATGGCGTCGCGCTGGACGGCCTTCGGGATCGCGAGCTCGTTCTTGCCGTCGATGTCCAGGGACAGCAGGACGTTCGGCGTACGCAGGGCCAGGGCCAGGTCGTGGGCCGGCAGGGTCACGTGCGCCGGCTCGGAGCCGTGGCCGTAGACGACCGCGGGAACCTGGGCGTTGCGGCGGATCGCACGGGCCGCGCCCTTGCCGAACTCGGTACGGACGGCAGCGGCGAGCTTGACCTCGGACATGGTGCACTCCTCGTAGAAAGGTGACGAAAGTCTGGGTCACCCGGCCACGACTGGCGATGGCCTGCTACGAAGAGCGCGTCGATAACGGACCGCCGTGACCCTGTACATCCGTACGGGTACGGCCTCCCTCGCCGAGCAACTACGGCAGTCTACCGGCCCGCCGCCCCACCACCCAATTGGATCACCCGGACACGGCGGAGGGCCGCTCCCCCGAACGGGGAAACGGCCCTCACGCCTGCGGTACGGCCGCGTCTCAGTGCTCTTCGAAGAGGCTCGTCACCGAACCGTCCTCGAAGACCTCGCGCACCGCGCGCGCGATCGTCGGCGCGATCGACAGCACCGTGATCTTGTCCAGCTCCAGGGCACCCGGAACCGGCAGCGTGTCCGTGAACACGAACTCGCTGACCTTCGAGTTCTTCAGGCGGTCCGCGGCCGGGCCCGACAGGATGCCGTGCGTGGCCGTCACGATGACGTCCTCGGCGCCGTGCGCGAACAGGGCGTCCGCCGCGGCGCAGATCGTGCCGCCGGTGTCGACCATGTCGTCCACCAGGACGCAGACGCGGCCCTTCACGTCACCGACGACCTCGTGGACGGTGACCTGGTTGGCGACGTCCTTGTCGCGGCGCTTGTGCACGATCGCCAGCGGGGCGTCCAGACGGTCGCACCAGCGGTCGGCGACCCGCACGCGGCCGGCGTCCGGGGAGACGATCGTCAGCTTGGTGCGGTCGACCTTCGCGCCCACGTAGTCCGCCAGGACCGGCAGGGCCGACAGGTGGTCCACCGGACCGTCGAAGAAGCCCTGGATCTGGTCCGTGTGCAGGTCCACCGTCAGGATGCGGTCCGCACCGGAGGTCTTCAGCAGGTCCGCGACCAGACGCGCCGAGATCGGCTCGCGACCGCGGTGCTTCTTGTCCTGGCGGGCGTAGCCGTACGACGGGATGATCACGGTGATGCTCCGGGCCGAGGCCCGCTTCAGCGCATCGATCATGATCAGCTGTTCCATGATCCACTTGTTGATCGGAGCCGTGTGGCTCTGGATCAGGAAGCAGTCCGCGCCACGGGCCGACTCCTGGAAGCGGACGTAGATCTCACCGTTGGCGAAGTCGAACGCCTTGGTGGGAACGAGGCCGACACCCAGCTGGTGCGCGACCTCCTCGGCCAGCTCGGGGTGGGCGCGGCCGGAGAAGAGCATCAGCTTCTTCTCGCCGGTCGTCTTGATCCCGGTCACAGCACTGTCTCCTCAGACGTGTTGTCTGGCCGCCGCCACGAGCTGTCGTGCGCGTGTGCGAGCCAGCCGAATTTGTGTGCACGTATCACGGTACGCCGAGTTCGACGTACCCGTTTCCGGTCAGCTTTCGCCGGCGGAGTCCTCCGAGGCGGCCTGAGCGGCCTGCGCGGCAGCGCTGCCGGGACGCTTCCGGGCCACCCAACCCTCGATATTCCGCTGCTGGCCCCGGGCGACGGCGAGCGAACCGGCCGGCACGTCCTTCGTGATCACGGACCCCGCGGCGGTGTACGCGCCGTCCCCGATCGTGATGGGAGCCACAAACATGTTGTCCGACCCGGTCCGGCAGTGCGAACCGATCGTGGTGTGGTGCTTCGCCTCGCCGTCGTAGTTCACGAACACGCTGGCCGCGCCGATGTTCGAGTACTCGCCGATGGTGGCGTCGCCCACGTACGAGAGGTGCGGGACCTTCGTGCCCTCGCCGATCGTCGCGTTCTTCATCTCGACGTACGTGCCGGCCTTGGACTTCCGGCCCAGGTTCGTCCCCGGACGGAGGTACGCGAACGGCCCCACCGAGGCGTTCTCGCCGATCACGGCGGAGTCGGCGACCGCGTTGTCCACGCGGGCGCCCTTCTCGACGCGGGTGTCCTTCAGGCGCGTGTTCGGGCCGACCACGGCGTCCTCGCCGATGTGCGTCGCCCCGATCAGCTGGGTGCCCGGGAGCAGGACGGCGTCGGGCTCGAAGGTCACGGTGACGTCCACGAACACCGAGGCCGGGTCGACCACGGTCACGCCGGCCAGCATGGCCCGCTCGATCAGCCGCCGGTTCAGCAGCGCGCGCGCCTCGGCGAGCTGCACCCGGTTGTTGATGCCCAGGATCTCGCGGTGGTCGCCGGCCACCGACGCGCCGACGCGGTGCCCCGCCTCGCGCAGGATGCTCAGGACGTCGGTGAGGTACTCCTCGCCCTGGCTGTTGTCCGTCCGGACCTTGCCGAGGGCGTCGGCGAGCAGCTGCCCGTCGAACGCGAACACCCCTGAGTTGATCTCACGGATGGCCCGCTGCGCGTCGGAGGCGTCCTTGTGCTCGACGATCTCGGTGACGGCCCCGGTCGCCGGGTCGCGCACGATCCGCCCGTACCCGGTGGAGTCCGGGACCTCGGCGCTCAGCACGGTGACGGCGTTCCCGTCGGCGGCGTGGGTGTCGGCGAGCGCGCGGAGCGTCTCGCCGGACAGCAGCGGGGTGTCGCCGCACACGACGACCACGGTCCCCTCGGGCGCCCGGCCGAGCTCCTCCAGGGCCATCCGCACCGCGTGGCCGGTGCCGTTCTGCTCCTCCTGGACGGCGGTGCGGGTCCCGGCGTAGTGCTCGTCCAGGTGCCCCTTCACCCGCTCGCGGGCGTGCCCGACGACCACGACGAGGTGCTCGGGCTCCAGCTCCCGGGCGGCGGAGACGACATGCCCGACGAGCGACCGCCCGGCGATCTCGTGGAGGACCTTGGGGGTCTTCGACTTCATGCGGGTGCCCTCACCCGCTGCGAGGACGACGACGGCGGCCGGGCGTTTGGCGCTCACGGGAATGCCCTTCGGCTTTGGGTGGTGGACGCACGAAGGATACCGGGGGGCAGGGGGGCGGACATGAGCGCGGGTCCTGACCGTGGTGGTCAGGACCCGATGTGTGCTCCGCCGGCTGGATTCGAACCAGCGTCTCAAGGCTCCAAAGGCCTGCGGGATGCCGCTACCCCACGGCGGATCTGCAGCAGACCCTACCCGAGCCGGGCCTGGCAGTCGGACGCGATTCCCCTCCACCACCCCTCGATGCGTCGATATAGCTCGGCGCTTTGCAGAACCGATACGACGAGACAGCCCCGGTAGGACTCGCCCACGTTCTTACGGACGGTCCTGGGGTTGTGTTTCTTGAGTGTCGTCTTGCCGAAGAGCGCCCTGTCGACGCCCGTGACTTCCGCCCAGTACCGCTCTGCCGCGGCGACGTCCGCCGACTCGTGGATCATGACGCGATAGCGGAGACGCTCGTGTGTGACTCCCAGGAGGTTCAGCCAGGCCAGGTAGACGCGGATCACGTCGGTGTCGCTGTTCACGAAGATCGCGTGCTCCCTGCGGGCGTAGGGCTTGTCCTTGGACCCTTCGGCCCAGTACAGGCCGACGCCCAGGAGGAACAGCTCTCGATCCGACAGTGCTCCGACCTCGAGCATCGCCTCGCCCTTGGTCTTTTGACGGGCGACGTCCCGGATCTGGAGCTCGTGGTCCCACCTCTTGCGTGCCGCGAGCCTCGCCTGCTCGGTCGGATCGCGGCGTTCCGGCTTCGGCAGATCCCTGACCCACAGGGAGATCGAGCTCTTGGAGCAGCCCAGTTCCAGCTGGATCTGGTCGTAGGTCATGCCCTGGAGGCGGAGCTCCCTGGCTCGGTCTCGGAGGTCGTCCTTGGCGTTGGGGCGTTTCGTCCACTCCGGTGGCGGTTCGCCTTCGAGGAGGCGGTTGAGGAGGTCGTTGTTGTGGATGTGGAGGCGGTCCCGGATCCGGCGGCGGCTGAGGCCCTCGCGGCGGAGGGCGAGGGCCTGGTCCCGCAGGCCTTCGAAGTCGGCGTACGTGCTCGATTCGGCTGTCATACGAACACCATCGTCCGTAATGCGGACGTCCGGGTCGAAAGCCTTGTCGATTCAACAGTTCGAGGGACTGGTGTGTGCCGGGTTGACGCGAGGGCTCGCCCGTAGGGTGGTGGGTATGACCGTGACGGGGGCAGACCGGGGCGCCGTGGGCGTCGGGAATCGGTGGTGGTGGGGGAGACGGCGGAGTGCCGTCCTGGATGTGGGGCTCGCTCTCGTGTCCGCGCTGGAGTGCGGCCTCGAAGGGGTCGGGTTCGCCGAGAAGGCCGCGCTGCCCGTGCCCGTCGGGGTCCTGTTCGGACTGGTGATCGGGTCGGTACTGCTGGTGCGGCGGCGTTCGCCCATCGTCGTCGTGCTCGTGTCGATCGCCGTGACGCCCGCCGAGATGGGCTTCCTGATGGGGATCGTCGGGCTGTACTCGCTCGCCGCCTCCGAGGTGCCCCGGCGGATCACCGCCCTGCTCGCGGGGATGTCCACCGTCGCCGTGTTCGTCGTGACCGCCGTGCGGATGCGGCAGGACGTCGCCCAGGCCGACGTCGGGCAGCCCGACATCGACCCGAGCGGCTGGTACGTGCCGGTCGTCGCGGTCTTCGTGACCCTCGGGCTCAACGCCCCGCCGCTGCTCTTCGGCCTCTACATAGGGGCGCGCCGCCGGCTCATGGAGAGTCTGCGGGAGCGGGCGGACAGCCTGGAGCAGGAGTTGTCGCTGCTGGCGGACCGGGCGGAGCAGCGGGCGCAGTGGGCGCGGCAGGAGGAGCGGACGCGGATCGCGCGTGAGATGCACGACGTGGTGGCGCATCGGGTGTCGTTGATGGTGGTGCACGCGGCCGCCTTGCAGGCGGTGGCGTTGAAGGATCCGCAGAAGGCGGTGCGGAACGCGGCTCTCGTGGGGGACATGGGGCGGCAGGCGTTGACGGAGTTGCGGGAGATGCTGGGGGTGCTGAGGGAGGGGGCGGCTCCGGTGGCTCCCGTCTCCGTGCCGCTCGCGGCCGTGGGGCGGGCCGCCGCCGCTGCCGCCGAGGCCGCCGCCGAGGACGGGCCCCGTCTGGACGCGCTGGAGGGGCTGTGCGAGCAGTCGCGGCTGGCGGGGACGGTGGTGGACCTGGTGGTGGTGGGGGAGGCGCGGTCCTATGCGCCGGAGGTGGAGCGGACGGCGTACCGGGTGGTGCAGGAGGCGCTGACGAACGTCCACAAGCATGCGGCGGGGGCCGATGTGGTGGTGCGGCTCGCGCATCGGGGGGCGGAGGTGGCGATGCAGGTGGAGAACGGTCCGTGTCCGGTGGATCCGGGGGTCGCGGACGTGGGGCTGCCGAGTGGGGGGAACGGGCTGGTCGGCATGCGGGAGCGGGTGCTGCGGCTGGGCGGGGTGTTCGTGTCGGGGGCGACCGACGCGGGGGGTTTCCGGGTGTCGGCGGTGCTGCCGACGGTCAGCCCGCTGTCAGGCGGGTCGGCTGTGCGCCCGTGACGAGGGTGGCGAGGGCGGTGTCGATGTCCTTGCCGAGGTACCAGTCGCCGGCGTGGTCGAGGCTGTAGACGCGGCCTTCCACGTCCATGGCGAGGACCGCCTGGTGGTCGCCCTCCTCGCCGAGGGGGGCGAGCTCGGTGCCGAGGGCGCGTCCGAGGTCGGCGAGGGTGCGGGAGAGGTGGAGTCCGGCGAGCGGGTCGAAGCGGACGGCGGCGGGCGCTATCTGGCGTCCGTGGCCGGGCGCGGTGATCCGGAGGCCGCCGAACTCGGCCCAGGCCTCGACGACGGCGGGGAAGACGCTGTGCCGGTGTCCGGCGGGGGAGAGGTGGGCGCGGAGGGTGTCCGCCCACTCCTCGGCGAGTTTGATGTCCCAGCGGCCGGGTTGCCAGCCGGCCTCGCGGAGGGCGGCGTCGACGTTGACCGGGAACCGGGTGGTGCTGAGGTGGTCGGGCATGGGGGTGGGGTCAGCCGTTCTCGACAGGCGTGGTGGGGTCGACGGTGCGGACGCCGAAGTGGGCGAGCATCGCCGTGCAGGAGCGGCAGGGTGCGGCGTAGCTGCCGTGCAGGGGGTCGCCGTCCTCGCGGATGTGCCGGGCGGTGAGCTTGGCGTGTTTGAGGGAGCGGCGGGCTTCGCCGGGGGTGAGCGGTTTGCGCTGGGCGCGCTTGGAGCGGGCGTTCTCGGCGGCGGTGAGGTGCCGGGAGAGCAGGATGGCCTCGGGGCAGCGTCCGGTGAAGCGTTCGCGCTGGCCGCTGGTGAGGGTGTCCAGGAAGTCCTGCACGAGGGCGTGCAGGGCGGGTGGCCGGTCGCCGCGGCCGGCGGTACAGGTGAGGGTCGTCTCGCCGCGGACGGAGAGGGCGGCCCCGACGGTGGGGAGGATGCCGTCGCGGCGCTGACGCAGTAACGGTGCGCGCGTGGTGTCGGCGCTGCTGCTCCAGTTGAGGCGTGGGTCACCCTGTGTGGGCGTCGGTGCTGTGTGCATGGTGCTGGTCTTCCCCTCCTGCAATCCCCCGAGTTGCGTGGACAGCCTGCCAAATAGGGAGCCATATGGGGAAGCTGGGGCGCTGAAACGGCGCTTCGGTGTGTCGGAATCATGGTCGACCTGTCATGGCGTCGTGACACGTGGTCACCGCCGGATCGGGCCGGTTCGGGGTCTTGTGGCAGCGCATAGGCTGTGCGGCATCAGTCAGGAGCAGCCAGCGGCTGCGGGTAGTAGCAGTCAGCGACGCCAGTGCAGGGGGCAACCGCCATGACGACAGGTCGGCTCGGGCAGGACACCGCGCCACCGAACGCCGCCTATGCCGGGCAGGTCGTGCACTTTCCGGATCCGGTCCGGGCCTCCCGGCATCCTCGCGGGGTGCGGGTGGACGAGTTCGGGTTCCCGGACTTCTCGCCGTACGCGCGTGCGGCGGCGGAGATCGCCGATCCGCCGGAGGGTTTCGGTGTCGACGAGCTGCGGCTCACCGACTACGTGTCGGCGAACGCGGCGATGGCGGCGACGGGTCATGAGCTGTGGGACACGATTCCCTCGGTGGCGACGCCGCACGGCTGGACCTGGCACCACGTGGCGCGGAGCCGGCGGATGGAGCTGGTGCCGGTCGAGGTGAAGGCGTTGCTGCGTCATCACGGCGGGGTGGCGACGGCCGCCGTCGACCACATGAAGCGGGGCACGCGTCCGCTGCAGGAGACCCGGCCGGCGCACTTCGGCCTGCCGAAGGGGCGGGTGTCGGTGTCGGAGCAGCAGCTCCAGGGCGTGGAGGAGGACCTCGGCTACCGGCTTCCGGGGGCGTACCGGTCGTTCCTGCGGGCGGCGGGCGGGTGCGCCCCGGTGGGGGCGGCGCTCGACGCGGAGCTGGGGCTGCTGGTCGACCAGCCCTTCTTCACGGTGCGGGAGGAGGCGGGGGTCAACGACCTCGTCTACGTCAACAAGTGCCTGCGTGATCACCTGACGAAGGACTACCTGGGGGTGGCGTTCGTCCAGGGTGGTCTGGTCGCCCTGAAGGTGCGGGGTGAGGGGGTCGGTTCGGTGTGGTTCTGCGCGTACGACGACGCCCGGGACTCCGGAGAGGCGGCGGCGGGCTGGTCGGCGGCCGAGCGGGTGGGGCGGCTGCTGCTCCCGTGCGGTGCGGACTTCGATGCGTTCCTCCAGCGGTTGGCGGGCAATCCGCCGGAGCTGGAGACGGTGGCGAACCTGATGGTGGACGGCGGCTTCGCGCGTGCGGTGCCGGTCGTCCCGGTGGGGGAGTGAGTGGGCTGTGGTGACCTTCGCGCAGGCGCAGGAGCGCGCCGAGGAGTGGATCAACGGCGACCTGCCGGGGTACCAGCACCGTGAGGTGCGGGTGCGGGAGTTCGAGCTGGGGTTCGTGGTGTGGGCGGAGGACCGCGAGGGCGGTCCGACGTCGGACGGCGGGCGTCAGCGGCTGGTGATCGCCCGGGACAGCGGTGAGGCGACGCTGTGGCCGGGGCTGCCGGTGGGTGAGGTCATCCGCCGGTACGAGGAGGAGTACGGGGCGGCGGAGGACGTTCCGGCGCAGGCGGCGGTGCCGGCGGCGCGGATCGATCTGAACCAGACGTCGTTCCTGTTGAGTCCCCCGGAGTGGTTGCAGGACGCGGCGGACCGGATCGGGTTGCCGAAGCAGCCGAACGCGTCGCAGGAGAGCGGTGCGTCCTCGGCGTCGGCGGACGACGTGTCGGAGCCGGTGGCGGCGGCGGAGTCGGGGCCGTCGGCCTCGGTCGCCTCGTCGTCGTCGGCCTCGGAGGGCGCGGGGGTGTCCGCGGTGCCGGGTTCCGTCGCGTACGAGCCGACGGCGATGGACGGGGTTCCGGCGGAGCGTCCGGCTGCGGATTCGGCCGCGGCTGCGGATTCGGCGTCCGGGGGCCCGGGGTCCGCGGCCCCGGGCGTTCCGGCGCCGGCGGGTCCGGAGGCCGGCGTCTCCGGTGGCCCGGCTCCGGCCGGTACGGCTCCGGCCGGTCCGGACGCCCCGGCGGCATCGGCGGCCCCGGCCGCTCCGGTGGCGCCCGCGGCTCCGCCCGTTCCCGCTTCCGCGCCGACCCCGCCGCCGGCGTCGAGCCCGTGGGCGGACGCCAACGCGAGTGCGGGCGGGGCGGACGGTGCGGTGCCGCTGCCCGCGACCGTGTTCGCGCCGCCGCTGTCGGGCACGGACGACGAGGACACCCCGCCGCCGCAGGTGGGCGCGGACGCGCCGACCGCCCTGATGAAGGGGGGCAGCGCGCTGCCCCCGACGGCGGTGTCGCCCCGGCTGAACCCGGCCGCGCCGGCGCCCGGCCCCGCTCCGGCGGGTCCGGTCGCGCCCTCGGCGCCGCCGCAGGCCGCCGGTCCGGGCGTGCCGCCTCCGCCGGCTCCCGCTCCCGCGCCCTCGGCGCCGGGTGCCCGGGACATCGCGGACGAGGCGACCAGCAAGGCCGCGCTGCCGCCGCAGGCGAACCGCGGTCCGGCCGGGCCCCCGCCGCCGCCCGGAGCTCCCGGCGTCCCCGGCGGGTCGTCGGGCGCGGGCGCGTACATCCCGACGCAGCTGGTGTCGCAGCTGGGGCCCGAGGGTCCCACGCCGCCCGCGCAGCCGGGCCCGCCCGGCCCGCCGCCGGCTCCGGCCCCGCCCGCGCCGCCGCAGCCCGTGCACCACGCGGCGACGATGCTGGCGCATCCGAACCAGGGCGGTCCGGGCGCGCCGCCGCCGCCTCCGCCGCCGCCGGGTGTGCCCGGCACGCCCGCGGGCGGCATCGAGCACGCGGCGACGATGCTGGCCCACCCGGGACCGGCCGGTCCGGTGGCGCCGCAGCCTCCGGGTCCGCCGGCTCCGCCCCCGCCGCTGCACGGCGGCCAGGCCCCGCCGCCCGCGCCGGGCCCCGTGCCCGGTCCGGTTCCGGGGGCCGCGCCGCCGGCGTACGGCTATCCGCAGCCGGCGGGTCAGCCGACGGTCGGCCCCGGCTACCAGGCGGTGCTGCGCTACCGCGCGCCCGACGGTTCCGAGGCGCAGATCATCCGGCGTTCGGCGCCCGGCACCCCGCATCCGGAGTGGCAGATCCTGCACGAGCTGCGCGCGATGAACGTGCCGCCGCAGCAGGTGCTGGAGCTCCACACGGAGCTGGAGTCCTGCGAGCTGCCGGGCGGCTACTGCGCGCGGATGATCAGGGAGACCTGGCCGCAGGCGCGGATCACGAGCATCGCCCCGTACGGCCGTGATCACGCGGGCCGTCAGCAGGGCATGCGGCAACTCCTCACCCACCAGGGCGAGCTGCACCAGGTCGCGGACGGTCCGGCGCGGCCGGCGCCGGTGCGGGCGCCGCTGCCGCAGGTGCAGCCGGCGCCGCCGATCCCGCCGGAGGGCATCGCGCAGGAGCTGGCGGGGGCGTTCGGTCCGGGCATCCTCCGCTTCGACCAGCGGGCGGTGTCCCGGCAGGGCGTGCCGGAGCTGGTGGCGCGCACGCTGGTGTGGGCGGGACTGCCCGCGGACTTCGGGCCGTTCTTCTGGGCGCAGCCCGCGGTGCCGGTGGTGCCGACGCTGGCGGAGCTCGCCGCGCAGCGGCAGGTCCAGCCGGCACCGGACGCGAGTTCGTACCTGGTGCTCGGTTCGGACTTCGGCCGGGCGATCTGCGTCCAGTACGGGACCGCGCACATCGTGGCGGTGCCGGTGGAGGCCGGTCCGGGCGGGCAGTCGGTGCCGGCGCAGTTCGTGAACACGGGGCTGCCCGAGTTCACGCGGGCGATGGCGCTGCTCGGCCGGATGTGGCGGCTGCGGTTCGGGCTGAACCCGGAGCAGGCGGGCCGCTGGACGGTCGACTTCCAGGCGCAGCTGGCGATGCTGGACCCGGCGGCGCTGTCGTCGCCGGAGAACTGGTGGTCGGTGCTGCTGGAGCAGATGTGGGACGGCCTTCTGTAGGAGGAGGGGCCGGGGTTTCCCGCGGACACCGCTGGACAGACTCCCTGGACAGAATGTGATGAAAGGCGCTCGACGTGTGTGCACGTTGGGCGTCTTTTGTCCGTTCTGATGCAGCATCCTGGACGTTCGGTCGGGTCACAGGGAAGGGGCGCCAGGGGATGAGTTTCGCTGTCGGACGGGGACGCGGCTATCGGCCGGAGCAGGTCGACCGCTACCTCGCCGCGCTCGCCGGGGACCGTGACGGAGCCTGGGAGCGGGCCGCGCGGCTCACCGTCCTCGCCGAGGAGGCGGAGGCCGAGGCGGCCCGGCTGCGCGCGGCCGTGGAGGCGCTCGTACCGCACCGGTACGAGAACCTCGGCGCGCGGGCGGGGGAGATCCTGGAGCTGGCCGAGCGGGAGGACGAGTCGCTCGTACGGTCCGCCGAGGCGGCGGCGCAGGCCCTCGCGGAGGCGGCGGACACGGCCGCCCGGGAGGCGGCGGACACGGCCCGGGCGGACGCGGACGGCGTCCGGGAGGCGGCCGAGGGAGCGGCGGGCAAGACCCTTGCGGCGGCGCGGGCGCGGGCCGAGGAGCTGACGACGGAGGCCCGGCGCGCGGCGGACGAGCTGCTGACGCGGGCGCGGGAGGCCTTCGAGGAGACCGAGCGGCGCGCGGCGGACCTCCTCGCGGAGCAGGACGCGGAGCAGAAGGCCGTACGGGAGGAGGCGGACCGCACGGCGGACGGCAGGGCGGCCGCCCTGGACGCCCACCACGGGGAGCTGACCGCCGCGGCGGAGGCGAGGCTCGCGGAGGCACGGCGGACCCTGGCGCGGACCGAGGAGGAGGCCCGGCACGGCCAGGAGGACGCGGAGGCGCGCGCGGGCGGACTGCTCGCGGAGGCCCGGATGAGGGCGGAGCGGGTCGAGCGCGAGACCGAGCGGGTGCTGCGGGAGCACGAGGAGGCCCGGGACGAGATCCACGGCCACATGGACCACATCCGCGACTCGTTGGCGGCCCTGACGGGTCGCGCGGGGACGACGGACGGGAACGAGAACGAGAACGGGAACGGGAACAGGGGCGGCGACGAGGGGTAGTCGGGGGAGGCGGGCCACCGCCTCGGGCCGTGTCAGAGGCGCCTCCCGCCTCCGGCTCGGCTCCCCCCTGCCCCCCGCTCGGCTCCCGCCTGCCTCCCGTTCGCCTCCCGCCTGCCTCCGGTCCGCCTCCCGGGACGCCCCGCTCCCGGCCGTGCCGACTGTCTAGGCTCGCCCCCATGCTCATGCGACCGACCGCCGTCAATCTCGACTGCGACGACCCCCTCGCCCTCGCCGACTTCTACCACCGGGCCACCGGGCTGCCGCTCCACGAGCGCTCCGACGGGGAGTTCGCCGGCGTCGGCGGCGGGGAGCACGGGCTGCTCCTCGGCTTCCAGCGGGTCGACGGCCACCGCCCGCCGACCTGGCCCGCCCCGGACGTCCCGCAGCAGCTCCACCTCGACTTCGAGGTCGACGACCTGGACGAGGCGGTGGCCCGGCTCGTCGCGTGGGGCGCGACCGTACCGGCGGCCCAGCCCCGCCCCGACCTGTGGCGGGTGGTGCTGGACCCGGCGGGGCACCCGTTCTGCCTCTCGCCGCGGAGGCGGGCGGGCGCCTGACGGAGGCCGGTGACGGCCGGGCCCCACCCGTCGGCTAACCTCCCGATTCCCAGGGGAGGGAACATGAACATGCACGTCACACGCACGCGCGGCCGCCGTCTCGCGGCCGTCGCCGTCACCGTCGTCCTCGCCGCCACGAGCGGTGCGCTCACCACGCTCCCGGCCACGGCCGCGCCCACGTCGGGGGCCGCGCAGGAGGACCAGCAGGCCCCCGTGCCGTTCCCGCGCAACGCCGACGTCGTCGGCGCGGGCCCGAACGGCTTCCTGTCGAAGACCCGCGGCGCCGCGCCGGAGTTCCGCTGGACCTGGTACGCGGACGGCTCGTCCGTCGTGCTGCCGGGGGCCACCGAGGCCGCCGCCGGCGGCGCGGACCTCGTCGTCACCGTCGACCGGTCCGCCCCGGTCGCCGGCCGGGTGGTCCGGGTCTACGACCTGGCGAAGCCCACCGCCGCGCCGGCCCCCCGGGAGGTGAGCCTCGACGCCCTCGGCGACGGCTTCTTCTTCGAGGGCGTCGCCGGCGCCACCATGCTCCTCGGGCAGTACGTGGCCGGCGGCCCGCAGAAGCAGTACGCCGTCACCCTCGACGGCAACCCGCCGAAGGCCCGCGCGGTGGCCGGAGGCGCCGGAATCGACTGCGCCGACGGCCGCGACGGCTGGACCGACACCGCCTCCGTGCTCTACGAGTGCAGCCTCGACGCGACCGGGACGACGGTCAAGATCCTCGTCGACCTCGCCTCGGGCACCTCGAAGTGGTACCCCCAGTTCGACGACCAGTGGGCCCGTGAGGGCGCCGTCTCCGGCACCCACGTGGCCTGGCGCGAGGCCCGGATGTCCGGCAGCCGGTCCGTCCACGGGATCGTCGCCTTCGCGCGCGACAGCACCACCGAGCGGTGGATCCCGTCGGACGACGACCTGAGCGACCCGCTGTACCTGGTCGGCGGCTGGGTGGCGTCCGGCCGCAAGGCCCACATCGAATCGTCCACCTCGGTGCCCGGCCAGCCCCGCCCGACGGTGCGGCCGTTCACGGCCCAGTCCGTCGCGACCGGCGAGAAGGTCCAGCTCCTCACCGCCTTCTCGTCCGCCGTCGCGGGCCCCGACGGCAGCCTCCTCGTGCGCGGCGGCACCCCCGAGCACGGCGAGGGCCTCTACCGGGTCTCGCCGCGTTCCGACGGCGGCCGTCCGGACGTCGTACTCGTCGCGTCCACCGGGCAGTCGACCGTCCTGGCCGTCACCCGTTCGACCACCCCGACGACCCTGACCGGCGAGCAGGCCGCGCGCGGCTTCGACTTCGGCTGGGACCTGTCCCGGGCGGACGCCGACGTGTGGCTGACCCTGACCCGCGTCGGCGGCGGCAGGACGATCAACACCCGCCTGTACGCCCAGAACCCCGCCGCCCCCGGCCTGCCGGGCCGCCTCACCTGGCACTGGGACGGCAAGGACCTGGACGCCGCCGACTGGGACGCCCCGGCGCGCAACGGCACGTACGAGTGGCAGCTCACCGCCCGCCCCGACGAGGGCATCGGCCCCGACGTCGTCTCCACCGGCCGGTTCACCGTGACCCGGCCGGCGGCCCCGCACGACTTCGACGACGACGGCACGGCCGACCTCCTCGTCCGGGACACCGGCGGGGTGCTGTGGCGCCTCGGCACCCGCCCGGCCGCTCCCGGCGGCTCCCTCGCGGACACCGGGGGCTCCCGCGTCGGTGGCGGCTGGGGAGCCTACGACCGGCTGGAGACCGTCGGGAACGTCGCGGGCTCGACCGCGCCCGACGTGATCGCCCGGGAGAAGAGCGGCGTCCTCTGGCTCTACCAGGGCACGGGCGACCGGGACAAGCCGCTCGCGGCCCGCACGAGGATCGGGTCCGGCTGGCAGACGTACACCGAGCTCGCGGGCGGCAGCGACCTGACCGGCGACGGCCGCGCGGACCTCGTCGCCACGGACAAGGCGGGCGCCCTGTGGCTCTACAAGGGCACGGGCTCGGCCACCGCCCCCTTCGCGGCGCGCAAGCAGATCGGCCACGGCTGGGGCGTCTACAACCAGCTGACGGCCACCGGCAACCTCGCCGGCGGCCCGGCCGGGGACCTCGTCGCCCGTGACAAGGACGGCGTCCTCTGGCTGTACCTCGGCAAGGGCGACGGCACCTTCGCCGCCCGCACCAGGGTGGGCGCCGGGTGGGGCGGGTTCGCCGGGCTCACCGCCGTCGGCGACGCCAACGGCGACGGACGGGCCGACCTGGTCGCCTCGAACGGCGCCGAGACCTTCTACGCCGGTACGGGCGACTGGTCGGCTCCCTTCAAGCGCGGCGCCGCCGTGTCCCTCACCCAGGAGACGACCTACAACGCCGTGTTCTAGACGGACCGTTCAGGGAAGGGCGCACTCAGCCCACACCGTCTTCCCCGGCGCGCCGACCCTGGGGTACCAGCCCCAGCGGTCCGCGAGCCGCTCCACGAGCAGCAGCCCCCGGCCCCCGTCCGCGAGTCCCTCCTCCGGACGGGGGCCGGGGCGCACCGGCATCCGCTCCCCCCGGGTGTCCCCGATCTCGACCCGCGCGACGGCCGGGACCGCGGGCAGCAGGCGCAGGAGGAGCAGGAAGTCCCGCCCCGGCACGTGCCCGTGCCGTACGGCGTTCGTCGCCAGCTCGGCCGCTACGAGAACGACGGTCTCGTGCGCGCCGGTCCCGCGCGACACCCCACTCGTCCAGCTGGACGGCGACGAGCCGTCGCGCGAGGCGGGCGCCCCGGGCGGTCGAGGTGAAGCGGAGGGCGAAGACCCGCCGGTCCAAGTGAGGTGAGACACCATCGAGTTGGGTGGTGGCCGTGGGGCTGAGGTTGTCGCTCGTCATGCCCTCCAAGCTCCTCTTGGTGGCGTAGCGTGACCAGTGGTGACGCACTGACGCGACCCGCTTGTACGTGGGGTGCCGGTGCCGGTACGAGAGGTGGGGCGCGGTGGCGGACGAGCAGGCGGAGCCCGGGGCCGACGAGGCGGAGGGCGCCCAGACGGCGGACAAGTCCGGGCAGGGCGTGGTGGCGGCGTTCGGGCAGAGCCTGAAGACCCTGCGGACGCGGGCGGGGATGGAGCGGGAGGAGTTCGGCAAGCGGCTGGGCTACTCGGCGTCGACCATCGCGTCGTTCGAGCAGGGGCGACGGATTCCGCCGCCGCGTGCGATCGACCGGTCGGACGAAGTGCTGGGCGCGGACGGTCTGTTGAAGGTCTGGAAGGACCAGCTGGAGAGGGCGCAGTATCCGGCGTTCTTCCAGGGGATGGCGCAGTTGGAGAAGCAGGCGATAGAGCTGCTGGCGTACGACACGCTGGCGGTCAAGGGACTGCTGCAGACCGAGGAGTACATGCGAGCGGTGCTGAGCAACCGGCGTCCGCCGCTCGACGCCGAGACCATCGAGCAGCGCGTGACCGCGCGGCTGGCTCGACAGGCCATCTTCGAGCGGCGACCCGCGCCCTTCCTCAGTTTCGTCATGTGCGAATCGGTCCTGCGGCGCAACGTCGGCGGCAAGGAGGTGCTGCGCGGTCAGCTGGAGCAGCTCCTCCTCGTCGGAGGGCGACGGAATGTCGAGATCCAGGTCATGCCACTCGATTGCGAGGACAACGCGGGCTTGGAAGGACCGTTCACGGTCGTCACGCGCGAGGACGGCAAGAGATTCGTCTACGCCGAAGCCCAGAGCACCAGTGCCCTGGAGACCGACCCCAAGCAGACGGTTCTCGCCGCCGCTCGCTATGGGATCATCCGGTCGCAGGCTCTCAGCCCGCGAGAATCACTGGAGTTGATCGAGAAACTGTTGGGAGAGCTATGAACAGCGCGGAGCCCCTCGCCTGGTTCAAGAGCAGTTACAGCGGCGGTGACGGCGGCGACTGCATCGAGGTCGCGACCCGCGCGGGAGCCGTCCACGTCCGTGACTCCAAGGACGTCTCCCGGCCGGCCCTCCACGTCTCGCGCGAGGCGTGGGCCGGATTCGTCGGGCTCGCCTCGGCGGAGTAGTACAACCGCCGCCTGTACGCGTCAGCCCTCCGCGCTCCGCCGCTCCCCCTCCTCCAGGACCGGGAAGCGGCGGGGCGCCAGGGTGAGCAGGACCAGGAGCGCCAGGGCCGCCGCGCCCGCCGCGCCCACGAAGACGTAGTCGACGGCCGCGTCGACCGCGCGCCGCAGGCCGTCCATCGCCCCCGCCGTCAGGGACTCGGGCGCGTCCAGCGCCCGCGCCAGGGTGTCCAGGTCGCCGCCGCCCAGGCGGGCGGCGAGCACCCCGTTCGCCACGGCGCCGAACAGGGCCGCGCCCACGCTCTGGCCGACCTGGCGGCAGAAGAGGACGGACGCGGTGGTCGTGCCCCGCTCCTCGTACGGGACGGTCGACTGCACGCCGACGATCAGCGGCAGTTGGAAGAGGCCGAGGGCCGCGCCCAGGAGCAGCATGATCAGGGCGGGCTGCCAGGGTTCCCCCGGGAACGGCAGGAACGGGAAGGCCAGGAGCAGGAGCAGGGCGAGCGAGATGCCGATGACGGCCGTCAGCCGGAAGCCGATCCGGCCGTAGACCCGGTTCGAGAACGCCGCGCTGATCGGCCAGCTCAGCGTCATCACCGAGAGCACGAACCCGGCCGCGATCGGGCCGAGGCCGAGGACGGACTGCGCGTACGTCGGCAGGAACACCGTCGGCGCGACCATGAGCAGGCCCAGCGCGCCCAGCGCGAGGTTGACGGCCGAGATCGTCCGGCGGCGCCAGACCCAGCCGGGGATGATCGGTTCGGCCGCGCGTCGCTCCACGAGGACCGTGACCACGCCGAGGACGGCCGACCCGGCGAGCAGTCCGAGGGAGGGGGCCGACAGCCAGGGCCAGGCGACACCGCCCTGGACGAGGGCCGTGAGCAGCAGCGCGCCGGTCGCGAAGATCGCGAGGGCGCCCGCCCAGTCGATGCGTACGGGCGCGCGGGGAGTCGTGCGGGCCGGTTCCTTCAGGTGCCTGACGATCAGCCACAGCGCCACCGCGCCGATCGGCAGGTTGATGAGGAAGATCCAGCGCCAGTCCGCGTACCCGGCGAGGAGGCCGCCGGCGGCGGGGCCGGCCACCGAGGAGGCGGCCCACACCGAGGAGAGCTTCGCCTGGATCCTGGGGCGTTCCTTCAGCGGGTACAGGTCGGCGGCGATGGTCTGGATCGTGCCCTGGAGCGCGCCGCCGCCGAGGCCCTGGACGACGCGGAAGGCGATGAGGGAGGCCATGTTCCAGGCGGCCGCGCAGAGCAGGGAGCCGATGAGGAAGAGGACGACCCCGGCGATCAGGACCGGCTTGCGGCCGAAGGTGTCGCTGAGTTTCCCGTACACGGGCAGGGTGACGGTGACGGCGAGCAGGTAGCCGGAGAACAGCCAGGAGAAGACGGAGAGTCCGCCGAGGTCGCCGACGATCTGGGGGACGGCCGTGGAGACGATCGTGCCGTCGATGGCGGCGAGCCCCATGCCGAGCATGAGGGCGGCGACGACCGGGCCCCGGTGGCGGGGCCGCGCCGGGCCGGGTGCGGCGGTGGGCGTTCCGGCCCTGCCGGCGGGGCCGCCCGCCGGCGTCGTGGAGGACTCGGTCACCGCGCGCTTCCTTTCTTCGTACACCTAAATGTCGGTCGTCAGGGTCTCACCCGCACCCGAGGCGGTGGAACCCCCCGTGCCTTCCGGCCGGGCCCCTGGCCCTCCACCGGAGGGCCGAGCCGAGGCCCTCCGCCCTGGGCCCGGCCGAGGGCCTCCACCTCAGGGTGGAGGCCCTCACGCCCGTCCGGACGTGGGCGGGACGGGCCGACGGGGAGGTCGGGGGCACGGCCGCCCGCCCCGGAGCGCAGGCGGTGCGGGCGCCCACCGGGCGGCGGGGGTGCCCCGGGTGGACGCCCCTTAGGGGGATCTCCCCCATACGGCCCAGGGGTTGTTCGTCCCGGCGGAGGAGGAGAACTCCCGGCCCCGCTCCTTAACTTGAACTTACAAACCACCACCCGCGCTCCACCCGCGCTCCACTCACGCTCCGAGGAGAAAACCGTGACCACGGCTGTGACCATCCCCAGGCACGGGGGTACTGGAGGGACGACGGCCGTCGCCGCGCGGGCGCGTCAGGTCGTCAAGTCGTACGGCGCCGGGGAGACCCGCGTCGTCGCTCTCGACTCCGTCGACGTCGACATCGCCCGCGGACAGTTCACCGCCATCATGGGACCCTCGGGTTCCGGCAAATCGACGCTGATGCACTGCCTCGCCGGCCTGGACACCGTCACCAGCGGCGAGATCTTCCTCGACGAGACCGAGATCACCCGGCTCAAGGACAAGAAGCTCACGCAGCTGCGCAGGGACCGCATCGGCTTCATCTTCCAGGCGTTCAACCTGCTGCCGACCCTGAGCGCCATCGAGAACATCACGCTCCCCATGGACATCGCCGGCCGCAAGGCCGACGCCGAGTGGCTCCGCCGGGTCGTCGACACCGTCGGCCTCTCCGAGCGGCTCAGGCACCGCCCCAACGAGCTCTCCGGCGGCCAGCAGCAGCGCGTCGCCGTGGCCCGCGCGCTCGCCGCCCGACCCGAGATCATCTTCGGCGACGAACCCACCGGAAACCTGGACTCGCGGGCCGGCGCCGAAGTCCTCGGCTTCCTCCGCACCTCGGTCGACGAACTGGGGCAGACCATCGTCATGGTCACCCACGACCCGGTCGCCGCCTCCTACGCGGACCGGGTCCTCTACCTCGCCGACGGGCGGATCGTGGACGAGATGCTCCGGCCCACCGCCGACGCCGTCCTCGACCGGATGAAGGACTTCGACGCGCGCGGGCGGACCTCATGAGCGTCCTGAAGACCTCCCTGCGCAACTTCTTCGCGCACAAGGGACGCATGGCGCTCTCCGCCGTCGCCGTCCTGCTCTCCGTCGCGTTCGTCAGCGGCACCCTCGTGTTCACCGACACCATGAACACGACGTTCGACAAGCTCTTCGCGTCGACCGCCTCCGACGTCACCGTCAGCCCCAAGGACACCGACCCCGGCGACGTGCCCCAGGGCGGCCGCCCCGAGTCCTTCCCCGCCTCGCTCGTCGAGCAGGTCCGGAAGACCGAAGGAGTCCAGGCCGCACAGGGCTCCGTCGTCTCCACCGGCGTCACCGTCGTCGACGCGAAGAACAAGAACATCGGCCCCACCAGCGGTGCGCCCACCATCGCCGTCAACTGGAGCACCAACGAGCTCCGCTCGGTGGAGATGGCCTCCGGACACGAGCCGCGCGGCCCCACCGAGGTCGTCGTCGACGGCGACACCGCCGAGAAGCACGGCCTCGCGCTCGGTGACGAACTGCGGACCATCTCCGTCGTCGGCGACTTCACCGCGAAGATCTCCGGCATCGTCGACTTCAAGGTCACCAACCCCGGCGCCACCGTCGTCTACTTCGAGACCTCCGTCGCCCAGCGCGAACTCCTGGGCAAGGAGGACCTGTTCACCCAGATCACGGTCGACGCCCGGCCCGGCGTCAGCGACGACGCGCTCAAGGCGGACATCGCCGCCTCGATCGGCACCGGCTACACCCTGCAGACCGCGGCCGAGGCCGCCGACGCGGGCCGCGAGGACGTCGCCGGCTTCCTCGACGTCATGAAGTACGCGATGCTCGGCTTCGCCGGAATCGCCTTCCTCGTCGGCATCTTCCTCATCGTCAACACCTTCTCCATGCTGGTCGCCCAGCGCACCCGTGAGATCGGCCTCATGCGGGCCATCGGCTCCAGCCGCCGGCAGGTCAACCGCTCCGTCCTCATCGAGGCCCTGCTCCTCGGGATCGTCGGCTCCGTCGCCGGAGTCGCCGCCGGTGTCGGACTCGCCGTCGGACTCATGAAGCTCATGTCCTCGATCGGCATGGAACTCTCCACCGACGACCTCACCGTCGCGTGGACGACCCCCGTCGTCGGCCTCGCCCTCGGCATCGTCGTCACCGTCCTCGCCGCCTACATCCCGGCCCGCCGGGCCGGGAAGGTCTCCCCGATGGCCGCCCTCCGCGACGCGGGCACCCCCGCCGACGGCCGGGCCGGCCGGGTCCGCGGCGCCATCGGCCTCGCCCTCACCGCCGCCGGAGCGGCCGCCCTCGTCGCGGCGGCCCGCGCCGAGGAGGCCGCACCCGGCTCCCTCTGGCTCGGCCTCGGCGTCGTCCTCTCCCTGCTCGGCTTCGTCGTCGTCGGCCCGCTCCTCGCGGGCGGGGTCGTCCGCGCCCTGGGCGTCGTCGTCCTGCGGATCTTCGGCCCGGTCGGCCGGCTCGCCGAGCGGAACGCGCTCCGCAACCCGCGCCGCACCGGCGCCACCGCCGCGGCCCTGATGATCGGCCTCGCCCTCGTCGCCGCCCTGTCGGTCGTCGGATCCTCGATGGTCGCCTCGGCCACCGACGAACTGGACCGCTCCGTCGGCGCCGACTTCATCGTCCAGTCCGGTACCGGCCAGCCGGTCGTCCCGCAGGCCCTCGCAGCCCTGGAGAAGACCCCGGGCCTGGACCACGTCAGCGAGTACAAGTGGGTGGACGCCACCGTCACCGACCCGCGCGGCCGCACCACCACCGCCGACCTGGCCGCCACCGATCCGACGTACGTACGGGACCTGCGCCGGGAGACCACCGCCGGCACCCTCACCGACGCCTACCGCAAGGGCGCCATGTCCGTCGGCAGCGACTACGCCGCCGAGCACGGGGTCAAGGTCGGCGACGTCCTGACCCTCGCCTTCAAGGGCGGCGAGAAGGCGAAGCTCACGGTGAAGGCGATCACCGCGGACACCGGACAGGTCGACAAGGGCGTGATGTACATCGACGTCGCCACCCTCGCCGAGTACGTCCCCGCCGACCGCATGCCGCAGAGCCTGCTCCTGCTCGCCAGCGCGAAGGACGGCCAGGAGGACGCGGCCTACCAGGCGCTCAAGGACGCGCTCGTGCCGTACCCGCAGTACAAGGTGAGCAACCAGGCCGACTACAAGGAACAGCTGAAGGACCAGGTCGGACAGCTGCTCAACATCGTGTACGGGCTCCTCGCCCTGGCGATCGTCGTCGCCGTCCTCGGCGTCGTGAACACCCTCGCCCTGTCCGTCGTCGAGCGGACCCGGGAGATCGGCCTCATGCGGGCCATCGGGCTCTCCCGCCGGCAGCTGCGCCGCATGATCCGGCTGGAGTCGGTGGTGATCGCCCTGTTCGGCGCGCTCCTCGGCCTCGGCCTGGGCATGGGCTGGGGCACGGCCGCCCAGAAGCTGCTGGCCCTGGAGGGCCTCGGGGTCCTGGAGATCCCCTGGCCGACCATCGTGACGGTCTTCGTCGGCTCGGCCTTCGTGGGCCTCTTCGCGGCGCTGGTCCCGGCGTTCCGGGCGGGTCGGATGAACGTCCTGAACGCGATCGCGAGCGAGTAGTCCGGAAGGCGCTCGGACAGTGCGGCTCTCCGCCCGCACGGGGGTGGGGTGGAGGGCCGCGCGGGCGTGCACCGGCGGGCTTCGCAGGCGGGCGTCCGTGGCTCGTCGTACGCTGGGAGCCCCGGCCCGTGCGACGTGTCGGGCTGTTCGCGTTGCCCGCCCCCGTCGTCCGAACCCGGGATGGAAGCTCCATGAGCCTGCACGGTCTGCTCGATGTCGTCGTCAAGGACGCCGCCCTCGCCGAGGCGGTGAAGGCAGCCGCCGACGGCAACCGCCCGCACGTCGACCTCGTCGGTCCGGCCGCCGCCCGCCCCTTCGCCGTCGCCGCGCTCGCCCGTGACTCGGGCCGTCCCGTACTCGCGGTCACCGCGACCGGCCGGGAGGCCGAGGACCTCGCCGCCGCGCTGCGCTCGCTCCTCGACCCGGACCGTGTCGTCGAGTACCCCTCGTGGGAGACCCTGCCGCACGAGCGGCTCTCCCCCCGCTCCGACACCGTCGGCCGTCGCCTCGCCGTCCTGCGCCGCCTCGCGCACCCGCGGGACGACGACCCGGCCGCCGGCCCGGTCAGCGTCGTCGTCGCCCCCATCCGCTCCGTGCTCCAGCCCCAGGTCAAGGGCCTCGGCGACCTGGAGCCGGTGGCGCTGCGGAGCGGGCAGACGGCCGACCTGAACGAGATCGTGGAGGGCCTGGCGGCCGCCGCGTACTCCCGGGTGGAGCTGGTCGAGAAGCGCGGCGAGTTCGCCGTGCGCGGCGGCATCCTGGACGTGTTCCCGCCGACCGAGGAGCACCCGCTCCGGATCGAGTTCTGGGGCGACGACGTCGAGGAGATCCGCTACTTCAAGGTCGCCGACCAGCGGTCCCTGGAGGTGGCCGAGCACGGCCTGTGGGCGCCGCCCTGCCGCGAGCTGCTGCTGACCGAGGACGTGCGGGAGCGGGCGGCGGCGCTCGCCGAGCTCCACCCGGAGCTGGGCGAGCTCCTGAACAAGATCGCGGAGGGGATCGCCGTGGAGGGCATGGAGTCCCTCGCGCCGGTCCTCGTCGACGACATGGAGCTGCTGCTGGACGTCCTGCCGAAGGGCGCCATGGCCGTGGTCTGCGACCCGGAGCGGGTGCGGACCCGGGCCGCGGACCTGGTGGCGACGTCGCAGGAGTTCCTCCAGGCCTCCTGGGCGGCCACGGCCGGCGGCGGCGAGGCCCCCATCGACGTCGGCGCGGCCTCGCTCTGGGGGATCGCGGACGTCCGGGACCGGGCCCGCGAGCTGGGCATGTCCTGGTGGTCGGTGTCGCCGTTCGCGGCGGACGCGACGGCCGACGGCGCCGACGGCGACACCCTGACGCTCGGGATGCACGCCCCCGAGTCGTACCGCGGCGACACGGCCCGCGCGCTCGCCGACACCAAGGGCTGGCTGGCCGACGGCTGGCGCACGGTCTACGTCACAGAGGCCCACGGCCCCGCGAGCCGCACGGTCGAGGTGCTGGGCGGCGAGGGCATCGCCGCCCGCCTCGACGCCGACCTGGCGGAGATCTCCCCCTCGGTCGTGCACGTGGCCTGCGGCTCCATCGACTACGGCTTCGTCGACACGGCCCTCAAGCTGGCCGTCCTCACCGAGACCGACCTGTCCGGCCAGAAGGCGGCCGGCAAGGACGGCCAGCGGATGCCGGCCAAGCGCCGCAAGACCATCGACCCGCTGACCCTGGAGGTCGGCGACTACATCGTGCACGAGCAGCACGGCGTCGGCCGGTACGTGGAGATGGTCCAGCGGACCGTGCAGGGCGCCACCCGCGAGTACCTCCTCGTCGAGTACGCGCCCGCCAAGCGCGGCCAGCCCGGCGACCGGCTGTACATCCCGACCGACCAGCTGGAGCAGGTCACCAAGTACGTCGGCGGCGAGGCGCCGACCCTGCACCGGCTCGGCGGCGCGGACTGGACGAAGACGAAGGCGCGCGCGAAGAAGGCCGTCAAGGAGATCGCGGCCGACCTCATCAAGCTGTACTCGGCGCGCATGGCGGCCCCCGGGCACGCCTTCGCCCCGGACACCCCGTGGCAGCGCGAGCTGGAGGACGCCTTCCCGTACGCGGAGACGCCCGACCAGCTCTCCACCATCGCCGAGGTGAAGGACGACATGGAGAAGACGGTCCCCATGGACCGTCTGATCTGCGGCGACGTCGGCTACGGCAAGACGGAGATCGCGGTCCGGGCGGCGTTCAAGGCCGTCCAGGACGGCAAGCAGGTCGCCGTCCTCGTCCCGACGACGCTGCTGGTCCAGCAGCACTTCGGCACGTTCAGCGAGCGGTACTCCCAGTTCCCGGTGAAGGTGCGGGCGCTGTCCCGCTTCCAGACCGAGACGGAGGCGAAGGCCACCCTGGAGGGCATGCGGGAGGGTTCGGTCGACGTCGTCATCGGCACCCACCGGCTCTTCGCCTCCGAGACGAAGTTCAAGGACCTGGGCCTGGTCATCGTCGACGAGGAGCAGCGCTTCGGCGTCGAGCACAAGGAGCAGCTGAAGAAGCTCCGCGCCAACGTCGACGTGCTGACGATGTCGGCCACCCCCATCCCCCGTACGCTCGAGATGGCGGTCACCGGCATCCGCGAGATGTCGACCATCACCACCCCGCCCGAGGAGCGCCATCCGGTCCTCACCTTCGTCGGCCCCTACGAGGAGAAGCAGATCGGCGCCGCGATCCGGCGCGAACTGCTGCGCGAGGGCCAGGTCTTCTACATCCACAACCGGGTCGACTCGATCGACCGGGCGGCGGCGCGGCTGCGTGAGATCGTCCCCGAGGCCCGGATCGCGACGGCCCACGGCCAGATGTCCGAGTCCGCCCTCGAACAGGTCGTCGTCGACTTCTGGGAGAAGAAGTTCGACGTCCTCGTCTCCACGACCATCGTCGAGTCGGGCATCGACATCTCCAACGCCAACACCCTGATCGTCGAGCGCGGCGACAACTTCGGCCTCTCGCAGCTGCACCAGCTGCGCGGCCGCGTCGGCCGGGGCCGGGAGCGCGGCTACGCCTACTTCCTGTACCCGCCGGAGAAGCCGCTCACCGAGACCGCGCACGAGCGGCTCGCGACGATCGCCCAGCACACCGAGATGGGCGCGGGCATGTACGTGGCGATGAAGGACCTGGAGATCCGCGGCGCGGGCAACCTGCTGGGCGGTGAGCAGTCCGGCCACATCGCGGGCGTCGGCTTCGACCTGTACGTGCGGATGGTCGGCGAGGCCGTCGCGGACTACCGGGCGCAGATGGAGGGCGGAGCGGAGGAGGAGGCCCCGCTGGAGGTGAAGATCGAGCTGCCGGTCGACGCCCACATGCCGCACGACTACGCCCCGGGGGAGCGGCTCCGCCTCCAGGCCTACCGTTCGATCGCCTCGGCGAACTCGGAGGAGGACATCAGGGCGGTCCGCGAGGAACTCACCGACAGGTACGGCAAGTTGCCCGAGCCGGTCGAGAACCTGCTGCTGGTGGCGGGGCTGCGGATGCTGGCCCGCGCGTGCGGCGTCGGCGAGATCGTCCTCCAGGGCCCGAACATCCGGTTCGCCCCGGTGGAGCTCCGCGAGTCGCAGGAACTGCGCCTGAAGCGGCTCCACCCGCGGACCGTCATCAAGCCGGCCGTGCACCAGATCCTGGTGCCGCGGCCGACGACGGGCAAGATCGGCGGGAAGCCGGTGGTGGGACGCGAACTGCTCGCGTGGACCGGGGAGTTCCTGACGACGATCCTGGGGTCGTAGCGCGGGGCGGGCGGAGGAGAGGTCCGGCCTCTCCTACGGCCGCTCCTCCGGGGGGAGCCGGTCGGTGAAGAGCAGTCCGGCGAGCTCGCGGAAGTAGTCCTCGGGGTCCCGGTCGCCGAGCGCCCCCCGGACGTTCCGGGTGAGCAGCAGCGTCGCGAAGCCGTGGGCGAGCGACCAGGCCGCGATGCCGGCCGCGCGGGGGTCGGGGACGTCCGCGACGCCGGCGACGCCGGCCCGGAGTTCCGCGGAGGCCCGCTCCTTGGCCGCGAGCAGGTCCGGGTCGTCGGCGCGCAGCAGCTCCGGCTGGAACATGACCTGGAAGTGCGCCGGGTGCGCGACCGCGAACCGCACGTACCGCACCCCGCGTTCGCGCAGCTCGGGGGCGGCGGCGAGGGCCTCGGCGAGGAGGGCGTACCCCTCGGTCGCGAGGGCGGTGAGGAGCCCGGCGCGGTCCTTGAAGTGGTGGGCGGGCGCGGCGTGCGAGACGCCCGCACGGCGGGCGAGGTCGCGCAGGCTGAGCGCGCCGGGGCCCTCGGCGGCGATGACGCCGAGGGCGGCGTCGAGGACGGCCCGCCGCAGGTCGCCGTGGTGGTAGGAGCTCCGTTTCGTGGGCGTCATGGGAGGAGCCTAGCCGCCGTCTAGTCATTGACAAGTTCAGCAGCCGGACGCACTGTCTAGTCAGTGGCTAGATGATGAGAGCGAAGAGGAGCCCGCCGTGGAGTCCGGACGCGTACGTCAGATGTGGCATCTGCTCGAACCCCTGCACGCCCTGCTCTACTACGCCCCCGAGGCCTTCGAGGAGGCCGCCGCCCTCGGCTACGTCACCTCCGAGCGCTGGCCCGCCTACGTCGCCTGGCGCGCCGCGCCCCTCGGGCCCGCGGACGCGGACCGGGTGACCCGGGCCTTCCACAGCTTCAGCCCGGCGATGATCGCCCGGTACGTCCCCGCCGCGTGGCAGACCGCCGCCCCCGCCGACGTCCTCGCCGCGCGGCTCCGGGCCGTCGACCGCGCCTACCGGGCCGTCCTGGGCGAGGAACTCCTCGCGGACCCCGGCCTCGCCGAGGCCGCCGAACTCGCCCGCACCGCCGCCTGCGTGGCGGCGACCTCCGGGCCCGCCGCGGTCACCCGACCGCTCGCGGTGGCCAACGCCGCCCTGCCCCGGCCCGAGGCCCCGCACCTGGACCTCTGGCACGCCGCGACGATCCTGCGCGAGCACCGGGGCGACGGCCATCTCGCCGCCCTCGCCGACGCGGGCCTCGACCCGGTCGAGTCGCTGGTCTCCTTCGCGGCGGTCGGCGCCGCGCCGGAGCACGTCTTCGCGAGCCGGGGCTGGAGCGCCGGGGAATGGGCGGCGGCGCGCGACCGGCTCGCCGCCCGCGGCCTCCTCACCGCCGACGGGGGAGCCACCGAGGCCGGCCGGTCCCTGCGCGCCGGCGTCGAGAGCCGTACGGACGAACTCGCCGCCGCCCCCTGGACCGCCCTCGGCCCGGACGGCACCGCCCGCCTCGCCGACCTGCTCGGCGGCCCCTGGCTGGCGGCCGTCGGCTCCGGGCTGCTGCCCTCGGAGAACACGCTCGGCATCGGCAAGGTGTGAGCCGGGCCGGACCGGGGAGCCCCGGCGCGGCGTGCGACCGTACCGGACCGGGACGCGCGAGGGCCCGGGCGTCGCACACGCGACACCCGGGCCCTCGCCCCGCCGGCTCAGGAGCGCTCGGCGGAGCACCCCTCGCCGCAGGTCAGAACAGCATCTCCGCCGCGGGGAAGCTGGAGCCGATCTTCGCCTTCGGGGCGTAGCCGCCGGTGCCGTCCCCCTGGTAGAAGTACAGGTCGCCGCCCTCCTCGCGGCCGACCAGGTCGGCGTTCCCGTCGCCGTTCAGGTCGCCGGGGGCGGCGAGGGCGTCGTAGACCTGCCAGCCGTTGCCGATCATCCGGCGCGCGGCGAAGGTTCCGTCGCCGTTCCCCTCGTGGAGCCAGAGGTAGCCGAGTTCGTCGACGGCGACCAGGTCGGCCGCGCCCTGCGCGGCGCCCGTCCCGTGGGCGAGGTCGGTGGCGACGACGCTCTGGTAGAGGTGCGTCTCGCCGCCGGGCTCGACGATCGGGGTGCGCGGCGCGTAGCCGTTCTCGCCGGTCCCCCGGTGCAGCCAGAACGTGCGGGCGGCGGCGTCGCGGCTGATCAGGTCCGCGATGCCGTCGCCGTCGAAGTCGCCGGGGGCGAGGAGCACGTCGTCACCCTGGAAGCCGGTGCCGGCCTGCTTCCTGGTGCCACCGGAGTACGTGCCGTCCACCGGGCTCAGCGGGTAGTGCCACAGGACGCCGGCCGTGTCGACGGCGGCGAGGGTGGTGCCCTGACGGGCGACGGCCTTCATGACGCCCCAGCCGAAGCCGACCTTGCAGGGCTTGGCGAGGGCGGCGGTGGTGCCGGAGGCACGGCCCTCGTAGCGGTAGAGGCCGCCGGCCGCGTCCCTCCGGTACACGGCGCCGGGGGTGGTGCCGTAGGCGCCGCAGTCCTTCCAGAAGGCCGCGCCGCGCAGCGGCAGGTGGTCGGAGATCCACTTGCCGGTGGTCGTCTTCGGCTCGGCGGGCACGTCACCGACCACGCCGCGGAAGAACCGGGCGCTGAAGAAGGTGTAGTCGAGCTTCTGCACGCGGTTCCCGTGCGCCTTGTCGTACATCGTCAGCTCGCCGACGCGGCACCGCGTGAGCCCCGGCGTCCTGCAGTTGCCGTACGGGGTGACGTCGTCGAAGTCGGTCTCGTCCGCCTCGACGAAGGTGCCGTACGCGCCGTCGCCCGTGGCCGGCTCGTAGAACCGGTTGAGCACGTCGCCCCAGGGGGTGGAGTTGAAGTCGCCGCTGAGGATGACCGGGATGCCCGCCTGCTCCCACTCGGTGGACCGGGCCACCAGGGCGTCGGCCTCCCGGGTCATCACCTGGTGCCGGGCCAGCTTGTCCTCGTACGCCGCGATCTCCGCCGCGGTCGCGCCCGGGGCGGGGGCGGCGGGCCGGTTCGGGGCGCCCCACCACAGGTGGACGGAGCAGGCCCAGGTCACACGGTTCTGCACCCAGGACTTGATGCAGGGGGACTTGATGTCCTCGCCCGTGGCGCCGGGGACGGTCTGCTGGATCGCGGCCTTCGTGTCCAGGGTGAGGACCGTGGACTCGACGAAGGAGCCGCGGACGAACACGGCCATGCCGTAGCTGCGGGGCGTGCCGGCTCCGGAGGAGTCGACGCAGAGCGCCCGGCCGGTCGAGGTGGAGAGGCTGCCCGCCGGGACGGTCTCGACGTAGCGGCCGGTGTAGCCCCGCGTCCTCAGGGTCGCGTCCATCCGGTTGAACTGATAGCTGCAGACCTCGACGAGGAAGATGTAGTCGGCGTTCCAGACGCCGCCCGTCGTCTCGTCGACGATCGTCTTGACGCGGGCGTCGTCCTCCTCCTTGGTGGCGTTGCAGCCCTCGGTCCCGCTGCTGCCGCAGATGTTGTACGTGTACGTCCTGAGGGGCGGAGCGGTCGCGTAGCCCACCGTGTCCGCCGCCGCCGGGGGCGCCGTCAGCACCGTGGCCGCGCATATGAAGGCCAGCGTGGCCAGCAGGGCGCGGAAGAGCCCAAATCTTCGCAAGGGAACCCCTCCTGAGGGAGTGTCGTAGAAGGGGTGAACGGTAGTCGAACGCCTGTTCCGTTCTTCCTGCGGGTGGCCCGTCCGGGTCCCGGAACCCGCAACGGGCCTAGAATCGACGGATGTTCACAGAACGGACGTTTCGATCAGCCCTGACCGCCTCGGCGCTCGCGGCCGCCGCGCTCGTCGCCACCGCCTGCACGCCCGGAGCCGGGCCGGCCGGGGACGGACCGGAGTCCGCCGGCGGCGCGGGCGGCAGGCCCGCCGCCCGCGGCACCGCCCTCGCCGCCGTGGACACCCTCACCGTGAAGGGCCGGGCCCCGAAGACCGGGTACGAGCGCGAGAAGTTCGGAGCCGCCTGGGCGGACGTCGACGGCAACGGCTGCGGGACCCGCGACGACATACTCAAGCGCGACCTGAACGGCGTCCGGTTCACCGACGGCCACTGCAAGGTCGCCTCCGGCACCCTCACGGACGACCCGTACACCGGGACCACCGTCCGCTACCTCCGGGGCCGCAGCAAGGTCGACATCGACCACGTCGTCGCGCTCTCCGACGCCTGGCAGAAGGGCGCGGGCACGTGGGACGCCGAGACCCGGCGCCGCTTCGCCAACGACCCGCTCAACCTGCTCGCCGTCGACGCCTCGACCAACCGCCGCAAGTCCGACGGCGACGCGGCCACCTGGCTGCCCCCGAACAAGGCGTACCGCTGCACCTACGTGGCCCGGCAGATCGCCGTCAAGAAGAAGTACCGGGTGTGGGTGACCGGCGGCGAGCGGGACGCGATGAAGCGGGTCCTCGCGACCTGCCCGCAGCAGAAGCTCCCGTAGCGCCCCCGACCTGGGAGAAAAGCTGTTGGCGCACCGGGAAGACGATCTTTAGCCTGCCCGCATGGACCTGAACATATCGACCCTCGCCGAGCGCCCCGAACTGGAGGGGCCGATGTGGGGCATGCGCGACCTCTGGCCCGAGTTCATGATGTACGACCCGGTGGGCTGGGCGAACATCGGGCGGATCGTGCGCGAGCTGCCGGAGTACGTGCTCGTCGCCACCGACACCGAGGGCAGGGTCGTCGCCCGCGGCTTCAGCGTCCCCTTCCGGCTCGACCTCGACGGGCGCCGCGAGCTGCCGCCGCGCGGCTGGGACGAGGTGCTGCTCTGGGCGTTCTCCGACCTGAAGCACGGCCGCGAGCCGGACACCGTCAGCGCCATCGAGATCACGGTCGACACCGGCGCGCTCGGCCGCGGCCTCTCGCACCGGATGCTGGCGGCCATGCGGGACAACGCCGCGCGCCGCGGGTTCGCCGAGGTCGTCGCCCCGGTCCGCCCCAACGGGAAGCACCTGGAGCCCACCGCCCCCATGCACGAGTACGCCTTCCGCACCCGGGAGGCCGACGGGCTGCCGCACGACGCCTGGCTGCGCGTCCACGTCCGCGCGGGCGGGGTCGTCCAGTCCGTCGCCCCGGCCTCGATGACGGTCTCGGGCTCGGTCGAGCAGTGGCGCGCGTGGACCGGACTCCCCTTCGACACCGACGGGCCGGTCGAGGTCGAGGGCGCGCTCGTGCCCGTGCACTGCGAGGCCTCGCGCGGCTACGCGGTCTACGTCGAGCCCAATGTGTGGGTGCGGCACCGCCTCTGACGCGTACGGGGTCCCGCCGCCGAGCGGGACCCCGAGGGCGATCTTCACGGCGGGGGATGTACCGTACGGCGTCCCCTGTCGTACATCCGTGCGCCCCGACCCCTCGGCGTGCGCCTCCGTGAGAGGTCTCGCGAATCGTGAACCAGGCCGTCCGCTTGGAGAAGGGCGTGGAGTCCCCGCGCCCCAAGGAACTGCCGGGCCGTCCGGCCCGGGTCGGGCTCGCGCTGGTGCCGCTGCTGAGCCTCGGCGTCCTCGGTCTGGTGCCCTCGCTCGCGTTCGCCCTGCGGCGCGGGACGCGCGGCGACTGGATCGCCGCGCTGCTGTTCACGGGCGCCTCGACCGCCTGGTGCTTCCAGATCGCGCTCACGCCCGAGGGCACCCACGGCGTCCCCTTCCTCCTCGACACGGTGCTGCTCGCGGCCACCACCCTCGGCGCGGCGGCGCACTGCCTCGCGGTCAAGGGGGGCGACCGGTGAAGACCCGTCGCGCCTGGCGCGTCTCCGAGCGGGAGGCGGCCAAGAGGGAGGCCGCGGAGTCCGGGGCCGCCCGGATCCCCGGACTGCTCGCCACCGGCGCCGGCGCCCTGCGCGGCCGGGTCGGCTGGGCCCTCGCCTCGGTCCTGGTCCTCGTCGTCGGCCTCGTCGGAGCCTGGCTGTTCGCCGGCTCGGACCGGCCGGGCACCCCGCCCGACACCCGGGCCCGCGCCTACCAGGACTACGACGCCTGCCTGTTGACCGACGAACAGGGGATCGTGACCGGAGCGCCGGCCGCCCCCGTCTGGGAGGGCATGCAGGCGGCGTCCCTGGACAAGCGCATCCGCGTGACGTTCGTCCCGGTGATGGGCGGGAAGTCGGTGGAGAACGCCCGACCCTTCCTCAACGGCCTCGTCCAGCGCGACTGCGAGATCGTCGTCGCCTCGGGCGCCCCGCAGGTGACCGCAGCCGAAGAGGCGGTCGAGAAGAACCCGAAGGTCCGCTTCGTCACCGTCGGCACGGGCGCCGGAGCCCCCCACGACAACCTGGTCCGGGTGGCGCCCGGGGCGACCCTCAAGGACGACATCGCCGCGACGGTGAAGCGGCTCGCCCGCGAGGGCTGAGCGACCCGGCTGTCCCCCGTGGGCGGCTCCGGGCCGAGTTGTCCGGAAGGGTTCCATCCGTCGGGTAAAGCGAGAGTAAAGTTCGGCACCCTGGTGTGAACTGGTGAACCGTCATCGGGCAGGCTCGCGAGGCTTTGTAAGAATCGCGTTAGTAAAGGCTGGCCCATGCGTATACGCCGGGTCCGTAGCCCTCGCCTGTTCCCACCGGGTCGCACCGGGAGACGCAGGTTGAGGGCTACGGCTCTTTCCGTACTGATCTCACTGTTCCTCATGCTCACCACCGAGTCGGCGCTCGCCGCGGGCGTCACGCTCGAACCGGTGAAGATGCCCAGGCTCTCCCTCTCGGGGCTCTGGAAGTGGGTGAGCGAGAACCCTCTCGACACCCCTGACCAGCAGGGCGGCACGGCCCGTGGCAAGAGCCACCAGGCCTCCGCCGACGCCACCAGCCTGGAGGGCAAGGCCGGGCGCAAGCCGGGCAAGGGCAAGGGCGAACTCCCGCCGTTCGAGCGGGAGACCGACGACCCCGACGAGGTGCGCACCGGCAAGGCGCCGGGCACCGCCAAGAGCTTCGACGCCCGCACCAGCAAGCGCGACGCCGAGAAGTCCACGGCCACCTCGGACTACTACGTCAACGCCGACGGTTCGACGACCGTCCGCCACTTCGCCGGCCGCACCAACTTCAAGGGCGCGGACGGCACGTGGAAGGCGATCGACACGAGCCTGACCGAGGACAAGGACGGCCGCCTCCAGCAGACGGCCAACTCCCTCGACGTCGAGTTCGCGCCGACCGCCGCCGACGAGCAGCTCGCCTCCGTCGACTTCGGCGCCGGACGCTCGCTCGCGTACGCCCTCCAGGGCGCCGCGCAGGCCGAGCCCACCGTCGCCGAGAACGGCACCGTCACCTACGCGGACGTGCTGCCGGACACCGACGTGCAGCTCGTACCGCTGGCCGAGGGCTTCAAGGAGAACGTCGTCCTGCGCTCCCCGCAGGCCGCGAACTCCTGGACCTTCCCCCTCGCGGTGAAGGGCCTCACCCCCCGCGTCGCCGAGGACGGCGACGTCGAGTTCACCGACGCGAACGGAAAGGTCACCGCGACCATCCCGCACGCGTTCATGGAGGACTCCAGGGTCGACCCCCGCTCGGGCGACCCCGCCCGGTCGCGGGCCGTCACCTACGAGCTCGTCACGGTGGACGGCGAGCCGGCGCTGCGGATGACCGCGGACCGCGCCTGGCTCGACGACCCCGCCCGGGTCTACCCGGTCACCGTCGACCCGACGGTCACCGCGTCGAACTCGACGTACGCCCAGAACACCATCGGCGGCGACCACTCCACCGAGACCCAGATCAAGGTCGGCTCCTACGACTCGGGAACGAACAAGACCAACTCGTTCCTCCAGTTCTCCTCGCTGGGCACCACGCTCGCGGGCAAGCGGGTCACCGCCGCCACCCTGAACGTCTACGCGCTCTGGTCCTCCACCTGCGCCGCCCAGTCGTTCTCGGTGCACCCGATCACCCAGTCCTGGACCCCGTCCGGAGTCACCAGCTACCCCGGCCCGAGCTTCGGCCCGGCCATGGGCACGGCCACGCCCGCCCCCGGCGCCTCCTGCTCCAACAGCGGGAACTCGGCCTCGGTCGGCGTGAAGATGCCGGTCTCCCTCAACACGACGTGGTTCAACAACGTCGCCGGCGGAGCCGCGAACTACGGTCTGGCGCTCACCGCCCCGACCAACGACATGCTCCACTGGAAGAAGTTCCACTCGGACAACTCGGCGACCGCCGGCTTCCGCCCGGCCCTGGATCTGACGTACACGGCCAACACGGCGCCGCAGGTCAACGCGTCGTACCCGCCCGAGAACTTCCAGGCCAACACCCTTCAGCCGGAACTGCTCGTGTACGCGAGCGACGCGGACAAGGGGCCCAGCCCGCTGTCGTACACCTTCGAGGTCTACGACGGCACCACGCTCGTCAGCTCCTCCGGCGCTCTGACCAAGAGCAACTGGAAGATCCCCGCGGGCAAGCTCAAGTGGTCGAAGAACTACGACTGGCTGGTCGGAGTCAGCGACGGCACGACCGAGATCGTCTACTCGAGCAGCTTCACCACCGCCGTTCCGCAGCCGCCCGTCACCTCGGGTCTGGCCCAGAACACGGACGGGCACGAGTTCGACCCGTCGGACGGCAACTACACGACCGAGGACACCGACGCCGACGTACCCGTCATCGGACCGTCCCTGGAGATCGACCGCTCCTACAACAGCCTCGACCCCCGGATCGACGGTGCCTTCGGCGCCGGCTGGTCGACGATCGCCGACATGAAGGCGACCGAGGTCAAGGACGGCGCGGGCACGGTCACCAGCGTCGTCATCACCTACCCGGGTGGTGAGCAGGTCGCCTTCGGCCGCAACACCGACGGCACCTTCGTGCCTCCGCTGGGCCGCTACGCCCGTCTGGCGGCCGCCGTCTCGCCGGCGGTCGGCTTCACGCTGACGGACAAGGACTTCACGGAGTACGCGCTCACCCAGGCGACCGCGAAGGCCGGTACGTACGCGATCAAGGCGATCAAGGACTTCGCCGGGCGCACCGAGACGTTCGCGTACGACGCGAACAAGCGGCTGACGAAGATCACCAACGAGACGTCGAAGCGCTCCCTCACCCTCGCCTGGTCGCAGCCGGCCGGTGCCACCGTCTGGCACGTCCAGACCGTCGCCACCGACCCGTCGACCGCGGGCGATGCCGCCACGGCCCAGACCTGGCAGTACACCTACACCGGTGACCAGCTCACCAAGGTGTGCCCGCCGGCCGACTGGTCCAAGTGCACGACGTACACCTACGCCACCGGCAACCACTACCGCACCACGGTCCTCGACGCCGACCCGTTCGCCTACTGGCGCCTCGGTGAGACCTCGGGCACGATCGCGAAGGACGCGATCGACGCCAACCAGGGCCAGTACAACGGCACGTACCAGAACGTGACGCTGGGCGGGACGGGCCCCCTCGCGGGCTCCACCCAGAAGGCGGCCACGTTCAACGGCACCACCTCGTACGTGGAGATGCCGAGCGCCCCCGGCGCGACGCCCTCGTACACCTCGGTGTCCCTGTGGTTCAAGACCACGCAGGCCGGAGGCGTCCTCTTCTACTACGGCGACAAGCCGCTGAGCGACTCCAATCCGGTCGCCAACACCACGAAGAACACCCCGGCGGTCTACGTCGGCATGGACGGCAAGCTGCGCGGCTGCCTGGCCATGTCCCCGGGCTGCATGTCGACGATCACGTCCACCGCGACCGTCACCGACGGCCAGTGGCACAACGCGGTCCTCACGGGCATGGCCAACACCCAGACCCTGTACCTGGACGGCGTCTCACAGGGATCCCTCGCGGGCACGATCAACGACTGGGTCCAGCCCTACGTCTCGCTGGGTGCGGGCGTGAACACCGACGGCTGGCCGTCGATGAACCCGAACGACAAGCTCGGTCACTTCGCGGGTCAGATGGCCGAGGTGGCCATCTTCTCCGAGCCTCTCGCCGCCTCCGTGATCGCCACGCAGTACCAGGCCGCCAAGCGGTCCGCCGGACTGCTGCAGACGATCACCACCCCGGGCGGCAAGACCCAGGCCTCGGTCGTCTACGGCACCACCGACGACCTGGTCCTCCAGGCCACCGACGGCAACGGCGGCACCTGGAAGCTCAACCCGCCGACCATCACCGGCTCGTCCCAGGTCTACCGCTCCGCCGTCATGGGCACCGCCCCGGCCGGCTACTGGCGCCTGGACGACACCCAGGCCGCGGCGCAGGCCGCGAACCAGGTGAACACCGGCTTCGGCACGTACAACAACGTCATCCAGGGCGACGAGGGTCCCTTCGGTCCCGGTGACGCGAGCGCGTCGACGTTCGACGGCTCGACCTCCTTCGTGGAGATCCCGTACGGCCCGCTGCACGCCAAGGCCGACCGCTCGGTCGAACTCTGGTTCAAGACGGCCGAGCCGGGCGTGATCATGAGCGACCAGGCCCGTGCCCCGAACGATCCGCTCGGCGCGGGCGCGGCGTACTCGCCGCTGCTGTACGTCGGCGCGGACGGGAAGCTCCGCGGTCACTGGTGGAGCGTCAGCGGCAGCGGCACCGCCGACTTCGGCACCACCGCCACCGTCACCGACGACAAGTGGCACCACGCGGTGCTGTCGGCGAAGGGCACGACGCAGACGCTGTACCTGGACGGTGTGAAGCAGAAGGACTTCACCGGCGCCGCCAACGACCAGTCGACGACCCGCACCTTCATCGGTGGCGGCTTCGGCAAGGGCTGGTTCAGCTCCCCGGGCGACGTCAGCTACTTCACCGGCTCCATCGCCGAGGTCGCGGTCCACTCCAAGGGCCTGACCGACGCGGACGTCGCGACGCACTGGTCCGCCTACAAGGCGTCCTCCGGCATCGCGCCGGTACGGACGGTCAAGCTGACCGACCCGACGGACAAGACGCTCACCTACGTGTACGACGCGGAGTTGGGCAACCGCCTCCTCGCCGCGATCGACACCGAGGGCAAGCGGACCACGTACGGCTACGACACCGGCGGCTTCCTGCACACCATCACGGACGCCAACGGCAACCGCTCCATCACGGGCCACGACGTACGCGGCAACGCGGTCTCCCAGACCACCTGCCAGGACACCAAGGCCAACAAGTGCTCGACCGAGTACTCGACCTACTTCCCGGACGCGACCACGGTGCTGCCGCCGATGGACCTGCGCAACGACCTCGTGCTCACCGAGCGCGACGGCCGTTCCTCGGGCCCGACGGACGACACGTACAAGACGTCGTACTCCTACGACACCGGCGGCAACCTGCTCTCGGTGACCACTCCGCCGGTACCGGGACACCCCAACGGACGGACCGCGTCCACGACCTACACCACCGCCGCCACCCCGGCGGCGGAGGGCGGCACGGCGACGGCCCCCGCCGGGCTCGTCGCCATGGTGACCACGGCCGGCGGGAAGAAGACGTCGTACACGTACTTCGCCAACGGTGATCTCGCGGAGATCACCGACGCCAACGGCGGCAAGGTGAAGTTCACGTACGACAACCTCGGTCGACAGGTCTCCAAGACCGAGATCTCCGACGCCAACCCCGCGGGTCTCACGTCCTCGCAGACGTACGACAAGAACGACCAGGTCGTCACCGACACCGACCCGAAGGTCACCAACCGGGTGACGGGCGCGGTGCACCAGGCCAAGACGACCACGGCGTTCGACGCGGACGGCAACATCCTGTCCCAGACCGTGTCCGACCTCACGGGCGGCGACACGGCGCGCACCACGTCGATGACGTACGACGCGTACAACCAGATGGCGAGCAGGACGGACCCGGGCGGCGACACCACGTCGTTCGAGTACGACCGGTACGGCAACAAGGTGAAGGAGACGGATCCCGCGGGGAACGTCAACACCTACACCTTCGACGGTGAGCAGCGTCCGCTGACCACCAACCTGCTCAACTACACCGGCGACCCGTACAACCCGACTCCCGCGACGACCCTCGTCCAGGAGTCGCGGGCGTACGACCCGGCGGGCCGGCTGGCCTCGATCACCGACGCCATGGGCTGGGTGACGGCGTACACCTACACCGACGACGGCCTCGCCGCGAGCGTGGTCCGCAAGGACCCGCAGAACGGCAAGTCGTTCACGGAGCAGGCGAACACCTACGACGCCGAGGGCAACCTGATCGAGCAGGTCACCGACGACGGTCAGAAGCGCACCACCTTCACGGTGGACGCAGCCGACCGGACGACCTCTTCGGTGTTCGATCCGAACGGGTTCGCGCGCTCGACGAAGGTCTCCTACGACCCCGACGACAACGTGGTCTCGGAGACGGAGTACGACCCGGCGACGGGTGACAGGTCCACCACGGACACGCGGTACGACCATCTGGGCAACGTCACGGGCAACACTGTTCACGACGGCACCACGGCTCCGGTCTCCCGCTACAAGCTGGACGAGACGACCGGCTTCGGCCTGGCGGACTCCTCCGGTGGCAACAACACCGGCACCCACGGCACCGGGATGCACTGGAACACCGACCGGGGCGGCAGCGCCGTCTTCGACGGTGACGTCAACTCCTGGGCACAGGCCTCGGGCCCGGCCGTGAACACGGCCGGCAGCTTCACGGTCTCCGCATGGGCCAAGCTGTCCGACCTGACGACGGGCCGCACGGTCCTGTCGCAGGACGCGGGCACGGTGTACGGCTTCGTGCTGTACTACGCGGCCAACACCGGCTGGGCCTTCGCCCGTCCCCGGTCGGACGCGCTGCCCCTCGCCTACGACCGGGCGGTCTCCGCCCCGTCCGCGGCGGTCGCCGGAGCCTGGACCCACCTGGTCGGCCAGTACGACGCCCAGGCGTCCAAGCTGCGCCTGTACGTCAACGGCACGCTCGCGCAGGAAGTCGCGGTCGCCGGAAACTGGGAGGCGACCGGTCCGTTCCAGATCGGCCGTCACAAGATGGGCGCCGGGAACTACGATTACGAGTTCAAGGGCGGCATCGACGACGTCCAGGTCTACTCGGAGGCGCTGACCTCGACGCAGATCACGGCGCTCAAGGGCGGCACCCTGCCGGCCGCGGGCTCCTCGGTCCGCACCACCTCGTGGAAGCTCGACCAGCGCGGTCTGCCGGTGTCCCAGACGGACACCGCGGGCAACGTCACGGACTACGGCTACGACGAGCTCGGCCAGCAGACCTCGGTCACCGAGCCGGCCGTCATGGCGGAGCAGAGCGGCGGGACCCCGGTCTCCGTCCGTCCCGTCTCCATGACCGGCTACAACACCTTCGGTGAAGAGACAGAGGCCTCGGATCCGCTCGGCAACGTGTCAGTGACGGCCTACGACGGCGAGGGCCAGGAGTCCTCGACGTCCTCCCCCGACTATCTGGCGCCGGGTTCCTCGACCCCGATCAAGGCCACGTCCTGGAACGAGTACAACAAGCTCGGCCAGGTCACCGCGGAGATCGACCCCCTCGGCAACCGCACCACCTACACCTACACGCAGCTCGGCGACCTGGCCTCGGTCACGGAACCCGGCGGCGGCACGACCAAGTACACCTACGACACCAACGGCGACCAGCTCTCGGCCACCCGGCCGAACGGCGCCCGACAGGAGACCACCTGGGACTACCTGGAGCGGCCGGTCACCAGCACGGACATCGTGCGCCAGCCGACCCAGCGCGCCTACACGTCCATCAACGAGTACAACGCTCCGGGCGGCGAGCTCTCCCGTGAGGTCTCCCCGACCGGGGTGACCCAGTCGTACAAGTACAACTCCGCGGGTGAGGTCGTCGAGACCACCGACGGAGCGGGGAACGTCTCGCGGTTCTCGTACGACATGGACGGCCAGGTCCTCACGGCCACCGACCCTGACGGCACGAGCAACCGGAACACGTACGACGGGTACGGCCAGCTCATCAAGGTAGAGGACCTCGACGCGCAGGGCGCGGTGCTGCGGTCCAGCAGCTCCACGTACGACCGCGCCGGAAATCCGGTCTCGCTGACGGACTACCGCGGTCATACGAAGACCTTCACGTTCGATCCGACGGGTCTCGTCACGAAGCTGGTCGAGCCGGTGTCCGCCACGGAGTCGATCACGACGACGTACGGGTACGACGTCGCCGGCAATCGGACCCGTTTCACCGACGGGCGAGGGAACCGGTTCCTCACCACGTACAACCCGTGGGGCCTTCCCGAGTCGGAGATCGAGCCGTCGACGCCGACCCATCCGGACCTCTCGGACCGGACGTTCACGGCGGTGTACGACCAGGCGGGCCGTGCCAAGGAGATGCGCTCGCCCGGTGGCGTGACCGTCTCCTACGCGTACGACGCCAAGAGCCGTCTGGTGCGTCAGTCGGGCACGGGTGCGGAAGCCGCCACGGTCGACCACACCTACGACTACGACGCCGACGACCGGATCTCGGCCGTCGCGGGCGCGGGTGAGGCCAAGAACACCTTCACCTACGACGACCGCGGTCTGCTCCTCTCGGCCTCCGGCCCCTCGGGCTCGTCCTCCTTCGCCTGGAACGGTGACGGGGCGATGACCGCGCGGACGGACGCCTCGGGCGCGTCGACGTACGGCTACGACACCGCCGGCCGGCTCAAGACCGTCAACGACGGTGTGACCGGAACGACGGCCACGTACGCCTACGGCGTCAACAACGAGCTCAAGTCGATCGACTACGGAACGGGCAAGTCGAAGCGCACCTTCGGCTACGACTCCCTGCAGCGACTGACCAGCGACAAGCTGACCTCGCCGACGGGCAAGGACCTCGCCTCCACCACCTACGGCTGGGACGCCAACGACAACGAGACCTCCAAGATCACCACGGGCGTCACGGGTGCCACCAGCAACACGTACACGTACGACTGGGCCGACCGCCTGACGTCCTGGAACAACGGGACCACGACGGAGAACTACGGCTACGACGCGTCCGGCAACCGGACTCGTGTGGGCGGCGACACGTACACGTACGACGCGAGGAACAGGCTGACCTCGGACGGCCACAGTTCCTACACCTACACCGCGCGCGGCACGATGAGCTCGGTGATGGACGAGGGCGGCCGCATCACCCCGGTGAAGGCCGATGCCTTCAACCGTGTGATGCAGGAGGGTGACCGCAGCTACACCTACGACGGCCTGGACCGCGTCCTCGAAGCCAAGGACGAGACCGGCGTCGCCCTCCACACCTTCCAGTACAGCGGCGCCGGCAACGACGTCGCCTCGGACGGTGTGACGTCCTACAGCCGCAACGCCGACAACTCCCTGGTGGGGGTGAAGACGGCGGTCTCGTCGGTCCTTGCCCTCACCGACATGCACGACGACGTGGTGGCGCAGTTCACCGCGACGGGCGAGGCGCTGACCGGCTCCACGACGTACAGCCCCTTCGGCAAGGTCGTCCAGACCACCGGCATGCTCGGCGCACTGGGCTACCAGTCCGGCTGGACCGACCCGGAGACGGCCAAGGTCAACATGGCCGCGCGCTGGTACTCGCCGCAGACCGGCCAGTTCAACAGCCGTGACACGGTCGCCACCAGCGGCGTCCCGTCCTCCATCGGGGCCAACCGCTACGCGTACGCGAACGGCAACCCCATGACGGGCGTCGACCCGACGGGCCACTGGTTCGAGTGGGCGAAGAAGGCCGTCAAGAAGGTCGCCAAGAAGGTGACCAAGAAGGTCAAGTCGGCCTACAAGAAGACGAAGGCCGCGGTCAAGAAGGTCGCGAAGGTCGTCAAGAAGGCGGCGAAGGTCGTCAAGAAGGCCGTCAAGAAGGTGGTGAAGCGGGCGAAGAGGGCAGTCCGCAAGGCGGTCCGCTACGTCGCCGACAGCGTCAGAAAGGTCAAGAGATACGTCAAGAGGACGTATCACCGGGTCAAGCGTGCTGTTCACAAGGTCGTCAAGCACGTCAAGAAGGCCGTGCGGAAGGTCGCCAAGGCCGTCAAACACGTCGCCAAGAAGGTGGTGAAGGCGGCCAAGAAGGTCGGCAGAGCCGTCAAGAAGGCGGCGAAGGCGACAGCCAACTATGTGAAGCAGCACTCTGCTGGAATCGCCGCGGTGGCGACAGGCCTCGTGGTGTTCGCCGGCTGCACGGCGCTGACCGCAGGTGCCGGAGCCATCGGCTGTGCGGCGCTCGCGGGCGCAGCGGCCAACGGTGTCGGCTACCTGATGAGTGACGGCCCGAAGAGCGTCGGTGGCTTCCTGGGGACCGTGGCGCTCGGCGCCGCGACTGGTGCCCTCGGCGGCGCCGTCGGCGGCATGGCCGCGGGCGCGGCCGGCCGGCTCCTGCAGGGCGTGGGCGGCAAGATCGCCCAGGGCGCGGCGCAGGGCGCGGCAGGTGGTGCGGCGGAAGGCGCCGTCAGCTACGGCGTCTCGTGCGTCGGCAGCGCGGAAGGCTGCAGCGTCGGAGGCGCGGCGAAGGCGACCGCTACGGGCGCCGCTGTCGGCGGCCTGTTCGGCGCGGCGGCCAGCAAGTTCGGCCGCAAGGGCTGCACGCCGCACTCCTTCACGGGTCTGACCGGTGTGGTCATGGCGAACGCCACGGCCAAGCCGATCTCGGAGGTCGTGGTCGGTGACTACGTCCTGACGGCCGAGCCCGGCAAGAAGAGCAAGGAGAAGCACCGGGTCAGGGCGGTCATCGTCACCAAGACGGACCGCGACTATGTCGACGTCGTCGTGGCCACGAAGGCCGGCCCGAAGACGATCCAGACGACGAAGCACCACCAGTTCTACGAGGTCGACCGGAACGCCTGGACCCAGGCGGCTGACCTCAAGAAGGGCCAGAGGCTCCAAGGCGACTCGGGCGCCCCGACAGTCATCGTCGAGGTGAAGCAGTACAAGGCGCAGCGCGTCACGTACGACCTGAGCGTTGAGGGCCTGCACACGTACCACGTACGTGCGGGTGACTCCGACGGCTCGGTACTGGTGCACAACGCCAATGCTGGGGACGACGACAACTGCCTGATTCCGCAGCCGAAGTCCAACGACCAGCTGAGGGCCGATGCGCGATCGATCCATGATGCGGTGCGAGTGGGGAAGAAGACCCCGGAAGACGGCCAGTACGCGCACAACAAGATGACGGTCGCCACCGGTGAATTCGGGGGTGAGCTTGTCTACACGGTGAACCGGAACAAGACTTCTCCCGCAATCCGTGAACTGGCTGCGAAGCTCGGATACACGAGAATCTTCGGGAAGAAGTACACCGGGCCCAACCAGACCGACGCCGAGCAGCTCATGGCGAATGCGGTAGACCAGGGCCGCTTGCCGGCCAATGGTAGGGTGGCTCCGTCCAGGCCTGCATGCGGACCAGCGCGACAAGACTGCGCTGGACGTATTGCCGGGTATCCAGGTATTGAACTGTTGGAGTGAAGCGATGCTGCTCTGGGACTTTGAGATGAAATCCCAGCTACCCCGGCTGGAGGCGATGTCGCCAGCCGTCAGGTTCGCGATCGCGGTACGCGCCACCGAATGGACCTTCGAGTCGATGGTGCCTCCTCTGGCTGACCTGGCCGCTCGGTCCGTGATCGAGCGGGGATTGGCGGAATGTCGTCGCGCTCTTGAGCAGGGGCTGGCGACGGCAACTGCTCCGGATGGGTTCATGGAGGAGTTGGAGGACGTCGACGACGAGGTGGAGGAGCCCGGTGCTACCCATTTCCTTTCGGCGGTCTCCGATTGTTTCGATATCCCGGCGGACGGAATGACCGCTGAGGGTGTCTACGGAATCCTGTCGTACTGTTACGAGGGGTCCGTAGACCGCGAGGAAATGCCGGAAGTGACACCCGAGGTGGAGCGAGAAAATGCTCGCTGTCTCGCGATCATCGGGTTTCAGCAGGAACTGATCTCAAGTTCCTGAGTTGACTGGTCTGAAGGATTGGCGACCCGGTCGCCAATCCTTCTCCGGCCCAATTTTCAGGGCATAAGGTGCCCCGCCGAGGAATTTGCTCGGCGGGGCACCTTCGTTTTGCTGTGAGCTCGCGAGGCAGTGATGCTCCATGTGAGGAGACTTCGGGGCCGATAATCTCCCGGGGCTGATCGGCATGACGTTGCTTACCGTTGTGCTCCTCGCGGAGGGGGCAGGTGTCGAGGAATCGAGGCCGACGGCCCAGCAGGTCGTGGGGGAGCCCCGTCCATTCGCTCGGTGGGGCACTTGCGTTCCTGGGATGCGGGGACGGGTGGCCCCCCTCAGCCCGTCTTCACCCAGTCGCCGCACCCCGACGACTTGAAGTACCCGTCCGACGCGCTCACCTTCACGATCGCCGTGCCCGTCGCGTTGTCGTTCGCCAGGATCGAGTCCGTGCCGTGGCTCGCGTCCTTCGCTCGCTCCCAGTAGCACTCCGCGTCCTTGTTGCCCGTCGACTTGTACGTGCCCGGGGCGATGTCCGCGCCCACCTTGAACATGCCGCCGTCGCCCTTGAGCGTCGTGCCCGGTGTGCCCTTCGCCTTCGGGTCGACCGCTTCCCACGTGCCGCAGCCCGTCGACTTGAAGAGCTTGTCCGTCGCCTTGATCTCGACGTACGCCGTGCCCGTCACGTTGTCGTTGGCGAGGATCGAGTCCGTGTCGGCCGAGGCGTCCTTCGCGCGCTCCCAGTAGCAGCCCGCGTCCTCGTTGCCCGTCGAGCGGTAGAGGCCCGGCTTCGCGTCGGAGCCGACCTCGAAGTCGCCGTCGCCGTCGATCGTGGGGCCCTTCGGCTTGTCCTGGGCCTTCCCGCCGCTGTCGCCGCCGTCCTGCTTCGCGGGCTGCTTCTGCTCCTGCTTCGCGCCCGCCGTGGGCCCGGTGTCGCCGCCCCCGCCCATCGCCGCGCCGATCACGACGACCGCGACGACCGCGCCTGCGGCGGTGAGGACCTTGTGGCGGGCGAACCAGTTGCGCTTCTGCTGAGACATGGCTGTGGCACCTTCCGGGCGCTGTGGGGACTCCGTTGCGGGACTCCGTGTTCCGATGGATCAATCACAGCAGAGACTGTGAACCGAGTCAACACGGTCAACAGGATTCAAGTCCGCTCACGCCGTGAACCGGATCGGGCGCTATGCTCCGTGTGTTCACACACGTACGAGGGGAGACGGACAGGTGCCCGAAGAGAGCACGACAGAGGTCACCGCCGCCGGCATCGCCCGGCTCGCCGGCGTCGGCAGGGCCGCCGTGAGCAACTGGCGCCGCCGCCACGCCGACTTCCCCAAGCCCGTCGGCGGCACCGAGACCAGCCCGTCGTTCTCCCTCGCCGACATCGAGCAATGGCTCCGCGACCAGGGCAAACTCGCCGAGGTCCCGCTCCGCGAGCGCGTCTGGCAGCAGCTCTCCGGCCACCCCGGCGGCACCGTCGCCGGCCTCCTGCACACCGGCTGCGCCCTGCTCCTCCTCCGCTCCCGCCCGGGCGCCTGGACCGAACTGGCCGCACTCCCCGACGACCGCCTCGGCGCACTCCTGCCCGGCGTCTTCGAGGAGGTCCTCACCGCCCGCCTCGGCCCGCACAGGTCGGTTCACACCCCCACCGCCGCCGAGACGCTCCCCGCCGTCCCCCTGCTCCGCGCCGCCGTCGAGCTGGCCGTCGAGCTCGGCGGCGCCCGCCAGGCCTTCGAGTTCCTGCTCGGCCGCCACCTCGACGCCAACCCCCGCCAGTACACGCTCACCCCGCCCCCGCTGGCCGAGCTCATGGCCGCCCTCGCCGCCGCCGCGGCACCCCAGGGCCGCCCCGTCGCCAGCGTCCTCGACCCGGCCTCCGGCACCGGCGGCCTGCTGCGCGCGGTCCCGCACCCCACCGCGCTCCACGCCCAGGACGCCGCCCCCGACCTGGCCGCCCTCTCCGCCCTCCGGCTCGCCCTCCACGGCGACGCCGAGGTCCGGGCCGCCGCCGGCGACACGCTGCGCGCCGACGCCTTCCCGGCGCTCGCCGCCGACGCCGTCCTGTGCCACCCCCCGTTCAACGAGCGGGCCTGGGGCCACGACGAACTCGCCTACGACCCCCGCTGGGAGTACGGCTTCCCGGCCCGCACGGAGTCCGAGCTGGCCTGGGTGCAGCACGCCCTCGCCCGGCTCCGCCCCGGCGGCACCGCCGTCCTCCTGATGCCGCCCGCCGTCGCCTCCCGCCGCTCCGGCCGCCGCATCCGCGCCGACCTGCTGCGCCGCGGCGCGCTCCGGGCCGTCGTCGCCCTCCCGGCCGGCGCCGCACCCCCGTACGGCATCCCGCTCCACCTCTGGGTGCTCGTCCGCCCCGGCGTCGACGAACGGCCCCCGGCGGAGACGCTGTTCGTGGACACCGCGGGGCTCGTCCCGGACGCCGGACGCGACAAACTCCCCTGGCCCGCCCTGCGGAACGCGGTGCTCGACGCCTGGGCCGGCCGCGGCGGCGACGCGTCCGTGGCCCGCGCCGTCCCCGTCATCGAGCTCCTCGACGACGAGGTCGACCTGGCACCCGCCCGCTACCTCGCCGCCCCCGCCGCCGGCGGCACCGCCCCCGAACTCGCCGCCGTCCGCGACCGACTCGACGAGACCCTCCGCCGCACCCGCGGCCTCGCCCCCACCCCGGTCCCGGCGCGCCCCGCGCCCCGCCCCCTCACCACCGTCGGCGAACTCGCCCGCACCGGAGCCCTCCAGCTGCGGACCGGGGGCGCGGGCACGGCCCCCGCGGGGGGCGGGGTGCCGGTCCTCACCGAGCACGACGTCCTGTCCGGGGCGGTGCCCTCCGGCGCCCTCCCCGCCGGAGGCCCCGGGGAGGAGGGCGAGGAGCCCGTCCTCGTCGCCGAGGGCGACGTCGTCGTCCCCGTCCTCGGCGGCGGCGCCGTCGCACGGGTCGTGGACGCGGCCACCGCCGGTGCGGCCCTCGGCCGGAACCTCCAGCTCCTGCGGCCCGAACCGGCGGCCCTCGACCCCTGGTTCCTCGCCGGGTTCCTCCGCGGCACCGCCAACAACCGGCAGGCCAGCAGTTTCGCCTCGACCGCGGCCCGGCTCGACGTGCGCCGCCTCCAGCTGCCCCGGCTGCCCCTGGCCGACCAGCGCAGGCACGGCGCCCACTTCAAGTCGCTCGCCGAGTTCGAGGAGACCCTGCGGCTCGCCGCCCGCCTCGGCGAGCAGCTGGTCCAGGGGCTGTACGACGGTCTCGCGGACGGAAGCGTGGAGCCCGCGTGAAGGGCCGTCATACTCTCTTGGTCTGATCGACCCCGGCGGTCCGGTCAGGCATGGTCCGGTCAAGCGTCCTGGGGGAGCGTCGTATGTACGGTCAGGTGCCCGCGCCCGCGCCGCCGCCGCGGGCCGCCGGCCCGTCGGCGGCCACGATCACCGTCCGGGTCCTCATCACGGTCCTGGTGGTCCTGTCGCTCGGCTTCCTCGCGTGGGTCGCCATGCTCCGGATCGCGATCATGCGCCGCACCGGACGGGACTGGACGCTCTTCTGGGCCCAACTGGTGCTGAACGTCGGGTGCGTGGTGCCGCTGGAGCAGCGCTTCGCCGGTACGTGGATGAACACCGCGGGCATGATCGTGCTGCTCGTCCAGATGGCGATCGTGACCTGCTACTTCCTGGTGGTCGACATCCGGCACCACCAGCCGGCCCCGGTCGTGATCATGGTTCCGTCCCCGTCCTCGCCGCCCCACGGGCCGCACGGACAGGGGCAGGTGCAGGGGTACGCGTACGGCACGCCGCAGCCCGGGTACGCCGTGCCGGGGTACGCCGCGCCCGGCCACGCCGCCCCGGGGTACGGCTACCCGCCCGCCGCGGTCACGGCGCCGGCCCCGGGCTCGCGTCCCGGCCCGCACCCGGCCCCCGGCCCGCAGCCGGCCCCGGCCCACCCGGCGTCGGCCCCCCACCCGTACGCCCCCGCCCCACCCGCCGGGCAGGCCCCGCCGCCCCCCGGGCGGACACCGGACGCCTCGCCCGCCCCGGACCCCGGCCCGGCCCCGCACCCGCTGCCCGGTCGTGCCCCCCGCATCGACCAGGTCCGCGCCGAGCTCGACGAGCTCAGCGACCTGCTCCGGCAGTCCGGGGAAGGCGACGGTCGGGCGTGAACGGGCGTGTGATCGGTGGGCGTTACGAGCTCGCCACCGTCATCGGGCAGGGCGGCATGGGCCAGGTCTGGACGGCGTACGACCGCAGGCTCGACCGCCGGGTCGCGGTGAAGCTGCTCCGGCCGGCCACCCTGACGGGCCCGTCCACCGCCGCCGACGAACTCCGCCGCCGCTTCGTGCGCGAGTGCCGGGTGACCGCGCACGTCGACCACCCCGGCCTCGTGACCGTCCACGACGCCGGCAGCGAGGGCGAGGACCTGTACCTCGTCATGCAGTACGTGGAGGGCGCCGACCTCGCCGACCACCTCGCCGAGCACGACCCGTACCCGTGGGAGTGGGCGGTCTCCGTCGCCGCGCAGCTGTGCGCCGTGCTCGCGGCGGTCCACGCCGTGCCGATCGTCCACCGCGACCTCAAGCCGCGGAACGTGATGGTCCGCCCCGACGGATCCGTCCTCGTCCTCGACCTCGGCGTCGCCTCGGTCCTGGACAGCGACACCACCCGTCTCACCCATACCGGTTCCCCCATCGGAAGCCCCGCCTACATGGCCCCCGAGCAGGCCATGGGCGGCGCCGTCGGGCCCTCCACCGACCTGTACGCCCTCGGTGTGCTGCTGCACGAACTCCTCAGCGGGAACGTGCCGTTCGCCGGATCCACCGCGCTCGGCGTCCTCCACCGCCACCTGTACGAGTCCCCCGTGGCGCTCCGCCAGCTGCGGCCCGAGGTCCCCGAGCCCCTCGAAGCGCTCGTCCTGCGACTGCTCGCCAAGGACCCGCGGGAACGCCCGTCCGGCGCGCACGAGGTGTACGAGGAGCTGCTGCCGCTGCTCCCCGCCCGCGGGGCCCCGGCCGGGCCGATGGATCCGACCCGGCCGTTCCTCCGTCCGTACGCCCCCTGGCCGGACCGCCCGACGGCGTCCGCGGTGCCGCCGGGCGCGGCCGGACCGGCGCACGGCGTTCCGGCGCAGGCCCCGCCGCCTCAGCCCGTCGGCGCGCCGCCGCCTCCGCCCGTGCCCGCCCGTGCCGACTCCGTGGGCGATCCGCGGACCTCGTACCCGCCCCCGCCCGCGGCCGTTCCCGCCCGCCCGGATGTCGCCGCCGCCGTCGACGAGGTGAAGCGGCTGCTCGGGGAGGGCGCGCTCACCCGGGCCGTCGACATGCTGGGCGGGATCCTTCCCGCCGCCGCGGTCGAGCACGGCGAGCGCTCGCCGGTCGTCCGCATCCTGCGCAAGCAGTACGCGTCCACGCTGATGGACGACGGCCAGTACCGTCGCGCCCTGCCCGAGCTGCGCCGCCTCGCGGCGGACCGCGACGCGGAGGCGGGGCCGGCGGATCCGCAGGGGCTCCAGTTCCGCTACGACGCCGCCCTCTGCCTGGAGCAGCTGGGGGAGACGGCCGCCGCGCTCGCCGAGTTCCGCGCGGTCCTGCCGTACTACGAGGGCGACCGGGAGCGCGCCTTCGACATCCGGCAGCGGATCGCGCTGCTCCTCGTGGCGACGGGGGAGCACACCGAGGGTCGGGAGCAGCTCCAGCGGCTGCTGTTCGACGCGGAGCGGGCGTTCGGCCCGTATCACCCGCTTCCGGCGGACTTGCGACGGGTGCTGGAGCACCAGAGCCGGCTGGGGCCGCGCTCCTGACGGAGTGCCAGGGTCACGACTCGACAACTGATCGGTCAACGGTTCTCCCTGATCAGCTTTTGTCCTTTTTGGCGCATGTAGCGTTCGCGTCTGATCATGTTCACGTCCCCAAGGAATCACTCATGACGACGCCGCCCGCGCCCTTCACCTCCGAGCAGCCCACCGCCCCGGAGCAGCCCGCCGCCCCCGCGAGCAAGGGCAGCCGCATCCTCAAGAAGGTCGGCGGTGTCGTCGTCGCGATCATCGTCGCCGTCGGCGTGAAGTTCGGCCTGCCGTACCTCACCGGCGACGCCCCCGTGCACGCGAAGGCCGGCGAGTGCGTCACCGTCACGGGCCCGGACAACGACCCCAAGGTCGACACCACGGACTGCTCCTCGGGCAAGGCCGACCTGTTCAAGGTCGTCAAGGTCATCGACGACACCTTCGACGTGAACAAGTGCGGCACGGAGCTGTCGGCGCTCGCGCAGCAGCTGGAGTCGGACAAGTTCGTGCTGTGCCTCGAAGAGGTCCCGGTCAAGAAGTAGTCCGCGCACCCGGACGTCCGTGAAGGGCCGGAACCCCGCCGGGGTTCCGGCCCTTCACGCGTCCCGCCCTCCCCGCGGTCACGGCCGGCCGGTCGCCACCGGATCGCCGGGATCGGCCGGATCCGTGGTGTGCCCGCCGGGCCGCGGGACTGCCGGCGGCGCGGGGTCCGCTCCGGGGCGCGGGGTCCCCGTCGCCGTTCCCGTCGGCGGACCGGCCGTCGGTCCGGGGCCGCCGTCCGGCGTCCGCGGAGCGCCCTCCGGCCCCCGTACCGCCTCCGGCTCCGGCTCCGGCGGGACGTCCGGCCCGGTGACCGAGGGGGCGACGGGGGAGGGCGTGGGCACGGCCGAGGACTCGCCGACCCCCGGCGGGCGCGCGGGCGGCGCCGGAAGGGGGGAGACACCGTCGGCCGGCACCAGGACGAGCAGGTACGCGGCCGCCGCCGCGGCGACCGCCCCCAACGAGGCGAACGCGACGCCGCGCACCCGCCGCAGCCCCCAGCTCCGCCCCACCGGGGGCTCGTCACGGCGCAGGTTCCGGTGGGTGACGAGGGCCGCGCGCGCGGCGAACGCGGCGCGCAGCCGTTCCTCGACGACGGTTCCGGGGTCTTCCGCACGCGGTCTCATCGGCCCGCCTCCAGCTTCTTCTCCAGGGCGTCCAGCGCGCGGCTCGCGGTGGACTTCACCGTGCCGCGCGAGAGCCCGAGGGCCTGCGCGATCTGCGCCTCGGTCAGCTCCGACCAGTAGCGCAGGACGAGGACCTCGCGCTGGCGCCGGGTCAGCCCGGCCAGCGCGTCGAGCACGCGCCGGTGCTCCTCGGCGAGCAGCAGCCCCTCGTCCACGGGCGCCGCGGCGACCGGGTGCGGCGGGGTGTACGCGCGCGCGGTGCGGCGTCTGCGGAGCACGGAACGGGCGGCGTTGACCACGGCGGTGTGCAGGTACGCGCCCGGGTCCTGCAGTCCGCGCAGGGACGTGCCGTACGTCCGGCACACGGCGGCGAACGCGTCCTGCACGACGTCCTCCGCGGTGGGCAGGTCGTCGACGAGGAAGACCGCGAGCCGCACCATGTCGAGCCGCCGGGCCCGGTACAGCTCGGTGAGCGTGGGCGGCGGGCCCTGCTCCCCGGGGGCCGCCGGCCGGTGCGGACGGCGTGCCCGTACGGTTCCGGCCGCGGCGCCGGCGCCGGGCGGCGCGGTGTCCGTCCCCGGTCGCTCCCGGGGCCGGGTCCGGGGCGTGCGGGCGAGCAGCCGGGCCCACCAGGGCGACGGCCGGGCGGCGGGTCCGGGGGCGGGTACGGCGTACGACAACTGCACGGTCCTCGATCCGTTGCGGGACGGCGGGCGGCCCGGCCGGACGTGCGCGTGTCCGGCCGGGCCGCCGCTCCTCGGTGCTACCGCGCGGCGACTACTTCCCGGCGCGGGGCGCGGCCAGAGCCGGCACGGGCGCCGGGGCGGCCGTCGGCCGGACCGCGGGGGCGGGTGCGGGGCGGGCGCCCGGCTCGTCGACGGGCGCGGGCTCGGCCACCGGGCGGGGCTCGCCGGGCGCGACGACCCTCGGCACGGCCGAGGGAACGGCCGGGGCGGGGGCGGCGACGGGCGCGGCGCTCTTCGGAACCGGCTTCGGTACGGGCTTCGACGCGGGCTTCGGTGCTGCGGGGGCGGCCGGGGCCGCGGGCTTCGGCGCGGCGGGGGCCGGGGCCGCGGGGGCGGCGTCCGGGGCCGAGGCCTTGGGCCGCGCCGGGGCGGGCCGCGGGCCGGAGTCGGCGAGGGCCTGAGCGGCGAAGCCGCCGCCGATGAGGAGCGCGGCACCGGCGACGACGCCCAGGATCCGGGGGCGGGTGCGGAAGGTCCGCTTGGAGTGGCTGGACATGGGTTTCTCCCGTGGAAGGGGTCGGACACGGTCGGGTGGATCGGTTGAAGGGCGCCTTCACACCACCAGACGTGCGTCACCCCCTGGGGTTGCGACCGGACCCGGGAAACTTTCCGCGGGAGTCCCGGCCGCGCGGCCGGAACTCCCGGTGCGGCGCCCCGGAGCGCCCGCATAGCCTCTCGGACATGCCCTCTGACGAGACCCACGCACCGACCGACACCACGACCGACGCACCGGCGAACGAACCGGCGAGCACACCCTCGAACCCACCGACCGCCGTGTCGGCCCCCGGCACCGGCACGGCCCCGGCTCCCGCGCCGGGAGCGGGTCCCGTGATGAACGACGTCGTACGCGGCCTGCTCGACGCCCGGCACATGGCCGTGCTGGTCACCCTCAACCCCGACGGCGGCCCGCAGAGTTCGGTGGTCTGGGTGAGCCGGGACGGCGACGAGCTGCTGATCTCCACCACCCGGGCCAGGCGCGAGGCCCGCAACGTGCTCCGGGACCCGCGCGTCGGCCTGACCGTCTTCGACCCCGCCGACCCCGACCTGTACGTCGAGATACGCGGCACGGCCGCCGTCACGGAGGACACCGGCCGGGCGGTGGCCGTCCGCATCGCCGAGGAGTACCTCGGTCCCGGCGGCGGCAAGGAGTACGCCGAGGCCCCGGCGGACCACGTCCGCGTGGTCGTCCGCGTCACCCCGACCCGGATCCTCGGCAGCGCCACCAGGGCGGTCCGCTGACCGCGGGCCCCGTGGCGGCCCGCTGCCGGTCCGGGCGGGCGCTCGCGCCGGTGGGCGTGCGAGCATGCCCCGGTGCGTGAACTGAGTGAGTTGACCGAGGTCGAGGACCCCGCGTGGCCGGTCCTCGGGGAGAAGCTGCGGGCCGCGCCCGTCCCCGTCGAGATCCTGGAGGCCGACGCGGCGGAGGGCGCGGCCGCGCTGCTGCGGACGCAGGTGACCGTGCGGTCCTTCCTGGGGGCCTTCCTGCTGCACAGCGGCGGGGCGTTCGTCGACGACGGCTGGCTGCGGGTCTACGGCAGCCCGTCCGCCGCCGACGACCGGCGGCTGCCGTCCCTCGCGCGGGTCAACGGCTTCCCCGCGGACCCGGCGGCCGACCCGGGGTGGCGGCCCGGCGCGGGCCTCGTCGTGGCCCACGACGTGCTCGGCGGGGCGTTCGTCCTCCAGGGCGGAACGGCGGACGAGACGGGGCTGCCGGGGCAGCCGGGCGAGATGGTGTACTTCGCGCCGGACTCGCTGCGCTGGGACGCGCTGGGCGCCGGATACGGGGCCTGGCTGTCGTGGATGCTGTCCGGCGGCACCGAGGAGTTCTACGAGGGCCTGCGCTGGCCCGGTTGGCGGGAGGAGGTCCGCCCGCTGGACGGCGACCGGGGCCTCACCCTGTACCCGCCGCTGTGGTCGGCGGAGGCGCACCGGGACCTCGCGGGGACCAGCCGCCGGGTCGTGGCGATGGCGGAACTGCTGGGCCTCGCCCGGCAGACGAGCGTGGGGCTGGACGAGACCGACCCCGGCTTCCTGGGGGACGTGTGAGCACGGGCCCGGGCCCGGAGGGCCCGTGGGCGGCGGAGGCGGGCGGGGTGGCCGCGCGGACGGTACGGACCGCCCGCCTGGACCTCGTACCGCTCGACGTCGCGCACGCCGAGGAGATGGCGGGGGTGCTCGACGATCCCGCCCTGCACGCGTTCATCGGCGGGGCTCCGCTGTCCCCGGCCGCACTGCGGGCGCGGTACGAGCGGTTGGCGGCCGGGTCGCCGGACCCGGCGACGGTCTGGGCCAACTGGGTCGTCCGGCTGCGCTCCGACGGCCGGCTGACCGGGACCGTGCAGGCGACGGTCACGGAGGGCGGCCGGGTCGCGGAGGTCGCGTGGGTGATCGGCACCGGCTGGCAGGGGCGGGGCATCGCCCGGGAGGCGGCCGGGGGACTGGTCGGCCTGCTCGTGGAGCACGGCGCGCGGACGATCGTGGCCCACGTCCATCCGGACCACGCGGCGTCGGCGGCCGTCGCCGCCGCGGCCGGCCTCGCCCCCACGGACCGGGTGGAGGACGGCGAGGTCCGCTGGGAGCGGCACGACCGACCGCTCCCGCCGCCTGGTGTTCCTCAGATCTTGCTCAGCGAACGCGGATAGCCCGACGGCGCCGCCCGGCCGTGGACTAGCGTCGCCGACCGGGGACATGGGATCACGGGGGAGAGGCGGACGGATGACCGGAGTGCGCGCGTATCTGGTGAAGGGGGCCGCGTTCGGCCTTCTCGGGCTCGGGGCCGCGGGGTGCACGGGCCAGGGGCCCGCCCCGGAACCGGACCCGACGACCCCGCCCGCCGCGTCCGCTCCCGAGCGGGGGCGCACCGCGGCGGCGCGGGAGGAGCAGGAGGAACGGATGGAGCGGGTGAAGTCCGTCCTGGACACCGTCTCCCCGGACGATCCGGCGTTCGTCATGTCGGGGACCGAACGGGTCGAGGACGGGGTGCACCACCGCGCGCTCCTGAAGAAGGGGGCCGCCTACTGGCTGACCCTGGTCTGCGCCGGGGACGGGGCGGTCGTGCCCGTCGTCGACGGCCGGGAGATCCCGGCCGTGCCGTGCGACGGCGTCACCGTGCTGCACCGGATCACGAGCGCACCCGCCGAGCTCCCACTCACCGTGACCGGCCGCCCCGGCGCCTCGGGCGCGATCGGCTGGCGCATCGACGCGCTCACGACCTGAGCGGGACGGGGCACGGGCGGGTCGGGGGAACGGGAAGGGCCCCATCGCGCCGAGACCCGGGCGCGGACAGGAGTACGGGCCCGGGTCCCGGGCCGTGGGCGGGCCGCGAGCCGAGCCCAGGGCGCGGGACAGGGCACCCACCCGGGCCGACCAGGCCCAGGGTTCACCCGACGCCCCCTGCCCGGCTTCCCGCCGTGCCTTACGTCCGGCCTTCTGCCCGGCTTCCCGCCGTGCCTTACGTCCGGCCTTCTGCCCGGCTTCCCGCCGGGCCTTCCGCTCGGCCTTCTGTCCGGCTTCCCGCCGGGCCCTCTGCCCGGCTTCCCGCCGGACCCTGCGCTCGGTCTTCCGCCGGGCCTCCTGCCGGGCCTTCCAACCGGCCTCCCGCCCGGCTTCCCGCCCGTCGGCGGGACCCGGTGCCGAGGCGCCACGACAGGGCGAGCAGCAGCGTGCCCGCCGCACCCGCCGTCAGGCCCGCCCGCAGGCCCGGTGGGTGGAAGGCGCAGCGCACGGCCGTCGCCCCCGGGCGGATGCCGACGGCCAGCAGACCGCCGTACGCCCGGGCCGGCCGCCCCTCGCACCGCCAGCCCGCGATCCTCGGGGCCGCCACCACCGCCGTGCCGGTCGCGCCGGGCGGGAGCGTGGCCGTGAGGCCGTCCGACCGGACCTCGACCCCCGTCGCGGCCCGGCCGCGCAGCGCCGCCACCGCCGCGCGCAGCCGGTCGCGGTCCAGGCAGCGCACCTCGGCCGTCCCGCCGCGCGGGATCCGGGGCCGCGCCTCCGCCCGCTCCTGCACGCCCAGCGAGGTCAGCGCCGCCCGTCGCTTCGGCCGCCCGCCGAGCAGCTCCGTCTCGTACCGGCCCAGGCCCGCCGTGCCCGTCGCGTCGGGGGCCCAGAGGAAGACCTCCGTGCCCACCCGGCACGCGCCGCCCGCCCGGGGCGCCTCGTACACCCGGGCGCCCAGCAGGAGTTCCTGGTTGCGGAAGGGGGACGGGCCGTACGCCGGACCCGGGCCCGGCGGCCGTACCGTCACCAGCGGGAGCGGTGGCGCCGACGGGTCCGCGCGGACCACCTCTCCGGCCCGCCAGCGCGCCCCCACCCCGAACAGCGCGTCCGTCACCGGGTTGTCCAGGCTCAGCAGGTTCCGGCCCCGGGAGGTCCAGCCGCCGCCCAGGGCGGTCATCAGCTCCGTCAGGACCGCCGGGGTGTGGCTGCTGTAGTACGCGGCGCCCTGCCCGCCCAGCAGCAGCGGGTCGTTGCCCGCGACCCGGGGCAGGCCGGGGTCCGTGCGGTGGGCGGGCCAGCCGTCCGCCTCGGCGAGGGCCGCCGCCCTGCGGCGCTGCCCGTCGCCCCACGGCGGGTAGTCGTCGAGCCGGGCGAGCCGCTCCCGGTCCGCGTACGCCGTCGTCGCCGCGGCCTGGCCGACCACCGTCCCGACGACCAGGAGCGCGGCCAGCGCCCCGTGCCGGCCCCGTCGCGTCAGGAGCAGCGCGCCGGCCGTCGCCGCGAGGCCCGCGGCCGTGAGGGCGAGGGCCCAGGGGGTGAGGAAGGGGCTGGGGAGCGCGCCCAGGGACAGGGCCGCGACCACCGCGACCCCGCCGAGGAGCGCGCGGCGGCCCGGGGGGCCGTGGGCGAGGCCGGTCCACGCGGCGAGGACGAGGACGCCGGCGAGGACGAAGGTCTGGCGGTACGGGCTGCCGTTCGGGGTGGCGAAGGCGTGCCACACGAGGTGCGTCGGCCCCCATTGCAGGGAGGCCGCGACCGCCGGGCAGAGCCCCGCCCACGCCCACCGCCGGCGGCCGGGGATCTCGCGGCGGAACGGGAGGGCGGCGACGAGCAGGAGCACCGCCGTGGACACGAAGGCCGCGGGTGTCGCGAAGCTGTACGTCACGGGGAGCAGCCGGGCGAGGACGTCCGTCGCGGGCGCCGGGTCGAACTCCTTCACCAGGCCGGGGTGCGCGTGGCGCGAGCCGAGGAAGACGGGGACGAGGACGGGCGCCGCGAGGGCGATCCCGGTCCCGGTCGTCAGCCCGGCCCGCAGCAGGACGCGGACGGCACCGCGCGCGGCGGGGCGCCGACCACCGTCGGCGGACGCGGCCGGAGCGGCCGCGGCGGGAGCGGCCCCAGCGGGGGCGGCCCCAGCGGGGGCGGCCCCAGCGGGGGCGGCCTGGCCGGGAGCGCGGAGGCCGGGGGCGGTCGGGCCCGGAGCGGCCGCGGCGGGGGCGCCCTGGCCGGGCGGGCCCGCGTCTGCGGCGGCCGCACCCGCGGCGGCCGTGCCGCGTTCGGTCGTGCGCGCGGGAGCGGTCCCCGCCGGGGCGTGCTCCGCCGTGAGGCGGACGGCCAGGACCAGGGCCGCCCCGATCGTCGCCATGTAGGCCGTGTAGAAGTTCGCCACCCAGCAGGCCGCGACGGCCAGCGGCCCCAGGACGGGCCGCACGCCCTGCCGTACCCACTCGCCGACCAGGCAGAGCAGCGGGAAGGCGATCAGGCCGTCCAGCCACATCGGGTTGTACGTGCCCTCCGCGAGCGACCAGCCGCAGAGCGCGTACGAGGCGCCCAGGGCCGAGGCCCACCACCAGCGGCCGGGGCCGGTCCGGCGCAGCAGGTGCGTCATGGCCGCCGCCGCGACCGCCGTCTTGAGGACGGTGATCGCGTACACCGCGTACTCGACGTCCCCGCGCGGGAGGAGGGCGACCAGCGGGGCGAAGGGGCTCGACAGGTAGGTGCCGTAGTCGGGGAGGAAGCTCGTGCCCCATCCCGCCTGCCAGTCGAGCAGCAGCCCGCCGTCCGCGCGGCCGTGCAGCAGGTCCCACAGGTGCGCGTGGAAGGGCACGAACTGGTTCGCGAGGTCGTTGACGGCCCGGTGGCGGGGGCCGAAGGGGAAGACCCGGGCGACCGCGTCGCCGCCGCAGACGGCGAGCACGGTGATCAGCGCGGCGAGGAGCGCGGAGCGCGGCCCCCCGGACGCGCGCCGGGGCGCGGGGGCCGCGGCGGCGGGCGGCGCGGGGGCGGCCGTCGAGGGGCCCCGCGGACGAGTGGCGTTCGGCATGACCCGTCGAATATGCCAGCGCCCGACCGGGCGGATCCGGTCCCCGCGACCCCGTTCACGCAATGGTCTTCTCGGCGCCATCCCCGCGGACCGGCCGGGACACCGGGCTCCGTTGTCGTGGTCGGCGTGCTGCTCTCGATCGTCGTCCCGTGCTTCAACGAGGAAGACGTCCTCGCCCGCTTCCACGACCATGTGACCCGTGAACTCGCCCGACTGGACGGCGAGTTCGAGATCGTCTACGTGGACGACGGAAGCCGGGACGGGACGCTCCCGCTCCTCCAGGACCTGGCCGCGCGCGACCCGCGCCACGTCCGCTACGTCTCCTTCAGCCGGAACTTCGGCAAGGAGGCGGCGATGCTGGCCGGCCTCCGCAACGCCGCCGGGGACGCCGTCGTGATCATGGACGCGGACCTCCAGCACCCGCCCGAGCTGGTGCACCGCATGGTCGCGCTGCACGCCGAGGGATACGACCAGGTCGTCGCCCGCCGCACCCGCGAGGGCGACCGCGTCACCCGCACCCTGACCGCCCGCCTCTACTACTGGGCGGTCAACCGCCTGGTCGACGTCGAACTCGTCGACGGCGTCGGGGACTTCCGGCTCCTGTCGCGCCGTACCGTCGACGCGGTCCTCGGCCTCGGCGAGTACAACCGGTTCTCCAAGGGCCTCTTCTCCTGGGTCGGCTTCCGGACGACGACGTTCTCGTACGAGAACGCCGTCCGCGAGGAGGGACGCTCCAAGTGGACCCTCGGCAAGCTCCTCAACTACGGGCTCGACGGGCTCCTCTCCTTCAACAACAAGCCGCTCAGGGCGGCCGTGCACCTCGGCTTCCTGCTGGTCCTCGTCGCCGTCGGCTACGCGGTCTGGATCGTCGGGGACGCGCTCGCCCACGGCGTCGACACCCCCGGGTACGTCACCCTCCTCGTCGCCGTCACCGCCCTCGCCGGCGTGCAGATGGTGATGGTCGGGCTGATAGGCGAGTACGTCGGCCGCATCTACTACGAGGTGAAGCGCCGGCCGCACTACCTGGTCAAGGAGACCCACGAGGGAACGGGCGAAGGGGCGTACGAAGGGGCGCGCGCGGGGGCGGAGAAGGGGCCGGTACCGGCCGACACCCGGGGTGCCCGTGAGTCGTTGTGGGAAACAGTCGCACCGAAGTAGTGGCTCCGGCCCGGGCGACTCCCTAACATCGATCACCGCAAGGTCGTTCAACTGACGCACGACCAGCCCGGGAGGCTCCTTTGCACCGCCGCACTGCGCTCACCGTCTCCGCCGCACTGCTCGCCGCGGCCCCGCTGCTCACCGCCTGCGGCAGCGACGCCCATCCAGGAGCGGCGGCCGTCGTCGGCGGGGAGCGGATCGACGTCTCCAGCCTGCAGGCCCAGGTGCAGGACGTGCGCACCGCCCAGGAGCGCTCCCCGCAGGCCGCCCAGCTCGTCCAGGCCACCGGGGACCTGCCCCGCCGCAAGCTCAACGTGATGATCTTCGACCGGGTCGTCGACAAGGTCGCCGCCGACAACGGCGTGGGCGTCACCCGCGCCGAGCTCCAGCAGACCAGGACCGCGTTCGTCCGCGAGAGCGGCGGCGAGGACCGGCTGAAGGACGTGCTCCTCCAGGAGCAGGGCGTGGCGCCCGGCCAGATCGACGACGTCGTCCGCCGCAACGTCCTCATGAACAAGATCGCCGCCAAGCTGGGCGTCAAGGACACCCCCGAGGGGCAGCGGAAGCTGACGGAGGTCTTCTCCGCCGCCTCCAAGGACCTCGCCATCGACGTGAACCCGCGCTACGGCACCTGGGACGACGCCCAGGTCAGGCTCGGCGACACCACCGCGCCCTGGCTGCGGCAGATCAGCCAGGACCCGGGCGCCGTCCCGGCCGGTGCGTGAGGCGGAGTAAGTTCGAGGGGTGACAACTGAGAGCCCCGGCCGCATCGTCCTGCTCACCGCCAGCCACCGTGTGGCACCCGGACTGCTGTCCTGGCCCGCCTGGCAGGCGCTGCACGGCGCGGACCGGGTGCTCTGCCCCGACGAGCACCACCCCCAGCTGCCGTACCTGCGGGAGGCCGGGGTCGCCGTCGAGCACCTGCGGCCCACCGCCGAGGAGCTGGTCGCCGACTGCGCCGGCGGCCGCACGGTCCTGCTGCTGCCCTCCGGCGAGGGCGACCGGCCGCTCACCGACGGACTCGCCCGCCTCGCCGGCTCGGGCCGCCTCGCGATGCCCGACCTGGAACTGCTGCCCGGCTCGTACGACCTGCCCGGCGCCCGCCTCCTGGACGTCGTGCAGATCATGGACCGCATCCGGCGCACGTGCCCCTGGTCCTCCCGGCAGACGCACAAGGAGCTCGTCAAGTACGGCATCGAGGAGGCGTACGAGCTCGTCGAGGCGATCGAGGACGACGACCGGGACGCGCTGCGCGAGGAGCTCGGGGACGTCCTGCTGCAGGTCGTCTTCCACGCGCGGATCGCCGAGGAGGACCCGGAGGAGCCCTTCTCCGTGGACGACGTCGCCGGGGACCTCGCCGAGAAGCTGATCCACCGGCACCCGCACGTCTTCGGGGACGCGGAGGCCCGGACGCCGGAGGACGTCCGGGCCCACTGGCTGCGCACCAAGGCGATCGAGAAGCAGCGCGAGTCCGTGACGGACGGCGTGCCGCTGGGCCAGCCGGGGCTGGCACTCGCCGCGAAGCTCGGCGGCCGGGTGCGCTCGGCGGGCCTCGACGTGGCCCTCCCGGCGGAGCCGGGCGTCGGCTACGACCTGCTGGCCCTCGCGGTCCGCGCGGAGGCGGAGGGCGTGGACCCGGAGGCGGCCCTGCGCGCGGCGGCCCGCGCCTACCGGGACGCGATCCGGGCGGCGGAGGGCGTGGAGGCCTGACGCGGCCGCGGCGGCCCGCGCCGCCGGCCGGCGCTACCGCTCGCGCGGGACCCGTGCCCCCGGGTTGTGCCAGAGCGGGGGCGGCGGGCCCAGGAGGCGTTCCGCCGCGGTGTGGGGGCGGGCCGTGAAGCGGCCCACCGGCTGCAGGGTGTCGTGGTGGATGCGGTACGGGTCGGTGCCCAGTTCCTCCAGCACCTCCGCGACCTCGGTCAGGAAGCCCGGCGGGCCGGCGAGGTAGACGTCGTGCGCGGGCCAGTGGACGCAGGCCCGCAGCGCCTGGACGAGCCGTTCCGTCGCCTGGTCCCTGCGATGGCCGGGGGCCGAGGTGATGTAGGTGACGCTGAGGCCGCTGAGACGTTTCTTCAGTCGCTCCGCGTCCTCCCGGCCGTACAGGTACTCCTTCGCGCGCGCCACCATGAACAGCCGCCCCTGCAGGTCGGGCTCGGCCTCCGCCGCCTCCGCCAGCAGCGCCCTCACCGGCGCCCAGCCCGTGCCCGCGCATATATAGGTACGGAGTCCGCCCGGCTCCGTGCACGCGGTGAGGCCGCCGCCGGGCGCGCTCAGCCGCAGCGTCTCGCCCGGACGCGTCCCGGCGACGAGGGCCGTGCTCATCGCGCCGCCCGGGATCCGGCTCACATGGAGTTCGACCGTGCCGTCGGGGCGGGGGGCGTCCGCGAGGGAGTAGGTGCGCCAGACGCGCGGGACGCGCGGCGAGCCGACGCTGACGTACTGCCCCGGGAGGAAGGGGAGCGGCTGCCGGGGCCGCAGCGTGAGGATGGCCAGGTCCTCGCCGCGCCGCTCGTGCCGGACGACGTCCGCGTCCCACCAGGCGGGCTCGCCGGCCGCGGCCGCCTCCTCGGCCCCGGCCATCATGAGATCGGCGACGTGTCCGTACGCCTCGGCCCAGGCCTTCTCGGCCTCCCGGGTCCAGGCGGGTCCCGCCGCGTGCGCGAAGGCGGCGAGGAGGCTCGTCCCGACGGCGGCGTAGAGCCCGGGGTCGGCGAGGAACCTGCGGTGGTCGCGGCCCAGCTGCCCCAGGTAGCCGGGGAGACCGGGGGACTCCAGGTGGGTCACCACATGGGTGAGCGCGGCGAAGAGGCGGTCCCGCTGGGGCTGCATGTCCTCGGGGAACAGCTCGCGCATGGCGGGGTTGTTCCAGAAGAGATGCGAGTAGAAGAAGGTGACGGCGTGTTCGGCCCGTCTCTCGACCACCGCGAACGTGCTCCGGAGCATCTGAGGATCCACCGACAAGAATCTAGGGCACCACCCCCTTCTTGATCGCGGGATCCGGCAGACCGCGCCCCTCGTACCGCCGGACCGCGCTCCCCGTACCGCCGGACCGCGCCCTCCGGACGGCCCTGTACCGTCGGGGAGTGAGCACCACCCCCGGCACCCCGCCCGCCTCCTGCCCCGCGTCGGCCCCCGCGCCCGAGCTCTTCACCTGGGAGTTCGCGAGCGATCCGTACCCCGCGTACGCCTGGCTCCGCGAGCACGCGCCCGTGCACCGGACGACACTGCCCAGCGGGGTCGAGGCCTGGCTGGTGACGCGGTACGGGGACGCCCGGCAGGCCCTCGCCGACCAGCGGCTCTCCAAGAACCCCGCGCACCACGACGAGTCCCCGCACGCCAAGGGCAAGACGGGCATTCCGGGCGAGCGCAAGGCCGAGCTGATGACGCATCTGCTCAACATCGACCCGCCGGACCACACCCGTCTGCGGCGGCTGGTGTCCAAGGCCTTCACCCCGCGCCGGGTCGCCGAGTTCACCCCGCGCGTGCAGGAGCTGACCGACCGGCTCATCGACGGGTTCGTGGAGAAGGGCAGCGCGGACCTCATCCACGAGTTCGCCTTCCCGCTCCCCATCTACGCGATCTGCGACCTGCTCGGCGTGCCCGAGGAGGACCAGGACGACTTCCGCGACTGGGCCGGCATGATGATCCGGCACGGCGGCGGGCCGCGCGGCGGGGTCGCGCGGTCGGTGAAGAAGATGCGCGGCTACCTCGCCGAGCTGATCCACCGCAAGCGGGAAGGCCTGCGGCAAGAAGGGGCCGACGACCTCATCTCGGGACTCATCAAGGCCTCCGACCACGGCGAGCACCTCACCGAGAACGAGGCCGCCGCCATGGCCTTCATCCTGCTCTTCGCCGGTTTCGAGACGACCGTCAACCTCATCGGCAACGGCATGTACCAGCTTCTGCGCCACCCCGAGCAGCGCGAGCTGCTCCAGGCGTCGGTCGCGGCGGGGGAGACCGGGCTCCTGGAGACCGGGATCGAGGAACTGCTGCGGTACGACGGACCGGTGGAGATGGCCACCTGGCGGTACGCGACCGAGCCCCTGACCATCGGCGGGCAGGACATCCCGGCGGGCGACCCCGTCCTCGTCGTGCTCGCCGCCGCGGACCGGGACCCGGAGCGGTTCGACGGGCCGGACGTGCTCGACCTGGCGCGGCGCGACAACCAGCACCTCGGGTACGGGCACGGCATCCACTACTGCCTCGGCGCGCCGCTCGCCCGGCTGGAGGGACAGACCGCGCTCGCCACCCTGCTGACCCGGCTGCCGGACCTGCGACTTGCCGCGGATCCCGCGGAACTGCGCTGGCGCGGAGGGCTCATCATGCGCGGTTTGCGCACGCTTCCGGTCGAGTTCTCCCCTTCCGTGCGACTCACACAAAGTGAGAGTCCGTCAGAAATGTGATCTTCACGTGATCGCGGGTGCATCGACTTGTGATGAGCGTTCGAATACGGCTACCTTCCCCGTCAGCTCGGTTCGTCAACGTGGTTGAGTAATTCGGCCAGGTGTGACAACTCGGGCGCGCCCACACAGTCGTCACGCGAAAGGCGCTTCTATGCGTTCCGGGAACGGACGTCACCGTCGCCCCCGTCAGGCCCCCGCAATCGTCGTCGCCGCGGGCGTGACCGGCTCCGCCATGGCGCTGCCGCTGCTCGCCACCGGGTCCGCCTCCGCCGCCGACGCGGCCACCTGGGACCGGGTCGCCGAATGCGAGTCCGGCGGCCAGTGGAGCGCCAACTTCGGCAACGGCATGTACGGCGGGCTCCAGTTCACCCAGGACAGCTGGGAGCGCCACGGCGGCCTGTCGTACGCGCCCAGCCCCGACCTCGCCAGCCGCGCCCAGCAGATCGCGGTGGCCGAGAAGGCCCTCGCCAAGGGTTCGAACGAGTGGGCCACCTGCGCGCCGATCGCCGGCCTGAAGAACGACGGCGCGTCCCCGGGTGTGGACCCCGGCCCCACGAGCGTCCCCAAGGCCCCCACCGGACCGGTTCCCGAGTCCAACTGGAACGCCGGCCTGCCCGGGACCTCCGGAGAGGCCGCCGAGGCCGACAAGGGGGCCGAGGAGGCCGACAAGTCCGAGGCCGAGCAGAAGGCCCCGGGGACGGCGTCGCCCGACGCGTCCGCCACGCCCGTCACGCCGACCGCACCCGTCTCGCCGACCGCGCCGACGAGCCCGCCCGCGTCGACCGACCCGAGCGACCCGGCCGCGCCCACCGCCCCGGGCACGCCCGACGCGTCCGTGACGCCCGGCGCGCCCGGCTCCACCGCACCCGGTGCGCCGGCGGACGACCCGTCGTCGGCGACCCCCGGCACCGGCAAGCACCGGGGCGACGCCGCACCGGAGGAAACCGGCAACCCGGACAGTTCTACCGAATCAGGTAGACATGCCTCTCCGGATAACGAGCTGGACGAAAAGCCGCTGAAGGCGTCGCCTGCTGACGCTTCGAAGGAAACGGACGCAACGGACAGTCAGGGCAAGTCGGACTCCTACCTCGTGCAGCCGGGTGACAACCTCTCCGACATTGCACAGGAGAACGAACTCCCCGGAGGCTGGACCGCCCTCTATGACGCCAACCGGCGGACCGTGGGCCTCGATCCGGACCTCATCCTCCCTGGTCAGGCGCTTGACCTGACGAACGGTTCGACCGCGTCGGCGGAGTAGTTCGGGCGCGTATGTCCGGTTCTGGGCAAGTGAGACATGGGTCTCTTCACCCCAACTGGCGTGTCGCGCCCGCAAACTTTGCTCCCGTCACCTCTCACCTGCGCAAACACGACCCACCGGAAGGCAAGCAGGGGCGATTTCTCCCCTATGAGGGTCTTTGAACTTCCGGTGGGTCTGTGTCTACGGTCGTCACCGCTCGCCACCGCGGGCCCCGTCGACCGAAACGCCGAATCCTGCCGTCGGCCGACGGGCATCGTCGCGCAAGCGCCGAAGGCAGGAGTGGGGGACCCAAGGTAAGTGCCGGTCCCGGCCGTTGAGACAGACGGCCGAAGACCGGCTTGGGGTGAAGCCGCGTGCTAGGACACGCGGCCGGGCACCTTCCGGCCCGAACCCGACAGCTCACCTCACAGGCGTCGGTGAGGAGAATCCCCATGCTGTTTTCCGCCAAGGGCAAACACCGCCGTCCCTCCAAGGCCACCCAGGTCGCCGCGCTCGTCGGCGTCACCGGTGTCGCCGTGGCCGCCCCGCTGATGACCGCGGGCACCGCCTCGGCCGCCACGGCCTCGGAGTGGGACCGCGTCGCCGCCTGCGAGTCCGGCGGCAACTGGTCCATCAACACCGGCAACGGCTACTACGGCGGTCTGCAGTTCTCGGCCTCCACCTGGGCCGCGTACGGCGGCACCGCCTACGCCTCGACCGCCGACCAGGCGTCGAAGTCGCAGCAGATCGCCGTCGCCGAGAAGGTCCTCGCGGGCCAGGGCAAGGGCGCCTGGCCGTCCTGCGGCGTGGGCCTCTCGGGCGCCTCCTACGAGGGCGGCGCCACCGAGAGCGCGCCGCAGCAGAGCACCCAGCAGCCGCAGCAGGAGCGGAAGGCCGAGCAGCCGACCACCCGCAGCGAGAAGCGCCAGGCCCCGAAGAAGGCCGCGCAGCAGGCCGCTCCGCAGGCCGACGCGAAGAAGACCGTCACCACCCCGACCGGCAAGAAGGTCAAGAAGGGCGACGGCGAGTACAAGGTCGCCACCGGCGACACCCTCAGCAAGATCGCCCAGGCGCACGGCGTCAAGGGCGGCTGGGCCGAGCTGTTCAAGCTCAACAAGGACGTCGTCGAGGACGCCGACCTCATCTACCCGGGCCAGCAGCTTCACCTGAAGTGAGCCCGGCGGTCCGCGTGAGTCCGGCGGCTCACGCGGACCCTCCGACCCTCCCGCGGTGACCACCCCGGCCCGACGCGCCCATCCCCCGTGCGCGCCGGGCCGGGGTTCCCCCGTTTCGGGCCCGCGCCCGGAGGAGACCGGAGAAGACCGGAGAAGACCGGAGAAGACCGGAGAAGACCGGAGAAGACCGGAGAAGCGGGGAGGGGCCGGCGCGACGACCGGCCCGCCGCGGCGGTTACCCGCCGGTAGGTCTGGGGCTCTTCGTCCCGACATGCCTGCCCTTGGGTCCTTTTTCGTCCCAGGGGGCGGGCGCCCGGCTGGCCGGAGCCCGCGAGCCGGTTAGGCTCTTGTCGCAAGGCCAAGCGACCCTGCACCGACCTTGCGTCACATCCAGCGTCACATCCCAAAAAGGAGATGCTCGTGCCGTCCATCGACGTCGTCGTAGCCCGGGAAATCCTGGACTCCCGAGGCAACCCCACGGTCGAGGTCGAGGTCGGCCTCGACGACGGCAGCACCGGCCGTGCTGCTGTCCCGTCCGGTGCCTCCACCGGTGCGTTCGAGGCCATCGAGCTTCGCGACGGTGACCCGAACCGCTACCTCGGCAAGGGTGTCGAGAAGGCCGTCCTCGCCGTCATCGAGCAGATCGGCCCGGAGCTCGTCGGCTACGACGCCACCGAGCAGCGCCTGATCGACCAGGCCATGTTCGACCTGGACGCCACCGAGAACAAGGGCTCCCTCGGCGCCAACGCCATCCTCGGCGTCTCCCTCGCCGTCGCGCACGCCGCCTCCGAGGCCTCGGACCTCCCGCTCTTCCGCTACCTCGGCGGCCCGAACGCGCACCTGCTGCCCGTTCCGATGATGAACATCCTCAACGGTGGGTCGCACGCCGACTCCAACGTGGACATCCAGGAGTTCATGATCGCCCCGATCGGCGCGGAGTCCTTCTCCGAGGCCCTCCGCTGGGGTGCGGAGATCTACCACACCCTCAAGGCCGTGCTGAAGCGCAAGGGCCTCTCCACCGGCCTCGGCGACGAGGGCGGCTTCGCGCCGAACCTCGAGTCGAACCGCGCCGCCCTCGACCTCATCGTCGAGGCCATCAAGGAGGCCGGCTACACCCCGGGCTCCGACGTCGCGCTCGCGCTCGACGTGGCCGCGTCCGAGTTCTACAAGGACGGCGCGTACGAGTTCGAGGGCAAGTCCCGCTCGGCCGCCGAGATGACCGAGTACTACGAGGAGCTCGTCTCCGCGTACCCGATGGTCTCCATCGAGGACCCGCTGTACGAGGACGACTGGGCCGGCTGGAAGGTCCTCACCGACAAGCTGGGCACCAAGGTCCAGATCGTCGGCGACGACCTCTTCGTCACCAACCCGGAGCGCCTGGCCCGCGGCATCGAGGAGGGCACCGCGAACGCCCTCCTGGTCAAGGTCAACCAGATCGGCTCGCTGACCGAGACCCTCGACGCCGTCGAGCTCGCCCAGCGCAACGGCTTCAAGTGCATGATGTCCCACCGCTCCGGCGAGACCGAGGACGTCACCATCGCCGACCTCGCGGTCGCCGTGAACTGCGGTCAGATCAAGACCGGCGCCCCGGCCCGCTCGGACCGTGTCGCCAAGTACAACCAGCTGCTGCGCATCGAGGAGATCCTCGACGACGCCGCGGTCTACGCCGGCCGCAGCGCCTTCCCGCGCTTCAAGGGCTGACGGCAGGCGTCACCCCCGGCAGTTCCGTACGTCCCCGCACTCGGTCCCGTACCGTGTGCGGGGACGTCCGCGTGAACAGGGGAGGCGACACGACATGGCCGCGAAGGACCGGGACCGGTTCTCCACCGCGACCCGGATCAGACTGCTCGGCGAGCAGACCGCCGCCCGTGTCTACCGCTCCCAGACCCGACGCCAGGCCCGCCGCTCCCGGCTCACCGGCCGGGCCGCCTTCCTCGCCCTGGTCGTCTGCTCGCTGGTCGTGGCGCTCGCCTACCCGATGCGGAGCTACGTCTCCCAGCAGGGCGAGATCGCGGAGCAGCAGCGCCGGGCCGCCGACGCCGCCCGGCGGGTCGAGGAGCTCCGGGACGAGAAGGCGCGCCTCCAGGACCCCGCCTACGTCCGGCGCCTCGCCCGCGAGCACCTCCACTACGTGCTGCCCGGCGAGACCGGGTTCACCGTGAACGACCCCGACGCCGAGCAACGGCCCCGCGGGGACCAGGGCGCGGCGGACCGCCCCTGGTACGACAACCTCTGGGACGGCGTCGACCACGCCGACCGCCCCTGACGCGGCCTACCGGTCGCCCCGACATACGAGCAAGGCAGACATGGAAACGCCCCCTCCGCAGACCGAACGCACCGAGCCCACCGGGCAGGACATCGCCGCCTTCGAGCTCCAGCTCGGCCGGCCGCCCCGCGGCCTGCGCGCCATCGCGCACCGCTGCCCGTGCGGGAACCCGGACGTCGTCGAGACCGCGCCCCGGCTCCCCGACGGCACGCCGTTCCCGACCACGTACTACCTGACCTGCCCCCGGGCGGCCTCGGCCATCGGCACCCTGGAGGCCAACGGGGTCATGAAGGAGATGCAGGCCCGGCTCGCCACCGACCCGGAGCTGGCCGCCGCCTACCGGGCCGCGCACGAGGACTACATCGCGCGCCGCGACGCCATCGAGGTCCTGGAGGGGTTCCCGAGCGCCGGCGGCATGCCGGACCGGGTGAAGTGCCTGCACGTCCTCGTCGGCCACTCGCTGGCCGCCGGACCCGGCGTCAACCCCTTCGGCGACGAGGCGCTCGCGATGCTGCCGGAGTGGTGGGCGAAGGGCGCCTGCGTCACGCCGTGCGCGGACGGGGACGAGAAGAAGGAGGGGGCGGAGTGACCCGGGTCGCCGGAATCGACTGCGGCACGAACTCCATCCGCCTCCTGGTCGCCGACGTCCACCCGGAGACCGGGGAGCTGGTCGAGCTCGACCGCCGGATGACGATCGTCCGGCTCGGGCAGGGCGTCGACAAGACCGGCCGGCTCGCCCCCGAGGCCCTGGAGCGGACCTTCGCCGCCTGCCGCGCGTACGCCGAGGTCATCAAGGACCTCGGCGCCGAGAAGCTGCGTTTCGTCGCCACCTCCGCCTCCCGCGACGCCGAGAACCGCGCGGACTTCGTGAACGGGGTCGTGGAGATCCTGGGCGTCGAGCCCGAGGTCATCACGGGCGACCAGGAGGCCGCGTTCTCCTTCACCGGCGCCACCGGCGAGCTGCACGGCGACGACCGCCGGCTGGTCGTGGACATCGGCGGCGGCTCGACCGAGTTCGTGGTCGGCAACCGGCACGTCGAGGCCGCCCGCTCCGTCGACATCGGCTGCGTCCGCCTGACCGAGCGGCACGTCCGGCACGACCCGCCGACCGCGGAGGAGGCCGAGGCGATCCGCGCCGACGTCCGGGCCGCGCTCGACCTCGCCGCCGAGACCGTCCCGATCGGGACCGCCGAGACCCTCGTCGGACTCGCCGGATCGGTCACCACGGTCGCCGCCATCGCCCTCGGGCTGCCGGAGTACGACTCGGAGAAGATCCACCACGCCCGGATCTCCGCCGCGCAGGTCGCCGAGGTCGCCGAGCGGCTGCTCGCCTCCACCCACGCCGAGCGGGCCGCGATCCCCGTCATCCATCCCGGGCGGGTCGACGTGATCATCGCCGGCGCGCTCGTCCTGCGGGAGATCGTCGAGCGGGTCGGAGCCCACGAGGTCGTCGTCAGCGAGCACGACATCCTCGATGGGATCGCCCTATCCGTGGCATAGCGGGCACCTATCGAGGCTTCCCGCGACACCGCGCCGGGAAAGTTCGTGAAGTTCTTCACAAGGAAAAGGGCCCTGGTGGCGCCGAAGTGGGGTCCGAACGAGGTGTTTGGGCCCTCCGGGTGGTGCCTCAGGGCCCTTTCGCAGGCGCGGAGGCGGATCCGCCCGACGTTTCCATCGTGTGAACGGGGGCTCCGGTTCGGGGTTAACGGAGGCTCTCCGGTCCAGTTCACAGGGGGTGAACAACGTCCGCCCGGGTGCCCCGGTTCCTTTGCAGCACCATGACATGGATCACGTGGGCGGCGGAGTGTAGCAGAGGTGTCCGGAGACCTTGTGAAGGGGCGCACGAGCACCCCCCTCAGGAGGGGTGGATACTCGATCTCATGAGCACCACGGAGCGTCCCAGGATCCTCGTAGTAGGCGGCGGGTACGTAGGCCTGTACGCAGCTCGGCGCATCCTCAAGAAGATGCGCTACGCGGAGGCGACCGTCACGGTCGTCGACCCGCGGTCGTACATGACCTACCAGCCCTTCCTCCCCGAAGCCGCCGCCGGCAGCATCTCGCCGCGCCACGTCGTCGTCCCGCTGCGACGCGTCGTGCGCGGAGCGGAGGTGCTCACCGGCCGGGTCACCACCATCGACCAGGACCGCAAGGTCGCCACGATCTCGCCGCTCGTCGGCGAGGCCTACGAGCTGCCCTTCGACTACCTCGTCATCGCGATGGGCGCCGTCTCCCGTACCTTCCCGATCCCCGGCCTCGCCGAGCAGGGCATCGGCATGAAGGGCATCGAGGAGGCCATCGGCCTGCGCAACCACGTCCTCGAGCAGCTCGACAAGGCCGACTCGACCACCGACGAGGAGGTCCGCCGCAAGGCGCTGACCTTCGTCTTCGTGGGCGGCGGCTTCGCCGGCGCGGAGACCATCGGCGAGGTCGAGGACCTGGCCCGGGACGCCGCGAAGTACTACCAGAACGTGTCGCGCGAGGACATGCGCTTCGTCCTGGTCGACGCGGCCGACAAGATCCTTCCCGAGGTCGGCCCCAAGCTCGGCCAGTACGGCAAGGAGCACCTGGAGAGCCGCGGGATCGAGATCTACCTCGAGACCTCCATGGACTCCTGCGTCGACGGCCACGTCGTGCTGAAGAACGGCCTCGAGGTCGACTCCAACACGATCGTCTGGACCGCCGGCGTGAAGCCGAACCCGGCGCTCTCCCGCTTCGGTCTGCCGCTCGGCCCCCGCGGCCACGTGGACTGCAACGAGAAGCTCCAGATCAACGGCCTCGACTACGCCTGGGCCGCGGGCGACAACGCCCAGGTCCCGGACATGGTCGGCCGCAAGGCGGGCAACCCGAACGCCTGGTGCCCGCCGAACGCCCAGCACGCGCTGCGCCAGGCCAAGGTCCTCGGCGACAACGTGGTGGCCGGCATGCGGGGCTTCCCGCAGAAGGAGTACAGCCACGCCAACAAGGGCGCGGTCGCGGGTCTCGGCCTGCACAAGGGCGTCGCGATGATCGTCATGGGCAAGGTGAAGATCAAGCTCAAGGGCCGTCTCGCCTGGTACATGCACCGTGGCTACCACGGCATGGCGATGCCGACCTGGAACCGCAAGATCCGCGTCTTCGCCGACTGGACCCTCGCGATGTTCCTCAAGCGCGAGGTCGTCTCGCTCGGCGCCATGGAGACGCCGCGCGAGGAGTTCTACGAGGCCGCCAAGCCCGCCCCCGCGCCGGCCGCCCCGGCGCAGGAGAAGGCCAAGGCCTCCTGACCGTCGCCCGGCGGTACCAGCAGGACCAGCAGGACCAGTAGGACAAGTACACGCAAGGCCGTAAAAGGGCCGTCCGCCATCCGTGGTGCGGACGGCCCTTCGCGTGTTTTGCCGACTGATTGCGCTGCGCCGGGACTGCAAACGCCTACGGACGGTGTTCCCTTGGTGACGAGCATTTCTGGGGCACGAGATCACGGAGGTGTGCACCATGGCCGACGCCGCGTCGCGGCTGGCGACTCTCGCCGAGGAGCTGCTGGGCGGACCGCTCCCGGTCCGGCTGCGAGCCTGGGACGGCAGCGAGGCCGGGCCGGTGGGCGGCCCCGTCCTGGTCGTCCGCGACCGCCGCGCCCTGCGGAGGATGATCTGGAAGCCCGGCGAACTGGGCATGGCCCGCGCCTGGGTGGCCGGGGAGCTGGACGTCGAGGGCGACCTGTACGCCCTCCTGGACGCCCTCTCCGGCCTGCTCTGGGAGCGGGACGGGGACGGCAGGGGGCTGCTCGCGGCCGCCCGCGACCCGCGGCTTCGTGCCGCCGCGGCAGCCCTGCTGAAGCTGGCCGGACCGCTGCCGCCCCCGCAGCCGCCGGCCGAGGAGGTGCGCGGCCGCAGCGGCGGCCGGCACACCCGGCGCCGCGACAGGCAGGCGATCAGTCACCACTACGACGTGGGCAACGACTTCTACGAGCTGGTCCTCGGCCCGTCGATGGTCTACTCGTGCGCGTACTGGGCCTCCGACGGCCCCGACGCCACCCTGGAGGACGCCCAGCGCGACAAGCTGGACCTCATCGCCCGCAAGCTGGACCTGAAGGAGGGGGACCGGCTCCTCGACGTGGGCTGCGGATGGGGCTCCATGGCCCTCCACGCCGCCCGGGAGTACGGGGCGCGGGTCGTCGGCATCACCCTCTCCCGCGAGCAGGCCGCGTACGCCCGCAAGCGGATCGCCGAGGAGGGGCTGACCGACCTGGTCGAGATCCGCGTCCAGGACTACCGGGACGTCGCGGACGGCCCGTACGACGCCGTCTCCTCGATCGGCATGGCCGAGCACGTCGGCGTGGTCCGGTACCGGGAGTACGCCGACATCCTGTACGGGCTCCTCAAGCCCGGCGGGCGGCTGCTGAACCACCAGATCTCGCGGCGCCCCGAACCGGACGAGGAGGCGTACGAGATCGATCCCTTCATCGACGCGTACGTCTTCCCGGACGGCGAACTCGCCCCCATGGGACGCACGCTGGGCACCCTGGAGGACGCCGGCTTCGAGGTCAGGGACGTGGAGGCGATCCGCGAGCACTACGCGCTGACGCTGCGCCGCTGGGTGGCCAACCTGGAGCGGGACTGGGACCGGGCGGTCCGGCTCACCTCGCCGGGCCGGGCGCGGATCTGGCGGCTCTACATGGCGGCCTCGGCCGTCTCCTTCGAGCGCAACCGGATCGGCGTGAACCAGTTCCTCGCGGTGAAGACCCCGGTGTCGGGGCGGAGCGGGACGGCGCTGCGGCCGCGGGTCTGGAACGAGAAGGCCTGAGGCGCCCGCCGGAAGGGCCGGCCCCTGGCAGGGGGCCGGCCCTTCCGGGTTCCGGGGGGTTACTCGGCCTTGATGGCGGCGAGCATGTTCAGCCTGGCCGCGCTCCGGGCCGGCCACAGGGAGGCGAGGACGCCGACCAGGGCGGCCAGGACCAGGAAGACCCCGATCCGGTCCCAGGGCAGGACCAGGGCGTAGCCCGGCAGGCTGCTCTTGAAGGTCTCGCCGATGGCCCAGCCGAGGAACGCGCCCAGACCGATGCCGACGATCGCGCCGAACACCGAGATGACCACGGCCTCCAGACGGACCATCCGCTTCACGCGGCGCCGGTCGAGACCGATCGCCCGCAGCATGCCGATCTCCTGCTGGCGCTCGAAGACGGACATCGCGAGGGTGTTGACGACACCGAGTACGGCGATGATCAGGGCCATGCCGAGCAGGCCGTACATGATGTTCAGCATGATGTTGATCGGGCCGCCGAAGGCGTCACGGATGTCCTTGTGGTCCATGACCTGGATCGCCGGGTTGTCGCCCATGGCCTTCGCCAGGGCCCGCTCGTTGGCCGCGCTGGCGCCGCCCTTCGTCGAGACGTAGATCTCGCGGATGGACGCCTGCTCCTCGTGCGCGGTGACCAGCCGGTGGTCGGCGAGGACCGGGGAGACGAACTCGTTGGCCTCGTAGATCGCGCCGACCTTCAGCTCGCCCTTGCGCTTGTCGAGGAACTCGACCGGGACGGTGGCCCCGGTCTTCAGGCCGCGCTTCGCGGCGACCTCGGCGTCGACGGCGATGGTGTTCCCGCCGACGGCGGAGAGCGAGCCGTGCACCACCTTCAGGTCGAGGAGCTTCTCGATCTGACCGGGGGCGACCCCGGAGACCGAGACGAACGAGCCCTTCAGGTCGAAGGCTCCGGCCTGCTGCGGGGAGACCGCGGTGACGCCGGGGGCCTTCTGCAGGGCGGTCAGCGCCTCCTGGCTCAGACCGTTGCCGCTGGCCATGGAGACCATGTAGTCGGCCTTGATCTGGTCGGTCGTCATCTTGTCGAGGGCCGTGCCGACCGTGGTGCCGAGCACCGAGAGGCCGGTGACGAGGGTCAGGCCGATGGCCAGCGCGGAGGCGGTGGCGCCGGTGCGGCGCGGGTTGCGGACCGCGTTCAGCCCGGCGAGTTTGCCGGAGACCCCGAAGACGCTCACGAAGAGGGGCCGGATCACGGCGATCACGGGCCGCGAGAGGAACGGGATCAGGATGATCACGCCGATGAGGGTGAGGAAGGCTCCGCCCGCGATCAGCAGGCGGCCGTTGTCGCCGCCCTGGCCCGCGCCGAGCACGATGAGCACGACACCGAGCGCGGTGAACGCGGCGCCGATGGAGTTCCGTACGACCAGCGACTTGGTGCTCACACTGGCGTGGACGCTGTTCATGGCGGCGACCGGCGGGATCTTCGCGGCCCGGCGGCCGGGCAGCCAGGCGGCCAGCGTGGTGATCAGCACGCCGACGGCGAAGGCGGCGACGGCCGGGGTGGTGCCGAGGACCAGCGGGCCGTCCGGGACCTTCAGGTCGAAGGCGTTCATGCCGGAGCGCAGTCCGACGGCGAGACCGATGCCGAGGACGTAGCCGACGGCGGAGGCGAGCAGGCCGACCAGACCGGCCTCGGCGAGGACGGAGCGGGTGATCTGCCGGCGCGAGGCGCCGACGGCGCGCATCAGCGCCAGCTCCTTGGTGCGCTGCGCGACCAGCATGGTGAAGGTGTTGGAGATGAGGAAGACGCCGACGAAGAGTGCGATGCCGGCGAAGCCGAGCAGCACCTGGTTGAGGGCGCCGAGACCGGCCTCGATGTCCTTGGCCTGCCGGTCGGCGAGGACGGCGCCGGTCTGGGCGGTGGCGGACTTCGGGACGACGGTGAGGATCTTGTCGCGGAGCTCGACCGCGTCCGCGCCGGGGGCGGCGGTGACGGTCAGGTTCTGGAAGAAGCCGGGCTTCAGGTAGAGCTTCTGGGCGACGGCGCGGTCGAAGACGACCAGGCTGCCGCCGGCGTTCACGGCGCCGTCCTCGGTGGTGAAGACGCCGGAGAGCTCGTACTCCTTGACCGGCCCGTTGGTGGCCACGCGGACGGTGTCGCCGACCTTGTAGCCGCCCTTGTCGGCGGTGTCCTTGTCGAGCGCGATCTGTCCGGCGGAGGCGGGGCCGTTTCCGGAGGTGAAGCTGTAGGCGCGGTCCTTGCCGTCCTTGCCGGGGGCGAAGTTGGTGCCCTTGTTGGACCACCCGGCGCCGATCAGCTTGCCGTTCTTGTCGGGCACACCGGCGAAGCCGTCGACGCGGGGGGTGACGGAGGCGACGCCGTCGACCTTCGCGACCTTGTCGACGACCTGCTGGGAGAGGCCGGGGGTCTTCCGGGCCTCCTCGGCGGACGGGTACATCTCGACGGCGACGGCGACGTCGTCGTAGCTCTTGGCCGACTGGTTGCGGAAGGCCTGGCCGAGGGTGTCGGTGAAGACGAGGGTGCCGGAGACGAAGGCCACGCCGAGCATCACGGCGAGAACGGTCATCAGCAGCCGCGCCTTGTGCGCGAGGACGTTGCGCAGGGCGGTACGGAACATGGGTGTGTCCTGGAGGAGGAGGGCGGACGGGTATCAGGGCGGCTGGGCGGCGCCGTACCGGTTCGAGTCCGGTTCCGGCGCCGTCGCGTCAGCTCGTACGGCCCTTCGCGTCGAAGGCCTTCATGCGGTCGAGCACGCCGTCCGCCGTCGGGTGCAGCATCTCGTCGACGATCCGGCCGTCGGCGAGGAAGATCACGCGGTCCGCGTAGGAGGCGGCGACCGGGTCGTGGGTGACCATGACGACGGTCTGGCCCAGCTCGCGGACCGAGTTGCGCAGGAAGCCGAGGACTTCGGCGCCCGAGCGGGAGTCCAGGTTTCCGGTGGGCTCGTCGCCGAAGATGATCTCGGGGCGGGAGGCGAGGGCGCGGGCCACGGCGACGCGCTGCTGCTGGCCGCCGGAGAGTTCGGTCGGGCGGTGGCTGAGCCGCGCGGAGAGGCCGAGCATGTCGATGACCTTCTGCACCCACTGCTTGTCGGGCTTCCGGCCGGCGATGTCCATCGGCAGCGTGATGTTCTCCAGGGCCGTCAGGGTCGGCAGCAGGTTGAAGGCCTGGAAGATGAAGCCGATCTTGTCCCGGCGCAGCTGGGTGAGCTGCTTGTCCTTGAGGGTGGAGAGCTCCGTCTCGCCGATCCGGACCGAGCCGGAGGAGAAGGAGTCCAGGCCGGCGACGCAGTGCATGAGCGTCGACTTGCCGGAGCCGGAGGGGCCCATGATCGCGGTGAACTCGCCCTGGCGGAAGTCCACCGTGACGTGATCGAGGGCGACCACCTGGGTCTCGCCGTGTCCGTAGACCTTGGAGAGATCCGTGGCGCGGGCGGCCACCGCGGTGGCGCGGGACACGGTGGGGGTGGTGGTCACGAGGGACTCCTGTCACTGCGGGGCTTCTGCGGGAACCCCTCCATCGTGTCGAGCGTTCTCGCTCGGATCGTCCGCCCACGTGCCCGTTCCCGGGGCAGTCTCGAGTCGGACCGGGGGCCCCGATCCTCCTCCTGAGGTATGACGGCGGCCCTGAGAGACGGGTTCGCGCCGATGTGACAGACGTGCGACGACTTTTCGTCATTCCGGGGGGTGCGGCTTTGCGCCTGCGACCCCTGTCACAGTCCGGCGAAACGGCCCCCACCTGCACTGACGCACCCTCAAGCGTCAATAAAATAAGACAACATCGGGATGATGTTTCGGCTGAACGAGGGACGCGCCCCGATAGGCTCATGTGCCAACGCGGAGCTTCGCGACGCCCGGATGGTGGAATGCAGACACGGCGAGCTTAAACCTCGCTGGCCTTCGGGCCGTACCGGTTCGAGTCCGGTTCCGGGCACCACCCGGGCCCCAGGTGGGACACCTGCGGCCCGGAGAGGCCCCTCACTCACGCGCGGACCCCCGTGACGCTCCGCGACACACTCGTGCGAAGATCGAAACCGTACGGGAAAAGATCCTCCCCGAGCACTAGAGAGTTTCTTTTGCCTACGCATTACTCTTGACGCGAGGCCGCGCGCATGCGGCACGCCATGGAGGAGTGAGATGAGGAGCAGCAACCCGGTCTTCTCGCGACGGGGGTTCAGCCGCGACAACGGCACCGCGGGCTTCAACGGCCAGCAGCCGCAGGCCGGGGGCCCCGCCGTCGGGACCAACCCGTACGCCGCCGGCAACCCGTACGCCGAGGGCGCGACGAACCCGTACGCCACCAACCCGTACGCCCCGCAGGACACCCAGCCCGGTGCCCCGCAGCAGGCCCGCGGCAACGTGATGACGATCGACGACGTCGTGAGCCGTACGGCCATGACGCTCGGCACGGTCGTCCTCACCGCCGTCCTGTCCTGGCTGCTCCTGCCGGTCGACCCCGCCAACCTGGGCAAGTCCTACGGCATCGCCATCGGCGCCGCCCTGGTCGCCCTGGTCCTGTCGCTCGTGCAGTCCTTCAAGCGCAAGCCGTCGCCGGCGCTCATCCTGGGCTACGCGGCCTTCGAGGGCGTCTTCCTCGGTGTCATCTCGGCCGCCGTGTCGACGTACATCGCGGACGGCGTGGTCATCCAGGCGGTCCTCGGCACCATGGCGGTCTTCGCCGGCGTGCTGATCGCCTACAAGATGGGCTGGATCCGGGTCAACCGGCGCTTCTACGGCTTCGTGATGGCCGCCGCGATGGGCTTCATGCTCCTCATGGTGACCAACCTGCTGTTCGCCGTCTTCGCCGGCGGTGACGGCCTCGGCTTCCGCAGCGGCGGCCTCGGCATCCTCTTCGGTGTCATCGGCATCATCCTGGGCGCCTGCTTCCTCGCCCTCGACTTCAAGCAGGTCGAGGACGGCGTGACCTACGGCGCGCCGCGCGAGGAGGCCTGGCTGGCCGCCTTCGGTCTCACCATGACCCTGGTGTGGATCTACCTGGAGATGCTGCGTCTGCTGTCGATCCTGCAGGGCGACGACTGACGCCTCCCGACTCGGGGGAAGGGCCCGTCCGGCTTCGCGCCGGGCGGGCCCTTCCGCGTTCCGTGACGACGGGCGGCGCCCGGACCTCAGAGCAGTCTCCGGGCCGCCCTCCGCAGGTCGTACTCGTGCAGGATCGCCTTCGCGTGGCCGTACGCCAGCTCGTGCGCCCCGCGGAGCCAGCTCACGCGCTCCTCGAACCGGAGGAGGGAGGGGCCCTCCTCGACGGTGCGCATCCAGTCGGCGATCTCACGACCGGTGCGGCCCGGGATGCGGGCCAGCATGTTGCGGTGGGTCTCTTCGGAGAATGTATGGGACATCGGCGCCTCCGGACGCGTCGTACCGCGTGCTCCTCGTACTCCTGGCACTTCCTCACGTCACCGTGCCCAAGTGCGCGCCCGTTGGCAAGGGGCCCGGGGCGGCGCGTAGGGTCGCGGGGTGCGCGATACGAGTGAACTGACCGCGGCCGTCGACCGCTTCGCCGACCGGCTGCGGGCCGCCCCGCAGAGCCGCCTCCAGCGGGGCGCGGCGGCCGAGGGCCTGGCCCTCGCCCGGGAGCTGGCGGCGCGCGCCCAGCGCGCCGAGGAGCCGGGGCGGGAGCCCCGGACGATGCCGGACGCGGGGGTCTTCACCGTGGCCGACCAGCTGGTCGTCGCCGGGAACGATCTGGCCGAGATCCTGCGAACGGCCCCGGCCGACTCCCGTGAGGGGGAGCTGGCGGAGGCCGTGGAACTGGTCCGTGGAGCGGCGGAGCGCTCGGGGCTGTAGGGCCGGCGGAGCGCTCGGGCCGGGGCGCCCGGTGCGAGGGCGCGGTGCCGGTCGGGCGGTGGGACCCGCCCCGTGCGTTCAGAGCGGGGCGCGCCCGCGGTCGGCGGTCGGAGGCCGCCCAGGCGCCCCGAAGCCCGCGAGGCCCCGGGGGGCCGAGCGGCGCGAGGGGCGTGACATCAGAGGGACGCGATGACGCGGTCCGCGAGGATGTAGACGTTCTCGTCGTCGGCCTCGCCGTACGAGAAGGTGAGGGCGAAGGCGCCCGAGACGCCCGAGCCGCCGAGCAGCACCGGCGTGCGGCCGGAGCGCAGGGCCTCCGCCAGGCGCTCCGCGGTCTCGCGGTGCCCCGGCGTCATACAGAGCGTGGTCCCGTCGGCGAACACGTACACGTCGAGCGTGCCCAGCGGGCCCGGACGCACGTCCGTCAGGGCCGTGGCGGTGTCCGCCAGCTCCTCGAGGCGGGCGACGGTCCGCTCGTGGTCGGTGACGACGGGGGTCTGCACCGGCACGAAGTCCGGGTGCGAGGGGTGCCTGCGGCGGGCGGCGGCCAGCTCGGCCGAGTCCTCCGGGTACTCCTCGAAGGCGTCGACCGGGTCCAGCGGGTCCAGCGCGTCGGGGCCGTCGAGCGCGGCGGCCTCCGCCTCCATGGCCTCCAGGGCCATCGCCTCCAGGCCCACGAAGTCGGCCTGGCGGGGGACGAAGAAGGTGCCGTCGTCGACCGGGCCGCCGAGGCCGCCCAGCAGGGACGGGGCGTCGGCCGCGTCCCGGGCCTCCTGCGCGGCCCAGAAGGCCCGCGCCTCGGCGAGCTCGCGCTCGCGCTCCTCGGCCAGCGCCTCCGCGACCGCGGCCCGTATCTCGGCGGCGGGCGTGGCACGGGCCGCGGGAACGGTGACGCCGTGCCCGGCCGCCAGTTCGCTCCGCAGGGCCGTGACCTGCTTGCGGAGACCGTGGACGGCGTGCAGGGCGGCAGCGCCCACGGCCGTGGCAGCGGCCGTGGTCAGCAGCAGGGCAAGAGGCATGGTGCTCACTGACGTACTCCCGATTCCGAGTCGATCCCCCCGACTTCCTACATCAGCTTGTCCCGGGGTGGGGCCCGCTGTCAGTGCATTACGTCACGAATTGGACAGGTATTTCTGCCAGGTGTTTAGTCCCGAAACGGCTCTGACCTGGGAAAACGAACTCCCCCGGGACGTAGGTCACATCCTGGGGGAGATTCGGTCACGGCTCGGACGCGGTGCGGTTGGGCGGCTCGGCCCGGGGAGACGCACACCGGCGCACCCCCCGTCCCGCGGCAGGCGCCCGGCGGCCGGGGCCCGGCCCCAGGGGGTGTCTTCCGGATCCTGCCTGACCCGCGCCGTCCGGCAGGATCCGAAGGAGACGGCCTAGGACAGCCGCTCGATGACCATCGCCATGCCCTGGCCGCCGCCGACGCACATGGTCTCCAGGCCGAACTGCTTGTCGTGGAACTGGAGGCTGTTGATCAGCGTGCCGGTGATCCGGGCGCCGGTCATGCCGAAGGGGTGGCCGACGGCGATGGCGCCGCCGTTGACGTTCACCTTGTCCAGGTCGAGGCCCAGGTCCTGGTAGGACGGGATCACCTGGGCCGCGAAGGCCTCGTTGATCTCGGCCAGGTCGATGTCGCCGATGGTCAGGCCGGCGCGCTTGAGGGCCTGCTTCGAGGCCTCGACCGGGCCGAGGCCCATGATCTCGGGGGAGAGGCCCGAGACGCCGGTGGAGACGATGCGGGCGAGCGGGGTCAGGCCGAGCTCGCGGGCCTTCGTGTCCGACATGATCACGAGCGCGGCGGCGCCGTCGTTCAGCGGGCAGCAGTTGGCGGCGGTGACCAGGCCGTCGGGGCGGAAGACCGGCTTGAGGCCCTGCACGCCCTCCAGGGTGACGCCGGCGCGCGGGCCGTCGTCCGCGGAGACCACGGTGCCGTCCGGGAGGGTCACCGGGGTGATCTCGCGCTCCCAGAAGCCGTTCTTGATGGCCTGCTCGGCGAGGTTCTGCGAACGGACGCCGAACTCGTCCATCTCCTGGCGGCTGATGCCCTTGAGCCGGGCCAGGTTCTCCGCGGTCTGGCCCATGGCGATGTACGCGTCGGGGACGATGCCGTCCTCGCGCGGGTCGTGCCAGGTGGAACCCTCGGAGGCGGCGACCTCGGCGGTGCGGGCCTCGGCGTCGGCGAAGAACGGGTTGTGCGTGTCGGGCAGGGAGTCCGAGTTGCCCTTCACGAAGCGGGACACCATCTCGACACCGGCCGAGATGAAGACGTCGCCCTCGCCGGCCTTGATCGCGTGCAGCGCCATGCGGGAGGTCTGCAGCGAGGAGGAGCAGTAGCGGGTGATCGTGCAGCCCGGGAGGTGGTCCATGCCCATCTGCACGGCCACGATGCGGCCCAGGTTGTTGCCCTGCTCGCCGCCGGGCAGGCCGCAGCCCAGCATCAGGTCGTCGATGTCGCGCGGGTCGAGCTCCGGCACCTTGGCCAGGGCGGCCTGGACGATGGTCGCGGTGAGGTCGTCCGGCCGCAGGTCCTTGAGGGAGCCCTTGAAGGCCCGGCCGATGGGCGAGCGGGCGGTCGAGACGATCACGGCTTCGGGCATCACGGCTCCATGAGGGTGCGGAGTGGGCGGACTGAAAGGGAAGTTACCCGTACGTACCGCATGGGGTCACCGGGCTGGGCATGTGATGCGGACCTCTTTTCTAAGCGAGCGCTCAGTTGGTGGAGGCGGGGGTCTCCGCGGCCCCCTCGCCCCGGGCGTCCCGCGCCGCCTCCGCCGGGACCGGCAGGCGCCGCCGCCTGCGGTGCTTCAGGAGGGCCCAGGGGGCGCGCGCACCCGTGACCTCGGTGCCCGCCTCCCGCGCCGCCTCGGCCGCCGCCTTCGCGACCGGCAGCATGTTCTCCCGCCGCGCCGGCTCCAGGCGGTCCGTCTCCGGCCACACGCCGAGCACCGCGCAGAGCGTCGGCAGCACGGCCATCGCCGCCGTCGCGTACCCCTCCGCCGAGGGGTGGAAGTTGTCCACGCCGAACATCTCGCGCGGGTTGGCGGCGAACTCCGGCCCGAGCAGGTCGCCCAGCGACACCGTCCGGCCGCCCTGCTCGACCACCACGATCGTCTGCGCCGCCGCCAGCTGCCGGGAGGCCCGTCGGGCCAGCCAGCGCAGCGGCTGGTAGACCGGCTCGATCGTCCCCAGGTCGGGGCAGGTGCCCACCACCACCTCCGCGCCGGCCGTCCGCAGCCGCCGGACCGCCGACGCCAGGAGCCGTACCGACTCCGTCGGCGACATCCGGTGCGTCACGTCGTTGGCGCCGATCATGATCACGCAGACGTCCGGCGGGCCGAGGGGCTGGGTCAGCAGCAGCGACACCTGGCGCTCCAGGTCGTCGGAGCGGGCGCCGGAGAGCGCCACGTTCCGCAGCACCACCGGCCGCTCCGCCACCGCCGCGAGGCCGGAGGCGAGCAGCGCGCCGGGCGTCTGGCCCGAGCGGCGCACCCCCTGACCCGCCGCCGTGGAATCACCCAGAAGGGCCAGTCGCAGGGGGTCGTCCGTGCCGAACGCGCGGCCGTAGAGGCCGTCCGCTCCCGGCGGCAGCGGGGCCGCGCCGCCGCCCACCGTCCGCTTCGCGATCTGCATCTCGGCCAGCAGGACGCCCACCGCCGCCACACCCAGCAGCCCGATGCTCCCGCCGCCGTACGCCGCACCCGCCGCGATCCGCCGCGCCACCCTCGCCCTCGACATGGGGCCGTCACCTCCTTCAAGCCGTTCAGGGTCTAACTGCCCCGTAACCCGCTCCGACTACGCATACGCTGGCCACACCATTACGGAGACCCCGGAGATTACGGTGCAATTCCACGACTCGATGATCAGCCTCGTCGGCAACACCCCGCTGGTGAAGCTCAACAGCGTCACAGCGGGCATTCAGGCGACCGTCCTGGCCAAGGTCGAGTACTTCAACCCCGGAGGCTCGGTCAAGGACCGGATCGCCCTGCGGATGATCGAGGCCGCCGAGCAGAGCGGCGAGCTCAAGCCCGGCGGCACCATCGTCGAGCCCACGTCCGGCAACACCGGCGTCGGCCTGGCCATCGTGGCCCAGACGAAGGGCTACAAGTGCATCTTCGTCTGCCCCGACAAGGTGTCCCTCGACAAGATCAACGTCCTGCGCGCGTACGGCGCCGAGGTCGTCGTCTGCCCGACCGCGGTCGACCCGGAGCACCCGGACTCGTACTACAACGTCTCGGACCGCCTTGTCCGTGAGACCCCCGGTGCCTGGAAGCCCGACCAGTACTCCAACCCGAACAACCCGCGCTCCCACTACGAGACCACCGGCCCCGAGCTCTGGGAGCAGACGGAGGGGAAGATCACCCACTTCGTCGCGGGCGTCGGCACCGGCGGCACCATCTCCGGCACCGGCAACTACCTCAAGGAGGCCAGCGGCGGCTCCGTGCAGGTCGTCGGCGCCGACCCGGAGGGCTCGGTCTACTCCGGCGGCTCCGGCCGCCCGTACCTCGTCGAGGGCGTCGGCGAGGACTTCTGGCCGACCGCCTACGACCGGAACGTCACGGACCGGATCGTCGCCGTGTCCGACAAGGACTCGTTCCAGATGACCCGCCGCCTCGCCAAGGAGGAGGGCCTCCTCGTCGGCGGTTCCTGCGGCATGGCCGTCGTGGCCGCCCTGGAGGTGGCGCGCGAGCTCGGCCCGGACGACGTCGTCGTGGTCCTGCTGCCGGACTCCGGCCGCGGCTACATGTCGAAGATCTTCAGCGACGAGTGGATGGCCGACTACGGCTTCCTGGAGGACACCTCCACCGCCACCGTCGCCGACGTCCTGCGCCACAAGGAGGGCGGCACCATGCCCTCCCTCGTCCACATGCACCCGGACGAGACCGTCGGCCAGGCCATCGAGGTGCTCCGCGAGTACGGCGTCTCCCAGATGCCCATCGTGAAGCCGGGCGCCGGCCACCCCGACGTGATGGCCGCCGAGGTCGTCGGCTCGGTCGTGGAGCGCGAGCTGCTCGACGCCCTCTTCGCGAAGCGCGCCTCCCTGGAGGACGCCCTGGAGCAGCACATGAGCGCGCCGCTGCCGCAGGTCGGCTCCGGCGAGCCCGTCGGCGACCTGATGCACGTCCTCGGCGAGACCGCCGACGCGGCGATCGTCCTGGTCGAGGGCAAGCCGACCGGCGTGGTCAGCCGCCAGGACCTGCTGGCCTTCCTGGCCAACGGCGGGAAGTAGCCCCCGGGCGGGGGCGGCGGGTGCGTTCGCGCAATCGGTACGAGGGCGACACGTCCGCGCAGCACCCGCTTAACACGCCTCCGGCACAGTAGTGGTTGTCGGCGTCACGGACTTCCGGAGCGGCTCCCGGACTCCCGACGACGCCACGGACGCGGAGACCGGCCCTGACCCGGGCCCGTGTCCTCGCGGGGACCGCCGTCGTCCCGCCCCCCGGTTCCGGGGGTGCGGCGGTCCCCGCGCCGACCTCCCGCCGGGGAGGCCCGGCCGGGCCTTTCCGGCGGTCTTCCCGTTCCCGCTTCTCTCCCGAGCACCCCCTGCATATCCTTATGCAGAGCCCTTCGCGGGTGAATAGGTGCGAGAGAGAGGGGCGGCGGCATGAGCGACAGCCCGGCCGGTCGGCTGCAGGCGCTCTTCGAGGGGCACCGGCTGACGCCGACGCAGCGGCGGATCGCGCACTGCATGGTGCGCCGGGCCGCCGACGCGCCCTTCCTCTCCAGCGTGGAGCTCGCCGAGCTCGCCGGGGTCAGCCAGCCGTCCGTGACCCGCTTCGCCGTCGCGCTCGGCTTCGACGGGTACCCCGCGCTCCGCCGCCACCTGCGCGAGGTCGCGCCCCCCGAGCCGGGCGCGCCCGGGGGAGCGGACGAGGGGCTCAACGAGTACCAGCAGGCGGTGCTCGCCGAGATCGAGAACCTCCGGCACCTGGCCGGGCTGCTCGCCGACCCCGGGCCCGTCGAGAAGGCCGGCCGGCTGCTCGCCCGCTCGCGGCCGCTGCCCGTGCTGGGCCTGCGGGCCGCCTCGTCACAGGCGCGCGGCTTCGCCTACTTCGCCGCCAAGGTGCACCCGGACGTCCGGCTGCTCGACGAGGCCGGGTCCATGCTCACGGACCGCGTCGACGCCGCCGTGCGCGCCGGGGCCACGGCCCTGCTGTGCTTCGCGCTCCCGCGGCACCCGCGGGAGGTCGTGGAGGCCCTGGAGTACGCCAGGGCGGCCGGGCTCACGGTCGTGACCGTCGCCGAGTCGGCGTTCGCGCCCGTCGCCGCGCACAGCGACCTGCTCATCCCGGCCGCCGTCGGCACCGGGCTCGCCTTCGACACCGCCTGTGCGCCGATGATGCTCGGCAGGGTCCTGCTGGAGGCCATGGCGGACGAGCTCCCGGACGCGCAGGCGCGTCTGGAGGAGTTCGACGCGAAGGCGGCGGCGCGGGGCCTGTTCGTCGAGTAGCTCCGGGACCGTGAAGGGCGCGGCGCGGGTGTCCGCCGGGCGGCCCGGTCCCGCGGGTGGCGGCGGCGCGGGGCCCGCGCGTCGAGGAGGCCCCACGCCCGCGAGGGCCGGTCAGACGTCGAGTTCGGCCTCGATCTTCTTCAGCTGGTGGCGCGCCATCGCGAGGTTCGCCCGCTCCTTGTCCAGGGCGAGGTACAGGAACAGGCCGCTCTTGCCCTGCCCCTTGAGCAGCCGGATCATGTGGTACTGGCGGCCGAGGGTGATCAGGATGTCCTCGATCTCCTCGCCGAGGCCGAGCATCTCCATCGTCCGGACCTTGGCCCGGACGACGTCGGTGTTGCCGGCCGCGGCCATGTTGAGGTCGAGTTCCTTGCCGCCGCCGATCGTGCCCAGCGCCATCCCGCTCGTGTAGTCGACGAGGGCCGCGCCGATGGCGCCTTCGATGGCGGCGGCTTCCTTGAGGGAGGACTCGGTGTTAGCCATGGGTGTCGCACTTCCTTCTCGTGTACGTGGTGTCTTCTCGTGTACGGGTCGTCCGGGTGGTGCTCGTGCGGTGTTCGTTCCGTGTCAGTGCAGGTCTCTGCGCTCCAGCGCGCCGTCGACGAGCTCGCCTATCCGGACGCTGGACCTGCGGGCCTCCAGGTGGAGCCGCCCGACGTTGATCCGGGGCTCGGCGAGCAGGGTCAGGACGGCCGAGCCGCCCGCCGCGTAGGTCGCCACGTAGCCGTTCTCGCCGCGCACCAGGAGCTCCCGGAACCGGCCCTGGCCGGTGCTGTCGGTCAGCCGCATGCCGACGCCGAGCGCCGCCGCGGTCAGCGCGGCCACGCTCTCGGCCTCGCCGTCCACGGTGTCGTGGGCCAGGACGAGCCCGTCGGCGCTGGCCGCGAGCGCACCGGTCAGCTGGGGCAGCCGGGCCCGCAGCCGTCTGAGCTCGCCGAGGACCTCGGCTTCTGCGGTCATGAGCTGTTTCCTTTCGGCGCGCAGGCGCAGGGCACGCCTCATCACAGGTGTGCCTCCAGGGCGTCACGGAGCCGGCGCAGCAGGGCGATGTCGGGATCGGCCACCGGCAGGGCCGGTAAGAGGGCGGGCATGAGCGGTGGCGGTGGTGGGGACGGGGGGACGGGGTCGAGCGGGGTGTCGACGAGTCCGGCGGCCGCGAGCCGCCGGACGTCGAGGAGGGTGTGGAAGGCGGGGCGGCCGAGCACCCGGGCGAGCTCCGCCGGGGTCAGCTGCCCGTCCGCGGCCGCGAGCAGGGCCCGCTGGCGGGCTCCCACGGTCTGGCCGGGGGCGGCGCGGCGCGGGGCGACGGGGGAGGTGTCGACGGCGGCGTACGGCCAGACGGCGTCGAGGAGTTCGCGGCGGCGCACCGTCTCCCGCTCGACCGCCTCGGCGGAGACCGGCCGGACCGTGCCGAACCAGTGCCCGACCCCGTACCGGAAGCGGGTCGGTCCGCTGGTGGGGGAGAGGGCGAAGAAGGCCGCGTCGAAGACGGCGCCGAGGTGGCAGATCTCCAGTTCGCCGTCGTGGAGCCGGCCGCTGTCGACGAGGAAGCGGCCGACGGCGCGGTGGGCGCCGGCCCGGTCGACGGCTTCGTCCCAGCCCTCGCGGGGGAGTCGTCCGCCGGCGGTGAGGAGGATGTCGACGCCGGGGGCGGCGGGGCTCTCGGCGTGCACCACGCGGCCGTCGACGAGGTAGAGGGTGCCGTGGTCGCGGAGCAGGGCGCCGGTGGCCTTCTCGGCGGCGAGCCGCACCAGCATGGGGGAGACGGGGGTGGCGACGGTACTCGCTCCGGGCCCGCTCATCCCAGGACCAGCCGTTCGGCGAGGTCCCGGAGGCGCATCCGGGCGAGGGCGAGGTTGCCGGTGTCGCGGTCGAGCCAGAGGTGGAGGAAGACGCTGCTGTCGAAGGAGGTCTCGACGAAGCGGAGGACGTGGTAGCCGGCGCGGGTGGTGACGATCAGGTCCTCGACGGGCGGTTCGTCGCCGGGTATGTCCCCTTCGGCGGTGAAGGAGTCGAACTCGGCGGCGGCGCGGGCTATCTCCGCGGTCTCGGCGGCCGTCGTCTCGTGGTCGCCGACCGGTGAGTCGCCCGCCGTCCCGAGCGCGAGCCCGCTGGTCCAGTCGACCAGGGAGGCGCCGCGAGCCCCCGGCAGGGTCATGGCCTCCATCAGGCACTCGTCGATTCCGGGCACGCGGATTCCCCTCCCGATGCGGCGTGCGGACGTACGGCAGTGACGGTGACGTTACTGAACGCAGCGGCTTCCGTGGGGTGTTCTGGCATTTTCCATCGGAACATGCCAGGCCCTGTCCGAATCGGGACCGGAATGTGTGTCAGGTCGCGTGTCAGGACTTCGATTCCACCGCGTTCGCGATCTCGGACAGGTCCTTCGCGAGCGCCTTGGCGACCGCCTTCGCGCCGAAGCGGGCGATCAGCCGTCCCAGGAACCCCTGTCTCCGGCCGCGGGCGGGCCGGGCGGAGAACGTCATCCGCAGGGTGGTCGCGCCGGTCCCGTCGGGCGTGAGGGTGATCTCGGAGACGTAGTGCATGCCGTGCGAGTCGGCGACCGTGACGTACCGGTCCGGCGGCTCGCACTCCGTCACCAGCATCTCCTCGGTGGCCTCCTTGCCCAGCATCCGCCGGGTCTCGCGCCAGCGGGTGCCGACGGCGAAGCCGCCCTGGGTGAGCACCTCCACCCGTTCGACGCCGGAGAGGACCCGCGGCATGTCGGGCAGGTCGGTGATGGACTCCCAGACCCGCCCGGGGGAGGCGTCGACCCGTCGCTCGACGACGACGGTCGTGGTGTTCGAACCGGTTCCCGTTCCAGTCATGGCTTCATCGAAACCGCGTCGCCCGGCCCGCGCTACCGGACGAGGGCGTCCGCGTGCGCCCCGCCCGCCTCGGCGACGATCTCCGCGAGCGTCTGGGCCTCCCGCACGGTCGTGAAGGCGACCACCGCGTCGCCGCCGTCCCCGTCGCCGGGCTCCGTCACCGTGAAGCCGTGGACGCCCGGCCGCGGCAGGCTGTTGTACGCGTAGTGGTGGGCGAAGAAGTAGGCGCCGGTGTCCGGGACGGCCACCACGTCCCCCGGGTGCAGCAGCGGCAGGGCGCGGCCCGCGGCCAGCAGGTCCCCGGCGAAGCAGGCCGGGCCCGCGACGTCCTGGACGGTGACCTCCCCGGTGCGGGGGCGGCCCCCGGAGTCGTACGCGAGGACGCGCAGCGGCCAGGCCTCGGGGGCGTAGACCGTCCGGGTGGCCACCTGCACGCCCGCGTGGGTGACGGCGATCGGCCGGCCGCCGGAGGTCTTCGTGTACTCCACCCGGGCGAGGAGCGTGCCGTGCTTGGCGAGCAGCGAGCGGCCGAACTCGGTCACCAGGCCGTAGCGCCCGTCGAAGAGCCCGGGGGCGGTGTCGGCGAGCAGCCGGGCGTACTCCGCGTACGTCGGGGTCTCCTCGTCGGAGTGGAAGTCGACCGGCAGCCCGCCGCCGATGTCGAGGGTGTCGATCTGCTGCCGGCCGACGGTGCGGTTGATCTCCTCGGCGAGCGCGTACGCCTCGCCGACGCCTTCCGCCATCAGGGCGAGCGGCACGCCCTGGGAGCCGGTGTGGGTGTGCAGGCGGGTCAGCCAGGGACGTTCCAGGTAGGCCTGGACGACCGCCTTGCGGGCGCCCTCGTCGCGCAGTGCCACACCGAACTTGGAGGTGGCGGTCGCGGTCGAGAGGGCTCCGATGGATCCGGCTCCGACCTGCGGGTTCACCCGGATTCCGAGGGGTGAGGAGGTGGGCGTGGCGGCGACGAGCGCGTCGAGCCTGGCCAGCTCCTGGAGGTTGTCGGCGTTCACGGCGATGCCGAGCGCGAGGGCCTGGCGCAGTTCGGCGGGGGTCTTGGCGGGGGAGTCGAGCACGGTGCCGGCGGCCGGGATCCCGGCGGCGCGGGCCAGGGCCAGCTCGCCGGGGCTGGCGACCTCGGCGCCGAGTCCGGCCTCGCGCAGGAGGCGGAGCACGGGGACCAGCGGGGCGGCCTTGACCGCGAAGGCGTGCAGGACGGGCGCGTCGGTGACGGCGGCGAACGCGCTGGTCAGAGCGGCGGCGGAGGCGCGGATGCCCGCGGTGTCGAGGAGGGCGACGACCGGTTCGGCGGCGGAGAGGAGACCTTGGTCGACGGAGGCGCGGACGGCGAGATCGCGGCGGGAGGAGGCCATGTGTCCATCCCATCACCGGGACGTGCGGCCCCGCAGCTGTTGACTACAACTATTCATGACGCCAGGATGTGAATATCCAGTCGACAATCGAGGAGGCACGCCATGTCAGGACCCCGCCCCGTACGGGCCCCGCGCGGTACGGAACTGAGCGCCCTGGGATGGCAGCAGGAAGCCGCCCTCCGGATGCTCCAGAACAACCTCGACCCCGAGGTCGCCGAGCACCCCGACAAGCTCGTCGTCTACGGCGGCACCGGCAAGGCCGCCCGCGACTGGCGCTCCTTCGACGCCATGGTCCGCACGCTCCGGACCCTCAAGCAGGACGAGACGATGCTCGTCCAGTCCGGCCGCCCCGTCGGCGTCATGCAGACCCACGAGTGGGCCCCCCGCGTCCTCATCGCCAACTCCAACCTGGTCGGTGACTGGGCCAACTGGGAGGAGTTCCGGCGCCTGGAGCAGCTCGGCCTCACCATGTACGGCCAGATGACCGCCGGATCCTGGATCTACATCGGCACCCAGGGCATCCTCCAGGGCACGTACGAGACCTTCGCCGCCGTCGCCGCCAAGAAGTTCGGCGGCACCCTGGCCGGCACCATCACCCTCACCGCCGGCCTCGGCGGCATGGGCGGCGCCCAGCCCCTCGCCGTGACGATGAACGACGGCGTCGCGATCTGCGTCGACGTCGACCCGCGCGCCATCGAGCGCCGCATCGAGCACCGCTACCTGGACGTGAAGGCCGACAACCTCGCCCACGCCCTCCAGCTCGCCGTCGAGGCCCGCGACGCCCGCCGCCCGCTCTCCATCGGCCTCCTCGGCAACGCGGCCGAGCTGCTCCCGCAGATGCTCGCCGAGGGCGCCCCGATCGACATCGTGACGGACCAGACCTCCGCCCACGACCCGCTCTCCTACCTCCCGGTCGGCGTCGCCTTCGAGGACATGGCCGACGCGGCCGCCAAGGACCCGGCCGGCTTCACCGTCCGGGCCCGCGAGTCGATGGCCCGGCACGTCGAGGCCATGGTCGGCTTCATGGACGCGGGCGCCGAGGTCTTCGACTACGGCAACTCCATCCGCGGCGAGGCCCAGCTGGCCGGCTACGACCGAGCCTTCGCCTTCCCCGGCTTCGTCCCCGCCTACATCCGGCCGCTGTTCTGCGAGGGCAAGGGCCCGTTCCGCTGGGCCGCCCTCTCCGGCGAGGCCTCCGACATCCACAAGACGGACAAGGCGATCCTCGACCTCTTCCCGGAGAACGAGTCCCTCCACCGCTGGATCAAGATGGCCGGCGAGCGCGTCCACTTCCAGGGCCTGCCCGCCCGCATCTGCTGGCTCGGCCAGGGCGAGCGCGACAAGGCCGGCGACATGTTCAACGACATGGTCGGCAACGGCACCCTCGCCGCTCCCCTCGCGATCGGCCGCGACCACCTCGACTGCGGCTCGGTGGCCTCCCCGTACCGCGAGACCGAGGCGATGCTCGACGGCTCCGACGCCATCGCCGACTGGCCGCTGCTCAACGCCATGGTCAACGTCGCCTCCGGCGCCTCCTGGGTCTCCCTCCACCACGGCGGCGGCGTCGGCATGGGCCGTTCCATCCACGCCGGCCAGGTCTCGGTGGCCGACGGCACCAAGCTCGCGGGCGAGAAGATCCGCCGCGTCCTGACGAACGACCCCGGCATGGGCGTCATCCGGCACGTCGACGCCGGCTACGACATCGCCGAGCGGGTCGCCGACGAGAAGGGCGTCCGGGTCCCGATGCGCGAGGGCGACGACGCGTGAGCGCCACCTTCCAGGCCATGTGGCGGTCGCTGCGGCCCATCGGCCGCAGCGCCGCCTCCGGCGGCTACCGGCGCTACGCCTGGACCGGGGCCGACGCCGACTGCCGGCTCTGGTTCCGGATGCAGGCCGAGGCCCGCCGGATGGACGTCGAGACCGACCGCAACGGCAACCAGTGGGCCTGGCTCGGCGACCCCGCCGCCGGGAACGCCGTCGTCACCGGCTCCCACCTGGACTCCGTCCCGGACGGCGGCGCCTTCGACGGCCCCCTCGGCGTCGTCTCCGCCTTCGCCGCCCTCGACGAACTCCGCTCGCGCGGCGTCTCGTTCAAGCGCCCGCTCGCCATCACCAACTTCGGCGACGAGGAGGGCGCCCGCTTCGGCCTCGCCTGCGTCGGCTCCCGCCTGACCGCCGGCCGGCTGACGAAGGAGCAGGCGTACGAACTCCGCGACGCCGACGGCACCACCCTCCCGCAGGCCATGGAGGCGGCCGGCTACGACCCGGCCGCCATCGGTCCGGACCCCGAGCGGCTCGCCCGCATCGGCGCGTTCGTCGAACTCCACGTCGAGCAGGGCCGCGCCCTCGACCTGTCCGGGGACTCCGTCGGCATCGCCTCCTCCATCTGGCCGCACGGCCGCTGGCGGTACGACTTCGCCGGCGAGGCCAACCACGCGGGCACCACCCGCCTGGTCGACCGCCGCGACCCGATGCTCACCTACGCCGAGACGGTCCTCGCCGCCCGCCGCGAGGCCGAGCTGGCCGGCGCCGTCGCCACCTTCGGCAAGATCGCCGTCGAACCGAACGGCGTCAACGCCATCCCGTCCCTGGTCCGCGGCTGGCTCGACGCCCGCGCCGCCGACCAGGACGCGCTCGACACCGTCGTGGCGGGCGTCGAGACGGCGGCCCGCGACTACGCCGGAAGGCACGGCATCGACCTCACCGTCGTCCGGGAGTCCTTCACCCCGGTCGTGGACTTCTCGCACGCCCTGCGCGACGAGCTGTCCCGGATCCTCGGCGGGCCGGGAAAGGTCCCGGTCCTCGGCACCGGAGCGGGACACGACGCGGGAATCCTCTCCGAATCGATCCCGACCGCCATGCTGTTCGTACGGAACCCCACCGGCGTCTCGCACTCCCCGGCCGAGTTCGCGGCCGAGGACGACTGCGTGGCCGGGGTCCTCGCACTCGCCGACGTACTGGAGGAGCTGGCGTGCCGCTGACGACGTACTGGCTGGAACACGCCTGGCTCGACACCCACGTCGAGCCGGGCGTGGCCCTGGACGTGGACTCCGACGGCCGGATCGCGGCCGTCCGCACCGGGGTGGACACCCCGCCCCCGGGCGCCGTCGCCCTCCACGGCCTCACGCTCCCCGGCCTCGCCAACGCCCACTCGCACGCCTTCCACCGCGCCCTGCGCGGCACCGTCCAGGTCGGCTCCGGCACCTTCTGGACCTGGCGCGAGGTCATGTACCACGTGGCCCAGCGGCTCACCCCCGACAGCTACTTCGCCCTCGCCCGCGCCGTGTACGCCGAGATGGCGCTCGCCGGCATCACGGCCGTCGGCGAGTTCCACTACCTCCACCACGCGCCCGGCGGCACGCCGTACGCCGACCCCAACGCCATGGGCGAGGCCCTGATCGCCGCCGCGGGCGAGGCCGGCATCCGCATCACCCTCCTCGACACGGCCTACCTCTCCTCGGGCTTCGGCGCCGCGCCCGACCGGCACCAGCTCCGCTTCTCCGACGGCACCGCCGACGCCTGGGCCGAGCGGGTCGGCGGCCTCAAGGAACGCGACGGCGTACGGATCGGGGCCGCGATCCACTCCGTGCGCGCGGTCCCCGCGGACCAGCTGTCCACGGTCGCCCGCTGGGCCCAGGACCGGCAGGCACCCCTGCACGTCCACCTGTCCGAGCAGACCGCCGAGAACGAGGCCTGCCTGGCCGCCCACGGCCGCACGCCCACGCAGCTCCTCGCCGACCACGGCGTGCTCGACCACCGCACCACCGGCGTCCACAACACGCACATGACGGACGCCGACATCGCGCTCATCGGCTCGACGTCCACCGGCACCTGCATGTGCCCCACCACCGAACGGGACCTGGCCGACGGCATCGGCCCCGCCGTCGCCCTCCAGCGCGCCGGCTCCCCGCTCTCCCTCGGCAGCGACAGCCACGCGGTGATCGACCTCCTGGAGGAGGCCCGCGCGATGGAGCTGAACGAACGCCTCCGCACCCGCACCCGCGGCCACTGGACGGCCGCCGCACTCCTCCGCGCGGCCACGGCCGACGGCCACGCCGCCCTGGGCTGGACCGAGGCGGGCACCCTGGAGCCCGGCGCCCCGGCCGACTTCACGACCCTCGCGCTGGACTCCGTCAGGACAGCGGGACCGGTACCGCGTCTGGCAGCCGAGACGGCGGTATTCGCAGCGTCGGCCGCGGACGTGCGGCACACGGTCGTGGGCGGTCGCCGGATCGTGCGGGACGGGATCCACCAGACCGTGCCGGACGTGCCGCGGGCCCTCGCCGACTCGATCGCCGCCCTGCGCGGCTGAAGCGCCTGAAGGAGACACCTCTCATCATGAACACGGGCCCCGCGGCGACGAACAACCCGGCGGCGAGCTCCGCCCCCACGAGCGCGAACAGCGCCGTGGCGACGACCGCCACCGCCATCGTCAACATCGCCAGCCTCGTCACCAACGACCCCTCCTCCGGTGATGGAACCCCTCTCGGCCTGATCCAGGACGCGGCCGTCGTCATCGACGGCGACCGCGTCGTCTGGGTCGGTGAATCCAGCAAAGCACCCGCCACTGACAACCGGATCGACGCCGGCGGCCGCGCGGTGCTCCCCGGCTTCGTCGACTCCCACTCCCACCTGGTCTTCGCGGGCGACCGCACCGCCGAGTTCAACGCCCGCATGTCCGGCCGGCCCTACGAGGCCGGCGGCATCCGCACCACGGTCGCGGCGACCCGCGCGGCGACCGACGCCGAACTCTCCGCGAACGTCGCCCGCCACCTCCGCGAGGCCCTCCGCCAGGGCACGACGACCTTCGAGACCAAGTCGGGCTACGGCCTCACGGTCGAGGACGAGGCACGCGCCCTCCGCATCGCCGCCGAGCACACCGACGAGGTCACCTACCTCGGCGCGCACATCGTCTCCCCCGACTACGCCGACGACCCCGCCGCCTACGTCGAGCTGGTCACCGGAGCGATGCTGGACGCCTGCGCCCCGTACGCCCGCTGGGTGGACGTCTTCTGCGAGAAGGGCGCCTTCGACGGCGACCAGGCACGCGCGATCCTCACCGCCGGCAAGGCGAAGGGGCTCCACCCGCGGGTGCACGCCAACCAGCTCACCTACGGCCCCGGCGTCCAGCTGGCGGTGGAACTGGACGCGGCGAGCGCGGACCACTGCACCCACCTCACCGACGCCGACGTGGACGCCCTGGCGAGCGGAACGACGGTCGCCACCCTCCTCCCCGGCGCCGAGTTCTCCACCCGCGCGCAGTGGCCGGACGCCCGCCGGCTCCTGGACGCGGGCGTGACGGTGGCCCTGTCCACCGACTGCAACCCCGGCTCGTCCTACACGTCCTCGGTCCCCTTCTGCATCGCGCTCGCGGTACGGGACATGGGCATGACCCCCGACGAGGCGGTCTGGTCGGCCACCGCGGGCGGCGCGGCCGCCCTGCGCCGCACGGACGTCGGCCGCCTGGTCCCCGGCGCCCGCGCCGACCTCGCCCTCCTCGACGCCCCGTCCCACGTCCACCTGGCCTACCGGCCGGGCGTGCCGCTGGTGAACGAGGTCTGGCGGGCGGGCGTCCGGGTGGCCTGAGCACGGACCGGGCACCGCCCGGACGGCTCGCCTCCTACGAGGCGCGGTGCCCCAGTACGTTCACCACCCGGCCGTCCGGGTCGCGGACGAAGAAGCGCCGCACGCCCCACGGTTCGTCGGTCAGCGGGTGGACGATCTCCGCCCCCGACGCGCGGACCGCCCCGTAGGCCGCGTCCACGTCGTCGACCTCCACGCTCATGTCGGGGACGACGGGCGCGGTCAGGTCGGCGGCCATCAGGCTGATCTGCGCCGTCGGCGCCGCCGGGGAGGCGAGGGTCGCGATCCAGCCGTGGTTCATGACCTCCTCGAACCCGAGCAGCGCGTAGAAGTCGCGGTTCCGCTCCGGCTCCGAGGTGCGGAGGTTGGGCACGGCACGTCGGACGGTCATCGGGTGCTCCCGGAGGTCGGCGGTCTTCCCGTACCCGGCACCCTAGAGGCGTCGTCGGACTCCCGTCCGCCCCGCGGCACCACGTCGGTCACGGAAAGCCCCGGTATCCCTGCCACGGGTGACCATGGACCGGTACCGTCCTGTCTGTCCCGGTCGCGGGATCGGGGTGTGGACCGGGGGTCGGCAGGTGAGTGCTGTGAGCGTGCGCGTCGTGCGGCCGGCGGAGCTGGGCGAGCGCGAGATCGAGGCGTGGCGGGAGCTGCGCGCGACGTCGGGAGCGCCCGCGAACCCCTTCATGGAACCGGAGTTCACCCGGGCGGTCGGCGAGGTCCGCCCCGGCGCGCGGGTCGCGGTCTGGTGGCAGGACGGCGAACCGGTCGGCTTCCTCCCGTACGAGAAGGGCCTCCTCGGCGGCGGCCGCGCCATCGGCTTCGGCGTCTCCGACAGCCAGGGCGCCGTGCTGCGCCCCGGACTCCGCCCGCACGCCCGGGCGCTGCTGCGCGTCTGCGGGCTCGCCGTCTGGGAGTTCGACAACCTGGAGGACGGGCAGCCGGTCTTCGAGGGTGCCGCCGCCGAGTCCTTCGCCTCCCCCGTGATCGACGTCGGCGAGGGGTACGCGGCCTACGAGGCCCTGCTCCGCGTCCAGTCGCCCAAGTTCCTCAGAACCACCCTCGCCAAGGAGCGCAAGCTCGGCCGCCGGGCGGACGGCGAGGTGCGCTTCGTCTTCGACGAGCGCGACCCGGAGGCCCTGCGCACCCTCATGGAGTGGAAGTCCGCCCAGTACCGCAGGACCGGCCGCGGCGACCGCTTCGCCCAGGAGTGGATCAGCGCGCTCGTCCGCCGGCTGCACGCCCTCCGCACCCCCGGCTGCTCCGGCGTCCTGTCCGTGCTGTACGTGGCGGACCGGCCGATCGCCGCCCACTTCGGACTGCGGTCCCGGACCGTGCTGTCCTGCTGGTTCCCGGCGTACGACCCCGCGTTCGCCACGTACTCGCCGGGGCTCGTCCTCCATCTGCGGATGGCCGAGGCCGCGGCGGCCGCCGGGATCCGGCTGCTCGACCTGGGGCGCGGCGCCGCCGAGTACAAGGACTCCCTGAAGACGGGGGAGTTGACGGTGTACGAGGGGGCCGTCGTCCGCCCGGGCCTGCGGGGCGCCCTGCACTGGCTGCGCCGGGAGCCCCCGCTGCGCGTCCACCGCTTCGTCCGCACCCGGCCGGCCCTCGCGGCCCGGGGCCGGTCCGCGCTCAACGGCGTCGCCCGGCTGCGGGGCCGCCGTTAGCCCCCCGCGGCCCCGACGTCCCGTGTCCTCCCGCACCCGCCCGCCCCGACCCGCGCGCCCCGCCCCGCCCGTCTCCGTACGTCCCTGGGAAGAGCCCCGATGAGCAGCACGCCAGCCCCCCGGCCCCTCTCCGTCGCGGAACTCGACCTCGACGCGCCCGACGGGCCCGTCCTCGGCTTCCGCCCGGCGCCCGGCGGACCGCCCGTCGTGCCCGGCGACGTCTTCGCGCTCATACGCCTCCGCGGCCGCCCCGCCGCCACCGTGGTCGGCACCGTCCCCGACGGCGTGGACCCCGCCGCGGTCCTGGCCGGCCTCGCCCGGCGGCGGCTCGCCGACGCCGGGCGGCCCGGCACCGACGCCGAACGCCTCGCGGCCGCCCGGACCCCCGCCCCCGGGACGCCGCCCCCCGCGCCCCCGCCCCGCGCCTCCGTCGTCGTCGCCACCCGCGAGCGCCCCGGGCCGCTCGCCCGCGCCCTCGACTCGCTCCTCGCCCAGGACCACCCGGACTTCGAGCTGATCGTCGTCGACAACGCGCCCCGCACCACCGACACCCGCGAGCTCGTCACCCGCGCGTACGCCGAGCACGCCGACCGGATCCGCTACGTGCGCGAGGACGTCCCCGGGCTCGCCACCGCCCACAACACCGGCCTCGCCGCCGCCGAGGGGGCGGTCGTCGCCTTCACCGACGACGACGTGATCGCCGACCCGCGCTGGCTGAGCGCCCTCACCGCCCCCTTCGCCGCCGACCCCGGCCTGGGCTGCGTCACCGGCCTGATCCTGCCCGCCCGCCTCGGCACCCCCGCCCAGGTCCTCCTGGAATCCCACGGCGGCTTCGCCAAGGGCTTCGCCCCCCGCCTCTACGACCCGGCGACCCCGCCCGCCGACGAGCCGCTGTTCCCCTTCACCGCGGGCAGCTTCGGCTCCGGCGCCAACATGGCCTTCCGCGCCGACGCGCTGCGCCGGGCGGGCGGCTTCGACCCGGCGACCGGGACCGGGACCGCCGCCCGCGGCGGGGACGACCTGTACGCGTTCGTCGCGGTCCTCGCCGCCGGCTTCCGCCTCCGCTACACCTCCGAGGCCCTCGTCTGGCACCACCACCGCGACACCTGGCAGGACCTGAGGAACCAGGCGTACGGCTACGGCGCCGGGCTCACCGCCTACCTCACCGCCACCCTGGTCCGCAGCCCGCGCCTGCTCCCGGCCCTGCTGGCCCGGCTGCCGCGCGGCCTCGCGCACGCCCGGACCATGACCGCCCGGCGCGGGGAGACCCCGGAGGCCGGCGTCCCCGGCGAGCACGGGGCACAGCACCACCCCTGGCCCGCCTCCCTGTCCCGGCTGGAGCGGCGCGGCATGCTCTACGGCCCGATCGGCTACGCCAAGGCCCGGGCCCGGGGCCGCGCACGGGCCCGGGGCCCCGCCGGTCCCCCCGCCCAGGACGGGCGGGCCCGGCACGGGAGTGCGGAGGCGACCCGGTGACCGGCGGCTCCGCGCGCACCCGCATACCCGTCCTGCTCTACCACGCCGTGATGGCGGACCCCCCGGACTGGATCGCCGAATTCACCGTCTCACCGCGGGAGTTCGCCGCCCAGCTCGACGCGGTCGTCGCCAGCGGCCGGACCGCCGTCACCGTGGGCACGCTCGCGGCGCACGTCGCCACCGGCGCCCCGCTGCCGCCCCGGCCCGTCGTCCTCACCTTCGACGACGGCTTCGCCGATCTGGTGGGACCGACCGCCGAGGCCCTCGCCGACCGGGGGCTGCCGTCCACCGCGTACCTCACCACCGGGGCCATCACCCGCGGCCGGCCCTGCCTGCTGCCGCCCGCGCCGATGATGACCCTCGCCCAGGCGCCCCGGCTGGAGCAGTACGGGATGGAGGTCGGCGCGCACACCGCCACCCATCCGCAGCTCGACACCCTCGCACCGGCCGCGCTCCGCCGGGAGCTGCGCGAGTCCAAGGCGGTCCTGGAGGACGTCCTCGGGCACGAGGTCCGCCACCTCGCCTACCCCCACGGGTACAACAGCCCGGCCGTACGACGGGCCGCCAGGGCCGCCGGGTACGCCTCGGCCGTCGCCGTCCGGCACGCGCTCAGCTCCGGCTCGGACGAGATCTACCGCATCGCCCGGCTGATCGTGCGGCGCAGCCACACCGTCGCCGACGTCGAGCGGTGGATGGAGGGGCGGGGTGCGCGGACGGCGCCGTACCCCGACTCGCTGCCCACGGTCGGCTGGCGGATGTACCGCAGGGCCCGCGCCCTGCTGAAGGGGCCCGAGTTCGCCGGCTAGCGCCGGCAGCGGCACGCGCATGATCGACAACTCCGGCGATCCGACCGGCGGTTGAAAGGCCGAACGCATCCGAAGTACGTTCCGTACGTCGGCGAAAGGGATGTTCGTGGGGGGAGAGGCCGTGCAGCGTCAGGGGCCCGCACCGGTGACCGGGGGCGGGGTGCCGCCGCAACCCGCCGCCGCGGACCGCGGGGAGGGGCGGGAGGCCGAACGCCCGGGAGCGGAAGGGGGGTCCGCGCCGACGGCGACCGCCGCCGACGGCCCGCCCGGGCCCGCACGGAAGACGGGCCCGGCGGACTCCGGCGGCGGGACCGCCCCGGCGGGCCCCGCTCGCGAGGAGGGCAGGGCCGGCGGGGGCGCCGCCGCCCGGGGCCGGCTCGTCGCCTTCGTCCGCTCCCCGGACGCACTCAACCTCGCCCCCCTGCTCCTCGCCGCCGGTCTCTGGCTCTGGGCGCTGCCCGGCATCGACTTCCGGGACATGGACCAGTTCGGTCTCCTGGACCGCTTCCCGCTCGTGTACTACGCGGCCCTCGTGGTCCTCACCGGCGGATTCGTCCTCACCCTTCGCCGCGCCGGCACCGTGCCCCTCTGGCCCGCCACCTACTGCGCGGCCATGCTCGTCGCCCTCAAGGCGCCGCCCGCGATCCTCTACGACTCCGTCCGCTACGCCTGGGCGTCCAAGCACGACGCGATCATCAGCAGACTGCTCGCCCAGGGCACCGTCCACCCCGGGACCGAACTCTCCGGCGGCATGTCCGCCTACGACCAGTGGCCCGGCTTCTTCTCCCTGGACGCCGCCCTCGTCCGGGCCTTCGGCGTGGACGCCGCCGCCTCGTTCATCAACTGGGCGCCCGTCGCGCTCGGTCTCCTCACCGTCCCGGTCCTGATCCTCGTCTACCGCACGTTCAGCGACGACTGGCGGCTCGTGTGGACCGGCGTGTGGATCTTCCAGCTGGCGAACTGGGTGGGCCAGGACTACCTCTCGCCGCAGGGCTTCTCGTACCTGCTCTACCTCACCGTCTTCGCCGTCGTCGTCCGGCACTTCGTCCTGCCCGGCTCGGCGGGGGCGCTGCGCGACCGCGCCGCGCTCGACCCGGCCGCGGCGGCCGTGCCGCCGCCGACGACCACCCGGCAGCGGGCCGTCGCCGTCCTCTTCCTCCTCCCGGTCATCGCCACCATCAACGCCTCGCACCAGCTCACCCCGGTGATGCTGTGCGCGAGCCTCTTCGCGCTCTGCCTCACCCGCCGCTACCGCAACCTCGGGCTCCTCGCCGTCACCGGTCTGACCATGCTGGTCTGGAACCTGACGATGGGCCGGGAGCTGTTCCTGGAGACGCTCGGCACCCTGCGCGAGAAGGCCGGCGACCTGCTCGGCAACTCACGGCCCGGCTTCGCCGGCGATCCCACGGGTCCGGGACCGGAACTCGTCGGCAGCGCCAACATCCTCATGGTGCTCGCGCTCGGCGGCCTCGCCGTCGCCGCCGTACTCCTCCGCCGCCGGCTGGTCCGCAGCGCGCTGCCGCTGCTGCTGACCGCCGCCGCGCCCCTCCCGGCGTTCGCCGTGAACGACTACGGCGGCGAGATGATCTTCCGGGTCTACCTCTTCGGCCTCCCCGGCGCCGCCTTCTTCGCCGCCGCCGCGCTCGTCCCCGCCGCGGGGGCCGCCGGCCGGGCCGCCTCGATCGCCCGCCGCACGGCGGCCGTCGCCCTGCCCGTCACCCTCGTCGCCATGCTCGCCGGCTTCCTGCCCTCGTACTACGGCAAGGAGGGCATGCACTACGCGCCGCCCGGCGAGACCGCCCTCACCCGCCGCGCCTTCGACCGGGCCCCCGAGGGCGCGCTGATCCTGGCCGCCACCGGGGCGTTCGCCGACTCGTACTACCGCTACGACCGGTACGAGCGCTGGTTCTTCACCGAGCAGGAGGTCGACGAGAACCTCCGCATGCTGAAGGACCCGGCCGGCTACCTGGCCGGCGGCATCCCCGCGGGCCGCCCGGCGTACGTGATCCTCACCCCCACCCAGGGGGAGGCAGTCATCGGCGAGGGCTACCTCCCGGAGGGCGGCTTCGCCCGCCTCGGCGTGGCGCTCAAGGCGTCGCCGCTGTTCGCGGTCGTCGAGGAGAGCCGGTACGGGCTCGTCCTGCGCTACCGGCCCACCACCACCGGCTGACCAGGACCGCCGCCACAGGGCGGACCCGCGACCGCCGGCCACCGGCGGACCGGGACCGCCCGGCTCCGGCCGAACCCCCGACGGACCGCCCGTCGCCCCACCCGCCGCCCACCCGTACGAGGAGCAGGTACGCCATGGCCCACCCACGCCTGACCCCGCGCGTCCAGCGCAGAGCCGCGCTCGCGGCCTCCGGATGGGTCGCCCTCGCGGCGACCGCCTTCCCCGGCGGCTCGCCGGCGCGCTGGATCCCCGTCCTGGCCTTCGTCGTCCTCGGGCCCGGCCTCGCCCTGCTGCTCCCGCAGCCCTCCGGACTGCGCCCCGGCGCCCGTCTGGAGGCGCTGGCGCTGGCCGCGCCGGTCAGCCTGTCCGTGGCGACCCTCGTCGCGACCGCCCTCTTCCTGACGAAGTCCTTCTCGCTCACCCTCTTCCTGGTGCTCCTCGCCGTGTTCGTGAGCGTCGTCGCCGTCCTCCCGGGAGTCCCGCTGCCCGCCGCCACCCGGGGGGCCGTCGAGCGCGACGGCGCCCGGCCCGCCCGCACGCCCCGGTTCCGCCCGCCCGGGTTCCGCGCGCGAGGGGCCGGTGGGGGCGGATGACCCGGCGGCGCACCGGGGGCGCCCGGGCCCGGCTCGTGACCGCGCTGGCCGCCGTCGGCGCCCTGACCGCCGGGATCGGGGTCTGGTCGGTCCTCGCCGAGGACGAGGACCGCTGCGCCCCCGACGCCGTCCTGGTCGCCCCGTGCGGGGCCTGGTGGGGCGCGTACATCCCCTACGACGAGGACAGCTCGCTCACCCGGCCCGTGTACGCCTTCGAGAAGAAGATCGGCCGCCGGCTCGACCTCGTCTACACGTACCACGACATGTCGGGGAGCAGGGCCGACGGCGAACTGCTCACCCCCGACGAGCGCGAACTGGGCCGTGAGCGGCTCCTCATGCTGGCCTGGGAGTCCACGGTGTGGACGAAGAAGCACCACGCCGACTGGACTGAGCGGCAGCTCGGCTGGAAGAACGTCGCCGCCGGGAGGTACGACGCCTCCGTCATCGATCCGCAGGCCCGGCGGATCAAGGAGTACGGCAAGCGGGTCTTCCTCTCCTTCGACCAGGAGGCGGACTTCCGCATCCCCGAGGGCGCCGGGACGCCGGAGGAGTACGTCGCCGCCTACCGCCACCTGCACGACCGCTTCGCCGCACTCGGCGTCACCAACGTGGTGTGGGTGTGGACGGTGTCGGGCTGGACGGGCAACGCCGCGCAGATGAAGGCCCTCTACCCCGGGGACGCCTACGTCGACTGGATCGGCATGGACCAGTACAACTACTACCTCTGCCACGAGTCGCCGGAGTGGCTCGACTTCGGCCGGAGCCAGCGCCCCGGCTACGCCTGGCTCCGGAAGAACGTCTCCGACGACAAGCCGATCATGTTCTCCGAGTTCTCCACCGCCCCGGACCCCGAGCGGCCCGAGCGGCAGCGCGACTGGTACCGCGCGATCCCCGACGCGGCCCCGACCCTGCCGGACGCGCGCGCGTACGTGCACTGGAACCGGGCCGTCCCGGGACCCGGCTGCGATCTGACCGTCGACTCCGGGCCCGCCCTCGACGGTTACCGGATCGCCGGCCGCGCCCCGTACTTCCGGCAGCCCGTCCCGGACCGCTGACGGCGCGGCGCGCCGGCGGTCACTGCCGTCCCGAGGTCAGGCCGCGGAAGGCGACGACCGCCATCGTGCCGCCGGCCAGGCCGAGGAACAGCGGGAACGGGGCGGTGGCGAAGGCCTGCTGCCCCGCCCAGCCCGCCCAGACCAGGACCCAGACGACACCGGCCGTGACCCGCGCGCCCACCCCGACCACCCGCAGCAGCACCGCCGTCAGGAGCAGGCTCAGCGCCTGGAGGGTCACGGGGGCGACGGCCCGCTCGATCCCCTCGCCCAGGAGGGCCGCCCCGGGGCCCTCGGCGTCGGCCGGCCGCAGGCCCAGCAGCGGCGGCGCGGTGTGCAGGGCCAGGAAGGTGGCGAGCAGGACCGTGCCGGCGAACGCGGGCCGCCAGTACCGCAGGGCGACGGCGGCCCCCTGGAGGACGACCAGGAGCAGCCCCGCGACGAGGGTGACGGGGGGCAGGGCGGCGAGGAGGCCGGTGCCCGACAGGGTGGCGACGTCCAGCTCGCCGGAGCGGGCGAGCGGGAACCAGAACAGCCCGGCCGCGAGGCCGAGCAGGAGCCACAGCCCGGAGCCCCACCGGTCGGCGGCGACCGCCGCACGGGGCTCCGGGGGCGGCAGCGGCCGGGCGAGCGGGCCCGCGGGCTCCGCGTCGCGCCGCGGGGGCACGTACACCGGAATGCCGAACGCCGGCGTCACCGAATCGTGCGCCCCGCGCAGATAGGCGCTCTCCCGCGCCCAGTTGGTGCCGTAGCCGTCCTCCTCGCGCTCCTTCACCCGGGCCGCCGCCCGGGGGCGCTCGGCGGGCGTCCGGCCCTTGAGGGTGGCCCGCAGGCCCGGTACGCAGGCCACCGCCATCAGGGTCATCGCGCCGAGGACGGCGATCCCGGCCCCGCTGATGCCGTACGGGCCGAGCAGCACGGCCGCGCTGCCCAGCACGAGGACGCACATGGCGCCCTGGAGGACGGCGAGCATGCCGGTACGGCCCTGGACCCGCAGCACGCCGATGTACAGCTCCACGGCGACCCGGGGGAGCGCGGCGGCGGCGAGCAGCCGCAGCACGGTGGAGCCGTTCTCCTGGTACCCCTGGCCGAAGGGGGCGAGGATCAGCGGCGCGAAGACGACCAGGACGAGGACGACGGGGACGAGGAGCAGCACCATGCGGCGGAGGGCGCCCCGGACGCCCTCGGCGAGGGACTCGGGGCTGTGCGAGGCGTGCGCGGTGAGCGAGGAGGCCATGTTGATGGCCATGAACTCCATGGTCCCGCCGACGGTGTACGCCGTGTAGAAGAAGGCGTTGTGCGCGGCGTCGAACCGGACGGCGACCATGACCGGCAGCAGGCTGATCATGATGAGGCTGAAGAACGCGCCGACGGAGTCCCCGGCGATGAACCGGCCTATCTCCCGCATGCCCGGCGGCTCGCGGTCGCGGTCGGCCCTGGCCTGCTGGGGGATGAGGCGGCGGAACACGAGCCAGCCCAGCGGCAGGACGGAGAGGACGATCGCCGCCGCCCAGGAGACGAAGACGCCGAGGACGGGCACGGCGGCCGCGAGCAGGACGAGCAGGACGAGCTTGCCGAGGGAGAAGACGGCGTTGCCCACGGGCACCCAGAACGCCCGTCTCAGGCCGGTGAGCACCCCGTCCTGGAGGGTCAGCAGGGCCCAGCCGACCGCGGACGCGGTGAAGAAGATCCCGGCGGAGAGGCTGCCGAGCGGGGCGTACGAGGGTCCCCACAGGTCGAGGGTGAGCAGGAAGACGCCGCAGGCCACGGTGACGACGACCGTGCTGAACAGGTAGAGGCGGACGACCAGCGGGCCGGTGGCCCGGCCGGCCCGGGGGACGTACCGGACGACCGCGCCGGACAGGGTGGTCGCCGTGATCGAGGCGAGCATCCGCTGGGCGGCGATGGCGGCCGAGCCCTGGCCGACGGCCTCCTCCGAGTAGTAGCGGGCGGCGATCAGCCAGAAGCCGAGACCGAGGGCCGCCGAGACGCCGGTGGAGAGCATCAGGGCGTAGGCGTTGCGGAACAGGGAGTTCTCGCCGGAGTCGTCCGCGCCGCCCCCGCCGCCGACGTCCTTCGCCCCGGCCACCAGGTCGCGGCGCGCGGACCCGCCTCCCGCCGCGTCCCGGCGGGAGCCCCGCAGTCGCACCGTCCCGGTCACCGCGACCCGCCGGGGACCATCGAGGGCCGCGACGCCGGGCGGATCCCGGCGCCGCGCAGCACCGCGAGGGCCTCGGCGGCGCGGCGCGGGTCGACCGGGAGGGCGTGCCGGGCGAACCAGGCGGCCGGTTCCGGAGCGGGGGAGGGGTCCGTGAAGGCCTCGCCGGCATAGCTGTCGAGCGGCGGGTCGTAGAGGTAGCCGGTGGTGATCCGGCGCCGGGCGAGGGCGGCGACGGCCGCGTGCCGGTCCTCGACGAGCAGGGGCACCCGGTAGAGCGGCTGGGGCGGGCCGTCCGGGGACTGTCCGGCGGCCCGGTCGGGGAACGCCTCCGCCGTGCCGTACCCGCCGGACAGGAGCAGGGCGGTGCCCGTCCGGTGGGCGGCGAGGACGTCGTCGAGCAGGCCGAACCTGCGGGTGGTGCGGCGCAGCCGGCCGGCTCCGGGCCGCAGCCGGTAGTCGTGCATGTCGACGCGGACCCAGGAGTGGAAGGGGTCGAGCGCGGGCGCGGCGGTGAGGGCCCGGGCCAGTTCCTCGGCGCGGAGCGGCATCCGTATCTCCTCCCGCTCCTCCAGGCCGAGCCGCCGGACGGTGGCCCGCGCGGCCCCTACCAGGCGCAGTCCGCGCAGGGTGGACTCGGCGTACGGCCGGACGAGGTGGACCAGTTCGGCGGTGTGCCGGGTCGGGTGGAGCAGCGCGTCGCGGGCGGCGGCCAGTTCGGCGCGGTGTGCCGGGTCGGCGAGGGAGAGGAAGCCGCCGGTCTTGGCTCCGGTGTGCTTCGAGAGGCTGAAGACGGACGCCTCGCCGTAGGTGCCGACGGGGCGGCCGCCGACGGTGGAGCCGATCGCGTGGGCGGCGTCCTCGATCAGCGGGATGCCGAGCCGGTCGCAGTGGCCCCGCAGCTCGGGCGCCGGGTCGGGGTTGCCGTAGAGGTTGGTGGTGAGGACGGCGGAGAGGTCCTTCCAGACGGACTCGGGCACGGCGGACGGGTCGATCGAGCCGTCCCGGGGGTCGAGCGGTGCCTGGACGGGGCGGAGCCCGGCGGCCAGGACGACGAAGAGGATCACGTCGTCGTTGACGGGCGACATGAGCACCTTGCCGCCCGGTCTGCACCAGTGGCGCAGCGCGAGGAACAGCCCGAAGCGGCACGACGGCACGTAGAGGCACTCCCTGCCCCCCAGTCGGCCGCGCATGCGTTCTTCCAGATCCGCGTACGCAGAGAACATGTGTGATTCCCCCCTGAACCCCGGGCTCAATGTGGCCCATTCCGGACGCCGCGTCAACACGGGCCCCACGCCGTGCGGTTGCCCTCCGGGGCCACCGCCGGCGGGGACCGGGGCGTGGCGCGCGAAAGGGCCCGTCACGGGTCGAAAGACCGTGAACGGGCCCTTTCCGCAGCCAGTTTGGCGGCTCGGACGAGCGGGTGGAGGTCATTCCTCCAGAGTGAGCCCCCGGCGCAGCTTGGCGAGGGTGCGGGCGAGCAGCCGGGACACGTGCATCTGCGAGATGCCGAGCTCGGTGCCGATCTCCGACTGGGTCAGGCCGGAGACGAAGCGCAGGGAGAGGATGTGCCGGTCGCGGGCGGGCAGCGAGGCGATCATCGGCTTCAGGGAGGCGATGTACTCGATCCCGGCGATGCCGCGGTCCTCGTAGCCCAGTCGGTCGGCGAGCGTGGCCTCGCCGCCGGGGCCGTCCTCCTCGTCGGGCTGCGCGTCGAGCGAGCTGGCGGTGTACGCGTTGCTCGCGGTCATGCCCTCGACGACCTCCTCCGGCGCGATGCCGAGTTCCTCGGCGAGTTCGGCGACGGTGGGGGCGCGGTCGAGGCGCTGGGCCAGCGCGTCGCCCGCCTTGGCGAGCTCCAGCCGCAGCTCCTGGAGCCTGCGGGGCACGTGCACGGACCACGAGGTGTCGCGGAAGAAGCGCTTGATCTCGCCGATGATGGTCGGCATCGCGAACGTGGGGAACTCCACGCCGCGGCTGAGCTCGAAGCGGTCGATCGCCTTGATGAGGCCGATGGTGCCGACCTGGACGATGTCCTCCATCGGCTCGCTGCGGGTGCCGAAGCGGGCGGCGGCGAACCGGACCAGGGCCAGATTGAGTTCGACGAGCGTGTTGCGGACGTACGCGTGCTCGTGGGTGCCCTCTTCGAGCTCGGCGAGCCGGGCGAAGAGCTGCTTCGACAGGGCGCGGGCGTCGACCGGTCCGATGTCGTCGAGCGGCCGGTCGAGGGGGAGTGTGAGCGCGCGGTCCTGCGGGAAGGCGTGGGGGAGCTCGGTGGGATGGCCGAGCGGGTGGTCCGTGAGGACCGCTGCCGACGGCGCGTCGGGGGTACGCGGGGCGTCGAGCCGGGGTGACATGGGTCTCCTTCGTGTTTCTTCTGCTGCGGTTTGCGGCGCCTCCGAAGCCGGTCGTGTCGGGTGTTCCCTCCTAGGCCTACCTGCTCGACGCCGAAGGTCGCAAGTATCGATATTCCGAATTGTCCGGTTATGTGGCAGACCTCGTGTGCGCGAAGGGGCATCGCACTTGTAGGGTTCGAGGCACGTCAGTCGGCATCCGTGAGAGCGAGAAGAGGCACGGCCATGGACCGGGAGAACATCGGCAGCGCACCGCCCGCGCGGTTGCGCGTCGAGGTCCGGACGGTGGACGGGGCCGCTGTCCTCGCTCCGGTGGGTGAGCTCGATCACTACACCGCCGAACTGCTGCGCGTCCCGCTGGACGAGGCGGTGGACGCGGGCCGTTCGCGGCTCGTCGTCGACTGCGCGGGTCTGGAGTTCTGCGACTCGACGGGACTCAACGTGCTCCTGGGCGCCCGACTGCGGGCGGAGGCCGCCGGCGGCGGCGTCCACCTCGTCGGGATGCGGCCCGCGGTGGCCAGGGTGTTCCACATCACGGGCGCCGAGGCCGTCTTCACCCTGCACGAGACCCTCGCCACAGCCCTGCCCGGCTGACCCGCCCCGCGCCGGGGCCGCCCCCACGACCCGGCCCCCTGCTCCGCCCGTACGTCCCGCCCTCTGTCCCGTCGATCGGTGAGGTGAAGCGCTGATGGACCACGCTTCCGACGTCCGTACGCTCGCCCTCGGCGAGGCAAGTGGCACCGTGCCGCTCGCCCGCGACTTCACGCGGTCGGCGCTCCAGGAGTGGGGCTGGCTGCCGGCCGCCACCGCCGACCGCAGGGCCGCCGCCGAGGACGTCCTGCTCGTCGTCTCGGAGCTCGTCACCAACGCCTGCCTGCACGCGGAGGGCCCCGAGAGCCTCCGCGTCCTGCGGCTGCCCAAGTCGCTCCGCCTGGAGGTGACCGACCGGGGCGCCGGAACCCCCGCGCCCCGCATGCCGCACCGGTCCGGCCGCCCGGGCGGCCACGGCATGTTCATCGTGCAGCGGCTCTGCCTCGACTGGGGCATCGAGCGCACCCCCGGCTCCCCCGGCAAGACCGTCTGGGCCGAACTCTCCGCACCGGCCTGACTCCGCCGCACCGGCCCGACTCCGCGGCGCCGGCCTGACTCCGCGTCGCCGGCCCGGCTCCCCGTCGGCCCCGGCGCCCGCCTGTCGCACCCCGCTTCCGTCCGGCTCCGCCGCGGGTGACGGGTGCCCGGGCGGGCTTTCCCGATCCCGCCGAGGACTTTCACCGTCCCTCTTCTTCCCTCCGCAAGGGCCCGGGCGTACCTTGACGCCCAATCTGAAAGACCGTCAGGTCCATTGCGGTGAGGGGTGCTCGGGGTGTCCAAGGAGCCGAACCGGAGGAGAAGGACCGCCGCGCTCACGGCGGCGGTCGCGGTGGCGGGCGCGGCCGTGCTCGCCGGCGCACCGACCGCCCAGGCGGCCGTCGTCGACGTCGACTACGCCTGCGAGACGAAGATCGGGCCCAAGGGCGCCGTCTCGCCCGTCGGCATCAAGGCCGTGAAGAACGGCAGCGCGTACACGGTCACCATGTCGTTCGAGAAGGGCGTCTCCGACAGCCCCGTCGAACTGCCCAAGGGCGTCATGACCCCGCGCGCCGAACTCGTCCTCGGCGGCGCCGACTCCGGCACCGTCAAGGTCAAGGGAACGCCGAACACGGCCGCCATCCCGCCCGACACCCCCATCAGCATCGGCACGCTCACGGGCACCTACACGCCGAAGAAGAACGGCAAGGTCACCTTCACGGCCGGAACGCTCACCGTGCACGCCCTCGGCATGGACGCGGCGGTCTGCAAGCCGAAGAACAACCCCGGCCCCGCCCTCGAACTGGAGGTGACCGGGCTCTCCGGCGGCTCCGCCGCCCCGCCGCCCGCCGACACGGGCGACGACGAGGGCACCGGAGCCGAACTGCCCAAGACCGGACCGCTCGACTCCGCCGTGGCCCTCGGCACCCTCGGCGGCACCGTCCTCCTCACCGGCGCCGCCGGAGTCCTCTGGCTCACGCGGCGCACGGCTCGCTGATGCGGACGGCGGCGGCCACCGGGCTCCTCGCCGTCGCGACCGCCCTCACCGGCGTGGTCGCGACGGCGCCCGCCCACGCCCTGACCACGGCGGCGAACGCCACCGCCGGCATCCGGGCCCCGGCGCCCGCCGACGCCCCGGCCTCCTGGACGGCGGCACCCGCGGCCGGCCGGCCCTACGCCTACCTGGAGGGCCCCGCCGGCAGCGTCCTCCAGGACACCCTGTCGCTGACCAACCCGGGCACCCGGCCGCTCACCGTCCGGCTCGACGGCCGGGGCGCACCCGTGTCCTTCGCCGCCCGGACGGTGACCGTGCCCGCCAGGACCCGGGCGGACGTGCCCTTCGCCGTGACCGTCCCCGCCGACGCCCCGCCCGGCGAGCACCGGGGGACGGTCCGCGCCACCGCCGCCGGCCGGGACGTCCGCGTCGACCTGCGGCTCCGGGTCAGCGGCCCCCGGCTCGCCGCGCTCACCGTCGAGGACGTCCACGTCGACACCGCGACCGGCACCCTCCGCTACACCCTGGTCAACCGGGGCACCACCGTCCTCGCCCCGCGCCTCGCGGTGCGCGCCGAAGGGGTCCTCGGCACCGTCCTCGACCGGCCGGGCCGGCCCCTGCCGCTCACCCTGAGGCCAGGTCAGCGGACCACCCGTACCGAAGCCTGGCCCGACCCGCCGTCCCTCGACTCCGTCACCGTCCGCCTGACCGCCACCGCCGAGGGCGCGGCCCCGGCCACCGCCCGCGCCGAGGCCGCCTTCACCTCGGGCCCGGCGGTCGCCGGGGCGGCCGGACTGCTGCTCACGGCGGCGGCCGGCGGCGTCCACGCGGCACGGCGGCGCGCCAGGTCCCGTACCCAGCGAGCCACGGCGGGAGCGCACACATGAGGTGGACACGTACGGCGGCCGTGCTCGCGGCCGTGCTCGCCCTCGGCCTCCTTCCGGCCCTGCCCTCCGCCGCGGCCCCCGGCCCCGCCGTCGAACTCTCCCGCGCGGAGGGCGGCAAGGGCGGCGAGGTCACCGTCAGCGGCAGCGGCTGGAAGCCCGGCGCCCTGCTCATGCTGCTGATCTGCGGCCGGGCGGCGCCCGGCAAGGGCGTCGTCGGCGGCACCAACTCCTGCGCCAACACCGAGGGCCGGGCCGCCACCGTGGACGCCCGGGGCGCCTTCAGCGCCAAACTGCCGGTCGCCGAACCGCCCGAGCCCTGTCCCTGCGTGGTGCACGTCGCCGGGGTGACCGGCCAGCAGGACGCCGTCGACCGCGAGTTCGCCGTCGCCGGGCATCCCGTGGAACCGCTCCCCGAGGCCTCGGGCGACGGCCGGCTCGCCGTCCTCGCCGCCGTCCGCCTCGACGGCTCCGGCGGCCTCCTCACCTGGTTCGGGGCGCCGCCCGCCCGCGAGGTCGTCTTCACCGTCGGCAACCTCGGCTCCGCCCCCGTGAAGGACCCGGTCTTCGAGGTCGGCTCCAGCCACGGCGTGTTCGCCCCGCAGTACGAGGAGCGGCAGTGGCGCGGCACGATCGCCCCCGGCCGGAAGGCCCTGGTCCGGCTCCCCGTCGAACTGACGGCGGGCGCGCACGGCGACTACCAGGTCTCCGTGCGGTACGGGGGCAAGGTCCTGGTCGAGCAGCCGTGGGGGGTCGGCAGGCCCTGGGGCGTGACGCTGTTCTGGCTGCTGCTCGCGGTGGTCGTGCCGGCGGCGCTGTTTCGGATCGGCATGGCCGTGGTCGACCGGGTCCGTCCGGCGGCGGGCCCCGCCCGGGCGAGGCCCCGCGCGCGGCCCCGGACCGCACCCCTGGCCCGTCTCCGCACCCGTGCCCCCGGCCCCGCGCGCGAGCCCGCGCCCGGGGGCCCGGGGGACGACGAACCCACCGCGGTCCTGCCGTGGTTCAGTCCTGACTCCGCACCGTCAGCCCCAGAGAGCAGCCCGACGACGAAGGGACATGCGTGAGTACGCAACGGAGGATGAGCGCGGCCGGAATCGCGCTGATGCTCGGCGGCGCGGGGATCCTGATTTCCGCCGGCCCCGCCCAGGCCGCCGAGGTCTCGTACAAGACGGAGTGCATCCCGCCGTCGATCTCCGGACTTCCGCCCGTGCAGGGCACGACGAAGGTGCTGATCACGGCACCGGCGGAGGCGAAGGTCGGCGACGAGGTCGAGATCGTCTGGAAGACGGTCCAGGCCGCCTCGAAGAACCCCGACGTGCTCGACCTCGGCCAGGACACGGTCAAGCCGACCGGCGTCCTCACCGTGGGCGGCGCGGGCACCGGCACCGTCGCGATGGAGGGGCCCCGGCAGAACCCGCCGATCCCCAAGAACAGTCCGATGGTGCTGCCCGAGATGAAGGGCAGGCTGAAGCTGACCGCGGCGGGCGAGGTCACCCTCACCCCCGACAAGTACACGATCAACGTGTCCAAGCCGCTGTCCACGGACACCAAGTGCACCCCGAAGGAGACGGTGCCGGTCGGCGCCACGATCAAGGTCACGGCCGGCGGCGGAGGCACCACCACGGGCGGCGCGAACGGCGGGTCCACGACGACCACCGGCGGTTCCACGACCACCGGCGGGACGACGACGGGCGGCGGGACGACGACGGGCGGCGGCACCGGCGGCACCACCGGGGGCTCCACCACGACCGGCGGCGGCTCGAACGGCACCGGCGGATCCTCCGGCTCGGGGTCCACGTCCTCCTCCGGCGGATCCTCCGGGGGCGGGACGAGCGGCGGGGGCGGCGGCCAGACGTCCTTCCCCGGCAAGGAGGTCGCCGTCACGTTCGGCTGCACGGCCCCCGGCCCGGAGTCGATCAACGGCAAGGTGACGATCGACGCCAGGAAGAACGGCGGCGTGTACGACCTCACGGTCCGGACGGCCAAGGGCGTCATGAACAGCCCCGCGGCCCTCCCCGCGGGAGCCCTCAAGGGCTCCATGGCGGTCAGGATCGGCGGGGCCGACAGCGGCACCGTGAACGTCTCGGGACCCCCCAACCCCACCGCGCTGAAGCTGGGCGACCCGGTGAACCTGCCGGACATGAAGGGCACGTACAAGCCCGGCGCGACCGGCACGTCCACGCTCAGCCCCGGAACGCTGACCATCAAGGTCACCCTCGGCAGCTCGGCGATGGAGATCCCGTGCCAGGTCAAGGGCGCCGTCAAGGCCTCCCTCGAACTGGACACGAGCAAGCAGGCGGGCGGCGCGGCCGGCGGCTCCGGCTCGGGCAGCGGCTCGGGCTCGGGCTCGGGTTCCGGCGGCTCCGACGGCGGGAACCTCGCCGAGACCGGCGCCGAGGACGACGGCGCCCTGCGGGCCCTCGCCCTCGTCGCGGGCACGGTGATCCTGCTCGGCGGCGCGGTGTTCACCTTCACCCCGTGGGCGCGTCTGAGGCGCTGACGACCGGCCGGAGGGAACGGCGAAGGCCGCCGCACCGGAACGGTGCGGCGGCCTTCGTACGGGCCGGGGGTGGAGCGACGTCAGTGGACGCCGCCCATGAGGCCCTGGACCTTCTTGCGGTACATGTAGATCGCGATGCCCGCCGCGACGGCGAGCGTCGCCTGCATGGCGATGATCCCCGTCCCGTTCAGGTCGACACCGGCCAGCGAGAGCAGACCCGTGGTGCAGTCGCCCGCGGTGACGGCGAGGAACCAGACGCCCATCATCTGGGAGGCGTACTTCTGCGGGGCCATCTTCGTGGTGACCGAGAGGCCGACCGGGGAGAGGCAGAGCTCACCGATGGTCTGGATCATGTAGATCGAGACGAGCCACATCGGGGAGACCTTGTCGCCGCCGCCCGCCATGTTCATCGGGACGACGAAGACGAAGAAGGACGCGCCGACGAGGACCAGGCCCATCGAGAACTTCACGATGGTGTTCGGCTCCTGGTTCTTGCGGGCCAGCCAGAGCCAGAGCCACGCGAAGACCGGGGCCAGCGCCATCACGAAGAGCGGGTTGAGCGACTGGTACCAGGTGGCCGGGAAGCCGAAGCCGAAGACGGTGTCCGCGGTCTTGTCGTCCGCGAACAGCGACAGCGTCGAGCCGCCCTGGTCGTAGATCATCCAGAAGATCGCGGCGGCGACGAAGAACCAGATGTAGCCGGTCATCTTCGACTGCTCGGTCCTGTCGAGGTCCTTGTCGCGCTTGATGCGGACCAGGACGGCGACCGGGATGATCAGACCCGCGAGGGTGATCGGGACCAGAGCCCAGTTCAGGGTGTACATGCCCATGGCCACGACGACGCCGTAGAAGGCGGCGGCGAGGACGACGACCAGGGCGACCTTGACCAGGATGCCCTTGCGCTCGGCCGGGGTGAGCGGGTTCGGGACGACGTCGCTCTTGGCGCTGAGGTTCTTCGTGCCCAGCAGGAACTGGACCAGGCCGAGGCCCATGCCCAGCGCGGCGAGCGCGAAGCCGAGGTGCCAGTTGACCTTCTCGCCGACGGTGCCGACCACGAACGGCGCCACGAAGGCACCGAGGTTGATGCCGACGTAGAAGAGCGTGAAGCCGCCGTCGCGGCGCGGGTCGTCCGGGCCGTCGTAGAGGTGGCCGACCATCGTGGAGATGTTGGCCTTGAGCAGACCGGAGCCGGCGGCGACCAGCGCCAGACCGACGAAGAACATCGCCTGGCCGGGGATCGCGAGCGAGGCGTGACCCGCCATGATCACGAAACCGGCGATGGCGACGGTCTTGCGGGCGCCCCAGACGCGGTCGCCGAACCAGCCGCCGGGCATGGCCATCAGGTAGACCATCGAGACGTACACCGAGTAGATGGCCGTCGCCGTGGCCGCCGTCATGGCGAGGCCGCCACCCTGGCTGCCGGTCGCGGCGTCCGCGCCGCCGGAGACCAGGTACAGAACGAGAAGTGCCCGCATGCCGTAGTAGGAGAAGCGCTCCCACATCTCGGTCATGAAGAGGGTGGCCAGGCCGCGGGGGTGGCCGAAGAACGTCTTCTCGGAACCGGGGGTTCCGGCCGAAGTCGTCGTCAGGCTGGACGCCATGTCGATCCTTGCTCTGTCGGGACGCGCGCCTTGTGAGCGTGGTGCGCCCGGTGGGGGAGGCCGGCACCGGCGGAGTCACGGGGAATCCGCCGGGATCCACGCCCCGGGAGATGCGTCGTCGCGCCCCGGGACCCGGCCCACAGGTCATTCACTGTCCTCAAGGTTCGGCTGTGCCGACCTCACGCAGAAGAGGACCTCGACCCGCGAAGCAGGCCAAAGGTCCCCGATTACCGCTACAGACGTCGAGCCACCATACGACACGACAGGGCCGGATATGGAAGGACTTGAGAGATGGATCACAGGTGATGATGCAACCGCAGGAGGTTATTCGAAGGTCGTATGGAGGATGGCCACAGGATCTCCAGGGCTTCTCCGGTCCCTGAGGATCATGCCCCGACCCGGCACCCGTGCGGACTACCATCACCCCATGACCCGTGTACTGCTCGCCGAGGACGACGCCTCCATCTCGGAACCGCTGGCCCGCGCCCTGCGGAGAGAGGGGTACGAGGTCGAGGTCCGCGAGGACGGCCCCACCGCCCTCGACGCCGGCCTCCAGGGCGGCGTCGACCTGGTCGTGCTCGACCTCGGCCTGCCCGGCATGGACGGCCTGGAGGTCGCCCGCCGGCTGCGCGCCGAGGGCCACGCGGTCCCGATCCTGGTCCTCACCGCACGCGCCGACGAGGTCGACACGGTCGTCGGGCTCGACGCGGGCGCGGACGACTACGTCACCAAGCCGTTCCGGCTCGCCGAACTCCTGGCCCGCGTCCGGGCCCTGCTGCGGCGCGGCTCCACCGAGCCCGTCGTCGCCCCGGCCACCCACGGCGTACGGATCGACGTCGAGTCGCACCGGGCCTGGATGGGCGAGGAGGAGCTCCAGCTCACGGCGAAGGAGTTCGACCTGCTGCGGGTCCTGGTCCGCGACGCGGGCCGGGTCGTCACCCGGGACCAGCTGATGCGCGAGGTCTGGGACACGACCTGGTGGTCCTCGACGAAGACCCTCGACATGCACATCTCCTGGCTCCGCAAGAAGCTGGGCGACGACGCTGCGAACCCCCGCTACATCGCGACGGTCCGGGGCGTCGGCTTCCGCTTCGAGAAGAGCTGACCCCGGGGGCCGGACGGCCCCTGCGGCCCGAGGCCCCACCCGGTCCGGCGGCGACGCCCCGGGCGGCGCCACGGCCCGGCGGTGCCACGGCCCGGTGCCCCGGGCGGCGTCGCGGCCCCGCGATCCGGCGCCCCGGGCGCGCCCCCACGTCGAGGCCCTTCCGGCGGGCCCGCCCCCGTACGCTCGGAGGCGTCACCGTCCCCGCCCGGAGGGCAACCGTGCGTCGCCGCCTCATCAACTCCACCCTCGCCGTCGTCCTCGTCGTCATCGGCGTCTTCGGTCTCTCCCTCGTCATCGTCGAGACCCGCACCATCTCCAGCAGCGCCCAGGAGAGCGTGGACCTGGAGGCCCTCCGCATCGTCTCGATCGTCGACAGCCGGCTCATCGGCGGCGAACCGGTGAACCCGAACATCCTGTCCGAGCAGAGCGGCGCCAAGCGGTACGCCCAGATCCACATCCCCGGCCGCGACACGATCGAGATCGGCACCCGCCCGGAGGGCGACGTCACCCGGGGCCTCGCCAAGGGCGAGCGCGGCGAGCGCGTGGTCGTCGAGGAGTCCCGCTCGGTGGTCACCGCCGAGGTGGGCCGCACCCTCATGATCATCGGCGCGGTCGCCCTGCTCGCCGTCATCGCCGCCGTCCTGCTCGCCGTACGGCAGGCCAACAAGCTGACCTCCCCCCTCACCGACCTCGCGGAGACCGCCGAGCGCCTCGGCTCCGGAGACCCCCGCCCCCGGCACAAGCGGTACGGGGTGCCCGAGCTGGACCGCGTCGCGGACGTCCTCGACGCCTCCGCCGAGCGCATCGCCCGGATGCTCACCGCCGAGCGCCGCCTCGCCGCGGACGCCTCGCACCAGCTCCGCACGCCCCTCACGGCCCTCTCCATGCGCCTGGAGGAGGTCGCGCTCGCCGACGACCTGGACACCGTCAAGGAGGAGGCGACGATCGCGCTCACCCAGGTCGAGCGGCTCACGGACGTCGTGCAGCGACTCCTGACGAACTCCAGGGACCCGCGCACGGGCTCCGCCGTCGCCTTCGACCTGGACGAGGTCATCAAGCAGCAGATCGAGGAGTGGCGGCCCGCCTACCGCAGCGCGGGACGGGCCATCGTCCACTCGGGCAAGCAGGGGATGCGGGCCGTCGGCACCCCGGGAGCGGTCGCCCAGGTCCTCGCGGCCCTGATCGAGAACTCGCTCATGCACGGCGGCGGCACGGTCGCCCTGCGGACCCGCGTCACCGGCAACCAGTCGGTGATCGAGGTCACCGACGAGGGCCCGGGCGTCCCCGCCGACCTCGGCGCCCGCATCTTCGAGCGGACCGTCAGCGGCCGCAGCTCCACCGGCATCGGGCTGGCCGTCGCCCGCGACCTCGCGGAGGCGGACGGCGGCCGGCTGGAGCTGGTCCAGCAGCAGCCGCCGGTCTTCGCCCTGTTCCTCGGCCGGGAGGTCCACAGCGTCGCGGACGGCCAGCGGGAGCGCCCCGTGCGCTGACCGGCGCCCCGGCGCCGCGGGCCCTCCGGGGCACGGAGAAGCCCCCGGTCGGGACGGTCGACCGGGGGCTTCCTGGGTACGGCGCTCAGACGCGGTCGGGCTGCCGGCGGCTCGTCTGCCGCGGCGCCTGCTCCAGGAACGATTCGGCGGTCTGCACCGCCTCCTTCGCCGGCAGGGCGCGGAACACCCACGTGCGGTAGGACCAGAAGCGGAACAGGGTCCCGATCCCGATGCCGAAGAACTTGAAGAAGTTGCTCGCGAGCGGGCCGTCCCAGCCGAAGCCGTACGTCGCCGCGTAGAGCACGCCGTTCTCGATGACCATGCCGACGACGCTGAACAGCAGGAACAGCGACATCTCCTTGGTGCGTCCGGACTTGTCCCGGTCGCGGTACGTGAAGTAGCGGAACCCCACGTAGTTGAAGACGATCGCGACCACCGTGGCGATCAGGCTGGCCCGGACCATCGGGATGTCCGTGGCGCCCCGGACGATGTTGAAGACGCCGAGGTTCACCAGGACGCCGAGACCGCCCACCACCCCGAACTTGGCGACCTCCCGGGCGAGCAGGTCGAGTCGCGTGCGCAGCGCACCGGGTTCACTCATGGTGATCGCTCTGTCCCGTCCGTCCGGATGACGTCCGGGTGACGTCAACCCGACCATGCTAACCAGCGCTCCTGTCACCCGCCCGTGTACCGGGTAAACCGCCTGGTGACCCACTTCCCACCAGCACCGTTGTTGTGCCAAAGCACAGCCGGACGAGTGTTCACCGATGGTGCGGATACCCTAAGAGGGTGACGTTCCCGGTAGTCGGCATGGTCGGTGGCGGTCAGCTCGCCCGAATGACCCACGAGGCGGGCATCCCCCTCGGCATCAAGTTCAAGCTGCTCAGTGACACCCCGCAGGACTCTGCGGCCCAGGTGGTGAGCGAGGTCGTCATCGGCGACTATCGCGACCTGGCTACGCTGCGTGACTTCGCGCGCGGATGTGACGTGATCACCTTCGATCACGAGCACGTCCCGACGGAGCACCTGCGGGCCCTCGAAGCGGACGGCATCCCCGTCCGCCCCGGGCCCGACGCGTTGGTGCACGCCCAGGACAAGGGGGTGATGCGCGCGCGGCTCGACGAGATCGGCGCGCCCAGCCCCCGGCACCGCATCGTGGCGGACCCCGGGGACGCGGCGGCCTTCGCCGCCGAGGTCGGGGGCTTCCCGATCATCCTCAAGACCGTGCGCGGCGGCTACGACGGCAAGGGCGTCTGGTTCGTCCGGACGCCGGAGGACGCCCGGGACCCCTTCATGGCGGGCGTCCCGGTCCTCGCCGAGGAGAAGGTCGACTTCGTGCGCGAGCTCGCGGCGAACATCGTCCGCTCCCCGCACGGCCAGGCCGTCGCCTACCCGGTCGTGGAGTCCCGCCAGGTCGACGGCGTCTGCGACACGGTGATCGCGCCCGCCCCCGACCTCGACGAGGAGCTCGCCGGGCAGGCCCAGGAGCTGGCCCTCCGCATCGCCAAGGAGCTCGGCGTCGTCGGGCACCTCGCCGTCGAGCTGTTCCAGACCACGGACGGCCGCATCCTCGTCAACGAACTGGCGATGCGCCCGCACAACTCCGGCCACTGGACCCAGGACGGCGCGATCACCTCGCAGTTCGCCAACCACGTCCGGGCCGTGCTCGACCTGCCCCTCGGCGATCCGCGCCCGCGCGCCCCGTGGACCGTGATGTGCAATGTGCTGGGCGGCGACTACCCGGACATGTACTCCGCGTACCTGCACTGCATGGCCAGGGACCCGCAGCTCAAGATCCACATGTATGGCAAGGACGTGAAGCCCGGCCGCAAGGTGGGGCACGTCAACACCTACGGCGACGACCTGGACGACGTGCTGGAGCGCGCGCGCCACGCCGCCGGCTACCTGCGAGGAACGATCACCGAGTGAGCAGCACGAGCCCCGGCACCGCCCCCGGCACCACCACCGCCCCCGTGATCGGCATCGTCATGGGGTCCGACTCCGACTGGCCCGTCATGGAGGCGGCGGCGCAGGCCCTCGACGAGTTCGAGATCCCGTACGAGGTCGACGTCGTCTCCGCGCACCGGATGCCGCGCGAGATGATCGCGTACGGCGAGGAGGCCGCGGGCCGCGGCCTCAAGGCGATCATCGCGGGCGCGGGCGGCGCGGCCCACCTGCCGGGGATGCTCGCCTCCGTCACCCCGCTGCCGGTCATCGGCGTGCCGGTGCCGCTGAAGTACCTCGACGGCATGGACTCGCTGCTCTCCATCGTGCAGATGCCGGCCGGCGTGCCGGTCGCCACGGTCTCCGTCGGCGGCGCGCGGAACGCGGGGCTCCTCGCGGCCCGGATCCTCGCCGCGCACGACCCCGAACTGCTGGACAGGATGCGCGGGTTCCAGCAGGAGCTGAACGACCAGGCCACCGAGAAGGGCAAGCGCCTGCGGGCCAAGGTCGAGGGCGCGGAGTCGTTCGGCTTCGCCAAGTGAGCGCCGCGGACGGGGCCTCCGGGACCGCGGCCGACCGCCTCGCGGAGGCCCGCGAACTCCTCGCGGACCACCCGGTGGTGGACGGCCACAACGACCTGCCGTGGGCGCTGCGCGAGCATGTCCGGTACGACCTGGACCGGATGGACATCGGCACGGACCAGACGGGCGCGCTCCACACCGACCTGCTGCGGATGCGGGCCGGCGGCGTGGGCGCCCAGTTCTGGTCGGTGTACGTGCCGTGCCGGCTGACCGGGGACGACGCGGTCAGCGCGACCCTGGAGCAGATCGACGTCGTCGACCAGCTCCTGGAGCGGTACGCGGGCGACCTCGCCCCGGCGCTGACCGCGGACGACATGGAGGCGGCCCGCGCGCAGGGCCGCATCGCCTCCCTCAAGGGCGCCGAGGGCGGCCACTCGATCAACAACTCGCTCGCCGCCCTCCGCGCGCTGCACACCCTCGGCGTCCGCTACATGACGCTCACCCACAACGACAACAACGACTGGGCGGACTCGGCGACCGACGAGCCGGGCGTGGGCGGGCTGTCCGCCTTCGGCCGTGCGGTCGTCCGCGAGATGAACCGCTCCGGCATGCTCGTCGACCTCTCGCACGTGGCCGCGACGACCATGCGGGACGCCCTCGACGCCACCGCGGCGCCGGTGATCTTCTCGCACTCCTCGGCCCTGGCCGTCTGCGACCACCCGAGGAACGTCCCGGACGACGTGCTGGAGCGGCTGCCCGCCAACGGCGGTGTCGCGATGGCCACGTTCGTGCCCAAGTTCATCCTCCCGGCGGCCGTCGAGTGGACCGCGCGGGCCGACGACAACCTCCGGGCGCACGGCTTCGATCACCTCGACACCACGGCCGAGGCGATGAAGCTGCACCGCGCCTTCGAGGAGGCGAACCCGCGGCCGATCGCCACCGCCGCCACGGTCGCCGACCACCTCGACCACATGCGCGAGGCCGCCGGCATCGACCACATCGGCATCGGCGGCGACTTCGACGGCACGGCCTTCACCCCGGCCGGGCTCGACGACGTCGCCGGCTACCCGAACCTGGTCGCGGAGCTGCTGCACCGCGGCTGGTCCCGCCCGGACCTGGCGAAGCTGACCTGGTCCAACAGCGTCCGCGTCCTCCGCGACGCGGAGGCGGTCGCGCGCGACCTGCGGAGCCGTACGGCCCCGTCCAACGCGACGATCGACTCCCTGGACGCGCCGGACGCCTGACGGCACCGGCCCGGGCCCGCACCGGAGCCCGGGCCGTTCACCCGGTCGGCCCGGCCCACCGGGCCCCCTCGCGGGCCCGGTGGCAGGGTGGACCGTACTGCCCCGCCGCACTCCGCGGAGGCGGTACTGCATCGCCGAGTTGGAGTAGGACCATGGCGGAACTCGTAGACGACCCTCCCGCGCTCTCCACCGTCCCTTCCGCCGCCGGGGAGCCCGCGCCCCCCGACCCACCACCGCCGCTCGACGAGACCTCCCGGGCCCGTGCCCTCCTGGCCGCCCAGCCCGTCGTCGAGGGCCGCACCGAACTGCCCGGGTCCCTCGACCCGGAGGACCTCCCGCCCGTCCGGGCGGCGGAGGCGGGAGCCCAGTTCTGGGCGCTGGACGCCGGACCCGGCGAGGAATCGGCGAGCGTCGTCGGCACCCTGCGGCGCATCGACGCCGTCCGCGCCCTCGTCGCCGGCTGCCCCGAGGACCTGCGCCTCGCGCAGACGACCTCCGAGATGGCCCACGCCCGCAACTGCGGCCGGGTGGCCGCCCTGCTCGGCCCGGTCGGCTGGACGGCGCTCGACGCGTCCGCGGCGACCCTCCGGGCGTACCACGCCCTGGGCGTACGGGCGGTCAACCTCCCGCTCTTCGACCGCTTCGCCCGCGGGGCGGTCCGGGAGATGAACCGCATCGGCCTGGCCGTGGACCTCTCGGGCGCCGACGAGGACACGGTCCGGCGCGCCCTGGAGGCCACCCGGGCCCCCGCCCTGCTCACCAGGGCGGCCCCGGAGGAGCTGTCCGACGACGTCCTCGGACTGCTCGGCGGGAACGGCGCGGTCTGCATGGTGACGGTGACCGACGACCCGGCCGCCGCCGCCGACCTCCTGGACCGGGTCCGCGAGCGGGCGGGCGCGCACGTCGCGGGAATCTCCCGCACCACCGCCCCGGCCGTCGGCTACGTCCCGCTCTTCGCGGAGCTCCTCCGGCGCGGCTGGTCCGCCCAGGACCTGGTGGGCCTCGCGCACGGCAACGTGACGCGGGCGCTGCGGCAGACGGAGTTCCTGGCGCGGACGAACCGCATCAGGCCCGTGGCCGCCTGACCGCCCGTCCCGGAGTCCGGTCCGCCGGTGTGCTCAGGCGCGCGGGCGGCCCATCGCCCGGTACGTCCAGCCGGCCGCACGCCAGCGCTCGGCGTCCAGCGCGTTGCGGCCGTCGAGGATCACCCGCGAGGCGGCGACCGCGGCGAGCTCCGCCGGGTCCAGCTCGCGGAACTCGCGCCACTCCGTGAGGTGCAGCACGACGTCCGCCCCGCGCACCGCGTCGAGGGCGGAGTCGGCGTACCCGAGGGTGGGGAAGAGGCGGCGGGCGTTGTCCATGCCCTTCGGGTCGTAGACGGTGACCTGGCCGCCCTGGAGGTGTATCTGACCGGCCACGTTCAGCGCGGGGGAGTCGCGGACGTCGTCGGAGTCCGGCTTGAAGGCGGCGCCGAGGACGGCGACCCGGCGGCCCAGGAAGGTGGCGCCGCCGAGGGCCTCGCGCGCCATCTCGACCATCTGGCCGCGCCGCCGCATGTTGATGGAGTCGATCTCGCGCAGGAAGGTCAGCGCCTGGTCGGCGCCCAGCTCGCCCGCCCGGGCCATGAAGGCCCGGATGTCCTTGGGCAGGCAGCCGCCGCCGAAGCCGATGCCGGCCCGCAGGAACTTGGCCCCGATCCGGTCGTCGTGCCCGATCGCCTCGGCCAGCTTGGCGACGTCGCCGCCGGCCGCCTCGCAGACCTCGGCCATCGCGTTGATGAAGGAGATCTTGGTGGCGAGGAAGGAGTTCGCGGAGGTCTTCACCAGCTCGGCGGTGGGGAAGTCGGTCACCACGAAGGGCGAACCGTCGCCGACCGGCCCGGCGTACACCTCGCGGAGCAGCTTCTCGCCCCGGTCGCCCTGGACGCCGACGACGATCCGGTCCGGGTGCAGGGTGTCCTGGACGGCGAAGCCCTCGCGCAGGAACTCCGGGTTCCAGGCCAGCTCCACGCCCGCTGGGAGGACGCCCGCGAGCCGTTCGGCCGAGCCGACGGGCACGGTCGACTTGCCGACGACGAGGGCCCCTTCGCGCACGACCGCGGCGAGGGAGGCGAAGGCGGCGTCCACGTAGCTCATGTCGCAGGCGTACTCGCCGTGCTTCTGCGGGGTGTTCACGCAGACGAAGTGCACGTCGCCGAAGGCGCCGACCTCCTCCCAGGAGGTGGTGAACCGCAGCCGGCCGCTCGAACCCTCGATGCCCGCGACGTGCTTCGCGAGGAGCTCCTCCAGACCCGGCTCGTACATCGGGACCCGGCCGGACGACAGCAGCTCGATCTTCTCGGGGACCACGTCGAGCCCCAGGACCTCGAAGCCCAGCTCCGCCATGGCCGCGGCGTGGGTGGCGCCGAGGTAGCCGGTGCCGATCACGGTGATCTTGAGGGCCATGCGGGTCTCCAGGGAACGTCGGGCGGAATGCCTGCCCGAGCATAGTCGTGCTCTGGTCCGCGGCCGGGTCACGCCCTACGCTTTGGGTTACTTAACGGTAGTTAGCAAGTGTGGGAGTGAGTGAGAGTGTCAGGTTCTTCTGATTTCGACCTGTATCGGCCCTCCGAGGAGCACGACATGCTCCGGGAGTCGGTGCGTGCGCTCGCGGAGGCGAAGATCGTGCCGTTCGCCGCCGCGGTGGACGAGGAGGGCCGGTTCCCGCAGGAGGCCCTGGACGCGCTGGTCGCCAACGACCTGCACGCCGTGCACGTCCCGGAGGCCTACGGCGGCGCGGGCGCGGACGCCCTCGCGACGGTCATCGTGATCGAGGAGGTCGCCCGCGCCTGCGGCTCGTCCTCGCTGATCCCCGCGGTCAACAAGCTCGGCTCGCTGCCGGTGATCCTCTCCGGCTCCGAGGAGCTCAAGCACCGGTACCTCGGCCCGCTGGCCAAGGGCGACGCGATGTTCTCCTACGCCCTGTCCGAGCCCGACGCGGGCTCCGACGCGGCCGGGATGAAGACCCGCGCCGTACGCGACGGCGACTTCTGGGTCCTCAACGGCGTCAAGCGGTGGATCACCAACGCCGGCGTCTCCGAGTACTACACCGTGATGGCCGTCACCGACCCCGACAAGCGCTCCAAGGGCATCAGCGCCTTCGTCGTGGAGAAGTCCGACGAGGGCGTCTCCTTCGGCGCCCCGGAGAAGAAGCTCGGCATCAAGGGCTCCCCCACCCGCGAGGTCTACCTCGACAACGTCCGCATCCCCGCGAGCCGCATGATCGGCGCCGAGGGCACCGGCTTCGCCACCGCCATGAAGACCCTCGACCACACCCGCATCACCATCGCCGCCCAGGCCATCGGCATCGCCCAGGGCGCCCTCGACTACGCCAAGGGCTACGTCACCGAACGCAAGCAGTTCGGCAAGCCCATCGCCGACTTCCAGGGCGTCCAGTTCATGCTCGCCGACATGGCCATGAAGCTCGAAGCCGCCCGCCAGCTCACCTACGCCGCCGCCGCGAAGTCGGAGCGCGTCTCCGCCGGCGGCGACAAGGAGCACCTCACCTTCTTCGGCGCCGCCGCCAAGTGCTTCGCCTCCGACGTCGCCATGGAGGTCACCACCGACGCCGTCCAGCTCCTCGGCGGCTACGGCTACACCCGCGACTACCCCGTCGAACGCATGATGCGCGACGCCAAGATCACCCAGATCTACGAGGGCACCAACCAGGTCCAGCGCATCGTCATGGCCCGCAACCTCCCGTAGGCACGGCGAAGGGCGCCCCCGCCACCGGGCGGGAGCGCCCTCTCGGTCCGTCCGACGGGGTCAGCGGCCCGACTCGACCGTGACCTTCTCGTCGTTCTGGATCTGCTGCACCAGCTGCTTGACCTTCGGCATGTCCCACTTGAGGGAGCCCTGCGGCGCGCTGCCCGAGATCGGCATGTTCATCGACTTGCCGTCACCGCTGTTGATGCCCTTCATGGCGAAGAACATCTTCCCGAGGTCGTACAGGGACATGTCCTTGTCCACGATCAGCGTGTCCAGACCGGCGCCCAGCGTCGGGTACAGCGCGAACGGGTTGATGATGGTGCCCGGCGTCGCCGCCTGGTTGGCCAGGGCGGACAGGAACTTCTGCTGGTTCTTCGTCCGCTGCAGGTCCGACTCGGCGAAGGCGTACCGGGTCCGGACGAAGGCCAGGGCCTGCTCGCCGTTGAGGGTCTGGGTGCCGGCCTGGAAGTCGGCGCCGGACTTCTTGTCCTTGAAGCCCTTCTCGATGTTCAGCTCGACGCCGCCGAGGGCGTCGACGATGTTCGCGAAGCCGGCGAAGCCGATCTCCGCGTAGTGGTCGATGCGCAGCCCGGTGTTGAACTCGACGGTGCGGACGAGCAGCTCGGGGCCGTCCATCGCGTACGCCGCGTTCAGCTTGGACCCGCCGCGCGCCGGGTACGACTTGCCCGACTCGGAGCCGACGAAGTTCGGGATCGTCACCCAGGAGTCACGGGGGAGCGAGACCATCGTGTTCCCGCTGGAGCAGGCCGCGAGGATCATCATCGAGTCGGTCCGCTTGCCCTCGGCGGAGCCGGTGTGCAGCTTCTTCTTCTCCTCGGCGGACATGCCCTCGCGGCTGTCCGAACCGACGATCAGGTACGTCGTGCAGTCGCCCTCGGACGGACGCTCGATGACCTTGGAGAGGTCGACCTCGTTCCGCATCTGCGAGCTGGCCCAGGCGTAGGTGCCGATGCCCCAGGCCGCGACGGCGACCACCAGGACGATCGAGCCGACCTTGATGCGCTTGCGCCAGTCCGGGGCGGGGCGGCCGGGACCGCCGGAGCCGGGGCCCGGCGTGTACTGCGGCGGCACGGTGCCGCGCCCGCCGCCCTGCGGGCCGCGGCCCTGCGGACCGCCGTAGACCTGGCCCGAGCTGTAACCGGAGTCGTACCCCGAGCCCTGGGCCTGGGTGAAGTTCGGGTTGTAGCCCTGGTCGTGCCGAGGCGGCTGCTGCGGAACCTGCGGACGCTGCACATGGCTCATCCGGCGAGGCCCCTCGGGCTGGGGGTTCGCGCTGCCACGGCCGTAGCCGCCGTCTTCGGGCCAGTCATTCATGCGGACCAGTGTGCCGGGGATGCCTTTCCGCGCGACAGGGCGGGTGGAAGTTCGGGCCGGTGCTGTTGCCAAGCTGATGCAAAGCGGACCGAACGGCGACGGCCGGGGGACCCGGCATATGGTGGAGGGCATGACAGATCAGGGCGATATCCCGGGCAAGCCCACCTCCGCCTCCCGCACCACCCTCAGCCACATCATGACCAGCCACGACACCAACCTCCTCGGTACGGTGCACGGCGGCGTGATCATGAAACTGGTGGACGACGCGGCCGGCGCCGTCGCGGGCCGGCACTCGGGCGGCCCGGCGGTCACCGCCTCCATGGACGAGATGGTCTTCCTGGAGCCGGTCCGGGTCGGCGACCTGCTGCACGTGAAGGCCCAGGTGAACTGGACGGGCCGGTCGTCGATGGAGGTCGGCGTGCGGGTCCTGGCCGAGCGCTGGAACGAGTCCACGCCCGCCACCCAGGTCGGCTCCGCGTACCTGGTCTTCGCCGCGGTCGACGCGGACGGCAAGCCCCGGCCGGTCCCCCAGGTCGTCCCGGAGACGGAGCGTGACAAGCGCCGCAACCAGGAGGCCCAGATCCGCCGCACCCACCGGCTGGCCCGCCGCCAGGCGATCAAGGAGCTCCGCGAGCGCCGGGTGGCCGAGGGCTACGAGGACTGAGCGTCCGCGGGACCGGCCGGCCCGTGCGGGTCCGCCGGCCGCGCCGCGCCGGCCGGGCGCCCGGCCGGCCGGTTCAGGGGCAGACCACCTTGTCCCCGGTCACGGCCTCGAACGGCCCGTTGCGCACCGTCTCCTCGCCGTGGACCGCCGTCACGCCCTTGTAGTCGGCGCCCACCGTCACCCGCAGCGTGCCGCCCCGCCCGGGCACCGGCCGCAGCTCCGCGCCCGGCAGGGCCGCCGCCAGGCTCTTCGCCGAGCGGTCCCAGCGCGGGTCGTACTCCACCAGCGTCCGCGCCCGCTCCTTCCCGGTCCCGGTCATCGGCGTCCGGGTGGTGTCGAAGCCGGTGCCGCGGAGCGCGTCGTCGACCTTCCGGCCGAGTCCGTCCGTGCGGGTCCCGTTGTAGACCTGCACCCGCACGGTCCGCGGGGCCACGTCCACGACCACGCTCCGCGGCGCCTTGGCCGAGGACGCCGCACCCTGGGAGGGCGCCGCCAGGGGCCGGTCCTCCCGCAGCGCCGCGAACAGCTTCCGGGCCTTGGCCGCGTCCCACTTCACCGTCGACCCGATGCCCTTCACCGGGAAGCTCATGTCCCCGATCGGCACGGACACGAACTCCGACGACGCCGGCGTGAAGCCCCGCATCGCCTTGGAGAGGGCGAGCAGCTGGTCCGTGCCGAAGTCCTGGTCGGCCCGGACGGAGCTCAGCAACGTCGTGGCGACCTCCCTGAACCGCACCGGGTTGAACAGGACCCCGCCGCTCGTGATCCGCTCGACCAGCGCCGCGAGGAACCGCTGCTGCCGCTGCATCCGACCGATGTCCGCGGCCCCGTCGATGTGCCGGGAGCGCACGTACTGGAGGGCCTGTCCGCCGTCCAGCTCGTGGGTGCCGGCGGGCAGGTCGAGTCCGGAGTAGGCGTCCTTGACCGGCCGGGTCGTGCAGATCTGCACCCCGCCGACCGCGTCCACCGTCCGCATGAAGCTCGTGAAGTCGACCTCCAGGTAGTGGTCGATCTTGACCCCGGTCATCGACTCCACGGTCCGCACGGTCAGCGAGGGCCCGCCCTCCGCGTACGCCGCGTTCAGCTTCACCGGATGCGCGTGGTGCTTCTTCCCGCTGGTGAGATCGGTGTGCTCGGGCATCTCGGCGTACGAGTCCCGGGGCAGGCTGACCACGCTCGCCCGCTCCCGGTCCTCCGAGATGTGGACCAGCATCACCGTGTCGGTGCAGTGGCAGGGCGCGCCGCCGAGCCGGTACTTCGCCTTCTCCTCGGGGGTGATCCGGTCCCGCCCGTCGGTGCCGACGACCAGGACGTTCATGCCGTGGCCCGCCTGCGGCCGGTTCTTCATGTCCTTGAAGGGGTCGACCCGGGTGATCCCCGTGTCGAGGCCGGTCACCATGGCGTGCCCGATCCCGCCCGCCGCGAGCACGGTCACGGAGAGCGCCGTCGCCATCCGCATCCCCCACCGGGGGCGCCTCCGCCTCCGACGGACCGGCGCCGATCGGGCGGCGGGCCGGGGACGGGGCGTGCGGGGCGGTGTGGGCACGGACGGACACCTCCGCGGGTGTGACAAAGGGAACCGTGAGCACGGTAGGCCCATACGATCAGCGCAAGGCAGCACCACCCGTGCGGCACGCCCGCTGTCCCCCGTTCGCGGTAACGCGAGCGGCGGATCCGCCGTCCTCGCGTCTGCTTCGGGCCCGGTTCCGGGACGCGGGCCGCCGCCCCGACGGCCGACGGCCGGGCCCCGTGAGGGACCCGGCCGCCGGGCGTGCGCGGGGAGGGGTCAGCTCTTCCCGTCCCACTTGTAGACCGAGTAGATGTCCATGCAGGTCGCCTTGTCGTCGGCGCCCTCGGGCAGGTCGCCCGCCTCCGCCGCCGGCTTCTTGTACGCGTCGCCCTCGCGCCAGTCCGCCCCGACGACCAGCGTGATGCCCTCCACCCCGGCGTCGGCGCGGGCCTTGGAGTCCGGCAGCCCGAGGGCCTTCGCCACGGACACGGCGTTGGCCTTGGCCTGGTCGCCGCCGTCCTTCGGGTAGAGGACGGCGGTGTCCTCGCGGGGCCGAGGCTCCTTGGACGCGCCGGCCTGCGTGAAGCCCTTGTCGGTGAGGACCGCGGTGATCGCCTTCGCACGGCCCTCGACGGGCGTCCCCTCGGTGCCCGCCGTGCCGTTGGCGACGGTGACGGCGAAGGCGCCCGGGGCCTCGGCGGGGGTCGTCGGCTTCGCGGACGCGCCCGGCTTCGGCTTGGCCGAGGCCGGCTTGCCGTTCTTGTCGAAGGCGATGTCGTCGCGGAGCATCGCCCACATCTTGTCGGCCGACGACTTGACCATCTGGAGCTTGTTCCGGTCCTGGGACCACTCGGTGGTGGGGACCGTCGCCGTCGTGAGGCGGTTCATCTTCACGTTCTTGAGCTGCATCGACAGGTCGAAGAGCCGCTTCACCGACTTCAGTTCGTCGGAGACCTGGAGCGCCTTGGTGGCCGTCTCGGCGAGGCCCATCAGCTGGCCGGTGTCGCTCCAGGCGTTCTGCTTCTGGAGCTTCTCGACCATGCCGTTGAGGTACATGTGCTGGGCCTTGGCCCGGCCCTGGTCGTTGCCGAAGGCGTGCCGGGTGCGGAGCCACTGGAGGGCCTGCTTGCCCTGGATCTCGTGGGTGCCCTCGGGCAGCTTGAGGCCCGAGCCGCCCTTCACCAGCCGGGTCGGCTTGTCCCAGACGCCGGTCTTCACGCAGACGGGTACGCCGCCGACCTCGTCGGCCATCGCCACCACGCCCGCGAAGTCGATCATCATCCAGTGGTCGATGTAGACCCCGGTGAGGCTCTCCCACGTGGTCAGCGTGCAGCCGGGACCCCCGCGTCCCAGCGTCTCGTTGATGGGGGAGGTGGTCGTCGCCGCGTACGTGGAGCCGTCCTGGCCGGTGCACTTGGGGATCGGCACGATGGTGTCGCGCGGGATGGAGACGATGGACGCGTTCTGCCGGTCGGCGGACACGTGCAGCAGCATCTGCACGTCCGCGAGCGGCTTCGCGTCGCGGAGGTTCTTGCCGCCGCCGAGGGCCACGTTCTTGGCGTCGGCGCGGCTGTCGGAGCCGATCAGGAGGATGTTGAGCGGGGTGTCGCCGAGGGCGTTGGGCGCGGCCTTCTTGACGCCGCTGTCGCCGCCCGCGCGCGAACCGCCGCGGATGTTGCCGTTGAGGTGCTCGTAGTACAGGTATCCGGCGCCGGCCGTCCCGAGTATCAGGACCGCCAGGGTGACCGCGACCCAGCGCAGCGCCTTGCGTTTGCCGGCCTTCTTGGCACGGCGGCGCGAGCCGCCGCGGCGGTGGCCCGACCGGCCGTCGGCGCCGCCGCCGTTCGCACCGCCCTCGCCCCGGCCGCCGGCGCCGCGACGGCGCTCGGCGCGGGTCGTCCGGTCGGCGGCCGCCTCCGCGTCCGCCTCCCCGGGAGCGTCGTCCGGCCCGGCGCCGGTGGCCGCACCGGCGTCGTACAGGTCGTCGTCCCAGCCCGCATCACGGGCGCGTGGAACGCGTCCACGCGTTCCCTCCCCACGCACGCTGTTCTGTCCCACCCCAGGTCCCCTCGTCAGTCAGGAGCGCGCCATGTGCCGGTGTTTCCGGACTACTTGGCGCACACCTGCTTGTCAGCTTGTACCTTCTCGACGTCCGGCGCCTTTACCGGACCGCTGATGGGCACCCCCGCGCCCTTGAAGTCGGCGCCGAGGACGAGCGTCATGGGCTCGCGTTCCCCGGCGTCCTGCGTGCCCGGCTTGAGCGCCGTGGCGGCCAGCCCCATCATGTCCGCGAGCTTGCGGGCCTGATCGGCCTGGTTCGGTGCATAGGTGAGCGTCGTCTTCGCCGCCTTCTCGGGGGCGTTGCTCTTGTTGGTGGAGCGGGTCACGCCCTCTTCGTTCTGCAGCCAGCTGATGGTCGACTGGGCCGCGCCCGTGATGCCGCTGCCGTTGAAGACGTCGACGCGCACGTCGACGGCCTCGGCCCGGGTGCCCTGGAGGAGCTTCGCCTGGGCCTGCGCCTGCGCGTTCTTGGCGTCCTGCTGCTTCTTCTTCACCTCGGTGAGCGAGGTGTCGGCCTGCATCGCGGCGAAGAGCTGCGGCGCCTGCGTCGGGTGCGGCACCACGGTGATCGGCTTCGGCTCGTCCGGGTTGTCGATGACGGGCAGCGTCGCGAAGGCGATGTTCTTCGTGTCGATCGAGGAGAGCTCCTTGGCCAGGTCCTGGAGCTTGCCGAGGGACCCTATGCCCTTGTCGACGGTGAGCGCGTCCGTCGCCGCCTGGGCGAGGTCGTAGAGCTTCGTCGGGCTGGTGAGCGTCTCGTTCGACTTCATCTGCCGGATCATCGAACCGAGGAACTGCTGCTGGACCTTGATCCGGTCGAGGTCGCTCTTGTTGCCGAAGCTGGAGCGGGTCCGCACGAAGGCGAGCGCCTTCTCGCCCTCGATGACCGATTCGCCGGCCGGCAGCTTCAGGTGCGACTTGGGGTCGTCGACGGCCTTCTCGACGCAGACCTTCACGCCGCCGACGGCCGAGGTCAGCTCCTTGACGGCGTTGAAGTCGACCATCATGAAGTGGTCGACGGTCAGGCCGGTCAGCTCCTTGACGGTCCGCATGGTGCAGCCCGGGTCGCGGCCGTCCTGGCCGAGGCTGACGTTGAAGCGGGCCTGCTGCTGGCCGGGGATCGTGAGGATCTTGCCGTCGGGCTGCCGCGACTGGCACTCGGGGATCGTCGTCATCAGGTCGCGCGGGATGGAGAGCGCCGTGGCGTTCGTCCGGTCCTTGGAGACGTGGAAGAGGATCGTGGTGTCCGCGTGGCCGGGGCTGTCGGTGTCGCCGTAGCCCGAGTTGCCCTCGCCGGTCCGCTTGTCGGTGCCGATGATCAGGACGTTGAAGGCCTCGCCCTTGCGGAAGCCCTTGCTCTCGGAGCCCACGGGGTCGACGACGTCGATGTTGCCGTCGAGCTTGTTGTAGAGCAGGTACGCGCCCGTCGCGCCGGCGACCAGGACGAAGGCCATCGTGCCGCCGGTCCACAGCAGGACCTTCTTCTTGCGGGACGCGCCCTGCTTGCGCTTGCGGCGGCTCGCGGGCGACGCCTGGCCCCGGCCGGCGTCCGGCTCGGGGACCCGCCGGCGGCGCTGGCCGGGCACGGGCGCCTCGACGGCGGAGTCGGCGGAGGTGTCGCGCGAGGCGGGGGCGGGAACGGTGGCTCTGCGGGCTCCGGACGGCGCCTGCGCCGGGGACTGCCCAGCGGAGTCGTCCAGTCGCAGTTCGTAGTTGCCCGTCTGCGGGTTGAGCACCCACTGGTCGGCGGGGTCGATCTCGTCCGCCCGTCCACGGCTGTGCGCATCCACGGTTACTCGAGTCCTCCGTCGGTGCCACGCGAGGCGCCTCCCCCAGTGGGCGCCGCTCTCTCGGTCGTTCGATCCTTGGTGAGTGCGACCACGCGGTCGGGGTGCACCGGATCGCGCCACACTATCCGCCCAGTTCAGCGCGGGGCGACGCGCGTGACAAATTCCACGCCCCTTACAACCGGGCAATTTGCCCAAACCTCATCCCTCCCGGCCCTCCCCTTGGTTCGCCCTTTACCCGCCGTCCCCACGGCCCCCTCGGACCCCCCGCGCTAGGAGCACACCCCTTCCGCGGCGTTGCGCCCCGTGAAGGTCGGAGTCGTCGAGGGAGCCGGGGTGTCCGCGTCGTCCGGCTTGCCGTCCGCGCCGGTCCCGCCCGTGCCCGTCCCGTCCTTCTTCTCCTCGCCCGGGGTCACCACGACGGCCCGGTCCTCCCGCAGTTGCCGGAAGAGCTGACTCGCCGCCGGCTGGACCAGTTCGTCCCGGTTCGCGTCGTACGTGTAGGGGCGGCGGGGGACCGTGAGGAACTGCACCCTGTCGGTCGGGATCGCCCGCATCGAGCGCGCCAGGTCGTACAGGTCCCGCAGCGAGTCGAGCCCCTGGTCGGTCGTGATCGCCTTGGTGGCCGCGTCCAGGACCGGGTACAGCCTGGTCGGGTTCAGCAGCACCCCGTCGCTCTGCACCTTGTTGACCAGGGCGCCCAGGAACTGCTGCTGCCGGTCCATGCGCTCGGTGTCGCTGCCGTTGCCGAGCGACTTGCGGGCCCGTACGAAGCCCAGGGCCTGCTCGCCGTGGAGGGTCTGGCGCCCGGCGGGCAGCTTCAGCTTCGCGGCCGGGTCGTCCACCGGCTCCTTGAGGCAGACCTCCACGCCGTCCACGGCGTCCACCATCTTCTTGAAGCCCCGGAAGTCGATCACCATGTGGTGGTCCACCCGGATCCCGGTCAGCTTCTCGACGGTGCGGATCGTGCACGCCGTCCCGCCGAACTCGAACGCCCAGTTGAACTGGGCGAACTGCTCACGGGTCCGCGTCCCGTCCGTCTTGCGGCAGCCCGGGATCGTCACCATCAGGTCCCGGGGCACCGAGACCGCCGTCGCGCTCTTCTTGCCCGCCGACAGGTGCAGCAGGATCGTGGTGTCCGAGCGCTGGGTCCCCTGGTCCTTGCCGTACGTGCGGTTCCCCTCGCCCGACCGGGTGTCCGAGCCGATGAGCAGGATGTTCCGGGCGGCCGAGGCGACCGCCGGCGGGCGCTCCTTCTCGTACCGCCGCAGTTCGTCGGCGGCGGTGGTGTCCGTCGTGATGTTGCCGTCGAGCTTGCGGTAGAACCACCAGCCGACCCCGGCCGCGGCCAGCACCACGAGCGAGACGCCGAGCGCCGTCCACCGCAGCCAGTGGCGTCGGCGCCGCGGCTCTTCGGCGGCCCCGGGAGCCGTGCCCTCCGCCGCCGCGCCCTCCGTCGCCGGGGGGTCCGGTTCGGCGGGCGTACCCGCGCGGTCCGTCACGTCTGAGTCCGTCCTTCGTGGCGTCGGAGGCGCGCCGGGCGGTCGCCGGTCGTGGAAGGAGACGGCCGAACCCGACGCAGGGTTGTGCGGAAGGAGTCGACTCCCCCCGGCCGATCATGTACCGGACGGGGCGTGCGGACCCGGGGACTCGGCGCGGCGTTAGGCCGAACGGACTCCCGGCGGCCCTTCTGCACCCTGGTCGGCGGAGGCCGGGGCCGGCGGACGCGACCGGCCGGCCCGCGCCCCGGCCCGCCCCGGCGAGCCGTCCGGCCGGCGCTCGGGGCGTGGTGCGGTGCGGGGTCGGGCGACCGCTCGGGGCGGGTCCGGGGTGCGGGTGCGGGGCGCGGGTGCGGCGGGCGGGGTTCAGGCCGCGGTGACGGTGACCCGCTCGCTCTCCACGCGCTGGGCCAGCGCGTCGGCCGCCAGCCGGTCCAGGTTCCGGCAGAGGACCACCGAACCGCCTGCCGCCAGAGGGGCGTACAGGCCCGTCGAGAGCCCCTTCCAGTCCTCGTAGCCGAGCCCGGAGAGCAGCCGGGCGCCGGGCGTGAGTCCGAGGGCCTCCGCGTCCGCCCGGGCCCGCTCGACGAGCTGCGCGCCGCCGAGCTCCAGGCCGTCGACGACGAGCGCGGGGGCGGCCGCGTCGACCGGGACGAACGGGGCGAACCGGTCGCCCTGGCCGGGGACCTCCACCGCGTAGTCCGCGTAACCGGCGGGCGCGACGGGGAAGCGGCGGCCCAGTGGGGCCAGGGAGAGCGCGATCCGCTCGCCCGAGCAGGCGCGCCCGGCGTCCAGCGCGTCGGGCCCCGCGACCACCAGGTCCGCGTCGGCCGGATCGCCGCCGACCTCCGCCACCACCCCGACGGACGAGCAGGCGAGCAGCCAGACGGCCGTCTGCCAGTGCGCGGGCAGCAGCAGCGCGAGCCGGTCGCCGGGCGCGGCGGACAGCTCGCCCTGGAGCAGGTTCGCCGTCTTGGCCACCCAATTGGCGAAGGTGGCGACGGACAATTCCACCCGCTCACCGGTGGCGTCGTCGTAGAAGGTGACCAAGGGGCGGGCGGGGTCCGCGGCGAGCGCGGATCGCAGCAGGTCGGCGGGGGTGCGGTCGGTGGCGTTCACGCCGGACAGCGTACGCGCGCCGCCGCGCGCGGGTCCGCCGTACCGGTGACGCCGTCCACCGGTCGGCCTGACGGGCAGTCGGTTTCGCGACGGTTTCCCGGCGCGCGGAACGCCCCGGGGATCCGCACGATCGGCCCATGCGTGCCTCACTCGCCTCCTCGATCGCCGTGACCTGCGCGACGGTCCTCGCCCTGCCGGTTCCCCTTGCCGCACCCGCGGCGGCCGCGGTGCCCTCGGCGCTCGGGCTGCCACCGACGGTCTCCGCCCAGCCACCCGCGCCCGACCTGCCCGGCGCCACCCAGTCGCTCCCCCTGGAGCCGCTGGGCGACGCCGACCGGGCGCTGGGCGGCGGGACGGACGACACCGACGTCCAGGGACTCACCCGACGGGACGTCAGACCCTTCTCCCTCGTCGGCGTCGTGTGGGACGACCCGGCGGCCCCCCTGCACGGCGTCGTGCAGGTCCGCACCCGGGCCTCCGGCGGCGGAGCCTGGTCGGAGTGGCAGGACGTGGAGACCCACAACGAGGAACACGGTGCCGACCCGGACACCGCGGAGGGCCACGGGACGGCCCTCAAGGGATCCACGGCGCCGCTGTGGGTGGGCGACTCGGACGGCGTGGAGATCCGGGTACGGGGCGACGAACCGCTCCCCGAGGGCCTGCGCCTGGAACTGGTCGACCCCGGCGAGGCCCCGGGCGGGGCCCCGGAGCAGGACCCGGAGCAGGACCCGGCGGCCACCGGAGCCGCGGCCGCCACGGCGACCGCCGCCGCGTGGTCCCGCACGGGGGCGGCCTCGCTGTCCCTCGCCCGCCTGAGCGCCGCGGAGGCGGCGTCGAGTGCGGTGAACACCCAGCTCGCCCCGTACGGCGCGACCTGGATCCCGGCCCTGTCCAAGGAGGAGACGGAGCTCTCGCTCCCGTACCTGTCGCGGGGGCGGGAGGCGATGGCCCCGGCGGCCGCCGCGGACGGCGCCCGGACCCCCGCCGACGCCCAGGCGCCGGAGCTTGCCGCCGCGAAGCCGTACATCGGCCCCCAGCCCAAGATCATCACCCGCAAGGGGTGGGGCGCGGACGAGCGCATCCGCGAGAAGGGCTTCGTCTACACGAAGAGCATCAAGGCCGCCTTCGTGCACCACAGCGCCACCGGCAACAACTACACCTGCGCGCAGGCCCCCTCCGTCCTCCGCAGTATCTACCGCTACCACGTCCAGAGCAGTGGGTGGCGAGACTTCGGCTACAACTTCGCCGTCGACAAGTGCGGAAACATCTACGAAGGCCGGGCCGGGGGAGTGGCCAAGCCGGTCCTCGGCGCGCACACCCTCGGGTTCAACACCAACAGCATGGGCATCGCCGTGCTCGGCACCTTCAGCAAGAGCGCCCCGCCGGCCGCCGCGGTGACCGCCGTGGCCCGCCTGACGGCCTGGAAGCTCGGGCTGCACGGGGTGAATCCGAAGGGCACGACCTATCTCGTCTCGGGTGGCGGAAACCTGTACAAGAAGGGCAAGAGCGTCAAGTTCAACGCCATCGCCGGACACCGTGACGGATTCGCCACGGAGTGCCCCGGAGTGAAGCTCTACGGCAAGCTCGGCACGGCCCGTACGAGCTCCGCGAAGTACCAGGGAAGGCCGTGAGGGGGCCATCGGGGCAACCGTCTGCATAAACTGACCGGTCATATCGCACGGACGACCGAGACGGGCGAGCCGACGGGCCCCGAACAGGAAGCAGAGACGACAAGGTGACAGAAGCGATCCTCCTGGTCGGTGGCAAGGGAACACGGCTGCGACCCCTCACGGTCAACACGCCCAAGCCCATGGTTCCGGCGGCCGGCGTCCCCTTCCTGACGCACCAGCTCGCCCGCGCCCGTGCCGCCGGCGTCGAGCACATCGTGCTCGCCACCTCCTACCTGGCCGAGGTCTTCGAGCCGCACTTCGGTGACGGCTCGTCGCTCGGCCTGAGCCTGGAGTACGTCACCGAGGAGGAGCCGCTCGGCACCGGCGGTGCGATACGCAACGTCGCCTCGCGACTCCACTCGGGCCCCGACGACCCGGTCCTGATCTTCAACGGCGACATCCTCACGGGCCTGGACATCCAGGCCCTCGTCGCCACCCACTCCTCCTCCGGCGCGGACGTCTCGCTGCACCTCACCCGCGTCGAGGACCCGCGGGCCTTCGGCCTGGTCCCCACGGACGCCACCGGCCGCGTCACGGCCTTCCTGGAGAAGCCGCAGACGCCCGAGGAGATCGTCACCGACCAGATCAACGCCGGCGCGTACGTCTTCCGCCGCTCGGTCATCGACACCATCCCCACCGGCCGGCCCGTCTCGGTCGAGCGCGAGACCTTCCCCGAGCTCCTCGCTTCCGGGGCGCACCTCCAGGGCATGGTCGACTCCACGTACTGGCTGGACCTCGGCACCCCGCAGGCCTTCGTCCGCGGCTCCGCCGACCTGGTCCTGGGCCGCGCGCCCTCCCCGGCCGTGCCGGGCCGCTGCGGCGACCGCCTGGTCCTCCCGTCCGCCCGCGTGGCCCCGGACGCCAAGCTGACCGGCGGCACGGTGGTCGGCGCGGACGCGGTGGTCGGCGAGGGCGCGCGCATAGCGGGCTCCACGCTGCTGGCCGGCGCGGTCGTCGAACCGGGCGCGGTGATCACCGACTCCCTGATCGGCGCGGGAGCCCGCATCGGCGCGCGGACGGTCCTGGCGGGCGCGGTGATCGGGGACGGGGCCCAGGTGGGCGCCGACAACGAACTCCGCGAGGGCGTCCGCGTCTGGTGCGACACGACGCTTCCCCCGGGCGCGGTCCGCTTCTCCTCGGACCAGTAGTCCCCGTCGCGGGCGGGCGTTCCGCGGAGTCCGGGGGCGACCCCCGCGCTCCGCGGGGGTCGCCCCCGCCGAAGCGGCGGCGGGCGCGGCCCCCGCCCGGCTACGCTCGGGACCATGTCCGGCCGCTTCACACCCCCCACCACCCGCACCACGATCCGCGGCGGCGAGACCCCCGTCCCCCGCGGCGGCCCGGCGGCCGGCGCGCCGGACCTCGGCCTCACCCTCGGCCCGCTCCGCCGCGGCCCCGCCGACCCCACCTTCCGCGTGACCCCCGACGGCTCGGTCTGGCGGGCGAGCCGCACGCCCGACGGCCCCGGCACGATCCGGTTCGCGGTCCGGGACGGCGCGGCCACGGCCGAGGCCTGGGGCGCGGGCGCCGCCTGGCTCCTGGACCGGGCCCCCGCCATGCTGGGCGCCGAGGACGATCCCGCCGCCTTCGTCCCCCGCCACAAGCTGGTCCTGGCCTCGCACCGCCGCCGCGCCGGCCTCCGGCTGACCCGCACGGGCCTGGTCCTGGAGTCGCTGATCCCGACGGTCCTGGAGCAGAAGGTCACGACGACGGAGGCGTACGGGGCCTGGCGCCACCTGGTGCGGAAGTTCGGCGAGCCCGCCCCGGGCCCGGCCCCCGAGGGCATGCACGTCATGCCGGACGCGCGGACCTGGACGCAGATCCCCTCGTGGGAGTGGCACCTCGCGAACGTCGACGGCAAGCGCTCGGCGACGATCGTCCGCGCCGCCCGTGTCGCGGCCCGCCTGGAGGAGGCCGTGCTCATGGACCCGCCGGCGGCCCGCGAGCGCCTGGAACGGGTCCCGGGGATCGGCCCGTGGACGAGCGCGGAGACCGTCCAGCGGAGCAACGGCGCCCCGGACGAGGTCACCACCGGCGACCTGCACCTCCCCGGCATCGTCGGCTGGGCGCTCGCCGGCGACCGGACGGCCGACGACGAGGCGATGCTCGCCCTCCTGGCCCCCTACGCGGGCCAGCGGCACCGCGCGGCCCGCCTGATCCTCCTCAGCGGCCGCGTCCCGCCCCGCAGGGCGCCCCGCATGACGCCGGGCAACATCACCGCCCTCTGAGGAACGGCACGGCCGGGGAGCGCGAGACCGCCCGCCGCTACCTGACCTCGACGAACTCCGCGGCCGACCGCGGCGCCCGCTCCCGCGGCGCCTCCGCGGGCCGTCCGACGGCCACCGCGCCCAGCGGGTCCCAGTCGGCCGGCAGGTCGAGGACCTCCCGGACGACGTCCCGGCAGAACATCGTCGAGGACACCCACGCCGAGCCCAGCCGCTCACCGGCCAGCGCCACCAGGAAGTTCTGGACGCCCGCGCCCGCCGCCACCACGAACATCTCGCGCTCGGCCGCGTCCCGGCGCGGGTCGCCGTAGTGGTGCGAGCCGTCCATGACGAGGCAGGGCACCGCCAGGTAGGGGGCGTTGCGCAGCACGTCACCGCGCCGGACCCGCTTCGCGATGGACTCCTCGGACCGGCCGTCCCGCCGCAGGTCCGCGATCCACGCGTCCCGCATCGCGTCGAGCAGCCGGAGCCGCGACTCCGCCGACTCCAGGAGTACGAAGCGCCACGGAGTCGTGTGGTGCGGGGCCGGCGCCGTCACGGCCGCGGCGACCGCCCGCCGCACCGCGCCCGGGTCGACCGGGTCGTCGGTGAACTCGCGCACGGTCCGGCGCAGGGTCACCGCCTCCCGTACGGCCTCCGAGGTGCCCAGCCGGAACATGTCGTCCCCGGCGCCGCGCACCAGCGCCCGCGCCCCCGGCTCCCCGTCCCCGCCGACCACGTGCGGAAGGCCCCGGACGACGGCGACCGGAAGCCCCGCCGCCTTGCCCTTCACCAGGTCGCCGGCGGCGGCGAGCTCGTCCGCGGTGGCGACGACGGTCGCGCTCAGCGGGTTGCCGAAGGCGTCGGTCCCGCCGCGCAGGTCGTCGAGGACCCGCACCCCGGCCGCGCCGATCGCCACGTCGGTGAGCCCGCCGCGCCAGGGGCGCCCGAAGGTGTCCGTGACGACGACGCCGACGTCGACGCCGAGCGCCTCGCGCAGTCCGGTGCGGATGCGCCGCGCCGAGGCGTCGGGGTCCTCGGGCAGCAGCAGCACCGTCCCGGCGGGGGTGTTGGAGGCGTCGACCCCGGCGGCGGCCATGATCAGCCCCTGCCGGTTCTCGACGATCCGCAGGGTGCCGCGCCGCGCCACCACCCGCACCGTCTCGGCGTCGATGGCCTCCTCGCGGTCGTCGGCGGCGACCACCCGCCCCTCGGCCTTGCTGACGATCTTGGAGGTGACGAGGAGGACGTCCCCGTCGGCGAGGTCCGGCGCCACCGAGGCGATCAGCTTGGCCAGGTCGTCCCCGGCCGCCACCTCCGGCAGCCCGGGCAGGGCCCAGACCCGGTAGGAGGGGGCCCCGGCCGCCTCCGCCCGCAGGGTCACCGCAGTTCCTCGGCGAGCGTGAGGGCCTCGCGCGCCATGGCGGCCGTCGCGTCGACGTCGGTCATCATCAGCGGCACCGCCCGGCAGCGGATGCCCGCCGCCTCGACGTCCGCGACCGCGTCCGCGTCGACGGTGTCGACGAGCCAGCCGTCCAGCAGCTCCGGGCCGTAGTTCCCGGCGACCGCGGACGCCGTGGCCTCGACGCCGACCGCCGCGAGCACCTTGTCGGCCATCCCGCGCACCGGGGCGCCGCCGACGATGGGGGAGAGGCCGACGACGGGCGCCTGCGCCGCGACGATCGCCTCGCGGATCCCGGGCACGGCCAGGATCGTCCCGACGCTCACCACGGGGTTGGACGGCGGGAAGAGGATGACGTCCGCCTCGGCGAGGGCCTCCAGGACGCCCGGCGCGGGCTTCGCGGCCTCCGCGCCGACCGGCACGATCGCCTTGGCGTCCACGGAGGCGCGCAGCTTCACCCAGTACTCCTGGAAGTGCACCGCGCGCTGCTCGCCGTCGACCTCGATCGCCACGTGCGTCTCGACGCGGTCGTCGGACATGGGCAGGAGGCGCACGCCCGGCTGCCAGCGGTCGCAGAGGGCCTCGGTGACGGCGCTCAGCGGGTAGCCCGCGCCGAGCATCTGGGTACGGACGATGTGGGTCGCGAAGTCCCGGTCGCCGAGGCCGAACCACTCGGGTCCGACGCCGTACGCCGCGAGTTCCTCCTTGACCGTGAAGGACTCGTCCGTGCGTCCCCAGCCCTGCTCCTCGTTGATGCCCCCGCCGAGGGTGTACATCACCGTGTCCAGGTCGGGGCAGACCTTCAGCCCGAAGAGATGGATGTCGTCACCGGTGTTGCCGACGACCGTGATCTCCGCGTCCGGCGCGGCCTGCTTGAGGCCGCGAAGGAAACGGGCACCACCGATGCCGCCGGCCAGAACCACAATGCGCATGCCCCGCAGTCTGTCAGGCGAGCGCGGCCTCGGGCGCGGCCGGGGCGCACTGCGCCTGGAGCGACTCGTGCATGGGCATCTCGGTGAGGCCGGGGAAGTAGACGTGCAGGCTGACGGCCGGTTCGAGGGAGTCGTTGACGACCTCGTGGACGTACCCGGGTGCGAAGACCCGTTCCGAGCCCGGCGCGAGCGACCGGGTGCCCCGCTCCGTACGCTCCGTCAGTTCGCCCTCCAGGACGGTCAGCACGCCGGAGGACACCCCGTGGTCGTGCAGTCCGCTGCCCTGGCCCGGTACCCAGGAGAGCAGCCACACCTCGTAGCCGGGGCCGGTGCGCAGCCGGTGGTACCAGCGGGTCGTGGCGTCGTACTCGACGTACGGGGCCCACTGGGCGCGGTCGTCGGCGATCGAGCGCGCGAGCCCGGCGAAGTCGGCCACCGTCTCGGGGTGGGCGCGCTCGGGCTGAAGGAGGTGCGGGACCTCGAGGATGTCGCCGGCGATCTGAAGGTCGCTGTCCATGTTCATGGGTGGGGAGGTTCCTCAGCAGAAACAGAAGCGGTGGGGGGTCACGAAGAGGTGACGCGAGTGACGCAGGGTGACGCTGGGGGAGAGAAGCTGGAGCTCTACGGCATCAACAGCTGGGACAGCAACAGCAACAGCGCGCCTGGACAGCGCTGCGGAACCCACGGCTGTGGGTCGCGGAGTGCGCTGCGGTTGCTGGCATGCCACCAAAGGTGGCCGGAACGACACCCGACTGTCAACTCAATGCCCGATTTGGGGGTAATGTTTCACCTCATCCGGTTACTCCGCGGGGAGAAAGGTTTGTTCAGCCGCGGACCAGGACAGATGGCGCTTCAGTCGTGCCCGTAAACATGGCGGCGCCCCCCGATCGACCACGCTCGGTGACCGTGTGGACCCGACCGGTCCGTGACCGGACTGTGATCAGGATCGCTTCCATGGCTGGATCGCAACAAGATCCAAGTCTCGGACGTCCTCCCCTGTGAGGGCCGCGCACGGTGGAGCCGGACCGGTGGCATGTGTCTTGTTTTTGGTGATTTGAACACTTTCCGCATAGGCTTGGTTCCGCAGAGTGAATACGAGGCCCAATAGCAGATCTCGGCTTGACTCGCGTAAAGCACGAACTTGTAATTTCACTCGTGTCGTTCGGCCGGGTTCGCAACGGCAAGACCACGGGGACGCACAGAACAGACGAGGGGCGCACATGACCGAGTTGTTCCAGGAACTGCTGGTCGAGGACGCGGACGAAGAACTCGGCTGGCAGGAGCGCGCGCTGTGCGCCCAGACCGATCCCGAGTCCTTCTTCCCCGAGAAGGGCGGCTCGACCCGAGAAGCCAAGAAAGTCTGCCTCGCCTGCGAGGTCCGCTCCGAATGCCTCGAATACGCCCTGCAGAACGACGAGCGATTCGGCATCTGGGGCGGTCTCTCCGAGCGGGAGCGCCGCCGCCTGAAGAAGGCCGCGGTCTGATCCGCCGCGCGAGCCGGGCGACGCCCGCACGGCCCCGCGCACGCCGCACCACCACGAACGGTCCGCCCCCTGTGCTTCCCCCTCAGGCGGCGGACCGTTCCGTGTCCCGGCGGGCCGCACCCGCCCGCGCCCCCCGCCCCCGGGAGCCCGCCCCGGCGAGCTGATCCGGCCCGCCGTCCCCACCCGCGGACGACGCCCCGACGAGGGCCGCCCACCCCGCTGTTCCCGCCCCCGCGAGGCGCCCCGACGAGCCGAACCGCGCCGCCCTCCCCACCCGCGGACCCCGGGCCCCTTCCTCCCGCTCTGTCCACAGAGCGACGGTCCGCTCCCTCCCCAGGGCGGCGGACCGCTCCGCGTGCAGCCGTTAGTGTGGGCCTCCGTCCGAGACGCTTCCCACGCCCCCCGCGGGGCGACCCCGGCCGGAGGGCCCGTAGCTCGATGTCCTCGACTCCTGAGTTTCCGCGACACGTCGTCACCGCCGTGCTCGTCACCCACGACGGCGCCCGCTGGCTGCCGGACGCCCTCGCCGGGCTGCTCGCCCAGGAACGCCCCGTGCAGAACGCGGTCGCGGCCGACACCGGCAGCGCCGACGACTCGGCGCAGCTCCTCGCCGACGCCATCGGCGCCGACCGCGTCCTCCACCTCGCCCGCCGCACCGGCTTCGGTGCCGCCGTCGAGGAGGCCGCCCGCACCGCGCCCGTGCTCGGACCCGAGGACCTCGCCTACCTGAAGCGCCCCAGCGGCTGGGACCCGGTCAGCCGGACCTGGAACGACGAGGCGTACGACCTTCCCGAACTCCCGCACGGCGAACCCGTCCAGTGGCTCTGGCTGCTCCACGACGACTGCGCCCCCGAGCCCGACGCCCTCGCCGAACTCCTGCGCGTCGCCGACTCCGACGCGGACGCCGCCGTCATCGGCCCCAAACTGCGCGGCTGGTACGACCGGAAGCAGCTCCTGGAGACCGGCGTCTCCATCGCCCGCAGCGGCCGCCGCTGGACCGGCCTCGACCGCCGCGAACAGGACCAGGGCCAGCACGACCAGGTCCGCTCCGTCCTCTCCGTCTCCACCGCCGGCATGCTCGTCCGCCGCGACGTCTTCGAGGAACTCGGCGGCTTCGACCGGCGCCTGCCCCTCATGCGCGACGACGTCGACCTCTGCTGGCGCGCCCACTCCGCCGGCCACCGCGTCCTCATCGCCCCCGACGCCGTCCTGCGGCACGCCGAGGCCTCCGCCCGCGAGCGCCGCACCGTCGACTGCGCCGGCCGCACCGCCGCCAACCCGCACCGCGTCGACAAGGCCGGCGCCGTCTACACCCTCCTCGCCAACACCCGCGGCGCCGCCCTCCCGTACGTCCTCGTCCGACTCGTCGTCAGCACCCTGCTCCGCACCCTCGCCTACCTCGTCGGCAAGGTCCCCGGACAGGCCGTCGACGAGCTCATGGGCCTCCTCGCCACCCTGCTGCGCCCCGAGAAGATCCTCGCGGCCCGCAAGCGCCGCAAGAACCCCGCGGTCCCGGCGGGCGAACTCCGCCCGCTGTTCCCGCCGCCCGGCGCCACCGTCCGCGCCGCCGTCGAGCAGATCACCGCCGACTTCGGCGGTTCCGAGGCCGATTCCGGCGGCTCCCGCCACGGCGTCGTCGAGTCCGGGCCCGGCGGCGACGACGCCGACTACCTGGAGGTCGAGCAGTTCGCCCGGCTCAAGAAGATCGCCCGCAAGCCCGGCCCGGTCCTCTTCGCCCTGCTGCTCGTCATCTCCCTCGTCGCCTCCCGCAACCTCTTCGCCGGCGGCTCGCTGGCCGGCGGCGCCCTGCTGCCCGCCCCCGACACCGTCTCCGAACTCTGGTCGCGGTACGCCGACGGCTGGCACCCCCTCGGCACCGGCGGCACCCAGACCGCCCCGCCGTACCTCGCCGTCCTGGCCGCGCTCTCCGCGCTGTTCCTCGGCTCCACCTCCACCGCGCTGACCCTGCTGCTCGTCTGCTCGGTCCCGCTCGCCGGCTTCACCGCGTACTTCGCCGCCCGCGGCCTCGTCGAGTCCCGGCTGCTGCGCGCCTGGGGCGCCATCGCGTACGCGTTCCTGCCCGCCGCCACCGGGGCGCTCGCCACCGGCCGGCTCGGCACCGCGATCCTCGCGATCCTGCTGCCGCTCATGGCCCGCGCCGCCGTCGCCGCCCACGGCTTCAACCGCCCGGACCGGCCCAGCTGGCGCGCCACCTGGGCCTACACCTTCCTGCTGACCTTCGCGACCGCGTTCACCCCGGTCGTGTGGCCGCTCGCCGTCCTCCTCGGCCTCGGCGTGCTCGTCGTGCGCCGCTCCGACATCACCGCCTACGGGCTGCGCTTCCTGGCCGCCGTCGGCACCCCGCTCCTCGTCCTCGCGCCCTGGTCGCTGACCCTGCTCACCGACCCGGCCGCGTTCCTCCGCGAGGCCGGACTCGACATCCGCACCGGCACGGCCGGCGCGCTCGACCTCCTCGCCACCAGCCCCGGCGGCCCCGGCACCACCGGCGGCCTCCTCCTGGCCGGCCTCGTCCTCGCGGGCCTGGCCGGACTGCTGCGCGAGGAGCGCCGGCTCGCCGTCCACGCCGCCTGGGCCGCCGGCCTCGCCGGCCTCCTCTTCGCCGCCCTCTCCAACGGCGCGGGCGGCACCGGCTGGGCCGGACCCGCCACCCTCGTCTACGGCGCCGCCCTCATCGCCGCCGGCATGATCGGCGCCGAGCGCGGCCGCACCCGCGTCGCGGCCCACGGCTTCGGCTGGCGCCAGCCCGTCGCCGCCCTCATCGCCCTCGCCTGCGCGGTCGGCCCCGCCGTCGCCGCGGCCGGCTGGATGATCGCCGGTGCCGACGGCCCGCTCACCCGGCGCGACCCGGTCCAGGTCCCGGCCTTCGTCGCCGAGGAGTCCGGCACCCGCGACCAGCCCCGCACCCTGGTGCTCGGCGGCACCTCGCCCGGCGAGGTCGCGTACACCCTGGTCCGCGGCTCCGGAGCCCGCCTCGGCGACGCCGAACTCACCGCGGGAGCCGAGCCCGACCCCCGCCTGGACGACGTCGTCGCCCACCTCGTCGCCGGCTCCGGCGCCGACCAGACCGAGCAGCTCAGCGGCTACGCGATCCGCTACGTCCTGGTGCGGGACGGCGCGCCCCGCCAGATGGGCCGCGTCCTCGACTCCACCCCCGGCCTCAGCCGCCTCAGCCAGCTCGACGGCAGCGCCCTCTGGCGCGTGGACCGCGAGATCGCCCGCGTCATGATCGTCCCGCCGGCCGCCGAGACCCCGGAGACGACGACCGGCACGGCGGCGAAGCCCGCCGACGGCACGGCCCCGGTCCCCGTGGCCGCCGGCCCCGTCGAGGCGCACACCGAGATCCCGGCCGGCCCCGCCGGCCGCGTCCTGCGCCTCGCCGACCGTGCCGACGAGGGCTGGACCGCCACCCTCGACGGCAAGGAGCTGACCCGCACCACCGTCGACGGCTGGGCCCAGGGCTTCGAGCTCCCCGCCCAGGCGGGCCGCCTCGACCTCACCTACGACCAGCCGCTCACCCGCAGCGCCTGGATCTGGGCCCAGGTCGGCCTCGCCGTCGTCCTGCTCGTCCTCGCCCTGCCCGGCCGGCGCCGCGAGATCGACGACGACCTCCCCGAGGAGGGGCTCGTGATCCCCGCCCAGGCGACCGAGGGCGACGGCCGCCGGGCCCGCCGCCTGCGCGCCGCGGCGGAGGCCGAGGCGGAGGGCGAGACCGGGAACGGCCCGGAGCCGTCGCCGGCGACCGCGGCGATCCCGGGCCTGCCGGGCGACGAGCAGCCCCGGGACTGGGACGGCGGCGGCTACGACCCCGCCCACCCCCAGCCCCACGAGGAGCAGCAGCCCGGGCCCCACGAGGAGCAGCAGCTCCAGCCCCAGGGGTACGCCGAGCAGGGCTACTACCAGGAGTACGCGGCCGACCCGTACCAGCAGCAGGCCTACGCGTATCCCCAGCAGGGCTACGACCAGCAGCCGCAGCAGTACGACCCCCAGGCGTACCCCGAGCAGGGCTACGACCAGCAGCCGCAGCAGTACGACCCCCAGCAGGGGCAGTACGGGCAGCAGGGCTACGAGCAGCCGCAGCAGCCGTACGACCCGCAGCAGTACGACCCGTACACCTACGGCTACGGGCACCCCCAGGGCCACGAGACCGAGCAGCGTCCCGACGGGAGCAGCAACCAGTGAAGCGCACGACCCTCTCCCTGATCGCGGGCGCCACGGCGCTCGCCGCCGTCACCGGCTTCGCGTCCCTCACCACCCCGGACGGTGCCGCGGCCTCGCGCGCCACGGCGCCCACCCGCCTCCCCGTCGAGCGCGCCGGCCTCGCCTGCCCGATGCCCAGCACCTCCGAGCTGGCCGAGACGCTCTACACCTCGTACACCCCGCCCGGCGGCACGGACGACACGGCCGAGGGCACCACGGGAGGCTCCGGCACGGCCGGCAAGCCCGCCGCCACCGCCCTGCTGCGGGCCGCCACGAGCACCACGACCGCCGGAGGCGCCACCAAGGGCGGCAAGAAGGACAAGGCCCCGAAGGCCCCGGCCACGGTCACCGCCCCCGGCAAGCCCGTCACCGCCGAGGCGGACGGCCCGGCCGTGCCCGCCCTCACCGGCGCGGCGACCGGCACCCTCGCCCCCGGCTGGACCGTGCAGCAGACCACCGTCGTCCCCGCGGGCGGCGCCCGCGGCCTCCTCGGCCTCAGCTGCGGCGCCCCCGACACCGACTTCTGGTTCCCCGCGGCCTCCACCGCCAAGGAGCGCCAGGACTACGTCCACCTCACCAACCCGGACGACACGGCCGCCGTCGCCGACATCGAGCTGTACGGCCCCGAGGGCGTCCTCAAGTCCCAGTTCACCGAGGGCATCCCGGTCCCCGCCCACTCCACCGTCCCGGTCCTGCTGTCCACCCTCACGGGCGAGACCGCGCAGCAGTCCGTCACCGTCCACGTCACCACCCGCAGCGGACGGGTCGGCGCGGCCATCGGCGCCGCCGACGAGAAGCTCGGCAGCGACTGGCTCGCCGCCTCCGCCGACCCGGCGAGCACCGCGGTGCTCCCCGGCATCCCGGCCGACGCCGCCTCCGTACGCCTGGTGGCCTTCGTCCCGGGCGAGGACGACGCCGACCTGAAGGTCCAGCTGGTCACCCGGAACGGCACGATCGTCCCGGCGAGCGCCGGCTCCCTGCACGTGAAGTCGGGGATGACGGCCTCCGTCGAACTGCCGGGCCTCACCCGCGGCGAGGTGGGCTCGCTGATGCTCAGCCCCGCCGACCCGAAGAAGCCGACCCCGGTGGTGGCCGCGCTTCGCGTGGTCCGCGGCAAGGGCGACGACACCGAGGTCGCGTTCGTCCCGGCGACCGGGGCGGTCTCCGGCCGGGCGACGATCGCCGACAACCGGGCCGAGGGGACGACGACGCTCGCCCTGACCGCCGTCGGCGAGGAGGCGAAGGTCAAGGTCACGGCCTCGGCCGGCTCCGCCGGCGGGACGGCGGTGTCGAGGACGGTCACCGTCAAGGGGGGCACCACGACCGCCCTGACCGACCTGGTCCCCGAGGGCCTCAAGGGCTCCTACGCGCTGACCGTCGAACCGCTCTCGGGCGGCAGGGTGTACGCGTCGAGGATGCTGGCGGTGCCGCAGGACGGCACCCCGATGTTCACGGTCCAGACCTTCGTCGACGACCGCGGCACGGTCGAGGTCCCGTCGGCCCGCCAGGACCTCGGGGTCCTCGACTAGAGGGTGTCCCGCCGATCGGGCCGGGCTCCGCGAGGACGGGGGTCCGGCCCCCGCTCCGCCGGGCCCCCGCGTCAGTCCTGCCCGTACCGGGGGTCGACGGACTCGGGGGACAGCCCGAGCAGCTCGGCGACCTGCTCCACGACCACCTCGTGGACGAGGAGCGCCCGCTCGTCCCGGCTCTTCGAGCGGATCTCCACCGGACGCCGGTACACGACCACCCGGGCCGGATCGCCCTTCTCGGCGGGTGCGGAACCGCCCAGCGGCACCGTCTCGCCCGGCACCGTCGGCGGCACCTCCATCACCATGAACTCGACGTCGGCGAGCTGCGGCCAGCGCCGCTCCAGCCGCTCCACCGAGTCCAGGACGAGGTCGCGGAAGGTGTCGGCCCGGCTCGTGGAGAGCGGCACCTGGGGAGGGGCGACCGGTCCCCGCATCCCGCGGCCGTGCCGGTCGCGGCGGCGCACCCGGGGCTCCGCCGGGGGCTCCGAGGAGTGGTGCGGGGGGCTCGGAGGCACAGGAGTGTCCATCACTGACGCAGCGTAACCCCCATCGGCACCCGAGCACCGTGGCGCATCCTCGCCACCTTCCCGCGCTCTCCGGGCCCGGCACCCCACCCCCTGTCGCAACCTGAACGTTCAGGCCAACGGTCCGCCCGTTTCGCGGGCTCGGGACGATCGGCCATCTGGCCGTGGTTGACCGGATCCATACCCTCGACTGTCCGGATCGCGTCCTGTCGCCGCCCCCTTGCGGCCCCTCCCGCGCAGGTCGGAGCGGCTCCCGTACGGGTGGGGGTGGCGGAGGTCACACCGCGACACGGGGGAGTGACCTGAGGGAGAGTCGTCGCGGCCCGCTCAAGAGTGCGGTACCGTCCAACGTCGTGAGCCCTGTACGTCGCTGTTCGCGCACTGCGTGCGGCCGCCCTGCCGTCGCGACACTGACGTACGTCTATGCCGACTCGACTGCGGTCCTCGGCCCGCTCGCCACCTACGCCGAGCCCCACTGCTACGACCTGTGCGCCCCGCACAGCGAGCGCCTGACCGCCCCCCGCGGGTGGGAGGTCGTGCGGCTGACCGACGGATCCGCCCCGCCCCGCCCCAGCGGCGACGACCTCGAAGCCCTGGCCAACGCGGTGCGCGAGGCCGCCCGCCCCCAGGAGCGCACGGCCGAGGCCGGCGGCAAGAGCGGCGGAGGCCGCGGCGGCGACCCCATGGAGGTCGGCCGCCGAGGGCATCTGAGGGTGCTGCGCTCCCCCGACAACTGAGCGCAACCGGCCACCCTCCGCGTACCCCCCTCCCACTCCGGGTAGCTTTGGCGTTCCGCACACGCGCCGCACACGCGTGCCGAGAACTCAGGAGGGTGGATCCGTGACTGCCGATCTGTCGCAGATCGTGAAGGCGTACGACGTCCGCGGAGTGGTACCCGACCAGTGGGACGAGTCGCTCGCCGAACTCTTCGGCGCCGCCTTCGTCCGGGTGACCGACGCGGCCGCCGTCGTCGTCGGCCACGACATGCGCCCCTCGTCGCCCGGCCTCTCGGACGCCTTCGCGCGCGGCGCGGCCCGCCTCGGCGCCGACGTCACCCTGATCGGACTCTGCTCCACCGACCAGCTGTACTTCGCCTCCGGCAGCCTCGACCTGCCCGGCGCGATGTTCACCGCCTCGCACAACCCGGCCCAGTACAACGGCATCAAGATGTGCCGCGCCGGAGCGGCCCCGGTCGGTCAGGACACCGGCCTGGCGGAGATCCGGCGGCTGGTGGAGACCTGGTCGGAGAGCGGCGCCCCCGAAGCGGCGGCGACTCCCGGCACGATCACCCACCGCGACACGCTCGACGACTACGCGGAGTACCTCAAGTCGCTGGTCGACCTGACGGCGATCCGCCCCCTCAAGGTCGTCGTGGACGCGGGCAACGGCATGGGCGGCCACACGGTCCCCACCGTCTTCGCGGGCCTGCCGCTGGACGTGGTCCCGATGTACTTCGAGCTCGACGGCACGTTCCCGAACCACGAGGCGAACCCCCTGGACCCGAAGAACATCGTCGACCTCCAGGCCCGCGTCGTGGCCGGGGGCGCCGACCTCGGGCTCGCCTTCGACGGCGACGCCGACCGCTGCTTCGTCGTCGACGAGCGCGGCGAGCCGGTCCCGCCGTCGGCGATCACGGCCCTGGTGGCGGCCCGCGAGCTCGCCAAGCACCCCGGCGGAACGATCATCCACAACCTGATCACCTCGTGGTCGGTGCCGGAGGTCGTCCGCGAGCAGGGCGGCGAGCCGGTCCGCACCCGCGTCGGCCACTCCTTCATCAAGGAGGAGATGGCCAAGACGGGCGCGATCTTCGGCGGCGAGCACTCGGCGCACTACTACTTCAAGGACTTCTGGAACGCCGACACCGGCATGCTGGCCGCCCTCCACGTCCTGGCGGCCCTCGGCGGCCAGGAGGGCGCCCTCTCCGCCCTGGTGGCCGCGTACGACCGCTACGCGTCCTCCGGCGAGATCAACTCGACCGTGGCCGACCAGCAGGCCCGCGCGGCCGAGGTCCGGGCCGCGTACGAGGGCGGCGACGTCACCCTCGACGACCTGGACGGCCTCACGGTGACCGCGGCCGACTGGTGGTTCAACCTGCGCGCCTCGAACACCGAGCCGCTGCTCCGCCTCAACGTCGAGGCCCGCGACGCGGCGACGATGGAGCGGATCCGCGACGAGGTCCTCGCCCTGGTCCGCGCCGCGGACTGACACCCGCGCACACCCACCGCCGGGGAACGGGCCGACCCCCGTCCCCCGGCGGTAGGCTGACCTGGCCCGAAACCGCTTGTTCGAAGGGACATCCCATGCCGCTCGAAGCCGGCCTCCTGGAGATCCTGGCCTGCCCCGCGTGCCACGCTCCGCTGAACGACCGCACGGCGGACGAGACCCCCGAACTCATCTGCACCGGCTCCGACTGCGGCCTCGCCTACCCGGTCCGCGACGACATCCCGGTCCTCCTGACGGACGAGGCCCGCCGCCCGTAGCCCCCCCGGGGCCACGCGGAGACGCGCGGAGCCGCCCCGGCCCCGACGAAGCCGGTCCGCGAGGAACGGCGGGGAACCGGGGGACGGGACGGACGACCGGCCGCACGACGGAGCGACGGGGACGGGACCGCGGACCCGGGCCCCGACGGGGGCCGGACGCCGGAACGGGACCGGACCCAGCAGGACCCGACGGACGGGAACCGGTCCGCACGACCCCGCGAGACCGGGCGGGGCGCGTTCCACCGCTCACCCCCGGCGCCCCGACGGCGGACGACCTGCTCACGGAAGAGGGGCGTGGCGAGGGACGGTCCCGCGGCTCGCCGGCAGGGAACAGGCCCCGTACGGGGCCGGCGCCCCTGCTCCGCCCGACGCCGGATCCGCGCCGCGCCGCGCCGCACGGGGGACGCCGGCAGCAGGCCGGCCCGCGCCCGCCCCGGCCGCCCGCCGAAGCCGCCGCGTCCACGCCGCGCCCCTCGGCCCCTCCGCGCATCCGGACGGCCCCCCCGGCCCCGCGCGGCCCGCGGGGAGCGCACCCCGCACGGGAACGTCCCGACCCGCCGCTCCGTCCCTCCGGACGACGCGAGCCCCGCCGCCCGCACGCGACAGGACGTGACCGACCCGCCGCACCCGGTATCCGGCACCCGCCCGCACCCCGTACGACCCCGCACTCGCACCACAAGCCCCGCACCATAGAAGGTGCGCACCACACAGCAGCCGAAGCCCCCTCCCCGCAGGGGCCCGCGGCGACGATGCGACCGGAGGCAACCGCCCCATGCTCGACGAGACCCTCCTCGACGCCCCGGACGACCTCGCCCTGGCAGACCGCCGCGGCCTCCTCCGCGGCGCGGCCGAAGCCGGCGCCCGGGTCAGGACCGCGGCCCGGCACGCCGCGGAGGCCGGCATCGCCGACCTCCACCCCGAAGGCCGCCCCCGCGCGGTCCTCGTGGCCGGACCCGGCACGGCCTCCGCGGCCGTCGCCGACCTGATCGGCGCCCTGGCGGGAGCCTCCGCCCCCGTCGTACGCCTCCAGCCGACCGGCGTCGCCCCGGCGGCCGGCGCCCTGCGCTGGGCGCTGCCCGGCTGGGCCGGCTCCGTCGACCTCCTGCTGCTTCCGACGACCGACGGCTCCGAACCGGGCCTGGCGCTCCTCGCGGAACAGGCCTACCGCCGCGGCATCACCGTCGTCGCCGTGGCCCCCAAGGGCTCGCCGCTGACCGAGACCGTCAGCGGCTCGCGCGGTCTGTTCGTACCGATGGCCGTCGCGCCGAACGAGGCCCCGAACGAGTACGCCGAGAACATCGCGGCCAGCCCCGGCACCCTGTGGGCCCTGTTCACCCCGCTGCTCATGCTGCTCGACCGGGTCGGCCTCCTGGAGGCACCGCCCGAGGCGCTGGAGAAGGTCGCCGACCGGCTGGACCGTACGGCGGAGCGCTGCGGCCCCGCCATCGCCACGTACAGCAACCCGGCGAAGACGCTGGCCGCCGAGCTCGCGGACACCCTGCCGCTGATCTGGACGGAGGGCGCGGCCGCGGGCCCGGCGGGCCGCAGGTTCGCCGCGGTGCTCGCCGAGCTCGCCGGGCTCCCGGCGCTCGCCGCGGAACTCCCGGAGGCCCTCCCCGCCCACGGCGTCCTCCTCGCGGGCGACTACGCGGCGGGCGCGGACCCCGAGGACTTCTTCCGCGACCGGGTCGAGGAGCCGCAGGCCCTGCGCGCCCGGGTGGTGCTGCTGCGGGACCGTCCCGCGGACGGCCTGACGGCGGCGCACGCGGCCCGCGAGCTGGCACTGAGCCACGAGACGGCGATCAGCGAGCTGGAACCGGAGGAGGGTGGTGACCTGGAGACCCTGGCGGAACTCCTCGCGGTGACCGACTTCGCGGCCGTCTACCTCTGCCTGGCGACCCCGGGCCGCACGGCGCTCTGACCGGCCCGGGGTCCGAACCACCCCGGGGCGGCCCACGGCAGACCGCTGAGGGAGACCACCCGCCGCAGACCACCCGCCGCAGCGCCCGTCGCGGACCGTCCGCCGCAGTCCGCCCGGGGAGAGAACCCCGGGGGCCACCACCCCGTAACCCACCCGTCACCCGCCCCCTGTCACCTGTCACCCGACACCCCTCATCTCACCTTCCGTCACCGTCCCGAGGAGCTGGCAGGCACCATGGACCGCCTCGTCAACACCGTCCGCCCCTACGCCTGGGGATCCACGACGGCCATTCCGGAGCTGCTCGGCGTCGAACCGACCGGCGAACCCCAGGCCGAGCTGTGGATGGGCGCCCACCCCGGCGCCCCCTCCCGCACCGAGCGCGGCCCGCTGAACGCGCTGATCGACGCCGATCCGGTGGGCGAACTGGGGGAGCGCTCCGTCGCCGCGTTCGGACCGCGGCTGCCGTTCCTCCTGAAGGTGCTCGCCGCCGGCGCCCCGCTCTCCCTCCAGGCCCACCCCGACCTCGCCCAGGCACGGGCCGGCCACGCCGCCGAGGAGGCCGCCGGCATCCCGGTCGACGCCCCGCACCGCACGTACAAGGACGCCAACCACAAGCCCGAGCTGATCTGCGCGCTCACCCCCTTCGACGGACTGTGCGGCTTCCGCGCCCCGGCCGAGACCGCGGACCTGATCGCCGGGCTCGGCGTCGACTCGCTCAAGCCGTACGTCGACCTGCTGCACGCCCACCCTGAAGAGGCCGCGCTCCGCGAGGTCATGACGGCCCTGCTGACCGCCGCCCCGGAGGAGATGGCACACACCGTGACGGAGGCGGCCGCCGCCGCGGACCGCCTCGGCGGCGACTACGCCCCGTACGCCACCCTCGCCCACCACTTCCCGAACGACCCGGGCGTCATCGCCGCGATGCTCCTCAACCGGGTCACGCTCCAGCCCGGCGAGGCCCTCTACCTCGGCGCGGGCGTCCCGCACGCCTACCTCTCGGGACTCGGCGTCGAGATCATGGCCAACTCCGATAACGTGCTGCGCTGCGGACTCACCCCCAAGCACATCGACGTCCCCGAACTGCTGCGCGTGGTCCGCTTCGAACCGGCCGACCCGGCCGTCCTGCGCCCCGAGGCCTCCCCGTCCGGCGAAGAGGTCTACGACACCCCGATCGACGAGTTCCGCCTCTCCCGCCTCGTCCGCCCCGACGGCGCCGCCCCGACGGACCTCACCACCCCCACCCCGCAGATCCTGCTGGCCGTCGCCGGACGACCGAAGGCGGGCGAAGTCACCCTCGCCGCGGGCGAGTCGGTCTTCGTACCCGCGGGAGAGAAGACCGAACTCACCGGTACGGGGACGGTCTTCCGCGCCACCGTCGTGGCCTGATGCAACAATGACCGGCCGAACCGCGGCGACAGAGCCGGTGCATCGACGAAGGGACCACGTACACCCATGAGCGCGTCAGGCGGAACCAAGGCGATCGTGGCGGCCCTCGCCGCCAACCTCGCGATCGCCGCAGCCAAGTTCGTGGCGTTCCTCTTCAGCGGTTCGTCGTCGATGCTCGCCGAGAGCGTCCACTCGCTCGCCGACTCCGGGAACCAGGGCCTGCTCCTCCTCGGCGGCAAGAAGGCGCAGCGCGAGGCGACCCCGCAGCACCCCTTCGGCTACGGCCGCGAGCGGTACATCTACGCCTTCCTCGTCTCCATCGTGCTCTTCTCCGTCGGCGGCATGTTCGCCATCTACGAGGGCTACGAGAAGATCCACGACCCGCACCCGATCGAGGCCTGGTACTGGCCGGTCGGCGTCCTCGTCTTCGCGATCATCGCCGAGTCCTTCTCCTTCGGCACCGCCATCAAGGAGTCGAACCTCATCCGCGGCGGCCTCACCTGGACGCAGTTCGTCCGCCGGGCCAAGGCCCCCGAGCTGCCCGTCGTGCTCCTGGAGGACCTCGGCGCGCTCGTCGGCCTCGTCCTCGCGCTCGGCGGCGTCGGCCTGGCCCTGCTCACCGGCGACGGCGTCTGGGACGGCATCGGCACCCTCTGCATCGGCGTCCTGCTGATCGCCATCGCGATCGTGCTGGCCGCCGAGACCAAGTCCCTGCTGCTCGGCGAGTCCGCCGGGACCGAAGAGGTGAAGCGCATCGAGGCCGCGGTCGTCGACGGCGAGACCGTCACCCGCCTCATCCACATGCGCACCCTCCACCTCGGCCCCGAGGAGCTCCTCGTCGCCGCCAAGATCGCCGTCCAGCACGACGACTCGGCGGCCGAGGTCGCCAACGCCATCAACGCCGCCGAGGCCCGCATCCGCGCCGCCGTCCCGATCGCCCGGGTCATCTACCTGGAGCCCGACGTGTACGACGAGCGGAAGCCCGCGCCCGCCCGCACCGACCTGACGGAGACCCCGGACGACACCGACGGCTGACACCCGCCGGAACCGGCCACCCGCCCCCGGCGGGTGTCCGGCCGCCGTCCCCGGACACCGCCCCGCGAGGCCCCCGTGACCCCCAGGTCCCGGGGGTCTCGCGCGTATGTACGGGGGCGCGATCAAGCCCGGCCGTCCCCCGCGGACTGTGGCCCGCCCCGCCGTCCGGTGTAGATTCGTGACCAGCCAGACGTCGCTGCTGATGGCGGTCGGGCGGTCCGCACGGACCGGCCGAGGGAGAGAGGGCCTCCGACGACGGCACCGTGGAAAGCCCGGGCATTCCTGTGTCCGGAGAGCCTCCGTGGTGCCCTGCGCCCCAACCGACCCTCGCACGCGCGAACACACGAGGAGCAGCTCAGTCATGACGACTGTCGCCCACCAGGACTTCAAGGTCGCCGACCTCTCCCTGGCCGCCTTCGGCCGCAAGGAGATCACCCTCGCCGAGCACGAGATGCCCGGCCTGATGTCGATCCGCCGCGAGTACGCCGAGCAGCAGCCCCTCGCCGGCGCCCGTGTCACCGGCTCCCTGCACATGACCGTGCAGACCGCCGTCCTCATCGAGACCCTGGTCGCCCTCGGCGCCGAGGTCCGCTGGGCCTCCTGCAACATCTTCTCCACCCAGGACCACGCCGCCGCGGCCATCGCCGTCGGCCCGAACGGCACCCCGGAGAACCCGCAGGGCGTCCCGGTCTTCGCCTGGAAGGGCGAGACCCTGGAGGAGTACTGGTGGTGCACGGAGCAGGCCCTCACCTGGCCGAACACCCCCACCGGCGGCCCGAACATGATCCTCGACGACGGTGGTGACGCCACCCTCCTCGTCCACAAGGGCGTCGAGTTCGAGAAGGCCGGCTCCGCCCCGGACCCCGCCACCGCGGACAGCGAGGAGTACGGCCACATCCTCCGTCTCCTCAACCGCACCCTCGGCGAGAACCCGCAGAAGTGGACCCAGCTGGCGTCCGAGATCCGCGGCGTCACCGAGGAGACCACCACCGGTGTCCACCGCCTGTACGAGATGCACCAGGCCGGCGACCTCCTCTTCCCGGCGATCAACGTGAACGACGCCGTGACCAAGTCGAAGTTCGACAACAAGTACGGCTGCCGCCACTCCCTCATCGACGGCATCAACCGCGCCACCGACGTCCTCATCGGCGGCAAGACCGTCGTCGTCTGCGGCTACGGCGACGTCGGCAAGGGCTGCGCCGAGTCCCTCCGCGGCCAGGGCGCCCGCGTCATCGTCACGGAGATCGACCCGATCTGCGCGCTCCAGGCGGCGATGGACGGCTACCAGGTCACGACCCTCGACGAGGTCGTCGACAAGGCCGACATCTTCGTCACCACGACCGGCAACAAGGACATCATCATGGCCGCGGACATGGCCAAGATGAAGCACCAGGCCATCGTCGGCAACATCGGCCACTTCGACAACGAGATCGACATGGCCGGCCTCGCCAAGACCCCCGGCATCGTCAAGGACGAGGTCAAGCCGCAGGTCCACACCTGGACGTACCCCGACGGCAAGGTCCTCATCGTGCTGTCCGAGGGCCGCCTGCTGAACCTGGGCAACGCGACCGGCCACCCCTCCTTCGTCATGTCGAACTCGTTCGCGGACCAGACCCTGGCCCAGATCGAGCTCTACACGAAGCCGCAGGAGTACCCGACCGACGTGTACGTGCTCCCCAAGCACCTCGACGAGAAGGTCGCCCGCCTCCACCTCGACGCCCTCGGCGTCAAGCTGACGACCCTCCGCCCCGAGCAGGCCGCCTACATCGGCGTCGAGGTCGAAGGCCCGTTCAAGCCGGACCACTACCGCTACTGATGCCCCGGCCGGCGGCGCCCGCGCACCGACGCGGCGCCGTCCCGGACATCCGTCGAGGAACTCAGGCAGGCCCCCCGCACCCCCGTGCCGGGGGGCCTGCCCCGTCCCGGGCGACGCGGCCGGCGGAGATCAGGACCCCACGGGCCCTACGCCCCCGCCGCCCGCACCCCGAAACCCCCGTCCCGAGGACCCGCCCCATGCCCCGCGGCCGCTATTCGCTCCACGACCCGCACGATCACACCCCCCTCGGTGACGAACACTTCCACTGCGCACCCGGCCCCTCCGGCTGGCGCTACGTCTCACAGGTCACCACCCCCTCGGGCGACCACCGCGGCTCCGTCGACCTGGCCGTCGACGAACTCGGCCGCCCCCTCCGCCTGGAACTCCACGCCGCCGGCTGGCAGGTCCGCGGCGCGGCCCTCGACGGCGTCACCTGGGTCCGTACGGACCCCACCGGAACCCACGCCACCGAAGGCAATGTGCGCGCCCACGCCTTCACCGGCACCTCCCCGGCGTTCCTCGTCGCGCTCACGCGACTCCTGCGCCTCACCCCCGATTCCCCCGAGACCCGTGTCAGGCTCGTCGCCCTCACGGACCCGGTGCTCGCCCCCCTCACGGTCGACCAGTCCTGGGCCCTGATCGGAAGTGAAGCGCACGCCACTGACAACGGCCCCCTGATGGTGGACGAGTACCAGGTCAGCGCCCTGGACACGGGCGAGCGGCACACCGTCCACATCGCCGGCGACGTGGTCCTGGCAGCCCCCGGCATCGAACTGGAGGACCTGCAGACCCCGCCCTCGGTCTTCCCCTGACGACCGGCGTCTGACGACCGGCCTCTGGTGGCCGGCGATCAGGCGGGCGGAGCGAAGCCCGTGGCAGGCGCGGCCGCCTCGGGACCGCCGACCGCGGGAGGCGCGGCGACCGGCGGGGCGGGCCGCGACGCCACCTGCGCCGGCGCCCCGGGAGAACCCCCGGCCGGCATCCCCACGGCACCTGCCGTCCCCGCCGCCTCCGACGTCCCCGCGATCCAGGCCGTCCCGGTCGACCCGGGCGCTTCGGGACTCGTCGAACCGAACGCCCGCCGGGCGTCCCGCGCCTGCCGCTCGGCCACCACACCCGCCAGGTAGGCCGCGGCCGGGACTCCCGGCGGCGGAGGCGTCCCCGTCCGGGCCACCAACTCGTCGGCAAGCCGCTCCGCGAGCCGCCGCCCCACCACCGCGTCCAGTTCACGCGCCCGCGTGAGGTACTGCCGTATCTCCAGCCACAGGGGCTCGGGCACCGCCGACAGGTCCAGCCCGGCGAACCGCCCCACCAGGTACGGCGGCGGCGGGGGCACGACGAGCATCCGCGCCGCGGGGATCCGCTCCCGCACGACGAGCGTCCCGGCGAAGACGTCCCCGAGCCGCCGCCCCCGCTCCGACACCAGCGACGAGACACAGGCGACGACCCCGAACGTCATCAGGATCTCCACGACCCCCATGGCCCCCCGCACGAGCGCGTGCCGGAACCGGATCGGCCCACCGTCGTCCCGCACCACACGAAGACCGCAGGCCAGCTTCCCGAGGGACCGCCCGTGGGACAGCGTCTCCACCGCGATCGGCGCCCCCACCAGGATCAGCAGGAAGGAGGCGATGGACAGCGCCATCACCGCCGCCTCGTCGAGCGACGCGGTGGCCACCGCGAGACCGAGCGTGATCAACAGGTACACGGCCCACACCACCACCAGGTCGATGAGCACCGCCAGCGCCCGGCTCGGGAGCCGCGCCGGCTGCAACCCCAGTACGACGGCGTCCCCGGTCACCACGTCACTCACGGCACCCACCCTTCTCCGACCTTCCCGACCCCTCCGAACGCCAGTCTGCCAAGCTGACCCGCAGCGCGCCGCAGCAGTACGGAACCCTCCGCAGCCGATGCCTGGAGCAGCAGCCGATCATGGACCTCGACGTCTACGTCACCGCCCACCGCGCCGAGTGGGAACGCCTCGACCAGCTCCTCCGCAAGGGCGGCAGGCTCACCGGCGCCGAGGCCGACGAACTCGTGTCCCTCTACCAGCGCGCGGCCACCCACCTCTCGATCGTCCAGTCGAGCGCCCCGGACCCCATGCTCACGGCGCGGCTCACCCAGCTCGTGGCCCGCGCCCGCGCCACCGTCACCGGCACCCGCCGCTCCTCCTGGCGCGACGCGGCCCGCTTCCTCACCGCCGGATTCCCCGCGGCCGTCTACCGCTCACGGCGCTGGTGGGTCCCCACCGCGGTCCTCTCCACCCTGCTCGCCGTCCTCATCGGCTGGTGGATCGGCACGCACCCCGAGGTCCAGGCCGCGATCGGAGCCCCCGCCGACCTCCGCGAGATGACCCGCCCCGGCGGGCAGTACGAGACGTACTACTCCAGCAACCCCGCGGCCTCCTTCGCCGCCCAGGTCTGGACGAACAACGCCCAGGCCGCCGCGATGTGCCTGGTCCTGGGCGCCTTCCTGGGCATCCCGGTGCTCTGGATCCTCTTCGTGAACATGCTGAACGTCGGCGTCGGCATCGGCCTGATGTCCTCCGCGGGCCGCCTCGACGTCTTCCTCGGCCTGATCCTTCCCCACGGCCTGCTCGAACTGACCGCCGTCTTCGTCGCCGCCGGCACGGGCCTCCGCCTCGGCTGGACCGTCATCGACCCCGGCCCCACCACCCGCCGCGCGGCCCTCGCGGAACGGGGTCGCGCGGCGGTCGGCATGGCCATCGGCCTGGCGCTCGTCCTCTTCGTCTCCGGCCTCATCGAAGGCTTCGTCACCCCCTCCGGCCTGCCGACCTGGGCCCGCATCACCATCGGCATCGCCGCCGAGCTGCTCTTCCTGACCTACGTCTACGTGCTCGGCGGCCGCGCCGCTCGCGCCGGCGACCAGGGAGACCTGGAGGAAGCCGACCGCAGCGCCCGGCTCCCCACCGCCGCCTGATGTGCGTCCGGCCCTGCGGACCTGCTAGTGTCCTCCGGTGCCCACAAAAGCCATTGACATGGCGGACGTGGGGAGGTAGATTCAAACGGTTGCCTGGAACTGGACAGTTCGGCAGCGATCAAGTAGAGTCTCACCTCGCTCCGGTCGGGAATTGAATTCCACGGAGCCATCCCGATTCTCATCCGAATCAAGCAAGCCGCCGATTAGGTCGGCCGAAATGATTCTGATAAAGTCGGAACCGCCGAAAGGCCCCCGGAGTGAAAACAAAAGGGACCGGAAAGCACCGAGGAAATCGGATCGGAAAGATCTGATAGAGTCGGAAACGCAAGACCGAAGGGAAAGCCCGGAGGAAAGCCCGAGAGGGTGAGTACGAAGGAAGCGTCCGTTCCTTGAGAACTCAACAGCGTGCCAAAAATCAACGCCAGATTAGTTGATACCCCGTCCATCTTCGGATGGCGAGGTTCCTTTGAAAGTCCTGCCGGCCCTTGTGGTTGGTAGGCGACATACACAGCGAGGACGCTGTGGACGGTCGGCCACATTCCGGCATGACCGTCCCGCTCAACGCGAGTGTCACCCGATTACGGGTAAACATTCACGGAGAGTTTGATCCTGGCTCAGGACGAACGCTGGCGGCGTGCTTAACACATGCAAGTCGAACGATGAAGCCCTTCGGGGTGGATTAGTGGCGAACGGGTGAGTAACACGTGGGCAATCTGCCCTTCACTCTGGGACAAGCCCTGGAAACGGGGTCTAATACCGGATAACACCGGCTTCCGCATGGGGGCTGGTTGAAAGCTCCGGCGGTGAAGGATGAGCCCGCGGCCTATCAGCTTGTTGGTGGGGTAATGGCCTACCAAGGCGACGACGGGTAGCCGGCCTGAGAGGGCGACCGGCCACACTGGGACTGAGACACGGCCCAGACTCCTACGGGAGGCAGCAGTGGGGAATATTGCACAATGGGCGAAAGCCTGATGCAGCGACGCCGCGTGAGGGATGACGGCCTTCGGGTTGTAAACCTCTTTCAGCAGGGAAGAAGCGAAAGTGACGGTACCTGCAGAAGAAGCGCCGGCTAACTACGTGCCAGCAGCCGCGGTAATACGTAGGGCGCAAGCGTTGTCCGGAATTATTGGGCGTAAAGAGCTCGTAGGCGGCTTGTCACGTCGGGTGTGAAAGCCCGGGGCTTAACCCCGGGTCTGCATCCGATACGGGCAGGCTAGAGTGTGGTAGGGGAGATCGGAATTCCTGGTGTAGCGGTGAAATGCGCAGATATCAGGAGGAACACCGGTGGCGAAGGCGGATCTCTGGGCCATTACTGACGCTGAGGAGCGAAAGCGTGGGGAGCGAACAGGATTAGATACCCTGGTAGTCCACGCCGTAAACGTTGGGAACTAGGTGTTGGCGACATTCCACGTCGTCGGTGCCGCAGCTAACGCATTAAGTTCCCCGCCTGGGGAGTACGGCCGCAAGGCTAAAACTCAAAGGAATTGACGGGGGCCCGCACAAGCAGCGGAGCATGTGGCTTAATTCGACGCAACGCGAAGAACCTTACCAAGGCTTGACATATACCGGAAAGCATTAGAGATAGTGCCCCCCTTGTGGTCGGTATACAGGTGGTGCATGGCTGTCGTCAGCTCGTGTCGTGAGATGTTGGGTTAAGTCCCGCAACGAGCGCAACCCTTGTCCTGTGTTGCCAGCATGCCCTTCGGGGTGATGGGGACTCACAGGAGACCGCCGGGGTCAACTCGGAGGAAGGTGGGGACGACGTCAAGTCATCATGCCCCTTATGTCTTGGGCTGCACACGTGCTACAATGGCCGGTACAAAGAGCTGCGATGCCGCGAGGCGGAGCGAATCTCAAAAAGCCGGTCTCAGTTCGGATTGGGGTCTGCAACTCGACCCCATGAAGTCGGAGTTGCTAGTAATCGCAGATCAGCATTGCTGCGGTGAATACGTTCCCGGGCCTTGTACACACCGCCCGTCACGTCACGAAAGTCGGTAACACCCGAAGCCGGTGGCCCAACCCCTTGTGGGAGGGAGCTGTCGAAGGTGGGACTGGCGATTGGGACGAAGTCGTAACAAGGTAGCCGTACCGGAAGGTGCGGCTGGATCACCTCCTTTCTAAGGAGCACAGTACCGATTGCAGGCAAACGTTCTGCACGGTCAGCTCATGGGTGGAACGTTGATTAGTTGGCGTGAGTGAACCTGATGGTTCTTCGAGTACTGCTTCGGCGTGGAAAGAAGGACACGGAGGGTTGCTCACGCTTGGCACGTTGTTGGGTGTCTGAGGGTACGGCCGGCTGGTCGTCCTTCAAGATTCCGGCCCCAGTGAACTCACCTGCTTGTCGGGTGGGGTGATGGGTGGCTGGTCGTTGTTTGAGAACTACACAGTGGACGCGAGCATCTGTGGCCAAGTTTTTAAGGGCGCACGGTGGATGCCTTGGCACCAGGAACCGATGAAGGACGTGGGAGGCCACGATAGTCCCCGGGGAGCCGTCAACCAGGCTTTGATCCGGGGGTTTCCGAATGGGGAAACCCGGCAGTCGTCATGGGCTGTCACCCATGCCTGAACACATAGGGCATGTGGAGGGAACGAGGGGAAGTGAAACATCTCAGTACCCTCAGGAAGAGAAAACAACCGTGATTCCGGGAGTAGTGGCGAGCGAAACCGGATGAGGCCAAACCGTATGCGTGTGATACCCGGCAGGGGTTGCGCATGCGGGGTTGTGGGATCTCTCTTTCACAGTCTGCCGGCTGTGAGGCGAGTCAGAAACCGTTGATGTAGGCGAAGGACATGCGAAAGGTCCGGCGTAGAGGGTAAGACCCCCGTAGCTGAAACATTGACGGCTCGTTTGAGAGACACCCAAGTAGCACGGGGCCCGAGAAATCCCGTGTGAATCTGGCGGGACCACCCGCTAAGCCTAAATATTCCCTGGTGACCGATAGCGGATAGTACCGTGAGGGAATGGTGAAAAGTACCGCGGGAGCGGAGTGAAATAGTACCTGAAACCGTGTGCCTACAAGCCGTGGGAGCGTCGGAGCCTTCGGGCTCTCGTGACTGCGTGCCTTTTGAAGAATGAGCCTGCGAGTTTGCGGTGCGTTGCGAGGTTAACCCGTGTGGGGAAGCCGTAGCGAAAGCGAGTCCGAATAGGGCGATTCAGTAGCGCGCTCAAGACCCGAAGCGGAGTGATCTAGCCATGGGCAGGTTGAAGCGGAGGTAAGACTTCGTGGAGGACCGAACCCACCAGGGTTGAAAACCTGGGGGATGACCTGTGGTTAGGGGTGAAAGGCCAATCAAACTCCGTGATAGCTGGTTCTCCCCGAAATGCATTTAGGTGCAGCGTCGTGTGTTTCTTGCCGGAGGTAGAGCACTGGATAGGCGATGGGCCCTACCGGGTTACTGACCTTAGCCAAACTCCGAATGCCGGTAAGTGAGAGCACGGCAGTGAGACTGTGGGGGATAAGCTCCATGGTCGAGAGGGAAACAGCCCAGAGCATCGACTAAGGCCCCTAAGCGTACGCTAAGTGGGAAAGGATGTGGAGTCGCAGAGACAACCAGGAGGTTGGCTTAGAAGCAGCCACCCTTGAAAGAGTGCGTAATAGCTCACTGGTCAAGTGATTCCGCGCCGACAATGTAGCGGGGCTCAAGCGTACCGCCGAAGTCGTGTCATTGCAGCGTTAAGCCCCAACGGGTGTTGTGATGGGTAGGGGAGCGTCGTGTGCCGGGTGAAGCAGCCGTGGAAGCGAGTTGTGGACGGTTCACGAGTGAGAATGCAGGCATGAGTAGCGATACACACGTGAGAAACGTGTGCGCCGATTGACCAAGGGTTCCTGGGTCAAGCTGATCTGCCCAGGGTAAGTCGGGACCTAAGGCGAGGCCGACAGGCGTAGTCGATGGACAACCGGTTGATATTCCGGTACCCGCTTTGAAACGCCCAATATCGAGCCCATTAATGCTAAGGCCGTGAAGCCGTTCCGGACCCTTCGGGGAATGGAAAGTGGTGGAGCCGTCGACCCAAGGTGGTAGTAGGTAAGCGATGGGGTGACGCAGGAAGGTAGTCCAGCCCGGGCGGTGGTTGTCCCGGGGTAAGGGTGTAGGCCGTGTGATAGGCAAATCCGTCACACATTAAGGCTGAGACCTGATGCCGAGCCGATTGTGGTGAAGTGGATGATCCTATGCTGTCGAGAAAAGCCTCTAGCGAGTTTCATGGCGGCCCGTACCCTAAACCGACTCAGGTGGTCAGGTAGAGAATACCGAGGCGTTCGGGTGAACTATGGTTAAGGAACTCGGCAAAATGCCCCCGTAACTTCGGGAGAAGGGGGGCCATCACTGGTGATCGGATTTACTCCGTGAGCTGGGGGTGGCCGCAGAGACCAGCGAGAAGCGACTGTTTACTAAAAACACAGGTCCGTGCGAAGCCGTAAGGCGATGTATACGGACTGACGCCTGCCCGGTGCTGGAACGTTAAGGGGACCGGTTAGCTCTGTTTCGACAGGGCGAAGCTGAGAACTTAAGCGCCAGTAAACGGCGGTGGTAACTATAACCATCCTAAGGTAGCGAAATTCCTTGTCGGGTAAGTTCCGACCTGCACGAATGGCGTAACGACTTCTCGACTGTCTCAACCATAGGCCCGGTGAAATTGCACTACGAGTAAAGATGCTCGTTTCGCGCAGCAGGACGGAAAGACCCCGGGACCTTTACTACAGTTTGATATTGGTGTTCGGTTCGGCTTGTGTAGGATAGGTGGGAGACTTTGAAGCCGTGACGCCAGTCATGGTGGAGTCGCCGTTGAAATACCACTCTGGTCGTGCTGGATGTCTAACCTCGGTCCGTGATCCGGATCAGGGACAGTGTCTGATGGGTAGTTTAACTGGGGCGGTTGCCTCCCAAAGGGTAACGGAGGCGCCCAAAGGTTCCCTCAGCCTGGTTGGCAATCAGGTGTTGAGTGTAAGTGCACAAGGGAGCTTGACTGTGAGACCGACGGGTCGAGCAGGGACGAAAGTCGGGACTAGTGATCCGGCGGTGGCTTGTGGAAGCGCCGTCGCTCAACGGATAAAAGGTACCCCGGGGATAACAGGCTGATCTTCCCCAAGAGTCCATATCGACGGGATGGTTTGGCACCTCGATGTCGGCTCGTCGCATCCTGGGGCTGGAGTCGGTCCCAAGGGTTGGGCTGTTCGCCCATTAAAGCGGTACGCGAGCTGGGTTTAGAACGTCGTGAGACAGTTCGGTCCCTATCCGCTGTGCGCGTAGGAATATTGAGAAGGGCTGTCCCTAGTACGAGAGGACCGGGACGGACGAACCTCTGGTGTGCCAGTTGTCCTGCCAAGGGCATGGCTGGTTGGCTACGTTCGGGAGGGATAACCGCTGAAAGCATCTAAGCGGGAAGCCTGCTTCGAGATGAGTATTCCCACCTCCTTGAGAGGGTAAGGCTCCCAGTAGACGACTGGGTTGATAGGCCGGATGTGGAAGCCCAGTAATGGGTGGAGCTGACCGGTACTAATAGGCCGAGGGCTTGTCCTCAGTTGCTCGCGTCCACTGTGTTAGTTCTGAAGCAATGAACTCCCTTTGCCGGTCGAGTTCAACTTCATAGTGTTTCGGTGGTCATAGCGTTAGGGAAACGCCCGGTTACATTCCGAACCCGGAAGCTAAGCCTTTCAGCGCCGATGGTACTGCAGGGGGGACCCTGTGGGAGAGTAGGACGCCGCCGAACAATCATTGTGGGAAAGCCCCGCACCGACATGGTGCGGGGCTTTTCTGCGTTCAGCTCTTTTTCGGCCATTCCTTGACGCAGTCATGACATTTCAAGGTCGCTGTGCCACGCTCCGTGGCGCACTCCGAACCCGGCCGGCGGCCCAGCCGAGCGGACCGGGTTCCCCCCACCCACAAGCCGTGGCAAGGAGAGCGACATGAAGTACACCCCCACTCTGACCGGTCTGGCCGCGCTCGTGATGGCGGTCGGCATCGCTGTTCCCGCGTCGGCCCGCGATGGTGCGGCCGCCGGCGCGGAGGTCGACGGCGTGATCGTCGTGTCCGGCAACACCTGCACATGGACCGGAGCCGACGCCGGCGCGACTCCTCCGAGCGCACTCACCGTCGACCGGTCCACGATCAACAAGCCCGGCGGGAACCTGGCCTGTGGCGGAGGCATCACCGCCTCGCTCAACAACGACCCGGCCTTCACCTTCGACGACGCCGCCGGGACGGCGACGACCGACGTCATCGACCTGACCGGCAAGCAGTCGTTCGTCTCCTGCCGCTACAAGGTCACGAACATCGTCTGGAACCGTGACGGAGCCACCAGGAAGTACGTGAACACCCCCTTCACGGCGACCAAGGTGTCGGGCTCGTTCCTGTGCCCGGGCTCCTTCAGCGCCGCGGCCGGGGAGGCCTCCGTCGTGTTCCGCTGAGTCGGAGCGGGCCATCCCGTCGATGGCCGGTCCGGCTTCCTGTCGGACCGGCCATCGGTACGCGAAGGCCTACAGGCGGCCGGCCGCCTTGAGGGCCAGATAGGCGTCCGCCAGGGCGGGAGCGAGGGCCTCGGGGGAGGCGTCCACGACCGTCACGCCGTGCCGGCGGAGCTGGTCCGCGGTGCGGGTGCGCTGGGACTGGGTCTGCGTGGCTGCAGCCGCCTCGTAGACACCCTCGATCGAGCCCCGGGTCGCGGCCATCCGGGCGACGTGCGGGTCGGAGACCGACGCGAGCAGCACCGTGTGGCGCTGGGAGAGCTGCGGCAGAACCGGGAGCAGGCCTTCCTCGATCGGAGCCGCGTCGAGGCTGGTCAGGAGGACGATCAGCGAACGGCGGGGAGCTCGGGCGAGAGCCGCCGCGGCCAGGGCGCGGGCGTCGGTCTCCACCAGCTCCGGTTCGAGCGGGGCGAGCGCGTCGACCACGGCGGGCAGGACGTCTCCGGCGGAACGTCCCCGGACCTGGGCACGGAGACGCCGGTCGTGGGCCAGGAGGTCCACGCGGTCCCCGGCGCGGGACGCGAGCGCCGTGAGGAGGAGCGCGGCGTCCATCGAGGCGTCGAGGCGGGGGACGTCGCCGACCCGGCCGGCCGAGGTGCGGCCGGTGTCGAGGACGATCAGGATGTGGCGGTCGCGTTCGGGGCGCCAGGTGCGGACGGCGACCGTGGACTGCCGGGCGGTGGCCCGCCAGTCGATCGAGCGGGTGTCGTCGCCGGGGACGTACTCCCGGAGGCTGTCGAACTCCGTGCCCTCACCGCGGGTCAGGACGCTGGTGCGGCCGTCGAGTTCCCGGAGGCGGGCCAGGCGGGACGGCAGGTGCTTGCGGCTGGTGAACGGGGGCAGGACGCGGACCGTCCAGGGGACCTCGTGATGGCTCTGGCGGGCCGCCAGGCCGAGCGGGCCGTAGGAGCGGACCGTGACGCGCTCCGCGTGGCGGTCGCCCCGGCGGGTCGGGCGCAGGCTCGTGCTCAGGCGGCGGCGTTCGCCGGCGGGGACGGTCAGGCGGTGGCGCGAGGCGGCCTGTTCGGTGCCGGGGAGCCAGCTGCTGGGCGGCCAGGCGTCGCGCAGCCGGGCGCGGAGTCGCCGGCGGGAGCGGTTCGTGACGGTGAGGTGGACGGTGGCCGTGTCACCGAGTCGAACGGATGTATCACCACTTCGGGTGAACTGGAGCGTTCGCACTGGTGCCGCCAGGGCGTAGTCGCACAGAATTGCGAGGGAGAGGGGCGCGTTCACCAGGAGCATCCCCGCCCAGCTGGGGGCGAGGACGCCGACGGGGAGCGATCCGAGGGCGGCGAGCAGCGCTGTTCGTCCGGTGAGGGCCATGGGGCGCCGTTCTCAGCGGGGGACGGGGACGTGGGCGAGGATCGAGTTGATGACGGAGTCGGGGGTGACTCCCTCCATCTCGGCCTCGGGCCGCAGGTGGATGCGATGGCGCAGGGTGGGGAGGGCGAGGGCCTTCACGTCGTCCGGGGTGACGTAGTCCCGGCCGGTGAGCCAGGCCCAGGCGCGGGCGGTGGAGAGCAGGGCGGTGGCGCCTCGGGGAGAGACCCCGAGGGTGAGTGAGGGGGATTCACGCGTGGCACGACAGATATCGACGACGTAGCCGGCGATCTCGGCCGAGGCCGAGACCTTGGCGACGGCGGCCCGGGCGGCTTCGAGGTCGGCGGGACCCGCGACGGGGCGGACGCCGGCGGCCTTCAGGTCGCGGGGGTCGAAGCCCTCCGCGTGACGGGTGAGGACCTGGATCTCGTCCGCGCGTGAGGGCAGAGGGACCGTCAGCTTCAGCAGGAAACGGTCCAGTTGGGCCTCGGGGAGGGGGTAGGTGCCCTCGTACTCGACGGGGTTCTGCGTCGCGGCCACCAGGAAGGTGTCGGGCAGGGCGCGCGGAGTGCCGTCGACCGTGACCTGACGCTCCTCCATGGCCTCCAGGAGCGAGGCCTGGGTCTTGGGGGGCGTGCGGTTGATCTCGTCGGCGAGCAGCAGATTCGTGAAGACCGGGCCGGGCTGGAAGGAGAACTCGGAGGTCCGGGTGTCGTAGACCAGGGATCCGGTGACGTCGCTCGGCATGAGGTCGGGGGTGAACTGGACGCGCTTGGTGTCGAGTTCGAGTGCTGCGGCGAGCGAGCGGACCAGCAGGGTCTTCGCGACGCCGGGGACGCCTTCGAGGAGGACGTGTCCGCGGCAGAGCAGGGCGACGACGAGACCGGTGACGGCGGGGTCCTGGCCGACCACGGCCTTTCCGATCTCGGTGCGCAGGGCCTCCAGGGAGGCGCGGGCGCTGTCCGAGGTCGTGGCGGTCTCGGGGGTCGGGGCGCTCATGAGGTGCGTACCTCTCTTTCGAGGGCGTCGAGTTGGTCCGCCAGGCGGATGAGAGCGGCGTCGTCGGCGGGTGCCGGGCCGAAGAGGAGGTGCGGGGGGTCCGCCGTGGTCCCCGGGAGACGGGCGGAGAGGGCGGGGAGGAGGCGGTCGGCAGAGTGGGCGTCCTGGACGGGGACGCCGAGCAGCGGGGCGATCCGGGTGCGGGTCGCGGTGCGCAGGACGGAGGAGGCGCGGTCGCGGGCGTTCGTCTTGCGGTAGAGGCGGGCCCGGCCCTCGGTGGCCTCGGAGGCGCGGAGGGCGACGGGCAGGCGCTCGGTCACCAGGGGGCCGAGTCGGCGGGCGCGCCAGACGGCGGCGAGCACGGCGGCGAGCGCGAGTTGGAGCGCTCCCCACAGCCAGCCGGAGGGGACGAGGGAGAGGAAGCCGCCCGTGGTGCCGTCCTCGGGTGAGTCGGCGGCGGCGGAGGCATCGGTCAGGGACGGGAGGTACCAGACGAGATGGGGCCGGGAGCCGAGGAGTTGCAGGGCGAGCGAGGCGTTGCCCTGCTGGTCGAGATGCTGGTTGAGCAGGATGTCGGGCGAGCCGAGGAGGACGGTGTCGGCGGTGCCCGGTCCGGGGAGGCGGAGCAGGGTCGGCAGGCCGTCGGAGGGGTAGCAGGAGTCGGCGGCCGTGCCGGGGGCGGTGCGGTAGCGCTCGCCGCCGAGGTCGGCGCTGCCGGCGCGGACGGCCGCCGCCAGGGTGCAGGAGGGGGCGCGGTTCTCCACCGGGGTGCTGAGGGAGCTGGTGACTCCCGGGGCGAGGGTGTCGAGGGAGGGGCGTCCCGCGCCGATGAGGACCGTGCGGCCGGTGGAGTCCGCCATGGCCCGGTGGAGCGTGGCCTGCTGGGACCGCGTCAGCAGGTCGGGTGTGGTGACCAGCAGCGTGGCGTCGGGGCCGGTCGCGGCGGTCGCCGCGTCGAGGGTGGTGGCGACGGTGAGGTCGACGCTCCGGGCCTTGAGGAGCTCGGCGACGGCCCGGCTGCCGTTCGGGTCGGCGGAGCGGGGGTCCAGGGCGCCGTGGGCGTCGGAGGAGCGCAGTGTGGCGAGTGCGAGGCCGCCGACGAGGACCAGGGCGAGGACGAGGGCCGCGCCGCGGGCCCGGGTCCACAGCTGGCGTGCCGAGAGGGCGGTCGACGTCGTGCTGGTGGCCGTGCGGCTCATACGGGCGTTCCCGAGGCGGCGGGGTCGAGGGTGGGGCGGGTGCGCTCCAGGACGGTGTCCAGCTCTTCGATGCGGCGGTACGCGGGCTCGTCGGCGGTGCGGCCGCCGTACGTGACGTCGTCGAAGACGCGGACGGCGAGGCGCAGGTCGTCCGCGTGGGCGGGCAGGGAGCGGCTCGCCTCGGCGGCAGCCTCGTCGGCGGTGCGGCCGGGGCGCGGATCGAGCAGGGCGCGTTCCTCGAGGGCGCGGACGATGGCCCGTGTGCGTTCCTGGACGGCCTGGTTCCAGCGGCCGGCGGCGGCGTGGCTTGCGGCGGCCTCCCGGTGGTCGCGGGCGGTGCGCGGGCCGTCCGCGAAGAGGGAGTCGCCGGTGGCGCCGGGTGCGCGGTGGGGGGTGCCGAGGCGCCACCACAGGGCGGCGACCGCGGCGATCACGAGGAGTGCGACCACGACGAGGCCGATCACGCCGCCGGGCGTGGCCCCGGAGGCGGCGTCGAAGAGGTCGCCGACCCACTCCCAGAAGCGGTCGAGGCCGCGCTGGAGGAGGTTCGGGTCGTTCTCGTGGTACATCGGCTCGGACAACTCCCGTTCCGCCGCCTCTCGGGCGGGGACGCGGGAGATGTCCAGCGGTGTGTCGTCGGCGGTGAGCCGTGCCGGTGCCGTGGTCGTTCCTCCCGTGACCGTCACGGCATCAGCCTCCGACGGTCTGGGTGCCCGGGGTGGGGCCGTAGCCGGGGACGCCCGCGGCCCGTGCCAGTTCGAGGTCCAGGGCTTCGCGGCGGATGCGCTGGTCCACGTAGAGGAGGACGGTCACACCGGCCGACACGGGGTACGTGATCGCGCTGGTGATGACCCCGCCGATGCCCGTGACGATCAGGAACGGCCAGCCGAAGGAGGTGGACGTGCCGGAGAGCATGTCGGAGAAGCCGTCGCCGTCGACCGCGATGCCGATGATGGTGAACGGGATCGCGATGATCATGGAGAAGATGAAGATCAGCAGCTGGGTGAGGAGCGTGATGCCGAAGATGCGCCACCACGCGCCCTGAACGAGCTTGGCCGAGCGCTTCAGGGACGTGAACACGCCGCCGCGCTCCAGCATCAGGGCCGGGGAGGCCAGGCTGAAGCGGATCATCAGCCAGACGGCCGCCACCAGGGCGCCGAGGCCGCCGAGGAGGGTCAGGGCGACGCCGGCGGCGCCGCCGATCAGCAGGCCGGGGAGCAGGCCGACCATCACGACGGCGGAGCTCATCGCCGCGAGCAGCAGGGTCAGGCCGACGAGCTGCAGGAGGCGCGGGCGGGCCTCCTGCCAGGCGGCGCCGAGCGAGACCGGGCGGCCGAGGACGGCCCGGCTGATGACGACGGTCAGCAGCGCGGCGCTGATCAGGGACCCCATCAGCGTCACGAGCAGGGCGGGGCCGAGGCCGATCAGGGAGGCCTGGGCCGCGTCGAGGGACTGCTCGAGCGCCTCCGCGGGGGTGGCGTCCGGGTTCGCCGCGGGAACGTCCGGGGCGAGGTACTGCTGGGCCAGGATGTTGGCGATCTGGGAGACCACCGCGACCGTGACCGTGATGGCCAGCACGGTGCGCCAGTAGGTGCGGAGGGTCTTCACCGCGCCGTCGAGGATCTCGCCCATGCCGAGGGGCCGCAGCGGGATCACTCCGGGCTTCGCGGCCGGCGGGCGGCCCCAGTGGGCGTTCGGCGGGGGAGCCCCCCAGCCGGGGCCGCGACCGGGTGCCGGGGGCGGGGTCGGGCCGGTCGGCGGGGACCACCGGCCGGCGGGAGGCTGGTCCTCGGACCACTGCGGGGTGGAGCCGTTCGCGTCGGCCGGAGCGGCCGGCCGGGGGACCCCGGAGCCGTTCTGGTCGTCGGAGGGGGCGGATCCGGGCGAGGTCCAGCCCGGAGTGTCGTTCACGGTCGTCCACCTCGGAGGAATGGTCGCGGTGCCGGATCGGCGAACCGGCTCGGTCACGGCGGCCGACACCTGACGCGGCGGCGGGCCGGGTGCCATCGTGCCACGCGGGGCCCTCCCGTGGGCCGGAGCGTCCGTGACCTTCGTACCTTCGTCCGGACCTTCATTGTGCGAGCGGCAGACGGCACACTGTGCGGACACCCGATCATCACGCGCGAACCGTGCGGTGACGGGCCGAGCGGGGCGCGGTCGACGGGGTCGCGGACCCGGGCTGGGGGAGGCGCTGTGTGGCAGGTCACGGCAGGTAACGATTGGCTAATGGGATGATGTCGATATGAAGGGACGCGTTCTTGTCGTCGACGACGACACCGCACTGGCCGAGATGCTCGGCATCGTGCTGCGGGGTGAAGGGTTCGAGCCGTCGTTCGTCGCGGACGGTGACAAGGCGCTTGCCGCATTCCGGGAGGCCAAGCCTGACCTGGTGCTGCTCGACCTGATGCTGCCCGGGAGGGACGGCATCGAGGTGTGCCGCCTGATCAGGGCCGAGTCGGGTGTGCCGATCGTCATGCTCACCGCGAAGAGCGACACGGTCGACGTGGTGGTGGGTCTGGAGTCCGGCGCCGACGACTACATCGTCAAGCCGTTCAAGCCCAAGGAGCTGGTGGCCCGCATCCGGGCGCGGCTGCGGAGGTCTGAGGAGCCGGCGCCGGAGCAGCTCACCATCGGTGACCTGGTGATCGACGTCGCGGGCCACTCCGTCAAGCGGGACGGGCAGTCCATCGCCCTGACCCCGCTGGAGTTCGACCTGCTCGTCGCGCTGGCGCGCAAGCCGTGGCAGGTGTTCACCCGCGAGGTGCTCCTGGAACAGGTCTGGGGCTACCGGCACGCGGCGGACACCCGGCTGGTGAACGTGCACGTGCAGCGGCTGCGCTCGAAGGTCGAGAAGGACCCCGAGCGGCCCGAGATCGTGGTGACCGTGCGGGGCGTCGGATACAAGGCGGGACCGAGCTGACATGAGTACAGGCAGTACTGCTCCGAAGCCCGGGGACCCGGGAGTCCGTACGGGGCGGGCTGCCGGACCGGGGCGGGGGGGCTCGCGTTCCGGCCGTCCGCCGCGCGGTGGACGGCTGTTCCGGGACGGGGCGCCGGGCGGGCCGGTGCTCCGGCTGTTCGTGCGCTGGGTGCGCAGGCCGCTGCTGCCCGCGCTACGGCTGTGGCGGCGCAACATCCAGCTCCGGATCGTCGCGGGAACCCTGCTGATGTCGCTCGGCGTGGTGCTGCTCCTCGGCCTGGTCGTGATCGGCCAGGTGCGCAACGGACTGCTCGACGCCAAGGAGAGGGCCGCCCAGAGCCAGGCCGCCGGCGGGTTCTCCGCCGCCCAGGACCGGGCGGCGACCACCCCCTCGGCGGCCGGACAGCAGGACGGCGCGCGGGCCGGTGCCTCCGTGAACTGGCGTTCCACGCTGGTGGAGCAGCTGGCCAGCGGCGGTCAGAGCGCCTTCAACGTGGTCGCGCTGTCCCTGGACACCGGGGAGGCCGCGAGCCGCGGCGCCCGGGCCTCGGGAGAGGTCGATCCGACCACGAGCATCCCCGCCGAACTGCGGCATCAGGTCGCGCAGGCCACGGACACCTACCAGCAGTTCACCCGCATCCACTACACCAACGGCAAGCCGTCCGAGGCCGGTCTCGTGATCGGCCAGCGGCTGAACGACGCCGAGGGCACCCAGTACGAGCTGTACTACCTCTTCCCGCTGACCCAGGAGGAGGACTCCCTCACCCTGGTCAAGGGAACCCTGGCGACCGCCGGGCTCTTCGTGATGGTGCTGCTGGGCGCCATCGCGTGGCTCATGGTGCGCCAGGTCGTCACTCCCGTGCGGATGGCCGCCGGGATCGCCGAGCGGCTCTCGGCCGGTCGGCTCCAGGAACGGATGAAGGTCACCGGCGAGGACGACATCGCCCGGCTCGGCGAGGCCTTCAACAAGATGGCCCAGAACCTCCAGCTCAAGATCCAGCAGCTGGAGGAGCTGTCGCGGATGCAGCGGCGGTTCGTCTCGGACGTCTCGCACGAGCTGCGGACGCCGCTCACCACGGTCCGGATGGCCGCCGACGTCATCCACGAGGCCCGGGTCGACTTCGACCCCGTCACGGCCCGCTCCGCGGAGCTGCTCGGGGACCAGCTCGACCGTTTCGAGTCGCTGCTCTCCGACCTCCTGGAGATCAGCCGCTTCGACGCGGGAGCGGCCGCCCTGGAGGCGGAGCCGATAGACCTGCGGCAGGTGGTGCGCCGGGTCATCGGCGGCGCGGAGCCCCTCGCCGAGCGCAAGGGCACCCGCATCGTGGTCGTCGGCGACCAGCAGCCCGTGGTGGCCGAGGCGGACGCCCGCCGGGTCGAGCGGGTGCTGCGCAACCTGGTGGTCAACGCCGTGGAGCACGGCGAGGGCCGGGACGTGGTGGTGAAGCTGGCGGCCGCCGGTGGGGCCGTCGCGGTCGCGGTGCGCGACTACGGCGTCGGACTCAAGCCGGGCGAGGCGACCCGGGTCTTCAACCGCTTCTGGCGCGCCGACCCCGCGCGGGCGCGGACCACGGGCGGCACCGGCCTCGGCCTGTCGATCGCGGTGGAGGACGCCCGGCTGCACGGCGGCTGGCTGCAGGCCTGGGGCGAGCCCGGCGGCGGGTCTCAGTTCCGGCTCACGCTGCCGAGGACCGCGGACGAGCCGCTGCGGGGGTCCCCGATACCCCTGGAGCCCGAGGACTCCCGGCGCAACCGCGAGCAGGCGGCCGCCGGACGCGCCCAGGACGACGCGCGCCGCACGGTGCCGGCGCAGCCCGCCGGCGACCGGCAGCAGCTGTCCGTACCGCCGAGGCTCCCCGCACCCCAGCGGGCCAGCGTCGACCCGACGGCCCTGCCCGGCAACGGCGCACGGGTCGTGGCACGGGGGACGGCGGAGAACGAGAACGCCGGGGCGGGGCAGGCGACGGCCGGTGCCGGGAACACGGAGCGGGAGGACGGGACACGTGGGCGCTGACTCCTCCACGGAGCAGGCGGGGCGGGGCTTCCGAACGGGGCGTGCGGTGCGGGGCTCCACGGGCCTCCGGCCGGTGCACCCCGGTCCGGGTGCCCGTCCGGGACGGGGGCTCGGCGGCCGGGTGGTCGTACTGGCCGCGTGCGGCGGGCTGCTGGTGACCGGGTGCGCGACCATGCCCGACAGCGGCGAGGTCCAGTCGGTGCGGCGGGTCAACCAGGGCGACTCGCAGGTGCGGGTCTATGCCGTGGCGCCCCGGGAGAACGCGGACCCGGACGACATCGTCGACGGCTTCCTCGAAGCCATGACCAGTGACGACCCGGGCTTCGCCACCGCCCGCAAGTACCTGACGGCCCAGGCCGAGCGGACGTGGAAGCCGGAGCAGAGCATCACCGTGCTCACCACGGCGCCCGACCGCGACCAGGCCGACCGCAACGCCGACCCCGACAACCAGGGCCGCGCCTACTCGCTCTCCGGCCGCAAGATCGCGACCGTGGACGCCCGGCACGCGTACCAGCCGATCAGCCCCGCCAAGTACCTCCAGTCGATCCACGTCGTCCAGCAGCCCACGGCCAACGGCAAGGGCAAGGAGTGGCGCATCGACAGCCTGCCCCCGGGGCTGGTGCTCGGCGAGGCGGACTTCCTGCGCAACTACCGGTCGGTCAACAAGTACTACTTCGCCTCCGGGGAGGACCTGGTCGTCGCCGACCCGGTCTACATCCGGCAGCGCCAGGACCCGGTCACCCGGATGGACCCGGTGACGCAGACGGTCAGGGCGCTCCTCGAAGGCCCCACGGACTGGCTGAAGCCCGCCGTCGACTCCAGCTTCCCCTCCGGTACGGAGCTGCGGAAGGGCGTCACCGCGCTCACCCCCGACGACCAGTCCACGATCAAGGTCCCGCTCAACGCCAAGGCGGACCTGGTGGGCGGCGAGCCGTGCCGGCGGATGGCGGCGCAGCTGCTGTTCACCTTGCGCGACCTGACCTCGGTCAACGCCGAGCAGGTGGAGCTCCAGGGCTCCAGGGGGCAGTCGCTGTGCCGGCTGGGCAAGGGGCAGGCGGCCGACGAGTTCGCCCCCGTCCGCCCCACGGACCGGGACGAGAACCCGTACTTCGTCGACGAGCACCACAAGCTGATGATGCTGGTCGTCGGGGGCAAGGAGGCCAACGAGCCCGCCTCCGTGCCCGGCCCGCTCGGCAAGGGCACCACGAAGCTCGGCTCGGTCGCCGTCGACCGGGGCGAGACCCGGGGCGCCGGCGTCTCGGAGAGCGGCCGCGAGCTGTACGTCTCCTCCATCACCACCGAGGAGGCCGCGGCGCCGCCGGTCCTGCGCAGCAAGGCCGCCAAGCCGGAGGACCGGTTGTCCGCGCCCAGCTGGGACGGCCGGGGCAACCTGTGGATCGCCGACCGCGACCCCGCCGCCCCCCAGCTGTGGATGGTGCCGGGCGGCACCGGCGAACCCGTCAAGGTGCGGACGCCGCCGTGGCTGGCGGAGGACGCGAAGATCGAGTCGCTGCGGGTCTCCGCCGACGGCGTCCGGATCGCGCTGGTGGTCACCCGCGACGGGGACACGACCCTCCAGATCGGCCGGGTCCAGCGGGACACCTCGGGCGACGAGCCGGTCGTCTCCGTGCTCGACTTCCAGCCCGCGGCGCCCCGGATGGAGTCGGTCACGGCGGTCTCCTGGGCCGGGCCGAGCCGGCTCGTCGTCGTCGGCCGGGAGGCGGGCGGCGTCCAGCAGATCCGCTACCTCCAGACGGACGGCTCGACCTCGGCGACCTCGGTCCTCCCCGGTCTGAACGGCGTGACCTCGGTGGCCGCGCCGCACCAGGGCTCCGTGCCGCTGGTCGCGGACTCCGGCAACGACGGCATCGTGCGGCTCGTGCCCGGGACGAACTGGCAGCCCGTGGTCAAGAAGGGCACCTCGCCGGTCTACCCGGGCTGACCCGGGCGTCCGGGACCCGGCGTCCGCGCCTCGGGCGGCCGCCGCTCGGCCCGCCGCCGGGCAGGGCGGCGGGGCCCGGGCCACGGCTCCGGGGCGGGCGCGAAGGGCGGTACCTGACGTACTCCGGGGTCTTCCGCCGCCGTTTTCCACAGGGGTGGCCGCGGTGCCCGGGAAGGCGCACAGTGGAGCCATGCGGGGGTGGTGGCGCGAGATCGCCGGGCTGGTGCTGCCGGTCGCCTGCGGAGGCTGCGGCCGGCCGCGGACGGAGCTGTGCCCGGTGTGCGCGGCCGCCCTGACGGGAGCCGGGGAGGGGCCGCGCAGGGTGCGGCCGTCGCCCGAGCCCGCCGGGCTGCCCGTCGTCCACGCCGCGGCGCCGTACGCCGACGCCGTGCGCGAACTCCTCGTCTCCCACAAGGAACGCGGGGCGCTCGGTCTCGCCGGGCCCCTGGGCGGCGCCCTCGCCGTCGCCGTGGAGGCCGCTGCCGGGGCCGTCGGCGGCCTCGCGACCGGGCCCCTGCTCCTCGTACCGGTGCCCTCCTCGCGGCGCTCCGTACGGGCGCGTGGCCACGATCCGACGCGGCGGATCGCGCTGGCCGCGGCGGCCCGGCTCCGGGGCGCGGGACGGCCCGCGCGGGTCGTGCCGGTGCTGCGCCAGCGGCGGTACGTGGCGGACCAGGCGGGTCTCGGGGCGGCGGGCCGGCGCGCGAACCTCTCCGGCGCGCTGGAGGTCGTCCCCGGCGGCGGGCGGCTGCTCCGGGCGGGAAGGGTGGTCCTCGTCGACGATGTGATGACCACGGGCGCCACGCTCGCGGAGGCGGCGCGCGCCCTCGGAGGCGTACACCTTCCGTTCATTCCTGAATTACCGCGCGGTTTACCGGAGGGTAAGGGGCAGCATGGATTCGAACAGCGGGCGGCGGCTGTGATCGCATCCTCTCCCGTCTCGTTCGGAATAAACCGGAACTCGTAGGGAACTTGGAACGTTGCAGGTGGTGAGAGGTGGAAGCACCCGTACGGAGGTATGTCGCGGTACCGGGTGCCGACACCCGTCCGAAGGGGCTATGTTCGGTTGTGAGGAATGGCGAAAGCCATCACCTAGCCGAATACATGGTTGCGCCTACAGGACAGGAGTTCAGGGCGAATTAACCTCTTGTCGATGGGGTGGGGATCTCGTCGACTGGGCAGGAGGAGGTGAAACTCGCCGAGTCCGAGCTCCGGTGACCGACCGGAGTCTGGTGCAAAGGGAGAAGCCCTGCGGCCGAGAGAGCCGACAGGGCGATCCGGGAACGGAGTTCTGCGTGGACATCGTCGTCAAGGGCCGCAAGACCGAGGTGCCCGAGCGGTTCCGCAAGCACGTGGCCGAGAAGCTGAAGCTGGAGAGGATCCAGAAGCTCGACGGCAAGGTGATCAGCCTCGACGTCGAGGTGTCCAAGGAACACAACCCGCGGCAGGCCGACAGGTCCGACCGCGTCGAGATCACTCTCCACTCCCGAGGCCCGGTCATCCGGGCCGAAGCCGCGGCGGCGGACCCGTACGCGGCCCTCGACCTCGCCAGCGACAAGCTCGAGGCACGACTGCGCAAGCAGCACGACAAGCGGTACACCCGCCGTGGAAACGGCAGGCTTTCGGCGGCGGAGGTCGGGGACGTGGTGCCCGGCGCCGCCCAGCTCAACGGAGACGGCCAGCTCGTCGCCGACGAGTCCGACAAGGTGCCCACCACGATGATGGGCTCGATCGAAGTCCAGGGCGAAGGCCCGCTGGTGGTCCGCGAGAAGACCCACCGGGCCGCGCCGATGACCCTCGACCAGGCTCTCTACGAGATGGAGCTGGTCGGACACGACTTCTACCTCTTCGTCGACTCCGACACGAAGCAGCCGAGTGTCGTCTACCGCCGACACGCGTACGACTACGGCGTCATCCACGTGGAGAGCGACCCGCTCGCCGAGGGTGGCGGCGCGGGTGGTGCGCTCGGCGGCTGACCGCCCCTCCGCGCCCCCCACACTCCAACTGCCCCTCACGGTGCCCCTGGAGCGCCCCTCGCGCCCCTAGGGGCACCACCGTGCGCCCGCGGATCACCCCGATGCCGCCGGAGCATGAAAGCATGGCGTGCACGCCAACCGGTGCTCCCCGAGTAGCGGTTGGAGGACCGGAAACGAATTCAGGCCACGGCCTTCAGGGGGAGGAACGATGGCGGACAGCTTCGGGCCGGTGCTCAGCGGGCGCGAGCACGGTGGTGCGGTCCCGGAGGGATCGGAATCGGACAGCGGCTCCTTCCGCAGCGAGCCGATCCGGGTCCTTGTCGTGGACGACCACGCCCTCTTCCGCCGCGGACTCGAGATCGTCCTCGCCCAGGAGGAGGACATCCAGGTCGTCGGCGAGGCCGGCGACGGGGCGGAGGCCGTCGACAAGGCGGCCGATCTGCTGCCGGACATCGTCCTGATGGATGTCCGGATGCCCCGGCGCGGCGGCATCGAGGCGTGCACCTCCATCAAGGAGGTGGCCCCCAGCGCGAAGATCATCATGCTGACGATCAGCGACGAGGAGGCCGACCTCTACGAGGCGATCAAGGCGGGGGCCACCGGCTACCTCCTCAAGGAGATCTCCACCGACGAGGTCGCGACAGCCATCCGCGCCGTCGCCGACGGACAGTCGCAGATCAGCCCCTCGATGGCGTCGAAGCTCCTCACCGAGTTCAAGTCGATGATCCAGCGCACCGACGAGCGCAGGCTGGTGCCCGCGCCCCGGTTGACCGACCGTGAGCTGGAGGTCCTCAAGCTCGTCGCGACCGGGATGAACAACCGGGACATCGCCAAGGAGTTGTTCATCTCGGAGAACACCGTGAAGAACCACGTCCGGAACATCCTGGAGAAGCTGCAGCTGCACTCCCGGATGGAGGCCGTGGTCTACGCGATGCGGGAGAAGATCCTGGAGATCCGCTAGGCCCCCGCCCCGGCCGGGAGGTCCGCCAGGCCCCGCCTCCGCCGGGACACCAGGCCCCGCCCCCCGCGGTGAGGTCCGCTAGGCCCCGTCCCGGCCGGAGACCCGGCTCACCTCCGCCACCAGGGCCTTCGCCAGACCCGGGGTGTCCACCCGCTCCACCCGTACCGCGTCGCAGCCGACCCACTCGGCCGCCTCGCGCAGCGCCCGCGCCACCGCCGGCACCGCCTTCGGGCCGTCGAGCGTCACCTGGCGCGCGACCAGCGTCCCGCCCTCCCGCGCCGGGTCCACCCGGCCGACCAGACGGCCGCCGGCCAGCACCGGCATCGCGAAGTAGCCGTGGATCCGCTTCTGCTTCGGGACGTACGCCTCCAGCCGGTGCGTGAAGCCGAAGATCCGCTCGGTGCGGGCCCGCTCCCAGATCAGCGAGTCGAACGGCGACAGCAGGGTCGTGCGGTGCCGGCCGCGCGGCTCCGAGGCCAGGGCCGCCGGGTCCGCCCAGGCGGGCTTCCCCCAGCCCGCGACCGTGACCGGCACCAGGCCCGCCGCCTCGACCGCCGCGTCGAACTGCTCGCCCTTGAGCCGGTGGTAGTCGGCGATGTCCGCGCGCGTGCCCACGCCCAGCGCCTCGCCCGCCTGCCGGACGAGCCGGCGCACGCACTCGGCGTCGTCCAGGTCGTCGTGGAGCAGGGCCTCGGGGATCGCCCGCTCGGCCAGGTCGTACACCCGCTTCCAGCCGCGCCGCTCGACCACGACCACCTCGCCGTACATCAGGGCCCGCTCGACGGCGATCTTGGAGTCCGACCAGTCCCACCACTCGCCCTTGTTCTTCGCGCCGCCCAGCTCGGTCGCCGTGCAGGGGCCCTCGGCCCGCAGCTGGTCGATCACCTTGTCGTACGCCCCCGCCGACAGCTCGTGGCCCCAGTGCGGGCGGTCGCGGTAGGCGCGGCGGCGGAAGGCGAAGTGCGGCCACTCCTCGACCGGCAGCACGCAGGCCGCGTGGGACCAGTACTCGAAGGCGTGCGAACCGGTCCAGTAGGCGTCCTCGACGGCCGTGCGGCCGACGGCGCCCAGGCGTGCGTAAGGGATCAGCTCGTGCGAGCGGGCGAGGACCGAGATCGTGTCGAGCTGGACCTGGCCGAGCCCGCGCAGCACGCCGCGCACCCCGGCGCGGCGGTCGGGCGCGCCCAGGAAGCCCTGGGCGCGCAGCGCGATCCGGCGGGCGTCGTCGGCGGACAGTTCGGCGGCGGGGCGCGGCGCAGTCGTCATGACCGCACCCTAGGCCCCGGCACCGACACTCCGGAGGGCGCGGGCCCGCCGGGGGCCGGCCCCGGAGCGTGGGCTCAGGACGGGGTCGGGACGTCGCGGGCCGGGAGGTACGGCAGGGGGCTGGGGAGGCCGAAGTCGGAGGGGAGCAGGGCGGCGATCCAGCTGTCCCGGAGCGTGCCCTTGTTGGTGAGGCCGGCGCGCTGGGCGCCCTCGACGACGAATCCGACCCGCTCGGCCACGGCGCGCGACCCGGTGTTCCCGACCTCGGCCCGCCAGACCAGGCGGGTGCAGCCGAGCCCGGTGAAGGCCCAGTGGGCGACGGCCCGGACGGTCTCCGTCATGTAGCCGTGGCCGCGGTGCTCGCCGGCCAGCCAGAAGCCGACCTCCCAGACCCCCATGCCGCGGCTGGTCAGGGACACGGCGGCGAGCAGCGGGCCGCCGGCCAGCGGTTCGACGGCGAAGGCGTACTCGGTGTCCTCGCGCCAGCCGTCGGGCACGAGGCGGTTCAGGAACAGCTCGGCGTCCTGCCGCGTATAGGGGTCGGGGACGACGGTCCAGCGTCGGATGTCGGGGTCCTGGCAGACGGCGTACACCGCGTCCACGTCCTCGGGCACGAAGTTCCGCAGCCGCAGGCGGTCGGTGGTGAGGGTGATCGGCTCCATGTCTGGATTCTGGTGAGCCGCCCCGTCGGACGCGAACACTTTTCGGGTGGGGCGGCACCTTCCGCCCACCTCGTGCGTTCTCTTTCCGGGCGGGCGTACGGCTCCGGCACTGTGGGCCTCCCTTCGCGAGGGCGGTCTCGCTTACGATGGCCGTTGCGGTGGGGACCACCTGCCGTGCCCGCGCTCGCGTCCATGACAAGACCCAGTGCCAGGCCCGACCGGCAAGGAGACCAGCCTCAGTGTCCGTCTTCAACAAGCTCATGCGTGCAGGCGAAGGAAAGATCCTGCGCAAACTGCACCGCATCGCGGACCAGGTCAACTCCATCGAAGAGGACTTCGTCAACCTCTCCGACGCCGAGTTGCGGGCGCTCACCGATGAGTACAAGCAGCGGTACGCCGACGGCGAGAGCCTCGACGACCTGATGCCCGAGGCCTTCGCGACGGTTCGCGAGGCCGCGAAGCGCGTCCTCGGTCAGCGCCACTACGACGTCCAGCTGATGGGCGGCGCCGCGCTCCACCTCGGCTACGTCGCCGAGATGAAGACCGGTGAGGGCAAGACCCTCGTCGGCACCCTCCCGGCGTACCTCAACGCGCTCTCCGGCAAGGGCGTGCACCTGATCACGGTGAACGACTACCTGGCCGAGCGCGACTCCGAGCTCATGGGCCGGGTGCACCGCTTCCTGGGCCTGTCGATCGGCTGCATCCTCGCCAACATGACGCCGGCCCAGCGCCGTGAGCAGTACAACTGCGACATCACGTACGGCACGAACAACGAGTTCGGCTTCGACTACCTCCGCGACAACATGGCGTGGTCCAAGGACGAGCTCGTCCAGCGCGGCCACAACTTCGCCTGTGTCGACGAGGTCGACTCCATCCTCGTCGACGAGGCCCGTACGCCGCTGATCATCTCCGGCCCGGCCGACCAGGCGACGAAGTGGTACGGCGACTTCGCCAAGCTCGTCACCCGCCTCTCCAAGGGTGAGCCGGGCAACCAGCTCAAGGGCATCGAGGAGACCGGCGACTACGAGGTCGACGAGAAGAAGCGCACCGTCGCCATCCACGAGGCCGGTGTCGCCAAGGTCGAGGACTGGCTCGGCATCGACAACCTCTACGAGTCGGTGAACACCCCGCTCGTCGGGTACCTGAACAACGCCATCAAGGCGAAGGAACTGTTCAAGAAGGACAAGGACTACGTCGTCATGGACGGCGAAGTCATGATCGTCGACGAGCACACCGGCCGTATCCTCGCCGGTCGCCGTTACAACGAGGGCATGCACCAGGCGATCGAGGCGAAGGAGGGGGTGGCGATCAAGGACGAGAACCAGACCCTCGCCACGATCACCCTGCAGAACTTCTTCCTCCTGTACTCGAAGCTCTCCGGCATGACCGGTACGGCCATGACCGAGGCCGCCGAGTTCCACCAGATCTACAAGCTGGGCGTCGTCCCGATCCCGACGAACAGGCCGATGATCCGCAAGGACCAGTCCGACCTGATCTACCGGACCGAGGTCGCGAAGTTCGCCGCCGTCGTCGACGACATCGCGGAGAAGCACGAGAAGGGCCAGCCGATCCTGGTCGGCACGACCTCCGTCGAGAAGTCCGAGTACCTCTCGCAGCAGCTCTCCAAGCGCGGTGTCCAGCACGAGGTGCTCAACGCCAAGCACCACGACCGCGAGGCGAGCATCGTCGCCCAGGCCGGCCGCCGCGGCGCCGTCACCGTCGCCACGAACATGGCCGGCCGAGGCACCGACATCAAGCTCGGCGGCAACCCGGACGACCTCGCCGAGGCGGAGCTCCGCCAGGCGGGCCTCGACCCGGTCGACCACGTCGAGGAGTGGGCCGCTGCCCTCCCCGGTGCCCTGGAGCGCGCCGCGAAGGCCGTGAAGGCGGAGTTCGAGGAGGTCAAGGACCTCGGCGGGCTGTACGTGCTCGGCACCGAGCGCCACGAGTCGCGGCGCATCGACAACCAGCTGCGCGGTCGTTCCGGCCGTCAGGGCGACCCGGGCGAGTCCCGCTTCTACCTCTCGCTGGGCGACGACCTGATGCGTCTGTTCAAGGCGCAGATGGTCGAGCGCGTGATGGCCATGGCCAACGTGCCGGACGACGTGCCGATCGAGAACAAGATGGTCACCCGGGCCATCGCCTCCGCGCAGTCGCAGGTCGAGACCCAGAACTTCGAGACCCGCAAGAACGTCCTGAAGTACGACGACGTGCTCAACCGGCAGCGCCAGGTCATCTACGGCGAGCGCCGCCGCGTCCTGGAGGGCGAGGACCTGCGCGAGCAGATCCAGCACTTCATGGACGACACGATCGACGACTACATCCGCCAGGAGACCGCCGAGGGCTTCGCGGAGGAGTGGGACCTCGACCGCCTGTGGAACGCCTTCAAGCAGCTCTACCCGGTGAAGGTCACCGTGGAGGAGCTGGAGGACGCGGCCGGGGACCGGGCGGGCATCACCGCCGAGTTCATCGCCGAGTCCATCAAGGACGACATCCACGAGCAGTACGACTCGCGGGAGAAGCAGCTCGGCGCGGACATCATGCGTGAGCTGGAGCGCCGGGTGGTCCTCTCCGTGCTGGACCGCAAGTGGCGCGAGCACCTCTACGAGATGGACTACCTCCAGGAGGGCATCGGCCTGCGCGCCATGGCGCAGAAGGACCCGCTGGTCGAGTACCAGCGCGAGGGCTTCGACATGTTCACCGCCATGATGGAGGGCATCAAGGAGGAGTCCGTCGGCTACCTGTTCAACCTGGAGGTCCAGGTCGAGCAGCAGGTCGAGGAGGTCCCGGTGCAGGCGGGCGGTCCGTCGCTCGACAAGCAGGACGCGGTGCCGGCCGGCGCCGGACGTCCGGAGATCCGCGCCAAGGGGCTCGACGCCCCGCAGCGTCCGGACCGGCTGCACTTCTCCGCCCCGACGGTGGACGGCGACGGCGGTGTCGTCGAGGGCGACTTCGCCTCGGAGGACTCCGGTGACGGGATGACGCGGGCGGAGCGCCGCAAGGCCCAGAAGAACGCGGGCGGCGGGCGTCGCCGCAAGAAGTGACGCGGTGCCGTTGACGCGGTGAGCCGTTAGACGAGGGGTCGGTCGCCCGGTGGGCGGCCGGCCCCTTCGTCATGCCGGCCGGGGTGCGGAGGGCGCCGCGGGGCGGGGCGGGGTGCCCAGGCCGTCGAGCTCCACCGCGGCGCAGCGCCAGCGCAGGTCCTCGCCGCGCTCCAGCCGGAACGCCATGGCGCGGACGCGGGCGCCGGTGGCGATGCTGGCGAAGGCCTCCACGGCCGACCGGTCCTCGTCCACCTGGACGGAGCAGCGGCGCAGGACCGGGCGCGGGCCGAGGGAGCGCAGGGGGGTTCCGGGGGCGATCCGGACGAGCTGTTCGTAGGCCTCGCCGACGGTGTGGCCGAGCATCCAGTGGACCGGGCGTTCGCCGCTCAGCACGGCGAGGAGGCGTTCGGCGAAGACGGTGTGCGGGGGCAGGGCGCGCGGGCGGGCACCACGGGGGCGGGTGCCCGCCGGGCCGCGGGGGCGGGTGCCCGCGGGGCCGCCGGGCGCCCTGCGGGGGCGCGGGGTGTCGGTCGTGGTGAGGGTGGTGGTCATGGGCCTGCCCCTGTCGTCGCGTCACCGAGTGGTACCGGTCGGTAACTTTCTGTAGGGGATCTTGTACGGGCGGGCTCGGAGGGGCCGCAAGCGCCCCGCGGCGGCCGGGCGGCCCGACAGTGGAATCACCTATCCGGGTGACGCGACGGAAAATCGGCTCCCGGGGGTCCCGAGGGCGGCTCTCCGGGATGGACGTACGGCCCTGTCGGCCGGCCACCCCGAAGGGGGACTCCGCACGTATCCTGAGGGCCTCTCCGTCTACGAAAGCGGCCAGCCATGCGCGTGTACGTCCCCCTGACCCTCCCCGGTCTCGCACAGGCGCACAAGGCGGGCGAGCTGGGCCCCGGTCCGCTGACCGCCTACGCCGTCACCCCCGCCCTGCGCGAGTGGTACGTCTCCGACGACATCGAGGAGCTGGAGTACGCGGCGCTCAACCGGGCCGCGTCCGCCTCCCTGCGGCTGCTCGCCGGCGATCCCGAGGCACCCCGGCGCCGGATCGTCGTCGCCGTCGACGTCGCCGACGAGGACGCCGCCACCGCCTCCGAGGGGCCGCTCACCGTCGACTCCATCGGCGAGGTCCGGATCGCCGGACCCGTCCGGCTCGCCAAGGCCGCGGCCGTCCACGCGGACGCCGACGACGCGACGGCGGACGTGACGGCCGCGGCGGACGCCCTGGGCGCGGCGGACCGCGGCGACGACGACGCGCAGTTCGTCGTCGACGGGGCCGAGGACCACGAACTGCTCTGGTTCGGGGTGCAGGAGATCCCCGCGCTGCTGGGCTGACGCCAGGGCCCGCCCGCCGGATCCGGCGGGCCGGAGTCCGCGGGTCTGGCCGTCGGTGGCGGCGGGTACCGTCTTTCCATGGGGAAGCACGACGGCTTGCGCGGCAAGCACCTGGTCTGGGACTGGAACGGCACACTGCTCGACGACATCACCGCGGTGATCGGCGCGACCAACGCGGCCTTCGCCGAGCTGGGACTCGAACCGATCACGCTGGAGCGGTACCGCGAGCTGTACACCGTGCCGGTGCCCAGGTTCTACGAGCGGCTCATGGGGCGGTTGCCCACCGACGCCGAGTGGTCCCTCATGGACGGGGTCTTCCACCGGCACTACTGGGCGCGGGCCGAGGGGTGCGGGCTGACCTCCGGAGCGGCGGAGCTGCTCGCGGCGCGTCAGGCGTCCGGGTTCACCCAGTCGCTGCTGTCGCTCGCGCCGCACGCGGACCTCGTGCCGCTGGTCCACCGGTACGGGATCGCGGACCGGTTCGTCCGGATGGACGGCCGGATCGACGCGTCCACGGACGGCAAGTCGGGGCACATGGTGCGGCACCTCGCGGCGCTGGAGGGCGTCTCGGCCGACCGGGTCGTCGTCATCGGCGACGCCGCGGACGACGCCCTCGCGGCGGCGCACGTCGGGGCCCGGGCCGTGCTCTACACCGGCGGCTCGCACAGCCGTGCCTCGCTGGAGCGGGTCGGCGTCCCGGTCGTGGACTCGCTCGCGGAGGCCGTGGCCGTGGCGGAGGAACTGGTCTGACGGACCGGTCCGGCGCCGGACCGCTGCCGGAGCGGGTGTCAGGCCTTGGCCCGCAGCACCTTCAGGAACTCGCGCATCCAGGTCGGGTGGTCCGGCCACGCGCGGGAGGAGACCAGGAGGCCGTCCACCACCGCCGCGCTGTCCTGGAAGGTCGCACCGGCCGCCTGCATGTCCAGCTCCAGGGCCGGGTAGGCGGTGACCCGGCGCCCCTCCAGACCGCCGACCGCGGCCGTCAGGAGCGGCCCGTGGCAGATCTGGGCCACCGGCTTGTCCGCGTCGAAGAAGGCCTTGAGGATCTTGCGGAGCTCCGGGTCGTTGCGCAGGTACTCCGGCGCCCGCCCGCCCGGGATCACCACCGCCGCGTACGCGCCCGGATCGACCTCGGAGAAGGCCAGGTCCGCGGGCCAGGTGTAGCCGGGCTTCTCGGTGTACGTGTCGAAGCCCGGCTCGAAGTCGTGGACGACGAAGCGGAGCTGCTTGCGGGCCGGGGCCGCGATGTCGACCTCGTAGCCCTCTTCGAGCAGCCGCTGGTAGGGGTACATGACCTCCAGCGACTCCGCCGCGTCCCCGGTCACGATCAGGATCTTCGCCATGGCTCTCCCAGAACAGAGATGGTCGGTCTGCCGTGCTGCGCCCATGCTCGCGTACACGCTGCCCGCGGCGGGACGCTTTGCCAAGAGGACATGTGTCGCTGTCCATAACGTCAAACTTCCACCCCCTCTTTTGTACACATACGGCTCATGACGGTTCGGGGGTCGGGGGCGATAGGCTTTTCCCGTGATCAGCGCGATACGCCGAGGGGGCAGTGAAGCCCCCGGCTGCCGCCCGGTCCGCGACAGCGGCCGGGCCGACCGTGCGTTCGCCGATCCTCTCCGTCCGGGCGCGCCGCTCTCCGTGGCCGATAACGACCCGGGCATCTCTCATTCGGGCATAGCGTCGTCTTCGACCGGAAACACCGCGTCGAGGCGTCGCTCTGTCCTTTCTTCCACCGACGTCACGCAACGGCGCGCGACAGGAGTCAGAGGACATGCAGACCAAGCTGGACGAAGCCAAGGCCGAGCTGCTCGAAAAGGCCGCTCGGGTTGCTGAGCACAGCCCGGTCGGGGGGCGACTTCCGACGGGCCCGGAGGGTGCCGGGAAGCGCCCGGACCGGGACACCGTGCTCGAGTACCTCCAGCGCTACTACCTGCACACCGCCCCGGAGGACCTCGGCGACCGGGACCCGGTCGACGTGTTCGGCGCGGCGCTCTCTCACTACCGCCTCGCGGAGAACCGCCCGCAGGGCACGGCGAACGTGCGCGTCCACACCCCGACGGTCGAGGAGAACGGCTGGACGAGCAGCCACTCCGTCGTCGAGGTCGTCACCGACGACATGCCGTTCCTCGTGGACTCGGTCACCAACGAGCTCTCGCGCCAGGGCCGCGGCATCCACGTCGTGATCCACCCGCAGGTCCTCGTCCGCCGCGACCTCACGGGCCGCCTCATCGAGGTCCTGTCGGCGCAGATCGAGGGCGAGCTGCCGCACGACGCGCTCACCGAGTCCTGGATCCACGTCGAGATCGACCGCGAGACCGACCGCGCCGACCTCAAGCAGATCACCTCCGACCTGCTGCGCGTCCTGTCCGACGTCCGCGAGACGGTCGAGGACTGGGAGAAGATGCGCGACGCCGCCCTGCGGATCGCCGAAGGCCTCCCGGACGAGCCCACCGCCTCCGACCTGCGCCCGACCGAGGTGGAGGAGGCCCGCGAGCTGCTGCGCTGGCTCGCCGACGACCACTTCACCTTCCTCGGCTACCGCGAGTACCAGCTGCTCGACGGCGACGCCCTGTCCGCCGTCCCCGGCACCGGTCTCGGCATCCTGCGCTCCGACCCGCAGCACGCGGGCGACGACGAGGGCCACCACGCCCACCCCGTCTCGCCCTCCTTCAGCCGGCTGCCCGAGGACGTCCGCGCCAAGGCGCGCGAGCACAAGCTGCTGATCCTGACGAAGGCCAACAGCCGCTCGACCGTGCACCGCCCCTCGTACCTCGACTACGTCGGCGTGAAGAAGTTCGACGCCGACGGCAACGTCGTCGGCGAGCGCCGCTTCCTCGGCCTGTTCTCCTCTGCCGCCTACACCGAGTCCGTGCGCCGCGTCCCCGTCGTCAAGCGCAAGGTCCAGGAGGTCCTGGCGGGCGCGGGCTTCTCGCCCAACAGCCACGACGGCCGCGACCTGCTCCAGATCCTGGAGACCTACCCGCGCGACGAGCTCTTCCAGACCCCGGCCGACCAGCTCCGGTCCGTCGTCACCAGCGTCCTGTACCTGCAGGAGCGGCGCCGGCTGCGGCTGTACCTGCGCCAGGACGAGTACGGCCGCTACTACTCGGCCCTCGTCTACCTGCCGCGCGACCGCTACACGACCCGCGTCCGGCTGCGGATCATCGACATCCTCAAGGAGGAGCTCGGCGGCACCAGCGTCGACTTCACCGCCTGGAACACCGAGTCGATCCTGTCCCGGCTGCACTTCGTCGTCCGCGTCCAGCCCGGCACCGAGCTGGCCAAGCTCACCGACGCCGACGTCGACCGCATCGAGGCCCGGCTCGTCGAGGCCGCCCGCTCCTGGTCCGACGGCTTCGCCGAGGCCCTCAACGCCGAGTGCGGCGAGGAGCGCGCCGCGGAACTGCTCCGCCGCTACGGCAACGCCTTCCCCGAGGGCTACAAGGCCGACCACTCGCCGCGCGCGGCCGTCGCCGACCTGGGCCACCTGGAGGCCCTCATCCGGACCGAGGGCGGCAAGGACTTCGCGCTGTCGCTCTACGAGCCGGTCGGCGCGGGCCCCGGCGAGCGCCGCTTCAAGATCTACACGACGGGCGACCCGATCTCCCTCTCCGCCGTCCTCCCGGTGCTCAACCGGCTCGGCGTCGAGGTGACCGACGAGCGTCCGTACGAGCTGCGCTGCGCCGACCGCACCCACGCCTGGGTCTACGACTTCGGCCTGCGGATGCCCGTCACGACCGGCAACGGCGGCGACTACCTCGGCGACGACGCCCGCGGGCGCTTCCAGGAGGCCTTCGCCGCCACCTGGACCGGCCAGGCCGAGAACGACAACTTCAACTCGCTCGTCCTCTCCGCCGGGCTCACCTGGCGCGAGGCCATGGTGCTGCGCGCCTACGCCAAGTACCTGCGCCAGGCCGGTGCGACCTTCAGCCAGGACTACATGGAGGACACCCTCCGCAACAACGTCCACACCACCCGGCTGCTGGTCAACCTCTTCGAGGCCCGGATGGCCCCGGAGCGCCAGCGCGCCGGCACCGAGCTGATCGACGCCCTCCTGGAGGAGCTGGACGCCGCCCTCGACCAGGTCGCGAGCCTGGACGAGGACCGGATCCTGCGGTCCTTCCTGACCGTCATCAAGGCCACCCTGCGGACGAACTTCTTCCAGAAGACCGCCGACGGCTCCCCGCACTCCTACGTGTCGATGAAGTTCGACCCGCAGGCCATCCCGGACCTCCCGGCGCCCCGTCCGGCCTTCGAGATCTGGGTGTACTCCCCGCGCGTCGAGGGCGTCCACCTGCGCTTCGGCAAGGTCGCCCGAGGCGGCCTGCGCTGGTCCGACCGCCGTGAGGACTTCCGTACGGAGATCCTCGGCCTGGTCAAGGCGCAGATGGTGAAGAACACCGTCATCGTGCCCGTCGGCGCCAAGGGCGGCTTCGTCGCCAAGCAGCTCCCGGACCCGTCCGTGGACCGCGACGCCTGGCTGGCCGAGGGCGTCGCCTCGTACAAGACCTTCATCTCGGCGCTGCTCGACATCACCGACAACCTGGTCGCGGGCGAGGTCGTGCCGCCGGTCGACGTGGTCCGCCACGACGAGGACGACACCTACCTGGTGGTCGCCGCCGACAAGGGCACCGCGACCTTCTCCGACATCGCCAACGGGGTCGCCGAGGCGTACGGCTTCTGGCTCGGCGACGCGTTCGCCTCCGGCGGCTCCGCCGGCTACGACCACAAGGGCATGGGCATCACCGCCCGCGGCGCCTGGGAGTCCGTCAAGCGGCACTTCCGCGAGCTCGGCCACGACACCCAGACCGAGGACTTCACGGTCGTCGGCGTCGGCGACATGTCCGGCGACGTCTTCGGCAACGGCATGCTGCTGAGCGAGCACATCCGGCTCGTCGCGGCCTTCGACCACCGGCACATCTTCCTCGACCCGAACCCGGACGCGGCCGTCTCGTACGCCGAGCGCCGCCGCCTCTTCGAGCTGCCCCGCTCGTCCTGGGCCGACTACGACACCTCGCTGCTCTCCGCCGGCGGTGGCATCCACCCCCGCAGCGCCAAGTCGATCCCGGTCAACGCGCAGGTCAGGGCCGCCCTCGGCATCGAGGACGGGATCACCAAGATGACTCCGGCCGAGCTGATGAAGGCCGTGCTCCACGCGCCCGTCGACCTGCTGTGGAACGGCGGCATCGGCACGTACGTCAAGTCCTCGGCCGAGTCCAACGCCGACGTCGGCGACAAGGCCAACGACGCCATCCGCGTCGACGGCCAGGACGTCCGCGCCCAGGTGATCGGCGAGGGCGGCAACCTCGGCGCGACCCAGCTGGGCCGCATCGAGTTCGCCCGCAGCGGCGGACCCCGGGGCGAGGGCGGCAAGGTCAACACCGACGCGATCGACAACAGCGCCGGCGTGGACACCTCCGACCACGAGGTCAACATCAAGATCCTGCTCAACGGGCTCGTCGCCGAGGGCGACATGACCGTCAAGCAGCGCAACAAGATCCTCGCGGAGATGACCGACGAGGTCGGCACGCTCGTGCTGCGCAACAACTACGCGCAGAACACGGCCCTCGCCAACGCCGTCGCCCAGTCGCCGTCCCTGCTCCACGCCCACCAGCGCTTCATGCGCCGCCTGGGCCGCGACGGGGCCCTCGACCGCTCCCTGGAGTTCCTGCCCAACGACCGGCAGATCCGCGAACTGCTCAACAACGGCCGCGGCCTGAGCCAGCCGGAGCTCGCCGTCCTCCTCGCGTACACCAAGATCACGGTGGCCGACGAGCTGATCGGCACCGAGCTGCCGGACGACCCGTACCTGCGCGGGCTGCTCCACGCGTACTTCCCGACGCTGCTGCGCGAGAAGTTCACCGAGGCCGTCGACAGCCACCCGCTGCGCCGCGAGATCATCACCACCGTCCTGGTCAACGACACCGTCAACGGCGGCGGCTCGACCTTCCTGCACCGCCTCCGCGAGGAGACCGGCGCGTCGATCGAGGAGATCGTCCGGGCGCAGACCGCGGCCCGTGTCGTCTTCCGCCTCGGGCAGGTCTGGGACGCCGTCGAGGCCCTCGACAACCAGGTGCCGGCCGACGTCCAGACCCGGATGCGGCTGCACTCCCGCCGGCTGGTCGAGCGCGGTACGCGCTGGCTGCTCAACAACCGCCCCCAGCCGCTCCAGCTCACCGAGACCATCGAGTTCTTCGCCGAGCGCGTCGAGCAGGTCTGGGCGCAGCTGCCGAACCTGCTGCGCGGCGCGGACCTGGAGTGGTACCAGTCGATCGTGGAGGAGCTGACCGAGGTCGGCGTGCCGGAGGAGCTCGCGCTGCGGGTGGCCGGCTTCTCCTCCGCCTTCCCGATCCTCGACATCGTGGGGATCGCGGACCGCACGGGCAAGGACCCGCTGGCCGTGGCCGAGGTCTACTACGACCTGGCCGACCGGCTGCGGATCACCGACCTGATGGACCGGATCATCGAGCTGCCGCGCGACGACCGGTGGCAGTCGATGGCCCGGGCGTCCATCCGCGAGGACCTGTTCGCGGCGCACGCGGCGCTGACCGCGGACGTCCTCGCGGCCGGGGACGGCGAGTCCAGCCCGGAGCAGCGGTTCAAGGACTGGGAGGAGAAGAACGCGGCGATCCTGGGCCGCGCGCGGACGACCCTGGAGGAGATCCAGGGCTCGGACACCTTCGACCTGGCGAACCTGTCGGTGGCGATGCGGACCATGCGCACGCTCCTGCGGACGCACGCCTAGTCGCCCGGCGGCCCGGTCTGGACCGGCCGCCCGGCCGCTCGGCCGCTCGTGAGGAAGGGCCCCGCCGGATCTCCGGCGGGGCCCTTCCCGTGTCCTGAGCGGCGTCCTACGCCGTCTCCTCCGGGGGGCCCGGCACGGTCGACGTCCACAGGCGGCGGGCGGCGAGGGCGGTCGCCGCGAGCAGCAGGCCGTTGCGGAGGACCATCACCGTCAGCCCCTCGGTGGTGCCGGCGACGACGTGGTCGTACAGCACGGGGTACGCGAGGGAGCTCAGGGCGGCCGCCGGGAGCAGCAGGAGGGCCACCGGGCGCATCACGGTGCTGCGCGAGGTGAGGCAGACGGCTGCGAGGCCGAGCAGCCAGACCATGTACTGGGGGCTGATCACCCGGCTGGTGACGGTGAACAGCAGGACGGCGGTGAGGGCCGCGTCGAACGGGGTGGCGGCGGTCCAGCGGTGGGCCCGGACGCGCCACAGGAGCAGCCAGCCGAAGGCGATGACGGTGAGCAGCAGGGCGAGGTGGCCGAGGGTGGAGACGTACGGGCCGACGTACTCGAAGGCCCCGTAGCGGAACTCGACCCGGCCCGGCCAGGCGCCGACGGCCCCGGCGAGCGCGAGGGCCGTGCCGCCGAGGGACTCGATCTGGATGCCGCGGCTGCCCTGCTGGCGCAGGAAGCCGAGGGAGTCGGAGAAGAACAGGGCGAGGGTGGCGAGGAGGGCGAGCGCGGTGACGAGCGCGGCGGTCCAGGCCTCCCGGGTGGTGCGCCCCCGGGGCGTGCCGATGAGGGCGAGCGCGGGCCAGACCTTGACCATCGCGCCGAGGGCGGCGAGCGCCCCGCCGAGCCGGTGGGCGGCGGTCCGGCGGGCGCCGAGCGCGAGCAGCGCGAGGACGGCGAGGGCGGTGCTCTGCACGTCGAGGCGGGCGAGCGGCAGGTGCAGGAGCAGCGGCAGTCCGCAGACCCAGATCCAGGCGCCGTGGGTGAGGCGGGCGCTGTCGGCGCGGGCGAGCGCGGCGGTGACGACCGCGTCGGCCAGCAGGGTGAGGACCGTGAAGGCCTGGACGTACGTCAGCCAGGGGAGGAGGCCCGGCGACATGATCACGAGCCCTGCGCCGGGCGGGTACTGCCAGGTGGCGTCGCCGGGCGGGAAGGTGCCCTGGGCGAACTGCGCGTACCAGTAGCGGTAGAGCTCCACCTCGCGGCCGACGCCCCCGATGCCGAGGGTGTCGCGGAGGAGCAGCAGCACCATGCCGACGCGGGTGATCAGCCAGACGGAGGCGACGGCGAGGTAGGGGCCGCGGCCGACCGTGACGAAGGTGGCGGAGGTGAAGGTGTCCGAGTCGAAGGGGGACCCGGTGAGCCGGGGCGGCTCGGCGCGGGTCCCTTGCGGCGGCGGGGGGTGATCGGTCGTCATCCCTCCGTACTGTAGCCCTTTATGTCTTATTTGCCCCTTTGTCCCGTCCCGGTTCCGGCTGCTTTCGCGGTGAACTCCTCGTACGCCGCCACGACCTCCCCGGCCGGGCCGTCCATCCGCAGGACGCCGTGCTCCAGCCACAGCGCCCGCTCGCAGGTCTCCGTGATCGTCGAGTTCGAGTGGCTGACCAGGAAGACCGTCCCGGCCTCCGCGCGCAGCTCGTCGATCCGCTGCCGGCTCCGGCGGCGGAAGCGGGCGTCGCCGGTGGACAGGGCCTCGTCGATGAGCAGGACGTCATGGCTCTTCGCGGCGGCGATGGAGAAGCGGAGCCGGGCCCCCATGCCGGAGGAGTACGTCCCCATGGGGCGGGAGATCGCGTCGTCCTTCTCGTTGATGCCGGAGAAGTCCACGATCTCGTCGTAGCGCGCGTGGACCTCCGTGCGGCTCATGCCCATCGCGAGACCGCCCAGGATGACGTTCCGCTCGCCGGTGAGGTCGTTCATGAGGGCCGCGTTGACGCCGAGCAGCGAGGGCTGCCCGTCGGTGTACACCCGGCCCCGCTCGACGGGCTGGAGGCCCGCGACGGCCTTCAGAAGGGTCGATTTCCCAGATCCGTTCGAACCGATCAGGCCAATTGCCTCGCCCCGGCGCGCGACGAAGCTGACGCCGCGGACGGCGTGCACCCGGGTCCCGGCCGGCGTCCTCCCGCCGCGCCGGAGCATCCGGCCCAGCGCGGCGGTCGCCGCGCCGCGGCCGCCCGGGCCGCCGCCGTTGACGGTGTAGGTGACGTGCACTCCGTCGACCACGACGGTGGGTGAGGGGAGGGGTGCGGGGGTGTTCTGCGGGTCAGCCACGGCCGTACGTCTCCTCCGCCTTCCAGAACCACACGAAACCGCCGGCGAAGGCGACCAGGGCCCAGCCGACGGCGAGCGCCCAGACGTGCGGCGGCAGCTGCGCCGAGGTGTAGCTCTCGATCAGCGCGAAGCGCATCAGGTCGATGTAGACCGCCGCCGGGTTGCACTGGAGGGCGAGCACCACGCCGTCGGGGAAGCGTCCGCTGCTCGCCAGGTTCTGGATCGACCACATCGCGCCCGAGGCGTACATCCAGGTCCGGAGCACGAAGGGCATCAGCTGCGAGATGTCCGGCGTGCGGGCCGCGAGCCGGGCGAGGACCAGCGCGACGCCGGTGTTGAACAGGGCCTGGCAGAGCAGTGCGGGGACCGCGAGGAACCAGCTCCAGGTGGGGAACTGGCCCAGCCCGAACAGGATCATGACCAGGGCGGCCAGCGAGAGCAGCAGCTGCTGGAGCTGCTGGAGCGACAGGGAGATCGGCAGGCTCGCCCGGGGGAAGTGCAGGGCACGGACCAGGCCCAGGTTGCCGCTGATGGCCCGGGTGCCGGCCAGGATCGTGTTCGAGGTGAAGGTCCACACGAAGATGCCCGTGATCAGGAAGGGCACGTAGTCGGCGACCCCGGCCTTGGCGTCCATGAGGACGCCGAAGATCAGGTAGTAGACGGCCGCGTTGAGCAGCGGGGTCATCACCTGCCAGACCTGGCCCAGGCGCGCCTGGCTGTACTGCGCGGTCAGGCGGGCGGTCGCGAAGGCGGCGATGAAGTCGCGGCGGGACCAGATCTGCCGGGCGTAGGTCGGCAGCGAGGGGCGGGCGCCGCTGACGGTGAGGCCGTGGCGGCGGGCGAGCTCGCCCAGGTCCTCCACGGCGGCCGCCGGGGGCGGGGTCGCCCGGAGCGGGGTCGCCGCCGACGGGGTCGCCGTCCGCGGAGGAGGAGGGTTCGGCGGGGGCGGAGTGAACGTCTGGGTGGTCACGGCGGGGCGCTTTCGACGAAGGGTGCGGGCAGCCTCGGCGATGGAACGGGTCCGTATCGTCGCTACGGGGAGAGTAGGGCGCCCCAGCGTCGCAACGCAACCGTATCGTCGTGACGACCTCGGGGCGTCGCCGCCGGTTAGGATGCCGTTCATGACCGATCCGACGCCCCGCCGCGCCCCCGCCGGAGCCGCCGTACTCCGTGAGGACGTGACCGAGGCCATCCGCGCCGCCGTCTTCGAGGAGCTCGCGGCCGTCGGCTTCGCCCGGATGTCCATCGAGGGCATCGCGCGCCGCGCGGGCGTCGGCAAGACCGCCGTCTACCGGCGCTGGAAGTCCAAGCTCGCCCTCGTCCTCGACCTCGTCGGGGCCTTCGCCGCCCAGGGGCTGCCCGCGCCCGCCACCGGATCCCTGGACGGGGATGTGCGCGCGCTCCTCCAGGTCGCCTCGCACGCGCTGCGCCACCCCGTCGCCTCACAGGTCATCCCGGACCTGCTCGTCGAGGCGGCCCGGCAGCCCGAGATCGCCGAGGCCGTCACGGCCGCGCTGCTCGACGGCCAGCAGGGCGTCGTGACCCACATCGTCCGCGAGGCCGTCGAGCGCGGCGAACTCCCCGAGGGCACCGACCCGGGCCGCGCCCTCGACCTGGTCGTCGGGCCCCTCTACTGGCGCCTCGTCGTGGTCCGCGCCCCGCTGCCCGCCGGGTACGTGGACGATCTGGCGCGGTCGGCGGTGGCGGCGCTCAGGGCCGGGGCCTCCTGACCGTACGGCCACCTCACCGCGGCCGGGGGACCTGACCGGGCCTCGTGCCGGGGGACTCGGGGCGGCTACTTCACCGCGCCCGCCATCACCCCCGAGGCGAACTGGCGCTGGAACGCGAAGAAGACCACCAGCGGCACCACCATCGACACGAACGCCCCCGGCGCCAGCACGTCGACGTTGTTCCCGAACTGCCGCACCTGCTGCTGGAGCGCCACCGTGATCGGCGGCGACTGCGAGTCCGCGAAGACCAGCGCGATCAGCATGTCGTTCCACACCCACAGGAACTGGAAGATCCCCAGCGAGGCGATCGCCGGACCGCCGAGCGGCAGCACCACCCGGGTGAAGAGCCGCACCTCGCCGGCCCCGTCGAGCCGCGCGGCCTCCAGGAGCTCGCGCGGGATCTCCGCGAAGAAGTTCCGCAGCAGGAAGATCGCGAACGGCAGGCCGAAGGCCGTGTGGAAGAGCACCACGCCGGCCGTCGTCTCGAAGAGCCCGACCGCGCCGAAGAGCTTCGACACCGGGACGAGCGCCACCTGCACCGGGACCACAAGGAGCGCGACCACCCCGAGGAACCACCAGTCCCTGCCGGGGAAGTCCAGCCAGGCGAAGGCGTACCCGGCGAAGGAGCCGAGGAGCAGGACGAGCAGCGTGGACGGGACGGTGATCAGGACCGTGGAGAGCAGCGAGTCGGTGATCGTCTCGTTCGCGAGGAGCCGGGTGTAGTTCTCGGTGGTGAGCTGGGCCGGGGCCGTGAGCACCTGCCACCAGCCGGTCGCCGCGATGTCGGAGGGCGAGCGGAGCGAGGAGAGCAGCAGACCGACGGTCGGCAGCAGCCAGAAGAGCCCGGTCAGCACGAGGAACACCCGGACCGCGCCCCCGGCGGCCCGGGCGGCGGCCCGCGCCGCGAGCGACCGGGGGGCCGGGGAGCCCGGCGGCGGAGCGGCGGCGCCGGTACGCGCGCGCGTGCGGGTGGCGGAGGAACTCATCGGCGGGCCTCCCGGCGCAGGCGGCGGATGTTGAGGACCATCACCGGGACCACCAGGAGCAGCAGCAGGACGGCGATGGCCGAGCCGATCCCGAGATCGGCGTCCGTACCGAACGACGAGCGGTACAGCTGGAGCGCGAGCACGTTCGCGTCGTCCTGGGCGGATCCGGGCGCGATGACGAAGACCAGGTCGAAGACCTTCAGCACGTTGATCATCAGGGTGACGAGCACGACCGCGAGGACCGGCGCGAGCAGCGGGACGGTGATCCGGCGGAACACCTGCCACTCGTTCGCCCCGTCCACCCGCGCGGCCTCCAGGAGTTCGCGCGGGACGGCGGCGAGTCCGGCGCCGATCAGCACCATCGCGAACCCGGCCCACATCCACACGTAGGCGCCGATGACCGCCGGGGTGACCAGCCGGGGGCCGAGCCACTCCACGCCGTTGTACTGCTCGCGGAAGTTGCTCGCGGGCAGCCGCAGCACGGCCCCGTCGGCCCGGTCGGCGGGCAGGGTGAAGCTGCCGTCGGCCGCCGCCGTGGTCCGCGCGACCACCGTGCCGTCCCGCACCGCCTCGATCCGCAGGCCCGCGAGGCCCCGTTCGGCCGGGTCGACGGCGTTCTGCCGGCCGCCGCCGCCCCGCGTGAAGTCCAGCCAGGCGGTTCCGGTGATCGTGTCCGGCGTCCCCTGAACCGTCTCCGGCGCCCGCGCCGGACGGGCCTCCTCCGGCATCCGGCCCGGTGCCACCCCGATCAGCGGAAGCCGAACGGGCTGCCCGGCGCGGACCGGCTCCTTCGTGACGAACGCGCCGCCGCCCGCCGCCTCCAGCGGGTGCACGGGCAGCGGCCGGGCCCGGGGGAAGCCGGACGACTCGGCGAAGGTGTCGTGCACGCCGACCCAGACCGCGTTGGCGACCCCGCGGTCCGGGTCCTGCTCGTAGACCAGCCGGAAGATGATCCCGGCGGCCAGCATCGAGATCGCCATCGGCATGAAGACGACGAGCTTGAACGCCGTTCCCCAGCGCACCCGTTCGGTGAGCACGGCGAAGATCAGCCCGAGGGCGGTCGCGACCACCGGGGCGAAGACCAGCCAGACGACGTTGTTGCGGGCGGCGGTGCGGAGCGAGTCGTCGGTGACCAGGGCGAGGTAGTTGTCGAGGCCGACGAAGGAGGAGCCGGAGCTGTCGAAGAACGAGCGCTGGACGGAGTAGCCGATGGGGTAGACGACGAGCGCGCCGAGCAGGACCAGGGCGGGGAGCACGAATCCCGCCGCGACCGTCCTGCTCCGGCGGCCGGTCCCGACCGGTGAACCGCTCCGGCGGCCGGTCCCGGACCCGGACGCGGACTTCTTCCGGCGGCCGGCTCCGGTCGGGGTGGCGCCCCCGCTCGTGGTCCCGGTGTCGGCGCCGGGACCGTCGCCGGCTGCTGCGGAGGCGTCCCGGGGCGTGTCCTGGCTCGGCATGACGGGACCTCAGCCCTTCGCCGCGGCCCGGTACGCCTTCTCCGCGTCCTTCTCCAGACGCGCCTGCGTCCCCGCGATGTCCTTCGGGTTCTTCAGGAAGTCCTGGAGCGCCTTCCACTCGCCCTTGCCGGGCGTGCCGCCGAAGGACTGCGGCATCTGGTCCGACATGTCGAAGCGGAAGTCGTCCCCGGCCCCGATCAGCGCCTCGGCGATCTCGCGCTGGACGTCGTTCGGGTACGCCGACGGGTCCAGGTTCTTGTTGGGGGAGACGAAGCCGCCCTCGGCCGCCCAGATCCTGGCCGCGTCCGGGGAGGCGAGGAAGGAGAGCAGCGCCTTGGCGCCCTTGGTGTCCTTGAGGGCCACGGCCGCGTCGCCGGCCGTCACCACGGGAGTGGTGCCCGTGCCGACGGTGGGGAAGGGGAAGACCTTCGCGTCCGTGCCGATCTTCGCCTTCGTCTGGGCGATGTTGACGGCGGCGAAGTCGCCCTCGAAGACCATCGCCCCCTTGGGCGTGTCACCGCCGGTGAAGGTCTGGGTGACCGACACCGGGTACTCGGTCTGCAGCGCGCCGTCCGTGCCGCCCGCGAGCAGCGCCGGCTTGCCGAAGAGTTCGGCGAGGGTGGTGAGGGCCGCTGTGACGGACGGGTCGGTCCACTTGATCGTGTGCTTCGCCAGCTGGTCGTACTTGGCCGGGCCCGCCTGGGAGAGGTAGATGTTCTCGAACCAGTCGGTGAGCGTCCAGCCGTCCGCACCGCCGACGGAGACCGGAGTGACGCCGGACGCCGATATCGTCTCCGCCGTGGCGAGGAACTCCTTCCAGGTCTTCGGCTCGCTCGCGCCGGCGTTCTCGAAGACGGCGGAGTTGTACCAGACCAGGGACTTGTTCGCGGCCTTGAAGTAGACGCCGTACTGGGTGCCGTCGACCGCGCCGAGCTCCTGCCAGCCGCGCGAGTAGTTGGCGGCCAGCTGCGCCTCGGCCTCCGGGCCGACCGGCTTGAGCCACTTCTGCGCGGCGGCCTGCCGGATGGCGCCGACCTGCGGGAGCATCGCGACGTCCGGCGGCGAACCGCCCGCGATCTTCGTGCCGAGGAAGTTCACGATCGGGTCCTGGGCCGGTACGAACGTGACGGTCGCGCCGGTCCGCTTCTCGAACTCCTTCAGGACTTTGGTGAAGTTCTCCTGCTCGGGGCCCGTCCAGACGGCGGCGACCTCGATCCGCTCCCCCTTCAGGGCCTGGCCGCCGCTGGGGCCGGACGCGCCCCCGTCCTTGTCGGATCCACCGCCACCGCAGGCCGTGAGGGCCAGTGCGGTGATCGCCGTGAACGCCGTGAGGGTCACCGCGGTCGTGCGTGGACGAAGAGTTGTACGCATCGCTGCCCCGTCTCTCCCGTGCGCTTCGCTGTCCCGTCCGACAGGTCTACGCCCGGTCGCGGGAGCGCCGCAATACCGCCTTCCGTGTCAACCGGGGGATCGTGACGTCGTCGTGACGTCGCGTCAGCTGTGGTGTGCGGGGGTCAGCGGGGCCACGGGGGTCGCCTCGACCGAGCGGGCGGCGCGGTCGAGCGCGCTCGCGAGGAGGGCGAGGTCGGTGGGCCCGTTCCCCAGCTCGCGGACCGGGCGGCGGGTCGGCGGATCGCCCATCCGCTCCCACTCCAGCGGGACCACGGTGGGCCGGAGCGTGGCCGTCCGGGGGATGCGGCCGGTGACCCGGCCGGCCTGGAACGGCGTCACGCGGCCGTCCGGATGGCCGAGGCGTCCGCGCCCGGCCGCCGGTACGTCCGGGCCCGCGGTCACCGGCGGCGCGTCGAGCACGATCCGCAGCCGGGCCCCGTGGGCCAGTTCCGTGTCGGCGGTCCGGTCGGGGCGCGCGGAGGTCGCGACGAGGTGCACGCCGAGCCGCTCGCCGTTCCGCGCGACCGCCTCCAGGGCGCGCACGACGGACCCGGCGGCGGGCCGCCCGGAGGCGCCGAGCGCCGGGGCGATGAGCGCGTCGAAGTCGTCGACGAGCACGATCAGGCGGGGGAGCTGGGCGGCGCCGCCCTGGGCGCGCGGGGCTCCCTGCTCACCGCCGGCGGGCCGCGGGATCCGGCCGGCGGCCTCTTCGGTGGCGGGCCGGGGCACGCGGCCGCTGCCGAGGCCGACGACGTCCTCCGCACCGCCGCGGGGCACGCGTCCGCTCGGCCGGTCCGCGAGGTCGCCGTCCCCGGTGCGCGGGGTGCGGCCGCCGGAGAGGTCCTCGTGGTGCCGGCGCGGCAGCCGCCCGCTGGGCGTGTCGGTCAGGAAGGCGTCGCTCGCGGGCCGGGTCCGGGCGCCGGGCCGCTCGTCGAGCGAACCGTCGGGGTCCCCGGTGCGCAGGGTGCGGCTGCTGGGACGCCCGGCGGGGTCGTCGGCCCCGGGGTACGCGACCCTGCCGCTCGGCCGCCCGCCGAGCTCCTCGGCCCCCGGATACGGGCTCCGCCCACTGGGGCGGCCCTCGATGTCGCCGGGGTAGGCGGTCCGTCCGCTCGGTCGGCTGTCCACGTCGCCCGGGTAGGGACTACGCGCGCTGGGGCGGCTGTCCACATCCCCCGGGTAGGCGGTCCGTCCGTTGGGTCGGCTGTCCACGTCGCCCGGGTACGCGGCTCGTCCGCTCGGTCGGCTGTCCACGTCGCCGGGATACGGGCTCCGCCCACTGGGGCGGCTCTCCACGTCGCCGGGGTAGGCGGTCCGTCCGCTCGGTCGGCTGTCCACGTCGCCCGGGTAGGGACTCCGCGCGCTCGGTCGGCTGTCCACATCCCCTGGGTACGGGCTCCGCCCACTGGGGCGGCTCTCCACGTCGCCGGGGTAAGCGGTCCGTCCGCTCGGTCGGCTGTCCACATCCCCCGGGTACGCGGTCCGCGTGCTCGGGCGGCCGCTCGGCTCGCCCGTGTACGTGATGCGGCCGCTGGGGCGTCCGCCGAGTTCGTCCGCGGCGGGGTACGGGCCGTCCGCGCGGCCGCTCCGGCCGCTCGGGAGGGAGCCGATCGCGCCGTCGCCCGTGCGCAGGGTCCGGCCGCTCCGGTCCGCGAGCTCGCCGGAGTCCTGGAGCCGGACGGTCGCGCGGGCACCCTGGGGCACGGACTCCGCCGCGCTCGGGGAGCGCTGGCCGATCAGCCGCTCGGCGGCGGTCGCCGCCGCGCCGGTCCGCGCGCCCCGGCGGTCGGCGAAGTTCCCGTCGCCCAGCAGCTCCGCCCGGCGCTTCAGCTCCGCGCCCAGCGCCTGGGCGAACGCGCGCATCCGCACCGGGTCCGAGGCGACCAGGTGCTCGGTGACGTGCGGCAGCTCCGTGCAGGCCGCGAGTCCTTCGCCGCGCTCACCGCCCGCCCCGTCCACCAGGAGGAGGCCGAGCCGGTCGGGGCGGCCGCCGGCCGCGAGCGAGGCGGCGATCGACCGGAGCAGTTCCGTCCGCCCGCTTCCCGCGGGGCCCTCGATCAGCAGGTGCGGCCCCTCGCGGGTGAGGTCCACGGCCAGCGGGCCCCGCGGCCCCGCGCCCAGGACGGCGGTGCCGTCCCCGGCGGAGGCCCAGCGGGCCATCAGCGAGGCGGGCGTGGCACGGGCGAGACCGAGCTCGTCGAGGAGGCGGGACGACGGGGGCAGCGCGGAGGCCCGCGCGCCCGGAGCCGCCGTCGTGTCCGTGCGCAGTGGGGCGAGGGCGCGGCCGAACCGCTCGGCCCAGGCGACGGAGACCGCGTCGACCACGCCGACCGTGCCGTGGCCGGCGACCCGGCCGTCGGCGGTCCTGAGCAGCCGGAGGGCGGTGGCCACGTCGCCGCTGAGGAGCGCGGCGGCGCCGCACTCGCGGAACGCGAGGGACGCGGCGCAGGCCGTCTCGTAGGTCGCGGCCACCGGGGAGACCGGGGAGGCCGAGGGCGCCTCGGCGAGGCAGAGCAGATGGATGCCGGCTGCGGCTCCGGCCCCGGCCAGCCGCGCCACCGTCTCGCGCAGGGCGGCCGACCCCGGGTCGCCGTCGACGACCACGACGGTCACCGGACCCTCGTACCCGGCCGCCGCCTCGGCGACGGCCGCGCGGTCGGCGCTGGGCCAGCCGGGGCCCAGCGGGCCGTCGTCGAGCCGCCGGGTCAGCTCCGCCGTACGGGCCTGCGCCTGCTCACGGTCGTACGCCAGGAGCAGCCGGCAGTCCTGGCCGTGGGCCGGCCGGACGTGCGGGAGCCAGCCGAGCCAGCCCCAGGAGCGGCGCCGCTCGTCGAGGGGCCGGTTCCGGTCGGCGCTGACGAGCACGATCTCCAGGTCGGAGGGGGAGTGCAGGGCGGCGAGCTGGGCGACGACCGAGCGGGCGAGGCCGGCGAGCCGGTCGGCGGGCCCGGCGAGGCCCAGCGAACCGGCCTCCCGCAGGCCCACGGTGACCGGGACGCCGGAGAGGTCGGCGCGGTCCGTGGTGCCGAGCCGGACCACCAGGGACTCGGGGTGGTCCTGGCCGCGCTCCCAGAGCCGGGGGCCGGGGCCGAGGGCGGTGAGCAGGACGGTGGCCGGATCGGGCCAGGTGTCGGCCCGGGGCACGGGCGCGGGGGAGCCGTCGCGGGCGGGCGCGCCGGTCCGGGCGCCCGTGCGGCCGTCCGGTGCCGTGCGGGGGTCGCCGGCGGGCGCCGGGAGCTCCTCGCGCCCGCCGGCCAGGCGCCGGGCCCAGGCGCCGAGGCCCCGCTTGCCGCCGCCGCCCGCGCGGGCGGCCGGGGGAGCGTCGGCGGGGGCCTGCCGGGTCCTGCTGTGGGCCGCGCCGGAGTCGGCTCCGTCGCCCCCGGGGTGGTCGCCGGCCCGGGCGTGGCCGGTGCCGGGGGAGTCGATGCCGTACGCGCCGCCCGGGCCGTACGGGTCGTGGTGCGGGCCGTCGGTGATCCCGTCGAGCGGGATGCCGCGCCCCCCGCCGTGGGTGGTGTCGCCGGCCGGTGGACGGGTCACGCCCGCGGGGGAGGGCCGGTCGCCCGGCTCCGCCGGGCCCGGACCGCGGTCCCCGGGCGGTGCGACGCGCAGATGGCCCTCGCCGTCCGGGGCGGTCGCCCGGGCCTCCGTGCCGCGGAGGTCGTCGCCGGGGCCGGTCAGCCGGAGGGCGGACTCGCCGAGGCGCAGGAGCGCGCCCGGTCGGAAGGCGACCGGGCGGTCGCCGACCGGGGCGCCGTCGAGGCTCGTGCCGTTCGTCGAGCCGTGGTCGGCGACGGTCACGCGGCCGTCCTCGCCGACGGTCACGGTGCAGTGCGCGCGGGAGACGTCCGGGTCGTCCAGCGGGACGTCGGCGTCCACGGAACGGCCGATTCTGATCGCTCCGCCGTGCAGCAGGTGCACCCCGCCCGCGTCCGGGCCCGCGACCACGTGCAGCCGTGCCGCGGCGCCCTCGCCGACGCGGTCGTCGGGGCCGGGGACCTGGAGGGAGAGGACCGCGCCGTCGACCAGCGGGGGTTCGCCGAGCACGCAGCGGCGCCCGTCGAGCCGCTCCGTGCCCGCGTAGAGCACGGTGGTGCCCGAGGCTGAGGTGTCGGGGCCGGTGACGGCGGCGGCGAGGTTCGAGGCCACGGCGGCCAGCGCCGTGCCGGCGGGGGCCGTGACGAGCACGTCGCAGGTACGTCCGGCGCCGTGGCCGGCGTACGGCGCGAGGACGGTCAGCCGGATCTGCATCGCCGTCAGCGGTCCCTTCTGCGTGCCGCCCGGCAGGGGGACCGCCCTGTGACTCCCCCCACCCGGCACGGACGCGTCGCCCGGTACAGGTCGGCACGGCGCGGGGGCTCCGACCCCACCGATGCGACGTGCTGGAGGCATCCTCGCACCTGCCACCGACAACCCGCCCCCGGGTCGGCCGGAAGTGATCTTGAATGGTCGGCTGTGGACGCAAAAGTGCCTGGTTGAGCATGCCTTCGGAACATGCCCGGCAACCGTCCGGCCCGCGGAAGCGTCTTCTTTCGGACAGACCGGACCCGTCAGAACCCGGAGGGGCCCGGTCCGGCGAAGGAACGTGTCGGCACCGGCGCCGCCGCGGACCGGTCCGCCCCCGGCGGCGGGCCGCGGCGCGACGCCATCGGAACCGGCCTGTGGACGACCCGCCTCTACCCCGTTCGGCGGCACTAAAGTGGGTCGGACACCCGGACGGGTCACAACACACGACAGGGACCCCGGGAACACCACCGGACCACGATCAGCAGGGAGCGCGTGACGTGCGGCCTATCGGCAGCAAGTACCTGCTCGAGGAGCCGCTCGGCCGCGGCGCCACGGGCACCGTCTGGCGAGCCCGCCAGCGGGAGACGGCGGGCGCCGAGGCGGCCGTGCCCGGCCAGCCCGGCGAGACCGTCGCGATCAAGGTCCTCAAGGAGGAGCTGGCCAACGACGCGGACATCGTGATGCGCTTCCTGCGCGAGCGGTCCGTGCTGCTCCGGCTCACCCACCCCAACATCGTGCGCACCCGCGACCTGGTCGTCGAGGGCGATGTCCTCGCGCTCGTCATGGACCTCGTCGAGGGCCCCGACCTGCACCGGTACATCCGGGACAGCGGCCCGCTCACCCCGGTCGCCGCGGCCCTCCTGACCGCCCAGATCGCCGACGCGCTCGCCGCCAGCCACGCCGACGGGGTCGTCCACCGCGACCTGAAGCCGGCCAACGTGCTGCTCGCCGAGCAGGGCGGCCAGATGCACCCGATGCTCACCGACTTCGGCATCGCACGCCTCGCGGACTCCCCCGGGCTGACCCGGACCCACGAGTTCGTCGGCACGCCCGCGTACGTGGCGCCGGAGTCCGCCGAGGGCCGTCCGCAGACCTCCGCCGTCGACATCTACGGCGCCGGCATCCTGCTGTACGAGCTGGTCACCGGCCGCCCCCCGTTCGCGGGCGGCACCGCCCTGGAGGTCCTGCACCGGCACCTGAGCGAGGAGCCCCGCCGGCCCTCGACCGTGCCCGGACCCCTGTGGACGGTCATCGAGCGCTGCCTCAGCAAGGACCCCGAGCGGCGGCCGAGCGCGGTGAACCTCGCGCGCGGTCTGCGCGCGGTCGCCGCCGGCATCGGCGTGCACTCCACGCCCGCCCAGATCGAGGCCGCCGAGGGCGTCGGCGCGCTCCTCGCCCCGGACCCGGACCCCGCGCCCGTCCCGGAGACCCCCGGGACCGGTGCCGCGGACCCCACCCAGGTGCTGCCCAGCGGCGCCGGGACCCCGCCGCGGTACGACCCCGCCGGCGCGACCAGCGTGCTGCCGACCAGCGGCGCGCCGGGCGCCGCCGATCCGACGGCCGTGATGCCCCCCGTACCGCCGCAGCCGCCGCAGTCCGGGCAGGCCGCCCAGGCCGCGCAGGCCGCGCAGTCGGAGGATCCGCACCCCTGGCAGAGCCAGCTCCGCGCGGCCCGCGACCGCAACGAGCAGACCCAGGTCCAGTACCTGGACCCGAGCCAGGACCCGCTGCGCCGCCGCCCGCAGCGGCAGCAGCCCCCGCAGGACCAGCGGCCCGGCCAGTACGGTCAGCAGGGCGGTCAGCAGGGCCAGTACGGGCAGCAGCCGCCGCAGTCGTACCAGCAGCGCCCGGCGCAGCAGCGGCCCCAGCAGCCCTACCCGCCGCAGCACCAGCCGCAGCAGTACGCGCCGCCGCCGGCCCCCCAGCAGTACGCGCAGCCCCAGCAGCAGTACACCCCGCCGCAGCCGCCGCCCCCCGCTCCGGCGCCGGCCCGGCGCGAGTCGCGTCCGCCGCGTCAGCGCAGTGCCAACCCGGTGCGGATCCCCGGCCTCGGCTGCCTCAAGGGCTGCCTGGTCATGATCGTGCTGTTCGTGGTCGCCGGCTGGCTGGTCTGGGAGCTGACCCCGCTCCAGGACTGGATCGCCGAGGGCAAGAGCTACTGGGAGGCCATCGGCGACGGCATCTCCAAGGTGACCGACTGGGTCTCCTCGATCGGGGAGAGCACCGGCTCCACGGGTGCTACCGGCGGTACGGCGGGGCAGTGACCCCGTAGGACCACGCAATACTGCCGATTTATCGACTTCCGAGGGGTGATTTCCCCTCGGAAGTGACGTCCGGCGGCTGCGGACGCGTAACTTTGCACGCGAACCGCAGCCGCTGAGGGAGCAGTCTTGGCACGGAACATCGGCAGCCGCTACACCACCCACCAGATCCTGGGGCGGGGCAGTGCAGGAACGGTGTGGCTCGGCGAGGGGCCCGAGGGTCCCGTCGCCGTCAAACTGCTGCGCGAGGACCTGGCCTCCGACCAGGAGCTCGTCGGCCGCTTCGTCCAGGAGCGGACCGCCCTGCTCGGCCTCGACCACCCCCGCGTGGTCAAGGTCCGCGACCTCGTCGTGGACGGCAACGACCTGGCCCTCGTCATGGACCTCGTCCGCGGCACCGACCTGCGCACCCGCCTCGACCGGGAGCGCAGACTCGCCCCCGAGGCCGCCGTCGCGATCGTCGCGGACGTCGCCGACGCCCTCGCCGCCGCGCACGCCGCCGGAGTCGTCCACCGGGACGTGAAGCCGGAGAACATCCTGCTCGACATGGAGGGGCCGCTCGGACCCGGCGGAGCGCACCCGGCCCTCCTCACCGACTTCGGCGTCGCCAAGCTGATCGACACCCCCGGCCGCACCAAGGCCACCCGGATCATCGGCACCCCCGACTACCTGGCCCCCGAGATCGTCGAGGGCCTCCCGCCCCGCGCCGCCGTCGACATCTACGCCCTCGCGACCGTCCTGTACGAGCTGCTCGCCGGCTTCACCCCCTTCGGCGGCGGCCACCCCGGCGCCGTGCTGCGCCGCCACGTCACCGAGACCGTCGTCCCGCTGCCCGGCATCCCCGAGGAGCTGTGGCAGCTGGTCGTGCAGTGCCTGGCCAAGGCCCCGGCCTCGCGGCTGCGCGCCTCCGAGCTCGCCGCCCGCCTCAAGGACGTCCTCCCGCTGCTCAAGGGCATCCCTCCGCTCGACGTGGACGAGCCGGACGCCGAGCCGGCCCCGGAGGCGTACGAGGAGGACGCGTACGCGACCGGCACCGGCGCGGGCGAGCCGGGCCCCCGCAGGGCCGCCGTCCCGCTCGTGCCCGGCGCCTCCGCCGACTCCAACCGCGACACCCACACCTCCATGCGGGTCCCGGCCCCCGACGAGCTCTCCGGCGGCCCCCTGGGCACCGCGCGCGCCCCGCGCTCCGCGGGGGCCCGCAGACCCGGCTCGGCCCGCCACAAGGCCGGGGCGGTCCGCAAGCGGCGGATCACCCTCGGGATCGCGGCCGTCGTGGTCGTCGGCGCCCTCGGCGCGGGCGGCTATCTGGCGCTCTCCGGGGACGCGGACGCCCCGCCGCAGGACTCCAAGCAGTCCTCACTGCCGTAGCAGCGGCGGCGAGCCGTTACGCTGGACGCGTGGCAGTCGTCGATGTATCCGAAGAGCTGAAGTCCCTCTCCTCGACCATGGGGTCGATCGAGGCCGTCCTGGACCTCGAGAAGCTGAGGGCCGACATCGCCGTGCTCGAAGAGCAGGCCGCGGCCCCGTCCCTGTGGGACGACCCGGAGGCGGCGCAGAAGATCACGAGCAAGCTTTCGCACCTCCAGGCCGAGGTCCGCAAGGCCGAGACCCTGCGCGGGCGCATCGACGACCTCGGGGTGCTCTTCGAGCTCGCCGAGGAGATGGACGACCCGGACACCCTCGCCGAGGCCGAGGCGGAGCTCACCTCCGTCCGCAAGGCCCTCGACGAGATGGAGGTCCGCACCCTCCTCTCCGGCGAGTACGACGAGCGCGAGGCCCTGGTCAACATCCGCGCCGAGGCCGGCGGCGTCGACGCCTCCGACTTCGCCGAGCGGCTCCAGCGCATGTACCTGCGCTGGGCGGAGCGCCACGGCTACTCGACCGAGGTCTACGAGACCTCGTACGCGGAGGAGGCCGGCATCAAGTCGACCACCTTCGTGGTGAAGGCGCCGTACGCCTACGGCACGCTCTCGGTCGAGCAGGGCACCCACCGCCTGGTCCGCATCTCGCCCTTCGACAACCAGGGGCGTCGCCAGACCTCCTTCGCCGGCGTCGAGATCCTGCCGGTCGTCGAGTCCTCGGACCACGTCGAGATCGACGAGTCCGAGCTGCGCGTCGACGTCTACCGCGCGTCGGGCCCCGGCGGCCAGGGCGTCAACACCACCGACTCGGCCGTGCGCATCACGCACATCCCGACCGGCATCGTCGTCTCCTGCCAGAACGAGCGCTCGCAGATCCAGAACAAGGCGAGCGCCATGAACGTCCTCCAGGCCAAGCTCCTCGAGCGCCAGCGCCAGGAGGAGCGGGCCAAGATGGACGCGCTGAAGGACAGCGGCAGCTCCTGGGGCAACCAGATGCGCTCCTACGTCCTGCACCCGTACCAGATGGTCAAGGACCTGCGGACGGAGTTCGAGGTCGGCAACCCGCAGTCCGTCCTGGACGGCGAGATCGACGGCTTCCTCGAGGCCGGCATCCGCTGGCGCAAGCAGCAGGAGAAGTAGCCCCGGAATCCGGCGCGTTCGGGCCCCGCACCCTGTGGTGCGGGGCCCGTCGTCGTTCTCCGCGGTGGCCTCCGTCCGGTCAGCGGATTCGCTGACGCAAGCGGAAACGGCGTGGTCGGGGAGCTTTGTCGACAAGGGAACCGGCGGCGTGGAGCCCGGAGTTCTGGGTTTACGTCACAGTTGCATCGCCGTATGTGGGACACGTAGTGATCTTTCGGGCATCGCACGCGCAACGACCTTGACGCTTCATCGGAAACTCGGAAGGGTGACGTACTGGCATGCGCATTTCTGGGGCGCGTGCGAACGGGGGCCGGCCCAGTAGGGAGCCGCCTCTGTCGCGTGCCCCGAGCGCTGCCCCATGACGAGATGAGCTACTGGGGGTAGCAGCCAGATGACCAAGCAGATGCGAGTCCGTATCGCGCGCATAGCCGCGGGTGCGGTGATCGCGGCCGGTGCGTCGCTGACGGCGGCCGGTGCGGCGCAGGCCGTGGACATGTTCGGTGAGCCGCCGACGCCTGAGCCCACCTGCATCCCGGGAACCGCCGGATGCGAGGAGACCCCGCCGGTCGAGACCCCGCCGGTCGAGACCCCGCCGGTGGAGACGCCGCCGGTGACGACCCCGCCGGTGACGACCCCGCCGGTGACGACGCCGCCGGTGACCACGCCGCCGGTGACCACGCCGCCCGTGACCACCCCGCCGGTGACCACGCCGCCGGTGACCACGCCGCCGGTCGAGACCACGCCGCCGGGGGAGGAGACCACGCCTCCCACGGGTGAGACCACGGCTCCGGGCCCGGTCGAGACGACCGGCCCGACCACCGGCGGCTCGGACAACGGCACCGGCGGCACCGGCGGCGGTGACGACACCACCGACAACGGTGACGCCGGCACCTGCACCGTCGACCTCGACGGCGCCGAGTGCGTGGACAGCGGCAACAGCAACACCGACACCAACAACGCCGGCTCGCAGCCCGTGCAGCAGGGTCAGGCGAAGGAGGAGCTCGCCGAGACCGGTGCGGCCGAGACCTCGTTCCTGATCATCGGCGCCGCGACCATGATCGCCGGCGGCATCGGCTTCCGCATGCTGCCGCGTCTCGTCTCGGGCGGCAACGCCGCCGTCTGATCCGGGCGAGGGCGTGGATCCGTCCGTGTGACGGACAGGACATGAGAGAGGGCCGGGGAGACGCTCCCCGGCCCTTTCCCGTGCTTCCGGCTCGTGTGGACGCCGTGCGGTCCGCTCAGACCGTACGGACCGCCGCGAGCAGGGCGATCGCGGCCAGCAGGGCGATCGCCAGCGTCAGCAGCATCGCGGGCGAGAGACCACCCTGGGGGGTCAGTCGCTCGCGGTTCGCGCGGCAGACGGGGCAGCGGCCCTCGGCGACCGGGGCCGCGCAGTTGGCGCACACCAGTCGGTCGTAGGTCATGCGCTCTCCTCCTCCCGCACCGGGTATCACACAGGACAACGTCCGGAGGGGTCCGGACGTTCCCCCTACCACTCTGCCAGCTCGACGGCGTTTCGGCGCGCCCCACCGGGTCGCGACCGTTCCGTCCGCAAGGGCGAAAAGGATAAACAGCGCAAGCCGGAACCGCGACTGCGCGGGTCTTCCCCCGTCGCGTAAGGTCACGCTCACCTACTCCCGGCCGACCGTGGTGCATTCGTGATCCGATTCGACAACGTCTCCAAGTCCTATCCGAAGCAGAACCGCCCCGCGCTCCGGGATGTATCCCTGGAGATCGAGAAGGGGGAGTTCGTCTTCCTCGTCGGTTCGTCCGGCTCCGGAAAGTCGACCTTCCTGCGGCTGCTCCTGCGTGAGGAGCGCGCCAGCCAAGGCCAGGTGCACGTCCTCGGCAAGGACCTCGCCCGGCTCTCCAACTGGAAGGTGCCGCACATGCGGCGCCAGCTCGGCACCGTCTTCCAGGACTTCCGTCTCCTCCCCAACAAGACCGTCGCCGAGAACGTGGCCTTCGCGCAGGAGGTCATCGGCAAGCCGCGCGGCGAGATCCGCAAGGCCGTGCCGCAGGTGCTCGACCTGGTCGGGCTCGGCGGCAAGGAGGACCGGATGCCGGGCGAGCTCTCCGGTGGTGAGCAGCAGCGCGTCGCCATCGCCCGGGCCTTCGTCAACCGCCCGATGCTGCTGATCGCCGACGAGCCCACCGGCAACCTCGACCCGCAGACCTCGGTCGGCATCATGAAGCTGCTCGACCGCATCAACAGGACAGGGACCACCGTCGTCATGGCGACCCACGACCAGAACATCGTCGACCAGATGCGCAAGCGCGTCATCGAGCTGGAGAAGGGCCGCCTCGTCCGCGACCAGGCCCGCGGCGTCTACGGTTACCAGCACTGAGCAGGTAGGGGACTCAACACACCATGCGCGCTCAGTTCGTGCTCTCCGAGATCGGTGTCGGTCTCCGGCGCAACCTCACGATGACGTTCGCCGTCATCGTCTCCGTGGCCCTCTCGCTCGCCCTGTTCGGCGGTGCGCTGCTCATGCGCGAGCAGGTCAGCACGATGAAGGACTACTGGTACGACAAGGTCAACGTCTCGATCTTCCTCTGCAACAAGGCCGACGCGGCCTCGGCGGCCAAGTGCGCCAAGGGCGCGGTCACCGCGCAGCAGAAGGAGCAGATCGAGGCCGACCTGGAGGACATGCCCATCGTCGAGACCGTCCTGCACGAGACGGCCGACGAGGCGTTCAAGCACTACAAGGAGCAGTACGGCGACACCGCCATCGCCTCCGTCGTGACGCCGGACCAGATGCAGGAGTCGTTCCGCGTCAAGCTCAAGGACCCGGAGAAGTACAAGGTGGTCGCCACCGCCTTCGCCGGCCGGGACGGCGTCGAGTCGGTGCAGGACCAGCGGAACATCCTGCAGAACCTGTTCGACCTGATGAACGGCATGAACATCGCGGCCCTCGGCGTCATGGGGCTGATGCTGGTCATCGCACTCATGCTGATCGTCAACACGGTCCGCGTCTCGGCCTTCAGCCGCCGCCGGGAGACCGGGATCATGCGGCTCGTCGGCGCGTCCAGCTTCTACATCCAGATGCCGTTCATCATGGAGGCGGCGTTCGCCGGACTCCTCGGCGGCGCGGTCGCCTGCGTGCTGCTGCTCGTGGGCCGGTACTTCCTCATCGACCACGGCATCGCGCTCGCCGAGAAGATGCAGCTGGTCAACTTCATCGGCTGGGACGCCGTCCTCGCCAAGCTGCCGCTCGTCATCGCGATCGGGCTCCTGATGCCCGCTATTGCGGCTTTCATCGCGCTGCGCAAGTACCTGAAGGTGTGAGAAGAGACCACTGACGGTGAACGGCGTCGTACGGGCAAAGCCCGTGCGGCGCCGTCGCCTTGTCCTAGAGTGGGCGGCATGCCGGCCGGCACCGACCATCTCTGTATCCGGCCCCGCGGAGTGCTCCGTGGGGCCGTTCTGACGTTCGTCTTCACCGGGGTCCTCGCGACCGCCGCCGCCACCGGCTCGCTGCCCCGGCAGGACTCGGGGGCCGGCGCCGCGGGGGCGACCCTGCGCGCGGGGAAGGCGTCCCAGGGCTCCGGGACGGTCGACAGCGCCGCCCTGAACCGGGCCGCCGCCGACGCCATGGCGGACGGCAAGTCCGGCAAGCAGGCGGCCGAGGAGTTCGTCAGCCGCAGCGGGGACCGTTGGGGCGCCGTCTACGACAAGCGGGAGTACGCCGAGTTCGAGCAGGCGCTCGACGGCGCCTACACCGGGGTGGGGCTCTCCGCCGGCCGGGCCGCCGAGGGCGGCATCCGGGTGACCCGGGTGCAGCGCGGCGGTCCCGCCGAACGGGCCGGACTCCGCGTCGACGACCGGCTCGTCGCCGTCGACGGACGCCCGGTCGAGGGGCTCCCGGTCTCCGAGGTCGTCGCCCTCCTGCGCGGCGACGGCGTGCCCGGCTCCGCGGTCGCCCTGCGCGTCGAGCGCGGCCGCGCCGCCTGGACCCCGACCCTGCACCGGGCCAGGCTCGCCACCGACCCGGTCACCGTCCGCCGCCTCGACGACAAGACCCTGATGATCCGCGTGGCCGCCTTCACCAAGGGCGCGGGCGCCCGGGTGCGGGACGCGGTGCGCGCCGCCCCGGCCGGCGCCGGGGTCCTGCTGGACCTGCGGGGCAACGCCGGCGGCCTGGTCTCCGAGGCCGCCGTGGCCGCCTCCGCCTTCCTCGACGGCGGTCTGGTCGCCACGTACGACGTGCGGGGCGAGCAGCGCGCCGTGTACGCGGAGGGCGGGGGCGACACCGGCCGGCCCTTGGTGGCGCTGATCGACGGCGGCACGATGAGTGCGGCCGAGCTGCTCACCGGGGCCCTCCAGGACCGGGGCCGGGCCGTCACCGTCGGCTCCCGCACCTTCGGCAAGGGCTCGGTCCAGATGCCGAGCACCCTGCCGGACGGCTCCGTGGCCGAGCTGACCGTCGGCCACTACCGCACCCCGGCCGGGCACGCGGTGGACGGCCGGGGCATCACCCCCGACCTGACCGCCGGGGAAAGGGCGGAGGAACGGGCGAGGACGGTATTGAGTGGCCTCGGAGGGGGCTCGTAGTGCGAAAATGACCGCACTATGGCAAAGGGACTCGTGAACGTGCAGGGCAAGCCTGCGAAGAAGAACCAGGACAAGGCGCCCGAGCGCAAGATCATCGCGCAGAACAAGAAGGCGCGCCACGACTACCACATCGTCGACACCTACGAGTGCGGTCTGGTGCTCATGGGCACCGAGGTGAAGTCGCTGCGGATGGGCCGGGCCTCGCTGGTCGACGGCTTCGTGCAGATCGACCGCCACGAGGCGTGGCTGCACAACATCCATGTGCCCGAGTACATGCAGGGCAGCTGGACCAACCACTCGGCGAAGCGGAAGCGCAAGCTGCTGCTGCACCGGGCGGAGATCGACAAGCTGGAGTCGAAGGCCCAGGAGACGGGTCACACGATCGTGCCCCTCGCGCTGTACTTCCTGAACGGCCGGGTCAAGGTCGAGATCGCGCTCGCCAAGGGCAAGAAGGAGTACGACAAGCGCCAGACCCTGCGGGAGAAGCAGGACACCCGCGAGACGAACCGGGCCATCGCGGCGGCCAAGCGCAAGCAGCGGGCGGCACAGGTCGCGTAGCCCGGCGCCGCCGCCCGGCGGCCCGGCGCGGCAGCGGGTAATACGCTGGCGACAGCGCCCGTCGGTCACGTACGATGGGCCGTGCCCGCCCCGCAAGGGGTGTGCTTTGAAAAATCAACATGGGGATGATCGGTTTCGACAGCGGATACCGATGCAGGGGAAGCGTGTCGAGGAAGCGGCAATGATCTCGTTAACCATATGTCGCAACCAATAATCGCCAACTCCAAGAGCGATAACTCCCGCTTCGCCCTCGCTGCCTAGTTCTTAGGTAACGACAAGAAGCCTCTGTGAGGAGCGTCAGCCCGGGGGTGGTCCCGACCCGGATCCTGGCGTCATCAAGGGATCTAAACCTCCTGCCCCGGTCACGGGGGCAGGGGGGAAATCAAACAGTGACTGAGCCCGTCGGAGACTTGTCCGCGTGATCTCCGGGGCTGAGAAACTCGTAGCGGACTGCGCACGGAGAAGCCCTGTTTCCGTACCGTTGGACGCGGGTTCGATTCCCGCCATCTCCACCGAGCGTCCAGGAGGCCCGCCTCCCGGACACCTCATCCCATGTGGGCGAAGGCCCGGCAGTCACCGACTGCCGGGCCTTCGTCATGTCCGGGCGTCCGCCCGCGCCACCGCGCAGACGGCCAGGGCGAGGGCGGCCGCCGCGGCCGGGACGAGGAAGCCGAAGGAGGCGAAGGGGGCGTGGTCGGCGGCCCAGCCGCCGGTCGCGGAACCGGCCGCGATGCCGCCGAGGAGGGCGGTCACGGCCAACGTCATGCCCTCGTTGAGCTGCGACGCCGGGGTCAGGCGCTGCGCCAGGCCCATGCCCGTCACCATCGTCGGGGCCGTCGCCATGCCCGCGAGGAGCAGCCCGGCGGCGAGGGCGGCCGTCGACCCGGTGGAGGCGCCGAGCAACGGCATCGTCATCAGGGCGGCCATCGCGGCCAGGCAGGTGCGGAGCCGGACCGTGCGGCGGGCGCGGCCGTAGAGGAGGCCGGCCGCGCAGGAGCCCGCGGCCTGGAGGGCCAGCACCGGGCCGGCGACGGGCCCGTCCACGAACGCCACGGTCACCACCTCCATGGAGCCGAAGACAGCGCCGGTGGCCAGGAAGACCGCCAGGAGCGGCGCCATGCCGGGGGCGCGCAGCGGGGAGCCCGCGGCCGTGCGGGGGGCGACCGGCGGCTCGGTGGAACGCTGCGCCGCGAAGATCAGGACACCGGTGAGGAACAGGGCCGCGCCGACGAGGGTGCCGGCCTCGGGGAAGAGCGTCGAGCAAAGCAGCGCGGCGACGACCGGCCCGAGCATGAAGCAGAGCTCGTCGGTGGCCTGTTCGAAGGCGTTGGCGGTGTGCAGGGCGTCCGGGTCGCCCTGGAGGAGGTGGGCCCAGCGGGCCCGGGACATGCCGCCCGTGTTGGGGGCGGTGGCGGTGAGCGCCGTGACGGCGAACAGCGCCCAGGCGGGGGCCTTCTCGTGGACGCAGAGCAGCAGGACCAGATGGCCCAGGACCGCGTGGACGGTGGCGGGGACCGCGATCCGCGCCTGGCCGTAGCGGTCGACGAGCCGGGCGATCCAGGGGGCGGTGACGGCCCCGGCGGCCATTCCGGTGGCGATCACGCCGCCCGCCAGCGCGTAGGAGCCGTACGCCGCCGCGATCATGATCACGGCGCTGACGCCGAACATGCCCATGGGCAGCCGCGCGATCAGGTTGCCGGCGACGAAGGCGCGGGTTCCGGGGAGGTCGAAGAGGCGGAGGTAGGGGGTGCGGGAGGCGGTGCGGCGGCGGTCGCGGTGGCCGCGCGGATCGCGGCGGGGAGCCGCGTCGTGGCCCGCGGGGCCGGTGTGGTCGCGGTGGCGGGGGGCGAGGCCCGGGCCCGCCGGGGTGAGGAGGAGGTCCGGTTGCGGCATGGATCAAGGCTCGCCGCAGGGGGGCGAGCGGGTCCAACACCTGTTCGGTGGTCATTCACGCGTCTGTGTTGTTGAATGCGGCGATGCCCTCCTCGGTACCCTCCCCCCGGCCGCCGTCCGCCGCACCGCGCGACCTCGACCCCCGCCTCCTGCGCGCCTTCACCGCCGTCGCCGAGGAACTGCACTTCACCCGCGCCGCCGCCCGCCTCTACCTCGCCCAGCAGGCCCTCAGCCGCGACATCCGGCGCCTGGAGCGCGAGACCGGCACCGAACTCTTCGTACGGACCACCCGGCAGGTGTCCCTCACCCCGGACGGCGAGCGCCTCCTCCCGTACGCGCTCCGGGTGCTGGCCGCCCACGACGAGCTGAGCGAGGCCTTCCGGGCCACGCCCCGGCCCCTCCTCGTCGACCTCAACAGCCCCGGCCTCGCCCCCGAGGAGGTACTGCGCCGGGCCCGCGAACTCGCTCCGGACCAGGAGCTGATGGCCCGCTACGAGAGCGGACTCACCGGCGCCGTACGGGAGATGCTCGCCGGACGGATCGACACCTCCTTCGGACGCTACGGCGGACTGGACGCCGCGACGCGGGCGCGACTCGACTCCCAGTTCGTGCGGTACGAGCGGATGGCCGTCATCCTCCCCGACGGCCACCCGCTCGCCGCCCTGTCCGAGGTGCCGCTCGGCGCCCTCGCCGGGGAACGGATCTACGCGGGCGCGGGGAACGACCGGACACCCGAGTGGACCGACCTCGCCGCCCGCCTCTTCGCCGGCCGCGGCATCGAGATCTCCCCGCCCGCGCCGCTCGCCGTGGGCCAGGAGGAGTTCCGCCGCATCATGGCCAAGCACCGCCACCCGGTCCTCGCCGTCGTCGACTTCCCGCCCATGCCGGGCTCCGTGCTGCGGCCGCTCGTCGACCCCGTACCCCTCTCACCGGTGAGCCTGGTGTGGCGCAAGGGGCTCCGCCATCCCGGGCTGGACGCCCTGCGGACCGCGGCCGCCGAGATCGGGGCCCGCGAGGGCTGGCACCACCGCCCGGCCGGATCCTGGCTGCCGGAGGACGAGCCCGGGCTGCCGGCGGAGGCCGGGGCGCTCACAGGGCCCGCGCACGCCGGGTGAGAGCAAGGTTCCGCCGACGACACCTCCGGGCACCGGGCCGAAACGCGCCCTCCCTAGGGTCGGGGGACGGATGGACCGGGGCAGTGGACGCCCCCGGACCCGACACCCGCGGAGGTACGACATGGGCGGCCGGTGGATCGAGCGGTGGGAGCCGGAGGACGAGGACTTCTGGCGTGAGAAGGGGGAGCGGATCGCCCGGCGGAACCTGCTCTACTCCGTCCTCTCCGAGCACATCGGCTTCTCCGTCTGGAGCCTGTGGTCGGTCATGGTGCTCTTCATGGGGCCGCAGTACGGCATCGACCCGGCGGGCAAGTTCTTCCTGATCGGGACCGCGACCTTCGTCGGCGCGCTGATCCGCGTCCCGTACACCTTCGCCGTCGCCCGCTTCGGCGGCCGCAACTGGACGATCCTCAGCGCCCTGCTGCTCCTGCTGCCGACCGGCTTCGCCTTCGCCGTGATGGAGCCCGGGACCTCGTACACCACCTTCGTCCTGGTGGCGGCGCTCACGGGCGTCGGCGGCGGCAACTTCGCCTCCTCCATGACCAACATCAACGCCTTCTTCCCGCTCCGCAAGAAGGGCTGGGCGCTCGGGCTCAACGCCGGCGGCGGCAACATCGGCGTGCCCGTCGTCCAGCTCGTCGGCCTCCTCGTGATCGGCACGGCCGGCGCCCTGCACCCGAGGATCGTGCTCGGCGTCTACCTCCCGCTGATCGTCGTCGCCGCCGTCTGCGCCGCGCTCTTCATGGACAACCTCGCCCCCGTCAGGAACGACACCGGCGCCGCCAAGGAGGCCGTCCGCGACCGCCACACCTGGATCATGGCCTTCCTGTACATCGGCACCTTCGGCTCCTTCATCGGCTACAGCTTCGCCTTCGGCCTCGTGCTCCAGACCCAGTTCGGCCGCACCCCGCTCCAGGCCGCCTCGCTCACCTTCGTCGGACCGCTCCTCGGCTCCCTCATCCGCCCCGTCGGCGGAGCCCTCGCCGACCGGCACGGCGGCGCCCGCATCACCCTGGCCACCTTCGCCGCCATGGCCGCCGCGACCGGCGTGGTGATCTACGCCTCGGTCGTCGAGTCCCTCACCGTCTTCCTCGTCGGCTTCATCGGCCTCTTCGTCCTCAGCGGCCTCGGCAACGGCTCCACATACAAGATGATCCCGGCGATCTTCCTCGCCCAGGGGCACCGCAGGGGCCTCGCGGGCGAGGCCGCCGAGGCCTACGGACGGCGCCTGTCCGGGGCCGCGATGGGCCTCATCGGCGCGGTCGGCGCGGTCGGCGGACTCGGCATCAACCTCGCCTTCCGCCAGTCCTTCCAGACCTCCGGCACCGGCACGGCCGCCTTCGTCTCCTTCCTGGTCTTCTACGCGGCCTGCATGGCCGTCACCTGGGCGGTATACCTTCGGGCTCCGGCCGCCGTCCCCGCCACCGTCCCGCGGGACGCCGGGGACGCCACCGGGTCCGAGGCCCGGACCGGCTACGCGAAGGTGTGACGACCGGTGCCCGGCGCGGACCGTAACGATCAGGAAATACGCGCGAACCGAGACCGTCACGCGTTCCCGTCAGGCTCTCACCCCATGGACGAGCAGCAAGAACAGGGCACCGCGGCCGGCCCCCTCGCCGGCTTCACGGTCGGCGTCACCGCGGCGCGCCGCGCGGACGAACTCATCGCGCTGCTCCGGCGGCGCGGCGCGGCCGTCGTCCACGGCCCGGCCCTGCGGATCGTGCCCCTCGCGGACGACACCGAACTCCTCGCCGCCACCAAGGAGCTCATCGGCCACGCCCCGGACGTCGTCATCGCCACCACGGCGATCGGCTTCCGGGGCTGGGTCGAGGCCGCCGAGGGCTGGGGATGCGGGCAGGAACTCCTCGCCGTCCTGCGGGACGTCGAACTCCTCGCCCGGGGACCCAAGGTCAAGGGAGCCGTACGGGCCGCCGGACTCACCGAGTCCTGGTCGCCCGGCTCGGAGTCCATGGCCGAGGTCCTCGACCTGCTGCTCGCCGAGGGCGTGACGGGCCGGCGCATCGCGATCCAGCTGCACGGGGAGCCGCTGCCCGGCTTCGTGGAGGCGCTCACCGCCGGCGGCGCCGAGGTCGTCGGCGTGCCCGTCTACCGCTGGATGCCGCCGGAGGACATCGGGCCGCTCGACCGGCTCCTCGACGCCGTCCTGTCCGGGAGCCTGGACGCGGTCACCTTCACCAGCGCCCCCGCCGCCGTGTCGCTCCTGACGCGGGCGGGGGAGAGGGGCGTACGGGCCGAACTCGTCGCCGCGCTGCGGCACGACGTCCTCGCGGTCTGCGTGGGGCCCGTGACGGCGCTGGCGCTCCAGGCCGAGGGCGTCGACACGTACCAGCCGGAGCGGTTCCGGCTCGGACCGCTGGTCCAACTGCTCTGCACGGAGCTGCCGGCCCGCTCACGGGCGCTGCCCGTCGCGGGGCACCGGGTGGAGGTCCGCGGGCACGCCGTCCTCGTCGACGGCGCCCTGCGGCCCGTGCCGCCCGCCGGCATGGCCCTCCTCGGGCTCCTCGCCCGCCGCCCCGGCTGGGTGGTCTCCCGCGCCGACCTGCTGCGCGCGCTGCCGGGCGCGGGGCGCGACGAGCACGCGGTGGAGACGGCGATGGCCCGCCTGCGGGCGGCACTCGGCACGCCGAAGCTGATCCAGACGGTGGTGAAGCGGGGGTACAGGCTGGCGCTCGACCCGGCGGCGGACGCCAAGTACGGCGACTGACGGCGGCGGACGACGTCCGGGGGCGGGTGAGGGGGACGGAGGAACGCGACCCGGTTCGGGGGTCTCGCCTGACACAGTGGGGGCCGGTGGCGTACGCTCGACGGCTGCCCAGTGCACGTCAGAAGGGGGCCTTAGGTGGCCGCGCAGGAAGCCGTGGACACGGTCAGAGACCGTGAGATCGGTGTCGAGCAGGAACATCTGGATCACGTCTACCGCCGACTGGAGGAGAAGATCCACGAGGCGGAGTTCCTGATGAACGACGCCGCCCAGCGGGGCCAGGTCGGCACGCCCGGCGCCCTCGCCGAGCGCGACGCCCAGGTCTTCCGGGCCGGCATCCACCTCAACCGGCTCAACAACGAGTTCGAGGACTTCCTCTTCGGCCGGATCGACCTGCTGTACGGCAAGGACGGCAAGAAGGGACCCGACGGGGCCTACACCTCCGTCGAGCCCGCCGAGGACGCCGTCCGGCCCGACAACACCGCCGACATCGGCGAGACCCTCCACATCGGCCGGATCGGCGTCCTCGACTCCGACTACGCGCCGCTGGTCATCGACTGGCGGGCGCCCGCCGCCGCGCCCTTCTACCGGTCCACGCCGGTCGATCCCGGCCGGGTCGTCCGGCGCAGGGTCATCCGCTCCAAGGGCCGCCAGGTCCTCGGCGTCGAGGACGACCTGATGCGCCCCGAGCTCCGCGCCAGCCTGGACGGTCACGAGCTGCCCGTCATCGGCGACGGCGCCCTGATGGCCGCCCTCGGCCAGGCCCGCAGCCACACCATGCGGGACATCGTCTCCTCCATCCAGGCGGAGCAGGACCTCGTCATCCGCGCCCCCGCCGCCTCCGTCACGTACGTCGAGGGCGGGCCCGGCACGGGCAAGACGGCCGTGGCCCTGCACCGGGCCGCCTACCTGCTCTACCAGGACCGGCGGCGGTACGCCGGAGGCATCCTCATCGTCTCGCCGACCCCGCTGCTCGTCTCGTACACCGAGGGCGTCCTGCCCTCCCTCGGCGAGGAGGGCCAGGTCGCGATCCGCGCCGTCGGCAGCCTCGTCGACGGCGCCGAGGCCACCGCCTACGACGAGCCGGCCGTCGCCCGGATCAAGGGCTCCTCGCGGATGCTGCACGTGCTCCGCAAGGCCGCCCGCGGCGCCCTGGAGACGCCCGCGCCCAAGGGGCAGGCCCAGCTCGCCCTCGGCGAGGACCCGGACGGCGCCGAGGAGGCCGCCGCACCCGCCGGCACCCCCACCCGGCTGCGGGTGGTCGCCTTCGGCCGGCGCCTGGAGCTGGAGGCCGACGAACTGCGCCGCATCCGGCACAACGTGCTCGGCGGCACCGCCCCGGTCAACCTGCTGCGCCCGCGCGCCCGCCGGCTGCTCCTGGACGCGCTCTACGCCAAGTCCGGCGCCGCCGGCCGGCACAGCGACCCCGAGCTCGCCGCCGAACTGCGCTCCTCCTTCGACGAGGACGTGTCGACGGAGGACGCCTTCCTCGGCTTCCTCGACGCCTGGTGGCCCGAGCTGACCCCGCGCCGGGTCCTCGACGCGATGTCCGACGAGCGCCGGCTCGGCCGCTGGGCCCGCCGCATCCTCAACCCGGGCGAGGTGCGGCGGCTCGCCCGCTCGCTGCGCCGCACGGAGCTGTCCGTCCACGACGTGGCGCTCCTCGACGAGCTCCACACCCTGGTCGGCACCCCGTCCCGGCCCCGGAGGAAGCGCGAGTACGACCCGCTCGACCAGCTCACGGGCCTGGAGGAGCTCATGCCGGTGCGCGAGGAGACCCAGCGCGAGCGGGCCGAGCGGCTGGCGGCGGAGCGCACGGAGTACGCGCACGTGATCGTCGACGAGGCGCAGGACCTCACGCCCATGCAGTGGCGGATGGTCGGCCGCCGCGGCCGGCACGCCACGTGGACGATCGTGGGCGACCCCGCGCAGTCCTCCTGGTCGGACCCCGACGAGGCGGCGGCGGCCCGCGACGAGGCCCTGGGGTCCCGGCCGCGGCGCCGCTTCGAGCTGACCGTGAACTACCGCAACCCGGCGGAGATCGCCGAGCTCGCGGCCAAGGTGCTGGCGCTCGCGATGCCGGGCAAGGAGTCGCCCCGCGCGGTCCGCTCGACGGGCGTCGAGCCCCGGTTCGTCCGGGTTCGGGAGGTCGGCGGCAAGCCCGACCTGGCTGAAACCGTTCGGTCCGAGGCGCGGCTGCTGCTGGAGCGGGTCGAGGGCACCGTCGGTGTCGTCGTCGCCATGAACCGGCGTCAGGAGGCGGCCCGCTGGCTGGCCGAACTGGGCGACCGGGCCGTGGCGCTCGGTTCCCTGGAGGCGAAGGGCCTGGAGTACGACGCCACGGTCGTCGTCTCGCCCGCCGAGATCGCGGACGAGTCCCCGGCCGGCCTGCGGGTCCTCTACGTGGCCCTGACCCGGGCGACGCAGCAGCTCACGGTGGTCGCCGCGGCCGCGGACATGCCGGACGAGGCGGGGGTCCCGGACCTGCTGAGGGACTGATCCGCCCCTGCCTCCGAGGGGTCGGTCCGCCGGAGCCGGGGACGCCGATTTCAGGTCAACCTGTGGCGCTGGAATCACCGACCAGGGTGGTTTGTTAGCCTTGTCGTGGCACCGGCTCGATCCAAGCCCCCGGGCCCAACCTTCGTCCCTCAGAGGGACCACTTGCCGCGAGGCGAGCATGGCGGGTCGGTGCCACTTAGACGTACGTACGAAGTCGAGGCCCTCGTCACCCCAGGTGGCGGGGGCCTCTTCTGTTTCCCCAGTACTTCTCGTATGGTGGAAACTACTTTCCGAAAACGAAATGACCGCATTACCTGCTACCGGCAGGTAGGTGCGACCATCGGAGGGCGCCACCGGGCAACCAGCCGGGGCGGCGTAGCAACGAAGCTCAGGGAAAGCAGAGGAACTCGGCCATGGCAACGGCGCCCAGCGTCTCGTACTCGATGACGGTCCGGCTGGAGGTTCCCGCGAGCGGAACCGCGGTCTCCCAGCTCACCACGGCGGTGGAGTCCCACGGCGGATCCGTCACCGGCCTCGACGTGACCGCCTCCGGCCACGAGAAGCTCCGCATCGACGTCACCATCGCCGCGACCTCCACCGCGCACGCCGACGAGATCGTCGCCCAGCTGCGCACGATCGAGGGCGTCGTCCTGGGCAAGGTCTCCGACCGTACGTTCCTGATGCACCTCGGCGGCAAGATCGAGATGGCGGCCAAGCACCCCATCCGCAACCGTGACGACCTCTCCATGATCTACACCCCGGGCGTCGCCCGCGTGTGCATGGCCATCGCCGAGAACCCCGAGGACGCCCGCCGCCTCACCATCAAGCGCAACACCGTCGCGGTCGTCACCGACGGCTCCGCCGTCCTCGGCCTCGGCAACATCGGCCCGATGGCCGCGATGCCCGTCATGGAGGGCAAGGCGGCCCTGTTCAAGCGCTTCGCCGACATCGACGCCTGGCCGATCTGCCTCGACACCCAGGACACCGACGAGATCGTCGCGATCGTCAAGGCGATCGCCCCCGGCTTCGCGGGCATCAACCTGGAGGACATCTCCGCGCCCCGCTGCTTCGAGATCGAGGCCCGGCTCCGCGAGGCCCTCGACATCCCCGTCTTCCACGACGACCAGCACGGCACCGCCATCGTCGTCCTCGCCGCCCTGACCAACGCGCTCCGCGTGGTCAACAAGGGCATCGGCGACGTACGGGTCGTCATGTCCGGTGCCGGCGCGGCCGGCACGGCCATCCTGAAGCTGCTGATCGCCGCGGGTGTGAAGCACGCCGTGGTCGCCGACATCCAGGGCGTCGTGCACGCGGGCCGCGAGGACCTCGTGGAGGCCCCGGCCGACTCGCCGCTGCGCTGGATCGCCGACAACACCAACCCCGAGGGCGTCACCGGCACCCTCAAGCAGGCCGTCGTCGGCGCGGACGTCTTCATCGGCGTCTCGGCCCCGAACCTGCTGGGCGCGGACGACGTCGCCGCCATGGCGGAGGGCGCGATCGTCTTCGCGCTCGCGAACCCGGACCCGGAGGTCGACCCGGCCGCCGCGCGCCAGACCGCCGCCGTCGTCGCCACCGGCCGCTCGGACTTCCCCAACCAGATCAACAACGTGCTGGTCTTCCCGGGTGTCTTCCGCGGCCTCCTCGACGCCCAGTCCCGTACCGTCAACACGGAGATGATGCTCGCGGCGGCCTCGGCCCTCGCCGACGTCGTCACCGAGGACGAACTGAACCCGAACTACATCATCCCGTCGGTCTTCAACGACAAGGTCGCGGGTGCGGTCGCCGGAGCCGTGCGCAACGCGGCCAAGGCGGCGGCCGGCGGCCCGGCGGCGACCGGTCGCTGACGGCGCGTCGCGATTCGCGGAGTCGTAAACCCGCCTTTAGGGTGGCTTTTCGGCTCCGCATGGTTTTCGCGGAGTCGACAGAACGTCACCACCACGGGGCTCTGGCGCTTTTCGTGTGACCCCAGGGGGTGCCGGATTGGCGTTCCCGCCGCTGGTGGGGGCAGGATGCGTGTTTGGGCGCGAGGGTCTGTCATTAGACCCGGGTCCGGGGACTGTCCGAAGGCCCTGGCAGCATCGGCTTCGCTGTACCCAATCACGCGGCTTCCGCCGCGTGGCACGCCTCACAGGCAAGAAGAACACGGGAGTAACAACATGAACCGCAGTGAGCTGGTGGCCGCTCTGGCCGACCGCGCCGAGGTGACCCGCAAGGACGCCGACGCCGTGCTGGCCGCTCTCGCCGAGACCGTCGGTGAGGTCGTCGCCAAGGGCGACGAGAAGGTCACCATCCCCGGCTTCCTGACCTTCGAGCGCACCCACCGTGCCGCTCGCACCGCTCGTAACCCGCAGACCGGCGACCCGATCAACATCCCGGCCGGCTACAGCGTGAAGGTCTCCGCGGGCTCGAAGCTCAAGGAAGCCGCCAAGGGCAAGTAAGGCCGCCAAGGCCGCGTAAGCAGCCTGGAGGCGCAGAAAGGGCGGCCACCCTGTCAGGGGGTGGCCGCCCTTCCGTTTGCCCGTCAGAGGCCCGTGCAGGCCGTCGCGCGCCCGGTGTGCGCCCGGGGAGCGGGTCCCCGGGCGCCGGAAGGCCGCTGCGCGCGGGGAGCCGGTCCCCGCGCGCGTACGGCCGGTCAGACCAGCGCGCTGCCCGGGAGCTCGACCTTGGCGCCGAGCTCGACGAGCTTGTCCATGAAGTTCTCGTAGCCGCGGTTGATCAGCTCGATGCCGTGCACCCGCGAGGTGCCCTGGGCCGCGAGGGCCGCGATCAGGTACGAGAAGCCGCCGCGCAGGTCGGGGATGACCAGGTCGGCGCCCTGTAGCTTCGTCGGCCCGGACACGACGGCCGAGTGGAGGAAGTTGCGCTGGCCGAAGCGGCAGTCGGAGCCGCCGAGGCACTCGCGGTACAGCTGGATGTGGGCACCCATCTGGTTGAGCGCGGAGGTGAAGCCGAGCCGGGACTCGTACACCGTCTCGTGGACGATGGAGAGGCCGGAGGCCTGCGTCAGCGCCACGACCAGCGGCTGCTGCCAGTCCGTCTGGAAGCCGGGGTGCACGTCGGTCTCCAGGTGGATCGCGTTGAGCGAGCCGCCCGGGTGCCAGAAGCGGATGCCCTCGTCGTCGATCTCGAAGGCACCGCCCACCTTCCGGTAGGTGTTGAGGAAGGTCATCATCGAGCGCTGCTGGGCGCCGCGCACGTAGATGTTGCCCTCGGTGGCGAGCGCCGCGGACGCCCAGGAGGCCGCCTCCAGGCGGTCCGGGAGCGCCCGGTGGGTGTAGCCGTCGAGGCGGTCGACACCGGTGATCCGGATGGTCCGGTCGGTGTCCATGGAGATGATCGCGCCCATCTTCTGCAGCACGCAGATGAGGTCCTCGATCTCGGGCTCCACGGCGGCGTTCGACAGCTCGGTGACGCCCTCGGCGAGCACCGCCGTCAGCAGCACCTGCTCGGTCGAACCGACCGAGGGGTACGGCAGCCGGATCTTGCAACCGCGAAGGCGCTGCGGGGCCTCCAGGTACTGCCCGTCGGCCCGCTTCTCGATGGTGGCGCCGAACTGGCGCAGCACGTCGAAGTGGAAGTCGATGGGCCGGCCGCCGATGTCGCAGCCGCCCAGGCCCGGGATGAAGGCGTGGCCCAGACGGTGCAGCAGCGGACCGCAGAAGAGGATCGGGATGCGGGACGACCCGGCGTGGGCGTCGATGTCGGCGACGTTCGCCGACTCGACGTGCGTCGGGTCGAGGACGAGCTCACCGGGCTCCTCGCCCGGGCGGACCGTCACTCCGTGCAGCTGGAGCAGTCCGCGGACCACGCGGACGTCACGGATGTCGGGCACATTGCGCAGTCGGCTCGGGCCGCTGCCGAGCAGGGCGGCGACCATCGCCTTGGGCACGAGGTTCTTCGCGCCGCGGACGCGGATCTCTCCCTCCAGCGGGGTTCCGCCATGGACGAGCAGTACATCATGGCTGTCTGTGCCGGTCATGAATCTCGCGTTCCGGAGTGGGGTCGGTCGGGTGGCCAGTGAAAAGGGTAAGGGTCCATGAGACCCCTCTTGGGTGCTCCGGGTGCCCTGTCAGATGTAATGAATTCGGCACAACACCCTCTGTTCCCGTGATCTTGCGGAGCGTCACCGTCCGCTTCCGTCGCCCGGGCGCCGCCGCGGGCCCGCCGCGTCCCCTCTGAACTGCGGCGGTCGGCGAGTTCCGGACATCGGCCCCCTCGGTGCCCTCCGAGACCGCCCGCGAAGCCGGAAGATGCGGGATCATGTGTCGCATGACCGAGGTGTCCTCGCTCACAGGACGGCTGCTCGTGGCCACCCCCGCCCTCGCGGACCCGAATTTCGACCGCGCGGTGGTCCTGCTGCTCGACCACGACGACGAGGGCTCGCTCGGCGTGGTCCTCAACCGGCCGACACCGGTGACGGTCGGCGACATCCTCGCCCCCTGGGCCGGCCTCGCCGGCGAACCCGGCGTCGTCTTCCAGGGCGGACCGGTCTCCCTCGACGCCGCCCTCGGGGTCGCCGTCATCCCCGGCGACGAGGGTCCGCTCGGCTGGCGTCGGGTGTACGGGGCCATCGGCCTGGTCGACCTGGAGACCCCGCCCGAGCTGCTCGGACCGGCCCTCGGCTCGCTGCGGATCTTCGCCGGGTACGCGGGCTGGGGACCCGGCCAGCTGGAGACCGAGCTGGGCGACGGCGCCTGGTACGTGGTGGAGTCGGAGCCCGGTGACGTCTCCTCCCCGCAGCCCGAGACGCTCTGGCGGCAGGTCCTCCGGAGGCAGCGCGGCGAGCTCGCGATGATCGCGACGTACCCGGACGATCCCTCGCTCAACTGAGGGGCCCGGCTTTCAGTACCCTTGGCGGTTATGAGCACTCTCGAGCCCGAGCGCGGGGCAGGTACGGGGACCCTCGTCGAGCCGACGCCGCAGGTGTCCAACGGTGACGGCGACCACGAGCGCTACGCCCATTACGTCCAGAAGGACAAGATCATGGCGAGCGCCCTCGACGGCACCCCCGTCGTGGCGCTGTGCGGCAAGGTCTGGGTACCGGGGCGCGACCCCAAGAAGTACCCGGTCTGCCCGATGTGCAAGGAGATCTACGACTCCATGGGCGCCGGCGGTGGCGACAAGGACAAGGGCGGCAAGGACAAGTAGCGGTGTCCTGACGCTCCGGAACATCGGGGGCGGCCCCCGTCACGCGTACTTCGGTACGCGTGACGGGGGCCGTTTCGTCGTTCCGGGCCCCGGCGGCCGTTGCGCAGGATGCATCCGCCGGTCACGGAGTGGTTGAGGTGGTCGAGACCTCTTGTCGGGTCACCGCGGGCACGCCTAACCTCACGCGTGTTGTGCAGAACGAAACGCGCATTGCGCATGTTGCAACGCACGCACCCGGAGGGGATCCGACATGAAGCTTTCCGCCCTCCCCCGAGCTCTCGGCCTCGCCCGAGCAGGGGGCACCCCCGTCACCGCCACCGCCGCGGCGCTCCTGCTGGCCGGCCTCACCGCCACGGCCTGCGCGCCCCAGACGTCCGACGGCAAGGCCACGACGGACGAGAAGACCGGCACCCTGCGGGTCTGGCTCTTCCAGGAGGTGAGCAACAAGCCCAAGGAGCAGGTCGTCTCCCAGGCCGTCGCCGCCTTCGAGAAGCAGCACCAGGGCGCGAAGGTGGAGGTCGAGTACATCCCCGTCGAGACCCGCGCCCAGCGCGTCAAGGCCGCCTTCAACGACCCCGAGTCGGCGCCCGACCTCATCGAGTACGGCAACACCGACACCGCCGGATACGTCAAGGACGGCGGACTCGCCGACATCAGCGCCGAGTTCGGCGCCTGGGACGAGGCCAAGGACACCGACCCCACCGCCAGGCAGTCCGTCACCGTCGGCGGAAAGGTCTACGGCGCCCCGCTGTTCGTCGGCGTCCGCGCCCTCTACTACCGCACCGACGTGTTCCGCGACCTCGGCCTCACCGCCCCCAAGAGCCAGGCCGAACTCGTCTCCACCGCCAAGAAGATCCACAAGGCCCGGCCCGAGCTGTACGGCATCGCCGTCGGCGGCGCCTACACCTACGGCGCCATGCCCTTCGTCTGGGCCGCCGGCGGCGAACTCGCCACCGCGGACGGCGACTCCTACAAGGCCGCCGTCAACAGCGACGCCGCCGTCAAGGGCATCAGCACCTACACCTCGCTCTTCGGCGACGACAACTGCCCCGCCGCCAAATGCGCCCAGATGGGCGGTAACGCCACCGTCACCGCCTTCGCCTCCGGCAAGGCCGCCATGGCCATCGGCGGCGACTTCAGCCACGCCGCCGTCGAGGCCGGCACCGTGAAGGGCAAGTACGCCGTCGTCCCGCTGCCCGGCACCACCCCCGGCTCCATCGCCCCGGCCTTCGCCGGCGGCAACAACATCGGCGTCCTCAAGAGCACCTCCCACCGCAGCCTCGCCGTCGACCTCCTCACCGCCCTCACCGGCAAGGACACCCAGGCCAAGCTCTTCGACGCCATGGGCTTCCTCCCCACGTTCACCGACGTCCGCACCGCCGCCGCCCAGCGGCAGCCCTTCGTGAAGCCCTTCATCGACACCCTCGGCGCCGGCACCAGGTTCGTCCCCGCGTCCCCCGGCTGGGGCCAGATCGACGCCTCCCTCGTCCTGCCCACGATGTTCCAGGAGGTCGTCAGCGGACGTAAGGACGCCAAGGCGGCGGCCGACGACGCCGCGAAGAAGATGGACGCGGCCTTCGCGCCGGCGGGCTGAGCCGCATGACGACCCAGCTCACCCCGCCCACCGCCACCGGGAAGCGGCCGGGCGCGACCACGCCCCCGGCCGCCCCCCGGCGGGCCGGGGTCGGCCCCCGGGGCCACCGCCCCTGGACCCCCTGGCTGTACCTGCTGCCCGCCCTCGCCGTCCTCGGCGCCCTCCTCGTCTACCCCGTCTACCAGCTCGGCCTGATCTCCTTCCTGGAGTACACCCAGGCCCAGGTCAGCGGCGGCGAACCCACCTCCTTCAAGGGCTTCGGCAACTACACGACCCTCTTCGCCGACCCCCAGTTCTGGCAGGTCCTCCTCGCCACCGTCCTCTTCGCCGCCGCCTGCGTCGTCACCACGCTCGCCGTCGGCTGCGCCCTCGCCGTCCTCCTCACCCGGGTGCGCGCCCTCCCGCGGTTCGTCCTGATGATGGCCGCGCTCGGCGCCTGGGCCACGCCCGCGATCACCGGCTCCACGGTCTGGGTCTTCCTCTTCGACCCCGACTTCGGCCCCGTCAACAAGCTCCTCGGACTCGGCGACTTCTCCTGGACGTACGGGCGGTACAGCGCCTTCGCCCTCGTCCTCCTCGAAGTCGTCTGGTGCTCCTTCCCGTTCGTGATGGTCACCGTCTACGCCGGCATCAAGGCCATCCCGTCCGAGGTCCTGGAGGCGGCCTCCCTCGACGGCGCCTCGCAGTGGCGGATCTGGCGCTCGGTCATGGCGCCGATGCTCCGGCCGATCCTGGTCGTCGTCACGATCCAGTCGATCATCTGGGACTTCAAGGTCTTCACCCAGATCTACGTGATGACGAACGGCGGCGGCATCGCCGGCCAGAACCTCGTCCTCAACGTGTACGCCTACCAGAAGGCCTTCGCCTCCTCCCAGTACAGCCTGGGCTCGGCCATCGGCGTCGTCATGCTGCTCATCCTGCTGGCCGTGACCCTGGTCTACCTCCGGCTCCTGCGACGCCAGGGAGAAGAACTGTGAGCGTTCCGAACGCCCTCCGCATCCGCCGCCCCGGCCGCCTCGCCGCCGAGGCCGTCACGCTGCTCGTCGCGGTCGCCGTCGCCTTCCCGCTCTACTGGATGGTCCTCTCGGCCTTCAAGCCGGCCGGTGAGATCCAGTCCACCGAGCCCCGCCCGTGGACCCTCTCACCGTCGCTCGACTCGTTCCGGCGCGTCTTCGAACAGCAGGAGTTCGGGCGGTACTTCCTGAACTCGCTGATCGTGGCGGGCACCGTCGTCCTCGCCTCCGCGCTGATCGCCTTCCTCGCGGCCACGGCCGTCACCCGGTTCCGCTTCAGGTTCCGGACGACCCTCCTGATCATGTTCCTGGTCGCCCAGATGGTGCCGGTCGAGGCCCTCACCATCCCGCTGTTCTTCCTCATGCGGGACGCCGGCCAGCTCAACACCCTCGGCTCCCTGATCCTCCCGCACATCGCCTTCTCGCTGCCCTTCGCGATCTGGATGCTGCGCGGCTTCGTCAAGGCCGTCCCCGAGGCACTGGAGGAGCAGGCCCAGATCGACGGGGCGAGCCGCACCCGGTTCCTGTGGCAGATCCTCTTCCCGCTGGTCTTCCCCGGCCTCGTCGCCACCAGCGTCTTCTCGTTCATCTCCACCTGGAACGACTTCCTCTTCGCGAAGTCGTTCATCATCAGCGACACCTCGCAGTCGACCCTGCCCATGGCGCTGCTCGTCTTCTTCAAGCCCGACGAGAACGACTGGGGAGGCATCATGGCCGGCTCGACCGTCATGACCGTCCCGGTGCTCGTCTTCTTCGTACTCGTACAGCGCCGCCTGGTCTCCGGACTCGGCGGGGCGGTGAAGGACTGACGCGATGACCACCGACGCGACGACCACCGACCCGTACCCCGGCACGGACCTGATCCCCGCACCCCTCCGCCAGGAGGTGCGCGGGGACTCACCGGGCCACTTCTCGCTCGACGAGCGGACCACCCTCGACGCCGGGCCCGGCACCGGCTCCACCGCCCGCTGGCTCCGCACCGTCCTCGGCGCCGCCACCGGCCTGCCGCTCCCCGACGGCCCCGGCCCGCACGCGATCCGGCTGCGCGTGAGCGAGGACGTGGAACGGGACCTCGGCCCCGAGGGCTACCGCCTCACCACCGAGGACCCCGACGCCGCCGTCGTCATCGAGGGCGGCGGACCCGCCGGCGTCTTCTGGGGCGCCCAGACCCTCCGCCAGCTCCTCGGCCCCGGGGCGTACCGCAGGGCCCCGGTGGACGGCGGCCCGCGAGACCTCCCGTACCTCACCGTCGAGGACCGCCCCCGCTTCGGCTGGCGCGGCCTCATGCTCGACGTCTCCCGGCACTTCACGCCCAAGGACGACGTCCTGCGCCACCTCGACCTGCTCGCCGCCCACAAGCTCAACGTCTTCCACTTCCACCTCACCGACGACCAGGGCTGGCGCATCGAGATCAAGCGCCACCCCCGACTCACCGAGGTCGGCTCCTGGCGGGCCCGCAGCAAGTGGGGCCACCGCGCCTCGCCGCTCTGGGACGACACTCCGCACGGCGGCTTCTACACCCAGGACGACATCCGCGAGATCGTCGCGTACGCCGCCGAACGCCACATCAGGGTCGTCCCCGAGATCGACCTCCCCGGCCACTCGCAGGCCGCCATCGCCGCCTACCCCGAGCTCGGCAACACCGACGTCGTCGACACGGCCGCCCTCACCGTCTGGGACACCTGGGGCGTCAACCCCAACGTCCTCGCCCCCACCGAGGCCGTCCTGCGCTTCTACGAGGGCGTCTTCGAGGAGGTCCTCGACCTCTTCCCGGCGGCCGTGTCCCCCTTCGTGCACGTCGGCGGCGACGAGTGCCCCAAGGACCAGTGGAAGGCCTCCCCGGCCGCCCAGGCCCGCATCCGGGAACTCGGACTCGCCGACGAGGACGCGCTCCAGTCCTGGTTCATCCGCCACTTCGACCGCTGGCTCGCCGCCCGCGGCCGGCGGCTCATCGGCTGGGACGAGATCCTGGAGGGCGGCCTCGCCGAGGGCGCGGCCGTCTCGTCCTGGCGCGGGTACGGCGGCGGGATCGCCGCCGCGGAGGCAGGCCACGACGTCGTCATGTGCCCCGAGCAGCACGTGTACCTGGACCACCGTCAGGCGCCCGGCGAGGACGAGCCCGTGCCCATCGGATACGTCCGCACCCTGGAGGACGTCTACCGCTTCGAGCCCGTGCCGCCCGGCCTCTCGCCCGAGGCCGCCGCCCACATCCTGGGAACCCAGGCCAACGTCTGGACCGAGGTGATGGAGAACCGGTCCCGCGTCGACTACCAGGTCTTCCCCCGCCTCGCCGCCTTCGCCGAGGTCGCCTGGTCCGAGCTGCCCCCGCCGGAGGCGCGCGACCACGAGGCCTTCGCCCGCCGCATGCACACCCACTACGCACGCCTGGACGCCCTCGGCGTGGACTACCGCCCGCCCGCCGGACCCCACCCCCGGCAGCGGCGCCCCGGGATCCTGGGACGCCCCCTGGAGGGCACGCCCCCGAACGTGTGAGGGACCCGACATCCCCCTTCACCCAAGAGCGGCGAAACGGAAGTTACCGTCACTCGTCGGGGCGTCCCGGACGGAACAGTCCTTCGCGGGCCCTCGCGCCGGACCGCTCGGAAGATGTGCCAGAGTTGCCACGTCCGGCCTGTGAGCACGTACGGTACGCCCACACGCAGGCGCGACCGCCGGGCACATTCGGGGACCACCGGGACACCGGGAAGGGGCAGCGGGTTGACCACGCACGCACCACAGACGGCGCAGTCCGTGACGCTGCCCGCCTCGCTCGACGAGGCCGTGGCGGCGCTCACGGCCATGCCGGCCGCCGTCCCCGTCGCCGGTGGCACCGACCTGATGGCAGCCGTCAACAAGGGGCAGCTCCGTCCCGCCGGACTGGTCGGCCTGAGCCGCATCAACGAGATCCGCGGCTGGCAGTACCAGGACGGCCACGCCCTGCTCGGCGCCGGCCTCACCCACGCCCGCATGGGCCGCCCCGACTTCGCCGCCCTCATCCCCGCCCTCGCCGCCGCGTCCCGCGCCGCCGGACCGCCCCAGATCCGCAACGCGGGCACCCTCGGCGGCAACGTCGTCACCGCCGCGCCCACCGGCGACTCGCTGCCGGTCCTCGCCGCCCTGGAGGCCGACCTGGTCGTCCTCGGGCCGCTCGGCAGCCGCGAGATCCCCGTCTCCCACCTGCTCGCCGGCCGGGACCTGCTGGCCCCCGGCGAGCTCGTCGCCTTCGTCCGCGTCCCGCTGCTCCACGCCCCCCAGGTCTTCGTGAAGGCCACCGGCCGCACCGGCCCGGCCCGCGCCACCGCCTCCGTCGCCGTCGTCCTCGATCCGGCCCGGCGCGGAGTGCGCTGCGCGGTCGGCGCGGTCGCGCCGATGCCGCTGCGCCCGCTGGAGGCCGAGCGCTGGATCGCCTCGCTGGTCGACTGGGACAACGACCGGGCCCTCGCCCCCGAGGCGCTCGCGGCGTTCGGCGAGTACGTCGCCGCCGCCTGCATCCCGGACCCGCCGGGCGACGAGGTGTTGCCCCCGGCCGTACTGCACCTGCGGCGCACCGTCGCCGCACTCGCCCGACGGGCACTGGGGAGGGCACTGGCGTGAGCAGCGACGAACAGCAGCGGAACGAGGGCGGCTGGGAGCCGATCCCGCAGAGCGAGGGGTACGACGGCGACGCCACGGCGTTCGTCCAGCTGCCGCCCGACTTCATGCTGGACGGCGTCCCCCTGGAGGCGCCCGGCCACGGCTACGTGCCGCCGATGATCACCCCCCTCCAGCCGCTCACGCAGGCCTCGGCGGACCCGTCGGCGACCGGCTCGTGGTCGGTCCACGTCCCGACGCAGGCGGAGCAGACGCAGTACTTCGACGGCACCGAGTACGCCGAGCAGGGCGGGTACGACGGGCAGGGCGGGTACGAGGGGCACCCCGGGTACGCCGACCACGGCGGGTACGGCCCCGGGCAGGGCGGATACGCCACGGGGCAGCCCGGCCGGGCGGAGTACGCCGAGCACCTCGACCAGGACCCGCACGCGACGGCCGAGTGGCGCTTCACGGAGACGGCGGCGCCCGCCGGCCCCGGCTCCACCGGCCAGTGGGAGTTCCCGGGCGTACCGGACGGCTCCGAGGCGGGCGAAGGGGCGGGCTCCGCCGAGGAGTCCGGCGACTTCGCCGCCTCGGCCGTCCGGCCCTACGCGGAGGCCCCGGCGACCCTGCCGGGCGGCGCGCCCGCCCCCTGGGCGCTGCCGGCGGAGCCGCCGGTGGACGGCGGTGACGGTGCCGGGGATCCCGGAAGCGCCGGGAGTGCCCGGAGTGCCGGGAGTTCCGTGGGTGCCGACGCCGGTGTGCCCGCCGAGGCAGGGGAGTCGGGCGCGGGCCCGGAGGCCGGACGGACCGCGCCGGTCCCGGCGGCCGACGGGGCCGTCGGCGCCGACACGGCCGAGGCGTTCGGGACGTCCGAGGCGTTCGGGACGTCCGAGGCCTCCGAGGCGTTCGAGGCACCCGGGGGTGCTCGGGCCGGGGAGCGGGTGGCCGGCGGCGAACCGGCCCCCTCCGGTCCCTCCCTCCACGAGGCGGCCATGGCGCCCGAGGTGTCCCCGGCGGCGTCCGGCGACCCCGACGGGGCGGCGGCCGCCGAGGCGCCGGACGGGGCCGCGGCGGCCGACGGGCCGGTGGCGGTGGACGGGCCCGACGGGGCTCCTTCGGTCGAGCCCGAGCCCGGTGGCGAAGCCGAGTCCGCGGAGGCGCACGCGCCGGCCGTGACCGTTCCCGCCCCCGCCGCCGAGCCGTCCGGCGCGAGCCTCGCCGCCTCCACCGACAGCGACGAGCACCCCCACACCTCGTACACGCTCCGGGTCAACGGCGCCGACCGGCCCGTCACCGGCTCCTGGATCGGCGAGTCGCTGCTCTACGTGCTGCGCGAGCGCCTCGGCCTCGCCGGGGCCAAGGACGGCTGCTCGCAGGGCGAGTGCGGCGCGTGCAACGTGCAGGTCGACGGCCGGCTCGTCGCCTCCTGCCTGGTCCCCGCGGCGACCGCCGCCGGGAGCGAGGTCCGGACGGTCGAGGGCCTCGCGGTCGACGGGGAGCCCTCGGACGTGCAGCGGGCCCTGGCCGCGTGCGGCGCCGTCCAGTGCGGCTTCTGCATCCCGGGCATGTGCATGACCGTGCACGACCTCCTGGAGGGCAACCACGCCCCCACCGAACTCGAGACCCGCCAGGCGCTCGCGGGCAACCTCTGCCGCTGCTCCGGCTACCGGGGCGTCCTCGACGCCGTGCGCGACGTCGTGTCCGAGCGCGAGGCGAGCGCCGCGGCCACCGCGTCCGAGACCGCCGACGAGCCCCGGGTCCCGCACCAGATCCCCCACCCGCACGACGGAGGCATGGCGTGAGCGACGCGATCACCGCCGTTCCCACGATCCCGGTCCTCGACGGCACCGGGACCCCGGGCCAGGAGCCGGCCGCCCACGGCCTCGGCACCTCCCTCCCGCAGGCCGAGGCGCGGGCCAAGACCGAGGGCACCTTCCCGTACGCCTCCGACCTGTGGGCCGAGGGCCTCCTCTGGGCCGCCATCCTGCGCTCCCCGCACCCCCACGCGCGCATCGTCTCCGTCGACACGAGCGCCGCCATCGCCATGGCGGGCGTACGGGCCGTGGTGACGGCCGCGGACGTGCCGGGCGCGGCGACCTACGGCCGACAGGTCGCCGACCGGCCGGTGTTCGCCGCCGACCTGGTCCGCCACCACGGCGAGGCGATCGCCGCCGTCGCCGCCGACCACCCCGACACGGCCCGGCTGGCCGCCGCCGCGATCGCCGTCGAGTACGAGGTGCTCGACCCGGTGACGGACCCGGAGAAGGCGTTCGCCGCCGAGGCGCTGCACCCCGACGGCAACCTGATCCGCCACATCCCGCTGCGCTTCGGCGACCCGGACGTCACCGGCGAGGTCGTCGTCGAGGGCCTGTACCGGATCGGGCGGCAGGACCCGGCGCCGATTGGCGCCGAGGCCGGACTGGCCGTCCCGCGCCCCGACGGCGGGGTGGAGCTGTACACCGCCTCCACCGACCCGCACACCGACCGGGACCTCGCCGCCGCCTGCTTCGGCCTCCCGCCCGAGCAGGTCAAACTGGTGGTGACCGGCGTCCCGGGCGCCACCGGCGACCGCGAGGACCCCGGCTTCCAGATCCCGCTGGGCCTGCTCGCGCTGCGCACCGGCTGCCCGGTCAAGCTCACCGCGACCCGCGAGGAGTCCTTCCTCGGCCACGCCCACCGGCACCCCACCCTGCTGCGCTACCGGCACCACGCGGACGCGGAGGGACGGCTGGTGAAGGTGGAGGCGCAGATCCTGCTGGACGCCGGCGCGTACGCGGACTCCTCCTCGGAGTCGCTCGCGGCGGCCGTCGCCTTCGCCTGCGGCCCGTACGTCGTCCCGCACGCCTTCGTCGAGGGCTGGGCGGTCCGCACCAACAACCCGCCGTCCGGCCATGTGCGGGGCGAGGGCGCGATGCAGGTGTGCACCGCGTACGAGGCGCAGATGGACAAGCTGGCGGCGAAGCTGGGCGTGGACCCGGCGGAGCTGCGCATGCGGAACGTCATGTCGACGGGCGACATCCTGCCCACCGGTCAGACGGTGACCTGCCCGGCCCCGGTGGCCGAACTCCTCTCCGCCGTACGGGACTTCCCGCTGCCCCCGCTGCCCAAGGACACCCCGGAGGGCGAGTGGCTGCTGCCCGGCGGCCCCGAGGGCGCGGGCGAACCCGGCGCGGTCCGCCGGGGCGTGGGCTACGCGCTGGGCATGGTGCACATGCTCGGCGCGGAGGGTGCCGACGAGGTCTCGACGGCGACGGTGCGGGTCCAGGACGGGGTGGCGACGGTCATCTGCGCGGCCGTGGACACCGGTTCGGGCTTCGCGACGCTCGCCCGCCAGATCGTGCAGGACACCCTCGGCATCGACGAGGTCCACATGGCCCCCGTCGACACCGACCAGCCGCCGGGAGGACCGGCCGCCCACGGCCGCCACACCTGGGTCTCGGGCGGCGCGGTCGAGCGGGCCGCGAAGATGGTCCGCACGCAGCTCCTGCAGCCGCTGGCCCACCAGTTCGGCATGTCGACGGAGCTGCTCCAGATCACCGACGGCAAGATCACCTCGTACGACGGGGTCCTGTCGACGACCGTCACGGAGGCGATGGACGGCAAGGAGCTCTGGGCCACCGCCCAGTGCCGCCCGCACCCGACGGAGCCGCTCGACGAGGCGGGCCAGGGCGACGCGTTCGTCGGCCTCGCGTTCTGCGCGATCCGCGCGGTGGTGGACGTGGACATCGAACTCGGCGCCGTACGCGTCGTGGAGATGGCCGTCGCCCAGGACGTCGGCCGCGTCCTCAACCCGGCCCAGCTCGCCACCCGCATCGAGGCCGGCGTCACCCAGGGCATCGGCGCGGCCCTCACGGAGAACCTCCGCACCGCCCGGGGCCTGGTCCGGCACCCCGACTTCACCGGCTACGCACTCCCGACATCCCTGGACGCCCCGGACATTCGCATCGTGAAACTCGTCGAGGAGCGGGACGTGGTCGCGCCGTTCGGCGCGAAGGCCGCGAGCGCGGTCCCGGTGGTCACCTCACCGGCCGCAGTGGCCTCAGCGGTGCGCGCGGCGACCGGCAGACCGGTCAACCGCCTCCCGATCCGCCCCCAGGCCGCGGTGGCCGTGCCCAATTCGTAACCATGTGATGCCCGTTGCTTGTGCAACCCGGAGGTGCGCACTGTCGTCGTTCCTGACTACAGTGGACTTCTGACGTGGCAGTACCGCGGACGGTTGTTCGACCGTACGACGGGGGACGAGCGCAGGCAGGGAAGCCTACGTGGACGGGGGTGGTCCGGAATGCGGCCGATGAGCGAAGCGGCGGTGCACTACAACTCCGAGTCGATGACGGAGTTCAAGAAGGGCATCGACGGCCTGATCGAGACGCTCACCTCTTCCGAGGCCGACAAGGGCAAGATGGAGTCGGACCCGGTGGTGCGCAACCAGTTCGGCGGCGGTGAGGGCGCCTGGTCCGAGGCGGCCGGGGTCTACACCTCGTACAACACCGTCCTCACGCAGCTGACGGAGCTCTCCGGCCTGCTGCGTGACTGCCTGGAGGGCCTCGGCATCGCGGTCGTGGCCTCCAAGGACGGCTTCGAGCAGATGGACGACGACGTCAAGCAGCAGATGATCAACATTCATCAGCGGACCGACGAGGCCAAGACGAAGGCGGACCGCGAAGCGGGCCGCATCGCTCCGGACGACGGGGCCGGACAGACGGCCGGGGGCGACGACTCCCTCCAGTAGGAGGGAGCGGACGGAATGTCGGGGACACGGGGAAGAGGCGAAGGATGAGGCCCGCAGAAGGCGGCGGAGGCGGCGGAACGGACTTCCGCTCGATGTCCCACCAGCAGATGCTGGCGTGGCTGGACGAAGCCAGCACGTTCTACGTCGGCAACGCGGCGGGACGGTTGAAGGCGGCTGCGGAGGAGATGCATCGCATCGCCACCCAGCTCAAGAACCGTTCCGGCCGGGTGGCGTGGGAAGGCGAAGCGGAGAAGGCGTTCAACGAGTGGGCCGAAAGCGTCGTGAGCTCGACCCACGCGCTCGGCGACTTCAGCACGGACGCGGCCAAGTGGATGGACAACGCCGCCGAGGCCATCGCCACCGCGCAGAGCGCCATCCCCCGCTACACCTCCCACGAGTCGGCCAAGGCGAACCTGGCGGCCGCGCAGAAGTACCGCAACGACCCCGACTCGCAGACCATCGCTCGCAACGCCAAGAGCCAGATGGCCGCCAGCGAGGAGCTCAAGGCCATCGAGGCCAAGGAGAAGGCGAACCAGCAGGCCGCGGCGGCCGAGATGGAGAAGCTCTCCTCCTCCTACCAGTGGTCGAGCTTCAACATGACGAGCCTCACGCCTCCGACGTTCCCGCCGCCGCCGGGGGACTTCGTGCCGGCGAGCGCGGGAACCCGCGAGGTCTCCGCCTCCTCCGACCCCTCGTCGGGTGGCCAGAGGTCGTCCACGACGGGCACGGGCTCGTCGACGGGTACCGGGACGCACATCACGCGTCCGCCGTCCGATACGCCCACGACCCCGGGTACGCACATCGTGCCGCCGTCCAGCGGCGACCCGTCCGGACCGAACCACGTCGTCCGTCCGGACGTGAGGCCCGACGTGCCCGTGGACATCGGCCTCGACAGCGTCGACACGAAGACGCCGCCGAGCACGACCGGACCCACGACGCAGACCCCGGGCACCCCTCCGCCGATCACCAAGCCGGAGGGCAGCACGCCTCCGTTCGTGACCACGACCGGCATGCCCCCGCTCACGGCGAAGGGCGGCCCCGGGGTACCGCCGCCCACCGGTCCCGTCACCGGCGGCACGCGGAACCCGCTGGGCACCACCGGCCCGCGCGGTCTGGCGACCGGACCCGGTCCCCTGGGCGGCCCCCGTGAGGGCATCAGCGGCGGCAAGGCCGTGCCCAACACGATGGGACGTCCGCAGACCGGACTCCCGCGCAGCACCGTCATCGGCACCGAGCCGGGTCGCGGCACGGGCATGGGCCGGGCCCCGATGGGCGGCGGCGCCATGGGCGGCCCCGTGGGCGGCGCCGGCGCAGGCCAGAACGGCATCACCGGCGGCCGCAGGCTCGCCGGCGAGGCCGGCGGGGTCGTCGGCGGCCGGGCGCAGCGCGCCGCCGCGGCCGGAGGCACCGCACGGCCCTTCACGCCCGGCGGCTCCGGCCTCGTCCGCGGCGGCTCCACGCAGCCCGGCGAGCGCGAGGAGACCAAGGGAGAGCGTCCCGACTACCTGGTCGAGGACGAGGAGACCTGGCAGCAGGGGCGCCGCGTGGCGCCGCCCGTCATCGACTGATCAGCGCGAGGAAGCAGATGCGTACCAGCAGTATTCGTCGGAGCCGTGCCCGAGTCACCGCCTCGGCCGCCTTGGGGATGCTGCTGGTGGGCATCGCTTCCGTACCCGCCCACGCCGCGGGCGTCCGCGACCGGCAGTGGCACCTGGACACCATGGGCGCCGAGAAGATCTGGCAGCTCAGCACCGGCAAGGGCGTCACCGTCGCGGTCGTCGACTCCGGCGTGGACAGGAGCAACCCCGACCTCAGCGGGCAGGTGCTCGAGGGCAAGGACTTCGCGACGGACGAGCCGGGCGACCAGTTCACCGACTACACCGCTCACGGCACCGGCATGGCAGGCCTGATCGCCGGCACCGGCGCGAAGGACGGCGGCAACGGGGCCTTCGGTCTCGCGCCTGGCGCGAAGATCCTGCCCGTGCGCGTTCCCGGACTGGAGGCGGGGAAGGTCAGCATCGCCGAGAGCGACAAGCAGTTCAACCGCGTCGTTCCCCAGGCGATCAAGTACTCCGCCGATTCCGGTGCCAAGGTCATCAACGTCTCCCTCGGTGCCACCGCGGGATCGCAGGAACTCACGGACGCGGTGAAGTACGCCCTGGACAAGGGGTCCTTGGTCTTCGCCTCCGTCGGGAACACCGGTGACAAGAGCAACAAGACCGAGTACCCGGCCGCGACTCCGGGAGTCGTCGGCGTCGGCGCCATCGACAAGAAGCTGACCCGAATCCCCCAGTCCCAGTACGGTCCGCAGGTGGACATCGTGGCCCCGGGCAAGGACACCGTCACCGCCTGCCGGGCCGGGATCTGCACGTCCACCGGTACGAGTGACGCCACCGCCCTCGCCTCCGCCGCCGCCGCGCTCATCTGGTCGAAGCACCCCGACTGGACCAACAACCAGGTCCTGAAGGTCATGCTCAACACCATCGCCGCGCCCACCGAGGGCGACAAGCGCAACGACTACATCGGCTTCGGCGCCATCCGGCCGCTCCGCGCGCTGAAGACGCCCGGCGACCCCGGGCCGGCCGGCGTCCGGCCCATCCAGGACCTCGAAGAGAACGTGTCCGCCGCTCCCTCGGGCCCCGCGCCGGAAGGTGCCACCCCGGCCGCGTCGTCCACCGCCGCCCCCGCCCCCGCGCCCGCCGCGCAGGAGAAGAGCGACGAGGGCCTCAGCGCCACCCTCCTGATCGGCATCGGCATCGGTGCGGCCGTCCTGATCGGCGGCGCGGTGGTCGCGCTCCGGGGCCGCCGCAACTGAGGAACGGACGCCGCCCGCGCCGCCGGTGATCGGCGCGGGCGGCGCCGTGCTACTCCCCGAACACCGGCAGTGCCACGATCCGGCCGCCGCGGGTCATGAAGACGCGGTGGGCGTCGCTCGCCAGCCGGTAGGCCCCCTGGCGCTCCATCCTCACGGTGAACAGCCGGGCGCCGGTGGTCTTGTTCACCACCAGCACGGCGCCGTCGTCGGTCTCCGGCAGCCAGGCCGTGCCGCCCTCGACGGCCGGAGCGGAGACGCCACCGCCCGCGTTGTCCAGCGGATCCATCCACTCCCTGCCCGCGCGGTTGACATCGGCCCGGGTGAGGAACCGGTGGGCCTCGTAGCCGTCGACGGCGAACACGGAGTCGCCGTCCGCGGTCGGGCTGCCCCACCCCACCGTCTTGTCCTCGTAGGCGAGGGTCTCCTCCTTCCAGTGGAAGTCCCCGCTCTCCAGACGCCGGACCATCAGACTGGGACCACCGAGGTACACGGTGGCGCCGCTGATCGAGGGGATCTGGCCGTGCGTGCCCTGCCCCTTGAGCTTCCAGGCGGTCTCGCCGGTCCCGGTGTCGACGGCCTCGACCCGCCCGTCCCACCCGTGGACCACGAGCCGGCCCTTGCCCGTGGCCGCGCGCGCGGGGCCCTTCGTCGAGCGGGGGGACGTCATCGGGCGCGTCCACAGGGGCGCGAGGGTCCAGGCGTCGACGGCCCGCAGCATGTCGTCGGACGTCGTGAAGTAGAGGTTGGTGTCGTCCGCGGCGAGGAGCGCCTCCGCGTCGGCCTCGATCTGCCAGACCTCGCGGCCGGTGGAGGCCACGTACGCCCGCAGCCTGCCCCTCCTGTCGACGCCGACGACGAGCCGGTCGGCCACGGAGACGTACCCGGACGCGGCGTAGACGTCCTCGGACCTCCACCGCTCCTTCCCGTCCGTCACGGACAGGGCGAGCAGCCCGCCCGTCTTCGCGTACACCAGGACCACGTCCCGTACGGGGAGGGGCGGCACCGCCACCGGCGCGCAGACGTCGAGGGGCCCCCACAGCGCGGCCGGCGGCTGCCCCGCCTGGCTGTCGATGAGCGAGACGAACGCGGCCTCCGGGGCCGCCACGGCCGCCGGCACGTCGGCCGTGGGGGACTTCTCACCGCCCCGGCTCAGCCACCAGGCCCCCGCGCCACCCCCCGCGCCCAGGACGGCGACGCCCACCGCCGCGCCGGTGAGGAAGCGCCGCCGGGACGGCGCGGTCGGGACGACGGTGTCCGCCGGCGCGGTCAGGCGTTTCGTCGCCGTCTCGCGCCGCTTGATGTCGTCGGCGAGCGGGCCCTTCCGCCACGCCCGGTCCGCGCCCTTCGGCGGGGCGAAGGCCTCGGCGACCTGCGGCGGCCGCGGGCGGTGCGCCGGGTCCTTCGCCAGGCACGGCGTGATCGACTCGCGGAGCTCCGGCGGGACCTGGCTCAGGTCGGCCGTGCCGTGTACGACCTCGTACTGGACGGCCGCCACGTGCGCGCCGTCGAAGGCGCGCCGGCCGCTCGCCGCGTACGCGAGGACCGCGCCCAGCGAGAAGACGTCCGACGCCGGTCCGACCCGCTGCCCGAGGACCTGCTCGGGAGCGCCGTACCCGGGGGTGACCGGGATCTGTCCCGTCGTCGTCAGGGTGAGGCCGTGTTCCGGGCGGGCGATGCCGAAGTCGATGATCCGCGGACCGGTGGAGGTGAGCACGATGTTCGCGGGCTTGAGGTCGCGGTGGATCAGTCCGGCCGCGTGGATGTCGTGCAGGGTGCGGGCGAGCCGGGCGGCCAGGGCGCGGACCGCCGGGCCGTCCAGCGGCCCGTACGCCCGGACCGCCTCGTCGAGCGTCGGGCCGGCGAGGAACTCCGCCGCGATCCAGGGCCGTCCGCCCTCGGTCTGCGCGCCGAGGACCCGGGCCACGCCCGGGCTGGTGACGGCCCGCGCCATGTCGGCCTCGCGGACGAAGCGCTGGGCGAGGTGCCGGTCGTGGGCGAGTTCGGGCCGCAGGACCTTGACGGCCGCGGGGGCGCCGTCGCCGTCCCGGCCGACGTACACCTTGCCCATGCCGCCCTCGCCGAGGACGCCGAGCAGGCGGTACGGGCCGAGCCGGAGCGGGTCGCCGGTGGCGAGGGGCGGCGTGGTCACGGGTGGTCTCCGGGTCGGTGGGAGCGGTGGTGGGCGGCGAGAGGGGCGGGCGGCGGGGCGGTGGGCGGTGGGACGCGGTCGTGCCCGGAGGCTCAGGCGAGGGGGAGGGCCACGACGGACGACGGCCCCGCGCCCACGATCCGGCGGCGCTGCGGGTCCGTGACGTACCGGGTGGCCTCGGTCGGGAACACCCACGCCGAGCGCCGGGTCGCCCGGTCGACCGCGTTCAGGCCGCCCCGGACCGGCGCGTACACGTACTTCCGGCCGATCACCGGGACCGAGTACAGGTCCGGGGTCAGACTGCGGCCCGAGGCCGCCTCCGACCAGTCCTCGGCCCCCTCGTCCGCGCCGACGACGACGAGTCCCCGGCCGGCCTGGTTGGCGTGGACGCGGCCGTCCGCCACGGTGGGGAGCCCGAAGAGGGAGCCCCGGCCGTACTCCCAGGCGACGCCCCCGTCGGTGAGGCGCAGTGCCCTGAGGCGGTCCCCGCCGAGGTAGACGTGCCGGTCGTCGACGGCCAGCTGGCCCGGGATGAACGACGGGGACTCCTCCAGCGGGATGCTCCGTCGCCAGACCTGTCGGCCGGTGCGGCGGTCCCGCACCTGCACGTCGAAGGACTTCAGGTCGCCGCTGTTCTTGCCGAGCACCAGCCGGTCGCCGACGATCCGGGACAGCCAGGGGCGGGCGTTGACGTCGGTGTGGGGGTGCCGCCAGAGCTCCTTGCCCGTGGCGAGGTCGACGGCGATCAGGTGCCAGCCGGTGTCGTCGTCCTCGTCGTCCCGGCCGCCCCGCCGGGACGAGGCGTACAGCACTCCGCCCGCCGCGGTCAGGAGTTCCGTGCCGAAGGTCGACCCTTCGAAGCCCTTGAGACGGATCGTCCGGGCGGACTCCTCGCCGGTCCGGGCGGCGAGCGTCCGGATCTCCAGGGCGGACGGCCCGGTGACCGGATAGGAGGACGCGTAGAAGTGCGTACCGTCCGTCGTCACCTGCTTCGGGTTCAGCACCGCCGGCTCCCTCCACAGCACCGACCCGCTCTGCGGATCCAGCGCGCGGAACGTGCCCGTCTCCGCGAACCCCACGACGCCCCCGGCGAGCAGCGGCATCATGCCCTCCTCGCGGTCCAGGGCGTCCCCGCGCCACAGTGCGGCCGGTGCGCCGTCCGGGGCGGTGGTCGCGGGGATGGCGGTGGGGCCCGCGCTGGGGCCCGCCGTGCCGGGGGCCTCGGCGTCCCGTGACGCCAGCCAGGCCCACAGGCCGCCGCCCGCTCCGGCTGCCCCGAGCAGTGCCGCGCCGCCCGCCGAGAGCAGCCTGCGCCGGGAGACCGGGCTGCTGGGGGCGGTCTCCGTCACCGCCGAGCCCTCCGGGGCAGGCAGGCGGTGGGGCGTGTGGAGCCAGACGTCCGTGGCCCGGCGGGCGATGTCGGTGAGCAGCAGCGGCGGCAGGTGGTCGGCGAAGTCGCCGTGGCCGTCGTGGAGTCGGTCGATCAGGGTGCCGGTGGTGGGGCGGGCCGACGGGTCCTTCGAGAGGCAGGCCGTCAGGAGGGGGAGCAGGGCCTCGGGTACGCCGGTGAGGTCGGGGTCCGCGTAGCGGACGCGGTACAGGAGGTCGGCGGCGGAGCCCGTACCGAAGGGGCCGTGGCCGGTCGCGGCGAAGACCAGGACGCCCGCGAGGGCGAACACGTCGCCGGCGGGCGGGTGTTCCTGTCCGCTCGCCTGCTCCGGGGACATGTAGGCGGGGGTGCCGGCGGCGGCTCCCGTCCGGGTCAGGTGGTCGTCGCCGGCCGCCCGCGCGATGCCGAAGTCGATGATCTTCGGGCCGTACGCGGTGACGATGACGTTCGAGGGCTTGAGGTCGCGGTGGACCACGTCCGAGGAGTGCAGCTGCGCCAGTGCTCCGGCGAGGGCCGCGCCCAGCGCGCGGACGGTCGGCTCGGGGAGGGGGCCGCCGAGCTCGACGGCATCGTCGAGGGGCGGGCCGAGGACGTACTCGGTGGCCAGCCACGGGGTCTCGGCCTGCGGGTCCGCGTCGACCACGGCGGCGCCGTGGCGGGCGCCGATGATCCGTGCCGCGTCCGTCTCCAGCCGGAACCGGGCACGGAAGGCGGGGTCGGTGGCGAGCCGCGCGTGCACGGTCTTCAGGGCGACGGTCCGGCCGCCGGGGGTGCGGGCCAGGTAGACCGTGCCCATGCCGCCGGAACCGAGGCGGGCGAGGAGCCGGTACGAGGCGACCGAGGCCGGGTCGTCGTGGGTCAGGGGCGACAGCATGATGAGGTCCGTCAGGTCCGGGGGGAGGGCGGGAGGGGCGGCGGGGCGGGGGCTGGTCTCAGACCCTTGCCGGGGCCGGGAGTTCGGCGGCGAGGAGCTCCGAGGACTGGCGGGCGAGCGCCGCCACCACCCGGCCCGGCAGCCAGCCCGGGGCGAGGAGGGACCCGGCCGAGTTCAGGACGGTGCCGTGGGTCGTCGGCGGGGCGAGCCGGGCCGTCAGCTCGGCCGCCGCGGGCCGGTCCGCCGGGTCGCGGGCCAGGCAGGCGGCGATCACCGGGCGCAGGGCGGGCGGGAGTTCGTCGCGTTCGGGCACGGTGTGCCCGGTGGCGGCGTAGGCCAGGACGGCGCCCAGCGCGAAGACGTCGCCCGGCGGACGCGGCCGGCCTCCCGAGGCCTGCTCGGGGGCGAGCGCCCCCGGTTCGAGGCCGGGCAGTCCGGTGCGCGGCTGTCCGTCGGGCGCGGCGGCCCGTACCGCGCCGAAGCAGGTCAGCCGGGGTCCGTCCGCGGTCAGCAGGACGGCGGCTGGGGACAGGCCCGCGTGGGTGAGGCCCTGGCCGTGCGCGGCGGCCAGGGCTTCGGCGAGTGCGGCCCCGACGGCCCGGACGGTGCTGTCGGGCAGGGGGCCGCCGTGGACGGCGAGCGCCACGGGCAACGGGAGTGCGGGGACGTACGGGCCGGCGTACCAGGGGGGGTCGCCGGGCCCGGCGACGGCCGTGACCGGCGCGATCCACGGGCCGAGCAGGAAGCGCGCGGCGTCGGCCTCGGCGGCGAACCGGGCGGCGTCCGTGCCGGGCAGCGGGGTGCTGAGCAGCACGGTGTGCTCGCCGTCCTCCGTGCGGGCGACGAACCGGCGGCAGGGCACGACCGCTCGGGGCGGGTCGAGGCGGGTGATCAGCCGGTACGGACCGGTCCGCCGCGCCGATTCCGGGCGCGTGGACCCCTGTTGCGTGCGCGACTGCTCCACCGTCCGTGCTCCCCCGTCGTCCGTGCGCCCGTGGTGACGGGGCGGGACGAGCCTATCGAGGCGGGTCGCGGCAGGGGGGAGGGGGCGTGTGCGGGGTGCGTGAGGGGGGCCGGTGTGACCTGTGGGACGCGCGGGGCCTGTGGGGCCGTGAGGACCTGTGGCGCCTGTGGGATCCGTGCGACCCGTCGGCCGCGCGGGATCCGTAGGGTCGTACGGCCTTCGCGGTTCCGGGGCACCACGCGGCCCCCTCACCACGGAAAGCGCCCGGCGCCCGGCCCCTGTGGAGGGGGCGGGCGCCGGGCGTCGATCCCCGTGGCGATCAGGGGATCCTCGGAGACCGTGGCGGGATTCGAACCCACGTAACTCGCTTTGCAGGCGAGCCCCTCAACCACTCGGGCACACGGTCGTGCGGTGCTGACGAGAACGACCGTAGGCGGGGGCCGGGAGGGGCTCAAGGGGTTCCGGGGCCGTGCCACGGGACTGCAATGGTGCCGCCACACCGCGTTCACAGTCGTACGTCCAAGGGCTGAGTCGCACCGGGACTCCTGACAGGGGTCATTTACGGCTACACCTCTTACTCTGGGGGAATGAGCGCCCTCGAACCCCGCGACGCCGAGGCGGCCGCAGACGCGGCCGCCGACGTCGCCCGGAGACCCGGACCCCTGGCCCCGCACGAAGAAGCCGCCAAGGGGTCCGTCCTCGACGCGACCCATCGGGCGCTCAGCATCGGCATGGTCTCCGTCGTGCTGCTCATCGCCTTCGAGGCGACCGCCGTCGGCACCGCGATGCCGGTGGCCGCCCGCGAGCTGGACGGCATCCCCCTCTACGCGTTCGCCTTCTCCGCCTACTTCACCACCAGCCTCTTCGCCATGGTCCTGGCGGGCCAGTGGTCCGACCGGCTCGGACCGCTCGCCCCGCTGACCGCCGGCATCAGCGCCTTCGCCGCCGGGCTGCTGCTCTCCGGGACGGCCGGCGCCATGTGGCTGTTCATCCTCGGGCGGGCCGTCCAGGGCCTGGGCGGCGGGCTCGTCATCGTCGCCCTGTACGTGGTGGTGGGCCGCGCCTACGCCGAGCACCTCAGGCCGGCGATCATGGCCGCGTTCGCCGCGAGCTGGGTCGTCCCCTCCGTCGTCGGCCCGCTCGCCGCCGGAACGATCACCGAGCACCTCGGCTGGCGCTGGGTCTTCGTCGGCATCCCCGTCCTCGTCGTCTTCCCGCTCGCCCTCGCCCTCCCCGCGATACGCCGCACCGCCTCCGGCCCCGCCGACCCGTCCGCGCCCGTCGCGCCCTGGGACCGGCGCCGGATCCGGCTCGCGCTGGGCATCTCGGTGGGCGCCGCGCTCCTGCAGTACGCGGGGCAGGAGCTGCGCTGGCTCGCGCTGCTGCCGGCCGCGGCCGGCATCGCGTTCCTGATGCCGGCGGTCCGCGGGCTCCTTCCGCACGGCACCTACCGGGCGGCCCGCGGCCTGCCGTCCGTCGTCCTGCTCCGCGGCATCGCCGCGGGCGCCTTCATCGCGGCCGAGTCCTTCGTGCCGCTGATGCTGGTCACCCAGCGGGGCCTCAGCCCCACCCTGGCCGGGCTCTCCCTCGCCGCCGGCGGCCTCACCTGGGCCCTCGGCTCCTGGATCCAGGCCCGGCCGTGGACGGAGCCGTACCGGGAGCGGCTCGTCGTCCTCGGCATGGTCCTGGTCGCGATCGCCATCGCGGCGGCCCCGAGCGTCCTGATCACCGCCGTGCCGGTGTGGGTCGTGGCGGCCGCCTGGGGGCTCGGCTGCCTCGGCATGGGCGCGGTGATCGCCTCGACGAGCGTGCTCCTCATGAAGCTCTCCGCGCCCGAGGAGGTCGGCGCCAACTCCGCCGCGCTGCAGATCTCCGACGGCCTGTCCAACGTCCTGCTCCTCGCCGCGGGCGGCGCGGCCTTCGCGGCGCTCGGCGGCGGGGCGGTGGGCCACGCGGTCACCTCCTCCGCGGCCACGGGCTCCCATCCCGGGGCCTTCGCGGCGGTCTTCCTGCCGATGGCGGGGGTGGCGGCGGTGGGGGCGTGGGTCGCGACGCGGCTGCACGCCGGCGCGGACGGCCCGGCCTGAATCCGTCGCCGCCGCAGTCGCCGTCTCCTACTCTCCGTACATGCGTGAGACGACCGTTCCGGTCGGTGACGGGTTCGCCGACCTCGCTGATGCCCGGGGTGTCACCCCGGAGGAGTTGGCCGCCGAGGCCTGCGGGCGGCTGCTTGCCGCCGAGGCCGAGCTCGTACACCGTGAGGCCCTGCGCCTCGCCCGGGTGCACGATGCCCTCCTGAGGAGGCTCGGAGAATGAGCGACGCCACCACGCGCTTCCTCACGGTCGACGAGGCCACCGAGGTCGCCCGGATCGCCTTCACCGGGGACGGGGTACCCGAGCTGCGGGCGCCCGGGCTGCTGGCGTCCGCCGTGCACCGGCCGCGGGCCCGGATGTTCGGGGAGAGCGCGTACGAGGACGTGTACGAGCAGGCTGCCGCGCTGCTGCACGCGGTCGCCACGAACCACCCCTTCGTCGACGGGAACAAGCGGGCGGCATGGCTGTCCGCGGCCACCTTCCTCGCCGTCAACGGAGTCGATCTCGCCGATGCCGACCTCGAACGGGCATACGCCCTGGTCATCGGCGTGGCCGGCGGCGAACTGGGGGACATTCCGGACATCGCGCGCCGCCTTCGCAGGCTGTGAGGACCGTCTCAAGCGCACCCGCCACGCCTTCGGGCGGGGCGGGTCGCGACGCCCGCACCGGTAAGGTGGCCCGGTTGTCATATCTGGACGAGCGTCGAACCGGAGATCGTGACTACTACCACCACCTCCTCCCATCACCTCTCTCCCGCCTTCCCGGGACGGGCCCCCTGGGGTACCGCCGGCAAGCTGCGAGCCTGGCAGCAGGGCGCGATGGAGCGGTACATCCAGGAGCAGCCCCGTGACTTCCTCGCGGTCGCCACACCAGGCGCCGGCAAGACCACCTTCGCCCTGACCCTCGCGTCCTGGCTGCTGCACCACCACGTCGTGCAGCAGATCACCGTCGTCGCGCCCACCGAGCACCTCAAGAAGCAGTGGGCCGCCGCCGCCGCGCGGATAGGGATCAAGCTGGACCCGGACTACAGCGCCGGACCGCTCAGCAAGGAGTACGACGGGGTCGCCATCACCTACGCCGGCGTCGGCGTCCGCCCGATGCTGCACCGCAACCGGTCCGAGCAGCGCAAGACCCTCGTCATCCTCGACGAGATCCACCACGCCGGAGACTCCAAGTCCTGGGGCGAGGCCTGCCTGGAGGCCTTCGAGCCCGCCACCCGGCGCCTCGCGCTGACCGGCACCCCGTTCCGCTCCGACACCAACCCGATCCCCTTCGTCACGTACGAGGAGGGGAACGACGGCATCCGGCGCTCCTCCGCCGACTACACCTACGGCTACGGCAACGCCCTCGGCGACGGCGTCGTCCGGCCCGTCATCTTCCTCTCCTACAGCGGCAACATGCGCTGGCGCACCAAGGCCGGCGACGAGATCGCCGCGCGCCTCGGCGAGCCGATGACGAAGGACGCCGTCTCCCAGGCCTGGCGGACCGCCCTGGACGCCAAGGGCGAGTGGATGCCGAACGTCCTGCGCGCCGCCGACCGGCGACTCACCGAGGTCCGCAAGTCCATCCCGGACGCGGGCGGCCTCGTCATCGCCTCCGACCAGGACTCGGCCCGCTCGTACGCCAAGCTGATCCGCGAGATCACCGGCACGAAGGCGACCGTCGTGCTTTCCGACGACACCGGCGCCTCGAACCGCATCGACGAGTTCAGCGAGAGCGACGACCGCTGGATGGTCGCCGTCCGCATGGTGTCCGAGGGCGTCGACGTGCCCCGCCTCGCCGTCGGCGTGTACGCGACGACGATCTCGACCCCGCTGTTCTTCGCCCAGGCCGTCGGCCGCTTCGTGCGTTCGCGCAGGCGCGGCGAGACCGCGTCCGTGTTCCTTCCGACGATCCCCAGCCTCCTCGGTTTCGCCAACGAGATGGAGGTCGAGCGGGACCACGTCCTCGACAAGCCCAAGAAGCACGGCGAGGAGGACCCCTACGCCGAGTCCGAGAAGGAGCTCGCCGAGGCCGAGCGGCAGCAGGACGAGGACACCGGCGAGCAGGACATGCTGCCCTTCGAGGCGCTGGAGTCCGACGCCGTCTTCGACCGCGTCCTCTACAACAGCGCCGAGTTCGGCATGCAGGCCCACCCGGGCAGCGCCGAGGAGCAGGACTACCTCGGCATCCCCGGCCTCCTCGAACCCGACCAGGTCCAGCTGCTCCTCCAGAAGCGCCAGGCCCGGCAGATCGCGCACAGCCGCAAGAAGCCGGACGAGGAGGCCGACCTGCTCGAACTCCCCGCCGAGCGGCGCCCCGTCGTTTCCCACAAGGAACTGCTGGAGCTGCGCAAGCAGCTCAACACCATGGTCGGCGCGTACGTCCACCAGTCCGGCAAGCCCCACGGTGTGATCCACACGGAGCTGCGCCGGGTCTGCGGCGGGCCGCCGAGCGCGGAGGCCACCGCCGGCCAGATCCGGGAGCGGATCAAGAAGGTGCAGGAGTGGGCGACCCGCATGCGGTGACCCCCGCGTGCGTGACCCCCGCCGGGGGATCGCCCCCGCCCCCGGCCGTCCGGTCGCCCGTACGGGCGCGGCGAGGCGGTTCGGAGGAACGGCCGAGGAACGGCCGAGGCCCGTACGACGGTCGTTCGTACGGGCCTCGCTCGTCCCGCGGCGGCGAAACCGGTGAAGGAACCGCGGCGGGACGGGCGTCGGAGACCGGCCCCCACGGTCGGCCTCCGAGCCCCTCCACGCTACGGGCACGACAAAGCCGATCTTGTCCGCCAAAGTCCCGCATGCGACCGACGAAGGTCCCGAACCGTCTCCTTTCGCTCGTCGGCGCCCGGATTCTGGACGAGGTCTTCCGCTGAGCGGAGCGGGTCGCTACTGTCCCGGCTCAAAAGCAAACGCCCCGTGGCAGCGCCGCCGCGGAGCGCAGCCGGTGTACCCCTTCCTGCCGGCGGCCTCTGACGTGCGTCGCCGACGGGACCGGTGACGCAACCCCGTGAGAGCCCGTCGCCACTCACTCCGAAGGAGAGGGCGTCGTGACCGCGGAGACCTCCCAGACGCTCGACCGGGGACTCAGAGTCCTCAAACTGCTCGCCGACACCGACCACGGCCTGACCGTCACCGAGTTGTCCAACAAACTCGGTGTCAACCGGACCGTCGTCTACCGTCTGCTCGCCACGCTGGAGCAGCACGCCCTCGTCCGCCGCGACCTCGGCGGACGTGCCCGCGTCGGCCTCGGCGTGCTCCGGCTGGGCCGCCAGGTCCACCCCCTCGTCCGAGAGGCCGCGCTCCCCGCGCTCCGCTCGCTCGCCGAGGACATCGGGGCGACGGCCCACCTGACGCTGGTCGACGGCGCGGAGGCGCTCGCGGTCGCGGTCGTCGAACCGACCTGGACCGACTACCACGTGGCCTACCGGGCCGGCTTCCGCCATCCCCTCGACCGCGGTGCCGCGGGCCGGGCGATCCTCGCCGCGCGCCAGGGCGGCCTGATCGAACCGGGCTTCACCCTCACCCACGGCGAACTGGAGGCCGGCGCGAGCGGCGCGGCCGCCCCGCTGGTCGGCGTGACGGGGGTCGAGGGCAGCGTCGGCGTCGTGATGCTCGCGGACGCGGTGCCGGAGCGGGTCGGCCCCCGGGTGGTCGACGCGGCCCGTGAGGTCGCCGACGCCCTGCGCTAGACCGTTTCCGGACACCTCCCGGGCCCCGTCGTCGCCCTCCCGCCGCGGCTCCCCGCCGCAGGGTCCGCCAGCAGGAGCGCGCCGAGCGGGGTGCGCTCGTGGTGGACCGACCGGCCCGTCCTGGTCGTGGTGATCAGACCGGCTCCCCGCAGCGCCGCCGCGTGGGCCGACGCCGTCGCGTTGCTGACGCCCGTGCGGCGGGCGAGGTCGGTCGTCGTGCGGGGTTCCACCAGGGCCCGCAGGACCTCGGTCCGGGTGCGGAGGCTCGTACGGACCTTCTTCGCCCGCCACCTGCCCGTACCCGGACACGGGCGCGGGCAGGGGCACCGGTCCGCGTCCCCGGTCCGGTAGGGGTGGGCGCCCAGTAGATTGGACGGGTGCTCTCCAGTCTCTCCCGTCCCAAGGCGCTCGCGGTCTGCGCGCTGCCCGTCGCCGCGCTCTTCGCCGTCGTCGCGCTCGCGCCGCTGCCCTACGCCATCGCGCAGCCCGGTACGACCGCCGACGTGCTCGGCGAGGACAAGGGCCGGCAGGTCATCACGATCACCGGCGCCCCGGTCCGGTCCTCCGAGGGGCAGCTGCGGATGACCACGATCATCGCGACGGGACCGTCCACGGACGTCGACCTCGGGGACGTGGCCGACGCCTGGTTCCGCACGGACCGGGCCGTCCTGCCGCGCAACTCCGTCTATCCCCCCGGGAAGTCCGACGCCGAGGTCGAGAAGCGCAACCTCGGCCAGATGAAGGAGTCCCAGGACGCCGCCACCGTCGCGGCCCTCGACTACCTCGACGAGGACCCCGGGAAGGTCGAGGTGGACCTGAACCTCGCCGACATCGGCGGGCCGAGCGCGGGGCTGCTCTTCTCCCTCGGCATCGTCGAGAAGCTCGACGGCGACGGCGCGGGCGGCGACCTCACCGGGGGCCGGATCATCGCCGGCACGGGGACCATCGACGCCGACGGCGCGGTCGGCGCCGTCGGCGGGGTCTCGCTGAAGACCCAGGCCGCGGCGCGCGACGGGGCCACCGTCTTCCTCGTGCCGAAGGCCGAGTGCTCCGACGCCCAGGCGGAGCTGCCGAAGGGCATGCGGCTCATCCCCGTCACCGCGCTCAGTGACGCGGTGGCCTCCCTGAAGGCCCTGGAACAGGGGCAGGAGGCGAAGGTTCCGCGCTGCTGACCGGTGCACCGGCGGGTGCGCCGTCGCCGGCCGCCCGCTCCGGCGGCGGGGCGTCCATGCCCCGCCACGCCGGGAAGAGCAGCGGCGAGAGCGTCGCGAGGAAGTAGAGCCCGCCGATCCCCAGCAGGGCCGCGGTCAGGCCGGCGCGCTCGACGAGGAAACCGGCCGCCAGACCGCCCAGCGGAGTCGTCAGCAGCACCCCCGCCGTGCTCGCGCCCATCACCCGGCTGCGCAGGGCGTCGGGGACCTGCTCGTACATCACCGTGGTCAGGATCGGGTTGAGGACGCCGACGCCGAACCCGGCCGCCGCGAGCGTCACGAGCAGGGGCGCGGTGGTACCGGTGAGCGCGGCCACCAGGTACGGCGGGGCGCCCCCGAGGAGGAAGCCGGCCGTGAAGACGGCCCGGCGCGGGAAGCGCTGGCCGATCGCCCCGTAGAGCAGGGCGCCGACGAGTGCGCAGCCGCCGAAGACCGACACGAGCAGGCCCTGCGTGGCCGGGCCGCCCAGCTCCTCGCGCGCGTGGACCGGCAGCAGCACCGCGCTCCAGCTCTGGCTGAGGCCGTTGGTGACCATCACCATCACCGTGATGCCGAGCAGCAGCCGCGCGCGGAACAGGAAGGCGTACCCCTCGCGCAGATCGGCCCGGTAGCGGGCCGGGGAGAGGCGGGGGCCGTCCCGTACGGGCTCCGCCGACGGCACCCCGCGCAGGCCCGCGGCGACGAGCAGCGCGGAGAACACGAAGGTCGTCGCGTCGAGGAGCAGGACCGTGTCGGCGCCCATGAACGCCACGAGGAGCCCGGCGACCGCGGCGCCCGCCATCCGCGCGCCGCGCGCCACGGCGTCGTACAGGCTGGCGGCCCGCGGGAGCGAGGTCCCGGCGCGCCGGGCGAGGTCCGGCACCAGGACGTGCCGGGCCATCTCCCCGGGCGCGTGGAAGAGGCCGTTGACCGCCATCAGGGCGCACAGCGTCCAGAACTCCAGGAGTCCGGCGCGGTGCAGCAGCGGGATCGCGGCGAGCGCGAGGGCGCAGACCAGGTCGGAGGCGATGCTGACCCGGCGGCGGCCGATCCGGTCGACGACCGGGCCGCCGGCGATCGCGGAGACGAGGACGGGCAGGGCCGCGCAGAAGGCGACGAAGCCGGCCTTGCCGGGGCTTCCCGTGGTGTCCAGCGCGAACCACGGGACGCCGATGAGGGTGAGTGAGTTTCCCGTGATCGAGACGGCGTTGGCGGTGAGGACGGTGGCGAGGGGGATCCGTTCCCGCCCTGCCGCGCCCGTCCCCGCGGCGTCGTCTCCCCCCGGCGCGGTCATGCGGCCAGGGGGGCCGCGCGGTGGTGCGGGGGAGTGGCCAGGCGCAGTCCCAGCTCGACGAGCCGCCAGCCGAGTTGGACGCGGAGCAGGCGGCCGGGCGGGCGGCCGGGGGCGCGCGGAGCGGCGGCGGCCTCGTTCCGCAGCTCGGCGGCGTGCAGCCGGTGGAGCTGGAGGTGTATGTCGGGGTGCATGACTCCGTCTTCCCTTCCGTCAGTTCTCGCGCTGCGGGAACGCGTGCAGATGGATCCGTACGCGCTCGGCGTCCGGCGCGTCGGCCTCCTCGACGCCCCGGTACGACTCGATGAGCGCGTGCATCCGCGCGTCGAGCTCGCGGAGCTTCTCGGGGGGCAGGCGCAGCGTGAAGTCGCTCATGTCGGACACGCCGAGCCAGGCGTCGTCCCAGTCGTGCCGGGTGCCGAGGTAGGTGCTCAGTTCCTGGGTGTGGATGGTCGCGATCTCGTGGACGTAGAGGTCGAGGGCGCCGCGGACGGCCGGGTCCGGGTTCCGGGAGAGCGACTCGTCGACGGTCACGCCCTGCTGGGCCGCCTTCCACCACCGTTCGCGCCCCTTGCCCCGGCTCGGGTCGTCCTCGACGAAGCCGTAGGCCGCGAGCTGGCGCAGGTGGTAGCTGGTGGCGCCGCTGGACTCGCCCAGCCGCTCCCCGAGTCGGGAGGCGGTGGCGGGGCCGTGGGTGCGCAGGGCGCGCAGCAGCTGGATGCGCAGGGGGTGGGCGAGCCCGCGCAGGGTGCGCGGGTCGAGGGGGCGGGTCGGGAACGCCTCGGGCTCGGACATGGGTCGAGCGTAGAGTTGCAAAGAAGTACTTGCAAGGGTTTCTTTGCAAGTACTTCTTTGCAGCAGTGCCTCCCGGGGCCGCCCGGGTCTCGCGGGCCTCCCGCGCCCCGCTACTCCTGCGCCGCCTGCTCCACCAGCGGGATGATCCGCAGCGGCACCGGGTTCTCCATCACGATCGCCGTCGATGCCCGCACGATCCCCTCGAAGCCGACCACCTTGTCGATCACCCGCTGGAGGTCGGCGTTGGAGCGGGCGACCAGGCGGCAGAGCATGTCGCCGTGGCCCGTCGTCGTGTGCAGTTCGAGCACCTCCGGCACCGTCGCCAGGTGCCCCCGCACGTCCGCCCCCTGCCCCTGCTTGATCTCCAGCGTCGCGAAGGCCGTCACCGGATAGCCCAGCGCCGCCGGGTCCACCTGCGGGCCGAAGCCGCGGATCACCCCGGTCGCCTGGAGTCTGTCGAGGCGCGCCTGCACCGTCCCGCGGGCCACCCCGAGGCGTCGCGAGGCCTCCAGGACCCCTATGCGCGGCTCACGCGCGAGAAGCGTGATCAGCCGGCCGTCCAAATGATCGATCGCCACAACGGTCTCCCCGTGGTCAGGATGTACAAGTCGCACGGCCATACTGGCCTGCCGCTGTACAGATTGACCAGCAGAACAACGAACTCTTGCGCACCTTGCCGAACGGCGGGACATTGACGCCATGGCAGACACCTCGATGATCATCGATTCCGACCCTTCCACCGCGCGTAAGGCCGATCCCTTCCCGGTCAAGGGAATGGACGCGGTCGTCTTCGCCGTCGGCAACGCCAAGCAGGCCGCGCACTACTACTCCACGGCCTTCGGCATGAAGCTCGTCGCCTACTCCGGACCGGAGAACGGCTCGCGCGAGACGGCCAGCTACGTCCTCACCAACGGCGCCGCCCGCTTCGTCTTCACCTCCGTCATCAAGGTCGCCACCGACCGGGGCCGCTTCCTCGCCGACCACGTCGCCGAGCACGGCGACGGCGTCGTCGACCTGGCCATCGAGGTGCCGGACGCCCGCGCCGCGTACGCCTACGCCGTCGAGCACGGCGCCACCGGCCTCACCGAGCCGCACGAGGTGAAGGACGAGCACGGCACCGTCGTCCTCGCCGCCATCGCCACGTACGGCAAGACCCGCCACACCCTCGTCGAGCGCTCCGGCTACGACGGCCCGTACCTCCCCGGCTTCGTCGCCGCCAAGCCGATCGTCGAGCCGCCGGCCAAGCGCACCTTCCAGGCCATCGACCACTGCGTCGGCAACGTCGAGCTCGGCAGGATGAACGACTGGGTCGGCTTCTACAACAAGGTCATGGGCTTCACCAACATGAAGGAGTTCGTGGGCGACGACATCGCCACCGAGTACTCCGCCCTCATGTCGAAGGTCGTCGCGGACGGCACCCTCAAGGTGAAGTTCCCGATCAACGAGCCCGCGATCGCGAAGAAGAAGTCGCAGATCGACGAGTACCTGGAGTTCTACGGCGGCGCCGGCGTCCAGCACATCGCGCTCGCCACCAACGACATCGTCGCCACCGTGCGCGCGATGCGGGCCGCCGGTGTCTCCTTCCTCGACACCCCCGACTCGTACTACGACACCCTCGGCGAGTGGGCCGGCGAGACCCGCGTGCCCGTGGAGACGCTGCGCGAGCTGAAGATCCTCGTCGACCGCGACGAGGACGGCTACCTGCTGCAGATCTTCACCAAGCCGGTCCAGGACCGCCCGACCGTCTTCTTCGAGATGATCGAGCGCCACGGTTCGATGGGCTTCGGAAAGGGCAACTTCAAGGCCCTCTTCGAGGCGATCGAGCGCGAGCAGGAGAAGCGCGGCAACCTCTGACGGGGACGCGCACCACGAGGGCCCGGGGCTCCTGCCCCGGGCCCTCACCCCTGTCGGCACGTCCCCGGCCGGCGTCCCCCGGCCCGTACCCCCTGCCCGCGTGCCCCGCGCCCGCCCGGACGCGGGGCACGGCCACGGGGCGCCCGGGCACGGGGCGAGCCCATCAGCCGGCGGGTTCCGGCCCACGCGGGGGGTGGGCCGGGGCACCGTCCCTATGGGGTGCCTCCGCCGGCCGGTCCCGCCAGAGCCGCCGTTCCCGCCTGAGCCCCCGGGGCCGTCTGGCCCGCCGGTCCCGCCTGGGCGGCCGGCTTCACGGGCCTCGCCGGCTTCATCGGCTTCGCCGGTGCGCGCGACCCCGCCTGCCGCACCTCCTCCCGCTCCGGACGGAGTTCCCTCGGGAGCTCGTCCGACGGCTCGCCGAGCGCCGCCAGCGCCTCCTGCGCCCTCGGGACGAGCAGCGGCGAGAAGTGCGGGTTGATCCGCAGCGCCTCCGCCACGTGCCGCCGGGCCGGACCCTCCTCCCCGAGGGCCCGCTCGATCTCGCCCCGGTGGTACGCGAAGAGCGCGCTCCGCAGCCCCTCCTCGGTGGCCCGGCTCGCGTACTCCAGCGCCTCCTTCGGCTGCCCCGCCCGGTACAGCGCCCACCCGAGCGCGTCGGCGACCCGCACCGAGCGGTGCCCCCGCGCCCACTCCGCCCGCATCCGGGCGACCGCCCCCGCCGCGCTCCCGTGGTCCGCGTCGAGCAGCGCGAGCGACACCTCGCCGCCGGCCCACGCACCGGTCCGCAGCCGCGCGTACAGCGCCCGCGCCTCCTCGTCGAGACCCAGCGACTCCGACAGCTCGCCCGCCTCCAGGACGTATTCGGGGAGCGGCAGCCGGGCCAGCGCCGCCCGCCAGTCCCGCAGTGCCTCGTCGGTCCGGCCCAGCGCCGCCAGGGCCCGCGCCCGGCCCGCGAGCGCGGGCCCGTGGTCCCGCACCTGCGCCAGCGCCGCCCCGAACCGCGCGAGCGCCTCCTCCGGCTCGCCCCGCTCCCAGGCCAGGTCCCCGAGCCGGGCCAGCGCCGCCGCCTTGTCCGGGGCCGCCTCCGCGAGCGCCACCGCGGCGTGGGCCGCCGCGTCGGCGTCCTCGCGCCAGCCGCGGTCGCGGTACGTCTGCGCGGCCCGCGTCCGCACCATCGCGCCCGCGTGGCGCCCCTCCAGGGTCTCCATCGCCTTCTGGGCCGCCTTGTAGTCCCCGAGGCCGTTGTACGCGTCCATCAGCACCGGATACGCCGACCAGCCGCGCGGATCGGCCTTCCGGGCCTTCTCGCCCCACTCCCTGGCCGTCCTCCAGTCGCCCCGCGCCCCCGCCAGCGCCCCCATGGCCAGCTGGGCCGCCGTGTTGCCGCGCGCGGCGGGCCGTTCGGCGAGCGAACGCCGCAGCGCCCGCTCGGCGCGCGGGTAGTCCCGTACGTCGCCGAGCCGCGCACCCCGCTCCGTGTAGGCCGCGCCGAGCCGCGCCCAGGACGCGTCGTCGTCCGGGTGGTCGCGCAGCCACCCCTCCCGGTCCGCGATCAGCGCCGCCAGGTCCGGAAGGGAGGCCTGCGCGCCCGCGTGGGCCGCGATCGTCGCCCGCTCCGCCGGACCCGGCGGGGGCGGCGGCCCCTGGTCGAGGAGCTCGGGGACGTACAGGAGCGCCGTCGCCGCGAGCACCGCGCCCGCGCCGGCCGCCAGGACCGCCCTCGACACGTTCTGCGTCTTCATGGCGCTCACTGTCCTCCCGCCCGCGGCTGTACGAAGAGCACACGAAGCGCCCGCCCCGGCGGGTTCACACCGATGGCCCCGGGTGCCACGCTGGAGGCATGGACGATCTTCTGACGCGGCTGAGCGCCGGGCTCCCGGCCGAGGCGCTGCTCACCGATCCGGACGTGACCGCCTCCTACGCGAACGACATGGCGAGCTTCTGCGAGGCCGGCGCGCCCGCCGTCGTGGTGCTCCCGCGGACCGTCGAGCAGGTGCAGCACGTCATGCGCACCGCCACCGAACTCCGCGTCCCCGTCGTCCCCCAGGGAGCCCGCACGGGCCTCTCCGGCGGCGCCAACGCCTCCGACGGCTGCATCGTGCTCTCCCTGGTGAAGATGGACCGCATCCTGGAGGTCAACCCGGTCGACCGGATCGCCGTCGTCGAACCGGGTGTCGTCAACGCCGTGCTGTCACGGGCCGTCGCCGAGCACGGCCTGTACTACCCGCCGGACCCGTCCAGCTGGGAGACGTGCACCATCGGCGGGAACATCGGCACCGCCTCCGGCGGCCTGTGCTGCGTCAAGTACGGGGTGACGGCCGAGTACGTCCTCGGCCTCGACGTCGTGCTCGCCGACGGCCGGCTCCTGACCACCGGCCGCCGCACCGCCAAGGGCGTCGCCGGCTATGACCTGACCAGGCTCTTCGTCGGCTCGGAGGGCAGCCTCGGCATCGTCGTCCGGGCCGTGCTCCAGCTCAGGCCGCAGCCTCCGGCGCAGCTCGCCCTGGCCGCCGAGTTCCCCTCCGCGGCCGCCGCCTGCGCGGCCGTCTGCACGATCATGGAGCGCGGCCACACCCCCTCGCTGCTCGAACTCATGGACCGCACCACCGTCCAGGCCGTCAACCGGATGGCGCGTATGGGCCTGCCCGACACCACCGAGGCGCTGCTCCTGTGTGCCTTCGACACCCCCGATCCGGCCGCCGACCTGGCCGCGGTGGCGGAGCTGTGCGCGGCGGCGGGCGCCACCGAGGTCGTCCCCGCCGCCGACGCGGCGGAGTCCGAACTCCTGCTCCAGGCGCGCCGGCTGTCCCTCACGGCCCTGGAGACGATCAAGTCGGCGACCATGATCGACGACGTCTGCGTGCCGCGGACGCGGCTCGCCGAGATGCTCGCGGGCACGGCGGCGGTCGCGGAGAAGTACGACCTCACCATCGGCGTCTGCGCGCACGCGGGCGACGGCAACACCCACCCCGTCGTCTGCTTCGACCACACCGACGAGGACGAGTCCCGGCGCGCGCGGGAGTCCTTCGACGAGATCATGGCGCTCGGGCTCGCGCTCGGCGGCACGATCACCGGCGAGCACGGCGTGGGCGTCCTCAAGAAGGAGTGGCTGGCGCGGGAGCTGGGACCGGTCGGTCTCGAACTGCAGCGCGGGATCAAGGCGACCTTCGACCCCCTCGGACTGCTCAACCCCGGAAAGCTCTTCTGAGCCGGGGGTCCGAGGGGGCGCGCGGCGGCGCGGGTCACAGCTCGCCGTCCTGGGACTCGTCCGACGGCCACGGGTCGCGCAGCCACAGCTCGTCCGCGGCCACGGCGCTCGACAGGAGCTCGGCGAGGCCGTCGTCGAGGCCGAGCCGCTCCGGCTCGGTGCCCGGCGGCACGGCGCGCAGGGTCCGCTCCAGCCAGGCGGACACCTGCGGGGAGGGGGCTTCGAGCAGGGCGTCACCGTCGGGGGAGGAGAGCGCCATCAGGACGACGCCGCGGCCGTCGACCTTCGTGGGCCAGATCCGCACGTCACCGTGGCCGCACGCGCGGAACACGCCCTCGACCAGGAGTTCGCGCGCGAAGGTCCAGTTGACCGGGTGGTCGGTGCCGATGTGGAACGTGATGTGGACGGCGTACGGGTCGTCCGTGCGGTAGGCGAGGCGGGCGGGGACGGGGACGGCCCGCTCGGGGGAGAGCACCAGCTTCAGCTCCAGCTCGCGCTCGACGGTGGTGTCGTCGGTGTTCTGCATCGCCGTACTCCCTCTCGCTGACCGGCCCCGGTCGGGCCTTCACCTGGAGAGAGCGGGCCGGCCGCCGTTCATGACGCGACTTCGGGAAGTTTTTCCGGGAAAGTTTTCCGCGACGGGGTGGACCGGCGGGGAAAGGGAGCATGTACCGGCCCGAGAATCACCGGGAGTGATCGATTCCGGTCCGCGTCCCCCTCGAAGGCGGGCTTTCTCGCGGGCTCTTTGTTCCCTCGGGGGCGTTCTTCGTTACTGTCCTCCTTGGGCGCGGCACGCCCGGCACGCGGCCGCGCGGTTCAAGGGCGTTGTGACTGAACGGAGTCGGGGCAGTGGCTACTCCTCCTGGAGGCGGCGAAGAGGTACCGCAGGCGGGGTACTACCCGGACCCGTCCATTCCCGGGTACATCCGGTACTGGAACGGAGGCGCCTGGGTCCCCGGTACGAGCAGGCCCGCGCCCACGGACGGTGAGGTTCCGCCGGGCCCGCCCGCCTCGGCGATCCCGGCCGGGCCGATCCTGGCCTCCGGCCCGGCACCCGCACCGGCCGCGCCCGCGCAGCCCGCCCGCCCCGAACCGGAACCGGCCCGGTCGCAGCCGGAGCGGCAACCGCCGCAGCGCGAGCCGCAGCCGCACCACGAGCCGCACCCGCAGCACGAGCCGCAGCGGCTCTCCGGGCAACAGCAGCCGCCGCAGCCCGCGCCCCGGACCGAGCCCGCGCGTCCCGCCGCCCCCGTGCCCGCCCAGGACCGGGGGCCCGCGCCGCTGCCGGCCCAGGACCGCGCGCCCGCGCTCGCCCCCGTACCCGCCGTCGAGGAGACCGGCCCCTTCTTCTTCGACGAGGAGCCGGCCCCCGCCGAGCCCGCGTCCGCCTGGCAGGCGGACACCTCCCGCCAGACCGGCTTCGGGGGCGACCTCGACCGGAAGGTCTCCTGGGGCGCGCCCCGGACGCCCGACCCGCGCACCCCGGCGGACTGGCCGGTCGCCGGTGCGGGTGAATCCGAGCCCGACGGCCCGGCCCGGGCCGCCGCTCCCGCCGCTCCCGCCGCTCCAGCCGCGCCCGCCACGGACCCCCGGGCCACCGGCGGGGCCGCGCGCCTCGGCGGCATGCCGGTCACCCCGATCCCCGCCCCGGCACCCGAGGCGGCACCCCGCGGGCCCCAGCCCGCCCCGGTGGCTCCCGAGCCCCGGCCGGCCCCTCGCCCCGCCGCCCCCGAGCCGGCGGCCGCCGCCCCCGCTCCCGTGCCGCAGGCGCCCGCCCCGGCGCCCGCTCCCGCGACCCCCTCCTGGGCCCGGCAGGCGCAGCCCCAGCAGCCGCAGGCCCCGCAGCCGGCCCCGCAGGGACAGGACCCGCAGCAGCCCGTCGTCCCCTGGAAGCCCCCCGTCGACGACCTGTTCGTGCAGGCGGCCCGCGCCCAGGCCGCCGCGCGGCCCGCCGGTCTCGGCCGCAGGCTGATCGCCCGGCTGGTCGACAGCCTCGTCCTGGGCGCGCTCGCCGGCGCCGCCGCCTTCCCGTTCGTGACCGCGGCCCTCGACCACATCGACGGCAAGATCGAGGCGGCCGAGCAGTCGGGCGTCACCGTCCAGGTGTGGCTCGTCGACGGCACGACCTCCGTGCAGTTCGGCATCGCCCTGGCGGCCTTCTTCGTCATCGGCGTCCTGTACGAGGTGCTGCCCACCGCCAAGTGGGGCCGCACGCTCGGCAAGAGGCTGTGCGGAATCGAGGTGCGGGACATCGAGGCGCACCAGCCGCCGCGGTTCGGGGCGGCGCTGCGGCGCTGGCTCGTCTACAGCGTCCTGGGGCTCCTGGCCGTCGGCGTCCTCAACGTCCTGTGGTGCCTCTTCGACCGCCCCTGGCGGCAGTGCTGGCACGACAAGGCCGCCCGCACCTTCGTGGCGCGCTGATCCGCGGACCGCTGCCGCCCGGCCGGGCCGGGCGGCCCTCCGTGCGCGGGGGTCCCCCGAACGGGCGGTGATTCCTTGCGGGGGCGTCCGCCCCGGGATGCACTGCCCCCATGAGCACCGACCAGCCGCCGCCCGGCCAGCCGCCCGAGGAGGACCCGTTCCTCAAGAGGCCGCAGGAGCCTCCGCCGCCCTCCGGGGGCCAGCCGCCGCCGGCCGGCCCGCCCCCGGGAGGCCCGCCCCCGGACGGCCCGCCGCCCGGGGGACCGCCGCCGGGCGGACCGCCGCCGGGCGGACCGCCGCCGGGGGGTCCGCCGCCCGGGAGTCCGTACGGGCCCGGGGGCGGTTCGCCGTACGGCCCCGGGAGCGGCTCCCCGTACGAGAACGCGCCGCCCCCGCCCCCGTACGGCGGCTACGGCGCCGGGTACGGAGGGACCGATCCGCTCTCCGGGATGCCGCCGCTCGCCGAGTCGGGCAAGCGCATCGCCGCCCGGATCATCGACTGGCTGATCGTCGCGATCCCGCTCGCGATCATCGGCATTCCGTTCAAGATCTACTCGCGGGCGACCGAGGACGGGAACGACTTCGGCGACACGGTCAACAGCCTCAACGGAGGCAGCCAGCTGGTCTTCCAGCTGATCACGATCGTCGCGTTCGTCGCCTACGACACGGTGATGACGGCCAAGAACGGCCAGACCCTCGGCAAGAAGTGGATGAAGCTGCGGGTCGCGATGCTCAACGACGGCTCGACGCCCCCGATGAGCCAGTCCCTGCTGCGCGCGATCGTCCTGTGGCTGCCCGCCCTGGTCTGCTGCGCCTGCCTGTGGCCGCTGCTCCTGCTCATCCTGATCCTGGTCGACAAGCCCTACAAGCAGGGTCTGCACGACAAGGCGGCCAAGACGGTCGTGGTCTCCGTCCCGAGCTAGGCCGTCTCTTTCGGATCTTGCCGGTCGGGCCCGCGTCGTCCGGGCCGGCGGAGAGGGCGCACGAGGGGACGAGGTGTCACGAACCGGTCCGGGTGTCGACCCCCGCGCCCACGCGCGCGGTCGGGACCCGGGCCTCTTCGTACGCGGCGGGTGCGGCGGTCCGCGCGGTGGTCTTGACGCCGCCCGTCCGCGGGGGCATCGTCACCGCCACGAGCAGTCCGATCAGCAGGCCCGCGAGGCAGACCACCGTGATCCCGAGCGTGGACGTCGTACCGGAGAGCAGCAGCAGGGCGACGGTCGCGAGGACGACGGTGGCCGAACCGTAGGTGAGTTGCGCGGCGTTCGGACGCTGCATGACACGTACCGCCCTCTCAGGACAACGGTTCGACTCTAAGTCCGTGGATGCCCGGGCGGAACCGAAGTAAGCGTGACCTCACCCACGATGAGGGGGCACGGGGTGCACGGGGGGCGCACGGAGTCACGGGGCGTGTGATTTTTCCGGCAGGACACCCAAGGATCGTCCGATAATCGGAATTCGACTCCCGCATAGTGCAGTTGGTATGTGCAAGTCAAGATCTGTCTTTTCTTGCGTACCTCCGGTCGAATGTCGTCACTTGTGACGCGCGACCCGCCGGACGGACACCCCACCTTCGGTCCGTAGCGCGGGCGCCGGGGAGGACATATCAAGTGACCAACAGACGACGGGCGATCAGAACGTCCGCAGTTGTTGTGGCGCTCGCGGCCACCGCCGCCACCGCCTCGACCTTCACCACCGCATGGGCCGACAATCACGGCAGCGTGACGCCGGCCGATGTCCGTCACGACCCGGCGCCCGGCGCCGGGATCGACAAGACGGCGGTCGACCACGACCTCGAGGGTCCCTTCAGCGAGCAGCAGGAGCAGCAGCGCAAGGCTGCCCTGGAGCAGGTGCTGAGCGGCGAGTCGAAGGTGGAGCGACGCAACGGCTCCCAGGTCGTCAAGCTCGACGACAAGAAGTACGTCGAGCTGGGCCGCGAGAAGACCGACAAGATCTTCACGATCCTGGTCGAGTTCGGCGACAAGGTGGACAACACCACCCTCGTCGACCGCGCGGACGACGACACGACCGAGCCAAAGCCGAAGTACGGCGGCACGCCCGGTCCCCTGCACAACCAGATAGCCAAGCCGGACCGTGCGCACGACAACTCCACGGACTGGAAGGCCGACTACGACCAGAAGCACTTCCAGGACCTGTACTTCGGCACCGGGAAGGACGCCAAGGGCCAGGACAAGCAGTCGCTGAAGACCTACTACGAGAAGACCTCGTCCGGCCGCTACTCGGTCGACGGCAAGGTCTCCGACTGGGTCAAGGTCGAGTACAACGAGGCCCGTTACGGCTCGAACTACTGCGGCAACAGCAACTGCTCCAACGTCTGGGACGCGGTCCGCGACGGCGTCACCGCCTTCGTCGCCGACCAGAAGGCCAAGGGCCGCACCGACGCCCAGATCAAGGCCGACATGGCCCAGTACGACCTCTGGGACCGGTACGACTTCGACGGCGACGGCAACTTCAACGAGCCCGACGGGTACATCGACCACTTCCAGATCGTCCACGCGGGCGAGGACGAGTCGGCGGGCGGCGGCGCCCAGGGCGGCGACGCCCTGTGGGCCCACCGCTGGTACGCCTACGGCACCAACGCGGGCAAGACCGGCCCGGCGAACAACAAGGCCGGCGGCACGCAGATCGGCGACTCCGGCATCTGGGTCGGCGACTACACGATGCAGCCGGAGAACGGCGGCCTCGGCGTCTTCGCGCACGAGTACGGCCACGACCTCGGTCTGCCGGACCTGTACGACACCTCCGGCCTCTCCGGCGCCGAGAACTCGACCGGCTTCTGGTCGCTCATGTCCTCCGGCTCCTGGCTCGGCCGCGGCAAGGACGCCATCGGCGACCTGCCCGGCGACATGAACGCCTGGGACAAGCTGCAGCTCGGCTGGCTGAACTACACCAAGGTCGCCAACGAGGCCCGCAAGTGGAACTCCACCCACAAGCTGGGCGTCGCCGAGTACAACACCAAGAACCCGCAGGCGCTCGTCGTCGAGCTGCCCAAGAAGGCCGTCACCACCGACGTCGTCGCGCCCGCCGAGGGCGCCTCGCAGTGGTGGAGCAACATGGGTGACGACCTCAAGAACACCCTGACCCGCTCCGTCGACCTGACGGGCAAGAAGTCCGCCTCCCTGAAGCTCAAGGGCTGGTACGACATCGAGCTCGACTACGACTACCTCTACACCGAGGTGTCGACCGACGGCGGCGCCAACTGGACGGCCCTGGACGGCACCGCCGACGGCAAGCCGCTCCCGCGCGACGCCAGCGGCGCCCCGGCGCTGACCGACGTCTCGGGCACCCACAAGGAGCTCGTCTACGGCCTCGACGCCTACGCGGGCAAGAAGTTCGACCTCCGCTTCCGCTACCAGACGGACGGCGGCGCCGGCGGCAAGGGCTTCACGGCCGACGCCATCACGCTGACCGCGGACGGTGCGACCGTCTTCGCCGACGGCGCCGAGAACGGCGACAACGGCTGGACGGCCAAGGGCTTCTCGCGGGTCGGCAAGGGCTTCACGAAGGAGTACGAGCAGTACTACATCGCGGAGAACCGCCAGTACGTCTCGTACGACGCCACCCTCAAGGTCGGCCCGTACAACTTCGGGTTCACCGGTGACAAGGCCAGCTGGGTCGAGCACTACCCGTACCAGAACGGCCTGCTCATCTGGAAGTGGGACCTCTCCCAGAAGGACAACAACACCGCGGTCCACCCGGGCCAGGGTCTGATCCTTCCGGTCGACTCCCACCCGACCCCGCTGAAGTGGAAGGACGGCACCCTGATGCGCAACCGCGTCCAGGCGTACGACTCCACCTTCGGCACCTACAAGACCGACGGCATGATGCTCCACAAGGCCGACGTCGCGTCCTTCGTCCCGTCGCTGCCGGGCAACCCGGTCTTCGACGACCGCAAGGGCACGTACTGGTTCAAGGAGACGGCGCGCGCCGGTGTCCAGGTAACTGACACCAACACCAAGATCCAGGTCGTCAAGGAGCCGAAGAACGGCGAGACGATCACGGTCCGCGTGGGTCCGTCCACGAAGTAATCGGTAAAACCGCAGGTCAAAGCATGATCGGCCGTCGCCCCTCTAGCGGGCGGCGGCCGATCGTGTTTAGGTGCGTCTGACGCATCAGACCGATGTTCTTATTGACAGTCGATCCACGGGGGAGTGGTCACACATGCCCAACGGAGGGTTCTGCAAGTTGCCGGGAGGCAGTGTGGTCGTCGCGATAGGGCTGCCCAGCCCGGCCCGCGACGGCGCCAGCGTCCGCTTCCTGGTCCACGCCGCCAACCGTGCCCGCGCCCTGACCAGGCTGCGGAACCTGGGGCTGCGCGCGGTGTACCTCCGGGGCAACAGCGAGCCGCCCACGCCGGACGAGATCACGGCCGTCCTGCACCACCCCGACGGCCTGCTCTGGAGATCCGCGCCCGGCGCCGCCCAGGAGCTCTGGCACCCCGTACGGTCCCTCCCCAGGGAGCCGGCCGCCTGAGGGGGCCGCCGGCCCCGGCGGGACGCTCAGGCCACCACGGGCTTGCCCGTCAGCTCCACGCCCGCCGCCCGCAGCTCCTCCAGGGCCCGGTCCGTCGTCTCCTTCGCGACGCCGGCCGTCAGGTCGAGCAGCACATGGGTGCGGAAGCCCTCGCGGGCCGCGTCCAGGGCCGTCGCCCGCACGCAGTGGTCGGTGGCGATGCCCACCACGTCGACCTCGGTGACCTCCCGCTCGCGGAGCCACTCCGCGAGCGTCAGGCCGTTCTCGTCGTGCCCCTCGAAGCCGCTGTAGGCCGCGTCGTACGCCCCCTTGTCGAAGACGGCGTCGATCGCCCCGCTGGCGACGGCCGGAGCGAAGTTCGGGTGGAAGCCGACCCCCTCCGTGCCCGCCACGCAGTGCACCGGCCAGGAGGTGACGTAGTCCGGCTCCTCGCCGTCCGGCGCGAAGTGCGCGCCCGGGTCGACGTGGTGGTCGCGGGTGGCGACCACGTGCCGGTAGGAGCTGCCCGCCGTCAGGCCGACCAGGTCGGTGATGGCGGCGGCGACGTCCGCGCCGCCGCCCACCGCGAGGCTGCCGCCCTCGCAGAAGTCGTTCTGAACGTCCACAACGATCAATGCGCGGTGCATGGCGGGTGTCCTTAGCGCGTCGGGGAGGGGTGGGACCGAGCCTAGAGAATCGGCCCGCCCACCGGGAGGGGGCGGGTCCGTCCGCATGGCCCTACAGGTACTCCGTGGGCAGCACGGGCTCGCCGCGGGAGAGCTGCATCGCCGACATCGGCAGCCCGGCGCGGGCCGCGATGTGCCGGGCCCGGGCGGCCTCCAGCGGCTCCCTGGCGACCACGTCGCCGCCCTTGACCAGCTCGACCAGGAGCTGGTGGTCGGCGAGCTCGGGGGGGACCGGGCCGGTGCCCAGGACCTCCGCCTCCGCGACCCCGTACGCGTCGGGGCGGCGCGCCGCCCACTTGCGCCCGCCGACCGAGGCCTTGCCGCCGAGCGACTTCTTGGCGACCGCCGTGAGCGGCGCCCTGGGATCGGCCGAGGAGGCACGGGCGACCAGCTTGTAGACCATGGAGCAGGTCGGGTGACCGCTGCCGGTGACCAGCTGGGTGCCCACCCCGTACGCGTCGACCGGGGCCGCCGCGAGGGAGGCGATGGCGTACTCGTCGAGGTCCGAGGTGACGACGATCTTCGTGTCGCGGGCGCCCAGCTCGTCGAGCTGCTGGCGGACCCGGTGGGCGACGAGCAGCAGGTCGCCGGAGTCGATCCGGACGGCCCCGAGCTCGGGCCCCGCCACCTCGACCGCGGTGCGGACGGCCTCGGTCACGTCGTAGGTGTCGACGAGCAGGGTCGTGCCGCGGCCGAGGCTGTCGACCTGGGCGCGGAAGGCGTCCCGCTCGCTGTCGTGCAGGAGGGTGAAGGCGTGGGCGGAGGTGCCGACGGTCGGGATGCCGTAGCGGAAGCCGGCGGCGAGGTCCGAGGTGGAGTCGAAGCCGCCGACGTAGGCGGCGCGGGAGGCGGCGACGGCGGCCAGCTCGTGGGTGCGCCGCGCGCCCATCTCGATCAGCCGGCGCCCGGCGGCCGCGGCCGACATGCGGGAGGCGGCGGCGGCGATGGCCGAGTCGTGGTTGAGGATGGAGAGGATCACCGTCTCCAGCAGCACGCACTCGGCGAAGGAGCCCTCGACGCGCAGGACCGGCGAGCCGGGGAAGTACACCTCGCCCTCGGGGTAGCCCCAGATGTCGCCGGTGAAGCGGTAGCGGGCGAGCCACTCCAGGGTCGGCTCGTCGACGATGCCGCGCTCGCGCAGGAAGCCCAGGACGGCGGGGTCGAACCGGAAGTTCTCGACGGCGTCGAGGACCCGGCCGACGCCCGCGAGGACGCCGTAGCGCCGTCCTCCGGGCAGGCGCCGGGTGAAGACCTCGAAGACCGAGCGTCGGTCGGCGGTGCCGGCCCGGAGGGCCGCCTGGAGCATGGTCAGCTCGTACTGGTCGGTGAAGAGCGCGGTCGACGGCACGTCCACCGGCAGCCCAAGGTCCGCAGCGTTCATGTCAGCGATGCTAGCGCAGAAATCGTCAGAGTGACGAATAGTGGGGCGGGCGAGTGACGGGCGGGTGACCCGTTTGTGCGACGGGCCCTCCGGGGTGGCAGCATGGGGTGAGTGAGCGTCGCGCCTATTGAGATCGAACGTACGGAATCGGCCGAGGAGGTCTCCGCGGTCGTCGAGCCGGACGTGCCCTGGGTGACCCTCGTGCACAACGATCCGGTCAACCTGATGAGCTACGTGACGTACGTCTTCCAGTCGTACTTCGGATACTCCAAGGACAAGGCGCACAAACTGATGCTCGACGTGCACCACAAGGGACGCGCGGTGGTCTCCAGCGGCACCCGCGAGGAGATGGAGCGCGACGTGCAGGCCATGCACGGCTACGGCCTCTGGGCGACCCTCTCCCAGGACCGCTTCTGATGGCCGGGCACTTCGAGACCCTGCCCGGCGGCGGTGCGGCCGTCGCCCTCGACGACGTCGAGATCTCCATCCTCCGCTCCCTCGCCGTCCAGCTCATGGAGCTGATCGGGCCGGGCGACGAGCCCGCCGAGGGCGCCGACCCGCTGGCCGCCCTCTTCGCCGAGGGCCCCAGCAAGCCCCCGTCCGACCCCGCCCTCAAGCGCCTCTTCCCCGACGCGTACGGGGACGACAGCGAGGAGCTGCGGGCCGCCGCCTCCGACTTCCGCCGCTTCACGGAGAACGACCTGCGGGCCCGCAAGCGCGAGGACGCCCTCGTCGTCGTCCGCGCCCTCGACGCGCTCTCCGCCGACGCGGCGGGCGAGGGCGGCGCAGTCCTGAAGCTGACCCCGGACGAGTCCCGCGCCTGGCTCGGCGCGCTCAACGACCTCCGGCTGACCATCGGCACCCGCCTGGAGGTCACCGACGACGAGGGCGAGCAGCTGTACCGGCTGCCGGACTCCGACCCCCGCAAGCCGATGGTGATGGCCTACCTCTGGCTGGGGGCGCTCCAGGAGTCCCTCGTCGAGACCCTCATGTCGTGACAGGCCGACCGGCCGGCCGGTCGCGGCGCGCCCGGACACCCCACGCGACACGCCCCGGCGGCGGCATGTTCGCTCAGCGGACGCTCAAATCCGAATAACGAATGCGTTATCAGAGCGTCCGCTTTGCCGTCTTGAGTCCCCTTCGCCCGCCGCTTCCCGTGACGTGCGCCACACGTGATTCCCTCGATCACGCCGGACCGCGTGATAAATCTTCACGACCGCTCGGGGACGCCACCCCTGTTCCCGAGGGCGCTTCGTCCGGCTGACCGCCGGTGGCACTCCATCCACATCCGGGGGGATCAGGATCTGATCCGCGGCAGACGCACTCGTAGTCGCGCGGATCAGCATGGAGAAAGGCGCACCACCATGACCTCTGTGCAGGTCGACAAGCAGCACGACGGCACCGACGGGGCCGTGGACGGCGGCGAGGGCTACCAGCGTGGCCTCGGCGCCCGGCAGATCCAGATGATCGCGATCGGCGGTGCCATCGGCACCGGCCTCTTCCTCGGCGCCGGCAAGGCCATCGCCAAGGCGGGCCCCAGCCTGATCCTCGCGTACGCCATCGCGGGCCTGGTCATCTTCTTCATCATGCGCGCCCTGGGCGAGCTCCTCATGTACCGCCCCGTGTCCGGCTCCTTCGCGGAGTACGCACGCGAGTTCGTCGGCCCCTTCTGGGGCTTCGTGACCGGCTGGACGTACTGGCTCTTCTGGGTCGTCACCGGCATCACCGAAGTCACCGCCGCGGCCACCTACATGACGTACTGGTGGGACATCCCGCAGTGGATCTCCGCACTGGTCTTCACCGTGATCCTCTACGGCGCCAACCTGATCTCCGTGAAGCTCTTCGGCGAGCTGGAGTTCTGGTTCTCCATGGTCAAGGTCACCGCCATCATCGGCATGATCCTGATCTGCGCCGGCATCCTCACCGTCGGCTTCTCCGACGCCGGGGACACCGCCTCCGTGACCCACCTGTGGGACCAGGGCGGCTTCTTCCCCACCGGCATCGGCAACACGCTGATGACCCTGCAGATCGTCATGTTCGCCTTCCTCGCGGTCGAGCTGGTCGGCGTCACCGCCGGCGAGTCCAAGGACCCGAAGACCGTTCTGCCCAAGGCCATCAACACCGTGCCGTGGCGCATCGCCGTCTTCTACGTCGGCGCGCTCATCATGATCCTGTCGGTCGTCCCGTGGACCGAGTTCCAGCCGGGCGTCTCCCCGTTCGTCGCCGCCTTCGAGAAGATGGGCCTCGGCGTCGGCGCCGCCATCGTCAACTTCGTGGTGCTGACCGCGGCCCTCTCCTCCTGCAACTCGGGCATGTACTCCACCGGCCGCATGCTGCGCGACCTCGCGCTCAACGGCCAGGGCCCCAAGGTCTTCACGAAGCTCACCAAGAGCGGCACCCCGCTGCTCGGCCTGACCTTCTCGGCCTCGCTCATGCTGGTCGGCGTCTGGATCAACTACGTCGCCCCCGGCAAGGCCTTCGAGTACGTCGTCTCCTTCGCCACCATCTCCGGCATGTGGGCCTGGATCATGATCCTGGTCTGCCAGATCCGCTACCGCGCCAAGGCGAACCGCGGCGAGCTCCCCGAGTCCACCTTCAAGGCCCCGGGCGCCCCGTACACCAGCTGGTTCGCGCTCCTCTTCATCGGCATGGTCATCGTCATGATGGGCATCGACGAGGGCGCCCGCGTCTCCCTGTACGCGGCCCCGGTCTGGGGTCTCATCCTGGGGGTCTCCTACCTGGTCCTGAAGTCCCGCAACCCCGAGGGCGCCGCCTTCGCCAAGCGGTCCTGACCGGACCCCGCGGGCGGTCGCCCCGGGCCGTCCCCAAGCGGCCCTGACCACGACCGTCTCGGCATACGGGCCGTTCCGTACCACTCCCCGGTACGGAACGGCCCGTCGGCTTATCCTGTCGGCATGCTGACCATCACCCGGGCCCTGTACGACCAGATCGTGGAACACTCCCGCGCGGACCACCCCGACGAGGCCTGCGGCGTGGTCGCGGGACCGGTCGGCACCGGCCGCCCCGAGCGGTTCATCCCGATGCTCAACGCCGCGCGCTCGCCCACCTTCTACGAGTTCGACTCCGCGGACCTGCTCAAGCTCTACCGCGAGATGGACGACCGGGACGAGGAGCCCGTCATCGTCTACCACTCGCACACCGCGACCGAGGCCTACCCGTCCCGCACGGACATCTCGTACGCCAACGAGCCCCAGGCCCACTACGTCCTCGTCTCCACCGCCGACAGCGACGGCGCCGGACCCTTCCAGTTCCGCTCCTTCACCATCGTCGAGGGCGTCGTGACCGAGGAAGAGGTCGAGGTCGTCGAGGAGTACGCCGCCTGAGACACTGACCGGGACCGACGGGCGGCAGGCCCCAGGAAGCCGGTGCGAATCCGGCACGGTCCCGCCACTGTGACCGCCTCCCCGAGGGGAGGCGGAAGCCAGGAACTGACCTGCCGCCTTCTCACCACCGATCGGGGACGTGGAAATCCCCGGAGGAGGCACGTTCCGCCATGTCCAGGCCCCGCCGCACCCTGCTGCCCGCCGCCCTCCTGCTCCCGCTGCTCGCCGCCTGCTCGGCCCCCGCGGCACAGGCCCCCGACGCCGGGGCCGCCCCCGGATTCCCGTACACCGTCACCAACTGCGGTGTGAAGACGACCTTCACGGCCCCGCCGAAGCGGGCGGTCACCATGAACCAGCACGTCACCGAGGTCATGCTCGCCCTCGGCCTGGAGAAGTCGCTCGTCGGCACCGCCTACCTCGACGACACGGTCCTCCCCGCCTACAAGAAGGCGTACGACTCCGTCCCCGTCCTCGCGAAGGAGTACCCCTCCAAGGAGGCCCTGCTCGCCGCGAACCCCGACTTCGTCTACGGCGGCTACTCCTCCGCCTTCGCGAGCAAGGACGGCCGGAGCCGCGACGACCTGAAGCGCGCGGGCATCTCCACCCGCCTCAACACCGAGTACTGCCCCTCCGGTTCGCCCTCCGTGGACGACCTCTACCGCGAAGTCGAGGAGGTCGGGCGGACGTTCGGCGTCCCCGACCGGGCCACCACCTGGGTCCGCGGGGCGCGGACCACCGTCGCCGCCACCGAGAAGCGGCTCAAGGGCACCGCGCCCGTCTCCGTCTTCGTCTACGACAGCGGTGACAAGACCGCCTTCACCGCCGGCGGCAAGGGCATCGGCAACGAGCTCATCACCCGCGCCGGCGGCCGGAACGTCTTCGCCGACCTCGACAAGGCCTTCGGCGACGCCACCTGGGAGCAGGTCGTCGCCCGCAAGCCCGAGGTCGTCGTCATCTACGACTACGGCTCCACCACCGTCGAGCAGAAGAAGCAGCGGCTCCTCGACGACCCGGCCCTCAAGGACGTCCCCGCGATCAAGAACCGCCGGTTCGCCGTGATGCCGCTCTCCGACACCGTCCTCGGCGTCCGCGTCCCCGCGGCCGTCGACAAGCTGGCCGCTCAGCTCCACCCGGCCCGATGAGCGCGGGGCCCGCCCGCGCGGCGAGCACACCGGAAGACCCGCCGCAGCCCCGGCCGCCGACCCCGGCCCCCGTCCCGCCCCCGAGCGCCCCCACCGCGGGGCGGACGCGACCCGCAGGGTCCGTGACGGTCGGCCCGGAGGAATCCGCGGAGCCGACCGGGCCTGCCGGCCCTGCTGGGCCTGCCGGACCGACCGGGCCTGCCGGGCTGGCCGGGGGTGCCGGGCCTGCCGGACCCTTGGGACCCGCCGGTCCCGCCGCCGTGGCGGGCGGTCCCGCCGCCGTGGCGGCCGGGTCCCCTTCGTCCGCCGAGTTCGGGCCTGCCCGGCCCGCCCGCCCCGGCGCGCCCGGGAAGGCCCCGGTCGACAAGGCCCCGCCCGGGAAGGCCCCGGCCGGGAAGGCCCCGCCCGGCGGGCGTCTGCGGTACGCGGTCGTCGTCACCGGACTCGTCCTCGCCCTGGCCGCCGCCGCGCTCGCCTCGCTCGCCCTCGGCTCCGTCCGCATCCCGCCCGGCCAGGTCCTCGACGTCCTCACCGGACGCGCCGCCGACCCCTCCCCGTTCCGGACGATCGTCCTCGACGTCCGGCTGCCCCGGGTCCTGCTCGGCGTGGTCGTCGGCGCCGGGCTCGCCGTCGTCGGCGCCGTCCTCCAGGCCCTGGTCCGCAACCGGCTCGCCGACCCGTTCCTCCTCGGCATCTCCTCCGGCGCCTCCGCCGGCGCCGTCCTCGTCCTGGTCGCCGGCGGGGGAGCGGGCCTGCTGGGCGGCGTCACCACCACGCTCGCCATGCCCGCCGGCGCGTTCGCGGGCGCCCTGCTCTCCCTCGTCCTCGTCTACGGGCTCGCCCGCCGCGGCGGCACCCTCACCGGCGCCCGGCTCGTCCTCGCCGGAGTCGCCGTCTCCTACATCCTGTCCGCCCTCGCCACCCTGCTGCTCGTCCTCGCCGGCCGCCCCGAGCACTTCCAGGAGGCCCTGTACTGGTCCCTCGGCGGCCTCGGCAGCGCCCGCTGGGACACCCTGGTCCTGCCCGCCGCCGTCCTCGCCGTCGGCACGGCCGCCCTCCTCACCCTCGCCCGCCCGCTCGACCTGCTCCTCGTCGGCGAGGAGGGCGCCACCGTCCTGGGCCTGGACACCGCCCGCTTCCGCGCCGCCGTCTTCGTCCTCGCCTCCCTCGTCACCGCCGTCATGGTGGCCGCCAGCGGAGCCGTCGGCTTCGTCGGCCTGATGGCCCCCCACGCGGCCCGGCTCGCCGTCGGCGCCCCGCACCGCCGGCTCCTCCCGGTCGCCGCGCTCGGCGGCTCGCTCGCCCTGGTCCTCGCCGACCTCGGCGCGCGGACCGTCGCCGCCCCCCAGGACGTCCCCGTCGGCATCCTCACCGCCCTCACCGGCGGCCCGTTCTTCCTCTGGCTGATGCGCCGACGCCCGGAAGGAGCACCGCTGTGACCGAACTGCGCCTGGAGGGACTCTCGTACGAGCAGCGGCTCCGCTCCGTCGACCTCACCGTCCGCCCCGGCGAGACCGTCGGCCTCATCGGCCCCAACGGCAGCGGCAAGACCACCCTCCTGCGCTGCGTCTACGGCACCCTCGTCCCCACCGCGGGCCGCGCCCTGCTCGACGGCGCCGACCTCCACGCCCTCGGCCCCAAGGCCCGCGCCCGCCGCGTCGCCACCGTGCCCCAGGACAGCGCCCTGGAGTTCGAGCTCACCGTCGGCGAACTCGTCGCCCTCGGCCGCTCCCCGCACAAGCGGTTCTGGGAGGGCGACAGCGGCGCCGACCGGGAGCGCGCCGCCGCCGCCCTGGCCCGCGTCGGCCTCGCGGAGCTCGCCGACCGCCCGTTTCCCGCCCTCTCCGGGGGCGAGCGCCAACGCGCCCTCGTCGCCCGCGCCCTCGTCCAGGAGCCCGAGCTCCTCGTCCTCGACGAGCCCACCAACCACCTGGACATCCGTCACCAGCTCGACGTCCTGGCCCTCGTCCGTACCCTGGGCACCACGAACCTGCTCGCGCTGCACGACCTCAACCTCGCGGGGGCGTACTGCGACCGGATCTACGTCCTGGAGGGCGGACGGCTCGTCACCGGCGGAACCCCGGCCGAGGTCCTCACCCCCGCCCTCCTGGAGGCCGTCTACGGGGTGGACACCGAGGTCATCCCGCATCCGCGGACCGGGAAGCCCACCGTCCTCTTCCAGCCCAGTCCGGCAGGCGGTCGGCAAACATCCACCATGTGAGATCACATTCCGAAACCCGGACCGGGAATCGATACGATGAGCCCATGGTTTCCCACGACGTGAGCGAAGAGACTCCGGGCACAGTGCTGCTCGTCGCGCGCCTGCACGTCGACCTGTGCCGCCTCGCCAGCGCGATCTGTTCGTCCCGCGCTGCGCTCTGAGCGACCGGCCGAGCGCACGTTCGTACGACCCCCCTCCGCGCGGGGGCCCCAGCAGCGCGCCCATCACGCCACTTCCGACAGGAGCCCACGCCATGGCCATCGAGGTCCGCATCCCGACCATCCTCCGCACCTACACCGACGGCGAGAAGGCCGTCGAGGGCAGCGGCGGCACCCTCGCCGAGCTCTTCGCCGACCTGGAGTCCCGCCACGCCGGGATCGAGGCCCGCATCGTCGACGACGGCAAGCTCCGCCGCTTCGTCAACGTCTACCTGAACGACGAGGACGTCCGCTTCCTCGACGGCATCGACACCAAGCTCACCGACGGCGACAACGTCACGATCCTGCCGGCCGTCGCCGGTGGCATGGTCTGATCCACATGCGCTACGACTCCTCGCTGGCGGCGGTCGGCAACACGCCGCTCGTCCGCCTCCCCCGGCTCTCGCCCTCGGACGACGTCCGCATCTGGGCGAAGCTGGAGGACCGCAACCCGACCGGCTCGGTCAAGGACCGCCCCGCGCTCCACATGATCGAGCAGGCGGAGAAGGACGGCCGCCTCACCCCCGGCTGCACCATCCTGGAGCCGACCAGCGGCAACACCGGCATCTCCCTGGCGATGGCCGCCAAGCTCAAGGGCTACCGCATCGTCTGCGTCATGCCCGAGAACACCAGCGAGGAGCGCCGCCAGCTCCTCTCCATGTGGGGCGCCGAGATCATCTCGTCCCCCGCGGCGGGCGGATCGAACACGGCGGTACGGGTGGCCAAGGAGATCGCGGCCGAGAACCCGACCTGGGTGATGCTCTACCAGTACGGCAACCCGCACAACGCGGGCGCGCACTACGCCACCACCGGCCCCGAGATCCTCGCCGACCTGCCCTCCATCACCCACTTCGTGGCGGGCCTCGGCACCACCGGCACGCTCATGGGCGTCGGCCGCTACCTGCGCGAGCACAAGCCCGACGTCAGGATCGTCGCCGCCGAACCGCGCTACGACGACCTCGTCTACGGCCTCCGCAACCTCGACGAGGGCTTCGTACCGGAGCTGTACGACGCCTCCGTGCTCACCACCCGCTTCTCCGTCGGCTCCGCCGACGCGGTCACCCGCACCCGCGAACTCCTCCAGCAGGAGGGCATCTTCGCGGGCGTCTCCACCGGCGCGGCCCTGCACGCGGCCATCGGCGTCGGCAACAAGGCGGTGAAGGCGGGCGAGAGCGCGGACATCGCCTTCGTCGTCGCCGACGGCGGCTGGAAGTACCTCTCCACCGGCCTCTACACCGCGGCCACCACGGAAGAGGCGATCGAGGCGGTCCAGGGCCAGCTCTGGGCCTAGTCCCCTCCCGGGCCCCGGCGCCTCCCGCCCCGGCCCCGCGGGCGCCCGCCCGCGAAGCCTCCGCGCGGCGCTAGCGCGCCAGATGGCGGACCTGGTCCCACACGACCGGGTCCGCCGTTCCCACTCTCCGCCGGAAGTCCCGCACGGGAACCTCGCGCAGCTCGTCCGTCTCCAGGAAGCTCGGGCGCCCCTGCGCGTCCCCGACCGCTCCCGGCGGCAGCGCGATCACTCCCGGCCGCTCGTCGTGGTACTTGCTGGTGATCTTGGCGACGAGCGCGCTGTTCCCCCGGACCGACAGGACCAGGCAGGGCCGGTCCTTCGAACCGGGCCCGTCCTCGAAGGGCACGTCCGCCCACCAGATCTCCGCCGCCCGCGGCGACCGCGACGGAGCCTTCCGCGGTCCCGCGGGCCGGCCGGGCGGCCGGACCGGAGGCCTGCTCCGCCCCGGCGGCGCGGGCCGCCGCCCCCTCCCGGGCCGCGACGACCGCCGCCACCCGTCGGCGAGCGCGACCACCAGGGCGATCACCACGACCGCGACCAGCGCGGGCCACCACGACGTGTCCATACCTCAAGACGGTACCGGCGCGCCGCTCACGGCGCCGACGCGGCCCGGCATCCATCCGAACCGGTGACAGAGCCCGTGAGTTCGCCCACAACAGGCCACTGCGAAGGAGCGACAGGCCCGGGTGCGCCTTACGCTCGACAGACCGCACAGCCACCCCCTTCCCCAGCGCGCTTTCCGTATCCGTCCACGGAGGTTCACGCTCCATGAAGCTCACCGTCGTCGGCTGCTCCGGGTCGTTCCCGTCCGCGGATTCGGCCTGTTCGAGCTACCTCGTCGAGGCCGACGGCTTCCGGCTGCTCCTCGACATGGGCAACGGCGCCCTCGGCGAGCTGCAGCGACACATCGGTCTGTACGACCTCGACGCGATCTTCCTCAGCCATCTGCACGCCGACCACTGCATCGACATGTGCGGGTACTTCGTCGCCCGCTACTACCGCCACGAGGGCGGACGGTGCGACGCGATCCCCGTCTACGCCCCGGAGGGCGCCGAGCAGCGCCTGACCACGGCGTACGCGGACACCCCGTCGCCCACCTCGATGAGCGAGGTCTTCGACTTCCGCACCCTGAAGTCGGGCGCCTTCGAGATCGGCCCGTTCTCGGTGCGCACCGAGAAGGTGTGCCATCCGGTCGAGGCGTACGGGATCCGGGTCGAGCACGGCGGCCGCTCGCTGACGTACTCCGGGGACACCGGGGTCTGCGAGTCGCTGCACGAGCTGGCCGAGGGCAGCGACCTCTTCCTCTGCGAGGCCTCGTTCACCCACGGCAAGGAGGACATCCCGGCCCTCCACCTCAACGGCCGGGAGGCGGGCGCCGAGGCGGCCCGCTCGTCGGTGGGCCGGCTCGTGCTGACCCACATCCCGCCGTGGACGGACGGCGAGCGGAACCTGGCGGACGCGCGCGAGGTGTACGCGGGGCCGTCGGAGCTGGCGCGGCCCGGCGCGGTCTACGAGATCTGACCCCACGGCCGAGAACGGGAAGGGCCCCGGAACCGTACGGTTCCGGGGCCCTTCCGTGCTGCGGACGGGGCTCACGCCTTGGTGAGGTCCTCGATCTCCTCCTCGGGCTCGCGGCCCGGCGTCGGGAGGTTGAACTTGGTGATCGCGAAGCGGAAGACCACGTAGTAGATCGCCGCGAAGACGAGACCGATCGGGATGATCAGCCACGGCTTGGTCGCGAGGTTCCAGTTCAGCAGGTAGTCGATGCCGCCGGCCGAGAAGGTGAAGCCGGCGTGGACGCCGAGGGCCCAGGTGACGGCCATGGACACGGCGGTCAGGACGGCGTGGATCGCGTACAGGACCGGCGCGATGAACATGAAGGTGAACTCGATCGGCTCCGTGATGCCGGTGACGAACGAGGTCAGCGCGAGGGAGACCATCATGCCCATCACGGCCTTGCGGCGCTCGGGGCGAGCGGCGTGGGCGATGGCGATGGCGGCGGCCGGGAGGCCGAACATCATGATCGGGAAGAAGCCCGACATGAAGATTCCGGCGCTCGGGTCACCGGCGAAGAAGCGGTTGAGGTCGCCGTGGACGACCTCGCCGGCGGCGTTGGTGAAGTCGCCGATCTGGAACCAGGAGACGGTGTTCACGAACTGGTGCATGCCGACGGGGATCAGCGCGCGGTTGATGAGACCGAAGAGGCCGGCGCCGCCGGCGCCGAGGCCGGTCATCCACTCGCCGAAGCTGGAGATGCCCTCACCGATGGGCTCCCAGACCAGGCCGAACACGACACCGACGGCGGTGCCGACGAAGGCCATGATGATCGGGACGAGACGGCGGCCGTTGAAGAAGCCGAGCCAGTCGACGAGCTTGGTGCGGTGGAAGCGCTGCCAGAGGACCGCGGAGAGCAGACCCATCAGGATGCCGCCGAGGACACCCGGGTTGTTGTACGTCGCGGCGACGTCGACACCCTTGTTGGCGGTCGTGTTGACGACGGCCTCGGTGATGGGGAAGGCCTTCAGCACGTTGCTGTAGACCAGGAAGCCGACGAGCGCGGCCAGGGCGGTGGAGCCGTCCGCCTTCTTGGCGAAGCCGATGGCGACGCCGATGCAGAAGAGCAGGGGCAGGTTGTCGAAGACCGCGCCGCCGGCGGTGGCGAAGACGGAGGCGACCTTGTCCCAGCCGAGCCCGTCCTTTCCGAAGACGTCGGGCTGGCCGAGACGGAGCAAGATACCCGCGGCCGGCAGCACGGCGATCGGCAGCTGCAGGCTGCGACCGACCTTCTGCAGGCCCTGGAACAGGCCGGATCCGCGCTTCTTCGCGGGAGCGGCGGCCTGGGCGGTGGCCGTACTCATCAACTTCCTCCAGTAAGGCAAGGCGCCGCCAGAGGATGGGAAGGGGGGACGGCGACGTCTCGTGGAAACGCGGTGGTCTGGACCGCGTGGTCTACACCAATGAGTGGTGTAGACCAGTTGTAGCACGTGAGACTTAGATAAGGAACCTGCGAATTCTGTGCGTTCAGCCATAGCTGGAAATGCACGACATAAGGCCCCCGGACCGTCAGGTCCAGGGGCCTTTCGAGGGGCTTACGGGCGGGGCGAAAGCCCCGAAACGACCAGGCTCCGGCGGGTGATCGAGGCGCTACCCGACGTCGCCGGACCGCCTCACTTCACGTTCTCCCGCTCCATCTCGTCGCCCACCTCGTCCGGCTCGCGGCCGGGGGTCTGGAGATCGAACTTGGTGATCGCGAACCGGAAGATCGCGTAGTACACCACCGCGAATCCGAGACCGATCGGAATGATCAGCCAGGGCTTCGTCGCCAGATTCCAGTTGATCACGTAGTCGATCAGGCCGGCCGAGAAGCTGAAGCCGTCCTTCACGCCGAGCGCCCACGTCACCGCCATCGACACACCGGTCAGCAGGGCGTGGACCGCGTACAGCACCGGGGCGATGAAGAGGAACGAGTACTCCAGCGGCTCGGTGATGCCGGTGACGAACGAGGTCAGCGCCACCGACAGCATCAGACCGCCGACCTCCTTGCGGCGGTGCGGCTTCGCGCAGTGGGTGATCGCCAGCGCCGCCGCCGGCAGCGCGAACATCATGATCGGGAAGAAGCCCGTCAGGAACTGGCCGGCGTTCGGGTCGCCCGCGAGGAACATCGGGATGTCGCCGTGGACCACCGAGCCGTCCGGCTTCTCGTACGTGCCGAACTGGAACCAGATGGGCACGTTCAGGAACTGGTGCAGACCGATCACGAGCAGCGCCCGGTTCGCCACGCCGAAGATGCCGGAACCCCAGGCGCCGAGACCGACCAGCCAGTCGCTGAAGCTCTCCAGGGCATCGCCGATCGGCGGCCAGACCCACAGGCAGAGCGCGGCGAACGCGATGCCCACGAACGTCATGATGATCGGGACGAGTCGGCGGCCGTTGAAGAAGCCCAGCCAGTCGACCAGCTTCGTCCGGTGGTAGCGCTGCCACAGGTACGCGGTGAGCAGACCCATCACGATGCCGCCGAAGACGCCCGGGTTCTGGTACGTGTACCCGGCGAAGGAGTCGTCCGCGCCCAGGCAGCCGCCCCCGATGTCCTTCGTGCCCGCCGGGCAGTCCTTCGGGAACTGGCGCAGCACCGTGTAGTAGACGAGGAAGCCGACGACGGCCGCGAGCGCGGTCGAACCGTCCGCCTTCTTCGCCATGCCGATCGCGACGCCGATGCAGAAGAGGATCGGCAGACCCAGGCTGCCGTCGAGAAGCGCACCGCCCGCGCCCGCCATCACCTTCGCGACGTTGTCCCACCCGAGACCGTCCGCGCCGAACACGTCCGGCTGCCCGAGCCGGTTGATGATGCCCGCGGCGGGAAGGACGGCGATGGGGAGCTGGAGGCTGCGGCCCATCTTCTGGAGCCCCTGGAAGAGCCCGCCCCACACGGACTTCTTCGGCTGCGCCGCAGCGCTGTCGGTACTCATCGGCGTCCTCCCTGTCCGGAACGTGCCGGGTGCGCGTCTCGTTGCACACTGGTGTAGACCAGTTGCGATAGGCTCCCGGGAGCCCGCTGAGGACAGGCCGCCGGTGATCATCATGATTCGGCAGAACGGCGGCACTCGCTCGCGAAGTTGGGCCAACCGTGGGTTACCGTGACAAAGCGGACCGCAGGTGCGCCGAGATTCGCGTACGCGCGAACAGAACGGACAGGGAGAAACACATGGCCACCAAGGCTGAGAAGATCGTCGCCGGGCTCGGCGGCATCGAGAACATCGAAGAGGTCGAAGGCTGCATCACCCGCCTGCGCACCGAGGTCGTGGACCCGTCCAAGGTCGACGAGGCCGCCCTCAAGGCCGCCGGCGCCCACGGCGTCGTCAAGATGGGCACCGCGATCCAGGTCGTCATCGGCACCGACGCCGACCCGATCGCCGCCGACATCGAAGACATGATGTAAGCAGCCGCATCGTCCGAAGGGCCCGCCCCGGCAGGGGGACGGGCCCTTCGGCACACCCGCCCCCACCCGCGACCACCACAACCGGCCACCGCGCCCACCGGCGGAACGGGCCCTTCACCACGCCCGGTTCCGACGCGGCTAGGCTCCTCGCATGTCTCGTATCGACGGCCGTACCCCCGAACAGCTCCGCCCCGTCACCATCGAACGCGGATGGAGCAAGCACGCCGAGGGCTCCGTCCTCATCTCCTTCGGCGACACCAAGGTCTTCTGCACCGCCTCCGTCACCGAAGGCGTCCCGCGCTGGCGCAAGGGCAGCGGCGAAGGCTGGGTCACCGGCGAGTACTCCATGCTCCCGCGCGCCACCAACACCCGCGGCGACCGCGAGTCCGTCCGCGGCAAGATCGGCGGCCGCACCCACGAGATCTCCCGCCTCATCGGCCGCTCCCTGCGCGCCGTCATCGACTACAAGGCCCTCGGCGAGAACACCATCGTCCTCGACTGCGACGTCCTCCAGGCCGACGGCGGCACCCGCACCGCCGCCATCACCGGCGCCTACGTCGCCCTCGCCGACGCGGTCTCCTGGGCCCAGGGCAAGAAGCTCGTCAAGGCCGGCCGCAAGCCCCTCATCGGCACCGTCGGAGCCGTCTCCGTCGGCATCGTCGACGGCGTCCCCCTCCTCGACCTCTGCTACGAGGAGGACGTCCGCGCCGACACCGACATGAACGTCGTCTGCACCGGCGACGGCCGCTTCGTCGAGGTCCAGGGCACCGCCGAGGCCGAGCCCTTCGACCGCAAGGAGCTCAACGCCCTCCTCGACCTCGCGTCCGGCGGCTGCGCCGAACTCGCCGAGATCCAGCGCAAGGCCCTCGAAGGAACCCTCTGACCCCGTCGTGCGTCCTGACGGGCGGGCACCCGGATACGATCCGTGCGCCCGCCCGTCCACACGTACGAAACCGGGGGAGGACCCGCCTTGAAGCGCCGTCTCGCACTCGCCGTGGCCACGGCCGCCGCGCTCACCACCGTCCTGAGCGGCTGCGGAGCCCTCGACAAGGCCATGGACTGCGTCAAGACCGCCGACGCGATAGCCACCTCGGTGAGCAACCTCCAGCAGGCCGTCTCCAACGCCTCCAACGACGCCACCCAGATCGAGGAGTCCCTCGACTCCATCTCCACCGAACTGGGCAACCTCAAGAACACGACGGACAACGCCGACCTCTCCAAGGCCGTCGACGACCTCACCAAGGGCGTCGACTCCGTCCGCACCGCCGTCGAGAACGGCGACACCACCCCGGACATCACCCCCGTCACCGACGCGGCCACCGAGATCGGGAAGGTCTGCACCCCGGGATAATCGACGGCATGACCCGTCTGATCCTCGCCACCCGCAACGCGGGCAAGATCACCGAACTCCACGCGATCCTCGCCGACGCAGGTCTCGACCTGGAACTCGTCGGCGCGGACGCGTACCCGGAGATTCCCGACGTCAAGGAGACCGGCGTCACCTTCGCCGAGAACGCCTTGCTCAAGGCCCACGCCCTCGCCCGGGCCACCGGCCTGCCGGCCGTCGCCGACGACTCCGGCCTCTGCGTCGACGTCCTCAACGGCGCACCCGGCATCTTCTCGGCCCGCTGGTCCGGCAGGCACGGCGACGACCGCGCCAACCTGGACCTCCTGCTGGCCCAGCTCTCCGACATCGCCGACGAGCACCGGGGCGCCCACTTCGCCTGCGCGGCGGCCCTGGCCCTCCCCGACGGCACGGAACGCGTCGTCGAGGGCACGATGCCGGGCACCCTCCGCCACACCCCGGTCGGCACGAACGGCTTCGGCTACGACCCGATCCTCCAGCCCCAGGGCCACGAGATCACCTGCGCCGAACTGACCCCCGCCGAGAAGAACGCGATCAGCCACCGGGGCCAGGCCTTCCGCGCCCTGGTCCCGGTCGTGAAGGAACTGCTGGGCTGACCCCCAACGGAAGGGCCTGCTGCCTTAGATTCCCAGGCAGCAGGCCCCTTCTACTGGTACGCCCGGTCGGACTCGAACCGACAACACATGGCACCTAAAGCCATTCTCTCTTCCATTGGAGTACGGGCGCGGGCCATCCAGCTCACTGTACCGCTAGCCTCCACGACACCAGGTGTCGGTGCTTGCATGGCAGTTGGGACAGAGCAGCCGCACATTCTCGCGCCGGTCGTCCCTCCAGTCCCCGGTGATGTGATCGACCTCCAGCGTCATCGGCCTGCCGCGCCACTCGGGGCCGACCCCGCACTCCGCGCACTCCTCCGCCAGCACCTCCCGCGTCCAGCGGACCCCCTCCCGCTCGAAGTGCGATGCGTCCACCCCCAGCCTCCGCATCCGGTCCCGCACGTACCTCCGCGTCGGGCTCCTCGGATCCGCCCCCAACCGCTCCAGCGCCTCCGTCAGCGTGCGTGCGTGTACGGCAAGCGGAACGGCCCGCACCGGGACATCAGGTGCGGGCCGTTCGTGAGGTGGGGCGGCGGGGTCAGAACCTCGGTTCCGGGGCCTGGGACATGACCAGTTCCGCTGCTTCCTCCGGGGTCTCGACCGACGGCGGGGAGCCCTCCAGCGGCTGGCGGGCCGTCTCCTTCATGCAGGCGACCGCGATCACTCCGACGAGCGCCGCCGCCATCGCGTAGTACGCCGGCATCAGGTTGCTGCCGGTCGCGCCGATCAGGGCCGTGATCACCAGCGGGGTCGTCCCGCCGAACAGCGACGCCGACAGGTTGTAGCCCACCGACAGGGAGCCGTAGCGGACGTCCGTCGGGAAGAGCGCCGGGAGCGCCGCCGACATCGTGCCGAGCAGGCAGACCAGAGACAGGCCGAGCATCAGCATGCCCGCCGTGATCGCGGGCACGCCGTCCTGGCCGATCAGCAGGAACGCCGGCAGCGACAGGAAGAAGAAGCCCAGCATGCCCGCCATGAGCAGCGGCTTCCGTCCGAAGCGGTCGCTCAGGCGGCCGACCCGGGTGATGACCAGCATCAGCAGGACCATGACGAGCAGCAGGATCAGCAGGCCGTGGGTCTCGCTGTAGCCGAGCTCGTCGGTGAGGTAGGTCGGCATGTACGACAGCAGCATGTAGTCGGTGATGTTGTACGCGCCGACCAGGGCGATGCACAGGATCAGCGTCGGCCACTGCTGCCGGAAGATCTTCGCGAGGTCGCCCTTGGTGGAGGTCTCCACCGGGTCGGCCGCCTCGGAGGCGCGGGCCGACTCGCTCTCCAGCTTCTGGAAGGCGGGCGTCTCGTCGAGCCGCATCCGCAGGTAGAGGCCGACGAGGCCCAGCGGACCGGCGACCAGGAACGGCACGCGCCAGCCCCAGGCCTCCATGGTGTCGGAGCCGAGCCAGGCGGTGAGGGCGGTCACCAGGCCGGCCGCGCCGACGTAGCCGGCGAGGGTGCCGAACTCCAGGAAGCTGCCGAAGTAGCCCCTGCGGCGGTCGGGGGCGTACTCGGCGATGAACGTCGAGGCGCCGCCGTACTCGCCGCCGGTGGAGAAGCCCTGGAGCATGCGGAAGAAGACCAGGAGCGCGGGGGCCCAGAAGCCGATGGAGGCGTACGACGGGATCAGGCCGATCGCGAAGGTGCCGACGGCCATGAGGATCATGGTCAGGGCGAGGACCTTCTTGCGGCCCAGCCGGTCGCCCATCGGGCCGAACACCATGCCGCCGAGCGGGCGGATCAGGAAGGCCACGGCGAAGGTCGCGAACGACGACAGCAGCTGGACGGTGTCGTTGCCCGAGGGGAAGAAGACGTGGCCGAGGGTGACGGCGAGGTAGGCGTAGATGCCGAAGTCGAACCACTCCATGGCATTGCCCAGCGAGGCCGCCTTCACGGCCCGCTTGACGGCCGCCTCGTCGGTGACCGTGATGTCGGTGCGGCGCAGCTTGGGCCGCCGTCGGCGGACGGCGGCCTTGAACAGCTGCGGGTGGCGCCGTTGCGCCTCGGGATCGACGACTTGGCCGTCGCGGTCTGTGGCCGGCATGGCCGTACGTCCTCTCTCCGGGAAAGCTCCAGAGGACCTTCTGCGCGTTCATGCCATTCACAAACGGAAATCGCCGGGGATTGCGACGTGCGTCACGTGGCCCGTGCGGTGGGTCAGGCCTCGATCGACAGGTCCCGGAGGATCTTGGCGACGTGGCCGGTGGCCTTCACGTTGTAGAAGGCGTGCTCCACCTTGCCGTCCTCGTCGACGACGACGGTCGAGCGGATGACACCCGTCACGACCTTGCCGTACAGCTTCTTCTCGCCGAAGGCGCCGTAGGCCGCGAGGGTCTCCTTCGACGGGTCGCCGACGAGGGTGACCTTGAGGTTCTCCTTCTCGCGGAACTTCGCCAGCTTCTCCGGCTTGTCCGGGGAGACGCCGATGACGTCGTAGCCGGCGGCCGCCAGCACGTCGAGGTTGTCGGTGAAGTCGCAGGCCTGCTTCGTGCAGCCGGGGGTGAGGGCGGCCGGGTAGAAGTAGACGATGACCTTGCGGCCCTTGTGGTCGGCGAGCGCGACCTCGTTGCCGTCCGCGTCGGGCAGGGTGAAGGCGGGGGCGGTGTCGCCGGGCTGCAGTCGCTCGCTCATGGCTGATCTCCTCGGGATGGTTCGCGGACGCGTTCAGAGCCTAATGGGGGTCGGGGACAGCCCGACGGCGGCAGAGCTGACAGACTGTCCACAAGGACCGATCAACGACCGGATGACGACCACCCGGATCACGACTACGGAGGCAGCGCGGTGTCGGAGGCCAGGACCCCTGCGCAGATCGAGGCGGACATCGTCCGCCGGCGCGAGCAGCTCGCCGTCACTCTCGACGAGATCGGCATTCGGATGCACCCGAAGACGATCATCGGGGACGCGAAGGCCAAGGTCACCTCGACGGTCGATCAGACCGCCGGGCGTGCCTTCGTCGCCGTCAACCGGGTCGTCTCGGACGTGAAGGCGCGTTTCACCCATGAGGACGGCGCCCCGCGGCTGGACCGCGTCGTGCCGGCGGCCCTGGTCGCCGTCGCGGTCGTCGGGCTGCTCGCCGCCTCCTCCCGGAAGGGCCGGGGCTGATCCCTCCGGGGACGCCCCCTCCCCGCCCCGGCCGGGGTGCCGGGGCAGGTAGGTTCGGACCGTGAGCGAGAACACGCACGACAAGCTGCCCATCCGGATGCTCCACGACCGCGTCCTGGTGCGCACCGACTCCCCGGAGGGGGAGCGGCGCTCCGGCGGCGGCATCCTGATTCCGGCGACCGCCGCCGTGGGGCGTCGCCTGTCCTGGGCCGAGGTGGTCGCGGTCGGCCAGAACGTCCGTACCGTCGAGATCGGCGACCGGGTGCTGTACGACCCCGAGGACCGCGCCGAGGTCGAGGTGCGGGGTGTCGCGTACGTCCTGATGCGCGAGCGGGATCTCCACGCGGTGGCCGCGGACCGGTTCCAGGGGGCGACGGACTCCACGGGGCTGTATCTCTGATCTGCTGCGCGGCCGGGGGCCCCGGTGACCATGGTCACCGGGGCCCCCGGTCTTTCTTTGCTAGCCTGGAGACACCCGACGAGACGCGCCGTACCGGGATTCCGACAAGACGACGCACCCCTGTTGTTCCGTCTCGTGGAGGTGTCGTCGTCATGGCCTGGGTTCTTCTCGTCGTCGCGGGTCTGCTGGAAGTCGGCTGGTCGATCGGGATGAAGTACACCGACGGCTTCACGCGGCTCTGGCCCAGCGTGTTCACCGGTGTCGGGATCGTCGCCTCCATGATGCTGCTGTCGCAGGCGGCCAAGACGCTGCCGATCGGTACGGCGTACGGCGTGTGGGTGGGCATCGGCGCGGCCGGTGCGGCGGTGCTCGGCATGGTGGTGCTGGGTGAGCCGGCCACCGCCGCCCGGATCTTCTTCGTCTGTCTGCTGCTGGTCGCCGTGGTGGGTCTGAAGGCGACCTCCGGTCACTGACCGGGGGAGGCGCGGGGCGGTCGGGGGCTGCGGGAGGCGGCTCCCGGGCCGGCCTCGCCGATCTCGTAGGACTCCTCGCGGGCCTCGGGAGCGCCTGAGGTGTCGGGTACCGGGGAGGCGTCGGGGGTTCCGGAGATGTCCGAGACGGCCGCGGTGTCGGGGGAGCCGGAGGCGTTCGGGGAGTCCGGTGTGTCGGGGAGCGGCGGGATCGAGGGGAGTTCCTCGGCTCCCGGCATCACCTGGAGGTCGAAGTCCCGGGGTGGTGTTCCGGCGAGGGCGTCCCGGGTGAACTGGGCCCAGATCTCGGTGGGTTCCCCGCCGCCGTTGATGCGGGGCTGTCCGAGCGCGCCGTAGAGGGATTCCTGCCGCCCCGACTCGGGGTCCTGGCCCATCAGGGCGACGACCGTGGCGAGTTCCGGGGTGTAGCCGGCGAACCAGGCCGCCTTGTCGTCCTCGGCGGTGCCGGTCTTCCCGGCCGCGGGGCGGCCGGCGGCGAGTGCGGCGGTGCCGGTGCCGGTCCTGACGACGTTCTGCAGGACGGCGGTGGTGGTGTCGGCGGCCTCCCGGGTCACCGCCTGCCGGGCGGTGGGGGCGGGCACGGTGATCTCCTGGCCGTCCCTGCTGAGGCCCTCGACGAGGGTGTAGGTGCCGTGCCGGCCGTGGGCGGCCAGGGTCGCGTACGCCGTCGCCATGTCCAGGACGCTCGCGGTGGCGGGGCCGAGGGCGATGGAGGGGGTGGCGGTGAGGTCGGGGGTGGAGCCGGGGAGGCCGAGGGCGACGGCGGTGCGGCGGACGTGTCCGGGGCCGACGTCGACGGCCATCTGGGCGTAGACGGCGTTGACGGACAGGTCGGTCGCGGCGCCGACGGGGATCTCGCCGAAGGTCTCGTCGTCCTCGTTGGCGGGGTCGTACGGGATGCCGTGCCAGCCTTCCACGGGGCGGCGGTTGCGTCCGTCGTACACGGTGTGGGGGGTGATCGGTTCGCCCTGCTGGGTCTGGGCGCCGCTCTGGACGGCGGCGGTGAAGACGAAGGGCTTGAAGGTGGAGCCGACCTGGTAGTCGCGGCGGGTGGCGTTGTTGACGTACTGCCGGGTGTAGTCGACGCCGCCGTACATGGCGAGGACCTTGCCGTCGGCCGGGTCGACGGCGGCGGCGCCGACCCGGACGTACCGGTCGGTGGGGGTGGCCGCCGGGTCGAGCCGGGACATGACCTGGTCCTCGACGGCCTGGACGAGGGCGTCCTGCTTGGCGGGTTCGAGGGTGGTGGTGATGCGGAAGCCGCCGCCCGCGAGGGTCTTCTCGTCGACGATGCCGTGTTCGGTCAGGTACTCCTCCACGGCCTGGACGAGATAGCCGCGCTGGCCGGAGAGGCCGGTGGCGGGGCGGGCGGTCTGGGGGACGGGGAAGCGGGCGGCGGCGCGGTCGGCGCGGGGGAGCCAGCCTTCGGTGACCATGCCGTCGAGGACGTAGTTCCAGCGGGCGACGGCCTTGGCGCGGTTCTCGGGGTGGGTGGTGACGTCGTAGGCGCTGGGCGCCTTGAGGACGGAGGCGAGGTAGGCGCCCTCGGCGGTGTCGAGCTGTTCGACGTCCTTGCCGTAGTAGGCGCGGGCGGCGGCCTGGACGCCGTACGCGTTGCGTCCGAAGTAACTGGTGTTCAGGTAGCCCTGGAGGATCTCCTCCTTGCTCTTCTCGCGGCCGAGCTTGATCGCGATGAAGAACTCCTTCGCCTTGCGGGTGAGCGTCTGCTCCTGTCCCAGGTAGTAGTTCTTGACGTACTGCTGGGTGATGGTGGAGCCGGACTGGCGGCCCTTGCCGCTGACGGTGTTCCAGGCGGCCCGGACCATCGCCTTGGGGTCGACGGCGCGCGAGGTGTGGAAGTCGCGGTCCTCGGCGGCGAGGACGGCCTGGCGGACCGTCAGGGGGACGCGGTCGAGCCGGACGTTCTCGCGGTTGACCTCGCCGTCGCGGGCGAGGGTGCTGCCGTCCCGGTAGAGGTACAGGTTGGACTGGGCGACGGCGGCGGAGTTCGCGGGCGGGATGTCCACGAGGAGGTAGCCGGCGGCGAAGGCGCCCGCGAGCAGCAGGGTGCCGAGGAGCAGGAGTCCGAAGAGGGTGCGGAGGACGCGGGGACGTCGCCTGGCCCTGCGCGGCGGGGGAGGGGGGAGGGTGGGGTCCCTCGGTTCCCAGCCCGTGGGGCGGGCCGGCCGGGGGGCGTCGGAGTCGCTCGTACCGGAGGAAGGGGGCATGGCACCTCATATTGCCCCTAAGCGGACGAAACTCCTGAACGCGACCCGAAGGTGGCGGGAAATCCGGTCGCGGTGCGGTGCTCACCCCCGCTAGGGTCGTGCGCTTCGGCGCTTTTTCCGTGCGTTTCCATGCCTTTCGGGCCTTCCGGTCCTTTCGGGTTTTTTCGGTGCTTGACGGACAGGGGAGGAGAAGCCGCATGCTGCGGCTGTACGCGGCGGTGGCCGCGGGAGGGTTCCGGCGCCATGCCACCTACCGGGTGGCGACGGCGGCGGGCGTGTTCACCAACACCGTCTTCGGTCTCATCCTGTCGTACACCTACATCGCCCTCTGGGACGAGCGACCGCAGCTCGGCGGCTACTCGACGGACGACGCCCTCGCGTACGTCTGGATCGGCCAGGCGCTGATCACGGTCTGCGGACTGATGGGCGGCGGCTTCGAGGACGAGCTGATCGAGCGGATCAGGACCGGGGACATCGCCGTCGACCTGTACCGCCCCGCCGACCTCCAGGCCTGGTGGTTCTCGGCCGACCTGGGCAGGTCCGCCTACCAGCTGCTCGCCCGCGGGATCGCCCCGATGGCGGTCGGCTGGCTGGCCTTCCGCTTCACCCTGCCGGCCGGCCCCGGCTCGTGGCTCGCCTTCCTGCTGGCGGCCGCGCTCGGCTCCACCGTCGGGTTCGCGATCTGGTACCTGGTGGCGATGAGCGCCTTCTGGCTGCTCGACGGCCAGGGCGTGGTGCAGGCCGCCTGGCTGGGCGGCCTGTTCTTCTCCGGGATGCTGCTCCCGCTGAACGTCTTCCCCGGCGCCCTCGGCGAGGTCGCCCGCGCGCTGCCCTGGGCCTCGCTGCTCCAGGTGCCGGCCGACGTCTACCTGGGGACGTACGAGGGCTGGGGCCTGCTCCGGGCGTACGCCTTCCAGGCCGGCTGGGCCCTGGTGCTGCTGGGCGCGGGCCGGGCGGCGCAGGCGGCGGCCACGCGGAAGGTGGTGGTGCAGGGTGGATGAGGCGACGCGCACCCGCGTGCCCTCCGGCAGCGCACCCGGCCCGGACGGCGCCCCGGCCCCCGCCCCGGACCGCACACCCGCCGACGGGCCCCGGGGCGGGCGCGGCCCGCGCCGCGCCCCCGGCCCGTGGGGCGAGTCCTGGCGGACGTACCGCATGGTCGCCGGCATGTGGATCCGCTCCACGATGACCTACCGCGTGTCCTTCGCGCTCACGCTGGTGAACAGCTTCTGCGCGACCTTCTTCGACTTCGTCGTGATCCTCCTGATGTTCGGTCAGGTGGAGGGACTCGGCGGCTTCTCGTTCGCCGAGGTGGCCTTCCTCTACGGGACGACGGGCACGGCGTTCGGGATCGCGGACCTGACGATGGGCTCGCTCCAGCGGATGGGCGCACGCGTCCGGGACGGCTCGCTCGACACGTTCCTGATGCGGCCCGCGCCCCTGCTGGCGCAGGTGGCGGGGGACAAGTTCGCGCTGCGCAGGTTCGGCCGGGTGGCGCAGGGGCTGATGGTCCTGGTGTGGAGCCTGTGCCTGCTGGACGTGGACTGGTCGCCGCTGAGACTCCTGCTGCTGCCGGTGACGGTGGTGTCCGGAGCGGTGATCTTCGGGGCGGTGATGGTGCTGGGGGCCTCGGCGCTGTTCTGGATGCAGGACGCGGCGGAGGTGACGAACGCCTTCACGTACGGCGGCAACACCCTCCTCCAGTACCCGCCGACGATCTTCGCGCAGGACCTGGTGCGGGGAGTCGTCTACGTCGTCCCGCTCGCCTTCGTGAACTGGCTGCCGGCCCTGTACGTGCTGGGCCGGCCGGCCCCGGCCGGGGTGCCGGAGTGGACGGCGTTCGCGTCGCCGCTGGTGGCGGCGGTGTGCTGCGGCATCGCGGGGCTGGCGTGGCGGGCCGGGGTCCGTGCGTACCGATCGACAGGAAGCTGAGGGCAGGCCGTCATGGAACCGTTCATCGAACTGGAGTCACTGGAGAAGGTCTTCACGGTCCGCCGGAGGGCGGGCCTCCTCCGGCGGGAGAAGAAGGAGGTCCGGGCGGTCGACGGCATCAGCTTCACCGTCGGACGCGGGGAGATGGTCGGCTACATCGGCCCCAACGGGGCCGGGAAGTCCACGACGATCAAGATGCTGACCGGCATCCTCACCCCCAGCGGCGGCCGGCTGCGGGTCGCGGGCATCGACCCCTCGCGCGAGCGCACCCGGCTGGCGCAGCGGATCGGGGTGGTCTTCGGACAGCGGACCACGCTCTGGTGGGACCTGCCGCTGAGGGACTCGTACCGCCTGATGCACCGGATGTACCGCATCCCCGACGCCCGCTTCCGGGAGAACCTGGACCGCTGCGTGGAACTCCTGGAACTGGGCGAGCTGCTCGATGTGCCGGTACGGCAGCTCTCCCTGGGCCAGCGGATGCGCGGCGACATCGCGGCGGCACTCCTCCACGACCCCGAGGTGCTGTACCTGGACGAGCCGACGATCGGCCTGGACGTGGTGTCGAAGACGAGGGTCCGGGAGTTCCTGAGCCGCCTCAACACCACGCAGGGCACCACGGTCCTGCTCACCACCCACGACCTCACGGACATCGAGCAGCTGTGCTCGCGGGTGATGGTGATCGACCACGGGCGCCTGATGTACGACGGAGGGCTGGCCGGCCTGCACGCCGTCGGGGAGAGCGAACGGCTCCTGGTGGTGGACCTGGAGCGCGAGCTGCCCCCGATCGAGGACGTGCCGGGCGCCCGCTTCGTCCGGGCGGAGGGGCCCCGCCAGTGGCTCGCCCTCCCGGCGACCTCCTCGGCGGCTCCCCTGGTGGCGGCGGTGGCCGCGCGATACCCGCTGGTCGACCTCTCGGTGCGGGAGCCGGACATCGAGACGGTGATCGCGAAGATGTACGGGGGAACTCGGGACGAGCGCCGGGAGTCCCTGATGTAGGAGGTCGGGCCCATGGTGAGTTTTTCGTACACGGCGGCGGACGAGGAGAAGAGCAGAGGCGTCCGCCGGATGAAGACGCTGGCGACGTCACTGCTGCTCTGCGTGGCCGTGGTCTACGCCCTGGCGACCTGGGCGGAGAACGCGGGATGGGGCGCCTGGACGGGCTACGTCGCGGCGGCGGCGGAGGCCGGCATGGTCGGCGCGCTGGCGGACTGGTTCGCGGTGACGGCGCTGTTCCGGCGGCCGCTCGGCCTGCCGATCCCGCACACGGCGATCATCCCGACGAAGAAGGACCAGCTCGGAGCGTCGCTGGGGCAGTTCGTGGGCGAGAACTTCCTGTCGGCCGACGTCGTACGGGGCAGGCTGGCGGCCCTGGGCATCGGCCGGCGCCTCGGCACGTGGCTGGCGGACCCGGCGCACGCGGACCGGGTCACGGCGGAGGCGGCCACAGCGCTGCGGGGCGCCCTGACGGTCCTGCGGGACGCGGACGTCCAGGCCGTGGTCGGGGAGGCGATCACCCGGCGCGCCGAGTCGGCGGAGATCGCCCCGGGCCTGGGCAAGACGCTGGAGCGGATCGTCGCCGACGGCGCCCACCACCGGGCGGTCGACCTGATCTGCACCCGGTGCCACGACTGGCTCGTCACCCACGGCGACTCGGTGATGGACGCCGTCCAGGGCGGCGCGCCGGGCTGGACGCCCCGGTTCGTCGACCGGCGCATCGGCGAGCGGGTCTACAAGGAGCTCCTCCGCTTCGTGACGGAGATGCGGGACATGCCGGGGCACCCGGCACGCGGCGCGATCGACCGCTTCCTCACCGACTTCGCCGCAGACCTCCAGGCGGACACGGACACCCGGGCCCGCGTCGAACGCCTCAAGTCCGACCTCCTGGCCCGCCCGGAGGTCCAGGACGTCATCGCCTCGGCCTGGTCCTCGGTCCGCAACCTGATCATCGCGGCGGCCGAGGACGACCACAGCCAGCTCCGCCTGCGCGCCCGCGCGTCCCTGATCTCCCTGGGCAACCGCCTGGCGACGGACACCCGCCTCCAGCAGAAGGTGGAGGGCTGGGCGGAGGACGCGGCGGCGTACGTGGTGACGACCTACCGGGGCGAGATCACGTCCCTGATCACGGACACGGTGGCCGGCTGGGACGCCACGCAGACCTCGAAGAAGATCGAGGCGAACATCGGCCGCGACCTCCAGTTCATCCGCATCAACGGCACGGTGGTGGGCGCACTGGCGGGCCTGCTGATCTACACGGTGAGCCACGGGGTGGGGGGCTGAGGGCGTCCCCGGGGGCGGGGGTCCGGCGCCTCCGGGCCGGGGTCGCTACTTCCCCCGGGTGACGACCCAGGAGGCGGCGGCCATGCCCGCGGCGACGGAGAACACGGCGGGCCAGGCGCCGATCTTCTTGGCGAGCGGGTGGGACCCGGCGAAGGCGGCGACGTAGGCGGTACCCAGCCCGGCGGCGACCTTGGCCCCACCGACCTGCTGCCACTCCCGAGCGGCCACGGCCCCGGCCCCGGCGAGCACGACCCCGCCGAGGGGCCGCTTCCTGGTCCACCGGGCGACGGCGTACCCGCCGACGAGCCCGGCGGCGGCGACGGCGGGGGAGGGGATGCGGGGCATGGCGGGGCCTTTCGGTCGGTCGGGAATCTCCGGGGTCGAGCCTACGAGGGGGCACGGAGGTGCTCCCCGCCGGGCACCGGCATCGGCTCGTCCGGGGCGGGCGGGGCGCATGCGGGGCACAGGCTCTCGTCGCCGAGCGGCCGGAACAGCATGGGCTGGACGTGGTCACCGGCGCACTCGCGGGCGCCTTCGAGGCGGAGGGAGAGCCGGGGAGTGACGGGGGTCGGCGCGGGCGGGACGGGCAGGGCGCGGGGTGGTACCTCACGGAGCAGGTAGCGGACGAGGCCGCCGGGCCGGTGGACGGGCGTTCCGGCGCCGGGCAGCCCCCGCAGGACGTGCGCGTGGATGTCGGCGTGGGTGTGGCCGGCGGCAAGCCAGCGGGCGGCGAGACGGGCGAGTTCGTCACGCATGCCGGGCGGGATGTGGCGGAGGGCGGGAGAGAGGAGGGGAAGGACGCCGATGAGGGCGCGGGCGTCGTCGAGGGAGCGCTCGTCCTCGTCGGCGGCGGCCGGACGGTGGGAGGTGTCTTCCGACGGGTCTTTCTCTGGATGACCGCCGGTCGGCGGGGTGGTCGGCGGACCGACGGCCGGTTTCCGGGGACTCGGTGCGACCTGCGGTGATACGTCGTCGGCGCAGGTGGGGAGGGGTGATCCGGCAAGGATCTTGGCGGCCTGAGCGGACGTCAGCGGGGTACTGGAGACGAGCTGCTGGGTGATCCAGCGGCCGCCGGTGCCCTGGACCCGCCGCTCGTGGACGAACCCTTCGTCCTTGAGCTGACGTTTGGCGCGGGTGAACGCGCAGCCGCCGATGCGGGCCCGTCGAGCGGTCGCGGAGAGCGACTCGCGTGCGCCGTGGGGGAGGGAGAGCTGCCAGGTGAGGAGCCGGACGGCATCGGAGTCGAGCCGGGGATGCCGGATGAGGTCGTGCGAGAACTGGCTGAAGGCGCGGGAGGGCGCGTTAAAGTGCCTGTAGATCACGGTGAAAATGCTTCTTTCACTTGTGGTTCAGGCCCTCGTCGGCGGCTGCAACCATCGACGGGGGCTGTTTGGCGTGACCGTAGCGTACGGAGCGTGACGGGAGCGACGCGGTGGGCGAAGAACGCTCGTGTGAGTGACCGCGGAGAGGGAGGGGTGTGTCGTGGCGATGAAGACGATCGGGCTGATCGGCGGGATGAGCTGGGAGTCGACGGCGGAGTACTACCGGCTGGTGAACGAGTTCACGCGGGACCGCCTCGGCGGGCTTCACTCGGCGCGTTGCGTGCTCTACTCGGTGGACTTCGCGGAGATCGAACGCCTACAGGTCGAGAACCGCTGGACGGAGGCGGGCGAGATCCTGGGCGAGGCGGCCCGGGCTCTGGAGGCGGCCGGCGCGGACATGGTGCTGCTGTGCACCAACACCATGCACAAGGTCGCGGACCAGGTGGAGGCGGCGGTGTCGATCCCGCTGCTGCACCTGGCGGACGCCACGGCGGATGCGGTGAGGGCGTCGGGACTGCGACGGGTCGGCCTGCTGGGCACGGCGTTCACGATGGAACAGGACTTCTACCGGGGCCGCTTGGAGGCGGGCGGACTGGAGGTACGGGTTCCGGAGGCCGACGGGCGGGCGACGGTTCACCGAGTGATCTACGAGGAACTCTGCCGGGGCGTCGTACGGGAGGAGTCGCGGGCCGCGTACCGGAAGGTGATCGAGGACCTGGTCGCGGGCGGGGCGGAAGGCATCATCCTGGGCTGCACGGAGATCGAGCTCCTGATCACACCGGCGGACAGCCCGGTCCCGATCTTCCCCACGGCAAGACTCCACGCGGCAGCGGCGGTACGAGCGGCGCTCCCCGACGCACGGGGCTGACGGGCGCGGCTCAGAGCGACGGCCCGGGTTCCCCTCGGGTGCGGCCGCCCTCCTTCCGCGTGGCGGCCGCCACCACGTGCTCACGGCTGCTGCAGATGACCGAGCAACGCATGCAGGTCTGCGGAGTCCATCCCCCACGGCGTGAGGTCCTCCTCCGGGTCCGCCAGCTCCCGTACGACCGGGTCGTCGAGGATCTGGCCCATGAACTCGAGCTTGCGGCCGAGTCGCTCGTGCACGACCGCGTCGATCGTTCCCTCGGCGACGAGCACCGTTACGCGGGTGTCCGTACCCGGGGCGAGTCCCAGCCGGTGGATGCGGTCGAGGCTCTGGAGGTAGCGGCCGGCCGCGAAATCGCGGTCGAGGTAGACGGCGTCGTGGCAGACGTGATGGAGGCTGATCCCCTCGCCCAGCGTGGCCGGGTTGGAGAGCAGCACCATACAGTCCGGGTCTTCGCGGAACCTGCGGATCTGCTCGTCCCGGTCCGGGGTGGCGCCATGGACCACGGCTGGGCGGAGCGAATCGAGAGAAGCCGCGAGCGTGGTCAGGTTCCTGACGAACGTGGACCAGACGAGTGTCTTGCGGCCCGCGCGGGCGTTCTCCGTCACGGTCCGCAGCACGGCCTCGTACTTCGGGGAAAGCTCGTAACGCGGGAGTTCCCTCATGAGATCCAGCAGGGGGAGACCGGGGTCCGCAGGGCGCCGGGCCGCGAAGAGCGGCAGGGGCTGGTAACGGTCCGAGCCGGACTCCAGCAGGGCGGGGTTCGTGCTCGCCATCATCAGGTAGACCAGCACTTTGCCCAACCGGGTGAACTCCTCCTGCTCGCGGTCCTGAAGGTCGGTGAGCTGGTTCTTTAGCGCGGCATAGAGGCGGCGGTGGGCCTCAGGGAGCTGGACGTACTTCACCCGTATGTCCACGGGGGGGAGCTGGAGTTCGTTCTTCGTCGTCCTGGTGAAGAGCGGTCGCAGCACCCGGCTCGCGTGGGCGAGGTCCCCGCCCGCCACCGCCTGGTCCACTGCTCGCCGCCCGTGCCCCGGCCAGACGAACGAGAGGAGGCTCTCCAGGTCCTTGGCGCCGTTCGGCGCAGGGGTCCCGGTGAGGATGAGGCGGCGCGCGGCCAGAGGCCCCAGCGCCATGCAGCTGGCGCCGTACGTGCCACGGACGCCCAGCTTCATCCGGTGGGCCTCGTCCAGGACCATGAGCGCCGGGCCGGCCGAGAGCCACTCGGCGAGCTGGGTCTGCTGTCGGCTCAGCCGCTCGTAGTTGACGAGCAGGATCTCCGCACCGATGTCCTCCGACCGCTGGAAGACGCGGAGAACGGGGGGCACGGAGAAGCACGTGGCGGCTTCGTCGGTCCACGCCTCATAGGCGGACTTCGGGCTCACCACCAGAAGCCGCCGGACCGTGCCGCCCTGCCGGAGGGCCGCGTACACCGCGAGGGCAGCGCGGGTCTTGCCCGCCCCGGGGACGCTGAAGTTGGCGCCGTGCGTGAGGGACAGCAGCTTCGCGATGTCGCGTTGCTGGAAGCTGGTCAGCGGAGCCGTCCAGGCCGGGCCGAGGAGCGCGGGGACGTCAGAGGGCGATACCTCTCCCCGTACCTGCTCGCCTTGCTCTCCCGCCTTCAGCCGGGCTTGCACTGCCTGCGAGTCCCGTACAGACCCTTCGGCGAGCGCCTTCAGACCGGGACTGAAGACCACACCCTGCGGGTCGTACCAGTGGGTCAGCAGAGGCAACTGGGCGAGGAACTCCTCCAGGTCCACCTCCGCCGCCTGAGGACCGCGCTGGCTCCCGCTGCCGTACCGGGCGATGAACCGCACGAGCTGTGTCTGGCCGTCCGCGAGACACCGGAACACCACCTTCGTACGCGTCTCGTCAAAGCTGATTCTGAGCGAGGGCTCTTCCGTGCCGGCCATGCTCAGTCCTCGCTCGCCTTGAGCAGCCAGCTGACGCCCTCGCCGCGCGTACTGACACCACGGCTGGCCTGTCGGGCCAGCTTCGCGAGACTGCTCCGGACCCTGAGAAGCGCGCTGTCGAAACTCGCCTCGTCGAGGCTTTGGCTGCCGAGCGCCTGCACCAGATCGCTCACGCTCTGGTCGATCGACGCGCGCGCGTCGTCGAGACGCTCCGCGGTGGTCTGCCTGACCTTCCTGAGACGGTCGTCCCGCTCCGCCGCGTCCAGCGCGCGGCGCATCCCCTTGCGGGCTTCGGCGATCTCGCGCTGGGCGGCCTCGCGTACGGCGTCCGGAAGGTTGCGGGAGGACCAGGTGGCGCGGGCCTGGAGGATCTGGTCGGTCACGGCCCGGGCCCGGACGACCGGGTCCGAGGGCGGAGCGACGGCGACGGACAGACCGGGGATGGAGATTCCGGCCGGTTCTGCCGCGCTCTTCCCGGGGGAACCGGCGCCCTCGAACAGCGTGGGGAGGCTTTCCTCCAGGTAGTCCCCCTGGAAGTCCTCTCCGATGACGCGGGTCTTGGTCTTGGCGAAGTCCAGGATGATGGCCGCGATGCGGTTCTCCTTGACCCGCTCGGCCTGTTCCTGACTCGAAGCCCGCACCTTCTCGTACGTACGGTGCAGCTCCTTCAGGTTCTCCTGATGGCCCTCGAAGTCTGAGAGGCCGAGCTGGGCGCCTTCTGGCGTGGCGCTGCGCTCGATCATGTCCCGAATCACTCCGAGGATCCAGCGCTCCTGCCGGAAGGTCTTGAGCTGGATGTGGAAGTCGCGGGCGATGTCGGCCGCCTCGCGACCCATCTCCTCCTGCTCCTCCATGGCGATCAGGCGGTTGATGTAGGAGTAGTCACGACGCTTGTCGGGGCGCAGCTGAAGGGTCAGCTCGACCGCGTTGATGTCGTCCCAGGTGAAGGAACGGGGGAGGACGCCGACCCGGATCGAGGTGCGCCCCAGTCGCCGCAGGGCCGCGGCACGTGTGTTGCCGTTCACGAGGATGCCCTCGTGCGTCATGAGCCCGGGTTCCTGCTGATCGACGGAGCGCAGGCTGTCCAGCAGTGCTTCGAAGTCAGGGTCCGTCTCGTCCGGGCTGGCGGGCTTTCCCCTCAGCAGCCGGTCGAGGTATTCCTGGCTCTCCACGCTCCACGGGTCCGACTTCAGCCCGCGGGCGAGGTCGGGGTCGTGGTCGCGCTGAGCCCTGATGCGGTGAGTCGCCGGGTTGTAGTAGACGTCGCGCAGCGGCATGTCGATGACACCGACATGAAGCGGACGGCCGTTCCACTCCACGGTCACGGTCTCGCTGATTCCGTCGCCTTCGGTGGACTCATGGAGTCGCCGTGCGACGAGCTCGGTGTTCTCCGGGCCCTTCGGCGGAAGAGCGAATGCCAGCATTCCCACGTTTCTCCTCAACTCCGGACCTCGGCCCGTTCTTTCTTCCAGCGCTCCGCTACGAGGGACTACGGCCGTCTGACCGCCGTGCGGACCGTTTCACGGGACTCCGCCGGCAGACTGCGGTACTCGCCCCACAGCCGCTCCATGGCGCTGAAGTCCCGGTGGTCGGCGGCCACCCATTGCGCGAAGAGCTCGCGCTCCACACTGCTCATCTTCCCCAGTCGGCCGAGGACGTCCGTCACGTCGGTCTGCCGGCCCCGGCCGCCGATCCTGCACCGCCGGCACTCGATGACCAGCTCGACGGTCTTGCCGCCCGGCTTCAGTACCTCGCGGCGGGCGATGTCCAGCTGGGCGGTCTCGACTCCGCCGTCGTACGCCTCGCCGGCTGCGATTCCGCACACCCGGCAGAGGTGGTCGTCACGGTCGAGGATCTCACGGCGCTGCGGAGCGCTGATCCCGGCGGCGGCCGGCTTGATCCGTGCCTGTCCGGGCTTCCAGACCTCGGCGCCCTGCTCGACGAACCGGTGCTCGTTCGGGGAGAGGGTGGGGTCCTCGCGGTTTGTCGCAATGACCCAGCCATGTACCCGGAGATCACGCATGCGACGGTCGATCTGCGAGGTCTCGGGGAAGGCCTCGCGCAGCTGGGTCTTGGTGAAGACCGAACCCACGCCGACCTCGGTGACGAGCCATAGGGCGCAGCGGACCATGGTCCCCTGCGTGCTGGTCCGCCACGAGGGAATGCCGGTGTCCACCACGATGATCTCCTTAAAGGCCGACCAGGGGCCGGCGTCCGCGTGCGGACGCCGGCGCCCGGATCCGTTTGCCTTCCATTGGAAGGGGGCGTCGGCCTGTAGATCAAGCTGTCCCTGGTGTTTGCGGCCCAACGCAAACATGTGGGGCGGTGGGTCGGCGTAAACGCAAACACCGGGAGACCGAGCCGCGTCAGCGCAAACACCCGGGTCGGCGGAATGAATGGTTCCTGGTTGTGTCTGCGCATGATCGCGTCAGACTGAATGCCCGACAAATACGTTCGCCTCTGGAGGTTCGATGGCTGCTCTGGGCCAGGTACGGGAAACGTTCTGGGAAGAGTGCACGCCTGGGCGCATCGAGTTCGCCACGCAGTTCCGCGCGCTGGTCAACGCGATGAGGTCCCCCAAGCAGGGCGTCCGCGCGCAGCAGCTGGGCATCGCACCCAGCACCCTGTCCAATTACTGGATCGGCCGCCGCATCCCGTGGCGGTCGGACCTTCGCGTCCTCTTCGCGGCGGCACGGGCGAACTCGGCCGGTGACGTGCCGGTGACCCTGGACGCCCTGGAGGAACTGCGCGTCCATGCGTGGCTGAACCGGCTCGACCGCGACGTCCACGCCGCGTCCGTCATCGGGGGGCTGCCTGCTCAGGCACCCGGTACGGACGCCCCGACATCCGGCACCCTTTCGGCAACGGGACCGGCGCAGGACCGGCGGAACACCGGGAACACCGCGCTGCTGGAGGCCGGGGAGAACCCGCAGAGCTCGGTGATGCCGGGGGACTCGCCGCACAACCCGGAGAGCCGGGAGGAACCGGAGACCCTGGAGACGATCCCGGAGATCGCCGGAAGCTGCGCGGTGACTGAAACCCTGGGGATCCTGCGGGCGACGCGGGCATCGGGGAACCTCCGGCACCTCGTCGGCACGGCCTGGTCGGCCAGCAGGGCCTTCAGTGAGGACGAGTTCTGCGCTGCCGTCGCCGCGCTCCACGCCACCGGCGACGCGGACCTGGCCGAGGCGCTGCTCCTCGCCGACGGGCAGCGCGGCGCGGACGCCACGATGCGGCTCGCCCTCGCTCTGATGGGCGCCGGTCTCGGAAGCTCCGCCGAGCTCATCATGCGGGCCAGCCTTCCCGCGGAGGCCAGCCTGGGGCGCTAGCCGACAGCCTTCGGGGCATTTCCGAAGAACACCAGTACGGGGTGGGACGAAGTCGCCGCTCCGGTCTCTGTGGCGCCCGGATCCGGACCGCCTCCTCGCTCACGCTGCACAGGAGTCCCTTCATGCTGCACATCTCGCTGGCCCTGATCGTCGGGATCGGCTTCGCCGTCTTCGTCTCGGTCGTCATTGCCGCCGCTGCCTTTGCCCTCGCCAGGGGTGACGGACAGACGATGCCCGCCTCGGTTCGCTGGGGAGCCGGAGCCTTCGCCGGCGCGCTCACTCTCGGCATCCTGATCCTCACTCTGTTCAGGGGGACGGCGGGTTAGACGCTGCGGGCGCTGCTGAGGAGTACGCTCCCGATCCGTTCGGGACACGGTCGGACGCTCCTGCTGGATGCCGCACACTTATGTGGGCGCTGCCTGTGCGGGGGCCCATTGTCAGTGGGGTCTGTCACCCTCTGTGATGGCTGGCGGCATAAGGTGCCAGCCTGGGTTCGCGTACGAAGGAGGGTGCATGGCCAGCACTGCATCGGAGTTCACCTCGATCGAGATCTGTGCTGGAGCCGGCGGACAGGCCATCGGCCTGCACCGCGCGGGTTTCCGGCACCTCGCGCTCGTGGAGATCGACAAGAACGCCAGGGAGACGCTGCGGCGGAACATCGAGACGCGGCCGGACTGGGCGTGGGAGCTGCGGCACTGTGACCTCAGCCACTCGGACGTGCAGGAATTCGAGCCCCTCGAAACCATCCGCCGGGATGGGGCACCGCTCCAGCCAGAGGAACTGGACCTCCTGGCCGGCGGCGTGCCGTGCCCTCCGTTCTCGCACGCCGGCAAGCAGCTGGGCAGGGACGACGAGAGGGATCTCTTCCCGCGCATGCTCGATCTCGTGGAAAAACTCCGTCCCCGGGCGGTCATGATTGAGAATGTGCGGGGCATTCTGGACCCCAAATTCGAGGACTACCGGGACTACATCAGGGCCAGGCTCGCGGGTGGCTCGTACCGCGAGGTGGACGGGACCGTCGTCACCCTGAAGGGGATGGAATACCGGGTCTGTCACTGGGGCCTTCTGGAGGCCAGTAACTTCGGGGTCCCGCAGCTCCGGCCGCGTGCGATCCTCGTCGCCATCCGGGAAGACGTCCTGAAGGACGTGAAGTACGAGTGGCCCACGCGGACTCACGAGGAGCCGTTCAGCGTCGCGGAGGCACTCAAGGAGTCGATGGAGGCGCGGTACGCCGCTTACTACGGCGGCGCCCGTGAGCAGCAGGCGCGGGATGCCCTGGAGAAGTGGCACCGGAAAGCGTCGGAGCGGCATGCAGAGCTCAAGGGCAAGGGAAGCGCCGGTATCGCCCCCACGCTCGTGGGCGGCTCCAAGAAGCACGGCGGGGCCGACCTCGGTCCGAGCCGGGCCAAGGCTGCCTGGAAGCTGCTGGGCGTGTCGGGCCTCGGGGTCGCCAACGACACCGAGACCGCCGAGAAGAAGAACTCGGCGAACCGCGACCTCTTCGGCGAGGACGGCCCGATGCTGACGGTCGAGCAGGCCGCGATCATCCAGGGCTTTCCGCGCGACTGGATCTTCGACGGAGGCAAAACGGCTCAGTACCGGCAGGTCGGCAATGCCTTCCCGCCGCCGGTCGCCGAGGCCGTGGGCCGCTCGATCATGGAAGTCCTGAAGGCCGCCCGGGAGAGGGACGCTCAGCAGTCCTGATCAAGGAGTGTTCGTGCCTGTGTCCGTGCCTTCCTTCTCCGCACGGGCACGGGCACGGCGCTTCTCCACTTCGGCGGCGATCTGGAGGGCGCACTCAGTGGGTGCCTCGTGCTCCCAGAAGCGGAGGACGGTCCATCCCGCCTCCAGCAGCCGCGCGTCCGTGTCCCGGTCGCGGGCCATGTTCCCGGCGACCTTGTCCGACCAGTAGCCGGGGTTCGTCTTGGGCGGCACATAATGCTCGGGACATCCGTGCCAGTAGCACCCGTCGATGAACACCGCGACCCTCACCGGCCGGAAGACGATGTCCGCCGTCCGCCGCAGGTCAGCCACCGGCCTGACGGCCACGCGGTAGCGCAGTCCCTGAGCGTGCAGCAGCCTCCGGACCAGTTGCTCCGGTTTCGTGTCGCGACTTCGGATGGCCTGCATGTTGCGCCGGCGGGCGGCGGATGAGGCCCACGAGCCCGGCGGGAGTTCCGGCTCCGCAGCCGGTGGCCGGGTGCCCTTCTGTCGCGGCTTGTCCATAGTGCTTCCGGCCCCTACAGCGGCGCGGGGACGGTCGGCTGTTCCCCGGGGAGAGGGACAGCGTAGAAGAGCCCATTGATTTCGGCCCTCGCCCGGCTGCTTTCGGAGCCGACCTGGGTGAGGGCCGTGGAGAGCCACGATCCCTTTCCTGGAACGTCGAGGCCGAGTGCCTGGGCGATCTGAGGGTGCGGATTCAGGTGCCCGAGTATGGCGATGCCCTCGGAGCGCAGCCTGTTTCGGGCGTCGCGGACCCGTTTGGGGCTGTCGTCCTGCCGGGCGACGGTGAGAACGGTGTTCCGGTTGATGACTCGTCCCTGCACCCGCCGGAACAGCTCGTCGGTACGCAGCTGGCCGCTTCTTCCCCCGCCAGCTTCGAAGATCGCTTCCCGGTCGGCTTGGCTCGCGTGGAGGAGGATGTTCTCCGGGAGCTTTGCCCGATTGGCGATCCAGAGGACGGCATTCCGCCCCGAGGCCGAAAGCGTTCGCTTGCCGTCCCGGTTCCTGCCGGGATTCAACACGTCGTCGTTGATGCGCAGGATTCCCGCACTGAATTCACCTTTCCGGTCGTTGGCGGAGACGAGAAGACAGATGTGCCGGTCTGCCTCCGACGGAATCGTCCAGTTCTGGCCGACGGTGAACTTGGAGTCGACCTCATGGCCGGCGATCACGTAGTCCATGCTTCGGCCGCGCCCCAGCCCGAAGGCGCTCCGCAGGATGATCTCCACCTTGGTGCCGAGGTAGGTCTTCTCGGTCTTCTCCAGCGTGTCGATGTCGAAGCGGCCGGTGCGCTGGCCGTCCAGCACTTCGTCGAAAGCCTGCCGGATCGAGTCTCCTATGACCTGGGTAGCCTGCCGCCGCTCCAGCCAAGCGGCCACCTCAGAGACAGCGGCGTCGGGTTCCGGGGAGCAGCTGAACCGGCTCCCCACGTTATGGGCGGCCGCGATGTCGAAAGGAAGGAAGGATTCCTGCACTGCTGTCAGCTCCCCGAATGTGTCCGCGCCCGATGTGCGACTCGGATCCTTCCGCCTGTTTGGCGCTCCCCATACCCCCGGCTCCGAGCCGCATCAGCATTCTGCCGGACAGACCTGCGGTCATTCCGCCCCGTGGCACTCCCCATAAGCCCGTTCCGACCCGCACCAGCAGGCGTCCGTCCAGGCCGGGGGCCAGGCCGTCGCCCTGCCGCGGGCCGCCAGGGTCGTCGCGTACTGGGGGAGCAGGTCCGCGTTCGACGGGTGGGTGGATTCCGAGGCCGCGAAGGCTTCGTAGGAGGGGACCGTCGCGCGGACGATGCCCAGGTTCGGGGTGCCCGCCTGGGCGAGTTCGCGGAGGGAGGCCTCGATGTCCGTCAGGTGCGCGCGGTACGTCGGGTACTCCGCCTCCAGTTCCGGATACGCGGCCAGGAGCTCGTCCAGTTCCGGTTCCGGCCAGTGCAGGACCGCCACCGGGAACGGGCGGGAGAGGGCCGTGCGGTAGGTGCCCAGTTCCGAGCGGAGGCGGGCGATCTCCGCCTGGAGTTCCGCCGGGTCCGAGGAGCCGAGCGACCAGAGGCGCTTCGGGTCGTGGAGTTCGTCCAGGGGGACCTCCGCCGTGTGGAGGCGGTCCGCCTGGTCGTCCCAGTCGTCGTGGTCCAGCGCCAGCATGCGGCGGACGCGGTGGCGGGTGGTGAGGAGGGACTGCGTGGCGTGCGGGAGCTCCGCGGACGTGACGAGGAGTTCCGCCGCCTCCGTCAGCGTCTGCTCCGCCGCCTCCAGCTCGTCGTGGGCCTCCAGCGTCTCCGCCGCGATCTCCCACGGCGGCGCGTCCGCGGGCCGTGCGCTCCGGATGCCGTCGATGATCGCGCGGGCCTCGGCCTCGTGGCCGTACTCCCACAGGTTCGCCGCCTTGAACGCCCTGATCAGGAGCGGGTTCGCGGTGGCGGAGGACAGCAGGGTGTCGTAGAGGGTCGTGGCCGCCTGGCGGTCGCCCGCCAGTTCCAGGTGTGCCGCGGCCCGGAGGAAGAGGGGCTCCCGGTCTCCGGGGTACTGCGCTGCCGTGCGCAGCAGGCGCTCGGCTTCGGTGGCGTGGTCGGCAGGCGTGTCGGGGCGCATGCGCTCCACCGTACTGCTGTACGGGCCTGGAGAGTTGGCGGCCCAGCGCTTATCGTGCCCCGCGTGCGGGTCGCCAGGGGGCAGCGGATACCGGTCGTCGTGCAGTCGCGGGGGCGTCGCCGCGCGGGTGCCCGGCTGCTCTGGGTGTGCGCGGAGACCGTCGTCACCTGTGGCGTCGTGGTCCTGCTCCTCGTGGTGCACCAGCTCTGGTGGACCAACCGGCAGGCCCGGGCCGAGGCCCTGCAGCAGGTCCGCGTCCTGGAGCGGGAGTGGGACATCTCTCCCCCCGCCGACCCCGCCCGCGCCACCGGTGCCGGCGGCCCCTCCCGTACGCCCGACAGCTCCGGCACCCCCGACGTCCCCGACGCCTCCGGCGCTCCCCCCGTCGTCTCCGCCGCCCCGAGCGCCGGTGCCGCCTCCGGCGGGCGCGGTCCGGCGCCCTCCGCCGCCTTCGCCGTCCTGCGCATCCCGCGTCTCGGCCTCACCGTCCCCGTCGCCCAGGGCGTCTCGAAGCGGTCCGTCCTCGACAAGGGGTACGTCGGGCACTACCCCGGCACCGCCGCTCCGGGCGGTACGGGGAACTTCGCCCTCGCCGGGCACCGCAACACCCACGGCGAGCCCTTCCGGTACATCGACCGGCTGGTGCCCGGGGACGAGGTCTCCGTGCGCACGCGTGCGCGTACGTACGTCTACCGCGTCGACCAGGTCCTGCGGCAGACCGCTCCGCGGGACGTGGGGGTCGTGCGGGCCGTGCCCCGGTCGATCGTCAAGCCCTCGTACGGGTACGACGAGCCCGGCGCCTATCTCACCCTCACCACCTGCACTCCCGAGTTCAGCAGCGCCTACCGGTTGGTCGTCTGGGCGAAGCTCGTGACCTAGCGGGAGGTGGCGCGCTGCCGTCGCCCGAGGGCCAGTGTGAGCCCCGCGCCCGCGACGGCGAGGGCCGCCGCGACCAGGACCGCCGTGTCCGGGCCCGCCGTGGCCAGCGCCAGCATCAGCGCCACGCCGGCCGAGGAGCCGATGTAGCGCGCGGTGTTGTTGGCGCCGGAGCCCATCGCCGCGCGCTCCGGCGGTACGGAGTCGACCGCGAGGCGGGGAAGCGCGGCGTTGAGCAGGCCGCTGCCCGCGCCCGCCACCAGGAGGCCGGGGAGGAGCCGGGGCCAGGAGCCGGCCGGTCCCTCCAGGCCGCCGAGCAGGGCCAGCACCCCCGCGGCCGACAGGGCGAAGCCCAGGGCCAGCTGGTACGGGGCGGGGACGCGGCCCGCGAGCCGCCGGGTCTGCAGGGCCACCGCGAAGGCGGTGCCCGACCAGAGGACGAACAGCCATGCCGCGCCCAGGGGGGACATCCCCGCTCCGCCCTGGAGCAGCGCGGGCACCACGCTGAACAGTCCGATCACCGCCAGGCCCGTGAACAGCGCTCCCAGCGTCGACGCGAGGAACGCCGGCCGCCGCAGCAGCGCCAGGTCCACCATGGGGGTCCGGCTCCGGTGCTCGACCAGCACGAATAGGCCGGTCAGGGCGAGCGCGGCGAGCAGGAGGAGGCCCACCCGGGGGTGGAGCCAGCCGTCCCGGCCGAGGGTGAGGGCGGTGAGCAGGGCCGCGAGGGCCAGGCCGAGGGCCGTGGCGCCCGCGAGGTCGGGGCGGGTGCGGGCGCCGGCCGGGGGAGCCTCGTCCGCCGGCAGCAGCCGTGCCCCGGCTCCCGCGGTCAGCAGCGCCGCCGCGCCGAGGACGGCGTAGGCCAGCCGCCAGTCCACCAGGCTCAGGGCGCCCGCGAGGAGCGGGCCGAGCGCGATGCCGGCGCTGACGGACGCGCCCCAGATCCCCGTGGCCCGGATCCGGTCGCGGCCCGCCGGATACGCGGCGGCCAGCAGGCCCAGGCTGCCGGCGAGGACCGCGGCGCTCGCCGCGCCCTGGGCGATCCGGGCCGCGGTGAAGGCGGCCGTGGAGCCGGCGAACGCGCCGAGGGCGGTGGTGAGGCCGAGGGCGAGGGTGCCGAGGAGGAAGACGCGGCGGCGGCCGTGCGCGTCGGCGAGGCTGCCGGCGACGAGGAGGAGGACGGCGAGGCCCAGCGGGGTGCCGTTGAGCAGCCATGCCCGGGCGGAGGCCGGGGTGCCGAACGCCGCGGCCGTGTCGGGGAGGGTGAGCATCGGGGCCGTGTAGTTCATCAGCGCGACGGCGGTGGCCGCCGCGGTGACGGCGAGCGCGGCCCGGGGGCGGGGGGTGGAGCGGGGCGGGGCGGCGGCGGGCGCGGTGGACGCGAGCGGGGTCATGGCGGGAGCCTTTCCACCCGTAGGTTCGGTGAATGAACTCTAGGTCTCTCACGGTACCAGCTGAGTTCATTCAATGAACCTGGAGTGGGTACGATGGTCCGCATGGCTCTCGGCAAGGACTACGCCCACCAGCAGTGCTCCATCGCCCGCGCCCTCGAGGTCGTCGGAGAGCGCTGGACCCTGCTCGTGGTGCGCGACGCCTTCTACGGCGTGCGCCGATACAACGACTTCCTCGTCCACCTCGGCGCCCCCCGCGCCGTCCTCGCCGCCCGCCTCCAGGCCCTCGTCGAGGCCGGCGTCCTCGAACGGCGGCGCTACCAGGAATCGCCCCCGCGCGACGAGTACGTCCTCACCGAGCGCGGACTCGCGCTCTGGCCCGTGCTGCGCTCGCTCGGCGCCTGGGGCCGGGGCGAGGCGCCCGGAGGCGTGGCCGTCCGCCACTTCCACCACGCCGACTGCGGCACCGAACTCGGCCCGTACGGCGAGTGCCCCGCCTGCCGCCTCCCCGTGCCGCCCGCGGACGTCGAGATGCGGCCGGGCGCCGGGCTCGACCGGGACCCCGCCGACCCGATCAGCCGCGCCCTCGTCGCACCCCGCCGCCTCCTCGTCCCCCTGGACCACCCGAACGACTGACACTTCCCCCCGATCGCGCGGCACCGGGAACTCCGGGCGCGCCCCGAACGTCCTCCCGGTGGGAAAGCCGAGCGAGGCCCGTGGAAGGGGGTGGCGGAATGACGGCCGGGAGCATCGCCCTGCGCGTCCTCGCGCCGCTGTTCTTCCTCCTCGCCCTCGCCGATCTGCTCCTCGCCGACGGCGGTGGCGTCCCCGCCGCCGTCGCGCTCGCCGCGACCACCGTCGTCTGCGCCCTGTTCGGAGCCCGTACGGCCCCGGCCGTACCGCCCACCGCCGTGCGCACCGCCCTCCGCGACCGCGAGCGGCGCACCGCCTTCCTGCCCCAGCGCGACCCCGACGCGGCGGGCCGCCGCAGACCCCGCGCTCCCGGCCGTCCCCTCCCGACGGCCGCGTAGGGAGCCCCCGCACCATCCCCGGGGAGCGCGCACCGCACAGGGCGCGCGCCCCGCACCGGACACCCCTCACGCGGATCCGTCATGCCGAGACCCGACCTCTCCCCGGCACGACGAGACCCCACGGAGGGCTCCCCATGTCCGCCATCCTTTCCGCCTTCGGTTCCCTGGTCGAGCGGCTCGCCGACCTGCTCCAGCCGCTCTTCGCCGGCACCGCCACGGCCGCCGCGATCGTCCTCTTCACCCTGCTCGTGCGGCTCGCGGTCCACCCGCTGTCCCGGGCCTCGGCGCGGGGGCAGAAGGCCCGCACCCGGATCGCCCCGGAGCTGGCCGCGCTCCGCAAGAAGCACGCCAAGAACCCCGAGAGGCTTCGGAAGGCGGTCACCGAGCTGCACGCGCGGGAGAAGGTCTCGCCGTTCGCCGGGATCCTGCCCAGCCTGCTCCAGGCGCCCGCGTTCCTGCTGATGTACCACCTGTTCTCCGGCGACCGGATGGCCGGGCACACCCTGCTCGCCGCCCCCCTCGGCGACCACTGGGCCGACGCCCTCTCCCACGGCGGCCCCTTCGGACCGGCCGGCCGGGTCTACCTGGTCCTCTTCGCGCTCGTCGCCGCCGTCGCCACGTACACGTACCGGCGCACGAGGGCCCAGCTCGCCGCCCAGCCGCTGGACCTGGGGCAGCCCACGCCGGGTGCGGGCACCATCGCCAAGGTGATGCCGCTGCTCTCCTTCGCCACCCTGATCACGGTCGCCGTCGTCCCGCTCGCCGCCGCGCTCTACGTGGTCACGAGCACCACCTGGACCGCCGCGGAGCGGGCCTTCCTCTTCCGCGAGAGGAGCGAGAAGGAAGGGCCCGCTCCGCTTGCTACTCGCGCGTAAGGGTCCAGTGGCTGAACGGGGTCTTGCAGACTGACCCATTCTCTTGGAGGATCGACCAATCCTCCGATGGCCGCACTCCATCGGCCGGGGTACCTCAGGGCCCTTTCCCGGGCCCGCCTCGACCACAGGGAGAAGTCCATGAAGCTGCTGCGTGTCGGCCCGCCGGGAGCCGAGCGTCCCGCCCTGCTCGACCAGGACGGGACGCTCCGCGACCTGTCCGCGCTGGTCGACGACATCGACGGCAGTCTGCTCGCCGACGCCTCCGCCCTCGACCGGGTACGGGCCGCCGCCGGTGCCGGCGTGCTGCCCGCGCTCGACGCGACCGGACTGCGCGTCGGTCCGCCCGTCGGCCGGATCGGCAAGGTCGTGTGCATCGGGCTGAACTACCACGGGCACGCCGCCGAGACCGGCCAGGCCACCCCCGCCGAGCCCGTCGTCTTCCTCAAGGCCGCGGACACCGTCGTCGGCCCCGACGACACCGTCCTCGTACCGCGCGGCTCGGTGAAGACCGACTGGGAGGTCGAGCTCGCGATCGTCATCGGCCGCACCGCGCGCTACCTGGAGACCGACGAGGAGGCCCTCGCGCACGTCGCCGGCTACGCCGTCGCCCACGACGTCTCCGAGCGCGAGTTCCAGATCGAGCGGGGCGGCACCTGGGACAAGGGCAAGAACTGCGAGACCTTCAACCCGCTCGGCCCGTGGCTCGTCACCGCGGACGAGGTGCCGGACCCGCAGGCCCTGGGCCTGCGCCTCTGGGTCAACGGCGAACTCAAGCAGGACGGCCACACCTCGGACCAGATCTTCCCCGTCGCCGAGGTCGTCCGGTACGTCAGCCGGTTCATGACGCTCCACCCGGGCGACATCATCAACACCGGCACCCCCGCCGGCGTCGCCATGGGGCAGCCGGAGCCCAAGCCGTACCTGCGCGCCGGGGACGTCGTCGAGCTGGAGGTCGAGGGCCTCGGCCGCCAGCGACAGGAGCTCAAGGACGCCTGATCCGGGCCTGGTGTCGGGGGGCCCGGCTTCCGGGCCCCGGCCTCGGCCTCGGCCCTCGTCCTTTAGACCCGCTCCCGGCGGAACGGTGGCGCCCCGCGCGGGGCGCCACCGCCGTCCGTCGTCGGCGGGCGACCGTGCGGTGCGTCAGTCGGTCCCGGCGGTGGGCGGCGTGCCCGGGGTGTACGAGGCGAGAAGGAGCTCCAGCGCCTCGACGACCATGGCGTGGTCCTCCAGCTGCGGAAGTCCCGAGACCGTGACCGAGCCGATCACCCCCGCGCCCTCGACGGCGAGCGGGAACGCGCCGCCGTGCGCCGCGTACCGGTCCGGGTCGAGACGCGAGGACGCCTCGAACGTCGTCCCCTTGGCCCGGAACCGGGCGCCGACCAGGAGCGAGCTCACGCCGTACCGCTCGACGACCCGCCGCTTGCGGTCGATCCACGCGTCGTTGTCCGCACTCGACCCCGGCAGCGCGCAGTGGAAGAGCTGCTGCGGCCCGCGCCGGATGTCGACGGCCACCGGCGCGCCGCGCTCGCGCGCCATGCCGACGAGCAGCCCGCCGAGCGTCCAGGCGTCCTCGTACGTGAAGCGGGGGAGGACCAGTCCGGCCTCCTGGGCCTCCAGATCGTTCACCTCCGGCTCGCTCACAGCGCCACCGTGATCCCCTCGCGGGCGGACCGCCGCGCCGCCTCCAGGACGTCGAGCGCGGCCGCGGCCTCGTGCGCCGTCACCGGGTTCGGGCCGGTGCCGCGCAGGGCGGCGGCGACGGCCGCGTAGTACGCGGGGTAGTCGCCCGGCAGCGACTCGACCGGGGTTCCGCCGCCGGTCAGCGGCGACTCGCCGGCGCCGAGCCGCCCCCACAGGTCCTCCCGTTCCACGCCCCACGCCGTGCCCGGCTCCGGCCGCAGCCCCTCGCGCAGGGCCGCCTCCTGCGGGTCGAGCCCGTACTTCACGAAGCCCGCGCGCTGCCCGAGCACCCGGAAGCGGGGCCCGAGCTGGGCGGTCGTGGCACTCACGTACAGGTGCGAGCGCACGCCGTTCGCATGGGTGAGCGCGAGGAAGGTGTCGTCGTCGGCCTCGGCGCCCGGCCGGCGGACGTCCGACTCGGCGTACACGGAGACCACCGGGCCGAACAGGACCAGGGCCTGGTCGACGACGTGGCTGCCGAGGTCGTAGAGCAGGCCGCCGATCTCCGCCGGTGCGCCGGACTCGCGCCAGCCGCCCTTGGGCAGCGGGCGCCAGCGCTCGAAGCGGGACTCGAAGCGCTGGACCTCGCCGAGCGCCTTCTCGTCGAGGAGCCGGCGGAGGGTCAGGAAGTCGTTGTCCCAGCGACGGTTCTGGAAGACGGAGAGCAGCAGGCCCCGCTCCTCGGCGAGGGCCGCGAGGGCGCGGGCCTCGGCGGCGGTCCCGGCCAGCGGCTTGTCGACGACCACCGGCAGGCCCGCCTCCAGGGCGGCGGTGGCGATCGCGACGTGCGTCTTGTTCGGGGAGGCGACGACCACCAGGTCGAGCTCGTCCGCCGCTCCGTCCGCCCACAGCTCCTCGGGGGCGGCGACGACCCGGACGCCCGGGTACGCGGCGCGGGCCTCGGCGGCCCGCTCGGGGTTGCCGGTGGTCACGGCGGCGAGGACCAGGTCCGCGGAGGCGGCGATCAACGGGGCGTGGAAGACGGAGCCCGCGAGGCCGTAGCCGACGAGGCCGACGCGGAGGGGGGTGCGGGGAGTGCCAGTCATGCCCTCACTTAAACAACGGCGTTGCCAAAGTGCAAGCGGCAGCGACAATGGGCAGGTGGAGACGGATCTGATCGGAGTGGTGCAGTGAACGTGCCGGCCCTGCGCAGCCCCAACGCGGCGCTCGTCCTCGACCTGCTCCGCACGGCGGGCGAGGCCGGGATCAGCCGCCTGGAGCTCGCCGAGCGGACCGGGCTCACCCCGCAGGCCGTCAGCAAGATCACGGCGCGGCTGCGGTCCGAGGGCCTCGCCACGGAGGCCGGCCACCGCGCCTCGACCGGCGGCAAACCCCGGACGGTCCTGCGGCTCGTGCCCACCGCGGGGTACGCCGTCGGCGTCCACCTCGACCGCGACGAGCTGACCACCCTCCTCACCGACCTCGCGGGCACGGTCGTCGCCCGGCGCACCCGCGCCGTGGCCCTGGGGGAGGGCGCGGAGCCCGTCCTGGCGGCGGTGGCGGAGGAGGTACGGGCCCTGACGGCGGGCTTCGCCGCCTCCGGGACGTACGCGTCCGAGGCCACCGCCGGGCCGCGCGCCGACCATGCGCGGGGTTTCACCGCCGGGTCGCACCGCGACCAGGTACGGAATCCCGCTCCCGGGCCGCGCGTCGACCCGGTACCGGATCCCGCTCCCGGGCCGCGCGTCGACGACGTACCGGACTCCGTCCCCGGGCCGCGCGTCGACCCCGTACCGGACTCCGTCCCCGGCTCGCTCCCCGCGCCCGTTCTCGGTGTCGGGGTCGCGATGCCCGGGCCGCTCGACCACCGCGCCGGAGTGCCCGGCCGGGTGACGGGCTTCCCCGAGTGGGACGGCCACCCCGTGCGTGAGGAGCTGGCCCGGCGCATCGGGCTGCCCGTCGTCCTCGACAAGGACACCAACGCCGCCGCCCTGGGCCTCGCGGTCCGCCCCGCCGCCCCCTCCTCCTTCGCGTACGTCCACCTCGGTACGGGTCTCGGCGCCGGTCTCGTCCTCGGCGGGGCCCCGCTCCGCGGCGACAGGACGGGGGCCGGCGAGCTGGGCCACCAGACCGTCCAGCTCGACGGGCCCGTGTGCGGCTGCGGCGGTCGCGGCTGCCTGGAGGTGCTGTGCCTCGCGGCCGTCGCGCGCGGCGAGGAGGCCGAGGCCGCGCGGATCCTCGGCGCGGGCGCCGCCAACGTCGTACGGCTCCTCGACATCGACGAGGTCCTGCTCGGCGGCCGGCTGGTCCTCGCCGCGCCCGAGGTGTTCGCGGGCGGGGTGCGGGAGGTGCTCGCCGGGCTGGGCCTGACGGCTCCGGTGCGCGTGGCGGGGGACCGGGACGCCGTGGCGGAGGGCGCGGCCTGGCTGGTCCTGGCCCCGCTCTTCGGCGGCGGGTCGGCACCGCGGGCGGCCTGAGCCCGCCCGGCGCCTGGGTGCAGCCGGCCGCCGGTCTCCGCCGGTCCCGCCCCGGTGCGATCGTCGGCCCATCGGCCCAGGCGACCATCGGTCGAGACGTTCATCAGTCCAGACGTCCATCAGCCGAAACGCCCATCGGACCGTACGACTGTAGGCCGATCGGGCGGATCGGCCGGGCCGTCCGGGGGTGGTCGCGGTGTCGCCGTCCGGGCCCCGGGCCCGCGGCATGGCAGCGTCGCGGCCGACCCGTACGCCCGCGAGCAGCGAAGGCCCTCACCCCATGCCCTCCGCACCCCTGCGACCCCGCACCCCCCGATCCCTGGCCGCGGCAGCCGTGCTGGCGGCCACCGCGACGGCCCAGCTCGCCCTGGCGCCGCCCGTCCCGGCCGCGCCCGACCCCTCGGCGCCCCCCGCGACCGCTCCCGCCCCGGCGCAGGCCGCCCCCGCCATTCCCGCCCCGGATCCCCCCGCGCCCACCTGCGGCGCCTCCTCCGGATCCGCGTTCCCCCTCGACACCCGGATCCAGGGCGGTCCGTCGGAGTACCCGGCCGGCGGCGGCCTCCAGGAGTGGAAGCTCGACCTCACCAACACCACCGACGGACTCTGCTCCGGCATCCACCCCGTGCTCGTCCTCACCGACGAGCAGGGGCGGCTGCGGCCCGAGCAGATCCGGTTCGAGTTCTACGACGGCGGCGCCGCGCGCTGGCGGCCGGTGGCCTTCGAGGCGACCGAACAGGCCGAGAACGTCGGTGCGTTCACCGGCTTCGACGGCTTCGTGGTGCCCTCGAAGGAGACCCTCTCGGTCTCCGTGCGACTCGGCTTCCGCCCGGAGGCCGCCCCCGACGAGGTCGTCGTGAAGGCGGCGATCGTCCAGCGCCGGGGCGCCGACGGGGACTGGGTCGGCGAGTCGGACGACTACCGGCTGACCGTGGGCCCCGCCGCCCCGGCCCCCTCCGCCGGCACCGAAGAGCCCGCACCTGACACATCCGGCTCGTCCGCCCCGGCGACCCCCTCGCGGCCCCCCACCGCGAGCCCCCGCCCGCCGGGCACCGCCACCGCGAACCCCGACGACCTCGTGCTCGCCGGGCCGGACGACGAACTCGCCAGCACCGGAAGGGAGTCGGAGAGGAAGGCCGCGCTCGTCGCCGCGCTCGCGGGCGGACTCGTCGTCCTCGGCGCCGCACTCGTGCGTATCGCCCGCCGCCGCCGGCACCGGTGAGACATGCCGCGTACACCTTCCCGTTCATCCCCGTCTGCGACCATCCCCCGGTGAACTACCAGAACACCCCCGGCACCCCGGGCGCCCCCGTGAACTCCGGCATCCCGGAGCACGGCCGCGTGCCCAAGTACTACGCCGTCAAGGCCCGACTGGCCCTGATGGTGGACGAGTTGGGGGAGGGCGGCCTGCTGCCCACCGAGCGCGACCTCGCCGTCCGCTACGAGGTGTCCCGCGAGACCGTCCGGCAGGCGCTGCGCGAACTCCTCCTGGAGGGAAGGCTGCGCCGCCAGGGCCGGGGCACGGTCGTCGCGGGCCCCAAGCTGGAACAGCCCCTGTCGCTCGCGAGCTACACGGAGGGCGTCCGCCGCCAGGGCCGTCGTCCCGGCCGCGGCCTCATCTCGCTCGACCGGTTCCCCTGCCCGGAGGCGCTCGCCCCCGAGGTCGGTGCCGAACGCGGCGAGCCCGTCTGGCACATGGAGCGCGTGCTGCTCGCCGACGACGAGCGCGTCGGCCTGGAGAGCACGTACGTCTCCGAGGCCCGCGCCCCGCACCTGGACACCGAGTTCGACCCGGACTCCTCCTTCTACGCCTACCTCCACGACCGCCTCGGCATCTCCTTCGGCGACGCCGACGAGCGCATCGAGACGGTGCTGGCGACCCCGCGCGAGGCCCTTCTCGTCGGCACCCCGCCGGCGCTGCCGATGCTGCTGCTCCACCGCGTCTCGCGGGACACCGCGGGCCGCCCCCTGGAGCGGGTCCGCACCCTCTACCGGGGTGACCGGTTCAGCTTCACGGCCCACCTGGGCCGACAGGGCTGAACGAGGGCCGCGACGGGGTCGGCGGCGGGGGCGGCGACGCGGCCCGCGGGACGGGAAGGGCGTGGGAGGACGGCGGGGAAGGGCGGGGGAGGATGGCGGGCGAACGGAGCCGCCCACTTCGCTCTGGGGTCACGAGAAGGTAACGGGTCTGGTCCAACCTTGGCGGGCCGTTCACCGTCCCGTCGCCCACCGGCCCCGTCCGGGCCACCCGTTCCCAGGACCGTCGACGGCATGAAGGTGATCGTCGTAGGAGCCGGCGTGGTGGGAACCATGCACGCCTGGCACGCAGTGGAACGCGGCCACGAGGTCGTACACATCGAGCGCGAGGCCGAGGCGCGCGGAGCCTCCCTCCGGAACTTCGGGCAGATCTGGGTGAGCGGACGGGCGGGCGGCGAGGAGCTGGACACCGCCCTGCGCGCCCGGGAACTCTGGGAGGCGATCGGCGCCCGCGTCCCCGGCCTGGGCTTCCGGGCCATCGGCTCGCTCACGCCGGTGCGCAACGAGCTGGAACGCGCCGTCGCCGAGGCCGCGGTGGCCCGCCCCGACGCCGCCGCCCGCGGCTACAAGCTGCTGACGGCCGGCGAGGCCCGGGCGGTCAACCCGGCCCTGCGGGGCGCGTTCGAGGCGGCCCTCTGGTGCGAGCGGGACGCCGCCGTCGAGCCCCGCCCCGCGCAACTCGCGCTCCGCGAGGCCCTCCTCGCCACCGGGAGGTACACCTTCCTCCCGGACCGGGAGGTCCGCGACGTCGTCGGCGAGGACGCCGTCCGCGACGACCGCGGAGAGGTGCACCGCGGCGACGCCGTCGTGCTGTGCACCGGCGCCGCGCTCTCCGGCCTCGTCCGCGAGGTCGCCGGCGAGATACCCGTCCGCCGGGTGCGGCTCCAGATGATGCAGACCGACCCCCTCGGCGAGGCGCTCACCACCTCCGTCGCGGACGCCGACTCCTTCCGCTACTACCCGGCCTACGCCTCCGGGGCCCTGGACTCCCTCCGGGCCGCGCAGCCGCAGGACCCGACCGCCGCCGCGCACCGGATGCAGCTCCTCATGGTGCAGCGCCTCGACGGCGGACTGACCATCGGCGACACCCACGAGTACGAGCACCCCTTCGCCTTCGACACCCTCGAAGACCCCTACGAGCACCTCACCCGCGTCGTCGAGTCCTTCCTGGGCCGCCCGCTGCCGAGGATCAGGCGGCGCTGGGCCGGGGTGTACGCGCAGTGCGCCGACACCGCCCGGGTCGTCCACCGCCAGCGGGTCCGCGACGGCGTGTGGCTGGTGACCGGGCCGGGCGGCCGGGGCATGACCTGCTCGCCCGCCATCGCCGAGACGACCGCGAACGAACTGGGCTGGTGAACCGCATGAGCACCCACACGAAGAACCTCGTCGTCCTCGACATGGCCGGCACCACCGTCGCCGACGGCGGCCTCGTCGAGCAGGCCTTCACCGCCGCCGCCGAGCGCCTCGGCGAGGACCCCGCCTCGATGATCGACTACGTCCGCGCCACGATGGGCGAGTCCAAGATCTCCGTCTTCCGCCACCTCTTCGGCGGTGACGAGACCCGCGCCCAGCAGGCCAACCTCGCCTTCGAGGCGGCCTACGGCGAACTGGTCTCCGCCGGCCGGATCGCCCCGGTACCCGGAGCCGCCGAGGCCATCGCCGAACTGACCGGCCAGGGCCGCCGGGTGGTCCTCACCACCGGCTTCGCCCGGGTCACCCAGGACGCCATCCTCGACGCGCTCGGCTGGCGGGGCCTGGTCGAGCTGACCCTCTGCCCGGCGGACGCCGGCGGCCGCGGCCGCCCGTACCCGGACATGGTCCTCGCGGCCCTCCTCCGCACCGGCGCCGTGGACGACGTCCGGCAGCTCGTGGTCGCGGGCGACACCTCGTACGACATGCTCAGCGGGGTCCGCGCCGGCGCCGGGATCGTCGCGGGCGTCCTGACCGGCGCGCACGACGAGGCGGCGCTCAGGGAGCACGGCGCGACGCACGTCCTGGACTCGATCGCCGGACTTCCCGCACTGATCGGGGAGTCGGAGGCATGACCAGCGGCATCCGCTTCGACGCCGTGTCCGTCGCCTACGGCGGCACCACCGTCCTCGACCGGCTCGACCTGACCGTCGAACCCGGCGAGGTCATGGCCCTCCTCGGCCCCTCGGGCTCCGGCAAGACCACCGCGCTGCGGGCCGTCGCCGGGTTCGTCCGGCCGGCCTCCGGGCGGGTGTTCATCGGCGACCGCGACGTCACCGGCCTCCCGCCGTACAAGCGGGGCATCGGCATGGTCGTCCAGCAGTACGCCCTCTTCCCGCACCTGCGGGTCGCGGCCAACGTCGCCTTCGGCCTGAAGGCGCGGAAGGCGCCCAGGGCGGAGATCCCCGGCCGGGTCGCCGAGGCCCTGGAGATGACCGGCATGGCGGCCTATGCCCACCGGTACCCGCGGGAGCTCTCCGGCGGCCAGCAGCAGCGGGTCGCGATCGCCCGCGCGCTCGCCATCCGGCCCGAGGTCCTCCTCCTCGACGAGCCGCTGTCCGCACTCGACGCGCAGCTGCGCTCCGGGATGCTGGCCGAACTGGCCCGGCTCCACCGCGAACTGCCCGACGTGTCGATCCTGTACGTCACCCACGACCAGGTCGAGGCGCTGACCCTCGCGGACCGCATCGCCGTCATGGACAGGGCCCGGCTCCAGGACTGCGGCACCCCGCAGGAGCTCTACCGCCGGCCGCGGACGGAGTTCACGGCCTCGTTCGTGGGCAACGCCAACCTGCTGCCGGTGACGGTCGGCACGGCCGGCGTCGTCCTCGACGGGACGCCGCTGGAGGTCCCGGTCGCCGGCGCGGCCGCCGGGTCGGCGGCCACCCTCTGCGTACGCCCCCACCTGGTCGGTCTCGGCGAGGGCCCGAACCCGCTGCGGGGCCGGCTCGCCGAGGTCCAGTGGCGCGGCTCCACCCACCGCCTCCTCGTCGAGGTCGGCGGGCACCGCGTCACGGCGGACGTCCGCGAGCTGCGGGAGGCGCCGGTCCTCGGCGCCGAGGTGACGCTGCACTTCGCGCCCGAGGACGCGGTGCTGCTGGCCGCGGGGGTGAGCGATGACCACTAGGGCCCCGCGCCGCACCGAGGAGCAACCGCCGACCGGCGACCGCCCCGGCGTCCCGCCGACCGGCGACCGCCCCGGCGTCCCGCCGACCGAAGCCGGCCCCGGCCTCCCCCCGGCCGAAGCCGCTCCCTGCCTCCCCCCGGCCCGGACCGGTGAGGCGCCCGCCGCCCCCGCGCACCGCCCGTCCGCCGACCGGCGCGCCGGGCCCGCCCTGCTCTGGGCCCTGCCCCCCGTCGCGCTGCTCGCCGTCGTCTTCCTCTACCCGCTCGCGCTCGTCGTCCAGGAGTCCCTGGCCCCCGGCGCGTACGGCGACGTCCTCGGCTCCGCGTCCTTCCGTGACGCGCTGGTCACCACCGTGTGGCTCGCCGTCGCGTCCACCGCCGGATGCCTCGTCCTCGGCTTCGCGCTCGCGGTCGTGATCGCGTTCGTGCCGTTCCCCGGCGCGAAGGCGGTGGCGCGGTTCATCGACGTCTTCCTCTCCTTCCCGTCCTTCCTGATCACGCTCGCCCTGCTGTTCCTCTACGGCACCGTCGGCATGGCCAACGGCGTCTGGACCGACGTCACGGGGGACCCCTCGGGCCCCTTCGGGTTCCTGACCACCCCGTGGGGCGTCCTCCTCGCCGAGATCACCTACTTCACGCCGTTCGTGATGCGCCCGCTGCTCGCCGCCTTCTCGCAGCTGGAGACCGCCCAGCTGGAGGTCGCGTCCTCGCTCGGCGCCCGGCCGGCGCGGATCGTCCGGCAGGTGATCCTGCCGGAAGCGCTGCCCGCGCTCGCGGCGGGCGGCAGCCTCGTCCTCGTCCTCTGCCTCAACGAGTTCGGCATCGTGCTCTTCACCGGGGCCAAGGGCGTCACGACCCTCCCGATGCTCGTCTACAGCAAGGCCATCCTCGAATCCGACTACGCGGCCGCCTGCGTCGTCGCCGTCGTCAACGTCGCCCTCTCCGTGGGGCTCTACGTCCTCTACCGGGGGGTGAGCCGCCGTGCTGGTGCATAGCCGTACGGGCAGGTGGACGGCCTGGGTCGCGTTCGCCGTGCTGTTCGTCCCGCTCTTCGCCCTCCCGCTGCTGGTCGTCGTCGCCGCCTCGTTCGCCACGCACTGGTCCGGCGCCCTCCCCTCCGGGCCGACCACCGGCCACTACGCGGCCGCCGTCCGCGGGGAGTCCCTCCAGGCCCTCACCACCAGCCTGGTCACCGCCCTCGCCGCCAGCGCGACCGCGCTGGCCGCCGGCACCTGGGCCGCGCTCGCCGGGGCCGCGCTCGGCAGGAGGGGCAAGCGGATCCTCGACGCGCTGTTCATGCTGCCGGTCGCCGTGCCGTCCGTGGTCGTCGGCCTCGCCGTCCTGGTCGCGTTCTCGCAGCCGCCGCTGCTCCTCAACGGCACCCGCTGGATCGTGATCCTCGCGCACACCGTGCTCGTCACGGCCTTCGCCCACCAGTCGGTGTCGGCCGCGATCCAGCGGCTCGACCCGATGTACGAGCAGGCGGCGGCCGGCCTCGGCGCCCGCCCCTCGTACGTCCTGCTCCGGGTGCGCCTGCCGCTCCTGCTGCCCTCCCTGAACGCGGCCGCCGGACTCTGCTTCGCCCTGTCCATGGGCGAGTTGAGCGCCACGATGATGCTCTACCCGCCGGACTGGATGCCGCTCCCGGTGCTCGTCTTCACCGCCACCGACCGCGGCTCCCTCTTCACCGGATCGGCGCTGGCCGTGGTCCTCATGGCCACGACCCTGCTGGTCCTGCTCGCCGTCTCCCGCATCCGGACCAGGGCCTCCTTCCGCTAGAGGCCGCTCCCCGGAACCATCCCCCGCTCCCCGGAGCCTTCCCCACCCCCGATTCCCCCGCCCTTCCCCGGCCCCGTTTCCCCCGCCCTTCCCCGTAGCCAGAGATCCTCAGGAGAGAACGACGTCATGCGTCCCTACGCCAAGCCGATCGCCGCCGTCACCGGCTCCCTCGTCCTCGCCGCCGGCCTCACCGCCTGCGGTGGCACCACCGCCGCCTCCGACGCGAAGACCGTCACCGTCTACAGCGCCGACGGCCTCAAGGGCGAGGCGGGAGACGGCTGGTACGACAAGGTCTTCGCCGACTTCGAGAAGAAGACCGGCATCAAGGTCGAGTACGTCGAGGGCGGCTCCGGGGAGATGGTGCAGCGCGCCCTCCGCGAGAGGAGCAACACCCAGGCCGACGTCCTCGTGACCCTGCCGCCCTTCATCCAGCAGGCCGGCTCCAAGGGCCTGCTCCAGAAGTACACCCCGCAGGGCGCCGACCAGGTCGGCGGCGGGGACAAGGCGGCCGACGGCACCTGGACCTCGGTCGTCAACAACTACTTCGGCTTCGTCCACAACAAGAAGGAGCTCCCCACGGCCCCCACGTCCTGGGAGGACCTGCTCGACGGCAGGTTCAAGGACAGGCTCCAGTACTCCACCCCGGGCGTCGCGGGCGACGGCACCGCCGTCCTCATCAAGGCCATGCACGACTTCGGCGGCCGGGAACCGGCCATGGAGTACCTCAAGAAGCTCCAGGCCAACAACGTCGGCCCGTCCTCCTCCACCTCCAAGCTCGCCCCCAAGGTGGACAAGGGCGAACTCCTCGTCGCCAACGGCGACGTGCAGATGAACTTCGCCCAGTCCAAGTCCATGCCGAACCTCGGCATCTGGTTCCCGGCCAGGGGCGCGGGGAAGCCGACCACCTTCGCCCTGCCGTACGCGGCCGGCCTGGTCGACAAGGCCCCGCACACCGAGAACGGCCGGAAGCTCCTCGACTTCATGCTGACCGAGGGCGCCCAGCGCCAGGTCAGCGCCGTCGGCGGCGGCTTCCCGGCCCGCAAGGACGTCAAGGCGACCGACGCCAACGCCATCGAACTCGCCCGGCTGATGGAGGGCGTCGAGGTCTTCGAACCGGACTGGGCCGACATCGACGAGAACCTGAAGACGTACGTCGACGCGTGGAAGTCCGCGACCGGCAGCTGAGAGTTCACCGTACGCCCCTGGAATGCCCCCGTTGATCGCGGAAGGATAACGGGTACGGACCAACGCCCCTGAGAGATCAGGGGCGTTGACGTGCGTCCGCCATCCCGTCGCCCCCGCCCCCGCCCCACGAAGGAGCCCGACATGCCCGTCACCGGCATTCCCCGCCGCACCGTGCTCGCCGCCGCCGGCGCCACCGCGGCCGTCGCCGCCACCGGCCTCGCCACCGCCCCCGCGGCCCGTGCCGCCGCCGCGCCCACGCTCCCCGACGGCACCAGCAAGGACAAGGTGCTCGTCGTCGGCATGGACGGCCTGCGTCACGACCGGATCGACGCGGCCAAGGCCCCGCACCTCAAGTCCCTGATGGCGAACGGCACCTACGGCCGCTCCCTGCTCTACGCGAACCCGATGGCCGCGACCTCCTCGGGCCCCGGCTGGTCCACCATCTCCACCGGCGTCTGGCCCGACAAGCACGGCGTCAAGGACAACACCTTCACCGGCAAGAACTACGGCCAGTACCCCGGCTTCCTCGCCCGCCTGAACCAGGTCCGCCCCGGGCTCTCGCTCTTCGCCGCCGTCGACTGGCCCGAGCTCGACACCCACGGCACCGTCACCCCCGGCGCCGACGCCAAACTCGTCTACGACAACGACTACGTCGTCAACGACCTCGTGATCACCGACATCACCGAGGACGTCCTCCGCAACCAGAACCCCGACGTCCTCTTCGTCTACTTCGGCGAGACCGACGAGATCGGCCACAACCACGGCGCCGCCAGCCCCCGGTACACCGACGCCATCGACGTCCAGGACGGCTACCTCGGCCGGCTGCTCACCGCGATCAAGGCCCGCCCCTCGTACGCCACCGAGCGCTGGACCGTCATCGTCACCACCGACCACGGCCACACCGACGGAGGCGGCCACGGCGGCTCCTCCATCGAGGAGCGCCGCACCTTCGTCCTCGCCCAGGGCCCCGGCATCGCCGCCGGCGCCCGCCCCATCGACACCCGGCTCGTCGACGTCGCCGCCACCGTCTTCCGCCAGCTCGGCATCACCCCCGCCGCGTCCTGGGGCCTCGACGGCAAGCCGATCCAGGAGCGGTCCACCGACCCCTTCGACACCCTCCAGGGCTCGCTGACCGGGCGCGTCGACGAGACCGTCATCCCCGCCGGCGTCCTCGGCTTCACCCGCACCGCGCCCAGCGGCTGGTCCGTCATCGACAACGCCATGGGCACCGGCGGCATGACCGAGTGGCGCGGCTGGTCCTTCGCCACCGACGAGTTCTGGTCCCGCACCCAGCGCGACCAGTCCCGCGAGCTGAACGTGCGGGCCCGCGGCGTCTTCGCCGTCGCCGACTCCGACGAGTGGGCCGACAAGGCGTTCTCGGGGACGTACGACTCGACGCTGGTCACCCCGGCGTACAGCGTCACGGGCGCCACCCGGGTCACCCTGGACTTCACCACCCTCTACCGCCAGGAAGGCGGCCAGACCGCCCAGGTCCAGGCCGTCTTCAACGGCGGCACGCCGACCGTCGTGAAGAACTACACCGCCGACGTGATCTCGCAGCCGCAGTCCCTCACGGTCGCCGTCCCGGCCGGCGCGTCCACCGTGGGCTTCCGCTTCCGCTACACCGGCGCGAACAACTGGTACTGGGTGATCGACGGGGTCAGGGTCACGGCTTCCTGACTAGGCTGGGGGCGTCGCCACAGCGCTGTCGCGGCGCCCCAGCACACCGCACTTGCACGGCAGGAGTCCCGCACCCATGGCAGAGCGCAAGCCGATCGAATCCTGGCTGACCGACATGGACGGCGTCCTCATCCACGAGGGCGTGCCGATCCCCGGCGCCGACGCGTTCATCAGGAAGCTGCGGGAGACCGGGAAGCCCTTCCTGGTCCTCACGAACAACTCGATCTACACGGCCCGCGACCTGCACGCCCGGCTCGCCCGGATGGGCCTGGAGGTCCCCGTCGAGAACATCTGGACCTCGGCCCTCGCCACCGCCAAGTTCCTCGACGACCAGCGCCCCGGCGGCACCGCGTACGTCATCGGCGAGGCCGGCCTGACCACCGCGCTGCACGACATCGGGTACGTCCTCACCGACCACGACCCGGACTACGTGGTGCTCGGCGAGACCCGCACGTACTCCTTCGAGGCCATGACGAAGGCGGTCCGGCTCATCAACGCCGGCGCCCGCTTCATCTGCACCAACCCCGACGAGACCGGCCCCTCCCTGGAGGGCCCGCTGCCCGCCACCGGCTCGGTCGCCGCCCTCATCACGAAGGCCACCGGCAAGGACCCGTACTTCGCGGGCAAGCCGAACCCGCTCATGATGCGCACCGGCCTGAACGCCATCGGCGCCCACTCCGAGACCAGCGCCATGATCGGCGACCGGATGGACACCGACATCCTGGCCGGCCTGGAGGCGGGCATGCAGACGTACCTGGTGCTGACCGGCCTGACGACGCAGGCGGAGATCGACCGCTTCCCGTTCCGCCCCTCCAAGATCGTCAAGTCGATCGCGGACATCGTCGACCGGGTGTAGCGGCCCCCCGCCGGCCCCCTGCGGATGCGAGAAGCCCCGATCCGGGTGACCCTGCCTGTATCAGGAGGTCACGATGCGTTCAGGTCCCATTGCTCTCGGTGCCGCAGGGGCGGCCCTCGTGCTCGTGCTGGCACCCGCGGCCGGCGGCGCGTACGCCCACGACGGGGTGAAGGTCACCGTCACCCCATCCACCGCGGCACCCGGCGCCGACATCGACGTCCGCGTCCAGGGCTGCAAGGGCACGACGGGTGCCGCGAAGTCCCCGGCGTTCGTCGCCGACGCGGAACTCACCGGCCGGGACGGCGGCGGCGCCCCGCTGTTCGGCGACACCACGGTGAAGACCCGGCTGGAGAACGGCACGTACAAGGTCAGCGTGACCTGCGACGGCCACGACCACCCGGACGTCGGCAGCGTGCGCGTCGAGCGCTCCAAGCCGACGCACGAGCCGACGCACCGGCCGACCCACGAGCCCACGCACCGGCCCACGGACGAGCCGACTCATCGGCCGACCCACCACGCGAGCCCGGTCGCCCCGGTGCGCGCGGGTGGCGGCGGCACCGCCGCGTTCGCCGCCCCGGCCGCGCCCGGGGTCGCCCAGACCACCAGCGAGAGCGGCCTCGGCACCCCGTACACCCTGCTGGGCCTCGGCCTGGCGGCCGTCGCCGCCGTGGCGGTCGCGTTCCGCAGCTCCCGCCGCCGGACGGCCGACACGGACACCGGCACGGGTCCGGGCACGGAGTGACGGTGGCGTCCGGCTCCCGCCCGGCGGGCACCGGGCGACTCGTCACCGGCGTGGCCTGGGCGCTGCTGCTCCTCGGGCTCTGGCTCTGGGGCCGGGAGGTCACCGAGGGGCCGGGCGGGAGCTCCGGGCCGACCACCGGGGACATCGCCGCGGTCGGCCGCCCGTTCGGCACGGCCCTGCCGCCGGCCCGGGACCCGCTGGCCCCCGTCGCGCCGAGCCGGGTCGAGGTCCCCTCCCTCGGCATCGACGCGCCGGTCGTGGCGCGCGGCCTGGACGACACGGGGGCGATCGACCCGCCGCCGTACGAGATGCCGCACACGGTCGGCTGGTTCGGCGCCGGCACCCGGCCGGGCGCCGCGGGCCCGGCCCTCCTCGTCGGCCATGTCGACACCGAGACCCGCCCGGCCGTCTTCTACGGCCTGAGCGCGGCCCGCGCGGGCGCGAAGGTCCGCGTCACCCGTACGGACGGATCGGTCGCCGAATTCACGGTCGACGACGTCCAGGTGTACCCGCGGGAGCACTTCGACGCGAGCAGGGTCTACGGGGCGAGGGACCCGCGCCGTGCGGAACTCCGCCTGATCACCTGCGGCGGCACGTTCGACCGCGAGACGAACGCGTACACGGCGAACGTGGTGGTCTCGGCGTACCTGACCTCGGCGACGCACTGATCCCCCGGGCGCTCACGGCGCTCGGCCCCGGGCTACGGCCCTCCACTACGGCCCTCCACCGCCCGGCCCCGCGAGGCCGGGCGGCGGCGCTTTCGGGCGCATTCGCGTCGAGGCGACGGCTGCGTCGAGGTGACGGCCGCGTCGCGGTGACGGCCCCGCCGAGGTGACGGCCGCGTCGACCGGACTCCGGCCGGCGGCGCCGCGTCCCGCGTCGGCCGCCGGCCGGGTCGGTCCTCCACCGTGGGGCTCGCGGACGCGGGAGGGGTCCGGTGCCGCCGCGGGAGGTCGAGGTTCCGGCCACTGTAAGGGCCCCGCCCCGCCCGGCCCAGAGCCCTGCCGTGTCACCTGGCTCACGACCGCCCCGCCCCGCGGACGCCTCCGAAACGAGCAAGACCCCCTCACCATCGGTGAGGGGGTCTTGACTCTGCGTGCGCCGCCAGGGACTCGAACCCCGGACCCGCTGATTAAGAGTCAGCTGCTCTAACCAACTGAGCTAGCGGCGCTTGCTGACAGAGAGAACTCTACCCGACGTCCGGGTGTGCTCCTGACCAATTACGGTCACCACCGGCCTGTCGGATGGTCGTATGAGGCCTTCGATCCGTCAAAATGCGATTTGTCCAGACAGTTGAGACACTGACGCCCATATCCAAGGGTCGAAAGATCTTGACGAGTGTGGAGGGGATTCGCATGAGCGTGCCGGTCTTCGTGGAGTTCGAGCCCGCGGCGGACTGCGGCTGCCCGGGGTGCGCCCGGCAGCGGCGCGACCTCGCGCTCGGCCTGCCGGTCCGGGTGGGCGGCCACCCGTCCGCGCACGGCGCGCGCCGCGCCCTGGTCCTGGTGACGGCCGCGGGCGTCGCGCTCGGCGGCGGCGGGGCCGCCACGGCGACCGCCCTCCCGCGGCCCGCGGCGCCGATCGAGCCGGCGGAGTCGACGCACGCGTCCGTCCGGGCCGCCCTCCCCCAGCCCGACACCCCGCAGGGCGGCCGCGAGCCCCTGCACGGCGCGCCCGGCCCCGGCGGCCAGGCCGTTCCGGGCATCAATCCGACGACCGGTCAGGTCGCCCCCGGCACGCTCCGGACGACGAGCCGCGCCGACATCATCAACCGGGCCAAGCTGTGGGTGGCCGCCCAGGTCCCCTACTCCATGGAGAAGTACTGGTCCGACGGTTACCGCCAGGACTGCTCCGGCTACATCTCGATGGCCTGGAACCTCCGCAGCAACGAGTGGACCGGCAGCCTCGACCGCTTCGCCGACCGCATCGACCGCACCGAGCTCCAGCCCGGCGACATCCTGCTCTTCCACAACCCGGCGAACCCGACCCGCGGCTCGCACGTCACGATCTTCGGCGGCTGGAGCGACTACACGCACACGTCCTACGTCGCCTACGAGCAGACCAGGCCGCAGACGCGGAGGCAGCAGACGCCCATGGCGTACTGGGCGAACTCCGACCGGTACGTGGCCTACCGCTACAAGGCCGTCGTCAGCGCCGGCTCCGGCAGCGCCGGGGGCCCGGCCCCCGCGGTCACGCCGTACCCCGGCGCGGCCATGTTCGGTCCCGGTGCCGACAACGCGTACGTCACCCAGCTCGGCCGGCTCCTCGTCGACCGCGGCGGGAAGGCGTACTACCGCCAGGGCCCCGGCCCGAAGTGGGGCGAGGCCGACCGGCGCGCGACCCAGGCGTTCCAGCTGGCCCAGGGCTGGAAGGGCAAGGAGGCCGACGGTCTGCCCGGCCCCGAGACGTGGAAGCTCCTCGTGACCGGCAAGGGCCGGAGCATCGGCGGTTCGAGTGGTTCGAGCGGGTCGAGCGCGAATGCGACGGCGTTTCCCGGGCGTGGCGCCTTCCGTCCGGGCCAATCCAACGCATATGTGGAGAAGCTGGGCAAACAACTGGTGAAGCGGGGCTTCGGCAAGCACTACCTGTCGGGACCCGGTCCGCGCTGGACGGAGGCGGACCGCCGCAACGTCGAGGCGTTCCAGCGGGCGCAGGGCTGGCGCGGCGCGGCGGCCGACGGCTACCCGGGCCCGGAGACCTGGCGGCGCTTGTTCCGATGACCCCGAGAGCATGAGGTGGACCCGAATGACGGCATCGACCCCGAACCCCGCGGATTCCGGCGCGGCGGCCTCACGTGACGCGGCCCGCACGGCCCGCCGCCTGACGGACGGCACGCTCCCGCGGACGTCCCCTCCCCAGGGCGCACCCCCGGGCACCCCGCCGATCCGGCGGGGGACGCCGTCCCCCGCATCGGCGGACCCGGCGGGCGGGGCCGAGCCGGGCGAGAGCGGTCCGGGGGAGCGCGCGCCGGGGGAGGGCGCGGTGGGCGAGCGCCGACCGGCGGAGAGCGGTCCGGGGGAGAGCCGACCGGCCGCGGGGGCGCCGGTGACGGGCGCGTCCGCGGCCGACGCACCCGCCACACCGGCCTCGGAGCGTCCGGCCCCGGAGCGCCAGGGCGCCGGCCGCGAGCCGTCCGAGGACGAGGCCGCCGACCGCGCGACGCTCGACCGTGAGGCCGCGGACCGCGCGGCCGCCGACCTCGGGACTCCTGAACGTACGACCCCTGAACGTACGACGACCCCTGACCGTACGAGCCCTCCCCGTACGGCACCTGACGGTGCGGCAGCAGGCGGGACCGTGGAGAGCGGGACCCCGGCGGGTGGGCCCGTGCCGGGGGCTCCCGCGGTGGACCCGACCCGGGCGCCCGCGCCCGGCGTTTCCGCGCCCACCCCGGCCGGCGCCGCCGCGCAGTCCCCGGGCGCCGCCCCCGTACCGACGTCGAGCGCCGCCCCCGGCTCGCCCTCCACGGGCGCTCCCGCCTCGCCCCCGCCGGGTGCCGCGCCGCGTTCGGCCTCCCCGCAGGTCTCCACCCAGCCCCCGCCAGGTGCCGCACCGAGGTCGGAACTCACCCAGGCCCCCACCCGAGCGCCGTCCGCGGCCTCCGCCTCGGCCTCCGCGCCCACCGTCGCCGCTCCGGACTCCCCGTCCGCCGCGTCCGGCGGTCCGGCTCCCGCTCCGACGACCCCCGACGTGCAGGCGCCGCCGCCCTCCCCGGCGGTCGGGGCGCCGGAGCCGGTACGGCGCAGGGTCCCCGTATGGCCCGAGCCGGGTGCCCGCGGCGGCGCCGCGGCCGACGCGGCGGCGCGGACGGACGCCCCGGCAGGACGCGCCGACGCGGCACCGGGCCGCGCGACGGCGGCGGCCGACCCGCATCCGGGGCAGCCGACCACCCCGTCGACCACCCGCGCGACCGCCCGGCCGACCACCGGGGCCACCCCCGCCCCCGGCGCCCGCGGCCCGGCGGACACCACCGCGGGCGCCGCCCCGGTGATCACCCGTGTCCAGCCGGTCCCGCCCGCCTACCCCGGCACCTCGGCCTCCGCCGCCGGCGGGAGCACCGGCTCCTCCGCCGCGGGCGGGACCGCCCGGCCCACCGCCGACTCCCCGCTGAAGGCCACCATCTCCGTACGAGCCGGAGGCGTCGCTCCGGTCCCCGCCACGTCGGCCACCTCCGTCGCGCCGACCCCCGCCACGTCGGCCACCTCCGCCGCGCCGACCCCCGCCACGACATCCACCCCCTCCGCCCCCGCTCCCGCCCCCGCCGACCGCCCCGCCACCCCCGACTTCGGGCGGATCGCGGGGGTCGGGGTCCGGGCCGTCGCCGTGCCCACCGCCGCCGTCGTCCGGGTCGCGCGGCGGCGGAACGTGATCGGGGCCGAGACCACCGGCTCCATCCCGGTGCACCTCCTCTTCCGCGACGAGCCGGGACGCGCCGCGCCCTTCGGGGCCGGCGCGGACGACGGCGGTCCCGACACGGTGGCCATGGCCCCGCCCACCCTGCCCTCGACGGGCAGGAACCCCGCCATCCCGGGTCCGTCGAAGACCCAGGCACCGGAGCATCCCCTCACGGGGGCCGGTGCGGGGCCCGCGAGCCGGAACGCGTCCGGGACGAAGTCCGGGTCCCCGGCGGACGACGCGTCGCGGGCCCACCTCAAGACGCCGGACGCGCGACCCGGGGACCGCACGGCGCCCTGGGCGAAGGCCCGGCGCAAGGCGAAGGCCACCGACATCCCCGCCGCCGTCACCGCACCGTCCGCCTCCTCCTCCGCCACTCGGCCCGCCCCCACCGCGGACCCCGCGCTCGTCGAGCGCCCCGGGCCCGCGCTGCCCGGCTGGGTCGGCGTGGCCGGCGGCGCGCTCGCGCTCGCCGGATGCGCGGCGGTCGTGTGGTGGGCCGGGGCCGTCCCCGGCGAGGCGGCCCGGATGCTGCGGCTGCCGGAACGCCCGTACCACGGCATCCACCTCGGCCAGTGGGCGCTCCTCGCCCTCGGTGTCGTCCTCGCCCTGTTCGCGCTCGGCGGGCTCGGCCGGGGCCGGGTCGGCTACGCCTGGGTGCTGACCCTGTTCGGCGACTACCGCGGCACCGTCCGCCGTACCGGACTGGTCTGGGTGAGCCCGCTCCTGCTGCGCCGCCGCGTCGACGTACGGCTCCGGCACTGGCGGAGCGAGCCGCTGTCCGCGGTGGACGCCAAGGGCACCGCGCTCGACGTGACGGTGCTCGTGGTCTGGCGGGTGCGGGACACCGTCCGCGCGGCGCTCGGTGTCGACGGACACGAGGACTACCTGCGCGAGCAGGTGGAGGCGGCCATGGCCCGGGTGCTGTCGCAGCTCCCGGCCGACGCCTTCCACGAGGACGCCCCCACGCTCCGGGACGCGGAGGCCGTCGGCGAGGCGCTGACCCGGATGCTGTCGGCGGAGTGCGCCCCGGTCGGCGTGGACGTGTTCTCGGCGCAGCCGACGCGGATCGAGTACGCGCCGGACGTGGCGGCCGCGATGCGGCGGCGCCGGATCGCGGCGATCGACGCGAAGCACCGGGACAGCGTGCTCACCTCGGTGGTGGACGCGGTGGACGACGTGGTCCACCGGCTGACCAGTCGTGGTCTGGTGGAGCTCGACGACTACGAGCGCAAGGCGCTGGTCAAGGACCTGACGGTCGCCTTCTACACGGGACGGACGGGTCCTGTAGAGGGGGCGTGAAGGGATGGACATGTTCAACTTCCGTCCATACCTTGGTACTTGGTCCAGACCAAAATCGGTACGACGTATCACCGCACGCGTGCGCGCACGGCCCTTCGGAACTCCCCCACGTTCTCCTGGAGCGAAGCATGCGCAAAAACTCAGTCGGGGCGGCGGTGGTGGCGCTCGGCGTCGCCGGCGTCACCCTGTTCGCCACCGGTAGTGCCGGCAGTCACGGCTACACCGACGCGCCGATCAGTCGCCAGAAGCTCTGCGCCAACGGCACCGTGACCAACTGCGGCAACATCCAGTGGGAGCCGCAGTCGGTCGAGGGCCTCAAGGGCTTCCCCTCCGCCGGTCCCGCCGACGGGAAGATCTGTTCCGCCGGGCTCTCGCAGTTCGCCCAGCTCGACGATCCCCGGGGCGGCGCGTGGCCGGCGACACAGCTCACGGCGGGGCAGAGCTACAGCTTCCGCTGGCAGTTCACGGCCCGGCACCGCACCACCGACTTCAAGTACTACATCACCAAGAACGGCTGGGACCCGAGTCAGAAGCTGACCCGGGCCGCGCTCGACCCCCAGCCGTTCCTGACCGTCCCCTACAACAACCAGCAGCCGCCGGCGACCCTCTCGCACTCCGGGACCGTCCCGGCGGGCAAGACGGGCCGCCACCTGATCCTGGCGGTGTGGACGGTCGCGGACACGGCGAACGCGTTCTACGCGTGCTCCGACGTCAAGTTCTGACGTCCGGGCGGTTCGGCGGCCGCTTCCCGCGGCCGCCGAGCAGCCGTTCCTGACCGTTCATTTCTGATGGATCGTCAGTTACAGTCCGGCCCATGAGGGGTGCGGACACCGTCGCGGAACTCGTACGGCGCCAGTGGGGCGACCACCGGATCGGGCTGAGGGACGAGCACCACACCCTCACCCACCACCAGGTCGCCGCCGGCGCCGCCGCGCGGGCCGCTCTGCTCGTGGACCTGATGCCACCCCGGCCGGGGGGCGAGCCGCACCTCGGCCTCCTGCTCGACAACACGCCGGAGTACCCGCTCTGGCTCAGCGCGGCGGCCCTCGCGGGGGCCGCCGTCGCCGGCATCAACCCCACCCGGCGCGGCGCCGAACTCGCCCGGGACGTCCGGCACACCGAGTGCCGCGTCCTGGTCACCCAGCGCGCCCGTCTGCCGCTCCTCGACGGCCTCCCGCTGCCCGGCGTCCGGATCCTGGTCACGGACACCGACGCGTACCGGGAACTCCTCGCGCCCTACGAGTCGGCCCGGCCGGGCGACGCGCGCCTCGGTCCCGTACGCCCCGGCACCCGGTTCCTGCTCTCCTTCACCTCAGGATCGACGGGCGCCCCGAAGGCGGCGCTCTGCAGCCAGGGACGGCTGGCGGCGGCCGGCGCCTCGCTGGCGGACCACTTCTCCGTCGGCCCGGACGACGTCCACTACGTCTGCATGCCGATGTTCCACGGGAACGCGGTGATCGCGGACTGGGCTCCGGCGCTGGTCGCCGGAGCGGGGGTGGCGCTGCGGGCCCGCTTCTCCGCCTCCCGCTTCCTGCCCGACGTACGCGCCTTCGGAGCCACCTACTTCACCTACGTCGGCCGGGCGGTGCAGTACCTCCTGGCGACCCCGCCCACCCCCGACGACCGTGCGCACCGGCTCCGCCTCGGCTTCGGCACCGAGGCCGGGGCGGTCGACGCGGCGCGCTTCCGGGAGCGCTTCGGGGTGCCGCTCGTGGAGGGGTACGGCTCCTCCGAGGGCGGTGCGTCGATCCAGCGGACGCCGGACACGCCGCCGGGCGCGGTGGGCCGGGCGGCACCGGCCGACGACCTGGTGGTGGTGGACGCGGAGACCGGCCGGGAGTGCGAACCGGCCGCCTTCTCCCCGACGGGCCGCCTCCTCAACGCCTCCGAGGCGGTCGGAGAGCTCGTCAACCGGGGCCGCAGCACCTTCGAGGGCTACTGGCGCAACCCGGACGCCGAGGCGGCACGACTGCGCGAGGGCTGGTACTGGACGGGCGACCTCTTCTACCGGGACGCCGAGGGCTACCTCTACTTCGCGGGCCGTACGGACGACCGGCTGCGGGTCGACAGCGAGAACCTGGCCGCCGGGATGATCGAGCACATCCTGGCCCGCTGGGAACGGGCCGCGGGGGTCGCGGTCTACGCGATACCGGACCCGGTGGCCGGGGACCAGGTGATGGCGGCCCTGGCACTGCGCGCGGGGGAGGCCTTCGTGCCCGCGGAGTTCGCCGCGTTCCTCGCGGCGCAGCAGGACCTGGGCACGAAGATGCCGCCGCGCTTCGTCCGCGTGATGCCCGAACTGCCCCTCACGGCCACGAACAAGATCCACCGGGTGGCCCTCCGCCGCGCCGCCTTCCTCTGCCCGGACCCCGTCTGGTGGCGTCCCGCCCCGGCCGCCCCCTACGAACCCCTGACCCCCGAGGCCGCCGCCGCCCTGCGGGCCGCGTACGCGCGCCACGGCCGCACCCCGACCCCGGACCAGCGCCCCTGAACCCGGCCGGCCCGGCCGAACTCCCCCGCACACCCCTGCCGTCGAACCGCCCGCCCCCGTGATCGCGAACCCTGGCGGCGGGCCCGGTCGCCCGCCCGCCTAACCTGCTGCCATGGGCCGGCGCACCGTCGCCGATCGAGGGATCCGGGGGGATCAGTGCAGAGGGAAGCGGCGACCGAGGTGTTCAAGCCACTCCAGGCGGACGACCCGCCCGTGGTGGCCGCGTACCGGCTGGCCGCCCGTCTCGGCGCGGGCGGCATGGGCCGGGTCTACCTCGCCCACACCCCGGGCGGCCGGCCCGTCGCCCTCAAGGTCGTCCGGCCGGAGCTGACCGACTCCCCGGCCTTCCGGCACCGGTTCCGCCGGGAGATCACGGCGGCCCGGCGGGTCCGCGGCGCGTACACCGCCGAGGTGATCGACGCCGACGCGGACGGCGTACCGCCCTGGCTCGCGACGCTGTACGTGCCCGGCCCCTCCCTGTCCGAGGCCGTCGCCCGGCGCGGCCCGCTGCCCGTGCCGGCCGTCCTGTGGCTGATGGCGGGCGTCGCCGAGGCACTGCAGGCCATCCACGGCGAGGGCATCGTGCACCGCGACCTCAAGCCGTCGAACGTCCTGCTCGCCGCCGACGGCCCACGGGTGATCGACTTCGGCATCTCGCTCGGTTCCGACATCACCCGGCAGACCGAGACCGGCACCGCCCTCGGCACCCCCTCGTACATGGCCCCCGAGCAGGCGGCCGCGGGCGAGGTCACGGCCGCCACGGACGTCTTCGCGCTGGGGCAGACGGCGGCCTTCGCGGCGCTGGGCGAACCGCTGTACGGCGACGGCAACTCGGTCGGTGTGCTGTACCGCATCGTGCACTCCGAGCCCGACCTGACCCGCCTGCCCCCGGCGCTCCGGCCGCTGATCGCCCGGTGCCTGGCCGCCGCCCCCGAGGAGCGGGCCACCCCGGCCGAGATCGTCGACCTGTGCCGGCAGCGCCTCGGCGCGGACGCGGACGAGCCCACGGCACCGGCCGTCTGGCGTGAGGTCACGGGGCCGGAGCCCGCGGTGCCGGGCCCGGTCCCCGACCCCACCCCGGTGCACACGCTCCCGCTGACCCCCCGGCCGGGGCCGGGGGAGCGGCCGACCGCCCGGAACGAGCCGCGGTCCCGGAAGCGCCGCACCGCGCTCCTCACGGCCGCCGCCGTCACGGCGGGCGCCCTCCTCCTGGGCGGCCTGGCGTGGACGGTCGTGGAAGCCGCGGACCGGTTCCGCGACCTCGCGCGGTCCGGGGCCACGACCCCGCCCGGACCGACCCTCTCGTCCTCCGCGCCCGCCCCCGCCGCGGCGCAGGACGGCGCACGGACGCGGGGCAGGGCGTCGCGCCCCGCCGCGACGGAGACCGGACCGCCGCGCCCCGTCCCCTACCCCTTCCAGATGCTGACCGAGAAGAACTCCCTGAGCCTCAAGGAGCCGATCGAGCGCACGGACCGCACGGGGGACGTCCGCCTCGTCTGCTCGGAGAAGGAGCTCTGCGCACTGCAGAGCCGCGCCAGCCGGATGCAACTGCGCCAGGGCAAGCCGGGGGCCGGCCTCGACGAGTGCCGCGCCACCCTCGCCGTCCAGCCGACCCGCGACCTCTCGCTGTCCTGGTCGGCGGCCGGCAGCGAGATCTGCATCGAGCACCCCTCCGGCGACATCGCCCTCTTCGTCGTCCAGGTGAAGTCGACCGCCCTGCCGGGAAGCGGGAGCAACTTCCTCACCGGCGACCTGACGGTCTGGCGGGCCCCCTGAACGGCCCCGCTCACCGCCCCGCGCACGAACCAGCCGCCCCGGCTCCGCCGCCGGGCGCGGCCCCCGCGGACCCCCGCACCCCCTGGCAGGCGCTCACCCGCCGCCGGTTCCTCCTCGGCCCCTGGCCCTGGCGCGCCCTCGCCTACCTGGTCAGCGGCGCGCTCCTCGGGGGCGCCGCCTGCGCGGTGTTCGCGCTGCTCGGGCTGTTCTCCGTCCTGCTCGTCGGACTGCCCCCGCTGCTCCTCTCCGGGCTCGCCCTCGGCGCCGTCGAGCGCCGCCGCCTCCGCCTCGTCGACCTCGACCCGGCGCCCGACCCGCACCGCGTCCCGGCCGCCCCCGGCCTCGCGGCCTGGCTCCGGCTGCGCGCGGGGGAGCAGGCGACCTGGCGCGAGCTCGGGTACGCGCTCCTCCTGGCCACCGTCCTGTGGCCGCTCGACCTCCTCGCCGTCGCGCTGGGCGTCGGCCTGCCCGCGCTCCTCCTCGGCGCCCCCGTGCAGCTGGCCGTCGACGGACAGGAGGCGAAGGTCGTCAAGGCGTACCTGGTGACCTCCTACCCGGAGGCCTTCGCCGCCGCCCTCCTCGGCGCCGTGCTCCTCGTCGTCCTCGCCCATCCGCTCGCCGCCTTCGCCGGAGCCCGCGCCGCCCTCGCCCGCGCCCTGCTCACCCCCCGGGACCCGGCGGCGCAGGGGGCGATCGGCGAGGTCATCGCCTCGCGCGCCCGGCTCGTCGACGCCTTCGAGGCGGAGCGCCGCCGCATCGAGCGGGATCTGCACGACGGCGCCCAGCAGCGCCTGGTGGCCCTCATGATGACCCTCGGCCTGGCCCGCCTCGACGCACCGGCGGGCGGACCGCTCGCCGGCCAGCTCGCGAAGGCCCACGCGGAGGCCGGGCACGTCCTCACGGAGCTCCGCGAGCTGATCCACGGCATCCGTCCGCAGGTCCTCGCCGACTACGGTCTCGGCCCGGCCCTCGTCGACGCCGCCGACCGCTCGGCCGTGCCGGTCACCACGGACGTCGAGCTGCCCCGGCTGCCGGAGCCCGTCGAGAGCGCCGGCTACTTCGCGGGCTGCGAGGCCCTCGCCAACATCGACCGGCACAGCGGCGCCGCCCGGGCCCGGATCACCGCCCGGCATGCCGACGGCGTCCTCCGTATCGAGGTCGAGGACGACGGCCGCGGCGCCGCCGACCCGGCCCGGGGCACCGGTCTCACCGGGCTGGCCGACCGGATCGCCGTCCTCGACGGCACACTGACGATCACGAGCCCGCCGGGCGGGCCGACCCTCCTGCGAGTGGAGATCCCATGCCCCCTGCCGAGCGCACGCTCCGCGTCGTCCTCGCCGAGGACGGCGTCCTCCTCCGGGAGGGACTGATCGGGCTGCTGGCCCGCTTCGGCCACGAGGTCGTGGCCGCCGTCGGCGACGCCGACGCCCTGCGCGAGGCGGTCGCCGCCCACGAGCCGGACATCGTGGTGACGGACGTCCGGATGCCGCCCGGCTTCCAGGACGAGGGGCTGCGCGCCGCGGTCGCGCTCCGCGCCGAGCGGCCCTCGCTGCCGGTCCTCGTCCTCAGCCAGTACGTGCAGCGCAGCTACGCCGCCGATCTCCTCGACGCGGGCGACGGCACCGGCGTCGGCTACCTGCTCAAGGACCGGGTCGGGGAGGTGGAGGAGTTCCTGGACGCGCTCGTCCGGGTCGCCGACGGCGGGACGGTCGTCGACCCCGAGGTCGTCCGGCAGCTGCTTCGCCGGCACCGGGACCCGCTGGAGGCGCTGACGCCGCGCGAGCGCGAGGTCCTGGGGCTGGTCGCCGAGGGCCGGTCGAACGGCGCGATCGCCCGCCGCCTGGTCGTGACCGAGGCGGCCGTCGGCAAGCACATCGGCAACATCCTGGCGAAGCTGGACCTGCCGCCGGCGGAGGACACCCACCGCCGCGTCCTGGCGGTCCTCACCTACCTGCGGGCGTAGCGGACCGGAGCGGGCCCCGTCGGGGGGCCCGCCCGGTCCGCCCCCGGTTCGCCGCGGACACGAAGAAGCCCCCCGCTTCCGCGAGGGGCTTCTTCCGTCGGTGCGCCGCCAGGGACTCGAACCCCGGACCCGCTGATTAAGAGTCAGCTGCTCTAACCAACTGAGCTAGCGGCGCCTGCTGACAGAGAAAATACTACCCGGTCCCGCGGGGTGCTCTCGACCACCCCGCGCGGCCGCGCCGCGAGGACCCCCGAATGCCCCGGACCGCCGGGTTCTCCCCGGGGCCGGGACCGGTCAGATGGCCAGTGCCATGACCACCGGCGCCGCGCGCCGGTTCAGCGTGTCCGCCGCCGAGCGGAGCCGGTGGGCGTGCTCGATCGGCAGGGAGAGGGCGAGGCAGCCCACGGCGGAGCCCGCCGTCAGCGGCACGGCCGCGCAGACCGTGCCCACCGCGTACTCCTGGAGGTCGAGCACCGGGACGGTCGGCGGCTGGCTGTCCAGCTTGGAGAAGAGCAGCCGCTCGCTGGTGATCGTCCGGGAGGTGAGCCGGGCGATCTTGTGCCGGGACAGGTGGTCCCGGCGTCCGTTCTGGTCGAGCTGGGTGAGGAGGCACTTGCCGACCGCGCTGGCGTGCGCGGCCGAGCGGAAGTCGACCCACTCGTTGACCTTGGGCGTGCGCGGGCCGTCGGCGAACTGGGTGATCTTCACCTCGCCGTCGATGTACCGGCTGATGTAGACCGCGGCGCCGACGGAGTCGCGCAGTTCGGTCAGGGTCTCCTGGAGCTTCGCCTCCAGCGCCTCGCGGCGGGTCAGGCCGGAGCCGAGGAGGACGAGGGAGTCCCCGATCACGTACGCGCCGTCGGCGACCTGCTCGACGTACCCCTCGCGGCGGAGCATGAGGAGCAGTGAGGTCAGGTGGGCGACGGGCAGGCCGGACTCGCGCGCGATCTGGACGTCCGTCACACCGCCACCGTGCCGTGAGATCGTCTCGAGCACGCGCAGGGCGTATTGCACCGAGTGGAACGGCGCGGTGGGCTCGGGCTTCAGCGCCACGGTTTCCCCCTACCAGGTTGTGACCGCAAGCTTTCGTACCACGATAGCCGCCAAGCGCCGTTTGCGGGGCGGCTGTTGGCGAGAATGATGCGGAGCGTCCCGCCCCTGGACTGGGGTGCCTCCCGCTGGCATATGCCCCCGTCACGGGTGCCTCGCAGAGTCTCAGGTCAGGGCGGTGCGCACGGGGGGTCGCGTGTACGTTCGGCCCGGGGGCGTCCCGAGATTTCTCCGGGGGAAACGGACGCGGTGGCGGCCCTTCCGGGCACCTTCCGGCCCCGTTCGGTGGCCGATAACCGTCGGCGGTTCCCCGGAATAAACGGAGACACCCTCCTGTTGTGCGGAGGTCCGAGCCGGTCCACGGGTCCTCCGGGGCCGGCGGTGAGTCGTCCATCAACCCGTGCGATGCCGTGCGGGTGCCGAGGAGGGTCCTGAAGGTGACCGACGCCATTCGAGGAGAGGCGCGGGGCTCCGCGCCCGTGCCGCTGTCCGTGCTGGACCTGGTCACCGTCGGCAGCGGCAGGACCGCCACCCAGGCGCTCGCCACCAGCGTCGAGCTGAGCAGGCTCGCCGAGCGGCGCGGCTTCCACCGGCACTGGGTGGCCGAGCACCACTCCATGCCCGGCGTCGCCTCCTCGTCCCCGGCGGTGATCCTCGCCCACCTCGCCGCCCACACCCGGCGCATCCGCCTCGGCTCGGGCGGCGTCATGCTGCCCAACCACGCCCCGCTGGTCGTCGCCGAGCAGTTCGGCACCCTGGAGGCCTTCGCCCCGGGCCGGATCGACCTCGGCCTCGGGCGCGCGCCCGGCACCGACGGCGCCACCGCCGCCGCCCTGCGCAGGACCGCCGCCCTGAACGAGGGGGCGGACGACTTCCCGGAGCAGCTCGCCGAGCTGACCCGGTTCCTCGACGACGACTTCCCGGACGGCCACCGCTACGCCCGGATCCACGCCGTGCCCGGCCCGGTGCAGGGCCCGGAGGGCCGGCCGCCGATCTGGCTGCTCGGCTCGTCCGGCTTCAGCGCCCGCCTCGCCGGCCTGCTCGGGCTGCCCTTCGCCTTCGCCCACCACTTCTCGGCCAGGAACACGATCCCGGCGCTCGACCTCTACCGGGAGTCCTTCCGGCCCTCCGGCGTCCTCGACGCGCCGTACGCGATGATCGGCGTCTCGGCGCTCGCCGCCGACGAGGCCGCGCAGGCCCACCGCCAGGTGCTCTCGGGGGCCCTCGCGATGCTCCGGCTCCGCACCGGCCGCCCCGGCCTCGTCCCGACGCCGGAGGAGGCGGAGGCGTACGCGTTCAGCGCCGCCGAGCGGGAGTTCGTGAACGACTGGCTGGCGAACATCGTGTACGGCACCTCCGACGAGGTCCGCACGGGCCTGGACGACCTGCGCAAGCGGACGGGCGCGGACGAGCTGATGATCACGGCCAACGCGCACGGCGGCGAGGCGCGGCTGCGGAGCTACGAACTCATCGCGGACGCCTACGAACTCCCCGAGGTGTCGGCGGAGTAGGGGGTGTTCTCCCGGTCGGCCCCCGCCGGCCCGGCGCGACCGGGACGGCGTTCCCCGGGCCCGGAGGCTGTTCCGGTCGGGGGTCGGCCGGGTAAAAACCCCGGTCCCCGAAGGCGGTTGGTTCCTGCACGGATCCGACCCCGCGCCACCCCTAAGTGAACCTTAAACCGCTCGTCACCGATGGTGGCGGGCGGTTCCGTTTTGTGCTGCGGGGCTCTGACGAGGCCTTTCTCTCGGCAATTGGTCTAGTCCTCAATCTGGTTCAGACCATTGACGCACTGTTCACGTGCCGGTTATCACTGCTCCAGCTCCTGTACGGCACCACCCCCGCACTCCCCCCGATGGAGGCCGCACGTGCACCCCCGTAAGCCCCTGATCGCCGCGCTGCTCAGCACGGCCCTCGCCGCCGGCGCCCTCGCGGCGACCGTCGGCCTCGGATCCGCCCAGGCGGCCGACACATCGACCACTGCCGCTGCGGGCGGTGTGCGCATCGCGTACTACGACCAGTGGAGCGTGTACGGCAACGCGTTCTACCCCAAGCACCTCGACACCCGGGGCATCGCGGGCCAGCTGGACGTCATCAACTACTCGTTCGGGAACATCCACCCCACCAACCTCACCTGTTTCATGGCCAACAAGGCCGCCGGTGACGACAACAACCCCAACGCGGGTGACGGTGCGGGCGACTCGTACGCCGACTACCAGAAGTCCTTCAGCGCGGCGGACAGCGTCGACGGCGTCGCCGACAAGTGGGACCAGCCGATCGTGGGCGTCTTCAACCAGTTCAAGGAACTGAAGGCGAAATACCCCCACCTGAAGATCAACATCTCGCTCGGCGGCTGGACCTACTCCAAGTACTTCAGCGACGCGGCCAAGACGGACGCGAGCCGCAAGAAGCTCGTCTCCTCCTGCATCGACCAGTACCTCAAGGGCAACCTGCCCGTCGAGGGCGGCTACGGCGGCGCGGGCACGGCGGCCGGCATCTTCGACGGCATCGACATCGACTGGGAGTACCCCGGCTCCTCCGGCGGCCACCTGGGCAACCACTACGCCCCCGAGGACAAGCAGAACTTCACGCTGCTCCTCGCCGAGTTCCGCAAGCAGCTCGACGAGTACGGCGCGGCCAACGGCGGCAAGAAGTACATGCTGACCGCCGCCATGCCGGCCGGCCAGGACAAGATCAAGTACATCGAGACCGACAAGATCGGCCAGTACTTGGACTACGCCAACATCATGACGTACGACATGCACGGCGCCTGGGACGGCGACGGGCCGACGTACCACCAGTCGCCGCTCTACTCCGGAGCGAACGACCCGACCGACCCGATCGCCCCGGGCACCGAGAAGTACTCGATCGACAACGCGATCGACTCCTGGATCGACGGCAAGCCCGCCTACGGCATCGCCGGCGGCTTCCCCGCCAACAAGCTGACCCTGGGCTACGAGTTCTACTACCGCGGCTGGAAGGGCGTGCCCGCCGGCTCCGCCAACGGCCTCGGTGGCACCGCGACCGGCGGCTCCAACGTCCGCCCGCTGAGCCAGCAGGCCGGCATCGCGCACTACAAGGAGCTCGGCGGCATCGTCGACAACGCGTCGACGACCTTCTGGGACGACCAGGCGAAGGCCTCGTACTTCTACAAGGACGGCGAGTTCTTCACCGGGCTCAACCAGCGCTCCATCCAGGCCCGCGTGGACTACGCGAAGCAGCGCGGCCTCGGCGGCGCGATGATGTACTCGCTCCTCGGCCTGGACGAGAACGCCACCCTGCTGAAGCAGATCAACACCGCGCTCGGCAGCACCACCACCCCGCCCACCACCCCGCCCACCACGCCGCCGACGACGCCTCCGACCACCCCGCCCACCACGCCCCCGACCACGCCTCCGACCACCCCGCCCACGGGCTGCGGCTCGGTCCCGGCGTACGTGGCCGGCACGGTCTACAACGGCGGCACGGTCGTCTCGCACAACGGCCGCAAGTGGCTCGCCCAGTGGTGGACCCAGAACGAGACCCCCGGCACCACCGGCGAGTGGGGCGTCTGGAAGGACCAGGGCGCCTGCTGACGCCCCGTCCCGTAGGCACCCTCCGCTGAACCCCGCATGAACCGCTGCCCCCGCCCGGAATGTCCCTCCGGCCGGGGGCAGTTCCATGCCCGGGAACGGGAACGGGACCCGGACGCGCACCCGGAGGCGACCGCCCGGGACGGCACCGGTCCGGGCGGCGCGTACGGCGCTCAGGCCGGCAGCGGCTCCGAGCCGATCAGCTCCGCGATGCGGTCCGGCGCCACGGCCCGCGAGTACAGCCAGCCCTGCCCGGTGTCGCAGCCGATCCTGCGCAGCCGGCTCGCCTGCCCCGAGGTCTCGACGCACTCGGCGGTGACCGTCAGCCCCAGCCGGTGCGCCAGCTGCACCAGCGCCTCGACGATCAGCTCGTCGGCCGGGTTGGCGTGTTCCTCGTCCTGGAAGCCCCGGACGAACGAGCCGTCCAGCTTGAGCACGGAGACCGGCAGCCGGCTCAGATAGGCCAGGTTCGAGTAGCCGGTGCCGAAGTCGTCGATCGCGATCCGCACCCCCATGTCGCTCAGCGCCTGGAGCGCCTGGAGCGGCCGCCCGGCGGATCCCATCACCGCGGACTCGGTCAGCTCCAGCTGGAGCAGATGCGGGGCGAGGCCGGTCTCCGCGAGGATCCCGGCCACGTCGGCGACCAGGTCGGAGTCCCAGACCTGGCGGACCGCCACGTTGACGCTGACGAAGATCGGGCGCTCGTCCGGACGGTCCTTCTGCCACTGCCGGGCCTGCCGGCAGGCCGTGCGCAGCACCCAGCGGCCGAGCTCCACGATGGAGCCGTCCTCCTCGGCGATCCCGACGAACCGATTCGGCGGCAGGGTGCCGAACTGGGGGTGGTGCCAGCGCACCAGCGCCTCCACCCCGCGCACCGCGCCGTCCGTCAGATCCACCAGCGGCTGGTACTCCAGGGCGAACTCCCCGCGGTCCACGGCCGGCCGGAGCGTGGAGGAGAGCGACTGCCGGGTCATCCGGTGCGCGTTGCGCTCCGGGTCGAAGAAGGTCCAGCGGGCCTTGCCGTCCGCCTTCGCCCAGTACAGCGTGGTGTCGGCGTCCTGCATCAGGGCCGTCGCCGTCGTGCCGGCCCCCGAGCGCTCGACCACGCCGATCGACGCGGAGACCGAGAGCCGCCGGCCGCCCAGGTCGAAGGGCTCCTGGAGGGCGCAGAGCACCGAACGGGCCAGGTCGGCCAGTTGCTCGGTGCCGGTGGAGTCCTCGACCAGGATGGCGAACTCGTCCCCGCCGAGCCGGGCCACCAGATGACCGCCGCTGCGGGTGTAGCCGTCGCTGTCCGCGCACTCCGTCAGCCGGGCGGCGGCGGCGGCGAGGAGCCGGTCGCCGATCCGGTGGCCGAGGGTGTCGTTGACCGCCTTGAAGCCGTCGAGGTCCAGGTAGCAGAGGCCGATCCGCCCTGTTCTGCCATACCCGTACGACTCGTAGGAAGAGCTGATCGCCCTGCGGCGGGCCGCCGTTCCCGCCGTGCCGTCCGCGGTGCCCGCGGTGGACGGGGTGCTCGCGGTGCCCGCGATGGACGCCGCGCTCGCCATGTCGGCCGCGTCCTGCGCCGAGGACTCCAGGGCGGCCGAGAGCCGCTCGAAGAACAGGGCGCGGTTGGGGAGCCGGGTCACCGGGTCGTGCATCTGGAGGTGCCGCAGCCGCGCCTGGAGCTCGCGCCGGTCGCTGATGTCCGCGATCGACACCAGGACGCGCGGGCTGTCGGGCACCGGGGCCACCGTGACCTCGACCCACAGCGAGCGGCCGTCGGAGTGCTTGAGGCGGCGGGTGCAGCGGAAGCGGGAGCGCCGGCCGCGCAGCACCTCGCGGTACGCGTGCCAGGTGCGCCCGTCGGACGCGAGGTCGACCAGGTCGGCGGCGGCCTGGTCCCGCAGCGCCTCCGGCTCGGCGCCGAGGAGGGCGCCGAAGGAGTCGTTGGCCGTGACGACGACGCCGTTCTGGTCGACGACGGCCATCGCGAGCTGGGAGACGCGGAACGCGGCGCGGTAGTCCCGGAGTTCCGAGGGGGAACAGCCGACGCGGTGCTCGGCGCCGTACGGGGGGTGACGCTCCGTGAGTGCGGACTCCGCCGCACGCGTCTCCGGCGGCTCTGGGTGCACCGGTCCTTCGGGGGTTCCGCTCACGCTCGCTCCCGTAGTGCAGTCGGGCCGGTCGCATGGGGTCGGAACGGTCGGCCGAGGAAGAGTGTGCCGATCATAGAGCCCGTACGGGGGAGCGTTCCAGCTCCACGGGGCCTCCGGGGGACGGCCGGCCCTGTGAGGCCGGCCACCGGAACACCCCGCCCGATCGTTTCTGCTCGGGTCTGACACGGGTCGATGGCGACGTGACCGAATGTGACTTTCCGTGAGCTGAAGAGCGTCCGTGTCGCGTCGACGCCAGGGCGCGCCCTCACCCGACCGGGGCAGCGGAAACATGCGAAACGTCGCAAACCGTCACAAGGTGGTTGAGGTGTCCCGCATTCCCGAACCGGAGGTCCACGTGAGGGGTCAGCAGCCACTCGGGGGAGTGGAACGCTCACGGCTGCGTGCCGGCGCGGCGGCCCTCACCTCGTTCGCCGCGCTCGCCGCCACCGGGCTCGTCGCCGGGCCCGCCGCCGGAGCGCCGGCGGCCGGCCCCTGCGTCCTGCCCCGCACCGCGGCCCATCACTCGCTCGGCCTCGACACCTGGAACAGGTCGTACCCGCGCCCCGACCGCCCCCTCGACGCGGTCATGGTCTTCCTGTCGTTCCCGGACTCCGAGCCGCTCAACGACCCGGCCGAACTGGCCGCCGACCACTTCCCCGCCACCAGCGAGTTCTTCTCCCGCGCCTCCTACGGGCGGTTCACCCTGCGCACGCACACCCAGCGCGTCTGGACCCCCATGCCGAAGGAGTCGAGCGCGTACGACATACGGCGCGACTGGGACGCCGGCCAGCGCGCCGCCTACCTCCGGGACGCGATCGGCGCCGCCGACGCGAGCGTCGACTTCTCCCGGTACGACATCGTCTACCTGGTCGCCGACCCGGACGCCCCCGGTGTGGACTCCGACGCGACCAAGGTGGTCAACCTGGACAAGCCGATGGAGGTCGACGGCACCGAGATCAGGCGGGTGGTCACCGTCTTCGAGCGGCACCCGCCCGACCGGAACGTGCTGGCGCACGAGACCGGCCACGTCTTCGACCTCCCCGACCTCTACCGCCGTCCGGCGGACGGCAAGGGCGACTGGGACACCCATGTGGGCGACTGGGACGTCATGGGCAGCCAGTTCGGGCTGTCCCCGGACCTCTTCGGCTGGCACAAGTGGAAGCTCGGCTGGCTCTCCGGCGCCCAGATCGCCTGCGTCCAGGGAACCGGCCCCCGGATGGTGACCCTGGAGGCCACCGACGCCCAGCCGGCGGCCGGGACCACGCTCGGCACCCGGCTGGCCGTGGTCCGCACCGGCCCCGACAGCGTCCTCGCGATCGAGGCGCGGGGCCGGGCCGGGAGCAACGCCGACACCTGCACCGAGGGCGTCCTCGTCTACCGGATCCGCGGCACCGCCGCCTCCGGCGACGGCCCCGTCGAGGTCGTCGACGCCCATCCGCGCACCGAGGCCTGCTGGGACCGCTCCGTCTACCCGCCGCTCGCGGACGCCCCGCTGGAGGAGGGCGAGACGCTCACGGTGCCCGGTACGGGGGTGCGGGTGGAGGTCGCGGAACGCACCCCGGCGGGCGCCTGGACGGTCAGGATCACCCCGCCCGCCGTCGGCTGACCGGCGGAGCCTCCGCGGCGGCCCGGGAACACGAAGAAGCCCCTCGCTTCCGCGAGGGGCTTCTTCTGTCGGTGCGCCGCCAGGGACTCGAACCCCGGACCCGCTGATTAAGAGTCAGCTGCTCTAACCAACTGAGCTAGCGGCGCCTGCTGACGTCGTAGACATTAGCATCCGGATCGGCGGGAGGAAAAATCGATACCCGCACGTCGGCGGCGGATGCCGCCCGGGCGGCCCGCACGCAGGCCCAGAGCAGGACCTCGGGACCGGGCAGCCACGGACTGCGCGTGTCGGGCGCCACGAGCCAGCGGGGTCCCTCGCCGCCGGACGGCACCAGCGGCGGCACGGTCACCGCGTCCCCGACCCCGTGGCAGAGCGGCCGGGGGACGCTGTCGCCCCAGTCCTCCCAGTCGAGCAGGGCCGGCAGCCGCTGGGCCGTGCCCGGCGCGGCGAACAGCATCATCCGGCCCCGGTGCACCGCGACGGGCCCGGACCCCGGGCCCTCCTCCCAGAGCCGGTCCAGCATCCGGCGGCCGAAGACCGGGTCCACGTTGACGACGTCGAAGACCGTTCCGCAGGGCAGCGCCGCCGGGGAGGACGGCCGCGACTCCCAGCGGGTCAGCGCGGCCTCACGGCTCCCGGTGGCGGAGGTGAGCCAGGAGGCGCCGTCGGCGGTCACCCGGGCGGTCTGGTGCCGTCCCTCGTCGCCCTCCCCGGGGAACCGGAGGATCCGGGGCACCCAGGGAGTCCGGGTGATGTCGTGCGGGGCCTCGTCGCGCGTCCACGTCGTCATGCTCCAGATCTACCGGGCGTCACGGAACGGTCGCCGAGAGTTCACGGAATCCCGGACAGGCGGGGAGGGCGAGGAGTATCGTGCCCTCCCGGCATATGCCATGGGTGGTTTTCCGGCCATGCGCGACGAAGCCCCCCAGGCGACGCGCGGCGAAGCCCCCGGCGCGTGCGGCTAAGCCCCGGCGCGTACGGCGAAGCCCCGGCATGTGCGGCGAAGCCCCCCCGGCGCGTATGGCGAAGCCCTCGGCGCGTATGGCGAAGCCCTCGGCCTGTGCGGCGAACTCCCCGGCGCGTACGGCGGAGACCCGGGCAGGCGAGGCGAAGCCCGCGCCATGCGCGACGTAGCCCCCGGGCAGGCTCCGTGAAGCCTGTCCGGGGGGCCGGGCCCGGGGCGGCTCAGTCCTCCGCCGGCCGCCCGTTCGTCCTGATCAGATCGCGGCCGAACTCGATCATCTTCCGGGCGTAGTCCTCGGTCCACTGCGCCCGCTCGGCGACGTCCGCGGGCGTCAGCCGGTCGAACCGGCGCGGGTCCGCCAGCTGCGCCGCCGCGATCGCCTGGAACTCGGTCGCCCGGTCCGTCGCCGCGCGGAACGCCAGCGTCAGCTCCGTCGCGCGGGACAGCAGCTCCCGCGGATCGTCTATCGACTCCAGGTCGAAGAAGTGCTCCGGGTCGGCGGTCGCCTCGGCAGGCTCGAAGACCAGCGGTGCCGGCCTGAGCCGCCGCTGTCCGCTCCGCTCCGCGGGTTCCGCCATCGTCGTTCTCCTCTTCGCGTTCACGTTCACGAGGTACGCGCCGGCGCGTCGCGCACCGGCCCTCCGCATACGGGCGGCCCGGAACCCCGGGCCGCTCTCCATTGTCCCGCGCCCCGCAAGAGGGCGTCGGCGCGCGGTGCGCCGTCAGCCGTCGAGGCCGCGCAGGAGCAGCCGCAGACCGCCGAAGAACTCCTGGTCCGGGTCGACCTCGCCGGCCGTCCGCGCGGTCCGGGCGAGGTGCGGGAACCGGTCCTCGGGCAGGGCTGCGATGGCCGAGGTGCCCGGGCCGGCCAGCGGGCCGAGGTGGGCGAGCTGGATGGCCCCGGTGACGTACCCGTGGATCGCGCGCAGGGCGACGACCCGCTGGGCGCCGTCCACCCCGGCCTCGGTCAGGATGCCGAGCACGGTCTCCGACCAGAGCAGGCCGCCGGGGGCGCGGTGCCGGTGGGCGAGGGTCAGCGGGAGGGCCTCCGGGTGGCGGACGACCGCGTCGCGCAGCCGTCCCGCCATGGTCTCGATCCGGTCCCGCCAGGGGGCGTCCGCGGGGGGCGGGTCGGTGTCGAGGCCGTCCAGGACGCGGTCGACCACGAGCCCCTCCAGCTCCTCGCGGTCGGCGACGTAGCGGTAGAGCCCCATCGGGCTCGCGCCGAGCTCCCGTGCGACGGTGCGCATCGAGAGGCCGGCGAGTCCGTCGCGGTCGATGACGGCGAGGGCGGCGGCGGCCAGCCGGTCGGGGGTGAGGGAGCGGGGTCGTGGCATGACGGTTGACAGCGTACGCCCTACGCCTACGCTGTTAGGAGTACGCCGTACGCCTACGAGGATGGTGTCCCATGCGCACGCCCCAGAACCCGCCCGCGACCCCCGCCGCCCCGCCCCGCGCCCGTCGGACGGCTCCCGGAGACCTCGTGCCGAGCCGCGTCCTCACCCCGGTGACCGGCCCCGCGCTGACCCTCCCGGACCCCGGACGGCCCACCCACGTGCAGTTCCGGCGCTTCGCCGGCTGCCCCGTCTGCAATCTCCACCTGCGCTCGGTGGCCCTGCGCCACGAGGAGATCGAGCGGGCCGGGATCCGGGAGGTCGTCTTCTTCCACTCGCCCGCCGAGGAACTCCGCGAGCACGTCGCCCATCTGCCGTTCGCCGTCGTCGCGGACCCCGGGAAGGTGTTCTACGCCGAGTTCGGCGTGGAGGCCCACCGCCGGGCCCTGCTCGACCCGCGCGGCTGGCCCGCGATCGCCGGCGGCGTGTTCCGCGACGCCTGGGAGCTGCTCCGGGGCCGGGGCAGGCTGCCGTCCGGGGAGCAGCCCGCCGGCCGGCTGGGCCTGCCCGCGGACTTCCTGATCACGCCCGAGGGCCGGGTCGCCGCGGTGAAGTACGGCGAGCACGTCTACGACCAGTGGTCGGTCGACGAACTCCTCGCCCTGGCGACCCGACCGGCCTGATCGACAGGACACCCCCTAGGCCCGTCGGGCCCGGAGAGTCCCGCCGCCTGCCCGAGTCAGGGGGTCCAGGTGACGCGGTGCTCCTCCAGGTGGGAGAGGACCGCGTGGTTCGCCTCCCAGCCGTCCGGGAACGACACGGCCGCGCCCAACTGCACCGGCTCGGTCGACGGGTGGGCGTCGAGCAGGTCCGCGACGCCCGCCCGGCAGACCACGATGCACGCGTGCCGGTGCCGGGAGGCGAGCACGCACAGCCGGCCCGTCTCCAGGTGGAAGGCCGTCGCGTCGGGCCGGCCGGACAGCGGGTGGAGGACCACCGTCACGTCGTACTCGCGGCCCTGGAGCCGGTTCGCGGTGTCCACCGTCACGCCCGTGACGCCCAGCCCGGCGAGGGCGGCGCGGACCGCCGCCGCCTGGTCGCGGTGGGCGGTGCCGACCGCGACCCGGTCGGGCGTCAGCGGCGCGGGAGTCTCCGAGCGCTCGGAGACCGCGGCCCCGCCCCGGTCGAGGAGCCGGCGCACCACGACGGCGACCGCGCCCACCGCCTCGGGGTCGGTGCGGGGGGTGTGCCGGGCGGGCAGTTCGAGCAGGCCCCAGCCCGACTCCGCCGCCTCGTCGAGCACCCGGTCGGGCCCCGAGCCGTCCGAGGCGACCGCGAAGGAGAGCCTCCGGTCGCCGGGCCCGGTGCCGCTGCGGAACGGCGTGAACGGGTAGAACGCGTCCGAGACCAGCGGCGCCGCCGAGGCCGGCAGCCGCCAGGACACCGGAAGCCGGTGCTGCGGCAGGTCGGGGTTGTGCGCGAGCAGGGTGGAGACCGCGCTCGCCGACGGGTCGTACGAGAGCCCCGCCCACTGCTCGGCGCCCACCACCGAGAACGGGTCCAACTGCCCGGGGTCGCCCACGAACAGCGCCCGCTCGAAGAGCCCCGCCACCGCCAGCAGCGCGTCCGAGCGCATCTGGTACGCCTCGTCGACGATCGCGTGCGCCCAGGGCTCGACGTTCTTCACGTGCGCCCACTTGGCGGCCGTGGAGAGGACGACCGGCAGCCCCGCGAGCTCCCCCGCCTTCGCCGACTTCCGTACGTTCTCCAGGTCGTTCAGCGCCCGGTCGTACGGGTCGCTGTCGTTCGAGTGCAGCCGGCCGACCTCCAGGTCCGGCTCCTTCTCGGCGAGCCGCAGCACCAGGTCGTCCACCTGCGCGTTCGTCTGGGCCACCACCATCAGGGGGCGTCCCACCGCGGCCAGTTCGAGCGCCGCCCGCACCACGAGCGTCGACTTCCCGGCACCGGGCGGGGAGTCCACCACCACACCGCGCGCGGTGCCGTGCAGGGTCGCCGCGAGGATGTCCGCCGTCGCCCGGCCCGCGGCGGCCGAGGGATCGAACGGCGCCGCGTCGCCGACGGGCGGCTTCGACAGGTCGAACACGGTCACAGCACGTCCTCCGAGGTCACGGCGTCGGGCAGTTCCACGGCGTCGGCCCGCGGCGGACCGCCGTGCGTCCAGGGCGTCTCCTCCGCCTCCGGCAGCTGCGGCCCGACCCGCTGGTCGTGCTCGAACAGGGTGAAGGCGATCCGCTCGCCCTTCTCCGGCACCGAGCCCTCCACGGGCTCCTTCGAGCGGCCCATCCGGTCGAGGAGCCGCAGCACCAGCGCCCCGTCCTCCTCGTGGCGGACGAACTCCGCCGACTGCGGCTTCCCGTCGAGCGAGCGGTACACCTTCACCTTCTCGCCCAGATGCGGCCGGTCCTCGGTGCGGACCGTGAGGAGCGGCCGCGGGGCGGGCCGCTTGGACTCCGTCCACGCCATCGTCACCTCGACCACCTCGGCCGCGAACGCCTCGCCCGACAGCCGCCGTCCGGCGAGCACCAGCGGATCGTCCAGGGCCTCCTGCGCCTCCAGCTGGCCCTGCGCCTGCTCCCGCGCGGCGAGCTTCCGGGCCGCCGTCACGGCGTCGTCCCGGCGCGGCTGCGGCGGCTCGCCCGCGGTGACCCGGTCCCGGTGGGCGGTGAACGACCAGCGGTCGCGGGTCCAGCGGTCCTCGACCCTGGCCCCCTCCGGCAGCTCCCGCAGCAGACCGACCGACCGCCAGACCGCGTCCCAGGTCGGCCGCAGCTGGGAGACGACCAGCCGCCGCACCTCCCGCTCCGCCCGGTGCAGCTCACCGAGACCGCGCTCCGCCGCCTCGCCGTCCTCGGCCGCGCCGACCGCCTGCCGCGCCCGGTCGTACCGCTCGATCGCGGGCGCGAGCAGCCCGTTGTCGAAGGCGGGGTCGGTGGCGGGCCCGGCGGGCGGGCAGAACAGCTGCCCCCGCGGATCCCGGCCCGTCTCGGCCCGCAGCGCCGCCTCGGCGCCCGGCTCCCCGTCGTACGGGTCGATCCACGCGAGCAGCGCCCCCAGGTGCTGGTCCTCCAGCGAGGACTGGCCGGTCGCCCAGTGCCGGTTGAGCAGGTCGGTCGCGCTGAGCAGCAGCGAGGAACCGGGCACCCGGGCCCGGTCGCCGAAGTGCGTCAGCCAGCGCCCGAGCAGCGGGACGCGGGGCGGCGCGGGGAACGGCGTCTCGGGGTCCTGCTCGGCCGTCCGCCGGAACCGCGTGGACCGCCCCAGCAGCCGTACGTACTCGATGCCCGCCCGGCTCGGCACGATCAGCTGCGGCGCGTCCGCGCACAGCTCGACCTCGACCTTCACCTTCTTGCCGGTCTCGGGGTCGACCTCGCTCTTCTCCGCCGCCTCGACGGCCTCGGCGAACGAGTCGACGTACGGCAGGACCTCCTCGGCCAGATCGGCGAGGAAGGCGAACCGCAGCTCCCGGTCCCGGGGCTGGGCCACCACCAGGAGCCGCGGCTCCTCCGGGTCGGTGCCGACGAGCGCCCCCAGCGGGGCACCCGCCTCACCGGCCGTGGTCAGCGGGACGAGCACCAGCGGCCGCGCGGAGACCCGCCGGTGCCGGACGGTGGCGAGCGGCTGGGCACGGCCGGACTCGACGGCCTCCATCCGGGCGAGGGTGGAGATCAGCGACATGTCCGCGCCTCCGTCCCCGCCAGGGCCTCCTCGCGCAGGGCCCGTGCCCGGCGCAGCGCCGCCACCGCGGGGTCGTCCGGGTCCCCCTCCTCGCCCCGGGCCGCCCGGAGGACCGCGCCGACGGTGGTCAGCCCGCCCAGCTCGCCCCGTACCGAGCGGCCCAGGGTCTCCACCGCCTCCGCCTCCCGGGCCCGCGAGCGGCAGTGGAAGGCCAGCTCGCAGGCGGCCAGGCACTCCGGCGCGTACTGGTGGGGCACGCACTCCACCGCCGCCGTCAGCTCCTCCGCCGAGCTCTCCGCCACGTCGAAGCAGACGCCGTCGGGCAGGGCGGCGGCGATCTCGTCGATGCGGGTCAGCCGGTCGAGCTGGCGGCGGGTCACCGACCGCTGCTTGCGGACGTCGACCACCGAGGCCGTCGGCAGGTTGGAGAAGTCCTTCGGGCAGACCAGGAGCACCGACTGGGCCACCCGGGCGCCCTCGGTCACCGCCGCCACCCGTTCGAGCGCGAGCACGTACACGGCGGCCTGCCGGGCCGCCGCACCCACCTTCGAGGCGTCCGCCGCGCCGTCGACCATCGGGAAGGACTTGATCTCGACGACCGTCCACCCGCCGTCGGGGCGGACCACCACGGCGTCCGGTTCCAGGTAGACCGGCGAACCGGCCACCTCCAGGGCGAGCAGGGGATGGTCGAGGAGAGTCCACGCCCCGGCCGCGGTCGCCTCCCGCAGGGCGAGGGCCGTGCGGGCCACCCGCCCCTCGGGTCCGGCGGCCGCCAGCTCGGGCACGGAGACCGCGCCCGGCTCCTCGACTCCGATCAGGCGCAGCAGTTCGCGGCCGCCGTCGGCCTTGACCTTGGCCTCGAAGGAGTTCCCCCGGACGATCGCGAACTGGGACTGCCCGAAGGGGGCGGGCGAGCCGAGCTTCTCGGCCAGGGCGGACTTGTCGACGCCCGCGCCGTCGAGCAGGGCGCGGCGCCGGCAGCCGGGGTTGGCGGCCAGCGCCGCCAGGGCCCGCGCGTCGAGCGGACGCGGCGGGGTGGCCGGTCCGCGCAGCTCAGCGAGCCTCTCCCACGCTCTCGGCTTCGCTGGAGCAGGGGAGACCCCTGGTCGACGTGTCGTCTGCGGAGGTCGGGACGGTCCGCTGTCCGGGGATGCGCTCACCCGCGGAAGTCTCCCATCCGCCACTGACAACCGGGGGCTCTTCGGCCGTCCCGCGCAGTCGCCGGGCGAGCCGCAGCACGTGCGGGGTGAGGAGCAGACCGGCCCCCATGACGGCCGCGCCGGCGACCGCGTCCAGCAGATAGTGGTTGGCGGTCCCCATCACGACCACCGTCGTGAGCAGCGGATACGCGACTCCGAGCGCCTTCGCGACCGGGGTCCGCCCGTACCGCCAGAGCATCACCCCGCACCACAGCGCCCAGCCGACGTGCAGGCTGGGCATGGCCGCGTACTGGTTCGTGAGACCGCCGAGCCCGCGCGGCGCGCTGGCCTCGCCGCCCCACCAGCCGTACGCGCTGAAGTGCGCCATCGTGTCGGTGAAGCCGTGCACCGGGTCGAGCAGCCGGGGCGGGCAGGTGGGCAGCAGGGTGAAGCCGACCAGGCCGAGCAGGGTGGAGAGCATCAGCCAGGTCCGGGCGGCCCGGTAGTGGGCGGGGCGGCGGCGGAAGAGCCACAGCAGGATCGCCGGGGTGACGAGGTAGTGCAGCGAGGCGTACGCGAAGTCCGCCGGGATCCCGAGGGCGGGCACGTCCGTGAACAGCCGGTTCAGCGGGTGCTCGGCGTCGATGCCGAGCAGCCGCTCCAGGCGCAGGATCGCCAGCCCGTGCTCGACGGCCGAGGCCTCGTCGCCGCGGACGAGCAGCCGCCCGCCCGAGTAGGCCGCGTACACGACCGCGATCAGTGCCAGTTCCGCCCACCAGCGTGGCTTGCGCATGTGAAGAGTTCCCCCCGACCGGTGACCGCCCCCGGGGAGGGGACGCCGGACGCCGCCCGCGGGTTGCCCCCACGTCACCGCGAATCCACGTGGGCGATGATGGGGAGAGGCACGTCCGCACCGTGAACCTCTGGAGATCCCTTCCCATGGCACCGCGCATCCTGCTCGCCCGGCACGGCCAGACCGAGTGGTCGCTCCTCGGCCGGCACACCGGCAGGACCGACATCCCGCTGCTCGACGAGGGGCGGCGCGGCGCGAAGCTCCTGGGCGAGCGCCTCCACCGGGGCCCCTGGCAGGGGCTGCCCGGCGTGGAGGTGCGCACCAGCCCCCTGGTCCGGGCGAGCGAGACCTGCGAACTCGCCGGCTTCGGCGACCGGGCCGAGCCGTGGGACGCGCTGATGGAGTGGGACTACGGGGCGTACGAGGGGCTGACCCCGCCGCAGATCCAGGACATCCGGCCGGGCTGGTTCATCTGGCGCGACGCGGTGCCGGACGGCGAGACCCTGGCGCAGTTGTCGGACCGCGCCGACGAGATCGTGCACTGGGCCCGCTCGGCCGATCGCGACGTCCTGGTCTTCGCGCACGGCCACATCCTGCGGTCGATCGGCGCCCGCTGGCTCGGCGAGGACGTCTCCTTCGCCTCCCGCATCCGCCTGGACCCGACGAGCCTGTCCGTCCTCGGCTGGGCGTACGGGGCGCCGGCGGTGGAGCGCTGGAACGACACCGGGCACCTGGAGTAGGCGCCCCGGCCGCCGGGGCCGGCGGCCGGTCCGCGGTCAGTACGCGGCGAGGGCCCGGCGGGTGTCGACGAGCATCCCGCGGATCCGCGCCGAGGCGATGCCCTCCAGGGAGTCCACCACCCGCTTCGCCTCCGCCTCCGCCTCGTCCGGGCGGCCCGCGTGCGCCAGGTTCTTGGCGAGGTGGGCGCGGTAGAGCGCCAGGTTCCGCGCGAAGTGCGGGTTCTGCAGGACCGCGGCCCGGTGGGAGTGCCGGGCCGCCCGGCCCCAGTCGCCGAGGGCCGACCAGCACTGGGCCTCCAGGGCCTCCCGCTCCGGCTCCCCGAAGAACGACATCCACTCGGGGTCGTCGTCGGCCGTGCCGCGGTCGAAGAAGCCGTGGGCGCGGCCGAGGGCCTGCTCGCAGGCCGACCGGTCGCCGAGTCCGGCCCAGGCGGCGGCCTCCCGCAGCGAGAGCAGCGACCGCAGCCGGTCCGAGTCCAGTGTCTGCGCGGCCCGCAGGCCGGCCTGCGCGGCCCGGACCGCCTCGCGGAACCGGCCGGTGTCCCGGGCGAGGAAGGAGGTGTTGCAGAAGGCGTGCGCCTCCAGGGCGGAGTTCCCCGACACCCGCGCGGTGGCCAGCGCCTCGGCGTAGTGCGAGCGGGCGTCCTCGTGCCGGCCCGAGTCGTGGGCCAGCCAGCCCACCGAGAGGGAGAGCTCGCCGGCGCCGGCGTGCAGCCGGTCCTCGGTGGAGCGGCGGGTCATGGTGCCCGTGTCGAGCAGCGCGTAGGCGGCGCGGAGCGGGTGGGCGGCGACCTTGTAGAGCCCGTCGGCGCCGTGCCGGTCGTCGAGCAGGCGGATCTGCCGTACGGCGTCCTCGACGGCCCGCACCTCGGCGTCGCCGATCCGGTGGGTGCCGCGGGGGGAGGGGATCGCTACGGCGGGGCCGCCGAGTCCCAGCGAGGCGGCCGCCAGGGTGGCGGAGCCGCTCGTCATGAATGCGCGACGCAGCACGTCGCTCTCCTCATCGTTCCGGGTCGGGAGTGCCGCGGGAGCCGGAGCCCCGGCCGCGACCGGCTGCCGCCGGCCGCGCACCGTCTCCCGCGCGGAGAAGCCCAGGTCCGACAGACCCAGACCGGGGAACATGTGCAGGAAGACCCGTTCGTACGCGTAGTTGGGGCAACGGATCTCGCCCGCCTCCACGCGCCCGATGTAGCGGGCGTCGCACGCGACCTGTTCGCCGATCTCCCGCGCCGCCCGCCGGACAGCCGCGGCGAACTCCGCCGGCGAATGCTGTCCGCGGAGCCTGCGGAAGGCGAGATTGGGAACTGCCCGTGACGTCGCCATGGCCGAGCCCTCTCCTGTGCTGCCGGGTGGTCCGGCGGCAAGAACGTACCTGCTGTGACCGGATGGACACACAGAGTTTGGCTACAAATCGGATATCTCGCCTGCGATCTGCCATGAACTGCCATCCTTTGCGGCGGCATGGCGCCGTAGCCGTTGACGCGCACGGGCGTTGAACCGTATGGGAGAGACGGAACGTGTCTCCTCAGGAGCGAGGAGGGGTCCCATGTCGGAGATCGGTTCCCAGTCGGCCACGCGGCACGCGCCCGCCCCGGACGCCCGCGCGTCCCGGACCGCCCCCCAGGACAGGGCCCCCCTCCAGGCCGGCGCACCGCAGTCCGCGGAGCCCTGGGACCTGGTCACCGTGCCCGTCCGGCAGGGCCTGGAGGCCGTCGACATCCTGCGCCGCGGGGCCGCCCCGGCCGTCGGCCCCGTCGTCCACGACGGCACCTGCGACACCCTCGGCTTCCTCGTCCCGCCCGGCACGGCCGCCGGCTGGGACATGCCCGGCAGCGCCTGTACCAGGACCTCGGGCCGCGGCCTGCGCCTACCCGAGCTCCCGGAACCCGCCGGGGACGCGCCCCGCCCGGCCGGCTGGCTGCTGCCTCCGGGTGACGCCGACCCCGTCACCGACCCCGTCGTGCTGCGCGAGGCGCTCGGCGAGGCGGCCCGGCTCATCGAGGCGGCGGACGGCTGCCACTGAGCCCCCGCGGACGCCGCCGCCGGGCCCGGGGGCCGCGCGGCGGGGCAGGGGCGAATGCCCCGATAATGGCCCTGTGGCCAGGAACAGACAGCGCGACCGGGCGTCCGCCGCCTCCGTCGTCGAGACCGTCGACGGCGGGCTCGCCGAACTCATACCCGACCGGGAGCGCCCCCGCGCGTGGACGCTGCTCATCGACGGCGCCCCGCAGTCCCACGTGGACCTGGACGACCCGGCCCACCTGACCTTCGAGTACCAGCGTCGCCTCGGCCACATCGCCGACCTCGTCGCCCCGCCGCAGCGGCCGCTCCAGGCCCTCCACCTCGGCGGCGGCGCCTTCACCCTCGCCCGGTACGTCGCCGCGACCCGGCCCCGCTCCACGCAGCAGATCGTCGAACTCGACGGCCTCCTCGTCCAGCTCGTCCGCCGCGAACTGCCCCTCGACGCCGGGGCCCGCATCCGGGTCCGCTCCACCGACGCCCGCGCCGGGCTCGCCAAGGTCCAGGACGGCTGGGCCGACCTGGTCATCGCCGACGTGTTCAGCGGCGCCCGCACCCCCGCCCACCTGACCAGCACCGAGTTCCTCGGCGAGGTGCGCCGGGTGCTGCGGCCCGGCGGCTTCTACGCCGCGAACCTGGCCGACGGTCCGCCGCTGACGCACCTGCGCGGCCAGATCGCCACGGCCGCGTCCGTCTTCCCCGAACTGGCCCTGGCCGCCGATCCGACGGTGCTCCGCGGCAGGCGCTTCGGCAACGCGGTGCTGCTCGCCTCCGACCGGGAGCTCCCGGTGGCCGAGCTGACCCGCCGGGTGGCCACCGACCCGCACCCGGGCCGGGTCGAACACGGAAGGGCGCTCGCCGACTTCGCCGGGGGAGCGGCGCCGGTCACCGACGCGAGCGCCAAGCCCTCGCCCGTACCGCCCGCGTCCGCCTTCCGCTGACCGCGGGGGCGTGTTCAGAGCCTTCGGTCGTCGATCTCCACGCGGGGCGCCGTGTCGTGCCAGACGCAGAAGACGGAGAGTTCGCGGCCCTCCCCGGTGAACGTCACCCGGATCCAGGTCGTCTGCTTCCACACCTGCATCTGCCAGCCCGACGCGGGGGTCGCCGAGACCAGTTCGGCCGAGTCCGCGCCCATGTCGAAGGTGACCCGGCCGCCGTCCACCGTGTAGGTCTTCACGTTCGAGCCGGTCGAGGGCGCGGTCGTCGCGGGGGGCGGCTCCGTCGTGGGCCGCGGTGTCCGGGAGGGGGTCGCCGACGGCGTCGCCGCGGTCGCGCCCGTGCCGTCGGGAGTCGGCCTCCTCGTGACGGCCGCGGTGGGTTCGACGGTCTCGGGCCGCCGGGTCGAGGAGGCCAGCGGATCGCCGCCGACCGGGGCCGGTTCGTCCGCGCCGCCGGCCGGGAGGGGCAGCGCGCGCGGGGGGTCGTACACCGTTCCGGACAGGACCGTGTGCACTCCCCACCAGGAGAGCGTGACCGCCGCGCCGGTGGCGAGCGACCAGGCCAGGGCGTGAACGAGTCCTCTTCGCATCGGGGCCATACTGCACCACGCCGCCGGGGTCCCCGCCGCAGGGTGCGCCGTGCCGCGCGTTCGCCCGAATGGCGTACGGTGCGGCCCATGGCAAGTGTGCTCGTGGTCGAGGACGACCAGTTCGTGCGCTCCGCCCTCATCCGCCGGCTCTCCGAGGCCTCCCACACGGTACGGAGCGTCGGTACGGCTCTGGAGGCGCTGCGCGAGGTCGCCCATTTCCGGTTCGACGTGGTCATCCTGGACCTCGGACTGCCCGATCTGGACGGGTCGGAGGCGCTCAAGATGCTGCGCGGGATCACCGACGTACCGGTGATCATCGCGACCGCCCGGGACGACGAGGCGGAGATCGTCCGGCTCCTCCACGCGGGCGCCGACGACTACCTCGTGAAGCCCTTCTCGGTCGACCACCTCTCGGCCCGGATGGCGGCCGTCCTGCGCCGGGCCCGGTCCGCCGCGGGCGAGGCGCCGCCGCCCCGGGTGATCCGGGTCGGCGGGCTCACCGTCGATCCGCTGCGCCGTCAGGCGGAGCTGGACGGGAGCCCGCTGGACCTCACCCGCCGCGAGTTCGACCTGCTGGCCTTCCTCGCCGGACGGCCCGGTGTCGTCGTTCCGCGCAAGGAACTGCTCGCCGAGGTGTGGCAGCAGTCGTACGGCGACGACCAGACCATCGACGTACATTTGTCATGGCTGCGGCGGAAACTGGGCGAAACAGCCGCCCGGCCCCGCTATCTGCACACCCTGCGCGGGGTCGGCGTGAAGCTGGAACCGCCCCGGGAGACGCAGCCGTGAGATGGGCGCTCGTCAAGGTGTCGCTCGCCGTCACCGCCATGGTCGTCGTCGCCTTCGCCGTACCCCTCGGGCTCGTCGTCAAGGAGATGGCCCGCGACCGGGCCTTCTCCAACGCCGAACGGCGGGCCGCCGGCCTCGCCCCCGTCCTCGCCATCACCACCGACCGCGAGGAACTCGACAAGGCCGTCGCCACCACCGAGGACGGGGCCGCCGGACGGCTCGCCGTCCACGTCCCGGCCGTCGAACCCGGCGACCCGGGGCTGGAGATCGGCACCCGGCGGGCCGGCGCGGCCGAGCTCGCCGCCACCCGCCGGCTCGGCCGGGCGTCCATCGCCGAGGTCCCCGGGGGATTCGCGCTGCTCCAGCCCACCGCGCTCAGCAGCGGCCAGGTCGCCGTCGTCGAACTCTTCGTCCCCGAGGGCGAGGTGTCCAACGGCGTCGCCACCGCCTGGCTCGTCCTGGCCGGCGTCGGCATCGCCCTGATCGTCGGCTCCGTCGCCGTGGCCGACCGCCTCGGCGTCCGGATGGTCCAGCCCGCCCAGCGGCTCGCGGGTGCCGCCCACGACCTCGGCGAGGGCAGACTCGGCGCCCGCGTCCCCGAGGAGGGGCCGCCCGAACTCAAGTCGGCCGCCGTCGCGTTCAACTCGATGGCCGACCAGGTCGTCCAACTCCTGGCCAACGAAAGGGAACTGGCCGCCGACCTCTCCCACCGGCTGCGCACCCCGCTCACCGTCCTCCGGCTCAACGCCGCCTCGCTCGGCTCCGGCCCGGCCGCCGAACAGACCCGCGCCGCCGTCGAGCAGCTGGAGCGCGAGGTCGACACCATCATCCGGACCGCCCGGGACGCGAAGCCGCAGACCCAGGCCACCGGTCCCGGCGCCGGCTGCGACGCCGCCGAAGTGGTCCGCGAGCGCATGGAGTTCTGGTCGGCGCTCGCCGAGGACGAGGGACGCCTGGTCCGCGTCGCCGGCGTCGACCGACCGGTCCGCATCCCCGTCGCCCGCCCCGAACTGGTCGCCGCGCTCGACGCGCTCCTCGGCAACGTCTTCCGGCACACCCCCGAGGGCACGGCCTTCTCCCTCGACGTCCACAACGGCGAGGACGCCGTCATCGTCCTCGTCTCCGACGCGGGCCCCGGCATCGCCGACCCGGCCGCCGCGCTCGCCCGGGGCAACAGCGGCTCCAGGGACGGCTCCACCGGCCTCGGCCTGGACATCGTGCGGCGGATGGCGGAGACCACCGGCGGCGACGTCCGCCTCGGCCACTCGGTCCTCGGCGGCACGGAGGTCCGGATCTGGATCGGCCTCGACGGCCGCGGCACGGGCGGCACGACCGGCCGCCGCGGCCACCGGCCCGCCCGCCGCCGACGCGGCGGCGGTGGCTCGCGGCGGGCCGCCGAAGGCTGACCGCCCGGCCCGCCCGCCAACCTTTCGTGGTCCCGATGCCTTCCTTAAAGGGATCCTAAGGATCCCCACCCGTGCCCTCGGACGCCGGTTTGTCCCTTTCCCGGTCGCTAGCGTGCTGCCGCACCCCCTCACCACCCCCGGCACACAGAGGCAGGCACGCGATGGGCACCAGTTCGCACCGGCGCAGGGCGAGCGCCAGGACCAAGGCCGTCGGAGCGGTCGTCGCCGCGGCCGTCGTCGGCGGGGCCGCCTTCGCGCTCACCGGCACGGCCCAGGCCGCCTCCGTCGGCGCCGCCTACACCAGGACCAGCTCCTGGACCGGCGGCTACACCGGCCAGTACGTCGTCACCAACGAGACCTCCGCCGTCCAGACCGACTGGACCCTGGAGTTCGACCTCCCCGCCGGGACCACCCTCGGCTCCCTCTGGAACGGCGAGCACACCGTCTCCGGGCGCCACGTCACCGTGAAGCCCGCCGACTGGAACAAGCGGCTGGCGCCCGGCGCGTCCGTCACCGTCGGCTTCACCACCGGCTCCGCCGGACAGGCCGGCGACCCCGCCGGCTGCCTCATCAACCGGGCGGCCTGCTCCGCCGGAGGCCCCGCCCCCACCCCCAGCGGCCGCCCCACCACGACCGCCCCCACGCCCACGGCGACGCCGAAGCCGACCGCCACGGCCACCACGAGCCCCCGGCCCACGGCCACCGCGACCACGGCGCCCCCCAAGCCCACGGCGACCCCCACCCCGACCCCCACCGCGACCGCGACCGGGGCGCCCGCCACCGCCGCCCGCTACGCGCCCTACGTCGACACCTCGCTCTACCCGGCGTACGACCTGCTCGCCACCGCCGACGCCACCGGCGTGAAGGAGTTCAACCTCGCCTTCATCACCTCCGGCGGCTCCTGCGCCCCGCTGTGGGGCGGCGTCACCGACCTGGCCAACGACCGGGTCGCCGCCCAGATCGGCGCCCTGCGCGCCAAGGGCGGCGACGTCCGGGTCTCCTTCGGCGGCGCCGCGGGCCACGAACTGGCCCTGAACTGCTCCTCCGCCTCGGCGCTGGCCGCCGCCTACGGCAAGGTCGTCGACCAGTACCGGCTGACCAAGGTCGACTTCGACGTCGAGGGCGCCGCGCTCCCGGACACCGCCGCCAACACCCGCCGCGCGCAGGCCATCGCCCAGCTCCAGAAGTCCCACCCCGGCCTGAACGTGTCCTTCACCCTGCCCGTCATGCCCGAGGGCCTGACCCAGCCGGGCGTGGACCTGCTCGCCGACGCCCGGCGCAACGGCGTCCGCATCGACGCCGTCAACATCATGGCGATGGACTACGGACCGGCCTACAGCGCCGACATGGGCACGTACGCCGTCCAGGCCGCGACCGCGACCCAGGCGCAGATCAAGGGCGTCCTCGGGCTCTCCGACGCGGCCGCCTGGAAGGCCGTCGCCGTCACCCCGATGATCGGCGTCAACGACGTCGTGAGCGAGGTCTTCAGGGTCGACGACGCCACCCAGCTCGTCGACTTCGCGAAGTCCAAGGGCATCGGCTGGCTCTCGATGTGGTCCTCGACCCGTGACAAGCAGTGCCCGGACGGCGCCGTGAACCGCGCCGACGCCACCTGCTCCTCGATCCTCCAGCAGCCGCTGGCCTTCACGAAGGCCTTCGCCGCCTACAAGTAGCCCCCGGACCCGTCGGTCCGCCCCCAGGAACCACTGCGCCCCCCACACCGCGCGCCCCGGCCGGAGACACCCCACCTCCCGGCCGGGGCGCGCACCCCCGTGTCCGCCGCCGTCAGGCCCCGGCGGCCCGCCACTCCTCCGCGTAGTCGTTGAAGATCGCCCGCAGGTGATGGCCGATCTTCAGGTAGTCCAGGTCGTCGAGGTTGGCGAGCGACACCCGGACCGACCACTCGGGGCCGTCGAAGCCGCCGCCGTTGAGGAGGACGACGCCGGTCTGCTCGGCGAGCCGGAACAGCGGGTCGACCGGCTCGTAGTTCTTCTCCAGGAAGTCCGCGAACTTCTTCCCGTGCACCCGCTCGGCCTCGGCGAGCAGGTCGAGCTCCACGTAGTAGCCGGCCCGCTTCACGTCCTCGGCGATCTTCATCTGGGCGCCTTCGAGGAGCAGGTCGAGGCGCTGCCGGACGATGCCGCGGATCCTCTCCTTGTAGGCCTGGCCCTCGGGCAGCAGGTCGAACAGCGAGAACAGCACCATCATGACCTGCTGGGGGAGCGAGAGGCCCGCCGTGTGGTTGAGGGCGACCTGGCGGGAGTCGGCGACCAGGCGGTCGATGAACCGGATCCGCTCCGGCTCCAGGGACAGCGTCCCGTACCGCTTGTTCAGGAGCTCCTTCTCCGCCGCCGGCAGGTTCGCCAGCATCTCGTCGAGGACGTTGTCGTCGTGGAGGCCGATGACGCCGAGCCGGTGGCCGGTGCAGCCGTAGTGCTTGGAGTACGAGTAGACGAGCAGCGTGTTGCGGGGCAGGTCCGCGGCGATCGAGCGGAAGCCCTCGACGAAGGTGCCGTACACGTCGTCCGTGACCACCAGCAGGTTCGGGTTGCTGGTGGCGACGATCTCCTGGATCTGGCTCGCGACCCGGTCGCTCAGCGCGAGCGACGGCGGGTTCGAGGGGTTCACCAGGCAGACCATCTTCACCGAGGGGTCGGCGAGCTTGGCGACCTCCTCGGCCGGGTAGCGCCACTCGCGGACGCCCGTCTCGGTGAACAGGCTCGCGTTGACCGTCACGACGTCGAAGTCGTACGTGTCGAGCTCGGGGATCTCGATGTACGGGGTGAAGACCGGCACCATCAGGGCGATCCGGTCGCCCTTCCGCAGGATCCCGTTCTTCATCAGGGAGTCGAAGATGTAGCACATGGCGGCGGTGCCGCCCTCGGTCGCGAACAGCGACATGGTCCCGGCGGGCGGCCGCTTGCCGAACATCTCGTCGTCGAGGTAGCCGCGGACGATCTGCTCGGCGTGCGGCAGCATCCGGTCCGGCACCGGGTAGTTGTCGCCGATGGAGCTGTCGGTCAGCTCGTGCACGAACGCGTCCTTGCCGAAGCCGAAGCGCTCGATCGCGTACTCCACGCAGCTCTGCAGCAGCTCGATCCCGGGCAGGTCCGGGTGCCGCCGCACGAAGGCGTCGAAACGGTCGCCGGACCCCGGGAGCTCCGGCATGCCGCCCAGGTCGTCGGCGGTCCAGACGCGGCGCGACTCGGAGAGCGCGAAGTGGCCGAGGGCGAGGAAGGCCTCGCGGGGGCCGGTGGCGACCCAGTTCGGGTTGCCGCGGCCCGCGTTGAGCATCTGGGTCTGCGACTTGTCCTTCTGACCGGGCTGGTCGGCCTGGGCGGCCTGCGCGAGCCTGATGAACTTGTCCTTCAGCTCGAACGGCGAGAGCTGCGCGAAGGACTGGATCTCCTCGCGGGTGAAGGTGGTCCTGGGCACGGTGACTTCCTTAGGTGCGAGAGGGGGGCGGGAGGTCGGCTCAGTGGTTGAGGATGACGATCACGGCACCCCAGATGGTCAGCAGGACGTTGCCCACCGCGTAGGGGATCGTGTAGCCGAGCGTGGGGATCTGGGACCGGGACTGCTCGTTGATCGCGCCGATCGCCGCGGTCGTCGTCTGGCCGCCGGCCAGGACGCCCATCAGGATCGGGAAGCGGATCTTCTGGATGTAGTGGCCGACGCCGAAGCCCACCAGCAGCGGCAGCACCGTCGCCACCGCGCCCCAGACGAGCAGCCCCCAGCCGGCCGTCGAGAGGCCGCTGGTGAAGCTGGGGCCGGCGTTGATGCCGACGACCGCGACGAAGAGGCAGAGACCGAGGGTGTCCATGAACCACTGGGCGCCCGGCGGCACGTTGCCGTACGTCGGGTACTTGCCGCGGATCCAGCCGAAGACCAGACCCATGATCAGCGCGCCGCCCGAGGTCGACAGTGAGATCGGCACCCCCGACACGGTCAGCGCCGGGATGCCGATGCAGCCGCCCAGGAAGATGCCGAGGCCCACCCAGAGCATGTCGGTGGCGAAGGAGGTCGGCACGGGCTTCCCGATCGCCCGGCCTGCCGGGTCCACCAGGCGCTTCGGCCCGGTGAGGACCACCGTGTCGCCGCGCTCCAGGGTCGTGGACAGCCGGTACGGGAACTCCGCGCCCGAACGGTAGACCTTGTCGACGTACACGCCGACCATGAACGGCTCGCGGCGCAGGTCGGCGATCGACTTGCCGAGCTGGGCCTTCTCCGAAGCGACGACGTGCAGGGTCTCCGTCTGGTACCCGAGCAGCTCCACGTCGTCGGTCTCCGGACCGATGTGGGCGCGGGCGTCGAAGTCGACGAGCGAGCCGCGCAGGGCGCTGACGGCGACCACGTCGCCGGAGCGCAGCACCGTCTGCTGGTCGTGGTCGAGGATCAGGCCCTCGCGCCGGACCCGGGTGATGTAGATGCGGTGCCCGAGCTCCTTCTGCTGGCTCTCGAAGTCGTCGATGGTCCGGCCGACCAGCGGCGAGCGGTCCATCCGGTACGCGCGCAGGACGACCTCGTAGTAGCCCTCGGCCAGGTCGGGGTCGTCGGCGGGGGCGTCGAGCTCCTTCGCCATCCGTGCGGACTCCTCGGCCAGATCCCGCTTGTACAGCTTGGGCAGGACGTTGGCGAGCAGCATCGCGCAGAGGATGGTGCCGAGCGGGTAGGTGACGGCGTAGCCGATCGCGACGAGGTTCTCCTCGGTCTTCACCTGCTCGGCGGAGAGCCCCGGCAGGGTGCCGATGGCGTCCTGGGCGACACCGATGACCGCGGACTGGGTGAGCGCGCCGCCGAGGAGGCCGGCGGAGAGGCCGGGGCCGTAGCCGAGCATCACGGCGAAGCCCCAGGACACGAGGAGCCCGGTCACGCAGACGACGACGGCGTTGACGACCTGCGGGATGCCGTCCTTCTTCAGGCCGCGGAAGAACTGGGGGCCGACCTTGTAGCCGAGGGCGAAGAGGAACATCGTGAAGAAGAGGTTCTTCACCGTGCCGTCGATGGTGACCTTGAACTGGGCGCCGAGGAGCAGGCCGGCCACCAGGCAGCCGGTGACGGCGCCGAGCGCGATCGCCTTGTAGCGGAGCTTGCCGAAGAGGAAGCCGAGTGCGACGGTCAGGAAGACGAGGAGCTCGGGGTGGGGCTGGAAGATGTTCCGGTTGAGAAAGTCGATCATGGCGTCCCTCACGCTCCGAGAATGCCGACGAGCAGCGGTCCGGTCAGGGGCAGGAGGAAGTTCGAGAGCGTGTACGTGATCGTGTAGCCGAGCATCGGTACGGAGCTCTGGGCGACCTGGGTCACCGAGGTGATGGCCGGGGTCGAGCACTGCTGGCCGGCGATCGCGCCGATGAGCAGCGGTTTCTCGATGTTCAGGAGCTTGCGGCCGACGAAGAGCGAGATCGTCGCGGGGACCAGGACCATCGCGATCCCGGCGAACGGCAGCAGCGCCCCGTACTCCTTGAGCAGCGGCCAGGCCTGCGGGCCCGAGACCAGGCCCGTGCAGGCGATGAAGATCGCCAGGCCCATGTCCTTGAGGGTGGCGGCGGCCTGCGGCGGGAAGGCGCCGAAGGTCTGCGTCCGGGAGCGGAACCAGCCGAAGAGCAGGCCGGAGATCAGACAGCCGCCGCCGGTGCCGAGGGACATGGGGACGTCGCCGAACTCGACGACGACCTGCCCGAGGAGCGAGCCGCAGACGATGCCGAGGCCCAGGTAGATGAAGTCGGTGGCGTCGTTCCTGACGACGGCGCCGACCTTGGACGCCAGTTTGCCGAGGCCCGCGCGGGCGCCGACCAGGGTGAGGACGTCGCCCCGGGCCACGACGGTCTCCGGGGTCGCGGGCAGGTGCTGGTCGTTGCGGAGCACGTCCGTCACGTACACCCCGCCGGAGGAGAACTCCGGGTGCTCCCGGGAGAGGGCGTCCAGGGACTTGCCCGCCGCGTTGCGGTCGGTCAGCGAGACCTGGGTGGTGGCGAGCGGCGTGTCCAGGCCCGGGACGGCCGGGGTCTCGGGGCCGATGACCCGGCCCGCCTCGATGATGTTGGCCCGGCGTCCGACGGTGAGGACCAGGTCGGAGAGCGTCAGCTCGAAGTCGGGCGGGGGAGGGGTGAGGACCTTGCTGCCCCGCTTCACCGCCTCCACGGTGACCCGGCCGCCGAGCGCGTGCTCCAGGTCGGCGACCCGGGTGCCGTCGGCCTGGGTGACCAGGAACGTCCGGCCGACCATGCCCGGCAGCGCCTCGCGCTCGTCGTCCTCCAGGCCGCCACCGGAGCCGCGCATCCTCTCCCACAGCTCGCGGCAGGCGTCGCGGAGGTTGATCCGCATCATCATCGGCATGATCTGGCTGGTGTAGATGACGATGGTGATCAGGCCGAAGAGGTAGCAGACGGTGTACGCGGTGGCCACATGGCCCTGGTACTGGGTGATCTGCTCCTGGGTCAGGTCGGACAGGTTGCCGATGGCCTCGGTGGCCGTGCCGACGACGGCGGACTCGGTGGCGGCCCCGGCGAGGATGCCGGCGGCGGTGCCCACGTCCAGGTCGAAGGCCTCGGCGAGTCCGAGGGCGATGCCGACGACGCAGACGACCTCGATCAGGCAGAGGGCGAAGAACCGCAGGCTCTTCTTGTTGAGGTTCGCGAAGAACTGGGGTCCGGCCATGTAGCCGAGCGAGAAGATGAAGAGCGCGAAGAAGATCGTCTTCACGTCGTCGGAGATCGTGAGCTTGGTCCAGGCGCCGAGCAGCAGCGAGACGATCAGGGTTCCGCAGATGCCGCCGAGGGTGATGGGACCGACCCGGAGCTTGCCGACGAGGTAGCCGGCGGAGAGACAGAGGAAGAGGGCGAGTTCGGGGTTGTCGCGCAGGACTCCCATCCGCCCTCACCCCGCCCAAGCAGGGCGAATCGTGAGGATATTGGACATAAAGGGACGCTAACAGGGTGACGGCGGAACGTGGTCAACGCCTCACCCGAACGAGTGAGCTAGTGAGAGGTGTTCGACCCGCGCGGACGCCGGGCCCCGCGGAGGCGGGCGCGCCGGCCCGGGGTCCGGTGGCCGTGAGGGCCGTGACATGACTCAGGCCCCGGTTCGCGAGGAACCGGGGCCTGACCCGAAAGGGTGAGTAACGGGACTCGAACCCGCGACATCCTGGACCACAACCAGGTGCTCTACCATCTGAGCTATACCCACCATGACCGGCGGTTTCCCGAGGGTTTCCCCGACCGGCCGAGAAGAAGTCTACAGGGTCCTGGAGGGTGCTCGCGCCCGCATTGATCTGCGGGCACGAGCGGCCCTGCGCGGAGGGGGTTATTCGGCCGGGACGACGTGGCGCGCCGCGATCCGCTTCGCGGTCTCCGAGTCGGGACCGGGCTGCGGGACGAAGACCGCCTCGCGGTAGTAGCGCAGCTCCGCGATGGACTCCCGGATGTCGGCGAGCGCCCGGTGGTTGCCGTTCTTCTCCGGACTGTTGAAGTACGCCCTCGGGTACCAGCGGCGGGCCAGCTCCTTGACCGAGGAGACATCGACGATCCGGTAGTGCAGGTGGCCCTCCAGGGCGGGCATGTCCCGGGCGAGGAAGCCGCGGTCCGTGGAGACCGAGTTCCCGCACAGGGGCGCCTTGCCGGGCTCCTTGACGTGCTCGCGGATGTACGCGAGGACCTGGGCCTCCGCGTCGGCGAGCGTCGTGCCGCCGGCGAGCGCGTCGAGCAGCCCCGAGGCCGTGTGCATCTGGCGCACGATCTCGGGCATGGTCTCCAGGGACGCGTCCGGCGGGCGGATCACGATCTCCACCCCGTCGCCGAGCACGTTCAGTTCCGAGTCGGTGACCAGTGCGGCCACCTCGATGAGTGCGTCGTCCGTCAGCGAGAGCCCGGTCATCTCGCAGTCGATCCACACCATGCGATCGTTCATGCGTCCACCTTAGGGGCTCTTCCCCGGGTCGGAGCGGGCCGAGCCGCCCCGGCGCCGGCCCGTTCCCGGGCGACGGGGCCGCCCCGCGGCGGGGACGGGACGCCGACGGGCCCCCGGGGGGATGTCCCCGGGGGCCCGTCGTTCCTGCGTCGCGCCGCTTGTGGCGGCGGCGGTCTCCTTCTTACGGAGCGCCGCTCACGGCGCGCTCCGCTGGCCCGGGAGCGCGGGGCGCCCCGGAGCGTAGGCGTCCGACTGCGGCTTCCCCTGGTCCAGCGGGGACACCGGGCGCCTGATTCCGGCCACCACCTGTGCGGGCACGACCGGGTCGAGCACGGCCGTGGCGGCCTCGCCCTGCGGCCGCCGCGCACGGTACGCCGCCCGGTAGGCCGCCGGCGAGGAGCCGAGCTGCCGCCGGAAGTGGCCGCGCAGTGCCACCGGCGAGCGGAAGCCGCAGCGGCCCGCGACCTCGTCCACCGAGTAGTCGGAGGTCTCCAGGAGCCGCTGCGCCTGGAGCACCCGCTGGGTGATCAGCCACTGGAGGGGGGCCGAACCCGTCAGCGAGCGGAACCGGCGGTCGAAGGTCCGCCGTGACATGTACGCGCGGGCGGCCAGGGTCTCCACGTCGAACTGCTCGTGGAGGTGCTCCAGCGCCCAGGCGACGACCTCGGCCAGCGGGTCGGCGCCGATCTCCTCGGGTAAAGACCTGTCGAGGTAGCGCTCCTGACCGCCGCTGCGCCGCGGCGGGACGACCAGCCGACGCGCCAGGGCGCCCGCGGCCTCCGTGCCGTGGTCGGTCCGCACGATGTGCAGACACAGATCGATTCCGGCCGCCGTGCCCGCGGAGGTGAGCACGTCCCCGTCGTCGACGAAGAGCTCCCGGGGGTCCACGTGGACCGACGGGTAGCGCTTGGCGAGCGTCGGCGCGTACATCCAGTGCGTCGTCGCCGGGCGGCCGTCGAGCAGGCCGGCCGCGGCCAGGACGAACGCCCCGGTGCACAGGCCGACGATCCGCGCGCCCTCCTCGTGGGCGCGGCGCAGCGCTTCGAGCGCCTCCGGCGGCGGCGGCGAGGTGATCGACCGCCAGGCCGGGACGACGACGGTGCCCGCCCGGCTGATGGCCTCCAGGCCGTACGGCGCGGTCAGTTCGAGGCCACCGGTGGTCCGCAGCGGTCCGTCCTCGCCCGCACAGACGAGCAGTCGGTAGCGGGGCACTCCGGCGTCCTGCCGGTCGATGCCGAACACGGAGAGCGGGATGGAGCTCTCGAAGATGGGGCCGCCGCTGAACAGCAGCACCGCGACGACTTCGCGACGGCGGCGCCCGGTCAGCTTCCGTGCGGCCTCCGGTGCGGTGGAGTCCTGGCTCATGACGCTAAGCCCCCCTCGGTGTTCGCGTCTCCCTGGTCGTGTCGCTCCTGCACGTTTCCCCTCGGTTTTGCACGAGACCCCAGTCTTCGGTACCCATGATCGAATCTACTGTGTCCTGTGGCGCCGGCGTGACAAGTTCTTCATCCGGTGGATTGTCGACAAGGCCACTTGGCGTGAAGCGATCGATCGCGAAGTCTTCCGTCGGGAGCCGTCCGGCGGAAGGGGCGGGGTGGCGAACGCCCCCGTACGCGGGGGGTGCGGGCCGTGGGGACAGGGCTCGCGCGGGTGTCGGGGCCGGGGTTGGGCAACCGTTTCGCCAAGGACTCGCCGGTGGCTGGAAGTTGGCTGAAAACATATGGGTTCGCCTGTACGAACCTGTCAACTCCACGGGCGGCGGGCCCGATCGGCGCCCCGGTTCGGGAGGGTTTGCACCCCCGAAAACCTAGGGGGTGTCCTGCCCCCGCCGCCGGCCGCGCACACCCTCGCTCCGCAGGCCCCGCTCCGAGCGGCGCAGCAGGGCCCGGCAGGCCGCCGTCACCGAGACGAGACCCAGCGCGGTGCCGGTGGCGCCGCCGAGCGAGCTGCCGTAGACCAGCAGGACCACCGGGACCAGGACGCAGCAGAAGACCGCCCAGCGGACGACGTCGCCGGACTGGTCCGCCCCGGCCGCCCCAGCGGCCGTCCCCTCGTCGCTCCCCGTGGTCGCCCCCGTCCCCCCGTACGGCCCCGTGTCCGCTCCGTCCGCCGGCCCGCCGCCGCCTCCCGCCCGCGACGCCGCCCGCGCCGCGGCGCCCGGATCCGGATGGCCGGCGGCCGGGCCGAGGACGGGTGCCCGACGGCGGCCGCGGGGCCCCGAGACGGCGGCGGTGCGGGTGGCGGGGGCGGTGGAGGTCTGGCCGGCGGCGGTCGATGGTGCGTGCACGGGCGGTCTCCCTGCGACGGTGGGCTGGACCTGTGGCAACGAGAAGCGGAACGTTACGGTCACTCTCGGCGACGTCCGTTTGGCCCCCGTACGGACACCTGTAGGGCACAACCGGCATTGCCAGATCCCGAGACCCTCGTGCATGCTCCCTGGGACGCCGCGCGCGAGCGGGGTCACGCCGGGGAGCGACGCGGCGGGCTCTGGGCAGGAGAGGAGTGTCGCCGTACCCTTGGGGGTATGGGCTTGGGAAGATGATTCCCGGACACAGCTCCGCCGCCACCCGTTGTTCCGCCCCTCCGTTTCCCGTCCCTTCCCACGAGGACCCTCTTCGCCGAGACACCGATGGCCGGTCACGAATTCCCCGAACCCGCGGACCGCAAGCGCGTCGCCGACTCCACGGTCGACCCCCTCGCGGTCGAACAGCCACGTCACGCCTGCGACCCGGCCTTCCGGCACGGCGTCGTCGTCGGCTTCGACGGCTCCATGTCCAGTGAGCGCGCCCTCGCGTACGCCATCGGCATGGCCCGCCGCTCCGGCTCGGGCCTGATCATCGTGCACGTGGCCAACCGGCTGCCCACCACGGTGTGGGCCGGCTGCGAGCCCCCCGTCTTCGTCGACGTGCCCGACCACCGGACCGAGGTCCTCGGCCTGGAGCTGGCCTGCGCCGAGCACCTCTCCGAGGTGCCCTGGATCCTCGTCGAGCGCGGTGGCGACATCTGCCACGAGCTGGAGGAGGTCGGCCGGGAGTACTCCGCCGACGCGATCGTGGTCGGCTCCACGCACGGGATCGTCGGCCGGATCTTCGGCTCGGTGGCCGGCCGGCTCGCCCGCCGCGCCCAGCGGCCCGTCATCGTCATCCCGTAGGGCGGACGAGCGCCGCCGCGGTCCGGTCCGCTGCCACAACCGCCCCTGTTCTCCCGCCCGTTCCGCGCGACCCGTGGGATCACTTTCCCAACTGACGTCATCGCGCCATAAATTCGGCCTTCCTCAGGTGAATTGTGTGCTTGTGAAGGGTACATAAGCGTCACCGGAACACAGCAGCTCACGCAGGACACCTGCGCATCTGAAGGGAGCCCGCCGTGGACAACGACGTCGCCGCGGGAAACACCACCTCCACTCTCGGCCACCTCGCACTCGGACTGACCCTGCTGGCCTTCGGCCTGGGCGGGACGGGGATCATCGACAACGTCGCGGCAACGGATGCCGCGGGCCTCGCCACCTGGGTCGGCGGGGTGACGCTCTTCCTCGTCGGTCTGCTCGCCCTCCGCGCGGGCGACAAGGGCGACGGCACGGCGTTCGCGGCGCTCGGCGCCTTCTGGTTCACCTGGGGCACCGCGGCCGGCGGCGGCGCGTCCGCCGACGCGGCGGGCGTCTTCCTGCTCCTGTGGGCGCTCCTGGCGCTCACGCTGACGCTGGCCGCCTCGGGCGGCGGGCTGTTCGGGCAGGGCGTCTACGGGCTGCTCTTCGTCGCGCTCCTGCTGCTCGGCATCGGGGCGCTCGCCGACAACGGCGGGCTCGCGAAGGCCGGCGGCTGGGTGGCGGCGGTCGCCGGTCTGGCGGCCTGGTACGGCGCCACGGCGACGGTGGCCGGCTGGCCGACCGCGCTCGGCCGGGCGAACCGCGGCGCGGCCACGGCGAGCTGACGGCGGGACGTACGGCAGCGGGACGAAGAGAAGCGGTCCCCCGTGCACCTGGGATGCACGGGGGACCGCTTCGTGTCCGGTCGAACCGCCGGGGGACAGGCCCGGCGGCGAGGCTCGGGGGGGACAGGCCCCGAGACGCTGCTACTCGACCGTGACGGACTTGGCCAGGTTGCGCGGCTTGTCGATGTCGCGGCCCATGGCGAGCGCCGTGTGGTAGGCGAGGAGCTGGAGCGGGATGCCCATCAGGATCGGGTCCAGCTCGTCCTCGTTCTTCGGCACGACGATGGTGTGGTCGGCCTTGGCCTGCGGCTGGTGAGCGACCGCGAGGATGCGGCCGCTGCGGGCCTTGATCTCCTCCAGGGCGGCGCGGTTCTTCTCCAGCAGGTCGTCGTCGGGGACGATCGCGACCGTCGGCAGGGCCGGCTCGATGAGGGCGAGCGGGCCGTGCTTGAGCTCGGAGGCCGGGTAGGCCTCGGCGTGGATGTAGGAGATCTCCTTCAGCTTGAGGGAGGCCTCCAGGGCCACCGGGTAGCCCCGGACGCGGCCGATGAACATCATCGACTGGGCGCCGGCGTACTCCGCGGCGATCTTCTTGATCTCGTCCTCGGTCTCCAGGATCTCCTGGATCTGCGCGGGCAGCTTGCGCAGGCCCTCGATGATCCGCTTGCCGTCGGTGACGGACAGGTCGCGGATGCGGCCCAGGTGCAGGGCGAGCAGCGCGAAGGCGGTGACCGTGTTGGTGAAGCACTTGGTGGAGACGACGCAGACCTCGGGGCCGGCGTGCACGTACACGCCGCCGTCGGCCTCGCGGGCGATGGCGGAGCCCACCACGTTGACCACGCCGAGGACGCGGGCGCCCTTGCGCTTCAGCTCCTGGACGGCGGCGAGCACGTCGTAGGTCTCGCCGGACTGGGAGACGGCGATGTAGAGGGTGTCGGGGTCCACGACCGGGTTGCGGTAGCGGAACTCCGAGGCCGGCTCGGCGTCCGCGGGGATGCGGGCCATGGACTCGATGAGTCCGGCGCCGATGAGACCGGCGTGGTACGAGGTGCCGCAGCCGAGGATCTTGATGCGGCGGATGGTGCGGGCCTCGCGCGGGTCCAGGTTCAGGCCGCCCAGGTGCACGGTGGAGAAGCGGTCGTCGATCCGGCCGCGCAGCACGCGGTCGACCGCGTCGGGCTGCTCGGAGATCTCCTTGTGCATGAAGGTGTCGTGGCCGCCCATGTCGTACGAGGCGGCCTCCCACTCCACGGTCTCCGGGGTGGCGGTGGTGGTCGCGCCCGAGGTCGTGTAGGTGCGGAAGTCGTCGGCCTTGAGGGTGGCCATCTCGCCGTCGTCGAGGGTGACGACCTGGCGGGTGTGGGCGATCAGCGCGGCGACGTCGGAGGCGACGAGCATCTCCTTCTCGCCGATGCCGAGGATGACCGGCGAGCCGTTGCGGGCCACGACGATGCGGTCGTTGAAGTCGGCGTGCATCACGGCGATGCCGTAGGTGCCCTCGATGACCTTGAGCGCCTCGCGGACCTTCTCCTCCAGGGTGGTGGCCTGGGAGCGGGCGATGAGGTGGGTGATGACCTCGGTGTCCGTCTCGGAGGCGAAGACGACGCCGTCGGCCTCCAGCTTGGCGCGGAGCTCCTGGGCGTTGTCGACGATGCCGTTGTGGACGACCGCGACCTTGTTCTCGGGGTCCATGTGCGGGTGCGAGTTGATGTCGCTCGGCGCGCCGTGGGTCGCCCAGCGGGTGTGGGCGATGCCGGTGGTACCGGTGAAGCGCTTGGGGACCCGGGCCTCCAGGTCGCGGACGCGGCCCTTGGCCTTCACCATCTTCAGGCCGGAGGCCTTCGGGCTGGTGACGACCATGCCGGCCGAGTCGTATCCCCGGTACTCCAGACGCGCCAGGCCCTCAAGGAGCAGGGGGGCGACGTCGCGCTTTCCGATGTAACCGACAATTCCGCACATAAAGGTGAAACCCCTCCAGGTTGGTGAGTGTGTCCGCGTGCCCGCTCGCGGGTCAGCCGTAGACGATGCGGCGCAGCTGGCGCAGCGAGAGCTCCGGCGGCGCCACGGCCCGGTGGGGCAGTTCCGCCGAGATCCGTTCGAAGATCTCGGTGTTCACGGCCCCGCCGGACTGCAGTTCGCGGTGTCGGCGGCGGACGAACTCCTCGGTCGTCTCGTCGAAGTACGCCAGCACGTCGAGGATCACCCGGGCGGCCTCACCGCGCTGGAGCGCGGTGCTGCGGACCAGGTGGTCGATGAGGTCGTCGTGCGACGGGCGGCGTTCGAGCACCCATGAATACTGAGGTGTGGCGACGGCATCCGCAAGAATCCTGCCCGATATCGGGCAGGACCTTCATGATCCACCCCTTCTTCGGGGCCCTTGGTCCAGACCTTGACGGTGGGGGGCGCCGACGGTACGCAAGGGGGCGGTGCGGATATAGAACTCGACAGACGCGTCCGACGACCGATCCAACGCCCGAAGGGGACCAGCCTTGACACAGCGCCGAAGGATTCCGCGCCTGATCGGATCCCTGCTCCTGGTCGCCGCCGCCGGCGTCGGCTGCGGGGAGGCCGCCGCCGACGCCAGGGCGGACGGAAAGAACGCCGCGGCCGCCGAGCCCGAGGTCCGCCCACTCGGCCGGATCGTGCCCGTACCCGCCTCCGTCGCCCCCGAGGGCGAGCCCTTCGCCCTCTCCCGGACCACCCGCATCGGCGCCGACGGCACCCACCGCGAGACCCGCGACCTCGCCCGCTACCTCGCCGGGCTGCTCCGCCCCGCCACCGGCTTCCCGCTGCCCGTCGTCGACGACCAGGCCGCCCGCGGAGGCATCCGGCTCCGCCTCAGCCCGGGCGACACCGAGCTCGGCGACGAGGGCTACCGGCTCCACTCCGCCCCCGACGGCGTCACCCTCACCGCCCGCGCACCCGCCGGGCTCTTCCGCGGCGTCCAGACCCTGCGCCAGCAGCTGCCCTCCGCCGTCGAGCGCAAGAGCGTCCAGAACGGGCCCTGGAAGATCGCCGGCGGCACGATCACCGACACCCCGCGCTACGCCTACCGGGGCGCCATGCTCGACGTCTCCCGGCACTTCTTCACCGTCGACGAGGTGAAGCGGTACATCGACCAGCTCGCGCTCTACAAGGTCAACACCCTCCACCTGCACCTCTCCGACGACCAGGGCTGGCGCATCGCCGTCGACTCCTGGCCCCGCCTCACCACTCACGGCGGCTCCACCGAGGTCGGCGGCGGCCCGGGCGGCTTCTACACCAAGGCGCAGTACCGGGAGATCGTCGAGTACGCGGCCTCCCGCTACCAGGAGGTGATCCCCGAGATCGACCTCCCCGGCCACACCAACGCCGCCCTCGCCTCCTACGCCGAGCTCAACTGCGACGGCGTCGCCCCGGAGCTCTACACCGGCATCAAGGTCGGCTTCAGCTCCCTGTGCGTGCCCAAGCCCGTCACGTACGACTTCGTCGACGACGTGATCCGAGAGATCGCCGCCCTCACCCCCGGCCGGTACATCCACATCGGCGGCGACGAGGCGCACTCCACCAGCCACGCGGACTACGTGACCTTCATGGACAAGGTGCAGCCGGTCGTGGCCAAGTACGGCAAGAAGGTCGTCGGCTGGCACCAGCTGACCGGCACCACCCCGGCGGAGGGCGCCCTCGTCCAGTACTGGGGCCTCGACCGCACCCCCGCCGCGGAGAAGGAGCGGGTGGCGGCCGCCGCGCGGAACGGCGCCGGCCTGATCCTCTCCCCGGCCGACCGCTCCTACCTCGACATGAAGTACACCAAGGACACCAAGCTCGGCCTCGCCTGGGCGGGCTACGTGGAGGTCCGCAGGTCCTACGACTGGAACCCGGCCGGCTACCTCGCGGGCGCCCCCGCAGACTCCGTCCGGGGCATCGAGGCCCCGCTGTGGACGGAGACCCTGGCCACCACGGACGACCTGGACGTCATGGCCTTCCCGCGCCTCCCGGGCCTGGCGGAACTGGGCTGGTCGCCGGCGGCCACCCACGACTGGGACACCTACAAGGTCCGCCTGGCGGAACAGGCCCCCCGGTTCGACGCCCTCGGCATCGACTACTACCGCTCGCCCGAGGTGCCCTGGCCGGCGGAGTAGCCCCGCGCACAGAGAACGCCCGGCCGGGGATTCCCGGCCGGGCGTTCGACGCGTGGGTGCGGTGGCCGTGCGCTGTCGGGCCCTTCCGTTACCGCGTGCCCCAGTCGTGGGAAGGGTCCGCTTTCTTGGAGACGGCGAGGGCTGGTCGCGAGGCCCAGGGAAGTCGTCAGTCTGTCTCGACCGGCATGTCGAGGCCGTTGTACATCTGGCCGCTCACGGAGTCCACTCGCCACAGGTCCGTCGTGGTCGCCTGCGGGTCGGGCTGTTGTCCGCTCCCGCTCATGGAGACGCTGACCAGCCACTCGGCTCGCCAAGTGCCTTCTCGTTCCGTGGCTTTGAGAGTGAAAGCCTCGGCCAGCAGGTTGTCCGGGACCTGCTGGCCGCGTGCTCGAAACTCGTCCGCCATAGCTTCGTGTACGGCTGACTGGGCTTCCTCTGCGCGCACCCTCGGCTTCTCGAGCTCCAGTTCCTTGGGTCCGAGGGTCACGTCGACCTGGGAGACGCGCCCTGCCTTGCTTACCTGAACATCAAGCATTCTGGGCATCAGCACCTCCCCCTGGCGCCATCTCCAGCTGGTGATCCAGCCGAACTCGGCTTTCTCGCCCACGGGGTACGTCTTGTGAGCCACAGCATCCTTGGCCCAGGGGTAGCGCTGGCTCATGTACAACGTGGCGATCCGGTATGCGTCCTGCTCGCTCTTCGGCGCCACAGTGCCCTGAACGGGATATCCCATCGCCGTTGGCTGGCTGCTGTCTTCCAGCAGCACGTTGAGGTGCTTCCTGTCCGGCCACGAGAGCGTGCCGTTGCCGGATGCCGCCGGGTGGTTCTTGTCCCGGCTGGTCAGGGCGAATACCACGTTCGTGCATCCGGCCCCCGCACATGGCTGGTCGTAGACGTGCCCGATTTCGTAGCGGTCGCCGAACGCTTCGTTCACGGCTTTCTCCGCGGCCTCTCGCTGCTGCGAGTCCGCAGCGGAGAGGCCGGTACTGTCTGCGTGAGTGAGGCTCAATGAGGGAAGGGCTACGCCTGAGACCAGAACCAGGATCGCGACGGCGGTGAACAGCGAGGGCTTGACACCACGCTGCCAGCCGAGAGGCCGGCGCCGCACGGCAAGGGCTGTGACGGCGGCCGAGAAGCCCACCAAGCCGCCGACAACGTTCATCTCGGCGTCCGAGCTGTCACACACACGGCCGAGGCCGTTCACCGTGGCCTGCGTGAACTCGATGGCCAGCGGCAGCGTGACCAGTCCGACGAGTACAGGAAGTTGCCGTCGAACAGCCAAGGTGGCGAAGAAACCGAGGGGCACCGTCAGGGCGAGGTTCCACAACCCCTGGGTCGTCTGAAAAGGCTGAGTCAAGTCATGGTTGACCACGCACTGCCCCGTGGCCGCACCGGCGTCCATGAAGGTGACGCCGATGACACCGGCAAGTGCGCTGGTCGCCCCGGCCCACCAGAACCCGTACGGCTTGCCCAGCCGACGGACGAGGAGCCAGGTTGCGGCCCCCACGGCCAGAGCGGCCAGCACCCAGGCAGTCAGGTATCCGAGGTGATTCTGAAAGATCGCGGTAAACACGGGAGTTCCTTGCCGAGATCAGGGCATGAGAGATGAAGGGCCCCGCTCGAGCGGGGCCCTTGCTGTTACTGGTGTTGGATTCAGCAGTGCGCGGCAGGCGTCTGGTAGGAGCTACCTCCGGACTGCTGGAGGATGCCGACGCTGTTGTAGCACCAGTAGTCCTTGTGATTCCTGGTCCAGGACTTCGTCACGGTCTGGCCCGAGCTGATGTTGAAATAGGAGGAGTAGACCGTGCTGCCGGCCTGGTTGTAGCCCAGGCGTACCGACACGGTGGATCCACCGGACTTGTAGTAGGACGTCGAGAGAGTGACGGTGGGAAACGTGTCGCGCTGGCCGTGGGAAACGACCCCGTTCGACAGCTTCGTGCATCGCAGGTTGGGGAAGCCTCCCTCGGTGTAGCCCGACGAGCTGCAGTAGATCGCAGCCGAGGCGGTCGGTGCGCTGACGAGAATGGAGCTGGCTGCCAGGGCTGCGGCGATAACGGCGGCGCGCTTCTTGGATCGCACTTCAAGTTCCTCTTTCTCAGGCATGCCGAGCACCTCCGGGAATGCGCAGGAGGCCGGATCCGGTCAGGGTCCGCTCGACAGGTCCCCCTGTGAGGGCCCACGAGATATCGAACACTTGCTCGTGAGGGTGAAGGGTTGCTGGCCGCTCGCGTGGCTCAAAAGTACTGGTCAGGGCTGCACTCTCGTCCCAAAAGTGATCATCGACCTGACGGACTAAGGGCCGGGCTCGTGGTCGCGGGCCGTCGGGGAGCGAAGGCGCTCCGGTCCCCTCAGGTGCCTGCGGTTCCTCCGCTGCGGTCCGGTGATCAGGAAAGACACGAGCCCCGCCGGAGGACCGTACTCCGGCGGGGCTCGCATCGGTCAGGGGGTCACGCGAAGCGGGCGATCGGGTTCACCAGGTCGCCGACGAGCTGGAGGGCCGCCGACGGGTCCGAGAGGTCGACCATCTGCTTGTTGTTGCGGAGCTGGAGGCGGTTCAGGGCCGACAGCGCGAAGGTCTCCGCGAACATGTCGTACTGGGCGAACCGGTCCGCCAGCTCCGGCTTCGACCGCTCGTAGCCGCGGACGCACTCCGCGACCGTCCGCCAGAAGTCGTCCTCGCCGAGGACGCCCTCCGCGGCGAGCGTCGACGCCAGGAAGCGGAAGAAGCAGTCGAAGACGTCCGTGAAGACCGAGAGGAGCTTCATGTCCTCCGGGATGTCCGCACGGACCCGCTCCACCGCCGGCGGCAGGACCGCCGCCGGGTCCATGACGACGATCTCCTCGGCGATGTCCTTGAAGATCGCCCGCGCCACCCCTCCGCGCTCGTCGAGGACCAGGATCACGTTCTCGCCGTGCGGCATGAACGCCAGGTCGTACGCGTAGAAGCTGTGCAGGACCGGGAGCAGGTAGGCGTCCAGGTACCCACGGAGCCACGCGGTCGGCTCCTGGCCCGACTCCTTGATCAGCGCGCCCGCGAACGACGCGCCCGCGCGGTCCACGTGCAGGAGGGACGCCATCGTCGCCAGGCGCTCGCCCTCGGCGAGGGTCGGCACGGGGGACTCGCGCCAGAGCGCCGCCAGCATCTTGCGGTACGGCGAGTAGCGGTCGGTCGCCGCCTCGTACTCCAGATGCCGGTAGCCCACGGCCGCCCGCTCCCGGATGATCGAGAAGCGTGCCGAGCGGAACGTCTCGTCCGACTCGATCAGGGTGTGCAGCCAGTCGTTGATGGCCGGCGTGGCCTCCATGTACGCGGCCGACAGACCCCGCATGAAGCCCATGTTGAGGACCGAGAGCGCCGTCTTCACATAGTGCTTGGCCGGGTCCGAGGTGTTGAAGAAGGTACGGATCGACTGCTGCGCCAGATAGGTGTCGTCGCCCTCGCCCAGGTACACCAGGCGCTGCTGCGCGACCTCGGCGGCGAACGTGACGGACAGCTTGTTCCACCACTGCCACGGGTGGGCCGGCATCAGGAGGTAGTCGGCCAGGTCGAGGCCGCGCGCCGCCAGGGTCGCCGCGAAGGCGTCCACCGTCGCGTCGCCGAGCTCCTCGCGGACGAAGCCCTCGTAGTCGATGCCCGCGCCGGCCGTGAAGGTGGTCCGGTCACGCCGCGCCGCCAGCCAGATCAGCCGGATCTCGCTCGCCGCCTCGGGGGCGTACGCGCGGAACTCGTCGACGCCGAAGCCGAGCCGTCCGTTGTTGGCGACGAAGCAGGGGTGGCCCTCGGTCATCCCCGTCTCGATCGCCTGGAAGCCCGCGTGGGCCAGCTCGGCGGAGGTCACCGGCTCCTTGGTGGCCTTGAAGGCCGTTCCCGCCAGGGTGGAGGAGATCTCCTCCAGGTACACCGGCAGGACCTCGTCGCTCAGGCCGAGGGCGCCGCGCAGCTCGGTGACGAACTGGAGGGCGTCCAGCGGGAGCTGCTCGTCGCCGCGGTGGCGGCTGATCGACTCGGCGTAGACCTGCCAGTGGTCGAGGGCGAACCGGTCCGCGGTGAAGCGGTACTCGGTGGCGCCGTCGTCCGACAGGACCACGTACCGGCTGTCGCCGAGCTCCCGCGGGTCGAGCAGCCGCTCGTGGGCGAACTCGGCGAGGCCCTTGCGGATCAGCGCGCGGTTGGCCTCGGCCCAGAGCTCGGGCGTGAGGTGCGCGACGGGGTTCGACAGGTCGGCGGTGCTCATACGGCGGCTCCCACGGCGGCCTCGAACTGCTCCCGGGTGCAGAAGCTCAGCAGGGCCTTCTTCTCGGGCTTCTGGATCTCCCGCTCGGGCACGAAGCCGACGGTCGCGTTGAGGGCGTGGACGGCCTTGTTGTCCACGTCCGGTTCGACGACGACCCGCGCGGTGGCCGGATCGGCGAACAGCTCCGTCATCACGGCGGTGATCACGGTCCGGGTGAAGCCGTGCACGGGGGTGTCCGTGGGCGCGACGAGGAAGTGCATGCCGACGTCGCCGGGGAGCGGGTCGTACAGCCCGACCAGCTCCAGCTTCGAGGGGTCGTACCGCTCCATCAGGAAGGAGGGCTCGCCGTCGACCAGGCCGATGGAGACGTGGTGGTGCGGGTGGGCGCTGAACGCCGCGTACTCGCGCTCGACGTCCTGGAGCGTGGCGTCCTGCATCATCCAGAAGGCGGCCTTGGGGTGGGTGACCCAGGGATGGATCAGCTCCGCGTCCTTCAGCGGGTCGTACGGGCGTATCGATACGGTCATGCCGCGAACTCCTGGAAAGCGATGGTCTTCTCGACGGGGTAGTACTCGTAGCCCAGCATCGCCCCGATGATGTACGCGTTGCGGTACGCCCCCATGCCGAGGTCGGGCGAGGTGATCGAGTGGGTGTGCACGGAGGAGTTCTGCACGAACACCCCGCGGCCCGTCGTGTCGATCGCGTAGTTGCGGGCCACGTCGAAGCGGCCCTGGCCGTCCCAGACGAGGCGGTCGCGGACCGGCTCCAGGAAGGCGGGGACGCTGTACCGGTACCCGGTGGCGAGGATCAGTCCCTCGGTCTCCAGGGCGAAGTCCTTCTCCTGCTCCTCCTGGCGGAAGCCGAGGGTGTACGTGCCGCTGCCGTCGTCGTACGCGGCGGAGTGCAGCGCCGAGTTGGTGAGGAGCCGGGTGGGGACCGGGCCGTTCAGGTTCTTCTGGTAGAGCAGGTCGAAGATGGCGTCGATCAGCTCGCCGTCGATGCCCTTGAAGAGGCCCTTCTGCTGGGTCTCCAGGCGGTAGCGGGTCTGCTCGGGCAGCGCGTGGAAGTAGTCCACGTACTCCGGGGAGGTCATCTCCAGGGTGAGCTTGGTGTACTCCAGCGGGAAGAAGCGCGGGGAGCGCGTCACCCAGTTCAGCCGGTACCCGTGGACGTCGATCTCGCTCAGGAGGTCGTAGTAGATCTCGGCGGCGCTCTGGCCGCTGCCGACCAGGGTGATCGACTTCTTCTTCTGGAGCTCCTCCTTGTTCGGGAGGTAGCGCGAGTTGTGGATGAGGTCGCCGCCGAGGTCCCGGCAGGTCTCGGGGACGTACGGCGGGGTGCCGGTGCCCAGGACCAGGCGGCGGGAGCGGAAGGTCTCCCCGGCCTCGGTGGTCACCGCGTACACCTCGGCCGCCTCGTCGAACACCACGGTCGCGACGGTCGTCGAGAAGCGGATCGAGGAGAGGCGCGCGGCGGCCCAGCGGCAGTAGTCGTTGTACTCGGTGCGCAGCGGGTAGAAGTTCTCGCGGATGTAGAACGAGTACAGCCGGCCCTTGTCCTTGAGGTAGTTCAGGAACGAGTACGGCGAGGTCGGGTCGGCCATCGTGACCAGGTCCGACATGAACGGGGTCTGGAGGTGCGCGCCCTCCAGGAACATCCCGGAGTGCCACTCGAAGTCGGGCTTCGACTCCAGGAAGAGGCCGTTCAGCTCGTCGATCGGCTCGGTCAGGCAGGCGAGTCCGAGGTTGAACGGACCGAGTCCGATGCCGATGAAGTCGTGGATCTCGGTCGTCTCAGGCGTGGACAAGGGTCTCTCCCAGGTACTGCTCGGCGTGGCCGGCGATCAGATCGAGGACGGCGGCGATGTCGGCCGCGGTGGTCTCGGGGTTGAGCAGGGTGAACTTGAGGTACTGGCGGCCGTCGACCTTGGTGCCCGCGACGACGGCCTCGCCGGAGGCGAACAGGGCCTTGCGGGCGTGCAGGTTGGCGCGGTCGATCTCCTCGGGGGAGGCGGCGGCGGCCGGGATGAAGCGGTAGACGAGGGTGGAGAGCTGCGGCTCGACGACGACGTCGTAGCGCGGGTCGGCGGCGAGCAGGGCGAAGCCCTCGGCGGCCAGGTCGCAGACCTCGTCGAAGAGCGTGCCGACGCCGTCCGCGCCCATCACGCGCAGGGTCATCCAGAGCTTGAGCGCGTCGAAGCGGCGGGTGGTCTGGAGGGACTTGTCGACCTGGTTCGGTATCCGCTCGGCGGCCGGGAGGGCCGGGTTCAGGTAGTCGGCGTGGTAGGTCGCGTGCCGCAGGGTCGCCCCGTCGCGGACCAGGATCGCGGAGGAGCTCACCGGCTGGAAGAACGACTTGTGGAAGTCGACGGTGACCGAGTCGGCCCGCTCGATGCCGTCCAGGAGCCGGCGGCGGGTCGGGGAGGCGAGCAGGCCGCAGCCGTAGGCGGCGTCCACGTGCATCCAGGCGCCGTACTCCTCGGCCAGGGCGGCGATCTCGGGCAGCGGGTCGATGGAGCCGAAGTCGGTGGTGCCGGCGGTCGCCACGATCGCCATCGGGACGAGGCCCTCGGCGCGGCAGGCCTCCAGCTCGGCGGCGAGGACGACGGACTGCATGCGCCTGTCCCGGTCGACCGGGATGGAGACGACGGCGTCCATGCCGAGGCCGAGGAGCTTGGCCGACTTCTGGACGCTGAAGTGGCTGCACTCGGACGAGAAGATCCGCAGCCTCGACAGGTCGGTGCTCTTCGCCTCCTCGCGGGCGAGGAGCAGCGCCTGGAGGTTGGACTGCGAACCGCCGCTGGTGAACACGCCGTCGGCGCCCGGGCCGAAGCCGATGCGGCCGTTGGTCCAGTCGACGAGCTTGCGCTCGATGAGGGTGCCGCCGGCGCTCTGGTCCCAGGTGTCCAGCGAGGAGTTGACCGCCGAGAGGACGGCCTCGCCGAGGACGGCCGGGATGACCACCGGGCAGTTGAGGTGGCCCAGGTAGCGGGGGTGGTGGAAGTAGACGGCGTCGCGGAGGTAGAGGTTCTCCAGCTCGTCCAGCGCGGCGGAGGAGTCGCCCAGCGGCCGGTCGAGGTCGACGGCGTCGACGGCGGGTGCGAGCTCGGCCGGGGTCACTCCGGTGAACGGGCCCCGCGTCGCGGCGAGTTTCCCCGCCACCCGCTCGACTCCTTCGGTGACGGAGCGCCGGTAGCTCTCCGCCGTGGCGTCGTTGAGCAGGTGAGAGCGCATGTGGGGGGCCTCCAGGCACGGGGCTGGGTCGCGCCCTCCGGACAGGGGAAAGGGGCGAGGGGCGACACGGTGAAACAAGGTTAGCCTAACCTAACTTTCCACCGCAACGGCCCCTCGCCCCTCATGGGTCACAGGAGTTGACGTACGTCACGCCCGGAGTGTCCGGAACGTCGGTAAAGCGAACGGCTACACGTCTTCCTGGGTCTCGTCCGGAACCTCGCGCAGCGCGTCCTCGGAGAGCCCCTTGCGCCAGTAGCCGACGAACGTCACCCGGCGCCGGTCGAGTTCGCGGTCCCGCACGAAGTGGCGACGCAGCGCCTTCACCGCGCCCGACTCGCCCGCGATCCACACGTACGGCGCCGCCCCGGGCAGTTCGACCCCGCGCACCGCGTCCACGGCGGACGGCGCGCCCTCCTCGCGCACGAGCCAGGTGACGGCGGCGTCGGCCCGGGTGGCGAGTTCGGCGCGGTCGCCGGAGTGGGGCACCTCCAGGAACACCTGCGCGCGGGTCCCGGCCGGCAGCCACTCCAGGATCGCCGAGGCGGCCGGAAGGGCCGTCTCGTCCGCCCAGAGGAGGACGGAGTCGGCGTCCTCGGGCAGTCGGAAGCGGACGGCGGTGTTCTCGGCGACCGCCGGGCCCAGGACGACCACCCGGTCTCCGGGGGCGGCCCGCCCGGCCCAGCGGCAGGCGGGGCCGCCGTCCTCGTGGAGCGCGAAGTCGATGTCGACGGCGTTCTCGCCGTGCTCCTGTTCGGTGCGCTGCTCGCGGACGGTGTACGAGCGCATCACGGCCCGCACGTCGTCGGGCATCGCGCGCCAGGCGCCGAGGATCGCGTACATGTCCCCGCCGTCCAGCGGCGGCAGGACCGGGGCGTCCTGGCCGGGGTGCGGCAGGAAGAGGGAGAGCGACTGGTCGCGGCCGCCGGCGGCGAAGCCCTTCAGCTCGTCGCCGGTGAAGGTGACGCGGACCAGGGAGGGGCCGAGCCGCCGGGTCCGGTCCACCCGCAGGCGGAAGAACTGGAAGGGGGCGGTCTCAGGCGTCGTCATGAGAACATAGGTTAGCCTAACCTCATAAGCGCCGGTAAGGGGGGAGGGCCCGCCACCCCCTCGGGGCGGCGGACCCTCCGTCCACGCCCGGCCGCCCTCGTACGGCCGGCCGGTGCCGATCAGCCCTGGAGGCCCAACTCCCGGGCGATCAGCATGCGCTGGACCTCGCTCGTGCCCTCGCCGATCTCCAGGATCTTCGAGTCGCGCCACATCCGGGCCACCGGGTACTCGTTCATGAAGCCGTAGCCGCCGTGGATCTGGGTCGCCTCGCGGGCGTTGTCGACGGCGACCGTCGAGGAGTACAGCTTCGCGATCGCCGCCTCCTTCTTGAACGTCTGGCCGTGGACCAGCCGCGAGGCCGCGTCCCGCCAGCCGATCCGGGCCATGTGCGCCCGCATCTCCATGTCGGCGATCTTGAACTGGATGGCCTGGTTGTCACCGATCGGGCGGCCGAAGGCGTGACGTTCCTTCGCGTACTTCACCGACTCGTCGACACAGCCCTGCGCCAGACCCGTCGCCAGCGCCGCGATCGCGACCCGGCCCTCGTCCAGGATCCGCAGGAACTGCGCGTACCCGCGGCCCTCCTCGCCCAGCAGGTTCTCCACCGGGACGCGCACGTCGTCGAAGGACAGCTCCCGGGTGTCCGAGGCGTTCCAGCCGACCTTCGAGTAGGGCGCGGCCACGGTGAAGCCGGGGGTGCCGGACGGGACGATGATCGAGGAGATCAGCGGACGGCCGTCGGGCTTGCGGCCGGTGACCGCCGTCACCGTCACCAGACCCGTGATGTCCGTACCGGAGTTGGTGATGAAGCACTTCGACCCGTTGATCACCCAGTGGTCGCCGTCCCGCACGGCCGTGGTCCGGGTGCCGCCCGCGTCCGAGCCGGCGCCCGGCTCGGTGAGGCCGAAGGCGCCCAGCAGCTCGCCCGCGCAGAGCCGCGGCAGCCACTCCCGCTTCTGCTCGTCCGTACCGAAGAGGTACACCGGCATCGCGCCGAGCGAGACGCCCGCCTCCAGGGTGATGGCCACGGAGGAGTCGACCCGGGCCAGCTCCTCCAGGGCGATGCCGAGCGCCAGGTAGTCGCCGCCCATGCCGCCGTACTCCTCGGGGAACGGCAGCCCGAACAGGCCCATGCGGCCCATCTCGCGGACGATCTCGTACGGGAACTCGTGCCGCTCGTAGTAGTCGCCGATCTTCGGCGCCACGACGTCGTGCGCGAACGCCTCGACGGTACGGCGGAGTTCCTCGTGCTCTGCGGAGAGCCGGTGGTCGAGGGACATGTCTTTCGTCACTCCTTGTGGGAGAGGGCGCGGACGGTACGGGAGGGGCTGGGGCGGCCCAGCTGTTCGGCCATCCACACGCTCGTGGCGGTGAGGGCGGCCAGATCGACCCCGGTCTCGATGCCGAGGCCGTCGAGCATCCACACGAGGTCCTCGGTGGCGAGATTTCCGGTCGCGCTCTTCGCGTACGGGCAGCCGCCCAGGCCGCCGGCGGAGGCGTCGACGGTGGTCACTCCGTGGCGGAGGGCGGCCAGGGTGTTCGACAGGGCCTGGCCGTAGGTGTCGTGGAAGTGCACGGCGAGGCGGGAGACCGGGACACCGGCCTCGGACAGCGCGGTCAGCAGCGCCTGGACGTGCCCCGGGGTGGCCACGCCGATGGTGTCCCCGAGGCTCAGCTCGTCGCAGCCCATCTCGGCGAGGGCCTTGGTGACGCGGACCACCTGCTCGATCGGGACGGCGCCCTCCCAGGGGTCGCCGAAGCACATCGAGAGATAGCCGCGGACCTTGAGGCCGGACTCTATGGCCCGGGTGACCGTCGGCGCGAACATCGCGAGCGCCTCGTCCACCGTCCGGTTCAGGTTGGCCTTGGCGAAGGACTCGGTCGCCGAGGCGAACACCGCCACCTCGCGGGCCCCGAGGGCCAGGGCGCGGTCGAGGCCGCGCTCGTTCGGCACGAGCACCGGGAGCCGGACGGGCAGATCGCGGACCAGCGGGAACAGATCCTCGGCGTCGGCCAGCTGGGGCACCCACGTGGGGTGCACGAAGCTGGTCGCCTCGATCGTGCCGAGTCCGGCGGCGGCGAGCCGCCGGACGAACTCGGCCTTCACCCCGGTCGGGACGGCCGTCTTCTCGTTCTGCAGCCCGTCCCGGGCCCCCACCTCGTGGATCCGCACCCGGGCGGGCAGCGACGGGTCCACCACGGTCATCGGCAGACTCACGCGTCCTCCTCCTCGCGGGGCGTCACCACGGCCAGCACCTGGTCCATGGCGACGGTCGAACCGGGCGTGACGTCCAGCTCGGTGACGGTGCCGGCGTGCGGGGCGGAGATGACGTGCTCCATCTTCATCGCCTCCACGACCAGCAGGCTCTGCCCGGCCTCGACCTCGTCGCCGACGGCCACCTTGACCACGGTCACGGTCCCGGGCATCGGGGCGGCGAGCGTGTCGGCGCCCCCGAGCCGGGCGCCGGAGAGCGCTGCGGCCACCGGGTCGTGGTCCATGACGTGCCAGGAGTCGCCGTCCCGCCCGAGCCAGTCACCCGTCCGGTGGAAGCGGTGGACGACGCCGTCCACCGTGACCGCCACCGAGGTGGCGGTCACGCGGGCGCCGGCCGGCGCCTCGGCCGGGACGGGCTCGTGGCCCGCCACCCGCACGGGGAAGGGGAGCGGGGCCGGGCTGCCGCCCAGACGCCAGCCGCTCGGCACCGAGAACGGGTCGGTCCAGCCGTCCCACGCCGCCGGGGCCAGCTCGGCGAGGCGCACGGCGGCCGCCGCCGCGTACACCTCCGCCGGGACGCCCGCCGGGACCAGGCTCTCCGCGTCCCGCTCCACCAGCCCCGTGTCCAGGGCGCCCGAGACCACGTCCGGGTGCGCGAGCAGACGACGCAGGAAGCCCGCGTTGGTCGGGACGCCCAGGGTCACCGTGTCCGCCAGGGCCGCGCGCAGCCGGCGCAGGGCCGTCGCACGGTCCTCGGCGTGGACGATCACCTTCGAGAGCATCGGGTCGTACAGGGACGAGACCTCCGTTCCCTCCGAGAGGCCCGAGTCCGTGCGGACCCCGTCGCCCGAGGGCTCGTTCAGGGCCAGGACCGTACCGCCCGAGGGCAGGAAGCCCCGGGACGGGTCCTCGGCGCAGATCCGCGCCTCGATCGCCCAGCCGGTGAGGGTGACGTCCTCCTGCGCGAAGGGGAGCGGCTCGCCCGCCGCCACCCTCAGCTGCCACTCCACCAGGTCCACGCCGGTGATCAGCTCGGTGACCGGGTGCTCGACCTGGAGGCGGGTGTTCATCTCCATGAAGTAGTACGAGGACGGGTCGCCGCCCGGGACGATGAACTCGACCGTGCCCGCCCCCACGTACCCGCAGGACCGCGCCGCCTCGACCGCCGCCGCGCCCATCGACGCCCGGATCTCCGGGGTGAGCAGGACGCTCGGCGCCTCCTCGATGATCTTCTGGTGCCGGCGCTGGAGCGAGCACTCGCGCTCGCCCAGGTGGACCACGTTCCCGTGGGCGTCCGCCAGGACCTGGATCTCGATGTGCCGGGGCCGGTCGATCCACCGCTCCACCAGGAGGGTGTCGTCCCCGAAGGACGCGCGGGCCTCGCGGCGCGCGGAGGCGATCTCCTCCGTCAGCACCGACAGGTCGCGGACCAGCCGCATCCCCTTGCCGCCGCCGCCCGCGCTCGGCTTGAGGAGCACCGGCGCGCCCAGCTCGCGCGCCGCGGCCTCCAGTTCGGGGTCGGCCGCGCCGGGGACGACGGGGACGCCCGCCGCCTTCACCGTCTCCTTCGCCGTGATCTTGTCGCCCATCAGGGAGATGGCCGCGGCGGGCGGGCCGATGAAGACGAGCCCCGCGTCCGCGCAGGCCTGCGCGAACCCGGCGTTCTCCGCGAGGAATCCGTACCCGGGGTGCACCGCCTGCGCGCCCGTCCTGCGGGCCGCGTCGACGAGCGCCTCCGCCGACAGGTACGACTCCGAGGCCGGCGGCGGGCCGATCCGCACCGCCGTGTCCGCCTCCCGCACGTGCCGGGCGTCGGCGTCCGCGTCGCTGTACACCGCGACCGAACGCACACCGAGCGCCCGCAGGGTGCGGATGACCCGCACCGCGATCTCGCCGCGGTTCGCGACGAGCACTGTGTCGAACATGGACGTCCTCACACCCTCACATCCGGAAGACGCCGAACTGGGGGTCTCCCAGGGGCGCGTTGGCACAGGCGGTCAGGGCGAGTCCGAGGACCTGCCGGGTCTCCAGCGGGTCGATGACCCCGTCGTCCCAGAGCCGGGCGCTCGCGTAGTAGGCGCTGCCCTGGGTCTCGTACTGCTCGCGGATCGGGGCCTTGAAGGCCTCCTCGTCCTCCGCGCTCCACCCGTCGCCGAGCTGGTCGCGCTTGACGGTCGCGAGGACGGAGGCGGCCTGCTCGCCGCCCATGACCGAGATCTTGGCGTTCGGCCACATCCACAGGAAGCGCGGCGAGTACGCCCGGCCGCACATCGAGTAGTTGCCCGCGCCGTACGAACCGCCGACGACGACCGTGAGCTTGGGGACTCGGGTGGTGGCCACGGCCGTGACCATCTTCGCGCCGTGCTTGGCGATGCCGCCGTGCTCGTACGCCTTGCCGACCATGAAGCCCGTGATGTTCTGCAGGAAGACCAGCGGGATGCCGCGCTGGTCGCACAGCTCGATGAAGTGGGCGCCCTTCTGGGCGGACTCGGCGAACAGGATGCCGTTGTTGGCGACGATGCCGACCGGGTGCCCGTGGATCCGGGCGAAGCCGGTGATCAGCGTCTGCCCGTACTCGGACTTGAACTCCTGGAAGCGGGAGCCGTCCACGACCCGGGCGATGACCTCGCGCACGTCGTACGGGGTACGGGAGTCCACCGGCACCGCGCCGTACAGCCCGGCCGGGTCCACCTTCGGCTCCTCGACCGGCTCGACCGACCACGGCAGCGGGCCGCGCCCGGGCAGCGTCGCGACGATGTTCCGCACGATCCGGAGGGCGTGGGCGTCGTCCTCGGCGAGGTGGTCGGTGACGCCGGAGATCCGCGAGTGGACCTCGCCGCCGCCTAGCTCCTCCGCCGTCACGACCTCACCGGTCGCCGCCTTCACCAGCGGCGGACCGCCGAGGAAGATCGTGCCCTGGTTCCGCACGATCACCGCCTCGTCGCTCATCGCCGGCACGTACGCGCCGCCGGCCGTGCACGAGCCGAGGACGGCCGCGATCTGCGGGATGCCCGCGCCGGACATCCGGGCCTGGTTGTAGAAGATCCGGCCGAAGTGCTCCCGGTCGGGGAAGACCTCGTCCTGCATCGGCAGGAACGCGCCGCCCGAGTCGACCAGGTAGAGGCAGGGGAGACGGTTCTCCAGCGCCACCTCCTGGGCCCGCAGGTGCTTCTTCACCGTCATCGGGTAGTACGTGCCGCCCTTGACCGTGGCGTCGTTGGCGACGATCACGCACTCGCGGCCCGAGACCCGGCCGATGCCCGCGATGACGCCGGCCGCCGGGGCGGCGTCGCCGTACATCCCGTTCGCCGCGAGCGGGGCCAGCTCCAGGAAGGGCGAACCGGGGTCGAGCAGGGTGTCCACCCGGTCCCTCGGCAGCAGCTTCCCGCGCGCGGTGTGCCGGGCCCGGGACCTCTCACCGCCGCCCAGCGCCGCCTCCGCGAGCTTGGCGCGCAGGACGGCCGCCAGCTCGTGGTGCGCCGCCTCGTTCGCCTGCCAGGCCGGCGAGGCGGGGTCCGCCGCACTCGCCAGCACAGGTGCCTGCTGCATCCCTCGAGCTCCCTTGCTCGGTTAATGAGCGTTAACGTATGGCGTTCAGGTTAACGACCGCTAACCGGGTTGTCTAGAATCGAATCCATGACCACCACCCCGACCCGGACCGCCACCGGCAGGACCGATGCCCCGACGCGGCGCGAGCAGATCCTCAAGGAGGCCGCCCGCCTCTTCGCCGAGCGCGGGTTCCACGGCGTGGGCGTGGACGAGATAGGAGCGGCCGTCGGCATCAGCGGCCCCGGCCTCTACCGCCACTTCCCCGGCAAGGACGCGATGCTCGCCGAGCTCCTCGTCGGCATCAGCGAGCGGCTCCTCGACGGCGGCCGGCTGCGGGTCGGCGAGACCACCGGCGACCCCGAGGCCCTGCTCGGCGCCCTCATCGACGGCCACATCGACTTCGCCCTCGACGACCGGCCGCTGATCACCCTCCACGACCGCGAGCTGGACCGGCTCAAGGACGAGGACCGCAAGCGGGTCCGGCAGCTCCAGCGCCAGTACGTCGAGCTCTGGGTGGCGGTGGTGCGCGAGCTGTACCCGGACGCGGGGGAGTCGGAGTCGCGGACGGCGGTCCACGCGGTGTTCGGCCTGCTCAACTCGACGCCGCACCTCGACGCCGTGGGCCGCCGGCCCATGGAGGACCTCCTCAGACGCCTCGCGCACGGGGCCTTCGGGGCGCTCGGAGGCTGAGCGGCGCCCCGGTTCCGCCGGGTCCACGGGGCGGAACGATTGCCCACGACGACGGGCCGTCGTCCAGAATGAACCCCATGCCGATACTCAGCCGCCCCGCCCTCGTCGAGCACCTCGTCCGCAGCCGGATCGCGGGAGACGTCGCCACCCCGCGCGACAACAACCTCTCCCACTACCGCAAGCTCGCCAACGGCGACCGGCACTACTGGCTCGGCCTGGAGCTCGGCGACCGCTGGACCGACGAGCAGGACGTGCTCGCCGTGATGGCCGAGCGCTGCGGCGTGATCGACGACCCGGCCCACCGGACCGGCCAGGACACCATCGACCCCGAGCTCACCGTCGACGGCCTGGAGCGGATGGCCGCCCGGCTGCGCAAGGCCGCCGACGGCCGGGAGCGGGTCCTCTTCGCCACCGGCCACCCCGGCGCGCTGATCGACGTGCACGGCAAGGTCGCCGCGGCCCTGCGGGCCCGGGGATGCGACATCGTGAAGATCCCCGGCGGGCTCGTCGCCGACGAGGGGTACGTCGTGCAGTTCGCCGACGTCGCCGTCTTCGAGCGCGGCGCGAGCCTCTGGCACACCCACTCGCCGGAGCCCATGAACGCGATCCTCGACGCGCTCGGCGAGGACGGCCGCCCCGACCTGGTCGTCGCGGACCACGGCTGGGCCGGGCGCGCGGGCCAGCGGGGCATCGACTCCGTCGGCTACGCCGACTGCAACGACCCCGCCCTCTTCATCGGCGAGGCGGAGGGCACGATGCAGGTCACGATCCCGCTGGACGACCACGTCCTCGACCCGCGCTTCTACGAGCCGATGACGGCGTACACGCTGAACGCGGCGGGGCTCCTCTGACGGCCGGGAACATCCGCCCCCGGTGACGGGAACGCCCCGCGCCGAGGTCAGGCCGTGCCCGGATCGGAAGGCCGTCCGGCGCGGCGCTGCGCCGTGCCCGGCGTCGGGTCCAGGTACACCCGGCGGATCGAGGGGAAGCGCTCCCGGAGCTGGGACTCGGCGTCCTCGCACGCCCACTCGACCTGCGCCGCCGACGCCACGTCGCGGAAGTCGACCTTCGCCGCGACCAGCACCTCGCCCGGCCCCTGGATGAGCGTCGTCAGGTCGAGGACGGACACGATGTGCGGGACCGAGAGCAGCTCCTCGCGGATCTCGGTCCGCACGTGCCGGGGGAGCGGCCGGCCGACGAGGAGTTCGGCGTTGGAGCGGCCCAGCACCCAGGCGACGTAGACCAGCAGCAGGCCGATGAGGATCGACGCGACGCCGTCCCAGACGCTGGAGCCGGTGATCTGCACGCCGAGGAGACCGCCGGCCGCCAGCATCAGGCCGGCCAGGGCGGCGGAGTCCTCCATGACCACCGCCTTCACCGTGGTGTCGGGGGTGACGCGGAGGTAGCGGGCGAAGGGGATCCGGGACCGCGCGGCCTCGGCCCGCATCTGCCGGACGCCGGTCCGCAGCGAGAAGCCCTCCAGGACGAAGGCGATGCCGAGCACGATGTAGGAGAGGAGCGGGTCGCCCACCTCCTCGCCGTGGGTGAGGGTGTGGACGCCGTCGTAGACCGAGAAGACCGCGCCGCCCACGAACGTGGCCACGGCCGCGAGCAGCGCCCAGACGTAGCGTTCGCCCGCGTAGCCCACCGGGTGGTCCTCGTCGGCCGGCTTGTCGCTCCGCTTCAGCGCGGTGAGCAGCATGACCTCGGTGACGGTGTCGGCGACCGAGTGGGCGGCCTCCGACAGCATCGCGCTGGACCCGCTGACGATGCCGGCGACGGCCTTGGCGGCGGCGATCCCCAGATTCGCCACCGCCGCCACGATCACCGTGAACGTGCTCTCGCCCTGTTCCGCCATGGACGGGACGTTATGTCCGGTCAGCCGCGCGGAACGCGAACGACACCCTCCTGGATGACCGAGATGGCGAGCCGGCCGTCCTGGGTGTAGATCCGCGCCTGGCCCAGGCCGCGTCCGCCGGACGCGGTGGGCGACTCCTGGTCGTACAGGAGCCATTCGTCGGCCCGGAAGGGCCGGTGGAACCACATCGCGTGGTCCAGGGACGCCCCGACGACGTCCCCGACGGCCCAGCCGCCCCGCCCGTGCGCGAGCAGGACGGAGTCGAGCAGCGTCATGTCGGAGACGTACGTGGCGAGGACGACGTGGAGCAGGGGGTCGTCGGCCAGCTTGCCGTTGGTGCGGAACCAGACCTGGGAGCGCGGCTCGCGCGGTTCGCCGACGGAGCCCCACGGGGGGACCTCGGCGTAGCGGAGGTCGACGGCCGCGCGGGCCTCGATCAGCCGGTCCGCGACCTCGCGCGGGAGGTGGCGGGGCAGCATCTCGGCCGGGGTGGGCAGCGACTCGGGGTCCGGCGCGGCCGGCATGTCGGCCTGGTGGTCGAGTCCCTCCTCGTACGTCTGGAACGACGCCGAGAGGTGGAAGATCGGCTGCCCGTGCTGGACGGCGACGACCCGCCGGGTGGTGAAGGAGCGTCCGTCGCGGATCCGGTCGACCGTGTAGACGATCGGCGCGCCCGGGTCCCCGGGGCGGAGGAAGTACGCGTGGAGCGAGTGCGCCGGGCGGTCGTCGGGAACAGTCCGGCCGGCCGCCACCAGGGCCTGGGCGGCCACCTGGCCGCCGAAGACGCGCGGGACGAGCGCGGAGCGGGACTCGCCCCGGAAGATGTCCCGCTCGATCCGCTCCAGGTCGAGCAGATCGAGCAGGCCATCCAGCGCCGTGGGGGCGTGGGGCACTTACAGGCCCATCGACTTGGCGATGATCGACTTCATGATCTCGCTGGTGCCGCCGTAGATGCGGTTGACGCGGTTGTCGGCGTACAGGCGGGCGATCGGGTACTCGTTCATGTAGCCGTAGCCGCCGTGCAGCTGGAGGCAGCGGTCGATGACGCGGTGCGCGACCTCGGTGCAGAAGAGCTTGGCGCTCGCGGCCTCGGCCGGGGACAGCTCGCCCGCGTCCAGGGCCTCCAGGGCGCGGTCGGCGACCGCCTCGGCGGCGTCGACCTCGGCCTGGCAGGCGGCCAGCTCGAACTTGGTGTTCTGGAAGTGGGCGACCGGCTTGCCGAAGACGGTGCGGTCCTGCACGTACTCCTTGGCGAACCGGACGGCGGCCTTGGCCTGGGCGTACGCGCCGAAGGCGATGCCCCAGCGCTCGGAGGCCAGGTTGTGGCCGAGGTAGGAGAAGCCCTTGCCCTCCTCGCCGAGGAGGTCCTCGACGGGCACCTTGACGTCGACGAAGGCCAGCTCGGCCGTGTCCGAGGTGCGCAGGCCGAGCTTGTCCAGCTTGCGGCCGATGGAGTAGCCCTCGGACTTCGTGTCCACGGCGAAGAGGGAGATGCCGAAGCGGCGGTCCTCGGCCGTCGGGGCGGAGGTGCGGGCGCAGACGATCACGCGGTCGGCGTGGACGCCGCCGGTGATGAAGGTCTTCGCGCCGTTGAGGACGTAGTGCGTGCCGTCCTCGGAGAGCTTGGCGGTGGTCTTCATGCCCGCGACGTCGGAGCCGGTGCCCGGCTCGGTCATCGCGAGGGCCCACATCTCCTCGCCGGTGACGAACTTCGGCAGGTAGCGCTTCTTCTGGTCGCCGGTGGCGAGCATCTTGATGTACGGCAGGGCGAGCAGCACGTGGACGCCGGAGCCGCCGAACTGCACGCCCGCGCGCGAGGTCTCCTCGTAGAGGACGGCCTCGAACTTGTGGGTGTCCAGGCCCGCGCCGCCGAACTCCTCGGGCACGTTGATGCCGAAGACGCCCAGCTCGCCGAGCTTGTCGTAGAACTCGCGCGGCGCCTGGCCGGCCGCGAACCACTCGTCGTAGACCGGCACGACCTCGGCCTCGATGAAGGCGCGGATGGTCTCCCGGAACGCCTCGTGGTCCTCGTTGAATACGGTACGGCGCACGGTGCGGCTCCTCCGGTGTGCGGGCCCAGTTGTCTAAGCGCTTGCTCAGTCTGTCGTCAACGAAGTTACCCAGCAGTCACCCGCCCTGTCCAGAGTCCTCGCCTGTGATCCAGGCCCGCCCCGCGGAGTCGTACCCGTACACGGGCCGGCCCTTCGCCCCGCTCGTACGGAAGGGCGCGCCGTCCTCGTCCCCGATCCTCACCGTGCCCCGGCGCCCCTCCGAGCTCCACTCCAGCTCCAGGTACCAGCGGCAGTCGCAGCGCGCCGTCCCCGCCGAGACCAGCAGCTCCTCCGGCTCGCCGACGCTGACCGCGTACGGGAAGGAGACCGCGGGGAGCGTCCGGCCCTCCTGCCCGGAGGCGTCGTACCCGTCCCGTGCCCGCGCCACCGGCCGCGGCCGGTCCAGGTCCACCTCGAAGCGGCGCGGCGTCACCGCCCCGCCGCACCCGTCGTCCATCCGGTACGCCGTCCACGGCAGCGGGGCGCCCCGCTCGACCACCCGCACGTGCAGCGCCTGGAGCACCACGGCCGCCGTGCCCTTCCCCTGCACCGACACCCGCACGAGCGTCCTCCCGCCGTCCACGGCCCCCTGCGCCGCCGCCCAGCTCCGCGCGTCGGCGGCCTCCGGCGGGGGAGGGGGCGTCCGCCGTGCGAGGTAGGTGTGCCCGCAGCCGTTCTCCCAGAGGTCGGAGGCGACCGTCCACGTGAGCGGCGCCGGCGGTGCGGCGGGCCGCCCGGGGTCCTTGCCGGGCAGGAGTACGGCTCCGAGCGCCAGCGTCCCGGCGACCGCCAGCGCCCCGCCGAGCACGCCCGGCCACCCCCAGCGGCGCCTCCGCCGCTCCGACGGGAGGTCCGGCACGCGCGCGTGCACGGGGTCCAGCTCGGGTGCGGGCGCCGCCTCCGGGGCCGCCGCGGGCGCCGGGGCCGGCCCGTGCCCGGGCGCGAGCCCGGGGCCGGGTCCGGGCTCCTGGCTCGGTTCGGGCTCGGGGCTCGGTGCGCGCTCCGGGCCGGGCGCGGGGCGCGGTGCCGCCGTCGGCTCCGTGCGCGTCTGCGGCGCGGGCTCCCCGCGGGGTTCCGGCACCGGCGGGCGGCGGGCGTCGTCCGCGCGGGTCCAGGCCGCCTCCAGGGCCCGCCGCTCCTCCTCGTCCGCGCCGCACAGCAGGGCGAGGCGCTCGACCACGGCGAACTCCTCCGGGACGGTCGCGCCGGAGCAGTAGCGGTGGAGGGTGGAGGCGCTGACGCTCAGCCGCCGGCCCAGTGCCTCGTAACTCCTCCCGTCCCGCGCCTTCAGCGCGCGCACGAGCCCCGCGAACTCCTCGACGGCGGCGTCCTTCGGCATTCCATCCCCCTCGACCCTGCGTCCCACCCTTCACGTCCTTGCACGTCAGCGGGGGTGGAATGGTTCCGGGACGGAGGGCGGGCGTGCCACCGTTGCGGCCGGCGGGCGCCGGACCCGACGCTGGTGGAGCACTGACCGAACCACCCGACGGGGGATCCACCACCATGAACAAGCTCCGCACCGCACTGGCCACCGCCGCCGCCACCGCCCTGGGCCTCGCGGCCCTCGCCACGGGCCCGGCGCAGGCCGCCGCGCAGCCCGCCTTCCTCGCCGCCTCCCAGATGCCGCCGTCGGCGACCCCGTGGACCGCCACCCAGGTCTTCACCGGCGTCCCGGAGAACGGCGGCGCCCTCTGCGCCCCGTACAAGATCCCGGCGCAGAACTCCCGCTACCGCGAGTTCAGCACCGAGCTCGACACCAACGGCGTCCAGATCACCAACGTCGCCCGCACCGAGGCCGACGCCGTGAAGCTGGTCGACACCCTGCGCAAGTCCCTCGCCGGCTGCGGCCCCCTGCTCCAGCAGCAGAACCCGGGCCTGAAGGCCGTCAGCGCCGCCCACGGCAAGGTCGCCGTCGAGGAGGGCGCCTGGGTCTACAGCCTGGACACCGCCGACCCGCAGATCGGCAGCACCGACATCCACCTCTTCTCGGTGGGCCGCGACGGCCGGACCGTCACCTTCGTCCGCTGGGGCCAGATGGGCGACCTGAAGGACGCCCCGCTGACCGCCTTCAAGACGACGACGAAGACGGCCGTGAACAAGCTCTACTGATCCGGGGGCCACTGATCCGGGCGCTCTCCCGAGCGCCCGGCACGGCCCCGCGCCGCCCCGCGCCTCAGCGGGACCCGAGCGCGAACCACAGCTCCATCCGCACGTCCGGGTCGTCCAGGTCCCGGTCGAGGAGCGCCGCGCAGCGGGCGATGCGCTGGCGGACGGTGTTGCGGTGCACCTCCAGGGCCACCGCCGTCCGGTCCCAGCTGCCGTGCAGCGACAGCCAGGTGCGCAGGGTCTCCCCGAGCGGTTCCGTGAGGGGGCCGAGCAGGGCGCGGGCGTGGGCGGCGGCCTCGTCCGGGTCCACCAGGGCGGCGAGTCCGCCCGGGCGGTGCCGGACCAGGGGCGCCCGGACGGCCTCCGCCCGGCGCAGGGCGCGGGCGGCCTGCGCGTCGGCCGCGGCGAGCTCGTCGGCCGCGGCGGGCGCGGCGACCCCGAGGGTCCAGCCGGGCTGCTCGGTGACGGGCGTGGAGGCGGGCAGCAGCAGGCGGACGGTCACGGGGGTGCCGTCACGCCGGCCGCCGCCCGCCTCCACGGCGTCCGCCCGGCCGGTCCCTCCGCCGGCCTCGCCCGCGTCCACCAGCGGGGTCCCCAGTGCCGCGGCCAGCGAGGCCGCCGCGAAGGGGGTGCCGTCGCCGCCCGCCGCGTGCACCACCGTCCACGGACCCGCGCCCAGCGTCTCCGCGATCTCCGGCGGGGCCGCGCCCAGCAGCAGCCGGACCAGGGCCCCGTCCCGTACGGCCGCCTCCGCGCCCCGGTGCGGGGCCGTCAGCAGGGACAGCAGGACGACCGCGACCCCCGCGACCGTGTGGTCCCCGGGGCCGCGCCGCTCCGTCGCCACCCCGAGCGTCAGCCCGTCCCCGCCGCCGAGCGCGTACGCGGCCAGCTGGAGCCCGCCGCCGTCGCCGCTCGCCGAGGCGGGTCCGCCGGGACGCGGCCCCAGGACGCCCACGAGGTCCCGCAGGGCGCGCGCCGCCTCCGCCGGCACCTCCCGGCCGGCCGCCGCCGACTCCGTGCCGTCCGCCGCGAAGAGCGCCGCCCGCCCGCCGAGCCGGGAGGCGAGCGCGCCGAGCACCGCCGGGACGGGGGCCGGCCGGGCCGCGGCCGCCGCCAGGGACTGCTGCGCCTCCGTCACCCGGCGGAGCTCGTGCAGCCGGGCCTCCGCCATCAGCCGCCACAGCGCCCGCGCCACCGCGGTGAACGGTGTCCTCGGCGGCACCTCGACCAGCGGCAGCCCGTGCCGGGCGCAGGCCTCGACGAGTTCCGCCGGGACCGTGTCGTACACCGGGGTCACGCCGAAGGCGAGCGCCGCCGCCCCCGCCTCCACCACCCGCGCCACGTAGTGCGCCGGGTCGGCGAGCAGGACCCCCGCCGTCATGAGGAGCTCACCGCCGAGGAGGTACGGGTACGGGTCGGCCATCTCCGAGGTGTGCACCCAGTGGATCGGGACGTCCTCCGGCCCGGCGAGCAGCCGCAGCCCGAGGTCCCGCCGGGCGAGCAGCGCGGTGAGCGGGACGGGCGGCGCGGGAGGGGTGGGGGTGGGCTCGGCGGAGGTCATGGCCATGGATCCTTCGTACATCCCCCGCCCGGTCGGTGGAGGAAACGTACACTTCAACGTCGCTTTCCGGCCACCTACTGTCATGGCATCCGGAGGCCGCGGGTACGGGCGGATGTCCCCGCGACCAGCTTCCGGTCTCTCCCCTGCACGACACGCCACCGAGGTGAACGAAGGAGGCCGCATGGCCGTCGACTACGCAGTGATAGCCCTGTACCTGGCCGGCATGCTCGCGATGGGCTGGTGGGGCATGCGCCGCGCCAAGTCCAAGAGTGAGTTCCTGGTCGCGGGCCGGCGCCTCGGACCCTGGATGTACTCCGGCACGATGGCCGCCATCGTCCTCGGCGGCGCCTCGACCATCGGCGGTGTCGGCCTCGGCTACAAGTACGGCCTCTCGGGGGCCTGGATGGTCTTCGCCATCGGCCTCGGCCTGCTCGCGCTGAGCGTGTTCTTCTCCGCCCGGATCGCCCGGCTGAAGGTCTACACCGTCTCCGAGATGCTCGACCTGCGCTACGGCGGCCGGGCCGGCGTCATCTCGGGCGTCGTCATGTGGGCGTACACGCTGATGCTCGCGGTCACCTCGACCATCGCCTACGCGACGATCTTCGACGTCCTCTTCGACCTGCCGAGGACCCTCGCGATCGTCCTCGGCGGCACCATCGTCGTCGCCTACTCGACGCTCGGCGGCATGTGGTCGATCACCCTCACCGACATGGTGCAGTTCGTGGTGAAGACCATCGGCGTGCTGCTCCTGCTGCTGCCGATCGCCGTCGTCAAGGCCGGCGGCTTCGCCGAGATGAAGGCGGCGCTGCCCCCCTCGTACTTCGAGCCCCTCGGCATCGGCGGCGAGACGATCTTCACCTACGTGCTGATCTACACCTTCGGCATGCTCATCGGCCAGGACATCTGGCAGCGGGTCTTCACCGCGCGCACCGACAAGGTCGCCCGGTGGGGCGGCACCGTCGCCGGCACCTACTGCCTCGCCTACGCCCTCGCCGGCGCCGTCATCGGCACCGCGGCGAAGGTGCTCTACCCGAAGCTGCCGAGCGCGGACGACGCCTTCGCCACCATCGTCAAGGACGAGCTGCCGATGGGCGTCCGGGGCCTCGTCCTCGCCGCCGCCCTCGCCGCCGTGATGTCGACCTCCTCCGGCGCGCTGATCGCCTGCGCCACCGTCGCCAACAACGACATCTGGTCGCGGCTGCGGGGCGGATCCGGCGCCACCGGGGCGGACGACCACGACGAGGTGAAGGGCAACCGCGCCTTCATCCTGATCATGGGCGTCGCCGTCATCCTCATCGCCATCGCCCTCAACGACGTCGTCCAGGCCCTCACCGTCGCCTACAACCTGCTGGTCGGCGGGCTGCTCGTGCCGATCCTCGGCGGGCTGCTCTGGCGCCGCGGCACGGTCCAGGGCGCGCTCGCCGCGGTCGCCGTCGGCGGACTGGCCGTCATCGGCCTGATGTGGGCTTACGGAATCCTTGCAAATGAGCCTGTTTACTATGGTTTGTTGGCATCCCTTGCCGCTTATGTGATCGTTTCCCTGGCCACCCGCCCGACGGACGCCGCCGTGCTCGCGCACTGGCGCGCCCGCCTCGCGGGCCGGGAGACCCCCGAGGCCGACGCGACGCCGGAGACCGTGCCGGCCGCCGCGACCGGCTGACGCACCGAGACCCCCGGCCGGGGCCCCGAGACCCGGGCCCCGGCCGGACCCCACCGAAACACCCAGGAGGACCCGACCATGAGCAGCAGCGACCAGAACACCCCGCGCGGCCCGATCGACTCGTCCCGCATCCCGCGGTACGCCGGTCCCGCGACGTTCGCCCGGCTGCCGCGGCTCGACGAGGTCGGCACCGCCGACATCGCCGTGGTCGGCGTCCCCTTCGACAGCGGCGTCTCGTACCGCCCCGGCGCCCGCTTCGGCGGCAACGCCATCCGCGAGGCCTCCCGCCTGCTGCGCCCCTACAACCCGGCGCAGGACGCCTCCCCGTTCGCCCTCGCCCAGGTCGCGGACGCCGGCGACATCGCCGCCAACCCGTTCAACATCAACGAGGCCGTCGAGACCGTCGAGGCCGCCGCGGACGAGCTGCTGAACTCCGGCGCACGCATGATGACCCTCGGCGGCGACCACACCATCGCGCTGCCCCTGCTCCGCTCCGTCGCCAAGAAGCACGGCCCCGTCGCCCTGCTCCACTTCGACGCGCACCTCGACACCTGGGACACGTACTTCGGCGCCGAGTACACCCACGGCACCCCGTTCCGCCGCGCCGTCGAGGAGGGCATCCTCGACACCGAGGCGCTCTCCCACGTCGGCACCCGCGGCCCGCTGTACGGCAAGCAGGACCTCACCGACGACGAGAAGATGGGCTTCGGCATCGTCACCTCGGCCGACATCTACCGCCGCGGCGCCGACGAGGTCGCCGACCAGCTCCGCCAGCGCATCGGCGACCGCCCGCTGTACATCTCCATCGACATCGACTGCCTCGACCCGGCCCACGCCCCCGGCACCGGCACCCCGGAGGCGGGCGGCATGACCTCCCGCGAGCTCCTGGAGATCCTCCGCGGCCTCTCCTCCTGCAACCTGGTGTCGGCGGACGTCGTCGAGGTCGCCCCGGCCTACGACCACGCCGAGATCACCGCGGTCGCCGCCTCCCACACCGCGTACGAGCTGACGACGATCATGTCCCGCCAGATCGCCGAGAGCCGCGCCGCGCAGTAGCACCCGCCGGGGGTGTGCCGTGTACCTTCCGCCCGGGGCACTCCCCGGCGGAACGCACGGCACACCCCCGACCCGCCGGGCCGCATCCGACCGACCACGCCACGCCCAGAGGGACGCCATGACCCACGACCACGACCTGGTACTCCGGCCCACGGAGGCGCAGACGACCGCCGCGCTCAACCCGCCCGCCGGGCGGAACGGCGGCGACCTCGTCGTCGAGACCCTCACCGGCCTCGGCGCCACCACCGTCTTCGGCCTCCCCGGCCAGCACGCCCTGGGCATGTTCGACGCCCTGCGCCGCTCCTCCCTCCGGTACGTGGGCCTCCGCGTCGAGAACAACGCGGGCTTCGCCGCCGACGCCTACGGCCGCATCACCGGCGAGGCGGCCCCGCTGCTGCTCTCCACCGGCCCCGGCGCCCTCATGTCGCTCGCCGCGCTCCAGGAGGCCGCCGCCGCCTCCGCGCCCGTCCTCGCGATCGGCAGCCAGATCCCGGCGGCCGGCCTCGGCGGCGGCCGGCACGGCTACCTCCACGAGCTGCGCGACCAGCAGGCCTCCTTCCGGGACGTCGTGAAGTCCGTCCACACGGTCCGTACGCAGTCCCAGATCCCGTCCGCCATCGCCGCGGCCTGGGAGTCGGCGCTCACCGCCCCGCACGGCCCCGTCTGGGTCGAGATCCCGCAGGACGTGCTCCTCGCGGAGACCACCCTGCCGGTCGTGACGGCCATGGACGCGACGCCCGAGGACATCGCCCCGCGTCCCGAGCTGACCGCGGTCGCCGCCCACCTCCTGGCGAACGCCGAGCGCCCGGCGATCATCGCGGGCGGCGGAGTCGTCCGCTCCGACGCCTCGGGCAAGCTCCTCGCGCTCGCCGAGCGGCTCGACATCCCCGTCGTGACGACCTTCGGCGGCAAGGGCGCGTTCCCCTGGGAGCACCCGCTCTCGCTCCAGTCCTGGCTGGAGGACCGCCACACCACCGACTTCCTGGAGGACGCCGACGTCCTGCTCGTCGTCGGCTCCGGGCTCGGCGAGCTGTCCTCGAACTACCACACCTTCGCGCCGCGCGGCCGGGTGATCCAGATCGAGGCGGACGCCGGGAAGCTGGAGTCCAACCACCCCGCGCTCGGCATCCACGCGGACGCCCGGCTCGCGCTCCAGGCCCTCCTGGAGACGGTGGAGGAGCGCCGGGACGCCACCGCTCCCGAGCGGGTCTCGGCCGTCCTGAAGAAGGTCCGCGACCGGATCGCGGCGCAGGGCCTGGACCTGGAGCAGCAGATCGTCGCGGCGGTGCGGGAGGCGCTCCCCGCTCGCTCCCCGAGCTTCTGGGACATGACGATCCTGGCGTACTGGGCGTGGTCGGCCTTCGACGCCCGGCACCCGAACACGATGCACTCCGCGCAGGGCGCGGGCGGCCTCGGCTACGCCTTCCCCGCGGCGCTCGGCGCGGCGGCGGCCGACCCGAGCGGGCCGGTGCTCGCGGTGTCCGGCGACGGCGGCGCGATGTACTCGATCGCCGAGCTGGCGACGGCGCGGCAGTACGGCCTCGACGTGACGTGGCTGATCGTCGACGACGGCGGCTACGGCATCCTGCGCGAGTACATGACGGGCGCGTTCGGCGAGGCGACGGGCACGGAGCTGTCCCGGCCCGACTTCGTGGCCCTCGCGGAGTCCTTCGGCGTCCCGGCGACCTCGACGACCCCGGAGAACCTGGCGGCGGACCTCGCGAAGGCGCTCGCCGCCCCGGGCCCCTCGGTCGTCGTCCTCCCCGCCCTCCTCAGGATGTTCGAACCGACGCACCTCTGACGGCGCCGACTGCGCTGACGGAGCCGACGGCGCCGCCCCGGCGGCCCCGCCCGACCCGGGCGGGGCCGCCCGGCCCACCACCGGATCCGGGCCGGGCCGCCGCGGCCGCTCACCCGCTCGGCCGCGAGCCGCTCACCCGACGAGCCCCTCCCACTCCTTCCGGTAGGCGGCGAGCCGCTCCTCGTACCCCTGCCGGAACGCCGCCGCCTCGTCCTGCCGCAAGCCGTCCCGGGACACCCGCCGCGCCGGCAGCAGCCGGACCGCGTCGGCCATCACGGCCGCCGCCGCCTCGGCGACGACCCCGCCGCGCTCACGCGCCAGGAACGCCTGCTGCCCGGCCTCGCCCAGCAGCCGCCAGCAGACGTTGCGGGGGTTGCCCGCCGTCCGCTCCAGCTGCCGGGCCTCCGCGGGCAGCACCCGCCCGGCCCTGGCCAGCCCCCCGACCGCGAGCAGCGCCGCGTACAGCTGCCCCCACGCGTACGGCATCCCGTCCTCGACCCGTGCCACGTACCACCTCTTCTCCCGGACACCCGGGGCCGGCCCGAGGACGGCCCGCCGGGTTCCCTACCCACCACCGCACCCCTTCCCGCACCCCGGGGCTCGCGGACGCATCCGCGCGCCGGTTTGTTGCGGCGGGATGAAATCGCAGTCCAGCCGTGTTGGGCCTTCCGGTAGAGCAGGACGGAACGGGAGGCCACTCGTGGCGGCGGTCGGGGAGAAACAACAGGGCTGGGCGCGCAGGCTCGCCGGGTACGCATGGCGGTACAAGGCGAACACCGTCCTCGCGCTCGGGTCCTCGCTGGCCGGCATGGCCGTCCTCGCCCTCGTCCCACTGGTCACCAAGGTGATCATCGACGACGTCATCGGGGCGAAGACCCGGGACCTCGCCGTCTGGACCGGCCTCCTCATCGGGGCCGCCGCCCTCGTCTACGCCCTGACCTACGTCCGCCGGTACTACGGCGGCCGCCTCGCCCTCGACGTCCAGCACGACCTGCGCACCGACATGTACGCCACCATCACCCGGCTCGACGGGCGACGGCAGGACGAACTGTCCACGGGGCAGGTCATCGGGCGGGCCACCAGCGACCTCCAGCTCATCCAGGGCCTGCTGTTCATGCTCCCGATGACCATCGGGAACGTCCTCCTCTTCCTCATCTCGCTGGGCGTCATGGCCTGGCTGTCCCTGCCGCTGACCCTCGTCGCACTCGCCGTCGCCCCGGCCCTCTGGGTCATCGCCAAGCGCAGCCGCACCCGCCTCCACCCCGCCACCTGGCACGCCCAGCAGCAGGCCGCCCTCGTCGCCGGAGTCGTCGACGGGGCCGTGAGCGGCGTCCGGGTCGTGAAGGGCTTCGGCCAGGAGGACCAGGAGACCGGCAAGATCCGCGAGGCCGGACGGAAGCTGTTCGCCGGCCGGCTGCGGACCGTCCGGCTGAACTCGCGCTACACCCCGGCCCTGCAGGCCGTCCCCGCCCTCGGCCAGGTCGCCGTCCTCGCCCTGGGCGGCTGGCTCGCCTACCGCGGCCAGATCACCCTCGGCACCTTCGTCGCCTTCTCCGCCTACCTGGCCTCCCTGGTCGGCCCGGTCCGCATGCTCGCGATGGTCCTCACCGTCGCCCAGCAGGCCCGCGCCGGCGTCGAGCGGGTCCTCGACCTCGTCGACACCGAGCCGCTCGTCACGGACGGGGGCAAGGAGCTGCCCGCCGACGCGCCCGCCACCGTCGAGTTCGACGACGTGTCCTTCGCCTACGAGGCCGCCGACGGCCGGACCCGTCCCGTCCTCGACGGCTTCTCGCTGGAGATCGGGGCCGGCGAGACCGTCGCCGTCGTCGGAGCCTCCGGTTCCGGCAAGTCCACCCTGTCCCTCCTCCTCCCGCGCTTCTACGACGTCGACCACGGCGCCGTCCTGGTCGGCGGCCACGACGTCCGCGAGCTCACCCTGGACTCGCTGCGCGCCGCGATCGGCCTCGTCCCCGAGGACTCCTTCCTCTTCTCCGACACGGTCCGCGCCAACATCGCGTACGGCCTGCCGGACGCCACGCAGGAGCAGATCGAGGCCGCCGCCCGCGCCGCGCAGGCGGACCGCTTCATCGCCGAGCTTCCCGAGGGGTACGACACCCGGGTCGGCGAGCACGGGCTCACCCTCTCCGGCGGCCAGCGCCAGCGCGTCGCCCTGGCCCGCGCGATCCTCACCGACCCGCGGCTCCTCCTCCTCGACGACGCCACCTCCGCCGTCGACGCCAAGGTCGAGCACGAGATCCACGAGGCCCTGAAGGCGGTGATGGCGGGCCGCACCACCCTGCTCATCGCCCACCGCCGTTCCACCCTCGGCCTCGCCGACCGCATCGCCGTCCTGGAGGGCGGCCGGCTCGCCGACCTCGGCACCTACGCCGAGCTGGAGGAGCGCTCCCCGCTCTTCCGCCGCCTGCTCACCGACCCGGACGAGCTGGGCGCCGTCTCCCCGGGCCACCCCACCCCGGTCGAGCCGCCCGAGGACCGCACCCTGCGGGCCGAACTGGACGCCGAGTTCGACGCCGAGCGCGGCATCACCCCCACCCTGTGGGTGCGCGACGAGGCGGCCGAGCGGGAGAGCGACGCCCCCGGAGCCACCCCCGAGCTGCTCGCGGCCGTCGAGGCCCTGCCGCCCGCCACCGACACCCCCGGCATCGACGAGGCCCGCGCCGTCTCGCCCGAGGACAGCTACGGCCTGCGCCGGCTGCTCCGCGGGTTCGGCGTCCCGCTGCTCATCAGCCTCGGCCTGGTCGCCGTGGACGCCGGCGCCGGCCTGCTGCTGCCGGTCCTCATCCGGCACGGCATCGACGAGGGCGTGAACCGGCTCGCGATCGGCGCCGTCTGGGCGGCCTCCGCGCTCGCCCTGGTCACCGTGCTCGTGCAGTGGGTCGCGCAGACCGCGGAGACCCGGATGACCGGCCGCACCGGCGAACGGGTCCTCTACGCGCTGCGCCTGAAGATCTTCGCCCAGCTCCAGCGGCTGGGCCTGGACTACTACGAGCGCGAGCTGACCGGCCGGATCATGACCCGGATGACCACGGACGTGGACGCCCTGTCGACGTTCCTGCAGACGGGCCTGGTCACCGCCTTCGTCTCCGTGGTGACCTTCTTCGGGATCATGGTCGCGCTGCTCGTGCTCGACCTCCAGCTCGCCCTGGTGGTCTTCGCGACCCTGCCGGTCCTCGCGGTCGCCACGTACTTCTTCCGCCGCTCCAGCGTGAAGGCGTACGAGCTGGCCCGCGAGCGGATCAGCGTCGTCAACGCCGACCTCCAGGAGTCCGTCTCCGGCCTCCGGATCGTGCAGGCCTTCCGCCGCGAGGAGTCCGGAGCGGCCCGGTTCGCCGAGCGCAGCGACCACTACCGCGAGGCCCGCGTCCGCGGCCAGTGGCTGATCTCCGTCTACTTCCCGTTCGTCACCCTGCTGTCCTCGGTGGCCGCCGCGGCCGTCATGATCGTCGGGGCGAACCGCATCGACGGCGGCACGCTCACCACCGGCGCGCTGGTCGCCTACCTCCTCTACATCGACCTGTTCTTCGCCCCCGTGCAGCAGCTCTCGCAGGTCTTCGACGGCTACCAGCAGGCCGCCGTCTCGCTCAAGCGGATGCAGGAGCTCCTCCAGGAGCCGACGTCGACGGCCGCCGCGCCCGCGCCCCTGGACGTGCTGTCGCTGCGCGGCGAGATCGCCTTCGAGGACGTGTCCTTCGCCTACGGCGGCGAGGACGGCGCCCCGAAGGAGGAGACCGCCCTCACCGGCATCGACCTGCGCATCCCGGCCGGTCAGACCGTCGCGTTCGTCGGCGAGACCGGCGCCGGGAAGTCCACCCTGGTCAAGCTGGTCGCCCGGTTCTACGACCCGACGGCCGGCCGGGTCACCGCCGACGGCACCGACCTGCGCGACCTCGACCTCACCGCGTACCGGCACCGCCTCGGCGTCGTCCCGCAGGAGGCCTACCTCTTCGCCGGCACGGTCCGCGACGCCATCGCGTACGGCCGTCCCGAGGCGACGGACGCGGAGGTGGAGGCGGCGGCCCGGGCGGTCGGCGCCCACGACATGATCGCCACCCTCGACGGCGGCTACCTCCACGAGGTCGCCGAGCGGGGCCGGAACCTGTCCGCGGGCCAGCGCCAGCTCATCGCCCTCGCCCGCGCCGAACTCGTCGACCCGGACATCCTGCTCCTCGACGAGGCCACCGCGGCCCTCGACCTGGCCACCGAGGCCCAGGTCAACCACGCCACCGACCGCCTCTCCGGACGCCGGTCCGGCGGGGTGCCCCCGGCCGGCGCGCCCGCCGAGGGCCCCGGCGGGCGCACCACCCTGATCGTCGCCCACCGGCTGACCACCGCCGCCCGCGCCGACCGGGTCGTCGTCATGGACCACGGCCGGGTCGCGGAGGACGGCACCCACGAGGAGCTCCTCGCCCTGGACGGCCGCTACGCGACGCTGTGGCGGACCTTCATCGGCGAGACCGCCGACGAGGGGGAGCCGGAGCGGGTCTGAGCACCCGGAGACCCCGCGGGCGAGCACCCGCGGGGATCTCCCGGGCCGCGTGTGCCCGCCGGACGAGGGGCGGAGGCAACCATTCCGCGCCGGGGTGCGTCGTACGCCCGTACGCCGATCCACTCGGGAGGGGAACGCATGGCCACGGACACGCAGCAGGCACGACGTGGCCCGCGGCTGCTCGCCCGGGTGCTCGCGCCGCTCCTCGCGGCCCTCGTGCTTGTCCTGACCCCGGACACCCTCGTCCCCGGGGCCGGCGCCGGCACCGCCGACGCGGTCTCCGTCTGCCAGGGCCGCCCCGCCCGCACGATCACCTTCGCTACCGGCGAGCTCCGGCTCTACCGCACCCGGCACTACGCCTGCGCGGTCACCGTCGCCAAGCGCCCCGGCGCCCGCCGTCCGATGGCCGTCTCGCTGCAGCCGCGCGGCGGCCGGCCCGCCGTCCAGGCAGGCCGGTTCGCGCGGCAGGCCGGCCCCGTCACCGTCCACGCCCTCAACCGCTGTGTCCGGGCGAGCGGTTCGGTGGCCGGGAGGGGTACGTCCGTGGGCTGGATCCTGTGCTGATGTACAGGAAAGTCCAAGGGTAAGGATCAACTGGGTCTGGCGGTCCGCACGTTGCCCCCGCTAGGTTCGCGACACCGTTGTGAACCAAGGAGGGTGAATGCGCAAGTCGCTGAGATGGGCGCTGTCGCTTTCGGTGCTCATAGGCACCGTGGCACCGACCGGCGTGGCTACCGCCGCGGACACGGACACGGACAGCACGGCCGTCGTCGACTCGCAGAGCACGGACATCAAGGACCGCATCCTGGCGATCCCCGGGATGAGCCTGATCGAGGAGAAGCCGTACGCGGGCTACCGCTTCTTCGTCCTGAACTACAAGCAGCCGATCGACCACCGCCGCCCGTGGGCCGGCACGTTCGACCAGCGGATCTCCGTCCTCCACAAGGACACGAGCCGCCCGACCGTCTTCCGGACCAGCGGATACTCGCTGAGCACCACCCCGAGCCGCGCCGAGCCGACGCGGATCGTCGACGGCAACCAGGTCTCCATGGAGTACCGCTTCTTCACGCCGTCCCGCCCGCAGCCCGCCGACTGGTCGAAGCTCGACATCTGGCAGGCGGCCAGCGACCAGCACCGGATCTTCACCGCACTGAAGAAGATCTACGGCCAGAAGTGGCTCTCCACGGGCGCCTCCAAGGGCGGCATGACCGCCACGTACTTCGAGCGCTTCTACCCGAACGACATGGACGGCGTCGTCGCCTACGTGGCCCCGAACGACGTGGTCAACAAGGAGGACTCGGCCTACGACCGGTTCTTCGCGACCGTCGGCACCAAGGAGTGCCGCGACCGGCTGAACGGCATGCAGCGCGAGGCCCTGCTCCGCCGCGGGCCCCTGGAGGCCAAGTACAAGGCGTGGGCCGAGTCGGAGGGCGCCACCTTCAACACCATCGGCACCCTGGACAAGGCCTTCGAAGCCGTCGTCCTCGACTTCGTGTGGGGCTTCTGGCAGTACTACGGCGAGGACGTCTGCGACCAGATCCCGGACGCCCGGACCGCGAGCGACGACACCGTCTACGAGACGATCGACGCCTACTCCGGCTGGTCCGCGTACACCGACCAGGGCCTGGAGCCGTACACGCCGTACTACTACCAGGCGGCGACGGAGCTCGGCTCGCCCGACATCAAGCAGCCGCACCTCAAGGGCCTGAGCCGCTACGGCTACCAGCCCGCGCGCAACTTCGTGCCGCGCGAGATCCCGATGAAGTTCAAGCCGCACGCCATGCGCGACGTGGACGACTGGGTCCGCAAGAACGCGAACCGGATGCTGTTCGTGTACGGCGGCAACGACCCGTGGGGCTCCGAGAAGTTCCACCTGGGCAAGAGCGCCCGCGACAGCTACGTGTACGTGGCGCCGGGCGCCAACCACGGCGCGAACGTCGACGGGCTCGTCGAGGCCGAGCGGAACAACGCCACCGCCCGCATCCTCGCCTGGGCCGGCGTCCCCGCCCCGGCCGTCCAGGCGGCGCAGCCGCTGGCCCGCTTCGACGCGCGCCTCGACCGGAAGGTCGACGAGGACGCGACGAAGGAGCACGGCCTGCGGCCGTGACCCGCGCGGGGGCGGGGCGCGCCGGCGGCCCGCCCCGCCCCCGCCGTGTCAGCCGCTCCGGCGGTACGACAGGCCGTGTCCCACCGGGTAGAGCACCGTCGCCGGGTCGTCGGCGCTCTGCACCGGGACCGGCAGCCTGCCCCCGGGCCGCGCCCGGCCCGCCAGGACCCTCGCGGCGGCGCGGAGTTCGACGTCGGTCCAGGAGTAGGTGGCGAGCGCGGCCCGCTGGCCGGAGGTCCGGGCGACGTCGTACGGGTTGCGGATCGCGATCGTCACGACGGGCACCCCGGTCGCGGCCAGCCGCGCCACGAGCGTGCGCTGCGTACTGGCCGCGGTGACGTTGTACGTGCCCACCACGACGACGTCCTTCCCGGCGGCCGCCGCCACCGCCTCCTCGATCCGCGCGGCGGTCGGGGCGGTCCCGGTGGAGAGCGCGGTCGCGGTGAACCCCAGCTCCGTCAGCGCGGTCGCGAGCGTCGTGGTCGGCGGGCCGGTCGTGCCCGACGGGGAGGCCGGGTCGGCGCCCACGACCAGGACCGAGCGATGGCGGGTCCGGTCCAGCGGCAGGAAGCCGCCCTCGTTGACGAGCAGGGTCGTGGTCGCCTCGGCGATCCGGTCGGCCTGGGCGAGGTGGGCCGCGGTGCCGACCACCCGCTCGACACCGGCCCGGGTGACGTACGCGTTCCGGAACAGGCCGAGCTTCGACTTGAGCCGCAGGATCCGCAGGATCGATTCGTCGAGCCGGGCCTCCGTCAGTTCGCCCTCCCGGACGGCCCTCAGGACCGCGTTCCAGGCCACGTCCAGCTTCGGCGGGTTGAGCAGCTGGTCCACGCCGGCCTTCAGGGCGAGGACCGGGACGCGCTCGTCGCCGTACTTGGTGCGCACCCCCTCCATGCCGAGCGCGTCGGTGACCACCACGCCGTCGTAGCCGAGCTCCTCGCGGAGGATGCCGGTGAGGATCGGCCGGGAGAGCGTCGCCGGGTCCTCGCTCGGGTCGAGGGCGGGCACCACGATGTGCGCGGTCATGATCGAGTCGATCCCGGCGGCGATCGCGGACCGGAACGGCGGAGCGTCGAGCTCGCTCCACTGGGCCCGGGTGTGGGTGATCGTCGGGAGGCCGTAGTGGCTGTCGACGGCGGTGTCGCCGTGCCCCGGGAAGTGCTTGGAGGTGGCCGCGACCCCGGCCCGCTGGTATCCCTTGACCTGCGCGGCGACCAGGCCGGCGACCGCCGCCGGGTCGGAGCCGAAGGAGCGCACGCCGATGACCGGGTTGGCCGGGTTGACGTTGACGTCGGCGACCGGGGCGTAGTTCTGCCGGATGCCGACGGCCGCCAGTTCGGCGCCCGCGATCTGCGCCGCGCGGCGGGCGTCGGCGTGCGAGCCGCCCGCGCCGAGGGCCATGGCGCCGGGCACCAGGGTGGCCGGCTCGCCCATCCGGCAGACGATGCCGTGCTCCTGGTCGGTGGAGATGAGCGCGGGGACGGGCGTGGGCTGGGCCAGCGCGGCCTGCTGGATGCCGTTGGACAGCGCGGCGATCTGCTGCGGGTCCCGGGTGTTGTGGGCCCAGGAGAAGTAGATGACTCCGCCCACGTGGTACCGCTCGACGAGCTCGGCGGCCGTACGGACGCCGATCTCCTGGAGGTTGGCGTCGATGTCCGCCTGGTCGGGTGCGGTGGCCGAGTGGCCGTACACCCGCATCACGAAGAGCTGGCCGACCTTCTCCTCCAGGGACATGCGGTCGATGATCCGCCGGAGCCTCCGGTCGTCGTACCGGTCCTGTCCGGCGAGGGCGGGGCTGCTCGCCCCGGTGACGGCGGCCGCTGCCGCGGCGGCGGTCACCGTGAGGAGGGTGCGTCGGGAGGGGGCGGGGGCGCGGTGGTGCACTGATGCTCCTTCCGGCCGTGCGAGGTTGAAGGAATCCAGATGCGGACTCCTCGGAAGCCCGTGAAGGAAACTTCCAAGGAGTCACGGATAGCCCGAAAGTAACTGCCAGGTCAAGGACCTGCGCACGAATCACCCACGGCGGCGATCCCGGGCCAGAGCTCCTGGAGCGTACGGACCGTCTCCCGGATCGCCGGGCGCCGCGCCGCCCCGGTCCGCCACATGGCGTGCAGCCGGCGCGTCGGCACCGGGTCCAGCCGGACCGGCCCCACCTCCGGCGGCAGCGCCCCGCGCCCCGGCGCGGCACCAGCGCGATGCCCAGACCGGCGGCCACCAGGGCGACCTGCGTGTGGTCCTCCTCCGCCTGATGGACGATCAGTGGCTCGAAGCCGGTCTCCCGCAGCGTCCGCGTCAGCCAGTCGTGGCAGACCGTCCCCGGCGGCTGCGAGATCCACCGCTCCGCCGCCGGCTCCTCCCGGCGCACCGCGTCCCGCCAGGCGAGCGGATGCCCCCGGTGGACCAGGATGTCGCACAGGTCGTCGCCGATCACCGCCTGCCCGACCCCCGGCGGCACCGGCAGCGGGGCGATGTCCCAGTCGTGGGCCACCGCCAGGTCGATCACCCCGCGGGCCACCAGGTCCACCGACACGTGCGGATCCACCTCCGAGAGCCGGGCGTCGACCTCGGGGGGCGCCCGGCCCAGCTCCGCGCTGGTGCGCGGCGGCGCTGCTCGTCGGGGGAGGGGCCCTGACCTCGTTCGCGCCCGGTCGCCGGGCCGCCGGGAATCCCGTGGCGGCGCCCGCGCCCGCGGCCGTATCGTCGACCGGCCGTCCCCTCGGCGAGGAACGGCCCGCGACCAGCGAGGAGAGGCCCGTATGACCTTCGAGGACATCACCGTCGACGCCCCCGATCCGGCCCCCGGAGCGGTGCTGCTCGCCGGGATCCCCGGCAGCGGGAAGTCCACCGTCGCGGCGGCCCTCGCGGCCCGCTTCGCGCGCGCCGCGCACATCGAGGTCGACGGACTCCAGTCCCTCATCGTGAGCGGCGGCCACTGGCCCACCCCGGACGGCGACCCGGAGGCGGACCGCCAGATCCTGCTCCGCGCCCGCAACGCCTGCCTGCTGGCCGGCAGCTTCGCGGCCGCGGGCTTCCTCCCGGTCGTCGACGACGTGGTCGTACGCCGCTCGCACCTGGACCACTACCGCGCCCACAGCACGGTGGCCGCGCTCCACCTGGTGGTCCTGGCCCCCGGACCCGCCAAGGCCTGGGAGCGCAACAACGCCCGGGACAAGCGTCTGACGACCGACTGGACCTTCCTGGACGAGGCGATGCGCGAGGAACTGTCGGGCGAGGGCGTCTGGATCGACAACGCGGACCTCACGGTGGCGGAGACGGTCGACGCGGTCCTCGCCGCGACCGGCCTGACCCCGGCGGCGTAGCCCGCCGGACCCCGCCCGTGGGCGGGGTCCGGCGGGCCCGCTCCCGCTCGGGCAGCGGCACGGTCAGGCGAACATGTCGGCGAGCAGCTCGGGGCCGATCAGGAGGGGCGCCGGGCGGTAGGCGGGCGGCTGCGCTCCCGCCAGCTCGCGGACCAGGAAGTCCCAGCAGCGGGTGCGGACATGGGCCAGGCAGTCGATGAAGGTGTGCTCGGCCCCGGGCACCACGTGCAGTTCGAAGTCCTTGCCGGCGGCGAGGAGCCGCTCGGCGAGCCGCAGGGTCTGCTGCGGGTGGACCTGGTCGTCCATCTCGCCGTGGACGAGCAGCAGCCTCCCGGCCAGCCGGTCGGCCAGGTCCAGGTTGGAGGTCCGGGCCCAGGCCGCGGGGGCGCCGGCGCCGTCGTACGCCTCGACGAAGCCGGCGTTGAAGGTGGGGGCGTCGTGCGAGCCGGAGAGCGCCACCCCGGCCCGGTAGACCTCGGGGAAGTCGAGCAGGGCGCGCGCCGCGGCGAACCCGCCCCCGGAGTGGCCGAAGACGCCGACCCGGTCCAGGTCCATCCACGGCCGGGTCCCGGCCAGCTGCCCCAGTGCCGCGACGTGGTCGGCGAGCGAGCCCGCGTCGGCCAGCCGGCCGGAGGAGGCGTCGTGGAAGGCCTTGCTCCGTCCCGGGGTGCCCCGGCCGTCCAGCGCGATCACCACGAAGCCGAGGGCCGCCAGGGGCTCCGCGTCCAGGCCCATGCCGCCGGGGTCGAAGCACGGGGCGACCCGGTTGACCTGCGGCCCGGGGTAGAGGGTGTCCACCACCGGGTAGCGCCGGGCGGGGTCGAAGCCCCGCGGACGGTACAGCACCCCGTAGACGTCGGTCTCGCCGTCGGCCGCCTTGACGCGGAAGCGCTCCGGCGCGGTCCACCCGGTGGCGACGAGCCCGGTGACGTCGGCGCGCTCCAGCTCCACCAGGACCCGGCCGGTCCAGTCGCGGACGGTGGTCACGGGGGCGGTGTCGACGGTGGACGCCGAGTCGACGAAGTACTCCCGGGCGTACGGGCCCTCCGGCTGGACGGTGACGTGGTCGAGCGCGTCGTCGGTGAGCCGGGTGAAGCCGGAGCCGTCCAGGCCGACCCGGCACACGGTGCGGCGGTACGGGTCCTCCTCGACGAGCCCGGAGGCGGTGAAGTACACGACCCGCTCCGCCTCGTCGACGCGCAGGATCTGCCGGACCAGCCACGGTCCGGAGGTGACCCGGCCGAGCAGTTCGCCGGTGTGCAGGTCGTAGCGGTAGAGGTGGCCCCAGCCGTCGCGCTGCGAGAACCACAGCACCTCGTCGGCGAGCACCCGCACGAGGGGCGGCTCCGTCATCCACTGGTTGGGCTCGACCCGGGTCTCGCCGGACTCGCCGATCAGGGTGGCGACCTCGCCGGTGACCGGGTCGAGGCGGTTCAGGGTGAGGGAGCGGTGGTCGCGGGACCGGGCGAGGAAGTGGACGGCCGAGCCGTCCGCGGACCACCAGGCCCACTTCACGGTGACGGGCGACACGTGGGTCATGATCAGGGGCTCGGTCCGGGCCCGGACGACCGTGCCCTCGGCGACGTCGAGCACGACCAGCTCGGCCAGCGGCAGGTGCTCGTCCCCGGCGTACGCGTACGGCTGGGTGTGCGGGCGCGGGGCGCCGCCGTCGGCGGGCCGGGCCTCCACCAGGTGGGTCCGGCGGACCTCGCGCTCGTCGGTCCGGTGCGCGAGGACCCTGGTCGAGTCCGGCGACCAGGCGACCGCGGGCGGCAGGTGGGGCAGGCCGAGCTTGCGGAGCAGGGTGGCGTTCCCGGTCGCGGCGGGACCCCGGCCATAGGCGTGGCCGGGGGCGCCGTCCGTGGTCAGGGGCCACTCGCGGCCGTCGGACAGCGACCGGGCCCACAGGTCGTGCCCGCGCTGGGACACCGCCGACCTGCCGTCGGGCGAGATCACGTCGAGGGGGTTGCCCGGGGCGGTGAACTCGGCCGGCCCGCAGGTGTACGCGTCGAGGTCGCAGCGCCAGTAGGCGCCGAACGCCGCGAACCGGACCTCGCCGTCGGAGAGTTCGATGCCGGGGAACGGCAGGGCCTCGGGGTCGACCGGCTGCCCGGCGGCGGCGGCCAGCGAGGCGGCCAGCCGGGCGTGGTCGAAGGCGGGGCGCCGGCTGCCCGCCGCGGGGTCGACCAGCACGAACCGCTTGCCGGCTCCGTCGGCGACCGCGTACCAGAAGCGGGCGCCGCCGTCGATCCACTGCGGCCGGACCTTGTCGCCGACGACGAGCTCGCCCGGGCGGGCGGGGCGGCGGAGGAGCCGCTCGGCGGCCTGGTAGTTCTCGGTGGTGCTCATGCGGGGTGTCCGTCCTCGGGGTCGGTCGATGGCGAGCGGGTCGGGGTCGGTGGGATCGGTGGGTGGGATCGCTCGGGTCTCGCGTACAGGGCGGTGGCCGGAGCCGGAGCCGGGGGCCGAGTGGCCGCCGGGTGGTGCTCCGGCGGCGCTCCGGCGCGGCGGTTCAGAGGCTGCGGGCGGTGATGTCGCCGTACGAGGTGGTGGCGTGGACGGTCAGTCCGGCGGCGGCGCCCTCGGCGTTGACGAGGGCGTTGTGGACGCGGCCGTAGGCGGTGCCGGCGTTCAGGGTGGTGGAGACGCCGCGGGCGGCGCCGATCGCGATGGCGCCGGACTCGGTGCGCAGCACGACCGAGCCCCGGGTGGCCTCGGAGACGCGCAGGTCGCCCTTCTGGGTGCTGATCTCGGCGGATCCGCCGAGGCGGCCGACCGTGATGTCGCCCGCGAGCAGGGCGAGTCGGGCGCTCGCGGCCTCGTCGAGCTCGACCGTGCCCTGAGCGCCCTCGAACCGGACGTCGCCGAGCGGTCCGACGCCGCGGAGGTCGGCGGCGGCCGTCCTGGCCTCGACGGCGGAGCCGGCCGGGAGCTGGACGGTGACCTCGACGGAGCCGGAGTCGCCCAGGATCCGGTTCTTGGCCGGGGCGGCGGCGATCCGCAGGACGCCGTGGGCGAACTCGACCGAGACCTCCTCGGCCGCCTTCACGTCGTTGCCCTTGGCGGGGTTCGCGGGGCGGACGTCGACGGTGGCGTCGGCGCGGTCGGCGGCGACGAGCCGGATGCGGCCGGCGGGGATGTCGAGGACGGCGGTGACGGCGGCGGTGGTGTTGAACGTCTGCATGGTGCTTCTCCTTCGATCCGGTGTGCCGCCTGCTTGCGGCGCGCTGTTTCCGATGAGGGAAAAGCTACGTTGCGTTCACGGTGCTGGCAACATCCTCGTTGCGCAGAGTTGCCGTCATTGCAGGTCAGTTGAGGTAATTCGTTGCAACGGTTTCGCGGCTAACGCAACGAGAGGAGGCATGGATGTTGCAATGGGGTGGAGGTGAACGCACTGCGGGGCGGGGTGCGGCGTCCGGGCTCGGGGTGTGCGCGCTCGGGGGTGCGGGGGTCGGGCGTGCGGGGGTCGGGCGTGTGGGGGTCGGGGGTGCGGCCCCCGGGGCGCGCGGCCGCGGGCTGGTCGAACGCGCGCCCCCGCGCCCCCGCGCGCCCCGGGGTCGCTCCGTCCTGAGGTGGGCGCGACGTCCGGCGCCGACTGCCCTGATGCGAGGGCGCGTTCAGGTCACTGCATTCCGACGGCACCTCGCACGGCCGCCGCGGTCCGCGGCCATGGCCGCCGACGCGCCCGGCGGCTTCTCGCGGGTGCGGGAGGATCCGGGTGAGGTCAACCGGCCTTCACGCGAGGCGATATGGGCACCGAGAACCCGAAATCGGCCCGCAGCGACACGACTTCGCCCTCCGCCATCACGAACACGTCCGGCGGCGGCGTCGCGTCTCGCCGGAGGACCCCGTGACGTCCCGCCGCCCGCCCGCGGCGTACTCGACCCCGCGCCCCTACTTCCGGGGCCGCCCGGTCGACCCCCGGACCACCAGCTCCGCCGCCACGCGGGCCAGGCCTCCCCGGGGGGCGTCCTCCGTGCCCATCGCGAGGCGGCCCGCGCGCGTGCCCGCCGCGTGCAGCGGCAGGTGGACCGTCGTCAGCGCCGGCACCGCGTCCACCGAGAACGGCAGGTCGTCGAAGCCGGCCACCGACACGTCACCGGGGACCGACAGGCCGCGTTCCCGCAGTGCCGCGCAGACGCCGAGGGCGACCGTGTCGTTGGCGGCGACGACCGCGGTGAGGTCCGGATCGCGGGCGAGGAGCTCGGCCGTGGCCTCGTATCCGGCCCGGCGGTCGTACGCGCCGTGCACCGTCGGCCCCTCGGTGACCCCCGCCGCCGCGAGCGCGGCCCGGTGGCCCTCCAAGCGGTGCCGGGTGGTGGTCCGGTCGGCCGGGCCGGCCGCGTAACCGATGCGCCGGTGCCCGAGTCCGAGCAGGTGCTCGGTGAGGCGCCGCGCGCCGCCCCGGTTGTCGAAGACCAGCGCCGCCGCGTTCGCGTCGCCGGCGACCGGCGGCCGCCCGCACAGCACCACCCGGGTCCCCGCCTCCGCCAGCTTCGCCAGCTTCCCGGTGGTCGCCGCCAGGTGCTCGGGGTCCTCCGGGGAACCGCCCATGAGGATCACGGCCGCGGCCCGCTGGCGCTGGAGCAGGGTGAGGTAGGTCAGCTCCCGCTCGGGGGAGCCGCCGGTGTTGCAGACGACGGCGAGCTTCTCGCCGCCGCCGCGCCCCGACCCGCCCTCCCCGATGGCGCCCTGCGCCGCGCTCGCCATGATCCCGAAGAAGGGGTCGGCGATGTCGTGGACGAGGACGCCGACCAGGTCGGACGTCGCGGCGGCCAGGGAGCTCGCGGGCCCGTTGAGGACGTAGTCCAGCTCGTCGACGGCCCGCAGCACCCGCTCGCGCGTCGACTCGGCGACCGGGTAGTTGCCGTTGAGGACGCGGGAGACGGTGGCGGGGGAGACCCGGGCGCGGGCGGCCACGTCCGCCAGGGTGACGGTCACTGTGTGCGTACCTCCGGGGCCTTGTCGACGGCGATGTCGGCAGGCTAGCGTCACCGCCGATGGAAAGCGCTTTCTATCGAAGCGCGGAACGCCGGGGAGAGGAACCTTTCGTGACACGCAGGACAGTCCGCATCGCCATGAACGGCGTCACCGGACGGATGGGCCACCGCCAGCACCTCGTCCGCTCGATCCTCGCCCTGCGCGACCAGGGCGGCCTCGACCTGGGCGACGGCGAGACCCTCTGGCCCGAACCGGTCCTCGTCGGCCGCCGCGAGCCCGCCCTGCGCGCCCTCGCCGAGCGCCACGGACTCACCGAGTGGTCCACCGACCTCGACGCCGTCCTCGCGGACGACACGATCGACGTCTACTTCGACGCCCAGGTCACCTCCGCCCGCGCCGAGGCGATCACCAGGGCCGTCCACGCCGGCAAGCACGTCTACACCGAGAAGCCCACCGCCGCCGACCTCGCCGGCGCCCTGGAGCTCGCCCGGCTGGCCACCGCGAAGGGCGTCAAGCACGGCGTCGTCCAGGACAAGCTCTTCCTGCCGGGCCTGCGCAAGCTCAAGCGCCTGATCGACGGCGGCTTCTTCGGCGAGATCCTGTCCGTGCGGGGCGAGTTCGGCTACTGGGTCTTCGAGGGCGACTGGCAGGACGCCCAGCGTCCCAGCTGGAACTACCGCGCCCAGGACGGCGGCGGCATCGTCGTCGACATGTTCCCGCACTGGGAGTACGTCCTCCACGAGCTCTTCGGCCGCGTCACCTCGGTGACCGCCCACGTCGCCACCCACGTCCCGCGCCGCTGGGACGAGCAGGGCAAGCCGTACGAGGCCACCGCCGACGACGCCGCCTACGGCATCTTCCAGCTGGAGGGCGGCGCCGTCGCCCAGATCAACTCCTCCTGGGCGGTCCGCGTCCACCGCGACGAACTCGTCGAGTTCCAGGTCGACGGCACCCACGGCTCGGCCGTCGCCGGACTGCGCGACTGCCGCGTCCAGCACCGCTCGGCCACCCCCAAGCCCGTCTGGGACCCGGACGTCCCGGCGACCGAGGACTTCCGCGACCAGTGGCAGGAGGTCCCCGACAACGCCGTGTTCGACAACGGCTTCAAGGCCCAGTGGGAGCTGTTCCTGCGGCACGTCGTCCTCGACGAGCCGTACCGCTGGGACCTGCTCGCCGGGGCCCGTGGAGTCCAGCTCGCCGAGCTCGGCCTGCGGTCCGCCGCCGAGGGCCGCCGCCTCGACGTCCCGGAGGTCGCCCTGTGATCCGCCTGCCCCGGCCCGGCGGCGGCGTACGGGAGTACGTCCCCCGCGCCGCACCCGCGACCCCGGGCCGCGGCGGTCCGCCGGTCTCCCGGACCGTCTTCTCCGCCGCCCACGTGGTCGCCGACCCGTACGCCGACACCGGCCCCGACGCGCCCGCCGCCGTCGACTGGGACGCCACCCTCGCCTTCCGCCGCCACCTCTGGTCCCATGGCCTCGGGGTCGCCGATGCCATGGACACCGCGCAGCGCGGCATGGGGCTCGACTGGGCGGGCGCGGCCGAGCTGATCCGCCGCAGCGCGGCGGAGGCGCGGGCCGTCGGCGGGCGGATCGCCTGCGGGGTCGGCACGGACCAGCTCACCGGCCCCGCGGGCCTCGCGGAGGTGCGCGGGGCGTACGAGGAGCAGCTCGCGCTCGTCGAGGAGACGGGATCGCAGGCCGTCCTCATGGCCTCCCGCGCCCTCGCGGCGGCGGCCTCGGGGCCCGAGGACTACCTCGGCCTGTACGGGCATCTCCTCCGCCAGGCGGGCGAGCCGGTGATCCTGCACTGGCTGGGCCCGATGTTCGACCCGGCGCTCGACGGCTACTGGGGCTCGACCGACCTCGACGCGGCGACCGACACCTTCCTGGAGCTGATCGCCGCGCACCCGGACAAGGTCGACGGCATCAAGGTCTCGCTCCTGGACGCCGGGCGGGAGGTCGCGCTGCGCCGCCGCCTGCCGAAGGGGGTGCGCTGCTACACGGGCGACGACTTCCACTACCCGGAGCTGATCGCGGGCGACGAACAGGGCTTCAGCCACGCCCTGCTGGGCGTCTTCGACCCGCTGGCACCGCTCGCGGCGGAGGCGGTACGGGCCCTGGACACGGGCGACACGGCCGGCTTCCGCGCGATCCTCGACCCGACGGTCGCCCTCTCCCGGCACCTCTTCGGGGCGCCGACCCGCTTCTACAAGACGGGGGTCGTCCTGCTGGCCTGGCTGGCCGGCCACCAGGAGCACTTCACGATGGTCGGCGGCCTGCAGTCCGCGCGCTCGCTCCCGCACCTCGCGCGGGCGTACGAACTGGCGGACGAACTGGGGCTGTTCCCGGACCCGGAGCTCGCCGAGGCGCGGATGCGCTCCCTCCTGGCGGTCCAGGGGGGCCTGCGGTGAACCTCGACCGCTTCAGCATCAACCAGATGACGGTCAGGCAGCTGTCCCTGCCCGACCTGGTCGGCCACTGCCGCCGGCTCGGGATCACGGGCGTGGGGCTCTGGCGCGAACCGGTGCGGGAGTACGGGGTGGAGGCGGCGGCCGCGCTCGTGCGGGACGCGGGCCTGAGGGTCAGCACCCTCTGCCGCGGCGGGTTCTTCACGACGGACGGCTGGGAGGCGGAGAACCGGGCGGCGATCGACGAGGCGGTGGCGCTCGGCACGGACACCCTCGTCCTGGTCTCCGGCGGCCTCACCCCGGCCTTCCCGGACCTGCCCGCGGCCCGGGCCCGGATCACCGAGGCGATCGGCGTCCTCGCGCCGTACGCGGGGGAGCGCGGTGTCCGCCTGGCCGTGGAACCCCTCCACCCGATGTACGCCGCCGACCGCTGCGCGGTCTCCACCCTCGACCAGGCGCTGGCCGTGGCGGAGCACTTCCCGCCCGAGCAGGTGGGCGTGGTGGTCGACACGTACCACCTGTGGTGGGACGACCGGGCCCCGGCGGCGGTGGAACGCGCGGGCGCGGCGGGCCGCATCCACTCCGTCCAGCTGGCCGACTGGACCACCCCGCTCCCGGCCGGCGTCCTGACCGGCCGGGGCCGCCTGGGCACCGGCGCGATCGACCTCCGCGCCTGGGCGGACCTGACGGAGAAGGCGGGCTGGACGGGCCCGGTGGAGGTGGAGATCTTCAACGACGACCTCTGGTCGCGGGACGGCACGGAGGTCCTGGAGGAGACACTGGAGGACTTCCTGACCCTCTGACCCCGGACCCCCGCGGCACACGGCTCCTCACCTGCCGGCGTGCCGCACGTCCATCTGCTCGACCTCCTTGAGCACCCGGGCGACCGTGGCGAAGTCGTTGTCCCGGTGCAGCACGGTCAACCCGTGGTGGACCGCCGTGGCGCAGACGAGGAGGTCGATGACGCCGGCCGCGCGGTGCTGCCCCGTCCGCGTCAGCTTGTACTGGGCGCTCTCCACCCAGCGCCAGGCGTCCTTGGGGACGCGTACCGGCGCGAACATGGCCGCGAGGTCCTCTTCGATCGCCTCGCGATCGTCAGCGTTCAGGGCGCTGAAGAGGAGCTCCGTGCGGGTGGCTTCGCACATGCCGAGGGCGCCGGTCTCGATCTCGGCGTCCCAGCGTCGTTGCGCGGCCGGATCCGTGCCGAGGTGGACGTACGCGCTGGTGTCCACGAGGTAGGTGATCACACTGCGCCCTCGCCGCGCTGGGCGGACTTGCGGGCCTCCCAGTCCCGGCGGGTGCGCTCCAGGTCCCCCCGCGCGCCGCGATCCGCGAGGCGCTGGAACGCGGCGCGGCGGTGGTGACGCCGTATGACCTCTTCCAGGGCTGTGTTGATCGTGTCCTTCTTCGTGGTCGTACCGAGCAGCTTCGCGGCCTCGGCGAGCACGTCGTCGTCCACGTCCACGTTGGTCACACCCATGATCACCCCTTGTGGGTCATGTGGGAGATTCGCCCACATGACCCACATCATAGCCGCGCGCGCAGCCCGGCGGCTGCGACGGACGGGCCCCGGGCGGCCGCGTCAGCGGTGGCCGCCGCCCAGGGGGTCGCCCGGGCCCTTCTTCGCCGCCGCGCGCTTCGTCAGGACCGCCAGGACCACCGGGAGCACGAGGTCGAGCGTCCGGGTCACGGTGGCCGCCGGGATGCCGGTGCGCTTCGCGATCGCGTTCGCCGCCGGGCGGGCCAGCCGGCCCAGGACCCCGGCCATGAGGCCGCCGGCCGCGAGGCCGCCGATGCCGGCGACGCCCTGGAGCGGGGGCTCGGCCGACGCCACCTCGCCGAACGCGGCCCGGACCTCGTCCGCGCTGTCCGGCTCGTCCGCCGCCCGGCGCAGCTCGTCGGCCAGCTCGGCCACCGAACTCCCCACGACCTCCTGCGCCCCCGTGCGGTCGGTGCCGAGCACGTCGGCGATCTCCCGGAGCCTGTCGTCGCCCAGCTCGTTCAGGACGTCGTCCTCGAAGGATTCGCTCATGCCGGAAACGCTACGACCCGCCCCCTCCGTCGGCACGCCGGGAGCGGACGGGGCGCTCCCCGCGTCCCGGCGGCGGGCCGCCCGCCCGGTCGTCCAGGGACCGCCCGCGCTGTCCTACCGGCCCGCTACCGTCGGGTCATGTCCAACGAAGGTCGCGGGCCGGGCTCGGCCGTGCTCGAAGGGGTCCTGGAGCGGATCACCTACGCCAACGAGGAGAGCGGGTACACGGTCGCCCGCGTCGACACCGGCCGCGGGGCCGGTGACCTGCTCACCGTGGTCGGCGCGCTGCTCGGCGCGCAGCCGGGGGAGTCGCTGCGGATGGAGGGCCGTTGGGGCTCGCACCCGCAGTACGGCAAGCAGTTCACCGTCGAGAACTACACGACGCTGCTGCCCGCCACGATCCAGGGCATCCGCCGGTATCTGGGCTCGGGGCTCGTGAAGGGCATCGGGCCCGTCTTCGCCGACCGCATCACGCAGCACTTCGGGCTCGACACGCTCGACATCCTCGAAGAGGCGCCCGCCCGCCTGATCGAGGTCCCCGGGCTCGGCCCCAAGCGGACCGCGAAGATCACGGCCGCCTGGGAGGAGCAGAAGGCGATCAAGGAGGTGATGGTCTTCCTCCAGGGGGTCGGCGTCTCCACCTCCATCGCGGTGCGGATCTACAAGAAGTACGGCGACGCCTCGATCTCGGTCGTGCGGAACCAGCCCTACCGGCTGGCCGCGGACGTCTGGGGCATCGGCTTCCTCACCGCCGACAGGATCGCCCAGGCCGTGGGCATACCCCACGACAGCCCCGACCGGGTGAAGGCCGGCCTGCAGTACGCCCTGTCGCAGTCCAGCGACCAGGGGCACTGCTTCCTCCCCGAGGAGCGGCTCATCGCCGACGCGGTGAAGCTCCTTCAGGTCGACACGGGACTCGTCATCGAGTGCCTCGCCGAGCTGGCGGAGGACCCCGAGGGGGTGGTGCGGGAGACCGTGCCGGGCCCGGAGGGGACCCCCGTGACCGCCGTGTACCTGATCCCCTTCCACCGGGCCGAGCTGTCGCTCGCCGGGCAGCTGCGGCGCCTGCTGCGGGCCGAGGAGGACCGGATGCCGGCCTTCCGGGACGTGGCCTGGGACAAGGCCCTCGCCTGGCTCGCGGACCGGACGGGGACCTCGCTCGCGCCCGAGCAGGAGGAGGCCGTGCGGCTCGCGCTGACCCGGAAGGTCGCCGTGCTCACCGGGGGCCCCGGCTGCGGCAAGTCGTTCACGGTCCGCTCCGTGGTGGAGCTGGCACGGGCGAAGAAGGCCAAGGTGGTCCTCGCCGCCCCGACCGGGCGGGCGGCGAAGCGGCTCGCCGAGCTGACCGGCGCCGAGGCCTCGACGGTCCACCGCCTCCTCGAACTCAAGCCCGGCGGTGACGCGGCCTACGACCGGGACCGGCCCCTGGACGCCGACCTGGTCGTGGTCGACGAGGCGTCCATGCTGGACCTGCTGCTCGCGAACAAGCTGGTGAAGGCGGTGGCACCGGGGGCCCATCTGCTCCTGGTGGGCGACGTGGACCAGCTGCCGTCGGTCGGCGCGGGCGAGGTCCTCGGCGATCTGCTCGCTCCCGGGAGCCCCGTGCCGGCGGTCCGGCTGACCCGCATCTTCCGGCAGGCGCAGGAGTCCGGCGTCGTCACCAACGCGCACCGGATCAACGCCGGCGTCCCGCCGAAGACCGAGGGGCTGCCGGACTTCTTCCTCTTCGTCGAGGAGGAGACCGAGGACGCGGCCCGGGTCGCCGTGGACGTCGCGGCCCGGCGGATTCCGGCCAAGTTCGGCCTCGACCCCCGCCGTGACGTGCAGGTCCTCGCCCCCATGCACCGGGGCCCCGCGGGTGCGGGCTCGCTGAACGGGCTGCTGCAGCAGGTCATCACCCCGGGGCGGCCCGACGTGCCGGAGAAGCGGTTCGGCGGCCGGGTCTTCCGGGTCGGCGACAAGGTCACCCAGATCAGGAACAACTACGACAAGGGTGTCAACGGGGTCTTCAACGGCACGGTCGGCGTCGTGACGCAGCTGGACACGGTCGAGCAGAAGCTGACCGTGCGGACGGACGAGGACGAGGAGGTGCCGTACGACTTCGACGAGCTGGACGAACTGGCGCACGCGTACGCGGTGACCATCCACCGCTCGCAGGGCAGCGAGTACCCGGCCGTGGTGATCCCGGTCACCATGAGTGCCTGGATGATGCTCCAGCGCAACCTCCTCTACACGGCCGTCACGCGGGCCAGGAAGCTCGTGGTCCTGGTTGGCTCCCGGCGGGCCATCGCCCAGGCGGTCCGCACGGTCTCCGCGGGCCGCCGCTTTACCGCACTCGCGTTTCGGCTCACAGGGAGCGCCCCCGTGTGAAAGATCACGGAGGGCTACCGGAACCGGGGCGAAGGGGGCAGGATATGAAGGTTGGCGGCACTGAGTGCCGCCGATTGGCCCAATGGTCGACCCCGAGTGCACTCTCCTGAGCCAAATGGGGGATGGTAGAGACAGTCAGGGCACCTCGAAGAAGAGGCACTACGTCGGTGAGGGATGACGTGAGCGACAACTCTGTAGTACTGCGGTACGCGGACGGTGAATACACCTACCCGGTGGTCGAGAGCACCGTCGGCGACAAGGGCTTCGACATCGGGAAACTCCGAGCCCAGACCGGTCTGGTCACCCTGGACAGCGGATACGGCAACACCGCCGCCTATAAATCCGCGATCACCTACCTGGACGGTGAGCAGGGGATTCTGCGGTACCGCGGTTACCCCATCGAGCAGCTGGCCGAGCGCTCCACCTTCCTTGAGGTGGCGTACCTGCTGATCAACGGCGAGCTGCCCAAGGTCGACGAGCTGGCGACCTTCAAGAACGAGATCACGCAGCACACGCTCGTCCACGAGGACGTCAAGAACTTCTTCCGCGGTTTCCCGCGGGACGCCCACCCGATGGCGATGCTGTCCTCCGTGGTCTCCGCGCTGTCCACCTTCTACCAGGACAGCCACAACCCGTTCGACGAGGAGCAGCGCCACCTCTCCACGATCCGGCTGCTCGCGAAGCTCCCGACGATCGCGGCGTACGCGTACAAGAAGTCGATCGGCCACCCCTTCGTCTACCCGCGGAACGACCTCGGGTACGTCGAGAACTTCCTGCGCATGACCTTCTCGGTCCCGGCGCAGGAGTACGACCTGGACCCGGTCGTCGTCAACGCCCTCGACAAGCTGCTGATCCTGCACGCGGACCACGAGCAGAACTGCTCGACCTCCACCGTGCGCCTGGTCGGCTCCTCGCAGGCGAACATGTTCGCGTCGATCTCCGCCGGCATCTCGGCCCTGTGGGGCCCGCTGCACGGCGGCGCCAACCAGTCGGTCCTGGAGATGCTGGAAGGCATCAAGGCCAACGGCGGCGATGTCGACTCCTTCATCCGCAAGGTGAAGAACAAGGAGGACGGCGTCCGCCTGATGGGCTTCGGCCACCGGGTGTACAAGTCCTTCGACCCGCGCGCCAAGATCATCAAGGCTGCGGCGCACGACGTCCTCTCGGCGCTCGGCAAGTCCGACGAGCTGCTGGACATCGCGCTCAAGCTGGAGGAGCACGCGCTCTCCGACGAGTACTTCGTCTCGCGCAACCTCTACCCGAACGTGGACTTCTACACGGGCCTCATCTACCGCGCGATGGGCTTCCCGACCGAGATGTTCACCGTGCTCTTCGCGCTCGGCCGGCTGCCCGGCTGGATCGCCCAGTGGCACGAGATGATCAAGGAGCCCGGCTCCCGCATCGGCCGTCCGCGCCAGATCTACACCGGCGAGGTCCTTCGCGACTTCGTCCCGGTCGAGGCGCGCTGACCAAGGCCGAGCCCTGGTGGCGAGTGAGCCGAAGGGGCGCGTCGGTGCCGGCACCGGCTCCAGCGCCCCGGAGGCGAACCGAGCCTTGAAGAAGAGGAAGCGCCCCGCCGTCGATCCCCCCACGGGTCGACGAGCGGGGCGCTTCCCATGTCCCGGAGCGGATTCCCCCCACGGGATCCGGGCCGGGCGTCTGCGGGTGTCGGCAGAAGCCAACGCGGGTCGGCGCGACGCGGTCTGCCGGGGTACGTACGGGAGGGCCGCTCAAAGCTCCCCGGTGCACGTGCCCCGGCCAACGCTTGCCTGGAACGTCCCCCAAGACATTCCATGAACGTCCCCCAAGACGTTCTCGGCATCGCCCACTTAGACTCGCGAACAGCCCAGATGGTTACCCCCCAATATCTGTGATCTAGGTCTCTTTGTGAAGGTCTTGTGCGTCACACGTGGGTGAATTCACGTGAAGCGGCGCAGACGAAGGCTGTTGGATACGACGAAGACGGACGAAAAGGCCATCGCCAGACCAGCGATCATCGGGTTCAGGAGGCCGGCCGCGGCGAGCGGGAGCGCGGCGAGGTTGTAGCCGAAGGCCCACCCGAGGTTGCCCTTGATCGTCGCGAGGGTCCGGCGGGCCAGCCGGATGGCGTCGGCCGCGACGCGCAGGTCGCCGCGGACCAGGGTCAGGTCGCTCGCCTCGATCGCCGCGTCCGTGCCCGTCCCCATCGCCAGGCCGAGGTCGGCGGTGGCGAGCGCGGCGGCGTCGTTGACCCCGTCGCCGACCATGGCGACGGTCCGGCCCTCCGACCGGAGCCGCCGGACGACCTCCGCCTTCTCCTCGGGCAGCACCTCCGCGATCACCTCGTCGATGCCGACCTCGGCGGCGACGGCCTCCGCGACGGCCCGGTGGTCGCCGGTGAGCAGCACCGGGCGCAGGCCGAGACCGCGGAGCCGGGCGACGGCCTCCGCGCTGGTGTCCTTGACGGTGTCGGCGACGGTCAGGGTGCCGCGGGCGACCCCGTCCCAGGCGACGTGCACGGCGCCGGGCGCGGTCGTCCCGGGTGCCTCGACGCCCTCGGCGGCGAGCAGGGCGGCCCGTCCGACGAGGACGAGCCGGCCTTCCACGGACCCGCGCACGCCGAGCCCGGGCACGTTCTCGAAGGTCTTCGGTACGGGGAGTTCGCCGCAGCGGTCGGCGGCGCCGGCCGCGATCGCGCGGGCGACCGGGTGCTCGGAGGCGTGCTCCAGGCCGCCCGCGAGCCGCAGGAGCTCGGTCTCGTCGGTGGAGTCGGTGCCGTACGTGCCGCCGTGCACGTGGACGTCCACCAGGCGCATCCGGCCGGTGGTCACCGTGCCGGTCTTGTCGAGGACGACCGTGTCGACGCGGCGGGTGGACTCCAGGACCTCGGGGCCCTTGATGAGGATGCCGAGCTGGGCGCCGCGGCCGGTGCCGACCATGAGGGCGGTCGGGGTGGCGAGGCCGAGGGCGCAGGGGCAGGCGATGATCAGGACGGCGACCGCGGCCGTGAAGGAGGCCGTCGGGTCGTCGGTCAGCAGCAGCCAGGTGACGAGCGTGCCGAGCGCGATCAGCAGGACGACGGGGACGAAGACGGCGGAGACGCGGTCGGCGAGCCGCTGGACCTCGGCCTTGCCGTTCTGCGCGTCCTCGACGAGCCGGGCCATCCGGGCGAGCCGGGTGTCGGCGCCGACCCGGGTGGCCCGGACGACGAGCCGGCCCGAGACGTTGACGCAGCCCCCGGTGACGTCGCTGCCCGCGGTGACGTCCAGGGGCAGGGACTCGCCGGTGAGCAGGGCGGTGTCGACGGCGGAGGCGCCCTCGGCGACCGTGCCGTCGGTGGCGATCTTCTCGCCGGGGCGGACGACGAACAGGTCGCCGGTCCGCAGCGCGGAGACCGGGACGCGCTGCTCCGTTCCGCCGCGCAGGACGGCCACGTCCTTGGCCCCGAGTTCCATCAGGGCACGGAGGGCCGCGCCGGCCGTGCGCTTGGCGCGGGCCTCCAGGTAGCGGCCGAGGAGGATGAAGGTGACGACTCCCGCCGCGACCTCCAGGTAGATCGCCGAGGAGGCCTCGGAGCGGTCGACGGTCAGGTCGAAGCCGTGCCGCATGCCCGGCATGCCCGCGTCGCCGAGGAAGAGGGCCCACAGCGACCAGCCGAAGGCGGCCAGGGTGCCGACCGAGACGAGGGTGTCCATGGTCGCGGCGCCGTGCCGGAGGTTGGTCCAGGCGGCCCGGTGGAAGGGCAGTCCGCCCCAGACGACGACGGGGGCGGCGAGGGTGAGGGAGAGCCACTGCCAGTTGTCGAACTGGAGGCTCGGGACCATGGCGAGCAGGACGACGGGGGTCGCGAGCAGGGCGGAGACGAGGAGCCGCTGCCGGAGGGCGGCGAGCTCCGGGTCGTGCGCCGGCTCGCGCTCCTCCGTGCCCTCGGCCGGCTCGGGGTCCGGCTCGGGCGGCGGGGGCCGCTCCGCGGTGTAGCCGGTTTTGACGACGGTGGCGATGAGCGCGTCGACCCCGACCTCCGGGAGGTGCTCGATCCGCGCCTTCTCCGTCGCGTAGTTGACGGTCGCCGTCACCCCGTCCATGCGGTTCAGCTTCTTCTCGACGCGGGCCGCGCAGGAGGCGCAGGTCATGCCGCCGATGGTCAGTTCGGTGACCGCGGTGTCGACGGGGGATGCGGTGGTGCCGGAGGTCATGTGCGGTTCCAAACGGGAGCAGGGCCGTACCGGTAACGGTACGGCCCTGCGGGGTGTCGGCGGCGGGGCGGTCAGACCAGCTCGTAGCCGGCCTCGTCGACGGCGGCGCGGACGGCCTCCTCGTCGAGCGGGGTGGTGGAGACGACGGTCACCCGGCCGGTCGCGGCGACGGCCGTCACGGACGAGACGCCGGGCAGCTCGGAGATCTCGCTCGACACCGCGCCCTCGCAGTGGCCGCAGGTCATGCCCTTGACCTGGTAGACGGTGGTGAGGTCGGTCTTCGTCTCTGCGGTCATGGCGCTCTCCTCGTGGGTTCAGGACCGTACCCGGTCACCCTATACCCCTAGGGGGTATTAATGCCACCCGGCCGCCGGCGCCGCGCCGGGGATGCCGGCGTGTCCCGGGTCCCGGTGGGGGTCCGCGGGGCCCGGAGTCGGACCCTCCGGCGGGACGCACGCGCGGGCGCCATCCGTCGGTGCGGGCGATCCGGCTGGAACCCATGGTAAATACCCGATATGTCGCAAGCGGGGACCACGCTCATCCTGATCATGGCGATCGCCGTCCTGGCGCCGCTGCTCGCCTACGGAGTCGGCCGCCGGCTCCCCGTCCCGCTCGTCATCTTCGAGATCCTGCTCGGCATCCTCGTCGGCCCCGACGTGCTGGACTGGGCCCGGACCGACGCGCTGATCGACGGACTCTCACAGCTCGGGCTCACGATGCTGATCTTCCTCGCGGGGTACGAGATCGAGTTCGGCAAGGTCCGCGGAGACACCCTCCGGCGCTCCGTGCGGGCCTGGCTGCTCGCGCTCGTCCTCGGGCTCGCCGTCGGCGTCCTGCTCGGCGGCGGATACACCAAGGGGGTCTTCATCGGCGTCGCGCTCACCAGCACCGCGCTCGGCACCGTCCTGCCGGTGCTCCGGGACTCGGGCGACCTCCAGGGCCGGTTCGGCACGGTCGTCATGGCCTTCGGGGCGGTCGGCGAGTTCGGCCCGATCATCGCGATGGCGCTGCTGCTCAGCGGGCGCGGCGCGGCCGAGTCGACCGTCCTGCTCGCGCTCTTCGCGGCGCTCACCGCCGGGGCGCTGTTCTGGGCGCTGCGGCCGCGTCCGCCGTGGTTCTCCCGGATCATCGCCAAGACCCTGCACACCAGCGGGCAGTTCGCGGTCCGGTTCGTCTTCCTGCTGATCGCGCTGATGCTGGGCGCCGCGCAGGCCCTCGGCCTCGACATCCTGCTCGGGGCCTTCGCGGCCGGGCTGATCACCCGGCTCGTCCTGACCGGGGCCGCGCCCGAGTCGGGGCCGCAGATCCTGGAGAAGATCGAGGGCGTCGGCTTCGGCTTCCTCGTGCCGGTGTTCTTCGTCGTGACCGGCATCGAGTTCGACCTGGCCTCGCTCCTCGACGGCGGCCGCTCCCTGCTCCTGCTGCCGGTCTTCCTGCTGCTCTTCCTGGTGGTGCGCGGCGGGCCGATCTGGTTCCTCGCCCCCCGGGACCTCGACCGCCGGGACCGGCGCGGGCTCGTGCTCTACGGCTCCACGGCGCTGCCGCTCGTCGTCGCCATCACGACCATCGGCGTGGACGACAAGGCGATGACGGCCGGCGAGGCGGCGGCGCTCGTCGGCGCGGCCATGGTCTCCGTGCTCGTCTTCCCGCTGGTCGCGCTGAAGTCGCGGTCGGGCGCGAAGGGGCTGCCCTCCGAGCAGATCAGCGGCTCGGAGTCGTGGTGACCGCGGCGCCCTCGACCAGCGGCGAGAGGTAGCGCAGCAGGAGCGTCTTCAGCTCCGCGACGGTGGCGTCCCGCTCGGCGCCCTCGGGTGCGGCGAGGACCAGGTCCAGGCCTCCCTTGAAGGTGGCGAAGGCCATGCCCGCGGTCCGGGCCCGGTCCGCGGCGGGCAGCTCGGGCGCGTAGTGGGCGATGACCCCCTCCACCCGGGTGAGCAGGGTGGAGTGCAGCTCGTCGTGCTCCTCCGCGATCCGGCCGGGGACCTCGGAGCCGTGCATCAGGGCGAGGAAGGCCGGGTTGGCGCAGTTGAACTCGATCAGCGGGTCGACGACCGCGTCCAGCAGCTCGGGCAGCGGCAGGGCGAGGTTCTCCGGGGTGAAGGCCTGGCCGTGGGCCTCCCGCATCTCGTGCAGCAGGCGCTCGCCCAGCTCGATCGCGATGGCCTCCTTGTTCGGGAAGTACTGGTAGAGCGTGCCGGGGGAGACGTGCGCCTCGCGGGCGATCGCGTTGGTGCTGGACGCCGTGTAGCCGTTCGCGCAGAAGACGTTCGCGGCGGCCTGGAGCAACTGCGCGATGCGGCGCTCGCCCCGCGCCTGGCGGCGGCGCGGCTTCTCTTCTTCGGACATGCCTGTCCCCGGATCTCCTCAGTACGTTTGACAAACACGAGAGGTCGCTCGCATTCTTGAGAAACGCGAGTGATCACTCGTGTTTGCCAGTCTATGGCAATGGGTGACCCGTGTGACCTGCCGGGAAGCGCGCACACGGGTCAGGTGAAGGGGACACCTCGTCATGGCCGAAGTCAAGAAGACAGCACCCGGGGGGACCGGATCCCCCCAGCGGGAGGGGGCGGGGGGCTGGACGCGGTTCGTGACCGCACGCCCCCGCCTCACCCTGCTCGTCGCCCTGGTCCTCACCGCCCTCGCGGTGCTGGCCGGCGGCGGGGTCGCCGACCGGATGGGCAGCGGCGGCTGGGAGGACCCGGCCGCCGAGTCCACGTACGCGACCGAGGCGCTGGGGAGCCGGTTCCCCGGCTCCCAGCCCAACCTGCTGCTGCTCGTGGACGCCGGAGAGGCCGGCGCCGACGCGCCCGCGGTCGCCGCCGAGGCCCGCCGGCTCGCCGAGCGGCTCGACGCGGAACCGGGCGTCGACGGAGTCGGCTCGTACTGGTCCACCGGGTCGCCCGCCCTCCGCTCCGAGGACGGCCGCAAGGCGGTCATCGCCGCCCGCATCGCCGGCGAGGAGAAGGAGGCGGCCGCCGTCCTCGACCGGATCGCCCCCGAGTACCGGGGCACCCACGGCCCCGTCGAGGTCTCCCTCGGCGGCGGGCTCGCCGTGCGCCACGAGATGCAGACGGTCATCCAGGAGGACCTGCTGCGGGCCGAGCTCATCGCCCTGCCCCTCACCCTGATCCTGCTCGTCATGGTCTTCGGCAGCGCCGTCGCCGCGCTGCTGCCGCTCGGCGTCGGCATCGTCGCCATCCTCGGCACCAACGCCGTCCTGCGCGGCATCACCGAGTTCACCGACGTCTCCGTCTTCGCGCAGAACCTGACCACGGCCCTCGGACTCGGCCTCGCCATCGACTACGCCCTGTTCGTCGTCCGCCGCTACCGGGAGGAACTCGCCGCCGGCGCCGACACGTACACCGCCGTCCGCACCACCCTGCGCACCGCCGGGCGGACCGTGCTCTTCTCCGCCCTGACCGTCGCCGTGTCCCTCTCCGCGATGCTGGTCTTCCCGCAGTACTTCCTGCGCTCCTTCGCGTACGCCGGGATCGCGGTGGTCCTGCTCGCCGCGACCGCCGCCCTCACCCTCCTCCCCGCGGCCCTCGTGCTGCTCGGCGACCGGGTCAACGCACTCGACCTGCGGCGCCTCCTCCGGCGCCGCACGACCGCCGGGAACCGCCCCGAGGGCGGCGGGGGCGCCGGCTGGGCGCGCGCCGCGGCGCTCGTGATGCGCCGCGCGCCGGTCTTCGCCGTCCTCACCACCGCCGGACTCGTCCTCCTCGGACTGCCCTTCCTCGGCGTGAAGTTCGGCACCGCGGACGACCGCCAGCTCCCCGTCACCGCCTCCTCCCGCGTCGTCCAGGACGAGCTGCGCCACGCGTTCCCCGGCGACCCCGGCGGCGGCCTCACCGTCCTCGCCGAGGGCGAGGCCACCCCCGCGCAGTACGCGGCCTTCCGCGAGCGGATCGGAGCGCTCGACGGCGTGGTCCGCGTCGACGGACCGGTGACCGCCGCCGGCGGCCACGCCTACTTCACCGTCGTCCCCGAGGGCGAGACCGTCGGCGCCGGCGCCCAGCGGGCCGTGGCCGAGCTGCGCGCCGCACCCGCCCCGTTCGACACCTCCGTCACCGGGCAGGCCGCCGTCCTCGTCGACTCCAAGGACGCCCTCGCCGAGCGGCTGCCCTGGGCCGCGGCGATCATCGTGGTCGTCACCCTGCTCCTGGTCTTCCTGCTCACCGGCAGCGTCCTCATCCCCGTCCAGGCCGTCGTCCTCAACGCCCTCAGCCTCACCGCGATGTTCGGCGCGGTGGTCTGGGTCTTCCAGGACGGGCACCTCGCGGACCTGCTCGGCTTCACCCCCACCGGGGACATCGAGACCACCCTGCCCGTGCTCATGTTCTGCGTGGCCTTCGGGCTCTCCATGGACTACGGCGTGTTCCTGCTCTCCCGGATCAAGGAGGAGTACGACGCCACCGGCGACCACGAGCACTCCGTCCGCTTCGGGCTGAGCCGGACCGGCGGCCTGATCACCGCCGCCGCCGTGATCCTCGCCGTCGTCATGGTCGCCATCGGCACCTCCCGCGTCACCAACACCAAGATGCTCGGCCTCGGCGTCGCCCTCGCCGTCCTCATGGACGCCATGGTGGTCCGCAGCCTCCTCGTCCCCTCCGTCATGAAGCTCACCGGCCGCCTCACCTGGTGGGCCCCCGGCCCGCTGCGGCGCTTCCACGACCGCTTCGGCATCAGCGAGTCGGACGCGCCCGCCCCCGAGCGGGAGGCCGCGCCCGCCGCCGAGGGGGAGGACGCCGCGGCGCCGGAGGGACGCCGGGAGGCGGCCCCGCTCCGGCGGTGACACGCCGCGGGGCCGGACCCGGGCTCGGCCGGGGTCCGGCCCCGCGGGGGGACGGCGGAGGGGGCGGTCCCCTCGGGTCAGTCGCGGCGGCCCCGGTTGCCGGGGCGGCTGGCGACCCAGGCGCGGATCGTGTCCGCGTACCAGTAGGGCTTGCCCGACTCCACGTGGTCGGGGGCCGGCAGCAGCCCGTGCTTGCGGTAGGAGCGGACCGTGTCGGGCTGCACCCGGATGTGTGCGGCGATGTCCTTGTACGACCAGAGCGTTCTGTCCGTCATGCCTGGTACCTCCCTGCGCGCCGCGCAGCGGCGGCGGGGGTGCCGTTCGGGGGCGCTGCGGGCGGGCGTTGGCGATCACTGAGCCATTGCCCCCTGCAACGACCCCTCCAGTCGGGAGGGGAGCGCCTGTCGAGCGCCTGTGACGGAAAGCCCGCGTAACGGAGATGCGCGTGACGATCACGGGACGTGTGTGACGAAAGTGAGGCATCGGGACATCGGTGTGTCCCCGTGCGTCACCCCGCCCGGCACGGTAGGGCGACCGGCCGCCCGTCGGTCACACGCCGCAGGACCGCAGGTAGTGCCGGGTGCGCAGCGCGATCGGGTACGGGGCGTCCGGCTCGCACGGATACATGTCCTGCTCGACGATCGCGAACAGGTCCACGTCCAGCGCCGAGGCCGCCGCGAGCACCGGCTCCAGGGCGGGCACCCCGGACGGCGGTTCGCACATCACGCCGCGCGCCACCGCCGGACCGAACGGCACCCCCTCGGCCACCACCCCCGCCAGGACCTCCGGGTCCACCTGCTTCAGATGGAGATAGCCGATCCGCTCCCCGTACGTCTCGATCAGCTTGACGCTGTCCCCGCCGGCGTACGCGTAGTGCCCGGTGTCCAGGCAGAGCGAGACCGCGTCGGGGTCGGTCGCGTCCAGGAACCGCGTCACGCTCGCCTCGTCGTCCAGATGGGTGTCCGCATGCGGATGGACGACGATCCGCAGCCCGTACCGCTCGCGCACCTCCCGGCCGAGCCGCTCGGTCAGCCCCGTCAGGTCCCGCCACTGCGCCGCGGTCAGCGTCCGGTCCTCCAGGACCTCGCCCGTGCGGTCGTCCCGCCAGAACGACGGGATGACGACCAGATGGCCCGCCCCCATCGCCTGCGCCAGGGCCGCGTTCTCGGCGACGTGCCCCCAGGTCCGGTCCCAGACGTCCGGGCCGTGGTGCAGGCCGGTGAAGACCGTCCCCGCCGAGACCCGCAGCCCGCGCCGCCCGGTCTCCTCCGCCAGCACGGCCGGATCGGTGGGCAGATAGCCGTACGGCCCCAGCTCGATCCACCCGTACCCCGCACCGGACACCTCGTCCAGGAAGCGCTGCCACGGCACCTGCCGCGGATCGTCGGGGAACCACACCCCCCAGGAGTCCGGCGCGGAGCCGATCCGGATGCGCGACGGGGCCGGAGACGGGGGCGGGGGCGGCTGCGGTGACGGCGTCGTCATGCCAGCCACCTTGACCGGGGCCCGCGAACAGCGTCAAGGAGGCCGCACCGGCCCGGACGGACGCGTCCGGTCGTCAGAATGTCCGGACATATCGTTGACACGCCTCCGGGCGGACGGCTAGACCTGGGTGCGGAAGCCGGACGCGAGAGGTGGCGCGGGTGGAGTCGGAGCCGTACGACCTGATCACCATGGGGCGCCTCGGCGTGGACCTCTACCCGCTCCAGACCGGCGTCGGCCTCGACCGGGTCGACACCTTCGCCAAGTTCCTCGGCGGCTCCCCGGCGAACGTCGCCGTCGCCGCCGCCCGCCTCGGCCTGCGCACCGCACTCGTCTCCCGCACCGGCGCCGACCCCTTCGGCACCTACCTCCGCCGGCAGCTCAAGGACTTCGGGGTCGACGACCGCTGGGTGACCGAGGTCGACGCCTACCCCACCCCGGTCACCTTCTGCGCCCTCTTCCCGCCCGACGACTTCCCCCTCACCTTCTACCGCCGCCCCAAGGCCCCCGACCTGGAGATCCACCCCCACGAACTCGACCTCGACGCCGTCCGCGCCGCCCGCGTCCTCTGGACCACCGGCACCGGCCTGTGCGCCGAACCGAGCCGCACCGCCACCCTGGAGGCGCTCCGCGCGCGGTCCGGACGGGAGACCACCGTCCTCGACCTGGACTGGCGGCCGATGTTCTGGACCGACCCGGCGGCCGCCCGCCCCTCCTACGCCGAGGCCCTGCGGCACGCCACCGTCGCCGTCGGCAACCTCGACGAGTGCGAGGTCGCCACGGGGGAGCGCGAGCCCCACGCCGCCGCCCGGGCGCTGCTCGCCGCCGGACCCCGGCTCGCCGTCGTCAAGCAGGGCCCTCGCGGCGTCCTCGCGCTCGCCGCCGACGGGACCGGCGCCGAGGTGCCGCCGCTGCCGGTCCGGGTGGTCAACGGCCTGGGCGCGGGCGACGCGTTCGGCGGAGCACTCGTCCACGCACTGCTCGCCGGCCGGGACCTGACCACCGCCCTGCGCCACGCCAACGCCGCCGGCGCGATCGTCGCCGGCCGCCTCGCCTGCTCCTCCGCCATGCCGACCGCGGCCGAGATCGCCGAGGCACTCGCGACCGGTTCCGGCACCCCGGCGGAAAGTTCCGGCACCCCGGCGGAAAAGGGGTAGGGGTCAGGCATGAGCACCCACCGCCCCCCGTCCCTCCACCTCCCCGCCGGAACCGCCGCCCGCGGCCCCTACACGCTCGACATCGACCCCGAGCGGGCCGGCTGGACGTACTGCTCCCTCCGCGTCCTCACCCTCGGACCCGGCGCGATCCACTCCTTCGAGAGCGGGGAATCCGAATGGGTCGTGCTTCCCCTCTCCGGTGCCTGTAGCGTGCGCGTCGACGGCGAGATCCTCGAACTCCTGGGCCGCGCGAGCGTGTTCGACGGAGTGACCGACTTCGCCTACGTACCGCGCGACAGCCACGCCCAGATCGCCTCCGGCGCGGGAGGCCGCTTCGCTTTGGCAGGAGCGAAGTGCGAGCGACGACTCCCCGCCCGCTACGGCCCCGCGCCGGAGGTTCCCGTCGAGACCCGGGGCAGCGGCAACCGCGCCCGCCAGGTGCGGAACTTCGCCGCCGCCGACGCCTTCCCCTGCGACCGGCTCATCGCCGTCGAGGTCGTCACCCCCGGCGGCAACTGGTCCTCGTACCCGCCGCACAAGCACGACGAGCACGTCCCCGGCGCCGAGTCCGTCCTGGAGGAGATCTACTACTACGCGATCGAGGCCCCCGGCGCCCTCGGCTACCAGCGGATCTCCCCCTCCCGGCCCGGCGGCGCCGACCTCCTCGCCGAAGTCCGCAACGGCGACGCCGTCCTCGTCCCCGACGGCTGGCACGGCCCGTCGATCGCCCAGCCGGACCACCCGCTCTACTACCTGAACGTCATGGCGGGCCCCGGCCCCGAGCGGGAATGGCGCATCCGCTTCCACCCCGACCACACGGAGGGATACGCATGAGCGTCCGCCTCACCGTCGCCCAGGCCCTCGTGCGCTTCCTCGCCGCCCAGCACACCGAACGCGACGGCGTGCGGCAGCGGCTCGTCACCGCGACCTGGGGCATCTTCGGCCACGGCAACGTCGCCGGCCTCGGCCAGGCGCTCGTCGAACACCCCGACCTCATGCCCTTCCACCAGGGACGCAGCGAACAGGCCATGGTCCACGCGGCCGTCGGCTACGCCCGGCAGTCCAACCGGCTGCGCGTCCACGCCGTCACCACCTCCATCGGACCCGGCGCCACCAACCTCGTCACCGGCGCCGCCCTCGCCACCGTCAACCGGCTGCCCGTCCTCCTGCTGCCCGGCGACACCTTCGCCACCCGGCCCGCCGACCCCGTCCTCCAGCAGCTCGAAGTCCCCTACGCGGGCGAGGTGTCCGTCAACGACTGCCTGCGCCCCGTGTCGCGCTACTTCGACCGGATCACCCGGCCCGAGGCGCTCATCCCGGCCGCCCTCGCCGCCGTACGGGTCCTCACCGACCCCGCCGAGACCGGCGCCGTCACCCTCGCCCTCCCGCAGGACGTCCAGGCCGAGGCCCACGACTGGCCCGAGGAGTTCCTCGCCGAACGGACCTGGACCGTCCGCCGCCCGCGCCCCGACCCGGCCGAACTCGACGCGGCCGTCCGGGCGGTGCGGGAGGCCGCCCGCCCCATGATCATCGCGGGCGGCGGGGTCCGGTACAGCGCCGCCCAGGACGCCCTGCGCACCCTCGCCAGGGAGGCCGGCCTCCCGGTCGCCACCACCCAGGCCGGCAAGGGCGTCCTGCCCTGGGACGACCCCCGCGACGTCGGCGGGATCGGCCACACCGGCACCCGGACCGCCAACGGCCTCGCCCGCACCAGCGACCTGATCCTCGGCGTCGGCACCCGCTACACCGACTTCACCACCGCCTCCGGCACCCTCTTCCGCCCCGACACGCGGCTCGTCAACCTCAACATCACCGGGTTCGACGCCCACAAGCAGGCCGGGCTCCCGCTCGTCGCCGACGCCCGGGCCGGCCTCGAGGCCCTCACCGAGGCGCTGGCGAGCCACCCGCGGGGCCGCGGACACGACCCGGAGCGATGGGCCGCCGCCAAACGGGACTGGCAGGAGCGGACCGACACCGCCTACGCCGCACCCGACCCGCACGCCCGCCCCACCCAGGCCCAGGTCCTCGGCGCACTCGACACCCTGGTCGACGACACCGACATCCTGATCAACGCCGCCGGCTCGCTCCCCGGAGACCTGCACAAGCTGTGGCGGACCCGGTCCGTCGACCAGTACCACGTCGAGTACGGCTACTCGTGCATGGGCTACGAGATCCCCGCCGCCGTCGGCGTCGCCCTCGCCGCCCCCGGCCGACCGGTCTGGGCCCTCGTCGGCGACGGGACGTACCTGATGAATCCCACCGAGATCGTCACCGCCGTCCAGGAGGGACTGCCCCTCAAGCTGGTCATCCTCCAGAACCACGGCTACGCCTCCATCGGCGGCCTGTCGGAGGCCGTCGGCGCCGAGCGCTTCGGCACCGACTACCGCCACCGGGACCGCTTCGGCGGCTTCACCGGCGCGCCGCTCCCCGTCGACCTCGGCGCCAACGCCGCCTCCCTCGGCATGCGCGTCCTCCGCCCCCGCACCGTCCGTGACCTGCGGGAAGCCCTCGCGGACGCCCGGACCTCGACCGTTCCCACATGTGTCTACGCCGAGACCGAAACGCCCGACACTGTGTCGGGCCCGCCCCCGGCCCAGGCATGGTGGGATGTGCCCGTGGCCGAGACCTCGACCCGCCCGTCGGCGGTCAAGGCCCGGGAGGAGTACGACCGGCACGTCACCGCCCGACGCCGCCATCTCTGAAGGAGCATTTCGTCATGACGAACACCGTCAAGACCGTCAACCACTGGATCGGTGGCAAGACCGTCGAGGGCACGTCGGGCAACTGGGGCCCGGTCACCGACCCGGCCACCGGCGCCGTGACCACCAAGGTCGCGCTCGCCTCCGTCGAGGAGGTGGACGCCGCCGTCGCCGCCGCCAAGGACGCCTGGGCGACCTGGGGCACCTCCTCGCTCGCCCAGCGCACCACCGTCCTCTTCGCGTTCCGCGCGCTCCTCGACGCCAACCGCGACGCCATCGCCGAGCTGATCGTCGCCGAGCACGGCAAGGTCCACTCCGACGCGCTCGGCGAGGTCGCCCGCGGCCTGGAGATCGTCGACCTCGCCTGCGGCATCACCACCCAGCTCAAGGGCGAGCTCTCCACCCAGGTGTCGAACCGGGTGGACGTGGCGTCCATCCGCCAGCCCGTCGGCGTCGTCGCCGGCATCACGCCCTTCAACTTCCCGGCCATGGTGCCGATGTGGATGTTCCCGATCGCCATCGCGACCGGCAACACCTTCATCCTCAAGCCGAGCGAGAAGGACCCCTCGCCGTCCCTCAAGATCGCCGAGCTGCTCGCCGAGGCGGGCCTCCCGGACGGCGTCTTCAACGTCCTGCACGGCGACAAGGTGGCCGTGGACCGCCTCCTGGAGCACCCGGACGTCGCCGCGATCTCCTTCGTCGGCTCGACCCCGATCGCCCGGCACATCCACACCACCGCCTCCGCCAACGGCAAGCGCGTCCAGGCCCTCGGCGGCGCCAAGAACCACATGCTGGTCCTCCCCGACGCCGACCTCGACGCCGCCGCCGACGCGGCCGTCTCGGCGGCCTACGGCTCCGCCGGCGAGCGCTGCATGGCCATCTCGGCCGTCGTGGCCGTCGGCTCCATCGGCGACGAGCTGGTCCAGAAGATCCGCGAGCGCGCCGAGAAGATCAAGATCGGCCCCGGCACCGACCCCACGTCCGAGATGGGCCCCCTCATCACGGCCGTCCACCGCGACAAGGTTGCCTCGTACGTCCACGGCGCGGCGGACGAGGGCTGCGAGGTCGTCCTCGACGGCACCGGCTACACCGTCGAGGGCCACGAGGACGGGCACTGGATCGGGCTCTCCCTCCTGGACCGCGTGCCCACCACGGCCAAGGCCTACCAGGACGAGATCTTCGGCCCGGTGCTCTGCGTGCTGCGCGCCGACACGTACGAGGAGGGCCTCGCCCTCATCAACGCCTCCCCGTTCGGCAACGGCACCGCGATCTTCACCCGCGACGGCGGCGCCGCCCGCCGCTTCCAGCTGGAGGTCGAGGCCGGCATGGTCGGCGTGAACGTGCCGATCCCGGTGCCGGTGGGCTACCACTCCTTCGGCGGCTGGAAGGACTCGCTCTTCGGCGACCACCACATCTACGGCAACGACGGCGTGCACTTCTACACCCGCGGCAAGGTCGTCACCACCCGCTGGCCGGACCCGTCCGACGCCCCGGCGGGCGTGGACCTGGGCTTCCCGCGCAACCACTGACGCGGTCGGTCCGCGCCGACGGCCCCCGGGGTGCCGACACCACACCCCGGGGGCCGTCGGGGTCCCACGCGGCCGCCGCCCTTCCCCCGCCCCCGGCTCAGCGTGCGTCCGGGAAGGTCCAGCCGCGCATCGCGAACACCCCCTCGTCCACCGCGCCCGCAGCCCGGTACGTCGCGAGCGCGGGGTCGTTGTCCGTGTCCACGCCCACCCACGCCCCCCGGCAGCCCCGCTCTCCCGCCTCCGCCAGCAGCGCCTCCGTCAGGGCCCGCCCCACCCCCCGCCTCCGGTGGCCCTCGTCCACGGAGAGCTCGTACAGGCACATCTCGGCGCCCTTGTCCGGGTGCAGCATCTCGATCCCGGAGACGAAGCCGACCGGGAAGCCGTCCGCGCCGTCGTCGGCGTAGGCGATCAGCATCAGATGCCCCGGCGCCGCCAGGAAGCGCGCCGCCCAGTCCTCCCGGGGCGGGTCGTCGTACAGGTGCCCCGCCGCCAGCAGCTCCGCCACCGTGGCCGCCCGCCGGATCTCCATGCCGCTCTCCGTGTGCTCGTGTGCCCGCGCGGCCGCGTACCGCGCCTGCTGTACGCGGACCGTACTGCGTACGACCGGAGGAGGTGCGCCGTTTCCGCCTCCGGACAGCCGTGCCGCACAGGCGGTCCGCTTAGGCTCGACACCATGCGACTCCGACTTCCCCGGTGGGCCGCGGTCACCGCCGTCCTCGCCGTCCTCGCGGGTGCCGGCACCTGGACCGCCGTCGCCTCGGACGATCCGCCGCCCGTGCACCGGGCGGACCGGATGCTCGACCTCGACGGCACCCGCATCGACACCTCGTACTTCACCGGCGACGCCGACGGGCGCCGGCCGGCCGTCCTCCTCGGCCACGGCTTCGGCGGGTCCAAGGACGACGTGCGCGCCCAGGCCGAGCAGCTCGCCCGCGACGGCTACGCCGTGCTGACCTGGTCCGCACGCGGCTTCGGCGCCTCCGCCGGGCAGATCGGACTCAACGACCCCGACCACGAGGTCAAGGACGCCCGGAAGCTGGTCGACTGGCTCGCCACCCGGCCCGAGGTCCTCCTCGACGGACCGGGCGACCCGCGCGTCGGCGTCACCGGCGCCTCCTACGGCGGGGCGATCTCCCTGCTGGCCGCCGGGTACGACGGACGCGTCGACGCCATCGCCCCCCAGATCACCTACTGGAACCTGGCCGACGCCCTCTTCCCGAACGGCGTCTTCAAGAAGCTATGGGCCGGGATCTTCTTCTCCGCGGGCGACCGGCCCGGAGTCCTGGACGGGGCGGGGACCGCCACCACCGGTGAACCCCCCGCCGAGCGGCCGGCCACCGGGCGGTCCGGATCCGGGACGTCCGCCTCCGGGGAGACCGCGGCCGGAAAGGCCGCGCCCGGGAAGTCCGGGGCCTGCGGCCGGTTCACCCCCGAGCTCTGCTCCCTCTACGAGCGGGTCGCCGTCGCCGGGAAGCCCGACGCCGCGGCGCGCGCCCTCCTCGAAGCCCGCAGCCCCTCCGCCGTCGGCGCGAGGATCAAGGTGCCTGCCCTCCTGGTCCAGGGACAGTCCGACTCGCTCTTCACCCTGGCCCAGTCCGACGCCATGGCCCGGACCCTCGCCGCCAACGGCGCACCCGTCGCCGTCGACTGGATCTCCGGCGGCCACGACGGCGGCGACCGGGAGACCGACCGCGTCGAGCGGCGCATCAGCACCTGGTTCGACCGCTGGCTGAAGAAGGACGCCTCCGCCGACACCGGCCCGGCCTTCCGCGTCAGCCGGACCGGCGGCGTCGACTCCACCGACGGGCGGGCCACCCTGCGCGCCGCGACCGCCGACCGCTACCCGGGCCTCACCGCCGGCACCGCCGGCGTCCCGCTCGCCGGTGCGGCGCAGACCTTCGCGAACCCGCCCGGCGCCGCACCGCCCGCCGTCTCCGCCGTCCCCGGCCTCGGCGGCGGGGTCGCCGGACTCTCCTCCCTCGGGGTCGGCCTCTCCCTCGACTTCCCCGGCCAGCACGCCCGGTTCGACGCGAAGCCGCAGGCCGAGGCCCTCCGCATCACCGGCACGCCGACCGTCCGGGTCAAGGTCGCGTCCACCGCCGCCGACGGTTCCGCCGTCCTCTTCGCCAAGGTGTACGACGTCGGGCCTGACGGCCGGCAGCAGGTGCTGCCCGCCCAGCTCGTCGCCCCCGTCCGCGTCGACGGCGCCCGGGCCGGCAGGAGCGTGACGCTCACCCTGCCCGCGATCGACCACGAGGTGGAGGCCGGGCACCGGCTCCGGCTCGTCGTCGCCGCCACCGACCTCGGCTACGCCTCGCCGGCCGCCCCCGCCGCCTACACGGTCGCCGTCGAGGGCCCGCTCACCGTGCCCGTCGCGACCGGCCTCGACACCCAGGCCGCCGCCCTGCCCTGGTGGGTCTGGGGGCTGCCGCTGCTCGGCCTCGCCGCCGCCGCGGCGCTGCTCCTGACCGCCCGCCGCCGCACCGCCGCCCCCGCGCCCGACTCCGGGCTCGCCGCCGTGCCGCTCCAGATCACCGGGCTGTCCAAGAAGTACCGGGGCGGCGACCGGTACAGCGTCAAGGACCTCACGTTCCGCGTCGAGCAGGGGCAGGTCCTCGGCCTCCTCGGGCCGAACGGCGCGGGGAAGACCACCACCCTGCGCATGCTGATGGGCCTGATCACCCCCGACGAGGGCGAGATCCGGGTCTTCGGCCAGGCCATCCGGCCCGGCGCCCCGGTCCTCTCCCGCGTCGGCTCGTTCGTCGAGGGCGCCGGCTTCCTGCCGCACCTCGACGGCCGGGAGAACCTGGACCTGTACTGGAAGGCCACCGGCCGTCCCGCCGAGGACGCCCATGTCGACGAGGCCCTGCGCATCGCCAACCTGGGCAACGCCCTCGACCGCGCCGTCCGCACCTACTCGCAGGGCATGCGGCAGCGCCTCGCCCTCGCCCAGGCCATGCTCGGCCTGCCGGACCTGCTGATCCTGGACGAGCCCACCAACGGACTCGACCCGCCGCAGATCCGCGAGATGCGCGAGGTGATGATCCGGTACGCGGCCGGCGGCCGCACCGTCATCGTCTCCAGCCACCTCCTCGCCGAGGTCGAGCAGTCCTGCACCCACCTCGTCGTCATGGACCGGGGACAGCTCGTCCAGGCCGGTCCGGTCGCCGAGATCACCGGCTCCGGGGACACCCTGCTCGTGACCCTCGGGGAGTCCGTCCCCGACGCCCTCGTCGAGAAGGTCGGCGCCCTGGCGGGCGTCGCCTCCGCGACCCGGACGGAGGGCGGGATCCTGGTCCGCCTCGACACCCTCGACCCGACCGCCCTCATCGGCGAACTGGTCGCCCTGGACGTGCCGCTGACCGGTGTCGGACCGCACCGGCGCCTCGAGGACGCGTTCCTGACCCTGATCGGAGGAGGAGCCGCATGAGCCCGCTGCCCGACACCACCACGGCTCCCGCCGCCCCCGCCGCACCGGTGGACGCCGCCGCCCCCGGCTACCGCGCCGGACGCACCCTGCCGCTGCGCGTCGAGGCCCTGCGCCAGTGGAAGCGCCGCCGCACCATGATCATGGGCGGCATCCTGGTCGCCCTGCCGTTCGTCCTGCTGATCGCCTTCGCGATCGGCGGCGACCAGGACCGCGGCGGCAGCGGCCGCATCACCCTGATGGACACGGCGACCGCCTCCGGCGCCAACTTCGCGGCGACCAGCCTCTTCGTCTCGGCCGGATTCCTCCTCGTCATCCCCGTGGCGCTGTTCTGCGGGGACACCGTCGCCTCCGAGGCGAGCTGGTCCTCCCTGCGGTACCTGCTGGCCGCGCCGGTGCCCCGGTCCCGGCTCCTGGCCTCCAAGCTGGCGGTCGCCCTCGCCTACAGCGCGGCCGCGATGGTCCTCCTGCCGCTCGTCGCCCTGGCCGTGGGCACCGTCGCCTACGGCTGGGGGCCGCTCCAGCTGCCCACCGGCGGCGCGGTGCCCGCCGGGGACGCGGTGCTCCGCCTCGGGATCGCGGTCGCCTTCGTCTTCGCCTCCCAACTGGTCACCGCGGGACTCGCCTTCTGGCTCTCCACCCGCACCGACGCCCCGCTCGGCGCGGTCGGCGGAGCCGTCGGCCTGACCATCGTCGGCAACGTCCTGGACGCCGTCACGGCACTCGGCGACTGGCGCGACTACCTGCCCGCGCACTGGCAGTTCGCCTGGATCGACGCGCTCCAGCCGCAGCTGGAGTGGGGCGGCATGATCAAGGGGACGGCGATCTCCTTGACGTACGCCCTCGTCCTCTTCGCCCTGGCCTTCCGCGGCTTCGCCCGCAAGGACATCGTGTCGTAGGCCCCCGCCGGTCGTCCCGGCCGGGGCCCGGGGGTCTCCTCACAGCCACCCCCTTCGAGCCGCTTCCGCACCCGCGCGGAAGCGGCTCGTCGTGCCCAGGGCCGCCATCAGCTCGCCCACCCGCCGGCTGTAGGTCCGCGCGGACATGCCGAGCCGGGTCGCCGCCGTCTCGTCCGTCACCCCCGACAGCAGGGCGTCCAGGACCGGCCGCAGCTGAGGGGGCAGGTCGCCGCACGGCCGCCGCGGGGGCGGCGGCGCGTACGTCAGCTCCTCGGCCGTGTTCCAGCAGTGGTGGTGCGCCCGCGCCAGCGCCTGCACCACCACCGGATCGCGGATCAGCAGCAGTCCGTTGTAGAGCAGCTCCAGGTCGAGCGGGATCGCGGCCACCGTGCGGTCGACGACGATCATCTTGAACGGGATGGTCTCCGCGAGGCGGGCCCGCCCGGGGATCCGCAGCTCGCCCTCGATGCACGGCCGCGCGTGCCGCGGCACGATCCGCCGCACCTCGGCCGCCCGCTCCGCCGCCGCCCGCATGCACGCGCCCGCCAGCTCCAGGAACGGCTCGGGGATCGCGCAGCCCGCGGAGGCGACCGGGTCGTCGAAGGTGAGCAACTCGTACCGGGTGGAGGCGGCCAGCCCGGCGAGCGCCGCGCTGATGCGCCGCGCACCCCGGACCGGGCGCCCCGCGGGCCGCTGTCCCTCGGTCGCGGCCCGGTTCATCGCCGAGCGGGCGAGCATCACGGAGCCCGCGCTGCTCTCTGCCACCGCTGACCACCCCCGCCCGATCGATGTCCACTCCATGTACGCATGTGACTGCACACGGTGACAACCCCTGTTGAGAAGGATGGCGAATCCATGCCACAGGTTGCCCCGGCGTACGCCGTTGCCGCATCGAGATACATCCGCAACTCCTTCGACGGCTCCCAGCGGGCCCGGCGTTCGTCACATTCACAAGTGGTCCACCAAGAGGGGGAGATGACATGGAACGACAGGGCAAGACGTCGGCCGGCCGCGGCGGGGCCCGGTTCTCGGCCACCGTCGCCGCTCTGCTCGCGGCCGGGCTCGCCGCCGGCGGCTGCGGCGCCGGCGGCGAGCGGAGCAGCGCCGACCACGCGACGGGCGAGAAGGCGCGGACCGCACCGGCCGCGCCCACCGCCCCGGGCGGGGGAGCGGGCACGGCGAACCCCGAGGGCGCCGAGGGGTCCGCGCGGGACGGACGCCCCTCCGCCGCGCCCGCCCCCGACTACCTGTCCACGTTCGCCCTGGACGTGGACACCGCCTCGTACGGCTACGCCCGCCGCACCCTCGCCGAGGGGCGGCTGCCTGACCCGGCGACCGTGCGCCCCGAGGAGTTCGTCAACAGCTTCCGCCCCGACTACCCCCGTCCGGAGGACAACGGGTTCAGCGTGACCCTCGACGGCGCGCGCGCCGGGCAGGACGGCTGGTCGCTCGTCCGGGTCGGCCTCGCCACGCGCGCGGCGGACCGGCGCGGCGAACGCCCGCCCGCCGCCCTCACCTTCGTCGTCGACGTCTCCGGCTCGATGGCCGAGCCGGGCCGGCTCGACCTGGTCAAGGAGTCGCTGGGGCTGCTCGCCGACGAGCTCCGCGACGACGACTCGATCGGCCTCGTCGCCTTCAGCGACGAGGCCGAGACCCGGCTGCCGCTGACCCGGGTGGGCGACGCCCGCGGGCGCATCCGCGACGCGGTGGACGCCCTCGCGACGAGCTCCTCCACCAATGTCGAGGCGGGGGTCCGCACCGGCTACGACGTGGCCGTCGCGGGTCACCGCGAGGGTGCCACCAACCGGGTCGTGCTGCTCTCCGACGCCCTCGCCAACACCGGGGCCACCGAGGCCGGCACGATCCTGGAGCGCATCGAGGCGGAGCGGAAGCGGTACGGGATCACCCTCTTCGGCGTCGGCGTGGGCAGCGACTACGGCGACGCGTTCATGGAGCAGCTCGCCGACCGCGGCGACGGCCAGACGACGTACGTCTCCGACACGGCACAGGCCCGCAAGGTCTTCGTCGACCAGCTGCCCGCCCATGTGGAGCTGCGCGCCCGGGACGCCAAGGCGCAGGTCGCCTTCGACCGGCGGACCGTGGAGCGGTTCCGGCTGATCGGCTACGAGAACCGGGCGGTCGCGGACGAGGACTTCCGCGACGACCGGGTCGACGGCGGCGAGGTCGGCGCCGGGCACACGGTCACCGCCCTGTACGCGGTGCGGACGCGGCCCGGGGCGACCGGCCCGGTGGCCACCGCCACCGTCCGGTGGCTCGACCCGGCCACGCGCGCGCCCCACGAGCGCTCCGGCTCGGTCGGTACGGCCGCCCTCACCGGCGACATCTGGGGAGGCGGCCACGACAGCCTGCAACTGACGGCGATCACCGCCTACTTCGCGGACGCGCTGCGCGGCGGGGAGCTGCCGGGCGCCCCGGGTCTCGCGGCGCTCGCGGAGCGCGCCGAGTCGATCGCCGGCAGGTCGGGGTCGGCGGTGGTGCGCGAGCTGGCCGCGGCCGTCCGACAGGCGAACGGCCTGCGCGGACCGGGCGAAGAGCCTTCCGGCGAGGGAGAGTTGAAGGCGGGTGACCCGTACAGCTGACACCCGGGGCGGGCGGCGGGTGAGAATGGCCGCATGGCCTCCCTGCTGCTCGCCCTCGCCGTCGGATGCACCGGCCTCTACGCCGGTTTCATGCTGATCTTCCAGACCGGGATCATGCCCGCGCTCGCCCGTCTGACGGACGCCGAGTTCGTGACGGCGATGCGCCGGATCAACGAAGCCGTCCCGCGGGCCGTCTTCATGACCGTCTTCCTCGGGGTGCTCGCCTTCCCCGTCGCCGCCTTCCTCGTCCCGGTCGACGGGCGGACGGACACCCAGAGGTGGCTGGTGCTCGGAGGGCTGGTGTGCGCGGCCCTCAACCACGCGGTCACCGTCGGCGGCAACGTCCCGCTGAACAACGCGCTGGCCGCCTCGGAGGCGACGGGCGACGAACCGTCCGCCGTGCGGGCCGCGTTCGAGCGGCGCTGGAACGGCCTCCACCGCGTCCGCACGCTCCTGATCACCGTCGCGTTCGGCCTGCTGACCGCCGCGGCCGTCGTCTAGGAGACCCCTCGGAGTCCCTTCCGCGCCCGCCGGGCGGCCCTCACGGCCGGGTCCGGCGGCCCGCCCCGCGACGGCGCGGCCGCGGAACCGTACCCGGTGGACGGTTTCTGGCGCGAACTCGTGCGTGTGGGCCTCTTCGACATCCGCAAGGATCCCGCGAAAGCGTACCCCCGAGTCCGGAAACAGCCTTCGAGGGTGTGTCGGTCTGCGCCAGTGACGAAAATCTTACGGCCTTATACCACCCCAAAGGGGGTGAATCACCCCGATATCCCGGGTTGGCTTTCCGTACCCTCCGGTTTCTTATTGACATGCCTACGGGGGTCTTTTCTAATCATCGAGAGTCATCCCGCGCGCTGACACCGCACAGGCATGGAGGGGGCAAGGTGGACGTCCGGATTCTGGGGGGACTGTCGGTACGTGAGCACGGGGTGTCGATCACCCCGACAGCCGCCGCGCCCCGGCAGCTCCTCGCCCTGCTCACGGCCAGCGCCGACCAGGTCGTCCCCGTGACGGTGCTCACCGAGGAACTGTGGCCGTCCGGCGCCCCGCGCGGCGCCCGGACCGAACTGCAGTCCCACATAGCCGAGTTGCGCACCCTCATCACGGCCGCGCTGCGCGGGGCCGCCCCGGCGGAGCCCGGCCCCGGCTGGTCCGACCGGCGCACCGCCGACGCGATCCTCGTCTCCCAGCCCGGCGGCTACCGGCTCGACACCGGTGGCGGCACCAACGACGTCCGGCAGTTCGAGCGCGCGGCCGGCGCCGGATACCGCGCCATGGAGGCCGGCGACCTCTCCCGCGCCGCCCTCCGCCTCGGCGAGGCACTCGCCCTGTGGCGCGGCGAACCCTACGCGGGCGTCGCCGCCGGCCCCCGCCTCCGCCGGGAGATCGAACGCCTGGAGACGTCCCGCCTCAGCGTCCTCGACCAGTGGGTGGAGGCCCAGCTGGGACTCGGCCGGCACGCCGAACTCGTCTCCGAACTCTCCGGGCTCGTCGCCCGCTACCGCACCAACGAGCCCCTCCACGCCCACTACATGGTGGCCCTGCTGCGCTGCGGCCAGTACGACGAGGCCCTCACCGTGTACGAGCGACTGCGCGCCGCCCTCAAGGGGGAGAGCGGCATGGAGCCCTCGGCCCGGCTGCGCCGGCTCCAGCGCTCCGTCCTCGCCGTCCGCGACACCGCGGTCCGCCCCCTCTACGCGCCCCGCGTCCCGGCCCGGTTCGGCCCCGCCCGGCCCCGGCTCGTACCGGCGGGATCCGTGGGCTGACCGCGCGGCGCGGCCCCCGACGCGGCCGCGCCACCGACACGACAGCTCCCGGAGGACGACCGGCCCGACCACCCGGACGCCTCCCCGGAGCCTTCACCGGGAACCAACCGCGGCAACCCGTCGTTGACCGCTTCCCGGAGCCGAATTACGTTTCGGCGAGCAGTGCGGGTTTCCTCCCAGGTGCCCGATTTCGCTGGACTACGGGGGACGAGGCCATGACGTTGGACCGCGCGGACGGAACCGGCGGTGCCGACGCACTGCTCTCCGTCCTCGAACTGCTGGCCCTGAAGGCCCCGCCCGCCCGCTTCACCGGCCTCCTCGACGAGGCCAGGCTCACCGGACTCGCCGGAGCGGACCTCGACCGCCTCGAACGGGCCGTCGCCCTCGCCGCCGAGATCGACACCGGCCGCGAGCAGGAGGAGCGCCGCGAGGCCGAACTCGCCACCCTCACCGACACCGCACGCGACCTCACCCTCTCGTACGACCTCGACAGCCTGCTGCGCGTGATCACCCGCCGCGCCCGCCGCCTCCTCGGCCTCGACCTCGCGTACGTCACCCTCCGCGGCCCGCACGGATCCTGCTACGTCCACACCACCGAGGGCTCCCGCACCGGCCAGACCGGCGGACCGCGGATCGCCCCCGGACTGCGGATCGCAGAGGGCCACGGACTCGACGGAGCCGTCCAGTCCCGCGGCGAGGCCGTCTGGACGGCCGACTACCTCGCCGACGAGCGGTTCGCCCTCTCCGGCTTCCTCGACACCGGGATCCCCGCCCCCGCCTTCGACGAGGCCGCCGAAGCGGCCCTCCGCGCCGAGGGCCTGCACGCGATCATGGCCGCGCCGCTGCGCAGCGGCGACACGGTGATCGGCGCCCTGCACGGCGCCGACCGGCGGGTCCGTCAGCACACCGCCGAGGAGATCGGGCTCCTCACCGCCCTCGCCGACCTCGCCGCCCTCGCCGTGGAGAAGGCCGGACTCCTGGACCGGACGCGGGCCGAGGTCTCCGAACTCGAACGGGACAGCTCCCGGATCCGCACCAGCCTCACCCGGATGCGGCACGTCAGCGAGGCCCACGGCCGGATCATGAACCTCGTCCTCGCCGGCGGCGACCTGGGCAGCGTGGCCAAGGCCGCCGCCGACGCCCTCGACGCCACCGTGATGATCCGCGACCAGGGCGGCCGCTGCCTCGCCACCGCCGGCGACCTGCCCGGACTCGTCGAGGAGGCCGTCGCCAAGGCCTCCCTCGACGCGCACGCCCGCCGCCGCCCGGTCCTCGCCGACGACGACACCTGGGTCGCCCCCGTCATCGCCGGCTCCGAGGACCTCGGCGGCCTCGTCATCCGCGCCGCCGGCGGCCTCACCGGAGAGGACGAGCGGCTCCTCGAACTCGCCGCCCAGTCCGTCGCCTTCCTCCTCCTCATGCGCCGCTCCACCGCCGTCGCCGAGGGACCGGTACGCGACGAACTCCTCGACGACCTCATCGCCGACCCGCCGCACGCCCCCCAGCAGATCGCCCAGCGGGCCCGCCGCCTCGGCGTCGACCTGCGCAGACCGCACGTCCTCGTGCTCGCCCGCCCGGAGGGCGGCGAACAGGGCAGGGCCGTGGTGTGGGCGTCCTCGTACGCGTACCGGCTCAGCGGGCTGAAGACCGTGCAGGGCGGCTGCATCGTGCTGCTGCTCCCGGGCATCGACGCGTCCGCCGCCGCCCGGGCCGTCGCCGACGAACTGTCCCCGCTGCTCGGCCACCCCGTCTCCGTCGCCGCCGCCGGACCCGGCGAGAGCCCGGACGGCGTCGCCCGGATGCACCAGGAGGCCGGCCGCTGCCTGGACGCGATGAGCGCCCTCGGCGGCACCGGATCGGCGGCGTCCGTGCAGGACCTGGGCTTCCTCGGACTGCTCCTCTCCGACGACAACGACGTCGACGGCTTCGTCGAGGCGGCGATCGGACCCGTCCTCGACTACGACGCCGAGCGGTTCACCGACCTCACCCACACCCTGGAGGCGTACTTCGCCTCCGGCGGCAGCCCGACCAACGCCGCCGAGGCGCTCCACGTCCACCCCAACACGGTCTCGCGCCGGCTGGAGCGGATCGGCGAACTCCTCGGCCCCGAGTGGCAGAAGCCCGGACAGGTCCTGGAGGTCCAGCTGGCGCTGCGCCTCCAGCGCACCCGGGAGGTGCTGGCCAAGAGCCGCGGGCCGGCGGACCCGACCCGGCAGCCCGGCCCGCCGGAGCGCACCGGCTGACGCCCCGCCGCGGGCCGCTCAGCTCGCGGTCCGCGCCGTACGTCCCGATCCGTAGCCGGAGCGGTAGGACCCCTCCCAGTCGGTGGCCGCCATCACCGTCGCCGCGTGGGCCGCCGACGCCAGCGTGATGTGCCGGTGCCAGCCCCGGAACGACCGGCCCACGAAGTCCCGCAGTCCGGCCCCCTCGCCGACCTCCACGAAGTCCCGCTCCACCCGGCGGGCCAGCTTCGTCAGCCGCAGCAGGGAGCCGACCGGCGAACCGGTCAGATCGCTGATCCACACCCGGGCCGGGGGCCGCCGCGGGTCGTCCCACTCGCCCAGCAGCACCAGCGGACGCATCCGCTCGCCGCCCGGCGCGGGCAGCGCCACCCGGACCGCCGTGGCCAGCGAGGTCCGCGAGGTCCGCGCACCGGCCACCGTGTCCACCCAGCTCACCGGCCGGCGCAGCCCCTTGAGCGACTCCAGGATCTGCAGGGCCGACAGCGGACCGGCACCGAAGCCCGGCAGCGCCCGGTCGGCGATCGCCAGCCGGGAACCCGGACCGATCCGCGCCACCACCGGCACCCCCGCCCCGGCGAGCCGGGTGAGGGCCGCCCGCCCCGCGCCGCCCCGGATGTCGAGCAGCACCGGCTTGCGGGTCACGTCCGGCCAGCGGGCCGTGTCGAGCGCGGCCGCGACGGCGCACTCCTCCAGGGTCTCCTCGCCCGCCTCCTGCGGAACCTCCGCGCGGTCCCGCCGCGTCCGGTCGTTCACCCACGGATCCGGCAGGAACAGACGCCAGTTGACGGGCACGCTCAGCTCGTCGCTCGCGAACCACACGCCGAACGCCTGCTGGCCGTGGAAGACCTGCCCGCGCTCCGGGTCGAACCGCCGGTCCACCCCGACCGAGTGCTCCCCGGCCTTCGGTATCGGCATCGGCCGCACCACCCAGGCCTGCGGGCAGCTGTTCCGCTCCAGGTGCCGGGCGAGGGCCGCCCGCATCGGCTGCCAGTCCCAGGTGGAGCTGGACACGAAGTGGTGCAGGCTCTGCTCGGCGGCGGGCCCGCCGATCTGCGCGGCGATGTTCCGGATCGACTTGCGGCCCTGCGCCGTGAGCAGACCGTGCAGGTACTGCTCGGCCTTCAGCCGCTGGTCCCGGCGCGGGAATCCGGAGAACAGCGCGGCACACAGCTCGGCGTAGACGTCCTCGCGCGAGCCGGCCGGGCCGGCGGGCCTGACGACGTCCAGGGGAACGGCCGGCGGAACAGCACCGGTGACGGCCCTGCGCTTGGTTGCGACGGATGTACTCACGACACTCCTGCCCGAAGGTTGCGCAGCTCCCTCCCGCTGCTCCACCACCGTCGCCCGGGACCGGCCCCCGCGACGAGGTGTACCCGGCACCCGAATCGGCCGCCGGATGGTGGCCGGACCACCCCTCGTCGTGTCGTCGCAGGTCGGAGGCGCCGCCGGCCGGTTCTCCGGGGGCCCCGCCGAGCCTCCACCGGACCCTCGGCCGGCCCTCCGGGATACCCCGTGGGGGATCTGACAGACTCTCCGGCCCCGCTTTGACCCGTCGCAGGGCGTGGCCGGACCATCGCAGAGCGAGGCTGCACGGGCCGGACCCCGGTTAATGCCCCAGGCCGGGGGCCGTGCCTGTGCGCCTCGCCTTGATCCGCCGCCGTAGGCTTGCCGCCATGGGCCTGCGCGCGGAACTGCCGGTCGTCGGGGTGGTGGCCGCCGGCGGCGCCCTCGGCGCATCCGCCCGCTACGGCGCGGAACTCCTCGCGCCCACCCCCGAAGGCGCCTTCCCCTGGACCACGCTCACGGTCAACGTGGCGGGCTGCGCCGTGCTCGGCGTCCTCATGGTCCTGCTCACGGAGCGGCCCACGGAGTGGTCCTCCGCGCCCCCGCACCCGCTCCTCCGGCCGTTCCTCGGCACCGGGTTCTGCGGCGGGTTCACCACCTTCTCCACCTACGCCCTCCAGACGGAGCGGCTGCTCGACGGCGGCGACCCGACCCGCGGCCTGCTCTACCTGGGCGGCACCCTGGTCACCGCGCTCGCCGCCGTCTGGGCCGGGGTCGCCGTCACCAGGGCCGCCGTACGCGCCGGGACGGGGCGGGCGTGAACTGGCTCCTCGTCGTCGCCGGAGCCGCCGTCGGCGCGCCCCTGCGCTACCTCACGGACCGCGCGGCCCGCGCCCGCCTCGGCCCCGCCTTCCCGTGGGGCACCCTCGCGGTCAACACCGCCGGCTCGTTCCTCCTCGGCCTGCTCACCGGGGTGGCGTCGGCCCAGGTCCACCTGCTGCTCGGCACCGGCCTGTGCGGGGCGCTCACGACGTACTCGACGTTCTCCTACGAGACGCTGAAGCTGTACGAGGGCGGGACGCGGGGGCGCGCGGTGCTGAACGTCGCCGCGAGCCTGGCCGCCGGACTCGGCGCCGTGTGGCTGGGAGTCCGGGCGGCCGGGCCGCTGTGACCCGGGGCGGCTGGGTGGGGGTCAGGCGGTGATCCAGTCGCTGGTCGCGATCACCGGCTGCACGCCGTCGCGGTGGACGGTGCCCTCGATCAGGCCGTACATCCGGTCTGCGGCGAAGTAGACCTCGTTGTCGTTCTTGAGGCCGAAGGGCTCCAGATCGACCAGGAAGTGGTGCTTGTTCGGCAGGTTGAGCCGCACCTCGTTGACCGTGGAGACGTTGTCCAGGACCCGGTCGGCCATCGCGTGCAGCGTCTGCTGGAGGGAGTAGCTGTACGTCTCCGCGAACGCCTCCAGCATGTGACGGCGCACCTTCTGGTACGAGCGGTCCCAGTCGTGCTCCTCGTCCGCGGCCGCCGGGGCCGAGTTCGCCCAGCGCGCGGTGACCTTGGTGGCGAGGATCCGGTCGTAGGCCTCCTGGAGCGTCGTGTACTCGTCCTTGATGAAGCCGTGGAACTCGGAGTTCGTCGAGTTCATGACCGTGAGGTCCTTGAGGCCGGAGATGACCTGGAGACCGGTGTTCGCCGAGTAGGTGATCTGCGCGGTGCGGACCTCCTGGCCCTTGCGGGCGAAGGAGTGCTGCTCCTTGCGGGTGGGGACGGAGATCCGCTCCCAGGCGTACTCCTCCACCCGGATCTGCGCCTCGTGGATCACCGCCTGGGAGGTCACGAAGTGCTTGGCCAGGAGGATGCCGAAGGCCTCGGGGGAGGCCACGCCGTGCTCCTTGGCGAAGGCGTAGACCGTGTTCTTGGTGGTGTCCGTCGGCAGGCAGTTGCCGTTGTCCCCGGTCAGGTGGACGTCGCGGTACTCACCGCGCAGCGCCACCGACACGTTCAGGTCGCGGATCTCGTGCCACGCGCCGTCGTTGCCCTTGCGGGTCACGGCCACGATGCGGTTCTCGGCCTTGCCGTACTGGTTCTGCGCCAGGACGTGCTTGCTCATGTGCTGCTCAGCTCCTGCGGGTACGTGGATACGGATATCCCGTACGCCCGGCGTCCAGCGTCCCCGTCGTCCCCGAGGGTTCCGCTCCCCGCCGTCCGGCCCGTGAACGGCGGACCGCCCCGGGACTGACGAGCATCCCGGTCCGTAGGTGTCGCTCGAAGATATGTCCCCTTCCGGCCACTGGCAATGGGTGGGCGCCGAACCCGGCGGGGACCCGCGGGCCGTGGGCCACGTCACCCGGCCGTACGGGACGCGTCAAGACGGCCGGGGGCGGCGTTAGGGGCCCGTCAACGGGGGCCGCGGGGCCCGGGGGGAGAGGTTTCCTCGTCTCGTCCGAGAATCCGTTCTTCCTTCTTCCTGCATCCGGGAGCTCACGATGGCCGACGTGGCCTTCGTCGTCACCACGATCGCGGTCTTCGCGCTGGTGGCCTTCATCGCCAAGGGGGTGGCCAAGCCGTGAGTGCCGAGAACATCGTCGGCCTGCTCGTGGCCGCCGCCCTGCTGGGCTATCTCGTCCTCGCCCTCGTCAAGCCCGAGAGGTTCTGAGAACAGATGAGTCCCGTTCTTGCCGGAGTGCTCCAGCTCCTGGCGTTGGTCGTCGCCCTGGGCCTGTCGTACCGGCCGCTGGGCGACCACATGGCGAAGGTGTACTCCTCGGAGCGGCACCTGCGGCCGGAGAAGTGGATCTACCAGGCGATCGGCGCGAACCCGTCGGTCGAGATGCGCTGGCCGGCGTATCTGCGCGGGGTGCTGGCCTTCTCCGCGGTGAGCGTCCTCTTCCTGTACCTGCTCCAGCGGGTCCAGGGCTCGCTGCCGGGCTCGCTCGGCTTCGTGTCGATCGACCCCGACCAGGCGTTCAACACGGCCGCCTCGTTCGTGGCGAACACGAACTGGCAGTCCTACTACGGCGAGCAGGCCATGGGCCACGTCGTCCAGACCGGCGGCCTCGCCGTGCAGAACTTCGTGTCGGCGGCCGTCGGCATCGCGGTCGCGGTCGCCCTGGTCCGCGGCTTCGCCCGGTCCCGTACCGGTGAGCTGGGCAACTTCTGGGCAGACCTGGTCCGGGGCGTCGTCCGCGTCCTGCTGCCCATCTCGGTGGTCGGCGCGCTGATCCTGGTGGCCTGCGGCGCCATCCAGAACTTCGCCGGCATCCACGAGGTGGGCCAGTTCACGGGCGGGACGCAGCAGTGGAACGGCGGGGCGGTGGCCTCGCAGGAGGTCATCAAGGAGCTGGGCACGAACGGCGGCGGCTACTTCAACGCCAACTCGGCCCACCCCTTCGAGAACCCCAACGGCCTCTCCAACCTCTTCGAGGTCTACCTCATCCTGGTCATCCCCTTCGCCCTGACCCGCACCTTCGGCCGGATGGTCGGCTCGCTGAAGCAGGGGTACGCGATCCTCGGCACGATGGCCGCGATCTGGGTCGGCTTCACCGCGCTGATGATGTGGACCGAGTTCGCCCACCACGGCCCCGCCTTCGACCTCGCCGGCGGCGCCATGGAGGGCAAGGAGACCCGCTTCGGCGTCGCCGGCTCGTCGATCTTCGCGGTCGCCACCACGCTGACCTCCACGGGAGCCGTGAACTCCTTCCACTCCTCGTACACCGGCTTCGGCGGCGGCATCACGATGCTCGGCATGCAGCTGGGCGAGATCGCGCCCGGCGGCGTCGGCTCGGGCCTCTACGGCATGCTGATCATGGCGGTCATCGCCGTGTTCATCGCCGGCCTGATGGTCGGCCGCACCCCGGAGTACCTGGGCAAGAAGATCGGCACCCGCCAGATCACCTACGCGGCCTGCTACATCCTCGTCACCCCCGCGCTCGTCCTCGGCTTCACCGCGGTGGCCATGGCACTGGACACCCCGGCGCAGTCCATGACGAACTCCGGCGCGCACGGCTTCTCCGAGATCCTCTACGCCTACACCTCGGGCGCGAACAACAACGGCTCGGCCTTCGCCGGACTCAACGCCGACACCCAGTGGTTCAACACGACCATCGGCATCGCGATGCTGCTCGGCCGGTTCCTGCCCATGGTCTTCGTCCTCGCGCTCGCGGGTTCGCTCGCCGAGCAGACGCCCGTGCCGGAGACGGCGGGCACGCTGCGGACCGAGAAGCCGCTGTTCACGGGCCTGCTGGTCGGCACCATCATGATCATCACCGGTCTCACCTACTTCCCCGCCCTCGCGCTGGGACCGCTCGCCGAAGGGCTCGCAGCATGAGCACCATCACTCCCACCCGGCCCCCGCAGTCCGGGGCGCCCGGCGGCCCGCAGGCCGAGGCCGGACGCGTCGGCGGCGGCCTGTTCGACGCCAGGCAGCTGATCGCGTCCCTCCCCGACGCGCTCCGCAAGCTCGACCCGCGCGTGATGATCAAGTCACCGGTGATGTTCGTGGTGCTGGTCGGATCCGTGGTCACCACGGTCCTCGCGGTCCAGGACCCGGGGGACTGGTTCGGCTGGGCGATCACCGCCTGGCTGTGGCTGACGACGATCTTCGCCAACCTGGCGGAGGCGGTCGCCGAGGGCCGCGGCAAGGCGCAGGCCGACACCCTGCGCAAGGCCAAGACCGACACGGTCGCCCGCCGGATCACCAAGACCGGCGAGGAGCAGGTGCCCGGCACCGACCTGACGATCGGCGACCTGGTCGTCTGCGAGGCGGGCGACGTCATCCCCGGCGACGGTGACGTCGTCGAGGGCGTCGCCTCGGTGGACGAGTCCGCGATCACCGGCGAGTCGGCCCCCGTGATCCGCGAGTCCGGTGGCGACCGGTGCGCGGTGACGGGCGGCACGAAGGTGCTGTCCGACCGGATCGTCGTGAAGATCACGACGAAGCCCGGCGAGACCTTCATCGACCGGATGATCAGCCTGGTGGAGGGCGCGGCCCGGCAGAAGACGCCGAACGAGATCGCCCTCAACATCCTGCTCGCCTCGCTGACCATCGTCTTCCTCCTCGCCGTCGTCACCCTGAAGCCGTTCGCGATCTACGCGGGCGCCGACGAGCAGACCTCGCTCATCGTCCTGACGGCCCTGCTGGTCTGCCTGATCCCGACCACGATCGGGGCACTGCTCTCCGCGATCGGCATCGCGGGCATGGACCGGCTCGTGCAGCGCAACGTCCTCGCGATGTCCGGCCGGGCGGTCGAGGCCGCCGGTGACGTGTCGACGCTGCTGCTCGACAAGACCGGCACCATCACCCTGGGCAACCGGCAGGCCTCGGAGTTCGTCCCCGTGAAGGGGACGACGGAGGCCGAGGTCGCCGACGCCGCCCAGCTCTCCTCGCTGGCGGACGAGACGCCCGAGGGCCGCTCGATCGTGGTCCTCGCGAAGGAGAGGTACGGCCTGCGCGAGCGTCACCAGGGCGAACTGGCCGGTGCCGCATGGATCGAGTTCACCGCCCAGACCCGCATGTCGGGTGTCGACGCGGACGGACGCAGGGTGCGCAAGGGCGCGACCAGCTCGGTCGTGGCGTGGGTGAAGGAGCGGGGCGGCCGGGTCGCGCCGGACGCCCAGGAGCTCACCGACCGGATCTCCCAGGCCGGCGGCACCCCGCTGCTGGTGGCCGTGGAGGACGACAGGGGGGCGCGTGTCCTCGGCGTCATCCACCTGAAGGACGTCGTGAAGGAGGGCATGCGGGAGCGGTTCGAGGAGCTGCGCCGCATGGGCATCCGTACGGTCATGATCACGGGCGACAACCCGCTGACCGCGAAGGCCATCGCCGAGGAGGCGGGGGTCGACGACTTCCTCGCCGAGGCCACCCCCGAGGACAAGATGGCCCTCATCAAGCGGGAGCAGGCGGGCGGCAAGCTCGTCGCGATGACCGGTGACGGCACCAACGACGCCCCCGCGCTCGCGCAGGCCGACGTCGGTGTCGCGATGAACACGGGCACGTCGGCCGCGAAGGAGGCCGGCAACATGGTCGACCTCGACTCGAACCCGACCAAGCTCATCGAGATCGTCGAGATCGGCAAGCAACTCCTGATCACCCGGGGTGCGTTGACGACCTTCTCGATCGCCAACGACGTCGCCAAGTACTTCGCGATCATCCCCGCGATGTTCGCCGTCGCCTATCCGTCGCTGGACAGGCTGAACATCATGGGCCTGGCCTCGCCCGAGTCCGCGATCCTCTCCGCCGTGATCTTCAACGCGCTGATCATCGTCGCCCTCGTCCCGCTCGCCCTCAAGGGCGTCCGCTACCGGCCCTCCAGTGCCGACTCGATGCTCCGGCGCAACCTCGGGATCTACGGACTCGGCGGCCTGATCGCCCCGTTCGTCGGCATCAAGATCATCGACCTCCTCCTCTCCCTCATCCCCGGAATCGGCTGACCACGATGAACAACTCCGCAGCGAACACCGGCCGCGTGCTCTGGGCCGGCCTGCGCGCCCTCCTCGTCCTCACCGTGATCTGCGGCGTGGTCTACCCGCTCGCCGTCACCGGGATCGCCCAGGTCGCCTTCCCCGGGAAGGCGAACGGGTCCGAGATCACGAGCGAGGGGAAGGTCGTCGGCTCCGCACTCATCGGCCAGACCTACGACCTCCCGCTCAAGGAGGGCGAGGAGACGGCGGCCCCGGACCTGAGGTGGTTCCAGCCCCGCCCGTCCAACGGCCTGGGCGCCAACAGCGTCAACACCCGGTACTCGATCATCCTCTCCGGCGCCACGAACCGCTCCGGCGACAACGAGGAGCTGATCCGGTGGGTGACGGACGCCAAGGCGGCCGTCGTCAAGGACAACTCGACGGCCGACCACACGGTCAGGCCCTCCGACGTCCCCGCCGACGCCGTCACCTCCTCCGGCTCCGGCCTCGACCCGCACATCTCCCCGGAGTACGCGAAGCTCCAGGTCCACCGGGTAGCCGAGAAGAACGACCTCCCCGTCGCCCGGGTCGACAAGCTCGTCGCCGACCACACCGACGACCGCATCCTCGGCTTCATCGGCGAACCCCGCGTCAACGTCCTCCAGCTCAACATCGCGCTCAGGCAGCTGGTGGCGGAGAAGGGGTGACCTGCCGGAGGCGCCTGGCCGTCAGGCCCCCGGCAGGACCCGGGTCTCCGCCGCGGGAAGCCCCTTGACCCACCAGTGGTCGTAGCGGCCGTAGACACGGCGGTCCCGGGCGGCGAGGAAGCCGTCGAGGGCCGCGGCCTCCTCCGCCAGCTCCGCCCAGACGCGGGCGGGCAGCGGACGGAAGGCCGAGACCTCGACGCCTTCCCCGACCGGACGCCAGACCCCGGCCACGTACCCGTCGACGAGCACCGTCGGCAGCGTGTCGCCGTTCACCCGGATCACCCGCGCGCGGTACTCGGGCGGGATGACCCGGCCGCGGTCCGCGTAGGCCAGCAGGACGCTGTCCCACATCGCCATCAGGCGGGGCGGCGCCGGGACGTCCTCGTCCGGCCGGGGCGCGCCGGGCACGTCGTGGAGCACCGTCCCGCCCGGCCCCTCCTCCTGCTCCAGCCCGTCCTCCAGCAGCCGCACCGCCTCGCGCACCCGCCCCCGCGGGGCCTGCGTGAACTGCGCCATGTCCGCAAGGGACGCCGGACCGAAGCCCTCCAGATAGCGCCGGAGCAGCACCGCGAGACCGGCCGCCGAGGCCTCCGGATCGCCCAGCACCGGCAGCGGCGCCTCGGCCGTCACGAACGACTGGGCCGTGCCGAACGACCACGGCGGCCCCGTCGGCGCGTGCCACAGCGGCGCGTACTGCCGGATCATCCGCCACACGACGGCCTCCACCGGCCCGCCCCGCGCCGCCTCCAGGTGCGCCCGCAGCCGGGCCCCGGTCCGCGCCTCACCGGCGTACGCGAGGAGGCCGGGCAGCAGCCCGTCGGCGTCCTCGGCGGTGAACCCCGCCGCCTTGAACCGGGGGTCGTGCAGCCGCGACCCCCGCAGCGCCGGCTCCATGCCCTCCCGGAAGGCCCGGTAGTCCCCGGCGTGCACCAGGTGCAGCGTGAGCCGCATCAGGGTCGACCTGACCAACGCGAAGTCCGCCAGTGCCCTGTCGAGCGACTCCGGGTCGAAGCCGGCGACGCGGTTCCACAACGCCACGTAGGGCGAGCCCGGTTGCTGCGCCTGCACGGCCACCACCCGCCGCACGGCGTCCCCGACGCCGATCGGCGCCCGGTCGAGGAGGAGCTGCCGGGCGAGAGTGGAACGGTTGAGGGCGCGTGCGGTGATCACCATGGCGCGATTGTCCTCCCCGGTACCGACATCCGGGGGCGGAGCCGTGCGTTCACCGAGGGCTCGCCCCCGTGTCGCCCACCCGACGCCCACCGTTGTGGCCGGAATCGGACCATGAGGCGCCTCCACGGGCGACTTTCCAGGTGTTCAAAGGGAGTTCAGATGAATCCGCGCCTCCTGCGCCGGCCCGCCGCCGTCGTTCTGCCGCTGTCCGCCGCGCTCGCGCTGACGGCGGTCGTGGGGACGGCCGAGGCCGAGCCGGCGCGGCACGGCAGCTCCGCCGCCGCCCGGGTCGTCTCCACCTCGACCCTGCCGGACATCCCGCTGGCCGCCTTCAGCAACGCCCTGCTGCCCGGCACCGTCGACGACGACCGGGACGTCGACCTGGGCGGCATCGGCAGCGACCTGTACCCGGCCGAGCGGCCCGGCGAATACTGGACTGTCACCGACCGGGGCCCCAACGGCCAGATAGCGGTCGGCAAGGACAAGCGGCGCACGTTCCCCGTACCCGGCTTCGACCCGGCGATCGTCAAGGTCCGCGCGGTCGGCGACCGGATCCGGGTGCTGAAGTCCATCCCGCTGACCACGGCCTCCGGCGCGCCCGTCACGGGTCTCCCCAACCAGCCGGGCCGCGACGAGGCCCCGTACGACCACAGCGCCACGACCCCGCTCGCGTACGACCCGAACGGCCTCGACACCGAGGGCCTGGTCCGCGACCGCGACGGCGGCTTCTGGCTGGTCGACGAGTACGGTCCGTCCCTCGTGCACGTCTCCGCCGCGGGCCGGGTCCTGGCCCGCCACGTCCCCCGGGGCCTCGCCCTGACCGGCGCCGACTACCCGGTGGTCGAGTCGCTCCCGTCGGTCTTCCTCAAGCGCAAGATCAACCGAGGCTTCGAGGGGCTGGCCCTGTTGCCCGACGGCGACCTGGTGATGGCGCTGCAGAGCCCCCTGCTCCACCCCGACAAGGCGGCCGGCGAGGACTCCCGCACCACGCGCCTGCTGCGCTTCTCGCCCCGCAAGAACCGGGTCACGGCGGAGTACGCGTACCGCTTCGACCCGGTGGGCGTCGTGGAGCCCGGCCAGACGAAGACCTCGGAGCTGAAGATCTCCTCCGTCGTCGCCCTGGGCGGCGACCGGCTGCTGGTCCAGGAGCGCACGGACAAGGCCTCCCGACTCTACGAGGTACGGCTCCGTCGCGGCGCCGACATCCTCGGCTCCCGGTGGGACGGGACGGCGAGCCCGACCCTGGAGCAGCTGGACGACGAGGCGGCCGCCGACGCACCGATCCTGGAGAAGCGCCTGGTCGTCGACCTGAACACGGTCGCGGGCGTCCCCGGCAAGATCGAGGGGATCGCCGTGGAGGGCTCCTCGACCCTGGTCCTCCTCAACGACAACGACTTCGGGATGACGGACGGTCCCGGGGCCTTCGACGCGAACGGCCGTCTGGTCGACAGCGGAGTGGAGACCACCCTGGTCCGCGTCCGGCTGCCGCACCGGCTGCGCTGACCGACTGCGTCGACCGGCTGCGCTGACCGGCTGCGCTGACCGACTACCAGGCCGACCCGCGGCTGAGGGCATGCTGAAGGCATCTCCGGGGACGCGGGTGGGGCGCGCGGTCGCTCAGGCGGGCCGCGCGGACGTGAGGACGCCGATCTTGTCGATGCGGTGCTCGGGATTGTTCTGCGCGTCCCGCCAGTAGTTGCCCGCCGCGTTGTCCTCGGGCGTCGCGCAGGTGGAGAGGGTGATCATGGCCCGGGTGGGCTCCCGGCCCGGTTCGCCGGGCACGGCGGCCCGCTGCTCGGCCAGCGAACGGGCCGAGCGGAAGGACGTCGAGCGCGTCTCGACGATCTCGTACGTGTAGACGGTGCCGCCCGCGGTGACGTGCACGAGGTCCCCCTTCTCGACCGCGGGCAGCTCGCGCAGCGGTCCGCCCGCGGAGAGCCGGTGCGCGGTCACCAGGTAGTTGCCGACCTGCCCCGGCCCCACGCCGCCGCGCGCGCCGTGCGGACTCGCCGCCACACCGCGGTCCTGGATGACGGTGCCGGCGCGGTCGTCGGTGGTCCCCTCGTACGGCAGGACGTCCAGGTCCTCGACACCGATCGAGGGGATGGAGAGCTCGGCGGCGACGGGCCCGCGGGGCGAGGGGGGCGGCGGCGTCGCGGGCGTACCGGAGGGCGAGGGGGGAGCGGCGCCGACGGCGGCCGGCGCGGCGGGGCCGGGGGGCTTCGCCGGGAGGGGGGAGGGGGCCGGCGCGCCGGCCGCGGGCCGCGCCGGGTCGGGGGACGAGGTCGGCGCGGCGGACGGGGGCTGCGCCGGGTCGGGGGACGAGGTCGGCGGGGCGGACGGGGGCTGCGCCGGGTCGGGGGACGAGGTCGGCGGGGCGGACGGCGTCACCGGTCCGTGCGCCCCGGCCGGGGCACCGGCTCCGGTGTCGGCGCCGGTCGCGCACCCGGTCGCGGCGGTGAGGCCCGCGACGGCCGCGGCGACGGCGGCGACGAGACCGGAGCGAGGCCCTCGGCCTCTGCTCCGCCCCTTCCACGGGGACCCGCCACGTACGGCAGCCATGTCCCCAGAATGACGTACCTCGGCCGCCACGGCACCCACGGCGGCCCTCACCCGTGCGGGCGTACGGCCGACGGCCCGCGTCCCGGGGCGTACGGCCTGCGGTCCGAAGCCCCCGGGCGTCGGGCGGGCGCCGATGAGCCTCGCTGCTGCTCCTTGTGCTGAGGCCGGCTCGGCTCCTGCTCAGGTCGGCTCGGCCCCTGCTCAGGCCGGCTCGGCCCCTGCTCAGGTCGGCTCGGCTCCTGCTCAGGCCGGCGTGTCCCCTGCTCAGGTCGGCTCGGCCCCTGCTCAGGCCGGCGTGTCCGCGGGGACGGCCGGTGGGCGGGGGCGGGTGCGCAGGCCCCAGCGGGCGACCGCGGGACCGGCCGCGCCTATCCCGGCGAAGAACACCGCGAGGACCAGCCAGCCCGCCGTGCCGAGGCCGAGCACCACCGTGGTGAGGATCGCGGGGGCCAAGGCCTGTCCGGCGGAGAAGCCGAGACCGAGGAGGCCCTGGTACTGGCCCTGGGCGTGGTCGGGGGCGAGGCCGAAGCCCAGGGCGAAGCCCGCCGAGGACTCCCCGATCTCCCCGAGGCTGTGGAGGAAGATCGCGGTCAGGAGCAGTCCCGCCGCGACCCAGACCGGGGTGTGGCCCGCCAGGGCCATCAGCGGGCAGCTGACGAGGAAGAGCAGCCCCGCGTCGCGGAACGCCCGGCCGCCCTGCCGGGGGGTCTCGATGCGGGAGCCGAGCCTGGTCTGCAGCAGCACGCAGAAGGCCGCGTTGACGGCGAACAGCACCGCCACCGTCCAGCGGGGCGCCTCGGTGTGCTGGGAGATCCAGATCGGCAGGAGCAGGGACACCACGGGGTACTGCAGGCCCATGGCGCCGTAGAGGACGGTGAACGTCAGGTACGGGCGGTCCGACAGGGCGGGCAGCCGGCGCTCCCGCGGGGGCGCGGGCAGGGGCGGGTACGAGGGCAGGAGGAGCAGGAGGACCGCGCAGAGGGCGAAGCTGGCGGCGTTGCCGAAGATGAGGGCGACGTAGGCGCCGCGGGTGTCCGCGGCCACGGCGAGGCCGGCGCCGACCGTGCCGAAGATGACGCCGAGGTTGACGAAGGTGCGCAGCTTCGCCCGGAACAGGGCCGGGCGTTCGGTCCCGACCCGGGCCACGAGGGCGCCCCAGGCGGCCCCGCCGGCCGCGGCGGCGAGCTGGTCGAGGGTGGCGAGGAGGGTGAGCGCGGTCCAGCTCTCGACGAGGACGAGGGCCGTAATCGAGACCGCCTGGACCGCGAGGGCCGCCATCATGACGGTGCGGGCGCCGCGGCGGTCGGCGAGACGGCCCCCGGGTACCCCCGCGGCCAGGCCGATCAGCCCGGCGATGGTGAGCGCGGATCCGACCTGGGCCGCGGGCAGGCCGACGATCAGGGTGAAGTAGAGCGCGGACGCGGCGTTGAAGAGGCCGTTGCCGACCCGGTTGACGAAACTGGCGGCGATGAGCACGCGCTCGGGCCCGTTGTTCCCCGCGACGCGCGCGAAGCGGGCCGTGCGATCGACCGGACCCCCCTTGATCATGTCCAGCAGGCTAACAGCGGCCTCGGGAGGGGCGGCGGGGCAGCGGGGAGGGCGACGGGCGGCAGCGGGCGGCGAGCGACGCGGGGCGGGTGGAGGAGGGCACGCGCTGGGCGGGGACGACGCGCGCTGGACGGAGGGCGACATGCGTCGGACGGGGACGGCGCGTGCTGGGCGGAGGGGGCGCGCGCCGGACAAAGGCCTCCACGCGTCGAGCGCGCGGGAACCACACGTGTCGCGGGCTACGCGACCGTCTCCCCGAGCCGCCTCCCGGCGCGCTCGGCCAGGTCCGTCCACGGGCGCGGGGCGAGGACGGGGACGCCGGCCGCGCGGGCCCGCGCGGCGAGCCACCGGCCGTAGAGCACGCTGACGCGGGCGCGATGGCGCTGCGGTCCGGCCTCCGGCTCGCGGTGCAGGTAGTTGGCCGTCACCTGCGCCTCGTCGTCCTCGTGGAGGAAGAGCCCGCGGACCGGCCCTCCCGGTGTCACCGCCGGGGGCAGGAGGTAGTCGCCCTCCAGGACCACCGGGGTGTCGGTGCCCACGTGGTTGGCGACCACCGCCTCGACCGCCGGGGCCAGAGCCTCGGCGACCGCGATCTGCCGCTCGGCGACCGCCTCGGGAGCCCACCGGGCGGCCTCGGGGTGCGTGCGCCAGAAGTGGACCTCCGGGAGGTGCTCGGGGCGCGTGACCGCGAGGAGGGCCTCCACGATGTCGTCGACCTCGACGACGGGGACGTCGTACCGGCGCGCGAGGGCCCGTGCGACACCGGTCTTGCCCATCCCGGAGGCGCCCCCGACGACGAGCACCCGCCAGGCGGGAGGGCTCGTCGGCTCGTCGGGGCCGGGGGAGGTGCGCGGCATTCCGTCACTCCGGGGTCACGAGTACGCGGGTCGGGGAGGCCTCTCGAACCTATCAAGATCGACAAAGGGGCGGCCGGGACCGGCGATAAATCGCGACGGTGGGAGGGCGAGCGATGGCACAGTCGGGTCCGCGACACGGCGGCCCGACCGCAGGGCACCGCAACGTTCGGACCGCAACGGTCCGAACGCACCGCGACAACCGATATCGCAGCGACAACACGCACCGCAGGACCAGCGAACTTCACAGCAGGGACCCACTCCAGACCCCCCACTCCAGCAACAACCCACTCCAGCACCCCCCCACTTCACAGCAGCGGTTCGGCACACACCCACCTCACCGAGGAGCCCACTTGATCGACGCAGTCCCCCTCACCCAGGTCTCGACCGAGGACGCCACCGCGTGGCACGCGGTCGTGGCGGCCTCGCTCGCCGCCGATCTGCCCGAGGAGCCCCGTCCCACGTTCGAGCAGACCCATGCCCGGCTCGCCGTCACCGGCCGGGACAACCGACGTCTGCTGTGGCTGGCCGCCGAGGCCGACGGCACCGTGGTGGGGGTGGCCGGACTGCGCCTGTTCACCCCGTCAGGTCAGCGGCACCTGGCGGAACTGGAGTTGCACGTGGCTCCGGGCCGGCGGCGCGGGGGCGTCGGTTCGCACCTGCTGGCGACGGCCGTGCGGGCGGCGCGGGACGAGGGGCGGCGGAGCCTGGTCGCCGCCGCGCCGGGGGAGGGACCGGCGAGCGCCTTCTGCGCCGCCCGCGGCTTCCGGCGCGTGCTGGCCTTCGACCACCTGCTGCTGGACGTGGCGCACGCGGACACCGCGGAGGCGGACGCGGCGCATCCCGGGTACGAACTGGTCGGCTGGACCGGGACCGTTCCGGACGGGCTGGCGGAGGCGTTCGCCGCGGCGAAGAACGCGATGAACGACATGCCGACGGGCGACATGGACTACGGCAGCCAGACCTGGACGGCGGACCGGGTCCGCGCCATGGCCGAGGTGCTGGCCGACCGCGGCGACCTGCTGCTGACGACCGCGGCGCTGGGCAAGGGGGAGATGGCGGGGTACACGGAGATCGTCATCAGGTCGGGGGAGGCCCGGCGGGCGCAGCAGTACGACACGGCGGTGGCGCCGGCCCACCGCGGTCACGGGCTCGGGCTGTGGCTCAAGGCGGAGATGGTGCGCAGGCTCCGGGCCGAGCACCCGGGGATCGGGGAGGTCGAGACGGACAACGCGCAGGAGAACACGCACATGCTGGCCGTGAACCGGCGACTGGGCTTCCGCTTCCACCGCAGTACGCACGAGTACCAGTTGGACCTCCTCGCCGACTGAGGGAGCGGAGCGGAAGGGGCGACGACTGGAACCGTGAAAGATAGTCTGCAACGAAACTATCTGCTACGGTTTCTGTATCCGTGCGGCGGGGCGGGTGCCGGCGCTGACGGCGCACGCCCGCTCGGCCGCATCGCCCCGACCAGTGAAGAGGGCTGCCCCATGAGTGAGCGCACCGTCGTCGACGCACCCGCCGGCACCACCCCGAACGACGGCCCGGCGCCCCGCGCGCTGACGGACGGGGAGCTGTCCCGGCTGCTGTCGCGGCAGCGGTTCGGCGTCCTCGCGAGCGTCAGGAGCACCGGTCACCCGCACCTGTCGACGGTCCTCCACGAATGGAGCGCGGAGGAGCGCGTCCTGAGGATCTCCTCCACCGCCGACCGGCTCAAGGTCCGCCAACTGCGCCGCGACCCGCATGTGGCCCTGCATGTGAACGGGCCCGACGTCTGGTCGTTCGCGGTGGCGGAGGGCGAGGCGGAGATCGTGGACCCGGCCGACGACGCGCCCGCAGGGGAGCAGCCGCTGCCGGACCGACGCGTGGTCATCCTCGTCCGGGTGTCCCGCCTGTACGGGACGGCCCTGGACGTCCCGTCCGGGAACTGAGCCCGCTGCGCGGGCTCTTCGCCCCGGCAGCGGCCGCGACGGTCAGCTGAGGACGGCTTCCATGACCTCGCCGACCCAGTACCGCAGCCGATGCCGGCGACTGCAGAACCGCTTGGGCCCCCGCCGCCGCCCCTCGTCGAGCGGTCGATGGCACTGCTTGCAGCGCTTGACGCGTGTCCGATCCCCCATGCCAGGCGACTCTAGCGACCCCGTGGTAGCGGTCAGCCGCCTCGGCGAGCAAGGCGAATGACGAGGAACGAACCGGCGGTTGCGGAGTCGGTTAATGTCCCGGCATGACAGACAAGGGCACCCTCACGACAGCGTCTGACGACCCCGTGGCCGCCAAGTGGCAGGTCGTGCGGGAGATGGACGAGAAGCTCATCGACAAGGCCCTGGTAGAGGCGGCATACGCAATCCCTGAACTTCGGGCCCTGTTTCCGCTGGTGAGTCATGGGTCGCTGCAGTTCAGTCGGTGCACCCGCTTCCCTTGGTCGCAAGACCTGCCGTCGATCTTTCCTCTCCTCGGCGAACGGTTCAGGGTGTGGGGACTGCATGGATCGGCAGGTTCGGGAAGGGAGCGGGCCGGCGAAGCCGACACCGCCGAAGAGGCCGTCAGGCTCGTGGCCGCGCACCTTCCCGCAGGCTGCGGCCCGGCTGTGGACGGCACGGCCGACGTCCTCGAACCGCTCAGCTGAGTCGGCCGGCTTGTCCGGCGCGGTGCGTACGGGTGGGGCACGGGCCTGACCGTGAGAGCCAGGGGACAGGCGATGGGACGGACCTCGGGTCGAACCTGCCGATCACTGGAACAGCACAGATCTGGGGTGCAGATCTGAACTGATCCAGACCAGCACCACCCTGCTGGCCGCACACTGATGAAGAAGGCCGCGTGCAGAGGATGCACGCGCGTCGACCGAGGCCACCCGCAGAAACGCGGGATGAGCCGGAGCCGGCCGGACACGTCCGCTGCCCGCCAGGGGGCGTATCCGGCTCCGCCCGGCTCTCCGGAAACCCGCTCTGACCAGCAAAAAGGACCCTCCCGAAGGAGGGTCCCGTCTTGCGCCCCCGGCAGGACTCGAACCTGCGGCCAAGTGCTTAGAAGGCACCTGCTCTATCCACTGAGCTACGGGGGCCGGGTGGTGGCCGTGTGGCCAGGAGCCCCTTGTGGGTGGGGTGTGGCCTGCCGGGACAAGGATAGGGCTCCGATCGCCTTGGCCCGGTTGCTTCACCTGCGTGGCACGATGTGGAGGTTCGGTGAAGCGGAACGATAATCGCAGGCAGGTGCGATTCGCGCAGCGGTTTTCACGCCCCTCGCGGCGGGTGTTGTGCACTCGTTATGCCTGGGGCTTCCCGCCACCACCCTTCTCTTCGGCGCGCAGGGCCGCAATAGGCTTCAAAAACACTCATAAATTGGGCATTCTTCGCATGTGGTGACCTTGGACGAACGGCCTCAGCTGATCGACGCACTCTCCGCCCTGCGCGACCGTGTCGCCGCCGTGCGCCTTCCTCTCCCCCTCCCCGACACACCACGCGCCCGGCAGACCCGGGCCGAGCTGCTCGCCCAGCTCGACGACTACCTGGTGCCCCGGCTGAAAGATCCCGACGCCCCGCTGCTCGCCGTCGTCGGCGGATCCACCGGGGCCGGCAAGTCCACCCTCGTCAACTCCCTTGTCGGGCGGCGCGTCAGCGAGTCCGGTGTGCTCCGGCCCACCACCCGCACCCCCGTGCTCGTCTGCCACCCCGAGGACCACCACTGGTTCGCCGGGATGCGCGTCCTCCCGCAGCTCACCCGCGTCTGGCTGCCCCAGGCCGACGACGAGCACGCCGACGACGCCCCGCCCCCCGAGGAGAACGCCCTCCGCGTCGAGACCGCCTCCTCCGTCCCCCGGGGCCTCGCCCTCCTCGACGCGCCCGACATCGACTCCCTCGTCGTGGAGAACCGTCTCCTCGCCGCCGAGTTGATCTGCGCCGCCGACATCTGGGTGATGGTCACCACCGCCTCGCGCTACGCCGACGCCGTGCCCTGGCACCTGCTCCGTACCGCCAAGGAGTACGACGCCACCCTCGTCACCGTCCTCGACCGGGTGCCCCACCAGGTCATCGGCGAGGTCTCCCGCCAGTACGAGGCACTCCTCGACAAGGCCGGTCTCGGCGACGTGCCCCGCTTCACCATCCCCGAGCTCCCCGAGTCCGCCGACGGCGCCAGCGGGCTCCTCCCCGACTCCGCCGTCGCCGCCCTCCGGGGCTGGCTCGCCCACCGCGCCGAGGACCCCGCCGCCCGCCAACAGGCCGCCGAGCGGACCGCCACCGGCGTCATCGACTCCCTCGACGCCCGGCTCCCCGAACTGGCCGGCGCGGTCGCCGCGCAGTACGCCGCCGCCGTCCGGCTCGGCGGCGCCGTCACGGCCGCCTACGGCGCCCAGGCCAAGCGGGTGCGCGAACAGCTCGGCCGCGGCGCCGTCCTCGCCGGCGACGCCCGCACCCGCTGGCGCGCCTACCCCCGCGACAGCACCGCCGACGAACTCCTCGACGCCCTCGCCGAATCCCTCGCCGCCCTCCTCCACTGCGCCGTCTCCGCCGCCGAGGAGCGCGTCCGCGACGCCTGGCGCCGCGAACCCGCGGCCGCCGCCCTCGGCCCCGTCCGGACCGGCGGCGACCGCGAGGCGGCCGAGCGGATCGGCGTGGAGGTACGGCGCTGGCGCCGCGTCCTGGAGGAGCTCGCCGACGAGGAGGCGGGGACCGTCGACCGGCCCCCCGCCCCCCGCACCGCCCTCCCCGAGTCCGACACCGTCGCCGCCCTCCTCGCCGCCTCCCTCCTCGGCGGCCGCCGCGCCCGGCCCGCGGGCGAGCGCCTCGCCGAACTCCTCGGCGCCCAGGCCGCCCTGCGCCTGCGCGACAAGGGCGGCGCCCTCGTCCTCTCGTACGTCGACCGTGTCCTGCACGCCGAACGCGACCGGCGCCTCGCGCCCCTCGAAGCGCTCGACGTGACCCCAGAGCCGCAGGCGGAGCTCATCGCCGCGCTCTCCGTACTGCAGAAGGAGAAGTGACGTGGTGCACGTGGACGACGACGCGTCGCGCGACGGCCCCCGCGCCGACGCCGCCGCAGGCGCCCTGAGCGGCCGTGAGACCCCGGGCGCGCCCGGTGCCGGCGCCTCGGGCGGCCCCCGAGACCGGGACACCCCCGGCGCGCCGGGACGCGCCGATGCGCTGGGACGCGGCGACGCGCGTGGACGCGCCGACACGCAGGGGCGCGCCGGTACTCATGGGCGGGTTCGCGACGACGACCGCCGCAGCGAGGACGACCGCCGCAGCGACGACGACCGCCTCCGCCAGCACGATCGCCTCCGTGAGGACCGCCGCGCCCGCGGTGACGGCCGCACCGGCGGCGGCGACGCCCCCGAGGACCGCCGCGTCGGAGGGAGCAGCGCCCCCCACCCGGCCGGCGCCCCCCACCCGGCCGGCGCCCCCCACCCGGCCGGCGACCCCCGGGGGTCCGGCGACCCCCACGACCGTGAGCAGGCGGGCCGTTGGGACGACGGGCTGATCGCCCGGCGCGCCGCCGAACGCGCCGCCGTCGCCGACGTCCTGCCCGGCGCGGACGAGTCCCGGGAGCCCGACACCCTGCCGCCCCTCGGCGGGAGCTACGGTGGACCGCTCCGCGCCCGTCTCGACGCCCTCCACGAACTCGTCGGGCTCTCCCGCACGAGGGTCGAGAGCGAGGCCCTCGCCGAGGCCGGGCGGGTGCTCGACGAGGCCGCAGCACGGCAGCGGCTCTCCTCACGGCACACCGTGATCGCGATCGCCGGCGCCACCGGCAGCGGCAAGTCCACCCTCTTCAACGCCCTCGCCGGCGTCCCCGTCTCCGAGACCGGGCTCCGCCGCCCCACCACCTCCGCGCCCATCGCGCTCAGCTGGTCCGAGGGCGCCGCGGGACTGCTCGACCGGCTCGCCGTCCCCGGCAGGCTGCGCCGCCGGCCCCTCGCGGGCGGCGCAGCCGACACCGCGCTCCAGGGACTCGTCCTCATCGACCTCCCCGACCACGACTCGGCCGTCACCGCCCACCGCGACCAGGTCGACCGGGTCCTCGGCCTCGTCGACGCCGTCATCTGGGTGGTCGACCCCGAGAAGTACGCCGACGCGGCCCTCCATGAGCGCTACCTCCGGCCGCTCGCCGGACACGCCGAGGTCACCTTCGTCGTCCTCAACCAGATCGACCGGCTCGGCACCGAGGCCGCCGACCTCGTCCTCGACGACCTCCGCCGCCTCCTCGACGAGGACGGCGTGGCCCTCGGCGAGCACGGCGAGCCCGGCGCCACCGTCCTCGCCGTCTCCGCCCTCACCGGCGACGGCGTCCCCGAACTGCGGGAGATGATCGCCGGGTTCGTCCAGGAACGCACCGCTCCCGAGCGGCGGCTGGCCGCCGACGTCGACGCCGCCGCGGCCCGGCTCCGCCCCGCCTACCTCGCCGAGGGCCGCGCCGGACTCGACGAGCGCGCCCGCGAGGCCTTCGCCGACCGGCTCGCCGTCGCCGTCGGCGCCCAGGCCGCCGGCGAGGCCGCCGAACGGGTCTGGCGCCGCGGCGCCATCCGCGCCTGCGGCACCCCCTGGCTGCGCCTCTACCGCTGGTACGAGCGGATCCGCGAGCACGGCTCCGCCGTCCCCCACCCCACCCCGCCGGTCGAGGACGAGCTGACGGCCCGCCAACGCGTGGAGCAGGCCGTCCGGATCGTCGCCGACGAGGCCTCCCGCGGCCTGCCCGCCCCCTGGGCGCAGGCCGTCCGCGAGGCGGCGGCACGCGGGGCGGAGGGGCTGCCCGAGGCCCTCGACGAACTCACGGCCGGCATCGGCGACGCGGCCGCCCGGCCTCCCCGCCCCGCGTGGTGGCCCGCCGCCGTCCTCGCCCAGGCCGTGATGACGCTCCTGCAGATCTTCGGCGCGCTGTGGCTGGTGGGCCAGATCGTGGGCGTCGTCGAACCGGGGCTGCTCCCGCCGGTCCTCGTCATGCTCGGCGGCATCATCGGCGGACCGCTCGTCGAATGGGCCTGCGAGGGTGCCGTCAAGGGACCCGCCCGGCGGTACGGGCAGGAGGCCGAACGCACGCTGCGCGAGGCGACCGCGGCCTGCGGCCGGGCGCGGGTGCTCGACCCCGTGGCGGCGGAACTGGTGCGCTACCGCGAGGTGCGCGAGCAGTACGCGACGGTGGTGGGCGCGCGCCCGTCGGCACGGATCGTCGGCGGTGCCCGCGGCGGCACGGGCCGGCTCGGCGCGACCCGTGCGGGGGCCCGGGGCAGGTAGTTCTGCGCCGGAGTCGTACGCCCGTCCGGGTGGGGGAGTCGTCCCCATGACCGCCGTTGTCCACAGCCCCCGGCGGCTTCTCCTCCGGGGCGCCACGATGGTGCCCGACCGGTGAAGACACGGCAGCGTGAACGCAGGGTGGGGGGACGGACCATGAACGACACGACGGTGACGCTCGTCGGCAACGTGGCGACGGCGGTGGAGTACCGGGACACGGCGACGGGAGGCGTCGCCAGGTTCCGCTTCGCGGTGACGGCGCGCCGCTGGGACCGCGAGAGGGGCCTCTGGTCGGACGGTCCCACCAGCTTCTATACGGTGTCGGCCTGGCGCTCCCTCGGGGCCAACCTGGCGGCCTCCGTCTCCGTCGGGGAACCGCTCGTGGTGCACGGCCGGTTGAGGGTGCGTGAGGACGAGCGGGACGGCCGGCGCACGACCTTCGTCGACGTGGCCGCGCTGGCCGTGGGCCATGATCTGAGCCGTGGCACGGCGGCCTTCCGCCGTGCGGCGCGGCCCGTCGGGGCCGATCAGGGACCCGGGGCGCAGCCCGGCCCTGGGGCACCGGAGGAGCCTGGGCCGGGGCTCGTGGAGGCCCCCGCGCGGGACCCGTGGGCCATCGCCGCGGAGGCCGCGGAGGGTCCGGCGGAGCGGTTGGTGACGGTGCCCTGACCATGAGTTGTGTCGACTTGTCTACCAACTCGCCCTGGGTGATAACGATTCCGATTCGGAATGGTTATCTGACCGTATGGCCGGGCACCGGGGGGTTCCGCATCCCTAGGATTCCCGGGTACTCATGTGGCACGTGAGCCCATCGGGTCTGTGATCTGCTGGCGTGCGCTCCCCCCACGCGAACCGACGTTGTTCGTGCGTTGTTCGTGGAGCGACTCGCCCGGAGGGGAAAGCAATGTATTCAGTTCGTGGACGAGGCGTTGCCCGCCTCGCCGCAGCCGCCCTCGTCTCCGGCCTTGTCATGGCCGGTGCGATAGCGACCGCCGGCCCGGCGCTGGCCGATGACGGTGCCCCGGGCACCGGCGGCGTGACGGCGAAGCTCGGTGGCATGACCGAGTGGGACAGCGTCGTCATCGCCGAGAAGAACGGCGAGAAGTGGGGCGTCGACGGCGGCCTCTTCAAGATGCAGGTCGAGGGCGGAGGCACGCTCCAGACCTACTGCATCGATCTCCGGACGCCGGCCAAGCACGACTTCGACTACAAGGAAGTCGGCTGGGACCAGTCCTCCCTGCACAACAACGAGAACGCCGGGAAGATCCTCTGGATCCTCGAGAACGGCTACCCGAAGCGCTCCGCGGAGGAGCTCGGCCAGAAGCTCGGCGTCGACCTGTCCAAGGGCGAGGCGGCCGCGGCCACCCAGGCCGCCATCTGGACCCTCTCGGACGACGTGAAGGCGACGCCGAAGAGCAAGGACGCCCGGAAGCTCACCAAGCAGCTCCTGAACGACGCGGTCAAGCTGGAGGAGCCGAAGGCCTCCCTCTCGCTCTCCCCGTCCACCGTCGCGGGCAAGGCCGGTGAGCGCCTCGGTCCGATCACCGTCTCCACCAACGCCCAGATCGCGAAGCTGACGACCGCCCCGGGCACCCCGGACGGCGTCAAGATCGTCGACAAGGACGGCAAGCCCGTCACCGAGGCCAAGAACGGCGACCAGGTCTACTTCGACGTCGCCGCCGGCACCGCCGACGGCACCGCCGGTCTGACCGCCGAGGCCTCGACCAAGGTCTCCCTGGGCCGCGCGTTCGTCTCCATCGACGGCCCGTCCCAGACCCTGATCCTGGCCGGCTCCAGCGAGTCGACCGTCACCGCCGAGGCCTCGGCCACGTGGGCGAAGAAGGGTGCCGTCCCGGCCGTCACGGTCGCCAAGGACTGCGCCAAGGGCGGCCTGGAGGTCATCGCCTCCAACGAGGGCGACGAGGCCTGGACCTTCGACCTGAAGGGCACCTCGTACACCGTCGCCGCCGGTGAGAAGAAGACCATCCCGGTCCCGCTCGCCGAGGACGAGGCCTACAAGTTCACCATCACCGGCCCGAACGGCTTCGAGGAGACCTTCGAGGGCGTCCTGGACTGCAAGACGGCCACCCCCGGCCCGAAGCCGTCCGAGACCCCCACCAAGGAGCCCTCGACCGAGCCGTCGAGCCCCGCCCCGTCCACCACCGCTCCCTCGACCGGTGACACCACGGGCGGCACCACCGGCACCACCGGCACCACCGGTGGCGGCGACCTCGCCGAGACCGGCAGCTCCAACGCCACCCCGATGATCGCCGGCATCGCCGCCGCGCTCGTCGTGATCGGCGGCGGCGCGGTGTTCTTCCTCCGCAAGAAGAAGACCGCCGGCGCCTGATCCCCGGCCCCGGTGCCGGCCCCGCCGGCACCGGAAGGCCACCGGTCCCGTGAGTGATCCGCGTCACAGCGCGATCGCCCCGTGACCACCGCACGACCCCGGAACGCGTCAGCGTCCGGGGTCGTCGCACGTCCCGGGCTCGATTCCGCCCCCTACCGCCCGGTACGGCGCCACCGCGGCCCCCCCGCCCCGCCCCCGTCGGGCCCCGCCCGCGCCTCACCGGTTTCCGCCCGGGGGTTCCGGTCAGGCAAGATGGGTGTATCTGCCCACTCACTCTTTGCCGGACGGTTTCTCTTGGCTGAGTACATCTACACGATGCGCAAGGCGCGCAAGGCGCACGGCGACAAGGTCATCCTCGATGACGTGACGCTGAGCTTCCTGCCGGGCGCGAAGATCGGTGTGGTCGGCCCGAACGGTGCCGGTAAGTCCACCGTTCTGAAGATCATGGCCGGCCTCGAGCAGCCGTCCAACGGCGACGCGTTCCTGTCGCCGGGCTTCACCGTCGGCATGCTCCTCCAGGAGCCCCCGCTCGACGAGTCGAAGACCGTCCTGGAGAACGTGCAGGACGGCGCCGCCGAGGTCATGGGGAAGCTGAAGCGCTTCAACGAGGTCGCGGAGCTCATGGCGACCGACTACTCGGACGCGCTCATGGACGAGATGGGCAAGCTCCAGGAGGACCTGGACCACGCCAACGCCTGGGACCTCGACACGCAGCTGGAGCAGGCCATGGACGCCCTGGGCTGCCCGCCCGGCGACTGGCCCGTCACCAACCTCTCCGGTGGCGAGAAGCGCCGCGTCGCGCTCTGCAAGCTGCTCCTGGAGGCGCCCGACCTGCTCCTCCTCGACGAGCCCACCAACCACCTCGACGCCGAGTCGGTGAACTGGCTGGAGCAGCACCTCGCCAAGTACCCCGGCACCGTCGTCGCCGTCACCCACGACCGCTACTTCCTCGACAACGTGGCCGAGTGGATCCTGGAGCTCGACCGCGGCCGCGCCCACCCGTACGAGGGCAACTACTCCACCTACCTCGACACCAAGGCCACCCGCCTCAAGGTCGAGGGACAGAAGGACGCCAAGCGCGCGAAGCGTCTGAAGGAAGAGCTGGAGTGGGTCCGGTCGAACGCCAAGGGGCGCCAGGCCAAGTCCAAGGCCCGTCTCGCGCGTTACGAGGAGATGGCGGCCGAGGCCGACAAGATGCGGAAGCTGGACTTCGAGGAGATCCAGATTCCGCCGGGCCCGCGCCTGGGCTCCATCGTCGTCGAGGTCGAGAACCTCTCCAAGGCCTTCGGCGACAAGGTCCTCATCGACGACCTGTCCTTCACGCTCCCGCGCAACGGCATCGTCGGCGTCATCGGCCCGAACGGCGCCGGCAAGACCACGCTCTTCAAGATGCTCCAGGGCCTGGAGACCCCGGACTCCGGCACCGTCAAGGTCGGCGAGACCGTCAAGATCTCGTACGTCGACCAGAGCCGCGCCAACATCGACCCGAAGAAGACGCTGTGGGCCGTCGTCTCCGACGAGCTCGACTACATCAACGTCGGCCACGTCGAGATGCCCTCCCGCGCGTACGTCTCCGCGTTCGGCTTCAAGGGCCCGGACCAGCAGAAGCCGGCCGGTGTGCTCTCCGGCGGTGAGCGCAACCGCCTGAACCTCGCGCTCACCCTCAAGCAGGGCGGCAACCTGCTGCTCCTCGACGAGCCCACCAACGACCTCGACGTCGAGACCCTCTCCTCGCTGGAGAACGCGCTCCTGGAGTTCCCGGGCGCCGCGGTGGTCATCTCCCACGACCGCTGGTTCCTGGACCGGGTCGCGACGCACATCCTCGCGTACGAGGGCGAGTCGAAGTGGTTCTGGTTCGAGGGCAACTTCGAGTCCTACGAGAAGAACAAGATCGAGCGCCTCGGCCCGGACGCGGCCCGTCCGCACCGCGCCACGTACAAGAAGCTGACCCGAGGCTGAGCGTGCGCCACATCTACAGCTGTCCCCTGCGCTGGTCGGACATGGACGCCTTCGGGCACGTCAACAACGTCGTCTTCCTGCGGTACCTGGAAGAGGCGCGGATCGACTTCATGTTCCGGCTCGCGCCGGGGGACGGTTCCCCCTCGTTCTCCGGCGGGTCCGTCGTGGCCCGGCACGAGATCGACTACGTGCGGCCGCTGGTCCACCGGCACCAGCCGGTGACCATCGAGTCCTGGGTGACGAAGATAGGCGCGGCGTCGCTGACGATCGCGTACGAGATCAAGGACCCCGAGGTCACCTACGTGCGGGCGTCCACGGTCGTCGTGCCCTTCGACCTGGAGGCGCAGCGACCGCGCAGGATCTCCGCCGAGGAGCGCGAGTTCCTCCAGGAGTACGTCGACGACGGGATGACGTCCGCCGCATGACCGTGCTCGCACCGCTGCACTTCGCCGACGCCAGGGAGGCGGCGGCCCTCGCCGCCTTCCTGGCGCGGCTCGTGCACTACGACCGGGCCGCCGCCGTCCGCCTCCAGGCGGGCGGCGGGGCACTGGCCGTCTTCGGCCGGCCGCCGTCCTTCGAGGTGCTCGCCGTCCGGACGGCCCGGCTCGTGGACGCCGTCGACCTCGACGTCACCGTCTCCGCCGGTGAACTCCTCGACGGCGTCGAGGAGTCCGCGGGCAAGGCGGTCGTCCCGGACTCCGTCACCGGGCCGCCGTGGACCGGCGTCCTCCCGCCCCGCGTCGGCTGGCGGCCGGTGCCCGGACTGCCGGGAGCCGCGGACATGCGCGCCGCGGTCGCCGCGGCCGTCGCCGAGTTCCGTGCGCGGGACGAGGAACTGCCCGCGGAGCGGCGCACCAGGGCCGAGCGGGACGGCATCGGCCGCGAGATCTGGTCCCGGACCCTCGGCACCACCGGCCTCCCGCTGCGCGCGGTGCACGCGGCCCAGTCGCTGGGCTTCCTGCCGCCCGCGGACACCGACGCACCGGTCGCGCTCCTGGCCTCCGGCCCGTGGCTGCGGCTGCGCACCCCGTACGGCTCGATCGTCGTCCGCACCGGGTCGATGGCGCTGACGGTCACCCCCGGCGGCCCGGCGTGACGGGCGCCCCGACGGCCTGAGCCGACCCGGACCCGGCCCTGCGGCCGGGGCTCCGGAGCCCGCCTCCTCATCGCTCCCCGCGGCCCTCGCGGGCGATCGCCGCCGCCGAGAGGGCGGCCGAGAGCACGAACAGCGAGGCCGGGACGACGGCGGAGCCGTGAGCCTCGTCGTCCCGTTCGAGCACGGGGTCCATGCGGCGGGCGGGGTCGTACGCGATGCGGACCGCGCCGCCCGGCTCGGCGATCCGCTCCTCGGCGGAGAACTCGGTGGGGTAGCCGCCGGAACAGCTCAGCGTGTGGTGGAACAGGGTCTTGGCGGCCGGCGCGCCCTCGCCGAAGGTGGGGTGGTGGGTCACCCGGGGCTTCCCCACGACGACGCAGTCGGCGACGGCGCCGCGGACGGCGTCGTCCCGCGCCTCCACCCAGACCGCCGTCAGGCCCGCCAGGATCAGGACGGCCGCGGCGATGCTCCCGCCCTCGCGGAAGAGCGCGTTGTGCGCCACCAGCGCGACAGCGGCCAGCACGACGCCGCCGCCCACGGCGAGGGCGGTCGGCGGCCCGTGCGGTCCGCCGAGACTCCAGGCGGCCCATCGCCACAGCAGCACTCCGGCGACGGCGGGCACGAGCAGCGCCCCGGCGTACGGCACGGCCTTGCGCATCGGACACCCCCGTGACGACATCGACAGCCGGTTCCGTGGGCGGGGACGCCCGGGGCGCGTGCGCGGTTGCGCCGACCCTCACGGAACCGCGTACCCCTCAGCCCTCGGCGTCGTCCCGCCACACCCCGATGTGGTCCTGCTCCAGCTCCAGGGCCACCCGGTGCCGCATGTCGAGCGCCTCCGTGTACTCGGCCGGGAGCTGGAGCCGGCCGGCCCGGTCGAGCATCGCGTACTCCCGCGCCACCAGGGACTCCTGGCCCTGCTCGTCGACCTCCGTGCGGCGCAGGACCTCCGAGGAGGTGCGGCCGTCGCGGATGGCGACCGTGCGGCGGACCTCGGAGGCGACCGCCTGGTCGTGCGTGACGATCACGATGGTCGTGCCCAGCTCCTCGTTGGCGCGGCGGAAGGCCGCGAACACCTGCTCGCCCGTGGCCGAGTCCAGCTCGCCCGTCGGCTCGTCGGCGAGGAGCACGGCCGGGTTGTTGGCCAGGGCGACCGCGATGGCCACCCGCTGCTGCTGGCCGCCGGAGAGCTGGTGCGGCCGCCGGTCGCGGGCGTCCGCGATGCCCAGCATGGCCAGCAGCTCCTCGGCGCGCTCCGCCTTCCGCTTCGCGCGGCCCTTCAACTGCATCGGCAGCGCCACGTTCTGGGCGGCCGTCAGATAGGGGAGCAGGTTGCGGGCGGTCTGCTGCCAGACGAAGCCGACGACCTCGCGGCGGTAGCGCAGCCGCGCCCTGCCGTCCATCGCGAGCAGGTCCGCCCCGGCGACCCGGGCGGCGCCGGCGGTCGGCACGTCCAGGCCGGCGAGGATGTTCATGAGCGTCGACTTGCCGGAGCCGGACGCGCCGACCAGGGCCATCAGCTCGCCCTCCTTCACCAGGAGGTCGAGCCCCTGGAGGGCCTGCACCTCCACCCCGTCCGTGGTGAAGATCCGGACGAGGCGGTCGCAGGCGATGAGGGCGTCGTGGCCGTAGTCGGGCCGGTCGCGCCGCGCGGTCGCCCGGCGCTCCAGCTCCTCCAGGGTGGTGGGGTCGGAGGCGGACCCGGCGGCGCCGGCCCGGCTCTGCGTGTCGGTCCTCGTCATCGTGCGTCTCCTGCCCTGAGTTCCCTGATCGAGCCCCTGCGTCCCGCCCACCAGGCCTGTCCGGCCGCCGCCACCGCCGTGATCAGCACGACCGCGACCGCCGGGACCGCCAGCGACCACGGGTCCACCCGCAGCGGCGCGCTGTCCAGCGGGGCGAATCCCGGGGTCGTCGCGAGCGCCAGCCGGAACAGGTCGATGCCGGGGGCGAGCAGCGGCACCGTCGCCCAGCCGACGAGCGTGCCGCCGACGGCCGCGAGGACCGCCTGCGGCAGCGCTTCGAGGCCGAGCAGCCGCCGTCCCTGCCGACGGGTCAGGCCCATCGTGCGCAGCCGGGCGAGGAGCGTGGTCCGCTCGGGCGCGCTCTGCAGGAGCGAGAGCAGCACGGCCACCACGGCGAACCCGGCGCCCGCGCCGATCGCGCCCAGGTAGATCCGCTCGGCGCCCGACTGGAGCGGCGAGTCGACGTAGCCGGCCCGCTCCTCGGTCCGCGTCGACACCAGCAGCGCGTCGGACCGTGCCTTCACCGTCGCCCGCAGCGCGGCCCCGTCCGAGGGGCCCGTGACGAGCAGCGCCGTGTCCGCCCGGTGCGTGAGGTCCGCGGCGTTGACCACGAGGAAGTCCGCGCCCTGCAGGGCCGGGGTGGCCGGCCGGACGGCGACGACCTTCACCCGGAACACCCCGGCAGCCGACACGATCTCCTGCGGCGTGCCGCCGAGCCGCGCGGCGACCGAGGGCGAGGCGATCGCCGGCAGCACCCGCTCCGTGTCCGCCGCCACCTCCTTGCCGCCCTTGCCCGTCGTGGCCAGCAGCGCCGCGGGGAACGGGCCGAAGTCGGTCCGCCGCGCGAGCCGGGTGTACGTCTCGGGCTCGACGCCCACGAGGGCCGAGCTCATCGGCTGGGCGGTGTCGCTCCCGGGGGACGGCAGCGACACCCCGTACTCGATCTGCAGCGGCGCCACGTCCCGTACGCCCGGCGTCCCGCGCACCGCCTCGACCAGGCCGGCCGGCAGCGGGGTCCACTCGACCGAGCCGTCGATCCGGGCGTCCGCGCCGGTCGCCAGGAGCGCGGCCCGGTCGCGGGCGGCGGCGACGCCGGCCAGCACGGAGCCGCCGAAGGCCGCGGTGGTCAGGGCGAGGACGAGCGCGAGGAGGGGCAGGGTGCCCGCCGAGGAGGCGCGTCCGGCGCGGGCCAGCGCCAGCGGACCCACCGCCCCGCGCAGCCGGCGGGCCGGGCGGGCCGCCCACCGCAGCGGCAGCGGGTAGATCCGGACGAGGACCATGGCGGCGATCAGACCGACGAGCACCGGGGCGGCGCTCACCAGGTGGTCCCCGGAGTCGCCGGTGCCGCGGAGCCGCAGGGAGGCGACCGCGCCCACGGCCAGGACCAGCAAAGTGAGTTCGAGGACCGTGCGGCGCCGGGACGGGCGGGCGGTGAGCAGGTCGTCGCGGCCGCCGTGCAGGCGCGGGCGCCGGTGCAGGACGACGGCCCGCAGCGGCAGGACGAGCATCGCCACGAGGGCGACGGCGACGGTGGCGAGCACCGAGGGCAGCAGCGGGATCCCGCCGAGTACGCTCCCGGAGCCGCCGTCCGGACCCCGTACGGTCAGCACCGCGAGGACCAGGGCGAGCAGCGCGGCGGGTACGGCGACCGTGGAGGTCTCGCCGAGCAGGCGCAGTCCGATGCCGGTGAGCGAGGCGCCGCGGGAGCGGATCAGCGCCAGTTCGCCGTCCCGGCGGGCGACGAAGAGCCCGCCGGTCATGGCGAGGACGACCGCCGCGACCGCGCCGATCCCGAAGACGGCGACGGCGACGACCGGATCGATGGCCCCGCGCATCGATCCGTACGCGCCGACGATGGTGTCGAGTTCGGTGGTCAGCGCGCCGGTGGGGCCCACGACCTCGCGCAGCCTCACCAGGTCGGGGCCGCCCGACGCCGAGGCGAGCGCGGCGCCGAGGCGCCCGGCGTCCCGGCCGGTGAGGTGGCCGGCGGTGGGCAGGTAGCGGAAGTAGACCTCGGGTTCCCCGGTGGTGGAGAGCAGCGCGGGCGCCGAAGTGGGGGAGAGCAGCAGCGCGCCCTGCCAGTAGTACGCGACCTCCTGGCCGACCAGCGGGGCGAGCGCCGGGGTGCGGAGCAGCGGCTCCACCGCCCAGTACGGGCCCTCGGGACCGCGCGGCTCCACGATGCCGGTGACGGTGAGCGCGAGGGGCTCGGCGCTGACCCGGCCGGGCACGTGCACGACGGAGCCTGGCTTGATCCGCAGGGCCTCGGCGGTCTGCGCGGTGACCACGGCCTCGGGGGCGCGGGCGGAGCCCGCGGGGAGGCGGCCCGCGCGGAGCGTGGCGTGCTCCGCCAGGTCCGAGGGGGAGGAGAGCACGAACTCGGGGGAGATGCCGTCCGGCCGGGGCAGCCACGGGTCGAGTCCCTCGACCCGCTTGACCGTGCGCACGCCGTGGACGCTCTGCTCGGGGTCGGTCCGCAGCGGGGCGGGCAGCAGGGCGCGTGCCTGATCCCGCTGCTTCCCGAGTACGGCGGGGGCCAGACCCGCCTCGCGTACCTGCGGGGAGAGTTCGAGGCCCGGCGGTTCGGCGGTCAGTTCGAGGACGCTGCTGCGCGGTGCGGCGGTGCGGATGTCGTGCCGCAGCCCCTCGGTCTCGTACGCGTCGACGGCGCGCGGCAGCGCGGCCGCCAGGTAGGCGGTGGCGAGGACGAGGAGGGTGAGGGAGACGGCGGCCCAGGGCGCGGTCCGCAGCCGGGTCCGCACCCAGGGCGCGACGGCGCGGGCAGGCTTCTCGGACCGGGGGGACCGGGACCGGGGCATGTCGGGTGCCTTCCTGCGTACGGCGGGTGGTTCGGGGTGCTGCCGGTGCTCGTGCGCGTCCGGGCGCTCCCCGGCGGTGCCGGGCATCAGTTCACCGCCTGGTGGCGCAGCGTCACGGCCGGGTCGGTGCGGCGCAGCGCGATCGCGGCGACCATGGCGAGCGGCAGCGCGGCGACGCCGGCGAGCAGCAGGGCCACCTGGCCGAGGGGCAGTTCGACCAGGACCGGGGGGACGGGCCGGGCGGCCTGACCGGTCAGGACGACCAGCGGCACGACGGCCCGGGCCAGGACGGCGCCGAGTCCGATCCCGATGAGCAGGCCGATGCCGATGAGCAGGCCCTGTTCGGCGGCGATCAGCCGGGCGAGCCGGCGGCGGGGCGCGCCCAGCGCCCTGAGCACGCCGAACTCCGCGGACCTCTCCCGCATGGCGCCGGCCGAGCCGACCGCGAAGCCGACGGCGGCGAGCGCGGCGGCCGCGGCGGCCACCGCCATGAGCGCGGCGTCGGGTCCGGCGCCGAGCGGGTCGCCGAGCAGTTCGGCGGCGACCTCGTCCCGGACGAGGACCTGGGCGGGGTCGGCGTTCGGGCGGGCGCGCAGGGCGGCGGCGACCTCGCCGGCCCGGCCGGGCGCCACGGTCAGCCACCACTCGGTGGCCGGCACGGTGGAGGCCTCGTCGGTGGAGAGGTACCGGTTGACGGAGGCGAGGTCGAGGAGGATCGCGCCGCCGTCCTCGGGGGTGGCGGCCGGCGCGCCCGCGGCCGCCGCGGCGGCGCCCGGGCCGGTGGTGGGCAGTTCGTCGACGACGCGGTCGACGGTCACGTCGACGCGGCGGCCGCCCAGCGGGACCTCGACGCGGTCGCCGGGCGCGGCGCCGGACGCGGTCATGAAGGTGCGGGTGGCGACGGCGGAGAGGCGGCTCGGCGGCTTGGGTCCGGGGGCCTTCATCCGTACGGCGAACTCCTCCGCGCCCCAGTACACCTCGCCGGCGGGGGTGCCGGAGACGGCGAACGTGAGGACGTACGGGGCGGGACGGCCGCCCGGCCCCGCGGCGCCGGGGACACCGGAGGTGGGGACGGGACGCTGCGCGTCGCCCTGCGAGGTCTGCTCGAAGGAGTGCGCCCAGGGACCGAGGACCGTCGCGGGGGAGTGGACCGTCTCGCCGCCGTCGGCGCCCGTGACGCCGAACCGCTCCACGTGGAGCGTCTGGGTGCCCTTCGCGCCCTCGGCGACCTCGCCGGTGATCTCCAGGCCGGTGAGGGTGAGCAGTCCGGCGGAGCCCCGGTCGCCGCCGGCGCCGGGGGCCGCGGCCAGGGCGCCGACGTCGAGGGACAGCCGGTGGGTGCGCCCGTCGGCGGGCAGCGGGCCCACGGCCCGGCGGTACGGGACGCCGTTCGGGTCCTCCAGGACGGCGGTGACCCGGGCGGCGACCTTCGGCTCGGCGAGCCGCAGGTCGGCGGTGAGCGTCCGGGTGCCAGCGGGCAGCGGGAGGCCGGGACGGGCGGTGGCCGCGGGGGCGAGCGGGCTGAGCAGGGAGCGGACGGGGACGTCGGCGAGGTCGGGGCGGAGCAGCAGGCCGTCGGCGGCGGCGCGGGTGTCCACGGCGAGGACGGTCGCGTTCTTCCCGGCCACGTCCATGGAGGCCCGGTGCACCGGGGCCGCCGAGCGGACGCCGGGGACGGATCCCAGCTGCTCGGTCTGGGTGGGCTCGCCCGGCCCGGCGCCGAGGACGCGGACGGCGGCGCCCACCCGGAAGTCGGCCTGGTCGCGCTGCGAGCGCTCCCAGGAGCCGCTCTGCCCGATGGCCAGCATGCCCATCGCCACGGCGAGCACGAGCAGCAGGACGGGACCGGCGCCGCGCAGCGGCCGGCGGCTGAACTGCCAGCCGGCGAGGGCGGCGGAGAGCCCGCGCCCGCCGGCCGCGCGCCGCTCGGCCAGCCTGGCGGCGGGCGGGAGCAGCCGCAGGGTCAGGACGGTGCCGGCGAGCAGGGCGAGGGCGGGGGCGGCGACGAGGACCGGGTCGATGGAGCCGCCGCCGGGCTCGTCCGTGCCGAGGGTGCCGCCGGACGCCGCCGGGCGCTGCAACTGCCAGTAGGCGACGGCGGCGACGGCCAGCAGTCCGAGGTCGGCGCCGGCCCGGACGGGGCCGGGCAGGCCGGCCGATCGGGCCGTGCGGAGTGAGACGGCGGCGTCGTCCCCGGCGGCCAGCGCGGGTGCGACGACGGCCGCGGCGCAGCACAGGGCGACGACGGCGGCCACCAGCCACACCTGGGCCGAGGGGGTGGTGTCCAGTCGTACGCCGAGGGCGGAGAGCGCGGACCGCTCGGCGAAGAGCGCGGTGAGCGGACCGGACAGGAGGGGTGCGGCGAGCGCGGCGGGCAGGGCGAGGAGCAGTGCCTCGGCGGCGGCGAGTCCGGCGATCCGGCGCCGCGAACCGCCGCGGGCCCGGAGCAGCGCGGTCTCCCCGGAGCGTTCGGTGCTGAGCAGCCGGGCGACGAGCAGCAGCGCGTACGCGGCGAGGAGGATCAGCTGCACGGCGACGATCAGCAGGGTGGAGCGGGAGACGAGCAGGGCCCGCTGGGTCTGCTCCAGGACCGTGGGGAGCGCGGTGGAGGCCGCGACGGTCGTGCCGAAGGCGGCGCTGTCGGCGGCCAGGGCCTTCGGTCCCTCGGTGGCGGCGGCGCGCAGGGCGTCGATGCGGTCGGTGGTGAGGCCGGTGAAGTCGGCGGAGCCCAGCCAGGCGGTCTCGCCGGTGGTCAGGGCCCCGGCCCGCAGGACGGCCGGGTCGACGAGCAGCGGTCCGTACGTGGTGAACGCGACCGTCCGCACCCCGCGGCCGGCGGCGGGATCCAGCTGCCAGTACAGGTCGCCGGTGTCGACGGGCCGGTAGACGCCGGTGACCCGGGCCCTGACCTTGCGGGCGTCGAGCCGGTCGGTGAGGTCGAGCACGGCCCCGGGGGCGACGTTCAGCCGCCGGGCGGCCTCCTCGGGCAGCGCCGTCTCCACGACCCCGTCGGAGACGGCGGCCGAGGGCCAGGCGCCCCGGACGAGGGAGAGCCGCGAGCGGTCGACGGCGGCGAAGTGGGCGAGATCGGGGTCGCCCTTGCGGGCGGCGGGCGGCTGGAGGCTCCGGGGCAGCGCGTACGGCCCCGAGCGCTCCAGCCGGCGCAGGTCCACGGGCAGCCCGTCGAAGGTCTTCCGCATGCCCTCCCGGACGGCCTGCTCGGCCTCGGCCCGCTTGGCGGCGGGCACCTGCCCGCTCACGAGCACGGAGGCGGCGGCCGCGGAGCGCCCCCGCAGGCCCGCCTGGAGCGCGGCGTCCCCGATCGCCCCGGAGAAGGAGGCGAGGGTGGCGAGCACCGAGGTCGTCAGGAGCACGGCGAGCAGTGCCGCGGCGAGCAGCAGCCGGTGCGCCCTGACACGCAGAAATACGAACCCCGTCACCCATCCCCCTGGCCATCCGGATCACGGTGCGCACGTCGAGCGGGTGCCGAACGCTCCGAAACTTCCCCTGGATGCTTTCAGAGTGCATGTGCCGCTGGAAACCGCTTACGGTCCGACCTTGACCCGATCGTGACCGTTATTCGGCGTTCCTGCTCCGGAATGTGTCCGTCCGTGGGGCGGACGTGAGAACGGGGGCGAACGAGGGGACGTGAGGGGCCGTCAGCCGGCCGTGTTCACCATCGAGGCCGCCGCGTACGTCAGGTAGCGCCACAGCTCGGCCTCGTGCTCCGGGGCCAGACCGAGCTCGTCCAGCGCCGCGCGCATGTGGCGGAGCCACGCGTCGTGGGCCGCGCGGTCCACGGCGAACGGAGCGTGCCGCATCCGCAGGCGCGGGTGGCCGCGGTGGTCGCTGTAGGTGCGGGGGCCGCCCCAGTACTGCATCAGGAAGAGCGCGAACCGCTCCTCCGCCGGGCCCAGGTCCTCCTCCGGGTACATCGGGCGGAGCAGCGGGTCCCCCGCGACGCCCTCGTAGAAACGGCGGACCAGGCGGCGGAAGGTCTCCTCGCCCCCGACCTGCTCGTAGAAGGTCTGCTCCTGCACTGCTTCCCCGGGAATCTCGTTCACCGTTCCATCGTCTCAGACGCCCGGTCCTAGGACCGGGGGTCCAGGACCGCTCGCCGGAGCCCCCCGGCGGCGGGAGAGTGGAGGCATGGGTGAGCGGCGGGACGAGTTCGCCGAGGCCGGCGCGCGGGCGCGGCGGGCGCTCGTGCGGGAGATCGACGCCCAGGGCGTGCTCGGCGACGACCACTGGCGGCGGGCCTTCGCCGAGGTCCCGCGCCATCTCTTCGTGCCCTATTACTACGTCCCCGGCACCGGCGGATACGAGCGGCTCTGGTCCGGCGACCCCGACCCCGAGCGGCGGGACCGCTGGCTGCGCGGGGCGTACGCGGACACCGCCCTCGCCACCCGGGTCCGGGACGGCGAACTGGTCTCCTCCGCCAGCCAGCCCTCCCTGATGGCCCTGATGCTCCACGCCCTCGACGTCCGCGACGGCCACGACGTCCTGGAGATCGGCGCCGGTACGGGCTACCACGCCGCCCTGCTCTGCCACCGCCTCGGCGCGGAACACGTCACCACCGTCGACCTGGACGCGGAGATCGCCGAGTCCGCCCGGACCCATCTGGCCGCCGCCGGCCACCGGCCGGCCGTGGTCGCCGCCGACGGCGCCCGCGGCTGCCCCGAGCGCGCCCCCTTCGACCGCGTGGTGGCGACCTGCGCCATGCCCTCGGTCCCGCCCCCGTGGCTCGCCCAGTGCAGGCCGGGCGCCCTGGTGCTCGCCCCCGTCTCCACCGGGCTCCTGCTGCTGCGGGTGCACGACGGAGGCCACGCGGAGGGACGGTTCCTCGCGACCTCCGCCTACTTCGTGGCCCTGCGGGGCGCGGCGGGCCGCGTCCCGCGGCACGGCCCGGCGGGCGACGAGCGCTTCCGCTTCTTCCAGGGCCTGGTCGACCGGGCCCTGGACCGGAACGAAGCGCTCTCGCTCTGGCTGCGCGAGGGGCGGCCGGAGCGGGAGCGCTTCGGTGTGACGGTCAGCGGCGAGCGGCAGTGGGCCTGGCTGGACGACCCCGGAGGGCCCTACGCCTGGCCGCTGCCCGCCGGCGGTTTCAGCCCACCCGGATCGTGATCGTCGTCCAGGCGCCGACGTGCACCCGGTCGCCGTCCTGGAGCTGGACGGGGACGTAGGGCTGGATCGGCTCCTCGCCGCCGTTGATCGTGGTGCCGTTGGTGGAGTTCTGGTCCACCACCGCCCACGAGCCGTCCGGCTGCTGCACGAGCACGGCGTGCTGGTGCGAGACGCCCGGGTCCTCCGGCGGCACCGCCAGGTCGATGTCCGGGGACTCGCCCGTCGAGTGCCGGCGGCGGCCGATGGAGACCTGGTTGCCCCGGAGCGGCAGGTGCTTGTCCGGCGAGTACGCGGGCAGGTTCAGCCCACCGGCCTCCGGGCCGCTGCGCTGCATCATCGCCATGAAGTACTCGCGGTCCGGGCCGATGACCGCGGTCCAGGACTGGGGCTGCCGCGGCGGCGGGAACTGCTGCTGCGGGGGAGCCTGGAACTGCTGCTGCTGCTGGGGCGGCGGCGGGGGTGCCATGTGCGGCGGGGGGCCCTGGTGCTGCGGAGCCTGCGGGGGCGCCTGGTGCTGCTGCTGTGGCGGAGGCGGTGCCTGGTGCTGCTGCGGCGGGGGCCCCTGGTGCTGCGGAGGCTGCGGCGGCGCCTGGTGCTGCGACGGCGGTGAGAGGACCCAGTCGTCGTCCGCGCGCGGCTGCGGCGGCGCGGGCGGCGGCGGGGCCTGGGCGGGGGCCCCCGGAGGAGCGGACGGCGTCTGGAGGTACGCCGGAGGCGCCGGCGGCTGCCCGCCGGGGGGACCGAAGGGGTCGCCCTGACCGGGCGGGCCGGGCGGCTGCTGCGCCGGCGGGCGCTGCGGCGGGGCCTGGTGGTGGGTGGGCTCACCGCCCAGCGGCTCGGCCGGGCGGTTGACCTGCGAGGGCCGCGAACCCTGGTAGCCGAACGGGTCCTGGCCCGGCGGCGGCCCCGGCGGTCCCTGCGGGTCCGGTCGGCCCGGCGGCGTGGACTGGAAGCCCGGCGGAAGGTTCAGGCCGGGCGGGGGGCCCGACGGGCGCTGCGCCGACGGCACGTTCTGCGGGGCCACCGGCGTGTACGAGGTCGCGGTGTTCGTGAGGAAGTTCCAGCGGCACTCCTCGCAGAACGGCGCCATGTGCTCGCGCGGCGTCCGGCACTGCGGGCAGAACTCGGCCTGGGCCGTCGCGTTCGGGTCGCCACCGGGGCCGAAGCCGCCGGGAGCACCGGGCGCGTCGTAGCCCCCCGGGCCTCCGGGGCCGCTCGATCCGGCCGGGCCGGGGTATCCGTAGGCGGGGGGCGGCGGCGGGGGAGGCGGCGGTACGGCACCCGTCGGCGCACCCGCCCCGGCCATGCGGTGGCCGCAGACCTCGCACCAGTCGTCGGAGACCGACTGGTGTCCGTTCGGGCAGGTCGGCATGTCGGTGCTTCCCCCTCTCGTCGTCCGGCCCCTGGCCGGGCTACCTCTTGACGCGAACGGTCTTGGTGGAGCGGGTCTCGAGTGTCATCTCGTCCGCTTCCGCGACCTTCGCCTTCAAACGCACAGTACCGGTCGCCGCGTCGACCACGTCGACCACCTTCGAAAGCAGTTTCGCCGTATCCGCGTTGCCGGAGGCCGCCGCGAGCTGCACGGCGCGGCCCAGTTTCGCCGTCGCGCCGTCGTGATCGCCCGATTTGCGGGCATCCAGCCCCTGCTGGATGACGTCCGCGAGCTCCGCCTGGCCCGTGTAGTGCGCGACCTGGGGGTTGATCGAGGTCGACATCGCCAGGTCGTCGGTCCACACCGCCCGTACCAGTCCCTGGGACAGTGGCCTCGGGTCGCCGCCCAGCGGGTCCGGCGCGAGCAGCGAGACCCGGGCCGCGAGCATCTCCTGCCCGATCGCGGCCTGCGGGACCCGCACGCTCACGTGGTAGTCGCGGGACTCGTCGCCCCAGGAGCCCGTCGGGTAGTCCCCGGCACGCGGCCCGGCCTCCGTACGCCGCGCGGTCAGGTCCTCGACCGTCGGGGCCACCTGCTTCACGTAGGCGATCTCCACCCCGACCGGGGTCCACAGGCGCAGCGTGACGTCGGCCACGCCCTTGCCCATCGTCTGCTCCATCATCGCGGTGAAGTCGGCGGCGAGGCCGGCCGGGTCGGCGACGATGTCGGCCGAGCCGAGGAGCGCGGAGGCGATCCCGGTGACCTCCTTGACCTCCCAGTCGGTGCCCACCCCACGCGCGTCGCAGGTGAAGCGGCCGGCGCAGGCGTCGAGGGCGGCCCGCAGCTCCTCCGGCGACTCGTGCTCGTTGCGGCCGTCGGTGAGCAGGATGCCGTGCCGGATCGTGAGGTGGTCGGCCGAGGAGAGCAGCCGGTCGGCGAGCCGCAGCCAGGTGCCGATCGCCGTGCCGCCGCCCGCGCTGAGCCGGCGCAGGGCCTCCTTGGCCTCGGCCCGGGTCCGGGCGTCGGCGACGGCGAGGCGGCCGTTCCCCGGGTAGACCTCCTTCGCCAGGTGGGTGCCCGCGACCACGGCGAAGGACGTGCCGTCGTGCAGGGTGTCGACGGCGGCGGCGGTCGCCTCGCGGGCCCCGCGCATCTTGGTGGCGGGGTAGTCCATCGAGCCGGAGCAGTCGACCATGATCACGACACCGGCGGCGCTGCCGGCCGCCGGGGTGAGCGGCTGCCGGCCGGTGGTGCCGCCGCCGGTCGAGGTGACCGTGACGATCGCGCTGACGTCCCGGCCGCCCTCGGGCAGGAACTCGTTCTGGTAGACGTCCACCGAGAACTGCGGCACGGTCGACTTGGAGAAGTTGGCCATTCGTTACGGCTCCTCGGGCAACGACGGTCGGACGACGGAGGGACGGGGCACCGGAGGCCGCTCAGGCCGGTCCTGCCCCCGGGGGGACGGCGGTGAACGGCACCAGCGCGACCGTGATGTTGTCGTGGCCGCCGCCGTCCAGGGCGTGGCCGACGAGGACCTGGGCGCTGTGCAGCGGCCGGTCGGAGGCGTCGGCCGGGACGACCCGGGCCATGTCCTCGGCCCCCTCCGCGTAGTTCCACAGGCCGTCCGTGCAGACGACCACCACGCCGGACCGGTCCGGCTTGAACGCGGCCGTGTGCGGCTCCAGTTCGTAGGCGTCGGCGCCGAGCCAGCCGGTGATCGCGTGGGCACGCTCGTCCGCGTAGGCCTCCGCCTCGTTCATCAGGCCGGCCGCGACCATCTGCGCGGCCCAGGAGTCGTCCTCGGTGAGCCGGGCCGCCGGGGTGGCCCGGTCGTCCGGCACCCAGTAGACCCGGCTGTCGCCGACCCAGCCGACGACGAGCAGGCCGTCGGCGACGACGGACCCCACGATGGTGCAGGCCGGGGCGTTGCGGTGGCGCTGCGGGTCGTGCTCGGCGCCGTCCTCGCCCGGCTCCTCCGCGAGGGAGTTCACGGCCTCGGCGGCGGCCACGATCGCCTCGTGCATCGCCTGCTGCGGGTGGGTCCCCCGGGGCAGCGCGGCGAGTAGGGAGGCGCCGGCCGCCTCCGCCGCCGCGGCGGAGGCCTCGTCGGGCCGGGTGGCCGAGGACACGCCGTCGCACACGATCGCGAGCGTGGCGGGGGAGCCGTCGGGGAGCGTGGTCGCCGACACGGCGAACGCGTCCTCGTTGCGGTGGTGGCGCAGCCCGCGGTCGGAGACGGCGGCGACGCCGCCGAGCTCCCGCTCCATGTGGTCGCGCTCGCGGGGCTGCGCGTGGCCGCAGTTCTCGCAGTAGCCGTCGGTGTCGACCCGCCCGGCCCGGCAGGCCACGCACAGGGCGGAGCCGGGTGCGGCGGCGGCCGGTGCCGGATCCCCGGCGGGCGGTCCGGACACCGCTTCCGCCTGCGGTGCGGGGGCGGCCGCGGCCGCCGGAGCCGGGTCGGCCCGTACCGCCGTCCGCGGGTCGGGCGCGGCCAGCTCGAAGTCGCCGCCGCCCGCCGCGGTCCGGCCGGCGGGTCCGGCGGCCGGGGGCACCGGCCCGTCCGTGCGGACCTCCATCGTCGGCAGGTCCCTGCCGCCCGAGTCGGTGCCCGGCAGGTCGCCGGGGTGCTGGGTGGCGGTCGACAGCGAACCGGGGTCGCGGGACGGGGCGTCCGGCCAGGCCACGGGGGTGACGATGGCCACGGTCGGGCGGTCCGGCTCGACCCCGGCGGCCGGCACGGCCGCCAGGTCGTGGCCGCACGCCCCGCAGAACCGGTCACCCGACTCCAGGGGCTCCGCGCAGTCCGGGCAGACGGTGAGGCCGTGCGACGGCTTCGGCTTCTGGGACATCCTCACACCCACGTCCGGGGGCGGAAGCGGTTGGCCCGCTCCACCAGTTCGATCCTCTCCTCGCCCCGCTGGGCGAGCCGGGCCAGCACCCGGTACGAGCGTTCGAGGCCGAAGCGCAGTCCGCGCTCGTCCAGTTCACTTCCGAGCAGCAGCGCGCCGCCGCCCGGTTCCGCACCGGGACTACCGGAGAGTACCCAGTCGAGGGCGGTGCCGAGGACCTCCGTCGACAACTGCTCGCGACGCACGGCGTCCAGACCGAAGCCCTGGAGCGCCGAGACCTGGGCCGCGGCCGCCGTCAGGTCGGCGGCGAGCGGATCCCCCGCCGGACGCCGCCGCAGCCGCGCCCGCACGGCCGCGACCCGGGCCGGGGTGTAGTGGATCGAGGCCTCCGGCACGGACTCCAGGGTCCCTACGGCCCCGGCCCGGTCCCCGGCCGCGAGCTGCACCCGTGCCAGACCGAAGGCCGCGCTGACGAAGCTCGGGTCCGTCGTCCACACCAGGTGGTAGTACTCGGCGGCGTTGTCCAGCTGGCCCAGCACCTCGGCGCAGATCCCGAGGGCCAGCTTCGGCGAGGGCTCGCCCGGGAAGGCGTCGTAGACCGCGTCGAAGGAGAGCGCCGCGTGCTCGTGATCGCCGGTCACCAGGGAGGCCACCCCCCGGTACCAGACGACCCGCCAGTCGTCCGGGTCGCGTTCCTCCAGACCGGCCAGGGTCCGTGCGGCGCCCGGCAGGTCGCCCAGCTCCAGCTCGGCCCGCAGGGTCCGCAGCCGCAGCTCGGCGGAGGGGGCGGGCGCGGCGTGCAGCGCGGCGAGCAGTTCACCGGGCGCGGCGGCGGCGAGACCCGCGAGGAAACCGGCGTTGGGGTCGCCCGTGTCGACCCGGGGCACGGGCAGGGCGAGTGCGACGGCGGGCGTGTCGAGCGGCGCGAGCAGGGCCCCGAGCCCGGGACCGGCGGGAGCGGAGGGACCCGTGCCCCGCGGCCCGCCCGGCGGGACGGCTCCGGCCGCGGCCCCCGGTGCGGCGGCGGGCGCCGGCGCCACCGGCTGCCTGCGGCCCCGCCGCGCGCCGAGCAGCGACACGTCGTCCGTCTGCTCGGCGAACAGGGCCGTGTCCGTGACCCGCACCTCCGTGCCGAACAGCGTCGACAGCGCGGGCCGCGGCCGCCCCGACTGGAGGGCCACGACCTCCCGCAGCACGCCCGTCAGCTGCTCCGCCATCTCCTGCGCGGAGGAGAACCGCCGCGCCGGGTCCGGGTCGGTGGCCCGGACCAGGAAGCGGTAGAACGACTCGTACGTCCGGAAGACCGGGATGTTGCCCGGGTCGGGCAGCGAGTCCACGAAGACGTTCGTGTAGCCCTGGAAGTCGAAGGTCATCACCGCGAGGGTGCGCGCCACCGTGTACAGGTCGCTCGCCACCGACGGCCCGACCTCGGCCACCTCCGGCGCCTGGTAGCCGACCGTGCCGTAGATCGCGGACTCGTCGTCGTCCATCCGTCGGACCGCGCCCATGTCGATGAGCTTCAGCTGGTCCTCGGACTGGATGGCGTTGTCCACCTTGAAGTCGCAGTACAGCAGGTTGCGGCTGTGCAGGTGGCCGAGCGCCTCCAGGGCCTCGATCCCGTACGCGCAGGCCTGCTCGACCGGCAGCGGGTCGCGGCGGCCGTCGGGGGTCCGGCGCTCGTTGGCGATCTCCTTGAGCGACTTGCCGCCGACGTACTCCATGACGATGTAGCCGTCCAGGGAGCCGGTGCGCTGGTCGAGGTGCTCGACGAAGTTGTAGATGCGGACGATGTTGGAGTGCTCGATCTCGGCGAGGAAGCGGCGCTCGGAGATCGCGGCGGCCATCGCGTCCTGGTCGCCGGTGTCGAGGAGGCCCTTGAGGACGACCCAGCGGTCGGAGACGGCCCGGTCGACGGCGAGGTAGATCCAGCCGAGGCCGCCGTGCGCGAGGCAGCCCGCGACCTCGTACTGGCCGTGGACGATGTCCCCGCCGCGCAGCTTCGGTACGAAGGAGTACGGGTGCCCGCACTTGGTGCAGAAGCCCTCCGTGCGGCCGGGTCGCTCGCCCCGCGAACGGCCCACGGGCGCACCGCAGTCCGCGCGGGAGCAGAAACGCTTCCGCTCGGGGACCTCGGGGTTCTCCATGACCGCGGCCCGCGGGTCCGGCCGCGGCACCTCCGGGATCGACACCAGACCGGCGCCCAGCCGGTTCCGGGCGGACTGGCCGGTCGAGGTGCCGGAGCTGCGCACCGACACCGAACGCGACGCGGAGGCCCCGGACAGCGAGCGCGAGAGCCGCCCGGAGACCGAACGGCGGGAGGTCGACGAGCGGGACGAGGCCCGCGACGACGCCCGCGAACTGCTCCGCGAGGACGCCGAGTCCGGCCCCCCGACGGCGCCACCGCCCCCGCCCGGGTTCCGGCCCGGCACGGCCACCCCCGTGGGCGTCGAGCCGATCAGCCCGCCGGCCGCGACCACCGGGGCCAGGCCGCAGGTGTCGCAGTACAGCTCGCCGCCTCCCATGTCCTCGTACGACCCCTCGCACGAAGGACGCTGACAGCTCCCCACACCCGTCTCCCCGCCGCTCACCACTGCCGTCCTTCCGCGTCCCTCGGGCCGGACAGTACGTCCGCCGCCGCCTGCTGGTAGCGCAGCACCGCCTGCTCCGCGACCCGCAGGTCGCAGGGCGCGCTCCACAGCATCCGGCGGGCCGCGTCGTACCGCTCCACCAGCAGCGGGTCCTCCGCCGCGCCGAGCCGCGCCACCTTCGCCTTGTACGCGTCGAGCCTGCCGCGCAGCTCGGCCCGGACCGCGAGCGGGGCCGTGACCGCGGTCAGCGACTCGCGGGCCCGCAGCAGTTCGTCCTCAGCGTCCCGCTCCAGGGACTCCAGGAGCGGGGAGAGCCGGTGCCACTGGGCGTGCCTGCGGTACTCGGCGGCGGCCACCAGCCGCTCCTGGAGCGCCGTCGGAGGCCCGCTGACCGCCGGCACCTCGGAGGCCGCGATCTTCGCCAGGACCTCGCCGCGCGCGGCCCGCGCCTCGGCGAGCGTGCGGTCCGCCCGGGACAGCACGTCCCGCAGCCGGAGCAGCCGGTCCTCGGAGTCCTGCCGGACCGCGAGCACGGCCTCGATCTCCCGCCGGATGTCCTCCAGGGCCAGCGCCGCCCGGTCGTACCGCTCGGTGTCCGGACGCCCTCCGCCGGGCGCCGAACTCCCCGTCGCCGGACGCCAGAACGCCAGCGGATCGGTGACGACCTGGGAGCGCAGCGCGCCCAGCTCGGTGGTGATGTCCTCCAGCTCGTCCCCGGCCGGGTGCTCCCCGGGCCGCACCCCGACCGAGTGCGCGAGCGAGCGCGTCCGGCCGAGCTCGGCGGCGAGGAGGTCTATCCGGGCGGGCAGCGCGGACCAGACCGCGTCGGCGGTCACCACCACGTCGAGCGAGGAGGCGTACAGCTCGTTCATCCGGCGGACCAGGCCCTCCAGGGTGAACCGCTCGGTGAGCAGCCCCTGTTCGCCGGTCCCGCCCGCGACGTGCACGCTCTCCCCGCGCAGCCGGTCGGTCAGCTCCACCAGCTCGTCACGGCCGGGCCAGCGCCGCCGGGCGCGCACCTCGCGGGCCTCCCGGAGGGCCCCGGTGTACACGTCGAAGCAGGTCCAGAGCAGCGTGATGGTCCGCTCGGTGGCCGCCCAGCGGTCCCGGGTGGTGCCGGTGAGCTCCGCCCCTTCGAGCAGCCTGCGGCCCGCGTGGTCCTGGAGTGCGAGGAGCGAGTCCTCGACGGCCTTGTGCTCGGCTCCGAGGCGCGCCAGCGCACGGTCCGCCTCGTCCCGGTCCATCACCGGCCCAGGGGGTCCCGTGACGCCCATCGATCACCTCTTCCTCTCCGTGTACGGGGCTGGTCGTACGGGGTGCCCGGCGCTACTTGTACAGCGGGGCCGGCGGTCCGGTGATCCCGGGCAGGTCCTTCTCCAGCCAGGTGCGGTACGCCTGCTGCCAGGGCCCCTTGCGGTAGCCGACGAGGACCTGGTTGACCCGGCGGACCAGGTCGTCGTTGCCGAGCTTGGCGGCCACGCCGTAGAACTCGGTGGTGAACGGTCTGCCCTTGAGCTCGACCGCCGGGTCCTGGGCGGCCTGGCCGGCCGCCAGCGCGTTGTCGGTGACGACCGCGTCGACCTCGCCCATCTGGAGCCTGGCCAGGCAGTCCAGCTGGTTGGGCACGGTCAGCAGGTCCTTGTCGTCCTTGGTGCCGTCGCCCTCGTCCTTGAAGAGGGCGCCGAACGACTTCTCCTCCAGGGCCTCGTAGGCCGTGGAGCCCTCGGCGGTGCAGACCCGCTTGCCCTTCAGCGAGGTGTCGTAGCCGGTGATGTCGGTGGCGAGCTTGGGCGCCAGGACCTGCTGGCCGGCCTGGAAGTAGGCGGTGGAGAAGGCGACCTGCTGGATCCGCTTGCAGTTGATCGTCATGGTGCGCACGACGAGGTCGACCTTGCCGCTGTCCAGGGCGGCGATCCGCTGGTTCGTGGGGATCGCCCGGAAGATGACGGCGTCCCCACTGCCCAGCAGGTCCTCGGCGACGGCCCGCGCCAGGTCGATGTCGAAGCCTTCGAGCGCGCGCGTCTCCGGATTGCGGTAGCCCCAGCGGTAGCTGGACTGGTCGACGCCGACGACGAGCTTCCCGCGCTTCCTGATCGCCTCGATCGCCGGTCCGTCCGCCGTCGAGGGGGGCAGGGAGGCCCAGGGCCGGTCGCAGGTGTCCGCCTTGATCTGCACCCCGGTGCCGATGCCGGGTCCCGGCCCCCCGGCGCCGGGGGCGGCCGCCGCGTCGGCGCCGTCGTGGGCCAGCGGGAGCAGGGTGAGCGAGGCGGTGAGCCCGCAGGCCACGGCCATCGCGGCCACCCCGCCCCAGCCCCGGAAGCGCTGCGCCGTCCGCCGCACCAGCGGGTACGTGCCGTTCGGCATCCCGCCCCCTCTCACCGGTACTCCGACAGTCTGCGGTTGATGCCGAGCACGGCACCCGCCGCGCCCAGTATCCCGAGGACCGCGGCGCCGAGCGGCAGCGCGGTCAGGGCGTCCCTCGCGTCCCCGGCGGCGCGGGTGAACTCGGCCTGCTCGTGCGCGAGGGCGCGGTCCAGGGCGGCGTCGACCTGGTCGAAGGACCGCCCCGTCGACTTCTCCGCCTGCTCCGCCTGCTCCGCCGACCCCGACTCCCCGAAACCGACGGTCCGTTCGAGGGCGCCCTCGAAGTCGCCCGCCTCGTCCTTGGCGCGGGCGTCCCGGTGGCGCTCCTTCCACTCGGCCGTGCGGGAGGCAGCCTCGTCGACGGGGCCGCGGCCGGCGTCGTCGTCCGCGTGCTCCCGCGCCGTGGCGAGCGCGGACGTCAGGGTGTCCATGCTCGACGTGTACGCGGCCTCGTACTTGTCGTTCTTGCCGTCCTCGGTGAGGACGGCGCCCCGGGCGACCAGGGTCAGGTTCTCGTTGGCGCGGGCGGTGAGCGAGCCGATCCGGGCCGTGTTGAGCGCCTGGAGGGACTCCTGGCCCTGCGCCCGCGCGGTGTCGAGCCCGGCCCGGGCGACGGTGTGCGCCGCGAGCAGCCAGAGCAGCACGGCCACCGTCGCCGCGGTCGCCGCGAGCAGTCCGTGGTTGAAGACCCGGTTCGTCCGCGCGTAGGTGCGGCGCTGGGCCCAGACCAGGACGGCGAGGGTCAGCAGGCCGACGCCCAGGGCGAGCAGCGGCCAGGTGCGGGCCGACTCGTCGTCCTCCCGGAGCCGTACGGTCTCGGCCTCGTACAGCCGCTCGGCGGCGGGCAGCAGCGTGCTGGTCATCTGCTGGCTCGCGTACCGCAGATAGGCCCCGCCCAGCGGCAGGCCCTGCCGGTTGGCCGCGCGGGCCCGCTCGATCAGGCCCGTGTAGCGCGGGAGCTGCTCGTTGAGCGTGGCGATCTCGCGGGCCGAGGCGCCCGAACCGTCGGTGCTCGCCGCGGCCTTGACCAGCAGCCGCGCGGCGGTGGCGATGTCCCGGTCGTACCGCGCGCGGGACGCGGCCGGTTCCAGGGTGCCCGCCAGGAAGCCGCTCGCCGCGGTGGTGTCCGCGTCCGCGAGGGAGCGGTAGATCGCGGCGGCGTCGGCGGACAGCGGCTGGCTGCGGCTCACGACGTCGTCGGCGGCGGTGGTCCGGTCGTCGACCTGCAGGGCGGTGACGGCGCCGAACGCGACGACGAGCAGCGCCAGGACGGCTCCGAGGATCTGCAGCCGGCCGGGCTCGGTCGTCGTGGCGACCCGCAGCCGCTCCCGTCCCACGGACCAGGCGCTCCGCCCCGCGGGCGGGGCGGCACCCGGCGCGGGCGACGGCTGCGCGGGCACGCCGGCCGGGCGCGCGGGCGCCTGCGCCGCGCTGCCCGCCGGTGCGGCGGGTGCGTTCGGCGGGTGTGTCACGTGACCTCCCCCTGGTCGCCGACATCGGCCGGTCCGGCCTGCAGTATGGCCGCAGGGGGCCGTCCGCACACCGGGATTGACTGGATCTTGTTCTTATCGTGCCGTATGCCCCCGGCACATCCGCGGGCGAACCCCCTCGCATCGCGGGGCGAACCCCCTCACTCTGGATACGTCGCCCGGCCGTGATCGGTTCCGTTCCGGGCATCGCTCGAACAGGTGAACATGCCGGCGGGGCGCCCCCTCCGGTGGAGGGGACGCCCCGCGACCGCACCCGTCGGCGCCTCAGGCCCCGTAGTGCTCCCGCAGCCGGGCCGCGGCCACCGGGCCCGCCGCGACCTCGTCCAGGGCCAGCAGCCCCGCCCCGAGGACCGGCGGGGCGGTCACGAAGCCGATGACCGCCTTCGGTGCCCGCTCGGCGAGGAGCGCGCGGATCCTCGACTCCAGCTGCGGATGCCGCGCGGCGAGCACGCTGCCGCCCAGCATCACCGGCGTCTCCTCCTCCAGGAGGCCGAGCCGCCCCAGGGCGACCGCCGACAGCGCCACGACCTCCTCGGCGAGCCGGTGCACCAGGGACAGCGCGACCGGGTCGCCGTCCGCGCTCACCCGGAACAGGACCGGGGTGAGCTCGTGCCGCCGCTCGAAGGGCACGTGCCCCAGGTGCAGCGCCTCTATCAGCGCGTACATCGTCTCCAGGCCGAAGTGCGCCGGCAGCGCGCGGGCCAGCTCGGAGGGCTCCCCGCGCCCGTCCTCGGCGCGCGCCGCGAACCAGAGCGCCTCCTCGGCCATGCCGCTGCCGCCGCCCCAGTCCCCGGAGATCTTCCCGATCGCCGGGAAGCGGGCGGTCCGCCCGTCCGGGGTCATGCCGACGCAGTTGATGCCCGCCCCGCAGACCACCGCGACCCCGCGCGGCTCGTCGATCCCGGCCCGCAGGATCGCGAAGGTGTCGTTGTGCACCCGCGCCGACCGGCTCCAGCCCCTGCGGAGGAGCTCGGCCCGGAGGGCGGTCTCCTCCACGGGCAGGTCCGCGTTGGCGAGACAGGCCGCGACATGGGCGAACGCGGGGGAGGACCCGGCTCCGCCGGCCTCCGTCCACGCGCGCCCGACGATCTCCGCCAGGGTGTCGACGGCCGTCTCCACCCCCACCACCGGCGGTTGGAACCCGCCGCCGCGCGCCGCGCCGAGGACGGTGCCGTCCTGGGCGAGGACCGCGGCGTCGGTCTTGCTGTTCCCCGCGTCGATCGCGAGGAGGACGCCGTCCAGGTTCACGCCCACGCGAGGTGCTCCCGGTTGTGCGCGATCAGCCGGTCGGTGAGCCCTTCGGCGGAGGCGTACTGACCCACCAGCGGGTGCGCGAGCAGGGCCTTGAACACCCGGTCCCGGCCGCCGCGCAGCGCCGCTTCGAGCGCCAGGTCCTCGTAGGCCGTGACGTTCGCGACGAGACCGGCGTACAGCGGGTCCACCGGCGCGACCGGCAGCGGCACGGCGCCCTGCGCGCCGATCGCGGCCTGCGTCTCGATGACGGCGTCGTCCGGCAGGAACGGCAGCGTGCCGTTGTTGTACGTGTTGACCACCTGGTACGGCGAACCGCCGCCGCCCAGCAGGCCGGCGGCCAGGTCCACGGCCGCCTCCGAGTAGAAGGCGCCGCCCCGCCTGGCGAGCAGGGCCGGCTTCTCGTCGAGCGCCGGGTCCCCGTACAGGTCCAGGAGCTCCTTCTCCATCGCGGCGACCTCGGCGGCCCGCGAGGGCTTGGTGCCGAGCTCCCGGACGACCTCGTCGTGCGCGTAGAAGTACCGCAGGTAGTACGAGGGGACGACGCCGAGCCGGTCCAGGACCGGACGCGGCAGCCGCAGGTCGTCGGCGATCGCGTCGCCGTGCTCGGCGAGCAGCCGGGGCAGCACGTTCTCGCCCTCGGGGCCGCCGAGGCGTACGGCCCGCTCCCAGGTGAGGTGGTTGAGCCCGACGTGGTCCAGGTGGACCTCGGCCGCGGCGACGCCGAGCAGGGCGGCGAACTTCCGCTGGAAGCCGATGGCCACGTTGCACAGGCCGACGGCCTTGTGGCCGGCCTGGAGCAGCGCGCGCGTGACGATGCCGACGGGGTTGGTGAAGTCGATGATCCAGGCGTCCGGGTTGGTGCGCCGGACCCGCTCGGCGATGTCCAGGACGACCGGGACCGTGCGCAGCGCCTTGGCGAGACCGCCGGCGCCGGTGGTCTCCTGCCCGACGCAGCCGCACTCCAGCGGCCAGGTCTCGTCCTGCTCGCGGGCGGCCTGCCCGCCGACCCGCAGCTGGAGCAGGACGGCGTCGGCGCCCTCGACCCCGGCGTCGAGGTCGGAGGTGGTGGTGATCGTCCCCGGGTGCTCCTGCCGGGCGAAGATCCGCCGGGCCAGGCCGCCGACCAGGTCGAGCCGGTCGGCCGCCGGGTCGACGAGGACGAGTTCGGTGAGGGGCAGGGTGTCGCGCAGTCGTGCGAATCCGTCGATCAGTTCGGGGGTGTAGGTGGAACCGCCCCCTACGACAGTGAGCTTCATGGTGTGAGTCAGCCCTTCACTCCGGTCAGTGTGACTCCCTCGACGAACGCCTTCTGGGCGAAGAAGAAGACGAGGATCACAGGGGCCATGACCAGGACGGTCGCGGCCATGGTCAGATTCCAGTCGGTGTGGTGCGCGCCCTTGAAGGACTCCAGGCCGTAACTCAGCGTGTAGGCCGCCGGGTTCTCGGAGGTGTAGATCTGGGGTCCGAAGTAGTCGTTCCAGCAGTAGAAGAACTGGAACAGGGCCACGGCGGCGATGCCGGGCTTCGCCATCGGAAGCACGACCTTGAGCAGGGTGCGCAGTTCGCCGCACCCGTCGATCCTGGCGGCCTCGATGTACTCGTTCGGGATGGTCAGCAGGAACTGGCGCAGCAGGAAGATCGCGAAGGCGTCGCCGAACGCCATGGGGACGATCAGCGGCCAGAGCGTGCCGGACAGGTCCATCTGCTTGGCCCAGAACAGGTACATCGGGATGATGACCACCTGCGGCGGCAGCATCATCATCGAGATGACGAGCAGCAGCGACAGGTGCCGGCCGCGGAAGCGGAACTTGGCGAGGGCGTACGCCACCGGGACCGAGGACACCACCACGAGGACGGTGCCGAGTCCGGCGTACAGCAGCGAGTTCCTCCACCAGTCCAGGAAGCCCGGGGTCCGGAGGACCCGGACGTAGTTGTCCCAGTGCCAGCTGTTCGGCGTGAGGTCGCGGGTGAGGGCCTGCTGGTCGCTCATCAGGGACGTCAGGAAGACGAAGACGAACGGCAGCACGAAGAACAGGGCCGCGGCGATCCCGAGGGAGTGCACGGCGATCCAGTGCAGGAGCGCCTTGCGGCGGGCCGTCTTCTCGGCCGCGCCGGCGGTCGTCCGGCGGACGGGCCGGTCGAGGGTGGTCGTGGAGGTCATGGATCAGTCACCCGAGCCGATCAGGCCGCCCCGCCGGCGCATGAGCAGCGCCGTGAAGGCCATGGAGAGGGCGAACAGGACGAGGGCCACGACGCTGGCCGCGCCGTAGTCGAAGCGGCCGAAGCCGAGGTTGTAGACGAGCTGCGGCAGCGTGAGCGTGGAGTCGTCGGGGTAGCCCGGTTCGAAGGTCTGGCCCGAGCCGCCCATCACCCCCGAGGCGACCTTCGCGGCCACGATCGGCTGGGTGTAGTACTGCATCGCGCCGATGATCCCGGTGACCACGGCGAAGAGGATGATCGGCGAGATGTTCGGCAGGGTGACGTAGCGGAAGCGCTGCCAGGCCGAGGCCCCGTCCAGCTCCGCCGCCTCGTACTGCTCCTTCGGCACGTCGAGCAGCGCGGCCATGAAGATGACCATGAGGTCCCCGACGCCCCACACGGCGAGGACGGTCAGGGCCGGCTTGGCCCACGCGGTGTCGTTGAACCAGGAGGGGGCGGGGATCCCGATGCCCTCCAGGAGCGAGTTGACCGGCCCCGTGCCCGGGTTGAGCAGGAAGACGAAGGCCAGCGTCGCGGCCACCGGAGGGGCCAGGTAGGGCAGGTAGAACAGGGTGCGGAAGACCCCCGCGCCGGTCTTGATCCTGGTGATGAGCAGGCCGATGCCGAGGCCGAAGACGACCCGGCAGGCGACCATGACCACCGCGAGCCAGAGGGTGTTCTGCATCGCCGGCCAGAACTTCGGCAGGTCGGAGAAGACGTAGTCCCAGTTCTCCAGGCCGCGCCAGGTCGGCGGGTTGAGCCCGTCGTACCGCATGAAGGAGAAGTAGACGGTGGAGACGAGCGGGTACGCGAAGAAGACGCTGAAGCCGATCAGCCAGGGCGACATGAACGCCGCGGTGCGAAGCGCGTTGCGCACGCGCTTCGACCGCAGCGCCGCCTGACGCCCGGCGAGGGTGTCGGACATGAGATACCGGCCCCGGGTCTTACTTCGCCTGGGCGATGTCGCGGTCGATCTGGGCGGCGGTGTCCGCGAGGCCCTTCTTCAGGTCCGGGACCTGGCCCTTCTCGTACTTCTGGGCGAAGTCCTGGAAGGTGTCCTGGTACGTGCTGCCGTTGACCGCGCCGTCCGAGGTGGTGGACGCGGGGTGGCGGGCGATGTCGAGGAAGGTCTTGAAGCGGGCGTCGAACTTCAGGTCCGGCGACTTGAGGGCCTCCAGGGTGGAGGGGACGTTGCCGATGTCGTTGGCGAAGTTCACCACGGCCTCGGTGTCCATCGTCATGTACTTGACGAGCTCCCAGGCCGCGTTCTGCTTCTTGCTCTGCGGGGCGATGCCGATGATCGTGCCGGAGAGGTAGCCCTTGCCGTACTCGGCCGCCTCGTCGTCGGCGACGGGCAGCGGCGCCACGCCGACGTCGAAGGTCACGCCGGCGTCCTTGATGAAGTTGAGCCGCCATTCGCCGTCCAGCTGCATGGCGACCTGACCGGTGTGGAAGGGGTGCTTGGCGCCCCACTCGTCTCCGAAGGTGGTGCGGTACCTGTCCAGCTTCGCGAATCCGCCCAGGCCGTCGACCAGCGACTTCTGGTAGGTGAGCATCTCGGCGAAGCCGGGGTCCTTGCCGAGGAGCGACTTGCCGTCCTCGTCGAAGTACCGGTGGTTCCACTGCGACATGTAGTGGCTGGGGACGGTCTCGTAGCCGAGGTAGTTCGGCATGAAGCCGAGCTGCTCGTAGCCGTCGCCCTTGGCCTTGGTGAGCTTCTTGGCGACCTCGGCGAACTGGGACCAGGTCTTCGGCGGGGCCTCGGGGTCGAGGCCGGCCTTCCGGAAGGCGTCCTTGTTGTAGTAGAGGCCGTACGCGTCGGAGAGCAGCGGCAGGGAGCAGCGCCTGCCCTCGAACTGGGTGTAGTTCTGGAGGACCTTCGAGAAGGTCTTGTCGAGGTCGACCTTGTCCTTCTCCAGGAAGGGCTTGAGGTCCGCCAGGGCGCCGGAGTGGCAGAACTTGCCGACGTTGGACGTGGTGAAGGAAGCGGCCACGTCCGGTCCGTTGGAGCCGCCCGCGCGCAGGGCCTGGCTGAGCTTGTCGTCGTTGATGTTCCCGACGACCTTGACCTTGATGTTCGGGTGGGCCTTGGTGAAGCGGTCGATGTTGTCCTGGATCGCCTTGACCTCGGCGGGCGCCGACCAGCCGTGCCAGAAGGTGATGGTCGTCTCGGCCTTGGGGTCGTCGGAGGCCGCGTTGTTCGCGGAGCCCGTACAGGCCGAGGCGAAGAGGGCTATCGAGGCGGTGGCGGCGAGCGCTGCGGCTGCTCTGCGCGGACGTGCGGGCATGACGGAGTCTCCCTGTGGCGGAGGGCTTACGGGGGAAGGGGGAACGCGGGGGTCGGTGGGTCAGCGCGAGGTGTCGAAGACCTCGGCCCGGGTGGTGGCGAGGGCGCTTTCGAGGGCGCCGCGCAGCACCGGGCGCCGGGGCACGGCCGAGAGGACGAGCCGGGGCCGGGAGGCGGCGAGGTCGGCCAGTTCGGACTGCACGCGCGCGCGGAGGGGTTCGCCGCCGGCGACGAGGACGTCGCCGGAGAGCACGATGAGTTCGGGGTCGAGGACGGCGACGATCGAGGAGAGCCCGATGGCGACGCGTTCGGCGTACCGGTCGAGCAGGTCCGCGTACCGGGGGTCCTCGCCGTGGGTCTCGACGGCCCGGGCGAGCAGCCCGCTCGCGACCGGCACGTAGGGCTGCTCGGGGGTGTCGATCCCGACGGTGCGGGCGATCCGGGGCACGGCCTGGACGCCGGCGAGCTCCTGGAAGCCGCCGGAGTTGGCCTTGGTGACCTGCCGTACGAGCGGGGTGCCGGGTACGGGCAGGAAGCCGACCTCGCCGGCGCCGCCGGTGAAGCCGCGGTGCAGCCGCCCGCCGAGGACGAGGGCGGCGCCGAGGCCCTCCTCGTTCCAGAGCAGGACGAAGTCCGCGTGGCCGCGGGCCGCGCCGACGCGCTGCTCGGCCACGGCGACGAGGTTGACGTCGTTCTCGTACTCGAACGGCATCGGCAGGACGGCGGCCAGCTCCTCCAGCAGGGTGGGGGAGTGCCAGCCGGGCAGGTGCGAGGCGTACCGGAGGCGTCCGGTGGCCGGGTCGAAGGCGCCGGGGGTGCCGATGACCAGGCGCCGGACGTCCTCGCGGGTGATGCCGGCGGCCTTGACGGCCCCGTCGAGGGCGTCGGTGACCTGGCGGACGACGCCGGAGGCGGCGCGGCCGGGGGTGCGGAGCTCGTACTCGCCGACGATCTCGCCGGTGATGTCGGCGACGGCGGCGTGGATGCGGAAGGGGTTGACGTCGAGTCCGGCGGCGTACGCGGCCCGCGCGTTCACCGCGTAGAGCTGGGCGTTCGGTCCGGGTCGGCCCGCGGTGGTGCCGGTGGCGACGACGAGGCCGGCCGCTTCGAGGCGGGCGAGCAGTTGGGAGGCGGTCGGCTTGGACAGGCCGGTGAGCTTGCCGATCCGGGTCCGCGAGAGGGGCCCGTGCTCTAGGAGCAGGTCCAGGGCCGCCCGGTCGTTCATGGCGCGGAGCACGCGCGGCGTGCCGGGGGTTCCCGGGGTCGTACCGGCCATGAGGTCGCACCTGCCTTCGGCTGCTGGTCGGGCCATTGTGCTGCCTCGCGGCGGCCCGCCTCTCCCACTTCACTGTTAGGAAAGTTTCCTATTTGGTGAGAGGAAAATAAGGCGGCCGTCACGGGGGCGTCAATACCCGGGCACGCGAGACGCCCCCGAAGGCAACCAAAGCGTTACCTCCGGGGGCGTCCCGGGTGCGCGTTCCCGCGCGCTGCTACTTGTTGAGGTCGGTCTTCGGCAGCGGGGTGGCCGCCGCGGACTGCGGCGAGGTCGCCGAGGCGAAGGCCGAGGGCGCCGCCATCCCCGCGGTCGGATCGGCCGCCGCCTCCTCGGCCTGCGCCGGGAGCCCGCCCACGATCCGGATGCCGGCCCGGTCCAGGCCCTGCTTGATCCGCCAGCGCAGCTCGCGCTCCACGCCCAGCGCCTTCCCCGGCATCGTCTTCGCCGAGACCCGGACGGTCATCGAGTCGAGCAGCACCTCGCTCAGCCCGAGCACCTCCACCGGGCCCCAGAGGCGCTCGTTCCACGGCTCCTCCTTGGCCATGGACTCGGCCGCCTCGACGATCACGGCCCGCACCCGCTCCAGGTCCTCGGTCGGCCGGACGGTCACGTCCACGGCCGCCGTCGCCCAGCCCTGGCTGAGGTTCCCTATCCGCTTGATCTCGCCGTTGCGCACGTACCAGATCTCGCCGTCCACGCCACGCAGCTTGGTCACCCGCAGGCCGACCTCCACGACCTCGCCGGAGGCCACGCCGGCGTCGACCGAGTCGCCCACGCCGTACTGGTCCTCCAGGATCATGAAGACACCCGACAGGAAGTCCGTCACCAGGTTCCGCGCGCCGAAACCGATCGCCACACCGGCCACACCGGCCGAGGCCAGCAGCGGTGCCAGGTCGATCTTGAAGGCGCCCAGGATCATCAGCCCGGCCGTGCCCAGGATCAGGAACGACGCCACCGAGCGCAGCACGGAGCCGATCGCCTCCGAGCGCTGCCGCCGCCGCTCGGTGTTGACGAGGAGTCCGCCGAGGGCCGTCCCCTCCACCGCCTGCGCCGAGCGGTTCATCCGCTCGATCAGCTTCGTGAGGGCCCGCCGGACCGCCATCCGCAGGAGCAGCGCGACGATCAGGATCAGCAGGATGCGCAGCCCCGTGTTCAGCCAGGTGGACCAGTTCTCCTCCACCCAGCTCGCCGCACTCGTGGCCTTCTCCGCCGCCTCGTCGAGGGTCACCGGAATGGGCTCGGGTTCGGTGGCAGCCGCAAGGGCGGACCAGGACACGGGTGGACCTCCAGGGCATCGCGTACGCAGAGCATCCACAGTAACGGGGCGTCGGACGTGGTCCCGTAGCGCTGTTCGAGGGAGAGACGGACCTCACCCGGGCAGACAGAGAGAAGACATGCCGATGTGGTCGAGAACACGCCGGGGCCGTCACCCCGATCCCGGCACGTGGTGGCGTTCCGACCAGGCATGAGGGGAGACTGAGAGCAGTTCGTCCCGGCGCGAGCCACGCGCCGCCGGCGTCATAGGAGGCATCCGTGCCGCATGTCCTGGTCCTCAACGCGTCGTACGAGCCGCTCGGCGTCGTACCGCTCCGCCGCGCACTCGTCCTCGTCCTGGAGAACAAGGCTCTCTGCCTCGAGGAATCCGGCGCCTTCCTGCACAGCGAGACCCAAGTCGTCCCCGCGCCCAGCGTGGTGCGACTGAAGCGCTTCGTGCGGGTCCCCTACCGGGGGCCCGTTCCCTTGACCCGCAGGGCGCTCTTCGCCCGTGACGGCGGGCGCTGCATGTACTGCGGGGGTGTGGCGACCAGCGTCGACCACGTCATCCCGCGCAGCCGCGGGGGCACGCACGCCTGGGAGAACGTGGTGGCGGCCTGCCGTCGCTGCAACCACGTCAAGGCCGACCGGCACCTGCGCGAGATCGGCTGGCGGCTGCGCCACCAACCGGCCCCGCCGACCGGTCTGGCCTGGCGGATCATCGGGACCGGACACCGGGACCCCCGCTGGCTGCCCTACCTCCAGCCGTACGGTGCCGACGACGTGATGGCCCGGATCGACTCCGCCGCCGACGCCCCCGCGAGGGCGCTGGCGACGGGTTGAGCCGGGCCTTTCGCGTCCGTGCGCGCCCCGACCTCCGCCCGCGGGCGCGGGGGCCGGGCGGGCGGCGACGCGGGCCGGGTGCGACGCGGGCCGGGTGCGACAGGGAGCGGTGCGCCCCTCAGGGGGCGGGCCGCTCCTCCGCCGTGCCCGCCGGCGCACCGCCCGGTCCGGCACCCGCGGCGGCGCCCGCCGACCCGCCCGCCGACCCCTCCGCCGGCTCCCCGGCGGGCCGCTCCGGCGGCTTCCCGCCCGCGGGCCGCTCCGCCCCGGCCACCGCGTAGGTCTCCACCGACCAGAGCGAGTACCCGTACCGGGTCGCCCGCTCCTCGCCCTGCACCCGCAGGAACCGCGTGTCCGCCGCGTCCATCCGGACCGACTCCCGGCCGCCCCGGCCCTCCGCCACCGTCGCGGCCGTGCGCCAGATCCGCCCGTCGGCCGAGACCTGGACCCGGTACCGCGAGGCGTACGCGTCCTGCCAGTGCAGCACCACCTGCCCTATCCGGGCCGGCTCCGGCAGCTCCAGCTGCCACCAGGCGCCGTCCTCCGCCGGCGAGGACCAGCGGGTGGCCGGATCGCCGTCCACCGCCAGGGCCGCCGGGAAGTCCGGCGTCTCGTCGCCTGACGAGGAGGCCGTCGCCGTGCGTGCCAGATCGGGGCCCGCCGTGCGCGGGAAGGCCCGCACCGTCAGCACCCGCTCCTCGCCCGCGAACGTCACCGGCACCCGGTACGTGCCCGCGGGCGCGTCCGCCGCCACCGACACCTCCAGCGGAACCGTCGACCGGGCGCCGCGCTCGACCACCGCCTGCCGCGGCAGCCGGACGGTGATCCCCCGGGGGGCCTTCGCCGACAGCGGCCCCCGCACCTCGCCCGCGCGCACACCCGACAGCTCGACGTCCACCCGCTGGGACGGACCGCCGATCTCCGCGTCCGTCTCCGTCCGGGCCAGGTCCAGCGCCGCGCGCGGCCCGTCCGCGAACCACGGCACCAGCGAGCGCACCGAGGGGGCCGGACCCCCGCCGCTCCACACGACCCGCAGCGCCTCCGCCCGCAGCCCCTTCAGCTCGGCCTGCGTCCAGCCGGACGCCGACAGCGGACCGAGCGGCCGCCACCCCTCGCCCTCGACGTAGGCCTCCACGCGCGCGTCCCCCGCGCCGTCCGCACCCGGCTCGGTCATCACCGTCAGGGTCTCCACGGGCCGCGCCCGGTCGAGCCGCACGGTGTACGAGTCGGCGGCGCGGTCGGTCCGCGCCGGGGGCGTCCGGTCGGCACCGGTCCAGGCCTTCGCCCGGTCCACCGCGCGTGTGAGGAACGGGTCGAGCACTCCCGCGCCGACCGTCACCCGGCCGGCCGACAGCTCCTCGCGCAGCGACTCCAGGGCCAACTGGGCCCGCCAGGCGGCCGCACCGTCCCCCGACTCCTGGGCGACCAGCATGTCGACGGCCGTCTCGCCGGCCAGGCCGTAGCGCGACAGCCGGCCGAGCCAGGGGCCCGTCTCGTCGTCGAAGGCGCCGCCGGCCGTGTCCTTGAGCCGCCCGGGGGCCTCGCGCATCACGGTGAACGCGGCCCGCAGGTCCCGGGTCGCCTTCTCCCGCCCGGGGCCCGCGTCGGCGGACGCGCTCGTACGGGAGGCCCAGAAGGCCGCCAGGAGCGGCTTCAGGTACGCCGACTCGGCCGCCGGGTCGAGCACGGAGGAGGCGCCGTTCCCCGCGAGCGCCCGCAGCGCCTCGCGGGCGGCGGGCTCCGGTCCGGCGAGGTCGTCGACGGCCGCCCGCCAGGACTCCGCCGGCCGGTAGCCGCGCGGGTTCCAGGCGTAGTCGGCGGTGGTGAAGAGCGGGACGCGGGAGGCCGCGGGCTGCTCCATCGCGAGTGCGAGGAAGGCCGCCGAACCGGCGGCCACGGCCGGCTCCCGGCCCCGCGCGGGCCCGAGGAAGAGCCGGTCCTGCGCGTAGTCGTTGACCGGGTAGTTGTCCATGGTGACCAGCGGACGCCCCAGGGCCGCCCGGGTCCGCGCCAGCTCGCCGCCGGTGATGGAGCGGGGCACGACGCCGACCCCGGTCCACGCCACCCGCACGTCCGCGTCCAGCTCCTCGCCGAGCCCGCTGCGGTACTCGGTCGCGCCGTCCTGGAAGTACTCCGTCGGCATCACCGTCAGCGGCTCGGCGTCCGGGTGCCGTTCGGCGAGGTGCCGGGCGACCGTGTTCGCCACGCGCGCGTGGGCGGCGGCCGCGGCCGCGGGCCCCCGCCCGAAGGCGTCGGCGTCCCGGTCGCAGTGCCACTCGTCGTACGAGGAGTCCTGGAACTGGAGCTGGAAGGAGCGCACCCCGAGCTCCCACATCGCGTCGATCTTCCGGGTCAGCGCCGCCAGGTCGGCCCGCGAGGACAGGCACATGGACTGGGCGGGCGCCACGGCCCAGCCCAGCGTCACGTGGTTGGCCCGGGCCCGCTCCGCGAGGGCCCGGAACCCGGCCTGCTGCTCGGCCGGGTAGGGGTCGCGCCACTGGGCCTTCCGGTACGGGTCGTCGCCCGGCGCGTACAGGTAGCGGTTCTGCTTGGTCCGCCCCAGGAAGTCGATCTGCGCGAGGCGCTGCGCGGCGGTCCAGGGGGTCCCGTAGAACCCCTCGACGATCCCGCGCTCGGCCGTGCCGGGCCAGTCGCGGACGACCACGCCGGGGACCTCCCGCCCGGTGCCGAGGAGCTGACGCAGCGTCTGCACGGCGTGGAACAGCCCGTCGCCGCCCACCCCGTCCAGGACGACCGTGTCCCGGCCGCCCGGACGGCCCGTGGCGAGCCGGTAGCCGCCGCGCGGGAGGTCGAGGCGGTCGGGCACCCGCAGGGCGCTCAGGACGTCCTCGGCGCCCTCGCCGGAGGGGCCCGCGACCCGCAGGACCGGTCCGCGGCCGGGCAGCCCGGTGTGGACGGTCCGCACCCCGGCGGACCGCAGCAGCTCGCGCAGGGCGGCGAGGGCGTACGGATCGGCGCCCTCGTCGGCGAGCAGCGTCACCTCGTCCCCGAGCGGCACCGCGGACCCGGAGGCCGTCAGCGACTGCGGACGCGGCCAGACCGCGGGCACGCGCGCGGAGGCGTCGGTCCGGGGGACCGCGGAAGGAGCCCGGGTCGAGGAGGCCGTGGGCGCGACCGGGTCTCCCGGCGCGAACGGCGCCGCCTCCGGACTCCCGGCCGGGACCACCCCCGGGACCGCCTGCGCCGCTCCCGGCACCGCGCCTCCGAGGAGCCCTCCGATGACGGCGGCGGCGACGGCCGTCGCCGCGCGCCTGCTGCGCCCGAGGTGCCCGAGGTGCACGGGTGTCTCCCTTCGACCGGAGGCCGCCGGCCGCCCGCCGGTTCGGTAACGACTGGGTCACGACCCCACCACCCGTCGCACTGGGGTGTCAATGCACATGGCCGATGTGTCGGCTTTGCCCGGCCGTTCGACGGCGAGGTGACGTCACTCCGCCACATTCCGCCGGTAAAACGAGATGCGGTGGGTAGGGCTCAGTCGTTACCCAGATCCCACCAGTCGAGACGAACCGGGAGATCCCCGTGACCACGACCGCCCAGCACCTCGGACGGATACGGATTCCGCAGCAGACGGCACCGGCCGGCGAACCGCTGACCAGCGAGCCGCCGCTGCCCGACGCCGAGCCCCTCACCAGCGAACCGCCGCTGACCGTGGCGGCCCCCCTCACCAGCGAACCCAGCGCCCCAGGAAGTGCGGGCACGGAGTCCCCCGGAGTGTGAAGTGACCCTGGCCCGCCTCGCCGCCCGTCACGGCGTCGCCACCGCCTACAGCCCCTCCGCGGGCGTCACCGTGCCCGTGCCGGACGCCACCGTGGTGGCCGTCCTCGGCGCGCTCGGCGTGGACGCGACGACCCCGGACGCGGTCGCCGCCGCCCTCGACGCGGCCGAACGGACCGACCGGGAGCGCCTGCTGGCCCCCACCCTGGTCCGGTGGCGCGGCACGGAACCCGCCCGCCCGCCGGCGGACCTGCCGGACGGCACCCGGCTCCGGGTCACCACCGAGGACGGCGCCGTCGTCACCGGCGACGACTGGGAGGGGCTGCCGCTCGGCGTCCACACGGCCGAGGCGGAGGCCCCCGACGGCCGCACCGCCACCGCGACCCTGATCGTCGCCCCCGCGCGCGTGCCCGCCCCCGAGCGGCGCGCCTACGGGCTGCTCGTCCAGCTCTACTCGCTGCTCTCCAGCCGCTCCTGGGGCATGGGCGACCTCGGAGACCTGCGCGAACTCGCCACCTGGGCCGGGCGCACCCACGGCGCGGGCTTCATCCAGGTCAACCCGCTCCACGCGGGCGTGCCCGGGGCGCCCAGCGACCCGTCCCCGTACCGGCCGTCCTCGCGCCGCTTCCCCGACCCGGTCCATCTGCGGATCGAGGCGATCCCCGAGTACGCGCTGCTCGGCCCCGAGCGCCGCGAGGAGCTCGACCTGATCCTCGCCGAAGCCGCCGACCTGCGCGAGCGGGTCCTCGGCAAGGGCGCGGCCATCGACCGCGACGCCGTGTGGGAGGTCAAGCGGCGGGCCCTCGAACTCGTCGTGGCCGGCGTCGAACCCGGCCCCGGCAGACGCGCCGACTTCCACGACTTCCTCGCCGCGCGGGGCCGAGCCCTGGAGGACCACGCCACCTACCAGGCCCTCGCCGAGCGCCACGGCCACCACTGGCGGTCCTGGCCCGAGGAGCTGCGCACCCCGCGCACGGCCGAAGCTGCCGTCCGCGACGACCCCGGCCTCGCCGCCCGCGTCGACTTCCACTGCCGGCTGGCCTGGCTGACGGACCGGCAGCTCGCCGACGCCGCCGCGGCCGCCCGCGAGGCCGGGATGGAGATCGGGATCGTCCACGACCTGGCGGTCGGCGTCCACCCGGAGGGCTCCGACTCCTGGGCCCAGCAGGACGCCTTCGCGGCCGGCATGTCGGTCGGCGCCCCGCCCGACGCCTTCAACTCCCGCGGCCAGGACTGGGGCCTGCCGCCCTGGCGGCCCGACGCCCTGGCCGCCGCCGGCTACGCCCCGTACCGCGGACTCCTGCGCGAACTCCTGCGCCACGCGGGCGCGCTGCGCATCGACCACGTGATGGGCCTGTTCCGGCTCTGGTGGGTGCCGGAGGGCCGCGAGCCCACCGAGGGCACCTACGTCCGCCACGACGCCGAGGCGATGCTCGCCGTCCTCGTCCTGGAGGCCCACCGCGCCGGCGCCCTCGTCATCGGCGAGGACCTCGGCACGGTCGAGCCCGGCGTACGGGAGCGACTCGCCGCCCGCGGGGTGTTCGGCACCTCCGTGCTCTGGTTCGAGCGGGACTGGGCGGACTCCGGCCGCCCGCTGGCCCCGGCCGAGTGGCGGGCCGACTGCGTGGCCACCGCCACCACCCACGACCTGCCCCCGACCGCCGCCCGCCTCTCCGGCGACCACGTCGCCCTGCGCCACCGCCTGGGGCTGCTCCCCGGCGACCTGGCGCGCGAGCGGGCCGCGGACGCGGCCGAGACCGCCGAGTGGCTGGGCCTGTTCCAGCGGCTCGGGCTGCTCCCCGAGGGGCCGGGGTCGGAGGAGGCCGCGATCGGCGCCGTCCACCGGTTCCTGCTCGGCACCCCGGCCCGGATGGTCGGGGTCTGGCTGCCGGACGCGGTGGGGGACAGGCGGCCGCAGAACCTGCCGGGCACCTGGGACGAGTACCCCAACTGGCGGCTCCCGCTCGCGGACGCGGACGGGCAGCCGATGTCCCTGGAGCGCCTCGCCGCCTCCCCGCGGGCGCACGCCCTGCTCCGCGAACTCCACGCCCGTACGGCCGTCCAGGAGGCGGACGGAGCGGTCTGACGGGTGCGGCGCGGGCCTCCCGGACCGCCCGCGCCGGGCCCCCCGACCCCCGTACGGCACCCCCGGGCGCGCGGGCCGATCGGGTGTTCGCTACGTTTGCACCGTGGACAAGAAGAACGCACTGCGCGCCGGCTCGATCGCGGCCGGTACGACGCTGATGATGCTGCTCATGTCGTCCCCCGCGCTCGCGCTCACCCGCGACGACGGCGACGACCCGGCCCCCAAGCTGGAGGTCATCGAGACCCTCGGCCTGTTCGTGGCCGCACCGCTGGTGCTGTTCCTGGTCATCGTCGGCCTGGTGATGCTGCTCGACAAGTCCAAGAAGGCCTGACCGCCTCCTCCTCCGCTCCGCCGAGGGCGCCGCACGGTACGCCGTACCGTGCGGCGCCCTCGCGTGCGTGCAACACCCTCCGGCGGAGGCGCCGCCCCGCGCCGCCGCCTCCGCCGTCCCGGCGTCCGGCCGTGCCGGGCCCGCGTCCCCGCCCCGCGCCCGTGCCTCCCGTGACGCCTCACGCGCGCGTGGCGCCGCGTCGGCCGCTCAGGCCGTCGTCGCCAGCAGTCTGCGCAGCAGGCCGGCCAGCTGCGCCGCCTCCTCCTCGCTGAGCGCGCCCTCCAGGGCCTCCCGCTGCTGCTCCAGCCCCGCCGACACGGACCGGTCCACCAGCTCCCGCCCGTGCTCGGTCAGCGTGACCCGCAGCCCGCGCCGGTCGTGCGGGTCGGGGCTGCGGGTGAGGAGCCCCGCCTTCTCCAGCTTGTCCAGCCGGCCGGTCATCCCGCCGGTGGTGATCATCAGCGTCGCCGTCAGCTCGCGCGGCGAGAGCGTGTACGGCTCGCCCGAACGGCGCAGCGTCGCGAGCACGTCGAACTCCCCGAGGGCCAGGCCGTAGGGCGCGTACGCCTTGTCGACGCGCCCGCGCATGGCGTTCGCGAGCCGGTAGATCCGCCCGAAGACGGCCATCGGGACGGTGTCCAGGTCGGGGCGGACCACCGCCCACTGGTCGGCGATGGCGTCGACGGCGTCATGGGCGGGGCCGGGGGTCTTCGTGTCCATGCGGGCAGTCTCCCCGCCCCCGTGACTCGATGGCAAGAAAGCCACTTGCAAGTAAGTAGCTTAGTGCTAAGTTAATTACCGCCAAGCCAGTCCGGCCCGCCCGGACCGGCATCCGCAGCAAGGGGGAACCGTCATGTCCCGCAAGGCAGCCGTCGTCGCACTCACCGCCCTCGCCCCGATCTCCTGGGGCTCCACCTACTTCGTCACCACGGAGTTCCTGCCGCCCGACCGGCCGCTCTTCACCGGCCTGATGCGCGCCCTGCCCGCCGGACTCCTGCTCCTGGCGCTCACCCGCAAGCTCCCGCGGGGCGCCTGGTGGTGGAAGTCCGCCGTCCTCGGGGCCCTCAACATCGGCGCCTTCTTCCCGCTGCTCTTCCTCGCCGCCTACCGGCTCCCCGGCGGCGTCGCCGCCGTCGTCGGCTCCGTCGGCCCGCTCTTCGTCGTCGGCCTCGCCGCCCTCCTCCTCGGCGAGAGGCCCACGGTCAGGACCCTGCTCACCGCGATCGCCGCCGCCTTCGGCGTCAGCCTCGTGGTGCTCAAGGCCGGAGCGGCGTTCGACACCGTCGGCGTGCTCGCCGGGCTGCTCTCCTCGCTCTCCATGTCGGCGGGCGTCGTCCTCACCAAGCGCTGGGGCCGCCCCGAGGGGGTCGGCGCGCTCGCGCTGACCGGCTGGCAGCTCACCGCGGGCGGCCTGGTCATCCTGCCGATCGCCTTCCTGGTCGAGGGCGCCCCGCCGGCCCTGACGGGCGTGAACCTGGCCGGCTACGCCTACCTCGCCTTCGGCAACACCGCGATCTCGTACTTCCTCTGGTTCCGCGGCATCGAGCGGCTCAGCGCCTCCTCCGCCACCCTTCTCGGCCCGCTCTCGCCGATCACCGCGGCGATCATCGGCTGGGCGGCGCTCGGCCAGGCGCTCGGCGCGGTCCAGCTCCTCGGCATGGTGATCGCCTTCGGTGCGACCCTGGCGGGCCAGCTGGCACCCCGCACCGCCGAGAAGCCCGTGCCGACCGCCGGGACCGAGGGTGAACCGTTCAGTTCGACTGAAAAGAACGGTCAGGAAGTTTCGATGGACCTGGAAGGTGCGGCGATGCGACGGTAGCTCCATGAGCCCGATCACCGCACGTCACCCGACCACCACTCCGACCCCGGCACCCACCACTCCGACCCCGGCACCCACCACTCCGACCCCGGCACCCGCCACCCCGATCCCCGCCGCCACCCACCCGCCGACCCCCGCCCCCCGCCCGCCGGCGCCCTCCCGAGGCGCCGGCGTCGGCGTGCTCCTCGCCCTGCTCGCCACCGTCGTCTGGTCCGGCAGCTTCGTCGCCACCCGGGGCATGGCCGACTCGGTCCCGCCCGTCCAGGCCGTCTTCTGGCGGTGGGTCATCGCCCTCGTCGCGGTCGCCCCGTTCGCCGCCCGCCCCTTCTGGCGGCAGCGGAAGGTCATCCGGCGGCACTTCGGGTTCGTCGCGCTCGCCTCGCTGCTCGGCGTCGCGCTCTACAACACCCTGGTGCACCAGGCGGGACTGACCACCTCCGCCACCAACATGGGCATGATCATGGCCGCCTCCCCGGTGATCATGGCGCTGTGGTCCCGGCTCGGCGGCGAACGCCTGGGCGCCCGCCGCGTCCTGGGCATGGCGACCGCCGTCGTCGGCGTCCTGCTGCTCGTCGGCAAGGGCTCCCTCGCCGTCGACTTCGCGGCGGGCGACCTCTGGATGTTCGCCGCGGCCCTGTCCTTCGCCTCGTACAGCGCCCTGCTCCGGCGCAGGCCCGCGGAGATCGACGGACTCGCCTTCCTCTTCGCGACCTTCCTGCTCGGTGCGCTGATGCTGGCGCCCTGCTACGCCGCGTCCCTCGCCGTCCAGGGCGGGTTCACCGCCCGCACCGGCACCGTCGGCCCGCTGCTCTACGTCGGCGTCGCGTCCTCCGCCGTCGCCTTCTTCGCCTGGAACAAGGCGGTCTCCCTCATCGGCGCGGCCCGCGCGGGCGTCGTCTACTACCTCCAGCCCGTCTGCGTCGCCCTCCTCTCCGCCACCCTGCTCGGCGAGCGGCTCGGCGTCCTCGGCGCGGTCTGCATGGCCCTCGTCCTCGGCGGGGTGGCCCTGGCGTCGGCGACCCGGACGCGCGCGGCCGGATAGGTTGCGCCCCATGACCGAGTGGGACATCAAGAAGCTCCAGATCCTCCGCACCCTCCGCGACCGCGGCACCGTCACCGCGACCGCGGAGGCGCTGCTCATGACCCCCTCGGCCGTGTCGCAACAGCTCACCAACCTCGCCAGGCAGCTCGGCGTACCGGTCCTGGAGGCCCAGGGGCGCCGCGTCCGGCTCACCGACGCCGCGCACCTCGTGCTGCGGCACGCGGAGGCGGTCTTCGCCCAGCTGGAGCGCGCCGACGCCGAACTCGACGGCTATCTGCGGGGCGAGGCCGGCGAGGTGCGGGTCGCGGCGTTCTCGACGGCCGTGCCCGCGCTCCTCGTCCCCGCCGTCCGGCAGCTGCGGAGCGCGCACCCCGGGCTCGACGTCCGGATCCGGGAGGCCGAGGCGGCGGAGGCGTACGAGCTGCTCTCGGCCGGCGAGGTCGATCTGGCGCTCTCGCTCGCCGCCCACGCGCCCTCCGTGCGCGACCCCAAGTTCAGCCGGATCCCGCTCCTCGCCGACCCCCTTGACGTGGCCCTGCCCGCCGGGCACCCGCACGCCGACGCGCCCGGGCTGCGGCTCGCCGACCTTGCCGCCGAACCCTGGATCTTCGGCGGCTCGGGCCCCTGGTCGGAGATCACCACCGCCGCCTGCGAGGCCGCCGGCTTCGTCCCCGAACAGGCCCACAGCGCCTCGGGCTGGACCGCGATCCTCGCCATGGTCGAGGCGGGGATGGGCATCGCCCTGGTGCCCCGGATGGCGTCCGCGGAACGGCGGGGCGGCGCCGGGGTCGTCATGCGCGTCCTCGCGGCCGACCAGCCGCGCCGCCACGTCGTCGCGGCGGTCCGGCGCGGGGCGGAGGAGGGCCCGGCGGTGGCACGGGTGCTCGCCGCGCTCCGCCAGGCGGCGGCCCAGCGGGATACCGTTCAGCAGAACTGAACCCATTCGTCGAAAACATTCGATGGACCCGTCAGGTGTCGGGGGCGCACAGTCGGTCCATGACCTTCGAGACGAGCCAGGACCAGGACCCGCACGCCAACGACGCCGCCCCCTACTCGGGAGGCGACCCGTACGCCGACTACCGGACCGGTGACTTCCCCTTCACCGAGCTGGTCGACCTCGCCGACCGGCGCCTCGGCGCCGGGGTCGTCGCCGCGAACGACGAGTTCTTCGCCGAGCGGGAGAACCTCCTCGTCCGCGAGCGGGCCGTCTTCGACCCGGAGCACTTCGGGCACAAGGGCAAGATCATGGACGGCTGGGAGACCCGCCGCCGCCGCGGCGCCGACGCCGAGAACGTCTTCCCCGCCCCCGGGGACCACGACTGGGCGATCGTCCGCCTGGGCGCCCCCGGCGTGATCCGCGGCATCATCGTCGACACCGCCCACTTCCGCGGCAACTACCCGCAGCGCGTGAGCATCCAGGCCACCGCGGTGGAGGGCTCGCCGAGCCCGGCGGAGCTGCTCGACGCGAAGTGGGAGGAGCTCGTCCCGCCGACCCCCGTCCGGGGCCACGCCGCCAACGGCTTCACGGTCACCGCCGAGCGCCGCTGGACCCACCTCCGGGTCTGCCAGCACCCCGACGGCGGCATCGCCCGCCTCCGCGTCCACGGCGAGGTCGTGCCGGACCCCGAGTGGCTGGAGCTGCTCGGCACCCTCGACCTGATCTCCGTGCTCAACGGCGGCTCGTACGAGGACGCCTCGGACAGGTTCTACTCCTCGCCGACCCAGATCATCCTGCCGGGCACCTCCCGCAAGATGGACGACGGCTGGGAGAACCGGCGCCGCCGGGTCCGCGGCACCAACGACTGGGTGCGCTTCCGGCTCGCCGCGCAGGGCGCGGTCCGCGCCGTCGAGATCGACACCGCGTACCTCAAGGGCAACTCGGCCGGCTGGATCGCCCTCCAGGGCCGCAACGGCGCGACGGGGGAGTGGTTCGAGATCATCCCCCGCACCCGCCTCCAGCCCGACACCCTGCACCGCTTCAAGCTCCCGGCGCAGGCCGTCGTCACCCACGTCCGCCTGGACGCCTTCCCCGACGGCGGCGTCGCCCGGATGCGCCTGCACGGCGCCCTGACGGAGCAGGGCGCGGCCGATCTGCGCGCCCGGTTCGCGGCGCTCGGCGGCTGAGCGGTCCCGCACTTCCGCCCGGCGGCGCGGCAGCGCGCCGACGCCCGCCCGCCGGGCGGACACCACGGCCGGTCCTCCGGGACCGGGACGTGACGCGGCGGCCCGGGGCCGGCGGGCGCCGACACGCCCTCGGACCGGGCCGCCGACAGGACGAAGGGCCCCGGACCGCTGCGATCCGGGGCCCCTTGCCTACGGGTGCGTCACTTCGCCGCGGCGGCGTCCGCCGCCCGGGCCCGGAGCGCGCGCTCCACGCCCGCGCGGCTCTCGGTCACCAGGCGCCGCAGCGCCGGGGCCGGGTCGTGCTCGGCGATCCAGGCGTCCGTCGCGTCCAGGGTCTCCTGCGAGATCTGGAGGCTCGGGTACAGGCCGACCACGATCTGCTGGACGATCTCGTGGCTGCGGGTCTCCGAGACGCCCTTGATCGACGCGAAGTACTTCGCCGTGTACGGGGCCAGCAGCTCGCGCTGGTCGTACTGGACGAAGCCGCCGATGACGGCCTCCTGCACGGCGTTCGCCAGCTTGTCCTCCTCGACGACCGTGGTCCAGGCCTCCGCCTTGGCCGCCTCCGTCGGGCGGGCCGCGCGCGCGGTGGCGGCGTGGCGCTCGCCCGCCGCCGTGCGGTCGCGCTCCAGCTCGCCGGCGATCTCCGTCTCGTCGTAGACGCCGGTGGCCGCGAGCCGCTGGACGAACGCCCAGCGCAGCTCGGTGTCGACCGCCAGGCCCTCGATCGTCTCGCGGCCCTCCAGGAGGGCGGCGAGGAGGTCCAGCTGCTGCGGGGTGCGGGCGGTCGCCGCGAAGGCGCGCGCCCAGGCCAGCTGGTGGTCGCTCGCCGGCTCGGCCGCCTGGAGGTGGGCGAGGGTGGCCTCGGTCCAGCGGGCCAGACCGGTCTCGCGCCACTCCGGCGCCGCGTACATCTCCAGGGCGGCCCTGACCTGGCCCTGGAGCGACTGGACCACGCCGATGTCGGACTCCTTGCCGACGCCGGAGAGCACGAGGTCCAGGTAGTCCCGGGTGGCCAGCTCGCCGTCGCGGGTCATGTCCCAGGCCGAGGCCCAGCACAGGGCGCGCGGCAGCGACTCGGCGAAGTCGCCGAGGTGCGCGGTGACGTTGTGCAGGGACACGTCGTCGAGGCGGACCTTGGCGTACGACAGGTCGTCGTCGTTGAGGAGGACGACCGCCGGGCGGGCCTTGCCGACGAGCTGCGGCACGGGGGTCAGCCCGGCCGCCTCGATGTCGAGTTCGAGGCGCTCGCCGCGGACCAGCCTGCCGGCCTCGTCGAGGTCGTAGAAGCCGATCGCGATGCGGTGCGGGCGCAGCACGGCCTCGCCCTTGGCGCCGGCGGGGAGCGCGGGCGCCTCCTGGCGGACGGCGAAGGCGGTGATCGAGCCGTTCTCGTCGGTCTCGATCTCCGGACGGAGGATGTTGATGCCGGCCGTCTCCAGCCATGCCTTCGACCAGGTCTTCAGGTCGCGGCCGGAGGTCTCCTCCAGGGCGCCGAGGAGGTCGGAGAGGCGGGTGTTGCCGAAGGCGTGCGCCTGGAAGTAGGCCTGGACGCCCTTGAAGAACTCGTCCTGGCCGACGTAGGCGACGAGCTGCTTGAGGACCGAGGCGCCCTTGGCGTACGTGATCCCGTCGAAGTTGACGAGCACGTCCTCCAGGTCGTTGATCTCGGCCATGATCGGGTGCGTGGACGGCAGCTGGTCCTGGCGGTAGGCCCAGGTCTTCTCCGCGTTGGCGAAGGTGGTCCAGGCGTGGGGCCAGCGGGTACCCGCCACCGAGGCCTGGCAGGCGACGGAGGTGTAGGTGGCGAACGACTCGTTCAGCCAGAGGTCGTTCCACCACTCCATGGTGACGAGGTCGCCGAACCACATGTGCGCGAGCTCGTGGAGGATCGTCTCGGCCCGGCGCTCGTACGCGGCGTCCGTCACCTTCGAGCGGAAGACGTACTGGTCGCGGATGGTGACCGCGCCCGCGTTCTCCATGGCGCCCGCGTTGAACTCCGGCACGAAGAGCTGGTCGTACTTCGCGAACGGGTAGTCGTACGCGAACTTCTCCTGGAACCAGTCGAAGCCCTGGCGGGTGACGTCGAAGATGTGGTCCGCGTCGAGGAACTCGGCGAGCGACGGACGGCAGTAGATGCCGAGCGGGACGCTCTGCCCGTCCTTCTCGTACGAGGAGTGCACCGAGTGGTAGGGGCCGACGATCAGCGCGGTGATGTACGTGGAGATCCGCGGCGTCGGCTCGAAGACCCAGACGTCGTCCTTGGGCTCCGGGGTCGGCGAGTTCGAGATGACCTTCCAGCCGGCCGGGGCCTTCACGGTGAACTGGAAGGTGGCCTTGAGGTCGGGCTGCTCGAACGAGGCGAAGACGCGGCGCGCGTCCGGGACCTCGAACTGCGTGTACAGGTAGGCCTGGTCGTCGACCGGGTCGACGAAGCGGTGCAGGCCCTCGCCGGTGTTGGTGTAGGCGCAGTCGGCGACGACCTTCAGCTCGTTGCGGCCCTGGGCCAGGTGGGCCAGCGCGATCCGCGAGTCGCGGAAGACGGCGGCGACGTCGAGCGCGTGGCCGTTCAGCACGACCTCGTGGACGGCGGGGGCGACCAGGTCGATGAAGGTCGAGGCACCGGCCTCGGCGGAATCGAAGCGGACGGTGGTGACGGACCGGTAGGTGCCGCCCTCCTGCGCACCGGTGAGGTCGAGTTCGACCTCGTACGCGTCCACGGTGAGCAGCGCTGCCCGCTGCTGAGCCTCTTCACGGGTCAGGTTCGTGCCAGGCACCCGGTCAACTCCTCGGTTTTGTGATGTTTGGCCCATCCTTCCACGGGGTGAGTCGGCAGCGCACGGGACATTTCCCAGGGCGAACACGGGCGGCCGTCCGGGGGAACGCGCGAGGGCGGCCACCCGTCTCCGGGTGGCCGCCCTCGTACCGCCTCCGGGCGTCAGGCGCCCTTGAGCTCGGCGGCGACCAGCTCCGCGATCTGCACGGCGTTGAGCGCCGCGCCCTTGCGAAGGTTGTCGTTGGAGAGGAAGAGCGCGAGGCCGTTCTCGACGGTCTCGTCCACGCGGATGCGGCCCACGTACGAGGCGTCCTTGCCGGCGGCCTGGAGCGGGGTCGGGATCTCGGAGAGCTCGACGCCCTCGGCGTCCTTGAGCAGCTCGTAGGCGCGCTCGACGCTGATGGGGCGGTCGAAGCGGACGTTCACCTGGAGGGAGTGGCCGGAGAAGACCGGGACGCGCACGCAGGTGCCGGAGACCTTGAGTCCGGGGATCTCCAGGATCTTGCGGGACTCGTTGCGGAGCTTCTGCTCCTCGTCGGTCTCGAAGGAGCCGTCGTCGACGAGGGAGCCGGCCAGCGGGACCACGTTGAACGCGATCGGGCGCTTGTAGACGCCGGGCTCGGGGAACTCGACGGCCTCGCCGTCGAAGGCCAGCCGGTCGGCGGTCTCGGCCACGGCGCAGGCCTGGCCGCGCAGCTCGGCGACACCAGCCACGCCCGAGCCGGAGACGGCCTGGTAGGTGGTGGCGATCAGCGCGGTGAGGCCGGCCTCCTGGTGGAGGGGCTTGAGGACCGGCATGGCGGCCATGGTGGTGCAGTTCGGGTTGGCGATGATGCCCTTGGGGCGGTCCTTGATCGCGTGCGCGTTGACCTCGGAGACCACCAGCGGGACCTCGGGGTCGCCGCGCCAGGCGGAGGAGTTGTCGATCACCACGGCGCCCTGGGAGGCGACCTTCTCGGCGAGGGCGCGGGAGGTGGCGCCGCCGGCGGAGAACAGCACGATGTCCAGGCCGGTGTAGTCGGCGGTGGAGGCGTCCTCGACCGTGACGCCGTCCACGACGGTGCCGGCGGAGCGGGCGGAGGCGAAGAGCCGCAGCTCGTCGAGGGGGAAGCCGCGCTCGGCCAGGATGCTGCGCATGACTGTGCCGACCTGACCGGTGGCTCCGACGATTCCGACCTTCACGGGGACTCCTCCGTACGTATGTGCAGGTTGCTGCCGGTCCATGATGCGTATGTCCCGGGTCGCCTTGTCCAATCCATTGTCCAAGGGACGGGACGAGGGGGCGTCAGCCCTCCTTGGTGCGGGCGTAGTGGCGGGAGGCCTTGGCGCGGTTGCCGCAGACGGCCATCGAGCACCAGCGGCGGGTGCCGTTCCGCGAGGTGTCGAAGAAGTGCAGGATGCACGCCTCGTGGGCGCAGGCCCGGATCCGGTCGGGGGCGGTGCGCAGCAGGTCGAGGTAGTCGCGGGCGGCGGTCCAGGCCGGGCCCCAGGCCGGGTCCGCGAACTCGGGCCGCTCGCCGGGGCCCTCGGCGGTGAGCGTGGCCCGGATGCGGCCGTGGCCGAGGACGGCGTCGACGCGGGCGGTGGCGGCGGAGTCGCCCGGCCGGTCGACGAGCGCGCGGAGCGCGTCCCGGGCGGTGAGGGTGTGGCGCAGGGTGGTGGCGTCGGCGGCGAACCGCTCGTCGAGGCCGTTGGCGGCGAGCCAGACGGCGAGGCCCTCGACGCCGGAGAGCAGGTCCTGCCGGACGCCCTCCTCGTTCCATCGGGTGTTGAGCAGGTCGAGGGAGACGGGCTCGCCGACGAGCGGCCGGGGGTCGATGGCGGTCATGGGGCTCACCCTCCTCGATGAACTAACCCCTCAAGGGTACGTGAGCGGTTGACGACCTCTCTGTCTAACCTCTAAAGTCTCGATGAGAGGTTAGCTCGAAAGGGGGCCGGCCGCCTCCGGAAGGGACCCGCCATGACCGCGATCGGCGCACTGGCCACCCGCGCCCCGGGAGGCCCGCGATGAACGTCCGTCCTCCGCACCCCGTGGTCGCCTACCACCAGGGCTCGATCGACGTCCAGGAGCGCGTCGGTGTCCAGGACCTGGCGGCCCACGTCGGCCGCTCCATCGCCCCCGGCATCCGCCCCGTCGCCGCCGCCTTCCTGGAGGCCCAGCCGATGCTGGCGATCGGCGCGGCCGACCGAGAGGGCCGGGTCTGGGCGAGCCTCCTCACCGGCCCGCCCGGCTTCACCCGCGCCGTCGGCCCGCACACCGTCTCCGTCGCCGGCGGCGTCCCCGCGGACGACCCGCTCGCCGACGCGATCACCCCGGACGGCACCCCCGTCGGCACCCTCGCCCTCGACCCCCGCACCCGCCGCCGCATGCGCCTCAACGGCACCGCACGCCCCAGCGCCCGCGGTTTCACCGTCGAGGCCGAGCGGGTGTTCTCGAACTGCCCGAAGTACCTGCAGAAGAGGGAGTGGTACGGCTCCGATCCGGCCGGCCGCGGAACCGGCGCCGTCCGGCACGGCGAGACGCTCACCCCCGACCAGGTGCGCCGCGTCCGGGCGGCGGACACCTTCTTCGTCGCCAGCGCCGGACCCGACGGAGTCGACACCAGCCACCGCGGGGGCACCCCCGGGTTCCTCCGGGTCGACGCGCCGCGGGAGCTCAGCTGGCGCGACTACCCGGGCAACGCGATGTTCCTGACCCTGGGGAACCTGGAGGCGGACGGCCGCGCGGGGCTGCTCCTGCTCGACTGGGAGACCGGGACGACGCTGCAGCTCAGCGGCCTCGCCCACACCGAGTACGGCCCGGAGGGACGCGTCACCCGCTTCCGCGTCGAGCGCACCGCCGAGACCCCGGCGGGCAGCCCGCTGCGCTGGTCCCCGCCGGAGTACTCCCCGGCCAACCCGTCCGCGACCTGACCCCACCCGTCGCCCACACCCCGAGGACCGCCCCGTGACCACCACCCCGGCCCCCGACACCGACCTCCCCGCCACGGACCGGACCGGCACCGACCTCTCCGGCACCGACCTGTCCGGCACCGGTCGGCCCGACGCCGACGTGTCCGGCACCGGCCGGCCCGACGCCGACGTGTCCGGCACCGACCTGTCCGGCACCGGCCGGCCCGACGCCGCCGGAGTCGCCCCCTCCACGGCTCCGGCGGCGGTCGCCGCACCGCCCCGCCGCCCCGGCCCGCCCCCGCGACCGCGCCCCCGGGTCCTCCTCCTCTCCACCGCCGCCGCCGTCACCGGGCTGCTCCTCCTGGTCGCCGTCGGCACCGTGCTCGGCCACCCCCTGCTCGTCCCGCCGCTCGCCGCGAGCATGGCCCTGGTCGCCGGGGCCCCCGACCTGCCGCTGGCCCAGCCGCGCTCGGTGATCGGCGGCCAGCTGCTGTCCGCCCTCACCGGCTTCGCCGTCCTCACTGTGGCGGGTCCCGGCCCCTGGGCCGCCGCCGTCGCCGGCGGCCTCGCCCTCGGAGTGATGGCCGCGGCGCGGAGCCCGCACTCGCCCGCCGCGGCGACCGCCGTCATCGTCGCCCTCACCGCACCCGCCTTCTGGTCGTTTCTCGGCCTTCTCGCGCTCGCCTGCCTCCTCCTCGTCGCCGTCGGCCTCGGAGCCGCCCGCGCCACCGGCCGGACGTACCCCGCGTACTGGTTCTAACCTCGTTCCATGAAGAAGGAGTTGAGGGTCTCGGCCTACGCCGTGTGCGTCCGCGACGAGCAGGTGCTGCTGGCCCGCTGGGTGGCGGGCGACGGCACCCGGCGGTGGACGCTGCCGGGCGGCGGCATGGACCACGGCGAGGAGCCCGTGGACACCGTGGTCCGCGAGGTCGAGGAGGAGACGGGCTACCGGGCCGAACCCACCGTCCTCCTCGGCGTCGACACGATCCGCCGCGGATGGCTGCGCCGCCTCGGGGCCCCCGGCGACTTCCAGGGCCTGGGGATCATCTACGAGGCCCGCATCACCGGCGGCGAACTGCGCCACGAGACCGGCGGGTCCACCGACCTCGCCGCCTGGCACCCGCTCGACGCCGTCCCCGCACTGCCCCGCGTCGCCCTCGTCGACGTCGGTCTCGACCTGTGGCGCGAGCGTCCCCCCGCGGGCCGATCCCGGCTCACCGATCCGTCGATCACCTGAGCGCCGCCCGCGCCGCCCCGGATCGGCCGGAAACCGCTCAACCGGTGCGGGCCCGGTCAACCGTCCCGCAGGCCCCCGCGGTCCTCCCCGCCGACCGCGGCACACGCGCCGCAGCAGAATCCCAGGGGAGCCCGCATGCCAGCCGTACGCACGACCCGCACCGTCCTCGCCGCCGTCCTGGTCGCCGGGCTCACCGCCACGGCCCTCGCCACCCCGGCCCTGGCCGCCCCCGCCCCGACGGCCCCCGCCGCGTCGGGCGACCACGCCGCCACCCGGGCGGCGCTCCGGGCCGCCGTCGACGCCGGGGTCCCCGGGGCCGTCGCCCAGGCGCGCGACGGCCGGGGCGACTGGACCGGCACCGCCGGCGAGCGGGGCGGGAAGGACCGTTTCCGCGTCGGCTCCATCACCAAGACCTTCGTCGCCACCGTCCTGCTCCAGCTCCAGGCCGAAGGGCGGATCGACCTCGACGACCCGGTCGAGAAGTGGCTGCCCGGAGTCGTCCGCGGCAACGGCCACGACGGCCGGCGGATCACCGTCCGCCAGCTGCTCAACCACACCAGCGGCATCTACAACGTCACCTCCGACCCCGGCTTCCAGGAGAAGGTCTTCGGCCCCGCCTTCCTCCAGCACCGCTACGACCGCTGGACCCCGCGCGGGCTGGTCGGCATCGCCATGACCCACGCACCCGACTTCGCCCCCGGCGCCGGGTGGAACTACTCCAACACCAACTACGTCCTCGCCGGCATGGTCATCGAGAAGGTCACCGGACGCCCCTACGGCAAGGCCGTCGAGAACCGCATCGTCAAGCCGCTCAAGCTCCGCGCCACGAGCGTCCCCGGCACCGACGTCACCATGCCCCGCCCGAGCTCGCCCGCCTGGTCCAAGCTCACCGACGACGGGAGCGGGCCGGTCCACGACGTCAGCGAACTGAGCCCCACCCTCGCCTACGCGGCCGGCGAGATGATCTCCGACTCCAACGACCTGCAGACCTTCTACCGCGCCCTGCTCAAGGGGCGGCTGCTCCCGAAGGCCGAGCTGCGGGAGATGACCACCACCCTCCCGATCTCCCCCGAACTCCCCGGCGCCGGCTACGGCCTCGGACTCATGAAGCAGAGGCTGAGCTGCGGCAAGGAGGTCTGGGGCCACGGCGGAGGCATTCACGGCTCCCTCTCCGAGGCCCACACCACCCGCGACGGCGAGCACTCCCTCGCCATGAACTTCAACGCCGACTGGGCGGGGGACAGCACGGCCGTCCTGGAGGCCGAGTTCTGCGGCGTCCGGCCGAAGGGCTGAGCCCTCACCGCGGCAGGACGACGACGTACGCGGCGGGCTGCCGGTCGGACGCGGCCATCAGGGCCGTGCGCACCACGGTGGCCTGCTGCTCCATCGCCTCGCGCAGCTTGCGCGGGGTGAGGTGGACGACCGTGATGCCGAGCCGCTCCAGGTGCTCGCGCTTGCGGGTGTACTCGGACCAGAGCGCGTCCTCGTCCTGCCGCGGTGCCCGGGTGTCCAGCTCGACGGCGACGGCCTGGTCGGGCCAGTAGGCGTCCACCCCGCCCAGGTGCGGGCCGCCGGGCAGCCGCAGGTCCACGTTCCACACCGGGTCCGGCAGCGCGAAGTCCCGCACCATCTCGTACAGGCGCTCCTCGGAGCACGAGCGCCCCTCGGCCAGCAGCGCGTCCACCGCGTCCACCACGTGCGGCCGGGTGAGCAGCCGGGCGCGGCTCAACTCCCGTACCACCGAACCCGGTTCGCAGTGCCCGCCGCGCACCGCCTCGGTCAGCAGCCGGCGTACGGTCTCCGCGTCCGACAGCCCGGACACCGCGTCGGCGACGGCCCGGGCGACCGGGGCCACGGGGACACCGGTCAGCTCCACCGGCTCGGGGGAGTCGGCGGCGCGCACCACCCGCACCCACCCGGTGGAGCGCAGCCGCCGGGTCCGGGGGACCAGGACGTCGATCCGCTCCAGGGCGGTGAGGACGGGGGCGGCGGAGAAGCGGTGCAGGGCCAGCGCGGCGAGTCCGGTGATCATCGGGTCGGGACCCTGCGCGGGGACCGCCCCGTTCCTGCGGGCGTACAGGAGGGCGGCGTGGAGCCGGTCCTCGCCGGTGGGCGCCCCCGGCTGGAGCAGGAAGACGCCGGGGAGGAGCTGCTGCCAGGAGCCGGGCGCGCACTGCGCGGCCACCTCGCCGGCGGGGATGCCCTGGGCCCTCAACTGGTCGGCGGAGGCAAGGCGTTGCGCTCGGCCGGTGTGGGGGGAGAGGGGGAGGGGGCGGGGGGTGATGGGGGCGTTGTGGTTCATGCCGGGGGTCTTCCGCTGCCGAAGGCCTCCCTAACCCCTGTTACACGCCCGTCGACAATACGGGACAACACCGTCCTAAAGTACGCGCGTTCGAGTGCCGATGAGGGGCGCGCCCCGAGCCCCTCCGGACGGCACGGCGGGGGCCGCGGACCGACGTCCGCGACCCCCGCCGCCGTTCCGTCCGGGCGTCAGCCGGCCAGGCGGTCGCACTCCTGCGCCCGCAGGGCGCGCGCCAGGTCGTCCCGCGATTCGAGGACCAGGCGCCGCAGGGCCGGGGCGGCCGTCGCGTGCTCCGCCAGCCAGGCGTCCGTGGCGGCCAGCGTCGCCGGGTCGTCCTGGAGCCCCGGGAACAGGCCGCGGACGACGTCCATGCCGATCTGGATGGACCGCTCGGCCCAGAGCCGCTCGATGACCGTGAAGTACTTCTCCGCGTAGGGGGCGATCAGCTCCCGCTGCGAGGGCTGCACGAAGCCCGCGATCGTCGCCTCGACCAGCGCGTTCGACAGGGTGTCCGACTCGACGACCTGCGCCCAGGCCTGCGCCTTGACGGCCGCCGAGGGCCGCGCGGCCAGCAGGCGGACCTGGTGGCGCTTGCCCGTCGCCGTGTCGTCCCGGGTCAGCTCCTCGCCGATCCGGGCCTCGTCCGCGCGGCCGCGCACGGCCAGCGGCGAGAGCAGCGACCAGCGCATCTCCTGGTCGACGTCGAGCCCGTCGATCCTCGCCGTGCCGTCCAGCAGTCCCTCCAGCAGCTGGAGGTCGGCGTCGGAGGAGGCCGTCGCGGCGAAGAACCGCGCCCAGGTCAGCTGGTGCTCGCTGCCCGGCTCGGCCGCCCGCAGCTCGCGCAGGGCGCCCTCGGCGAGCAGCCGCCCGCCCTCCTCGCGCCACGCGGGGGCCGCGTAGTGGGTGACCGCCGAGCCGGCCCAGGCGTGCAGCATCTGGAGGACGCCGATGTCCGTCTCGCGGCCCGCGAAGTCGAGGACCACGGAGACGAAGTCCCGGGCGGGCATCAGGCCGTCGCGGGTGAGGTTCCACAGCGCCGACCAGCACAGGGCGCGGGCCAGGGGGTCGGTGATCCCGCCGAGGTGGGCGCGGAGGGCGGCCAGGGAGCCCTCGTCGAAGCGGACCTTGCAGTAGGTGAGGTCGTCGTCGTTGACCAGGACCAGGTCGGGCCGCTCCGCGCCCGCCAGGTCGGCGACGACGGTCCGGGCGCCGGTGATGTCGGCCTCGGCGCGCGCGTACCGGGTGAGCTGCCCGTCCGCGAGCCGGTAGAGGCCGACCGCGGCCCGGTGGGGGCGCAGCTCGTCGCCCTCCTGGAGGACGGCGAGCTCGGTGATCCGGCCCTCCGCGTCGTAGGTGACGGCCGGGGTCAGGGTGTTCACGCCGGAGGTCTGGAGCCAGGACTTCGCCCAGGCCTTCATGTCCCGGCCGGAGGTCTCCTCCAGGATCGTGAGGAGGTCGGCGAGCCGGGTGTTCCCGTACGCGTGGCGCTTGAAGTAGCGGCGGGCGCCCTCCAGGAACGCGTCCCGGCCGGCGTACGCGACGAGCTGCTTGAGGACCGAGGCGCCCTTGGCGTACGTGATGCCGTCGAAGTTGAGCTTGGCGTCCTCCAGGTCGCGGATGTCGGCCGTGATCGGGTGCGTGGAGGGCAGCTGGTCGGCCCGGTAGGCCCAGGCCTTGCGGTTGTTGGCGAAGGTCACCCAGCTGTTGGTGAAGCGGGTCGCCTCGGCGAGCGAGAAGGAGCCCATGAAGTCCGCGAAGGACTCCTTCAGCCACAGGTCGTCCCACCACACCATGGTGACCAGGTCGCCGAACCACATGTGGGCCATCTCGTGCAGGATGACGTTCGCCCGGCGCTCGTACGCCGCCTGCGTCACCTTGCCCCGGTAGATGTACTCCTCGCGGAAGGTCACCATGCCCGGGTTCTCCATCGCGCCGAGGTTGTACTCGGGGACGAAGGCCTGGTCGTACTTCCCGAAGGGGTACGGGTAGTCGAAGTTGTCGTGGAAGAAGTCGAGGCCCTGCTTGGTGACCAGGAAGACGTCGTCCGCGTCGAAGTGCTTCGCGAGCCCCTTGCGGCACATCGCGCCCAGCGGGATCTCCAGCTCGGTCCCGTCGCCCAGCGTCCGCTTGTACGCGTCCGTGACGTAGTGGTACGGGCCCGCCACGACACAGGTGATGTACGTGGAGATCGGCGCCGTCTCGGCGAACCGCCACACGCCGTCGGCGTCCCGCTCGCCCGCGCCGTTCGACCAGACCGTCCACCCCTCGGGCGCGGTCACCGAGAACAGGTGCGGGGCCTTGAGGTCGGGCTGCTCGAAGGTGGCGTACACCCGGCGGGCGTCGGCCGGCTCGTACTGCGTGTAGAGGTAGACCTCGCCGTCCTCGGGGTCGACGAAGCGGTGCATGCCCTCGCCGGTCCGGCTGTAGGCGCACTGCGCGTCCACGACCAGCGTGTTCTCGTCGGCGAGGCCGTCGAGCGCGATCCGGGATCCGTCGAAGACGGCCGCCGGGTCGAGGGGGCGCCCGTTGAGGGTGACCGAGGTCACGGACGGGGCGATCAGGTCCACGAACGTGCTCGTGCCCGCGCCGGTGCGGCGGAAGCGGATCGTCGTCTCGGAGCGGAAGGTGCGCACGGCCCCGGTCGGGTCGCCGACCGCCGACCGCAGGTCGAGGACGACCTCGTACCCGTCGACGGACAGCAGCGCCGCCCGCTCGTGGGCCTCGTCGCGGGACAGATTCTCACCGGGCACGGTCACTCCTTCGTGGCACGTTCGAAACAGCACCGATCCTCCCATGTGCGGATGTCACCCGGGACACGGGAATGCCGTCGGAGCTCCGGGGGTTCCCTCCTTTCGGCGCACCACCGTCGTCTTTCCGCCGTCTTTCCTGAATCAGCCGGCCCGTGCCGGCCCCCACGGCCGTACCGAGGAGTGACATGTCCGAGAGCAGGACCACCGCAGACTTCTACTTCGACCCGCTGTGCCCCTGGGCCTGGATGACCTCCCGCTGGATGCTGGAGGTGGAGCGGGTCCGCCCGGTCGACGTGCGGTGGAAGGTCATGAGCCTGGCCGTGCTCAACGAGAACCGCCTCGACGAGGTCCCCGCCGAGTACCGGGAGATGCTGGAGACGCAGGCCTGGGGCCCCGTCCGGGTCGTGATCGCCGCCCAGCAGCTGCACGGCGACGAGGTCGTCGGCAAGCTCTACACCGCGCTCGGCACCCGCTTCCACAACAACGGCGAGGGTCCGACCCGCGAGGCGATCGTCGGAGCCCTGACCGACGCCGGCCTGCCCGAGGACCTGGTCGAGTTCGCCGACAAGGACACCTACGACGCCGAGCTGCGCGCCTCCCACACGGAGGGCATAGAGAAGGTCGGCCAGGACGTCGGCACCCCGGTCATCGCGGTGCCCGGCGCGGACGGCGACGAGGTCGCCTTCTTCGGCCCGGTCGTCACCCCGACCCCGCGGGGCGAGGCGGCCGCCCGCCTCTGGGACGGCACCCTGCTCGTGGCGTCGACGCCGGGCTTCTACGAGATCAAGCGCACGCGCACGGAGGCGCCCAGCTTCCGGTAGGCCGCTCCGGCCGCTCCGGCCGCATGGAAGAACCCCCGTGATTCACGTCATCACGGGGGTTCTTCGTCATTCCGCCCGCACGTGAAGGTTGAGAAGACGATCACGAGTGGGACGTCGGGGGAGCCCGCCGGGCTCCGGTCCTCAGAAGGAGATGAGCGGCACCGAGGCCTTGGCGGCGTGGTAGCGCTTGCTCACGTCCTGCCAGTTGACGACCTGCCACATGGCCTCGATGAAGTCCACCTTCTGGTTCTTGTACTGCAGGTAGAAGGCGTGCTCCCAGGCGTCGAAGACGAGGACCGGGACGGAGCCCTGGCCCACGTTGCCCTGGTGGTCGTAGACCTGCTCGACGATCAGGCGGCCGCTGATCGGCTCGTACGCGAGGACGCCCCAGCCGGAGCCCTGGGTGGTCGCGGACGCCTTGGTCAGCTGGGCCTTGAACTTGGCGAAGGAGCCGAAGGACTCGGTGATCGCGTCCGCGAGGTCACCGACGCCGTCGGCGGCCAGCGGCTCGCCGCCGCCCCCGTCCTTCGGGCTGTTCATGTTGTTCCAGTAGATGGAGTGGAGGATGTGGCCGGAGAGGTGGAAGGCCAGGTTCTTCTCCAGGCCGTTGATCGACCCCCACTGGTCCTTGTCGCGCGCCTCCTCCAGCTGCTCCAGCGTGTCGTTCGCGCCCTTGACGTACGCGGCGTGGTGCTTGTCGTGGTGCAGCTCGATGATCTGCGGATTGATCACCGGCTCCAGCGCCGCGTAGTCGTACGGCAGCTCCGGAAGTGTGTAGATCGCCATTGCCGAGCCCTTCGCCTGACCTCTTCTTGCAACCCTTATGCAAGTGCAGGCTAACAGCAGGTGCGTCGGAAGTTGATCAGCCCTTGGTCCTAAGCCGGTCCTACGTCCCTGGTTCGTTCGTACGGCTTCCACGCCCTGGGCCGAACGGGCCCCACCCGTACGGAGACGGCAGAGCGCCCCGCCGGGCGGAAGCTCGGCGGGGCGCTCGGGGAGGTGAGAACGGGAGGAGGGGGCGGGTCAGGCGTCCTCGGCCACCGGCCCGCGCAGCTTCTGGCGCGCGAAGCCGACGACGGCCAGCAGCAGCGTCAGGCCGCCCGTCCAGTACAGCTGCACCCGGGTGCCCTCCTCGCGGGCCATCAGGACGAAGATCGCCGCCATGCCGGCCAGTGCCACCCAGGTCAGCACCGGGAAGGCCCACATCCGCACGACCAGCTTCTCCGGCGCCTCGCGCTCGGTGCGGCGGCGCAGCACCAGCTGGGAGGCGGCGATGAAGAACCAGACGACCAGGATGATCGCGCCGATCGTGTTGAGCAGCCAGACGAAGATGTCGTCCGGACGCCAGTAGCTCAGCAGCACGCAGGCGAAGCCGAAGACGGAGGAGACGAGCACCGCCGGGCGGGGGACGCCGCCGAAGGTGCGGCCGAGCGCCCTCGGACCCTGGCCGCGGGAGACGAGCGAGCCGGCCATGCGCGAGGCGCCGTAGATGTTGGCGTTCATCGCCGACAGCAGGGCGACGAGCACGACGACGTTCATGATCTGGCCGGCCGCCGGGATGCCCAGGTGGTCCAGGGTCGCGACGTACGGGCCCTTCTCGACGACCGCCGCGTCGTCCCACGGGACGAGGGTGACGATGACCGCCATCGAGCCGATGTAGAAGAGCGCGATCCGCCACATCGCCGTCTTGACGGCCTTGGCGACGCCCTGCACCGGGTGCTCCGACTCGGCCGCCGCGATGGTGACCGTCTCCAGACCGCCGTACGCGAAGACGGAGGCGAGCAGGCCCACGATCAGGCCCTCGGAGCCGTGCGGGAAGAAGCCGCCCTCGCCGGTGAGGTGGGTGGCGCCCGGGGCGTCCGTGCCGGGCAGGACGCCGACGATCGCGAGGACGCCGATGCCGAGGAACACGACGATCGCGCCGACCTTCAGCGCGGCGAACCAGAACTCGAACTCGCCGAAGTTCTTCACGGCCGCCAGGTTGGTGCCGCAGAAGACCAGCATGAAGAGCGCGACCCAGGCCCACTCGGGGCTGCCCGGGAACCAGCCGGTCATGATCTTCGCCGCGCCGATCCCCTCCAGGCCGACGGCGACGCAGAGGAGGAACCAGAACGCCCAGCCGGCGGTGAACCCCGCCCAGGGGCCGAGGGCCCGCTCCGCGTGGACGGAGAACGAGCCGGAGGCCGGGTTCGCCGCGGACATCTCACCGAGCATCCGCATCACCAGCATCACGAGGATGCCGGAGATCGCATAGGCGATCACGATCGAGGGCCCGGCGGCGGCGATGCCGGCGCCGGAGCCGACGAAGAGTCCGGCGCCGATGACGCCGCCGAGGGCGATCATCGAGAGATGGCGCTGCTTGAGGCCGTGGCCGAGGCCCTCGGCCGTGGAGGTCGCGCCGTCCTTGCGGTCGTCCGGCGCGGGCGCGGTGGTCCGAGACATGGGCGAGCCCTGTTCACTAGCTGAGACGGGGGAGGAAGCCCACAGTCTGTGGGCCACGACCGCTCACAGGGAACGCATGTCCGCTATACGGGCACGAGCTTCACACAAGGTGAAGATCTAACCCCGCTTCGTACGCAGTTCCCTGACCCAGGCCACCAGCAGCACCGCCCCGGTCGCCGCCCCCGACCACAGCACCTGGGGCCGGGCCGCTTCGTCCGTCAGCATCAGGACCAGAACCGCGCCCATCGCGGCCAGCGCCGTCCAGGTCAGCCACGGGAAGCCCCACATCCGCAGGGTCAGCGTCTCGGGGGCCTCGCGCTCGATCCGGCGCCGCAGCCGCAGCTGCGAGACCGCGATCAGCGCCCACACGAACAGCAGCACCGCCCCGACCGCGTTGAGCATGTAGAGGAAGACGGAGTCCGGCCACTTCAGATTGAGGAGCACGGAGACGAAGCCGAAGGCCACCGAGGCGAGCACCGCCCGGCGCGGCACCCCCGAGGCGTTCCCGCCGCCGGAGACCCGCAGCAGGCCCTTCGGCGCCTCGCCGCGCTCGGCCAGCGAGAACACCATCCGCGAGGAGCCGTACAGGTTCGCGTTCAGCGCCGAGAGCAGCGCCACGAACACCACCACGTTCATGATCTGGCCCGCCGCCGGCACCCCGATCGCGTCCAGGACGGCGACGTACGGCGACTCGCCCGGTCGCATCGCCGTCCAGGGCAGCAGCGTCACGATGACCAGCATCGAGCCCACGTAGAAGAGGAGGATCCGCCAGACCGCGCTGCGCACCGCACGCGCCACGTTCCGCGCCGGATCGTCGGACTCGGCCGCCGCGATCGTGACGACCTCCAGACCGCCGAAGGCGAAGACGACGGCGAGGACGCCGGAGACCACCCCCGACCAGCCGTGCGGCAGGAAGCCGCCCTGCCCGGTCAGGTTGGCCAGGCCCACCGGATCCGTGTCCGGCAGCAGGCCGACGATCGCGAGGACGCCGAGCACCAGGAAGAGGACGATCGCACCGACCTTGAGCGCGGCGAACCAGAACTCGAACTCGCCGAAGTTCTTCACCGCCGCCAGATTGGCGAGGGTGAACACGACCATGAAGACCAGCACCCAGCCCCACTGCGGCACGTCGGGCACCCAGCCGTGGGCGATCTGCGCCGCGCCCGTCGCCTCCACGGCGAGCACGACGACGAGCAGGAACCAGTACAGCCAGCCCACCGAGAAGCCGGCCCAGCGGCCGAGCGCCCGCTCGGCGTGCACCGAGAAGGCCCCCGAGGCCGGCATGGCGGCCGACATCTCGCCCAGCATCCGCATGACCAGCATCGCGAGGGCGCCGGCGATCAGATACGAGACCACGATGCCGGGCCCGGCGACGGCGATGCCCGCGCCGGAGCCGACGAAGAGCCCGGCGCCGATCACGCCGCCGAGCCCCAGCATCGTCAGATGACGCTGCTTCAGACCGGGGGAGAGGGGCTCCGGTTCGGAGGCGAGGGAGTCGTGCATGTGGGGGCTCGTGCTCTCTGACGGTTTATGGAGACCCCACAGTCTCTCCAGTGAAGGACCCCTGGCGCAAAAGGGACCTCCATGCAGGACTTCCCAGTGACAAGCGTCACGTGGCGAGAAGGGTGACCGGCGGGGTTTGTTCGATCTCCACGAAGCAGTCGGCCGTCGCTTTGTCGGCGGCTGACGGTGATCGAGCGTTCACTCCTGGCATACCGTCAAGGCGTCCCACCCACCCTCACCCCCCGCGGAGTACCGATGAGCACCGCCACCGCCCCCGTCCGTTCCCTCCGTGCGGGAACCGTCCTCGCCGACCTGCTGCCCGCGAGCGGGAGCGTGGCCGCGAGCCGCGCCCGCGACATCGCCCTGGTCGTCGGCGGCGCCGCCCTCACCGGCCTCGCCGCCCAGCTCTCCGTCCCGGTCCCCGGCTCCCCCGTCCCGGTCTCGGGCCAGACCTTCGCCGCCCTGCTCGTCGGCACCGCGCTCGGCGCCCGCCGCGGCTTCCTCGCCCTGGCCCTGTACGCCGTGGCGGGCATGGCGGGCGTGCCGTGGTTCGCGCAGGCCACCTCGGGCTACGGCATGCCGTCCTTCGGCTACGTCCTCGGCATGCTGCTCGCCTCGACCGTCGTCGGCGCCCTGGCCCGCCGCGGCGCGGACCGCTCGGTGCTCCGCACGGCCGGTGCCATGGTCCTGGGCTCCGCGCTGATCTACGCGGTCGGCGTGCCGTACCTGGCGCTCGCCACCGGCATGAGCCTCGGCCAGGCCGTCGCCGCCGGCCTCACCCCCTTCCTCATCGGCGACGCCCTCAAGGCGGCGCTCGCCATGGGCGTCCTGCCGACCGCCTGGAAGCTGCTCGACCGCAAGGGCTGATCCGCCGCCCGTCCGGACGCCAGGAGGGCCCGCCGTTCCCCGGGGAACGGCGGGCCCTCCTCGTGCGGGTGCCCCGGCGCTAGACGCGCTCGGCCGGCTCGGCCTCGGGGGAGGGCTTCGCGAACCGCTCCTTGACCAGCGCGACCACGATCACCAGCGCCGCCACCAGCAGCGACAGGACGACCTGCTCGCGGGCGCTGCCGCCGTCGTACAGCATGTAGCCGAGGACGAAGACGATCATGCCGATCGTCGCCCAGGTCAGGTACGGGAAGAGCCACATCCTCACGACGAGCTTCTCCGGCGACTCGCGCAGGATGATGCCGCGCATCCGCAGCTGGGTCACGCAGATGACCAGCCAGACGAAGAGCGCCACCGCGCCGGACGAGTTCAGCAGGAACGCGAAGACGGTGTCCGGCCACTTGTAGTTGAAGAAGACCGCGACGAAGCCGAAGACGACGGAGCCGAGGATCGCGGCCACCGGCACGCCCCGCTTGTTGACCTTGGCGAAGGCCTTGGGCGCGTCACCGCGGCGGCCGAGCGAGAAGGCCATGCGGGAGGCGGTGTAGAGGCCCGAGTTCAGGCAGGAGAGCACGGCCGTGAGGACGATCACGTTCATGATCTGACCGGCGTGCGCGATGCCGATGGAGTCCAGGGCCGCGACGTACGAGCCCTTCTCCGTGATCGACTTGTCGTTCCACGGCAGCAGGGTCAGGACGACGAAGATCGAACCCAGGTAGAAGACGCCGATGCGCCAGATGACGCTGTTGGTGGCCTTGGTGACGGCCTTCTGCGGGTCCTCGGACTCGCCGGCGGCCAGGGTGACGATCTCGCTGCCCATGAAGGAGAAGACGACCATCAGCACACCGGTGAGGATCGCCCCCGCACCCATCGGGAAGAAGCCCCCGCTGTCGGTGAGGTGCGCGAACCCGGCGCCCGCGTTGTCCGAGCCGGGCAACACGCCGAAGACGGCGAGCAGGCCGATGACGACGAACGCGCCGATCGCGACGACCTTGATGCCGGCGAACCAGAACTCGAACTCGCCGTAGGAGGCGACCGAGCCCAGGTTGGTGGCGGTGAGCACCACCATCACGATGAGGGCCCAGGCCCACTGCGGCACGGCGGGCACCCAGCCCTCCAGGATCACCGCGCCCGCGGTCGCCTCGACCGCGAGCACGACGACCCAGAAGAACCAGTACAGCCAGCCGATGCTGAAGCCGGCCCAGCGGCCGAGCGCCTGGTCGGCGTAGGCGGAGAAGGAGCCGGAGGACGGCCGCGCGGCGGCCATCTCGCCCAGCATCCGCATCACGAAGACGACCATCGCGCCGACGAGGGCGTAGGAGAGCAGGATCGCCGGGCCGGCCGCGGCGATGCCGGAGCCGGAGCCGACGAAGAGCCCGGCGCCGATGACGCCGCCGATGGCGATCATCGAGAGGTGGCGGTTCTTGAGACCGGCCTTGAGGCCGTCGGCGGAGTGCGGTGCCCCGGGGGTACCGGTCTCCTCGCCGTCCTTGGTCAGGGTCGGTTGCGTGTTCATGAACGCTTCCTTGCGTGTGGGGGTCGCTCGGATCGCGAGCCCGAGCATTGAACACCGGGAACGGGGGTGATCGGAAGACCTCATTCCGGAACGTTGCGTGGACCACTTCGCGAGAGTCGAAGGTCCGTACCAGACCGGACGAAGGTCCCGACCCCCGCTGCCTGCTACCCGGTCCCCGACGTGCCACACTCGGTCCCATGCGCGTCTACATCGGTTCCGACCACGCCGGCTTTGAACTCAAGAACCACCTCGTCGAGTGGCTCACGGCTCACGGCCACGAGCCCGTCGACTGCGGTCCCCACATCTACGACGCCCTCGACGACTACCCGCCGTTCTGCCTGCGCGCCGCCGAGAAGACGGCCGCGGACCCGGACAGCCTGGGCATCGTCATCGGCGGTTCGGGCAACGGCGAGCAGATCGCCGCGAACAAGGTGAAGGGGGTGCGCGCCGCCCTCGCCTGGAGCGAGCAGACCGCCGCCCTCGGCCGCGAGCACAACAACGCCAACGTGATCTCCGTCGGCGGCCGGATGCACACGCAGGAGGAGGCAACGAAGTTCGTCGAGATCTTCCTCAGCACCCCCTACTCCGGTGACGAGCGCCACACCCGCCGGATCGACATGCTCACCGCCTACGAGACCACCGGCGAGCTCCCCCCGATCCCGGCCCACCACCCGCAGGAGCCGACCGCCTGATGCCCGAGGGGCACACGATCCACCGACTGGCCGCCGACCACCGGGAACGGTTCGGCGGCCGGTCCGCGCGCGTCACCAGCCCGCAGGGCAGGTTCACCGACTCCGCGGCCCTGCTCGACGGAGCCGTCCTCGACACCACCGAGGCCCACGGCAAGCACCTCTTCCTCGGCTTCGGCGGCGCCGGCTGGATCCACGTCCACCTGGGCCTCTTCGGCAAGGTCGCCTTCGGCGACGCCCCGGCCCCGCCGCCCGCCGACACCGTCCGGCTGCGCCTCGCCAACCCCGAGTCGTACGTCGACCTCCGCGGCCCCACCACCTGCGCGCTCATCACGGACGCCGAGAAGCAGGCGATACACGACCGCCTCGGCCCCGACCCGCTCCGCGACGGCGACGACCCCGACCGGGCCTGGCGCCGCGTCTCGGCGTCCCGCACCACCATCGCCGCGCTGCTCATGGACCAGAAGGTCATCGCCGGAGTCGGCAACGTCTACCGCGCCGAGGTCCTCTTCCGCCACGGCATCGACCCCTACCGCGCCGGCCGCGACCTGACGCGCCGGGAATGGGACGCGATCTGGGCGGACCTCGTCGCGCTCATGCGCGAGGGCGTCCGCCTGAACCGCATCGACACCGTCCGCCCCGAGCACACCCCCGAGGCGATGGGCCGACCGCCCCGCGTCGACGACCACGGCGGCGAGGTCTACGTCTACCGGCGCGCCCACCAGCCGTGCCACCTCTGCGCCGCGGAGATCCGCACCGCGGACCTGGCGGCCCGGAACCTCTTCTGGTGCCCGGACTGCCAGTCCCGCTGACGCGCGGCCTCCCGGAGCCCCCTCCTCAGAACCCGTGCGGCAGCCAGGGCGCGACCGTCGACCCGAACGCCGTCGACGCCTCGGCCAGCGCCCCCTCGCGCAGCTCCCGCACCCGCCCGGCCCCCGCCAGCGACGCCAGCGAGACCCCGCCCAGATAGGCCGCGCCCAACTCCCGTACGGTCAGGGCCAGATCCGCCGGATCCGCGGTCCGGGAACAGGTGGCACCCTTCTGGTCGCCGACCAGCCGCCAACGCCCCTCGTTCCACGGGCAGAACGCGTCCTCGACCTCGAACACCACGTCCACCGGCGCCTGGTACGTCCGCGCCTCCAGCGCCGCCCCGACCTCCACGAGCCGCAGGTGCAGCGCGTCCCGCAGCCGCGGCGCACACCGCCGCACGTCGCTCACCAGGTGCTGCCAGCCGTCGTCCACCGGCCTGCTGAGGATCCGCACCTCCGAGGTCAGGTCCACCGAGCAGAGGAACCGCCACAGCGCCGCCTCCGCCGCCGGATCGAGACCGAACAGCCGGTGCACGATCACCGACCCCGCCGACCCCGTGAACGACCAGTCGGGCTTGATCGCGTAATGGGCGTACCCCACGACCTCCCCGTCCCGCTCGGCCAGGACGCAGAGCCGCGGCGACGCGCCCTCCCGGTCGGCCGGCGGGTCGATCAGCGCGAGCCGCTCCCAGCCGGGCATCGAGGCGAGCATCCCCGGCCGCCCGGGCACGAGACGCGCGTACACGGCCTCGCACGCCGCCGCCGACTCGGCGGGATCCGCCTGCCGCAGCCGCACCTCGTCCGTACCCTCCGGCACCGCGAGCCGCACCCGCGTGGTGTCGATCGTCGCCCGCGCCGTGTACACGGCCAGGCCGTAGCCGAAACGCCCGTAGATCTCCGGCTCCGAGGCCGTGAGCACCGCGATCGACTCCCCGCCCGCCCGCAGGTCGTCCAACTGCCGCCGCATCATCGACGTCAGGATCCCGCGCCGCCGGTGCGTGCCCGCCACGCTCACCATCGTCACGCCCGCCACCGGCACCGACGCCCCGCCCGGCACCGTCAGCCGGAACGTGAACGCCCCCGCCGTACCGACGCACAGATCCCCGTCCCACACCCCGAGCGACCGGTCGAACTCGGTCAGGTCGCGCCACAGCCGCTGCTCCTCCGGAGCCTCGGCCACACCCCCGAAGGCGAGTTCGAGGACTCCGTACCAGCGGTCCCACTCGGTCGGGTCGAGAACCCGCAGTTCAGTAGTCATATGACATCGATATCAGCGGCGTCCGCCCGGGGCGACCCGATTTCGCGCACATTGTCACAGGGGTACCCCTGCACGATCCCGGGCGGGATGGATAGGGTCCAGGCCAATGGGACAGCGCGCCGGAGTGAAGACGTACGCGGCCCGGATGCGCCGACGCGTACGCCGGGCCCGCATCGCGCTGCGCAGATCCGGCGTCGACTACTTCCGCGGGGACGGCTCCGACTGGCTCGCCTTCGCCGGACTCCTGCTGATGATCCCGGCCATCGCCTTCGGAACCGTCCTCAACCCCGTCTGGTGCGCACCCGCCGCCCTCGTCCTGCCGATCGTGGCCGGCGGACTCCTGCTGCGCCCCGCCAGCCTGCTCGGCCTGTACGCGGCCGCCGCCGGCGCCCTCATCGTCGAGTCCGTCGTCCTCGGCCCCTACACCCAGGGCCCCGCGCGCGTGACCCCCGGCACCGTCCTGGTCGTCGCCGCCTGCGGACTCTTCGGACTGCTCATCGCCCAGTTCCGCGCCCGGGTCGGCGTGCCCTGGAGACGCGGCGGCACCATGCTCTTCGACCTCCGCGAACGCATCCGCGTCCAGAGCGCGCTGCCGAGGCTCCCGCAGGGCTGGCACCGCGAGATGGCCCTCCGCCCGGCCGGCGGCCAGTCCTTCTCGGGCGACTTCGTCGTCGCCGCCCGCACCCACGGCGGCCGCACCCTGGAGGTCGTCCTCACCGACGTGTCCGGCAAGGGCATGGACGCGGCCTCCCGCTCCCTGCTGCTCTCCGGCGCCTTCGGCGGACTCCTCGGCTCGCTCCCGCCGCACGGCTTCCTGCCCGCGGCCAACGGCTACCTCCTCCGCCAGAACTGGGACGAGGGCTTCGCCACCTCCGTCCACCTCGTCCTGGACCTGGAGTCCGGCGACTACGAGCTCTTCTCCGCCGGCCACCTCCCCGCCCTCCAGCTCCACGCCGGCAGCGGACGCTGGGAGGAGAAGGCCGCCGAAGGACCGCTCCTCGGCGTCTACGACGGCGCCGAGTTCCACCCGGACAAGGGCAACCTGCGCCCCGGCGACGTCCTCATGCTCTTCACCGACGGCCTGGTCGAGGCCGCCGACCGGGACATCGCCGAGGGCATCGACCGCCTCACCGGCGAGGCCGACCGCTGCGTCGTCGAGGGCTTCGACGGCGTCGCCTGGGACCTCATCGAGGCCGTCGCCAAGGACGTCAACGACGACCGGGCGCTGCTCCTCATCTCCCGACGCGCCTGACCGGCCGCCCCGCGGCGACGTGATCTTGTCCACGACGATTCGTCACCAGGCAGCGGGGGCAGGGAGGTTGGTGGCACGATGGTGGCAGCGGGGGGTGTTCCGGGACACGGGCTCCCTGGTGGGCAAGGCGGGACCGACCGAGGGTGTGATCAGTTGTGGCCATTTCACTGTCTGTGGTGTTGCTGTTGGCAATCATCCTGGTGGTGCTGATCCGCGGGGGGAACCTCAAGGGCGGCCCGGCCGTGGTCGCGGTCCTCTTCGGCTTCTTCCTCGCCTCGACCGGCATGGCGGACGACATCCAGCGCTTCCTGGACTCGATAACGCAGACGGTCGCCTCGATCAAGTTCTGACGCGGAGCCCGGCCCCCACGACGGTGCCGGGCCGGCCCCCGGCCGGATCCTGAGCGGGACCCGCCCCGGGCCGCGCCGGACCCCGGCGGGGACCCGCCTCAGCCCGTCGCGCTCTTCGCCGCCGTCCGCTTCGTCCTCCGGCCGCCACCGGAGGCCGCCGTCCCGGCCGTGGCCCGCTTCGTCGTGCCCGAAGCGGCGGCCCCGGCCGACCGCGCGGCCGTCTTCTTCGCGCTCCTGGCCGCGGTCTTCCCCGTGCCCTCGGCCTTGCTCTCCACCGACTCCGACGCGCTCCTCGCCGGCCGCTCGGCCGCCTTCCGCCGGGCCCGGCCCGTCGGCCACGTGAACTCGATCTCCAGCTCGATCTCCCCGTCCGACACCTCGAACTCCAGCTCGCAGCGGAGTTCCTCGGGGATGCGGAGGCTCAGGGTGCCCGCCCCCATCTCCAGCTCGGCCTCCCCGCCGCGGCGCAGGGCGTCGGCGAGTGCCGTCAGCTGGTCCGCCGCCTCGGCGCGGGACAGCGAGCGCTTCTGCTCGAACTTCAGGTCCTTCATGGACGGCCTCCGGTGCGGAGAGGGCGGGTCGCTCTCCGCCCAGTCTGCGGCCGCCCGCCCGCCCCGGCATCTCGCGCGCCCCGGGCCGGACCCGTGGAACGCCGCGGGGCCGGTCAGGAGAAGAATCCTGACCGGCCCCGGGGCACCTGGAGCGGGTGACGGGAATCGAACCCGCGTAGCTAGTTTGGAAGACTAGTGCTCTACCATTGAGCTACACCCGCACAGCATCGCGCCGCAGGTCACGGGGACCGCGGCACGAAGAGCATGGTAGCGGTTCGGGAGCCCTTCGCGCACACCCCGAAATCAGGGGGCGCCGCACAGTCTCCGTCCATGTACCCTACGTGTCGCACCGACGGGGTGTGGCGCAGCTTGGTAGCGCGTCCGCTTTGGGAGCGGAAGGCCGTGGGTTCAAATCCCGCCACCCCGACCATGACGATCACGCGCACAGCCCGCGCTCTTGATCACGTTGTGGGCGTCATCCCGCTTGCGGTTACTATGCAAGCTGCGTGCCTGTGTGTCTTTCTGACCGGGCCGACCCGCCGGGACCGCCACACGCGGAGCCGGTGGATTCCAGGAATCAGCCACAAGGAGACCGAACCGTGAAGAGCGCCGTGGAGACCCTGAACCCGACCCGGGTTCGGCTCACTGTCGAGGTGCCCTTCGAGGAGCTCAAGGACAGCCTCGACGCGGCGTACAAGAAGATCAACCAGCAGGTCACGGTCAAGGGCTTCCGTAAGGGCAAGATCCCGGCTCGCGTGATCGACCAGCGGTTCGGCCGCGGCGCCGTGCTGGAAGAGGCCGTCAACGACGCGCTCCCGAAGTTCTACACCGAGGCCGTCAACGAGGCCGAGGTCAACCCGCTCGGCCAGCCCGAGGTCGACATCACCGAGCTGAAGGACGGCGAGCTGCTGGCCTTCACCGCCGAGGTCGACATCCGCCCGGCGCTCGAGATCCCGGACTACTCCGGCATCGAGGTCACCGTCGACGCGGTCGAGGTCACCGACGAGGACGTCGAGAAGTCCGTGGAGCAGCTCCGCGAGCGCTTCGCCTCGACCTCCGCGGTCGAGCGCGCCGCCCAGGACGGCGACGTCGTCACCGTCGACCTCGAGGCCAAGGTCGACGGCGAGGTCCTGCCCGACGGTGTCGCGAGCGACGTCTCGTACACCATCGGTTCGGGCGAGCTGCTCGACGGCATCGACGAGGCCGTGAAGGGCCTGGAGGCCGGTGGCGAGGCCACCTTCACCTCGCAGCTGAAGGGCGGCTCCGCCGAGGGCAAGGACGCGGAGGTCACCGTCAAGGTCACCGCCGTCTCCGCCCGCGAGCTCCCCGAGCTCGACGACGAGTTCGCGCAGATGGCGTCGGAGTTCGACACCCTCGACGAGCTCAAGGCCGACAGCCGCAAGCGCCTCGAGAACATGAAGCAGTTCGACCAGGCCACCCAGGCCCAGGAGCGCGTCCTCGACGAGCTCCTCAAGCTGGTCGAGGTCCCGATGCCCGAGAAGCTCCTCGAGGACGAGATCAACACCCGCAAGCACAACCTGGAGCACCACCAGCTCGGCCAGATGGGCCTCGACCTCGCGAAGTACCTGGAGATCCAGGGCAAGACCGAGGAGGAGTTCCTGGCCGAGACCAAGGAGCAGGCCGAGAAGGGCATCAAGACGCAGTTCATCCTCGATGAGCTCGTCAACAAGGAGAAGCTCGACGTCTCCCGCGAGGAGCTCACCGAGCACCTGTTCCGCCGTGCCGCCTCCTCCGGCATGAGCCCCGACCAGTTCGCCCAGGCCGTGGCCGAGGGCGGCCAGGTTCCGATGCTCGTCGGCGAGGTCGCCCGCGGCAAGGCCCTCGCGGTCGTCGTCGAGGCCGCCAAGGTCGTCGACAGCAACGGCGAGGTCGTCGACCTCTCCGACGACGAGGACGAGGTCGAGGCCGCCGCCGAGGCCGTCGAGGCCGTCACCGGCGAGGCCGAGGTCTCCGAGGACAAGTAAGGGGCCCTCCGCCCCGCGCGGACCCCGTTCCACGGGCCCGTACGCACTCCAGTGCGTACGGGCCCGTGGACGTACGAGGACCCGTCCATGCGCCCCCAACTACCTTGCGCTCCCAGCGAACAGTCAGGGAAGCGGGATGGCGTTGTCCTACCTGCGCGTTAGGGTCCATGAAGAGAGGGCAGTGCCCTCGGTACGAGACGCTGAGACGGCTTGGCCGTCGGAGACGAGCAGGTGGATACGTGACGAATCTGAAGCCTTACGCCGCGGGTGAGCCGTCCATCGGTGGCGGCCTCGGCGACCATGTCTACAACCGGCTGCTCGGCGAGCGCATCGTCTTCCTCGGCCAGCAGGTCGACGACGAGATCGCCAACAAGATCACCGCCCAGATGCTCCTCCTGGCCGCCGAGCCGGAGAAGGACATCTACCTGTACATCAACAGCCCCGGCGGCTCGGTGACGGCCGGCATGGCGGTCTACGACACCATGCAGTTCATCCCGAACGACGTCGTCACGATCGGCATGGGCATGGCGGCCTCCATGGGCCAGTTCCTGCTCACCGCCGGCACCCCCGGCAAGCGCTTCGCGCTGCCGAACACCGACATCCTGATGCACCAGGGCTCCGCCGGCATCGGCGGCACCGCATCCGACATCAAGATCCAGGCCGAGTACCTCCTTCGCACGAAGAAGCGCATGGCCGAGATCACCGCGCACCACTCCGGCCAGACCGTCGAGGCGATCATCCGCGACGGCGACCGCGACCGCTGGTTCACCGCGGACGAGGCCAAGGAGTACGGCCTCATCGACGACATCATCACCCACGCCGCAGGTGTTCCGGGCGGCGGCGGCACGGGCGCCTGAGCCCGACCGCCCGCCCAAGAGCCCCAGCCCACCGAACGCCACCAGGACGGTGAACACCCAGATGCAGAACAACCTCTCCGCGAGCGGCCTCTACACCGGCGCGCCGATGGACAACCGCTACGTCGTGCCGCGCTTCGTCGAGCGCACCTCGCAGGGCATCCGCGAGTACGACCCGTACGCCAAGCTCTTCGAGGAGCGCGTGATCTTCCTCGGCGTGCAGATCGACGACGCCTCGGCCAACGACGTCATGGCGCAGCTCCTGTGCCTGGAGTCGATGGACCCGGACCGCGACATCTCCATCTACATCAACAGCCCCGGTGGCTCCTTCACCGCGCTGACGGCGATCTACGACACGATGCAGTTCGTGAAGCCGGACATCCAGACGGTCTGCATGGGCCAGGCGGCCTCCGCCGCGGCCGTGCTGCTCGCCGCCGGCACCCCCGGCAAGCGGATGGCCCTGCCGAACGCCCGTGTGCTGATCCACCAGCCCTCCGGGGGCACCGGCCGTGAGCAGCTCTCCGACCTGGAGATCGCGGCCAACGAGATCCTGCGCATGCGCAGCCAGCTCGAGGAGATGCTGGCCAAGCACTCCTCGACGCCGATCGAGAAGATCCGCGACGACATCGAGCGCGACAAGATCCTCACGGCCGAGGACGCCCTGGCGTACGGCCTGGTGGACCAGATCGTCTCGACCCGTAAGAGCACGGCCGCCGCGGCGCACTGACGCCCGACCTTCCCGTGGCACGGTGCGCGTGGCCGAATCGCGACCATGTGAACCGTGCCAAGGGGGGCCCGAACGGGGGGCCCGGCAAGGTACCGTCGAATATGAGGCACCAGGAGTCGCTGAACCAGGCGCTCCCAGGCGAAGGGGAAGCACCTCGTGGCACGCATCGGTGATGGCGGCGACCTGCTCAAGTGCTCGTTCTGCGGAAAGAGCCAGAAGCAGGTGAAGAAGCTCATCGCGGGTCCCGGTGTGTACATCTGCGACGAGTGCATCGACCTCTGCAACGAGATCATCGAGGAAGAACTCGCGGAGACGAGCGAGGTGCGCTGGGAGGAACTCCCCAAGCCCCGCGAGATCTACGAGTTCCTCGAGGGGTACGTCGTCGGGCAGGAGCCCGCGAAGAAGGCCCTCTCGGTCGCGGTGTACAACCACTACAAGCGCGTCCAGGCCGGCGAGAACGGCGGCGGCGCGGGGCGGGACGACGCCATCGAACTGGCGAAGTCCAACATCCTGCTGCTGGGCCCCACGGGCTCGGGCAAGACGCTCCTGGCCCAGACGCTGGCGCGCATGCTCAACGTCCCGTTCGCCATCGCCGACGCGACGGCGCTGACGGAGGCCGGCTATGTCGGCGAGGACGTCGAGAACATCCTGCTGAAGCTGATCCAGGCGGCCGACTACGACGTCAAGAAGGCCGAGACCGGGATCATCTACATCGACGAGATCGACAAGGTCGCCCGTAAGAGCGAAAACCCGTCGATCACGCGCGACGTCTCGGGCGAGGGCGTGCAGCAGGCCCTCCTGAAGATCCTGGAGGGCACGACGGCCTCCGTCCCGCCGCAGGGCGGACGGAAGCACCCGCACCAGGAGTTCATCCAGATCGACACGACGAACGTGCTCTTCATCGTGGGCGGCGCCTTCGCCGGCCTGGAGAAGATCATCGAGTCGCGGGCGGGTGCCAAGGGCATCGGCTTCGGGGCGACCATCCGCTCCAAGCGCGAGATCGAGGCGAGCGACCAGTTCCAGGAGGTCATGCCGGAGGACCTGGTGAAGTTCGGGATGATCCCCGAGTTCATCGGCCGCCTCCCCGTCCTCACCTCCGTCCACAACCTGGACCGCGAGGCGCTCCTCCAGATCCTGGTCGAGCCGCGGAACGCCCTGGTGAAGCAGTACCAGCGCCTCTTCGAACTGGACGGCGTGGAGCTGGACTTCGACCGCCCGGCGCTGGAGGCCATCGCCGACCAGGCGATCCTCCGCGGCACCGGCGCGCGCGGTCTGCGCGCCATCATGGAGGAGGTCCTCCAGTCGGTGATGTACGAGGTCCCGTCCCGCAAGGACGTGGCCCGCGTGGTCATCACGGCGGACGTCGTCCGCAACAACGTCAACCCGACGCTGGTCCCGCGGATCGTGAAGAACGACGGCAGGCACGAGAAGTCGGCCTGACGCGCACGGACACGCAAGGGGCGCCCCGCCGGTCGGCGGGGCGCCCCTTCCGCGTGCGCGGGGTCCGGATCAGGCCTTGACGCGGACTTCCTTGCGGAGCTTGGCGGTCAGGGCGGCAGCGTCCTCGGCGGTGCCGGCCTTGCCCGAGAGCAGCGCGCCCGCGTCGGTCGGGACGACGAAGCCCACCGTGCTGTGGTCGGCCCACACGCACATCGTCACGGTGAACGCGGGCACGCCCTGGGAGGTGTCCGCCTTGCCCTGGGCCTGCTGGCACTTGAGGACGGCACCGTCGAGCTCGGCGGGCGTGTACTCCTGCGGGCTGCCGATCAGCTGCGGCGCGTCCGCCTTGCCCGCGTCCTTGTCGGCCTCGGCCTTGGCGCTGGCGAAGACGCCGTCGACGACGGCCTCCGGGTCGTCGATCTCGCCGTAGAGGCCGTTGAAGGAGATGAACTTGCCCGCGAGCGGGTTGGCCTTGTCCTCCACCTTGTAGGAGGCGCGCACCTGCTGGGCGTTCTTGACGCCCTTCTGCTGGGCCTCCTTGAGGGAGTCGTCGCCGCTGGCCTTGCCGCTGTCCGGGGCCTTCTTGTACTCGGTGAGCACCGTCTCCGGGGTGATCAGCTTGTGCGGGCCGTCGTCCGCGACGGACGAACCGCCCCCGCCCAGCACGAAGTACGCGCCCACGCCCAGCGCCGCCACGACCGCGACCGCACCGATGATCCAGCCGGTCTTGGACTTCTTCGGGGCCGGGGGGTGCGGGACGTAGCCGCCGGGGCCCTGGGGGGCGCCGTACGGGGGCTGCTGGCCGTAGGGGCCGGGCTGCTGCGGGTAGCCGTAGGGGGGCTGCTGCGGCGGTACGCCCTGCGGGGCCTGCTGGGGGTAGCCGTAGCCGGGCTGCGCGCCGTACGGGCCCGGCTGCTGCGGCTGCTGGCCGTACGGTCCCGGCTGCTGGCCGTAGGGCCCGGGCTGCTGCGGCTGCTGGCCGTACGGCCCCGGCTGGTTGTAGCTCATCGACTGGTTCCCCTCACAGGATGTTTATGCCTCCGAACATCCTGGCGGAACGGCGGGGGCCTCAGTGCGGCGGGGGCCACACCGTTACCGAACCAAAGCGTTTCAGGACAAGGCGAAGACACCCCTAAACTGGGCCCGTGACCGAGAACACTCAGCAGCAGACAGCGCCCACCACCGAACTGCCGACCCAGTACGCGCCGGCCGAGGTAGAGGGGCCGCTGTACGAGCGCTGGGTAGAGCGCGGCTACTTCGAGGCGGACGCGAAGAGCGAGAAGCCGGCGTACACCATCGTCATTCCGCCGCCGAACGTCACCGGATCGCTCCACCTGGGCCACGCCTTCGAGCACACGCTGATCGACGCCCTCACCCGCCGCAAGCGGATGCAGGGCTTCGAGACGCTGTGGCAGCCCGGCATGGACCACGCCGGCATCGCCACCCAGAACGTCGTCGAGCGCGAACTCGCCAAGGAGGGCAAGTCCCGTCACGACCTGGGCCGCGAGGCCTTCGTCGAGCGCGTCTGGGAGTGGAAGGCCGAGTCCGGCGGTCAGATCGCCGGCCAGATGCGCCGCCTCGGCGAGGGCCTGGCGTGGAGCCGGGACCGCTTCACCATGGACGAGGGCCTGTCCCGTGCCGTCCAGACCGTCTTCAAGAAGATGTTCGACGACGGCCTCATCTACCGCGCCGAGCGCATCATCAACTGGTGCCCGCGCTGTCTGACGGCCATCTCCGACATCGAGGTCGACTACCAGGACGACGACGGCGAGCTCGTCTCCATGCAGTACGGCGAGGGCGAGGACACCATCGTCGTCGCCACCACCCGCGCCGAGACGATGCTCGGTGACACCGCCGTCGCCGTCCACCCGGACGACGAGCGCTACGCGCACCTCATCGGCAAGCAGATCAAGCTGCCGCTGACCGACCGGACCATCCCGGTCGTCGCCGACACCCACGTCGACCCGGAGTTCGGCACGGGCGCGGTCAAGGTGACCCCGGCCCACGACCCGAACGACTTCGCGATCGGCCAGCGCCACGACCTGGAGTCCATCGAGGTCCTCGACGAGCGCGGTGTCATCACCGTCCACGGTCCTTTCCAGGGCCTGGACCGCTTCGAGGCCCGCTCCGCCATCGTCGCCGCCCTGCGGGCCGAGGGCCGGATCGTCGCCGAGAAGCGTCCGTACTCCCACTCCGTCGGGCACTGCTCGCGCTGCAAGACGACGCTGGAGCCCCGGCTGTCCCTGCAGTGGTGGGTCAAGGTCGAGACGCTGGCCAAGGCCGCCGGTGACGCGGTCCGCGACGGCCGGGTGGACATCCACCCGGCCGACATGTCGCAGCGCTACTTCGACTGGGTCGACAACCTCAACGACTGGTGCATCTCGCGCCAGCTGTGGTGGGGCCACCGCATCCCCGTCTGGCACGGCCCCGACGGCGAGCTGGTCTGCGTCGGCCCCGACGACGAGCCGCCGACGGGCGAGGGCTGGACGCAGGACACCGACGTCCTCGACACCTGGTTCTCGTCCGGCCTCTGGCCGTTCTCCACGATGGGCTGGCCCGAGCAGACGCCGGACCTGGAGAAGTTCTACCCGAACTCCGTCCTGGTCACCGGCTACGACCTGATGTTCTTCTGGGTCGCCCGGATGATGATGTTCGGTCTGTACGCGATGGACGGCCAGCCGCCGTTCCGCACGATCGCGTTCCACGGCATGGTCCGCGACGAGTTCGGCAAGAAGATGTCGAAGTCGTTCGGGAACACGGTCAACCCGCTGGACTGGATGGACAAGTACGGCTCCGACGCCCTGCGGTTCACCCTGGCCAAGGGCGCCAACCCGGGCGTCGACGTCCCGATCGGCGAGGACTGGGTCCAGGCGTCCCGGAACTTCGCCAACAAGATCTGGAACGCGACCCGCTTCGCCATGATGAACGGCGCCACGGTCGAGGGCCCGCTGCCGGCCGTCGAGGACATGTCGGCGACCGACCGCTGGATCCTGTCGCGGCTCGACAAGGTCGTCGCCGAGGCCGACGCCTTCTACGACGACTACCAGTTCGCGAAGCTCGCCGACGCCCTCTACCACTTCGCGTGGGACGAGGTCTTCGACTGGTACGTAGAGCTGTCCAAGACGACCTTCTTCGACGGCGGCGAGCAGGCCAAGGTCTCGGCCCGGGTCCTCGGCGAGGTGCTCGACGTGACCCTGCGCCTGCTCCACCCGATCGTCCCCTTCGTCACCGACACCCTCTGGACCACCCTCACCGGCGGCGAGTCCCTCGTCGTCGCGGAGTGGCCGAAGGCCGTGTCCGTTCCCGGCGCCGACGCACCGGGCGGTTTCCGCGACGAGGCCGCCGAGAAGGAGATCGAGCTCGTCCAGCGGGTCGTCACCGAGGTCCGCCGGTTCCGCTCCGACCAGGGCCTCCAGCCCGGCCAGAAGGTCCCGGCCCGCCTCGACGTGACCGGCACGGCGCTGGCCCCGCACGAGGCCGCCATCCGCCAGCTGCTGCGCCTCCAGCCGGAGGGCGAGGGCTTCTCGGCCACCGCCTCCCTGCCGGTCGCCGGCGCCACGGTCGCGCTCGACCTGTCGGGCACGATCGACGTGGCCGCCGAACGCAAGCGCCTCGCGAAGGACCTCGCGGCGGCGGAGAAGGAGAAGGCCCAGGCCAACGGCAAGCTCGGCAACGAGGCCTTCCTGGCCAAGGCCCCGGACAACGTGGTCGACAAGATCCGCACCCGCCTCGCCAAGGCGGACGAGGACATCGCCCGCATCCAGACGCAGCTGGCGAACCTGCCGCAGGCGTAACCCGTACGGAGGGGGCCCGGAACCGCCGGCCGGTTCCGGGCCCCCTGCGTTTCCGCCGGGGGCGCGGCGGGACCGGGCGCGGCGGACGGCGGACCGGCCGGGACCCGCCCGGAGCAGAAGCGGACGAAGTGCCCGATGTCACATCAGACGGGACTTCAGGTCCCCGTCGCCGGGACGAAAGACCCTGGATGATGGAACGCATGCTCCGCCTCCCCACCGTCCCCGCGCTCCGCCGCTGCGTGGACCGGTGGGCGGTGTCGCCCCGCGCCCTCGACGCCGTCGCCGCGCTCAGCGCCTTCGGCCTCATGTGCCTGGACGTGCCGGGACTCGCCCGCGCCGACAACTCCCTGACCGGCGTCACCGCCACCCTGGTCCTCGCGGCCGGCGCCGCCACCCTGGTGCTCCGCCGCGGGCTGCCCTGGGTCCCGTACCTGGTGGCGCTCGGGCTGATGGGCTGGCTGCACGAACTCACCATGATCCAGTTCGCGCTGTACTCGATCGGCCGGTACCGGGGCCGGCGCGCCGCCGTGCTCGCCACCCTGCTGTACGTCGGCGTCGCCTACGGACTCTTCCAGACGCCCGGGTGGCCGGCCCGGCACGGCGACACGCTCAGCGACTTCCTGAGCCTGGTGGTCCCGATCGGGGTCCTCGCGGCGGGCGTCGGCATCGCGGCGTACCGGCAGGACCTCGTCCGGGCCCTGGAGGTCCAGCGGCGCGAGGCGGCCGCCCGGCAGGCCGTCCAGGAGGAGCGGATCTCCGTCGGCCGGGACGTCCACGACCTGGTCGGCCGGGAGCTGACCGTGCTCGCGGTGCGTGCCGAGGTCCTCGCCGTACGGGCCAGGGGCGAGGCCCACCGGAAGGACTTCGAGGAGCTCGCCGACACCGCGCGGCGCGCCCATCTGATGCTGAACGAGACGATCGTGCGCCGCGCCGACCGCGACGCGGACACCCCCGGCCTCGAAGGGCTCGCCGCGCTCGCCCTGGAGGGCGAGCGGATGGGCAGCGCCGTCGGGCTGGCCGTGGCCGAGGAGGCGAAGGCCCTCTCGCCGCTGCGGCAGGCGGCCGTCCACCGGGTCGTGCGGGAGTGCCTGACGAACGCGGCGAAACACGCCCCCGGGCTGCCCGTGACGGTCGCGATCACGGTGGAGGGGCCCGATCTGCGGATCGAGGTCCGCAACCCGCTGCCGAAGAGCCCGCCGGACCCGGCGCCCGTGTCCACCGGCACCGGTCTCTTCTCGATGGGGGAGCGGGTCACCAGCATGGGCGGCACGCTGGAGGCCCGCCGGGAGGGCGGGGACTACCGGGTGACGGCCCTCCTGCCGGCCGGTCTGCCGCGCTGACGGCCCGCCGGGAATGCCCCCCGCGGGGCCCCGGCGCGCGGTCCGCGCCCCCGCGAGTTCAGCGCACCGACTCCGCCTTGCCCAGCACCCGCTGCAGCCCGTCGAAGTCCTCCACGCACCGACCCGACCCCAGCACCACGCAGTCCAGCGGTCGCTCCGCGACGAAGACCGGGATGCCCGTGGCCGAGGCCATCCGCAGGTCGAGCCCCGGCAGCAGCGCCCCGCCGCCGGTCAGCACGATCCCGCGCTCCATGACGTCGCCGGACAGCTCGGGCGGGCACTCCTCCAGCGTGGCCCGGACCGCCGCGATGATCGCCTCGACCGGCTCGTCGAGCGCCTCCCGCACCTCCGGCACGGTCAGCTCCACCGTCCGGGGCAGCCCGCCGACCCGCTCCCGTCCGCGCACGGTGAAGGTCCGCCCCTCCCGCTCCTCCTCGCCCGGCACCGGCCAGGCCGTGCCGATCGCGATCTTGACGTCCTCGGCGGTCCGCTCGCCGACGAGCAGTCCGTACTCCCGGCGGACGAAGTCGGTCACGGCCGCGTCGAGCCGGTCGCCGCCCACCCGCAGCGACCGGGCGGTGACGATCCCGCCGAGCGAGATCACGGCCACCTCGGTGGTCCCGCCGCCGATGTCGACGACCATCGAGCCCCGCGGGTCGGAGACCGGCAGCCCGGCGCCGATCGCCGCCGCCATCGGCTCCTCGATCAGATGGACCGCCCGCGCGCCCGCCGAGAGGGAGGCGTGCACGATGGCCCGCCGCTCGACCTGGGTCACCCCGCTCGGCACGCAGACCACCATCCGGGTCCTGGGCCGCCGCCGGCCCGGGACGGCCTTGCGCACGAAGTGCCGGATCATCTCCTCGGCCGCCTCGTAGTCGCTGATCACCCCGTCCCTGAGGGGACGGATCGCGGTGATCGAACCCGGCGTGCGTCCGATGGTCTCCTTCGCCTCCGCACCCACCGCGAGCGCCTGCCGCGAGCCCTCCTGGACCGCCACCACGGACGGTTCGTCGAGCACGATGCCCTGGCCCCGTGCGTAGAGGAGCGTGTTGGCCGTGCCGAGGTCGATCCCTATGTCCATGATCGCCAAGTTTGCCCGGCCGCCGTCGCGGACGGCGGACCGAAGGTCCCGAAAGGGCGGGTCCATGGTCCTGTCGGTCGTGACGCCGGAGGCCGTCCGTAGACTGGGCCCGTGAGTGAGCCGAGCGACCAGAGCGACGAGCAGTTCGACGACATCGTCGACACCGAGACCCAGCGCGACCCCGACCTGGCGGTGATCGAGGCCGGCAGCCGCACCCTGCGCACCCAGGGCGGCCGGCCCCAGGGCGACCCGGTGCCGAGCCGTCCCGAGGACCCCGAGCTCGACAAGGCGCTGCGCGAGGTCGAGACGGAGCTGTCCACCCGCTGGGGCGAGACCAAGCTGGAGCCCTCGGTCACCCGGATCGCGGCCCTGATGGACGTCCTCGGCGAGCCGCAGCGCGCCTACCCGTCGATCCACGTCACCGGCACCAACGGCAAGACGTCGACGTCCCGGATGATCGAGGCCCTGCTCGGCGCCTTCGAGCTGCGCACCGGCCGGTACACCTCGCCGCACGTGCAGACCATCACCGAGCGCATCAGCCTGGACGGCGCCCCGATCTCCGCCGAGCGGTTCATCGAGACGTACCGGGACATCCAGCCGTACGTGGAGCTGGTCGACGCCCGCGAGGAGTACCGGCTCTCCTTCTTCGAGGTCCTCACCGGAATGGCGTACGCGGCCTTCGCCGACGCCCCGGTGGACGTGGCCGTCGTCGAGGTCGGCATGGGCGGCACCTGGGACGCGACGAACGTCATCGACGGCTCCGTCGCCGTCGTCACCCCGATCGACCTGGACCACACGGACCGGCTCGGCGGGACGACCGCCGAGATCGCCGGCGAGAAGTCCGGGATCATCAAGCAGGGCGCGACCGTGATCCTGGCCCAGCAGCCGGTGGACGCGGCGCAGGTCCTGCTGAAGAAGGCCGTGGAGGCGGACGCCACCGTGGCCCGCGAGGGCATGGAGTTCGGCATCGTCGCCCGCGAGGTCGCGGTCGGCGGCCAGCTCCTCACCCTGCGCGGCCTGGGCGGCGAGTACGACAACGTCTTCCTGCCGCTGCACGGCGCCTACCAGGCGCACAACGCGGCCGTGGCGCTGGCGGCCGTCGAGGCCTTCTTCGGCATCGGCTCGGAGCACGCCCGCACCCTGGACCTCGACACGGTCCGGCAGGCCTTCGCCCAGGTGGCCTCGCCCGGACGGCTGGAGATCGTCCGCTCCTCCCCGACGGTGATCCTGGACGCCGCGCACAACCCGCACGGCGCGCGGGCGACGGCGGAGGGCGTCAGCGAGGCCTTCGGCTTCTCCCGGCTCGTCGGCGTGGTGTCCACCAGCGGCGACAAGGACGCCAAGGGCCTCCTGGAGGCCTTCGAGCCGATCTTCGCGGAGGTCGTCGTCACGGCGAACTCCAACCCCCGCGCCACGGACGTGGACGCGCTCGCCGCCCTCGCGGTGGAGGTCTTCGGCGAGGACCGGGTCGTCGTGGAGCCGCGGCTGCCCGACGCCCTCGAAACGGCCATCACCCTCGCGGAGGAGGAGGCCGAGTACGGCGGTGCCGGAGTCCTGGTGACCGGTTCGATCTTCACGGTCGGCGACGCCCGGCTGCTGCTGCGAAGGGGCTGAACCCGATGCGTACGCTCTGTTCCTCGACGCTGATCGGCGAGTTCTTCGTGATCGGCTTCGCCGGTCTCGTCGCCATGAAGGACGACGGCCTCGCGATGTCCACCGTCTGGTGGGTCTGCGGCGTCGCGATGCTCTTCTCGGTGCTGCTCTGCGGCATGGTCACCCGCCCCGGCGGCGTGCAGCTCGGCTGGGCCCTCCAGATCGGTCTGATCCTGAGCGGTTTCTTCGTGCCCACGATGTTCTTCCTCGGGGCGGTTTTCGCCGGTCTGTGGTGGGCCTCCGTTCACTATGGGCGACGGATCGACGACATCAAGGCACGGTGGGCCGAGTCCCAGGCCGCAGGGGCCTCGGCAGGGCCTGACGCTGCGTAATCGAGGGGCGTGCGGGGCCTGTAGCCTCGGAGGCCCGCACACCGCTTTTCCGAAGGAGTTCCCCCGTGAGCCAGCGCACGCTCGTCCTGCTCAAGCCCGACGCCGTCCGCCGTGGCCTGATCGGCGAGATCATCGGCCGTATCGAGCGCAAGGCCGGCTGGACCCTGGCGGCCCTGGAGCTGCGCGCGCTGGACCAGGAGACCCTGGAGCAGCACTACGGCGAGCACAAGGGCAAGCCCTTCTACGAGCCGCTGATGGGCTTCATGTCCTCCGGCCCCGTCGTCGCGCTCGTCGTCGAGGGCGAGCGGGTCATCGAGGGCGTCCGCCAGCTGGCCGGTCCGACCGACCCGATCGCCGCCGCGCCCGGCTCGATCCGCGGCGACTTCGGCACCATCGTCCGGGAGAACCTGATCCACGCCTCCGACTCGGAGGAGTCGGCCGCGCGCGAGCTCAAGATCTTCTTCCCGGGTCTGGTCTGAGCCGCACCCGGATGCGCTGACCCGGCGTCAGCCGAAAGCAGCAGCCTGTGGGGCGACCGAAGGAATTCGGTCGCCCCCAGGCATATGAACGCCGATCCCGGGAACGGATCGCCGCGTCCTACCGTCACCTGTACAGAGGTGGACCACCGCGCGGTATCCGGGCGGGCGGCACTACGATGGAAAACTCCACGCCGCACCACCTTCAGCCACCCACTTCAGCCAACGTTTCGCCTACCTGAGAAGCCGTCAACGCTCGCTGGGGAAGGCCCGAAGCATCCTCATGGGAAACAAGGGGAACTCAATGTCGTTCATCGGCCGTGACATGGCTGTCGACCTCGGGACCGCCAACACGCTGGTGTACGTCAGGGGTCGGGGCATCGTTCTGAACGAGCCCTCCGTCGTCGCCATCAACACCAACACCGGTGGCATCCTCGCCGTGGGAGCCGAGGCGAAGAAGATGATCGGCCGGACCCCCGGCAACATCGTCGCCGTCCGGCCACTGAAGGACGGCGTGATCGCCGACTTCGAGATCACGGAGCGCATGCTCCGCTACTTCATCCTCAAGATCCACAAGCGCCGCTACCTGGCCCGCCCCCGCGTCGTCGTCTGCGTGCCCTCCGGCATCACCGGGGTGGAGCGCCGCGCCGTCATCGAGGCCTCGACGCAGGCCGGCGCCCGCCAGGTGCACATCATCGAGGAGCCCATGGCGGCGGCCATCGGCTCGGGCCTCCCGGTCCACGAGGCCACCGGCAACATGGTCGTGGACATCGGCGGCGGCACCACCGAGGTGGCCGTCATCTCCCTCGGCGGAATCGTCACGGCACAGTCGATCCGGGTCGCCGGCGACGAGCTGGACAACGCGATCATCCAGCACATCAAGAAGGAGTACTCGCTCCTCCTCGGTGAGCGGACCGCCGAGCAGATCAAGATCACCATCGGCTCCGCCTACGACCTCGACAAGGACGAGCACACCGAGATCCGCGGCCGCGACCTCGTCTCCGGCCTGCCGAAGACCGTGGTCATCTCGGCCGCCGAGGTCCGCAAGGCCATCGAGGAGCCGGTCAACGCCATCGTCGACGCGGTGAAGACCACCCTCGACAAGTGTCCGCCGGAGCTGTCCGGTGACGTCATGGACCGCGGCATCGTTCTCACGGGTGGTGGCGCGCTGCTCCGCGGCCTCGACGAGCGCCTCCGCCGCGAGACCGGCATGCCGATCCACATCGCCGAGGACCCGCTGGACTCGGTGGCCCTCGGCTCCGGCAAGTGCGTGGAGGAGTTCGAGGCCCTCCAGCAGGTCCTCGACGCCCAGCCGCGCCGCTAGCACCACCCGTACAGCCCCACGAGAGCACCACCGCACAGCCGAACAACCGAACCACGAGGAAAGGCACGGCCGCCGCACGTGAGGGACACACGAGAGAGCCGGCTGCTCCTGGTGCTGCTGATCGCCATCGCGTTCGCACTGATCACGGTGGACATCCGCGGCGGCCAGGAGTCACCCGTCGACGGTGCCCGACAGGCCGCAGCGGCGGTCTTCGGGCCGGTCGAGAACGGTGTGGCGGCCGCCGTCGACCCCATCGGCAACGCCATAGGCGCGGTCAGGGACTCCGGCGAGCGGCACACCCGGATCGCCGCCCTGGAGAAGGAGAACGCCGAGCTCAAGGCCGAGCTCGGCAGCGACGACCGCAACCGCAACCGGCTGCGCGAGCTCGACGCCATGCTGAAGACCGCCGGCGCCGGGCAGTACGGCATCAAGGGCGCCCAGGTCATCGCCATAGGAGCGGCCCAGGGCTTCTCCTGGACCGTCACCGTCGACGTCGGCGCGCGCGACGGCATCAAGCGGGACATGACCGTGCTCAACGGCTCCGGACTCGTCGGCCGCGTCACCACCGTCGGCCCGTCGACCTCCACGGTCCTGCTCGCCAACGACCCCGACTTCACCGTCGGCACCCGCATGGAGAAGTCCGACGAACTCGGCTTCGCCACCGGGCAGGGCGACCGCCCGCTGGTCGTGCAGCTCCTCAACGGCAAGGCCAAGGTGAAGCCCGGCGACCGGCTCGTCACCTTCGGCTCGCGCGCCGACAAGCCCTTCGTCCCGGGCGTCCCGGTCGGCGAGGTCGTCCGCGTCGACCCGGCGGGCGGCGGCCTGACCCGCAACATCTTCGTCCGCCCCTACGTCGGCTTCACCAAGCTCGACATCGTCGGCGTCGTCGTCCAGGCGCCCCCGGCCGACCCGCGGGACACCGTCCTGCCGCAGAAGCCCAAGCCGGCGCCGACCGTCACGGTCACCGTGACGCCGAAGCCGACCGACGGACAGCAGGCCGCCGACGGACAGCGGAACCAGCAGGGCCAGAACCAGCAGGGCCAGGACCAGGGGGACACCACACCGTGAAGTTCAACCGGATCCTCCTCTCCGCCACCCTGATCGTGGTGGCCCTGGTCGTGCAGGTCTCCGTCCTCGCCCGGCTCCAGCTCCCCGGCGCCGTCCCCGACCTCGTCCTGCTCACCGTCGTGGGCCTGGCCCTGGTCTACGGACCCGTCAGCGGCTCGCTCATCGGCTTCGCCGCCGGCCTCCTCGCCGACCTGGCCCCGCCCGCCGACCACGCCGCGGGCCGCTACGCCCTCGTGCTCTGCGTCATCGGCTACCTCGTCGGCCTCGCCCGCCCGGAGAACGGCCGGCTGACCTCGGCGACCGGCCCGATGGCCGTCGTCGTCGCGGCCGCCGTCGGCTCCACCCTGCTCTACGCGGGGGTCGGCGCCCTGGTCGGCGACACCGCCGCCCGCCATGTCGGCCTGGGGTCCCTGCTGTTCACCGCGGCCGTCTACGACCTGCTCCTCGCGCCCTTCACGGTGCCGCTCATCATGGCGCTGGCCCGCCGCGCGGAGAACGATCCGCTCGCGGACGCCGGCGGCGGCAACGGCACCGACGTCGCCTCCGGCTGGCTCTCCTCCGGCACCGGCCTGAGGATCGGGACCCAGCGCGGCGGCCTGCGCGTGAAGACCGCCCGGAACCGCGCCGCACGGGCCGGACGCATCAAGGGAGTCAAGCGACTGTGATCGAGGGGGCCCCGGCCGTATGAGCAACATCCCCGAGACAGGGCGGACCCCCCGGGTCCAGATCCGGCTCGTCGTCATCCAGATCCTCGTCTTCTCGCTGCTGCTGACCCTGGGGGGCCGGCTCTGGTACCTCCAGATCCGCAACGGCAAGGAGTACACGGACGAGGCGAAGAACAACCACGTCCAGCAGGTCGTGCAGCCCGCCGTGCGCGGCTCCGTCCTCGACGCCCGCGGCGTCCCGCTCGCCGACAACGAGACCCGGCTCGTGGTCTCCGCGTCCCGCACCGAGCTGATGAAGATGAAGGACCGCGGCAAGGCCGTCCTCACCCGGCTCGCCGACGTCCTCGACATGAAGCCCGACGAGGTCATCAACAAGATCCGGCTCTGCGACTCCAAGACCCCGAAGCCCTGCTGGAACGGTTCGCCCTACCAGCCGATCCCGGTCACCGACGAGGCCACCACCCAGCAGGCCCTCCAGATCCGCGAACGCGCCGAGGACTTCCCCGGCATCACCGCCGAACCCACCGCCGTGCGCCGCTACCCGGCCCCCGGCAAGTCCCGCACCTCGCAGGTCCTCGGCTACCTCTCGCCCGTCACCGACGCGGAGATCGAGAAGGCCAAGGACACCGACTCGCCGTTCCTCCGCTCCGACCAGATCGGCCGGTCCGGCATCGAGCGCACCTACGACAGGGAACTGCGCGGCAAGGCCGGCGTCACCCGCTACGAGGTCGACAACCTCGGCCGGGTCATCGGCCAGGCCAAGAACGACCCCGCGGTCCCCGGCTCCAACGTCGTCACCTCCATCGACGCCCGCGTGCAGGCGGTCGCCGAGTGGGAGCTGCACAACGCGATGGTCGAGGCCCGCAAGGTCTACGACAAGAACACCAGCGAGAACTACAAGGCCGACTCCGGCGCCGTCGTGGTCATGGAGAACAAGACCGGGCGGATCGTCGCCATGGCCTCCCAGCCCGACTACGACCCCAACGCCTGGGTCGGCGGCATCTCCGCCAAGGACTACGCGGCCCTCACCGGCAAGGACTCCAACTTCCCGCTCCTCAACCGGGCCATCCAGGGCCAGGCCGCGCCCGGCTCCATCTTCAAGGTCATCCCGACCACCGCCGCCGTCAACGCCGGATACGACTTCAACGGGCGCTACCCGTGCCCGTCCTCGTACTCCATCGGCAACCAGGTCTTCAAGAACTTCGAGTCCCAGGGCCACGGCTCCATCACCCTCGGTCAGGCCCTCGAGGTCTCCTGCGACACCGTCTACTACGCCCTCTCCCACCAGCAGTGGCAGAAGGACGGCGGGATGAAGCCGAAGAAGAACGCCAACGACTGGTTCTACAAGACGGCCCACCAGTTCGGCCTCGGCGCCGAGACCGGCATCGACCTCCCCAACGAGGTCACCGGCCGGGTCCCCGACCGGAAGTGGAAGCAGGACTTCTGGGCGGCCAACAAGGACTACTGGTGCAAGATCGGCAAGCGCGGCGGCACCTACGTGCAGCAGCTCTCCTACGAGAACTGCCTCGAAGGCAACCTGATGCGCGCCGGTGACTCGGTCAACTACTCCATCGGGCAGGGCGACACCCTCGTCACCCCCATCCAGATGGCCACCATCTACGCCGCCATCGCCAACGGCGGCACCCTCTGGAACCCGACCGTCGGCAAGGCGATCATCAGCCCCGACGGCAAGAAGGTCACCGAGATCAAGCCCAAGTCCCATGGCAGGCTGCCCATGGACAGCAAGACGCAGGCGTTGATAGAGGAGGCCCTCGCGGGAGTCGCCACCCGCGGCACCGCCGCCTGGAGGTTCGGCGGCTGGCCGCAGGACAAGATCCCGATGCACGCCAAGACGGGTACCGCCGAGGTCTACGGCAAGCAGACGACCTCCTGGTTCGCCACGTACACCAAGGACTACTCGATCGTCATGACGATCGCCCAGGGCGGTACGGGCTCCGGCGCCTCGGGCCCCGCCGTCCGCAACATCTACGACGCGCTCTACGGACTCGACGACGCCGGCAACCAGGACCTCAAGCGGGCCCTGCTGCCGCAGCCGCAGAAGAGCCTCCCCAAGATCGAGGCCGACGGCTCCATCGACGCCCCGAAGGTCACGCCGTACGACCCGGAGGTCGGCAAGGTCGACCCCGACGCCCCGGCGGGCACCCAGCAGCCCGACCCGGCCGATCCCGGCCAGGCCGACCCCGACCAGCCCGACCAGCAGGAACTCGCGGGCCCGCCCGCCGCCTGGCGGAGGGACTGAAACGATGACCGCACCCCACGGCTTCTCCGTCTCCCGGTACGCCCCCGAACGCGGCACGCTCGCCAAGCTGGCCGCCCGCGACTCGGTGGTCCGCCGGCTCGACTGGCCGATGCTGCTCTCCGCGCTCGCGCTCTCCTTCATCGGGTCGCTGCTCGTCTGGTCCGCGACCCGCGGCCGCACCGAGCTCAACAACGGCGATCCGTACTACTTCCTCTTCCGGCACGTGCTCAACACCGGCATCGGCGTCGCCCTGATGATCGGCACGATCTGGCTCGGCCACCGCACCCTGCGCGGCGCGGTCCCGGTCCTCTACGGCCTCTCGATCGTGCTGATCCTCGCCGTGCTCACCCCGCTCGGCGCCACCATCAACGGCGCCCACGCGTGGATCGTCGTCGGCGGCGGCTTCTCGCTCCAGCCCAGCGAGTTCGTGAAGATCACGATCATCCTGGTGATGGCGATGCTGCTGGCCGCGAAGGTCGACGCCGGCGACCAGCTCCACCCCGACCACCGCACGGTCGCCAAGGCCCTCACCCTCGCCGCGCTCCCCATGGGCATCGTCATGCTGATGCCGGACCTGGGCTCGGTCATGGTCATGGCGGTCATCGTGCTCGGCGTGCTGCTCGCCTCCGGCGCCTCCAACCGCTGGGTCCTCGGACTGATCGGCGCCGGCATCGGAGGCGCCGTCCTGGTCACCGCGCTCGGCATGCTCGACGAGTACCAGATCAACCGCTTCGCGGCCTTCGCCAACCCCGACCTCGACCCGGCCGGCGTCGGCTACAACACCAACCAGGCCAGGATCGCGATCGGCTCCGGCGGCCTCCTCGGCGCCGGGCTCTTCAAGGGCTCCCAGACCACCGGCCAGTTCGTGCCCGAGCAGCAGACCGACTTCGTCTTCACGGTGGCGGGGGAGGAGCTGGGATTCGTCGGCGCCGGCCTCATCCTCGTCCTCCTCGGCGTCGTCCTCTGGCGGGCCTGCCGGATCGCCCGCGAGACCACCGAGCTCTACGGCACCGTCGTCGCGGCCGGGATCATCGCCTGGTTCGCCTTCCAGTCCTTCGAGAACATCGGCATGACGCTCGGCATCATGCCGGTCGCCGGCCTGCCGCTGCCGTTCGTCTCGTACGGCGGCTCGTCGATGTTCGCGGTCTGGGTCGCGATCGGACTCCTCCAGTCGATCAAGGTCCAGCGGCCCATGACGGCATAGCGGCCCCGCCGCCCGGCCGGTTTCCGGCCGGGCCGCCGGGCGTACTCCCGCGGAGTGGGCATCCCGTCTAGATTCGTTGCATGGCGGACACGAAGCGAGAGATCGAGCGGAAGTACGAAGCCACCCCCCGGACCGGCCTGCCGGACCTGGCCCGGGCGGCCGGGGTGGCCTCGGTCACCGACGAGGGCGTCACCGAACTCGACGCCGTCTACTACGACACCCCCGACCTGCGGCTCGCCGCCGACGCGCTCACCCTGCGCCGCCGCACCGGCGGCGCGGACGCCGGCTGGCACCTCAAGTTCCCCGTCGCCCCCGGCATCCGCGACGAGATCAGAGCCCCGCTCTCGGACACGCTCCCGCGGTCCCTGGCGGGGCTCCTGCGCTCCCGGGTCCGGGACGGCGAGGTCGTCCCCGTGGTCCGCCTCCGCTCCTCCCGTGACGTCCGCCACCTCCGGGACCGCGACGGCACCGTCCTCGCCGAGGTCTCCGTGGACACCGTCCACGCCGAGGGCCTCACCGGCGGGGGAGAGGCCGCCTGGACCGAGATCGAGGTCGAACTCGCCGACGACACCGACCCGGCCGTCCTCGACGCCGTCGAGAAGCGCCTCAGGAAGGCCGGCATCCATCCCTCCGACTCCCCGTCGAAGCTGTCGCGCGCGCTCGCCGAGACCGGCGCCGGTCCCCAGGAGGACGCCGCCGCCACGGACGCGGCCGGCGGACCCGGCACGGCCGGCGCCGCCGTCCTCGCCTACGTACGGGAACAGGTCGAGGCGATCGTCACGTACGACCCCGCCGTCCGGCGCGACCTGCCCGACGCCGTCCACCAGCTGCGCGTCGCCTGCCGCCGGCTGCGCAGCGCCTTCAAGACCTACCGGAAGGTCCTCGACCGCGAGGTCACCGACCCCCTCGGCGAGGAGCTGAAGTGGCTCGCCGGAGAACTCGGCGTCGCCCGCGACCAGGAGGTCCTCGACGAACGGCTGCGCGCCCGCATCGGCGCGCTGCCCCGCACCCTGGCCCTCGGCCCCGTCAAGGCCCGGCTGCGCCGCCGCGACGCCGCGCTGGGCCGGAGCGCCCGGCGCCAGGCCCTCGCCGCCCTCGACTCCGCACGCCACCTCGCCCTCCTCGGCGCCCTCGACGCGCTCCTCGCCGACCCGCCGCTGCGCGCGGACGCCGCCGGGGACGCCCCGGAGGTCCTCGCCCGCGCCGTACGCAAGGACCACGACCGGCTCGGCGACCGGATCGGGCACGCCCTCGGCCTCGACCCCGGGCACGAGCGGGACCTCGCCCTCCACGAGGCCCGCAAGGCCGCCAAACGGGCCCGCTACGCGGCCGAGGCGGCCCGCCCGACCCTCGGGAAGTCCGCCAAGCGGCTCGCGAAGCGGGTGAAGGCCGTCCAGAGCCTGCTCGGCGAGCACCAGGACGCGGTCGTCACCCGCGAGGCCCTGCGCGAGCTCGCGGCCGTCGCCCACGGAGCCGGCGAATCGGCCTTCACCTGGGGACTTCTCTTCGGCCGCGAGGAAGCCGCCGCCGCGGACGCCGAGCGCCGGCTCCCCGAGGTCTGGGCCCGGGCCTCGGCCCCGGAACTCCTGGCGTCCCTGACCCGCTGAGCACCGGGGTACGCTTGAGAGTCGCCCCCCTGCCAGCTCACGAAGGTTCGAGATGTCTGCTGCCGAGTCTGTCTTCCCGCAGCTCGAAGCTCTGCTCCCGCACGTGCAGAAGCCGATTCAGTACGTCGGTGGAGAGCTGAACTCCACGGTCAAGCCGTGGGAGTCCGCCGATGTCCGCTGGGCGCTGATGTACCCGGACGCGTACGAGGTCGGTCTGCCCAACCAGGGCGTCATGATCCTCTACGAGGTGCTCAACGAGCGGGAGGGCGTCCTCGCCGAGCGCACCTACAGCGTCTGGCCGGACCTCGAAGAGCTGATGCGGGAGCACAAGGTCCCGCAGTTCACGGTCGACAGCCACCGCCCCGTCGGCGCGTTCGACGTGTTCGGCCTGAGCTTCTCCACGGAGCTCGGCTACACGAACATGCTCACCGCCCTCGACCTGGCCGGCATCCCGCTGGAGTCGAAGGACCGGACCGTCGACCACCCGATCGTCCTCGCGGGCGGCCACGCGGCCTTCAACCCCGAGCCGATCGCGGAGTTCATCGACGCGGCGATCATCGGCGACGGCGAGCAGGCCGTCCTCGACATGACCGAGATCATCCGCGCCTGGAAGGCCGAGGGCAGGCCGGGCGGCCGCGAGGAGGTCCTCTTCCGCCTCGCCAGGACCGGCTCGGTGTACGTCCCGCGGTTCTACGACGTGGAGTACCTGCCGGACGGCCGCATCGGCCGCGTCGTGCCCAACAGGTCCGGCGTGCCGTGGCGCGTCTCCAAGCACACCGTCATGGACCTCGACGAGTGGCCGTACCCCAAGCAGCCCCTCGTGCCGCTCGCGGAGACCGTCCACGAGCGCATGTCCGTCGAGATCTTCCGCGGCTGCACCCGCGGCTGCCGCTTCTGCCAGGCCGGCATGATCACGCGCCCCGTGCGGGAGCGAAGCATCACCGGCATCGGCGAGATGGTCGAGAAGGGCCTCAAGGCGACGGGCTTCGAGGAGGTCGGCCTCCTCTCGCTGTCCTCGGCGGACCACACCGAGATCGGCGACATCGCCAAGGGCCTCGCCGACCGGTACACGGAGGACAAGGTGGGCCTGTCCCTCCCGTCCACCCGTGTCGACGCCTTCAACGTCGACCTGGCCAACGAGCTGACCAGGAACGGTCGCCGCTCCGGCCTCACCTTCGCCCCCGAGGGCGGCTCCGAGCGCATGCGCAAGGTCATCAACAAGATGGTCTCGGAGGAGGACCTCATCCGGACCGTCTCCACCGCCTACGGCAACGGCTGGCGCCAGGTGAAGCTGTACTTCATGTGCGGCCTGCCGACGGAGACCGACGAGGACGTCCTCCAGATCGCCGACATGGCGATGAACGTGATCGCCGAGGGCCGCAAGGTCTCCGGCCAGAACGACATCCGCTGCACCGTCTCCATCGGCGGATTCGTGCCCAAGCCGCACACCCCGTTCCAGTGGGCCCCGCAGCTGTCGGCCGAGGAGACGGACGAGCGGCTCCGCAAGCTCCGCGACAAGATCCGCGGCGACAAGAAGTACGGCCGCTCGATCGGCTTCCGCTACCACGACGGCAAGCCGGGCATCGTCGAGGGGCTCCTGTCCCGCGGCGACCGCCGCATCGGCGCGGTCATCCGCGCGGTGTACGAGGACGGCGGCCGCTTCGACGGCTGGCGCGAGCACTTCTCGTACGACCGCTGGATGGCCTGCGCGGAGAAGACGCTGCCCGAGATGGGCGTCGACGTCGCCTGGTACACGACCCGCGAGCGGACCTACGAGGAGGTCCTGCCCTGGGACCACCTGGACTCCGGTCTCGACAAGGACTGGCTCTGGGAGGACTGGCAGGACTCGCTCGACGAGACCGAGGTCGAGGACTGCCGCTGGACCCCGTGCTTCGACTGCGGCGTCTGCCCGCAGATGGACACCCACATCCAGATCGGCCCCACCGGCAAGAAGCTGCTGCCGCTGACGGTCGTGAAGTAGCCCCCGGTCCCGCGCGCGGGACCGACGAAGAGGCGCCCGGAGCGAATCCGCTCCGGGCGCCTCTCTCGTCCGCACGGCCCGCGGCCGGCCCCGCGGGGCCGCCGGGGGTCGCTAGTGGTCGGCCCGCGCCACCGCGCGCGTGTCCGCGTCCGCCTGCGCGTCCGCCTGACGCGGCACCGACGCCTCGGCCACCCGCGGCGACGGGGCCGGGCTGCGCTCGGCCACGGGAACCACGGCCGGCCGCAGGCGCTCCTCGCCGAGGAAGACGCGGCGGACCACCCGCTCGGCGGCGAAACCGTCGTCCCAGGAGCAGAACCGCTCCCGGAAGGCCTGCCGCAGGGCCGCGGCCGGCTCGCCCTCCCAGGCACCGCCGCGGAAGGCCTCGATCAGCTCGTCCTCGGTGGTGGTGATCACACCGGGGGTGTCGCCCGGCTCGCCGGAGAGCAGGTCGAAGGTCACACCGCGGCAGGTGCGGTACATCTCCCAGTCGTCGGCGTACGTGACGATCGGCCGGTCGAGGTTGGCGTAGTCGAACATGATCGACGAGTAGTCGGTGATCAGCGCGTCCGACGCCAGGCAGAGCTCCTCCACCGACGGGTGCCCCGACACGTCGATCAGCGCGCCCCGCTCGGCGAGCGCGTTCAGCTCCGGGTCGCCGCCGTAGAAGTAGTGCGCGCGGACCAGCAGGACGAAGTCCGGACCGAGTTCGCGGGCGAAGCGGGCGAAGTCGAGGCGCGGGACGAACGCGTCCTTCTGGTGGTCGCGCACGGTGGGGGCGTACAGGACCGCCTTCTTGCCCTGCCCGATGCCGAGTTCCCCCCGGATCCGGCGGACGTCCGCGGCGGTGGCCCGGTAGTAGACGTCGTTGCGCGGGTAGCCGGTGTTCAGGGTCTGGAAGGCGGCCGGGTAGACCCGCTCCCAGTGCTCGGTGGAGTGCAGGTTCGACGAGACGCTCCAGTCCCAGCGGTCCACGCGCTCCAGGAGCTTGTCGAAGTCCATGCTCCGGGCGACGGCCGGGTACTGCTGCTGGTCGAGGCCCATCCGCTTGAGCGGGGTGCCGTGGTGGGTCTGCAGGTGCACCTGCCCGGGCCGCTTGACCACCGAGTCCGGGAAGTTCACGTTGTTGACCAGGTACTTGGCCCGGGCCAGCGCCTTCCAGTAGCCGAAGGTCGCCGGGGCGATCCGGGTCAGACCGGCCGGCACGCCGCCCGCGTGCGCCTGGTTCACGACCCACACACCGCGCAGGGCGGGCGCGAGCTTCTTGGCGGCCTCGTGCACCGCGAGCGGGTTGCAGCCGGGGGTGCGGCCCCAGTAGGCCGAGTAGACGGCGAGGTTCTCGTCCAGGGGGAGGCGGCGCTGCACGCCGTAGTAGGCGCGCAGGGCCTTGCGGCCGCCCCAGCGCTTCGTGCGGCCGAGGGCGCCGAAGGCCGTCTCACGGGTGCCGTTCACCGTCTTGAGGGCCTCGAACGCGGCGTACGAACCGGTCCGCATCACCTTGAACTTCAGGCCGAGCATGCCGGGCGGCGGGGTGAAGCCCGCGGGCTCGTTCCGGCGGTAGGTCTTGCCGGCCTGCTTCAGGTAGGCGCGCCGGTGGCTACGGGGTATTCGGAAGCCGCGGGCGAAGGTGAAGAGGAAGTGCGCGACCATCCGCTCGAAGACGAGCCGGCGGTACGCGTCGAGGCCGGGGCGGCCCTCCAGGTAGTCGAAGACCCGCTGGTACTGATCGAAGATCACGAAGTGCTTGCGCGGGGAGCTGCTCCGCATCGAGCTGCCCTGGCGGCGCTGGCGGTACTCGACGACCACGTACTCCAGGCCCGCGACCCGCTCGGCGGCGGCCATGGTCGTGTAGACCATGAGCGCGTCCTCGTAGAGGCCGTCGGTGAAGGTGTAGCCCTCGCCGGTGAAGAAGTCGCGGCGGTAGACGCGGTTCCACACCACGGCGAAGATCCGCAGCAGTTCCAGCTCGTCGACCGGCCGGACCACCCGGTCGCGGATCGCGGCCAGGTACGGGCCGGTCTTACTGGTCTCGACGCTGCCGTCCACATGGGTGCGGACGTGGTCGAACAGCAGGATCTCGGGGTCCTCGGCGGTGTCGAGCCGGTCGGCCATGGCCTGCAGGGAGCCGGGGCGGATCGAGTCGTCGCCGTCGATGAAGAGCAGGTAGTCGCCGCGGGCGTGCTCCACGCCGGTGTTCCGGGCGGCGCCGATGCCGCCGTTCTCGGCGCGGTGGACGGCGCGCACCCGCGGGTCGCGGGCGGCGAACTCGTCGACGATGGCGCCGCTGCTGTCGAGCGAGCAGTCGTCGACGGCGATGATCTCGAAGTTCTCGTAGCCCTGGGACGTCACCGACTCGAGGCACTCACGGATGTAGCCCTCGACCCCGTAGACAGGGATGATCACGCTGAATCTGGGGGTAGCTGCAGCCGGCATGCCTTGTCGTCTCCTCAGTCGAACCGCTCAGATGAAGTATGACAGGAGCGCTTCCGCGGCCTCCGGAGCGCGGGCGGCCGCCCCTGCACCGCTCCCGCCCACGTCAGCGCCGTTTTCACCCCCTGCGGGACCCTCTGTCCGATCGGTGGTATGGCGTCGCGGGGGTGATGCCGGACACAACGGCGGGAAAACCGCTGTGGTACGGATCGACTATTCTGGAGCGCTGCGGCGGCCGGGGGGTCGCCGCAGAGTCGTCTAGGCCGAGCGGAACCAGGTCTTGCCGAGGGCTGGGCGGGTTTTTCCCGGAGGACGGAGACGTCCTCGTCGGTCCGCAGGAGAAACGAAGAGCACGCCCCGTCATCCTCAGGCGCTCGCATTCGTCGAGCGGGTCTGAAACGGAAAGGAACGCAGAACTACATGGCACCCCGGCTCAGCGTCATCGTCCCGATCTACAACGTGGCGCAGTACCTGCCCGCCTGCCTCAACTCGTTGGCCGTGCAGACCTTCCAGGACCTGGAAGTCCTCATGATCGACGACGGCTCCACGGACGAGTCCCACGCGATAGCCGCGGAGTTCGCGGCCAAGGACTCCCGCTTCCGGCTCATACGCAAGGAGAACGCCGGCCTGGGTGCCGCCCGCAACACGGGCCTCGACAGCCTTGCCCCGGAGAGCGAGTTCCTGGCGTTCGTCGACAGCGACGACATGATCCCGCCGGACGCCTACCGGATGATGATCAGCAGCCTGGACGAGACCGGCTCCTCCTTCGCCACCGGCAACGTCGAGCACATCAACTCGACCAAGGTGTGGCAGTCCCCGATGCACCGGTTCCTCTCCCGGGGCGCGGTCAAGCGGACGCACGTCAGCAAGAAGCGCCAGCTCCTCACGGACCGGATCGCCTGCAACAAGATCTTCCGCCGCGACTTCTGGGAGCGCCACGCGTTCCGCTTCCCCGAGGGCGTCCTGTACGAGGACACCCCGGTCATCGTGCCGGCCCAGTACCTCGCCGAGTCCGTCGACATCATCAGCCAGGCCACGTACTACTGGCGCCTGCGCGAGGGCGAGGCCAGCCCCTCGATCACCCAGCGCCGCAACGAGCCCAAGGCCGCCCGCGACCGCGCGTCCGCCGTGGAGTCCGTCAGCCGCTTCTTCGCCGAGCAGAAGGAGCCCCTCGCCGACTCGCTGAAGCGTGAGTACGACCACACCGTCCTCACCGGCGACCTGCGCATCTTCCTCAACGTGCTGCCCGACGGCGACGACGAGTACCGCACCGAGTTCCTCCGTGTGGCGAACAAGTACCTCGACCAGGTCGACCTCAAGACCCTCGACCGGCTGCCCACCGCGCTCCGCGTCAAGTGGCTGCTCGTCCGCAAGCACGCGATGACCGAGATCCTGGAGTTCATCGAGGCGGAGCGGCTCGGCGAGCCCGTCGAGCTCGGCGGCGTCATCCGCAAGTACGCCAAGTACCCCTCGCTGGAGTCCCACGGGGACCTGGTGCCCAAGAAGGTCCTGCGCGTCGACCGGGACCTCCAGCTGCGCTCCCCGCTGAAGGAGCTGTCCTGGGAGGACGGCAAGCTGCGGCTGGCCGGCCACGCCTGGATCGACCACGTCGACCAGACCGGCAAGCGCAGCGTCGTGAAGCTGCTGCAGCTGAAGAAGGACGGCACCCAGCGCCGCATGCTGGTGCCCCTGGGCAACGTCTTCGACCCCGAGGCCACCACCGGCTCCGGCCACAAGGGACGCGGCCACAGCTTCGACTGGGCCGGCTGGGAGACGGTCATCGACCCGGCCCGGTTCCGCAAGGGCGACGGCTGGCAGGAAGGCCTCTGGCACGTCGGCATGCGCGTGCTGTCCGGCGGTCTGGTGCGCTCCCGCTCGGTGCACTCGTACGGCTCCGACCGGCTCACCTACCCGCCCTACCAGTGGCTCGACGAGAACTACCGGATGGTCCCGGAGATGCGGCGCGCGGCCCTCAAGCTGCGCATCGAGAAGGTCCCCGTCCTGATCACCGGCTTCGAGCAGGACGGCGACGCCATCCTCCTGGAGGCCGACCTCCGCGAGACCGTCGCACCCGGCACCGAGATCCTCTTCCGGGTCAGCAACCAGAACAGCGGCGAGGAGCTCGAGTACCCCGTCGAGACCCTGCTGGCCTCCGGCGGCCGCACCCCGCTGCGGGTCCGCGTGCCCCTGCGCGACATCGCCCTGCTGCCGGAGCACCTGGACACCGCCGAGGCCCGCGCCGCCGGAGGCGCCGACCCGGCGAAGCTGATGCGCCGCAACTGGAGCACCCAGATCGAGATCGCGGAGCCCTCGAAGGAGGAGCCGCGCAAGGTCCGGGTCGTCGTCCGGGACGGCCTGGAGGACCTCCAGGTCCGGCTGCCCGAATCCTTCGGCGAGGACGCCCCGCTGAACGAGGTCGCCGTCCTCTCCGGCGCCAACGGCTACCTGAAGTTCTCCGGCCGCCCGCTGCGTGCCAAGATCACCGGCATCTCGGAGTCCGAGGGCACCTTCACGATCCGCGGCGTCGCCGCCGTCGACCTGTCGGGGCACCATCTGGTGGTCAGTGCCAAGAACCGCTTCGACGAGAAGACGGTCCCGCTGACCGCCCTCCCGGACGGCGGCTTCGAGGTCTCCTTCCGCCCCTCCACGATGTCGGGCTCCGGCGGCCGGCTGCCGCTGAAGGCCGGCCGCTGGGTGTTCCGCCTGGACGGTTCGGGCGACGAGCCGTCGATCCCGCTCGTCGTGGACCGCCTCGCCGCGACCCAGTTCCCGCTGGAGGGCACGCACAACGGCCGCGAGTACCAGCTGGAGGTCCACTGGCAGGACCACCCGCAGCTCAACTGCATGACCGACCTCACGGCCATGGAGAAGGGCGCGAACCGCCAGTACCAGCTGCGCCAGGAGGTCTACGAGGCCGGCCGCGAACTGCCGCTGCGCGACTCGGTGCTGTACATCAGCTACAACGGCAAGCAGTACTCGGACAGCCCGCGCGCCGTCCACGAGGAGCTGCTCCGCCGGGGTGCGGACGTCGAGCACCTGTGGTTGGTCCGGGACGGCCAGGTCGAGCTGCCCGACACCGTCAAGGCCGTCAAGTTCCAGGGCCGCGACTGGTACGAGGCGCTGGCGCGCTCGCGCTACATCGTCACCAACGCCCACCTCCCGCACTGGATCAAGCGGCGCGAGGGCCAGGTGATCGTGCAGGCCTGGCACGGCACGATGCTGAAGAAGATCGGCCTGGACATCGACGCGCCGAAGTTCGACCCGAACTACCACGAGCGGCTGGTCCAGGAGGCGGCGAACTGGAACATCCTCGTCTCGTCGAACCGCTTCAGCACCCCCATCCTGAAGCGCGCCATGGGCTACAACGGGCTGATCGCCGAGACGGGCTACCCGCGCAACGACTACCTGTACGCGGAGGACCGCGACGAGCGGGCCCGCGAGGTGCGGGAGAAGCTGGGTCTGCCCGAGGGCAAGAAGGTCGTGCTGTACGCGCCGACCTGGCGCGACGACCTGTCGCACAGCCGCGGCCAGTTCAAGTTCGACCTCCGGGTCGACCTGGAGGACGCCCGCCGCCGCCTCGGGGACGACCACGTCTTCCTCATCCGGCGCCACTCCAACATCGTGGACAGCATCCCCGGCGCCGGGAACGGCTTCGTCTACGACGTCTCCGAGTACCCGGACATCGCGGACCTCTACGTGGCCGCCGACATCATGATCACGGACTACTCCTCGGTCATGTTCGACTACGCGCACCTGCGTCGTCCGATGCTGTTCTTCACGTACGACCTGGAGCACTACCGCGACAAGCTCCGCGGGTTCTACTTCGACTTCGAGAACGACGCGCCGGGACCGCTGGTCGACAACTCCGACGACCTGCTCCGCGCGATCCGCGAGATCGACGACGTGGCGGCCGAGTACCAGGAGAAGTACGACGAGTTCCACCACCAGTTCTGCGACCTGGACGACGGCCACGCCTCCGCCCGTCTCGCCGACCTGATGTTCAAGATCGCCGAGGAGGGTGCGCCGCTCTAGGCGGTGCCCCCGGGTAGTACGCGAGAGCCCCGGTCCGCAGGTCTCCCTGCGGGCCGGGGCTCCGTCGTGCGCGGGGCGGCCGACGCCCGCCGGTCACTTCTTGTCGATGATCTTCAGTGAGAGCTGGCCGTTGCTGGAGAAGTACGGGCGGAGTTCGTGCTTGGCACCGGTGACGGCCGCGGGGACGGACGCGGACAGGCGTCCGCGCCAGCCGCTCTTCGCCTTGGGCTGCGCGGGCGCGACCGGGGCGCCGGAACCGTTCACCACCGGGTACGGGTAGGTGAAGACGTTCATCGGGGTGAGCACGTCCGTGGCCAGCTTGCAGACGCGGATCCGGGCGGAGTCGCGGTCCGGCAGCAGCCAGAGGTCCCAGATGTCCTCCCCGCCGGGCTCGTGCAGGCGGGCCGCGGCGGCGTTGTCCAGGGAGGCCGTGAAGCGGCCGTCGGCGCCGGCCTCGACCGGGACGCTGAAGTTCTTGTCGGCCTGCTTGCGGTGGACGGCCTCGATCACGCTGCCCTTGCCGGGCTCGACGCCCCAGGCGGCGGCGTCGACGACGATCTCGGTGGCGCCCACGTTCAGGGCGGCGACCTCGACGTGCTGGGCGCGCACCCGGCTCTGCACCCGCAGGGTGCCGTCCGTGTGGCCGTGCGGGAGCAGCAGGGACAGGGCGGGGCCCTCGGTGCGGGGCCGCTGCAGCGCCAGCATGTGGAGGGTGTCGCAGCCGGCCGAGCGCAGCGGCAGGTCGAAGCCGGCGGAGCGGATGGCCAGCTCCCAGTCGCCCTCGACGAGCTTGCCGACGGAGCCGATCAGGGCCTCGCCGCCGATGAAGGGGAGGACGACCTCGTCGGCCTTCTTGCGGATGTCCTTGCAGACCAGCTCGGCGTCGCTGCCCGCGGGCAGCCCCTCGACCCGGACCCGGACGTCGCCCTGCGGGGTGACCACGGCGGCGGCCGAGCGGGGGACGGCCCGGCGGGCGCGCATGGTCTCGACGAGCTGCTCGAAGCGGGCGACGGTCGCGGCCTCCTGGAAGCGGACCACGTTGGCCACCGCGGCGGCCGCCATCTTCCGGCGCAGGTCCTCGTCGGAGATCAGCTTCTCGATGTGCTCGGCGAGCGCCTTCTTGTCGCCGAGCGGCACGACGTAGCCGTCCTCGCCCTGCGTGATGATGTTGCGCGGACCGTGCGGGGCGTCGTACGCGACCACCGGCAGTCCGGCCGCCATCGCCTCGACCGTGACGTTGCCGAAGGCCTCCAGCCGCGAGGGCAGGACGAAGACGGAGGCCTTGGCGAACTCCGGGGTGACCGGGGTGGCGGGGCCCATGAGGAAGACCTGGTTGTTGCTGCCCGAGTCGTTGATCTTCTTGCGCAGCTTGCCGTGCTCGGGGCCGGAGCCGTAGATCCGCAGGCTCCAGTCGGGGTGGCGCGGTGCCACGGAGGAGAAGGCCTCGATGAGGTCGTCGAAGCCCTTGTGCGGCTTGAGCAGGCCGGCCGTGACGACGATCTTGTTGTCGCCGGTGGACATCTGGCCCTCGTGGGCCGGGATGCAGTTGGGCATGGGGGAGAGCAGGTGGCTCACGCCGGGGACGACCCGGGAGATGGTGCCGCACTCGTCCGGCGTGGGCGCGGTGATGGCGTCCATCTTCGGGTACGCGTCCCGGAAGAGGGCGTCCCGGATGTGCGGGCCGTACTGGGCGGGGCGCGAGTGCTCCATGGCGACCTTGAGGAAGTCGCGGTCCGCGTAGGCCAGCATGATGGTGATCTTGGGGTTGTTGCTGACCACGACGTCGGCGTCGGTGGTGGCCAGGTACTCCATCAGGCGCCGCTCCGCCAGGCGGCTGATCCACGGCTTCTTGTCCGTGGGCTCGTTCGGGTAGATGTGCGGGAACGCCTCGATCATCGGGTCGTCGCCGTCGTAGGTGTGCGAGTGCTTCCGCATGTCGCTGAGCGCGAGGGTCTTCACCCGGGGGTCGAGGGGGAAGAACGCCTGGTCGCGGTTGCGGCGCAGGGAGACGAGCTCGACCTCGTGGTGGTCCGCGAGTGCCTTGGCCAGGTTGTGGATCGCGCTGACCACGCCTCCGATGTGGCAGCGATCGACCAGAAGAAAGGATATTTTCATACCAAGCCTCAGCGTGTCGGGGGGTATGCGGGACGGACGTACGGACTCAGGCTACGGGGCCGTCCCCCCAGGCGGTGTCCGTCCGTCCGGTTGCCGGGTCGCCCGGGCCGCGCCGCCGCGGGCGAACCCCGGATGGACCCGGACGAAACCACAGGTGGCCCCCCTGCGTCTCCCCGCACATGCATCCGGAGAAAGCAGCCCGACCGGCGGAGCCCGAGGGCTGCCTCACGGCGGCCGTCAGGATCCCCGTACGGATCGTGGTGCTGGTCCTCGTCGTCCCCCTGCGCCTCGCCTGGGACGCGCTCGTCCTGGCCGGCGCGTTCCTGCGCAGGGCGTTCCGCCCGCTGGGCCGCGCGCTCGGCTGGTGCGGAGCCCACGTCCTCACCCCCCTGGGCCGGGCCGTCGCCCTGACGGCCGAAGGCCTCGTCACCGCCTGCCGGTGGCTGCTCAGGACCCTCCTCCTCCGTCCCTGGATCCTGCTCTGGCGCCACCTGGTCGTGCCGCTCGCCGCCCACGGCGTCGCGACCCCGGCGGCCTGGCTCTACCGGACCCTCCTCGCGCCCCTCGGCCGCGGCCTCGCCCGCGCCACGGCCTGGGCGTACACCCGGCTGCTCGCCCCGCTCGGCCGCGGCACCGGAGCGCTGCTCCGCGCCCTGCTCGTCCGGCCGTGGGCCGCCCTGTGGCGGTACGTGGCCGTGCCCGTCGCGGCCGGGACGCACCGCTGGGTCCTCACCCCGCTCGGCCACGGCCTCGCCCTGCTCGCCCGGGGGGCCGGGAAGGCCCTCGTCCTGCTCGGCCGCGGCCTCCCGCTCCTCGCCCGGGGCGTCGGGTGGCTGCTGCGGACCCTCCTCGTCACCCCCGCCGTCCTCCTGTACCGCGTCGTCCTCGCCCCCCTCGGACGGATCCTCGCCGTGCTCGGCCGCGAACTCGTCGACGCGCTCGCGGTCGCCTGGCGCGTCGCCGGCCACGTCTCCCGCGCCGTCGGCCGCGTCCTGCGCCTGCTCGCGCACAACCTGATCGGCCGACCCGCCGCCTGGTTCTACCGCAGCGTCTGCACCCCGGTCGGACACCTCGTCCGCGACGCCCTGTGGCGACCCGCCCGGAAGGCCGCCGCCGAGGCCGGCCGGGCGGTGTCCGCCGCCCTCGCCGCCGCCCGGGCGACCGTGACCGCCGCCCGCCGCGACGCGTGGCGCGCGCTCTTCGGCGTGCCCCGGGAGCCCGAGCCCGTGCCCGCCATCCCCGGTCGGGCGCGTAACCTGGGAGGTGCTGCATCACGACAGACCGTTCCCGGCGCGGCGGCCGAGTCCGAGATCTCCCCGTAAGGGGGGACGAGCCGGCTGCCCCCGAGAGAGCCCCCGTACATTCGAGGGCGGCGCGCCCCCCGCGCCCGCCCCGCACCGAGGAGAAGAACCACTGGGCAAGCGACAGCCCGAAGGCCCGCCGCCCGCACCGGCGGTGCAGCGCATCCGACTGCGCTACACCAAGCGCGGCCGCCTCCGGTTCACCAGCCACCGTGACTTCCAGCGCGCCTTCGAGCGCGCGCTGCGCCGTGCCGAGGTGCCCATGGCGTACTCGGCCGGCTTCACCCCGCACCCCAAGGTGTCGTACGCCAACGCCGCCCCCACGGGTACGGGCTCCGAGGCCGAGTACCTGGAGATCGCCCTCACCGAGACGCGCGACCCGGAGACCCTGCGGGTCCTGCTCGACGAGTCCCTCCCGGCCGGCCTCGACATCACCGACGCCGTCGAGGCCCGGACCTCGGGCCTCGCCGACCGGCTCACCGCCTCCGTCTGGGAGCTGCGCCTGGAGGGCGTCACCCCCGAGGCCGCGGAGAAGGCCGCCGACGCGTTTCTCGCGGCCGAGACCGTGGAAGTACAGCGCAAGACCAAGAACGGCGTCCGCACCTTCGACGCGCGCTCCGCGGTCACCGAGCTGACGGCAGCCGCTCCCCAGGGCGATCCCCAGGGTGATAGGCCGCTGGACAGCGCCTGTGCGATACTGCGGCTGGTTGTTCGGCACGTGACACCTGCCGTACGACCCGACGACGTCCTGTCCGGTCTCCGAGCTGTGGCCGACCTGGCGCCGCCGGTCCCCGCAGCGGTGACCAGGCTGGCGCAGGGGCTCTTCGACGAGGAGTCCGGCACGGTGACCGACCCGCTCGCGCCCGACCGCGAGGCAGTCAAGGCCGCATCAAGCACGGCCGCCGCGACCGCCTCAGCGACGGCGCCGGGTGCCGGCACCGCGTAGGGAGCGGTCGTCGTAGCGCCGCCCTGGTACTCGGGAGCCACCTGGGTCGGGCAGCGCACTGACCAGGAGACTTTCGCCAGGCCGTCCGCACCGTGCGGACGGAACCGGCGAGCCAGACACAGAGCTCCCGTGCGGCGCCCGCGCCCCGGACGGCGGCACCGCGCCCCAGGCGCGGCCGTGCCGCCGGACCGGACCAAGGCGCGGCGCCCGGGAGCGTGACGGGAGAACCCCGCATGCTCGAGTCCAACGAAGACACCAACGCCCCCGGTGACAAGCTGCCGCCCCGCCGCAGGCGCCGCGCAGCCTCCCGCCCCGCCGGTCCGCCGGTGACGGGCACCGCCGAGGCCGCCGAGAGCGCCCCGGCCGCCGAGACCACCGCACCCGCCGAGGCCGCCCCGGCCGAGGCCGCACCCGCGCCCCGCACCCGCCGCCGGGCCACCCGCAAGGCCACCGCACCGGCCGCCGAGGCCGCGGCACCCGCCGCGGAGACCTCCGAGCCGGTCGCGGAGACCCCCGCCGCCGAGGCGGCCGCCCCCGCGCCCGCCGAGGAGGCCGCTCCGGCCCGTCCGCGCCGCCGCGCCACCCGGAAGGCCACCTCGCCGGTGACCGCCCCGGCCGCCGCCGAGGCCCCCGAGGAGACCGCCCCGGTCGCGCAGCCCGAGCCGGCCGCCGCCGAGGAGGCCGCCGAGGCCGCTCCGGCCCGTCCGCGCCGCCGCGCCACCCGCAAGGCCACCTCGCCGGTCACCTCCCCGGCCGCCGCCGAGGAGCCCGCGGCCGCCGCTGCCGAGGCGCCCGCCGTCGAGGCCGCTCCCGCCGCCGAGCCCGCTCCGGCCGCGGAGGAGACCGCCGCGCCCGCCCCGCGCACCCGCCGCCGCGCGACCCGCCAGACCGCCTCGCCCGAGACGGCCCCCGAGGCCGCCACCGGCGAGACCCTCCCGACGGCCGCCGTCGCGCAGATCACCGCCGACGAGGCCGAGGTCGCCGCGGCCGAGACCGCCGCCACCCGTGGCCGCGGCCGCCGCCGCGCGACCTCCCCGCAGTTCACCTCCGAGGCCGCCCCGGCCCGCGAGTCGCGCCGTGCCGCGCGCCCCTCGGTCGCCGTCTTCCAGGCCCCGGTCTTCACCGAGCCGATGTTCCAGACCCCGGAGACCGCCGCCGCGGCCGCCGCGGCCGCCCCGGTCGAGCCCGAGGACGAGGAGACGGTCGAGGAGACCGAGACCGTCGAGGCCGTGACCGAGGTCGAGGAGACCCCCGAGCCCGCCGAGCGCCCCGAGGGCTCCCGCCGTCGCCGCCGCCGTCGCGGCGAGCCGGTCGCCGTCGAGCCCGTCCCGGCCACCGTCGCCGACGAGCCCGAGGTCGAGGCCGCCGCCGACGAGGCCGAGGAGGCGGACGAGGCCGAGGAGAACGACGAGTACGAGGACCGCCCGTCCCGGCGCCGCCGTCGTGGCGGCCGCCGCCGTCGCCGCGGCGAGCTCGCCGACTCCGAGGACGGCGAGGAGCCGCACGCCGAGGACGAGACCGAGAACGCCGAGGACGGCGAGGAGGAGCACGAGGAGTCCGAGGCCTTCGCCGGCGGCTCCAGCAGCTCCCGCCGCCGCCGTCGCCGCCGCCGTCGCAGCGGGGACGCCTCCGCCGACGCCGAGGGCACCGACGAGGAGGGCGTCCGCACGGTCGTCAAGGTCCGCGAGCCCCGCCCGGCCCGTGAGAAGAGCGAGCCCGGCACCGGCGCCGACGAGGTCCAGTCCATCAAGGGCTCGACCCGCCTGGAGGCCAAGAAGCAGCGCCGCCGCGAGGGCCGCGAGCAGGGCCGCCGCCGCGTCCCGATCATCACCGAGGCCGAGTTCCTGGCCCGCCGCGAGGCCGTCGAGCGCGTCATGGTCGTCCGCCAGAGCGGCGAGCGCACCCAGATCGGCGTCCTCGAGGACAACGTGCTCGTCGAGCACTACGTCAACAAGGAGCAGGCCACCTCGTACGTCGGCAACGTCTACCTGGGCAAGGTCCAGAACGTCCTGCCGTCGATGGAGGCCGCCTTCGTCGACATCGGCAAGGGCCGCAACGCCGTCCTGTACGCCGGCGAGGTCAACTTCGAGGCCCTCGGCATGGGCAACGGCCCGCGCCGCATCGAGAGCGCCCTCAAGTCCGGCCAGTCGGTCCTCGTCCAGGTCACGAAGGACCCGATCGGCCACAAGGGCGCCCGTCTGACCAGCCAGGTCTCGCTGCCCGGCCGCTACCTCGTGTACGTCCCCGAGGGCTCGATGACCGGCATCAGCCGCAAGCTCCCGGACACCGAGCGCGCCCGCCTCAAGACCATCCTCAAGAAGATCGTCCCCGAGGACGCGGGCGTCATCGTGCGCACCGCCGCCGAGGGCGCGAGCGAGGACGAGCTGCGCCGCGACGTCGAGCGTCTGCAGGCGCAGTGGGAGGACATCCAGAAGAAGGCGAAGAGCGGCAACGCCCCGACGCTGCTCTACGGCGAGCCGGACATGACCGTCCGGGTCGTCCGCGACATCTTCAACGAGGACTTCTCCAAGGTCATCGTCAGCGGTGACGACGCCTGGGAGACCATCCACGGCTACGTCCACCACGTCGCCCCGGACCTGACCGACCGCCTGTCCAAGTGGACGAGCGAGGTCGACGTCTTCGCGACGTACCGGATCGACGAGCAGCTCATGAAGGCGCTCGACCGCAAGGTCTGGCTGCCGAGCGGCGGCTCGCTGGTGATCGACAAGACCGAGGCGATGATCGTCGTCGACGTCAACACCGGCAAGTTCACCGGCCAGGGCGGCAACCTCGAAGAGACCGTGACGAGGAACAACCTCGAAGCGGCCGAGGAGATCGTGCGCCAGCTCCGCCTGCGCGACCTCGGCGGCATCGTCGTCATCGACTTCATCGACATGGTCCTGGAGTCCAACCGCGACCTGGTGTTGCGCCGCCTCCTGGAGTGCCTGGGCCGGGACCGGACCAAGCACCAGGTGGCCGAGGTCACCTCGCTCGGCCTGGTGCAGATGACCCGCAAGCGGGTCGGCCAGGGCCTCCTGGAGTCCTTCTCCGAGACCTGCGTCCACTGCAACGGCCGCGGTGTCATCGTGCACATGGAGCAGCCGACCACCGCCGGCGGCGGTGGCGGCGGCAAGCGCTCGAAGAAGCGCGGCCGCGGCGGCGCCGAGCACCTCCACGAGCACGAGCACGCCGAGGTCGCGGAGACCGGCGCCGAGACCGCCGAGACCGAGACCGAGGCCGAGGTCGCAGCGGAGCTGGCCGCGCCGGTGGCGCTGCCCGAGCCGATCGCCGCGGACGAGGAGCTGTACGGCTCCGTCGCCGAGGCGGAGGCGGCCGCGACCCGCGGTCGCGGCCGCCGCCGGGCGACCCGCCGGGTGTCCGCGCCGGCCACCGCGCGGCCGGTCGTGGAGACCGAGTCCGTCGAGTTCGAGGCGAAGCCCAAGGCCGAGCCCGTGGCGGAGCCGGTCGCGGAGCCGGTCGCCGTGGCCGCCGAGCCGGTGGTCGAGGAGAGCGCCGCCCCTGCCCCCCGCGCCCGCCGCCGTGCCACCCGCCGGGTGACCTCCCCGGTCGTCTCGACCACGGAGCCGGCCGCCGAGCCGACCGTCGTCGAGCCGGTCGTCGAGGCCGCGCCGGAGCCGGAGCCCGTCGTGGCGCCGGTCGCCGAGGCCGCCGAGCCGGTCGCCGAGCCCGTCGCCGAGGAGGCCCCCGTGGCCGCCCCGCCGCGGGCCCGCCGCCGGGTGGTCCGCAAGGCCACGGCTCCCGCCGGTTCGCCGTCGGGCGCCGAGGACGCGGCCGTCGTCGTGGTGACCGCGGCCCCGGCCGAGGCGCCCGCCGAGAGCGCCGAGGCCGCCGAGGCCGAGCCCGCCCCTGCCAAGAAGACGGCGGCGCGCAAGACCGCGGCGAAGAAGACCACGGCCAAGAAGGCCGCCACCAAGAAGACGGCGGCGACCAAGAAGACCGCGGCGAAGAAGACCACCACCAAGAAGGCCACGGCCAAGAAGGCGGTCGAGAAGACCGCCGCCCCGGCCCAGGACTGACCGGTGGGTACGGGCCGCCGCTCCGCACGTCGGGGCGGCGGCCCGTGCCGAACGGGCGAATTTGACCCTCCGAGGCAGCCGCCCGTAACCTAGACCGTCGGCGTGTCTATCGACGCGTCGCGCCTCTGAGCACCTCCCTCCCGCTCGCCGGGAGAGGCCGCTCGTCCGATTCCGGAACGCCGCGGGCCCTCGGGTCCGTGTGAGCGGCTGGCTTCAGAGGTTTCGATCCCGAGTGAGAGAGAGATCCGCGTGTACGCCATCGTGCGCAGCGGTGGTCGCCAGCACAAGGTTGCTGTCGGCGACATCGTTGAGGTTGACAAGATTTCCACTGCCAAGGTTGGCGACACGGTCGAGCTCTCGACCCTGCTCGTTGTCGACGGCGACGCCGTGACCAGCGACCCGTGGGTCCTGGCGGGCATCAAGGTCACGGCCGAGGTCGTGGACCACCACAAGGGCGCCAAGATCGACATCCTGCGCTACAAGAACAAGACCGGCTACCGCCGTCGCCAGGGTCACCGCCAGCAGTACACGGCGATCAAGGTCACCGGTATCCCCGCGGCTGCGAAGTAAGAGGGACTGAGACATGGCACACAAGAAGGGCGCATCGTCCACCCGGAACGGGCGCGACTCGAATGCCCAGCGGCTCGGCGTGAAGCGCTTCGGCGGTCAGGTCGTCAGCGCGGGTGAGATCCTGATCCGCCAGCGTGGCACGCACTTCCACCCGGGCTCCGGCGTCGGCCGTGGCGGCGACGACACGCTGTTCGCCCTGCAGGCCGGTTCGGTGCAGTTCGGCACCCACCGTGGCCGCAAGGTCGTGAACATCGTTCCGGTCGCCTGATCGGTTCAACTGCGGAGGCGGACCTCACTTCCCGTTCGGGAAGCGGGTCCGCCTTTCGCGTGTTACTAGATAGACATTCCGCACGTATCTGATGGAGGCACACCCATGACCACCTTCGTGGACCGCGTCGAGCTGCATGTCGCCGCGGGTAACGGAGGCCACGGCTGCGCCTCCGTCCACCGGGAGAAGTTCAAGCCGCTCGGCGGCCCCGACGGCGGTAACGGCGGCCGCGGCGGCGACGTGATCCTGGTCGTCGACCAGGCCGTCACCACGCTTCTCGACTACCACCACTCGCCGCACCGCAAGGCCACCAACGGCCAGCCCGGCGCCGGCGACAACCGCTCCGGCAAGGACGGCCAGGACCTCGTCCTGAACGTTCCCGACGGCACCGTCGTCCTCGACAAGGCGGGCAACGTCCTCGCCGACCTCGTCGGCCAGGGCACCACCTTCGTCGCGGGCCAGGGCGGCCGCGGCGGCCTCGGCAACGCGGCGCTGTCCTCCGCCCGCCGCAAGGCCCCCGGCTTCGCGCTCCTCGGCGAGCCCGGTGAGGCCCGGGACATCGTCCTGGAGCTGAAGACCGTCGCCGACGTGGCGCTCGTCGGCTACCCGAGCGCCGGCAAGTCCTCGCTCATCTCGGTCCTCTCCGCCGCCAAGCCGAAGATCGCGGACTACCCCTTCACCACCCTCGTCCCGAACCTGGGCGTCGTCACCGCCGGCTCGACCGTCTACACGATCGCCGACGTGCCGGGCCTGATCCCGGGCGCCAGCCAGGGCCGCGGCCTGGGCCTGGAGTTCCTCCGCCACGTCGAGCGCTGCTCGGTCCTGGTGCACGTCCTGGACACCGCGACCCTCGAATCGGACCGCGACCCGGTCAGCGACCTCGACATCATCGAGGAGGAGCTCCGGCAGTACGGCGGCCTGGAGGACCGGCCGCGCATCGTCGTCCTCAACAAGATCGACATCCCCGACGGCCAGGACCTCGCGGACATGATCCGCCCCGACCTGGAGGCCCGCGGCTACCAGGTCTTCGAGGCCTCCGCCGTGGCCCGGCTCGGCCTCAAGGAGCTCTCCTTCGCCCTCGCCGGCATCGTCGCCCAGGCGCGTGCGGCGAAGCCGCAGGAGGAGGCGACCCGTATCGTCATCCGCCCGAAGGCCGTCGACGACGCGGGCTTCACCGTCACGTACGACGAGGCCGAGGACGTGTACCGGGTGCGCGGCGAGAAGCCCGAGCGCTGGGTCCGCCAGACCGACTTCAACAACGACGAGGCCGTGGGCTACCTGGCCGACCGCCTCAACCGCCTCGGCGTCGAGGACCAGCTGATGAAGGCCGGCGCCCGTGCGGGCGACGGGGTCGCGATCGGCCCCCTGGAGAACGCGGTCGTCTTCGACTGGGAGCCCACGATGATGGCGGGCGCCGAGATGCTCGGCCGCCGTGGCGAGGACCACCGCCTCGAAGCCCCGCGTCCGGCCGCGCAGCGCCGCCGCGACCGCGAGGCGGAGCGGGACGAGGCGCAGCGCGCCTTCGACGAGTTCGACCCCTTCTAGGGTCCTGCCGCCACCGTCCCGTCCGCCTCCGGGCGAAGACGGCCACGCGCCGGCGGCGGCGGTGCGACGACGGGCCCCCTGGCGGGCCCGCTCGGCGTCAACCGAACGGCCTCTGCTCACCCGTCCTGTTGGACGGGCCGGGCAGAGGCCGTTCGGCCGTCCGGAGGCCCGTAGCATCCTCGGTGTGAGCAGCATCACGTCCACTGAGGTGGCAGGAAAGCTCGGCGTCGTCGTCATCGCGCACAACGACGAGGCGCTGGTGGGCGACGCGATCCGGTCCGTGCTCGACCAGGGGCCCGTCGTCGCCGAGGTCGTCGCCGTCGACGACGGATCGAGCGACGGGACGGCCCGGGTCCTCGACGAACTCGCCGCGCTGCACCCCCGGCTGCGGGTGGTCCACCGCACGGTCAACAGCGGCGGCTGCGGCACCCCCCGCAACGACGGCGTCCGGGCGGTCACCGCGCCCATCGTGATATTCCTCGACAGCGACGACGTGCTGCCCGAGGGAGCGGCCGAGACGCTGGTGGCGGCGGCCGAGCGGCACGGCGCCCCGGTCGCGGTCGGCGCCTGCGTCCGGCGCGAACTGCCCGAGGGCCGCGACGTGCGCTGGCAGCCCGCGCTCTACCGCGAGCCCGCCGTCCTGGAGTCCTCGGACGACCTCCTGCCGCTCGTGCACGACACGCTCTGCGTCAACAAGGTCTACGACCGCGCGTTCCTCGCCGAGCACGGCATCCGGTTCCCCGACGGGCGCTGCGTCTACGAGGACTTCCTCTTCACCGCCCGCGTCCTGGCCGCCGCGCCCCGCGTCGCCGTCGTCCCCGACACCGTCTACATCTGGCACGTGCGCCGGGCCGGCGCCCGGCTGTCGATCTCCCTGGACCGGGACGCCGTCGCGAACTGGGAGGCCCGGATCGCCGCCCACCGCACCGCCGTGGAGACCTTCGAGGCGGCCGGCCGCAAGGAGCTCGCCGCCGCCTGCCGCACCAAGTTCCTCGAACACGACCTGCGGCTGTACGCCCGCGACCTGCGGGCGCACGACGCCGGCTACCGGGCCGCGTGGTGGGAGCTCACCCGGGCGTACCTCGGCACCTTCGGGGAGGGCGAGATCGCCGCGGCCGCCGCGCCCGCCCGCTGGGCCGCCCGGTTCGTGCTGGCCGCGGAGGAGCCGCGCGACCTGGAGCGGCTGTCCCGGCTCACCGCGGACCCCGCGCGGCTGCTGCCGCCGCACGCCCTGGGCGGCGACGTCCCGGTCTGGTCCGAAGACCTCCCCGTGGAGCTGGACGGCGTGGACACGCTGCCGCTCGCCGGGCTCCCGCTGCTGGTCGACGGCGACCTGCGGGCCGGCGCGACCGGCGGCGCGGGGGCGGGGGCGGGCGGCTCGCTGCGGTTCACCGTCCGCGACCTGTACGGCCGGCTGAGCGTCGCCGTTCCCCGTACCGCACGGGTCGACTTCGTGCCCCGGGGGGCCGACACGCCCGCCCGCACCGAGCGGACCGAACTGACCGAGGGGCCCGTCGGCTGGTCCGGCCGGGTCCCCGCCGGGCTCACCGGACTGGCCCGCGAGGGCCGCCGCCGGGGGAACCGCGGCGTGCAGCTCTGGGACGTCCGGACGACGGTGACCTGTGCGGACGGCTCCGTCTTCACGACGGCCCTCCGGCTGCCGGCGGAACGGCAGCGTCGGTCGCTCGTGCCGAGCAGCCGGTACGGTGTACTGCTGGTGCGGCAGTACACGACGGCGAACGGATCGCTGGCGGTACGGCTCGCGCCGGGTGTCCGTGACGGGCTCCGGGCGATCCGGGCGAAACTCCGAAGGATCTCCCGCAGCTCTCATTGAAAGGGGTTTGGGGCAGTGACTTATCTGATCACCGGTGGCGCCGGATACATCGGCTCCCACGTCGTCCGTGCCATGACGCAGGCCGGCGAGCGGGTCGTCGTCCTCGACGACCTGTCCACGGGCTACGAGGAGCGCGTGCCGGAAGGCGTCCCCCTGGTGGTCGGCTCCACGCTCGACCGGGAGGTCCTGGACCGCACGATCGCCGAGCACGGCGTGACCGGCGTCGTCCACCTGGCCGCGAAGAAGCAGGTCGGCGAGTCCGTCGAGCTGCCGCTGCACTACTACCGCGAGAACGTGATCGGCCTCACGGTCCTCCTGGAGGCCGTCGCCGCCGCGGGCGTCCGCAACTTCCTCTTCTCGTCCTCCGCCGCGGTCTACGGCATGCCGGACGTCGACCTCGTCACCGAGGAGACCCCGTGCCTGCCGCTGAGCCCGTACGGCGAGACCAAGTTGGCCGGCGAGTGGCTGGTGCGTGCCGCGGGCGCGGCGCACGGCATCTCCACGGCCTGCCTGCGGTACTTCAACGTGGCCGGCGCGGCCACGCCCGAGCTCGCCGACACCGGGGTCTTCAACCTGGTGCCGATGGTCTTCGAGCGCCTGGACGCGGGGGAGGCCCCGCGGATCTTCGGCGACGACTACGCCACGCCCGACGGCACCTGCATCCGTGACTACATCCACGTCGAGGACCTCGCCGACGCGCACCTCGTCGCCGCGCGGAAGCTCGCGGAGTGGGCCGAGGCGGGCGAGCCGCGCGACCTCACGGTCAACATCGGCCGCGGCGAGGGCGTCTCCGTCACCGAGATGGTGGGGCTGATCAACGAGATCACCGGGCACACCGCCGAGCCGCTCGTCACCCCGCGCCGCCCCGGCGACCCGGCCCGGGTCGTCGCCGCGGCCGACCGCATCGCGTCGGAGCTGGGCTGGAAGGCCCGCCACGACGTGCGCGACATGATCAGCTCGGCCTGGGCCGGCTGGGTCGCCCGCCGCGGCGCCTCGGTCTGACCCGCCGGGAGCACGACGGGCGCCCGACCGGCGGCGCGGGCCGCCGGAGGACGACACGGGAGGGGCCGGGGAGTCACGACTCCCCGGCCCCTCCCGTGTCGCCCGGTGCGGTGCGGGCTCAGCGCTCCAGGAAGGCGAACAGCGCCTCCCAGCGGTCGGTGATCCGGTCGGCGGAGTACCGCCTCACGTTCTCGAAGGCGGCGTCGCCCATACGGTCCCGCAGTTCCCTGTCGGTGATCAGGGTGCTGATCCGGGCGGCGAGCTCCACGGTGTTGCCGAGCCGGGCCAGCAGGCCGTCCTCACCGTCCCGGATGATCTCGCGGACCCCCGGCGCGCAGTCGAACGCCGCGCAGGGCACCCCGGCCGCCATCGCCTCCAGCAGGGTGATGGGAAAGCCCTCGGCCCGGGAGGCCTGGGCGAAGACCGAGGCCCCTTCGAGGGCCCCGAGCACGTCGTTGGTGCGCCCCCGCCACTCCACGGATCCGTCGAGCCCCAGCTCGGTGGTGCGCCGCCGCAGCGCCTGCTCCTCGTCCCCGGCGCCGTAGATCCGCAGCGTCCAGTCGGGGTGGCGGTGCGCGACCTCGGCCCAGCTGTCCAGCAGCATGTCCACGCCCTTCTCGTGCGAGAGCCGGCCGACGGAGACGACGGCCTTCCCGGTGCGGCGCACCGGCGCCGCGGGCATGAAGGGCAGGGCGTTCGGCATGTGGCCGACGTTGTCCATGCCCGCCCGGATCCAGCGGTCCGCGTCGCCGGGGGTGAGGACGAGCAGCCGGTCGACGTCCCGGTAGTGCCGCTTCACCCGGGCGAGCCGGGAGGCGGCCGCGCTCGCCGCGTACGACTCGTGGCTCATGCCGATGACGGCGAGGCCCTTGGTGTCGGCGAGGGCCACCCACTCCATCGCCCAGACCTGGGTCACGATCACGACGGCACCGGGCCGGGCGGCGGCGAACAGGGCCGTCATCCGCTCGGCCCGCTCCCGCATCCCGGCGGCGCGGAGCGCGTGCCGCCGACGCTCCGCGGCGTTGAGCCGGCCCCGGAGGCCGCGCAGCGAGCGGACCTGCGGCGGGTGCGCGTCGTACAGGGTGGTGGTGGGGTACGGCAGGGGCTCGGGGAACTCGTGCTCGCGCCCCTCGGGGGCCGGCCGGATGCCGATGACGTGCACCCGGTGGCCCCGGTCGGTGAACGCCCGGGCCATCTGGTGCGTCCAGGTCGTCACCCCGCCCATCTCGTCCACGCTGTTGGCGACGATGAAGAGGTCACGGCCGCCGTCCGTGGCGGCCTCGGGCGTCCCGTGGATCTCGTGGGTCTCGATGGTCACTTCCCGCTCCCGGTGAAGAACGTGCCGACGATCCGGCGGGCCGCGTCGCCCCGGTCGTACTCGCTGAAGTCCGCGTTGAACCGCTGCCGGGCCGCCGCGTACTTGGCGTCGGCCTCGTCCGGCAGGTTCGCGATCACTCCGAAGAGCTCCTCCTCCGTGGCCACGACGGGACCGGGGGCGTGCTCCTTCAGATCGAAGTAGGTGCCCCGGTTCTCCTGGGCGTACTCCTCGTAGTCGTACGCGAAGAAGACCATCGGCCGGTCCAGCAGCCCGTAGTCGAACATCACGGAGGAGTAGTCGGTGATCAGCCCGTCCGCGAGGGCGAGCAGCGGGGTGACGTCGTGCAGCCGGGACACGTCGACGACCCGCCCGCGCACCGACGGCGGCAGCGACACGCTGTTCAGGTAGTGCGTCCTGATCAGCAGGGTGTGGGTGTCGCCGAAGCGGTCCGCGAACTCCTCGATGTCGAACGGGGCTTCGAAGGCCCGGACCTTGCCGCCCGGCGCCGCGCGGAACGTCGGCGCGTACAGCAGGACCTGCTTCTCGGGGTCGATGCCCAGCTCGGCCGCGAGCGGTCCGCGCTCCCGGCGGCCCGTCCTCACCTCCGCGCTCCGCGCCTCCACGAGGACGTCGTTGCGGGGGTAGCCGACGGGCAGCAGCACCTCGTCGCGGAGCCGGAAGGCCCGCGCGAGGGTGCGCCGGTCGTGCTCGCCGCGGATCAGGAAGTGGTCGAAGCGGTCCAGGGCCTGCTGGAAGGAGGCCTGCGCGGCGAGGCCGCGGGACTTGGTGTGGGGCTCGTCGAAGCCCATCCGCTTGAGGGCGGTGCCGTGCCAGGTCTGGATGTACGTGGTCCCCGGGCGCTTGGTGAGCCGCAGCGGGAAGCCCTGGTTGTCGATCCAGAACTCGGCCTGGGCCAGCGCCCGCAGATACGCCCAGCTCCAGCGCTTGACCAGGGTGGCGTCCTCGGGGAAGCCGGTCGGCGCGGCGCCCGAGTACGACCAGACGGCGCCGAAGGAGACGCCCTGGCGCCGCATCTCCTCGTAGACGGCCCGCGGGCTGTCGCTGTACTGCTTGCCGAGGTGGCTCTCGAAGACCACCAGGCCCTTGCGGATCGGCAGCCGGCTGTACACCTCGTGGTAGACCCGCAGCTTGGTCTCGCCCGAGTTCAGCTCCTTCCTCGCCCGGAGCAGACGGCGCAGGCCGGTCTTCGCGAGCCGGGCGGGGCGGCCGTGCATGGCGCCCTCGATCATCGCCGTGGTGTGCACGGCGGCCCTGCCCTCGGCGGTGAGGACGTAGGAGAGATTGCCCTTCCTGGTGACCTGGGGCATGAAGCGGTCGGAGACCAGGGTGGTGAGCCGGGGGCGGATCCGGAGGCTGCCGGCCTCGTCGACGGGCGTGCCGCCGGCGGACACCCGGGTCCGGAGGGTCTGCCCGTCGACCGTGAGGATCAGCCGGACGTCCCAGACCGCGTCGATGATGCCGAGCGGGCGGACCGCGCGGGCGACGTCCGCCTCGCCCTCCCACTCGATCCAGGCGCCGGCGTGCCGGAGCGTGGTGATCGGGATGCGGGCCGTCCGGCCGCCGACGCTGCGTCGGGCGGAGAACTCCAGCACGGCGCCGAGTTCGGCCTCCGGGCGGATCCGGCCCAGCGGGTTGACCACGCGCCCGGCCATGCGGACGACCCCGGCCGTACTGGAGTAGGAGGTCAGCCGGTTCCCCAGGGCCAGCGCGGTCAGCGGCTTGGAGTCGTAGCGGGAGGAGGTGACGTCCAGGATCTGGCGCCCCTGCTCGGTGTCCAGGTGCTCGGCGCACCAGTAGACCTGGCCGTCCCGCTCGGCGAGCGGGACGGTGAGCCGGCCCGGGTTGGTGAGCGCGTCGGTGGCCGGGAGGAGGTTGGCCCAGTCCTCCTTGCTCAGCAGGTACGCGCAGACGGCGTGCATGCGCTGCACCTCCTCGTACGCCCGCGGGTCGATCTCGGCGAGGTAGCCGTTGGCCAGCCGGGCGAACTCCCGCCGGTAGTCGTCGCCGAGCAGCGGCAGGTCGCGCAGGTGCAGCACGAGGTCGTGCTTGAGGAACTTGATGTCCTTGCGGTACTTGAGCTCGTCGTACCCCCTGCTCTCCAGGAGGGCGTCCACCCGCCGGTGGATCTCCATGCGGTGCACGAAGTTCGCGATCTCGTGGCGCCTGTTGCTGATCGACTTGGCGGCGGCGCTCTCCTGCACGTTCCAGAAGTAGACGTGGTTGGGGATGAGGGTGATCCGGCGCGCGGCGACGTAGGCCTGGGCCGAGAAGAGCAGGTCCTCGTAGTGGATGCCGACCGGGAACTCCAGGCCCTGTTCGAGGAGGAAGGCGCGCCGGTAGCACTTGTTCGTCGACAGGGTGTCGAAGACCAGCAGGTCGGACAGCTCGGTGATCGACTCGATCGTGCGGGTCCGGGAGTAGAGCCAGGGGTACCACTCGGTGGTCTTCCGGTGCCGGCTGTCGAGGTGGACGCGGACGCACAGGCCGGAGACCAGGTCGGAGCCGGTGCTCTCGGCGGCGTCGAGCATGTTGCGGCAGGCGTTGCGCTCCAGCACGTCGTCGCTGTCGAGGAACATGACGTACGTGCCGGTGGCGTGCCGGATGCCGTGGTTGCGCGGGGCTCCGCAGCCGCCGCTGTTCTCCGGCAGCTGGAAGGCCCGGACCCGGTCCGGGTTCTCGGCGGCGAGAGCCTGGGCGACCGTGAAGGTGTCGTCCCTGCTGCAGTCGTCGACGATGACGACCTCGACGCCGTGCAGGGTCTGCTCCAGCACCGACCGGACGGCCGTCGGCAGACGCTCTGCGTCGTTGTAGGCGATGACGATCACGGAGACGTCAGGCACAGGCACCTCGATTCACTTGTCGTGCGTCCACTCCTCCTCAAACTACCTGGTGTTCATGATCCGTTACGCAATGTCACCCCTCGCAGAGCCGTTCGGTCAGGATCGGTTGATCCGGTCCACGCCGTAGTACCCGGCCGTACACCGGGCGGCCCAGTCCTTCTCGTACACCCTCGTGAAGAACGGTTCGGCGAGGCTGCCGATGTGCAGCGGGCGGTACCCGACCTCGCTCCGGCCGGCCGCCACCTCCGCCCGGATCCGCGCGTCCTGCCGGTCCCAGGCCAGACTGCGCGCCACCGTCTCCGTCGTCAGCGTCCGCACCGCGGGCACCAGGGTCGCCGTGCTCGCCACCGCCACCGCACCGGTCGCGACCAGGGCCGCCAGCCGGGAGGCGCGCACCCCGGGGGGCGGCGCCGTGCGCCCGGCCCCCTCCCCGTCGCCCTCGCCCCCGGCCTGCGACGCGACCAGCCCGCGCCCCAGGCGATACCCCAGCCAGGCCCCGTAGCCGCAGAGCGCGAGCAGGAACGGCACGACGAAACTGGTCCACGTGCGGGCGTACGTCCAGCCGTCCACCCCGTAGCCGCTGCGCAGTCCGTACGCCGCCACCAGGCTCCCGAGCGCGATCAGCGGCAGCGGCAGCGCCAGGACGGCCACCCGGAACGATCCGCCCGAGGCCCGGCCGGAGCCCGCCCCCTCCGCGTCCGCCCCCGCGCCCCCGCCGCCCGGCCGGCGGACCGAGAGCGACACCGCGAGGCCCAGGAGCACCCCCGCCGCCAGCGCCCCCACGTACGCCCACTGCCCGCCGATCGTCTCCCAGATCCGGTACCAGTCGCGGACCGCCTCCCCGACCCCGGACAGCGTCAGCGGCTCCTTGGGCTGCTGGGCGCGCCGCCAGCGGGCCCCGGGAGACGTGGTCAGCAGCACCAGGCCGACCAGGAGGCCCAGGCACCAGGCCGCGCACCACGTCGACGCGAACCGGTCGCGCGTCCGGCCGAACCGCGGCAGGCAGAGCACGCCCGCCGCCGCGGCGACGAGCCCGGACATCGCCACGAACGGCTCGCTGAGCATCCCGGCCGCCGTGCCCAGCACCGCCGCCGTCCCGACCGCGGCGCCCCGCGCCCACCGCCGACTGCTCCGGGCCGCCCACACGGCCGACAGCACCGCCCAGACGCCGAGCACGCTCGGCAGCGTGTGGGAGATGGTGGCCGGAGCCCAGAGCAGCACCTGGTACGAACGGGTCCCCGCGAAGAACAGCAGCGCCTCGACCACCAGCACCGCCGCCGCGGTCGCCGCCGCCGGGAACGGCAGCCGGAGCGCCCGCAGCACCGCCCGCGCGAGGAGGAACAGGCCCGCGCCCAGCGCGACCATGAGGAAGGCCGGCATCAGCTTCGGGCCCCGCATGCCGTCGGAGTAGAGCAGCCCGGTCAGCAGCGCGTTGGTGACCCGCCCGTTCTGGGTCAGGTAGAAGTCCGACGTGATGCCGAGGACCCCCATGTCGCGGGTCTTCCACAGCGCGCACCAGTCGTCCGACGTCGGCCGCACGTACAGGCCGAGGAAGGCGCCCACCGACAGCAGCGCGCCCGCTCCGGTGCCGATGACCAGCGCGATCCAGGGGACCGCCTGCCGCAGACCGCGGGCCGCGTCGCCGCTCTGCTCGTCGTCGTCCGGCATCCGTGCGTCACCGAGGTCCGACAGGGTCGTTCTACTCACGGGGCATTGCTCCAGGGGGCCGAGTTCCGTGGCACGAGGGCGCCGCCTCCGTGGCGTCGCCAAGGTATCGGCACAACAGGTCTCTAGGGTGACAAACGACAGAAAACGCCGCGTACAGCACTATTTTCCCCGCATGCTTTGCCGCATGGACGACATGCCGACCGGGCGCGGCCACCCGGGCGACGCCGGACGGTCACCGCCCCCTCGTACCGTGGCCGCGCTGCTCGAAGGCGAGTTCGGTGGCGGTCCCTCAGGACGTACTCTTGCCCATCCCACTGGAGTGACCGTTCATGACCAGGCTTTCCGTCGTCGTCCCCTGCTTCAACGAGGAGGACGTCGTCGAACGCTTCGACGCGCGGATGCGCCAGGTGCTCGACAGCCTTCCCGTCGGATACGAGATCTGCTACGTCGACGACGGCAGCTCCGACGGAACGCTGACCAAGCTCCGTGAGATCGCCGCCCGGCACCCGCACCGCACCCAGTACGCCTCCTTCAGCCGCAACTTCGGCAAGGAGGCCGCCATGCTCGCCGGCCTGCGCAAGTCCACCGGCGACGCCGTGGTCATCATGGACGCCGACCTCCAGCACCCGCCCGAGCTCCTCGCCCGCATGCTCGACCTGCACCACCAGGGCCACGACCAGGTCATGGCCCGCCGGACCCGAGAAGGCGACAAGAAGCTCCGCTCCGCCCTCAGCCGCGTCTACTACCGGGCGGTCAACCGCTGGGTCGACGTGGAACTCACCGACGGCGTCGGCGACTTCCGCCTGCTGTCCCGCCCCGCCGTCGACGCCCTGCTCTCGCTCCCGGAGTACAACCGCTTCTCCAAGGGCCTCTTCTCCTGGATCGGCTTCGACACCGTCACCTTCGACTACCAGAACGCCGCACGCGAGGGCGGCGAGACGAAGTGGAAGTTCAGCTCCCTGGTCAACTACGGCATGGACGGGCTGATCTCCTTCAACAACCGCCCGCTGCGCATCGCCCTCTGGCTCGGCATGACCCTGACCGGGCTCGCGGCCCTCTACGCGGTCTGGGTCGTCGCCGCCGCCCTCACCCAGGGCGTCACCGCCCCCGGATACGTCACCCTGGTCGCGATCATCGCGGGCCTCGGCGGCGTGCAGATGGTCATGCTGGGGCTGATCGGCGAGTACATCGGCCGCATCTACTACGAGACGAAGCGCCGGCCGCACTTCCTCGTCAAGGAGACCCACCGCTCCTTCGGCCGCGGCGCCTCCGAGCGCGCCGCCGCCGAACGGATCCGCGTCGTCGCCACCGAGGGGGAGCACTGATGGGGGAGGAATCTCCCACCGGTCGGCGCGGACGGCTCGCCGAGATCTTCCGCTTCGCCCTCGTCGGCGGCGTCAACACCGGCACCTTCTTCGGCTGTTACCTGCTCCTCCACCCGTGGATGCCGTACTTCGCCGCCTACTCCCTCGCCTTCGTCCTCAGCATGATCGGCTCCTTCTTCCTCAACACCTACTTCACCTACCGCACCAAGCCGACCTGGAAGAAGTTCGCCCTCTTCCCGCTCACCAACGTCACCAACTACCTGGTGCAGAGCGTCGGCCTCTACGCGCTCGTCACCTGGGCCGGCCTGGACGACCGGATCGCGCCACTCGTCGCGGCCGTCGTCGCCATCCCCTTCACCTACCTCATCTCCCAGCGGATCCTCGTCCCCCGTAACTCCGGACGGGGCACCGGCGGCTCGGGTCCAGGGAGCGAAACGGACGAGCGGCAGCCCTCCCGGCTCGCGTAGATTGCCTCCCAGTCGCGGCGGGGAACACACGGCGCGTGGGACAGCCGAGTGAGGACGACGCAGGTGGCGGCAGAGGTGACGGCGCAGATGACCGGAGAGACGGACGACGCGAGGCGACACGTGACGGAGGCCCGCCGCATCGTCGTCAAGGTCGGCTCCTCCTCCCTCACGACCGCGTCCGGAGGCCTCGACGCCGACCGCGTCGACGCCCTCGTCGACGTGCTCGCCAAGGTCCGCAGCGGCGGCGAGAAGGAGATCGTCCTCGTCTCGTCCGGAGCGATCGCCGCCGGCCTCGCACCGCTCGGCCTCACCCGCCGCCCCAAGGACCTCGCCCGCCAGCAGGCCGCCGCCAGCGTCGGCCAGGGCCTCCTCGTCGCCCGGTACACCGCCTCCTTCGCCCGCTACGGTGTCCGCGTCGGCCAGGTCCTCCTCACCACCGACGACACCAGCAGGCGCGCCCACTACCGGAACGCCTACCGGACCCTCGACCAGCTCCTCGCGATGGGCGCGCTGCCGGTCGTCAACGAGAACGACACCGTCGCCACCGACGAGATCCGCTTCGGCGACAACGACCGGCTCGCCGCCCTCGTCGCCCATCTCGTCCGGGCCGACCTGCTCGTCCTGCTCTCCGACGTCGACGGCCTCTACGACGGCGACCCGTCCAAGCCCGGCACCTCCCGGATCGCCCGGGTCGGCGGCCCGGCCGACATCGCCCACGTGGAGATCGGCTCCGCCGGCAAGGCCGGCGTCGGCACCGGCGGCATGGTCACCAAGGTCGAGGCCGCCCGGATCGCCGCCGCCGCCGGCATCCCCGTCGTCCTCACCTCCGCGAGCCGCGCCGCCGACGCCCTCGCCGGCCGCGACACCGGGACCTACTTCCACCCCACCGGCCGCCGCTCCGCCGACCGGCTCCTGTGGCTCGCCCACGCCTCCACCCCCCAGGGCTCCCTCACCCTGGACGCCGGAGCCGTGCACGCCGTCGTCGAGGGCAAGAAGTCCCTGCTCGCAGCCGGTGTCGCCGGAGTCGAAGGGGACTTCGTGGCGGGCGACCCGGTCGAACTCCGCGACACCGACGGCCGGGCCGTCGCCCGCGGACTCGTCAACTTCGACGCCAAGGAGATGCCCCGCATGCTCGGGCGCTCCACCCCCGAACTCGCCAGGGAACTCGGACCCGAGTACGAGCGCGAGGTCGTCCACCGCGACGACCTGGTCGTCATCCGCTGACCCGCCCGCCCCTGCTGAAACGGCTGAAAGTGCGGCCATCCGGAAGGGACGTTTACCAAAACCGCCCCAAGTGCCGCCTCGGGCTGGTCAACTTTGTCTCGGGGGTAAGAGAGCAGGGCGGGGTACAGCACACGCATCACACAGGAGGCCGCCGGTGAGACGAGCGCGCCCAGGGGCGCCGCCCCGAGGGACTGCCGAACGCGCCCTGACCAGTGTCGAGGCCGGAGCCGACTTCGACGAGGCACGGGACAGGTCCACGGACACCAAGACCGAGACCACCACCGAGACACGCGAGGTTCGCGAGGCGCGTGAGGCACGCGCCAGGGAACAGCCCGTGTCCAAACTCTGGCACATCACGCTCAGCGTGTCGGGTGTCGAGTCACCGCTGAAGGAGGTGCGCCGAGGGCTGGAACAACTGGCCCACGACCACCCCTTCCTGCTGACCAGCCGCTACGCCAACGACCATGCCGAGATCCGGTACTGGGAGGAGGCCCGCGACCTCCACGACGCCGCCGCCGTCGCCCTGCGCCTCTGGGGCGAGCACCGGCAGACCGCCAAGCTGCCGCCCTGGGAGATCGTCGGCCTGGAGGTCATCGACCGCGAGACCTACCACCAGCGGATCGCGGAGGGCTACGGCCCGCCGCCCGCCGCCCCGGTCGGCGTCCACCCCTACTGAGCCGGGCCGGTTCCGGACGCCTCCCCGAGCGGGGCGTCTCGGAACCGCCGGGGCACGTCTCGGAGTGCGGGATACGTGAGGGATGTCCGCAGGGGTGCCAGTACCCTGCGGGCATGACCTCGCTCACGCCCCTCGACAACCTCTCCCCGGTCACCCGGGCCGCCTACCGGGCCCGCGCCGCCGCCGCCGAAATCGCGCCACTCCCGCGCGCGGCCAAGGACGACGCCCTGCTGGCCATCGCGGACGCCCTCGAAGTGCGCACCGCCGAGATCGTCGAGGCCAACGCCGAGGACATCGCCAAGGCCCGCGAAGCCGGCACCAGCGAGGCGATCATCGACCGGCTGACCCTCACCCCCGAGCGCGTCCGGGCCATCGCCGCCGACGTCCGCGACGTCGTCGCGCTGCCCGACCCCGTCGGCGAGGTCGTCCGCGGCTCGACCCTCCCCAACGGCATCGACCTGCGCCAGGTCCGCGTCCCGCTCGGCGTCGTCGGCATCATCTACGAGGCCCGCCCCAACGTCACCGTCGACGCCACCGCCCTCTGCCTCAAGTCCGGCAACGCCGTCCTGCTCCGCGGCTCGTCCTCCGCCTACGCCTCCAACACCGCCCTGGTGAAGGTCCTGCGCGACGCCGTCGGCGGCGCCGGGCTGCCCGCCGACGCCGTCCAGCTCGTCCCCGGCGAGTCCCGCGAGTCGGTCCGCGAGCTGATGCGCGCCCGCGGCCTCGTCGACGTCCTCATCCCGCGCGGCGGAGCCTCCCTGATCCGCACGGTCGTCGAGGAGTCCACCGTCCCGGTCATCGAGACCGGCACCGGCAACTGCCACGTCTACGTCGACGCCCAGACCGACCTCGACATGGCCGTCGACATCCTCATCAACTCCAAGGCCCACCGGGTCAGCGTCTGCAACGCCGCCGAGACCCTCCTCGTCCACCAGGACGTCGCCGCCGCCTTCCTCCCCAGGGCCCTCGACGCGCTCGCCGAGGCCGGCGTCACCGTCCACGCCGACGAGCGGGTCCTGGCCCTCTCCGAGGGCTCCAAGGCCACCGTCGTACCGGCCACCCCGGAGGACTGGGAGACCGAGTACCTCTCGTACGACATCGCCGCCGCCGTCGTCGACTCCCTCGACAAGGCCGTGGAACACATCCGGACCTGGTCCTCCGGCCACACCGAGGCGATCGTCACCACCTCGCAGGCCGCGGCGCGCCGGTTCACCCAGCTGGTCGACTCCACCACGGTCGCCGTGAACGCCTCCACCCGCTTCACGGACGGCGGACAGTTCGGCTTCGGCGCGGAGATCGGCATCTCCACCCAGAAGCTGCACGCCCGGGGCCCCATGGGCCTTCCGGAGCTCACCTCGACCAAGTACATCGTCACCGGTGACGGTCACGTGCGGTAATCACTCGTTTCGTTACGGGCGGGGAGGCTTCGCACTCTCCCTGCCCAGAACCCCCTCGCGGGTCTACTCTGATTCCGTGCCGGACGACGTGGGGGGCACGCCGTTCCAGAACGGCGGAGACCCTGAGGACTCTGTCGACCGCGGAGGCGCCGACGAGGTCTACGCCGACGTGGTGTTCGACGAGGACTTCGTGCGTTCCGCGACCATCCACGAACCCACCGCGGTCGAGCGGCTCCTCGCCGCCGCCCAGGCCCGCGCGGAGGCCGAGTCGGCCCGCGCCCGAGCCGGCGGCGGATCGGGCGACGACGACCTCTACGAGGACTTCCCCGACCACTCCGGCCCGACCTACGAGCCGGACGACGTCGGCGACGACGCCAGCCCCTACGGCCGCCACGGCGGCGCCCTGCGCCCCTACCGGGGCAGCGCCCGCTGGCACCGGCCCGTCGCCTGGCTCCTCGCCCTCGTCATGGGCGTCGGCATGGTCGCCCTGGCGTTCAGCGCCGTCTACCGGGGCGCGGCCGCCAACCGCCAGGACCAGGTCCCGCCCCCGGCCACGACCGGCGTCGACACACCCAACCCGAACCCCGCCCCTCCCGCGGCCCACGCGCCCGCGGCGAGCTCGGCGTCCCCGAACTAGCACCGGCCCCTCGGGACCCCCGGCCGCCGCCTCTCCCGGCCCGTGTCCTCCGAGGGGGCGGAGCCCGTTCGGCTCCCTGGCGGCACGCACACACCCCGACGGCGGAATTCTTCCGACTTTGTCGTGTACCTGGGCGTTTACCGAAGCCCCCGCCGACCTACCCTGAAGGTATGGCAGGGCGTGGCGACCCGCCTGAGGGGACCCCCGAGGGCGTCCCCGGTGGTGAGGACGAGTACAGGTCCGTCGTCTTCGACGAGGCGTTCGTCCGCGCTGCCCACCTCCAGGAGTTCTCGGCCCGGGAACGGCTGGGCGAGCACACCGAGGCCGTCCGCAACCGCCCCTCCGCCTGGGAGGGCCGCAGCAGCTCCCGTCAGGCCATCCTGCTGGTCCTGCTGATCCTCCTCGCCTTCGGCACGGCCATCTATCTGGGTGTCCGCAACCCCTACCAGCCGCCCGCCGACCAGCGGGCCGAGCCCCTGCGGACCACCGTGGTCCCGCTCGCCCCGCAGGGCGCCGTCGTCGGCGGCGAGCCCGCCCGGCTCTTCGACCACAGCCCGGCCGCCGAGTACCGCACGGGGGCCGCGGGCATCAACTTCCCCCTCACGGGCCGCACCACCCATTTCGCCGAGAGCCAGGTCGTCACCGCCCTGAGCATCGCCAAGGAGTACCTGGTGGCCTCCTCCCTGGAGCCCGACGTGCTGTCCGGGGCCACCGTGCGGCCTCCGCGGCTGCTGCTCGACCCCGACCAGCTGGAGCAGTACGACCGGAGCGTCGAGGCACCCGCCGACGACGGCCGGCACGCCCTCGCCGCCTGGCTGGTCCGTTTCGACCCGCGCCAGGTGGTCCTCGCGGACCCCGCCACCCGCGTCCAGGGCACCCTCCGCTTCGAGGAGACCAGCCCGGACACCCTGGACGTCACCGCGGACCACACGTACACCTACGCCGTCCGGCCGGCCGTCCAGGGCGCGGGCCCGGTCGCTCAGGCCTCGCTCTTCACCGTCCACCGCGAGGTGCACTTCCGCTTCGACCGCGAGGACCTGCGGATGCACCGCACCGAGCTGGTGACCTCCACCGTGGAGGCGGGTCCCCAGGCGTGCGGCGCGGACACCACCGGCTCCCTGAAGCCGCTCCTGGCCGGAGCGCGGGCCCCCGAGGCGGGCGGCGGCCCCGCGGTCACCGACCCGTACGCCACGGCCCGGCCCGCCGCCCCCTCGCTGTGCGGAGCACTGGCACCGAGCGCTCAGCCCTCCCTCTGAGCCAGCCCCTGAGGTTCCGAGCCCCTGAGTCTCCGAGGCTCCGAGGCTCTGAGTCTCCGAGGCTCTGAGCCCGCCCGCCTCCGCTACCGGGCGCCCCCGGTGGCGCCGTCCGGGTCGCTTCCGCCGTCGCCGGTGGTGTCGTCCGGCCCGGTGGCGTCGGGCTTCTTCGCGCCCTGCCCGCCGCCGAAGGCGCTGCGCAGCTTGCCGCCCAGGTCGCCCGCCAGGTCGCCGGCGCCCCCCGCTATGTCGCCGACCAGCTTCATCAGCGGATCCTTGCTGGTCCGCACGGTGTCGGCGTAGTGCCCGGCCGACTCGCGGAAGGAGTCCGTGACCGAGGTGTCCTTGTCCTCCGACCGCTTCGGGTAGTGGCCGTCCATGATCCGCTGGAAGTCGCGGCTCTCCGACCACTTCCGCAGCTCAGCGGCCCGGACCGTGGTGAAGGGATGCGTACGCGGCAGCACGTTGAGGATCTTCAGGACCGAGTCCCGCAGGTCCCCGGACTTCTCGTACTCGTCGGCCTGGGCGAGGAACGCGTCCACGTTCATCTCGTGGAGGTGGTTGCCACCGGCGATCTTCATGAGACCCCGCATGGAGGACTGCACGTCCTGCCCGACGAGGAGCCCGGCCCGGTCGGCGGAGAGCTCCGACTTGCGGAACCACTCGCGCAGGGCCGTGACGATGGCCATGATCGCGACGTTCCCCAGCGGGATCCAGGCGACCTTGAGCGCGAGTCCGGTGAGGAAGAGCAGCACCGTCCGGTACACCGAGTGCCCGGACAGGGCGTGGCCGACCTCGTGGCCGACGACCGCCCGCATCTCCTCCTCGTCGAGGAGCTCCACCAGGCCGGTGGTGACCAGGATGATCGGCTCGTCCAGGCCGATGCACATGGCGTTGGGCTTCGGGTCCTGCGTCACGTACATCGGCGGGACCTTCTCCAGGTCCAGGATGTAACAGGCGTCCCGCAGCATGTCGTTGAGATGGCTGAACTGCGCGTCGCTCACCCGGACGGAGTCCGAGAGGAAGAGCAGTCGCAGACTGCGCTCCGGCAGCAGTCCGCTGAGCGCCTTGAAGACCGTGTCGAAACCGCTGAGCTTGCGCAGCGCCACCAGCGCCGAGCGGTCGGCCGGATGCTCGTAGGCCCGCGAGGAGATGCCGGGGAACCGCTTCCGCTGCCTGCTCGGCACGTTCCCCTGGTCCTTCTCGGTCATGGATGCCCCCTGTTCGTACGAGTCGGTGCTCGTCCCCCTGACGCACCCCAGCCTAGGCGGTGGCGCTACCGTGTGCCGGAGCCTGTGGATAACTCGGGCACAAGGACGACCGAGGAGCACGACCGACATGCCGGACACCGTCGACACCGCCGCCGCCCTGCTCGCGGCCGCCGCACAGGAGGGGCCCGGTGACACGCTCCGTATCGTGCTGCTGGTCTCGCTCGTGGGCGGTGCGCTGCTCGCCTGGTTCCTGCTGCGCGGCTACCGCACCGACGGCACGGGGGACGCCGGCGCCGCCGACCGGGCCGCCGGCGGCACCGACGGCGCCCCCGGCGGCAACACGGACCGTGACGCGAGTGCCTGAGTCGGCGTGAGCCCGTCGGCACCGCCCGCATACGATGTGCGCGAAGTCTCCGCTCCCATCCCCGATCGATAGGTCTGCCGAAGATGAGCCTCCACAGCACCGCCGCCAACCTGGTCTCTCTCGCCGAGGGCGCCGAGCACGGCGGCAACCACGCCAGCCTCAGCCCCTACCTCACCGGCTTCGGCGCCCTCGGCGCGCTGCTCCTGCTGCTGTGGATCACCACCCGCTTCAACCGCGACCGCTGAACCGGCGACCCTGATCAGGCGTCCGCTGCCGTGCCAGTAGGCTCTGCACGCATGGGAGAGCAGGAAATGCCTACTGGCGGGCGCGGTAAGCGCCGACTCGGCGTGATGGGCGGAACCTTCGACCCGATCCACCACGGACACCTGGTGGCGGCCAGCGAGGTCGCCGCCCTGTTCCACCTGGACGAGGTCGTGTTCGTGCCGACCGGGCAGCCGTGGCAGAAGAGCGACCGGGCCGTGTCTGCGGCCGAGGACCGCTACCTGATGACGGTCATCGCGACCGCCTCCAACCCGCAGTTCTCGGTCAGCCGGATCGACATCGACCGCGGCGGCGCGACCTACACCATCGACACCCTGCGGGACCTGCGCTCCCTCAACAGCGACGCGGACCTCTTCTTCATCACCGGGGCCGACGCGCTGTCGCAGATCCTCACCTGGCGCGACGCCGAGGAACTCTTCTCGCTCGCGCACTTCATCGGCGTCACCCGGCCGGGGCACGACCTCACCGACGACGGACTGCCCAAGGGCGGCGTCTCGCTGGTCGAGGTTCCCGCGCTCGCCATCTCCTCCACCGACTGCCGGGCGAGGGTCGCGCAGGGCGATCCCGTCTGGTACCTGGTCCCGGACGGCGTGGTGCGCTACATCGACAAGCGCCAGCTGTACCGCGGCGAGTGAGCTTCGGGGAGGGCCACCGGTGAACGACCAGCAGCAGCCGTACGACCCGTACTATCCGCAGCCGCAGATCATCGGCTACGACGAGCACGGGCAGCCGGTGTACCAGCAGCAGCAGCAACAGCAGCCGCAGCAGGGATACGGGTACGACCCGTACGCCCAGCAGCAGCAGTACCAGGGGCAGCAGTCCCCGCCGTACCAGGAGCAGCAGCAGGCCCCCCAGCAGCAGTACGACCCGTACGGGCAGCAGGGCTACGCCTACCCCTCCTACGACACGGGGCAGCAGTGGGCCGCCCAGCCCGAGGCCGCCGCGCCCGCCGCCCCGGCCGCACCCCCCGTGTCCCCCGCCGCGCCCGTCGCGGCGCCCCCCGGCGTCCCCGGCCAGCGCCCCGCCTCCGAGAGCCCCGCCGCGGAGCGCCCCGCTCCGGCCCGGCCCGCGGGCGACGACGACCGCGAGTACCGCACCGAGCAGTTCTCGTTCATCGAGGAGCCGGACGAGGACTCCGAGGACGTCATCGACTGGCTCAAGTTCACCGAGAGCCGTTCCGAGCGGCGCGAGGAGGCCAGGCGCCGGGGCCGCAACAGGATCGTCGCCCTCGTCGTCGTGCTCGTCCTCGCGGTGGTCGGCGGCGTCGGCTACCTCTGGTCCGCAGGCATGCTCCCGGGCGCCTCCACCGAGGAGCAGAAGGGGGGCACCGCGACCGGTCCGCAGAAGCGCGACACGATCGTCGTCCACCTCCACGACACCACGGGCGGCGGGACCTCCACCGTCCTGCTCGTCAACAACGCCACGACCCGCCAAGGCACCTCGGTCCTGCTCCCCAACTCCGTCGTCGTCGCCGACGGCGAGGGCGCCGCGACCACCCTCGGCAAGTCGGTCGAGGACGACGGCTCCAGCGGCACCCGCGAGGCGATCGGCAACCTCCTCGGCGCCCCCATCACCGGCACCTGGCGCCTGGACACGCCGTACCTGGACACCCTCGTCGACCTCGTCAGCGGCATCGAGACGGACACCGACACCGAGGTCCCCGACCCGAAGAAGGGCGCGGACCCGCTGGTCAAGAAGGGCGAGAAGCAGTCCCTGAACGGCCGGGCCGCCGTCGCCTACGCGACCTACCGGGCGCCTGGCGAGGCCGAGACCAAGCAGCTCCAGCGCTTCGGGCAGGTCATGTACGCGGTCCTGCGCAAGATCTCGGACGATCCCCGGTCGGCCACGGTCACCGTCGAGAGCCTCACGCAGATCTTCGACCCCTCGCTCTCCGAGAAGGACCTGGGCGCCGCCCTGGCCAAGCTCGCCGAGCACGCCAAGGTCGGCGACTACAAGACGGCCCTGCTCCCGGTGGGGCAGGACGGCGCGCTGACCGAGGGCGCGAGCGACAGCGTGGTGAAGGACATCCTCGGCGGAAAGGTCACCGCGCCCGAGGCCGGCGACGTGCCCCGGGTCTCGATCCGCGACGGTTCCGGCAAGAAGGCGACCGAGGCCGCCCGCATCGTCCTGATCAACGGCGGCTACGCCTTCGTGGGCGGCGGCGAGGCGGACACGCAGGAGAAGTCGCAGGTCGTCTACGCCGACGACCTCCAGAAGGCGACGGCCGCCGAGGTCGCCAAGACCCTGGGCCTGCCGGACGGCTCGGTCACCAAGGGCAAGCCCTCGGGAGCGGCCGCGGTGACCGTGGTCCTGGGCCGTGACTACGAGGTGCCGGGGGCCCGGTAGCGGCGCTCCGGAAAACGTTGGCGGGGCCGTCGGCGGTCCGTGAGACCCTGGAGGGGTACTGGACCGCCGACGAAAGCCTGCTTGTGACCGCCACGGACCGTTCCATCGAGCTCGTCAACGCCGCCGCACAGGCGGCCGCCGACCGACTCGCTCACGACATCATCGCGTACGACGTCAGCGACGTGCTGTCGATCACCGACGCCTTCCTGCTCGCCTCCGCGCCCAACGACCGCCAGGTCAAGTCGATCGTCGACGAGATCGAGGAGCGCCTCAACAAGGACCTCGGCGCCAAGCCGGTCCGCCGCGAGGGCGACCGCGACGCGCGCTGGATCCTCCTGGACTACGTCGACATCGTCGTCCACGTCCAGCACAGCGAGGAGCGTGTCTTCTACGCGCTCGAGCGCCTGTGGAAGGACTGCCCCGAGCTCGCGCTCCCCGAGGACGCGGCGAAGACCCGCGGCAAGGGCGCCGAGCACGCCGAGCTGACCGGCGTCGACCTCTCCGCGCACGCCGCCGGGCTGCCCGACGGACCGGATGGTGAGCTGAGCTGAGCACCGGCAAGAGCGGCACCGGCCGCCGCATCGTCCTCTGGCGTCACGGCCAGACCTCGTGGAACCTGGAGCGCCGCTTCCAGGGCTCGACCGACATCGAGCTGACGGAGACCGGCGTCGCCCAGGCGCGCCGGGCCGCCCGGCTGCTCGCCGCGCTGCAGCCGGACGCCATCGTGGCCTCCGACCTGAAGCGGGCGGCGGCCACCGCCGCCGAGCTGGCCGCGCTCACCGGCCACGCCGTCGCCCACGACTCCGCCCTGCGCGAGACGTACGCGGGGGAGTGGCAGGGGCTGACCCACGACGAGATCGTGGCGCGGTACGGCGAGCAGTACGCCGCGTGGAAGCGCGGCGAGCCCGTGCGCCGGGGCGGCGGCGAACTGGAGACCGAGGTGGCCGACCGGGCCGCGCCGGTGGTCCTGGAGCACGCCGACAAGCTGCCCGAGGACGGCGTGCTCGTCGTGGTGAGCCACGGCGGCACGATCCGCACCACCATCGGCCGGCTCCTCGGCCTGGAGGCGCAGCACTGGGAGAGCCTGGGCGGCCTCTCGAACTGCTGCTGGTCGGTGCTCGGCGAGGGCGCGCGCGGCTGGCGCCTGATGGAGCACAACGCGGGCACGCTGCCCGAGCCGGTCCTCGGCGACGACGACTGAGCCCCCGACCGGCCTGCCGGACCCGGATTTCACTTTCCGGCAGGTCACAGGCTAAAGTTCTTCTTGTTCGCAGCGCAGAGCGCGAAGAACACGAGGGGCTATAGCTCAGTTGGTAGAGCGCCTGCATGGCATGCAGGAGGTCAGGAGTTCAATTCTCCTTAGCTCCACAATCACCCGGATCCCGTCCCCAGCAGGGGGCGGGATTCGTCGTTCACCGGGCGGGCCGTTCCGTCACCTCCCGCAGCGCCGCGAGCCCCCGGCGGCTCTCCTCGTCGTTCGGCGTGTAGGCCACGATCCGGCACTCCGGCATCCCGTTCACCGAGAGGGACACCGAGGTCAGCCGGATCTCCCCCGTCCGAGGGTGGCGGAAGACCTTCACCCGGGTCCCCGGCGGGACCACGTCGCCGCTGCGCCAGAGCCGGGCGAACTCCGGACTGGCCTCCGCGAGCGCCCGGACGAACTCCTCCCAGGCGGGCTCGCCGACGTGGCGGCCGTACGCGCCCCGCAGCTGGGCCACCATCAGCGGCAGCTCCCGCTTCCGGTCGACGACCGGGCAGACGGGGCCGGGCACGCTGAACAGCGCCCACAGGACGTTGCGTACGCCGTACGGGCCGGTGTCCAGGCCCTCCCGGCCCTCCTGGAAGAAGAGCAGCTCGTACATGGCGTTGGTCGCCAGCACGTCGTACCGCGCGTTGTAGAGCACCGCCGGGTGCGGGTCCAGGGCGTCGAGGATGCCCTGGATCTCCGGGCTGACCACCGCCGCGTCCGAACCCGACCGCTCCGGCGCGTACGGCACCTCGGCCAGGTGGTAGAGGTGCTCCCGCTCGGGCCGGTCGAGCCGGAGCGTCCTGGCCACCGCGTCGAGCACCTGTGCCGAGGCGTTGATCGGGCGCCCCTGCTCCAGCCACGTGTACCAGGTGACGCCGACGCCGGAGAGCTGGGCGACCTCCTCGCGGCGCAGCCCCGGAGTGCGGCGGCGGAGCCCCGGTGGCATCCCCACGTCCTCCGGTGTCACCCTGGCCCGGCGGCTGCGCAGGAACGCGGCCAGTTCCGGCCGTCGGCGCCGCTGTGTCGGTACTGCTGCCACGATCGTCACACCCCCATGGTCGAGTCCCCGTGCCGCCGCTGCCAGGTGGTGTCAGTACCAGCATCAGCGGGCTCTCGTTACCCGTATCCGGTCGGGGTCACGCTCGGCGTATGACCTCGACCACGACACGTCCCGTACTCAGTAAAGACGGTGGCACCGACAACCGCCCCGGACTGCTGCTGGGCGTGGTCCTCGCCGCCCAGTTCATGGCGCTCCTCGACGTCTTCATCGTCAACGTCGCCGTGCCCACGATCCGGGTCGAACTCTCCGCCTCCGGAGCCGCGCTCCAGCTGGTCGTCGCCGGATACACCGTCGCCTACGCGGTGTTGCTCATCACCGGGGCCCGCCTCGGCGCCCTCCTCGGGCACCGCCGGATGTACCTCGGCGGCCTGGCTCTCTTCACCGCGGCCTCGCTCGCCTGCGGACTCGCCGCCGGAACCGGCCAGTTGATCGCCTTCCGGTTCGTGCAGGGCGCGGGAGCCGCCCTGATGATCCCCCAGGTGCTCAGCCTCATCCAGCGCGAGTTCGCCGGCGAGCGCCGGGTGCGGGCCCTCAGCGCCTACTCCGCCGTCCTGGCCACCGGCGCCGCCGCCGGGCAGGTCGTCGGCGGGATCCTGGTGACCGCCGACCTCTTCGGCACCGGCTGGCGGCCCGTCTTCCTCGTCAACGTCCCCATCGGCATCACCCTGCTGGTCCTCGGCGCCCGGGTCCTGCCCCGGGACGACCGGACCCCGCCCACGCGTGCGCGTGCCCTCGACCTGCCGGGCCTCGTCCTCCTGGCCGGCGCCGTGTCCCTGCTCACGGTCCCCCTGGTCCTCGGCCAGGAGCAGGACTGGCCGCTGTGGTCACGGTTCTCGCTGGGCGGCTCCGCGGCGCTCCTCGCCCTCTTCGGCGCGTACGAGTCGAGGCTGGCCCGGCGCGGCGGCGCCCCGCTCATCTCCCCGCGCGTGCTGCGGCTCCCGGGCATGGGACGGGCCGTGCTGTGGATCGCCGTGTCGATGGGGGTCAACGCCGGATTCCTGTTCACCCTCACCCTGCACCTGCAGGGCGGACTCGGCCACAGCGCGCTGCGTGCCGGGCTCACCTTCGGTCCCGCCGCGGTCGTCTTCGGCGCCATCGGGCTCACCTGGCGTCGCCTGCCGGCCCGCTTCCACCGCGCGCTGATCCCCGGCGGATTCGTGCTCGCGGCCGCGGGAGCCCTCGCCATCGGCGGACTGCTCGCGGACGGCGGTTCGGGCGGCTGGGGGCTCCACCCCGCCCTGGGTGTGCTCGGCGCCGGGATCGCGCTGGCCTTCAGCCCCGCGCTGACCGGCGCGCTGGCCGCCGTACGGCCGGAGGACGCGGCCGACGCGAGCGGTCTGCTCGCCACCGTCACCCAGCTAGGCCAGCTGATCGGGGTCGCCGCGTTCGGAACGCTCTTCCTCTCCGCGGCGGACGGATCCGGTGCCGGGAACTCGGCCGAGGCGCTGCGCACGACCATGATCGCCTTGGCCGTCGCCGCCCTGGCCGGCGCGTCGGCCGGACCGTGGCGCCGAGCACGCTGACCCCCTTGCGGGGCCATGGCAGAATCGGACGGCCGGAGGGGGACGAGGATCCGGACGGGAGGGTGGCCCAAGTGCTCGGCGACAACGGCGGGGTGTCCTATGGGTGCACGGCCTGCGGCCACAGCTGGAGCTGACTGATGGGTGCACACAGGCGGAAGTGCGACTGGTGCGGCAGCGGCACGCCCATCGTGCGCGACATGGACCCCGTCAACACGGGGTTCCAGTACTGGTGCGAGGAGTGCGCGCGGGCGCTGATCATAAAAGGCGACCCCATCGAGACGTACCGCGAGCTGGAGGGGGAGCCGATCTACGGCCGGCTCCTCGACGAGCACTGCACCCTGAAGCGGTTCTACTCCTTCGCCACGGCCTGACGCCGGAGCGTCAGCAGATAGCCCACGAGCAGCGCCGCCGTCGTCAGCGGGTAGACCGCGGAGAGCACCATCTGGCCCGCGTTCTGGTCCAGTTCCGGCCGGCCCGGGTCGTGCGGGACCCACCACAGGGCGAACGAGGCGAAGGCCAGCGCCACCGCTCCCGTCACCGGCCACGTGCGCGTGGCGCGGTCCGCGAGCAGGATCAGCAGGGGCACGCACCAGACCCAGTGGTGGGACCAGGAGATCGGGCTGATCATCAGCGCCGTGAACGCGCAGACGACCACCGCGACGGCCTTGTCGCCGCGCACGGCGGCCCGCACCGCGAGGACCATCGCCAGGCCGCCCAGGACGGCCGCCGTCACCGCCCACCACATGCCGGGGTCGTCGGTGTGCATCAGCCGGGCCAGGACCCCGCGGATCGACTGGTTGGCGGTCTCCTCGGCGAAGCCCACCCGGCCGGTCTCGAACAGCGTCTCGGTCCAGAACCGCTTCGAGTCCGCGGGCAGGGCGAGCGCCACCGCGAGCGTCGTCCCCAGGAAGACCCCGGTCGCCGTGGCCGCCGTGCGCAGCCAGGTGTTCCAGGTCCGGTCCCGGCGCCACAGCAGCACGCCAGCGACGAGCAGCAGGACCACGAAGAGCCCCGGTGTGAGCTTCACCGCGGTCGCCAGGCCGATGCCCAGGCCGGCCCAGCGGCTGCCCGGGCGCCGGGTGAGGTCCCAGAGCACCGCCACCGCTATGAGCAGGTTGATCTGGCCGTACCGCAGCGTCGTCCACACCGGCTCGCACCAGACCACCACCGCGGCGACCCACAGGGTCGTGCGCCACAGGTCCGTGCGCGACAGGGACGGGCGGACCAGCTGGAGCGAGAGCTGCACCAGCGCGACCACCAGGAGCAGGTTCCCCGCGGTGGCGAGCGTCCGCATCACGGGCACGCTCACCAGGGTCAGCGGGACGAACAGCAGGGCCGCGAAGGGCGGGTAGGTCATCCCGAGGTTCGCCGAGGTCGCACGCATCGCGTACAGGTCGCCGCCCGCCCGGACCGTCTCGCCCTCGGCCCGGTAGACCATCACGTCGAGCATGTTCACGTGGGCGAGGCGTTGCGCCACCCAGAAGGCCGTGAACGAGAGCAGGCAGATCGCCGCGGCGGTGGCCAGGGGCCACGGCCGGACGCGGGTCTTGGAGAGCACGGAGACGGACACAGTCGGCGACCCTACCCGGCAGGTCAGGGGGGCCCGGAGAATCGATTTGGAGATCTGCCGGGAAGCCGGTTAATGTTCTGTCTGTCGCCGCGAGGGAAACCGGAACGGAGACGGAAAGCAAGGGGCTATAGCTCAGTTGGTAGAGCGCCTGCATGGCATGCAGGAGGTCAGGAGTTCAATTCTCCTTAGCTCCACAGAAGAGAAGCGGGCCACCCGGATCGGGTGGCCCGCTTCTTCGTTCCCGACACGCCTGCCGACTCCGTACGGCACCGCCACCGTCTCCGCCACCGGCTCCGCTCCGTGGAACGTCGGTGCGGCCCGCTCGGGCCCTGCGGTACCCTGGCGCCATGCGTGCCGTACGCCTTCTGCTTACCGAGCCGCGCTGATCAGTCCCGGCGGACGACAGACATCCGCCGGAGTCGGCGCGGCGTCCCCTCCTGTGCGAGGGGCTTTTTCATTTCACGGCAGTCCGTGGCAGTGGGCAGAGACGATCGATGGAGCTTCAAGGACCATGACCGAGATCAATACGGCCGCCGAGACGGCGGCCCCGCATCGCTACACGGCGGCCATGGCGGCCGACATCGAGGCACGCTGGCAGGACTTCTGGGACGCCGAGGGCACGTACGAGGCCCCGAACCCCACCGGCGACCTGGCGGGCGACCCCGCGATCGCCGCACGGCCCAAGAAGTTCATCATGGACATGTTCCCGTACCCCTCGGGTGCGGGCCTGCACGTCGGCCACCCGCTCGGCTACATCGCCACGGACGTCTTCGCCCGCCACGCGCGCATGAGCGGCCACAACGTGCTGCACACCCTGGGCTTCGACGCCTTCGGCCTGCCCGCCGAGCAGTACGCCGTGCAGACGGGCACGCACCCGCGTGTGTCCACCGAGGCCAACATGGAGAACATGAAGGTCCAGCTGCGCCGGCTGGGCCTGGGCCACGACAAGCGCCGGTCGTTCGCCACGATCGACCCGGACTACTACAAGTGGACCCAGTGGATCTTCCTGCAGATCTTCAACTCCTGGTACGACGGCGAGGCCGGCAGGGCCCGCCCGATCGCCGACCTGATCGCGCAGTTCGAGGACGGCACCCGTGAGGTCCCCGGCCACACGCGCGCGTGGGGCGAGCTGACCGCCGCCGAGCGGTCCGACGTCCTGGGCGAGTACCGCCTGGCCTACGCCTCCGACGCGCCCGTCAACTGGTGCCCCGGCCTGGGCACCGTCCTGGCCAACGAGGAGGTCACCGCCGACGGCCGCTCCGAGCGCGGCAACTTCCCCGTCTTCAAGTCCAAGCTGCGCCAGTGGAACATGCGGATCACCGCCTACGCGGACCGCCTGCTCGACGACCTGGACGCGCTGGACTGGCCCGAGGCCATCAAGCTGCAGCAGCGGAACTGGATCGGCCGCTCCGAGGGCGCCCGCGTCGACTTCCAGGTCGGCGGCGGCGACGCCATCACCGTCTTCACCACCCGCCAGGACACCCTGTTCGGCGCCACCTACATGGTGCTGGCTCCTGAGCACCCCCTGGTCAACGGCGCGGCGAAGATCGTCCCGGCCGCCTGGCCCGAGGGCACCCACGAGGTGTGGACCGGCGGGCACGCCACCCCGTCCGAGGCCGTCGACGCCTACCGCAAGCAGGCCGCCTCCAAGTCCGACGTCGAGCGGCAGGCCGACGCCAAGGAGAAGACCGGCGTCTTCACCGGCGCGTACGCGACCAACCCGGTCAGCGGCGAGCAGGTCCCGGTCTTCATCGCCGACTACGTCCTGATGGGCTACGGCACCGGCGCGATCATGGCCGTCCCCGCGCACGACAGCCGCGACTTCGCCTTCGCGCGCGCCTTCGAGCTGCCGATGCGCTGCGTCGTCGAGCCGAGCGACGAGCGCGGCACCGACACCTCGACCTGGGACGACGCCTTCTCGTCGTACGAGGCCAAGCTGGTCGACTCCTCCAACGAGGACATCGCACTCGACGGCCTGGGCGTCGTCGACGCCAAGGCGCGGATCACCGCCTGGCTGGCCGACCGCGGCATCGGCGAGGGCACCGTCAACTTCCGCCTGCGCGACTGGCTGTTCAGCCGCCAGCGGTACTGGGGCGAGCCCTTCCCGATCGTCTACGACGAGGACGGCGTCGCCCACTCGCTGCCCGAGTCGATGCTGCCGCTGGAGCTGCCGGAGGTCGAGGACTACTCGCCGCGCACCTTCGACCCGGAGGACGCGGACACCCAGCCCGAGACCCCGCTGTCCCGCAACGAGGACTGGGTCAACGTCACCCTGGACCTCGGGGACGGCGCCGGCCCGCGCCGCTACCGCCGCGAGACCAACACCATGCCCAACTGGGCCGGTTCCTGCTGGTACGAGCTGCGCTACCTGGACCCGAACAACGCCGAGCAGCTGGTCGACCCCGCCGTCGAGCAGTACTGGATGGGCCCCCGCGAAGGCATGCCGACCGGTGGTGTCGACCTGTACGTCGGCGGCGCCGAGCACGCCGTGCTGCACCTGCTGTACGCGCGCTTCTGGTCGAAGATGCTGTTCGACCTGGGCCACATCTCCTCGGCCGAGCCGTTCCACAAGCTCTACAACCAGGGCATGATCCAGGCCTTCGTCTACCGGGACGCGCGCGGCATCGCCGTGCCCGCGGCCGAGGTCGAGGAGCGCGACGGCGGCTTCTGGTACGAGGGCGAGAAGGTCAGCCGCGTCCTGGGCAAGATGGGCAAGTCCCTGAAGAACGCCGTGACTCCCGACGAGATCTGCTCCGAGTACGGCGCCGACACCCTGCGCCTGTACGAGATGGCGATGGGCCCGCTGGACGTCTCCCGTCCCTGGGACACGCGCGCGGTGGTCGGCCAGTACCGGCTGCTGCAGCGGCTGTGGCGCAACATCGTCGACGAGTCGACCGGTGAGGTCACCGTCGTCGACACCGCGGCCGACGAGGACACGCTCCGCGCCCTGCACAAGGCGATCGACGGCGTCGCGCAGGACATGGTCGCGATGCGCTTCAACACCGCCATCGCCAAGATCACCGAGCTGAACAACCACCTGACGAAGTCCGGTGGCGCGCTCTCCCGGCCGGTCGCCGAGCAGCTGGTCCTGCTGGTCGCCCCGCTGGCCCCGCACATCGCGGAGGAGCTGTGGCGCAGGCTGGGCCACACCGACTCGGTGGTCCACCAGGCCTTCCCGGTCGCCGACCCGGCGTACGTCGTCGACGAGACCGTGACCTGCGTCGTGCAGATCAAGGGCAAGGTCAAGGCCCGCCTGGAGGTCTCCCCGTCGATCACCGACGCGGAGCTGGAGGCGCTGGCACTGGCCGACTCCCACGTGGTCGCCGCGCTGGGCGGCGCCGAGATCCGCAAGGTGATCGTCCGCGCTCCGAAGCTCGTCAACATCGTCGCCGGCTGACCCACACAGGGATGTCCCCTACGGGCAGGTTGGGGGTTCCGATGGAACCCCCGGCCTGCCCTTTCCGTTTACCGTGGAGGAACCACATCCGTGGGGACCGGACGGACGCCGGAGGGGCGAGCATGGAAGCCGAAGCCGCGATTATCACGATCATGGCGCTGCTCTTCTTGTCCTTCGTGGCGCTGGGGGTCTACGCCACGGTGCGGGCGGCCAAGGCCGCCAAGCGCGGCGTCGACCGCACCATCGACCAGGCCCGGCGGACCGTCGAGGACACCACGCTCCGCGCCAAGAGCTACGGCCAGACCGGGGCGGCGGGCGAGCTGGCCCGGCTGAGGCTCTCGCTGCGCACCTCGATGCGGGCCACCCAGGAGGCGCTGCAGGCCGGGGTCCACGAGGACGCCTCGCTGAAGGAGTCGCTGGAACTGTTCCACCGGCTCAGCGCGCACGGGCTCGAACTGGACGAGGACATGAAGCGGATCGAGCGGGAGCCCGACCGCGCCTGGGTCGCCGGCCAGCTCCCCGAACTCACCGCGCGGACCGAGCGGATCACCAGCTCGGCCGACGCGCTGCGCCGCGCCGCCCGTGAGAGGGCGCTCCGGTTCGCCGAGGACGACCTGTCCTCCCTGAGCGCCCAGATCGACGTCGAGGCGGGTGCCCTGCGGCACTGGACGACGACGGGGACGGACACCGCGTCCGGCACCCCGGGGACGGTTCCGGGAGCGGCCTCCGGGAACCCGGCACAGGGCGGCAGGGGCGCGGCGAGCGGGAGTTCCGCGCCGGCGGCCGGCAGCGAGCCGTCCGCGATCACGGCCCCCGACCCCCGACTGACCTCCTACCCCTGGGAGAAGTCGGCCCGCCCGGAGACCACCACCTGACCCGACCACGGGCGCGTCGGACCGGCGGGACACCGAGCGGCGCGCCGTCCGGTGCCGTGCGGACGCTCCTCGGCGGGGGCCGGACTCCCGTGCGCCGGTCTCGGCGGGTAACCTCCCGCTCATGTCCCGGCATGTCGCGATCGTCACCGATTCCACGGCCTACCTGCCACACCAGACCAGGGAGCGGCACGCGATCACCACGGTCCCGCTGACCGTCGTCATCGGCGACCGGGCCCTCGAGGAGGGCACGGAGGTCTCGGCCAAGGCGCTCGCCGAGGCCCTGCAGAAGAAGCGGTCCGTCACCACCTCGCGGCCCAGCCCCGAGGTCTTCGCCGAGGCCTACCGCGAGGCCGCGGAGGCCGGTGCCCGGGGCGTCGTGTCCCTGCATCTCTCCGCGGAGGTCTCCGGGACCTACGACGCGGCCGTGCTCGCCGCGAAGGACGCTCCCGTGCCCGTGCGGGTCGTGGACACCCGGATGATGGGCATGGCCCTGGGCTTCTGCGCCCTCGCGGCGGCCCAGGTCGCCGAGGCGGGCGGATCGCTCGACGAGGCCGTCGCGGCTGCCGAGAAGCGCGCCGCGGGCACCTCGGCCTACTTCTACGTCGACACCCTGGACTATCTGCGCCGCGGCGGACGCATCGGGGCGGCGCAGGCGCTGCTCGGCTCCGCGCTCGCGGTGAAACCGCTCCTCGAACTCGACGGCGGACGCATCGAGCTGCGCGAGAAGGTGCGGACAGCCTCCAAGGCCATCGCGCGGCTGGAGGAGATCGCCGTGGAACGGGCCGGCTCCGGCGCCGTGGACATCGCCGTCCACCACCTCTCCGCGCCCGAGCGGGCCGCCGCGCTCGCCGAACGGCTCGGGGAGCGGGTGCCGGGGGTGGCGGAGCTGCACGTCAGCGAGGTGGGCGCGGTCATCGGCGCGCACACCGGGCCCGGGCTGCTCGCGGTCGTCGTCTCACCGCGCTGATCCGGGCGACCCCTCCCCCCGGAGGAGTGACGGAGTTGTCCACAGCGGGGGCGCCGTCCACGGAACGGGGCTGAGGCCCGCACGGCACGGCGGTGATTCCTACCGTCGCATGCATGACTCTTCGTACACGCATCGCATCCCGTACGGGCATCGCCGCCCGTGCACGCGTCTCCTCCACGGCTCCCGGTGTGCTCGGCGCGCCGGGCGCTCCGACCAGTGGTCCAGGCAGGGCGCCGGGCTCCGACGGGAGGAGCCGTCCAGGAGCCCGTGGCGCGCCCTCCGGGCGGGTGAGGAGGCGGACCCGGGTTCGGAGGGTCGGGACGGCCCCCGAGGCGGTCGTACGGCGGCGGGGGGACGAGCTGTTCCCTCCGGCGGCCGCGCCCCCGGAGGAACCGGCCGCGGCGGAGGAGGGGGCCGAGGGGCCGGCGTACGGGGAGCCGGGGGCTCCGCCGGGAGCCGCGGAGCGGGGGAAGCCGCCCGGGGCGCGGGCCCGACTGGCGGCGGTGCTGCGGGACCGGACGCCGGTCTGGGTGCGGACCCGGGTCGGGCTCGAACCGAGGGCGCTGGGTGCGCTGACGGTGGTTCTGGTGGTGGCCGCGGCGCTCGCGGGCGGCTACTTCTGGGCGGGGCGGCCGGAGCCGGTGCGCGCGCCGGAGGTGGTGCGGGCCGCGCCGGTCGCCGCGGCGCCCACGGGACTTGCGGCTCCCGGGGTCCCTGCGGCACCTGCGGTTCCTGGCACGAGGGCCGGGCCGGGGGCGGTGGCGGGGGTCGTGCCGGGTTCCGCCGGGGGCGGGGCGCGGGTGATCGTGGACGTCGGGGGCAAGGTGCGCAGGCCCGGGGTGCTGACGCTGCCGGCGGGGTCGCGGGTGGCGGACGCGCTGCGGGCCGCCGGAGGGGCCGAGCCCGGGGCCGATCTCACCGCACTCAACCGGGCCCGGGTGCTCTTCGACGGCGAGCAGGTACTCGTGGGGGTGCCGGGGGTGCCGGGGGTGTCGGGGGTGCCGGCCGGTGGCTCCGGCGGTGTCGTCGGTGGCGGGGTCGTCGGACCGGGAGGCGGTGCCGGCGGCGGGCCCGGGGTGCCGTTGAGCCTCAACGCGGCCACGGTCGAGCAGCTCGACACGCTCCCGGGCGTCGGCCCGGTCCTGGCCCGGCACATCGTCGACCACCGTGCGCAGCACGGCGGCTTCCGCTCGGTGGGGGAGCTGCGGGAGGTCAACGGCATCGGCGAGCGCCGGTTCGCCGAACTCGAACGGCTGGTGCGGCCGTGAAGTCGGACGGGGCGGATCAGGACGACCGGGGAGCCGGGCCTCCGCGCCGGGAGGAGGGGCCGGCCGATCTCCGGCTCGTACCGCTCGCGGTGGCGGCGTGGGCGGCGGCGGCGATCGCGGTCGGGGTCGCCGGGTGGTGGACGGTGGCGGGAGTCGCGGTCTGCCTGGTGGGAGGCGGTGTCCTCCTGATGCCCGCGGTGGCGCGGCGGTTCGGCGGGGCGACCCGGTCCGGTGGAGCCGACGACGGGGCCGGCGGGACGGGCGGGCCCGCTGAGGCGCTCGGGACGGTGGGGACGGGGTTTCGGGGCGCGAGCGGATCGCGGTGGGGGGCCACGGCGTTCGCCGGGGTCCTGCTCTGTGCCGCGGCCGGGGCCGCCTCGGCCGGGCTGCACGCGGCGGACCTGCGGCGGGGGCCCGTGCCGGTCCTGGCGCGGGAGTACGCGCGGGCGCAGCTGGAGGTGACGGTGACCTCCGATCCGCGGCTGACCCGGCCACGGGTGCGGGGCAGCGAGTCGGTGCCGGTCTCCGTCGTCCTGGACGGCGAGGTGACGCGGGTCGAGCGCTCGGACGGGACGGCCCACCGGACGCGGGCGCCGGTGCTGCTGATCGTGCCGCCGGGCGAGGGGAGGGCCGAGTGGCTGCGGCTGCTGCCCTCCACGCGGCTACGGGTCGCCGCCAGGGTCGCGCTGCCCGGGGATTCCGGGGATCCCTTCGCCGCGGTGCTCAAGGCGGGTGCGGGGCCGCCCCGGATCATCGGGCCGCCGAGCACGCTGCAGCGGACGGCGGGGGAGTTGCGCGCCGGTTTGCGGCGGGCGACCGAGGGTCTCGACCCGGACGCCCGGGCTCTGCTGCCCGGGTTGGTGGTCGGGGACACCTCGCGGATCGGCCCCGAGCTGCGGGACGCCTTCGTGGCGACCGATCTCACCCACCTTCTGGCCGTTTCTGGAAGCAATCTGTCGGTCGTGTTGCTCCTGCTGGTCGGAAGGCCCGGGCGGGCGCACCTGGTCGAGCGTGGCGGGCTCGCGCCGAGACTGGGGATGTCGCTGCGGGGCACCGCGGTGGCCGGCGGAGCGCTGACGCTCGCCTTCGTGGTGGTCTGCCGGCCCGATCCGAGCGTGCTGCGGGCCGCGGCCTGCGGACTCGTGGTGCTGCTCGCGATCGCCACCGGTCGGCGGCGGTCGCTGATTCCGGCGCTGGCGGCGGCCGTGCTGCTGCTGGTGCTCTACGACCCCTGGCTCGCGCGGAGTTACGGGTTCCTGCTCTCGGTCCTCGCCACCGGGGCGCTGCTGACGGTGGCTCCGCGGTGGAGCGGGGCGCTGCGGCGGCGCGGGGTGCCGGGGGGTCTGTCGGAGGCCCTGGCGGCTTCCCTGGCGGCGCAGGCGGTGTGCGCTCCGGTCGTGGTGGTGTTCGCCGCCCGGGTGAGTCTGGTGGCGATCCCGGCGAACCTCTTCGCCGAGCTGGCGGTGGCGCCCGCGACGGTGTTCGGCTTCGCCGCCCTCGCCGCGGCGGCGGTCTGGATGCCGGCGGCGGAGGGGCTGGCGTGGGTGGCGGGGTGGCCCGCCGGGTGGATCGCACGGGTCGCCCGTACGGGTGCGGCCCTGCCGGGGGCGGAGGTGAGCTGGCCGGGCGGCTGGTGGGGCGGATTCGCGCTCGCCCTGCTGACCGCGCTGCTGGTCGTCGCGGCGCGCAGACTGCCGTACCGGGGGCCGGTCGCCGGGCTCGTCGTCGTCCTGCTGCTGTTCGCGGTCGTGCGGCCGGCGCCGTTGACGCGCTGGGTCACGGGATGGCCGCCGCGCGGCTGGGTGTACGCCATGTGCCAGGTGGGGCAGGGGGACGCGACGGTCCTGGCCGCGGGCGGTGACGCGGCCGTCGTGGTGGACGCGGGGCCCGATCCCGTGCCGGTCGACCGGTGCCTGCGGGACCTGGGGGTGCGCAGGGTGCCGCTGCTCGTGCTGACGCATTTCCACGCGGACCATGTGGCCGGGCTGCCGGGGGTGTTGCGCGGGCGAGCGGTGGGGGCGATCCAGACGACGGGTCTGGAGGAGCCGCCGGCCCAGGTGGCGTTCGTGCGGCGGACGGCGGCGGCCGCGGGGGTGCCGTTGATCCGGGCGGGCCTGGGGGAGCGACGCAGGGTGGGGGCGCTGGAGTGGAGTGTGCTCTGGCCCGCCGAGGGAGGTGGGGCGGCGGGGCGCGGGCGACCGCCCGGCGGTTCCGGTGGCTCCGGTTCCGGCGGTTCCGGTGGGGCGAACGACGCCAGCGTCGCGCTGCTGGTCCGGGCCGCGGGCGGGCTGACGCTCCTGCTGCTCGGCGACCTCGAACCGCCGGCTCAGCGGGACCTCCTGCGGGCCCACCCGGGACTCGCGCCGGTGGATGTGCTCAAGGTCGCCCATCACGGCTCGGCCCATCAGGATCCCGGGCTGATACGGGCCGTGCGCCCGCGGCTCGCGCTGGTGTCGACGGGGCGCGACAACCCGTACGGGCATCCGTCGCCCCGGACGGTGGCGGCGTTGCGGGACGGCGGGGCACGGGTGCTGCGGACCGACCGGGACGGGGCGATCGCGGTCGTCGGGGCGGGGCCGGGGCTGGTGGCCGTGCCGAGGGGAGGGTGACCGTCCACGGGGAGGGCGGTGTCCCGCGGACAGATGCTTGTAAAGAAGTCTTTCTAAAGATACCTTCTCATCATGCCGGAGGAGATCATCGACCCGCGATCCGGAGGCGAAAAGCCCCGCACCGTCCGCCTCACCGACCCGCGAGCCCTGCGGGCCTACGCCCACCCGCTGCGGATGTCGCTGGTGGGGCTGCTGCGCAGCAGCGGCCCCTTCACCGCCACCCGGGCCGCCGAGCTGACCGGCGAGTCCGTGGCCAGCTGCTCGTACCACCTGCGGATACTCGCCAAGTACGGGCTCGTCGAGGAGGCGCCGGGCGGCCGGGGGCGGGAGAAGCCCTGGCAGGCCACGGCCCGGTACACGGAGTGGCCGGAGTACAGCGAGGACCCGTCGGTCGCCCAGGCCGCCGACGCGCTGAGCGCCGCCGTCGCCGAGCAGTACTTCGAGCGGGTCGCCCGAGCCATGGAGAAGAGGCACCTGCTGCCGAGGGAGTGGCGCGAGGCCGAGCAGTTCGGCGACTCCCTGCTCCATCTCACCCACGAGGAACTGGCCGAGCTCGGAGCGGGCATCGACGCGCTGCTCCGGCCGTACGAGGCGCGCGCGTCCGACCCGTCCCTCCGCCCGGAGGGCGCCAAACCCGTCAGCGTCCTGCGGATCGCCTACCTGGACCCCGACGTCCCCGACAGCGAGAAGGAGTGAGCGGGATGGCTCTCGTGGACCGCATACCGGCACTGCTCCGCGAGCGGACCTTCCGGAACTACTGGACCGGTCAGACCGTCTCCCTCGCCGGGGACCAGATATCCCTCATGGCGATACCGCTCGCCGCCGTCCTCGTGCTCGGCGCCGACGCCGCCGCGATGGGCTGGCTCAAGGCCGCCGAGCTCCTGCCGGCGCTGCTGCTCAACCTGCCGTTCGGCGCATGGGCCGACCGGCAGACCAGCCGCAGACGGGCGATGATCGCGGCCGACGCCGGGCGGGCGGCACTCGTCCTGAGCCTTCCCGCGGCCCACCTGCTCGACCTGCTGACCCTCACCCAGCTGTACGTGGTGGCGTTCGGGATCGGCGCGCTCACCGTGCTCTTCGAGGTCTGCAACACCACGCTGTTCGTCGCGCTCGTACCCGCCGAGCGCTATGTGCAGGCGAACTCGCTGGTGAACGGCAGCCGTTCGACGGCCTGGCTGGCGGGTCCGGGGATCGGCGGACTGCTCGTGCAGTTCCTCACCGCCCCCTTCGCCCTGGTCGCGGACGCCCTGACCTACCTGGTGTCGGCGGGATACCTGGCCCGGATCAAGCCCGTCAAGCCCCCGCCGGCCCCCGTGGCCAAGGGGCACTTCACGGAGGGGCTGCGCTGGGTGGTCCGGGAGCGTTCGATGCGGGCGCTGTTCGCCGCCTCCGGCACGGTCCAGTTCTTCAACTACATGTTCCACACCCTCTTCGTGCTCTATGCGACCACCGCGCTCGACCTCGGCGCCGGACTGCTCGGCCTCGTCCTCGGGGCGGGCGCCGTGGGCGGCCTCCTCGGAGCGGTCGTCAGCGGGGCCGTCGTCCGGCGGATCGGCATCGGGGGGTCGCTCGTCGCCGGCTTCCTCGGGTTCACCCTGCCCCTCGTCCTGATCCCCCTCGCCGCCGGGCCGCTGCCGCTCGTGGTGCTCGTCCTCTTCGTGGCCGAATTCCTCTCCTGCGTCGGCGTGATGATCGTCGACATCGCCGCGGGATCGTTCCAGATGGCACTGATACCCGACGCCGTGCGAGCCCGGGTGATGGGCGCCTTCCGCACGCTCAACCACGGCTTCCGACCGCTCGGCGCGCTCGTCGGCGGCTTCCTCGGCACCGCGATCGGGCTGCGCCCGACGCTGTGGATCGCCACCGTCGGGGCCGTCTTCGCCGTGCTCTGGCTGCTGCCCTCGCCGCTGCCCCGCATGCGGGAACTCCCCTCCCCGAAAGAGGAGTCGGAGCCCGTCGCGCGGGCGGCGGGAGGGGACGGCCGACCGGGCAGACTGGCGGAATGACCACGCGACCGACGGCTCCCGTCCCCTCCGAGTCCTCCTCCGGGCGCCCGGACCCCTCCGCGCCCTCCGCCGCCCCGGCTCCCGCCTCCGCCCCCGTTCCCGGCGAGGACTTCGTCCCCGCGCCCGCGGACGTCCTGGCCTACCTCCGGCGCATCGGCGCGCAGCGACCCGACCGCGCGGACGCGGACGCCCTGCGCGACCTGCATCTGCGCCATCTGCGCACCGTGCCGTTCGAGAACCTCTCGATCCACCTCGGCGAGGACATCGTCCTGGAGGAGAAGGCCCTGCTCGACAAGGTGATCGGGGCGCACCGGGGAGGGTTCTGCTACGAGGTCAACACGGCGTTCGCCGTGCTGCTGCGGGGTCTCGGCTACCGGGTGTCGCTGCTCCAGGCGCGGGTCTTCGGGCCCGAGGGGCGGCCGGGCATCCCGTACGACCACATGGCGCTGCTCGTGGAGACGGCGGACGGGGAACGCCTGATCGCCGACGTCGGCTTCGGCGACCACAGCCACTTCCCGGTCCGGTACGACGACCGCGGGGACCAGGCGGACCCGGGCGGCGTCTTCCGCCTCGTGGACACCCCCGAGGGCGACGTGGACGTCCTGCGGGACGGCAAGCCCCAGTACCGGATGGAGGTCCGGCCGCGCAGCCTCGCCGACTTCACGGCCGGCGCCTGGTACCACCGGACCTCGCCCGACTCGCACTTCCCGCGGAGTCTCGTCTGCTCCCTGCTGACCGAGGAGGGCCGGATCACCCTCAGCGACCGGAAGCTGATCACGCGGGCCGGCGGCGAGCGCGACGAGCGGATCCTCGACGGCGAGGACGAGGCGCGGCGCGCGTACCGGGACCTGTTCGGGATCGAACTCGACGTGCTGCCGGGCGTTCGCGGTGGAATTACCGATTCGAACCCTCGGTAACTGTTGCTCACCCCATGACCGGTTTGCGTCGAACGCCCCCACGGTGATCGAATGCGACTTCGTTGCATAGTGAACGAGTCGCACGGGGGTGCGTGAAGAATGTTCGATCGTCTCTTCGGGAAGCGGCCGACGGGCGCGTTGCGCGGCGGCCCGCTCGCCGGCCTCGCCGTCCCCGCCTCGGCGGGGATGCTGAGCTGCCGGGTCCTCGACCCCGTGCACGAACCCGTCCGGCAGGCCGAGTTCGTCCTCAGCGACGCCGCCGGGCGCAAGGTGGTCGCGGGGGAGACCGACCCGTACGGCACCGCGCTCGCGACGGTGCCGGCGGGCGAGTACCGGCTCGCGGTCACCGCCGAGGGGTACACCCCGCACCACGCGAGGGCCGTCGTCACCGAGGGCGGGCACACCGGCCTCGACGACGTGCTGCTGCAGGTCGCGCCGCTGCCCCAGCTCCCCGAGCCGGGCGAGTGGGAGATCGACCCGACGCACTCCCGGATCGGCTTCACCGCACGCCACATCGGACTCGCGCGGATCCACGGCCGGTTCGACGACTTCGCCGGTGCGGTGCGGATCGCCGACCGCATGGAGCACTCCGCGATGCACGTCGTCATCGACGCGGCCTCCATCGACACGGGGGTGCAGATGCGCGACGACCACCTGAGGTCCGGCGACTTCCTCGACGTCGGCGCGTACCCGACGCTGGAGTTCTTCAGCGAGCGCTTCACGCACAGGGGCGGCAACCGGTGGGCCGTCACCGGGGCGCTCACCCTCCACGGGGTGAGCCGCACCGTCACCCTCGACACCCGGTACCTGGGCCTCGGCAGCGGCCTGGAGGGCGAGACCCGGTGCGCCTGCCGGGCCACCACCGAACTGCACCGGGAGGACTTCACCCTCACCTGGCAGACGCTGCTCGCGCGGGGGATCGCGGCGGTGGGGTCGAGCATCAGCATCGATCTGGACGTCCAGATCGTGCCCAAGGGGGTCGGGCGGGGCTGAGGGCCGGCGCGGGCCGCCCCATGGTCTAGGCCGTCTCTTCCGGATCTTGCCTGACCCGCGCCGCCCGGCACCGCACCTCGCCGCGTTGTCGAGATACCCGGGTACGTCCAGTACGCGGGTACCTCTCCGCCTTGCGATGCACGGCACCGGACGACGCGGGCTTGACCGGCAAGATCCGAAAGAGACGGCCTAGGGGGCTTCCAGCCAGCCCTCGTACTCCGCCGCCAGGGAGTCCAGGGCCGACGGGTCGAGCCGGCCGTCCGGGTCCTCGACGACCACCAGCCACTGGGCGTCCTCGGCGTCGTCCTCCCCGGCCAGGGAGTCTCGGACGAGCTGCGGCTCCTCGGCGACGCCGAAGCGGTCGGGGAGTTCGCCGGCGACCTCCTCGGCGGCGTCGCGGTCGGGGAGTACCAGTACGTGTCGTTCGCTCACCCCGTCATTCTCGGGCATCGCGGGGCTGTCGGTGGTCCGTGGGATGCTGGACCGCGATGGCCACCAGAAAGACTTCCCCCGAAGACCTCCTCGGCCCCGTGACGATCGCCGTGGGCCAGGAGGACCTGCTCCTCGACCGTGTCGTCCAGGCGGTGGTGGCGGCCGCGCGCGCCGCCGACGCCGACACGGACGTCCGCGACCTCACGTCCGACCAGCTCCAGCCCGGCTCGCTCGCGGAGCTCACCAGCCCGTCGCTGTTCGCCGAGCGCAAGGTGCTCGTCGTGCGGAACGCGCAGGACCTGTCCGCCGACACGATCAAGGACGTCAAGGCGTACCTCGACGACCCGGTCGAGGACATCTCGCTCGTCCTGCTCCACGCCGGCGGCGCCAAGGGCAAGGGGCTGCTCGACGCCGCGCGGAAGGCGGGGGCGCGGGAGGTGGCCTGTCCGAAGACGACGAAGCCGGCGGAACGGCTGACGTTCGTGCGGCAGGAGTTCCGGACGCTGGGGCGTTCGGCCACGCCCGAGGCCTGCCAGGCGCTCGTCGACGCCATCGGCAGCGATCTGCGGGAGCTCGCCTCCGCGGTCGCGCAGCTCACGTCCGACGTGGACGGGACGATCGACGAGGCCGTCGTCGGGCGGTACTACACCGGCCGCGCCGAGGCGTCCTCCTTCAACATCGCGGACCGTGCGGTCGAGGGCCGGGCGGCGGAGGCCCTGGAGGCCCTGCGGTGGTCGCTCTCGACCGGGGTCGCGCCGGTGCTCGTGACGAGCGCGCTGGCCCAGGGCGTACGGGCGATCGGCAAGCTGTCCTCGGCGCGGGGCGGCCGGCCGGCGGACCTGGCGCGGGAGCTCGGCATGCCGCCGTGGAAGATCGACCGCGTGCGGCAGCAGATGCGGGGCTGGACCCCCGACGGGGTCGCGCTCGCGCTGCGCGCGATCGCGGAGGCCGACGCGGGGGTGAAGGGCGGCGGGGACGACCCGGAGTACGCCCTGGAGAAGGCGGTGGTCGCGGTGGCCCGGGCGGCGAGGATGCGGCGCGGGTAGGTGGTGCCGGGGCGCGTGGCGCCTCGGTGCGGGGTGGGAGGCGGGGCGGTCGGTGGCCAGGGCGGATTCCCCACCCCACCCCTTCCCGAAACCCTGCCGGGGGCTGGTGGGCCGGTGGGCTGGTGGAGTCGGTCGGGCCGGTGGGCAGGCCGAGCCGGTGGGGCTGGGAGACCCGGTGGGGCTGGTGGTGCGGAGGTGGTCGGCGTGCCGCCGTCCGCCTCCGGCGGCCGTGAACGCCGCCGCCCGGCACCCCCGGCCTTCCGTGCCCGCTCCCGGCCTCGGGCCTTCCGCGCCCCGCTTCCGGCCCCGGCGGCCTCCCGGCCGCGGCGCCAAGCCTCCCGGCCGCGGCTCCGACCCGCCCGTGCCCCGCTTCCGGCCCCGGCGCCAAGCCTCCCGGCCCCGGCGGGCTCCCGGCCGCGGCGCCAAGCCTCCCGGCCGCGGCTCCGACCCGCCCGTGCCCCGCTTCCGGCCCCGGCGCCAAGCCTCCCGGCCCCGGCTCCGACCCGGCCCGTCCGTGCCCCGCTCCTGCCCCCGGTTTCCGTGAGTCGGCCCGGGGCGTTCCCTGGTGTCGAAGCCCGCCCCCGCCCCGTCTTCCCCCGCGCACGCCGAAGGCCCCGCTCGCTCCTGGGGAAGGAGGGAGCGGGGCCTTCGGTGTTGAGCCGGTGGGCTCGCACCCGCGTGGCGAACGCGTCCGCGTGCGAGTCCTGGGTGGCCGGGTGGGAGCGGGAGAGAGGGCCCGCTGGGTCCCGTGCGGCCGGTTACATCAGAGCTCAGCCCTGGAGAGCGGCAACCTTGGTGGCCAGCGCCGACTTCTTGTTGGCGGCGGCGTTCTTGTGGATGACGCCCTTCGAGACAGCCTTGTCGAGCGCGCGGGAGGCGGCGCGGGAAGCCACGGTGGCCTTCTCGACGTCACCCGCGGCGACGGCCTCGCGGGCCTTGCGGATCGCGGTCTTGAGCGAGGACTTGACGGCCTTGTTGCGCAGGCGCGCCTTCTCGTTCGTCTTGTTCCGCTTGATCTGGGACTTGATGTTCGCCACGAAAAGAGCCTTTACAGGTTCGATGTTCCTTCTGAATGTGTCTCGCAGGCTGAGAGGGCACACGAGGCACAGCTGTCCACGGTATCAGCCACTCTCGTGCCCGCCCAAACCGGGCGCCGGGCGACGGGCATGGGACCATGGAGCCTACGTATCGATCCGACATCGCCCCGAGACGAGACCCTGCGTGCCCGCGACTCCTACCAACGTGCCCGAGCCGAGCCGTACCGACCCGGCTCTGATCCGTAACTTCTGCATCATCGCGCACATCGACCACGGCAAGTCCACGCTCGCCGACCGGATGCTCCAGCTGACCGGTGTGGTCGACCAGCGGCAGATGCGTGCCCAGTACCTCGACCGCATGGACATCGAGCGGGAGCGCGGCATCACGATCAAGTCCCAGGCGGTCCGGCTGCCGTGGGCGCCGACCGAGGGGCCGGGTCAGGGCAGTACGCACATCCTGAACATGATCGACACCCCCGGGCACGTCGACTTCACGTACGAGGTGTCCCGGTCGCTCGCGGCCTGCGAGGGCACGATCCTGCTGGTCGACGCGGCCCAGGGCATCGAGGCGCAGACGCTGGCCAACCTCTACCTGGCCATGGAGAACGACCTCACGATCGTTCCCGTGCTGAACAAGATCGACCTGCCGGCGGCCCAGCCGGAGAAGTTCTCCGAGGAGCTGGCCAACCTCATCGGCTGCCAGCCGGAGGACGTCCTCAAGGTCTCCGCGAAGACCGGTGTCGGCGTCGACGCGCTGCTCGACCGGGTCGTCCGGGACGTCCCCGCCCCGGTGGGCGTCGCCGACGCCCCCGCGCGCGCGATGATCTTCGACTCGGTGTACGACTCGTACCGCGGCGTCGTGACCTACGTGCGTGTGGTCGACGGCCAGCTCAACAAGCGCGAGCGCATCAAGATGATGTCGACCGGCGCCACGCACGAGCTGCTGGAGATCGGCGTCTCCTCCCCGGAGATGACGCCGTCCGACGGTCTCGGCGTCGGCGAGGTGGGCTACCTCATCACCGGTGTGAAGGACGTCCGCCAGTCCAAGGTCGGTGACACGATCACCTCCCTGAACAGGGGCGCCACCGAGGCCCTCGGCGGCTACAAGGACCCGAAGCCGATGGTCTTCTCGGGCCTCTACCCGCTGGACGGCTCGGAGTACCCGGACCTCCGCGAGGCCCTGGACAAGCTGCAGCTCAACGACGCCGCGCTGGTCTACGAGCCGGAGACCTCCGCCGCGCTGGGCTTCGGCTTCCGCGTCGGCTTCCTCGGGCTCCTCCACCTCGACGTGATCCGCGAGCGGCTGGAGCGCGAGTTCGGGCTCGACCTCATCGCCACCGCCCCCAACGTGGTCTACCGCGTGGTCATGGAGGACGGCAGCGAGCACACGGTCACCAACCCGAGCGAGTTCCCCGAGGGCAAGATCAGCGACGTGTACGAGCCCGTCGTACGCGCCACGATCCTCGCCCCCAGCGAGTTCATCGGCGCGATCATGGAGCTCTGCCAGACCCGTCGAGGCACCCTGATCGGCATGGACTACCTCTCCGAGGACCGGGTCGAGATCCGCTACACCCTGCCCCTGGCCGAGATCGTCTTCGACTTCTTCGACCAGCTGAAGTCCAAGACGCGCGGTTACGCCTCCCTCGACTACGAGCCCACCGGCGAGCAGGCCTCCAGCCTGGTCAAGGTCGACATCCTGCTGCACGGCGACAAGGTCGACGCCTTCTCCGCCGTCACCCACAAGGACGCCGCGTACGCCTACGGCGTGCGGCTCGTCGCCAAGCTGCGCGAGCTCATCCCGCGGCAGGCGTTCGAGGTGCCGATCCAGGCCGCGATCGGCTCCCGGGTCATCGCCCGCGAGACCATCCGGGCCATCCGCAAGGACGTCCTCGCCAAGTGCTACGGCGGTGACATCTCCCGTAAGCGGAAGCTGCTGGAGAAGCAGAAGGAAGGCAAGAAGCGCATGAAGATGGTCGGCTCGGTGGAGGTGCCCCAGGAGGCCTTCATCGCCGTCCTGTCGAGCGACGAGTCCTCGGGCAAGAAGAAGTAGCAGGGGCGCCCACGAAGCTGCCCTGTGCATGCAACGGGTCCACGTGCCTAGTGCGCGTGGGCCCGTTCGTTATCAAGCGACGCGCTGCAGGCCCTTACGCGCCGGACCTCGGGCCTTTAGTCTGATCCCGGCTCGAAGGTTACTCGCCAGTTAGTTACGAACCGCCAGAAGGCACCGCCGCCGCCCGGAGGACGTCGTGAGCGACACACAGACCCAGATCGAGAACCGGCCGCCCTCCGTGGCGACCCTCTTCCTTGAGCGCGTCGAGCGGACTCCGGATGCGGAGGCCTACCGCTACCCGGTGCCCGCCGCCTCCGGAACCGGCCCGGACGACTGGAAGTCGCTCAGTTGGGGGCAGGCCGCGGAACGGGTCTACGCGATCGCCGCCGGCCTCGTCGACCTGGGTGTCGCCGCCGAGGAGCGGGTCGCCCTCGCCTCCTCCACCCGGGTCGAGTGGATCCTCGCCGACCTGGGCGTGATGTGCGCGGGCGCCGCGACCACCACGGTCTACCCGCAGACCAACGCCGAGGAGTCGGCGTTCATCCTCTCGGACTCCGAGTCGCGGGTCCTCATCGCCGAGGACGCCGCCCAGCTCGCCAAGGCCGTCGAGCGCCGCGCCGAACTGCCGAACCTCCGCCACGTCGTCGTCGTGGACGCGACCGGGGTGGAGAGCGACGGCCAGTTCGTCCTCACCCTCGCCGAGCTGGAGGCGCGCGGCAGGGCGTACCTGGAGAAGCACCCCGAGGCCGTGAAGGAGCGGGTCGCGGCGATCACCGCCACGCAGCTCGCCACCGTCATCTACACCTCGGGCACCACCGGCCGCCCCAAGGGCGTCCGCCTCCCGCACGACAACTGGTCGTACATGGCCAAGGCCATCGCCGCCACCGGCCTCGTCACCCAGGCCGACGTCCAGTACCTGTGGCTGCCGCTCGCCCACGTCTTCGGCAAGGTCCTCACCTCCGGCCAGATCGAGGTCGGCCACGTCACCGCCGTCGACGGCCGGGTCGACAAGATCATCGAGAACCTGCCGGTCGTCCAGCCCACCTACATGGCGGCCGTGCCCCGCATCTTCGAGAAGGTCTACAACGGCGTCGCCGCCAAGGCCCGCGCCGCCGGCGGGGCCAAGTACAAGATCTTCCAGTGGGCCGCCGGCGTCTCCCGCGAGTACGCGCGGACCAGCCAGGACAACTTCCGCCGCACCGGCACCGCCTCCGCGCCCTTCGGCCTCACCGCCAAGCACAAGGTCGCCGACGCGCTCGTCTACGCCAAGATCCGCGAGGCCTTCGGCGGCAACCTCCGCGCCTGCATCTCCGGATCCGCCGCGCTCGCCCCCGAGATCGGCTACTTCTTCTCCGGCGCCGGCATCCACATCCTGGAGGGCTACGGACTCACCGAGACCTCCGCGGCCTCCTTCGTCAACCCGGGCGAGGCCTACCGCACCGGCACCGTCGGCAAGCCGCTCCCCGGCACCGAGGTCCGGATCGCCGACGACGGCGAGATCCTGCTGCGCGGCCCCGGCGTCATGGAGGGCTACCACGGCCTGCCCGAGAAGACGGCCGAGGTCCTGGAGTCCGACGGCTGGTTCCACACCGGCGACATCGGCGAGCTGTCCGCCGACGGCTACCTGCGGATCACCGACCGCAAGAAGGACCTGATCAAGACGTCCGGCGGCAAGTACATCGCGCCGGCCGAGGTCGAGGGCCAGTTCAAGGCCGTCTGCCCGTTCGTCTCGAACATCCTCGTGCACGGAGCCGACCGGAACTTCTGCACCGCCCTGATCGCCCTCGACGAGCCTACCCTCCTCGGCTGGGCCGCCGACCACGACCTCGCGGGCAGGTCGTACGCCGAGGTCGTCGCCGACCCGAAGACCGTCGAGATGGTCCAGGGCTACGTCGACCGTCTCAACGAGGGCCTCCAGCGCTGGCAGACGATCAAGAAGTTCCGGCTGCTGCCGCGCGACCTCGACATCGAGCACGGCGAGCTGACCCCGTCGCTGAAGCTGAAGCGGCCGGTGGTGGAGCGCGAGTACAAGGCGCTCATCGAGGAGATGTACGCGGGCTCGCGGGAGTCCTGACGCCGCCCGCGCGGGGCCCGGCCCGCCCCCTGTGGAGAGGTTGTCCACAGGCCGGACGTCCACCCCGGGCAGTACGGGACAATGGGGCTCATGCCTTCCGTACTGCCCGATGGTGAGTCCGTCCCCGACGACGGGGCGCTGCCCCCGCACGCCCTGGAAGGGGCCGGGGAGCGTCCGCTCGGGTTCTATCTGCACGTGCCCTACTGCGCGACGCGCTGCGGGTACTGCGACTTCAACACCTACACGACCGGCGAGCTGCGGGGGACCGGCGGCGTGCTCGCCTCCCGGGACAACTACGCCGACCAGGTCGTCGAGGAGATCCGGCTCGCCCGCAAGGTCCTCGGGGACGACCCCCGGCCGGTCCGGACCGTCTTCGTGGGCGGCGGCACGCCCACGCTGCTCGCCGCCGGCGACCTCGTACGGATGCTGGGGGCCGTCCGCGAGGAGTTCGGGCTCGCCGACGACGCCGAGGTGACGACCGAGGCCAACCCCGACTCCGTGGACCCGGCCTACCTGGCGGAGCTGCGCGCCGGCGGGTTCAACCGGATCTCGTTCGGCATGCAGAGCGCCAAGCAGCACGTCCTGAAGATCCTCGACCGCACGCACACCCCGGGCCGCCCCGAGGCCTGCGTCGGGGAGGCGAGGGCCGCCGGCTTCGAGCACGTCAACCTCGACCTGATCTACGGCACCCCGGGGGAGACCGACGACGACTGGCGGGCCTCCCTCGACGCGGCCCTCGGCGCCGGACCCGACCACATCAGCGCCTACGCGCTGATCGTCGAGGAGGGCACGCAACTCGCCCGCCGCATCCGGCGCGGCGAGGTCCCCATGACCGACGACGACGTCCACGCCGACCGGTACCTGATCGCCGAGGACGTCCTCTCCGCGGCCGGTTTCGCCTGGTACGAGGTCTCCAACTGGGCCACCTCGGAAGCCGGCCGCTGCCTCCACAACGAGCTGTACTGGCGCGGTGCCGACTGGTGGGGCGCGGGCCCCGGCGCCCACAGCCACGTCGGCGGCGTCCGCTGGTGGAACGTCAAGCACCCCGGGGCGTACGCCGCCGCGCTGGCCGCCGGGAAGACCCCCGGGGCCGGCCGTGAGCTGCTCTCCGAGGAGGACCGGAGGGTCGAGCGCGTCCTCCTCGAACTGCGGCTCAAGGAGGGCGTCGAGCTGTCCCTCCTCAAGCCGGCGGGCCTCGAAGCCTCCCGCAGGGCCCTCGCCGACGGGCTCCTGGACGCCGGTCCCTACGCGGCGGGCCGGGCGGTGCTGACCCTGCGCGGGCGCCTGCTCGCCGACGCCGTGGTGCGGGACCTCGTCGACTAGAGCCGTTCCGGCGAGCGCGCCGGGTCCGCGGCAGGGTGGCCCCGCCCGGCCGTCCCCGGACCCGGCGGCACCGCTCGGGCCGCCGTCAGCATCCGGCGGGACGGCAGGGCGACGAGCAGCGCGACCAGGACGAGCAGGGTGCTCACCCACGGCGGGCCGAGCGGGCCCGCTCCGGCCCGGAGGGCGAGGGCGGCGACGAGCGGCCCCGCGGCGGCCCCGGCGTTGAGCGCCGCGGTCGCGTACGAGCCCGCCATGGTGGGGGCTCCCGCGGCCTCGTGCAGGACCCGGGCGATCAGCGTGCCGCCCAGCGCGAACGACCCCGCGCCCTGCAGGAACACCAGGGCGAGCAGCGCCGCCGGCTCCTCGGCCAGCAGGGCCAGGGCCGGCCAGCCGACGAGCAGCAGCGGCCCGGCGACCGCGACGACCCGGCCCGGGTACGGGTCGGACCACCGCCCCGCGAGGGTGATCCCGGCGAAGGAGCCGAGCCCGAAGAGCACCAGGGCGACCGGCACCCACAGCGCGTCGAGACCGGCCGTCCCGGTCACGACGGGGGCCAGGAAGGTGAAGCCCGCGAAGGTCGCCGCGTTCACCAGGGCACCGAGCAGCATCACCACGAGCAGCCGCGGCCGCCGGAGCCGTGCCAACTCCGCGCGCAGGTCCGGCACCCCGGCCGTGTCCTCCCGCGCGGCGCGCGCGGGCAGGCCCAGGAGCACGCCGAGGGCCGCGGGCAGGCAGAGGAGGGCGACCGCCCAGAACGTGACCCGCCAGCCGAGCAGGGTGCCGAGCAGGGACCCCAGGGGGACTCCGGCCACGGTGGCCAGCGTCGTGCCGGACAGCAGGACGGCCAGCGCGCGGCCCGCCCGGTCCGGCGGCACGAGCCGGGTGGCGGTGGTCAGGGCCAGGGCGAGGAACCCGGCGTTCGCGACGGCGGCGACGACCCTGGTGGCGAGGAGGACGGCGAAGCTCCCCGTGACCGCGCCCAGCACGTGCGCCGCGGCGAACACGAGGACGAGGCCGAGGAGGCCGGAGCGCACCGGCCAGGAGCGGGCGAGCGCGGCCAGGAGCGGTGCGCCGACGACCATGCCGACCGCGAAGGCCGAGGTGAGCAGACCGACGCTGCCGACGGGGACGCCGAGGTCGGCGGCGATGTCCGGCACGAGGCCGGCGAGCATGAATTCGGATGTGCCCATGGCGAAGACCGCCAGGGCGAGCAGGGGGAGCGTGAGGGGCATCGAGTGGCTCCGGGGTTCCGTGGTGAGGAAATGACGGCAGAGGCATCTCGTCACCGCGGTCAGCACCCACGGGCCCCACGCCCGGCCGCGTGGTGCGGCGGGAGGGCGCGAGCCATCGGCCGTACGACCCGGGCGGGGCCGTACGGAGCGGACTCATTGGTCCGGGAGAAGGCGGGGGGCGAGGGGGCTGACGGCGTGACCGAAAGCCCCCGACGTGTCCGACTCGGGGCTCGACATGCCGGGCACGCTACCCGACCGCGCCCCGCCGGGGCACCCCCGTTCCGGTGGGCCCGGACTCAGCCCCCCCGGGGCCGGCTCCGGCGGATCCCTACGGCGCCGTCACGAAGTCGATCAGCTCCTCCACCCGGCCCAGCAGCTCCGGCTCCAGGTCCTTGTACGAGGTCACCCGCGACAGGATGTGCTGCCAGGCGGCGCCGGTGTTCGCGGGCCAGCCCAGGGCCTCGCACACGCCCGTCTTCCAGTCCTGCCCCCTGGGGACGCGGGGCCAGGCACGGATGCCCACCGACGCCGGCTTCACCGCCTCCCAGACGTCGATGTACGGGTGGCCCACGACCAGCACGTCCGGCGAGGTCACCTGGGCGGCGATCCTCGACTCCTTCGAACCCGGGACCAGGTGGTCCACCAGGACGCCCAGGCGGGCGTCCGGGGCGGGGTCGAACTCCGCGACGATCGACGGGAGGTCGTCGACGCCCTCCAGGTACTCCACGACGACTCCCTCGATGCGGAGGTCGTCGCCCCAGACGCGTTCCACCAGCTCGGCGTCGTGCCGGCCCTCCACGTAGATCCGGCCGGCGCGCGCCACGCGGGCCCGCGCCCCGGGGACCGCCACCGAGCCCGAGGCCGTCCGGGTGGGACGGGCCGGCCCGGCCGACGGGCGGACCAGGGTCACGACCCGCCCCTCCAGGAGGAAGCCCCGCGGGTCCAGCGGGAACACGCGGTGCTTGCCGAAGCGGTCCTCCAGGGTCACCGTCCCCGCCTCGCAGCCGATCACCGCCCCGCAGAAGCCCGTGGTGACCTCCTCGACGACCAGGTCGCGGTCGGCCGGGACCTCGGGAACGGGCGCCGAGCGCTTCCAAGGGGGTGTCAGATCCGGGTTGTAGCTGCGCATGGGGTCGCTTCCTGTCCGGGGCGGCGCGGTGTCAGGGGTGTTGCCGGGGGTCCGGGGGTCGTCCCCCGGGAGGTGCGGTCAAGGGGGTGTCAGATCCGGGTTGTAGCTGCGCATCCGGGCGACGTTATGCGACGGAGAAGCGCGTCGCCAGTTCCTCCCGCTGGAGTCGTACGAACGCGGCGTCCACCACCGCTCCGTGCCCCGGGACGTACACCGCGTCCTCGCCGCCGAGCCGCAGCAGCCGGTCGAGCGCGTCCGGCCAGCGGGCGGGGATCGCGTCCGGGCCCGCCTGCGGCTCGCCGGACTCCTCGACCAGGTCGCCGCAGAAGACCACCTCCCGCTCGCCCGGCACCAGGAGCACCAGATCGTGGCCCGTGTGGCCGGGGCCGACGTTGGCCAGCAGGACCTGCCGGCCGCCCAGGTCGAGCGTCCACTCGCCGGAGACCACGTGCCGCGGGGCGACCAGGACGTCCGCGGCCGCCTCCGCGGCCTCCGCGTCCATGCCCTGCGCGACCGCGTCCGCACGCATCTCCTCCCGGGCCCGCGCCCCGCCCAGCAGGTCGTCCGCGCCCACCGCGCCGAAGACCTCGGCGCCCGCGAAGACGGCCGTGCCCAGGACGTGGTCGAAGTGGGGGTGGCTGAGTGCGATGTGCGTCACCTTTCGGCCACCGGTGAGCGCGGCGATCTGTGCCCGCAGTCCGGCCCCCTCCGCGAGCGAGGACCCCGTGTCGTACAGCAGCACCGCCCGTGTGCCCAGGACCAGCCCCACGGTGGCGTCCCAGCCCGGCAGCCGTCGCCGCCCCACCCCGTCGGCGAGCCGCTCCCATCCGTGCGCTTCCCAATCGATGTCCATGGGGCGACGCTAGCGGGTGCGGGCGCCGCCACCTTGCCAGGAGCGACGCCCGCCGCCGTACACTGGCCGGGGGATCGCTGGCACTCGGACAGGGCGAGTGCCAAAAGCGGAGCAACCGGAACGACGTCGACAGCTGGAGGTGCGCGCGATGCTCAGCGAACGCAGGCTCGAGGTGCTGCGCGCCATCGTCCAGGACTACGTCGGGACGGAGGAGCCCGTCGGCTCCAAGGCGCTCACCGAGCGCCACAAGCTCGGCGTCTCGCCCGCCACCGTGCGCAACGACATGGCCGTCCTGGAGGAAGAGGGCTTCATCGCCCAGCCCCACACCAGCGCCGGCCGCATTCCGACCGACAAGGGGTACCGCCTCTTCGTCGACCGGCTCGCCGGCGTCAAGCCGCTGTCGACGCCCGAGCGCCGGGCCATCCACAACTTCCTCGACGGCGCGGTGGACCTGGACGACGTCGTCGGCCGCACGGTCCGGCTGCTCGCGCAGCTGACCCGGCAGGTCGCCGTCGTCCAGTACCCCTCGCTGACCCGTTCGACGGTCCGGCACGTGGAGCTGCTCTCGCTGGCCCCGGCCCGCCTGATGCTGGTGCTCATCACGGACACCGGACGCGTCGAGCAGCGGGTCGTGGACTGCCCCGCGCCGTTCGGCGAGACCTCGCTGGCCGACCTGCGGGCCCGGCTCAACAGCCGGGTCGTCGGCCGCCGGTTCGCCGACGTGCCGCAGCTGGTGCAGGACCTTCCCGAGTCCTTCGAGGAGATCGAGGACCGCGCCACGGTCTCGTCCGTGCTCGCGACCCTCCTGGAGACCCTGGTCGAGGAGCACGAGGAACGGCTGATGATCGGCGGTACCGCCAATCTCACCCGCTTCGGCCCCGACTTCCCCCTGATGATCAGGCCCGTGCTCGAAGCACTGGAGGAGCAGGTCGTGCTCCTCAAGCTGCTCGGCGAGGCCAAGGAATCGGGCATGACCGTACGGATCGGGCACGAGAACGCCCACGAGGGGCTGAGCTCCACGTCCGTCGTCTCGGTCGGCTACGGTTCGGGCGGCGAGGCAGTCGCCAAACTCGGCGTGGTCGGACCGACCCGCATGGACTACCCCGGAACGATGGGAGCGGTACGCGCAGTGGCACGTTACGTCGGACAGATCCTGGCGGAGTCGTAAGTGGCCACGGACTACTACGCCGTACTCGGCGTGCGCCGCGACGCGTCCCAGGACGAGATCAAGAAGGCGTTCCGGAGGCTCGCGCGCGAGCTGCACCCGGACGTCAATCCCGATCCGAAGACGCAGGAACGCTTCAAGGAGATCAACGCCGCCTACGAGGTCCTCTCGGACCCGCAGAAGAAGCAGGTCTACGACCTGGGCGGCGACCCGCTGTCGGCCTCCGGCGGAGGCGGCGCGGGCGGCTTCGGGGCCGGTGGCTTCGGCAACTTCTCCGACATCATGGACGCCTTCTTCGGCACGTCCCAGCAGCGCGGCCCGCGCTCGCGGACCCGCCGAGGCCAGGACGCCATGATCCGGCTGGAGATCGACCTCAACGAGGCGGCCTTCGGCACCACCAAGGACATCCAGGTCGACACGGCGGTCGTCTGCACGACCTGCTCCGGCGAGGGGGCCGCGCCCGGCACCTCCGCGCAGACCTGCGACATGTGCCGCGGCCGCGGTGAGGTCTCCCAGGTCACCCGGTCCTTCCTGGGCCAGGTCATGACCTCCCGTCCGTGCCCGCAGTGCCAGGGCTTCGGCACCGTCGTCCCGACCCCGTGCCCCGAGTGCGCGGGCGACGGCCGGGTCCGGTCCCGCCGCACCCTCACGGTCAAGATCCCGGCCGGTGTCGACAACGGCACCCGGATCCAGCTCGCGGGCGAGGGCGAGGTCGGCCCCGGCGGCGGCCCCGCCGGCGACCTGTACGTCGAGATCCACGAGACGCCGCACGAGACCTTCCAGCGGCGCGGTGACGACCTGCACTGCACGGTGACCATCCCGATGACCGCGGGCGCGCTCGGCACCAAGGTGCCGCTGCAGACCCTCGACGGCGTCGAGGAGATCGACATCCGGCCGGGCACCCAGTCCGGCCAGTCGATCCCGCTGCACGGCCGCGGCGTCACGCATCTGCGCGGGAACGGCCGGGGCGACCTGATCGTGCACGTCGAGGTGCAGACCCCGGGCAAGCTGGACGCCGAGCAGGAGCGCCTCCTGCGCGAACTGGCCAAGCTCCGCGGCGAGGAACGGCCCACCGGGCAGTTCCAGCCGGGGCAGCAGGGACTGTTCTCGCGGTTGAAGGACGCGTTCAACGGGCGTTAGGCCGGAGAATCTCCGGACGGAAGGGGCGGTGGCCGCGGATCGCGGCGACCGCCCCTTCCGTCGGCCCGGGCACGGGTCGGACGCCCGCCGCGGGCCGCCGGAGCCGGCCCCTCCGTGACCTGACGGACGGATTCGGCCCGGAAGCAGGCGCATGGCACGATGCCCATATGTCCACCACCGCACTGAACGATCTCTCTCGGTTCCCGATCGTGCAGGCCCCCATGGCGGGTGGCGCCTCCTCCCCCGAGCTGGTCGGAGCCGTGTCCGCGGCCGGGGCGCTCGGGTTCCTGGCCGGCGGGTACAAGACGGCCGGCGGCCTCTACCAGGAGATCAAGCAGCTGCGCGGACTCACCGCGCGCCCCTTCGGCGTGAACCTCTTCCTGCCGGACTCCGGACGGCCCGCCGACCCCGCGGCCGTCGAGGTCTACCGGCACCAGCTCGCGGGCGAGGCCACCTGGTACGACACCCCGCTCGGCGAGACCGACGACCACCGCGACGACGCGTACGACGCGAAGCTGGCGATCCTGCTGGAGGACCCGGTCCGGGTCGTCTCCTTCACCTTCGGCTGCCCCGCGCCCGAGGTCCTGGCCTCCTTCGCGCGGGTCGGGACGTTCACGATCGTGACCGTCACCTCCGCCGACGAGGCCCTCGCCGCCCAGCAGGCCGGGGCGGACGCCGTCTGCGTGCAGGGCGCCGAGGCCGGCGGACACCAGGGCGGCTTCCGCGACGACCCCGCCGAGGACGCCCCGGGCACCGGCCTGCTCGGGCTGCTCGGCCTGGTCCGCGAGAGCGTCTCCCTGCCGATCGTCGCGGCCGGCGGCATCATGCGCGGCGCGCAGATCGCCGCCGTCCTCGCCGCCGGGGCGGACGCGGCCCAGCTCGGCACCGCCTTCCTCCGCTGCCCCGAGTCGGGAGCCCACGCCCTGCACAAGCGGGCCCTGACCGACCCGCTGTACACCCGGACCGCCCTCACCCGGGCCTTCACCGGAAGACCCGCGCGGGGCCTCGTGAACCGCTTCGTCCGGGAGCACGGACCGTACGCCCCCGCGGCCTATCCCGAGATCCACCACCTCACCGCCCCGCTCCGCAAGGCCGCCGCCGCCGCGGGCGACGCCCAGGGCATGGCACTGTGGGCCGGTCAGGGCCATCGGCTCGCCCGCGATCTCCCCGCCGGGCAGCTGGTCGAGGTGCTGGCCGCCGAACTCGACACCGCTCTCTCCGAGCTGCCCCACAGGAGCGCCTCATGACCGCACCCGTCTTCGTCGTCGATGCCGTCCCCGGCCCCGGGACCTTCCTCCTCGACGGACCCGAGGGCCGCCACGCCGTCTCGGTGAAGCGGCTCCGGGCCGGCGAGGAACTCGTCCTCGCCGACGGTCGCGGCCGCTGGGCCGCCTGCGCGGTGCTCGCCGCCGAGGGCAAGGACCAGCTCACCGTGCGGGTCGACGAGGTCCACGAGGACCCGGAGGAGGAGCCCCGGATCACCGTCGTCCAGGCGCTCCCCAAGGGCGACCGCGGCGAGCTCGCCGTGGAGACCATGACGGAGACCGGGGTGGACGCGATCGTGCCGTGGGCCGCCTCCCGCTGCATCACCCAGTGGAAGGGCGACCGGGGCCTCAAGGCGCTCGCCAAGTGGCGGTCCACCGCGCGCGAGGCCGGGAAGCAGTCGCGCCGGTCCCGGTTCCCCGAGGTCGCGGACGCCATGACGACCAAGCAGGTCGCCGCGCTGCTCGCCGGCGCGGACTTCGCGGCGGTGCTGCACGAGGACCGCGAGCACCCCAGCGGCGCGCTCGCCACCGCCGAACTCCCGGCGAAGGGCTCGGTCGTGCTGGTCGTCGGGCCCGAGGGCGGGGTGTCCCCGGAGGAGCTCGCCGCGTTCGAGGCGGCCGGGGCGAAGCCGTACCGGCTCGGCCGGAGCGTGCTGCGGACCTCGACGGCGGGTACGGCGGCGACGGCCCTCGTCCTGGGCCGCACGGGCCGCTGGAGCTGAGCGGCACCTCCCGCGGGACGCGCCGGTGCTTTCCGGGCCGATGCCGGAGTCAGGCGTTCGCGGGCGGGGACGGCGCCGCGAGGGTGTCGTAGAGGGGCCAGCCGTCCTCGTCGCGGATGCCGTGGGCGGTCGGGAGCAGGCCGCGGGCCGCGGCCTCGTCGAGGAAGCGGCGGGCGACCCCCGGTTCGTTCAGGTTGAGGACGGCGCCGGGGCCCGTCGAGGCGATGTCGCCGGCGCCGAAGGGGTAGCCGGACACGATGCGCCCGGGGCCGTCCCGGAAGACCAGGCGGAGCTGGGCGTGGCGGTCCGCCGCCCGCCGCAGGGTGAGGAAGGTCAGGCAGCCCGGGGAGTGCCGGTGCCCGACCGTCCACAGCCACACCTCGGAGCCGACCGTCAGTCTGCGCGGCACGCGGTCCCGTCTCATCCGGCGAAGTGTACGGAGGGGCACCGGGGCGCACCCGGTGGACGGCGGGCCCCGCGCCCTCCTTAGGCTGACCGCATGGCCGACGAGTCCCCCTTGATCCGCAGTCTGCGCGCCGCCGTGGCCGCCGCGCCCGCTGACGTGCCCCTGCGCCTCCACTTCGCCGAACTCCTCCTCGCCGAGGGGCGGAACGACGAGGCCGTGGCGGAGGCGGCCGCCGCGCTCCAGCACGCGCCGGGGGACGCGGACGCGCGGGCGCTGATGGTGCGGGCCATGGGACTGCCCCCGGCCGCCGGGCCGCCCGGGCCCGCCGCCACCGCCGCCACCGCCGATCCCGCCGGACCGGCGAGGCCGGGCGAGCCGGCCGGGCCGGGCGCGGAGCCGCCCGCCGGGCCCGCCGCGGCAGCCGGGGGCGGGGCCCCCGCCGGTTCCGGCTTCGACTGGGACGCCGCCGAGCAGCAGGTCCAGGACGTCGTCGGCCCCCGCTTCCTGGAGGACCCGCAGGCCGCCGAGGGCGCCGGTGCCGGCGGGGACGCCGACGCCTGGGACGTCGACGCGCCCGGAGCCGTACGCCTCGCCGACGTCGGCGGCATGGAGGAGGTCAAGGACCGCCTGGAGGCCGCCTTCCTCGCGCCCATGCGCAACCCCGAACTGCGCAGGCTGTACGGCAAGTCGCTGCGCGGCGGCCTGCTCCTCTACGGGCCCCCCGGCTGCGGCAAGACGTTCATCGCCCGGGCCGTCGCGGGCGAGCTGGGCGCCAACTTCCTCACCGTCTCGCTCTCCGACGTCCTCGACATGTGGATCGGGGCGTCCGAGAAGAACATCCACGACATCTTCGAGACGGCCCGCCGCCAGGCCCCCTGCGTCGTCTTCCTCGACGAGCTCGACGCCCTCGGCGCCAAGCGCTCCCGCACCCACCACAGCGGGCTGCGGAACGTCGTCAACCAGCTCCTCACCGAGCTCGACGGCATCGCCGGCGGCGCCGGGAACGAGGGCGTCTTCGTGCTCGCCGCCACCAACGTCCCCTGGGACGTGGACATCGCGCTGCGCCGCCCCGGCCGGCTCGACCGCACCCTCCTCGTGCTGCCGCCCGACGCCACCGCACGCGAGGCGATCCTCCGCTACCACCTGCGGGAGCGGCCCATCGAGGCCGTCGACCTCGGCAGGCTCGTCAAGGCCACCGAGGACTTCTCCGGCGCCGACCTCGCCCACGTCTGCGAGACCGCCGCCGAGACCGCGCTCCTCGACTCCGCGCGCAGCGGCTCCGTCCGGCTGATCACCACCAAGGACCTGCTGGGCGCGGCCAAGCAGCTCAAGCCGTCGACCGAGCCGTGGTTCGCGGCCGCCCGGAACGTCGCCATGTTCGCCAACGAGGGCGGCCTGTACGACGACCTCCTCGCCCACCTCAAGCGGAAGCGCAAGCTGTGACCACGCCTACGGCGCTCCTGCGCGCCGAAGCGCTCTACGACACGGGGCGGTTCGCGCAGGCCGGGGAGCTCGTGGCCCAGCACCTGGCGAGCGAACCGGAGGACGCCGGGGCGCTCGTCCTCCTCGCCCGCTGCCACCATCGCGCCGAGGAGCACCAGGCCGCCCTGGCGGCCGTGGACGGCGCGCTGCGCGCCGAGCCGGAGCTGCTCTCGGCCTGGCTGATGCGCGTCCAGATCCTCCTCGAACTGCGGCGGTTCCCCGAGGCCGAGACCGCCGCCCGGTACTCCGTACGGCTCGCCCCGCAGTACTGGGGCACGCACTACGCCCTCGGCACCGCCCTCGCGCAGTTCGCCGAGCACGCGCGGACGCCCGCGCGCACCGTCGAGGCGTACGAGGCCGCGCGGGCCGCCGTCAGCCTCGCCCCCGAGGAGGACGCCGCCCACTTCCTGGTGGGGCTCACCGCGCAGCGCCGGGGCGACCACACCACCGCGCAGCGGGCGTACGAGGCCGCCCTCCGGCTCAACCCGCAGAGCAGCGAGGCGCACAACAACCTGTCGCTGGTGAAGCTGCGGCGGCGCCGCTTCCGGCGCGGGGCCTGGACGCAGGCCGCCGAGGGCTTCGTCGCCTCGGCCGCGCTGGACCTCCAGGACCGCAAGGCCCGCTACAACCTGGAGGCCATGGCCTGGAACACCGTGGCGGGGGCGCGCTGGGTCGCCCTGCTCGGCTTCATCGCCTCGACGTTCGGCGCGGCCCCCGCCCGCAACGGGGAGACCGGCGCCGCCGCCGTCGTGCCGTTCCTGATCGGCGCGGCCGTGATCGTCGGCGCCTGGGGCGGCTGGGTGCTGTGGATGAGCCGCCGGGTGCCGCCCCGGCTGCGCCGTCCGATGCTCCTGGTGGCGCGCTCCTGCCGGCCCGTGGTGGCGATGGCCGCCGCCGTGGGGCTGCTCGCGCTCTACTCGGTGGTGTCGATGGCCCTCTGGTCCTTCGACGCCGGGGTGGTCGGCGGGCTCGGCACGCCGCTGTTCTGGGCCGTGATCGTCACGTACTGGGTGAGCCGCTCGGCCCTCAACCGGCGCGCGCCGAAGGACTGACCAGGGACACGGCGGCCCTCCCGGCGGCGGATAGCATGCGCGTGTAGCGACCGACGAGCGAGGAGGCCCAGGGCCATGGCCGGAGAGCCGCAGAGCGACTGCCTGTTCTGCAAGATCGTGGCGGGGGACGTGCCCGCGACGATCGTGCGCGAGACGGAGACGACGCTCGCGTTCCGCGACATCAACCCGCAGGCGCCCAGCCACGTCCTCGTGATCCCGCGCCTCCACTACCCGGACGCCCCGTCGCTGGCCGCCGCCGCCCCGGACGTCGCCGCCGACGTGCTGCGCGAGGCCGGCGAGGTCGCCGCCCAGGAGAAGACCGAGGGCAGCGGCTTCAGGATCGTCTTCAACACCGGCGCCGGCGCGGGCCAGACCGTCTTCCACGCGCACGCCCACGTGCTCGGCGGCCGCGGCCTCAACTGGCCTCCCGGCTAGGCCCCGGTCCGCCGTGTCCGTACGGGAACTCGTCGTGCTCGGGACCGCCAGCCAGGTCCCGACCCGGCACCGCAACCACAACGGCTACCTGCTGCGCTGGGACGGGCAGGGCCTCCTCTTCGACCCCGGTGAGGGCACCCAGCGCCAGATGCTGCGCGCCGGGGTCGCCGCGCACGACATCGACCGGATCTGCGTGACGCACTTCCACGGCGACCACTCGCTCGGCCTGGCCGGGGTGATCCAGCGGATCAACCTCGACCAGGTCCCGCACCCGGTCACCGCGCACTACCCGGCGAGCGGGCAGCACTTCTTCGAGCGCCTGCGGTACGCCACGGCGTACCGCGAGACCGTCCGGCTGACCGAGGCGCCCGTCTCCGCCGACGGGCCGCTGGCGGTCACCGACGCGTACACCCTCGACGCGCGCCTGCTCTCGCATCCCGTCGAGTCGTACGGCTACCGGCTCACCGAGCCCGACGGGCGCCGCATCCTGCCCGAACGGCTCGCCGCGCACGGCATCAAGGGGCCGGACGTGGGCCGGATCCAGCGCGACGGCGTGCTGGACGGCGTCACGCTCGACCAGGTCAGCGAGGTCCGGCGCGGGCAGCGGTTCGCCTTCGTCATGGACACCCGGCTCTGCGACGGCGTGCACGCGCTCGCCGAGGGGGCCGACCTGCTCGTCATCGAGTCGACCTTCCTCGACGAGGACGTCCGCCTCGCCACCGACCACGGCCATCTGACGGCCGGACAGGCCGCCGCCGTCGCCCGGGACGCGGGGGTGCGCCACCTCGTCCTCACCCACTTCTCGCAGCGCTACTCCGACCCGGCCGAGTTCGAGCGGCAGGCGCGGGCGGCCGGGTTCGACGGCGAACTGAGCATTGCCCAGGACCTCATGAGGGTCCCCGTACCGAAGAGATAGAGCACCACCCATGCCCCTCCCCCCGGCTCTCCCCAAGGCCGAACTGCACCTCCACATCGAAGGCACCCTCGAACCCGAGCTGGCCTTCGCGCTCGCCGCGCGCAACGGCGTCACCCTGCCGTACGCCGACACCGCCGCCCTGCGCGAGGCGTACCGCTTCAGCGACCTCCAGTCCTTCCTGGACCTCTACTACGGCCTCATGGCGGTCCTGCGCACCGCCGAGGACTTCACCGCGCTCACCGACGCCTATCTGGAGCGGGCCGCCGCCCAGGGCGTCCGGCACGCCGAGATCTTCTTCGACCCGCAGGCGCACACCGCCCGCGGCGTCCCGATCGGGACCGTGATCGAGGGCATCGGCGCCTCCCTGGAGCGCTCCGAGGAGCGGTACGGGGTCTCCACCCGGCTCATCATGTGCTTCCTGCGCGACGAGCCGGCGGAGTCGGCGCTCGCGACCCTGGACGCGGCGAAGCCGTACCTGGACCGGATCACCGGGGTCGGCCTGGACTCGGCGGAGGTCGGCCACCCGCCGGCCGAGTTCCGCGAGGTGTACGAGGCCGCCGCGGCGCTCGGGCTGCGCCGGGTCGCCCACGCCGGCGAGGAGGGACCGGCGGCCTACGTCCGCGAGGCGCTCGACGTCCTCGGCGTGGAGCGGATCGACCACGGGCTGCGCTGCATGGAGGACCCGGACCTCGTCGACCGGCTCGTGCGGGAGCGGGTGCCGCTCACGCTCTGCCCGCTGTCGAACGTGCGCCTGCGGGCCGTCGACGTGCTGGCCGACCACCCGCTGCGTTCGATGATGGCGGCGGGGCTGCTCGTCACCGTGAACTCCGACGACCCCGCGTACTTCGGCGGCTACGTCGGCGACAACTTCGACGGCGTGCGGGACGCCCTGGGGCTGACGCCCGAGCAGCTGCGCGAGCTGGCGCGGAACTCCTTCGAGGCGTCCTTCCTGGAGGACGACGAGCCGCGCCGCGCGCGGTACCTGGCCGAGGTCGAGGCGTACGAGTTCGCCGGGGAGTAGCCGGGGCGGCCGGGCGCCCCGGCGGCGCTACCCCCGGTCGCTCGGCCGCGCCAGCCGGTACGCCGACTTGGCCAGGCGGCGGCCCGCCGGGACCCGGACCGGGGCGATCTCCTGCTCGGGGGCGCCCATCTGCGGGACGGTCGGCGGTGTCGCCGCCGCCGTGCCCGCCAGGACCGCGCCCGCCGCGCCGCCCCTGCGCCGCACCGAGCCCGGGACCAGCGGGCGGCCCGAGACGTGCCGGGCCACCGCCGTCATGGGGACCGCGACCAGGAGCAGCAGGGCGCACAGGACCGCGCCCATGCCCGGATACCCGGCGCCCTCCGACAGCAGACTGCCCGCCAGCGGGCCGCAGGCCACGCCCAGCGACGAGGCCGCGCCGACCAGGACCGCCCAGCGGCCCCGGGGGTCGAGCGAGGCGGCCAGGCCCAGGAGGTAGGAGAGGACCACCGGGTAGCAGGCGTTCCACAGGATCTCGCCGGTCGCGAAGGAGGCCAGGCCCCCGGCCGCGGAGCTCAGCAGCACACAGCCCGCGATGAGGACGGTGCCCGCGCCGATCGGTACGGCCCGGCCCAGGCGGGAGCCGAGCGCCCCCGCCGCGGTGACGCCCAGGAGCCCGGCGCCGAGCGCCGCCGCGAAGACCGCGCCGACGGTGACCTCGGAGAGGCCGGCCTGGGTCAGGCCGATGCGGCCGCTGACGCCCCACAGGGCGTTCTGGGAGAGCGACCAGAGGAGGATGCAGCCCGCCAGGACCGCGCCCGCGGCGCGGTGGGGGAGCGGGCCGGTCGGGGCGGGCCCGCGGGTGTCCCGGACCGTGCCCGGCAGCCTGCCCGTGAGCGGCCAGACCAGGGTCGCCGCGCAGGCGATCGCGAGCAGCGGCGGCGCGTGCCCGCCGGACAGGTGCGGGAGCGTCAGGAAGAGCGCGCCCGCGGTGGCGGAGACGGACAGCAGACCGAGGGTCGAGGCCCGGTGGGGGTCCCGCTGCCCGGCGATCCCGGCCGCGGCCACCGCGGTCGCGGTGCCCGAGCCGAGGCCGCCGAGGACCGCGCCGGCGACCACCAGGGGCACGGTGCCGGTCGCGGCGGCGGAGCCGTATCCCACCGCCATCGCGAGCAGGCCGGCGCGGGCCGCCCGGCGGGGCCCGATCCGCTCGCCGCGGGCGGCGAGCGTGAAGCCGGCGGTGGAGGAGCCGAGGAGCAGGACGGATCCCACCAGGCCCGCCTGGGCCGGGGTGAGGCCGAGTCCGGCCGAGAGCCGGCCGACGACGGTCGGCAGCAGGTACGGGGCGAGGTAGCCGGCGGTGAAGAGGGAGACGAGGGCGACCAGGGCCCCCGGGACGCGCGGGCGCGACGACATGGGCGTTCCAGGAACTGAACAGGGAAGTGAGACGGCGCCCGGTGAGCCACGGGGTCGCGGCACCATGTGTATCAAGCATCCGAGTGAGCGGAGAAGGTGGAATCCCCCGATTCGGCCAGTGATACGGGTCACAATGGGTTTGAGGGTGGATGAGGCGGGTAACGCGCGAGCGTCGTGCGGCGTCGCCCCCGTCTCTCCAGCCCCATCGGGCACACTGTCCAGACCGGCACCGCGGTGCCGGGCCGCGCACCACGACCGGGGAGTCCGCCGTGACCACAGCAAGGGGAGACCAGCCGCAACAGGACGCCGGGGTCGACCCGTTGGTGTGCCTGCGGGAGCCCACCGACCCCGCCTGCGACGTCTTCCTGACCGGCACGGTCTTCCTCGACATCATCTTCACCGGCCTCGACTCGGCCCCCGTCCGCGGCACCGAGTCCTGGGCCCGCGGCATGGGCTCCAGCCCCGGCGGCGTCGCCAACATGGCCACCGCCCTCGCCCGCCTCGGGCTCCGCACCTCCCTCGCCGCCGCCTTCGGCGACGACCACTACGGCGAGTACTGCTGGGACGCCCTCGAACAGGGCGAGGGCATCGACCTGTCGCTCTCCCGCACCGTCCCCGGCTGGCACTCCCCGGTCACGGTCTCCATGGCCTACGAGGGCGAGCGCACGATGGTCTCCCACGGACACGAGGCGCCCCCGCTCGACGGCGCCCTGCCCGCCTATCCGCCGCACGCCCGCGCGGCCGTCGCCTCCCTCGTCCCCGGCCGCGAGGAGGACTGGGTCGCCCAGGCCGCCCGCGGCGGCGCCAAGGTCTTCGCCGACGTCGGCTGGGACGACACCGGCCGCTGGGACCTGGCCGGCCTCGCCGACCTCGCGCACTGCGAGGCCTTCCTGCCCAACGCCGCCGAGGCGATGCGCTACACCCGGACCGACTGCCCCCGGGCCGCCGCCCGCGCCCTCGCCGACAAGGTCCGCTACGCCGTCGTCACCCTCGGCGCCGAGGGCGCCTACGCCGTCGACGGCGGCACCGGCGAGACCGCCGAGGTCCCCGCCATCCAGGTCTCCGCCCTCGACCCCACCGGGGCCGGGGACGTCTTCGTCGCCGGGTTCGTCACCGGCACCCTCGCCGACTGGCCGCTCGCCGACCGCCTCGCCTTCGCCGGCCTCACCGCCGCCCTCTCCGTCCAGGAGTTCGGCGGCTCCCTGTCCGCCCCCACCTGGGGCGAGATCGCCGCCTGGTGGCAGCGCGTCCAGGGCCACGAGAGCCAGGACCCCGAGGCGCTGCGCGACCGCTACGCCTTCCTGGAGCGGCTCCTGCCCGCCCCCGCCCGCCCCTGGCCGCTGCGCCGGGCCGTCCCCACCATCGGCTTCCGCGCGGCCCACACCTAGCCCCCGGGCGGTCCGCCGCCCGAGGCGCCCCGTAAACCGCTACGGGCTTGTCCGCGCCAAGTCGTAGGCTTGGTAGCCCAGAGGTCGTCGAGCGGCGACGGCCCTGCAACGGGAGGTATGCGCAGGCCCCAGTGCCGGCCCATGACTCAGACACCCACAGCCCACGACGGATCGCCCCAGGACGGGGCGCCCGGACAGGCCCGCGCCCACTTCACCGTCCCCGCGAAGCACCCGATGGTCAGCCTGCTCGGCTCCGGTGACGCGCTGCTCCGCGTGATCGAGCGGTCGTTCCCGCAGGCCGACATCCATGTCCGGGGCAACCAGGTCACCGCGGTCGGCGACGCCGCTGACGTCGCGCTGATCCAGCGCCTGTTCGACGAGATGATGCTGGTGCTCCGCACCGGTCAGCCGATGACGGAGGACGCAGTGGAACGCTCGATCGCCATGCTCAGGGCGAACGGCAGCGGCGCGGAGGGCGGCGAGGAGACCCCCGCCGAGGTGCTCACGCAGAACATCCTCTCCAACCGCGGGCGCACCATCCGTCCCAAGACCCTGAACCAGAAGCGGTACGTCGACGCGATCGACAAGCACACCATCGTCTTCGGCATCGGCCCCGCCGGCACGGGCAAGACCTACCTGGCCATGGCCAAGGCGGTCCAGGCCCTGCAGTCCAAGCAGGTCACCCGGATCATCCTGACCCGCCCGGCCGTCGAGGCGGGCGAGCGCCTCGGCTTCCTGCCCGGCACGCTCTACGAGAAGATCGACCCCTACCTGCGCCCCCTCTACGACGCGCTGCACGACATGCTCGACCCCGACTCCATCCCCAAGCTCATGGCGAGCGGGACGATCGAGGTCGCGCCCCTGGCGTACATGCGCGGCCGGACGCTGAACGACGCGTTCATCATCCTGGACGAGGCGCAGAACACGAACCCCGAGCAGATGAAGATGTTCCTCACCCGCCTCGGCTTCGACTCGAAGATCGTCATCACCGGCGACATCACCCAGGTCGACCTGCCGAACGGGACGAAGAGCGGTCTGCGACAGGTCCGCGACATCCTGGAAGGCGTCCAGGACGTCCACTTCTCGTCGCTCACGTCGCAGGATGTCGTCCGGCACAAGCTCGTCGGCCGTATCGTCGACGCGTACGAGCAGTACGACAGCCGCAACGGCCGCAACGGGCTGTGACGACTTAACGAGAGAAGTACACACGCACCATGTCGATCGACGTCAACAACGAGTCCGGTACCGAGGTCGACGAGCAGGCGATCCTCGACATCGCCCGCTACGCGCTCGCGCGCATGCGCATCCACCCGCTCTCCGAACTCTCGGTGATCGTCGTGGACGCGGAGGCGATGGAGCAGCTCCACATCCAGTGGATGGACCTGCCGGGTCCGACGGACGTCATGTCCTTCCCGATGGACGAGCTGCGCCCGCCGGCGAAGGACGACGCGGAGCCCCCGCAGGGGCTCCTCGGCGACATCGTGCTCTGCCCCGAGGTCGCCACCCAGCAGGGCAAGGACGCGCCGACGGAGCACTCCATGGACGAGGAGCTGCAGCTGCTCACCGTCCACGGCGTGCTCCACCTCCTCGGGTACGACCACGAGGAGCCCGACGAGAAGGCCGAGATGTTCGGCCTCCAGGCGGCGATCGTCGACGGCTGGCGCGAGGAGAAGGGCCTGACCGGCCCGTCCCCGGCGCCGACCGTCTCCTGACCCCGATGGACGTCTCGCTGATCCTCGGGGCGGTCGCCCTGGTCGTCGTGGCCTGGCTCGCCGCCTGCGCCGAGGCGGGTCTCGCGCGGGTCTCCAGCTTCCGCGCCGCCGAGGCCGTACGGTCCGGCCGGCGCGGGGCCGAGAAGCTCGCCCAGGTCGCCTCCGACCCCACCCGCTACCTCAACGTGGCCCTGCTCGTGCGCGTCGCCTGCGAGATGGCCGCCGGCGTCCTCGTCACGTACGCCTGCCTCGAAGCCTTCCCGGAGACCTGGGAGGCGCTGCTCGTCGCCATCGCCGTCATGGTCCTCGTCTCGTACGTGGCCGTCGGCGTCTCGCCGCGCACCATCGGCCGCCAGCACCCGCTGAACACGGCCACCGCCGCCGCGTACGTCCTGCTGCCGCTGGCCCGGATCATGGGCCCGATCCCGCAGCTGCTGATCCTCATCGGCAACGCGCTGACCCCCGGCAAGGGCTTCCGCAAGGGCCCCTTCGCCTCCGAGGCCGAGCTGCGCGCCATGGTCGACCTCGCCGAGCAGGAGTCGCTGATCGAGGACGAGGAGCGCCGCATGGTGCACTCCGTCTTCGAGCTGGGCGACACCCTCGTGCGCGAGGTGATGGTGCCGCGCACGGACCTCGTCAGCATCGAGCGGTACAAGACGATCCGTCAGGCCCTCACCCTCGCGCTGCGGTCCGGCTTCTCCCGGATCCCCGTCACCGGGGAGAACGAGGACGACATCGTCGGCATGGTGTACCTGAAGGACCTGGTCCGCAAGACGCACATCAACCGCGACTCCGAGGCGGACCTGGTGTCCACGGCGATGCGGTCCGCGACCTTCGTGCCCGACACCAAGAACGCCGGAGACCTGCTGCGCGAGATGCAGCAGGAGCGCAACCACGTCGCCGTCGTCATCGACGAGTACGGCGGCACCGCCGGCATCGTCACCATCGAGGACATCCTGGAGGAGATCGTCGGCGAGATCACCGACGAGTACGACCGGGAGCTCCCGCCGGTCCAGGAGCTCGGCGGGGACCGCCACCGGGTCACCGCCCGCCTCGACATCGGCGACCTCGGCGAGCTGTACGGCCTGGGGCCCGACGAGTACGACGACGAGGACGTGGAGACGGTCGGCGGACTGCTCGCGAAGGCCCTCGGCCGCGTCCCCATCGCCGGCGCGGAGGCCGTCGTGGAACTGCCGGACGGGCGCTCGCTCCGGCTCACGGCCGAATCCCCGGCCGGCCGCCGCAACAAGATCGTCACCGTGCTCGTGGAACCGGTGGAACGCGAGGAGGAGCAGGCATGACCCCGGACGAGTTGCGCGCCTTCTGCCTGGAGTTCAACGACGCGTCGGAGGAGTTCCCCTTCGGACCGGAGACCTCCGTCTTCAAGGTCGCGGGCAAGCTCTTCGCGCTGTCGGCGCTGGACTCCGACCCGCTGCGGGTCAACCTGAAGTGCGATCCGGACGAGGCGGTGCGCCTCCGCGAGGAGCACCCGGCCATCGCGCCCGGCTACCACATGAGCAAGCGGCACTGGAACACGGTGACCGTCGGGGAGCTCCCCGACCGCATGGTCCGGGAGCTCGTCGAGGACTCGTACGACCTGGTGGTCGCGGGCCTGCCGAAGGCGGTACGGCTCCGCCTCGACCGGCCGTAGCTCCCGGCCTTCGGGGGCGGCGGCCTGCCGGCCGCCGCCCCCTCGGCCGGCTCAGGACCTGCGCCGCAGGCCGAGGCCGACCAGGAGCGCCGTCCCGAGGACGATCGCCGCGTCCAGGACGAGGACCGTGCGCACGCCCCCGTACAGGTCGCCGCCGGTGGTGGCGAGCACCCCGAGCAGCGGGATGCCGATCGTGATGCCGACCTGCTGGGTGGTCGTCACCAGGCCCGTCGCCAGGCCCTGCTTCTCGTCCGGGACGCCCGAGGTGACGGTCAGCCCGTACGAGATGATCGCGCCGAGGTGGCACATCGAGGCCAGCGAGACGGCGACGGTCGCCAGGACCACGCCCGACTCCTCGCCCAGGCCGAGCAGCGCGGCCGTCAGCACGCCCTGGCCGGCCAGCGAGCCCACCAGGGTGGCGCGGGCCCCGAAGCGGCCGATCACCTTCGGCGCGAGCATGCCGGCCAGCACCGACACCGCGCCCTGCACGCCGAAGACCAGCCCGGTCGCGAAGGCCGACAGGCCCAGCGTCTCCTGCAGGTAGAGGGTGAGGACGAAGACGACGGTCGACATCATCGAGAAGGTGACCAGACCGCCCAGGTTCCCGAAGGCGACCGTGCCGCGCCGCAGCATCGGCAGCGACACCAGCGGCGCCGCGTGCCGGGACTCGACCCGCACGAACACCGCGAGCAGCACGAGCCCCGCCACCAGCGTGACCAGTACGTCCGCGCCGCCGAAGCCGCGCTCCGCCGCCGTCGACAGGGCGTAGATCAGGGAGAGCAGACCGCCGGTGACGGTCACCGCGCCGGGCACGTCCAGCCGGGGCCGCTCGGGAGTGCGGGACTCGGGGAGCAGGCCGGGCGCCAGCGGCAGCACGACGACCGCGAAGAGGGCGAGCAGACCCATCGTCGAGCGCCAGCCGAGGGCGTCCGTCATCACACCGCCGAGGACCATGCCGACGGTGAAGCCGAGCGAGAGCAGGGTGCCGGAGATGCCCAGCGCCTTGTCGCGCAAGGGTCCCTCGGGGAAGGTCGTGGTCAGCAGGGACATGCCGGTGGGCACGATCGCGGCGGCGCCGATGCCCTGGAGGGCGCGTGCGGTGAGGAACGAGGCCGGGTTCCAGGCGAAGGTGGCGAGCAGCGAGGCGAGGCCGAAGAGGGCGAGCCCGGCGAGGAACAGCCGCCGGCGGCCGTAGAGGTCGCCGACGCGCCCGAAGAGCAGCAGGAAGCCGCCGGAGGGCAGCGCGAAGGCGGTGACCGCCCACTGGAGGGCCGACCTGCCGAGCTCGAGATCGGCGCCGAGGACGGGCAGCGCCACGTTCAGCACGGAGAAGTCGAGCGCGACCATGAACTGGGCGGCGCACAGCACGAAGAGGATGAGCCGGGTGCGGCCGGTGAGGACCGGCGCGGCGGCGGCCGTGGCGGCGGTGGTGTGGTCGGGGTCGGTGCCGGTGGGCGGGGAGGTCAGGGTTGGCATGCCCCCACCCTCGGCGTCCGGGAACAAGGCTGGGGAGCGGGTACTTATCCTGTTGGTCGTACCACCAGGCATCCAGGGGGAGGAAGCACACGTGGCCACCGCGCTCGAGAGCACCACGGCGAAGCAGCACCGACTCGCGGAGCTGCGCGAGTTCCTGATGAGCCGTCGGGCCCGGGTCAGTCCGGCGGAGGCCGGTCTCCCGGACGGCGGTCAGCGCCGCCGGACGCCCGGACTGCGCCGGGAGGAGGTCGCGGTCCTCGCGGGCGTCGGGGTCTCCTGGTACCAGTGGCTGGAGCAGGGCCGCGACATCACGGTCTCGCCGCAGGTGCTCGACGCGGTGGCGCGGGTGCTGCGGCTGAGCCCGGCGGAGCGGCGCCATCTGTACGTCCTGGCCGCGCTGAACCCGCCGGCGCCGGAGACGGCCCCCGAGGACCGGGACATGTGCGCGGGTCTGCGGCGGCTCATCGACGCCTGGATGCCGTTCCCCGCGCACATCATGGACGCGTACTGGAACACCGTCCTGTACAACGACGCGGCGGCCGTCGTGCTCGGCATGAGCCCCGACAGCGCGCCGAACTGCCTGGTCACCTTCTTCACCGACCCGCTGTACCGCACCCGCATGGGGCACTGGGAGGAGATGGCGCCCCGGGTCGTCGCCCAGTTCCGCTCGGCGTGCTCGGAGAGCCCCGAGGACGAGGGCTTCCGGCACGTGGTGGAGGAGCTCAGGGGGCTGAGCCCGGAGTTCGCGGAGCTGTGGGAGCGGCGGGACATCCTGCCCGGCGGGCAGAACCGCAAGGAGCTGGAGCATCCGCTGGTCGGCACGTTGTACGTCGAGGCGACGCAGCTCCGGGTCCCGGCCCGCCCGGACCTGGTGATCGTGCTCCACACCCCGCTGCCCGAAGGGGCCACGGCGGAGAAGCTGGAGTGGCTGGTGTCGCCCGAGGGGCGCCGCGGGGCGATGTACCCGGTCGCGGGCTGACGCCGCGGGGGCGTCGCGGACCGGGCCGCCGGCCGCACCTATGCTCAGGGGCATGACACTCAGCAGCGAGCACGGCGACCTCGGCGCCGAGGACCTCAAGATCATCACGCTGGCGCGCAGCGCCCGCGCCCGCAACGGCGTGCCCGAGGGGGCGGCCGTACGGGACGAGACCGGTCGCACCTACGTGGCGGGGACCGTGGAGCTGGAGTCGCTCAAGCTGAGCGCGCTGCGGACCGCGGTCGCGATGGCCGTGGCCAGCGGCGCCCGGTCCCTGGAGGCGGCGGCCGTCGTGTCGAGCGCCGCGTCCGCATCGGACGAGGACCGCGCGGCGGTACGGGACCTCGGCGGCCCGGAGACCCCGGTCCTGCTGGCCGGTCCGGACGGACAGCTCCGCGTGGCGGTCACGGCGGGCTGAGCGACACGGCCGCCCCCTGGGGAGCGGCGACAGACAGGGCGCGGGGGCCCGGCGACCACGCCGGGCCCCCGCGCCCTGTCGCGTCCCTGCCCGCCCCGCCCCTGTGTGCCCGCGTTCGCGTCCTAGCGTCCTAGCGTCCTAGCGTCCTCGTGTCCTTGTGTCCTTGTGTCCTTGTGTCCTTGTGAAGGATCACCGCGTCTTCTCTTGCCTTCCCATGCCGTCTGCGTCTCAATGAACTGCGGTTCGTCCGACGGGCCGTCAGATCTTCACCGTTCACGCAGTGTCCGCACCCCTGCGTTCGCCATCGGAAGGGGTTCGAACTCGCCATGAGAACCAGAAGCACCTTAGGGACCGTCGCGGTCCTCGCCGGAGGCCTCGCCGCCGCCTCGCTCGCCTTCGCGCCGACCGCCGCCGCCGTCACGCCGGGCACGGCGACGGCGACGTACGACTGCGGCTCGTGGGGCGGCGGCGGCGCCACCCTCGTCGCCACGCAGAGCGGCACGGCCGCGACCGTCACCGTCACCTCCGCCGTGACGACGCCGATCGCGGTCGGCGCCAACCAGATCAACGCCACGCTCACCCTCGCGAAGGGCGGCGGCGGCACACGGGTCTTCACCGGCAAGAAGAACCCCGCGCTCCCCGCCGGCGGCTCCGTGGTCATCGGCCCGCTGAGCGGGACCGTGGCCTCCGGCGACAGCCTCAACTCGTACTTCGCGGGTGTCGCCCTCAAGATGGTGATCTTCGGGGTCACGGTGAACTGCGACGCCGTGACCTCGCAGTCGCCGGGGCCGTTCGTCTTCAGCTGAGCCCTGTACCGACCGGACCGGTGCCGCCCTGGGCGGCACCGGTCTCCGTCGTGTTCCGGCTTCCCAGGGGCTGCCCTGACCTGCGGAAACGCTTCCGATTCGGGGATCTTGACAGTATCTGATGGGTCATCAGTCGATGTCTCCCGCGTGCATTGACTTCTCTCCGCGCGCGGCCGTCAATGGCGCCCACCCAACCCTCAGGAGGGGGCACCCCATGGCACTCACCCGATCCCGGGCGGCGGCCCGAAGACGGCGCTGGACCGCCGTCCTCGGCGCCACCGCCCTCGCGGTCGCAGGAGGCGCGCTCGCGGCCCCGGCCGGCGCGACCACCACCTCGCAGCCGGTTGAATTCCAGACCCGCTGCGTCCCCCCGCCGATCGCCGGCATCCCGCCCATCACGGGCACCACCACCGCCGAGATCACCGTCGACAAGTCCAGCCCCAAGGTCGGCGAGACGGTCACGGTCACGTACACCGTCACCAAGCCCGCCGCGTCCAACCCGGTCGACCTCGCGCTGCCGGCCGACATCATGACGCCCAGCGGCAAGGTCGTCCTCGGCGGGGCGCAGAGCGGCGCGATCACCGTGAACGGCCCCAAGAAGAACCCGCCGGTCCCCGGCAAGGGCTCCTTCCCGGCCTTCTCGATGACCGGCACCTTCACGGTCACCCAGGCCGGGTCGATCACCCTCTCGCCCGGCGACTACAACATCCACACCAGCTACCTCATGGAGCTGGACACCCCCTGTACGGTGCTGAACCCGCCCGCCCCGGTCTCCGAGACGGTCGTCGCGGGCCCCGTGACCAACCCCAACACCCGGGCGCTGTCGCTCGACACCGCGTCCGGCGACCCGGGCGTCCGGGTCGCCGTCAACGGCTCCCGGTTCACCCCGCTCACCGAGGTCACCGTCGTCGGCCGCGCCGGAGCGGCGGAGACCGCCGACCGGATGACCGTCACGACCGACGGCGAGGGCGCCTTCGCCGCCCGCCTGAAGGTCAACGACGTCGCGACCACCGGGATCGTGGCCTACGAGGGTGCGGCATGGGACCCCGACAAGGGCGCGGGCCCCGCCGCGTACAAGGTCGTCGTCCCGGCGCCGCCGAACAGCCAGACGATCACCGCGGCGGTCACCGCCGGGGAGCTGTCCATGACCCAGGAGGGCGACGCGGTCGAACTGACCTCCGTCGACTTCGGCCAGGGCGGCGCGGCCACCGGCGACCTCAGGACCGTCACCGTGAAGGACTTCCGCGGCGGCCCCGCGGGCTGGTCCCTCACCGGCAAGGTCACCGACTTCACCGGCACCGGCGGCTCCCTCGGCGCCGGCAACCTCAGCTGGACCCCGGCCTGCACCGCCAAGGCCGGCAGCCCCAGCGCCTGCGCGGCGGGCTCGCCGGGCCCGGTGGGCAGCGCCGGCGCCACCCTCGCCTCCACGCCGAACGGCGCCCTCACGGGCGGCGAGTTCACGATCGACGCGGGGCTCTCCCTCGACGTACCGGCCTTCACCGCGCCGGGCTCGTACGCGGGCGTCCTCACGCTCACCCTGTCCTGACCACCGTGCGGGCCGGGCGCGCACCCGGCCGGCCCGCTCCGCACCCCGGGGGTTCCGACTCGTGCGCACGCCCTACGTACTCCTCCTGAGCGTCCTGCTGCTGCTCCTGGCCCCCGCCCCGCAGGCCGGGGCCGCCGAGAACGGCGAGTGGGCCGTCTACCCGGCGGCCGCCCGGCCGGGCAGCCGCCCCTACTTCTTCCTGACCGCCGACCCGGGCTCCACCCTCACCGACCGGGTCACCGTCGCCAACAAGACCGCCGCCCCCCTCACCTTCCGGCTCTACGGCGCCGACGCCTACAACACCGACCGGGACGGCGGCTTCGCCGTCCGCACCCAGCGGGAGCGGCAGACCGGCGCCGGCGCCTGGATCAGGCCCGAGCGGACCCGGATCACCGTCCCGCCGCGCTCCGCCGTCACCGTCCGGTACACGCTGGCCGTCCCCGCCGACGCCGATCCCGGCGACCACCCGGGGGCCCTCGTCGCCCTCGACGAGCGGATCAGCCCCGGCGGGCGGGGCGCCGTCGCCGTCGGCGTCCAGCGCGCCGTCGCCGCCCGCCTCTACCTCCGGGTCAACGGGCCGACCGTCCCCGCCCTCGGCGTCGAGGACGTCACCGTCGACCAGGACCGGCCGCTGGTCCCCGGCACCGGCACGAGCAGCGCGCTCGTCTCGTACACCCTGCACAACCGGGGCAACGTCACCCTCAACCCCAAGGTCGCCCTCCGGGCGGAGGGCCTCTTCGGCCGCACCCTGCTCGACCGCGACCTCGCGGAGGTGCCGTCCGAGCTGCTGCCCCGGCAGCGGATCCGGCTCACCGCGCGGTGGACCGGCTCCCCGCAGCTCGACTGGGGCGACATCACCCTCACCGCCACCGCGAAGGACGTCCGGGAGACCGGCACGGCCTCCTTCCTCGCCCTGCCCTGGCTCGCCGCCGCGATCCTGCTCGTCGGAGGCGCCGCGGGCGCCTTCGGGCTGCGGATCCGGCGCCACCGGGCGGCCCGCGCGGAGCCGCGGGCGCACGTGAGTACGTGAGGCGGGCGCTCATCGGGGACAATGGCCCCCATGAGCGCTCGCAACCAAGAAACCGAAGCCGTCCACCGGGCCGGCTTCGCCTGCTTCGTCGGCCGCCCCAACGCGGGCAAGTCCACCCTCACGAACGCTCTGGTCGGCCAGAAGGTGGCCATCACCTCGAACCGGCCGCAGACCACCCGGCACACCGTCCGCGGCATCGTGCACCGCCCCGAGGCGCAGCTGATCCTCGTGGACACCCCCGGCCTCCACAAGCCGCGCACCCTCCTCGGCGAGCGGCTCAACGACGTCGTGCGCACCACCTGGGCCGAGGTCGACGTGATCGGCTTCTGCCTGCCCGCCGACCAGAAGCTCGGCCCCGGCGACAAGTTCATCGCCAAGGAACTCGCCGGGATCAAGAAGACCCCCAAGGTCGCCATCATCACCAAGACCGACCTGGTCGACTCCAAGACGCTCGCCGAGCAGCTCATCGCGATCGACCAGCTCGGCAAGGAGCTGGGCTTCGAGTGGGCGCAGATCGTGCCGGTCTCGGCCGTCGGCAACAAGCAGGTGCAGCTCGTCGCCGACCTGCTGATCCCGCTCCTCCCGGAGTCCCCGCCGCTCTACCCGGAGGGCGACCTCACGGACGAGCCCGAGCAGGTCATGGTCGCGGAGCTGATCCGCGAGGCCGCGCTCGAAGGCGTCCGGGACGAGCTGCCGCACTCGATCGCGGTGGTCGTCGAGGAGATGATCCCGCGCGAGAACCGCCCGGCGGACCGGCCGCTGCTCGACATCCACGCCAACGTGTACATCGAGCGTCCCAGCCAGAAGGGCATCATCATCGGCCCGAAGGGCAGCCGCCTCAAGGAGGTCGGCATGAAGTCCCGCAAGCACATCGAGGCCCTCCTCGGCACCCCGGTCTTCCTGGACCTCCACGTCAAGGTCGCGAAGGACTGGCAGCGCGACCCGAAGCAGCTGCGCAAGCTCGGCTTCTAGTCCCGCCGCCGGCTCCCGGGCGGGGCCGCCGGCGGGCGCACGCGGGTCACGCGCCCTCCTTGAGGACCCTCGACACGAGGGTCCGCTGGGCCTCCGTCAGGCGCGGGTCGCCGCAGTGGACCGTGTGGGCGTCGACGGTGATCTCGTACCGGAAGCCGTCCGGCACCCCCTCGGCGCGGTCGTCGCCGTCGGCGAGGACCGCGCCCGCCAGGGCGTGCCACTCGGCGGCGTCCGGCCGGCCGGAGGTGTCCACCTCCGCCGACCGCTCGATGCCCGCGAAGCCGCCCGTGCGCCGCACTCGAATCCGCATGGGACCTGTCTACCAGCCCGGTCAGCCGGTCGGTACGCCCACCGCGGACCAGGCCTTGAGGACGGCCTGGATCTCCTCCCCGTCGCCGTAGCGCGACCGCGCCGCCGCGACCGTGGCCGCCGCGAACTCGGAGAAGCGGGCCTCGGGGGTGAGGGTCCCGCCGGTCATCACGTCGTACCAGATCTGCCCGGCCCGCTCCCAGGCGTTGCCGCCCAGCTCGGTCGCCGCCAGGTAGAAGGCGTGGTTGGGGATGCCGGAGTTGATGTGGACGCCGCCGTTGTCCCGGCCGGTGCGGACGTAGTCGTCCATGTGGCCGGGCTGCGGGTCCTTGCCCAGGACGTCGTCGTCGTACGCCGTGCCCGGGGCCTTCATGGACCGCAGCGCCGTCCCCTCCACGTTCGGGTGGAAGAGGCCCTCGCCGATGAGCCAGTCCGCCCGGTCCGCGGACTGGCCGAGCGTGTACTGCTTGACCAGGGAGCCGAAGACGTCGGAGACGGACTCGTTGAGGGCGCCGGACTGGCTGAAGTACTCCAGGTTCGCCGAGTACTGGGTGAAGCCGTGGGCCAGTTCGTGGCCGATGACGTCCACCGGGAGGGTGAAGTCGAGGAAGACCTCGTCGTCGCCGTCGCCGAACACCATCTGCTCGCCGTTCCAGAAGGCGTTGCCGTACTTCTCGTCGTAGTGGACGGAGGCGAGCAGCGGCAGGCCCGCGCCGTCGATCGAGTGGTGCCCGAAGGCGTTCAGGAACAGGTCGAAGGTGGCGCCCAGGCCGGCGTACGCCCGGTTGACGGCGGCGTCCCCGGTCGCCTCGTCGCCCTCGCCGCGGACCTTCGTCCCGGGCAGGTCGGTGCCGCGCTCGCAGTCGTAGATCGTGCGGTGGGGGCGGCCGGCCTCGGCGGGTCCGAGCGTGGGCGCGGTGCCCGGCAGCGGCAGGATCCGGAACGTACGGGCCGAGGCGTCGGCGATGAGGGTGCGGCGCGCGGCCCGGGCGACGGCCGGGTTCGCGGAATGCGCCAGGTGCTCCAGGAGGTGCGGGGGGACGATCGAGCAGAAGACGGGCGTCTGGGGGTTCATGCTCGCAATGTGGCACTGCGTGAGCGCCCTGTCACCGGCTGAGACGAGGATTGGCGAAATGGAGTGATGCGTCACTGTTCGGGCTTGACGCGGGGGTCGTCCCGCATACTGATACAGGACGTCCGCGTGCGGCGTCCCTGGGCTAGGCTGCGGCACATCATGCGTTTCGGGCTGCTTCTCCTTAGCTGCCGCGGCGAGGGCCTGTAGTCGTAGGCCGACCCCCTCCCCGCGGGACCTGGTGTTGCGTTCGACAGTCGGCCGTCCTTCTTGCCGGACCCGAGGAGCCCAACGCACATGTCCCAGTCACCGTTCGTCAGCCGCCCCACGCCGATCACCAACGCGACGCAGCTGCAGAAGCCGTCCGGGATGCCGATCCACAAGTACGCGCCGTACGAGGCCGTGCGGATCCCCGACCGCACCTGGCCCGAGCAGCGCATCACCAAGGCCCCGCGCTGGCTGTCGACCGACCTGCGCGACGGCAACCAGGCCCTGATCGACCCGATGTCCCCGGCCCGCAAGCGCGAGATGTTCGACCTGCTGGTCCGCATGGGCTACAAGGAGATCGAGGTCGGGTTCCCGTCCTCCGGCGAGACCGACTTCGCGTTCGTGCGCTCCATCATCGAAGAGGGCGCGATCCCGGACGACGTCACCATCTCCGTACTGACGCAGGCCCGCGAGGACCTGATCGAGCGGACCGTGGAGTCCCTGGTCGGCGCGAAGCGCGCCACCGTCCACCTGTACAACGCCACCGCGCCCACCTTCCGCCGGGTCGTCTTCCGCGGCTCGAAGGAGCAGATCAAGCAGATCGCCGTGGACGGCACCCGGCTGGTCATGGAGTACGCGGAGAAGCTGCTGGGCCCGGAGACGACCTTCGGCTACCAGTACAGCCCCGAGATCTTCACCGACACCGAGCTGGACTTCGCCCTGGAGGTCTGCGAGGCGGTCTGCGACGTCTGGCAGCCGGGCCCGGGCCGCGAGATCATCCTGAACCTGCCCGCCACCGTGGAGCGCTCGACGCCCTCCACGCACGCGGACCGCTTCGAGTGGATGTCCCGCAACCTGACCCGCCGCGAGCACATCTGCGTCTCGGTCCACCCGCACAACGACCGCGGCACGGCCGTCGCGGCGGCCGAGCTGGCCATCATGGCGGGCGCCGACCGCATCGAGGGCTGCCTGTTCGGCCAGGGCGAGCGCACCGGCAACGTCGACCTGGTGACCCTGGGCATGAACCTGTTCAGCCAGGGCGTCGACCCGCAGATCGACTTCTCGCAGATCGACGAGATCCGCCGCACGAGCGAGTACTGCAACCAGATGGAGGTCCACCCGCGCCACCCCTACGCGGGCGACCTGGTCTACACGGCCTTCTCCGGCTCCCACCAGGACGCCATCAAGAAGGGCTTCGACGCGATGGAGGCCGACGCGGCCGCCCGGGGCGTCACCGTCGACGACATCGAGTGGGCCGTGCCCTACCTGCCGATCGACCCGAAGGACGTCGGCCGCTCCTACGAGGCCGTCATCCGGGTCAACTCGCAGTCCGGCAAGGGCGGCATCGCGTACGTCCTGAAGAACGACCACAAGCTGGACCTGCCCCGCCGGATGCAGATCGAGTTCTCGAAGATCATCCAGCAGAAGACCGACACCGAGGGCGGCGAGGTCACGCCGGCCGCGATCTGGTCCGTCTTCCAGGACGAGTACCTGCCCAGCCCCGACGGCGCCGCGGCTCGCTGGGGCCGCATCCAGCTGCGCTCCGGCCAGTCGACCTCCGACACCGACGGCACGGACACGCTGACCGTCGAGGCGGTCGTCGACGGCGCCGAGACCGTCCTGTCCGGCTCCGGCAACGGCCCGATCTCCGCCTTCTTCGCCGCCCTGCAGGAGATCGGCGTGGACGCCCGCCTGCTGGACTACCAGGAGCACACCATGAGCGAGGGCGCTTCCGCGCAGGCCGCCTCGTACATCGAGTGCGCCATCGACGGCAAGGTCCTGTGGGGCATCGGCATCGACGCCAACACGACCCGCGCCTCGCTGAAGGCGGTCGTCTCGGCGGTCAACCGCTCCGTCCGCTGAACCGGCGTGCCGCGGACGGCCCCCGCCCCCTCCGAGGGGGCGGGGGCCGTCCCGCGTCCGGGCCGGGTGACGTTTCGCGGGCCGCCGCCACCCCGGAGGGTGATCTCGCGAGGACCGCTTCGGCCATCGCTCCCCGCACGGCCGTCCCGGTGGAGCCCGCCCGGGGGCCCGGCGGAGCCTTTCTGGCCTGAGCAAAGCCCCGCCGCCGCGCCGCACGGAGGATGACGTGTCTCGGCCAACTCCGCGGTGAAGTCGTGACGGGGTGCTGACGCCACATCAAGGATGTGGCTAACATCACGCCAACGCCGGCAGTGCAGCCGGGCCGTCGAGGAGGTGCGTGTGCGGTCTGCCCGGAATTCACGTGGTGGGAAAGTGGGCGTCTGCGGAATCCGCACCTCCTGGAACACGGTCGGAGACGGCGAGTTCTTCTGCGAGGAGTGCGGGGGCGACCGGAACTACCGGCGCCGCACCGGACGCCGCCGGTTCGCCGTCCTCGGGGTCCCGGTCCTGCCCCGGGGCTGTACGGGGCCCGTCGTCGAGTGCGCGGCCTGCCACACCCACTTCGGCACCGAGGTGCTCGACCACCCCACGACCAGCCGCTTCTCCGCGATGCTGCGGGACGCCGTGCACACCGTCGCCCTCGCCGTGCTCGCGGCCGGCGGCACCGGCTCCCGCGCGGTCCTCGACCGGGCCGTGAGCGCCGTCCGGTCCGCCGGCTTCGCCGAGTGCACCGCCGTCCAGCTCGTCGACCTCGTCGAGGCCCTGGAGGCCGACACCGGCCGCTTCATGCCCGAGGTGAACCCCGAGGGCGCGCTCCTCGCCATCGAGCTGCACGAGGCCCTGGAGCCCCTCACCCCGCACCTGGCGCCCTCCGGGCGGGAGTCGATCCTGCTCCAGGCCGCCCGGATCGCCCTCGCCGACGGGGTCTACAGCCCGGCCGAGCACGAGGTCCTGGGGACCGTCGGCAACGCGCTGGCCCTCGCCCCGGAGGACGTCGCGCGGCTGCTGGACTCGGCCCGGACGGTCGCGTAGCGGCTCCCCGCCCGGGGCGCGCGGACGCACCCCGCGGACGATCCCGCGCTCCAGGTCCGCAGGCCCCTGACCGGTCGTTCAGACCAAACCGTGCGCGTACGCGTAGGCCGTGGCGGAGGCGCGGGAGCCGACGCCCAGGGCGGCGAAGACGTGGTTCAGGTGCCGGGCGACGGTCTGCTCGCTGATCTCCAGGGCGCGGGCGACGTCCTTGTTCGTGCCTCCCGAGGCGACCAGCCGCAGCACCTCCGCCTCCCGCGCGGTGAGCCCGCCCGGGAGCCGCCGGCGCGATCCGCCGGCGACCAGCGCGGCCGCGCGCCGGGCGTCCGGTGCGGCCCCGAGCCGCTCGAAGACCACCCGCGCGGTACCGAGCTCCAGACGGGCCGCCTCCTCGTCGCCCGCGGCCCGGCAGGCGGCCGCGAGCAGCATCCGCACCCGTGCGGCCTCGTACGGCACGCGCAGCCCCAGCCATCCGCCCAGGGCCCGGCGGAGGGCCGGCAGGGCGCCGGGGCGCCGCTCGGCGAGCGCCACCGCGCCGAGTGCGGTGTCGGCCAGGGCCCCCAGCAGGGGGACGTCCTCGTGCCGCCCGAGCGCCGCGGGCGCGCCCTCGGCGCGGTCCCCGGCGGGAGGAGCGCCCGCGCCGCCGGCCCCCGCGAGGGCGTCGAGGTCCTCCGCCGCCCGCGCCGCGCCGGGCAGGTCGCGGACGGCGAGCGCCACCTCGGTCCGGGCGGCCAGCAGGCGGGCCCGGCCCAGGAGGTCGTGGTCGGGGTCGTTCCGGCAGGCCAGGGCCAGGTCGACACCGGCCACGGCCGCGTCGGCCCGGCCCTGCGCGAGACGCAGCAGCGCGAGGCCCGGCTGGGGGATCCGGCCCAGCTCGTGGGCGTGGCCGTAGGAGACGGCGGCCGCTTCGAGGCGGCCCTGGCGGCGCTGGACGTCCCCGGCGGCGTAGTACGCGGCGGCGGCCGACTCCAGGCGGTCCACCGGCACCTCGCGGCAGGCCTGCCGGGCCTCCGCCTCGGCGAGCGCCCAGGCCCCGAGGAGATCGAGGACGGCGACACGGTGCGCCCGGAGGACGCCACGGAAGGGGTTCTCGCCCGAGGGGACGGTCATGGGGAGCGGGGCGGGGACAGGGGCGCTGCCGGCCGTCTCCGGCTCCGCCGTGCGCGTACGCGTATCCGGTCCGCGGTCTGTGCTCGGGACCGTGCCGCGGTCTGTGCCCGTGCCGTGGTCCGTATCCGTGCCGCGGTCCGTCCTCGGGCCCGTACGGCTGTCCGCGCCCGTGCCGTGGTCCGTGCTCCGGTCCGGCGGGCGGCCGGTCCACGGCGGGGCGCACCACTCCATCGCCGCGTTCGTCCACTCGACGGCCCGCGCGAGGTCGGCGGCCTCCCCGCACCGGGTCAGGGCCAGGCAGTAGAGCCGGCCGGTCACGATGCCGCTGAGTCCGCCCGCGGCCACCGCGCTCATCGCGTCGTCGAGGAGGGCGAGGCCCTCGGTCCTGCGGCCGGCCGCGAGGAGGGCGCGGGATCCGGCCTGGTGGCTGAGGGCGAGGAGGTCGGGGCTGCCGGAGGCGCGGGCCAGGGCGGTCATGCGACGGGTCGCGGCGAGGGCGGAGCGGTGGTCGCCGCGGTCCGAGGCCTCCTCGGAGGCCGTCATCTCCAGGAAGCACCGCTCGGGGCAGTCCGGCAGGTCCTCCAGGTGGTGCCGGGCCCGGTGGAGCCAGCCGGCGGCGGCCGCGGGGCGTCCGAGGCCGGTGTACTCGTCGTACAGCCGCCAGGAGGCGAGGCCGGCGCCCCGGTGGTCGTCGGCCGCGAGGAAGGCGGCGTGCGCCCGGAGGAGGGCCGCCACGGACTCGTCGACGTGCCCGGACCACCAGGCGGCGTCGGCGAGGACGGAGAGGTCGTCGGCGGTCAGGCCGCGCGAGGGGTGCCGGTCGTTGGCGTGGAGCAGCGCGTAGGCCTCGGCCCAGGACTCGCGGGCCGCGGCGCTCCTGGCCCGGTCGACCGGGTTGGTCGTGGTGGGTACGGACATGGCTCTCGCCCCTTCCCGGTCCTCTCAGGGTAGGCCGGGGAAGGGGCGAGGGCCTGCGCGGTCCTACGCGATGGCGCCGCTCGCGCGCAGCATGTCCTCGCGCTCGACGATCTTGACGCGCTCGCGGCCCTGCGGCTCGCCGAGCGCCTTCTCGGCGGCGTCCAGGGCGTACCAGCCCTCCCACGTGGTGTACGTGAGCCCCTTGGCCTCCAGGAAGGACACGACGGCGTCCGTCTCCGGGTTGTCCGGGGTCAGCAGGCGGCCGTTCGCGAAGTCGTCGAGGAGGTTCGCCACGGTCTCGTTGGCGTCGCCCTTGGTGTGGCCGATGAGGCCGACGGGGCCGCGGCGGATCCAGCCGGTGCAGTACGTGGAGGCCATGTGCTCGCCGGTCTCCTCGACGACCCGGCCGCCCTCGTCCGGGACGGTGCCGCTGGCGGCGTCCCAGGGGAGCTTGGGCAGCTCGTCGGAGAGGTAGCCGACGGCGCGGTAGACGGCCTGGACGTCCCAGTCCGTGGTCGTGCCGGTGCCCTTCACGTTGCCCGTGCCGTCCAGCTCGGTGCGCTCGGTGCGCAGGCCGACGACGCTGCCGTCCTCGCCGAGGATCTCGACGGGCGACTCGAAGAAGTGCAGGAAGAGCTTGTGCGGGCGGTCGCCGACGTCGCGGATCGCCCAGTTCTCCAGGGTCTTGGCGACCATGTCGGTCTGCTTGTTCTTGCGCCGCTCGGCGATCGAGCCCTCGTCGTAGTCGATGTCCTCGGGGTTGACGATGACCTCGATGGTGGGGGAGTGGTCCAGTTCGCGCAGCTCCATCGGGCTGAACTTGGCCTGGGCCGGTCCCCGGCGTCCGAAGACGTGGATCTCGACGGCCTTGTTGGCCTTGAGGCCGTCGTAGACGTTGGCGGGGATCTCGGTCGGCAGCAGCTCGTCGCCGGTCTTGGCGAGGATGCGCGCGATGTCGAGGGCCACGTTGCCGACGCCGAGGACGGCGACCTTCTCCGCGTCGAGCGGCCAGGTGCGCGGGACGTCCGGGTGGCCGTCGTACCAGGAGGCGAAGTCGGCTGCGCCGTACGAACCGTCGAGCTCGACGCCCGGGATGTCGAGCGGGCGGTCGGCCATGGCGCCGGTCGAGAAGACCACGGCGTCGTAGAAGGCGCGCAGGTCGTCGAGGTGGATGTCGGTGCCGTAGTCGATGTTGCCGAAGAGGCGGACCTGCGGCTTGTCGAGGACCTGGTGGAGGGCGTTGACGATGCCCTTGATGCGCGGGTGGTCGGGGGCGACGCCGTAGCGGATGAGGCCGAAGGGGGCGGGCATCCGCTCGAAGAGGTCGATGGACACACCCGGCTCGGCGGCGGCCTCGGACTTCAGCAGCGCATCGGCGGCGTAGATTCCGGCGGGGCCGGCGCCGACGATCGCGACCCGGAGGGGGCGGGGCATGACTGGTTCCCTTCGCAAGCGACGTGGCGGCGAGGCCGCCGACACTTAGGTCACCCTAAATAATGCGCGAGCCGAACGGGTACCCGCCCCCGGTCTATGAGCCCATAAGGCGGACTTATGACTTCCATAAGAGCCGCCGGGGGGGTCCGGTCACGCGCGGCCGGACCGGGGCTGACGGCGGGGCCGGTGCGCCCGCGATCGTAGGCCCGGGCGGCGGCCGTGGGACATCCGGGGGCCCCGCGGGGGCGTGCCGGGAGGGCGCGGCGCACCCGTTCGGCGATGCCGTCGCATTGCGGGATCCCGTCGATTATCGAGGCCGCTCACGGCCTCGCCATTCGTATTTCCCGATTCGAACGGGAAGAGGTGTGCGCCCTGGGCGAACACCAGTCCGCCCGGCGTGTTCCATTCGGCCCCGCGGCCTCTCCGTGATAACCGAATGCCCTTCCGGGCAAAGCCCCCCGTATCCCGCCGCACGCCTGCGGCCAGGGGTTAACTCGTCGACCGTGTGAGCCAGTTGCACGCACCGCGGATCCGTCGATCCTACGGATCCGGCGCCCCTCTGGTGAGGCGAAGCCGGAAATGGATTCAGAAAGGCATACGTTGGTGAGGAAGACATCATGAAGAGGACCACGGGGGCCATCGAAGTCGCACACGAGGTGGTGACGGAATTGAGCGAGCCGCTCGCGAACGCCGGAATCCGGCGTCCTTCAGCCGGGCCCGGAGCCGTCGCCCTCGCCGCCGGTCCTCCGTGGCCGCCCGTCGCCCTGCGAAGCCGCACGGCGGACTCGGCCCGGCTGCCCGCCGACGCCGTTCCGCCGGGGGAGGAGAACCGGTCATGACACTGCCCATCGGGTCGTACGTCGTCGAGATCCGCACCGGACGGGTCGGGAGGGTCATGGGCCACGAAGGGCCCTACGTCCAGATCCGACCGCTGGGCGGTGGACGGGAGTGGGACGTGGAGCCCGACGGGGTCCGCGAGGCGACCTCGGCCGAGCGGCTGAGCGCCGCCACGGCGCACGTGAACGCGCGGAGCCGCGGCGAGGTGCCCTGACTCCCCGGGACACGCGACACGGAACGCCCGGCCGGGAGCCCCTCCCGGCCGGGCTTTCGCCGTACGCCGGATCAGACCTCCCGCCGGACGCGGAGCGCCCGGAACCCCTTCACCGCGATGACCGCGCCGAGGAGGACGAACCCCGCGAGCATCAGCGCGCTCCGGCCCAGGGCGAGGCCGGCCAGGAGCGTCAGGGAGCTCACGGCGTCGAGCAGGTCGAGCCGGGCGTCGGTCCTGACAGCGGGATCGGGACGCCGCATCCGGCGCGCGACGGGAACGAGGGCGACGAGCTGGAGGACCAGCAGGGCCGCGAGCACCCAGCGGAACGCGACGGGTATGTCCACGCCCGGAGCCTAAGCCCCGGCACCCCCACGCCGAGGTGGACGGGAGGTGAACTCTCGGCCTCCCGCGCGGGCGCGCGCCCCCGGCCCGCACCGCGGGCCTCCCGACTCCGGCCCGGGCCGCCTCCGGCGTGCGCGAGAATGGCCGCATGAGTCTGTTCCGCGACGACGGCATCGTGCTGCGCACCCAGAAGCTGGGGGAAGCGGACCGCATCATCACCCTCCTCACCCGCGGCCACGGCCGGGTGCGGGCCGTCGCCCGCGGGGTCCGGCGGACCAAGTCGAAGTTCGGGGCGCGGCTCGAACCGTTCTCCCACGTGGACGTGCAGTTCTTCGCCCGCGGCAGCGAGCTGGTCGGGCGCGGTCTGCCGCTCTGCACCCAGAGCGAGACCATCGCCGCGTACGGCGGCGGCATCGTCACCGACTACGCCCGCTACACCGCCGGCACCGCCATGCTGGAGACGGCCGAGCGGTTCACCGACCACGAGGGCGAGCCCGCCGTGCAGCAGTACCTGCTGCTCGTCGGCGCACTGCGGACGCTCGCCCGGGGCGAGCACGCCCCCCACCTCATCCTCGACGCCTTCCTCCTCCGCTCCCTCGCCGTGAACGGCTACGCGCCGAGCTTCGAGGACTGCGCCAAGTGCGGCATCCACGGCCCCAACCGGTTCTTCTCGGTCGCGGCGGGCGGCGTCATATGCGGCGACTGCCGGGTCGCCGGAAGCGTCGTACCCTCGGCGGAGGCCATCGGCCTGCTCAGCGCGCTGCTCACCGGCGACTGGGCGACGGCGGACGCGTGCGAGCCGCGTCACGTCAGGGAGGGCAGCGGACTCGTGTCCGCCTATCTGCACTGGCACCTGGAGCGCGGCCTGCGCTCGCTGCGGTACGTAGAGAAAAGCTAGGTAGGAGAGACCACGTCATGGCCATCGCACGACTGCTCGGTCGACAGCGCCGGGAGTACAGCACCCCCGAGCCGCACCCGTCGGGCGCCCGCCCGCCGAAGCTCCAGTCCGAGCTCGTCCCGGAGCACGTCGCGATCGTCATGGACGGCAACGGCCGCTGGGCCAAGGAGCGCGGCCTGCCCCGCACCGAGGGCCACAAGGTCGGCGCCGAGCAGGTGCTCGACGTGCTCCAGGGCGCGATCGAGATGGGCGTGGGCTCGATCTCGCTCTACGCCTTCTCCACCGAGAACTGGAAGCGCTCCCCCGAGGAGGTGCGCTTCCTGATGAACTTCAACCGCGACTTCATCCGCAAGTCCCGCGACCAGCTCGACTCCCTCGGCGTGCGGGTGCGCTGGGTCGGCCGCATGCCCAAGCTGTGGAAGTCGGTCGCGAAGGAGCTCCAGGTCGCGCAGGAGCAGACCAAGGACAACACCCGCCTCACGCTGTACTTCTGCATGAACTACGGCGGCCGCGCGGAGCTCACCGACGCGGCGCAGGCCCTCGCCGAGGACGTGAAGGCCGGCCGCCTCGACCCGGCGAAGATCACCGAGAAGACCATCCAGAAGTACCTCTACTACCCGGACATGCCGGACGTGGACCTCTTCCTGCGGCCCAGCGGCGAGCAGCGCACCTCCAACTACCTGATCTGGCAGAGCGCCTACGCCGAGATGGTCTTCCAGGACGTGCTCTGGCCCGACTTCGACCGCCGCGACCTCTGGCGCGCCTGCATCGAGTACGCCCAGCGCGACCGCCGCTTCGGCGGCGTCGACCCGGCCGACCTGGCGGTCCTCGACAAGGGCTGAGCGGTACGCGAGAGGGCCCGTACCCCGGGGGTACGGGCCCTCTCGTATGTCAGGTCGGTGCCCGCCGGGTCACTTCCCGGCGCAGTCGGCACAGGTGCCGAAGATCTCCACGGTGTGCGCCACGTTCACGAAGCCGTGCTCCGAGGCGATCGCCTCGGCCCACTGCTCCACCATCGGGCCCTCCACCTCCACGGCCTTGCCGCAGACCCGGCACACCAGATGGTGGTGGTGGTCGCCGGTCGAGCAGCGGCGGTACACCGTCTCGCCCTCGCTCGTGCGCAGCGCGTCGACCTCGCCCGCGTCCGCGAGGGACTGGAGCGTGCGGTAGACGGTGGTGAGGCCGACCGAGTCGCCGCGGTGCTTGAGCATGTCGTGCAGCTCCTGGGCGCTGCGGAACTCGTCCACCTCGTTCAGCGCCGCGGAGACGGCGGCACGCTGCTTGGTCGAGCGGCCTCGTACGGGGGGTCCTGCCGTCACCACGGGGGCCTCCTTGGATCCTTGTCTGCCCCCGCCATTCTGCCAGCCCCCCGCGGCCCCGCGTCCGGGCCGGATCAGACCTTCACGTCGTCCGAGGGCCGCCGGGTCGCCGGAACCGGTGCGTCGCAGCTCTCCGCGTCCGCCTCGGCCGCCCTCGCCCGGCGCTTGGCGAGCGGCGTGGCGAGCAGGGTGAGCAGGACGAAGACGCCGATCGCGTACAGGACGATCGTCGCGCCGGGCGGCACGTCCTGGTAGTACGAGGTGACCGTGCCCGCCAGGGTGACCGTGATGCCCGTCACCACCGCGAGGACGAAGGTCGCGCGGAAGGACTTCGACAGCTGCTGGGCCGCCGCGACCGGCACCACCATGAGCGCGCTGACCAGGAGCAGGCCGACGACCCGCATGGCGACCGTGACGGTCACCGCGGCCGTGACCGCGATCAGCAGGTTCAGGGCGCGCACGGGGAGGCCGGTGACCCGGGCGAACTCCTCGTCCTGGCTGACCGCGAAGAGCTGCCGGCGCAGTCCGACCGTGACCAGGACGACGAAGGCCGCCAGGACGCCGATCGCGGTGAGGTCCTCCTCGGAGACCGTGGAGAGCGAGCCGAAGAGGTAGGAGCTGAGGTTGGCGTTGGAGCCGGTCGGCGAGAGGTTGATCAGCAGGACGCCGCCGGCCATGCCGCCGTAGAAGAGCAGCGCGAGCGCGAGGTCGCCGCGGGTCTTGCCGTACGCCCGGATCAGCTCCATGCCGACCGAGCCGACGACGGCGACGAGGGTCGCCATCCAGACCGGGCTGGAGTTCAGCAGGAAGCCGAGGCCGACGCCGGTCATGGCCACGTGGCCGATGCCGTCGCCCATCAGCGCCTGCCGGCGCTGGACCAGGTAGATGCCCACGGCGGGGGCGGTGATGCCGACGAGCACGGCCGCGAGGAGCGCGCGCTGCATGAAGGCGAGATCGAGCATTTCCATGATCAGGTCAGCTTCCTCAGGTCAGCAGACCCGTGCGGAGCGGCTCCCCGGCCGCGTGCGGATGGACGTGGTCGTGGCCCGGCAGCGCGTGCTGGCCGAGGGCCTCCGGGGGCGGGCCGTCGTGGACGACGCAGCCGTCGCGGAGCACGACCGCGCGGTCGATCAGCGGCTCCAGGGGGCCCAGCTCGTGCAGGACGAGGAGGACGGAGGTGCCGCCGGCGACCTGCTCGCGCAGGGTCGAGGCGAGGATCTCCTGGCTCGCGAGGTCCACGCCCGCCATCGGCTCGTCCATGATCAGGAGCTCCGGCTCGGCGGCGAGCGCGCGGGCGATCAGCACCCGCTGGTGCTGCCCGCCGGAGAGCGCGGAGACGGAGTCCCGGGCGCGGTCGGCGAGTCCGACGAGGTCGATGGCCCGCTCGACGGCGGCCTTGTCGGCCTTGGTCAGCCAGCCGAACCTGCGGCGGGAGAGGCGGCCGGAGGAGACGACCTCGCGGATGGTGGCGGGGACGCCGCTCGCGGCGGTGGTCCGCTGCGGCACGTAGCCGACCCGGGCCCAGTCGCGGAACCGCTTCCGCTCCGTGCCGAACAGCTCGATGGTGCCGCCGGTCAGCGGCACCTGGCCGATGACGGAGCGGACCGCGGTGGACTTGCCGGAGCCGTTGGCGCCGAGCAGGGCGACGACCTCACCGCGCCGGACGGTGAGGTCGACGCCGCGGAGGACGGGCCGGGCGCCGAGGGCCGCGGTGGCTCCGCGGACGGAGATGACGGCTTCCCGTTCACGTGTCGGGGCTGCCATGGCTCGTACCTCCTGCTGTGCGGTGATCACTTCGCGCCGAGGGCCTTCTGCAGCGCGGCGAGGTTGGAGCGCATGACCTCGATGTAGTCATCGCCCTTGGACGTGTCCGTGATTCCCTCCAGCGGGTCGAGCACGTCGGTCGTGAGGCCGGCGTCGCCGGCGAGGGTCTTCGCGGTCTTGTCGCTCGCGAGGGTCTCGAAGAAGACGGTGGTGACCCCGTCCTTCTTCGCGACGTCCTGGAGTTCCTTGATCCGGGCGGGGCTCGGCTCGGACTCGGGGTCGATGCCGGAGATGCCCTCCTGATCGAGGCCGTAGCGCTCGGCGAGGTAGCCGAAGGCGGAGTGGGTGGTGATGAAGGTCTTCGTCGTGGTGTTCTTCAGGCCGTCGGCGAAGGCGGTGTTCAGGTCGCCGAGCCTCTTGACGAGTGCGTCGGTGTTCTTCCGGTAGTCGGCGGCGTTCGCCGGGTCGGCCTTCTCCAGGGCGCTTCCGACGCCCTTGGCGACCTCGGCGTACTTCACGGGGTCGAGCCAGATGTGCGGGTCGGCGCCGGCCTCGGAGCCGTGGTCGTGCCCGGCCTCCTCCTCCGCGTGCCCGTCCCCGGCGTGGTCGCCCTCGGCGTGGTCGTGGCCCTCGTGGCCGACCTCGGTGCCGTGGGCCTCCAGCTTGGTGAGGGTGGCGGCGTCGACGGTGTTCTTCACGCCGGCCTGGGCGATCGCGTCGTCGACGGCGGGCTGGATGCCCTTGAGGTACAGGACGACGTCGGCCTCGCCGAGCGCGCCGATCTGCCGCGGCTTGAGCTCCAGGTCGTGGGGTTCGACGCCGGGCTTGGTGAGGGTGTCGACGGCGACGTGGCCGCCGCCTATCTGCTCGGCCAGGTACTGCATGGGGTAGAACGACGCCACCACGTCCAGCTTGCCGCCGCTTCCCTTGTCGGCCGCGTCGGACGTTCCGCCGCAGGCGGAGAGGGTGACGATGCCGAGCGTGACGGCTCCGGCGACGGCGGTGGCGGGTATGAGGCGACATACGTTCATGACACTCATTTTCAACAAAACTGGAAACGATTGTCAATTGTCGTACGTGTGGCTCCCCGCACGCGGGACCCGGGAGGGCCGCGGCGGGAGCCGCTCGTAGAACCGATTTGATACGGGGGGTGCGGGCGCCGGTAACCTGAGGCATTCGCACTTCGTCGTCGTAATGAAGAGAGCACCGTGGCCGCCGACAAGATCGACACCATCGTCAGCCTGAGCAAGCGCCGTGGCTTCGTCTACCCGTGCAGCGAGATCTACGGCGGCCAGCGTGCCGCCTGGGACTACGGACCGCTGGGTGTCGAACTGAAGGAGAACCTGAAGCGCCAGTGGTGGCGTTACATGGTCACCTCGCGTGAGGACGTCGTCGGCATCGACTCGTCGGTCATCCTGGCCACCGAGGTCTGGGAGGCCTCCGGCCACGTCGCCACCTTCACCGACCCGCTGACCGAGTGCACCTCCTGCCACAAGCGCTTCCGCGCCGACCACCTGGAGGAGGCGTACGAGGAGAAGCACGGCCGCCTCCCCGAGAACGGCTTCGCCGACCTCAACTGCCCGAACTGCGGCAACAAGGGCACCTTCACCGAGCCCAAGCAGTTCTCCGGCCTGCTCTCCACGCACCTCGGCCCGACCCAGGACACCGGCTCCGTCGCGTACCTGCGTCCCGAGACCGCGCAGGGCATCTTCACCAACTTCGCCCAGGTGAAGACCACCTCGCGCAAGAAGCCCCCGTTCGGCATCGGTCAGATGGGCAAGTCCTTCCGGAACGAGATCACTCCGGGCAACTTCATCTTCCGCACCCGCGAGTTCGAGCAGATGGAGATGGAGTTCTTCGTCAAGCCGGGCGAGGACGAGCAGTGGCAGGAATACTGGATGGAGCAGCGCTGGAACTGGTACACGGGCCTGGGTCTCCGTGAGGAGAACATGCGCTGGTACGAGCACCCCAAGGAGAAGCTCTCCCACTACTCGAAGCGCACCGCCGACATCGAGTACCGCTTCCAGTTCGGCGGCAGCGAGTGGGGCGAGCTGGAGGGCGTCGCCAACCGCACCGACTACGACCTGAACGCGCACGCCAAGGCCTCCGGCGCCAACCTGACCTACCTGGACCAGGAGTCCGGCGAGGCGTACACGCCGTACGTCATCGAGCCCGCCGCCGGTGTCGGCCGCGCGATGCTGGCCTTCCTCCTCGACGCGTACAACGAGGACGAGGCCCCCAACGCCAAGGGCGTCATGGAGAAGCGCGTCGTGCTGCGCCTCGACCACCGCCTGGCCCCGGTCAAGGCCGCGGTCCTGCCGCTCTCCCGCAACGCGCAGCTCTCCCCGAAGGCCAAGGGCCTGGCGGCGGACCTGCGCCAGAACTGGAACATCGAGTTCGACGACGCCGGCGCCATCGGCCGCCGCTACCGTCGCCAGGACGAGATCGGCACCCCGTTCTGCGTGACCGTCGACTTCGACACCCTCGAGGACAACGCGGTGACGGTGCGCGAGCGCGACACCATGAAGCAGGAGCGCGTCTCCCTCGACCAGATCCAGGGCTACCTGGGCAGCCGCCTGCTCGGCTGCTGAGTCCGCTCCCCGCGCACGGCGAAGCCCCCGGTTCCTCCGCGGAACCGGGGGCTTTCCCGTGGCGTCGGGCGCCCGGCACGACCTGGCGCCGGGGGAGGGGAGGGACCGGACGGGCGGGCGTCCGGGGCTGGCCGGGCTCGTCGGGCTGCGCCCTCGGGCGGGGCCGTCAGGAGGGGCCGACAGGAGGGGCCGCGCCCTCGGGCGGGGCCGTCAGGCGCGGAGGCCGCGCAGCAGCAGGCCCACCACGGACTCGAACTCCGTCTCGATCGCGGGGCGCCGCCACTCCGGGGCGTAGCCCGGGTCGTGGAAGCGGGCGGTGGCGTGGAAGAGGGCGCGGGCCGTCGCCTCGGGGTCGGGTGCGGCGAACTCCGCCTCCCGGGCCCCTTCTTCGACGATCGACCGGACCTGGCCGATCAGGACGTCGATGTGCTGGTCGACCACTCCGCTGTTCTCGTCGATCAGCACGTTGTACGTGGCGAACAGCTCGGGGTCGTCGCCCGCCTTGTGCCGCTTGGCCTCGAAGAGGCGCGCGAACCACTCGTGGAGCTTGTCCGGCGCCGCCAGGCCGGGTGTCGCCGTCAGCTCGGCGAGGGCGGTCTCGGTGCGCGAGAGCCACCGCTCCGTCACCGCCTCGCGCAGGGCCGCCTTGGTGCGGAAGTGGCGGTACACGCTGCCGTGGCTGACGCCGAGGACCCGGGCCACGTCCACGACGGTCGCCTTCGCCGGTCCGTAGCGGCGCAGCACCTCCTCGGTGGCTTCGAGGATGCGCTCGGCGGTCAGGGTCTCGGTGGCGGCCATGGAAGGACAGTACCTGTCAGTGCTCGCTGTCCAGATGCGCCATCTGCGCCGCCGGGTAGCGCTCGCCCGCGGCGGAGCCCGCCGGGACGGCCTCCTCGATCGCCGCCAGGTCCGCGGCGTCGAGCGTGACGTCCAGGGCGCCGAGCGCCTCCGCCAGCCGGTCCGGGCGGCGGGCGCCCACCAGCGGGACGATGTCCGCGCGCTGCCGCTCGGCCTGGGCGAGGACCCAGGCGATCGCGGTCTGCGCCACGGTCACGCCCTTGGCCTCGGCGAGGGTGCGGAGCCGCTCCACGAGGTCCAGGTTCCGCCGGAGGTTCTCGCCCTGGAAGCGCGGGCTCATGCCGCGGAAGTCGCCGGCCGCCAGCTCGCGGTCGCGGGTGAAGTGGCCGCTGATCAGTCCGCGTGACAGGACTCCGTACGCCGTGACGCCGATGCCCAGCTCCCGGGCGGTGGGCAGGATCTTCTCCTCGATCGACCGGGAGATCAGGGAGTACTCGATCTGGAGGTCCGCGATCGGGGCGACGGCCGCCGCCCGGCGCAGGGTGTCGGCGCCGACCTCGGAGAGCCCGATGTGCCGGACGTGGCCCGCCTCGACGAGTTCGGCGATGGCGCCGACGGTCTCCTCGATCGGCACGTCGGGGTCGACGCGGGCGATCCGGTAGATGTCGATGTGGCCGGTGCCGAGCCGCTGGAGCGAGTAGGCCGCGAAGTTCTTCACGGCGGCCGGGCGCCCGTCGTATCCGGTGAAGCCGCCCTCGACGGTGCGCAGGGCGCCGAACTTCACGCTGGTCAGGGCCTGCTCGCGGGCGGCCGCGGGGGCCGTGCGCAGCGCCTCCTCGATCAGCAGCTCGTTGTGCCCCATGCCGTAGAAGTCGCCCGTGTCGAGCAGGGTCACCCCCGCGTCCAGGGCGGCGTGGATCGTCGCGATCGACTCGGCGCGGTCGCTCTCGCCGTACAGCGCGGACATGCCCATGCAGCCGAGGCCGAGGGCGGAGACCTCGGGGCCGGTGGCGCCGAGGCGGCGGGTGGGGACGGGGCGGCTGGCGGTGGTCATGGCGGTCTCCTCGGAGTCCGGGAAGCGGTGGATCGGTCGGACAGAACAACCATGGCATGACCGATGACAGATTTCAACATCTGTCATTCCCTCGGGTGTGCCGGGCCGGTCGGGCTCGGTCCGCGGTGGCCGGAAGAGGGGCGTCGTGGCGGGGGAAAACCGGGTGCCGGGCCCCGCCGGACGGGGGTAGCGTCGGCCCCATGTCTTCGTTCTCCCAGTTCTTCCAGATCTACGAGTGAGCTCCCGCATGGGCAGCCCGAGTCAGACCAGTGACCACCTCATCGACGGGAGAACACCGTGGCGAAGAGCCGCAACAACCTCCTCGGCGTCGGAGGGCAGCGCAAGAAGCTGTCCCGCGCCGACCGGCACGGCGACGAGCGGAGCCGCGGCGCGGCCCGGCCGTCCGCCGACGACCGCAAGCAGGACCTCCTGAAGCGGATGCGCGAGCGCACCCGGGAGGCCGGCGAGGCCGAGGCCACCGGCCAGGAGTAGGCACCACCGCACGAGGAAGGGCCCGGAGCGCCGTCGCGCCCCGGGCCCTTCCGTCGTTCCGTGCCCCACCCCGCCCGTACCCACCCCGCCTGTGCCCCACCTGGCACGCCCCACCCCGCTCGTGCCCCACCTGGCACGCCCCACCCCGTCCGGGCCCCACCCCGCCCCTGGCCGTCGCCCCGTTGCCCTTCGCCCGCTCCCGCGCCGCCCCCGTGCGCGGCGCGGGACTAGCCCGCGTGCCTCGGCAGGCGGGCGGACAGGGCCACCGTCAGGGCCACCATGGCCAGCTGGACCACGAGGGTCGTCGTCAGGGCGGCGCCGGCCCCCGCGGGCGAGGCCGCCAGGCCCAGGTAGAGGGAGCCCAGCGTGGCCACCCCGAGGGCCAGGGCCGACTGCTGGGTCGTCACCATCACTCCGCTCCCCACCCCCGCGCGCTCCCCGGGGACCTCCGAGAGGATCACGCGGAAGAGCACCGGCAGCTGAAGGCCCTGGCCGAGTCCCGCGATCGCCATGCCGGGGAGCAGGACCGCCACCGACAGGTCCGGCCAGGCGCGCCACACCGTCACCGCGAGCAGGGCGATGCCGACCCCCTGGACGAGGCCGCCGGCCGTCACCACGCGCGTGCCCCAGCGCCGTACCAGCCGGGGACCCGCCAGCGAGGCGCCGAAGAACGCCAGGGCCATCGGCACCAGGGCCAGCCCCGAGGCGACCGCCCCCAGACCGAGCCCCTGCTGGAGCGCGACCGCGATCACGAACATGAAGCCGCCGAAGCCCATGCACAGCGGCAGCAGCAGCACCAGCCCGCGCCGCAGCGACACCAGCCCCAGCAGGCTCGGCGGGACCAGCGGCATGCCGCCCCGGCGGTCCGTCCGCCGCTCCACCCGCCAGAACGCCACGGCCGCGAAAGGGAACACGGCCAGCGACACCCACGTCCACACCGGCCAGCCCGCCGCCCGGCCCTCCGTGAGCGGAACGAGCAGCGTGGTCAGCGCCAGGCCCAGCAGCAGGGTGCCCGGCACGTCCACCGGCGCCGGGCGGTCCGAGCGGGTCTCCGGCACCGTGCGGAAGGCCAGGAGCAGGCCGACCACCGCCACCGGCACGTTCACCAGGAAGACCGCGCGCCAGCCCGAGCCCGCGAGGTCGGCCGCCACCAGGACGCCGCCGAGGATCTGCCCGGCGACCATGGAGAGCCCCGCGGTCGCCCCGTACAGGCTCAGCGCCCGGGCCCGGCGGGCCCCCTCCGTCGAGGAGTGGATGGTCGCGAGGACCTGCGGCAGCATCAGCGCCGCCGCGGCGCCCTGCGCCACCCGCGCCCCGACGAGCGTCCAGGCGTCCGGGGCCAGACCGCAGGCCAGCGACGTCAGGCCGAAGGCCGCCATGCCGGCGAGGAAGAGCCGTCGGCGCCCGAAGAGGTCGCCCAGCCGCCCGCCGAGGACGAGCAGGACGGCGTACGACAGCCCGTACCCGGCGACGACGAGTTCCAGGAGCGCCGGGCCCGCCGCCAGGTCGTGGTCGATCGACGGCAGGGCGACGTTGACGATGAAGAAGTCGATCAGCGGCAGGGCCGCGCCGAGCAGCACGGTGAACAGGCCGAGCGGGCCCAGTGCCGGCCGGCCGTGGACGACGGCACCGGTCCCGGGCGGGGTGCCGCCCGGGGCGGGTGCCGGAGAACCCTGGGGTCCCTGGGAGCGGGGGGAAGCGGAGGTCGTAGTCACGCATCCGACGATCCGCCGCCTCTCAGCCTGGTACCAGAGTGTCTTTATCCTGGTAGAAGGAGTACCTGGCACAGGGCTGACCGGCCCGGCACCCTGGGAGCGTGACGATGACGACGGCGGAACCCGGCACGCGGCGGCACGAGCTCGCCGCCTTCCTGCGCAGCCGGCGCGAGCGCATCACCCCCGAGCAGGTCGGCCTGCCCCGGGGACGCCGCCGCCGCACCCCCGGGCTGCGCCGCGAGGAGGTCGCCCAGCTCTCCGCCGTCGGCGTCACCTGGTACACCTGGCTCGAACAGGCCCGCGACATCCAGGTCTCCCCGCAGGTCCTCGACGCCCTCGCGGGAGCCCTGCTGCTCGACCCCACCGAGCGCAGCCACCTCTTCGCCCTCGCCGCGCAGAGCGACCCGCACCCCGAGACGGCCTGCCCGGCCGTCACCCCCGCACTCCGCGCCCTGCTCCGCCAGCTGGAGCCCGTCCCCGCCTGCGTCCAGAACAGCCGGTACGACTTCCTCGCCTACAACCGCACCTTCGGACGGCTCTACCGCGATCTCGACGCGCTGCCCCGAGAGGACCGCAACACCCTCTGGCTCGCCTTCACCGACGAGCGCTTCCGGGCCGCCTTCGGCGACCTCCCCGAGGTCCTGCGCGCGATGGTCGGCAAGCTCCGCGCCTCGATGGCCGAGCACCTGGCCGAACCGGCCTGGAAGGCGCTGGTCCAGCGCCTCCAGGACGCCTCCCCGGAGTTCCGCGAGCTGTGGGAGCGCCGCGACGTGGCCGACCTCGCCGGTCGCGCCAAGGTCATCCGCAACGCCGAGGTCGGCGTGCTCCACCTGGAGCACACCAACCTCTGGCTCGGCCCGGCCGCCGGTCCGCGCCTCGGCACCTACGTCCCGATCGACGAGGAGTCCCGGGCCCGGCTCGAACGGCTCCTGGAGCTCGTCGTCCGCGAGGAGGCCGGAGGGGCCCCGGCGGCCCACGGCGCGCCGCGGGACCGGCCCGCGGACGAGGACCGGCGGGCCGGCGAGGGCCGGGGCAGCGCGCGGGACCGGTCCCTCACCGCCGTCTGAGCGGGAGGCCGGCCCCGTCCGCCGGACGCGTCCCCTCGTCCGCCAGGCAGCGGGCCGTCCGCTCCGCCGTGCGGCGGGCCCAGGTCCCGCTGGTCAGCGCGCCGACCGCGAGGACGGCGAGGCCGCAGGCCGTCACCACCCAGTAGCCGGGCCGCGCCGCCGCCACGAAGTCCTCGGGGGACGTCCCGGCGCCCACCCCGGTCGCGAGCACCGTGCCGACGACCGCGACCCCGAGCGTCTGTCCGACCTGCCGGCTCGTGGAGGCCACCGCCGCCGCCACCCCCGCCTGCGCGCGGGGCATCCCCGAGACGGCCGTGTTGGTGATCGGGGCGTTCACCAGCCCGAAGCCGATGCCGAAGGCCACGTACCCCGTGAAGAGCAGCGGATCACGGGTCTCCGCCTCGAAGGCCGCGAAGAGCAGCGCCCCCGCCGCCATCGCCGTGCCCGCGAGGAGCAGCGGGAGGCGGGGTCCACGCGCGCCCGTGAGGCGGCCCGACAGCGGGGCGAAGACGAAGGTCATGCCCGCCATCGGCAGCACGTACAGGCCGGCCTCCAGCGGTGAGAGGCCGCGCACCTCCTGGAGGTACAGGGTGTTCAGGAACAGGAAGCCGGCGAAGCCCGAGAAGGCGCAGACCGCGACGACGGTGGCGCCGCTGAACGGGGCGCTGCGGAAGAACCGCAGGTCGATCAGGGGTTCGCGGCGCCTCGGCTCGTACACCAGGACGCCGGCGAGCGCCGCCACCGCGATCCCGGCGAAGAGCGGGTCGGTCTCGATGATCGCGTACGTGAGGGAGCCGAGGAACGCGGCCACCAGGAGCTGTCCGACCGGGTCGGGGCGGCGGGGGCGGGGCGCGCGCGACTCGGGGACGTAGCGCAGGGTCAGGAGCAGGGCCCCGAGGGCGACCGGCAGGTTGACCCAGAAGATCGCCCGCCAGCCGACCGACTCGACCAGCACACCGCCCACCAGCGGCCCCAGGGCCAGGGAGATGCCGACGACCGCGCCCCAGACGCCGATGGCACGCGCGCGTGCGGCGGGTTCGGTGAAGGTGTTGGTGATGATCGACATGGCGACCGGGTTGAGCATCGAGCCGCCGACCGCCTGCACCGCGCGGAAGGCGACCAGCGCCTCCAGGTTCGGCGCCAGGGAGCAGAGCAGCGAGCCCAGGGCGAAGACGACGAGGCCGGTCACGAAGACCCTGCGGCGGCCGATCCGGTCGGCGGTGGAGCCGGCGAGCATGAGCAGGGAGGCGAGGACGAGGGTGTAGGCGTCGATGACCCACTGCATGCCGGAGACGGAGGCGTCGAGGTCGTCGCGGAGCGAGGGCAGGGCGACGTTGAGCGCGGTGTTGTCCAGGCTGACGATCAGCAGGCTCGTGCAGCAGATCGCCAGGACGACGAGTTGCCGGCGCCGGGGGAGCTCCGCGCGTGTGAGCTCTGGCATGTTCGGATAGTACGGCTAACTAATGACCGGCGCAGTGCGCGACAATGGTCCGATGACCGCGTTCTCCCCTCTTGCCATCGGCCCGCACATCGTGCAGCCGCCGGTGGTGCTCGCCCCGATGGCCGGCATCACCAACGCCCCCTTCCGCACCCTCTGCCGCGAGTTCAGCGGCGGCAAGGGGCTGTTCGTGAGCGAGATGATCACGACGCGGGCCCTGGTCGAGCGCAACGAGAAGACGATGCAGCTCATCCGCTTCGACGCGACCGAGCAGCCGCGCTCCATCCAGCTGTACGGGGTGGACCCGGTGACGGTCGGCAAGGCCGTGCGCATGATCGTCGACGAGGACCTCGCCGACCACATCGACCTGAACTTCGGCTGCCCGGTCCCCAAGGTGACCCGGAAGGGCGGCGGCTCCGCCCTGCCCTACAAGCGGCCGCTGCTGCGGGCGATCCTCAACGAGGCCGTGGGCAACGCGGGCGACCTGCCGGTGACGATGAAGATGCGCAAGGGCATCGACGACGACCACATCACCTACCTGGACGCGGGCCGGATCGCGGTCGAGGAGGGCGTCACCGCGATCGCGCTGCACGGGCGGACGGCGGCGCAGCACTACGGCGGCACGGCGGACTGGGACGCGATCGCGCGGCTCAAGGAGCACGTGCCGGAGATCCCGGTCCTGGGCAACGGCGACATCTGGTCCGCCGACGACGCCCTGCGGATGATGCGAGAGACGGGCTGCGACGGCGTGGTCGTCGGGCGCGGCTGCCTGGGGCGGCCGTGGCTCTTCGCGGATCTCGTGGCGGCCTTCGAGGGGACCGGGGCCTACGCGGCGCCGGGTCTGCGGGTGGTCGCGGAGGCGATGGTGCGACACGCCCGGCTGCTCGGCGAGTGGATCGGCGACGAGGCACGCGGTGTCATCGACTTCCGCAAGCATGTGGCCTGGTACCTGAAGGGCTTCTCGGTGGGGTCCGAGATGCGCAAGAAGCTGGCGATCACCTCGTCGCTGGACGAACTGAGCGCTCAGTTGAGCGAGCTCGACCTCGACCAGCCGTGGCCGACGGGCGCCGACGGCCCTCGGGGTCGTACGTCTGGAAACAACCGGGTTGTCCTGCCGGACGGCTGGTTGAAGGACCCCTACGACTGCTCAGGCGTGAGCGAGGACGCCGAGCTGGACACGTCCGGCGGCTGAGATCCGGCCGTGAATCGGCCGTTCCGGGGGAGTGATCCTCGCCACCCTTGAGGGGGGTGGCGCTCAGATGAGCAGGTTACGAACGGCTGCACCGCCTGAAGGGTGGCACCGGGTGCCACCCTTTTTGCGTTCAAGACTTGAATGCAAGTGCCGCGATGGGTGCTCATGTGAGCGTTTTTCCTCTGGTTTCGGTCATGGCGTCTTCGGGGTCTGAAAACGGAAGCTACTTCTCGGTTACTTTCGATGTGCTGGCGGACGGGTGGTTAAGGCCACGTGACCGCTAGGCGTACCTCCCCAGAAGCCTTCGATCTGGGTATGTTCCTCGCCGTCAGGGCAGCCAACCGAGTCATCGAGGAGTCGGGACCCGTGTCGGAAAACAATGATCAGAAGTTCGTGTACGACTTCACCGAGGGCAACAGGGACCTGAAGGACCTGCTCGGTGGCAAGGGCGCGAACCTGGCCGAGATGACCAACCTCGGTCTGCCGGTCCCCCCCGGGTTCACGATCACCACCGAGGCGTGCAAGGTCTACCTCGAGAGCGGCTCGGAGCCCGTCGCGCTCCGCGACGAGGTGAGCGCCCACCTCGACGCGCTGGAGCAGCGCATGGGGAAGAAGCTCGGCCAGGCCGACGACCCGCTGCTGGTCTCGGTGCGCTCCGGGGCGAAGTTCTCCATGCCGGGCATGATGGACACCGTCCTCAACATCGGCCTCTCCGACGCCTCCGTCGTCGGCCTCGCCCGCCAGGCGGACAACGAGCGCTTCGCGTGGGACTCGTACCGCCGTCTCATCCAGATGTTCGGCAAGACCGTCCTCGGCGTCGAGGGCGAGCTCTTCGAGGACGCGCTGGACGAGGCGAAGTCCGCGAAGAAGGTCGCCAGCGACACCGACCTCGACGCCGCCGACCTCCAGCGGGTCGTCGAGCACTTCAAGAGGATCGTCAAGGCCGAGACCGGACGCGACTTCCCCCAGGACCCGCGGGAGCAGATGGACCTCGCCATCGAGGCCGTCTTCAACTCCTGGAACACCGACCGCGCCAAGCTGTACCGCCGCCAGGAGCGCATCCCGGGCGACCTCGGCACCGCGGTCAACGTCTGCTCGATGGTCTTCGGCAACCTCGGCCCGGACTCCGGCACCGGCGTCGCCTTCACCCGCGACCCCGCCTCCGGCCACGAGGGCGTCTACGGCGACTACCTGCAGAACGCGCAGGGCGAGGACGTCGTCGCCGGCATCCGCAACACCGTGCCGCTGGCCGACCTCGAGGGCATCGACAAGACCTCGTACGACCAGCTCATGGAGATCATGAACACGCTGGAGACCCACTACAAGGATCTCTGCGACATCGAGTTCACCATCGAGCGCGGCCAGCTCTGGATGCTCCAGACCCGTGTCGGCAAGCGCACCGCCGGCGCCGCCTTCCGCATCGCCACGCAGCTCGTGGACCAGGGTCTGATCGACGAGGCCGAGGCGCTCCAGCGCGTCACCGGCGCCCAGCTCGCCCAGCTGATGTTCCCCAAGTTCGACGAGGCCGCCAAGGTCGAGCAGATCGGGCGCGGCATCGCCGCCTCCCCGGGCGCGGCCGTCGGCAAGGCCGTCTTCGACTCGTACACCGCCGTCAAGTGGTCCCGCTCGGGCGAGAAGGTCATCCTGATCCGCCGCGAGACCAACCCGGACGACCTGGACGGCATGATCGCCGCCGAGGGCATCCTCACCTCCCGGGGCGGCAAGACCTCGCACGCCGCCGTCGTCGCCCGCGGCATGGGCAAGACCTGTGTCTGCGGCGCCGAGGAGCTGGAGGTCGACACCAAGCGCCGCCGGATGACCACGTCCGACGGCCAGGTCGTCGAGGAGGGCGACGTCGTCTCCATCGACGGCTCCACCGGCAAGGTGTACCTCGGTGAGGTACCCGTCGTACCGTCCCCGGTCGTCGAGTACTTCGAGGGCCGCATGCACGCCGGCGCCGACGACGCCGACGAGCTCGTCCAGGCCGTCCACCGGATCATGGCCTACGCCGACCGCGTCCGCCGGCTGCGCGTCCGCGCCAACGCCGACAACGCCGAGGACGCCAACCGCGCCCGCCGCTTCGGCGCCCAGGGCATCGGCCTCTGCCGTACCGAGCACATGTTCCTCGGCGAGCGCCGCCAGTTCGTGGAGCGGCTCATCCTGGCCGACACGGACGCCGAGCGCGACGAGGCCCTGGAGGCCCTGCTGCCGCTCCAGCAGACGGACTTCGTCGAGCTCTTCGAGGCCATGGACGGGCTGCCCGTCACGGTCCGCCTGCTCGACCCGCCGCTGCACGAGTTCCTGCCCGACATCACCGAGCTGTCGGTGCGCGTCGCCCTCGCCGAGTCCCGCAAGGAGCCGCACGAGAACGACCTGCGCCTGCTCCAGGCCGTGCACCGGCTGCACGAGCAGAACCCGATGCTGGGCCTGCGCGGCGTCCGCCTCGGCCTGGTCATCCCCGGCCTGTTCACCATGCAGGTCCGGGCGATCGCCGAGGCCGCCGCCCAGCGCCTCGACGCCAAGGGCGACCCGCGGGTCGAGATCATGATCCCGCTCGTCGGCACCGTGCAGGAGCTGGAGATCGTCCGCGAGGAGGCCGAGCAGGTCATCGCGGAGGTCCAGGCCCGCACCGGCGTCGAGCTCAAGCTCGCCCTCGGCACCATGATCGAGCTGCCGCGCGCCGCCGTGACCGCCGGTCAGATCGCCGAGGCCGCGGAGTTCTTCTCCTTCGGCACCAACGACCTGACGCAGACGGTCTGGGGCTTCTCCCGCGACGACGTGGAGGCCTCGTTCTTCACGGCGTACCTGGAGAAGGGCATCTTCGGGGTCAGCCCCTTCGAGACCATCGACAAGGACGGCGTCGGCGCGCTCGTGCGCAGCGCCGTCCAGGCCGGCCGCGCCACCCGCCCCGACATCAAGCTCGGTGTCTGCGGCGAGCACGGCGGCGACCCGGAGTCGGTGCACTTCTTCCACGAGGTCGGTCTCGACTACGTCTCCTGCTCGCCCTTCCGGATCCCGGTGGCGCGCCTGGAGGCCGGCCGCGCGGCGGCCGAGTCGAAGGGCAGCGACAGCCGCTGAGTCCTGCTGAACGGGGGGTCAGGAGCGGCGGTCGGGCCCTCCTGAACCCCCGTTCAGCAGCGGGAATCACCGAACCACTCCGGTACGACCGGGGGCGCCGCCGGTCACTCCACCACCCTCACCGGCGGGCGGCGGCCCCGGAATCACGGCGACGGGACGGACACCTTTGTGCGGAGGTGTCCGTCCCGTCGTTTGTTTGTTGAGCGGATGTGAGGAGTTGTTCAATTGCGCCTGATTGAATTATTGGCCATTGAACTTTCTCGTCCTCCGCAAAGGATCCACCGCAAAGAATGAGGCGGGCGCGACCCCCGGATCCCCACCCGGAGGCCGCGCCCTTTACCGCTGCCGGGCAGGTGAGCCGCAACCCTCGCCGACCGCCGCCGGACGGGCAAAGCCCCCCACGGTCTTCACCACGTCACCTCGGTCCAGAAGGTTTCCTGCCCGACCCGTACAGCTTTTCGGTTCCGCCCCCATTGCCGCGATGCTTTTCAACTGTGGCTGAAACACCCTGGTAACGTGCAGTGATGCTGTGCATACTCGACGTCGGGGGTGGTTGCGAGTGCACAGGTGGGGACGTCATGCTGCGGATTCATTTCACCGGAAACGATCTGGCGGGGGTACGGACCGCCGCCCGGCCCGATGTTCTGTGGGAAACGATTCTCAGCTTTCACCGTTTAAGGGACCGGCGCGGCCCCGTCGTCTTCGGGGAATGGCGCTCCGCAACCCGGATGCGGCTCGGCGGTGAGACGAGGCTCCTCGCGGCGCTCGTTCCGAGCCGCGGCTATTTTCCCGACTTCCTGACGCCCGCCGAGGGCGTCCACGGGCTCGACGAGGGCTTGGAGGCGGTCCGCGGCACCGACCCCGGACGACTGCGCGGCGAGCTCTCCCTCCTCGCCGCCGACCGCTCCGGCGGGCGCACGGTGCCGCATTCGCTGCGCGCCCTCGCCGACGGCGGCGCGGGCCCCTTCGGCCGGCTCCTGGGGGCGCTGCGGAGCTACCACCGCGCCGCCGTGGAGCCGTACTGGCCGCACATCAGGGCCCGTGTCGAGGCCGACCGGGCGCGGCGCGGCCGCGCGCTCCTGGACGGCGGCGCGGACGAGCTCCTCGCCTCGCTGCCGCCGATGCTGCGCTGGCGCGCGCCCGTCCTGGAGGCCGACTACCCGGTCGACCGGGACGTCCACCTCGACGGGCGGGGGCTGCTGCTCCAGCCCTCGTACTTCTGCCGGGGGACCCCCGTGGTGCTGCGCGACCCCGCGTTGCCCCCGGTCCTCGTCTACCCGGTCACCCACGGCGAGGCGCCGACCGTCCGGGCGCCTGGCGGCTCCTCGCTCGCCAAGCTGGTCGGCCAGACCCGCTCGGCCGTGCTGCACGCCATCGGCGACGGCGGCACGACGAGCGAGCTCGCCCGCCGGGCCGGGGTCTCGCTGGCCTCGGCGAGCCAGCACGCCGGGGTGCTCCGCGAGGCGGGGCTCATCGCGACCCTGCGGCACGGGAACGCGGTCCTGCACACCCTGACGCCGCTGGGCGCCGCCCTGCTCGGCGGCGCCCAACGGACGGTGGACCTGCGGTGCTACGCGCGGAACGGGTCGGCCGGCTCGTAGGGGAGCGGGGCCCGTCCACCGCGCGGCGTCAGGCGCGGAACGGGCCCGTCACCTCGTAGGTGATGCCGCCGGAGGAGCTGCCGCTGGTGCCCCGCTGGCTGGAGAAGTAGAGGCGCCGGCCGTCGGGGGAGAAGGCGGGGCCGGTGATCTCCGAGGAGGACTGGCCGTTGATCCGCAGGAAGGGCGCGACGACGTCGTCCGGGGTGATGACGCAGATCTCCATGGTGCCGCCGTCCTCGGCGATGAACAGGTCGCCGGAGGAGGAGCCGGTGACGTTGTCGACGCCGGTCAGCGGGGCGGCGCCGCCGGGCACGAGCGAGTCGTCGTAGGCCAGCTCGTAGGTGCCGGACGCGAGGTTCAGCTGCCAGAGCCGGTTGTCGCCCTTGGTGGTGAACCAGACGGTGTCGTTGGCGTAGTGGCAGCCCTCGCCGCCGTTGAACTTCTTCGCGCCCGAGACCTGGCTGCGGGTCGCGGTCGGGGAGCCGTCCGGGTCGGGGACGTTCTGCCAGCTGAAGGAGCCGCTCGCGGCGGTGCCCGCGACCAGTACCTGGAGGGTGCCGGCGGAGAGGTTCCCCCAGGTGGTGGGGATGAAGCGGTAGAAGCAGCCGTTCGTCTCGTCCTCGGTCAGGTAGACGACCTTGCGGACCGGGTCCGCCGCGGCGGCCTCGTGCTTGAAGCGGCCCATGGCGTCCCGCCGGACGGCCGCGTTCACCCCGTACGGGTCGGTCTCGTAGACGTACCCGAGGCTGACCTCCTCGCAGGAGAGCCAGGTGTTCCACGGGGTCCGGCCGCCGGCGCAGTTCTGCCGGGTGCCGGACAGCACGCGGTACGCGCCGGTGACGGCGCCGGTCGAGCCGAACCGCAGCGCGCTCGCGCCGCCGCTCGGGTTGATCTCCGAGTTCGACACGTAGATCCAGCCGGTGCCGTCGGCGAAGCAGGCGCCGCCGTCGGGGGCGCTGTGCCAGGTGTACGAGGTGCCGGGCACCGTCTGGCCCGACCGTGCGACGACCCGGCTGGTGAAGCCGGCGGGCAGCAGGATGCCGTTGGCGTCCGCCGCGCCGAGGGCGCCGTACGGGCCTGCTCCGGGCTGCGCGGGGGCCGCGTAGGCGGCGCCGTGCATCAGGGTGCCGCCGAAGGCCGCCGCCGACGTGCCGATGACCGCTCCGCGCAGAAAACTGCGTCGCTCCACGTGTCACTCCTGGGAAGGGTGGTGAACCGCCCCGTCAGACCGGTCGGCGACGGGGTCGCGCGCTTCCGGAACCTAGGAGTACGGAGTTGACGGTGCATCAACAAGCGGTGACGGGGAAGCGGCGGGTCCCTGTCGGGCGGGCGGGTCCGGGGGCCGCGGTGCGGTCCGGGACTCCGGGGCGCGGGTGGGTGGTGCGGTGCGGGACTCGGGGGTGCGCGGTGCGGACTCGGGGGTGCGCGGTGCGGTCCGGGGCGGGCCCGGGCTCGCACGGGACTCCGCCCGCACGGACCCCGCCCGGCCGGGACCTTCGGCACTTGGACGGATCCGGTCCCGCGGGGACACTGGAGGGCATGCGTGCCACCCGGGACATCAGGGGCCGAGGCGACCTCGACGTGCTGCTGCGGCGGTTCTACACCGCCGCCTTCGCCGACCCCCTCATCGGGCCGTTCTTCACCGCGATCGCCGGCACCGACCTCGAAGCGCACCTGCCGCGCATCACCGACTTCTGGGAGCGCGCCCTCTTCCGTACCGCCGACTACGGCCGCGACGCCTTCGCGCCGCACGCCGCCCTCCACTCCGCCCGGCCCCTCACCGCCGCCCACTTCGGGCGCTGGGTGCAGCTCTGGCGGGCCGCCGTCGACGGCCTGCACACCGGGCCGCGCGCCGAGCGGGCCAAGGGCCAGGGCGAGCGGATCGCCGTCGCGATGCTCCGCCGGCTCGCCGGCCCCGGGGCCGGCACGGCGGGCGCGGGCGGTGGATTCGTACCGTTGGCCGCCCTTGAGCTGCGCTCCGCGGCCTGATCGGAAAAGAATCCCCGGGAGAGCGATGAGTTACGGGCGGGACGCCCGTCCTACCTCTTGAAAGCGCCGGAGCGACCGAAGCGACCGGAGCGACCGCAAGGGAAGAGAGCGCATCATGGCCCCGCAGATGATCTTCGTGAACCTGCCCGTCAAGAGTGTCGACGCCAGCAGGGCCTTCTTCGAGAAGCTCGGCTTCTCCCACAACCCGCAGTTCAGCGACGAGTCCACCGCCTGCGTGGTCTTCAGTGACACGATCTTCGCGATGCTCCTCGAGGAGGAGAAGTTCAGGTCGTTCATGGCCCCCGGCAAGGAGGTCTCCGACGCCACCAGGGCGACCGAGGTCCTGGTCACCCTGAGCGCCGAGAGCCGCGAGAGGTGCGACGAGCTGGCCGACGCGGCCCTCGCCGCCGGCGGCACCCCGGCGAAGGACGCGATGGACATGGGCTTCATGTACGGCCGCTCCTTCACGGACCTGGACGGCCACCACTGGGAGGTCTTCTGGATGGACCCGGCGGCCGCCCAGGGCTGAGCCCCGTGCGTCAGGCGGAGACGCCGCCGTCGATCACCAGATCCGTGCCGACGGCGGAGCCCGCCGCGTCCGACGCCAGGTACAGCACCGCCGCCGCCACCTCGGCGGCGGAGGAGATCCGCCCCAGCGGGGACTCCTGCTTCATCCGGACCTCCCGCCCGGCCTCCGTCTCGCCGGGCAGCAGCGACATCGAGGACTCCGCGGCACCGGGGCTGACCGCGTTGATCCGGACCCCGTCGGCGATGTGGTCCAGGGCCGCGGCCCGGGTGAGCGCCGACACGGCGGCCTTGGAGACCTGGTAGCCGAGGAGGCCCGGCTTCCGGACGTGCGGGCCCAGGTTCGACGCGATGTTCACGATGGCCCCGCCGCCGTGCGCCCGCATGTGCGCGACCTCGGCCTGCAGGGCGTGCAGCACGCCGGTCACGTTGACGTCGAGCAGCGTCCGCCACTCGTCCAGCGGGAGGTCGGCGGCGCTCCGGCCGCCGCCGCGGAACACCCCCGCGTTGTTCACGGCCACGTCGAGACCGCCGTGGATCTCGACCGTGCGCCGGACCAGCTCCCGTACGGACCCGGTGTCGGTCACGTCGGCCGTGACGGCCGCGGCGGTGCCCCCGGCGGCTTCGATCAGGCCCACCGTCCCCGCCAGGGGCTCGGCGGTGCGGCCGGCGACGACGACCTTCGCGCCCTCGGCGGCGAAGGCGAGCGCGATGGCCCGGCCGAGACCGGAACCGGCCCCGGTGACGAGGACGACGCGGTCGGTGAAGCGTGCGTTCATGTGAGTCGACTCCCGTGTGGCGTGTGGCGTGTGGCGTGTGGTGTGCGGTGTGAGCTTCCGTGCGATGCGGTCGTGGGGCGTGAGGACGCGTGCCTACCCGAGGCGGGACGCGGCGGAGGCGAGCGCGGCGAACAGGGCGGCGGCCGCCGCCAGGGACACCGCGTCCCCGCCGAGGGCGAGCAGCGCGGCGAAGACCACGGTCGGGCCGAGCTCCATCGCCGTGTTGAGGACGCCGCCCGCGAGGCCCGCCCGGTGCGCCGGGACGCCCTCGGTGGCCAGCACGGCGGCGGCCGCGAAGGACAGGGCGCCGCCCGCCGGCAGCAGGAGCAGGCCGGGGAGCAGGCCGTACGCGTACGGCACCGACGGCGTGAAGCCGGTGCCGGCGAGCAGGCCGAGCCCCGCGGCCGCCGTCCCGAGCCCGGCGGCGGTCACCCGCCCGGGGCCGTACCGCCCGATCAGCGGCCCCGCCGACCGGCCCGCACCCAGCAGGGCGACCGCGAAGGGCACGAACGCCGCGGAGGTGCGCAGCTCGTCCCAGCCGCGCTGCTGCTGGAGCGACAGCGAGAGCAGGACGAAGACGGAGGCCATGCCGGTCGCCGTGAGGCCGATCGCCGCGAGACCGAGGCCCCGGCGGCGGTCGCGCAGGAAGTCCGGAGGCAGCAGGGGGTCGGCGGTGCGCCGTTCCACGGCCCCGAAGGCGGTGACGAGGACGAGACCGGCCGACAGCGGGACGAGGACCGGGGCGGAGCCCCAGGGGTGCGCGTCGGTGAGGACGAGCCCGAGGCTGGCGAGGGTGGCCCCGGCGGTGGCCAGGAGCGCGCCGGGGAGGTCCAGGGACCGGCCGTCCCGGTCGCGGCCCGGTGGGGTCCGCGGCAGCGCGCGCGGTGCCAGGAGCAGGGCCGCGACGGCCACCGCCACCGGGACCGCGAACGTCCCGCGCCAGGACGTGGCCGCCGCGATCGCCCCGGAGAGCAGGTTCCCCGCCGTCGCGCCCAGCACCGAGAGGCCGCCCCAGGTGGCCATCGCCCGGCTGTACGCGCCGGGGTCGGGGAACAGGGCCCGGAGGACCGCCATCGCGGACGGGGCGACGAGCGCCGCGCCGACGCCCTGTCCGAACCGGGCGGCGAGCAGCGCCTCGTACCCCGGGGTGAGCGGCGCGAGGGCGGAGGAGGCGGCGAAGACCAGCAGCCCCGCGGTGAGGACCCGGCGCCCGCCGAAGCGGTCGGCGAGCCGGCCGCCGAAGAGGAGCAGCCCGGCGAAGGTGAGGCCGTAGGCGGCGCTCAGCAGGATCAGCTGGGCGCGGTCGAGCCGGAACTCGACGCCGATGCGGGGGAGGGGCACGGCGAGGGAGGCGAGCGTGAAGATCAGGGTCATCTGGACGGCCGCGAGGAGGGCGAAGCCGCCACGGGTACGGCGGTCCCGGGGCGCCGGGTCCTCGTGCGTCCGGCCCTCGCGCTCGGGGCCTTCGCGCGCGGGATTCCGGCGCGCACGGCTCTCGTGCGCCGGGCTCTCGTGCGCCGGGCCCCCGCGCCCGGGCGCTTCGTGCGCCGGTCCTCCACACCCCGGGCCTTCGCGCACGGCACCCTCGCGCCCGCGACCTCCCCGTCGCAGGCGGCTCCCCCGCGGCCGGGCCTCTGACGGCCTGCCCTCGTGCGCGGTCCCTCCACGCCGTGCCGCGCCTCGCGCCGTCCCGGCTCCGGCCTCCTCGCAGCGTCCGCCCTCGGCGGCTCCGCCGGGTTCCCCCACCTTCGTCGGCGACATGTCCATCCCCCGTATTTGACCGTACGTTCCAAAATAAGCCCCGAAGAAAGGGCGCCCCCCGTGGGCGCCCTTCCTTCCGTGCCGCGGCCTCAGTCCAGCAGCGCCAGGGCCTGTTCCGCCGCGTCCCGCACCCGGGCCGGCTCGCTCGACGCCTTGCCGACGACCCGGATGCCCTGGAGCAGGACCAGCAGCATGCGCGCCAGGGCGCGCGGGTCCCGGTCGGCCGGGAGTTCGCCCCCGGCGCGGGCCCGGGTGAGCGCCGCGTACAGGAGGGTCTCGATCTGCTCCCAGCTGAGTTCGACCCGGCGGGCCACCGCCGTGTCGTGCGGACCGAGCTCCGCCGCCGAGTTGGTGACGAAGCACCCGTTCGCCCGCTCCCCGTCGGCCGACGCCTCGGCGGCGAACCGGCGGACCAGGGCGCGGACCGCCGGCAGGGCCGGGCCCGGCGCGGACAGCTCCTCGACGATCCGCGGGTCGCGGGTCTCCAGGTAGCGGTCCATCGCCCTGAGGTACAGCGTGTGCTTGTTCCCGAAGGTCGCGTAGATGCTGGCCCGGCCGATGCCGAGCCGCTCCACGAGGTCCGACATCGTCGTCGCCTCGTAGCCGCGCGCCCAGAACAGCTCGAGGGCGGCCTGGAGCGCGGCGTCGGGATCGAATTCCTTGGTCCTGGCCACGAGAGGACCGTACGACTCTCTGGAACGATCGGTCAAGTTACCTGAGGCGTACCGGGAACACCGCCACCGCGACCTCGTCGTCGTCCAGGCACCGGCCCGTCTCCAGGTCGAAGCGCTGCTTCAGCAGCGGCGAGGCCACGAACGGCCGGCCGTCCGCCGAGCCGACGAGCCCCCGGGAGAGCACCTGCGCCCCGGTGAACGGGTCGCGGTTGTCGATCGCGTACGTCCGCCCGGTCCGGTCCCGGAAGACCGCCGCCTGCCGGCCGTCCGGCAGCAGCGCCGCCACTCCCCGGCCCGGGGTCAGGCGGCCCGCCTCGCAGACCGCCATCCAGGCGTCGGGGGACGGCGACAGTTCGAGGGTCGGCGTCCGGGGCGCCGGGGGCGGGGCGGGCGTCGTGGCGTCGAGCGTCGTCGGATGCGTCATCGGGAGGTGACCCCTTCCAGGGTGAGGAACGTGAGATCCGGCTTGATCTGGTCGCGCTCCGGCACGAAGCGGACCGAGGGGTCCGGTGCCTCCGGGGCGTTCACGAAGGAGACGAAGCGCCGCAGCCGCTCCGGGTCGTCGAGGGTCTCCGCCCACTCGTCCCGGTAGTCGGCGACGTGCGCCGCCATCAGGGCCTCCAGCTCGCCGCAGAGCCCGAGCGAGTCGTGCACCACCACGTCCCTGAGGTGGTCGAGACCGCCCTCCAGCCGCTCCAGCCAGGTCGACGTCCGCTCCAGGCGGTCCGCCGTCCGGATGTAGAACATCAGGAACCGGTCGATCAGACGCACCAGTTCGGCGTCCGAGAGGTCCTGGGCGAGCAGGTCGGCGTGGCGCGGGGTCGCGCCGCCGTTCCCGCCAACGTACAGGTTCCAGCCGCTCGCCGTGGCGATGATCCCGAAGTCCTTCGACTGCGCCTCGGCGCACTCGCGGGCGCACCCGGAGACGGCCGACTTCAGCTTGTGCGGGGCCCGCAGGCCCCGGTAGCGCAGCTCCAGTCCGATCGCCATCCGCACCGAGTCCTGCACGCCGTACCGGCACCAGGTCTGCCCCACGCAGGACTTGACCGTGCGCAGCGCCTTGCCGTACGCGTGCCCGGACTCGAAGCCCGCGTCGACCAGGCGGGTCCAGATCGCCGGGAGCTGATCCACCCGGGCGCCGAAGAGGTCGATCCGCTGACCGCCGGTGATCTTGGTGTAGAGACCGAAGTCGCGGGCCACCTCGCCGATCACGATGAGCTTGTCCGGGGTGATCTCGCCGCCGGGGATGCGCGGCACGACCGAGTAGGAGCCGTTGCGCTGCATGTTGGCGAGGAAGTGGTCGTTGGTGTCCTGGAGGGATGCCTGCTCGCCGTCCAGGATGTAGCCGTTGTTGAGGGAGGCCAGGATCGAGCCGACGGTCGGCTTGCAGACCTCGCAGCCCTCCCCGCCGCGCGCCTCCTCCCGTCCGTGGGAGTCGAGCAGCGCCGCGAAGGAGGTCACCCGCAGGGTGCGGGCGATCTCGTACAGCTCGCTGCGGGTGTACCGGAAGCAGCGGCACAGGCCCCGGTCGGCCGGGGCCGGCAGCAGCTTCTCGATGACCTTCACGCAACTGCCGCAGCCCGTGCCGGCCTTGGTGCACCTCTTCACCTCGGCGAGCGAGGAGCACTGGCCGATCGCGTGCTTCGTCACGTTGTGGCAGGAGCAGATCACCGCCTCGTCCGGCAGCGCCGAGGGCCCGAGGGCGACCGGCGTGCCCGCGCCCGCCGGGAGGACCAGCTGCTCGGGGGAGACCGGTGGGACCGTCCCGGTGAGCGGTCGCAGCAGGCCGTACTGCTCGGCGTCGCCGACCAGGACACCGCCCAGGAGGACGCCGTCGCCGCTCACCACCAGCTTCTTGTAGACGCCCGAGCGGGAGTCGGAGTAGACGACGTCGAGGCAGCCCTCGGCCGTGCCGTGCGCGTCGCCGAAGGACGCGACGTCCACCCCGAGCAGCTTCAGCTTCGTCGACAGGTCGGCGCCGGTGAAGCCGTCGTCCTCGCCCGCCTCCTCCGCGAGGGTCGCCGCCACCGTCTGGGCCATCTCGTAGCCCGGCGCCACCAGGCCGTACACCCGCCCGTCGGAGGCCAGCGCGCACTCGCCGATCGCGAACACCGCGGGGTCCGAGGTGCGGCACCGCTCGTCGACCGCGATGCCGCCGCGCTCCCCGACGGCAAGGCCGCAGTCGCGGGCCAGCTGGTCCCGGGGCCGGACGCCGGCGGAGAACACGACCATGTCCACGGCCAGTTCGGAACCGTCCGACAGTCGCATCCCCGTCACGGCGCCGTCCGCCGTCACGACCTCCTGCGTCCCCGTCCCGGTGTGCACGGTCAGGCCCATCCGCTCGATGGTGCGCAGCAGCGCGGCGCCGCCGCCCTCGTCGACCTGCACCGGCATCAGCCGCGGGGCGAACTCCACCACGTGGGTGTCGAGTCCGAGGCCCTTGAGCGCCCCGGCCGCCTCCAGGCCCAGCAGGCCGCCGCCGACGACCGCGCCGGTCCTCGCCGTCCCCGCGTACTCCTCGATGGCGAGCAGGTCCTCGATCGTCCGGTAGACGAAGCAGCCCCGGGCGTCCTTGCCGGGCACCGGCGGCACGAAGGGGTACGAGCCGGTGGCGAGGACCAGCGTGTCGTAGGCGAAGACCCGTCCGGAGCGGGCGGTGACCGTGCGGGCGTCGCGGTCCACCGACTCCGCCGCGTCGCCCACGTACAGCTCGATTCCGTGCTTCTCCATGAAGCCGGCCTCGACCATCGACAGGTCGTCCGGGGTCCTCCCCGAGAAGTACGAGGTCAGCTGGACGCGGTCGTAGGCCGGGCGCGGCTCCTCGCAGAGGACGACGATCCTGGCCCGCCCGGTGACACCGCGGTCGGCGAGCGACTCCAGGAACCGCTGGCCGACCATTCCGTGGCCGACCAGGACGATGGTGGGGGTGGTCATGAGGAGCCTCCGTCGTGGGTGAGCAGGTGCAGCAGGGGGGCCTCTTCGGGCAGGGCCTCGTCGCCCTCCCAGGCCCGGGCGAGCGTGCCGACGGCGGCCAGGTCGCCGAGGAGGACGCCGCCGACGAGGCGGTCCCCGCGGACGACGACCTTGCGGTAGGCGCGGCGGGTGGCGTCGGTGAGCTGGACGACGTCGTCGCCGGGCAGGGCGGTGGTCTCCCCGAAGGCGGCGAGGTCGAGCGGCTGCGCGCCGCCCAGGGTGAGCCGGGTGAGGGCGCGGGTGCCGGTGTAGGCGGCCGAGGGGGCGCGGTCCGCTCCCGAGACGGAGGAGGCACCGTCCGCTCCCGCGGCCCAGGGGGCGCGGTCCGTTCCCGCGGCGTCCGCCCGGGGAGTGGACGCCGTTCCCGCGGCAGCCGCCCCGGGAGCCGACGCCGTTCCCGCGGTGCCCGCCGGGGCCGGCGGTCCGGGCGGGGGCGGGGCGGCCGCCGAGGCCAGCAGGACCTCCGCCAGGGCGTCCGCCTGCTCCAGCGCCGGGCCCGCCAGCCCGTAGACCCGGCCCGCGTGTTCCGCGCAGTCGCCGATCGCGTGGACGTACGGATCGGACGTCCGGAGCTCGTCGTCGACGACGATGCCGGTGGCGACCGCGAGGCCCGCCTCCCGCGCCAGGGCCACCCTCGGCCGGACCCCGCACGCCAGGACCACGACCCGCGCGTCGAGGACGAAGCCGTCGGCCAGCTCGACGGCCGTGACCCGGCCGTCCCGCTGCCGCAGGCCGCTCACCCGGCACTCGGTGTGCACCTCGACCCCGAGGGCCTCGACGTGCTCCCGCAGCAGCTCCGAGGCCGACGCGTCCAGCTGGCGCTCCATCAGGCGCTCGCCCTGCTGGGTGAGCACCACCTCCGCGCCCACCGCCGCCAGCGCCCGCGCCGCCGAGACCCCGAGGAGCCCGCCGCCGATGACCACCGCCCGCGTCCCGGGCCGCACCCGGTCGCGCAGCGCCAGGCAGTCGTCGAGCGTGCGGAAGGCGTGGACGCCCTCCGGCGGCTCCGCCCCGGCCGGGCCGCGCAGTCCGCGCAGCGGCGGGAGCACCGGGTTGGAGCCCGTCGCCAGGACCAGGCGGTCGTAGCCGACGAGGGAGCCGTCCGCGCACTCCACCGTCCGCGCCGCCCGGTCGATCCGCACCGCCCGCACCCCGAGCCGCACCGGCTCGCGGGTCCCCGGCAGGGCGATGACCTCGGGGCCGTACCGCCCGGCGAGGACGTCGGCGAGCAGCACCCTGTTGTACGGGGCGTGCGGCTCCTCGCCGAGGAGGGTGACCGGCAGGCGCTGGGCGAGCCGGGCGCCCGCCGTTCCGCCCCCGACCACCACGATCCGTGTACTCATACCGGGAAGCGTGCGCGGCCGGTGTTTCCCGGCGGCATCCCGGCTGTTTCCCGTACGGAACGCTGATCTCCGTCCCCGCCCCCGCCCACTGTGAGGCCGGGCCGGGGGAGCGCCCGGGTTAACCCGTGGTCAGGCTCGGCTCAAGCCAGGCTTAAAGATCGGCGGGAGCGGGCTGAGCTGCGGATTCCCGTATACGGGCGGACCTACTGTGCCGGATGTGACCACCGAGGCCAGCCACCCTCTCTACGTACCCCTCCCTGCCGCACCGGCCCCCGCCGCGCCGCCCTCCGCCCCGCCGACCCCCGCCCCGCCCCATCCCCTCCTGCGGTTCGCCCCCGACCGGCTGCGCACCGCGATCCTCGGCGGCGCCGGGGCCGTCGCCCTGCTCTGGGGCGTCCAGGCCCGGCCCTCCGCCCGCCTCGACGCCCTCTTCGCGTCCGGCGCGCACCTCACCGGCCTGCTCGCCGGATACGGCGTGCTCGTCCTGCTGCTGCTCATGGCCCGCGTCCCCGGCATCGAGCACGGCGTCGGCGCCGACCGGCTGGCCCGCTGGCACGCCCTCGGCGGCCGGTACGTGCTCGGCCTCATCGGCGCGCACGCGCTCCTCGCGCTCTGCGGGTACGCCGTGCACACCCGCACCGACCTGCTCACCGCCACCGGGGACCTCATGGCGTACGGCGCGATCGCCGCCGCCACCCTCGGCACCGCCCTCTTCGTCGCGGTCGGCGTCACCTCCGCCCGGGCCGTGCGGAACCGGCTCCGGCACGAGACCTGGCGGGCCGTCCACCTCGGCGGGCTCCTCGCCGCCGCCCTCGGCTTCGTGCACCAGCTCGCCGGCCCCGACATCGCCGAGAGCCTCCTCGTCCGCTGGCTCTGGGCGATGGCCCACGGCACCGTCGCCGTCCTCCTGCTCTGGTACCGGCTCGTCGTCCCCGTCCGCGCCGCCCTCCGGCACGACCTGCGGGTCGTGGAGGTCCGCGACGAGGGCCCCGGAGTCGTCTCGGTGCTGATCCGCGGCAGGGGAGTGGCCCGACTGCGCGCCGAGCCCGGCCAGTTCTTCCGCTGGCGCTTCCTGCGGCGCGGGCTCTGGGCGACCGCCCTGCCCTTCTCCCTCTCCGCGCCCGTCCGCGACGACACCCTGCGCATCACCGTCAAGGCCCTCGGCGACCACACCCGCCGCATCCGCCGGCTCCGCCCCGGCGTCCGGGTCCTCGCCGCCGGACCGTTCGGCGCCCTCACCGCCCACCGCCGCACGCGCCGCAAGGTGCTGCTGCTCGCGGGCGGCGTCGGCATCACCCCGCTGCGCGCGCTCTTCGAGACGCTGCCCGGCGGGCCCGGCGACGTGACCCTGCTCTACCGGGCCTCCGACGCCGCCGGACTCGTCCTCCGCGAGGAGCTGGAGGACATCGCCCGGGAGCGGCAGGCCGCGCTCCACTTCCTCCTCGGCCGCTCCGACGACTCCTTCGACCCCCTCGCCCCGCGCGCCCTGCGCCACCTGGTGCCGGACCTCGCCGCCCACGACGTCTACCTGTGCGGGCCGCCCGCCATGGCCCGCGCCGCCACCGCCAACCTGATCAGGGCCGGAGTGCCGGCCTCCCGCATCCACAGCGAGGACTTCGACCATGCGTGAACCCCACAGGTCCCGGCACGCGGCCCCGCGCCCCGTCCCCGGCGCGCACCGGGCCGGACGCCGGCTCGCCGCCGCCCTCCTCGGGGCGGGCGCGCTCGCCGGGACCCTCCTCACGGCCGCCGTCTCCCCGGCGGCGCCCCCGGCCCCCGACCGCCTCCCGGGCACCGCAAGCTCAGACGTAGCTCAACTCTCCAGAGATTGATGGACGGGGCAACGATCTCCTCCCTAGGCTCTCGGACATGCCCGAGCTCTCGCTGACCACCCTCGTCCTGCTGTGCCTCGCCGCGCTCGTGGCCGGCTGGATCGACGCCGTGGTCGGCGGCGGCGGGCTGCTTCTGCTGCCGGCCCTGCTGCTCGGACTGCCCCACGTCCCGGCCGCGCACATCCTCGGGACGAACAAGGCCGTCGCGATCGTCGGCACCACCGGGGCCGCGGTCACCTACGTCCGCAAGGCACCCGTCCAGGTGTGGACCGCGGTGCGCATCGGCCTGGCCGCCCTCACGGGCTCCATGGCCGGCGCCTTCTTCGCGGCGGGCATCAGCAGCGACGTCCTGCGGCCGGTGATCATGGTCGTGCTGCTCGCGGTGGCGGCCTTCGTGATGCTGCGGCCGTCGTTCGGCGCGCGGGCCGCGGGGGAGGACCGGGCACCGCTGACCCGGGCCCGGATCGTCACCGCGATCGTCGTGGTCGGCGGCGGCATCGGCTTCTACGACGGCCTGTTCGGCCCCGGCACCGGGACGTTCCTGGTCCTCGCCCTGACCGCCGTGCTCCACCTGGACCTGGTGACGGCCTCGGCGACCGCCAAGATCGTCAACGTCTGCACCAACGCGGGCGCGCTCGCGATGTTCGCCTACCAGGGCAGCGTGTACTGGCAGCTCGCCGCCGTCATGGCCGTCTTCAACCTGGCCGGCGGGACGGTCGGGGCGCGGATGGCGCTCAGCAGGGGAGCCGAGTTCGTCCGCGGGGTGCTGCTCGTGGTCGTCCTCTCGCTGGTCGCGAAGCTCGCCTTCGACCAGTGGGCCTGAACCCGCGGGGCCGGACTACCGCACCCCGATGAGGTGGCCGAAGGCGACCACGTTCCCCCGGTAGCCGTTCTTCTTCGAGAAGCCGCCGCCGCAGGTGATCACCCGGATCTCCGCCCGGTTCGCCTCGTCGTACACCTTCCGGTCCGGGAAGTCCTCGTTCTCGTAGACCTCGACCGCGTCCACCGTGAACACGGCGGTCCGCCCGTCCTGCCGGTCCACCTCGATCCGGTGGCCCTTCTTCAGGGCGCCGAGCGTGTAGAAGACGGCGGGTCCGTCGGCGTTGTCGACGTGGCCCGCGACGATCGCCGTGCCCTTGGCGCCCGGCGCCGTGCCGTCCCCGTACCAGCCGGCCAGGTTACGGTTCCCGGCCGGCGGGACGGCGAGCGAGCCGTCCCCGGCCAGACCGAGCCGCATCATCGGGGTGTCCACGTCGGTCTCGGGGATGCGCAGCCGAACCGGCGCCGAGGGCGGCAGCGGGTCGGCGGCGGCGTCGGTGTGCACGCTCGGCCCGGCGGCGAAGGCCTGGGCGGCCGACGGTACGGGCGGGGTGACCTGCTCAGAGCCGTTCTGGACGAGCCAGAGCCCGACGCAGGCGGCCGCGGCTATGCCCCAGCCCTTGCTCCTGTTGCTCACCTGGGTTCCCTCGGTCGGTTCGTGGTGCGACGGGCGGCGCCGTGGACGACGCGGCCGGCGGGGCGTCGAGCGAGCCGCCCCGGGGTCCGTGATGTGGCCCTGCCCCCGCCGGGCCGTGTTCGGGCGCTCCGGCGGGGGCAGGACAGGCGGTGGTCTCAGTGCCCCCGCGCGCCGCTCGCCCGGCGGCGCAGGAGCAGGACCCCGCCCACGGCAGCTGCGGCCAGCACCGCCGCGCCTGCCGTGACCTGGGCGGTGTCGGGGCCGACGCTGCCCCCGACACCGGTCTGGACGTGGCCGCTGGGACGCCGGTGCGTGACGGTCAGGTCGCCCCGGGCCGTCTTTCCGTTGTCGCAGGCCACGCTGATGCCGTACGTACCGGCCTTGGCGTGCTCCGGTACGTGGAACTGGCCGACCACGACGTCCTTGTGGGTGCCCGGCCTCAGCTGGAAGTCGCCCGCGCCCAGCGAGTTGGCGTCCCCGACGCCGCGGCCGTGCTTGCCGCAGGCGAGGGTGTTCACGGTGACGCTGGCCCCCGGGGCGGCTTCGGAGGGGAAGATCTCGAGCCACTCGGAGTCGCCGGCGAACGCCGGGGGGACGGCGAGGGCTCCGATCGCGGCGACCGTCAGCGCGGTACCGGTGAACAGGCGGACAGTGGTGCGCATGGGGGCCTCCGGGGCGCGCGAGCGGTCGAGCGGGACGGCCTCCGGGAGGGACTTCCCGGACGGGCCTTCTGTGACCGAGATAAGAGCCGCCGCGCGCACCCCGCCTCCTGATGAGGCATCAGGATTGGGCCGTTCGATACGGTGTGTCGCCTGGATTTCCGGAGTTCATGCAGGTCAGGACGGTTTACATGGAGTCGGCTGACGTCCCGTGCCGAACGGGTGACCGCGCCCGGGGCCGCCACCCGCCCCGGCTGCCGGCCCGCCCGGCGGAAGCCGCTCCGGGCGCCCCTCAGCCCCCGGTCAGGCCCCCGATCGCCGCCAGCGCCCACTCCTGGGCCCCCATCGTCGCGCCGGCCGCGACCCCCGTGGCCACCGGGGCGAGCGCGCCCCTGAGCTGGTTGAGCGCCCGGCGCACCCGGCCCTCCTCGACCGGCTCCTCCTGGCCGATCACCTCCAGGACCTCCGCCGCCGCCTCCTCGGTGTTCCGCCGGTCCTCCTCGGCGAGACCGGCGCCGGGGAGCTGCCGGAGCAGCTCGGCCACCCGCTCGGCGAGTGCCTCGTACCCGGGGGCGACCGGGCCGGGCGTGCCGACGTTCTGCTGGTTCTGGGTGGCGGTCGCGTTGTCCCAGGCGAACTGGCCCTGCGACACGGAGCCGTGGAACACCGGCCCGTTGAAGTGGTTGACCTGCGGTGGTCCGTTCTCGTGCGAGCGGTCGTTCATGAGCGGGAACCGTCCCCTTCCGTCTCCGTGCTCCGGTCGTCCTCGGCGCGTCCCCGGTGCTGGGTGACGTGCTCGTTGCCCCAGGCCATCTGGATGTCCCGGACCGGCCCGTGGAAGACCGGCCCGTTGAAGATGTTGATGATCTGCTGCGGCGGTCCGGCCGGCTTCTCCGCGTGCCGGAGGACCCGGAGCGAGGTGCGGAGCCGGACCGTCTCGACCCGGCCGTTGCCGACGACGGCCACCCCGCGGGGGCCGTTCACCGCGCAGTCCACCAGCTGCCCGCCGGCCTCCTCGTCGAAACTCGCGCCGGCGTTCGCGCAGTCGGTGAACTCGCTCCGCGCGACGTCCAGCCAGGCGGAGCCCGTCCCGTAGATCCCGAGCGCCCCCGAGCCGTCCACGGTGAGGTTCCTGGCGATGAGCCGGCCGCTGCCGAGGGCCCCGGCCCCGGCGCCGCTCACCGCCGTGACGCGGCTGTCGGTCACCCGGAGCTGGGCCTCGTCGGAGACGCCGAAGCCCAGGACGCCGCCCTCCGCCGTCACGTTCCGGAGGGTGACGCGGGACCGGCCGCCGATGGCCACGGCGGCCATCTCGCAGTCGCGGAACACCGTGTCCGCCACCTCGGCGGTCGTCCCGCCGTCTCCCCGGGTCTCCAGCCCGGACTGGCAGCGCTCCACCCGTACGCGGGCGAAGGAGGCCCCGGAGTCGTCGAAGACCCGCAGCGCGGTGTTCGTCAGGTCCTCGACCGCGACCCCGGTGAAGCGGCCCCGGGCGCCCTCGGTGACCGCGATCCCGACGTTGCCCCCGGAGACGCGGCCGCCGAGCACCTCCGGCGCGCCGCCCCTGGTCGAGAAGACGGCGACGTTGCCCGAGCCGAGCACCTGGCAGTCCTCGAACCGGCCCCGGGCGTCCGTCTGCACGTTGATGCCGGTGTCGTGGCAGTCGGCGAGGACGCAGCCGCGCACCACCGGGTCGGCGCCGCTCGCCGCGCCGATGCCGTGCCGTGCGCCGGTGACGCGCGTGCCGTCGACGGAGCCCCGGGACTGCTCGGTGAACATGATCCCCTCGCCGTGCACATCGGTGATCACGCAGTCCGCCACGACGAGCCGCGCCCGGGCGTCCGCCGTGAGGGCGGCCTGCCCGGTGCCGGTCAGCTCGCAGCCGACGACCTCGGCGTGCGCGTCGCTGACCCGCAGCCCGTGGATCCGGCTCCCCTCGATCCGGCTGCCCCGGACGGCCACCCGGGCCCCTTCGAGGACGGCGATCGCGTTGTCGGCGGCGTCGGTGAACCGACAGCGCTCGATCAGCCCCGTGCCCCCGGAGAAGAGCATCCGGCCGTGGGTGACCACGGTGTCCCGCAGGGTGACGGCGGAGTGCGGGCGGGCGTGCAGGGCGACGCCGCTGTGGGCCCGGATGCCGGTGTGCTCCAGGGTGAGCGTGCCCGCGTGGCAGGCGACGACGTCCGCCTCGCGGCCGACCAGGGTGAGGCCGTGCACCAGGACCGCACCCGAGGCGTCGAGGACGGTGGTCCGCGGCAGCCCGACCTCGACGGTGCCGGGCCCCCGGGCGGCCACCAGCCGGACGTCGCCCCGCACGGTGAGCGCCTCCTCGTACCGGCCGGGCGCGATCTCGATGAGGGCCGGCCCGCCCCGCGCGCCCGCCGCCCGGAGGGCCGCGCCGATGTCCCGGTGGGCACGCCGGCCGCCGCGCGGCGAGACGACGTACCTCGCGACCACGCCGACCACTCCCTCCTACGGCCCGCGGGGCCGGGTCCGGCCCCCTACGGCTTCTACCGCTCTACAGCTCGTCCCACTCCACCGCGTCGTACGCCGCGTACACCCGTGCCATCAGCTCCTCGTCCCCCGGGAACACCACCTCGTCGATCGACGCCACGGGGGCGAGGGAACGGGAGTTGGTGACGAACGCGGCCCGGTAGCCCGGCAGGTCGGCCAGCGTCACCGGGCGCCGGACCGACTCCAGGCGCGGCTCCAGGAGGGCCATCGCGATCCCGCGGAGGCAGGGCGCCGCCGGCCAGACCACCGACGTGCCGTCCCAGAAGCCGATGTTGGTGATGGCGCCCTCGGCGATCTCGCCGTACGGGGAGGTCAGCACGGCGTCGTCGTAGCCGGCGCGCCGCGCGGCCTCCCGGTGGTAGGCCTGGCCGAAGCCGCCCAGGTGCTTGATGTGCGGCGCGGGCCGCCAGTACTCGACGGTCGTGAGGCGCTGCGGGGCCCCGGGCCCGTCCGGGGCGGGGTCGGCGACGGTCACCGCGATCCGGACGTCGGGGTAGACGTACACGCGCACCGAGGCGTCCCGCCGCCCGGAGGTCTCCAGCGCGCCCGCGACCAGGGACCGGACCCGCTTGCCGTCCAGCTTCTGGCCGAAGAGCTCGCGGGTCGAGCGGTCGAGCCGGTCGAGGTGCAGGTCGAGCCCCTTCACGCGCCCGCCCCGCACCTGCATCGCCGTGAAGTGGCCGAAGCCGGTCATGAGGGCGGCGAGCAGCCCGGGGTCGGCCGCGGGGACGCCGTCGATCTCGATGTGCGGGGTCGGAGTCGTCATGACCTCACCGTACGTCCGTGCCAACGGCCTTGGGGAAGTCCCGCGGAACGCCGCTTGACCTCAACCAAACTTGAGGTACCACGATCATCGACATGGACATCACGAACGCCTCCACGACCACCGACTCCTCCTCCGGCGCGGCGGCCGCCCCCGCCCCCCTCACCCTCGCCCTCGTCGTCGCCAGCGACCGCGAAGGCCGCTTCGCCCCCGTCGTCACCGACTGGTTCCGCTCCCGCCTCGCCGAGCGCGAGGACTTCACCGTCACCGTCGTCGACCTCGCCGAGATCGACCTCCCCACCTCCCTCTCGCACGACCCGTCCCCGGCGGTCCGCGCCGAACTCGCCAAGGTCAGCCCGGTGCTGGAGGCCGCCGACGCCTACGTGGTCGTCACCCCCGAGTACAACCACTCCTTCCCCGCCTCCCTCAAGAACCTGATCGACCGGCACTACACCGAGTGGCAGGCCAAGCCCGTCGGCTTCGTCTCCTACGGCGGCATCTCCGGCGGCCTGCGGGCCGTCGAGCAACTCCGGCAGGTCTACGCCGAGATGCACGCGGTCACCGTCCGCGACACCGTCTCCTTCCACCACGCCCACGGGCTGTTCGACGCCGACGGACGGCACAAGGACCCCGCCGCCGCCGAGGGCGCGGCCAAGGCCCTCCTCGACCAGCTCGGCTGGTGGGGCCGCGCCCTCAAGGACGCCAAGTCCGTCCGGCCGTACGGCGCGTGAGGGGACACCGTCATGCTGTCAGGACTCCTCGCGCCCCGCCTCAGGCCCTACCGGGCCCTCCTCGTCCTCCTCGTCGCCCTCCAGCTCGTCCAGTCCCTGGCCTCCCTCACCCTGCCCGCGCTCAACGCCGGGGTCATCGACGAGGGAGTCCTGAAGGGCGACACCGGACGCGTCCTCGACGGCGGCGCCGTGATGGTCGCCGTCACCCTCGTCCAGGCGGCGGCCGCGGCCGCCGCCACCTACACCGGGGCCCGGATCGCCATGGGCGTCGCCCGCGACCTCCGCTCCGAAGTCTTCCGCCGCGTCCAGGAGTTCTCGGCGAGGGAGCGCGGCCGCTTCGGCGCCGCCTCCCTCATCACCCGGACGACCAACGACGTCCAGCAGGTCCAGACGTTCACCGTCCTCGTCCTCACCATGCTGGTCGCCGCGCCGCTCCTCTGCTTCGGCGGCATCACCATGGCGCTGCGCCAGGACGTGCCGCTCGCCCTGGTACTGGTGCTCTTCGTGCCGGTCATGACCGTGGCGGTGGGCAGCGTCGTCCTGCGGATGCGGCCGCTGTTCACGGGCATGCAGGAGCGCTTGGACCACGTCAACCGGGTGCTGCGCGAGCAGATCACCGGTGTCCGGGTGGTCCGCGCCTTCGTCCGCGACCGGTACGAGCGGGAACGGTTCGCCGCCGCCAACGACGAACTCCGCTCCGTCGGCCTGCGGGCCGGCCGGCTCCAGGCCCTGATGTTCCCGACGGTGCTGATCGTCTGGGAGCTGACCACCGTCGCCCTCGTGTACGCGGGCGCCCACCGCATCGAGTCCGGAGCCCTCCGGCCGGGCGGGCTCGTGGCCTTCCTCGGCTATCTGCTCCAGACCTCGATGTCCGTCATGATGGCCACCTTCATGTTCATGCACATGCCCCGCGCGGAGGCGGGCGCCGTCCGCATCCGCGAGGTCCTGGACACCCGCCCGTCCGTCCTCGCGCCGGCCTTCCCGGTGCCGACCCCGGACGACCGGCGGGGACACCTGGAGGTCCGCAGCGCGGACTTCCGGTACCCCGGCGCGGAGGAGTCCGTCCTCAAGGACGTCCGGCTGGAGGCCCGGCCCGGCGAGACCACCGCGATCATCGGCTCGACCGGAAGCGGCAAGTCCACCCTCCTCGGACTCGTCCCCCGCCTCTTCGACGCCACCGGCGGCGAGGTCCTCGTCGACGGCGTCGACGTCCGCCACCTCGACCCCGCCCTCATGGCCCGCACCGTCGGACTCGTCCCCCAGAAGCCCTACCTCTTCTCCGGCACCGTCGCCACCAACCTCCGCTACGGCAAGCCCGACGCCACCGACGAGGAACTCTGGCACGCCCTCGACGTCGCCCAGGCCGCCGACTTCGTGCGGAACCTGGAGGCCGGCCTGAACGCGCCGATCGCCCAGGGCGGCACCAACGTCTCCGGCGGACAGCGCCAGCGGCTCGCCATCGCCCGCGTCCTCGTCGCCCGCCCCCGCCTCTACCTCTTCGACGACTCGTTCTCCGCCCTCGACCCCGGCACCGACGCCCGCCTCCGCGCCGCCCTGCGCGCGGAGACGGCGGACGCCACCGTCGTCCTCGTCGCCCAGCGGGTCTCCACCATCCGGGACGCCGACCGGATCGTCGTCCTCGACCGCGGCCGGACCGTCGGCACCGGCACCCACACGTCCCTGATGCGGGACAACCCCACCTACCGGGAGATCGTCCTCTCCCAGCTCACCGAGGAGGAAGCCGCATGAGCACCGCCACGGAGAGCCGCCCGGCGAAGCACACGACCGACGGCGCCGCACCCGCCCGCGTCGGCCCCGCCGCCCCGCAGCGCGGCCCCGGCCCGCCCGCCTCGCCCGGCCTCGAACGCTCCCTGTCCTTCCGCTCCTCCGGGCTCCGCCTGCTCCGCACCCTCGCCCCCGACCGCGCCCGCCTCGTCGGCCTGTTCGCCGCCGGCGCCACGGGCGTCCTCCTCACCGTCCTCAACCCCCTGCTCCTCGGGCGCGCCACCGACCTCGTCATCACCGGGGCCACCGGCCCCGCCGGGGTCGACTTCCCGGCCGTCGGCCGGCTCCTGGCCCTCTCGGCCGTGGTCGTCGCCGGATCCTCCTTCTTCACCTGGGTCCAGCTGCGGATCGCCACCACCGTCGTCCAGCGGGCCGGCCACCGGCTCCGCGAGGAGGCCCAGCACAAGCTGGCGAGGCTGCCCCTCGGCTACTTCGACCGGCAGCCGCGCGGCGAGGTCCTCTCCCGCACCACCAACGACATCGACAACGTCACCCAGACCCTCCAGCAGGCCTTCAGCCAGATGAGCCGCGCGCTCCTCACCCTGGTAGGCGTCCTCGCGATGATGTTCTGGGTCTCCCCGGTCCTGGCCCTCGTCGCCCTCGCCACCGTGCCCGTCTCGATCGCCGTCGCCGGCTTCGTGGGGCGGCGCGCGCAGCCGCAGTTCGTGAAGCAGTGGGCGGTCACCGGCCGACTCGGCGGCCACGTCGAGGAGATGATCACCGGTCACACCGAGGTCGTCGTCTTCGGCCGCCGCGAGGAGGCCGTGCGCCGCTTCGACGAACTGGGCGAGGAGCTGTACCGGGCGAGCTTCCGGGCGCAGTTCGTGTCCGGGTTCATCCAGCCCGCGCTGACCCTCGTCGGCAATCTGAACTACGTGGTCATCGCCGTGGTCGGCGGCCTGCGGGTGGCGGGCGGCTCGCTCTCCGTCGGCGACGTGCAGGCCTTCATCCAGTACTCCTACGACTTCAACGGCCCCATCACCCAGGTCGCCGCGATGGCCAACCTCCTCCAGTCCGGAGTGGCCTCGGCCGAGCGGGTCTTCGACCTCCTCGACGCCGAGGAGGAGGACCCGGACCCGGCCGCGCCGCAGCGGCCCGCGGAGCGCCGGGGCCGGGTCTCCTTCGAGAAGGCGGCCTTCCGCCACGAGCCCGGCAGGCCGCTCATCGAGGACCTGTCCCTCACCGTGGAGCCGGGCCGGACCGTCGCCATCGTCGGCCCCACCGGCGCGGGCAAGACGACCCTGGTCAACCTGCTCCTCCGCTTCCACGAGGTCACCGGCGGCCGGATCACCGTGGACGGCGTCGACACCGCCGCCATGACCCGCGAGGAGCTGCGCTCCGGCATCGGCATGGTGCTCCAGGACACCTGGCTGTTCGGCGGCACCATCGCCGACAACATCGCGTACGGGGTGCCCGGCGAGGTCTCGCGCGAGCGGATCGTCGAGGCGGCCCGGGCCGCGCACGCCGACCGGTTCGTGCGGACCCTGCCCGCCGGGTACGACACCGTCCTCGACGAGGACGGCGGCGGCCTCAGCGCCGGGGAGAAGCAGTTGGTCACCCTCGCCCGCGCCTTCCTCTCCGACCCGGCGATCCTCGTCCTCGACGAGGCCACCAGCTCCGTCGACACCCGGACCGAGCGCCTCGTGCAGGAGGCGATGGCCTCGCTCCGGGCGGGCCGCACCAGCTTCGTCGTCGCCCACCGGCTCTCCACGATCCGGGACGCCGACACCATCCTGGTGATGGACGGCGGCTCGATCGCCGAGCAGGGCGGCCACGAGGAACTCCTCGCCGCGGGCGGGGCCTACGCCCGGCTGCACGCGGCCCAGTTCGCCCGTACGGTGGAGACGTGATCGTCACCGTCCGCACCACCACCGACGCGCGCGCCAAGGCGGACGCCCTGGCGCGCGGCGCCGTCGAGGCCCGGCTGGCGGCCTGCGCGCAGATCTCCGGGCCCGCCACCTCCGTCTACCACTGGCGGGGCGCGATCGAGACCACCGAGGAGTGGGAGGTGGTGTTCAAGACCACCGAGGCCCGCTACCCGGCCCTGGAGTCGCACCTCCTCGCCGCGCACGACTACGAGACCCCCGAGATCCTCGCCACCCGGGTCACCCGGGCCGGCGAGGGGTACGCGCGCTGGGTCGAGCGGGAGACCTCCGGAGCCGCGGAGCCCGAGGCCGCCGCCCACGACGAGCGGCCGTTCTTCGTGTACGGCACGCTGCGCCCCGGCGCGTACAACCACGACCGGTTCCTCGCCGGCCGGATCGGCACCGAGGCGGACGCCGTGCTGCACGGGGCGGTCCTGCACGACGGACCCGGCTACCCCTACGTCGTCCCGGCGACCGGGGGCCGGGTGGTCGGCACCCTGCTCACGCCCGCGCCCGACGCGTACGGCGAGCTGTTCGGCCTGCTCGACCGGCTGGAGCTGCCCGCCGGGTACGAGCGGGTGGCGATGGACGTCGTCCGGACGCGGGACAGCGCGAGCGTGTCCGCGTGGGTGTTCCTGGCGGCGCCGGACGCGCCCCTCGGCGAGGTCATCGAGAGCGGCGACTGGTTCGACCGGTCGTAGCGTCCCCGGGGGAGAGCGGTTCGAGCCGGACCGCGCAGACCTTGAACTCGGGCATCCGCGAGACCGGGTCGAGCGCCGGGTTCACCAGGGTGTTGGCCCGGCCCTCGCCCGCCCAGTGGAACGGCATGAAGACGGTGTCCGGCCGGATCGCGGTGCTGATCCGGGCCGGGGCGACGGCCCGGCCGCGCCGCGAGACCACCGCGACCCGCTCGCCCTCGGTCACGCCGAGCCGCTCGGCGACCCGGGGGTGGAGCTCCACGAAGGGGCCGGGCGCCGCCGCGTTCAGCTCGTCGACCCGCCGGGTCTGCGCACCCGACTGGTACTGGGACACGACCCGGCCGGTGGTGAGGACGACGGGGTACTCGGCGTCCGTCTCCTCGGCCGCCGCCCGGTGCACCACCGGGACGAACCGGGCCCGCCCGTCGGGGGTCGCGAAGCGGTCCAGGAAGAGACGCGGGGTGCCCGGGTGGCCGCCCCCGTCCGGGCCGGTCTCCGGGCAGGGCCAGAAGACGCCCTGTTCCTCCTCGATCCGGCGGTAGCTGATGCCCGAGTAGTCGGCGGGGCCGCCGGCCGAGGCCCGGCGCAGCTCCTCGAAGACCTCCTCGGGCTCGGCGGGGAAGCCCTTCTCCCAGCCGAGGAGGCCGGCGAGCGCGTGCAGCACCTCCAGGTCGCTGCGGACCCCCGCGGGCGGGGTGAGGGCGCGCCGGCGGAGCAGGACCCGCCCCTCCAGGCTGGTCATGGTGCCGGTCTCCTCCGCCCACTGGGTGACGGGCAGGACGACGTCGGCGAGGGCCGCGGTCTCGGAGAGCACCACGTCGGCGACGGCGAGGAAGTCGAGCGAGCGCAGCCGCCCCTCGACGTGCGCGGCCCGCGGCGCGGAGACGACCGGGTTGGAGCCCATGAGGAGCAGGGCCCGAACGTCGGTGCCGAGGGCGTCGAGGAGTTCGTACGCGCTCCGCCCCGGTCCCGGCAGCGTCGCGGGGTCCACGCCCCAGACCCCGGCGACGTGCGCCCGGGCGGCCGGGTCGTCGAGCTTGCGGTAGCCGGGGAGCTGGTCGGCCTTCTGGCCGTGCTCGCGGCCGCCCTGGCCGTTGCCCTGGCCGGTGAGGCAGCCGTAGCCGCTGAGCGGCCGGCCGGCCCTGCCGGTGGCCAGGCAGAGGTTGATCCAGGCGCCGACGGTGTCGGTGCCCTTGGACTGCTGCTCGGGGCCGCGCGCGGTCAGGACCATGCCGGTGGCCGCGTCGCAGAACAGCGCGACGGCCTCGCGGAGGAGCGGCACCGGGACGCCGGTGAGACGTTCGACCTGCTCGGGCCAGTGGGCCATGGCCCCGGCGCGGGCCTCCGCCCAGCCGGTGGTGCGGGCCGCGACGAACTCCTCGTCGACGTGTCCCCCGGCCACCACCAGGTGCAGCAGGCCGAGGGCGAGGGCCAGGTCGGTGCCGGGGCGCGGGGCGAGGTGGAGGTCGGCCTGCTCGGCGGTGCGGGTGCGGCGCGGATCGACGACGATCAGCTTCCCGCCGTTCTCCCTCAGCTCGGTGAGGTAGCGGAGGGCCGGCGGCATGGTCTCGGCCGGGTTCGAGCCGACGAGGATCACGCAGCCGGTCCTCGGGACGTCCTCCAGGGGGAAGGGGAGCCCCCGGTCGAGCCCGAACGCCCTGCCGTGCGCGGCGGCCGCCGACGACATGCAGAAGCGCCCGTTGTAGTCGATCTGCGAGGTGCCGAGGACCAGCCGGGCGAACTTGCCCAGGGTGTAGGCCTTCTCGTTGGTGAGGCCGCCGCCGCCGAAGACCCCCACGGCATCGGGACCGTGGTCGGCGCGGGTCCGGCGCAGCCCGTCGGCGACGGCGGCGAGGGCCTCCTCCCAGGAAGCGGGCTCCAGAGCCCCGGTGCCGGGGCGGCGGACCAGCGGCCCGGTGAGCCGGACCCGGGAGGAGAGCACGGCGGGGGCGGTGCGGCCCTTGCCGCAGAGCGCCCCCCGGTTGACGGGGAAGTCGGTCCGCTCGACCACCTCGGCGGGCCGTTCCGGGACGCCGGTGGCGCGGAGCGACATGCCGCACTGGAGGGCGCAGTAGGGGCAGTGGGTGGGTACGGCGGTGGCCTCGGACATGGGACCAGCCTGGGTCGGCCGTGTTACGCGGGGCGGCACCGCCGATTACGGGCGCGGTGCCATGCGCTCCGCCGGCTACGGCTCCCGCGGTGAGGCCAGCGCCTCGGTGACGCCCTTCTCCTCCGGTCCGAGGAAGTGCGGGTCGGGGCGGAGCGCGGCGTCGAGGGAGGCCTTGGCGGCGGCGAACACCTCCCGGGTGGTGCCGTAGTACCAGGTGGCGTCGTGGGGTTCGGGGACCCCGACGCCGTACGCGTCGACGCCCGCCCGCCCGCACAGCGCGACGGCCCGCTTGATGTGGAAGTCCTGGGTGACGAGCACGGCCCGGTCGACACCGAAGACCCTCCTGGCCCGGACGCAGGAGTCCCAGGTGTCGAAGCCCGCGTAGTCGCTGACGATCCGGCCGTCCGGCACCCCGCGCTCGGTGAGGTACGCGCGCATGGCGCTGGGCTCGTCGTACGCGGTCCTGCTGTTGTCGCCGGTGACGAGCAGGACCCTGACCTTCCCCGTCCGGTACAGCTCGGCGGCCGCGTCGAGCCGGTGCGCGAGGTACGGGGTGGGGCGGCCCTTCCACAGTCCGGCGCCGAAGACGACGGCGACGTCCCGGGCGGGCACGTCGGCGGTGGTGCGGAGCTTCCCGGCGGCCGCGGTGTGCATCCAGGTGACGGGGGTCAGGGCGAGGACGGCGCCCAGCATCACGGCCTGCACGGTGCGGCGGCGGGCCCGGGTGGTGCGCGGGATCAACCGGGTGAGCCGTGCCGGCATGCGGGCCTCCGTGGCGGGTGTTCTCGGTGTCGCTCTGTCACACCGTCCGACGCGCTTCGGGGGCGTTCGGTTCGGCGGCGGCCCCTTGTGTTCCGTACAACACACCGGCCAGGAGCATGCCGAGGAGCATGCCGAGCAGTTGGGCGGCGGCGAAGGCGGGTACCGAGCCGGGCGCGATCCCGGTGAAGGAGTCGGAGAACGCGCGGCCGACGGTGGCGGCCGGATTGGCGAAGGACCCGGAGGAGGTGAACCAGATCGCCGCGCCGATGTAGCCGGCGACCGCGACCGGGGCGAGCCCGGGGCGGCCGATGTGGCTCAGGCCCCGGACGACGAGGACCAGCCCGGCGGTGGCGACGGCCTCGCCGACCAGCAGGTGGAGCGCCGAGCGCGACTCGGTGGCCCAGGCGCCGGGCACCCGCCCGAACATCGTCTCGGCGAGCAGCGCGCCGGTCACGGCCCCGGCGAGCTGGGCGCCGATGTAGGCGAGGACCTCGTGGCCCTTCCCCTCGCGGCGCCGCGACCACCACTCGGAGAGGGTGACGACGGGGTTGAAGTGGGCGCCGGAGAGCGGACCGATGAGGGCGATCAGCAGCCCGAGGCCGATGGCGGAGGCGGCGGCGTTCGCGAGCAGCCGGACGCCGGTGTCCTGGCTCAGGGTGTCGGCGCGGATCCCGGAGCCGACGATGACGGCGACGAGGGCGCAGGTGCCGATGAACTCGGCGGCGGCGCGCCGGGGGAGAGCGGGCGGGGACATTCTCATAGCGGAAAAGATATTCCGTGATTCGGAATCCGAAAAGGGGGCAGGGGTAGGTGTGGCCGACCCGTGCCGACCGCCGGACCGGGCCCGGCGCGGCCCGCCGGGGACACCGCCGCGGCACGGACCTGACAGTCGCCCCACCGCGCGCGTGAGGACGCCGAAACGCGGACGTGAGGGCGGGGAGAGCAGTCGTGACCCCCGTGCAACGGGCAGGCAACCTGCGCCCCGCAGGATCGCCGCATGACGGAGCCGGACAGCACCCTCGCCAACGCCGCCGCACTGCTCGGCGGCATCACCGAGCAGCTCGGACTCCAGCTCGGCCACGTGCGTCCGTACGGCCGCCGACCGCGGAAGGACGAGCAGGAGGTGCCCCCGCCCATGCCCACCCCGCCCCCCACCACACCCGCCGCCGAGCCCGCCCCGGAGCCCGCCCGCGACCGCCCGTCCGAGCCCGCACGCCGCATCCCCCGGGAGCCCGCCCGCGGTCGCCCCGCCGAGCCCGTACGCGGTGCCGACCCGGAGCTCGGTGACGGAGCCGCGCCGCCCCCCACCACACCCGCCGCCGAGCCCGCCCGCGGTGCCGCCGCACCGCTCCGGGCCGCCCCCGGAGGGGCGGCCCCGGCCGCGCCCGTCCTCGTCGCCGTCGGCCACGGCAGCCGGGACCCCCGCGCCCGTGCCACCCTCGCCCGCCTCCTCGAACGGGTCGGCGAACTCCGCCCCGGCCTCGACGTCCGCCTCGCGCACATCGAACTGAACACCCCGCTCCTCGACACCGCCCTCGCGGACCTCGCCGCCGAGGACCGGGACGCCGTCCTCGTCCCCCTGCTCCTCGCGCCCGGCCACCACGTCGGCCACGACCTGCCCGCCGCCCTCGCCGCCGTGCCCGGACTCCGCGCCCGCGTGGCCGGGCCGCTCGGCGCCCACCCGCTGCTCGTCGAGGCCCTCGCCGACCGGCTCGCGCGCGCCGGCTGGACCCCCGAGGACGGCGCCTCGCGGACCGCCGGGGTCGTCCTCGCCTCCGCCGGATCCCGCGACCCCCGCTCCGGAGCCGAGCTCCGCCGGATCGCCGCCCTCCTCGGCGAGCGCCTCGGCGGCGTCCCCGTCGTCCCCGCGTACGCCTCCGCCGCCGCGCCCACCGTGCCCGAGGCCGTCCGCGCCCTCGCCGCCCGGGGCCGCCACCGGGTCGCCGTCGCCTCCTGCTTCACCGCCCCCGGCCTCTTCGCGAGCCGCGCCGCCGCCCACGCCCCCTGGATCGCCTCCGAACCCCTCGGCGCGCACCCGGCCCTCGCCCGCCTCGTGCTGCACCGCTACGACCGGGCCCTGCGCGCGACCACCCGGGAGCGGGAACTCGCCGCCGTCTGAGCGCTTCTGTCGGTCCCTCCGGTTACCTTCGATGCATGGAAGGCATCGCACACAGCACAGCGACCAAGGGCAGCCCGGACCCCACCGACCCCGCCGGCACCGCCGACGCCACCGGAACCCCCGGCTACGACGCCGCCGCGACCGACCGCTGGGCCGCCGAGCCCGACAAACGCCCCGGCCGCACCGCCTTCCAGCGCGACCGCGCCCGCGTGCTGCACTCCGCCGCGCTCCGCAGGCTCGCCGGCAAGACCCAGGTCGTCACCCCCGGCACCCGCGGCCACGCCTGGGACGCCAGCCCCCGCACCCGGCTCACCCACTCCCTGGAGTGCGCCCAGGTCGGCCGGGAGCTCGGGGCCGCCCTCGGCTGCGACCCCGACCTCGTCGAGGCCGCCTGCCTCTCCCACGACATGGGCCACCCGCCCTTCGGGCACAACGGCGAGCAGGCGCTCAACGACGTCGCCAAGGACTGCGGCGGCTTCGAGGGGAACGCCCAGTCGCTCCGCCTCCTCACCCGCATCGAACCCAAGCGCTTCGTGCAGGGCGCCGACGGAGAGCCCGTCAGCGTCGGACTCAACCTCACCCGGGCCGCCCTCGACGCCGCCACCAAGTACCCCTGGGGCCGCGGCGGGCACCCCGACGACCCCGGCTCGTCCAAGTTCGGCGTCTACGAGGACGACCTGCCGGTCTTCGCCTGGATCCGGCAGGGCGCCCCCGGCCACCGCAAGTGCTTCGAGGCCCAGGTCATGGACTGGTCCGACGACGTGGCCTACTCGGTGCACGACTTCGAGGACGGCCTGCACGCCGGGCACATCGACCCCAACCTCCTCCTCGCCGAGCCCGAGCGCGCCGACATCGCCGCCGTCGCCATCGGCCGCTACGTCCCCGAGGACACCGACCCGCAGGAGCTCGCCGAGGCCCTCGACCGGCTCGTCGACCAGGACTGGTGGCCGCACGGCTACGACGGCTCGGCCGTCGCCCAGGCCCGCCTCAAGGACGCCACCAGCGAGCTCATCGGCCGGTTCGCGCTCGCCGCCGAGGGCGCCACCCGCCAGGCCTACGGCTCCGGCCGCCTCACCCGCTACGCCGCCGAACTGGTCGTCCCCCGGGCGACCCGCAACGAGTGCGCGGTGCTCAAGGCCGTCGCCGACCGGTACGTGATGCAGCGCGCCGAGCAGGAGGCCCTCCGCGCCGACCAGCGTGTCGTCGTCGCCGAGCTCGCCGAGGCCCTCGTCGCCCGCGCCCCCGACGGACTCGAACCGCAGTTCCGTTCCCTGTTCGACCAGGCGGGCGACGACCGGGCGCGCAAACGCGTCATCGTCGACCAGATCGCCTCCCTCACCGACGCCTCCGCCCGCGCCCTGCACGCCCGTCTCCGCCCGCACCACGGCTGACCGCGCGCGGGGCCCCCTCGGGGTCGGCCCTCTTCCGTCACCACCGTCCGTGCGGGACGCTCGCATGCACGGCCCGAGGCGGTACGGCCCGACGAACGCCCGGGGGCGTAGGTTGGAACCGGTCGCAAAGAGGAGGAAACGACGTGGTCGACGCAGATCAGACCTTTGTCATCGTCGGCGGGGGCCTGGCAGGGGCCAAAGCGGCGGAGACCCTGCGAGCCGAGGGGTTCAACGGCCGGGTGATCCTCATCGGCGACGAACGCGACCACCCCTACGAGCGGCCACCGCTGTCCAAGGGGTACCTGACCGGCGCGAAGGAACGCTCCGGCGTCTTCGTCCACGAGGCCGCCTGGTACGCGGGCCACGACATCGAGCTGCACCTCGGGCAGGCCGTCACCGCCGTCGACCGGGAGGCCCGCACCGTGCGCCTCGGCGACGGCACCGTCATCCGCTACGACAAGCTGCTTCTCGCCACCGGCGCCGAGCCCCGCCGCCTCGACGTCCCCGGCACCGAGCTGGCCGGCGTCCACCACCTGCGCCGGCTCGCCCACGCCGACCGGCTCCGCCAGGTCCTCGCCTCCCTCGGCCGCGACAACGGCCACCTGGTCATCGCCGGGGCCGGCTGGATCGGCCTGGAGGTCGCCGCCGCCGCCCGCGGCTACGGAGCCGAGGTCACCGTCGTCGAGTCCGACCCGACTCCGCTGCACCGGGTCCTCGGCCCCGAGCTGGGCCAGCTCTTCGCCGACCTGCACACCGACCACGGAGTCCGCTTCCACTTCGGCGCCCGGCTCACCGAGATCGTCGGCCAGGACGGCATGGTCCTCGCCGTCCGCACCGACGACGGCGAGGAGCACCCGGCCCACGCCGTGCTCGCCGCCATCGGAGCCGCCCCCCGCACCGTCCTCGCCGAGAACTCCGGGCTCGCCCTGGTCGACCGGGCCGACGGCGGCGGCATCGCCGTCGACGAGTCCCTGCGCACCTCCGACCCCGACGTCTTCGCCGCCGGCGACGTGGCCGCCGCCCACCACCCGATGCTCCACACCCGGCTCCGCGTCGAGCACTGGGCCAACGCCCTCAACGGCGGCCCCGCCGCCGCCCGCGCCATGCTGGGGCAGCACGTCTCCTACGACCGCGTTCCCTACTTCTTCTCCGACCAGTACGACCTGGGCATGGAGTACTCCGGCTGGGCGCCCCCCGGCACGTACGACCAGGTCGTGGTCCGCGGCGACACCGGCAAGCGCGAGTTCATCGCCTTCTGGCTCAAGGAGGGCCGGGTCCTCGCCGGGATGAACGTGAACGTGTGGGACGTCACAGACCCGATCCAGCAGCTCATCCGGGCCCGCACCGCCGTCGATCCCGAGGCCCTGGCCGACTCCTCCGTCCCCCTGGAGAGCCTGGCCTGACCGCCGCCGCCCGCGCGGCCCCGGATCCCTCCGAGGACCGCCCCCGGACCCCCGTACACTTCATGCGTGGCAGGCAGGATCAACGATGACGACGTGAAGGCGGTCCGGGACGCGGTCCCGATCGACGCCGTCGTGTCCGAGTACCTCCAGCTCCGCAACGCGGGCGGCGGGAACCTCAAGGGCCTCTGCCCCTTCCACGACGAGAAGTCGCCCTCCTTCCAGGTCAGCCCCAGCAAGGGACTCTTCCACTGCTTCGGCTGCCAGGAGGGCGGCGACACCATCGCCTTCGTGATGAAGATCGACCACCTCTCCTTCTCGGAGACGGTCGAGCGCCTCGCCGCCAAGGCGGGCATCACCCTGCGGTACGAGGAGGGCGGCTACAACCCCGGCCACCAGCGCGGGGAGCGGATCCGCCTGATCGAGGCGCACAAGGTCGCCGCCCAGTTCTACGTCGGGCAACTCGACTCGCCCGAGGCCGAGATCGGCCGGAAGTTCCTCGCCGAGCGCGGCTTCGACCAGGCCGCCGCCGCCCACTTCGGCGTCGGCTACTCCCCGGCCGGCTGGGACCACCTCACCCGCTACCTCCGGGGCAAGGGCTTCTCCGACAAGGAGCTGATCCTCTCCGGCCTCTCCCAGGACGGCCGCCGCGGCCCCATCGACCGCTTCCGCGGCCGTCTGATGTGGCCGATCAAGGACGTCGGCGGGGAGATCGTCGGCTTCGGCGCGCGCAAGCTCCGCGACGACGACAACGGCCCCAAGTACCTCAACACGCCCGAGACGCCGATCTACAAGAAGTCCCAGGTGCTCTACGGCATCGACCTGGCCAAGAAGGACATCGCCAAGGTCAGCCGCGCCGTCGTCGTCGAGGGCTACACCGACGTCATGGCCTGCCACCTCGCCGGCGTGACCACCGCCATCGCCACCTGCGGCACCGCCTTCGGCGGCGACCACATCAAGATCCTCCGCCGGCTCCTCATGGACAACGGCTCGGCCCGCGTCATCTTCACCTTCGACGGCGACGCGGCCGGCCAGAAGGCCGCCCTGCGCGCCTTCGAGGACGACCAGAAGTTCGCCGCCGAGACCTACATCGCCATCGCCCCCGACGGCATGGACCCCTGCGACCTGCGCCTCGCCAAGGGCGACGAGGCCGTCGCCGACCTCGTCCAGCCCCGCACCCCGCTGTTCGAGTTCGCGCTCCGCCAGATCGTGCGGCGCTACGACCTGGAGACCCCGGCCGGCCGGGCCGCCGCCCTCGACGAGGCCGCGCCCGTCGTCGCCCGCATCAAGAACATCGGCGCCCAGCACGAGGTCGCCGTCCAGCTCGCCGGCATGCTCGGCATCCTCGACACCCAGTTCGTCGTCAAGCGGGTCGCCCAGCTCGCCCGCTGGGCCCGCGACCGCGGCGGCAGGAACCCCGCACCCCAGCAGACCCCGCAGCGCGGCTACGACACCGCCGCCCCGACCGGGGCCCCCGTCTCCTCCGGACCCGCGCTCAACCTGCGCAGCCCCGCCCACCGCACCGAGCGCGAACTCCTCAAGCTCGCGCTCCAGCGCCCCGAACTCGTCTCCCCGGCCTTCGACGCCTACGGGGTCGACGAGTTCACCGCCCCGCCCTACGCGGCCGTCCGCCAGTGCGTCCAGGACGCCGGCGGCGCCACCGGAGCCCCCTCCGACTACCTCGACACCGTCCGCGAGGCCGCACCCAACGACACCGTCCGCGCCCTCGTCACCGAACTCGCCGTCGAGACGATCTTCGCCAAGAGCGTCGACGAGGCCTACGCCGGCGACCAGCTGGTCACCGTCCGGCTCCGCGCCGTCGACCGGCGCATCCGCGAGGTCCAGGGCACCCTGGCCCGCCTCGGCCCCCAGGGCGACCCCGAGCAGGTCGGCGCCGTCCAGAACGAACTCTGGGTCCTCACCCAGTACGGCCAGTCCCTCCGGAACAACGGCGCCGCCGCCCTCTGACGCACAGTCAGTCACGCCCCGGTCTCAAAAAGTCACCGCACGCCCCTCGTGGGCTCACTGTGTCGTACCCCACACTGGGTGACGGTGTCGTCGCGCTGCCCTACGCCCCCGGACCGGCAGCGATCACCCCCCTGGAGGTCGCCCGCCGTGCAGACCCGGATCGTGTCCCAGGAACCGCCCGCCGCCGCACCGGACGAGCAGCCGGAGACACCACCCCAGAGCCGCCGCCCCGATCCCGGCGGCAACGGGCCCTCCTCCGACCTCTTCCGCCAGTACCTCCGCGAGATCGGCCGCATCCCGCTCCTCACCGCCGAGGAGGAGGTCGAACTCGCCCGCCGCGTCGAGGCGGGCCTGTTCGCCGAGGAGAAACTCGCCAACACCCCGGACCTGGACACCCGGTTGGCGGGCGACCTGGACCGGATCGTCGTCCTGGGCAGGATCGCCAAGCGCAAGCTCATCGAGGCCAACCTCCGCCTCGTCGTCTCCGTCGCCAAGCGGTACGTGGGCCGCGGCCTCACCATGCTGGACCTCGTCCAGGAAGGCAACCTCGGCCTCATCAGAGCCGTCGAGAAGTTCGACTACGCGCGCGGCTACAAGTTCTCCACGTACGCCACCTGGTGGATCCGCCAGGCGATGTCCCGGGCCCTGGCCGACCAGGCCCGGACCATACGCGTCCCCGTGCACGTCGTCGAACTCATCAACCGCGTCATCCGCGTCCAGCGCCGCATGCTCCAGGAGCGCGGCTACGAGCCCACCGCCGAGGAGGTCGCCGCCCAGCTGGACGTGCCCCCCGAGCGGGTCGGCGAGGTGCTCCGCCTGGCCCAGGAACCCGTGTCCCTCCACGCCCCCGTCGGCGAGGAGGACGACGTCGCCCTCGGCGACCTCATCGAGGACGGCGACGCCGCCTCCCCCGTGGAGTCCGCCGCCTTCCTGCTGCTCCGCCGCCACCTGGAGGACGTGCTCTCCACCCTCGGCGAACGCGAACGGAAGGTCGTGCAGCTCCGCTACGGCCTCGACGACGGCCGCCCCCGCACCCTGGAGGAGATCGGCCGCATCTTCGGCGTGACGCGCGAACGCATCCGCCAGATCGAGTCCAAGACCCTCAACAAACTCCGCGACCACGCGTACGCGGACCAGCTGCGGGGGTACCTGGACTAGGGCGCGACCCGTGCCGCACCTCACGCGGCACGGGTCACCGTCCCGTTCAGTCGACCTCCGCCACCGCCTGCGCGAACTGCGCCGCGTACAGCCGGGCGTACGCCCCGCCGGACGACAACAGCTGCTCGTGGGTGCCCTGTTCGACGATCGAGCCGTTCTCCATCACCAGGATCACGTCGGCGTCCCGGATCGTGGAGAGGCGGTGCGCGATGACGAACGAGGTGCGCCCGTGGGCCAGTCGGGCCATCGCCTTCTGGATGAGGACCTCGGTCCGGGTGTCGACGGAGCTGGTGGCCTCGTCGAGGACGAGGATCACCGGGTCGGACAGGAACGCCCGCGCGATGGTGATCAGCTGCTTCTCGCCCGCGCTGACCCCCGCCCCGTCGTCATCGATGACCGTGTCGTACCCCTCGGGCAGGGTGCGGACGAAGCGGTCGGCGTGCGCGGCCCGCGCCGCCTCCTCGATCTCCGCCCGGGTCACCGCGCGCGTGGCGCCGTACGCGATGTTGTCCGCGATGGTCCCGCCGAACAGCCAGGTGTCCTGGAGGACCATGCCGATCCCGGTCCGCAGCCGCTCCCGGGGCATCCCGGCGATGTCCACCCCGTCGAGGGTGATCCGGCCGCCGGTGACCTCGTAGAACCGCATCAGCAGGTTCACCAGGGTCGTCTTGCCGGCGCCGGTCGGGCCGACGATCGCGACCGTCTGGCCCGGCTCCACCGTGAGCGACAGGTCCTCGATGAGCGGCTTGTCGGCCTCGTAGCGGAAGGAGACGCCCTCCAGGGCGACCTTCCCCTTGAGGTCGGCCGTCCCCCGGTCCGGGGACGTCCCCGGCTGGTCGGCCGGCGCGTCCGGCTCCTGCTCCTCCGCGTCGAGCAGCTCGAAGATCCGCTCTGCGGAGGCCACGCCGGACTGCACCAGGTTCGCCATCGACGCGACCTGCGTCAGCGGCATCGAGAACTGGCGCGAGTACTGGATGAAGGCCTGCACGTCGCCGATGGAGAGCGTGCCGCTCGCCACCCTCAGACCGCCGACCACGGCCACCAGGACGTAGTTGATGTTCGAGACGAAGAACATCACCGGCTGCATCACACCGCTGTTGAACTGCGCCTTGAACCCGGCCTCGTACAGTGCCTCGTTCTGCTCGCGGAAGTCCTTCGCGGACTCCTCCTGCCGGCCGAACACCTTCACCAGGGCGTGGCCGCTGTACATCTCCTCCACGTGCGCGTTGAGCGTGCCGGTGGACTTCCACTGCTGCACGAAGTGCGGCTGCGAACGCTTGCCGATCCTCGCCGCGACGAAGACCGACACCGGCACCGTGACGAGCGCCACGAGCGCGAGCAGCGGCGAGATCCAGAACATCATCGCGAGCACGCCGACGATCGTGAGCAGCGAGTTGATCAGCTGGCCCATCGACTGCTGGAGGGTCTGCGAGATGTTGTCGATGTCGTTGGTCGCCCGCGACAGGACCTCGCCGCGCTTGGCCTTGTCGAAGTACGACAGGGGGAGCCGCGCCAGCTTCGTCTGGACGTCCTCCCGCATCCGGTAGACCGTCCGGTTGATCACCTTGATCGACATACGGGTGGAGACCAGCATCAGCAGGCCCGCCGCCACGTACACGCCGAGGACCACGAAGAGCACCTCGCCGACGGCGGAGAAGTCGATCCCCTGCCCCGGCGTGAAGTCCACCCCGCTCAGCATGTCCGCCATGCCGGAGTCGCCCGAGGCCCGAAGCCTCTCGACGGCCTCCGCCTTGGTGCCGCCCTCGATCTGCCGCCCGACGACGCCCGCGAAGACGAGGTCGGTCGCCCTGCCGAGGATCTTCGGGCCGACCACGGAGGCCGCCACCGACAGCACACCCGCGAGGAGCATCACCCAGAGCGCGCCGCGCTCGGGCGCCAGCTGCCTCAGCAGCCGCTTGCCGGAGCCCTTGAAGTCCATCGACCGCTGGTCGGGGCCGCCACCGGCCATCATGCGTCCGCCAGGACCGGCCATCAGGCTGCCTCCGCCTCGGTGAGCTGGGAGAGCACGATCTCCCGGTACGTCTCGTTGTCGGCCATCAGCTCCCGGTGCCGTCCGGTGCCGACGACCCGGCCCTCGTCCAGGACGACGATCCGGTCGGCGTCCCGGATGGTGGAGACCCGCTGGGCGACGATCACGACGGTCGAGTCGGCGGTCTCCCGGGCGAGCGCGGCCCGCAGCAGGGCGTCCGTCTCGTAGTCGAGGGCGGAGAACGAGTCGTCGAACAGGTAGATCTCCGGCCGCTGCACCAGCGTCCGCGCGATGGCGAGCCGCTGGCGCTGTCCGCCGGAGACGTTGGTGCCGCCCTGGGCGATCGGCGCGTTCAGGCCGGCCTCCAGGTTCCGCACGAAGTCGGCGGCCTGGGCGACGTCGAGGGCGTGCCAGAGTTCCTCGTCGGTGGCGTCGGGCTTGCCGTAGCGGAGGTTGGTGGCGACGGTGCCGGAGAAGAGGTAGGGCTTCTGGGGGACGAGTCCGACGGTGCGGGCCATGAGGGCGGGGTCGAGGTGGCGGACGTCGACGCCGTCGACGAGGACCTCGCCGCCGGTGGCGTCGAAGAGGCGGGGGACGAGTCCGAGGAGGGTGGACTTGCCGCTTCCGGTCGAGCCGATGATCGCGGTGGTCTCGCCGGGCCGGGCCTCCAGCCGGACGTCCTTGAGGACGGACTCCTCCGCGCCGGGGTACCGGAAGTCCGCGCTGCGGACCTCCAGGTGTCCCCGCCGGTCGAGCGCGGTCACCGGCTTCACCGGCGGCACCACGCTGGACTCGGTCGCGAGGACCTCCTCGATGCGCTCGGCGCAGACCTCGGCCCGGGGCACCATCATGAACATGAAGGTGGCCATCATGACCGCCATCACGATCTGCATCAGATAGGCGAGGAACGCGGTCAGCGCGCCGATCTGCATCCCGCCGCTGTCGATGCGGTGGGCGCCGAACCAGACGACCGCCACGCTGGAGATGTTCACGACGGTCATGACGACCGGGAACATCAGCGCCATCAGCCGGCCGGTCGCCATCGACACGTCGGTCAGCTCCGCGTTGGCGCCGCGGAACCGCTCCTCCTCGTAGTCGTCCTTCACGAACGCCCGGATCACCCGGTTGCCGGTGATCTGCTCGCGCAGCACCCGGTTCACCGTGTCGAGACGCTCCTGCATCGTCCGGAAGAGCGGCCGCATCCGCCGGACGATCAGGGAGACCGAGACCGCGAGGACGGGCACCACGGCGAGCAGGACGCCGGAGAGCGGCACGTCCTGCCCCAGGGCCATCACGATGCCGCCGACGCACATGATCGGCGCGGAGACCATCAGGGTGAACGCCATGAGGACCAGCATCTGGATCTGCTGCACGTCGTTGGTCGTCCGGGTGATCAGCGAGGGAGCGCCGAAGTGCCCCAGCTCCCGGGCGGAGAACGACTGCACGCGGTCGAAGACCGCGGCCCGCACGTCCCGGCCCAGCGCGGAGGCGGTGCGCGCGCCGTAGAACACGGCCCCGATGTTGCAGACGACCTGGACGACGGAGACGCCGACCATCAGGGCGCCGAAGCGCAGGATGTATCCGGTGTCCCCGGTCACGACACCGTTGTCGATGATGTCCGCGTTCAGGGTCGGCAGGTAGAGGCTCGCGCAGGTCTGCAGGAACTGCAGCAGGACGAGCAGGGTGATGGGTTTTCGATAGGGCCCGAGGTGGGTTCGGAGAAGTCTTATGAGCACGGCTCCACTATCGCCCGCACGCCCGGGGCGTTACGACTCCGTTTCGGGGTGCGGGGGGAGCCCTGGGGAAGACTTTACGAACGGGGTCCGGGCCCCGCGGCCGGCCTCAGGACCCGAACGCCCCCGGGTGGAGCTGGTCCCGGGTCGCCCTGTACTGCTGCCGCACGGCCCGGCCCGCGGGCAGGTCGTCGCCCGCTTCCAGGATCTGCGTGGCGGCGCCCTGCCAGGCCGGGGGAGCGGACGGCGACAGGGTCCCCCGCGCCACCCCGAGGGCCCAGGCGGCCTGCCGGGCCGCGCCGAGCGCCGCGTAGTCGGCGGGCTGGGGGACGACGACCTGCGCGCCGAACAGCGCGGGCGCGAGCGCCTGCACCGCCGGAAGCGCGGCGGCGGCGCCGAGCAGGAACACCCGGCGCACCTCGACCCCGCGCCCGCGCAGCACGTCCATGGCGTCGGTGAGCGCGCACAGCATGCCCTCGAACGCCGCCCGCGCCAGGTGCTCGGGCTTCATCGACTCGCGCCGCAGCCCGCTGAGCGTGCCCGCGGTGTTCGGCAGGTTCGGGGTCCGCTCGCCCTCCAGGTAGGGCAGCAGGACGAGCCCGGAGGCGCCGGGGGTCGACTTCAGGGCGAGCGCGGACAGCTCGTCGAGGGAGTCGGTGCCGAGCATCTCCGCGGTGCCGCGCAGGGCCCGGACCGCGTTGGAGGTGTGGACGACGGGCAGGTGCATGCCGGTGGCGTCCGCGAAGGAGGTGATCATGCCGCCGGGGTCGGCGAGGGCCTCGTGGTGGACGGCCATCACGGAGCCGGAGGCGCCGAGCGAGACCACGGCGTCGCCGACCCCGAGCCCCAGGCCCAGCGCGGCGGCCATCGTCTCGCCCGTGCCGGCGGAGATGAGGAGCCCCTCGGGGGTGGTGCCGGCGGCCTCGGCCGGGCCGAGGACCTCGGGGAGCACGGCCTGGTGGCCGAGGGCCAGTTCGACGAGATCGGGCCGGTAGGTGCCGGTGCGGGCCGACCAGTAGCCGGTGCCGGAGGCGGCGCCGCGGTCGGTGGTGCGCCGGGCGGGCCGGCCGAGGAGCTGCCAGACCAGCCAGTCGTGCGGCTGGAGGACCATGGCGACCCGCCGGGCGTGCTCGGGTTCGGTGCGGGCCAGCCAGCGCAGCTTGGCCACCGGCTGCCCCGCGCCGGGCACGGAGCCGACGGCCTCGGCCCAGGCCTGGCGGCCGCCGAGCGACTCGACGAGGTCGGCGGCCGCGACCTGGGCCCGCTTGTCGTTCCGGACGAGCGCGGGCCGCACCAGGCCGCCCTGCGCGTCGAGCGGCACGAGCCCGTGCTGCTGCGCGGAGACCCCGATGGCCTGCACGCCCTCCAGGATGCCGCCGCCGGCGGCCTCCCCGAGGGAGAGCAGCCAGGTCTGCGGGTCGACGTCGACGGCCTTGGGTTCGCCCGGGTGAGGGGCGTATCCCTGCCGCAGTACGGCACCCGTGTCCGTGTCACAGACGACGATGCGTGTGAACTCCGCTGAGCTGTCGAGTCCGGCGACTATCCCCATGACACTTGATTCTGCCGCACGCGGGGCGGTTCAGGTGTTGCTGGTGCCCCAGTCGTCGTCCTCGACCTTCCCGTTGGCCCCGCCGCGCCCGGAGAGCGCGTGGAACCGGTCGGTCACCGAGGACGGCAGCCGGTCGCCCACCTTGTCGCCCACGACGTGCGCCGCCTTGCCCGCGACCTGCCGCCCGGTCTGGGCGGCGGACTCGGCGGCGTTGCGCACGGCCGGGTTCCGCGTGAACTCCTTCGCGGACTTCTTCATCTGCTCGTAGCGCTCGCGGCCGGCCCGCGTGCCGACCACGTAACCGAGGGCGAGTCCTACGACGAACGTCAGCTTGTATCGCATGGCCACCACCTTCCCTGGAGAGCTTCCCTGATGCATGGCTGGTGCCCTGGTGGTGCCACGGCGATACCGATTGGCGGAGCACCCCCCTGCTTGCGCTAATGTATGTGTCGCAGCGAGCAACCGCCCGCCCGGAGCATCCGGAGTGGGTACGTTCGGTGCAACGCAGCAATCCCCTGTAGCTCAATTGGCAGAGCAGCCGGCTGTTAACCGGCAGGTTACTGGTTCGAGTCCAGTCGGGGGAGCGCGATCCCCTGTAGCTCAATTGGCAGAGCATTCGGCTGTTAACCGGAGGGTTACTGGTTCGAGTCCAGTCGGGGGAGCGGAACGGAAGAGGACCCTTCGGGGTCCTTTTTCGCGTCCCGGGGAACCATGCGGCGCGCGGCGCAGTCTTCATGGTCGAGCAGAGCCGATCTTCCGGAGCAGGAGATCGTATGAGCGGCTATGCTGCGGCAGACGGCGCGCACACATGTACGCGCCTCACCGAACGGGGCGGTAGCTCAGCCGGTTAGAGCAGCGGACTCATAATCCGTCGGCCGTGGGTTCGAGTCCCACCCGCCCCACCACCTCGTGGTGCCCGCAGAATCGTTCTGACCAGCGCTTCCGCTGGTCGGACGAGGCGGCCCCCGGCCATGCCGGCCCGCGTCGCGCCTCTTCCCCCAGTGTGTGGACAGAGGACGCGGCCCCGCGGGCTCCGACACGCCGAAGTCACCCGGATGACGCAGCTCCGGCCCCGTGCGGCCCCACCGCGCGCCGCCTCACGGCCCGTGGCCGGGCCCCGTGCGCCCTCACCCGGCCGGCCGGTGCCTCGGCAGCAGCTCCGTGGCGACGAAGGCGATCACGGCCGCGAGGATCACGACCGGGATCATCTCCGTCCCGCCCAGCAGCAGGGAGACCAGGACGACGCTGCTGACCGGCAGCCGGAGGGTGGCGGCCGCGGCGGCACCCATGCCCGCCGCCATGGCCGGCACCAGGCCCAGGCCGGGCAGCGGGGCCAGCAGGACCCCGGCGGCGGCCCCCAGGAAGAGGGCGGGGAAGACGAGGCCGCCGCGCAGACTGCCCAGGCAGAGGGCGTACGCGGTCCCCTTGAGGGCCAGGACGGCGATCAGCGCCCCCACGCCCCAGGCGTGCGGGTCGGCGGCCAGCTGCCCCAGGGTCGCCTGGCCCGACAGCGCCACCTCGGCCGGGGAACGGCCGGTCGCCAGGGTGTAGAGCGCCGCGCAGGCCGCGGCCGCCACGGCGCACAGCGCGGTCCGCGCGGCCACCCCCGCGGAGACGAAGGCGGCGACCCGGCGGGCGGCGCCGAGCACCGGGTGCAGGAGGAGGGCGACGACGAGCGCGAAGGGCACCGCCCAGAGCACGTCCCCCACGTCCAGCCGGGGGAACGGCATCGGCAGCCGGAGGCTCAGGCTCCCCGTCTCCAGACCGGTCCAGTGCCCGATGCCGGTGAAGACCAGGGCCCCGACGCCGCTGGACAGCAGGGCGGGCAGCATCACGGCGAACAGCTGCGGACCGCCGGCCCCCACCACCTCCATCAGGAGCACCGCGGCGACCAGCGGATTGCCGAAGATCGCCGCGACCGCGGCCGCGGCACCGGCCGCGGCGAGCAGCGCGGTGCTCTTCGGGGTCGCCGGAACACGCGCGAGGTCCCGGAACACCAGGGCGAGACCGCCGCCCAGCGCGATCAGGGGCGCCTCCGGGCCCAGCACGGCACCGAGCGGCAGGCTCACCGCCGCCGCGAGCAGGACCCCCGGCAGCATCGCGGGCGAGGTGCCGCCGGCGTGGAGGCCCGAGGCGGGCACCTGCCCGCCGCCGCCGGGCAGCCGCAGGGCGATCAGCCCGACGAGGACCCCCGCGACCAGGAACAGCGGCAGCGGCCACCACCACGGCGGGGTGTCCCAGCCCAGGTCCCGGGGCAGGTCGGCCCACATGAGGTGCTCCAGCTCGTGCAGGGCGACCAGGAACCAGAAGGCCACCAGCGACACCGGCACGCCGATGGCGGCGGAGAAGACCAGGGCCTTGAGATAGCCCGGGGCGAGGAGCAGGTCGCGCAGCCGGTCCGCCTCCAGGGGCTGCTGCCGCTCCCCGCCGTCGGGATCCGCGGGGTGGACGTCGTTCTCCGCCATGGACGGCCCTCCTCGGTGCCGTGCCGCCGCCGGCGCCGCCGGCACCGCGCGGTCGGCCGCGTGGACTCGCTCCCCGGCCGGGCGGCCCATGGGACGTCGGCCCGCCCGCCGGCCCCCTGCACGGGAGTACGCCGCGGGCGCGGGGCCCGCGGCGCACTCCGGCGGTCCGTCAGCTCGCCAGGACCTTGGCCTTGGCCTGCGCGAACTCGGCCTCCGTGATCGCGCCGCTGCTCTTCAGGTCGGCCAGCCGGGCCAGTTCGTCCGCGTGGCCCGAGCCGCCGCCGGCGGTCTCGCGTACGTACGAGCGGAACTGCTCCTCGTTCTGCCGGACCCGGTTCAGCTCGCGCTCGCCCATCGAGCGCCCGCGGGCGATCAGGTACACGAACACGCCCAGGAACGGCAGCAGGATGACGAAGGCGGTCCACCCCGCCTTGCCCCAGCCGCCGAGCCCGTCGTCGCGGAAGATGTCGGCGATGACCCGGAAGAGCAGCATGAACCAGAGGATCCACAGGAAGAGGATCAGCATGGTCCAGAACATGTTCAGCAGCGGATAGTCCACCGCCAGGTTCACCACGGAGTCCTTCATGGCCGCTCTCCTGCCGATCGTGACCGGCCGCTGCCGCCTGTTCGGTGAGGCCGCGGTCCGGCGGGACGAACTGAATCCAGCGTGCGCCGCTCCGGGGCGCACCGCACGCCGGGGAGGATGCCGCCGGACCGGTGATCCTCCGGTGCGCCTGCCGCGCCCGGCCGGGAGCGCCTGGGACAGTCACCGCCCGGCCGGCCGGGTCCGGCACGGCCACGGGGTTCCGAGCGACCGAGAGGGGAAACGTGGACGGCAATCCGGGGGACCGGCGGTCGGCCGTGCTGACCGCCGTGCAGGCGGTCCTGTCGCTGACGGCGGTGCTGGCCGCCTACTACCTGCTGCCGCTGGACTCGTCCTTCAGCACCGCCACCGTGGCGGTGCTCGCCGGCGGCGTCGCCCTGGTGGGCCTGCTCATCGCCTGGCAGGTGCGCACCATCATGCACTCGGCCCGGCCGGGCCTCCGGGCCGTCGCCGCGGTCGCCGCGACGCTGCCCTTCTTCGTGCTCCTCTTCGCCGCCACCTACTACCTGCTGGGGCGCAGCGAGCCCGCCAGCTTCACCGAGACGCTGACCCGGACCGACGCCCTCTACTTCACGATGACGGTGTTCAGCACGGTCGGCTTCGGCGACATCAGCCCGCGCACCGAACTCGCCCGGCTGCTGACCACCGGACAGATGACCGCCAACTTCCTGCTGATCGGCGTCGCGGCCCGGTTCCTGCTGGGGGCGGTCCAGGAGGGCCGGCGCCTGCGGGGGCTGGAGGCGAAGGACGGGGAGCGGGGCGGCCCGCCCGCCCCGCCGTGATCCCGGCCGGCCTCGGTCAGGAGGCCTCCTCGGCGGGCAGCCGGCCCGCCCGCACGGCGTCGACCAGGGCCCGGTGGTCGCGCTCGTTCTGGTCGGCGTACGCCTCCGCGAAGCTCGCGAGGCCCCGGTCGAACGAGTCGCCCCGGCCCAGGTAGGAGGCGATCGCGATGCGGTCGCCGGACCGCGCGTGGGCGCGCGCCAGCGTCAGCCCGCACAGGTCGCCGAAGGCCCGCATGTCCCCGGGGCCCATCCGCTCGGGGACGGCGATGCCCTTCCAGTCGCGCAGCTGCCGCACGTAGAAGTCGCGCTTGCGCCCGTCGATCCCGTCGACGCGCTGCCAGCCCAGGAAGATGTCGCTGGTGGCCTGCATCAGGCGCTGGCCGGAGACGACGCGCTCGCCCTGGTTGCGGTACGCGCTCGCGCCCACGTACGGGGCGAGCACGGAGGTGTCCGCCTCCTTGGCCTGGAGGAAGAGCGGGTCCTCGTCGTCCCGGCCGAGGAGCAGGAAGATCCAGCAGCGGGTTCCGACGCTGCCGACCCCGACCACCTTGCGGGCGATGTCGGTCAGCCGGTAGTCCGCGAGGAGCGTGCGCCGGTCCGAGGTCAGGGTGGTGCCGTACTCCCCGACCAGGTCGTGGAACCGCTGGGTGAGAGCGGCCCGCTGGAGGTCGGGGAGGAGGTCGCCCATGGGCACGAGCAGCGGGGGGTCGGCCGCGATCACGGGCCGCCCCTCCACGGTCTCGGTGAGCCGGTCGAAGGCCTGGAGGCTGTCCCGGCCGCGGGCCTTCGCCATGGCGCGGGCCAGGTTCTTCCGGCCGCGCCTGCCGAGCAGGGTCGAGCCCAGGGCTTCGAGGCGGTCGGAGTCGATCTTCGAGTACCAGACGTCGAGGGTGCGCATGCCCGCGAACCTGATCATCGCCTCGCGGTAGGACCGGACGGTGTCCCGGACGATGCGGGCCCGTTCGGCCTCGTCGAAGCCGTTCGCGCGGGCGGCGATGACGAAGCTCGCCGAGAGCCGTTTGACGTCCCACTCCCAGGGGCCCGGGAGCGTCTCGTCGAAGTCGTTGATGTCGAACATCAGCTGGCGTTCGGGCGAGGCGAGGAGACGGAAGTTCAGCATGTGCGCGTCCCCGCAGAGTTGGGCGGTGAGCCCCGAGCGCGGGGTGAGGGACAGGTCGGACGCCATGATCGCGGCCGCACCGCGGTAGAAGCGGAACGGCGACTCGATCATGCGGCCGTAGCGGATCGGGACGAGCTCGGGGACCCGGGTCGCCGACTGCGCCTCCAGGATGGTCAGCGGGTCGGGCCGGTCGGCGGGCGGCCGGTACTCGGCGTGGCCGGACCGCGGCGAGCGGCGCCGGGCCTTCCTGCCGAGCGCCGCGCGCTCCTTCGGTGTCGCACCGCGCGCCGCGCGCAGCGCCGTGGTGGCTTTCCGGGGCATCGGAACCCTTTCTGCTCGGTCCCCCCGGGGTGCCGCGACCGCCTCGCGGGGCCGGGCCGGTCAGTCGGCGGCGGTGTGCGACCAGCTGGAGCACAGGGCCCAGATGACGAACACGTCGATCGCCAGGAGGGTGATCGCCCACCATGGCTGGTACGGCAGCCAGAGGAAGTTGGCGATCATGCTGAGGCCGGCCAGGAAGACGCCCGCCGCCCGCGCCCAGTTCGCGCCCTGGAAGAGGCCCACGCCGGTCAGGGTGACGAGGATGCCGAGGATCAGGTGGATCCAGCCCCAGGAGGTCAGGTCGAACTCGAAGACGTAGCTGCCGACGCGGGCGTAGACGTCGTCCTCGGCGATGGCCGCGATGCCCTGGAGGATGGCGAGGATGCCCGCGAGGGTGAGGAGGACCGCGGCGAACACCGTGCCGCCGCCGGCGACGCCCCCTCCGTGGCGGTGCGCCTTCCCCGGTGCGGTACCGGCGTCCCCCCGACCCCCGGTGGGTGTGTGCTGGCTCATGGCAGTCACCTCGCAGCGTGCGGTTCCCGGCCGGACGGGCCCGGGCCCTCGGACCGCCGGGACCTGCTCGGCGGCCGGGCCGGGATCGCCCACCTCCGATTATCAGGGCGGGTGCGGCGGCCTGCTCGGTGACCGGATCCGTCCGCCGGAAGGCCCCGGGGGCCGGTGCGCGCCGAGGGGGCGCGTCCGGGCCGCCGGGGGTTCCGCCGGGGCGTCAGTACGTGAGGATGGCCGGGTCCGAGACGCTCGCCGCGCCGGTCTCGACGTGGCCCGCGAGCCGGCGGACGTAGTCCGTGCTCGCGGACGAGGTGACGGTGACGTCGTACCAGTGGTGGGCGGCGGAGACGGCGACGCTGTGGGTGACCGTGGCGCCCTTCGCGACGGAGAGCGTCTTCTGGGCGCCGCCGTAGGCGTTGACGAGGGTCACCGTCGCGGTCGTGCCCGTGTTGGTGAACGTCAGGTCCAGCGTGCCCGCGCTGGTGTTGTGGCGGGCCGTGACCTCCGGGACGGCCGTCTTGCCGGGGGAGCGGAAGCGGCGGACGAAGCCGTTGGGGCCGTGGACCGTGAGGTCCGTGACGCCCTTCGAGTACGTGGTGTTCCAGGTGTCCGCGATCGTCTTGCCGGCCTCGGTCGTGTAGGTCCAGGGCGCGTCGGTGCGGTTGGCCGAGGTCACGTAGAACTGCGCGCCCGCCGAGGGACCGCCGCCGAAGGTGAGGCGGAACCTGCCGGCCGCGGTGTCGGCGGCGCCGTCCACGAACGGGGCGTACTTCAGCGGGCGGGTGGGCTTGGCGCCGCGTTCCTGGCGGGGCATGGTGCCGGTCGCCGGTGCGGTGGCGAGGAAGTCGGGGTGGCGGTTCCTGTCCGGCGGGAAGTAGCCGGACGTCGGCGGCAGGGCGGCGGCCGAGGGGTCCGTGCGGGAGAAGTCGAAGGCGGAGGTCAGGTCGCCGCAGACGGCCCGCCGCCAGGGCGAGATCTGGGGTTCGCGGACGCCGAAGCGCTGCTCCATGAAGCGGATGACCGAGGTGTGGTCGAAGGTCTCGGAGCAGGTGTAGCCGCCCTTGGACCAGGGCGAGACGACCAGCATGGGGACGCGCGGGCCGAGGCCGTAGGGGCCTGCCACGTAGCCGGTCTTGCCGGGGAAGTGGTCGAGGCCGGTCGCTACGGTGGAGAGGCCCTGCGCGGCGGAGCCGGGGACGTAGGGCGGGACGACGTGGTCGAAGAAGCCGTCGTTCTCGTCGTAGGTGATGAACAGGGCGGTACGGGCCCACACGTCGGGGTTCGAGGTCAGCGCGTCGAGGACCTGCGAGATGTACCAGGCGCCGTAGTTGGCGGGCCAGTTGGAGTGCTCGGAGAAGGCCTCCGGGGCGGCTATCCAGGAGATCTTCGGCAGCCGGCCGCCCTGGACGTCGGCGCGCAGCCGGTCGAAGAAGCCGTCGCCGGCCTTGGCGTTCGTGCCCGTGCGGGCCTTCTCGAACAGCGGGTCGCCGGCCTGGGCGTTGCGGTAGGTGTTGAAGTACAGGAGCGAGTTGTCGCCGTAGTTGCCGCGGTAGGCGTCGTTGATCCAGCCCCAGGAACCGGCGGCGTTCAGCCCGTCGCCGATGTCCTGGTAGATCTTCCAGGACACCCCGGCCGCCTCCAGGCGCTCCGGGTAGGTCGTCCAGCCGTAGCCGGCCTCGGCGTTGTTGAGGACCGGGCCGCCGCCGGTGCCGTCGTTGCCGGTGTGGCCGGTCCACAGGTAGTAGCGGTTCGGGTCGGTCGAGCCGATGAACGAGCAGTGGTAGGCGTCGCAGATCGTGAACGCGTCGGCGAGCGCGTAGTGGAACGGGATGTCCTCGCGGGTGAGGTACGCCATGGTGGCCTTGGTCTTGGCCGGTACCCAGTTGTCGTACCTGCCCTTGTTGAAGGCGCTCTGGCCGCCCGCCCAGTCGTGGTTGAGGCCCTGGAGGAACTCCATGCCGAGCTTCGCGCTCTCCGGACGGAAGGGCAGGGTGACCTTGCCGCCGTCCGACTGGTTCCAGACCGACTTCCCGCTGGGCAGGGTGACGGGGCGGGGGTCGCCGAAGCCCCGTACGCCCTTCATCGCCCCGAAATAGTGGTCGAAGGAACGATTCTCCTGCATCAGGACGACGATGTGCTCGATGTCCTGGATCGTTCCGGTGGAACCCTGCGCCGGGATGGCGGCGGCGCGCGCGATGCTGTCCGAGAGCATGGTCAGCGCGGCGGCGCCGCCCGCGAGTTGAAGGAACCGGCGGCGGTCGAGGTCGGCCATGGGGGAGTTCTCCTCCGGGTCGGTACGGGGCACGGGTGGGGGTGCGCGTGCGGCGGCCCGGCGGACCGGCCGACGGGCGCCCCACAGGAGAGCGCCCGTGAACCACCGCCCGGGGGCCGTTCCATGACTGCCCGTCGTACGGCAGACGAATCCCCCGTGCTCCAACGGAAGAGCTCACAAGCGAACGCCCCCGACGGTCGGAGAACCGTCAGGGGCGTACAGGAAGCGACAGGAACCTACTCGACGACGAGGTCGACCGTGATGTTGCCGCGGGTCGCCTTGGAGTACGGGCAGAAGGCGTGGGTCTTCTCGAGGAGGGCCGCGCCGGCCTCGCCCTGGAGGTGGTCGGGGAACTCGGCGCGCATCACGACGGCGAGGCCGAAGCCGCCGTCCGCGGCGTCCTTGCCGATGGAGACCTCGGCGGTGATGGAGGCCTCGGAGATGTCGATCTTCTCCTGGCGGGCGACCAGGTTCATCGCGCTGGCGAAGCAGGCCGCGTACCCGGCGGCGAAGAGCTGCTCGGGGTTGGTGCCCTGACCGTTGCCGCCGAGCGCCTGGGGGTGGGCGAGGGGGAGGTCGATGTGGCCGTCGGAGCTGACGGCGCGGCCCTCGCGGCCGTTGGCGGTGGCGACGGCGGTGTAGATCGCGTCCATGGTGTCCGTTCCTGTCCTCGGGAGGTGGTGTGCTGCGGTGGCCCTCTATTAGTAGCGCATGATTAAGTTGTGCACAACTCAATCATGCGTGAGGGGTCCTCGCGTATCCTGGAGCCATGGAGACGCTCGACACCGTCCCGGACGAGGACTTCCTCCGGCTCGACCACCAGATCTGCTTCTCGCTGCACGCGGCGACCCGCGCGTTCAACGGCGTCTACCGCGAGGCGCTCAAGGAGCTGGGGCTCACCTACCCCCAGTACCTCGCGATGCTGGTGCTCTGGGAGCACGGCGAGCTGCCCGTGAAGGGGATCGGGGAGCGCCTCCGGCTCGACTCCGGCACCCTGTCCCCGCTGCTCAAGCGCCTGGAGGCGGCCGGCTACGTCGAGCGGCGCCGCAGCCCCGAGGACGAGCGGTCCGTCACCGTCCGCCCCACCCCCGAGGGGGTCGCGCTCAAGGAGCGGGCCCGCGACGTGCCGCGCCGGATCGCCGCCGCGACGGGCCTCGACCTCGCCGACATCCGCGACCTCCGGGAGCGCCTGGACGCCCTGGCCGCCCGTCTCGACGGAGTCGACCCGGGCGACCTGGGCACCTGCGGCTGAGCGTCCCACCCGGCACCGGCTCCACCTTCGGCCCTTGACCAAAACGTAAGGATCGAAGGCCGTAGGCGCCCCTATACTCACCCCATGTCCGAGTTCACCGTCCGGCGTGCCGACGCCGACGATTCCAAGCGCCTCACCAGGCTGGTCAGGAACTCCCGGGCCTATCGGGGGGACTACGCCACGATGGTCGAGGGGTACCAGGTCGGTGGCGCGTACATCGAGCACCACTCCGTGTTCGTCGCCGTCGACGCGACCGACCGGGTGCTCGGGTTCTACGCGCTGCTCGTCGACGACGCGGAGCTCGACCTCGCGTTCGTCGCCGACAGCGCCCAGGGCCTCGGCATCGGGCGGCTGCTCATGGCGCACATGACCGGGCAGGCCGCCGCCGCCGGACTCGACGCCGTGCGGGTCGTCGCGCACCCGCCCGCCGAGGAGTTCTACCTGCGCACCGGCGCCGTCCGGACCGGAACCGTCCCGCCCGGCGGCCGCATCCACTGGGAGCGTCCCGAGCTCCGGTACGACGTCGCGTGACCGCCGCCCGGCCGCGCTCCCGGCAGCAGCCCCCCGAACCCCCGCCCGCCGCGACCCCGCCCCCCGGAGCTCCCGCTCCCGAGCGGCGCCGGCTCTTCGCCGACCTCACACCGCTGCGGACCTCCGCCCACTACCGCCGCCTCTGGTTCGGCGGCGCCGTCTCCTGGGTCGGCCAGGGGATGACCTCGCTGGCCGTCTCCCTCCAGGTGTACGACATCACCCGGTCGCCCTTCTCCGTCGGGCTGGTCGGACTGTTCTCGCTCGTGCCGCTCGTGGTCTTCGGGCTCTACGGCGGCGCCATCGCGGACACCGTCGACCGCCGCAGGCTCGGGCTCTACAGCGCCTGCGGCTCCGCCGTCCTGTCGGCCGGGCTCGCCGCCGCCGCCTTCGCCGGCTTCCACCGGGTCTGGTTCCTCTACGGGATCGTCGCCCTCCAGGCCGTCTGCGCCGCGCTCAACGCGCCCGCCCGGTCGTCGATGATCCCGCGGCTCCTGCCGCCCGAGCAGCTGCGGGCCGCCAACGCGCTGAACTCGATGGTCACCACCTTCGGCATGCTCGTCGGGCCCAGCCTCGGCGGGCTGATCGTCGGCTTCGCCGGATACCAGACCGCGTACCTCGTGGACGCCCTCGCCTTCGCCGCGAGCCTCTACGCGATGTGGCGGCTGCCCTCGATGCTGCCGGACCGCAAGGAGGGCGGGAAGCGGGCCTCCGTGCTCGACGGGCTGCGGTTCCTCGCGACCCGGCCCAACCTGCGCATGACGTTCTTCTCGGACTTCTGCGCGATGATCCTCGCCCACCCCCGCGCCCTGTTCCCCGCCGTCGCCGTGCTCTGGTTCGGCGGCGACGCGAAGACCGCCGGACTCCTCGTCGCCGCGCCCGCGTGCGGGGCGCTGCTCGGCGGGGTGCTCTCCGGCTGGCAGGGACGCGTCCGGCACCACGGCCAGGCGATCCTGCTCGCCGTCGCCTGCTGGGGGACCGCCATCGCCGCCTTCGGGCTCACCCGGAACCTCTGGCTGGGGCTGCTCCTGCTGGCCGTCGCGGGGTACTCCGACACCGTCTCGATGATCTTCCGCAACACGATGATGCAGGTCGCGGCGCCGGACGAGATGCGCGGCCGGCTCCAGGGCGTGTTCATCGTGGTGGTCGCCGGCGGGCCCCGGCTCGGGGACTTCCTGGCCGGCTCCGTGGCCGACCTGACCTCGCCCGCGGTCGCCGTCACCGGAGGCGGGATCGCCTGCGTCCTCGCCGTCGGCGCCCTCGCGCTGTACGGGCGCGGTTTCCGCCGGTACGACGCGCTCGACCCGACTCCGTGATCAATTCTCCCCGAACGGCACGTCCTGTTCTGGCGGTTGGCCGCCACGGCGCATAACCGCCAGCGCGGAGCGGAGTCAACTCCCGCCCACCTGGCCAAGACTCCTCGCGGCACCCGGAAACACCCCCGACCCCGGGCCCACGAGGAGTTCGAACGATGACGTCGAGGACCACACCCTTCGACAGGGGGAGAGCCGCGCTGATCGCCGCGGGCGTCTCCCTCGTGATGCTCTCGGCCGGGCAGACCGCCGCCGCCGGGACCACCGCCACAGCCGTCCCGGACACCTTCAAGAGGACGGCGGCCGGCAGCACCGTCACCCTCGTCACCGGCGACCGCGTCACCCTCACCGACCTCGGCGGCGGCCGGCAGACCGTCACCGTCGACCGGGCCGCGGGCGCCACCGGCGCGATACGCAGCCGGATCTCGAACGGCCGGGTCACGGTCGTGCCCGACGAGGCCCGCCCCTACCTGGACTCCGGCGCCCTCGACCCGCGGCTCTTCGACGTCACCGGTCTCGTCGAGCAGGGCGTCACCGGCGAACTCCCGCTGATCGTCACGTACGGCGGCAAGGCCGCCCGCACCGCGGCGACGGCCCCGCGCGGCGCCGAGACCGTCCGCCCCCTGCCCAGCATCGGCGGCGCCGCCGTCACCGCCACCGACCCCGCCGCCTTCTGGCGCGGCTTCACCGCGGCCTCGACCGCGCGCTCCGCCGCCCCCGCCAAGGTCTGGCTCGACGGCCGGGTCAAGGCCGCCATGGCCGAGTCCAACGCCCAGATCGGCACCCCGAAGGCCTGGGAGGCCGGGCTCACCGGCAAGGGCGTGAAGGTCGCCGTCCTCGACACCGGCGCCGACCTCGGCCACCCCGACCTCGTGGGCCGGGTCGCCGAGTCGAAGTCCTTCATCGAGGGCCAGGAGGTCGCCGACCGCGACGGCCACGGCACCCACGTCGCCTCCACCGTCGGCGGCAGCGGCGCCGGTTCGGACGGCGCGGAGAAGGGCGTCGCCCCCGGCGCCACCCTGGCCGTCGGCAAGGTCCTCAGCGACGAGGGCTCCGGCAGCGAGTCGCAGATCATCGCGGGCATGGAGTGGGCGGCCAAGGACGTCGACGCGAAGATCGTGTCGATGAGCCTCGGCTCCCGCGAGGCCAGCGACGGCACCGACCCGATGGCCCAGGCCGTCGACACCCTCACCGCCGAGACCGGCGCCCTCTTCGTCATCGCCGCGGGCAACTCCGGCGCCCCCGGCTCCATCGGCTCGCCCGGCGCCGCCGACTCCGCGCTCACCATCGGCGCCGTCGACTCCGCCGACGAGGCCGCCTACTTCACCAGCCAGGGTCCTCGCCACGGCGACCAGGCCCTCAAGCCCGACCTGTCGGCGCCCGGCGTGGACATCCTCGCCGCCCGCTCCCAGCTCGTCCCCGGCAGCGGCCTCTACACGTCGATGAGCGGGACGTCCATGGCGACCCCGCACGTCGCCGGCGTCGCCGCGCTGCTCGCCGAGAAGCACCCCGACTGGACCGGCGCCCAGCTCAAGAACGCGCTGATGTCCTCGTCGAAGACGCTCGACGCCTCCTCGTACGCCCTCGGCTCCGGCCGCGTCGACGTGCCCGCCGCCATCGCCGCGGACGTGACCGCCACCGGCTCCGCCGACCTCGGCTTCGTCGCCTGGCCGTACGAGACGAACGAGCCGGTCACCAGGACCGTCACCTACACCAACTCCTCCGACGCCCCGGTGGAGCTGGCCCTTGCCGTCGAGGGGATGCCGGCCGGAGTGGCCGCACTCGCCGACACCACCCTCACCGTTCCCGCCCACGGGACCGCGAGCACCACCGTCACCGGCGACGGCGCCAAGGCGCCCGTCGGCCAGTCCTCCGGCCGGGTCACCGCCACCGCCGCCGGCGCGGTCGTCGCCCACACCGCGCTCGGCCTCGTCAAGGAGGAGGAGCGCTACACCCTCACCGTCCACGTCAAGGACCGCGACGGCGCCCCCGCCCCCGCCTCCCTCGGCGTGCAGCAGCTCACCGAGGGGGTCGATCCCTTCCCGGCCGCGGTCGGCGAGTCCGGCACCCTCGAACTCCGCCTGAAGCCCGGCACGTACGCCGTCGACACCTTCCTCGACGTCCGCGGCTCCCACGGCGCCGACTCCCTCGGCCTCGGCTTCCTGTCCGAGCCGGAGATCACCCTCGACCGCGACCGCGAGATCACCCTCGACGGACGGCAGCTCCGCGAGATCCGCGCCGAGGTCGACAAGCGCACCGAGACCCGCCAGCTCCTGATGGAGTTCGACCGGAAGGCCGGCGGCGCCTCCTACGGCGGAGCCGTCCAGGTCCCGGCCGTGTACGACTCGATCTTCGCGGCGCCCACCCGCAGGCCCGCCACCGGCACCTTCGAGTACCGGACCGTCTGGCGCCTCGGCAAGCCGATGCTGGAGGCCGGAGTCGACGGCTCCCGCCTCTCCGACGCCACCCCGCAGGCCGGCGCCGCCCTCCTGGAGGGCGGCCACCGCCTCGGCCTCGTCGACGCGGGCACCGGCACCCCCGCCGAGTACGAGGGCAGGAAGGTCACGGGCAAGGCCGTCCTCGTCCGCCTGACCGACGGAGCGGACCCGGCGCAGATCGCCCAGACCGCCCAGGACGCGGGCGCCAAGGCCCTGTTCGTCACCGACGACCGGCCCGGCCGGCTGATGAAGTGGTTCGGCACCGCCGACTACCAGGACCGGCCGCTCGCCGTCGCCACCGTCAACGCCGCCGACGGCCGCCGCCTCGCCGCCGGCGCCGCCCGCGGCAAGCGCGTCGACCTGACCGGCACCCGCTTCACCCCGTACACCTACGACCTCTCCGAGGGCCACCCCGGCGCCATCGGCAAGGACCTCGTCTTCCGCCCCGGCAAGGACGAACTGGCCACCATCCGCTCCACGTTCCGCATGCCGACCAGGCGCGAGGAGCTGGGCGGGGAGTTCCGCTTCTCGATCACCGACACCTTCCCGATCGGCTTCGGCTTCAAGGAGTGGATCGCCTTCCCGACCGAGCGCACCGAGTACGTCTCCACCGGCACCGGCCAGCGCTGGCACGAGTCCGTCGACCTCGGCGAGTCCCTGGAGCAGCGCGGCGGCACCCCGTCCTACCGGGGCGGCAGCCGGGTGGACCTCGACTGGTTCGGCCCCGTCTGGCACCCCTGGCTGGGCACCGGCCTCGGCTGGGGCCAGCAGCGCACCGGCAACGACCTGCGGTTCAACACCCCCGGCTGGGGCGACTCCGGCGCCGACCACACCGGCTTCGGCAACGTCTGGAACGACGAGTCGATGACCCAGTACACCGAGGTGTACGTGAACGGGACCCGCGTCGACCGCAAGATGAGCTCGGGCGCCTACGCCTGGGACGCCCCGGCGGAGGAGTCGACCTTCAGGGTCGTCACCGACACCACGCTCGACCCGGCGCGCTGGCGGCTCGCCACCGAGGGCCACAGCGAGTGGACCTTCCGGTCCGCCGAGACCCCGGACGACAGGATCACCTACCTGCCGATGCTCAACCTCGGCTTCGACGTGGACACCGACCTCCACGGCGACGTCCGCGCCGGGCACAGGCTGCCCGTCGGGATCTCCGCCGAGTACGTGAAGGGCGCCTCCGGCACCGGGACCATCACGGGCGCCACCCTGGAGGTCTCCTACGACGAGGGCAGGACCTGGACGAAGGTCGCCCTCCGGAAGGCGCGGCACGGCGCCGCCTGGGACGGCGAACTGCGCGTGCCGTCCGGCGCCGGGTCCGTCTCGCTGCGGGCCGGGGCGAGCGACGACCGGGGCGGCTCGGTCACGCAGGAGCTGATCCGCGCGGTGGGCGTGAAGTAGCCCGCCGGCACCCCCGGAAGACCGGGCCCCCTCCCCGCCCCGCGCGGGAGGGGGCCCGGTGCGCGTCGGAGAGGGCCCGGGCCGTGGGGGAGGGCTCGGCCCGTGCGGAACGGGCGGGCCCGTGGGGGAGGGCTTCCGACGCCGACGCCGGAGGGGCCGGTTCGTGGGGATGGCCCGGCCCGCGGGGGAGGGGCCGCGGCTCGCGTCGGAGGGGGTCCGGGCTCGTGCCGGAGGGGGTCCGGGCTCGTCCGAGGGTCCGGGCTCGCGCCGGGGGCTCCCGGCGCGCGCCGGACGGGCCCGTTCCGTCCCTTCAACCCCTCTCGACCAGCGCCTTCTTGAGGACCTTCCCCATGTCGTTGCGCGGCAGGGCGTCCAGCCGGCGCACCACCCGGGGCCGCTTGTGCGGGGCGAGCAGACCGGCGACGTGGTCGGCGAGCTCCTCCGCCGTCGGAGGGCTCCCGGCGTCCTCCGGCACCACCCAGGCCACGATCCGCTCGCCGAGGTCCGGATCGGGCTCGCCGGTGACGGCCGCCTCGCGCACCCCGGGGTGGTCGAGCAGCGCGTTCTCGATCTCGCCCGCCCCGATCTTGTAGCCGCCGCTCTTGATCAGGTCGGTGGCCTTCCGGCCCACCAGCCGCACGGTGCCGTCCGCCTCCCGGACCGCCATGTCGCCGGTGCGGAACCAGTCGCCGTCGAAGGCCTCCGCCGTCGCCGCGGGCCGGCCGAGGTAGCCGGAGAACAGGTTCGGGCCGCGCACCTGCACCTCGCCGACCGTCTCCCCGTCGTACGCCCCGGACACCGCGCCGTCCTCGTCCACGAGACGCAGCTCCACGCCCGCGAGCGGCACCCCGACGGTTCCGGGGCGCGGCTCGGCGCCCGGCAGGACGCTCGTGTTCATGAGCGTCTCGGTCATCCCGTACCGCTCCACGACCGTCCGGCCGGTCGCCGCCGCGATCCGCTCGTGGTCGTGCACCGGGAGCGCCGCCGACCCGGAGACCAGCAGCCGCGCACCGGCCAGCGCCCCGACCAGGGCGGCGTCGTCGGCGAGCGCGTCCGCGAGCCGGTGGTACATCGTCGGCACGCCGAACAGCATCGTGCCGCCGCCCGGGCCGCCCAGCTCGCGGGCCACGCCCGCCACCGAGAACGCGCCGAGGTGCCGGACCCCGCCGCCCCGGCGCAGCGGCCCCAGGATCCCGAGGATCAGCCCGTGCACGTGGAACAGCGGAAGAGCGTGCACGAGGACGTCGTCGGCCGTCCAGGACCAGGCCCCGGCGAGCGCGTCGAGCGAGGCGGCGATCGCCCGACGGGACAGCAGGACTCCCTTCGGCGGGCCCGTGGTGCCCGAGGTGTAGACGATCAGGGCGGGCGACTCGGGATCGGCCGTCTCCGTGACCGGCGGCCCGCTCGCCGTCGGGTCCACGACGATCCAGGGGAGTCCGGCGAGCCCGGCGGGCAGCTCGTCCGCGGCGCCCGCGAGCACCGCCGAGGGCCCGCTGTCGCCGAGGATGTGCGCCAGCTCCCGCTCGCCCGTCCGCGGGTTGAGCGGTACGGCGGGGACCCCGGCGAGCAGGGCGCCGACCACCGCGACCGCCGTGTGCGCGGTCGGCGTGGCCCAGACGGCGACCCGGCCGGCGCCCTCGATCCGGGCCGCCACGGCCCCCGCGGCCCGCGCGAGCTCCTCGTAGGTCAGGGTGACCGGCCCGCAGCTCAGGGCGGGCCGGTCGGAGGGGGCCTCCAGGGCGGGGAAGAGCGCACTCACCGGTCGTACTCCTCGTGGTCGTCGAGGGCGTCGGTCGCCGGTGGCCCATTGTGCCCGGAGGCCCGCCCTCAGGGGCGGCCCGCCGTGATCTTCGAGGGCTCCGGCGTCGGGTCCCCGCCCTCCGGGCGGATCCCGCGCATCCGCCCCCAGGCGTAGACGCAGCCCGCGAGCGCCAGGTCCGACAGCAGCATGAAGCCGATCGAGTACGAGCCCTTCGCGCTGTAGATCGCGCCCATCACGAGCGGCGGGAGGAACCCGCCGAGCCCGCCCATCGCGCCGACGATGCCGGTCACGCTGCCGACCTTGGCCTGCGGGGTCACCTGCGAGACCAGCGCGAACACCGAGCCGCTCGCCGTGCCGAGGCCGGCCGCCATGACGAGGAGGGCGATCGTGCCGCCCGGGTTCAGCGGCGGGTCGAAGGCCTGCACGATCGCGAGGAGGGCGACCACGCCGAGCGCCCCGGCGGTGACGAGTGCCGGGTGGACCCGGTCCGAGAGCCAGCCGCCGATGGGCCGGAAGACCACGGTCACCAGGGCGAAACCGGCCGCCTTCGTGCCCGCGTCCGTCGGGTCGAGCTCGTACCAGGTCTTGAGGTACGTCGGCAGGTAGACGCCGAACGCCACGATGCCGCCGAAGCCGATCGCGTACAGCGCGGACAGCTCCCACGTCACCCGCAGCCGCGCGGCCGAGCCGAGCCGGGTCGCCAGGGAGGCGGTGGGGACGGGCCGGTCGGGGCGGTCGGTGATGAGGAACGCGGCGAGCACCGCGTACGCCGCGAGCGCGATCGCGACCACGACGAACGGCAGGTTCTCGCCGTGCTTGGCGATGCGCGGGGTGAAGTAGCCGGAGAGCGCGACACCGCCCATGCCCATCCCGAACACGCCGAGCGCCAGGCCGCGCTTCTCCGGCGGGAACCAGGAGTTGACCAGCGGGATGCCGATCGCGAACGTCGTGCCGCCGAGGCCGAGGAGGAAGGCGACGACCAGCAGCAGGCCGTAGGTGTCCTTGACCACGATCAGCAGCAGGACGGGGACGATCGTCAGGGCCGAGACCAGCGGGAACATCAGCTTCGCGCCGTACCGGTCGGTCAGCGCGCCGGCCGGGATGCGGCCGAGGGAGCCGACCAGGACGGGCACCGCGACGAGCAGCGACTGTTCGAAGGAGCTGAGTTCGAGCCGGTCGCCGTACCAGCTGGCGAGGGGCGCGATCAGGTCCCACGCCCAGAAGGTCAGCGTGAAGCCGATGGTGGCCGTCACCAGGTTGCGGTAGGCCGCCGCGGTCGGGGGCTTGGTCTCGGTGTCCACGCCCCCAGTCAAGATCGGGGCCGGACGCGCGGCGCGCGGTGGTGCTCCGTACGGGTGCCCCGTCGGTGGCCCGGTCGCCCGGAGGTCACCGGGGTGTCTCGCCGCTCAGGCCCCGCGAGCCCGGCCTGATCGACGAGCCACCCTCTCAGGCCAGTCCACCGTGGTCGGCGGAGTGCCGTCGTCCGTGACCCGCAGGCGGGCCCCCGGGGCCCCCTCCGCGTCCCCGCCGCCCGGTCCTCCGACGGAGACCTCGACCGTGATCGCGCCGATCCCCGGCCGCCGGTGCGCCGCCGCGAGCGCCCCGCGCAGGGCGGCCAGGAGCCGGTCGGCGGTCTCCTCGCCGATCAGGGTGTCGACGGCCCCCGCGAAGTGCACGGACGGCTGGAAGCCCAGCAGGACCGCCGCCCCGCCGGTCTCCCGCAGCACCCTCCCCCGGAAGGAGGTCGGGGCGTCGGCCGGCGGCTGCTGGAGCGCGAAGATGGTCGTACGGACCTCCTGGATCGTCGAGTCCAGCTCGTCCACGGCCCGCTCCAGCAGCGCCCCGTCGCCCGCCGGGTCCGACGGGTCGGTGGAGTCCGCCGCCCGCCGCCGGGTGGACTCCAGCATCATCTCGGTGGCGAACAGCCGCTGGACGACCAGGTCGTGCAGGTCGCGGGCGATCCGGTCCCGGTCCTCGAACACCGCGAGCCGCTCCCGGTCGTGCCGCGCGTCCGCGAGGACCAGCGCGAGCGCCGCCTGCGAGGCGAACTGCGAGGCCAGCAGCCGGTCGACCGCCGTGTACGCCGGGTCGTCGCGCCGCCGGGGGAGGGCGAGCGTGCCGATGAGCTTCCCGCCGCTCTGCAGGGGCAGCATCATCGACGGCCCGAAGCGGGACCGGACGTGGGTGGTCATCCGGGGGTCGGTCGCCGAGTCCTCGACGAACACGGGCTCCCCGCCGAGGAGCTGGACGAGCACCGGGGAGCCGGGGGCGATCGCCGTACCGATCAGGTCGCCGGGGTCGTCCGTCGTCGAGGCGGCGACGATCTCCATCCCGCCCTCGGGGGTGGGCTGGAGGACGACGCCGGCCGACGCCCCGGCGAGGATGCGGGCCTGCTCGGCGACCGTCATCAGGGCGTTCTCGGCGGACGCGCCGGTCAGCAGGGCGGTGGTCACCGCGGCCGCGCCCTCGATCCAGCGCTCCCGCTGCCGGGCGGTCTCGTACAGCCGGGCGTTGCCGATGGCGATGCCGGCCTGCGAGGCGAGGACCCGGAGCAGCGAGAGGTCCTCCTCGGTGAAGCGGCCCTCGCGCTTCTCCGTGAGGTAGAGGTTGCCGAAGACCTCGGTGTGGACCCGGATGGGGACGCCGAGGAAGGAGTGCATCTCCGGGTGCTCCGCGGGCACGCCCGAGGAGCGCGGGTCGGCCGCGAGGTCGTCGATCCGCAGCGGCCGCCGTTCCTGGACGAGCACGCCGAGCACCCCGGTGTGGCCGTCGGGGAGCCGGCCGATGCGCTGCCGTTCCGCGTCCGTCATGCCGCAGGTGAACAGCTCGGTGATGCGGCCGCGCTCGGGGTCGACGACCCCGAGCGCGCCGTAGCGCGCCCCGATGAGGAGGGCGGCGGAGTCCACGATGTGCTGGAGGGTGGAGCGGAGTTCGAGGTCCGTGCCGACGCTGAGGACCGCTTCGAGCAGCATGGGCAGGCGGAGCGCGTCCTCGTCCGTGTCCTCGTCCATGATCGTCATGGTCTCATTGTCGTACGAATCATGCGCTTTCGCGGCGGTGTGTCCGACGGCGGCTCAGTCCTCGTCCGCCAGGGGGTTCCGCTCCGACAGCGGGTCGAGCACCATCGGCTGGACCTTGCCCTCCAGCATCGCGCCCAGGCCGAGGACCGCGCAGACGTCGGGCCGTTCGGCGATGTGCACCGGCATGCCGGTCGCCTCGCGCAGCATCTGGTCGAGGCCCGGCAGCAGGGCGCTGCCGCCGACCATCATGATCCCGCGGTCCGCGAGGTCGGCCACCAGGTCCGGCGGGCAGTCCCGCAGCACCTTCCCGATGCCGTCGAGGACGGCCGTCAGCGGGGTGTGGATGGCCTCCCGCACGGCGGCGGTGTCGACGGTCACGGAGCGGGCCAGGCCCGTGGCGACGTCCCGGCCGTGGATCTCGGTCGAGGCCGGGCCGTGCGGCGTCAGGCCGTTCCCGCTGAGGGCGAGTTGCAGCGGCCGGACCGACTGGCTCGGCAGCATCAGCTCGTGGTGGTGGCGCAGGTGCTGGATGACGGCGTGGTCGATGGCGTCGCCGCCGACCGGCATCCGCTCCGCCGTGACGATCGAACCGAGCGACAGGACCGCGACCTGCGTGGTCGCCGCACCGCACACCAGGATCATCGTCGCGGTCGGCTGCTCCACCGGAAGTCCGCAGCCCACGGCCGCCGCGATCAGCGTGTCCACCAGTTCGACGCGGCGGGCCCCGAGACCGACGAGGGTCTCCACGGCGGCGCGCTGGGCGAGCGGGTCGCTGTCGTGCGGGGTGCAGGCGGCGGCGCGCAGCCGGGGCTTGCGGCGGAGCTGACGGCGCAGCTTCTCGCCGAGGAGGTGGCGGAGCATGCGCTGCGCCATCTCGATGTCGACGACCGTGCCGCCCGAGACCGGGCGGACGACCCTGATGTAGTCCGGGGTGCGGCCGGTCATCTTCTCGGCCAGCGCGCCGACGGCGATCAGCGCTCCGGTACGGGTGTTGACGGCGGCGACGCTCGGCTCGTCGACGACGAGTCCGGCGCCCTTCACGAAGACCCGGGTGCGGGCGGCACCCAGGTCGACGGCGACATGGCAACGACGCAGCTGCTCAAGGCTGACGGTCACGGCGGATCCTCCGGAGTGCGGTGCTGGCACGGGCGAGGGGGGTTCGCGTTACGCGGTCCTCCTGGAATCGTCCGGCCGTCCGGGGCGCGGCGCGCGCTGGGCTGCGCCGCCCGGGGCCCGCGGTGCGGCGCAGCGCAGCAGGTACCGAAGCGGGAGATTCACGACGCACCGCCGACGACCTGCGGTTTCCTCACAGAATCCTCACGTCCGTGGCTACCTGGGGCGGTGTCGGGCCGCATAGCCTGCGGGCCCCATGGACTACTGCCACGCGTGCCGGCGGCATCTCAACGGGGCCCTCGCCTGTGCCGGGTGCGGGACTCCCGTCGAGGAACTGCGGTACGAGACCCCCCGCATACCCGGCCCTCCGGCCGGGCCCGCCCGGGCGTTCCCGTCGGCGGGAACGCCGGCACCGACCGGACCGGCGTACGGGCCCGGTCCCGCGTACCCGTCCGGTCCCGCGTACGCGCCCGGACCGGTGTCCGCACCCGGACCGGCGTCCGCGCCCGGTGCGCAGGGCGGACGCGGTGCCGAGCACGGACGCGGTGCCGAGGACCGGCCCGGTGCGCAGCACGGACCCGGTGCGTCGCACGGGGCCGGCGGGCGGGACGGGCGCGACGACGCGCCGGCTCCCGAGCACGTCTACGAACTGGACGTCCTCGAACCGCCGCGCCCGGCCCCCGGCGGCCGGCGTGCCGCGCGCGGCGCCGCACAGGGCCGCGCCGCCGCGCGGAAGGGCCGCCGGGGACGGAGCCGCCGGGGCCGGGTGGTCCTGGTGGGCACCCTCGGTCTGGTGATCGCGGCCGGTTCGCTCAGCATGGCCCGGCTCGCGCTGGAGGACCCGGAGCGGGCCGGCGCCGCGACGGCGGTGGAGGAACTCGACGTCACGCGGTCCCCGCTCGCCCCGGAACCGGTCGAGAGCACCGAGGCCCCGGGCGGCGGCGACCCGTCGCCGGTCACCTCCGCGCCGAACCGCCCCCGCCGGGTGAGCGCGACCACGAGCACGGGCGCGGGATCCGGCGCGGGCAAGGGCACCGGTACCGGCACCGGTACGGGCTCCGGTACGGGTACGGGGACCGGGAGCGGCGGGGACGCCCCGCGGCGCCCGCCCGCGCCCACCGACCCGGTGACCCGGCCCGCGACCCCCACCGGGAGCCCCTCGGCCACGAAGGCCCAGACGCCCCCCTCGGGCACGCCGACCGCCACCGGTCCGACTCCGACCGCCTCGACCACGGCGACGGCCCCCGCCCCGACCCCCTCGCCCACGCCCACCGAGGAGGAGTGCACCCCCTTCCTCTGGTGGTGCGTCTGAGTGCTGCCGGCCCGCCGGGCGCCGCCGGGCCGGGAGCGCGGGGCGTCAGTCCGTCCCGGGCCTGCCGAACTCCTCGATCAGGACGGGGTACTGCTCCCCGCCGTGGCCCGCGGCGATCGCCCGGTCGGCCATCGCCTTGAACAGCTTCGGCAGTTCGGCGTTCACGCCCAGCGCCTCGCTCTCGCCGATCAGGTGCTCCATCGCCCGCGCGTCGGTCTCCAGGGCCGACACCTCGGCCGGGAAGGAGCCGGCGTCGATCTGCTCGGCGTACCCCGGGAGCCAGTCGGCGACCCCGGCGGCGATCCGCCGGGCGAACGGCGCGTAGGCGGCCGCGTCGACGCCCGCCCTCCCCAGCATGGCCGTGCCCTGGAGCCAGGCGTTCAGGACGCTCCACATCATGGCCAGTCCGGCCACGTCGTACAGGGACGCGAGCCCGTGGTCCTCGCCGAGGTGGCTGACGGTGCCGAGCGCTTCGAGGGCGGGTGCGTGGGCGTCGAAGTCCGCCCGGGGGCCGCTGTGCAGGACGATCGCCTCGGCGGTGCCGATCGCCGGCGGGACGGCCATGACGGCGCCGTCCAGGTAGCGGGCGCCGCGTTCCCCGGCCCAGCGGGCGGTCGCGCGGGCCTGTGCCGAGTCGCCCGAGGTCAGGTTGACCAGGGTCGTGCCGTCGAGCGGCACGCCCTCCGCGCCCAGCAGCTCGTGCACGGCGTCGTAGTCGGTGAGGCAGACGATCGTCAGGGGGCTCGCGGCGAGCGCGTCCCCGATCGAGGGCGCCAGGTGCGCGCCCCGGGCCACCAGGTCGGCGGCCTTGGAACGGGTGCGGTTCCAGACGGTGGTGGGGTGCCCGGCGCCGAGGAAGGCGCCGGCGAGGGCCCGGCCCATCAGGCCGAGTCCGACGACGGTCACGGGTGCGGCGGCGGATGCGTTCACGGGTGCGGCTGCTCTGTCGGTCATGGCAGCATCGTGAACGTTGATACCGGTGTGAAGGTCAAGCGGGCGCGTACGGGATCGAGGGCGAGGCTGCTGTGCGAATAGGGGAGTTGGGCCGTCGGACGGGTGTCCACACCCATCAGCTGCGCTACTACGAGGCCCAGGGCCTCCTGGAGGCCGGCCGGGGGTCCAACGGCTATCGGGAGTACGACGAGAGCGCCGTGCTGCGGGTGCGGCAGATCCGGCACCTGCTCGCCGCTGGGCTGTCCTCGGAGGACATTGCCTACCTGCTGCCGTGCGCGGTCGGCGAGGTTCCGGAGCTGGCGGGGTGTCCCGAGCTGCTGGCCGCCATGCGGTCGCGGATGGGGCGGATCGAGGACCAGATGGAGCGGCTGGCCCGGTCCCGAGACGCCCTCGCCGTCTACATCGACGCGGCCGAGCGCACGGGCGCCGAGAACTATCCGCCCTTCGACGGCTCCGACCGGGAGTCCGTCCCCGCCTGAACGGCGCGCCCCGGGCCCGGGACGCCAAGCTCCGGCGAGCGGCCCGAGCCGGGCCCCGATGAGCCGCCCGGCCAGGAGGCCCGGTCCCGGCCGGCCGGGGCCCGGTCTCCTCCGGAGCCCTAGACGTCCGGCTGGACGCCCAGCATCCGCTTGAGCAGGTCCCGCAGCAGGGTCCGCTCGGCCTCGGTCAGCTCGCCGAGCGGCTCCCGCGCGAAGTCCAGCGACTCGCGCAGCCGGTGCGCCGTCGCGCGGCCCTCCTCGGTCGGGACGGCCAGCTTGACGCGGCGGTCCGCCGGGTCCGGGCGGCGCTCCACCAGGCCGCGGGCCTCCAGGCGGTCCACTATCCCGGTGATGTTGGACGGCTCGCACTTCAGCTTCTGGGCGATGCGGCGCATCGGCAGCGGGTCCAGGGCGAGCAGGCCGAGCACACGGGCCTGCGCGCCGGTCAGCGCGTGCTGCGCGGCGGCCTGCTCGTACTCCTCGTAGTAGCGCGCGACGACCGTGCCGATCAGCTCGACGACTTCGAGGGTCAGGGGGTCCGTGCGTGGGGTGGCCATGCCGTCCATCCTACCCGGATACTTGACAACATAAAATATCGAGGTGCATGGTTGTTTCAGGTAGTGAATCTTTTGTGATCTGAAGTTCTTCGTACTCTCTGGAGGCCGTGCTCATGTCCGTACTTCCCGCGTCCAGCCGTGAGTGGCACCTCGTCGCCCGTCCGCACGGCTGGCCGACCCCCGCGGACTTCGCGCTCCGTGAGACCCCCGTCACCGAGCCCGCCGAGGGCCGGATCCTGGTCCGGAACCTGCACTTCTCCGTCGACCCGTACATGCGCGGCCGCATGAACGACGTGAAGTCGTACATCCCGCCGTTCCAGCTCGACCGCCCCATGGACGGCGGAGCGGTCGGCGAGGTCGTCGCCTCCAACGCCGAGGGCTTCGCCGTCGGCGACCACGTCCTGCACGGTCTCGGCTGGCGCGAGTACGCCGACGTCCCGGCCCAGCACGCCACCAGGGTCGACCCGGCGCTCGCCCCGCTCTCCGCCTACCTCGGCGTCCTCGGGATGACCGGCCTCACCGCCTACGCCGGCCTGTTCGACGTCGCCTCCTTCAAGGAGGGCGACGCGGTCTTCGTCTCCGGCGCCGCCGGTGCCGTCGGCAGCCAGGTCGGCCAGATGGCCCGCCTCAAGGGCGCCTCGCGCGTGATCGGCTCGGCCGGCTCCGACGAGAAGGTGAAGTTCCTCGTCGAGGAGCTCGGCTTCGACGCCGCCTTCAACTACCGGAACGGCCCGGTCAAGGACCAGCTCCGCGAGGCCGCCCCGGACGGCATCGACGTCTACTTCGACAACGTCGGCGGCGACCACCTCGAAGCCGCGATCTCCTCGCTCAACGTGCACGGCCGCGCCACCATCTGCGGCATGATCGCCCAGTACAACGACACCGAGCCGGTCCCCGGGCCGCGCAACATGGCCATGATCATCGGCAAGCGGCTCCGCCTCCAGGGCGTGCTCGTCGGCGACCACTACGGGCTCCAGCAGCAGTTCGTCCAGGAGGTCGGCGGCTGGCTCGCCTCCGGCGAGCTCAAGCACCGCGAGACCTTCGTCGAGGGGATCGAGAACGGCGTGGACGCCTTCCTCGGACTGCTCCGCGGGGACAACACCGGAAAGATGATCGTCTCGGTGACCGGTTAGTCTTCCCTCAGCCGCCGCGATCGTGGGCGCGAGTCGCGGCGAACCCATGAAGGAAGTACCTCGCATGCCGATCCAGCACTCCGACGTCCTGTACACCGCCGTCGCCACCGCCGAGGGCGGGCGTGACGGTCGTGTCGCCACCGACGACGGCAAGGTCGACGTCGTCGTGAACCCGCCCAAGGCCATGGGCGGCTCCGGCGAGGGCACCAACCCCGAGCAGCTCTTCGCGGCGGGCTACAGCGCCTGCTTCCAGGGCGCGCTCGGCGTCGTCGCCCGCAACGAGAAGGCCGACATCACCGGCTCGACGGTCACTGCCGAGGTCGGCATCGGCAAGAACGACGACGGCTTCGGCATCATCGTCAAGATCTCGGCGTCGATCCCGAACGTGGACGCCGAGACGGCGAAGAGCCTGATCGAGAAGGCGCACCAGGTCTGCCCGTACTCCAAGGCGACCCGCGGCAACATCACGGTCGAGCTCGCCGTCTGAGCCACCGGCCGGCCGCCGGCCGATCCGCCGAGGACCGCACCCCGACCCGTCGGGGTGCGGTCCTCGCCGCATGCCCGGCGTCCCCGCCTCCCCGGCGTCCCCGCCTCCCCGGGGGCCCGCGTCCCCGCACCCCCGGGCGCTCCGGGGTCCACCGATAGGGTGAGCCCCATGCGCGATCTCGGGGTGGGTTTCGGTTACCTGGTAAAGGGCCAGAAGTGGGTGGGCACGCACGGACGGTGGTTCGGCTTCGGGCTGCTGCCCGGACTCGTGACCCTCGTGCTCTACGCGGGCGCGCTCGTCGGCCTCGGCTACGGCGCCGACGACCTGGTCTCCTGGGTCACCCCCTTCGCCGACGACTGGACCTCCCCCTGGCTCGCGGCCTTCCGCGGCGCCCTGACCGCCCTGGTCTTCGCCTTCGGCCTCTTCCTCGCGGTCATCACCTTCACCGCCGTGACCCTGCTCGTCGGCCAGCCCTTCTACGAGTCCCTCTCCGAGGAGGTCGACCGCACCGAGGGCGGCGAGGTGCCCGAGTCCGGGCTGCCGCTCTGGCGGGAGCTGTGGATCTCGGCCCGCGACAGCCTGCGGGTCCTGGCGCGGGTCGCCTTCTACGGCGTCCTCCTCTTCGCCTGCGGCTTCATCCCGGTGGTCGGCCAGACCGTCGTCCCCGCCGTCGGCTTCTGTGTCTCCGGCTTCTTCCTCGCCGAGGAGCTGACGGCCGTCGCGTTCCAGCGCCGCGGCGTCGAGCTCAAGGAGCGCCTGACGCTGCTCCGCGGCCGCCGGCTGGCCGTCCTCGGCTTCGGCGTTCCGCTGACCCTCGCCTTCATCGTCCCCTTCGTCGCCGTCTTCCTGATGCCGGGAGCGGTCGCCGGCGCCACCCTGATGGCCCGCGAGCTGGGCGGCGAGACCGGCCGTGACGACCGGGACGAGAACTCTCCGGAGGGCGGCCGCGCGGACGGCGGCCTGCCCGCCTCCGGGGGCAAGGGCGTGCGGCACCTGCCCCGCTGAGGGGGCCGTGACGCGGGCGCCGCGCACTCCGCCGGAGGCCCTCACGCGGCGGCGTCCCGGCCCGTCCGGTCCCGGACGCCGGCTCAGGCGTCGAGGACCGGGTGGAGTTCCGGCCGGGCGTCCCACCACTCCCGGTAGAAGGCGTTGTTGTCCACGTTCGCCAGATAGGCGTGGACCGCCGCCCGGTACAGCAGCTCCGCCTGCCGGGCCGGGACCGCCGCCCTGTTCCAGGCCAGCCGGATCCGGCCCAGGACCGGGTCGCCCTCCAGCGGGCGCAGGACCGTGCCCTCGGCGTGCGGGGCGGTGGGCTGGCTCAGGGAGATCGCCCGGCCCGAGGCGATCAGGTCGTAGTGCATCTTCCGGTCGGCGACCCGGTGCCGCAGCGAGGGCGTGAACCCGGCCTTCGCGCAGGCGGCGACCAGCGCCTCGGGCCCGCCGTCGTCGTCCTCGACGAGCGTCATCCAGGACTCGCCGGCCAGCTCCGCCAGTGCGATCCGCTCCTTCCCCGCCAGCGGATGCGCGGCCGAGAGGCGGACGCAGAACGGCTCCCTGGGGACCAGGGTCCGGGCCGTGGTGCCCTCGGGCAGGGTCACCTCGTGGTCGTTGACCTCCCCGTACAGCACGGCGTCGTACCGGCCCGCGCCGAGCTGCCGGGTCAGGGTGGTGGCCGAGTGCTCCACGGTCACCGCGATGTCCTGACCGGCCATCACCCGCTCCAGCTGCCCCAGCAGCCCGTCCACCAGGACGAGCAGGATGCAGCCGAGGCGCAGCGGGGTGTCGTGGCTGACGGCCCGCGCCCCGGCGGCCAGCGCGTCCATCTCGCCGAGGACGAGCCGCGCCTTGGCGAGGACGAACTCGCCCAGCGGGGTGGGTTCCACGCCGTGGCGGCCGCGCAGGAAGAGCTCCCCGCCGGCGACCCGCTCGATGCGCCGGAGCTGCGCGGAGAGCGCGGGCTGCGAGACCCCCAGCCGGCCGGCCGCGCGTCCCAGACTGCCTGCCTCCGCTATCCGGCAGACGGCCTCCAGATGCCTCAACTCCAGCTGCATTTCAGCAGCGTACGCAGCACCGCGCGGCCGCACCATAACCCGCGTCTTATGCCGGATGAGATGTCCCGAACAAGTCATGTGCACGCCCATACTCGGCGCGACGATCCGTCTCCCCCACCACGATCCCACCCCGATCGGAGCAGACGTTGCACCCCAGCAGACTCACGGCGGCCGTGGCCGCCCTGGCGCTCTCGGCGAGCCTCGCGACCGCCCTCGCCGGCACCGCCACCGCGGCCCCGAAGGCGCAGCCCGTACCCCCGGGCCAGGGCCGGTCCCTCGCGCTCGCCGCCGCCGACGGCGCCGCGGCCAGCGGACTCGACGAGCTCCGGCACGGCACCGACGAGGAGCTCGTCCGGACCTCGGTCACCCCGTGGACGAACGGCCTCTACTACGCGTCGTACGAGCGCACCTACCGCGGCCTTCCGGTCGCCGGCGGCGGCGACGCGGTCGTCCTCTCCGACAGCTCCGGCAAGGTCCGCGAGGTCACCGGCGCCCCGGCGCCCGCCATCAAGGTCTCCACGAAGGCGAAGGTCACCGCGGCCGAGGCCCTCGCCACCGCCCGCGGGCAGCTCGCCTCGGTGGAGAGCGCGAGCACCCCCGAACTGACCGTGCTGCTCAAGGGCGGCAAGGCCGTCCTGACCTGGCACACCCTGGTCGTCGGCCGGACCGCGAAGGACGCCCCGAGCTCCCTCGACACCTACGTCGACGCCCGTACGGGTTCCGTCGCCCGCGCCACCGACAAGATCCTGCACGCCGACGGCCGCGGCTACCACAACGGCAACGTCACCATCGACACCGCCGCGAGCTCCATGACCGACACCAGCCGCGGCGGCTTCAAGTGCGGCGGGCAGAACGGCAGCGCGTACACGGGCTCCTCGCCCTGGGGCAACAACGGCGCCAACGACCTGGTGACCGCTTGCGTCGACATCATGTACGCGGCGCAGAAGGAACACTCCATGCTCAAGGAGTGGTTCGGCTACAACGGGCAGAACGGCCAGGGCGGCATGGTCCCGGCCCGCGCCGGACTCTCCGAGGTCAACGCGTACTACGACGGTACGAAGACGACCTACGGGCGGGCCCAGACCGGCTCGAACCAGCTCACCGGCATCGACGTCGTGGCGCACGAGTACGGCCACGAGATCTTCGACCGGACGCCGGGCAGCGCCGGCTCCTCCAACGAGAACGGCGGGCTCAACGAGTCCACCGGCGACATCTTCGGCGCGCTCACCGAGCACTACGCCAACAACCCGAACGACACCCCGGACTACACCGTCGGCGAGAAGGTCAACTTCTTCGGCGACGGCAAGCCGATCCGGAACATGTACAACCCCTCGCTCGTCGGCAACGACCCCAACTGCTACCCGCAGCTGAACTCGGGCACCGAGGTGCACGCGGCGGCCGGACCGCAGAACCACTGGTTCTACCTGCTCGCCGAGGGGTCGAACCCGGGCGGCGGAAAGCCCAGCAGCCCCATATGTTCCGGCGGTCCGTCCTCGGTGACCGGTGTCGGCATCCAGAAGGCCGGCAAGATCTTCATGGGCGCGCTGCTCATGAAGACCTCCTCCTGGAACCACCTGGCCGCCCGCAGGGCGACCCTGACCAGCGCCAAGAACACCTACGGCAGCACCGAGTGCAACGCGGTGAAGGCGGCCTGGAACGCGATCGGCGTGCCGGCCCAGTCCGGTGAGACCGACTGCGGCGGCACCACCACCCCGGACTTCTCGCTCGCCCTGAACCCCTCCTCCGGTTCGGTCCAGCCCGGTGCCTCCGTCACCTCCACGGTGAACACCAGCACCACCGGCGGCAGCGCGCAGACCGTCCAGCTCTCCGCGAGCGGTGCCCCGAGCGGTGTCACCGTCTCCTTCAGCCCGGCCTCGGTGACCTCCGGCAACGCGTCGACGATGACCGTCCAGGTCGCGGCGGGCACGGCCAACGGCACCTACCCGATCACCGTCACCGGCACGGGCTCCGCGACCCACACGGTCACCTACCAGCTGTCGGTCGGCACCACGACCCCGCCCACCGGCTGCGCGAACTCCGAGCACACCTACCAGGGCAGCCTGACCTCCGGCCAGCGGGCGGTCCAGCCGGACGGCTCCTACTACTACTCGGCGACCTCCGGCACGCACGTCGGCTGCCTGCGCGGCCCGGCCGGCAAGGACTACGACCTCTACCTGCAGAAGTGGAACGGCGCGAGCTGGGTCGACGTCGCCGTCGGCGGCACCGCGACGGCCGACGAGAACACCAGCTACACCGGCACGGCGGGCTACTACCGCTACATCGTCCACGCGTACAGCGGCTCCGGCGCGTACACGCTGGGCCTGAGCGCCCCGTAACGGGGGCGGGGCGGCGTCACGGACCGGGGGTTCCGTGACGGCCTTCCCCGGAGCCGGGCGGCCGTCGTCCCGCGGCCGCCCGGCTCTCCGCGTGCGTCACCGGCGCGGCGGGCCGACCTCGGCGAGGACGAACCCCGGTTCCGTGCCGCCCGCGTCCGCGATCCGGGCCCCGTCCGGTCCCCAGGCGCCGGCCGATCCGCCGCCCACGCCGTCCTCGTTGGCCCCGAGGACGTTGCCGAGCACCACGGACAGGCCGAAGTCCCGGGCCCGTACCGGGTACACCGTCGTGAACGAGTCGTTGTCGGCGGCGAGCACCGAACTCGCCAGGTACACCGCGCAGGCGTCGTCGGCGGCCCGTGCGGCCAGCTCGGGGAAGCGGTTGTCGTAGCAGGTGGCCGTCGCGAACCGCACCCCGTCGAGCGTGAACCGCCCGTCGGCGGTCCCCGCGGCGAAGACCTCCCGCTCGATCCCGTACAGGTGCTGCTTGTCGTAGCGGGCGAGAAGCCCGCCCTCCGGGCCGACGACCAGGGTCGTGATCGCGGGCCGGCCGTCCGCCGTCCGCACCGGCCCGTTGACGACGGCCGCCGCCGACACCGCGCGGCAGGCCTCCCGCACCGGGTCGAGCCGGGGGTCGTCCTCGGTGAGGACCAGCTCGGGGGTGTCCCGTATCAGGGTCGGCTCGTACCCGCTGAGGCAGAGCTCGGCGAAGACGACCACACGGGCGCCCTCGGCCCCGGCGGCCCGGACCAGCCCGGCGACGGTGTCCACGTTGGCGGCGATGTCCCCGGCGACCGGGGCGAACTGGGTGGCTGCGACGATCATGCCCCCATCATGCCGCCCGTCGTCCCGGCGGCGGCTCGTGCTCCGCGCCTCCGTGCAGCAGGCGCAGGAAGTCGCGGAAGGCGGCCGGCATGTCGACCGCCGCCGGGTCCAGGAGCCACTGGTACTGGAGGCCGTCCATCACCGCCGTCAGGAGCGGCGCCGCCCGTTCCGGGCTCAGCCCGCTCGGCAGGCGGTCGCCGAACTCCAGGCGCAGCACCTGCGCCATGTTCGTCCGGACCTGCGCGTACCGCTCGGTGAAGAACTCCCGGGCCGGATGGCCGTCCGTGACGCTCTCGCCGAGGAGCGCGGAGAAGGTCTGCACGATGCCGGGCCGCATCGCGTTGTACTCGACGAGCGACTCGATCAGGTCGAGCCGCCAGCCCTCGCGGTCCCGGCCGCCGCTCGTGTCCCAGCGGTCGCGCTCCTCCAGGACGGCGACCAGCAGCGCCTCCTTGGTCGGGAAGTAGTGCAGCAGTCCCTGCTGGGTGAGGCCGACGCGCTCGGCGACCGAGCCGAGGGTGGCGCCCCGGTAGCCGCGCTCGGCGATCACTTCGAGGGCCGCGCGCAGGATCTCCGCCCGCCGTTCCTCGCTCCTGGCCCGCGCCATCGCCCTGACCCCTCTCCGCTCGTCGCTTCCGCACCTGGACCGTACCCCGCCCGTGGATAACGAAGAGGTAACATCACCTACCGATCTACAGGTAACGCGGTGCACGATGGCGTCATCGGGGTCATCGGTACGTCAACGAGGAGGTACGGCCATGACGGAGACCAGCGCGGGCACGGCAGCGGACACGGCGGTGGACGGTGCGGCCGACACGGCCCGCGAGGAGGCCGTCGAGGCGGCGCTCGCCGCGCTCGACCTGGACACCAAGGCGCGGCTGCTCGGCGGCCAGGACATGTGGTCCCTGCCCGCCCTGCCGGAGATCGGCCTGACGTCCGTGGTCATGTCCGACGGCCCCGTCGGCGTCCGCGGCGTCCGCTGGACCGCCGACGACCCGTCCGTCGCCCTGCCGTCCCCGACCGCGCTCGCCGCCGCCTGGGACCCCGCCCTCGCCCGCCGCGCGGGCCGCCTCCTCGCCCAGGAGGCACGCCGCAAGGGCGTGCACGTCGTGCTCGCCCCCACGGTCAACCTGCACCGCACCCCGCTAGGCGGCCGCCACTTCGAGGCCTACAGCGAGGACCCGCTCCTCACCGGGGCCATCGGCACCGGCTACGTACAGGGCGTCCAGGACGGCGGAGTCGGCACCACCGTCAAGCATTTCGTCGCCAACGACGCCGAGACCGACCGCTTCACCGTCGACAACCGGATCGCCCCGAGGCCGCTCCGGGAGCTCTACCTCGCCCCCTTCGAGGCCATCGTCGCGAACGCCCGTCCCTGGGGCATCATGACCGCCTACAACCAGGTCAACGGCGTGACCATGACCGAGCACCACCAGCTCGTCAACGAGGTCCTGCGCGGCGAGTGGGGCTTCGACGGCTGCAACGTCTCCGACTGGATGGCCGCCCGCTCCACCACCGGCGACATCGCCGGCGGCCTCGACGTCGCCATGCCCGGCCCGCGGACCGTCTACGGCGAGGCCCTCGCCGCCGCCGTCCGCGCCGGCGAGGCCGAGGAGTCCGCCGTCGACGCGGCCGTACGGAACGTCCTGCGGCTCGCCGCCCGCGTCGGCGCCCTCGAAGGAGCCCCGCCCGTCGTCACCGAGCCGCCGGCCGCGATCGACGGCGACGCGCTCGCCCGCGAGATCGCCCGCCGCGGCTTCGTCCTCGTCCGCAACGAGAACGGCGCGCTGCCCCTGCGCCCCGGCGCGACCGTGGCCCTCTCCGGCGCCGCGGCCCGCGACGCCCGCATCCTCGGCGGCGGCTCCGCCCAGGTCTTCCCGGACCACGTCGTCTCCCCGCTCGACGGCATCACCGCCGCGCTCGCCGACGGCGCGCTCACCTACCACCTCGGTGCCGACCCCAGCGAGGAACTCACCCCCGCCGGCTCCGTCTCGCCCGGCTTCACGCTGCGCGCCCGCTGCCGCGACGCCTCCGGCGCCGTGCTCGGCGAGGGCTCCCTGCCCAACGGCCAGGTCCAATGGATCGGCGACGACCTCCCGGCCGGCGTCACCCACGAGGCCCTCGCCTCCATCGAGGTCACCGGCACCTTCACCCCGCGCGAGTCCGGCGAGCACTCCTTCGGCACCCGCGGCCTCGGCGCCTTCACCCTCGCCGTCGGGGGCGAGACCCTCTACGACGGCGTGCAGGCGATGGGCCCGGAGACCGACCCCTTCGAGGCCTTCTTCGGCTCCCCGGTCGAGCGCGCCAAGGTGACGCTCACCGCGGGCGAGACCGTCGAGGTCTCCCTGCTCCACACCCTCGACAAGGAGTTCGCGGCCCCGCTGCCGGCCGTCATGTTCTCCTTCGTCCACCTCGGTCCGCGCCGTGACCCCGACGAACTGATCGCCGAGGCCGTCGAGGCGGCCCGCACCGCCGACACCGCCGTCGTGGTCGTCGCCACCACCGAGCGCGTCGAGTCCGAGGGCTTCGACCGCAAGGACCTCGCCCTGCCCGGCCGCCAGGACGACCTCGTACGGGCCGTCGCCGCCGTCAACCCGAACACCGTCGTGGTGGTCAACGCCGGCTCCCCGGTCGAACTGCCCTGGCGCGGGGACGTGGCCGCGGTCCTGCTCGGCTGGTTCCCCGGCCAGGAGGGCGGCGCCGCCCTCGCCGACGTCCTCACCGGTGCCGAGGAGCCCGGCGGCCGCCTCCCCACCACCTGGCCCGTCGCCCTCGCCGACGTCCCCGTCACCGAGACCACCCCCACCGGGGGCCGGCTCGACTACGCCGAGGGCCTGTTCGTCGGGTACCGGGCCTGGGACCGGGCGGCCGCCGTCCCCGCGTACGCCTTCGGCCACGGCCTCGGCTACACGACCTGGTCGTACGACGCCCTGGCCGCCGGCCCCGGCACCGCGACCGTCCGGCTCACCAACACCGGCGACCGCGCCGGCCGCGAGGTCGTCCAGGTCTACCTGGCGCCCGTGGACGACACCGTGGAGCGCCCGGCCCGCTGGCTGGCCGGCTTCGCGAGCGTCGGGGCGGACCCCGGCGAGACCGTGGAGGCCCGGATCGCGCTGCCCCGGCGCGCCTTCGAGATCTGGGACGAGGAGAAGGACGCCTGGACCCTCGTCCACGGACGCTACGAGGTCGTGGCGGCCCGCTCCCTCACGGACGCCCGGCTGACCGCCACCGTCGAGATCTGATCCCGGAGGCCCCCGAGACCGGCCCCGGGGCGGCACCTGACAGCCGCCCCGGGGTCCTCACTCCGCCGTGATCCGGCGGTACGCGAGCTCCGCGAGCCGCGCCTGTCCGTCCCGGCTCGGATGGAAGAAGTCCCAGGGGCTCAACTGCGTCCTGTCGAAACGGAATCCGAAGACCGCCCCGCCGTCGTACCGGCAGCGCTCGTCCTTCGCGCACACCTCCGACAGGACCCGGTTGTACGCCACCACCCGGTCCTGCACCTCCGCGCGCCGCCGCTCCGCCGAGGCGCCCAGGTCCGCCGCGTCCGCCAGCATCGCCCCGCAGACGCCCAGCTTCCACACCTCGAGACCCATCGGGACGATCCGCCCCGTCGACCACAGGTGCATCAGGGACGGCACGCTCGCCACGTACACCTGCGCCTTCGGCGCGCCCTTCCGCAGCCGGCCGAGCGCCGTCTCGAACTGCGTCCGGAAGTCGGCGACCGGGGTCATCAGCTCCGGCGTGGCCCGGCAGGCGTCGTTCGCGCCCATCATCACCGTGACCAGCTCGGGCCGTTCGGCGGCGGCCGCCGCCATCTGCTCCGGAAGCTCTGCCATCCGCGCCCCGGACCGCGCCAGGTTCCAGCTGCGGGCGGCGGCCTTCTCCGGGCCCAGCAGGCGCATCGCGAGGCTGTTCACGGCGGTGTCCGTGCCCGTGGCCCAGGACGACTCGGGGCAGTCCGCGAGGATCGCGCAGGCGTCGAACGCGCGGGTGACGGAGTCGCCGACGGCCGCGACGGAGGCGGGGGAGACGTCCCACAGCGGGCTCGGACTCGGGACCGGCTTCGGGGTGGTCCTCGGCGTCGCCGTCGTCCCCGGGGCCCGCGCCGCGGGCTCCCCGGCGGTGCAGCCGGCCAGCGCCCCCGCGCACAGCAGTGCCGCGACGGCGGTACGGATCCTGCGTCGGCCGCGCATCCCCGGCCCCCTCCTTCGGCGTCCTGGCGGGTGAAAGCCTCGTGCTCGCCCGCCCCCGGACCGACCGTACGTCACACCGACGACGGCGCGGCACGGTAGCTTTTCCCCCGTCGAACCAGAGGCACCTTTGCCGACCGGCTCCGGTAAATTACATCACGTCACTTCCTGTCCCCTTTTTGATGGTTTGTGACCTTTTGCTCCTGATGCTGTTTACTGAGGCCGCTGGGAAAAGGCGAACCTCGTCCCACACTGGAGGTCCCGGTGACGACACGTGGAGTCCTGTACGTTCACTCCGCACCGCGCGCGCTGTGCCCGCACGTCGAATGGGCGGTCGCGGGCGTCCTCGGTGCGAGGGTCCAGCTCGACTGGATCCGCCAGCCGGCTTCCCCCGGCACCTGGAGAGCCGAGTTCTCCTGGCAGGGCCGCACCGGCACCGCCTCGGAACTCGCCTCCGCGCTGCGCGGCTGGCAGATGCTCCGCTTCGAGGTCACCGCGGAGCCCTGCCCCACCGCCGAGGGGGAGCGCTACAGCGCCACCCCCGACCTGGGCATCTTCCACGCCGTCACCGGCCTGCACGGGGACATCCTGGTCCCCGAGGACCGGCTGAGGGCCGCGCTCGCCCGCTCCGCGCAGGGCGAGACCCAGCTGGAGGCCGAGATCGCCCGGCTGCTCGGCAAGCCCTGGGACGACGAACTGGAGCCCTTCCGCTACGCGGGCGAGGGCGCCCCCGTCCGCTGGCTCCACCAGGTCGTCTGACCCGCCGTCACGGCCCGCCGCCGGGGCCGGCGCCCGACCGCGCCCCGGTCGCCGCGGCGCGCCCCGACGAGGCCCGGGAACGCGAAGGAGGCCCGCCCCCGGTCAGGGGGCGGGCCTCCTTCGGGCCGTGCGTCGCGCGTCAGACCGTGCGGAACGCCAGCACCACGTTGTGGCCGCCGAAGCCGAACGAGTTGTTGATCGCGGCGATCGTGCCCTGCGGCAGCTCGCGGGGCTCGTCGCGGACGATGTCGGCGTCGACCTCCGGGTCCAGCTCGTCGACGTTGATCGTCGGCGGGGCCAGGCGGTGGTGGAGGGCCAGGACCGTCGCCACGGTCTCGATGCCGCCCGCGCCGCCGAGGAGGTGGCCGGTCATCGACTTCGTCGCGGAGATCGCGACGTGGTCCAGGTCGTCGCCCAGGATCTTCCGCAGCGCCTTGATCTCGGCGACGTCGCCCTGCGGCGTCGACGTGGCGTGCGCGTTGAGGTGGACGACCTCGGACGGCTTGAGGTCCGTCGCGTCGAGCAGGTTCTGCATCGCGGCGGCGATGCCCCGGCCGGTCGGCTCGGGCTGCGCGATGTGGTGGCTGTCGGCCGACAGGCCCTGGCCGAGGACCTCGCAGTAGACGCGGGCGCCACGGGCCTTCGCGTGCTCCTCGGACTCCAGGATCACCACGCCGGCGCCCTCGCCGAGCACGAAGCCGTCACGGCCGGTGTCGTAGGGGCGCGAGGCCTTCGTGGGCTCGTCGTTGCTCTTGGACATCGCCATCATGTTGGCGAAGGCGGCGATCGGCAGCGGGTGGATCGCCGCCTCGGTGCCGCCGGCGACGACCACGTCGGCACGGCCGGTACGGATCATCTCGACGGCGTAGCCGATGGCCTCGGCACCCGACGCGCAGGCGGAGACCGGAGTGTGGACGCCCGCCCGGGCGTTCACCTCCAGACCCACGTTCGCGGAGGGGCTGTTCGGCATGAGCATGGGCACGGTGTGCGGGGAGACGCGGCGGACGCCCTTCTCCTTCAGCACGTCGTACTGGTCCAGCAGAGTCGTTACGCCACCGATGCCGGAGGCGATGACCGACCCGAGCCGCTCGGGCGCGACGGACGCGTCCTCGCCGGCCGGGGCGGTGTAGCCCGCGTCGGCCCAGGCCTCGCGGGCCGCGATCAGCGCGAACTGCGCCGAGCGGTCCAGCTTGCGGGCGAGCGGGCGGGGCAGGACGTCACCGGGGTCGACGGCGGCGGTCGCGGCGATCTGCACGGGCAGTTCGGCGAAGCGCTCGCCCTCCAGGGGCCGGACGCCGGAGCGCCCCGCGAGAAGACCTTCCCAGGTCGACGCGGAGTCGCCACCCAGCGGTGTGGTTGCGCCGATACCGGTGACGACCACGGTGCGATTGGTCGAGCTCACAGGAATTCGTTCTCCATGTGTGTGATGGTCGGAATACGGCGCCACCGCCGGGTGGCGGACCGAGTCAGCGAGGGCCGAATCAGGCCTGGTGCTTCAGGATGTAGTCGGCAGCGTCGCCGACCGTCTTGAGGTTCTTGACGTCCTCGTCCGGGATCTTGACGTCGAAGCGCTCTTCGGCGGCGACGACGACCTCGACCATGGAGAGCGAGTCGACGTCCAGGTCGTCGGTGAACGACTTGCCCAGCTCGACGTCCTCGACCGGGATGCCGGCGATCTCGTTGACGATCTCGGCGAGGCCTTCGACGATCTGGTCCTGGGTGGCGGCCATGGTGGCGCTCCTTCTTGTGATTACTTGTGAAAAGGCGTCCGGGAGAACCGGAGTGCCTAGGGGAGGGTAACGACCGTGGCGGCGAAGACGAGACCCGCCCCGAAGCCGATGATGAGGGCCGTGTCGCCGCTCTTCGCCTTGCCGGTCGCCAGGAGTCGTTCCATGGCGAGCGGAATCGAGGCCGCGGACGTGTTGCCGGTGGTCTCGACGTCACGGGCGACCGTGACGTGCTCCGGCAGCTTCAGCGTCTTCACCATCGAGTCGATGATCCGCATGTTCGCCTGGTGCGGGATGAAGACGTCGAGGTCGTCCGCCGAGATCCCGGCGGCGTCCAGGGCCTGCTGGGCGACCTTCGCCATCTCGAAGACGGCCCAGCGGAAGACCGCCTGACCCTCCTGCGTGATGGCGGGGAACTTGATCTCGCCGTTGCTGTCGAGGGGCAGGTTCGAGACGTCGCCCGTGGGGGTCCCCCCTGCTCGAGCGGAGCCGAGAGCTTGGGGGAGGAACTCGTTCCACGGCACGGTCTGCTTGATGGTCTCGGACTTGTCGCCCTCGGAACCCCACACGGTGGGGCCGATGTGGGGCTCGTCCGAGGGGCCGACGACCACGGCGCCGGCGCCGTCGCCGAACAGGAAGGCCGTCGCGCGGTCCTCCAGGTCCGTCAGGTCGCTGAGCCGCTCGACACCGATGACGAGCACGTACTCGGCGGAGCCCTCGACGACCATGCCCTTGGCGAGCGTCAGGCCGTAGCCGAAGCCCGCGCAGCCGGCGGAGATGTCGAACGCGGCCGGCTTGCCGGCGCCGATCCTGTCGGCGATCTCGGTGGCGACGGCCGGGGTCTGCTTGAAGTGCGAGACCGTGGAGACGATCACGGCGCCGATCTGCTCGGGGGTGATCCCGGCGTCGGCGATGGCCTTGCCCGAGGCCTCCACCGACATGGCGGCGACGGTCTCCTCGGGAGAGGCCCAGTGACGGGTGGCGATACCGGAGCGCGAGCGGATCCACTCGTCGGACGAGTCGATCTTCTCGAGGATCACCTCGTTCGGCACGACCCGGGTGGGGCGGTAGCCGCCGACACCGAGGATCCGCGCGTACGGGGCGCCCTTGCTGGGCTTGATCTTCGACATGCTTCTCGACACTCCTTGTCAGACGGCCGCGTGCTCAGCGATGAGCGTACGGGCCGCGTCCAGGTCGTCGGGAGTCTTGAGGGCGACCGTGGCCACGCCCGGCAGGGCCCGCTTGGCGATGCCGGTCAGGGTGCCGCCGGGGCACACCTCGATCAGCGCGGTCGCGCCCAGCGCCTGGAAGGTCTCCATGCACAGGTCCCAGCGGACCGGGTTCGCGACCTGGCCGACCAGGCGGGCCACGACCTCGGCGCCGTCGGCGACGACCTGCCCGTCCTTGTTCGACACGTAGCGGGTGGCCGGGGCGGCCGGGGACAGCTCCTTCGCCGCCGCCTCCAGCTGCGCCACGGCCGGAGCCATGTGGGAGGTGTGGAAGGCGCCGGCGACCTTGAGCGCGACGACCCGGCGGACGCCCTCGGGCTTGTCCGCCTCCAGGGCGGCCAGCTGCTCCAGGGTGCCGGCGGCCACGATCTGGCCCGCGCCGTTCACGTTGGCCGGGGTCAGGCCGAGCTTCTCCAGGTGCGGGACGGTGACCTCGGGGTCGCCGCCGAGCAGCGCGGACATGCCGGTGGGGGTGATCGCGGCGGCCTCGGCCATCGCGAGCCCGCGGGTCCGGACGAGACGCAGCGCGGCGGTGTCGTCGAGGACGCCCGCGAACGCGGCCGCGGTGAACTCGCCGACGCTGTGACCGGCGACGACGCCGGGGGACACCGCGCCGAGCGCGGCGGCCGACAGCAGGCCGGCGGCGACGAGCAGGGGCTGTGCCACGGCGGTGTCACGGATCTCGTCCGCGTCGGCCTTCGTGCCGTAGTGGACGAGGTCGAGTCCGATCGCGTCCGACCAGGCCGCGATGCGGTCGGCGGCGCCGGGGAGTTCGAGCCAGGGAGTCAGGAAGCCGGGCGTCTGGGCGCCTTGGCCGGGAGCGACGAGTACGAGCACCCTCACACTCTCTCTTGCGGACGGCGTCCGGCGCCCGTGGGGACAGGGACGAAGAACCGTCGGGGGAATTGTTGGTGTTCGACAAAAGTCTAGGACTGCGGATCTCCGTCGGCCAAGCGTCCGAGAATGAGCGCGATCCGCAGCGTGAACGCCGAACGGACATCGGAGGGTGACCAGCCGGTGACGTCGGTCACACGTCGAAGCCGGTAGCGCACGGTGTTCGGGTGCACGAACAGCATGCGGGCCGCGCCTTCCAGGCTGCTGGCCTGCTCCAGATAGACACTGAGAGTTTCCAGCAGCGCCGAGCCCGCTTCCTCCAGCGGTCTGTAGATCTCCTCCACCAGCTGCTCGCGCGCCGAAGGGTCGGACGCGATGGCGCGCTCCGGCAGGAGATCGTCCGCGAGGACCGGGCGGGGCGCGTCCTGCCACGCCGAGCAGGCCTTCAGGCCCGCCGCCGCGGCCTGCGCCGAGCGCGTGGCCGCCAGCAGGTCGGGGACCACGGGGCCCGCGACGACCGGCCCCGCCGCGTACGGGCCGATCAGGGCCTTCGCCACGGCCAGGGGGTTGTCGTTGCCGCCGGCGATGACCACCAGCCGGTTGCCGAGGACCCCGGTGAGGACCTGGAGCTTGGCGTGCCGCGCCGCGCGGCGGATCGCCTCCACGGTCAGCTCGCTGTCGCCGTCGGGCGCCGTCCCGAGGATCACGCACACGTGGTCGGGGGAGTTCCAGCCCAGCGCCGCGGCGCGGGACACCGCGCCCTCGTCCGCCTCGCCCGACAGGACCGCGTTCACCACCAGCGACTCCAGGCGCGCGTCCCAGGCGCCCCGCGCCTCGGCGGCCTGCGCGTACACCTGGGCCGTCGCGAAGGCGATCTCCCGGGCGTAGACGAGGAGCGCCTCGCGGAGGGTGGACTCGTCGCCGGGGGCGGCGACCTCCTCGATCGCCGTCTCCATGACCTCGATGGTGGTCCGCACCATCTCGACGGTCTGGCGCAGGGTGATCGCGCGGGTCAGCTCGCGGGGCGCGGTGCCGAAGACGTCCGTCGAGATGGCCTGCGGGGTCTCCGGGTGCCGGAACCACTCGGTGAACGCGGCGATGCCGGCCTGCGCGACCAGGCCGATCCACGACCGGTTCTCGGGCGGCATCGCCCGGTACCACGGCAGCGTCTCGTCCATGCGGGCAATGGCGTTGGCGGCGAGCCGCCCGGAGGACTGTTCGAGGCGCTTCAGGGTCGCGGCGTGCGGGTGAGGGGCGTTCGTGGGTTCTGGCACGGGGACAAGACTGCCTTATCCGGACGGCGGCGTGCGGGGTCGGGGCGGGTTCGCCCCCGCCGGGCCCGGCGGTCCGGCCCCGGCGCAGCCCCCGGGCCCTCCGGCTCGGCGCACTACCGTAGGACCCGTGATACGCATCCAGCGCGCGGCGGAGCGGTACCCCGGGGGCGACCGGGCCGCCGGGATCGAGACCCGGCACGCCCTGTCCTTCGGCCCGCACTACGACCCCGACAACCTGCGCTTCGGCGCGCTCCTCGCCTGCAACGAGGAGCGGCTCGCGCCCGGGGCCGGCTTCGACGAGCATCCGCACAGCCACACCGAGATCGTCACCTGGGTCGTCGAGGGGGAGCTCACCCACCACGACACCGCCGGCCACACCAGCGTCGTCCGCCCCGGCGACCTCCAGCGGCTGAGCTCGGCCGGCGGGGTCCGGCACGTCGAGCGCAACGACGGCGACGTGCCGCTCGTCTTCGTGCAGATGTGGCTCGCACCGCTGTCGCCGGGCGGGGAGCCCTCGTACGAGGTGGTGCGGGGGACCGGCGCGTCCGGCGCCTACGACCTCCCGGCGGCGGACGCGCGGCTGCACGTCCGCCGGGCCGAAGCGGGCGGGACGATCCCCGTCCCGGCCGCCGACTTCGTCTACGTCCACGTCGTGCGCGGCGCGGTCGCGCTCGGCGGGGAGACCGGGGCGGACGGCGCGGGCGAGGAGCCGCTGGGGCCCGGCGACGCCGTCCGCCTCACCGGGTCCGGGGACCGCACCCTCGTCGCCACGACCGGTGCGGAGGTCCTGGTCTGGGAGATGCGGGACTGGCGCAGGGCCCTCGGCTGACCGGCCGGGGCCCGGCCCCTCAGGCCAGCGCGCTCTTCTTCCGCCACTGCTCCCAGCTCAGGTTCCACGCCCCGTAGCCGTTGCCCTCGGCGACCGTGCCCTTGGTGTCCCGGCCGGTGATCTCGAAGGGGTCGCCGACGTGCACCGCGCCGTAGAAGGAGGCGGCGTCGGCGTCGCTCATGCCGATGCAGCCGGAGCTCATGTTGGCCTTGCCGAAGTGCCGGGCGTTCCAGGGGGCCGCGTGCGCGTACATCCCCGACCAGGTCAGCCGCATCGAGTAGTCGACGTCCTTGTCGTAGGCGTCCCCGAGGCCGACCGTCTCCGAGTTCATGTTGATGGTGCCCTCCTTCGCCATCAGCACGGCCGTGCCCCGCCAGGACCGCTTGTCGCCGCCCGGGGTGCCGCCGGACACCGGGATCGTGCGGACCGTGCGGCCGTCCCTGGAGAGGGTCAGCTCGTGGCGGTCCAGGTCGACCTTCACGACCTGCGCGGCGCCGACCGTGAAGCCCGTGCGGTAGTCCCGTACGAACCAGCCGCCGCCTGAGTCCGTGCCGTTCAGGTCCGCCCGCAGGGTGACCCTCGTGCCCGGCTTCCAGTACGCCCGGGGCCGCCAGTCCGCCCGGTCGCGGCCCGAGTGGTCCTTCACCCAGCCCCAGGAGCCCTCGGTCCCGTTCGAGGTGGTCACCTTGAGCTGCCTCTCCACGTCGGCCTTCTTCGTCACCGGCAGGTCGAAGACGATCGAGAGGGGGTGGGCGATGCCGACGGTGGTGTTCTTGCCGGGGGCCAGGGTCAGCTTGTTGACCTTGCCGGCCCGGGCCGTCTCGAAGGAGGACCGGGTGGTCGACTCCTTCCCGTCGGCCGTGCGCGAGGTGACCTCCACCGTGTACCGGGTCCCCGGCGCCGCCTTGCGGTCCGAGACCCAGCGGGTGCCGCCCTCGGCCGCCCGGCCCGCGAGCGAACCGCCGTCCGCGTCCAGGACCTTCACCTCGGAGATCGTGCCGCCCGCCGCGGTCACCGTCACCGGGACGCCGGCGGCCGGCTCCACGACCGTCACCTTCGGCGGGGACGCCGACCCGTCCGCGGCGGGAGCCCCGCTCCCCCCGGGGCCGCTCGCCGCCTGCGCCGAACAGGCCGTCAGGGAGACGGCCAGCGCGACTGCCGCGAGAACGGGACGGGTTGTGCGTATGCGCAGCACGGGAGACCTCCGCAGGGGTGGTGGGAAGCGAGTGGGATGTTTCGGACTCTAGGTCGCTCCCCACCCCCCGCGGCGGCCCCGGACCCCGTATGACGGGGGCTGCGGCACAACGGTCATCGTCCGGTCACATACGACGCGCGACTCCGTCGAATTCGGCTGTGAGCCTGCTGTGCGCCCCACCACCGAGGGGCGGAACAAGGAGGCTCCGTTGTGTCAGCCCTGCTCGTGACGGCCGCACCCGCCGAGCGCCGCACCCTGCGGCTCGGCCCCGTCACCCCCGAGGTCTACCGCGCCTTCCTCGCCTCCCGCTCCGGTGCGGACGGGCCCAGCTTCCTCCAGGTCCCCGCCTGGGCGCAGGTCAAGGACGGCTGGCAGCACCGACTCGTCGGCTGGGGGCCGGAGTCCGGCGGCACGACCGGCGTGGCCCTCGTCCTCCTGCGCCCCTTCCCCGGCACCCGCAAGTACTTCGCCTACCTGCCCGAAGGACCCGTCGCCGACTGGTCCGACCCCGACATCGACGGCTGGCTCACCCCGCTGCTCGCCCACCTCCGCTCCTGCGGCGCCTTCGCCGTCCGCATCGGCCCCGGACCCGCCTACCGGCGGTGGAACGCCGCCACCGTCAAGGCCGCCGCCGGCCCCGGCCGCCGGCTCTCCGACGTCCTCGCCGACGAGGTCGACCCCCTCGGCACCGCCGTCGCGGAACGGCTCCGCGCCCGCGGCTGGCGCCGCTGCGGCGGGGAGTCGGAGGACGGCGCCGACGCCCAGCCCCGCCACGTCTTCCAGGTGCCGCTCGCCGGCCGCACCGCCGACGACCTGTGGACCGGCCTCAACCAGGAATGGCGGCGCAACGTCCGCAAGGCCCGCAAGTCCGGCGTCGAGATCACCGTCGGATCCGCCGCCGACCTCCCCGAGTTCTACCGGCTGCTCCGCATCACCGAGGAGCGCGACGGCTTCCGCCTGGGCCGCTCCCTCGCCTACTACGAGCGCCAGTACGCCGTCCTCAACGCCGAGCAGCCCGGCCGGATGAAGCTCTACCTCGCCCGCCACGAGGACGAGATCCTCGCCGCCCACACCATGGTCACCGTCGGAGGCCGGGTCTGGTACCAGACCGGCGCCTCCGCCGACCACCGCCGCGAGGTCCGGCCGTCCAACGCCCTCCAGTGGCGCATGATGCTCGACGCCCACGCCCTCGGCGCCGCCGTCTACGACCTGCGCGGGGTACCCTCCACCCTCGACCCGGGCGACCGTGCCCACGGGCTGCTCCGCTGGAAGCTCGGCACGGGAGGACAGGTCGTCGAGACGCTGGGGGAGTGGGAGACACCGATGCAGGGCACGACCAACCACGCGCTGTACCGCGCCTTCCAGGCGTACCTGGCCCGCCGATGACCGCCACGCTCACCGCCGAACAGCCCGGCAGGGAACGGGCGACGTCCCGCCCGTCCGCGCTGCGCAGCGGCGCGCTCATGGCCGCCGGCTCGCTCGTCTCCCGCGCCACCGGCTTCGTCCGCGCCTCCGTGGTCGCCGCCGCGCTCGGCGCGGCCGCCGTCGCCGACGGCTACGCGGTCGGCAACACCGTCCCCACCATCATCTACACGCTCCTCCTCGGCGGCGCCCTCAACGCGGTCTTCGTCCCCGAGCTGGTCAAGGCCGCGAAGGAGCACGAGGACGGCGGAGCCGCCTACACCGACCGGCTCCTCACCCTCTGCGTGCTCGCCCTCTCCGTCCTCACCGCCGCCGCGGTGTTCGCCGCGCCCCTGATCGTCGACACCTACACCGACTACACCGGCGCGCAGCGGGAGCTGACCCTCGCCTTCGCGCGCGCGTGCCTGCCGCAGATCCTCTTCCTCGGCCTCTTCACCCTGCTCGGGCAGGTCCTCAACGCCCGGGGCCGCTTCGGCGCCATGATGTGGACCCCGGTCCTCAACAACGTGGTCGTCGTCGCCGTCTTCACCCTCTTCCTCGTCGTCTCCGACGGCGGCGCGCTCACCCCCGGCGAGACCGCCCTGCTCGGCTGGGGCACCACCGCCGGCATCGTGCTGCAAGCCCTCGCCCTCGTGCCCTCGCTGCGCGCCGCCCGCTTCCGCTGGCGGCCCCGCTTCGACTGGCGCGGCAGCGGCCTCGCCGCACCGCTGCGCTCGGCCGGCTGGCTCGTCCTGCTCGTCCTCACCAACCAGGGGGCGTACTGGGTGACCACCCTGCTCGCCACCTCGGCGGGCGGCACGGTCAGCGGCGGCGGCCTCGCCGCGTACAACAACGCCTACCTCCTGTGGTCCGTCCCGCACGGCATCATCACGGTCTCCCTCGTCACCGCGCTGCTGCCCCGGATGAGCGCCGCGGCCGCCGACGGCGACCTCGCGGGAGTCCGCCGGGACGTCTCGTACGCCCTGCGGACCAGCCAGGCGGCCGTCGTCCCGGCGGCCTGCGCCCTCCTCGCGCTCGCCGTCCCGCTGCTGACGGCCGTCTTCCGGTACGGGGCGACCACCGGCGACGACGTCCGCGCGATGTCCTGGATCCTGATGGCCTTCGCCCCCGGCCTCGTCGCCCTCTCCGGGCAGTACGTGTGCAACCGCGCCTTCTACGCCCTGCGCGACACCCGCACCCCGTTCCTGCTGAACCTGGTGATCGCCGGGCTCAACGCGGGGCTGTCGTTCGCCGCCTTCCAGTACCTGCCCACCCGCTGGGCCGTCGCCGGCATGGCCGCCGGGTACTCGCTCGCCCTCTGGGCCGGCTGGGCCCTCACGGCCTCCGCGCTGCGCAGGAGGCTCAGGGGGAGCGGCCCGGCGCCCGGCGCCCCGGCCTCCGGCGGTTCCGCCGGGGCCCTGGTGCGGCTGCTGGCCGCCGCCGTGCCCGCCGCCGGCTACGGACTCCTCGTCACCGACCTCACCGGGCCCGCCGGGGCCGTGCCCTCCGGGGCGGCCGGCGCGCTGACCGTCCTCACCGTCTTCGCCGTCCTCGCCAAGCCCCTGCGGCTCACCGAGCTCCAGGCCCTCATCGGGTCCGGCGGCGGCCGGCTGCGCGGCCTCGCCCACCGCCGCTGAGCACACCCCCTCCGGCCGGAGGGGCCCTTCGACCTTGGATACTTCACAGATGCCCCGCGTGCTCCTGATAGAAGACGACCCCTCCGTCCGCGAAGGCGTCGAGCTCGGACTCCGGCGCCGCGGGCACGAGGTGCGCACCGCCGCCACCGGGGAGGCCGGACTCGACGCGCTCGCGGAGTTCCGGCCGGACCTCCTGCTGCTCGACCTGATGCTGCCCGGCATCAACGGTGTCCAGGTGTGCCGCCGGGTCCGCGAGAACAGCCAGCTGCCGATCATCATGCTGACGGCCCGCGGCGACGACTTCGACGTCGTCATCGGCCTGGAGGCCGGCGCCGACGACTACATCGTCAAGCCCGCCCGCACCGAGGTCATCGAGGCCCGCATCCGGGCCGTGCTGCGGCGCATCGAGGAGCCGGCCGGCGGCCGGGCCGCCGTCGAGTTCCACGGGGAGCTGGCCGTCGACCGGGCCGGCCTCACCGTCGCCAAGGCCGGCGAGCGGATCGCCCTCGCCCCCTCCGAGCTGAAGCTGCTGCTCCACCTCACGGCCGCACCGGAGCAGGTGTTCAGCCGGCAGCAGCTCCTCGAACACGTCTGGGAACACAGCTACCACGGCGACGCCCGGCTGGTCGACGCCTGCGTCCGGCGGCTGCGGAACAAGATCGAGGACACCCCGGGCGACCCCCGCTACATCCAGACCCTGCGCGGCTTCGGCTACCGCTTCGGCCCGCTGGGCCCGCAGTGAAGGCCTGCGTCGCCCCGGACGAGGACACCGGCCGGGCGGACGGGCCCGGCGGGCACTCCGGCCACGGACGCGGCCACCACGGCGGGACGGCCGGCCACGACGGCGGGGCGGCCGACCGCGGGGCGGCCGGACGTGGGCGCCGCGGGCGCGCCGCCCGGCGCGAGGGCCGGAGCCCGCGGCTGCGCCCGCACCCCTTCGGGCTGCGCACCCGGCTCGTCCTCGCCTTCCTGCTCGTCGCCGCCGTCGGCTGCGGCACCACCGCGGCGCTCACCTACCGGGCCGCCCGCAACGCGATCCTGGAGCAGACCCAGGACACCGCCGTCTCCGCCTTCCGCGAGCAGGTCGCCGCCCTCGGCGTCACCCTGCCCGTCGAACCGGACATGCTGCGGGACACGCTCATGCTGGTCGCCCGCCAGGGCAAGCCCCGCGCCTGGCGCGTCTACGCCGAGTACGGCACCCTCCGCGTCTCCTCCACCGACCGGCCCACCTCCTCCGTCATCACGCCGGAGCTGCGGGCCCGAGCCGCCGACGACCAGGCCGTCCCGCACGGCAGCTTCCAGCGGGTGGTCAGGAACGGCACCCCGTACCTCACCATCGCCGTCCCCGCCGTCTTCCTGGCCCACTCGCCCGAGGGCCCGCCGCAGCGCACCGGCCTCGTGTTCTACGCCGTCATGGAACTCGACGAGGAGGAGGCCAACATCGAGGCGATGGTCACGGCCGCCCGGGACGGCGCCCTGCCCGCCCTCGCCGTGGCCCTGATCCCCGCCCTGATCGCCGCGCGCGGCGTGCTCCGGCCGGTCCGCGAGCTCCGCCACGCGGCCCGCAGCATGGGACGCGGCCGGCTCGACACCCGGATCCACGCCACGGGCAGCGACGAACTCGCCGACCTCGCCCGGACGTTCAACGAGTCCGCCGCCGAGCTGGAACGTTCCGTCGCGGAGCTCCGCGACGCCGAGGCCCGGGCCCGCCGCTTCGCCTCCGACGTCTCCCACGAACTCCGCACCCCGCTCGCCGGGATGCTCGCCGTCACCGAGGTCCTCGACGAGGACGCCGGAACCCTCGACAGCGACACGGCCCGCGCGGTCCGCCTCATCAGCGCCGAAACCGGGAAGCTCGCCGTACTCGTCGAGGACCTCATGGAGATCTCCCGCTTCGACGCCCGCGCCGCGGAGCTGCACACCGACGAGGTCGACGCCGCCGACTGCGTCCGCAAGACCCTCCAGCACCGGCACTGGACCGATCCGGCCCAGGTCGTCCCGTACCTCGGGGAGGGGATCCGGGCCCGGCTCGACCCGCGCCGCTTCGACGTCGTCGTCGCCAACCTCGTCGGCAACGCCCTCCGGCACGGCGCGGCGCCGGTCACGGTCCGGCTGTGGGCGGAGGAGGAGCAGCTGGTGGCGGAGGTCGCCGACCGGGGTCCCGGCATCCACCCCGACGTCCTGCCGCACGTCTTCGACCGCTTCTACAAGGCGGACCAGGCCAGGACCCGCTCGGCGGGCAGCGGCCTCGGCCTCGCGATCACCCTGGAGAACGTACGGCTCCACGGAGGCACGGTCACCGCCGCCAACTCCCCGGAGGGCGGAGCGGTCTTCACGGTGCGGATGCCGCTGTGACCGGCGCGGACGCCACGGTGACCGGCACGGGGACCGCGCGCGCCCGCCGCCGCCGGCCGGCACGGGGCGACGGGCGCCGCCGCGGCGCGTCCGCCGCCCTGCTCGCCCTGCTGGTGCCGACCGCCGTGGCCGGCTGCGGCATACAGAAGACCGACGTCGTCGAGGCGGGCGGGGCGGCCACGGTCAAGGCCCAGCCGCCGCCGAACGAGCGGATCGTGCTGTACTTCGTCGGCCCCGACGGCCGCTCGATGCCGGTCGCCCGCGGTCTCGGCGTCCCCGGTCCGGCCGACGGCTCCCCGTGGGAGGGCTCGGGGACGGGCTCCCCGACCGACCTGTTCGGCCCGGACTACGAGATCTCCCGCGACGAGCTGCGCCGCGGCGGGGCCGCCACCGACAAGATCCTCGCCATGCTCGTGGCCGGGCCGCGGGCGAACGAGGCCGCGGCCGGCATCACCACCGCCCTGCCGACGGCGGACGCGGGGAGCCCGACCGTGCTGCAGGACTCGACCGGGGACCCCGCGACGGGCACCAGGACGCGCCGGCTGGTCTGGGTCCGCACGCCGTTCCCCGTCAAGAAGCTGTCCGAGGCGGGCGTCCACCAGCTGGTGTGCACCACCGCCTACGCCGAGGACGCGGCCGGCCTGGTCGACGTGTCGCTCAGCGGCCCGGACGGGATCCTGCCCACCGCACGCTGCGACGGATAACCGGAGACGCCCCCGTGCCGTCCCCGCGCCCGCGCACCGGTGCCCGGACGGCGGACGGCGGGGAGGAGCGGACGGCCCTGCCGGGCCGTGGTCTCAGGCCGCCCGCAGATCGGCCAGGACCGCGTCCGTGAACGGCGGCCACGCCTCGACCGCCCACGCCCCGAAGGGCCGGTCGGTCAGCGCCACGCACGCCGCGCGCGCGTCCGGGTCCACCCACAGGAAGGTGCCGGACTGCCCGAAGTGCCCGAAGGTGCGGGGCGAGGACCCGGCGCCCGTCCAGTGCGGCGACTTGCCGTCGCGGATCTCGAAGCCGAGGCCCCAGTCGTTGGGCCGCTGGTGTCCGTACCCGGGCAGGATGCCGGTCAGGCCGGGGTACGCGACGCTCATCGCCTCCAGGACGGTCCGCGGGTCGAGCAGCCGCGGAGCCTGCAGCTCGGCGGCGAACCGCACCAGGTCGTCGACGGTCGAGACGGCGTCCTTGGCGGGCGAGCCGTCCAGCGTCGTCGACGCCATGCCCAGCGGCTCCAGGACGGCCTGCTGCAGGTACTCGGCGAACGGGATGTCGGTCGCCTTGGCCAGGTGGTCGCCGAGGGCCTCGAAACCGGTGTTGGAGTAGATCCGGCGGGTGCCCGGCGCGGCCATGACCCGGTTCTCGTCGAACGCGAGCCCCGAGGTGTGGGCGAGGAGGTGGCGCACGGTCGCGCCCTCGGGCCCGGCCGGCTCGTCGAGGTCGACCGCCCCCTCCTCGTACGCGACGAGGACGGCGTACGCCGCGAGCGGCTTGGTCACGGAGGCGAGCGGGAAGCGCTGCCCGGTGGGCCCGTACGACCCGGCCAGGGTGCCGTCCGCGCGGACCACGGCGGCCGCCGCGGTGGGGACGGGCCAGTTCTCGATCGACGCCAGACTCGGCACGCTGCTCTGCATGGGGCCGAGCCTACTTGCTTGGAGTGCACTCCAACGTTTTAGCGTGGAGGCATGAGCGCGATGGCGAGCACGAGCCCGAGCCGACCCCGGACCCACCACACCATCAGCGAGGTCTCCGCGCTGACCGGCCTGTCGGCGCACACCCTGCGCTGGTACGAGCGGATCGGCCTCATGCCGCACGTCGACCGCTCCCACACCGGCCAGCGCCGCTTCACGGAGCAGGACCTGAACTGGCTCGCGTTCGTCGGCAAGCTGCGGCTCACGGGGATGCCGGTCGCGGACATGGTCCGGTACGCGGAGCTGGTGCGGGAGGGCGACCACACCCGGGACGCCCGGCGGGAGCTCCTGGAGGCCACCAGGAGGGACGTGCTCGCCCGGATCACCGAGCTCCAGGACACGCTCGCCGTGCTCGACATCAAGATCGGCCACTACGGCACCGCATGCGGAGGAACACCTTCATGACCAGCGTGAGCAGGATCGACACCGTACGCCTCGGCGGCCAGGACGGCCCCGAGATCGGCGTCCAGGGCTTCGGAGCCATGGGCATCAGCGAGTTCTACGGCGACACCGACGAGGCGGCCGCCCGCGACACCCTCGACGCGGCCCTGGAGGCGGGCGTCACCCTGATCGACACCGCCGACATCTACGGCAGCGGCGCCAACGAGGAGTTCCTCGCCCCCTTCCTCGCCGCCCACCGCGACGAGGTCACCCTCGCCACCAAGTTCGCCGTGGAGCGCCGCGCCGACGACCCGACCTACCGGGCCGTCCGCAACGACCCGGCCTACATCAGGAAGGCCGTCGAGGACAGCCTGCGCCGGCTCGGCATCGAGACCATCGACCTCTACTACATGCACCGCCGCGACCCGGAGGTCCCCCTCGCCGAGTCCGTCGGCGCCATGGCCGAACTCGTCCGGCAGGGCAAGGTCCGCCACCTGGGCCTCAGCGAGGTCACCGGGCCCGAACTCCGCGAGGCGTACGCCGTCCACCCGATCGCCGCCCTCCAGTCGGAGTGGTCGCTCTTCTCCCGGGACGTGGAGCGCAGCGCCGTCGGCGCGGCCGCCGAACTCGGCGTCACCTTCGTGCCCTACTCGCCGCTCGGCCGAGGCTTCCTCACCGGAGCCTTCGCCGACGCCGCCAAGGACCTGTCGGGCGGCGACTTCCGCCAGTACCAGCCCCGGTTCACCGGCGAGAACGCGGAGCGCAACGCCGCCCTCCTCGACCCCGTCCGCAAGATCGCCGCCGCGCACGGCGCGACCCCGGCGCAGATCGCCCTCGCCTGGGTGCAGCAGCGGGCCGCCGTCCACGGCCTCACGGTCGTCCCCATCCCCGGCACCCGCAAGCGCTCCCGCCTCCAGGAGAACGCCGCCGCCACCCGCATCCTCCTCACCGCCGACGAGCTCGCGGCGCTGGAGCCCATCGCCGGCCTGGTGACGGGCGACCGCTACCCGGACATGAGCTCGACGTCCGCGGCACGCGAGGTCTGATCCCGCGCCCCCGGCCCCCGGGCGCCTCACGCCAGCCCCAGGGCGAAGACCGCGAACCCCGCGGCCAGCAGCCCCGCCAGGGTGCGGCGCCCCGGCCCGGTCTTCGCCCACGGCGACTCGAACCCGCGCGCGTACCGCCCGATCAGGACGAGCAGTCCGGCGAAGACCGGCATCCACGCCAGCCGCGCCAGGATCCAGCCCACCGAGTCCGGCGCGCCGACCAGCCCCGGCACCTCGCCGAGGTACGCGGCGGGGACCGCCGCGGCGAGCATCGCCGTCTGGTGCCAGCACAGGATCGTCATGGCCGACAGGTTCACGACCACGACCGGCGCCCAGAGCGCGGGCCGCCTCAGGAGCCGCCCGAGCCGGTCCCTGAGCAGGATCGCGGCGCCGCTCTGCGCGGCCGCGAGGGCGAGGACCAGCAGCGACGGCGGATGGGAGTTGGTGCGGGCCTCGCCGGGGACGCCGACCATCGACGCCGGGTAGCCGAAGACGAGCAGCAGGACGGCGAAGAGCACGGCCCCGCCGGCCAGCAGCGCCCGCGCGTGCCGCCGGGTGACCCGGCCCTCGCCCCAGGAGACGCCGAGCTGGTACGCGAAGAGCCAGCCGGGCAGGATGTTGAGGAGGCTCAGCCAGGACGGCACGGCGTCCGCGTACGGGCCGTAGCGCAGGAAGTCGACGAGGGCCACCGAGCCGAGCAGCGGCGCCGCGGCCCACACCCCGAGGCGGCGGGACGCCCGCACGCACAGCGGGGTGAGCGCGGTGACCACCGTGTACACCCCCACGAACCACAGGGGCTGGATCACCAGCGTGGACGCGGTCCGCAGGGTGTCCACGGGCACGTCGAACCCGAAGCGGAGCAGGGGCAGCAGTCCCGCCCAGACGGCGGTGACGCCGAGCACGGGGCGGCCGAGCCGCGCGAGTCTGCCCCCGAGCCACGCGCGCGTGGAGCCCTTTCTGCGCCGGTAGGAGAGGACGGAGGCGTAGCCGCCGACCAGGAAGAAGATCCCCAGCATCTGGAGGACCCAGCTGACCGGCGCGAGCCCCGCGAAGCCGCTCAGCGGACTCGCGTTGTGGATCGCCCCGTCGGCGGAGCGCGTGAAGCCGCCGAGCAGCCAGTGCCCGGTGGGCACGGCGAGCAGGGCCAGGGCGCGCAGCCCGTCGACGGCCCGGTCGCGGTGGGCGGGGGTGCCCGCCTCGATCGTCCGGGCGGTGCGGCGGGCCAGGGTGGCGAGGCCGCTCATCGGACCTCTCCCTCGGTACGGGCGCCGGCGGCGGCGCGGACGGTGGCGGGACGGGGCTCGCCGGCCGTGCGGACGGAGCCGTCGGCGATCGCGGCGAAGGCGCGGAGGGAGGAGGTGCCCGGCGCGAGGTAGCCGCCGTGGCCGGCCGCGTCGTCGGCCGCGATCCGCCGCGCCCCGAAGGCCGGGTCGGCGGGGTCGGCTCCGTGGCCGAGGTCGCCGACCCGTACGTTCGGGATCCGGTCGATCCAGTCGGTGGGGTCCTTCGCCGCCCAGACGCGGGCGGAGGTGCCGAGGTCGGCCACGTTCGCGGCGCGCATCCCGGGGGAGCCGAAGACCACCAGGTCCTTGGCCTTGAGGTCGTGGGCGGCGAGGCCGCAGACCACGGAGCCGTAGCTGTGGCAGAACAGGGAGGGCTCGGCCGCTCCGACGGCCGCGAGACCGTCCACGAAGCGGGTGAGCCGGTCCGCGCCGGCCTCGGCGAGCCGGCCGGTGGCCGCGTCCACGCCGACGCCGACCGGAGTGGTGTACCCGGCCCAGGCGACGACCGCCGTGTCGGGGCCCGCGGCCTTCCGCAGGGCGGCGGCCATGTCGGTGAGCGACCGCACATGGTCCGCGGCGACGTCCGATCCGGGCACGATCACCGCGACGTGCGCGGCCCGCGCCAGGTCGCCGTACGCCAGGACCACCTGCCCGCGGCCGCGGGAGTCGTGGGCGAGGACCCGCGCGTCGCCGAACGCCCCGCGCGTGGTGCGGGCGTTGGCCTCGTACCGCAGCTCCGGCGGCGCCCCGTCGAGGTTTCCGACGACCGTCGGGTGCGTCCTGGCCAGTTCCCGCTGCCGTACGGGGCTCAGGCCGGCGAAGAACCGCGCCACTCCGGCCGGGTCCGTCCGCTCCGGGTCCGGCAGCCCCGCGGCCCGCCACTCCGCCGTCCCGACCGGCGCCCCGGTGACCGCCTCCTGGCTGTCCCCGGACGCCCAGCCGGCCGTCCCGCCGATCACCGCGGTGACCACGGCCGCGGTGATCAGGGTCCTCGAAATACGGCGCATGGGGCCGCCCTCCCTCTCCGGTACTCGCTCGTTCGCTGGCGAGAGGAAGGTAGGAAGACGGCGGGTGACGGCACGTCACACCGAGGAGCCAACTCCCGCCTGATACCCGGGTAGGGGGTGGTGGAGCGGACAACACCAGGCGGGGGGTGGGGTTTTCCCCCGGGAGGCCGTGGGTCGGGAGGCCGGGGGCCGGGAGGCCGTGGGTCGGTTCCGGGAGGTCGGGAGGCCGGGTGCGGGAGGCCGGGGGCCCGGTCCCGTTCCGGGGATTCGGGCCGCGGGGCCCGGGCCGGGGGGCGGGCGGCGGGGCCGGTTCCGGGGCGTCACGCGGTGGGGCCCCGGCGGGCCGTGCCCGTGGCGCCGCGCCGCGAGCGGGTCAGGACGCCGTGCCCGGGGTCACCAGCCCCGACTCGTAGGCGAAGACCACCGCCTGCGCCCGGTCGCGCAGGTCCAGCTTGGCCAGCACCCGGCCGATGTGGGTCTTCACCGTCTGCTCGGCGAGCACGAGGTGGTCCGCGATCTCCTGGTTGGACAGGCCGCGCGCGATGAGCTCCAGGACCTCGGTCTCGCGCGGGGTCAGCCCGTTCAGGCGCAGCGCCGTGGTGTCCCGGCGGGGAGCGGGCCGGGAGGCCGCGAAGTCGGCGATGAGCCGGCGCGTCACGGACGGGGCGAGCAGGGCCTCGCCCGCGGCCACGATCCGTACCGCCGCGATCAGGTCCGCCGGGGGCGCGTCCTTGAGGAGGAAGCCGGAGGCGCCGGCGCGCAGCGCCTCGTAGACGTAGTCGTCCACGTCGAAGGTGGTCAGCATGAGGACCTTCGGCCGGTGCACGACCCCGGCCGGCGGGTGGAGGATCTCCCGGGCCGCGGCCAGCCCGTCCAGCTCCGGCATCCGCACGTCCATGAGGACCACGTCCGGGTGCGTCGAGCGGGCCACGTCGACGCCCTGCCGCCCGTCCGGGGCCTCGCCCACGACGTCGATGTCGGGCTGCGCGGCGAGCAGTGCGGCGAAACCGGCCCGCACCATGGCCTGGTCGTCGACGATGATCACGCGGATGGTCACTCGGGGTCCTCGGCGGTCGGGGGCGAAGCAGGGGGCGGGGTCGGACGCGGGGCCGGTGCCGGGTCGCGGGGCTTCGCCGCGGCGGGCACCGGGTCCGGGGTCAGCGGCAGCCGCGCGGCGACCCGGAAGCCGCCGTCCGGCAGCGGCCCGGTGTCCAGCGAGCCGCCCGTCAACCGTACGCGCTCCCGCATGCCGACCAGCCCGTGCCCGGTGCCGGCCGCACCGCGTTCCACCGCGGAACCCGGCTCGGTCGGGGGCCCGTTGACGACCAGGACCGTCAGCCAGCCGCCGTCCGCCCGGACGGACACCCGGGTCGACGCGCCCGGGGCGTGCCGGACGACGTTCGCCAGGGCCTCCTGCACGATCCGGTAGGCCGACAGGTCCACCGCCTGCGGTACGTCCCCGAGGTCGGCGGCGAGCCGCAGTTCGGCCGGCACCCCGGCCCGTACGGTCGCCTCGACGAGCTGCTGGACCCGGTCGAGGCCCGGCTGCGGGGCGCGCTCGCCCTCGCCGCCGTCGCTGCGCAGCACCGACAGCAGCCGTCGCATCTCGGCCAGCGACTCGCGCGCGCTCGACGCGATCGAGGTGAACTCCTCGCGCGCCGCGTCCGGGAGGCCGGGGATGCGGTACGGGGCCGAGTCGGCCTGCACGGTGATCACCGACATGTGGTGGGCGACCACGTCGTGCAGCTCGCGCGCGATCCGGGCGCGCTCCTCCAGGAGCGTGCGGCGGGCCCGCTCGGCCTCGCTGATGGTCTCCTGCTCGACGAGCCGCCGCTGGGCGTCGCCCCGCGCGCGTACCGCCGAGGTGAGGAGGAGCAGCACCCCGCTGAGCACGACGAGCAGGGTGTGCACGCTGGTGTACTCGGAGGGCCGGAAGGCCTCCAGGACGTAGCCGGCCGCCCCGGTCGCCAGCCACACCCCGAACAGGGCCCGGCGGGACTCGCGCAGGCCGAGCGCGACCATCAGCGCGCAGTAGCCGACGACGACCGGCGGGGTCCAGGGCCAGAGTTCGGCGCGCGGACCGTCGGCGACGAGGAGCACGAGCGCGCCGAGCACGTCGGCGGTGAAGATGATCCACCAGGCCTGGAGCGGGCGGGAGACGGCGAGCAGCAGGGGCGCGGTCTGGGCGGTGCCGACGGCTCCGGCGAGTGCCCCGTGGACGCCGTAGTCCTCGGCGAGGAGGTGGACGGTGGTGGGGAGCAGGGAGGCGACGAACGCGACGGCGACGGCGTACGGCAGCAGCCGCACCCAGCGCGAGGAGGCGTCGGCGAGGAGCGGCGCTCCCGGTGCCGTGGGCGTGGTGAGCGCGGTCCCGAGCCCCCGGAACGTCTCGCGCGTCCGGGTGCTGAGCCGCCGCAGGGCGGGGGTGGGCGGCTCGTGCCGCGGTTCGGTAGCCATGACCCGCTCAGGGTAGGCAGCGGGCCGGGCCCCCGACGTCATACCGGGGACCGGGCTCCGGCCTGATACCCGGGTATGACACCGGGCCCCGGCGCCGGCCCCGCCCCGACGGCCGAGGGCTCCGGACGCGCTTCCGACGCGCTCGGGCCGGGGTTCCGGGCGCGCTTCGGTCAGCGCCCCCGACACGGCTCGGGCCGGGAGTCCGGACGCGGACAGGAACGTGCCCGCGTCCGCGTCCGAACCCCCGGCCCGGCTACAGCTCCGCCAGGAGTTCCGCCTTCTTCGCGGAGAACTCCTCGTCCGTCACCAGTCCCGCCTCGTGCAGTTCACCCAGGTGCCGAATCCTTTCGGCGACCGCCCCGGGAGCGGCGGCCGTGCGGGCCGGTACGCGGTCCGCGGTCCTGATCGCCGCGAGGACCGCCGCGGCGAAGGGGAGCGACAGGTGCACCGGCCCGTAGCCGAGGCCGAACACGACGGACGCCGGATCGTGGTCGGGCTGGGAAGCGCGGGGCTCGCCGCCCCGCGGCACCAGCCGCAGGTGCCCGTCCAGGACGTCCGGCGAGCGCCACTCGACCCCGCAGAGGTCCCGTACGTGGAAGAACTGGTCACCGGCCTTCCACTTCTCGGAGGAGGCCCCCGTCCACGACCAGCGGAACGAGACCTCCGACTGCCCGTCGAAGCTCGCCTTGCCGTCGTACGCCTTGAAGGACTGCGGACCCTGCGGCGGTGCCACGAGGAAGCGGTCAGCGGGCTCCGCGCCGAGCCCGTCCGAGGGGTCGCCGGAGTAGGCACCCGTCCCCGTCCCCAGGACGGCCCGCAGCTCGTCCCGGTAGTACTCGGCGAGCGTCTCCCGGTCCGCCGGCAGCACCAGGCGGTACGGGTCGCAGGCCTCCGGGAGCTGTCCCGCGGCCGCCTCCATCAGCGGATCGGCACCCGGTCTCGGCACGGCGTGCAGCACGACGGTGCCCCGCTTGCCGGGCGAGAGCGTCACGGACGCCAGCGCCTCGTGCGGTACACGTCGTTCGCGCAGCACGCCGAAGAGTCTCGGCGCACGGTTCCCCCGGTCGAAGCGGATGACGAGGGCGTCACTCTCGAACTCCCAGGTGGCATGAATTCCGGCCAGCACATCACCCATACGCCTCATCGTATGCGGCGTGTGCCTGTGCGTCGCCCCCGTGAAAGGTCCCGAAATTACGTGATCTACGCGCGTCAGCGCCCTTCCGTACCGGATATTCCCTCGTGGCAAGCGCTGTCGGCACGTGCGCAGACCAGCTCGCCGTAGGCGCCGACGCCTATCGCGGCGAAGTTGCCGAGGCTCTCGGTGCCCGGCGCGAAATAGCCGCTGTGGCCGACGGCGCCGCGGGCCGAGAGCAGTCGGGCGCCGAACTCCGGGGCCACCGGATCGGCGCCGTGCCCGACCCCGCCGACCTCCAGGTGCGGCACGTCCGCGATCCAGTCGTCGGCGTCCCGCATCGCCCACACGCGCGCGGGGGTCCGGAGATCCGCCGCCCGCTCCACCCGCATCCCGGGACTTCCGGCCACCGCCACGTCGGTCACCCGGGCCGGGAGCCGGGGCGCGGCGACCCCGCAGAGCACGGAGCCGTAGCTGTGGCAGAACAGGGCCACGCGCGCGTGGCCGGGCAGGCCCTCGGCCAGCCGGACCAGCCGCGCGGCGCCGCCCTCGGCGAGGCGGCCGGTCATCGCGTCGACGCCGACCCCGGCGGGCGCGGTGTAGTCGGCCCAGGCGATCACGGCGACCCTCGCGCCGGGGGAGGCCTCCCGCTCGGCGCGGTACAGCGACCGGGCCATGCCGGCGGGAGCCCCGTACCGGCCGTGGGTCTTCTGGAAGGTCAGGAGGTTGGTGTCGACGCCGGGCACGATCACCGAGACGTGCCGCGCCCGCGTCAGATCCCCGAGGACCTCGGCCGTACGGCCCGTACCGGTCGGATCGAAGGCGAGGACCTGCCGGCCGGGCCGCAGCAGCGAGACGAACCGGTCCAGGCGCCGCTGCGCCTCGTGCCGGCCCTCGGCGGAGAGCCGGGCGTCGCGGACCAGGTCCCGCTCGGCGTCGAGCGCGCGCCCCAGGGTGATCCGGTTGGCGCGGTAGCGCAGGGCCACCGGCACGCCGTCGAGATTGCCGACGACGAGCGGGTGCCGCACGGCGAGCGCCGTCGCGCGCGCGGACCCGAGCCGGGCGAAGTACGCGGCGACGACCCCGGCCGAGGCGGTCGGCGCCGGCAGCGGGCGGTGGTCGACACGGTCGCGCGCCCAGGCGGCGAGCGCGGCCTCGCGGGACGGGCCGGGCACCGGGCGGTGCGTGATCGTCGTCCAGCCGGTGGTCGCGAGCATCACGAACACGACGGCGAGCGCCAGCAGGGTGCGCAGGACGACGAGCGAGGGGGAGTCGGCTTCGACGGGTGTCACGGGCGGCCACCCTACGGGGCGCGGGCGGACGATCCGACCGATCGTGACCTACGCCCCGTCGCGCCAGCGGGGTGCGAGAGCCGGACCGAGGTGATCCAGATACCGCTCGGTCAAGGCACGGATGGCCTCCAGGCTCTGATCCGTGCCCCGGCCCCACATCTGCCCTGTCACGCGCATCACACCGCTGAAGGCCGCCACCGCGATCCGCGGGCGCGGGTCCGCGTCGACGTCGAGGCCCTCCCGCTCGGCGATGATCCCGGCGAGGGTCTCCTCCATCTCCATGGAGCGGCGCAGATGGACGGCGAGGAGCGCGGGCGTCGACTCGATCATCTGGAAGGTGCGCAGGTACAGCTCCAGCGGGACGACCGCGGTGATGGCGTCGCCGATGGTGTCCCAGCCGGAGAGCACGGCGTTGCGGAGCGCGTCGAAGGGCCCCTCGCCGGCGGGCCGCCGCCGGAGCGCCTCCACGAAGCGCTCCTCCACCATCTGCTGGACGGCGAAGGCGACCTCCTCCTTGGAGGAGAAGTACCGGAAGAAGGTCCGCTGGGAGACCTCGACGGCGTCGACGATCTCGTCGACGGTCGTCCGCTCGTAGCCGTGCGAGGTGAAGAGTTCGAGGGCCACCTTGACCAGTGCCTCGCGCGTTCGCTGCTTCTTCCGCTCCCGCAGGCCGGGCAAGGTCACGTCAGGGTCCCCTACTTCACGTTTCTCACGCATTTCGTCCTGCTCAGCGTACCTGTGAGCTACGTGACAGTTACCGGCGCGTGAATCGCTTTGTCAATTGTCAGTGACTGTCACTAGCCTCGTTCGCATGACTAGTCAGACCACCGTGGAAAAGGCCCCGCAGGGTCAGGGGGACGCCCGGGAACCCGTACCGGCCCCGGCGAAGGGACTGCGCGGCCATCCGTGGCTGACGCTCTTCGGAGTCGCGGTCGGCGTGATGATGGTCGCGCTCGACGGCACCATCGTCGCCATCGCCAACCCCGCCATCAAGACCGACCTCGGCGCCTCCCTCGCCCAGGTCCAGTGGATCACCAACGGCTACCTGCTCGCGCTCGCCGTCGCGCTGATCACCGCCGGCAAGCTCGGAGACCGCTTCGGGCACCGGCAGACCTTCCTCATCGGCATCGCCGGCTTCGCCCTGGCCTCCGGCGCCATCGGCCTCTCGAACTCCATCGGGGCCGTGATCGCCTTCCGCATCCTCCAGGGCCTCTTCGGAGCCCTGCTGATGCCGGCCGCGCTCGGCCTGCTCCGCGCCACCTTCCCCGCCGAGAAGCTGAACATGGCCATCGGCATCTGGGGCATGGTCATCGGCGCGTCCACCGCGGGCGGCCCGATCGTCGGCGGCCTGCTCGTCGAGCACGTCAGCTGGCAGTCGGTCTTCTTCATCAACGTCCCGGTCGGCGTCGTCGCGCTCGTCCTCGGCCTGGTCATCCTCAAGGACCACCGCGCGGAGAACGCGCCCCGCTCGTTCGACATCCTCGGCATCCTGCTGCTCTCCGGCGCCATGGCCTCCCTCGTCTGGAGCCTCATCAAGGCCGGGGAGTCCTGGGGCTGGTCGAGCGGCAAGACGTGGGGCGGCCTGCTGGGCGCGGTGTTGCTCTTCGCGGTCTTCGCCTTCTGGGAGACCAAGGTCAAGGAGCCGCTCATCCCGCTGGCCATGTTCCGCTCCGTGCCGCTCTCGGCCGGCGTGGTCCTGATGGTCCTCATGGCCTTCGCCTTCATGGGCGGCCTCTTCTTCGTGACCTTCTACCTCCAGGGCGTGAAGGGGCTCAGCCCGGTCGACAGCGGTCTGCACCTGCTCCCGCTGACCGCGATGATGATCGTCTCCTCGCCGCTCGCGGGCGCGCTGATCACCCGGTTCGGCCCGCGGGTCCCGCTGGTCGGCGGCATGGTCTGCACGGCCGTCGCGATGTTCGGCATGATCACGCTCTCGTCGGGCACCGGCACCCTCGTCATGTCGCTCTGGTTCGCCCTGCTCGGCCTCGGCCTGGCGCCGGTCATGGTCGGCGCCACCGAGGTCATCGTCGGCAACGCGCCGCTGGAGCTCTCCGGCGTGGCCGGCGGACTCCAGCAGGCCGCGATGCAGGTCGGCGGCGCGCTCGGCACGGCCGTGCTCGGTGCCGTCATGTCCTCCAAGGTCGCCGCCACCTTCGAGTCCAACTGGGTCGCCGCCGGCATCCCGGCCCCGGCCGATCCGCAGCTGGAGCAGGCCGCCGAGTTCGGCATGGCCCCGGCGGAGCTGGCCCAGGCGCCGGGGATGACCCCCGACGTCTTCCAGCAGATCACCGGCGTCATCCACGACACCTTCCTCGACGGCATGGGCCTGGCCTTCACCGTCGCCGGTGTCGTCGCCGTCGTCGCGGCCCTGGTCGCCACGCTCACCAAGCGCGGCGAGAACGCCGAGGCCGGCGGCATGGGCGGCCACATCTGACGTCCGGTCCGGCGTCCCGCGGGTGTCCGCGGGACGCCGGACCTCGGGCCTTCTCGGGGGCCGTCACCCGTTCGCGTGAACGGGGGCGGCCCCTCTTCCGTCCCGGGACGACCTCCGCCATGCTTTTGGTTACGGAGAGTCACCAAACGGGGGTTCATCAGCATGTACACGTATACGAAGTCGGCGACGGCGAGGTCGGCGACGGGGAGGCCGGCGACGCAATCGGTCACGAAGAGCGCCCTGCTCGTCGCGGCCGTCCTGGCCGCCTGCCTCGCGGCCCCCGCGGCGGCCGCGCCGGCCGGGACCGTGCTCGGGGCCTGCGGTCCGGGGCGGCTCTGCCTCTGGCCCAAGCCCGACTTCAAGGGCAGGGTGCAGACCCACGAACTCGCCACGACCGACATCGACAGCTGTGTCGCGCTGCCGCCGGGAGCCTCGGCCCAGTCCCTCGCCAACCGCACGGGACGGCCCGTCACCACGTACCAGTCCGCCGAGTGCGCGGAGACGGGGGAGTTCGAGACCTACCCGGGGCGCGGGACATGGGTGCCGCAGACGCCCTACGAGGTCAGAGCGTTCAAGCTCTGGGAGCGGTAGGAGCGGGAGGAGTCGCTGATACGGGAGGGGCGGCGGGGTCGCGGGGGTCGCGGGGGACATGGGGCGCCGGGACCGCCGGCAGGGTGGGGCCGTCCGCGGCGGCGCCCGCCGGGGCAGACAGCCGGGCGACCTCCGCGCGCAGTTCGCGGACCTCCCGCGTCAGCGCTTCCAGCAGCTCGGTCTGACGGCGCTCCACCGCGTCGTCGCGGTCGAAGCGGGAGATGAACCAGGCCGCGATGTTCGCCGTGACGACACCGAGCAGGGCGATGCCCGAGAGCATCAGGCCCACCGCGAGGATCCGGCCGAGCCCCGTGGTGGGGGCGTGGTCGCCGTAGCCGACCGTGGTCATCGTCGTGAACGACCACCAGACCGCGTCCCCGAGCGTCTTGATGTTGCCCTCGGGAGCGTCCCGCTCGACGTGGAGCACGGCCAGCGAGCCGAACATCATCAGCCCGACCACCGCTCCGGCCACATAGGTGGTCAGCGTGATCTGCGGGGCCATCCGGGCCCGCCGGCCGACGAGGAGGAGCGTGGAGACGACCCGCAGCAGCCGCAGCGGCTGCACCAGCGGCAACAGGACCGAGAGCAGATCGAGGGGGTGGGAGCGGACGAAGGCCCAGCGGGCCGGGGCGAGTGCCAGCCGCACCAGGTAGTCGAGGGCGAAGGCCGCCCACACCGCCCACTCGACCCGGTTGCACAGCCGGTGCACCCAGGGCGCGGCGTCGGGAGCCACGATCGGCACGGCGTACGCGACGCCGAAGGCCACGGCCAGCACCAGCAGCGGCATCTGTGTACGGGCTTCCCAGCGATCCTTCATGCGGGGAATCGTAGAGAACGCCGAAGGGCGGCGGGACCGAGGTCCCACCGCCCCTCACCAGGTGCGCTGTGCCGTCCGGGCGGTGCCGGGAGGCTTTCCCGGAGCCCCGGGAAGGTGTCGGATCAGGCGTCGCCGCCGGCGGCGCCCGGGTCGGCGGCCGCCACGTCGAGCAGCTGGTAGCGGTCCACCGCCTGCTTCAGGGCCGAGCGGTCGATCCGGCCCTCGCGGGCCAGCTCGGTCAGCACGGCCAGCACGATCGACGGGGCGTCGATGTGGAAGTAGCGGCGGGCCGCGCCCCGGGTGTCGGCGAAGCCGAAGCCGTCGGCGCCCAGCGAGCTGTACGGGCCCGGCACCCAGCGGGAGATCTGGTCCGGCACCGCGCGCATCCAGTCCGAGACCGCCACGAACGGCCCCTCGGAGCCCTGGAGCTTGCGCGTCACGTACGGGACGCGCTGCTCCTCGTCCGGGTGGAGCAGGTTGTGCTCCTCGACGGCCACGGCCTCGCGGCGCAGCTCGGTCCAGGAGGTCGCGGACCAGACGTCGGCCCGGACGTTCCACTCCTCGGCGAGGATCCGCTGCGCCTCCAGCGCCCACGGCACGGCGACGCCGGAGGCCATGATCTGCGCCGGGATCGCGCCGGCCTCGGCCGGCTTGAAGCGGTGGATGCCCTGGAGGATGCCGTCCACGTCCACGTCGTCCGGCTCGGCCGGATGCTGGATCGGCTCGTTGTAGACGGTCAGGTAGTAGAAGACGTCCTCGGCCTCGGAGCCGTACATGCGGCGCAGACCGTCCTTGACGATGTGCGCGATCTCGAAGCCGTACGCCGGGTCGTAGGCGATGCAGGCCGGGTTGGTCGAGGCCAGCAGGTGCGAGTGGCCGTCCGCGTGCTGGAGGCCCTCGCCGGTCAGGGTCGTCCGGCCGGCGGTGGCGCCCAGCACGAAGCCACGGGCCAGCTGGTCGGCCATCTGCCAGAACTGGTCGCCGGTCCGCTGGAAACCGAACATCGAGTAGAAGACGTACACCGGGATCAGCGGCTCGCCGTGGGTGGCGTAGGCCGAGCCGGCGGCGATCAGCGAGGCCGTGCAGCCGGCCTCGGAGATGCCGTCGTGCAGCATCTGGCCGGTCGGCGACTCCTTGTACGCGAGGAGGAGTTCGCGGTCCACCGCCTCGTACTGCTGGCCCAGCGGGTTGTAGATCTTGGCGCTCGGGAAGAACGCGTCCATGCCGAAGGTCCGGTACTCGTCGGGGGCGATCAGCACGAAGCGCTTGCCGATCTCCTTGTCCCGCATGAGGTCCTTCAGGATGCGGACGAAGGCCATCGTGGTGGCGATGGACTGCTGCCCGGAGCCCTTCCTGGCGGCCGCGTAGGTCTTGTCGTCGGGGAGCGCCAGCGGCTTGGACCGCACGACCCGGGTGGGGACGTACCCGCCCAGCGCCTTGCGGCGGTCGTGCATGTACTGGATCTCCTCGGAGTTCCGGCCCGGGTGGTAGTACGGCGGCAGGCCGTCCTCCAACTGCCGGTCGGTCACCGGGATGTGCAGCCGGTCGCGGAAGCGCTTCAGGTCGTCGACCGTCAGCTTCTTCATCTGGTGGGTCGCGTTGCGGCCCTCGAAGTTCGGGCCCAGCGTCCAGCCCTTGACGGTCTGGGCGAGGATCACCGTCGGCTGGCCGGCGTGCGCCTTCGCCGCCGCGTAGGCCGCGTAGATCTTCTTGTGGTCGTGCCCGCCGCGGCCCAGGTGCAGCACCTGCTGGTCGCTCATGCCCTCGACCATCGCCCGCAGCCGGTGGTCGTCACCGAAGAAGTGGTCGCGGATGTAGCCGCCGGTCTCGGTGGCGTACGTCTGGAACTGGCCGTCCGGGGTGGTGTTCAGCCTGTTGACCAGGATGCCGTCGCGGTCCTGCGCGAGCAGCGGGTCCCAGGAGCGGTCCCAGATCAGCTTGATGACGTTCCAGCCGTTGCCCCGGAAGATCGACTCCAGCTCCTGGATGATCTTGCCGTTGCCGCGCACCGGGCCGTCGAGCCGCTGCAGGTTGCAGTTGACGACGAAGGTGAGGTTGTCCAGCCCCTCGCGGGCCGCGATGGAGAGCTGGCCGAGCGACTCGACCTCGTCCATCTCGCCGTCGCCGAGGAAGGCCCAGACGTGCGACCTGGAGGTGTCCGCGATCCCGCGCGCCTCCATGTAGCGGTTCATCCGCGCCTGGTAGATCGCGCCGAGCGGGCCGAGGCCCATCGACACCGTGGGGAACTCCCAGAAGTCCGGCATCAGCCGCGGGTGCGGGTACGACGACAGCCCGTTCGGGAACTTCGACCGCTCCTGGCGGAAGCCGTCGAGCTGCGTGTCGTTCAGCCGGTCCAGCAGGTACGCGCGGGCGTAGATGCCGGGCGACGCGTGGCCCTGGAAGAAGATCTGGTCGCCGCCGTCGCCCTCGTCCTTGCCGCGGAAGAAGTGGTTGAAGCCGACGTCGTACAGCGAGGCGGAGGAGGCGAAGGTCGCGATGTGGCCGCCGACGCCGATCCCCGGACGCTGGGCGCGCGAGACCATGACGGCCGCGTTCCACCGGGTGGCGTTGAGGACCTTGCGCTCGATCTCCTCGTTGCCGGGGAAGAAGGGCTCGTCCTTGGTCGCGATCGTGTTGACGTAGTCCGTGCTGCGCATCTCGGGCACGGCCACGCGCTTCTCGCGGGCCCGCTCGATGAGCCGGAGCATGAGGTAGCGGGCCCGCTCACGGCCCCGCTCGTCCACGGCCGCGTCGAGGGAGTCGAGCCATTCCTGGGTCTCTTCCGGGTCGAAATCCGGGACCTGGCTGGGAAGGCCGCCAATGATGATCGGGTTGCGATCGGATCCGGGAGCCACGCTCTTCCTTCGCTGTTCGGTGGTGCCCACGGGGCCACGAAGTGGTCGGGATGACCATCGTGTACCCCGTGTGCGCCAGACGTCACATTTACCGAGGGGTAACCCCCGGCGGTGTCCTCCACGACTCTGGGTGCGGTCAAATCGCAACCTTACGCTCAACCCGCGCATGCGTTTCGTCCGGGCGTTCGGCAGACTGAAACCTCAGAAGTCCTCAAACCGGCACGAATCATGTGTGCCTGATCACGGAGCAGGGTGACCGGGGCGCCGGAAGTTGCGGCGAGACGGCCCCAAACGTCACCGTTTCGGCGGTCTCCGCGGCCGGGTACTTGCGCGATCCACCCCGGCACGTGTGGACTACGGCCAGCGCCGCGCGCATACGCGCGGCCCAAGCATTTACCGAATGAGCAGGAGGCAAGCCGTGAGCGCGACCGCGGACCACGCGGAGGAGCGGACCAACCCGGCCGGCAGGCTGGGGTTCGAGCCCGGACAGGTGGTCCAGGAGATCGGCTACGACGACGACGTCGACCACGATCTCCGTGAAGGCATCGAGTCCATCATCGGGGCCGAGCTCGTGGACGAGGACTACGACGACGTCGCTGACGCCGTCGTGCTCTGGTTCCGCGACGAGGACGGCGATCTCACCGACGCCCTGGTGGACGCCATCGGTCTTCTGGAGGACGGCGGCACCATCTGGCTGCTGACGCCGAAGACCGGCCGCGACGGCTACATCGAGCCGAGCGACATCAACGATGCCGCGCAGACAGCTGGTCTCTCCCAGACCAAGAGCATCAGTGTCGCCAAGGACTGGACGGGCACCCGCCTGACCGCCCCCAAGCGCTGATCCCCACGCTGCGATCAGCCCCCGCCGGTCCGCCGGCGGGGGCTTTCGTGCGTCGCCGCGCCGGGCCTCCCGGGGGCCCGCACGCCCAGGCCGTAGGGTGGGGTTCACCGATTCGGCCCAAGGTCAGGGCCCCGCCGAAGGGATGCGTACGCGATGGCGATCGAGGTCGGCGCCGAGGCCCCGGATTTCGCGCTCAGGGACAACCACGGGCGCACCGTGCGGCTCTCCGACTTCCGCGGCGAGCGGAACGTGGTGCTGCTCTTCTACCCCTTCGCCTTCACGAGCGTCTGCGCGGGCGAGCTCGGCGAGCTGCGGGACAACCTCGCGACGTTCGTCAACGACGACACCCGGCTCCTCGCCGTCTCCACCGACTCCATCCACACCCTGCGCGTCTTCGCCGAGCAGGAGTCCCTGGAGTACCCGCTGCTCTCCGACTTCTGGCCGCACGGCGAGGCCTCCCGCGCCTACGGCGTGTTCGACGAGGAGAAGGGCTGCGCGGTGCGCGGCACCTTCGTCATCGACCGGGCCGGGGTGGTCCGCTGGACCGTCGTGAACGGCCTGCCGGAGGCCCGCGACCTCGGCGACTACGTCAAGGCCCTCGACGCGCTCAGGCCCCCGATCTGACCCGACACCCGGATTCACCGGGCGAATCGACTGTTTCGAGCGGGAACCCGTCACTAGGATCCACTCGTTGATCCGATGCCAACGCACGACTGGGGGCGCTGCCCCTGGAAACCACATGGAGGGACTCGTGGGAGTCAGCCTCAGCAAGGGCGGCAACGTCTCGCTGACCAAGGAGGCCCCTGGCCTCACCGCCGTGACCGTCGGTCTGGGCTGGGACGTCCGCACCACCACCGGTACGGACTTCGACCTCGACGCCAGCGCCATCCTGGTGAGCGCTGAGGGCAAGGTCCGCAACGACCAGGACTTCGTGTTCTTCAACAACCTGAAGAGCGCCGACGGCTCCGTCGAGCACACCGGTGACAACCTCACCGGTGAGGGCGAGGGTGACGACGAGCAGGTCAAGGTCAGCCTGGCCACGGTGCCGGCCGACGTCGCCAAGATCGTCTTCCCGGTGTCGATCTACGACGCCGAGAACCGCCAGCAGTCCTTCGGCCAGGTGCGCAACGCGTTCATCCGCGTCGTGAACCAGGCCGGCGGCGCCGAGATCGCCCGGTACGACCTCTCCGAGGACGCCTCGACCGAGACCGCCATGGTCTTCGGCGAGCTGTACCGCAACGGCGACGAGTGGAAGTTCCGCGCCGTCGGCCAGGGCTACGCCTCGGGCCTGCGCGGCATCGCGCAGGACTTCGGCGTCAACGTCTGAGCCGAACCGCTCGAACCGTCCGGCGCCGCACATCCCGTGCGGCGCCGGACGTGCCTCATCACCACCGGGGAGGAAACGAATCATGGGCGTCACGCTCGCCAAGGGAGGCAATGTCTCCCTCTCCAAGGCCGCACCCAACCTCACCCAGGTCCTCGTCGGGCTCGGCTGGGACGCGCGCTCCACCACCGGAGCCCCCTTCGACCTCGACGCCAGCGCGCTGCTGTGCCAGGCCGGACGGGTGCTCGGGGACGAGTACTTCGTGTTCTACAACCAGCTGCGCAGCCCGGAGGGCTCGGTCGAGCACACCGGGGACAACCTCACGGGCGAGGGCGACGGGGACGACGAGTCCCTGATCGTGGACCTCTCCAAGGTGCCCGCGCACTGCGACAAGATCGTCTTTCCGGTGTCGATCCACGACGCCGACAATCGCGGTCAGAGCTTCGGTCAGGTCAGCAACGCGTTCATCCGCGTCGTGAACCAGATGGACGGCCAGGAACTCGCCCGGTACGACCTCTCCGAGGACGCTTCCACCGAGACCGCGATGATCTTCGGTGAGCTCTACCGGTACAACGGCGAATGGAAGTTCCGCGCGGTCGGTCAGGGGTACGCGTCGGGTCTGCGGGGCATCGCTCTAGACTTCGGGGTCAATGTCTCGTAAAGCCATGTAATTCACGATGGGGCAAACAGTGCTTCTGAAAACCTTCGGCTGGTCGTTCGCCATCACGGCGCTCGGCCTGGTCGCAGCGGTGCTCTACGGGGGGTGGGAGGCGTTCGGGATCGTCGCGATCCTGTGCGTCCTCGAGATCTCGCTCTCCTTCGACAATGCAGTGGTCAACGCCGGAATCCTGAAGAAGATGAATGCCTTCTGGCAGAAGATCTTCCTCACCGTCGGTGTGCTGATCGCCGTCTTCGGCATGCGACTGGTCTTCCCCGTCGTGATCGTGGCGATCAGCGCCAAGATCGGCCCCATCGAGGCGGTCGACCTCGCGCTCAACGACGCCGAGCGCTACGAGCAGCTCGTCACCGACGCGCACCCGTCGATCGCGGCCTTCGGCGGCATGTTCCTGCTGATGATCTTCCTCGACTTCATCTTCGAGGACCGCGACATCAAGTGGCTCGGCTGGCTGGAGCGGCCGCTGGCCAAGCTCGGCAAGATCGACATGCTCTCGGTCTGCATCGCCCTGATCGTCCTGGCCGTCAGCGCCATGACCTTCGCGACCCAGGCCCACCAGCACGGCGGCGCGCACGTCGACAAGGCGGCGACGGTCCTGCTCTCCGGCGTCTTCGGCCTCATCACGTACCTCGTCGTCGGCGGGCTCTCCGGCTACTTCGAGAACAAGCTGGAGGAAGAGGAGGAGCGCGAGCACGAGGCCGAGGAGGAGGCCAAGCGCAGCGGCAAGAAGGTCGGCGCCGTGCAGCTGGCCGGCAAGGCCGCCTTCTTCATGTTCCTCTACCTGGAGGTCCTCGACGCCTCCTTCTCGTTCGACGGTGTCATCGGCGCCTTCGCCATCACCAACGACATCGTCCTCATGGCGCTCGGCCTGGGTGTCGGCGCCATGTACGTGCGTTCGCTGACGGTCTACCTGGTCCGCCAGGGCACCCTCGACGACTACGTCTACCTGGAGCACGGCGCGCACTACGCGATCGGCGCGCTGGCCGTGATCCTCATGGTCACCATCCGCTACCAGATCCCCGAGGTCGTCACCGGTCTCATCGGCGTCGCCCTGATCGCCCTGTCCTTCTGGTCCTCCGTCCGCCGCAACCGCAGGCTGGCGGCGGCCGAGGGCGGGTCCGGCTCCTCGGGGGACAAGACCGAGGTGCCGTCCGGGGTGTGACACCCCCGGTATTGAGGAACGCTTCCCTGCGGGGCGGCCGGAGCACCCGGCCGCCCCGCAGCCATGTGCGGTGCCGGCACGGGCCCCTCGGGGGCGCCGGCGGTCGACGATCAGTGGGGGTGAGGGCGGCATGGCCTTCTGGGACAACCTGTTTCCGGGAAGGGCGGCGTCGCAGTTCGACTCGGGCAGCGCCGCGTCGAACACGATCGATCTGACGAAACGGCGCCCGTCCGTCTCGCTCAGCAAGCAGGGGGCGGCCACCGGCAACCTCCGGGTGAACCTCTCCTGGCGGATGAGGACCTCCGACCTCGAAGGACGCTCCCGGCAGAGCGGCCGGCTGCTCCGCAACCCGTCCCAGCTCTTCAAGCCCGAGGTCGTGCAGGCCCACACCCAGGGCATGGTCAACGTCGACCTGGACCTCGGCTGCCTCTACGAGCTCGCCGACGGCAGCAAGGGCGTGGTGCAGCCGCTCGGCGGCTTCTTCGGGGACCTGAACGGCGCGCCGTACGTGAAGCTCAGCGGCGACGACCGCTTCGGCGGCTCCTCGGGGGAGACGATCTTCGTCAACCTGGACCACAAGGACGAGATCAAGCGCCTGCTGTTCTTCGTGTACATCTACGACCAGACGCCGGCCTTCGACCGTACGCACGCCAAGATCACGCTCTATCCGAGCAACGGCCCCCGGATCGAGATCGAACTCGACGAGCGAGCCCCGCAGGCCCGCTCCTGCGCGGTCTTCTCCGTGGAGAACGCCAAGGGCGAGCTCACGGTCCGCCGCGAGGTCCGCTTCGTGTACGGCTTCCAGGCCGAACTGGACCGGCTGTACGGCTGGGGCCTGCAGTGGGGGCGCGGCTACAAGACCAAGGCGTAGCCGTTGCCCGCGTCCGCGGGGCCCCGGGGCCGGCCGGGTCGCACGCGGACGGCCCGTCCCGGGGGAGGGCAGCCCGTCCGCGCGGGCGGTCCGGCGCCCGGCTCTCAGGACCGGACGAACTGGGGGCCCATCGGCGGCATCCGGAAGTCCGGGGCGGGGTTCTGCTCGGAGGCGTTCACCGGCTGCGGATAGCCGTACGCCGGGGCCGGGTGCGCCGGCTGCTGGGGATAGCCGTAGGAGGGGGCCCGGTCGGGCCGGGGCGGCACGGTCGGCTGCGGGGGCAGGGACGCCGGGGTGTGGGCGACGGTCAGGTCGGGGTCCGGGTCGCCGCCGGAGGCCACGGTGGCCGCGGTGCCCCCCTGGGCCTCGGCGGGGGCGCCCTGGCCGCCCGGGACCTCGCGGAAGCCGCCCAGGGCCTCCTGGGAGCCGTCCTGGGCGCCCGGGGAGCCGTCCTGCGCGTCCTCGTCGACCGAGATGCCGAAGTCGGTGGCGAGGCCGACCAGCCCCGTCGGATAGCCCTGGCCCACGGCCCGGAACTTCCAGCCGTCCCCGCGGCGGTACAGCTCGCCGCAGATGACGGCCGTCTCCTCGCCCGTCTCCGCGGTCACGGAGAACAGGGCCAGCGCCTCGGCCTCGGGCCCCGCCGTCGCGTCGTACAGCAGGATCCGCAGGTCGGAGACCGAGCGGAAGGTCCCGCCGTCGGAGGAGGCCGCGATCACCACCCGGTCGACCGACGGGTCGAGGCTGCCGAGATCGGCCTCCACGGTGTCCGTGAGACCCTTGGAGTCACGCTTCTTCGGCAGCCGTCGCACCAGGCCCGAAGGATGGCGCGGCTGGTTGTAGAAGACGAAGTCCTCGTCGGACCGCACCCGGCCGGAGGGCCCCAGGAGCAGGGCCGAGGCATCCACGTCGGGGACCCCGGAGCCCGGGGTCCAGCGGAGCACGGCCCGTACGGCCGCGGTGTCGAGAGGGACGTTGGAGCCCTTCAGCATCGCGTGCGTCATGACCGTCATCCTGCCCTCCCGGAGGACCCGCGGACAACGCGGGGGCGTCACCCGTCCCGGGTCGCCGTGACGGACGTCGACGAGTTACCTGGATTTCATGCATGGAGGGAACTGCGGACACCCGCACCTACGTACTATTACCGGCCACATGTCGTCAGGTTCCGAAGAGAGAGGCGAGGGAGTTATATGCGTCATTTCGGGCACATCCCGTCCGCGACGCGGGCTGGTCTCTTCCACCGGGAACCGGCGGTGTTCACGGCGGATTCGCCCGCGCGCACGCTCGCCGTGGCCCTGGGCGCCACGCTCTACAGCCCGGCCACCCGGCCCCGGCTCGCCGCCGACGTGCGCAAGCAGGCGGCCCGTGGAGTGGTCTCCATGGTGCTCTGCCTGGAGGACTCCATCAGCGACGCCGACGTCGAGGCGGGCGAGGACAACCTCGTACGCCAGTTCGCCGACCTCGCCGCCGGGACCGTGACGGACGCCGACCCCGCCACGGACCCCGCCGCCGACCTGCCCCTGCTCTTCATCCGGGTCCGTGATCCGCACCAGATCACCGACCTCGTCGCCCGGCTTGGAGAAACGGTCCGCCTCCTGTCCGGATTCGTACTGCCGAAGTTCACCGAGGCACGCGGGCAGGCCTTCCTCGAAGCGCTGGTTCACGCCGAACGGACGAGCGGAAGGCGTCTTTTCGCCATGCCCGTGCTGGAGTCTCCCGACCTCCTCCATCTGGAGACCCGGGCCGAGACCCTCGCCGGCATCGCCGCGATCACCGACAAGTACCGCGACCGCGTCCTCGCCCTGCGGCTCGGCGTCACCGACTTCTGCTCCGCCTACGGACTCCGACGCTCGCCGGACATGACCGCCTACGACGTCAAGATCGTCGCGCACGTCATCGCCGACGTCGTCAACGTCCTCGGCCGCTCCGACGGCACCGGCTTCACCGTCACCGGCCCCGTCTGGGAGTACTTCCGCCCCGGCGAGCGCATGTTCAAGCCCCAGCTGCGCCGCAGCCCCTTCCTCGAAGGCCGCGCCGAGGACCTGCGCACGGCCCTCATCGAGCACGACCTCGACGGCCTGCTGCGCGAGATCGAGCTCGACCGCGCCAACGGCCTGCTCGGGAAGACCTGCATCCACCCCACCCACGTGGTGCCGGTGCACGCGCTCTCCGTGGTCAGCCACGAGGAGTGGAGCGACGCCCAGGACATCCTGCGGCCGGAACAGGGCGGTGGCGGGGTGCTCCGCTCCGCCTACACGAACAAGATGAACGAAGTGAAGCCGCATCGCGCGTGGGCCGAGCGCACCCTCCTGCGCGCCGAGGTCTTCGGCGTCGCCAAGGAGGACGTCGGCTTCGTGGATCTGCTCACCGCCGGACTGGCCGGCTGACGAAGGGACGTCGACGACGTGGTGTGGACCGGAACGTGGGTCGCGGAGCGACTGGGCGTCGAACTGATCGGCGACGAGGCGCTACCGACCCTGTTGGGCCTCGCGCTGCGTCGCAACCCCAAGCGCGCGCACCTGCTCGTCTCCAGCGTGCTCGGCAAGCACGTGCCCCAGCGGCCGTCCGTGGTCCACGGCTCCGGCCTCGACCTGGGCCGGCGCGTCCGCGCGCTCCTCGGCGACGAGGAGGCGGCGCGCGCCGTCGTCCTCGGGTACGCCGAGACGGCCACCGCCCTGGGGCACGCCGTCGCCGACGGCCTCGGCCTCGCCCCGTACCTCCACTCCACCCGGCGGCCGGTGGCCGGGGTCGCCCGCGCGGGCGGCTTCGAGGAGTCCCACTCGCACGCCACCTCGCACCTGCTGCTGCCCGAGGACCCGAAGCTGCTCGCCGGCGACGGCCCGCTGGTCCTCGTCGACGACGAGTTCTCCACCGGCAACACCGTCCTCAACACCGTGCGGGCCCTGCACGAGCGCTACCCGCGCGACCGGTACGTCGTCGTCGCCCTCGTCGACATGCGCTCGGCGGCCGACCTGGGCCGTCTGGACGCCTTCGCGGCGGAGATCGGCGCCCGGGTGGACCTGATATCCGGCGCCGCCGGCACCGTCCGCCTCCCGGACGGGGTCCTGGAGAAGGGCCAGGCGCTGGTGGCGGAGCACGAGCGGGCGTACGAGCCGGCGCGCGGACCGGTGGGTGAGCCGGTGAGCGGGACCGTTGGCCGGGACGCGGGCGGGGACGCGGCGACCGGGCGGGCGGACGCCGTGACCGGCCGGAGGGACGCCGTGACCGGCCGGAGGCAGGCGGACGGCGATGCCACGACCGGGCGCGGGGACGCGGGCGGGGATGCCGTGTCCGGGCGGGGGGACGCGGGCGGGGATGCCGCGTCCGGGAGCGGGGACGCAGGCGGGGATGCCGTGTCCGGGCGGGGGGACGCCACTGCCGGGCACGGACGCGCGCACGTGCGGGTGGCGCTCGACTGGCCCGAGGGGCTGCCCGACGGCGGCCGGCACGGCTTCACGCCCGACCAGCGGGACCGCCTGGAGGCGGCGCTGCCCGGGATGGCGGCCAGGATCGCGGAGGCGCTCCCGGGCGCGGCCGACGGGGCACCGAAGGCCTCGGCCGGCGGGGCGCGGCAGAGCCCGGCCGGAGGGGCGTCGCGGATCCCGGGCGACGAGGTACGGGCGGCGGCTGCGGCCGAGGGGGCGCGGCCCGCACCGGCCGGCGAGGCGCGACCCGCCGCCGACGAGGCCCAGCAGGTGGTCCCGGCCGAGGCGGCGCAGCCGGTGGTCCCGGCCGAGGTGGCGCAGCAGGTGGTTCCGGCTGAGGTGGCCCAGCAGGTGATCCCGGCCGAGGCGGTTCAGCAGGCGGCCCCGGCCGAGGAGGCGGCGTCCGCCCCGGCGCCGTCCGCGCCCACCGACGCGGCCCGGACCACCCCTCCCGTCCCCGTCCCCGTCCCCAGCCCGGCCCGGCCGGCCGCAGGCCCCCGCGTGCTCGTCCTCGGCTTCGAGGAGCTGATGTACGCGCCGCTGCGCCTCGGCACCGCACTGGAGGAGGCCGGGCACGACGTCCGCTTCTCCACCACCACCCGCTCGCCCGTCCTGGCCGTCGACGACCCCGGCTACGCGATCCGCACCCGGCTCGTCTTCCCGGCGCACGACGACCCCGCCGACGGCCCCGGCGAGCGCTACGCCTACAACGTGGCCGGCGCGGGCTTCGACGCCGTCGTCCTCGTCGTCGACTCCGCCGCCGACACCCCGGCCCTGCACGCCCCGGACGGCCTGCTCGCCCAGCTCGCCGCGCACATCCCGCGCGTCGTGCTCGCCGTCGTCCCCTCGTACACGCCCACCGCCTCGCCGTACGTTCCGCACGACGCCACGCCCGAGGTCACCGACGCCACCGAAGCTCCCGAAAGGAGCTCCATGCTGCCCGAGCCCCTCCGCGGCCCCGCCTTCTCCTCGTACGCACCCGAGGAGGTCGGCTGGCTGCTCCAGGACCTCTCGGACGTCGAGCTCGAGGCACCCACCGAGGAACGCGAGGAAGCCATCCAGAGCGGCGGCGCGCACTACGCCGAGTCGCTCCCCGTCGAGTACCAGCCGAGCGACCGCTACCAGGAGCTGTTCCACGCGGCCCTGGAGGCCTCGGCGGCCCGGATCGCCCGTGCCGTCGGCACCGTCACCGAGACCGTCCTCGCCGAGCGGCCGGGCCGCCGCCCGGTGCTCGTCTCGCTCGCGCGCGCCGGCACGCCCGTCGGCGTCCTCATGCGCCGCTGGGCGCAGGCCCGCCACGAGCTGGACCTGCCCCACTACGCCGTCTCGATCGTCCGCGGCCGCGGCATCGACGCGAACGCGCTGCGCTGGCTCGCCGCCCACCACGACCCGGCGGACGTCGTGTTCGTCGACGGCTGGACCGGCAAGGGCGCCATCACCCGCGAACTCGCCGACGCGATAAAGGAGTTCGAGGCGACCGAGGGGATCACGGGCTTCGACCCGGAGATCGCGGTGCTCGCCGACCCCGGCTCCTGCGTCCGCACGTACGGGACGCGCGAGGACTTCCTCATCCCCTCCGCCTGCCTCAACTCGACGGTCTCCGGCCTGATCTCCCGCACGGTGCTCCGTGCCGACCTGGTCGGACCGAACGACTTCCACGGCGGGAAGTTCTACCGCGAGCTGGCCGGCGCGGACGTCTCCGGCGTCTTCCTCGACGCCGTCGCCGCCCGCTTCGACGAGGTCGCCGCGGCCGTCGACACGGACGTCAAGGAACTCCTGGCCGCCGACCGCACCCCGACCTGGGAGGGCTGGGCCGCCGTGGAGCGGATCAGCGAGGAGTACGGCATCCACGACGTCAACCTGGTGAAGCCCGGCGTCGGCGAGACCACCCGCGTGCTGCTCCGCCGCGTTCCCTGGAAGATCCTGGCCAAGCGGGGCGCGGAGGCCGACCTCGCGCACGTCCGCCTGCTCGCCGAGCAGCGCGGCGTACCCGTCGAGGAGGTCGACGAACTGCCGTACAGCTGTGTCGGTCTGATACACCCTCAGTACACGAGGGGCGCGACGGGCGCCGACGGCAAGGCGGTGGTGTCCCAGTGAGCACGAAGAACACGGCGAAGAACGCGGACGCGGCGAAGCGGGCGGCGACGGCGGCCCGGCCGGTCACGGCGGGTGCGACGGCCACGGAGACGGTGACGATCCCGGCCCCCGTCCACGCCTCCGTCCCGGCTCCGGCCCCGGTGCCGCTCCCGGCGCAGACGGCGGCCGCGGCGCAGGCCCCGGCCGCGGTCGCCCCGGTCCTGGTCGCGAGCGACCTCGACCGCACCCTGATCTACTCCTCCGCGGCGCTCGCGCTCGGCATGCCCGACGCCCAGGCGCCGCGGCTGCTCTGCGTCGAGGTCCACGAGTCCAAGCCGCTCTCGTACATGACCGAGGAGGCGGCCGGACTGCTGGAGCGGCTCACCGCCGAGGCCGTCTTCGTGCCCACCACCACACGGACGCGCAAGCAGTACCAGCGCATCCAACTCCCGGGCAGGGAACCGAAGTACGCGATCTGCGCCAACGGCGGGCACATCCTCGTCGACGGCGTCACCGACGCCGACTGGCATGCCTCCGTGCTGCGCAGGCTCGCCGAGGAGTGCGCGCCGCTCTCCGAGGTCCGGGCCTACCTCACCGCGACCACGGACCTGTCCTGGGTGCGCAAGCACCGCGTCGCGGAGGACCTGTTCGCCTACCTCGTCGTGGAGCGGGAGCGGCTGCCCGAGGACTGGCTGGAGCGCTTCGGCGCCTGGGCGGGGGAGCGGGGCTGGACGGTCTCGCTCCAGGGCCGCAAGGTGTACGCGGTGCCGAAGCCGCTGACCAAGAGCGCGGCGGTCCGCGAGGTCGCGCGCCGCACCGGCGCGTCGCTCACCCTGGCCGCCGGGGACTCGCTGCTCGACGCGGACCTGCTGCTCGCCGCGGACCGGGCGTGGCGCCCGGGCCACGGCGAACTGGCCGACAGCGACTGGACGGCCCCCCACCTCGATGTCCTCGCGGAACGCGGGGTCGCGGCGGGGGAGGAGATCCTGCGCCGCTTCCGGGCGGCCGCCGCCGTCTGACGGCGACCGCGTCCTCGACCGGCCCGGGCGGGGGCGCGGGATCAGCCGCAGCAACCGCCGCCGCAGCAGCCGCCGCCCCCGCCACCGCTCGGCGCGGGGGAGGCGGAGGCCGAGCCGCCGACGGCCACGGCCGAGAGCAGCTTCACGGTGTCGTCGTGCCCGGCGGGGCAGGACGCCGGGTCGGAGGACTCGGCCATGGGCCGGCTGAGCTCAAAGGTGTCGCCGCAGGTCCGGCAGCGGAATTCGTAACGAGGCATGGGGACAGGCTAGAGCCTGCGAGGAGCCGGGGGCAGGGGACCGGACCGGGCCACGGGTCATCGAGCTGGGGCAGGGGGCTGGACCGGGGCCGCGGGTCGTCGCCGGGGGCAGAGGACCGGACCCGGGCCGCGGGTCATCGCCGGGGGGCAGAGGACCGGACCGGGCCGCGGGTCATCGCCGGGGCGGCGGACCGGACCGGGCCGCGGGTCGTCGCCGGGGCGGCGGACTGCCGGGGCGGGCTCAGTGACCGCCGGCGCCCCGGTCCTCGCGGATCTGCCCGACGACGTGGGCGGCCGTGTTCCGGACGCCCTCCAGCTCGGTCAGGAAGTGCCAGTAGTCGGGGTGCCGGCCCTCCAGACCGGCGACCGCCCGGTCGATGCGGGAGACGGCCTCGTCGAGGGGGCGGGCGTGACGGGGGTCGGGGGTGCTGCGCCCGGCCATGGCGAGGCGCTGGGCGTCTCGGACCGCGAAGCGGGCGCGGTCGATCTCGGCCCCGGGGTCCTTGGCGACGGCCTCCAGACGCCGCAGCCGGTCGCCGGCGGCCGAGACGGCCTCGTCGGTGGAGTCGAGGAGCGCGCGGACGGTGGAGAGCAGGGAGGTGGCGTCCGGCCAGCGCTGCTCCGTCCGCGCCTTCCCGGCCTCCGCGAGCCGCTCCCCGGCCTGCCGGAGCGTGTCGGCGGCCTGCTCGGGCACGTGTTGGAGGTCCTGCCAGCAAGGCGCGGTGAAGCGCCGGCGCAGCTCCGAGAGGACGGGCTCGACGCCACCCGTGCGGGTGGTGAGCGCCTCGGTGCGGGTGCGGAGGGAGACGAGGCGCCGGTCGATCTCGGCGGCCCGCTCGGGCAGCCGCTCGGCCTCGGCCCGTACGGCCTCGGCGTCGCGCAGCACCGTGTCGGCGCGCTGGAGGGTCTCGGGGACGCCGTGCCGTCCGGCGCCCTCGTTGAGCCGGGTGAGGTCGGGGCCGAGGGCGGCGAGCCGGGCGGCGAGGTCGTCGGCGCGCAGTCCGCTCGCCCGTACGGAGTCGAGGGCGTCGCTCGCGCCGCGCAGGGCCTGCCGGGCCCGCTCGACGGCGGGGGCGAGGCGGGCGAGCTGGACCTCGGCCCGCCCGAGGAGCGGTTCGAGGGCGGCCTCGAACCGGTCGAGCTCGCCCTTGACGCGGTCGAGCTCCCCCTTGGCGCGCGTCAGCTCGGCGCGGGCCCGGGTGGCGGTCGCGGCGTCGAGCTCGTCGCGGTCGAGGTCGTGGGCGTCGACGGCGCTGATGTAGCCGTGGCTGACCTCGTCGATGCGGCGACCGAGGGCCTCGAAGCCCTCGACGGCGCGGCGGGTCTCGGGGGAGCTGTCGACGGCGGTGATGGTCTCGATGGAGATGCGGAGCCCGCGCTGGGCGGTGTCGAGCTCGTAGAAGGCGGCCGCGGCGGCGTCCTTGGCGGCCTGGGCCTCGGCGCGCTGGCTCTCGCCGCGTCCGCCGAACCAGCGGCGGGTGCCGCCGCCGGCGAAGGCGTGCGGCAGCAGGGCGCCGAGGAGCACCGGGAGGGCGAGCGCGAGCCGGAGCCCGGAGACTCCCGGCCCGGGGCCGGTCGCGGATCGGATCTGCCCCCGGTTCGGCGCGTCACGACGTCGGACGTCGCTCGCCCCCCTCGCGTCGCTCGCCACGTACCTCTCCCGTGCTGTGTCCGCCGTGCCCGGTCCGGTTCATTCTCCCACCCGGTAAGGACGAACACACGGGCCGGTCAGTTCGCCGTGAGGACGGAGACGTCGCCGTTGTCGCTGCGGACGGCGAGGGAGCGCTCGCTGGTGTCGCGGCGGGGGACGTCGATGCGGACGTCGCCGTTGTCGCTGGCGCCGGTCACCGCGTACTCGGCGGTGGGGACGGAGAGGTGGACGTCGCCGTTGTCGGTGACGACGTCGACGCGGCGGGGGGCGGTGCCCAGGGTGATGCGGACGTCGCCGTTGTCGGACCGGGCGAGGACCTGGGGCGCGGTGGTACCGGTGTCGACGGAGACGTCCCCGTTGTCGGTGCCGAGGTCGAGCGCGCCGCGGGCCTCGCGGACGCGGACGTCCCCGTTGTCGGAGCGCACCTTCAGGGGGGTGGCGAAGCCGTCGGCGGTGACGCGGCCGTTGTCGTTCTCGACGGTGACGGCGACGTCGCGGGGGACCCGGATGCGGTGGACGGCGTCGCAGTCGGAGCTGACGCCGTGGCAGCCGAGGCGCAGGGTCAGCCTCCCGTCGACGAGCTTCCACTCGGGGTCGGGCCCCGACCCCATGAACACCCACCCGTCGACCTGCCGCTCGACGCGCACGTCGTCGATGTCGGCGGGGGTGATCACGAGCTCGGAGTCGTCGGAGTCGACGGTGAGCGCGCCGCCGCCGAAGGCGAAGGACTTCCGCTCCACGGGCGCGTCCCCGACATCGGCCGAGCCGCACCCGGCGAGGGCGAGGACGGCGACGAGCGCCCCGCCGGAGGCGACCAGGACCCGCAACGGACGACGAACAGCACCCATGACGCCGAGACCCCCACAGCAACCGGAGACGAGGAAGGACAGTCCGACGACCGTAGAACGCCGCCACCCCCGCCCACGATCCGGCGACCCACCGCCCGGGGGGTGGGGCTACCCCCAGCCCGGGTATCGGTTTGCAGCACCCACCGGTCCGCCATGTAGGCTGTTGCCTCTTCCACGGGTGCGTAGCTCAGGGGTAGAGCGCTGCTCTTACAAAGCAGATGTCGGCGGTTCGAAACCGTCCGCGCCCACCAGCAGGTAGCACGACAAAGGCCCAGGTCACCGGTACTGAACCGGGGATCTGGGCCTTGTTCGTTCCCCGGCCGCGGGGGCGGGGGAGAGGCGTCGTGCCAGTTACGTGCCAGATGGGTCGTCGCCGGACTGGGCCGGCCGGACCTTCCTGATCTGCTCGTCGACGTGGGCGGCGATGGCGTGGTCACGCCCGTTCACCAGGTGCTGATAGATCAGCGCGGCCCGCACCGACGAGTGCCCCATCCGCTGCATCAGCTCACGCGTCGTGGCGCCGCCGGTCGCGGCGAGGGTGTTCCCGGTGTGGCGCAGATCGTGGAAGTGGACGTCTCCGAGGCCGGTGTCTTTCAGAGCCCGCAGCCACAGCCGGCGGAAGTTGTTCCGGCGCAGCTGCCCGCCGCGGGCTCCGGTGAAGACCAGCCCGGTCCGACCCGGCTGGGCATAGACGGCGAGATGAGTGGCCAGGCTCTCCGCCAGCGAGGCCGGGAAGGCGACGGTGCGCACACCGGCCGCGCTCTTGGGCGTCTTGACCAGGATGCCGTCGGTACGGGTCTCGGCCAGCGAACGCCGTACGGCGACGGTCCGCCGGTCGAGGTCGACGTCATGGCGCTGAAGCGCGGCGAGCTCTCCGAAGCGGAGACCGGTGAAGGCCGCCAGCAGGATGAGCACCCGGAAGCGCGCCGACACGGCGTCGGCGAGCTGGAAGACCTCGGTGACGTCGAGGAACGGCCGCTCGGCCGCCTTGGCTGCTCCGGCGCCCTTGATGCGGCAGGGGTTGCGCTGGATCAGCTCGTCGTCGACCGCGGTGTTCATGATGGCGCGGAGGATCTGGTACGCCTTGGCGACCGTCGGCTCACCGACACCGGACTCCAGGAGGCCAGCACGCCAGCGACGGATCTGGGGTGTGGTGATCTCGCTCAGGACCACGTCCGCGAAGGTCGGCAGGACGTGGAGGCGCAACGCGCTGCCGTTGCGTTCGCGGGTGGTCGCCGCGTAGTCGCGCTCTTTGAACCAGGCGTCGGCGTAGACCCCGAACAGAACCTTGTCGTCAGGGTTCTTCCATTTGCCGTCGATGATCTCCGCTTCCTTGCGGACGAGCCACCGATCGGCATCGGTCTGCGAGGCGAACGTCTCGGGGGCCGATCGAGTTATCCCGTCAGGCCCTTGATAGCGAGCCTGGAACCGCCCCGAGGGCAGCTTGCGTACCGCACCGAAGCGGCGACGCTTGCCTTTGCTGTTTGCCATCAGTCCACCGCCGCGAATCGGCGACGAGTGGTGATCGGCTGGACGGTGTGGGCGACGACGAATTCCTCCAGGGCCCGCTCAGGAATGCGGACATGCCGCCCCACCTTGACGAAGACGATCCGGCGCTCGGCGATGAGCCGACGCGGAAACCTCTCGGTGGTGCCAAGGAGTTCGGCGGCCTGGCCCACGGTCAGCAGTCGGTCGGTCATGCGGTTGCTCCTTCCAGGGCGAGTTGGTCGCGTAGGGCGGCGCGGGCGGTGTCGCGATTGAGGTGGATGTCCCGGGCGATCGTGGCGGCGAGGGCGGCCTCGCCGGGGGAGTGGCCGTGGCCCGCGTACTGCCAGGAGGCGAGGACGAGCACGGTGTCCGCGTCGGCGTGATCTTCCTGGGCGGCGCGGTAGTCGGCGCGGATCTGGCGAAGGGCGCCGAGGGTGGTCGAGTAGTGGCGGGACTTGGTGGAGAAGTGGCCGCGGAAGCCGAGCATGTGGGCCCAGGCGGTGAGCTTCCGGTCCGGGTAGAGCGGTGCCAGGTCCAGGCAGGCTTCGATGAGGCGGCGGGGGTGATCGGGGACGCCGAGGAGGTCGAGCACCTCCCGGTTGCCGATCCGGCGGTCGAGGCTGCCAGTCGTCTCGGCGGCCTTGGTGGCGTACTTGGCGACGTACGCGGCCACGGCCTGTTCGGTGATGTCGGAGCCGTCCCCGAACGCCTTGACCGGGCGGATGTCGAGCTGGTGTCCCCACTGGAACCGCCGGCGCGGCTGGTCCCCGGCGGCCGGGACGGTGACGGTGGTGTACGGGTGCGCGGCGGCGGCCCGGATCGCGTCGTCCAGCAGCCGCACGGTGGCCCAGGAGGGCGGGGCGCTGCCGGGCCCGTCCGGTCCGTCGAGCCGGATGACGGCGTGGAAGTGGATGGCACCGCGCTTCTGGAACTCGGCTACCTTCCCGTACGAGACCCGCAGGACGTCCTTCATTGCGCGCTGCGTGAGCCCGGCGCGGGCGGCCAGTTCGCGGCGGAGGCGATTGGTGAAGCGCTGCCAGAGCTGTCCGGCGTGGTTGTTGAAGAGGACGGTGCCGGCGTAGTCGTACGAGTCGGGGTCAAGGGCCGTGCCCAGGGCGGGGTCGTCGTCCCGGTGCTGGATGCCGCAGCGGCAGGTACCCCGGTCGGGTCGGTTGTGGACAGGGCCGAAGGACGGGGCGGTGAGCGTCGCGAACACGCGGGGGTGGTCGCGGACGGTCGTGGGGATGGCCTTGGTCTCGTCACCGGCGAGGCCGGCGCGGATCAGGTGGTACGTGTCCCCAGCGTAGGTGTGGGCGCAGGAGGGGCAGCGGGAGGACCGGCGGTTGCCGCAGGCGACGCGGAGGCGTCCGCCGGGCTCGGTCTCCGTCGAGTACCGGCGGAGGGTCTCGCCGGACGTCCGGTCCTTGGCGAGGGACCAGCCGGTGAGGTGGACGGGGTCGGAGCAGCCGCCGGTGCGGTGCACCTGGTCCTTCCAGCGGTCGAAGTCGGGGTTCGCGGCCACGCGGAGGACGTCGTGCAGGGTGGCGGTGTCGAATCCCGCTGACGAGGCAGCTGGGACGGTCATCATGGAGTGCTTCCTTCTGGTTCTGCGAGCTGGGTAGGGGCAGGGCTTCCGGGCGGCGGAGACTTTGGCGGTTGAGCCGCCCGGAAGCTGACAGGTGCGGGGTCCGGAGATGCTCACCGGACCGGCATGGAGCGGGACTGGATGAGGTGGCCCGCGAGATCGGCAGCCCTGTCAGAGGGCGGTGCGAGGATCACGCCGTGACGATCAACCTGCACGACTTCGACGGCGAGCACTCGCTGACCTTGAACGCTGGCGGCTTGGCTGCCGATGACGCCGTAGCTGCCGCCGGACACGAGCCGAACGGGTACTTCTGGGAAGGTCTCGTGCAGTTCGCCTGGCCGGACATCGCCGAGGACCTCGACTTCGACAGCGAGGCTGGCATGTTCTGCGCGGTCGGAAGTCCGAGCGCCCTCGCACGACTCAAGACGACCCTTGAATCCGTCATCACGAGCCCTGAGGCAGTCCGCGACATCATCGCCCGCGCCGAGGCATCGGGCTTCGAGCTCGACGACTAGCGCTGTCGGCGCTGGCCGTTGAGCAGCGAGCGGACGACGACCGCGCAGACGGCGACCGAGGCCGCGGTGACGGCGGTCGCGAGCAGCATCGAGACCAGGACCGTGCCGACGACCAGGACCACGGCGGTGCCGGCGCCGACGACGGCGAGGACGCTGCCGGGGGTGAACTGGAAGGTGGGCCGGGTGGTCGGGACGACCGGGGCTGCGGCCGGGGCCATGGGCTGCGGCGCGGGCTCCACGGCGGTCAGCTGGACGACGGCGGGCGGCGCAGTGACGCCGACCGGGGTCGGCATGGTGGGGATCTTGGGGCGGAGCATGGGTGGTTCTCCTTTCCGGGCAGGTCGGATCCGTACAGGTCGGGTCACTCGGAGACGGCGGCGTCGATGACGGGGGCCAAGAGGCTGTCGGCGAGGAGGAAGCCGCCGAGGAGGAGCACGGCGACGAGCCACCAGGGCGGGCGGATCAGCTTGATGCCGAGGGCGCCGACGACGAGGAGGGTGAACCAGAGCGGGACGTCCACGGACGATCTCCGATCAGTCGGTGGGGCGGCAGCGGTGGGTGCGGGCGGCGAGCTGGGCGGCCGAGGAGCTGGAGTAGTCGGCGGACCAGCCGCAGCGGTCGGCGGTGCAGACGGCCGCGTACTTGGTGCGTCCATGGCGGTCGCGGTGGGTGCCGATCTGCACGGGACCGATGCGCATCAGGGAGTGGAAGTGGTCGCGGGCGGACATGCCGTTCTCCTTCCGGTTCAGGCGAGTTGGGCGGCGATGGCGCTGGCCATGGGTCCGGGAACGCCGAGGCGGGCGCGGAGGGTGTCGGTGTCGATGGGGGCGCCGGTACGGGCGTGGTGGTCGGCGGCGACCTTGCGGGCGTGCTCGACGAGCGCGGCCGGGACGGCGGGAGCAGGCTCGGGCGCCGGGGCGGGAAGGGCGGACACGTCTACCGGCTCGATGTCCGGCTGAGCCATGGGCCCGGCGTCCCCGCTGTCCTCCGGCTCGGGTACGTACTCCGGCTCCGTAGGCTCCGGCTTGACGGCCGGGACAGGGGTCGGAGCAGGCGCGGAGTGGGCGAGGAGCGTTCCCCCGAGGAAGGCGACCGCGGGCCATCCGGCGACGCCGAAGCGCAGCCAGGCGGGCGGGTCGGCGAGGTCGAGGAAGCCGGCGGTGGCGACGTTGGCGCCGAGCGAGGCGAAGAGCGAGACCAGGAACCAGCACCAGGCGAGGCGGGACGAGCCGTCCGCGCGGAGCCGGCGCCAGGCGGCGACCAGGAGGAGGTCGACGGAGACGGGGTAGGCCCACGCCTTCCATCCGGTCTGCCCGGCAGCGGCGGCCAGGTCGTGCAGGTGGGCGAAGGACAGCGCCCCTGCGATCAGGGCTTGGACCAGCACGGCGTCGACGCGGAGCTTGCTGGTCATGACGGCACCTCCTTGGTGGGCGTTTCGGGCATGGCGGGGGTAGGGACGTGGCGCGAGGAGGCCGCGCCGGCCAGGAGAGCGGGAAGCCTCAGGAAGTAGCCGGGGCCGCCGGGGCCGGGATGGCCACGGGCACGGCGGGCGAGGCGAGGACCGGCCGGAACGCGTCGAGCGCGGGCAGGTCCGGGGTCAGGTGGGCGTGCTTGTTGCAGGCGTCCACCGCGGCGCGGAGCGAGGTGTGGGGCGTCCGGATGCGGGACCAGCCGCCCGACGCGTCGCCGGTGATGGCGAGGCCGGGAGCGGAGACAGGAATCTGGACGGTGGCGAGGACGGCGTCCGGCGCGATGTCGCCGAAGGCCATGTTGGCGCTGGTCTCGTCGTTGACGCGGTGAGCGGTACGGACGCTGAGCTGGGCGCGGAGCATGGTGATGCCCTTGCCGAGTTCGGAGCCGAAGCGCTGCCCGCAGATCTCCAGGTAGATGCCGGCGGCGCGGCCGAGCTGGGCGAGCCGGGCGAGGGCGGTGATGATCCGGTCGCGCCGCTTCTCCTCGTCCTTCGTGGCGAAGAGCGCGAGTTCGGCGACCTCGTCCACGAGGAGGACGATGGGAACGGGGCGGAGGTGGTCGGGGAGGTCCCAGATGTCGGCGGCGATGTCGGCGTCCGGGGTGTCGGCGGTGATGCGCTGTTCGGCGCGGATGAGTTGGTAGACGTCCTCCATGTGGGAGATGAGGGCATCGAGCAGGTCGGCGGCGGTGTCGGGGTTGTCGGCCAGCGCGGAGAACCGCCGGGCTAGAGGGAACAGCTCCACCCCCTGCTTGCAGTCGATCCCCACCAAGGCGACTTCCTGAGAGGCGAGTTCGGCCACCAGATTCCGCTGGTACACCGACTTCCCCGACTTGGTGGCGCCGATGGTGAGGGCGTGCGGGGTGGTCCGGTAGTCGCGGTAGTGGACGTCCCCGTCCTCTCGGAGGGCGACCGGTACCCGCATGGTCGAGCGTTCGGCCCGCGCCGGCATCTGAACCCGCCGGAGCACGTCGTATCCGGTCATCCGCAGTTCGACGAGGCCGGAGCGGATCTCCCGCGAGGTGACCCCGAACATGCCGAACGAGTGCCGGAGCCGGTCGCACGAGGCCGCCACGTCGAAGGCGTCCTGTCCGGGCCGGAGCCCCAGCCGTAAGACGAGCCCGGTACGGGTGGGCCGAAGCCGCAGGATGCGCGGCGCCCGCGGTTCGGTGACGGGCCGGTTCGCCATCCGGGCGATGGCGAGACGCCAGCGGGGCGGCGGAACGGTGAGCCCGCAGGCATCCATGACCGCCCGGTACCGGCCGAGGACCCGGCAGGTGGCGAACGTGACGCCGAAGGAGAGCCAGTACCAGGCGGGCCGCCGCCACCGCAGGAGACCCGCGAGGACGGCGACCAGCACCACAGCGGCGATCAGCCACCGCATGATCAGGCGGCCTTCGGCATCGAGGCGCCGGCGGCGAGCGAGGTGACGGCCACGGCCCGGAAGGCGATGCCGTGCCGCCGCTGCCCGTTGAACTCGCTCTCCCACGGCCGGGCGATGAGCCCCGTGATCGCCACGGGGGTCCCCATGACCAGGTCGGCCGAGACGCCCGTCTCCGGGACGGTCACGCTCAGGATCTCCACCTCGCCGTTGGCCGCGAACATGACGTCCACGGTCGACAGCGCGGCCCCGGTCTCGGCGTCCATGGCGCGCTCGCCGGTACGGCGGTCCTTCACCTTGGGCTGCGGGGGCTGGGCCACCATCACGGTGGCGGCGGAGGTGTCGACGGGAATCTGACGCACGAAGATCACTCCTCTAGACGTCCTGAACTCCTCCACTCATGTATATGAGTGACATGAAGAAGAGTGCATCACTCCTATACATGAGTCAACCCGCCTGGACGAAGAAGTCCGAGCGGGTTGAGAGGAGTTGACCGCGCGTCAGTCCGCGGCGGGGATCCGGTACTCGAAGACGAACTGGTCAGCGGCCATGAGGGTGTCGCAGACCTCGACCACCCGCCCAGCCTTGGTGACGGCGTTCCGCAACAGGTGAACGACAGGAGCACCAGGACTCAACGCCAGCTCGGACGCTTCGGCCTTCGACGCCGGCCGGGCCTGGAGCGTCTCCACGAACTCCTCGAAGACGTGCCCGTCGCCCTCAAGCCGGGCGTAGATCCCCCCGGGACCAGGGTTCTCGGAGAACAGCTCAGGGATGTCCTTAACAACATCCCACGGCAGGTACGACGAGGCGGTCTCGACGGGCGTCCCGTTCCGGAAGTACAACCGCCGCCGGGCCAGCACCTGAGCCCCGGGCTCGACCCCGAGCCGCCCGGCGATCTCCTCGGAAGCCTCCATGGGCCCGATGAACAGCACGCTCACCTTGGCCGTGGCCCCGGACTGAGCCGACTCGGCCAGGTAAGCAGCCTTCCCACCCCGCCGATGGGACGCCCGGAACCGATCCGACGACCGCAGCCGCACAGGCGGCCGGTCCTTCACGATCGAGCCCTTCCCGTGCCGCGTCTCCACGAGCCCACTGGCCCGCACCTCGACCATGGCCTTGCGAATGGTCCCGCCGGCGACGCCGTACCGCTCGACAAGCTCGGACTCGCTCGGCACCAGGTCCCCAGGCTTGAGAACGCCGGCCCGGATCTGCTCCACGATCTCGTCGGCGATCTGGACGTACCGGGGTACCGCCCTGCCACCCCCTGCAGTCGTACCCATAGTCCTCTTCACTCTCCTATGCTCCTGTACATGAGTAACAGCGCCCAGAAGACGACGTCAACGCCACTGCACTCCGTGTCCGTCGCGGGCGCAGTCGTACGCGAGGACGGCCGCCTCCTGGCGATCCGCCGAGCCGACAACGGCACCTGGGAACTCCCGGGCGGCATCCTCGAACTCACGGAGTCCCCCGAAGCCGGCGTGACCCGCGAGGTCTGGGAGGAGACAGGCATTCGGGTAGAGGTGGAAGAGCTGACCGGCGTCTACAAGAACACCACCCGAGGCGTCGTCGCCCTGGTCTTCCGCTGCAAGCCCGCCGGCGGCGAGGAACGAACCTCCGCCGAGTCGACCGCGGTCGAGTGGCTCACCCCGGAAGAGATCACCGCCCGCATGACCGAGGTCTACGCGATCCGCCTCCTCGACGCCCTGGACGACAAGGGCCCCCACGTCCGCAGCCACGACGGCCGCCACCTGATCACGCCGCAGTGACCACACAGCCACTGCGGCGGATGCCCCGCGAAGAAGCGATCCTCCTGGTCGAGCGCCTGATGGACCCGGAGACACCCGAGGAGCAGTCCTCCGAGATCCTGACCGCGCTGCAACAGGGCCTGGCCTGCCCCCACATCAGCGACTACGTCTTCTGGAGCTCCGACCCCCACCCGACCCCGGAGAAAGTCGTCGACCGAGCCATGACCTACAGGCCGATCGCCCTCTGAGGCCAGCGCGGTAAGAGTTTCCCTACTTCATCAAGGCACCCGCCGCGCACGGCGCGGCGCGCGCGGCCCGGCGCCCGGGCCTGCGCTCCTGTCTGCGCCCCGCTCCAGCCCGGCCGCCGTCCGCACGCCTGACAGCTTGGGTTGATGGGTGGCGAACCCACGACGCGGCCGGGGCGGTACGCGGGTGCGGGTCAAGACGATGCCTCCGGCGGGGGCGCTCGGGCTCCGGGATGGGAGGGGCCCGTGGGCGGGTGCCGGCCGGTGGGTTGTGGCGGTGGGGGCTCCCATCCCGTCTGCCGTCGACCCAGGCAGAGCCGAGCAGACACGGCACCGGGCGTCCAGGTCGTTCGTCCAGTTGGGCGCTCCACCTGGACGCCCGGCACCGCGCCTGCTCCACGGTGTGTGGGTCGACGGCAGACGGGATGGGAGTTGCGGGTGGTTGCGTTTTCGTAGGCCGCGCCCCGCTCGAGGTGCGCAAATAGCTCCACAGGAGGAGCAGTCTAGGATAAATTCCCTCCCATGAGCGACTTTCTTTCTCACCAAAGCCTGTACTGGGGTGCTCGCAAATTCGCCCATTCTGCCATGGAGGCCCATTCAAACGATAACCAAGATGTCTTCCTCCTTCATGCCGGAGTGAGCATCGAAAGGCTCGCCAAGTCTACTCTTTCCAAGAAGACTCCATTCCTTCTCATGGAAATGAAGGGGAAGGATGACACTCTATTGCACCTAGCCGGAGTTCGAGAAACTCCGAAAGTTAGAACGGTTGGAGCCGCGCAAGCATTGGCTAGACTCCGATCAATGGGTGCTATACCGCAGCAAGATCCCGACCTGGATGAGCTTATAGAATTGCGCAACGGAATAGCCCACCTTGATGCCAGCGTGGACAGCTCTTTTGATGGCCTGGCTGTCATGACTAGAGCGACCAATGCGCTATTGTCTTACCTCGGCAAGGAGCGGGAGGAGTACTGGGGTGAATGGGTCGGGATTGTAGAGATCACCGAAAGTAGCGCCTTGGGAGTTTCCGAAAGGGAAGTGGCTAGGAGGATCGAACGGGCCCGTTTTCGGCTCAGGGAAAGGCTACGAGATGTCCCCGAAGAAGCGGTCTCGATCATCTACAGTGATGCAGCGACCGCAAAAGAAGGGCTCGGTGGGTATGGAATCCATTGGCAATGCGGCCAGTACAGCTTCCACTCGCCTACAGAGTGTCCGGCATGCAGATGCACCGGGCACTTGATAAGTAACCTGCCTTTCATTGGCGCGGGATCACCCTCGGGTAGTTTCGATAAGTTCTTCTACTGCCCCCTTTGCAACTTCAACGCGCAGGGCGCAGAGGAGTTTAAGGTCTGCGGAATCCAGGATCAGCATGCCTTTCTGGACGAAGAAGGGCAGCCTATCGATCTCACGATTTCAATTTTCAGCGAGTATATCGAAATGGGGGTGCTGGAAACCGCGGAAGTCGAAGCTTTGTTTCAATATCTGTCTGGGCTTGATGGTGGCGTCGGTTAAGGCTTGAGGGGTACATAGTTCATCGAGTTGAGGCGCTGGCCAAGGGCGTAGCACCCCTCCGGGGGGATCAGGCAAGAGGGGGTGTTTCTTGTCACGGCGGTAGGTGAAGTGGCTCGTGGTGGTGCCAGATGAGGTAACGGTCCTCGCGGCGCAGTTCGGCGGAGCCCCACTCGATGCGCATGACGCCCTGAGTCATGGAGCAGGCGTAGGCGACGAGCACGAGCTTGACGTCTTCTGACAGCAGGGTGAGGTCGGGATGGGGCTCTTGCTCGTCCAACCCGTCGAGGCCCAAGTCGAAGGCTTGTTGCATGGGCTCGGGGCCGTGCCGGCGTATCAGGTCGGCTCGGAAGCCCGTGGCGCGTCGCAGTCGTGCCGCCGTGACGGGGACGTCTTTCTTCGCGTAGCGGAGCGGATAGATCACATGGTCGCCAAGGATCACGAGCGTTCGTCCCTGTAAGCGCACGGGCGTGGCCGCGGGGAGTGAGGCGAGGCCCACTTCCAGTTCCTCGTACTGTGCGGCGTACAAGCCGTGTCCGTATGCCTCCAGGGTCTGGGTCTGTACTCCCTCGTGGCCGTTACGGGCTCGGGCATGGGCTCGAACCAAGCTGGCGGGGATTAGGTCGGCCAAGGGTCCTGCGGCGTCGCCGAAGGACTTCTCGGCCCACCCTGTCACGGTTGCCATGGCCTACCGCCCTTCCCCCTTGTGGCACCTGAGTGCCGAGCAGCATTCAACGAAACCGTGCAGGCTGGGTGCGAGCCGCGCAAGAGGGCATACGGCGCATGACGAGGCGCACGGTGTCCGGCATCGGTTGCGTCGGGTGGCAGGTGGCCGTCAGTGGTGGGCCGTACGCTGCCGCCATGCACAGAGGAGCGATCACACAGGGATCCGTGCTCAAGGCCATCGCGGAGTACGACGAGTTGGGACAGGCTGCGTTCCTGGCGAAGTACGGCTTCGGCGAGGCTCGCTCGTACGTTGTGGTGCACGAGGGGCGGGAGTACGACTCCAAAGCCATAGCCGGCGTGGCGCACCAGTGGGATCAGGGGCGAGCTCTCAGACCTGATGAGTTCAGCGGAGGCAAGGAGCACGCCGCGGCGTGGCTGAAACGGGCAGGCTTCCAGGTCAAATCCGTCAAGAATCCTGACTGGGCCCGGGACGAGATCATTCTTGCCTGTCAGCTTGTGATGGAGAACGGCTGGAAGGGGCTGGACGCTCAGGACGCCAGGGTGGTCGAGCTGTCAGGCCTGCTCCAACTGCTTCCCATCCACGCCGAGGCGGAGCGCAACGAGAAGTTCCGCAACCCGAACGGAGTGGCGCGCAAGACGTTCGACATCGCCACGCGACACCCGGAGTACCAGGGCAAGCCCACCAACGGCGGCGCCCTCGACGTTGCGGTGCTGATGGATTTCCTTGCCCGGCCCGACGAGATGACCGAGGCCGCTCGACTCATTCGGCAGGGCATCGTGACCGGCGAGCTGCAGAGCCTTGCGCCGACCGAGGACGAGGAGTTCGACGACTACAGCGCTCCCGAGGGACGGCTCCTCATGCGTCGGCACCAGGCCCGCGAGCGGAACAAGAGCCTGCGGAAGAAGAAGATCGCTTCTGTAACTCAGCGCGGTGGGCGGCTGGCGTGTGAAGCGTGTGGGTTCGACTTCGAGCAGGTCTACGGCGACCGCGGTGCTGGGTACATCGAGTGCCATCACGTCGTGCCGTTGCACGAAGCGGGCGAGGGTCGGACCAAGCTCAGCGATCTCGCCCTCATATGTGCCAACTGTCACCGCATGATCCACCGGCGTGCGCCATGGCCGACCCCTGAGGAGCTGCGGGCCTCCATCGAACAAAAGCATGCAGCTGACAGACGTGCCGCGGAAGTCATTACACGGCCACGCAGGGCGGCTGACGAGCAGATTCCGAACCCGTGATCTGACATACGCTGATGATGTCAACGTCGGTGCACAGAGGCAGTTCCGGTGGGCGGTGGGTCGACGGCAGACAGGATGACAGTGAGGTCGCCTGGGCTGATCGCCGCGCTTTGTTGTCCGTCTCCCCACCGTTGACCCTATGGCGACTTCAGATATCCCCTCGCGTTGAGGTATTGACTCCAGGAGTCAACTAGATGGATCAGGAATTCGACGATATCGTCGACGTACCTCTCAACATCAGGGATGGAGACACCTGCCTGTTGAAAAATCTCAGTGTAGGCAATGTTCCCGTGGGCGACGTCGTTTCTGAGCATCGCCATCTTTTGCAGTGATGCCCCCCAAGATGCGACGGGGAATGAAACGCCAGGCAAGCCGTATATCTCCCAGAGTCGATTGAAATGCTCGGGTTTCAGTGTTTTTCCGTCGAGAGGAGGCTGAGCTTGCTTTCTATTGATGGGGAATTCTGCCGGTTCGGCGCATGCGTCCAAGGTTGTTGCGTATCTTCGGCGTTCCCATAGTTTCCCGTGGTCGTTGAGCTCGCGAAGGCTTTCGAAGGTGGTGTGGGCGGCGAGCTGCCGCAGCGTAGCTCGCAAGTCTCCTACCTGAATGCTGGATGCATTTAGAGCGGAATGGGTCTCCTGGATCAAGTACTTTGTGAACGACTCGAGCTCCGCCATTGAGCAAACAATGGCGAGTGCTCTCGCATCGCGGCTCTCGCTTGCCCATTGAAGATTCTCTGCTGCGGACCTTCCTGTAACTAATGCCAGGAAGTTTTTTAGGTCGTCAACTCTCCGCAAGAACCTATCGGCCCGATCATGTATCTCTGCTACGAGCGTTTCATGCGGCGCCACTGAGCAGTTCCTTGGCTCGCTTCAGGCGCCGGCGTAGCATCGAGCGGGTATTCGTACCTGCTCCCGTCGAAGCCCGCAACTCGGGATCCTCTAGCCAATCCGGAGCAACCTCGGAAAAGGCGATGCCTTCCTGCACCATCTCTCCTGCGGCGACGAAGCACGCTTCGAACTGGACGAGGGGGGTGACAGGGGTCTGCTTGCGGAGAAACGCCTCGCCATCGCATGCCCTGTGCAGGGCTGCCAGCGCTTGGTCGAAGATGTTGCGCTCGACGGCGTAGTCGAACTCTTTGTTCGCTTTCTGCATGTATTTATTGAGGAAGGTTTCTACCTTCCCATCGAACTCATCCTTGTAATTCTTGTAGGCAAAGAATTTAAGGACTTGCTCCGTTCGTGTCCCGTCATCTTGACGCGTTTTTTGCAGCTTCAGGATATCGTTGAGGCGATAATCCTTCGAGAGTTCTTCGATGAACTCATTGAAGCGCCCTCGATAGACGCATGCTCGAACCTCTTGGGCTGTGAGTTGAATTCCTCCACGGTTCAGCCTCTCAAAGACGTCGAAACGCGCCTGGAGGTCACTCTTGTCTGTTAGGGAGATGACCTGCAGAGGTTGCCTGCCGAAATAGACTTGCAAGTTTTTGGGGAGATCGGAGAAGGTGCACTTGTTGAGCTCGGTGAGCTTTTCCAGTCCCCGTAGGCGCAGGGGCTCGTCCCGTTCGGTGAGTCGGGATTCATCGGAGTCGCGTGCCAGGAAATGTGCGAGCGTCGAAAGTCGCTGAAGCCCGTCGACTACTTCCCATTGAAATCCGACGTTTGTGGCGACGAAGATCGGCGGGATCGGGAGCCCCAGGAAAACTGATTCGATGAAGAGGGACTCATCGTCCTCTGTCCAGCGAAACTTTCGCTGGTAGCTCGGAGATGCGTTTAGCTCCTCATCGAAGATCATTCGCACCAATTCGCGTACGGAGAAGTTGTGTACAGCCACATCGACCCGTCCACGCTCTCCGCGCAACTGCTCTTCGAGATTCTCAAGAGTGGGAGACTCAGACATGCAGAGCAGTCTAGTGTTGCAGGGCTCAGCGACGAAGGGCTACGGGTGGTTAGTTCCTCCAGCGAAGGTCTCAGCTACGGCAGCCCAGCTTCCCTGGTGGCAGTCCTCGATGGTCAGTCAGGCCCATGCCGTTGCCACGGTTGGCCCCTCGTCAGGGCTAAACGCGCTGAGGGCCTGCTGCATCGGTAGCTGATGCTCGAAGCTTCTGGCGGCTGACCTTCAGCGTCCTGGGGCGCTACTGGCCTGACTCTGCGATACCACCCGGAGCCTGAGGACGGCCCAGACCAACTCTGGTGAGCAACCGTCGGACACCTGGACACCCAGTACTTGCACAAGGAACTGGCCTTCGGCGGCCGTCGTTCTGCGGTACGGAGATGTTGACGACGTCATGAGACAGCGCATCGAGTTCTGACCGTGTGTGCCAGATGCGTGCCAGATCGAGTGGTCAGTCACGGTCACTGGAGGGCTACCGTGGTGGTTACGCCCCTCGACAGCCGGCGTAGCACGCAGGTCGGCTGAGCTGCGACGACGGTTGGGACGTCGCTACCAGGCTTACAAAGCAGATGTCGGCGGTTCGAAACCGTCCGCGCCCACCAGCGCAAAGGCCCTCAGTCGATCTTGACTGGGGGCCTTTGACGTCCACATCTGACGTCATCGGCAATGATGAGCGCCAAAGCCGTGATGTCATCCGTTGATGACGGCCAGGAGCTGCCTCCTAGATCGGGCGCGTCCCGTCCCTTCCGTCGAAGAACTCCGCGCCGTCGAGGGAGACGCCTCCGCTGACGATCTCTGTGTCGTGGAACCCCGCGTCGGTGAAGGAGACCATGCCCCCGGAGAGCCGGGCGGCAGCGAACGAGACCTTGCCGCCGTGCCAGCCCGACCCGACGAAGGACACCTCCCCGTCGATGAACTGCGCGTCAGTGAAGTTCACCTCTGTGTCGTGGAACCCCGCGCCGGTGAAGGGGACCATGCCCCCGGAGAAGCGCGCCGCAGCGAACGAGACCTTGCCGCCGTGCCAGCCCGCCCCGGCAAAGGACACCTCGCCGTCGATGAATTGCGCGTCGGCGAAGGAGATCTCACCACCGTGGAACCCCGCGTCGGTGAAGGAGACCACCGCGCCGCAGAAACGCGTCCCGTTGAGGAAGACCCTTCCGTGGAACGCAGCGCCGTAGAAGGACACCTTCCCGCTGGAGAACACAGCGCCGGTCAGGTCGCCGCCGTCGAAGGCCACACCTGTGAAGTCGAAGTCGTGACCCTGCCAGGAGTGTGGGGCGTCCGCAGGGAGCCGGAGGCGGTCGCGGACGAGGCGAATGATCGTGTGCCGGATCTCCCGCAGGGCAACGTACTCGTGCCAGGCGCCGGTGTCCCCATGGAGCAGGTCGGACTCGGCGATGTAAGGGAGGCGGAGGTAGGCGCACAAGACATCGATACAGGTCTGGCGCAGTCCCCGCGTCGGAGCGTCGTCGGCAAGGCCCGCCAGGGCGTGGACGCCTCCAAGGCGGACGGCCGGGGAATCAGAGCCCAGTTTGTCGACGGCCTGGGAGAACCGTTCAGTGTGGAGTCGAGTGGCTTCACGGTAGGCGCCGGCCTCGTCTACGCGTTGCCGGCGGTAGGCGACGACCAGCGCGACAAGGGCACCAGCGCCGGCGACCACTCCGAAGGAGAGCTTCACCACCTCGAAGAGCGTCTTCGCGTCGAGCTTCGCACCAGTGTCGATCTCCTGGAAGTCCAGCAGATACACCAGGCTGTACAAGACGCTGCCGGCTGCCAGGACTGCCGCAGCGAAGGTGACCGTCAGGGCTCGGCCGACCTTCCACAGTCGCAGCTCTCGATCGCTGGGCGCTGTCCGCTCCCCTCGGATAGCTCTCATGAGAGTGAAGACTAGGCCCTGTCGTTCCGAGCCGTACGTGAGATCGACGTGCTCGTGATCGAGTGCTGCGAGCCCCGGCGGCGTGCCGGTGGGAACGGACGGTGGTGGAGCCCGCCGATGCCGTCCGGTCGAAGCCCGCAGCGCCGTCGGTCGGGGCCACCTGCCCTGCGTGGGTCGGCCTGTCGCGCCGGAGCGGTGCGACCGAGGTCCCTGTGCGGTACGTGCGGGTGCTGAGCGAGGTCGACGCGCGGTGGCTGATCCGGGGCGTCCGTCGGCCGTGCCCTGAGGACTCTCCCAAGAATCGCGTCGTCACCCGCGTCTTCCGTTGCGGTGGCGCGTGATCGCTCGGGTGATTTCGATCGTCGTGATCCACAGGGCCGCCAGGACGAACGGGGTCGCCAGCCAGATCGCCAGCCAGGTCCACCCGCTCACGGTCGCGTCCTCGCGGTCGTGGGGCGGGCCGGTCGCACCCTTGAAGGGTTCGGCGTTGTGCGGGGTGCCGGGCGTCGTTTGCCGGCGGGACGTCGCGCGGTCTCGCGTGCGGGGTCGGGGTGGGGCATCGGTCTCGTCCTTCGCAGTCCTGGGCGTCGGCACCCGCGCGATCTCGACCTCGGCAGGGTAGGCCCTGTCTCGTGCCGCACGGTCCTGGCAGCATGCTCCGGGTCCGGGTACCCGTTCCTCCACTCGATCCGCTCCCTGCCCCCCATTCGGACCACGTGCCGTGGGTGCGGCGGGAATTGACGGGGACCTGGTGGGGCCGGTGTACTCGGCGTATGGCTGAGGTGGGGGACGCACCCGAACCCGGGGTGCAGGGTGGCGAGATGACGCCACAGCGGTACATCGAGACGCGGCTCTCGCAGTACCAGGACTGGTACGACGCCAAGGCGACCCGGATGAAGGCGATGCATCTGCGGATGCGGACCGTGTCCGTCGTCGGCGGTGCGCTCGTGCCCGTGTTCGTGAACCTCGATCTGGCCTTCGCCCGCGTGACCGCCACCGTGCTGAGCGTCGTGGTCGTCGCCGCCGTGTCGCTGGAGAGCGTCTACCGGTACCGCGAGCAGTGGAAGAACTACCGGTCCACCGAGCAACTCCTCGGCCACGAGCGGGTCTACTTCGAGACCAAGGTCGGGCCGTACCACAACCTGCCGAAGCGGGACGCCTTCTCGACGCTCGTCGCCCGGGTCGAGAAGGCCATCGCCAGCGAGAACTCCGCGACCCTCAACGTCATGACCCTCGGCGGGCAGGTCACCGCCGACGTCCAGCCGCGCGCGGTCCCCGCCGCGCGGGAGCCCGAGGCGGGGGCGAAGTAGGGCGGCCGCGTACGCGTGCGGCCCCGGGGTCCGTGCCCCGGGGCCGCCGTTCCTCGTCCTGCGCGGAGCGTACCCCTCGGTGGTCACCCGGTGATCCGGACGGTCACCACCGTGGCGTCAGCCCGCGTGGCGGGTCAGCACCACGTGTAGTCGACCCGCGTCGAGTTGTACGAGCAGGTGTCGACCCGCGCGCCGTTCGACTTCTTCAGCGTCGCCGTGTCGCGGTCGTTGTTCCAGACGTACGCGCCGCGGTTCTGGTAGACGTTCGCGGCCGAGTTCGTGCCGCGGCCCGTGCGGACCGTCACGATCTTGCCCTTGCCCAGGACGAAGTTGCCGAACGTGTACTTGTGGTTCGCCGCGTCCGTCAGCGTCCAGCCGCGCAGGTTGACCGCCGCGCTGGTCGTGTTGCGTATCTGCACGTACTCGGCGTTGAGGCTCGTGTTCGAGCGACGGTCCGTGCCCGGGCTGTCGTAGTAGATCTTGTACAGGTGGACCGAACCGGCGGCCTGTGCCTGCGTGGGCAGCAGCAGGACGCCGGAAGCGGCGGCCGCGGTGACGGCCGCGAACGTGCGTGCGCGAAGCATGAATGTCCCTCGGTTTCTGCCGGGAGCCCGCCGATGGGCCCCGACGATCACACACGATACGCACGTTCTTCACCTCTTCCGCACAAGTTCCCGCCAGTTGGCGCGCGGGCCTTTAATCTTGGCTCATGAGCGACAGGTCCCTTCGGCTCACCGTTCTGGGGTCCGCCACCCCCTATCCCCGTCCCGGCAACGCCTGTTCGGGATACCTCGTCGAAGGCGGCGGCGTACGCGTCTGGGTCGACGCCGGCACCGGCACCCTCGCCGAACTCCAACGGCACGCGCCCGTCAACGACATCGACGCCGTGTGGATCTCCCACCTCCACGCCGACCACTCCGCCGACCTGCTCACCTACTTCTACGCCCTGCTCTACGCGGGCCTCGCGCCGGACCTGCCCGTGCCCCTCCTCGGGCCCGCCGGGATCGCCGACCGGCTCGCCGGCTTCCTCACCCACGGCCCCGAGCGCAGCCCCGTCGAAAGGGCCTTCCGCATCGAGGAGTTGTGTGACGGGCACGTCGCCCGCATCGGAGGACTGACCCTGACCTCCCGCGCCGTCGAACACGGGCCTCCCGCCTTCGCGTTGCGCGTGGAGGACCAGGACGGGGCCTCGCTCGTCTACTCCGGCGACTGCGAGCCCTGCCCCTCGCTCGTCGAACTCGCCCGCGACTGCGACCTGTTCCTGTGCGAGGCCGACGGCGAGGGCCCCGGCCACCACTCCGCCGCCCAGGCCGGTCGCGTCGCGGCCGAGGCCGGGGTCGGGCGGCTCCTCCTGACCCATGTCGGGTCCAGTCCGAATCCGAAGCCGAATCCGACCGCGACTCCGCCGTCGCCCGGAGGGGGCGGTGGTCGGGTGGGGGAGAGGGCTGCCGTGGTGCGCTCCGTCGACCGGGCCGTCGCCGAGGCCGCGCTCACCTTCGCGGGCGACATCACCCACGCCGATCCGGGGCTGCGCTTCGACGTCCTGCCCGGCGTGTGGGCGGACGCCCTCCCCGGCACCGCGCCCGACGTCCTCTTCGACTCCCTGCCGGGTTCCCGGACGGGCGCCCCGGCCGAGCCCGGGTCGGGCGCCGATTCCGGCTTCCGGGCGGAGACCTGTCCCGGCGGGTGGTCGGACGTGCGGTGAGGCGGTGGGGCCGTGAGGCGGTGGGGCGGTGGGGCGGTGAGGCGGTGAGGCGGTGAGGCGGTGGGGCGATGCTTTGGTGAGTTGGTGAGTTGGTGAGTTGGTGAGTTGGTGAGTTGGTGAGTCGGTGAGTCGGTGAGGCGGCCGGGGCGGCCTTGCCCGGCCGTAGCCGTCCCGTCCGACCCGATCCGCCCGACCTCGTACGGACCGCCGCGCCTCACCTCGTACGGGCCGTCGTGCCTGATCCCGTGCCGGACACCACGCCTCACCTCGTCCGGACCGTACCCCCCGCCCCTCACGCCTCGAAGTCGTACTCCAGCACGTACGACGACGAGTCCAGCGTCATCTCGTTCAGCTCCACCGCCACCCCCGGCCCGGTGAACGCCGTACGTCCGATCAGGACCACCGGCGTGCCGAAGTCCAGTGCCAGTCGGTCCGACTCGTCCGCCGTCGGCATCCGGCAGCGGATCTCCTCGCGGAACCGCACCGGCCGGTGGCCCAGCTCCGTCAGCCGGGCGTAGGTTCCACCCGGACCCGTGTCCGGTTCCGCGATCGGCGTCCCGCGCACCAGCTCCGCCGACAGGTACGAGACCGACAGCAGCACCGGTCGGGAGTCGAGGACGAACCGGCGGCTGCGCACGCACACCGGGGAACCCGGCGCCAGGTTCAGCGCCCCTGCCACCCGCGCCCCCGCCTCCGTCTCGCCCACCTCGATCTGGTCGACCACCAGGTCCCGGTCCTCCACGTCCGCCGACCAGACCGAACGCCCGCTGCCCCACTGCTCGCCGGCCAGCCGCGGGATGCCCCGCCGGCGCAGCGGGCGGAAGGCGCGGACGAAGACCCCCGCGCCCTTGCGGGCCTCGGTCAGGCCCTCGGTCCGCAGGACGGAGAGTGCCTGGCGTGCCGTCATCCGGGCCACGGCGTACGTCGTCATGAGGTCGTTCTCACCGGGGAGCCGGTCACCCGGCGCGAAGTCGCCCGACTGGATCGCGGTTCTCAACTCGTCGGCGATGCGCTGGTACTTGGGCCGACGAGCGCTGTCCTGGTCAGTCACGGGTGGACCACTCCCTTCATCTGCGGACACCCTACGGCGCACCCCGAGGGCAGGGTGCACACGTGTGCGCCGCCCCGCCCGGTCGATCCATCCATCGGGGGACATCTCTAGAGATACGTTGACAGGGAGGGGGCGGAGGGCTTCTCTGGTTCTCCCCAGCTTCAGGAATCGGGACGGAGGGGTTGCGTGCAACCACTGCCCGAGGTCGGTGACCTCGTCCGTGACACCGCCACCGGGCGGGTCGGTTTCTATGCCGGGAGCGCCTCCGGGCGCTGGCTGATCCGGGCCGTCCACGGCGGCGCCGAGTGGGAGGCCGACCCCGTCGACGTCCAGCCGGCCACCCCGCTGCGCGAGCTGCGCGCCCGTGCCGCCGAGATCAACGCACGGAGCCGGCGCGGACTGTCCTGAGGCCGGGCCGTGTCCCGGCGGCCGGTCGCGGCCGCCTCGTGCGGGGCGGTTGTCAGTGGGGCGCGCCACACTGGAGGCATGTGCCGCAGCATCAAGACGCTCCGACCTCCCGCGCTGCCCGAGGAGGCCACCGAGGACGACATCCGCGCAGCCGCCCTGCAGTACGTCCGGAAGGTCTCGGGCTTCCACCACCCGGCCGCCCACAACCGCGAGGTCTTCGACCGGGCCGTGGACGAGATCGCCGAGGCGACCGCGAGACTCCTCGACGACCTGGAGGTCCGCGGTGGGCACTCCGGCGTCAGGAGGCAGGCGCGGGAGCCTCAGCCGGACGCCGTATGAGGTAGGCGGCGAGCCCGCCCGCGAGGAAGAGCGCGAGGGTCGACACTCCCGCGCTGAACCACGTCGCGCCCAGCCACTGGCCGCCCAGCCAGCCGAGCCCCACGCTGTACGAGGCCCAGGTCACGCCCGCCAGGGCCGACCACGGCAGGAACTCCTCCACGCGCCGCTTCGCCGCGCCCGCGCCCAGGGAGACCACCGAGCGGCCGGCCGGAGCGAAGCGGGCGAGGACCACGAGCAGTCCGCCGCCCCGGGCCAGTGCGGTGCCGAGACGTTCCTGCGCCATCGACAGGCGCCGGGACCGGGCGATCGTCCGGTCGAGCCGGGCCCCGCCCCGCAGTGCCAGCCGGTAGGCGAGGAAGTCTCCGAGCACCGAGGCCGTGGCCGCGCAGACGAGCAGCAGGAGGACGGAGGGGACGTCGGGGTCGGCGGCGGTGGCCGACGCCGCGGCCGTGGCCGCGGTGATCACCAGGAAGCCGCTCGGCAGCACGGGCAGGAAGACGTCGAGCAGGATCGACGTCGCCACCACCGGGTAGATCCACGGACCGGCGGTGAGCGACCGCAGCGAGCCCAGGCTGTCGAGCAGATTCACAGGGGCAGAGCCTACGCGGGGCCGGGGCCCGCCCGGCCGGTGGGTGCCGGGCGTGGCCGGGCCCGCGCGAACGTGTGCGACTTTGCGGGAACGTGCCCGGAGCCGTGTGCCGGTCCCGGGTGAGGGACGCGGTGAGAAGGGCCGGAACGCGCGTTGCGTGGTCCAGACCTTTGAGGTACGCGGTCCGGCTCCGCCCGCAGTCGGGCGCGAGCGGGCGGTCCGGCTCCGCCCGTACTCGGTGGCCCGGCTCCGGCCGCCGCCGGTCGGGCCGGCTTCGTCCGTACCTGGGCGGCCACGGCTCCGCCCGCAGTGGGGCAGGCGGTCCGGCTTCGTCCGTACCTGGGCGGCCACGGCTCCGCTCGCTCCTGGCCGCCCGGCTTCGCCCCGCCCCGGGAGGCGTGGCTCGGTCCGCACCCGCGAGGCACGGCTCCGCTCGCACCGGGGGTGACGGGTCGCACCGGGTGACGGGCGGAGTCGTGCCTCGCCGGGAGCAACGCGGGCCGGGGCCCGGGTACCGGATGCCCCCGGGGCGGCCGCGACGTCAGGCCGTGACCGGGGTCGCCTGCTCCTCGCGCTCCTCGTCCGCCCGGCTCGCCGTGGCGCCCGCGCCCACCCGGCGGCGGAACAGGCCGTCGAGGGCCAGCGCACCCGGTCCGGTGAACACCAGCAGCACGAACGCCCAGGCGAACAGGGCCGCGGTCTCGCCGCCGTTCTGGAGCGGGAAGAGGGACTCCGGCTGGTGGACCTTGAAGTACGCGTACGCCATCGAGCCCGAGGCGAGGAACGCGGCACTGCGGGTGCCCAGGCCGAGGAGGACCAGGCCGCCCGCGCCGAGCTGGATGACGGCCGCGTACCAGCCGGGCCAGGTGCCGGCCGGGACCGTGCCGCCGCCCATCGCGCCGCCGAGGACGCCGAAGAGCGAGGCGGCGCCGTGGCAGGCGAAGAGGAGGCCGACGACGACGCGGAAGAGGCCCAGCGCGTACGGCTGGGACTGGTCGAGGCGGCCCGCGAGGCCGCTCGTACCGCCGGTGGCCTTCGCGTACCGGCCGGCCGCGCCGCTCGGGGCGCCGGTGCCCTTCGCGTCGCCGGTGTCGGTCGCGCGACGCGGATCGTGCGGGGCGTCGGGGGTGTTCGGGGTGTTCATGGGGGGACTCCTTCGGCCTGACCCCGTCCGTGGGGTGGACGGGGAGTGGGGACGGAAACCGATGAGGCCGTCAGGTTAGGCACCCCTCACTAGTGCTTGCAAGTTCAACATCAGGCCACCGGGACGTGTGTGGTGAGGTTCACTTCCCGGTGGCCCTTGTCGACGTGGAGTCAGCGAGAGTGTCCTCAGCAGCCGTTGAGGACGGACTGGAGGGCGCTCTTCTCGGCGGAGTCGACGCTGAGGTTCCAGTGGTACTTCACGTGCACCCATGCGCGGGCGTACGTGCAGCGGTACGCGGTCCGCGAGGGCATCCACTCGGCGGGGTCCTGGTCGCCCTTGGACTGGTTGACGTTGTCCGTCACGGCTATCAGCTGCGGACGGGTCAGGTCGTTCGCGAAGGACTGGCGCTGCGAGGTCGTCCACGCGTTGGCGCCCGAGCGCCACGCCTCGGCGAGCGGGACCATGTGGTCGATGTCCAGGTCGGCGGCGGCGGTCCAGGTGGCGCCGTCGTACTCCGAGTACCAACTGCCGCTGGTGGCGGCACAGCTGGAGTCCGTCACGACGTTCACGCCGTCGCGCTTGAGGACGGTCTCGCGGGTGTTGCAGGCGCCGGACTGGGTGATCCAGTGCGGGAAGAGATCCCTGCTGTAGCCGGAGGAGGAACCTTCCGCCTTGACCGTGAGGGCCGCCAGGTAGGTGCGGGCGGTGGACGCGCTGACCGGCGTCGGCATGGCGGCCTGGGCGGCCGGGGCCGTGGCGAGCAGACCGGTGACGGTGAGCGCGGCGGAGGTGGCGAGCACGGCGAGTCGACGCGCGTAGACATTGCCGACGGGCATGGGAACTCCCTTGATGTGGGGGGACCTTGGCGGGTGCCGTCCCCGTGTGTGCCGGGCGGCGGCCCGGTCATCGTGGCGGCGCGAGGTTTCGTCGGGGGGTGCGCCAGGTAACAGCGTGGCGACATGGGCACGTCACATCAAGGGGTGCGACGTGTCTGATGGAGCGCCAGGTTCCGCCCGGCGGTGCGGGGTTGGACTGTCTTGGCGCGCTCGCGTACGTATGGGGTGGTACGGCACTCGCGCCCGGGTTCAGCAGTTATGCGCGGGTGTGGCGGGTGTGACGGGTGTGGCGGGTGTGGCGGGTGCGGCGGGTGCGGCGGGTGCGGCGGGTGGGCGCGCCGGGTACGACGAGACCCCGGGCCCGTCGGGCCCGGGGTCTCGTTCCGTTCCGGTGGTTACGGCAGCACGGTCAGCGTGATCGAACCGTCGGCCGCGGGCTCGACCCGCAGCCGGGTGAGGTCGGCGACGTGCACGTCCGGTGCGAAGGCCCCCGCGCGCGGGCCGACGCCCACGATCCGCATGCCGGCCGCGCGGCCCGCCTGGATGCCGGCCTCCGAGTCCTCGAACACGATGCAGTCCGCCGGGTCGAAGCCCAGCTCCGCCGCGCCCTTCAGGAAGCCCTCGGGGTCCGGCTTGCTGGCCCCGACGAGCTCGGCGGTGACCCGGGTCGTCGGCATCGGAAGCGCCGCGGCGCCCATCCGGGCCTGCGCGAGGGCTTCGTCCGCCGAGGTCACCAGGGCGTGCGGCAGCCCGGCGAGCGCGGCCATGAAGGCGGGGGCGCCGGGGACGGGTACGACCCCGTCCAGGTCGGCGGTCTCCTCGGCGAGCATGATCCGGTTGTCGGCGTGGTTCTCGGCCATCGGGCGGTCCGGGAGGAGGACGGCCATGGTCGCGTACCCCTGGCGCCCGTGGACCACCTTGAGCACGGCGTCCCCGTCGAGGCCCTGCCGCTCCGCCCAGCGTCGCCAGCAGCGTTCGACGACGGCGTCCGAGTTGACGAGGGTGCCGTCCATGTCGAGGAGGAGGGCGCGGGCGGTCAGCGTTGCCGGGGTGGTGGCAGGCATCGGGTCTCCAGAGGGGGTGGTACGGAGAACGAAGCGGTCCCGCCCACCGGTCAGGGAGTGCGGGCGGGGCCACTTTGTTTTTCCACGATACAAAACCGGGGGCCGACTTGGCCAACCGGTCCGGATGCCGGGACCTCGGAGACCGCCGCGGTCCCGGCCGCGTACCGCCGCCGGGTCAGATGTCGGGGGTGTTCTCCTCCAGCATCCGGCGCGTCTCGGGGCCGTAGACGCCCTCCGGGTCGCCCAGGATGTACCGCCACGACTGGTAGCGGGCCACCGCGTCGCGGACCTCCTCGTCGTACCGCCCGTTGACGCGGCCGAAGTAGACCCACACCGCGGCCAGCCGTCGCTGGAGCTCCCGCACCTCGTGGCCCGAGGAGCCCAGGCTGAGGGTCGTGACGTCCTCCCCGCCCTCCTCCGGCGACCCGGCCGACGGCGTCGCGGTCGGCGGGGCCGTCGTCGGCGCCGTGGTCGGGGCGGACGAGGAGGCGGAGGGGGCCGGCGCGCCGCTCGCGGACGCGGAACCGCTCGGCGCCGCGGTCGTCGGGGTCGCCGAAGGGGCCGTGGGCGACGGGGACGCCGACGCGGTGGTCTCCCGCGGGGTGGGCGACGAGGACGTCGGCTCCGCCGTCCGCGAGGACGCGGAGGGGGAGGGGGCCTCGGACACGCCGAGGTTCAGGGACGCGCTCGTGGTCACGTCGGGGACGGCCGCGCGGTCGTCCGAGTCCTCCCCGCCGCCGAGCACGGCCGCCGCGAGGGCGGCGGTGCCCGCCACGGCGACGGCGGCCACCACCGCGACCAGGGCGCCGCGCCGACGTCCCCGCCCCCGGCCGCGGTCGTCCTCCTGCCCGTACCCGTACCCGCTGCCGGGCGGCGGGGGTACGTCGCCGACCCCGCGCAGCATGAGCGGCATGGTCTCGGAGGGATCGCCCCCGGGGTGCGCCCCCTCCGCCGGAAGGCCCCCTGCGCCGTACGGGCCGGGGGCACCCGGACCGCCACCGTACGAGCCACCCGGCCCGGCACCGTACGAGCCGCCGGCTCCCGCCCCGGTCCCGGCCTCAGCGCCGACCCCCGCCCCGGCCCCGGCCCAGGCACCAGACCCGGTACCGGCACCAGACCCGGTACCGGCACCGGCACCGTCCTGAGCCCCCGTCCCCGCCCCGGCCGGCCCGTCCCCGTCCGGCCGGATCGCCGCGAGCCGTGCCGTCGGCGGGTCCTCAGCCCCCGTGCCGCCGTCCGGCGCGTCCAGCGTCACGTACGGCCTGATCCGGAGCGGATCGAAGTCCTCGGCCGCAGCCAGTTCCGCCTGGGCGCAGGCGCAGCCAGGTCTCTGTACACCGCATTCAGGACAGATGAGTCCGGTCATGATGGGTCCCCTCCCCGAGACAACTGCTGGCGATTATGCAGCCCGTCTCCCGCGGGGCGACGGACAGGCGGCCGAACAGCCCGGCGGACCGGCGCACGAACACGCCGGTGAGAGGGCGGGCGACCGGTCGGCGGGCGGTCGCCGACGGGCCGCCGCGGGCCGGGCGGGCCGGCGGCGCACTGCACCCGGCTGCCCCCTCCGCCAGGCCGTATCCGGACATTCGGACCAGGATGGAGACGCCGTCCCATGGCGCGTCCGGCGGGACGCCCGACGCGACGCCCCGAGGAGGCGCCCATGGCCCAGCACGTCAGCCCCTCCGAGGTCGGCGGCGGCGCTCCGGGCCCCGGGCAGGGGCAGGGCCACCGCACCGTCCTCGTGGCGATCGGCGCGCTGCTCCTCGGCATGCTGCTGGCGGCCCTCGACCAGACCATCGTCTCCACCGCGCTGCCGACCATCGTCAGCGAGCTCGGCGGCATGGAGCACCTGTCCTGGGTGGTCACCGCGTACATGCTCGCGTCCACGGCGGCCACCCCGCTGTGGGGCAAGCTCGGCGACCAGTACGGGCGCAAGAAGCTGTTCCAGGCGGCGATCGTCCTCTTCCTCATCGGCTCGGCGCTGTGCGGCATCGCCCAGAACATGCCGCAGCTCATCGCCTTCCGCGCGATCCAGGGCCTCGGCGGCGGCGGCCTCATGGTCCTGTCGATGGCGATCGTCGGCGACCTGGTGTCGCCCCGGGAGCGCGGCAAGTACCAGGGCCTCTTCGGCGCCGTCTTCGGCACCACCAGCGTCCTCGGTCCGCTGCTCGGCGGGGTCTTCACCGAGCAGCTCTCCTGGCGCTGGGTCTTCTACATCAACCTGCCCATCGGCATCGTCGCCCTCTTCGTGATCGCCGCCGTCCTCCACATCCCGGTCCGCTCCACCCGGCACACCATCGACTACCTCGGCACCTTCCTCATCGCCTCCGTCGCCACCTGCCTGGTCCTCGTGGCCTCGCTCGGCGGCACCACCTGGGCCTGGGACTCGCCGCAGATCATCGGACTCGCCGTGCTCGGAGCGGTCCTGCTCGTCGGCTTCGTGCGGGTCGAGCGACGGGCGGTCGAGCCCGTCATCCCGCTCAGGCTCTTCGGGATCCGGACGTTCAGCCTGGTCGCGGTGATCAGCTTCGTCGTCGGCTTCGCGATGTTCGGAGCCATGACCTACCTGCCGACCTTCCTCCAGGTCGTGCAGGGCGTCACGCCCACCATGTCGGGCGTGCACATGCTGCCGATGGTGGCCGGCATGCTGATCATGTCGACGGGCTCCGGGCAGATCGTCTCCCGCACGGGCCGCTGGAAGGTCTTCCCGATCGCCGGCACCGCCGTCACCTGCGTCGGGCTGCTCCTGCTCCACGGGCTGACGGAGAACAGCTCCACCTGGGAGATGAGCGTCTGCTTCTTCGTCTTCGGCGCCGGCCTCGGCCTGGTGATGCAGGTCCTCGTCCTGGTCGTGCAGAACTCCGTCCCGTACGAGGACCTCGGCGTCGCCACCTCCGGAGCCACGTTCTTCCGCTCCATCGGGGCGTCGTTCGGCGTCGCCGTCTTCGGCACGATCTTCACCAGCCGGCTCACCGGCAAGCTCGACGAGGTGTTCACCGCCGCCACCGCGGCGGGGCAGGCCCTGCCGCCCGGCATCGGCCCCGAGCAGGTCGCCGCCGACCCGCGCACGGTCGCCCGGCTCCCGGCCGACCTGCGCCCCTCCGTCCTCCACGCGTACGCCACGTCCATCACCGACGTCTTCCTGTACGCGGCGCCCGTCGTCCTGGTCGCCTTCGTCGTGGCCTGGTTCCTCAAGGAGGACAAGCTGCGGGGCTCGGTCACCGCTCCCGACACCAGCCAGACGCTCGCGTCCAACCCCGTCGAGCGCTCCTCGTACGAGGAGTGCGCCCGCGCCCTGTCGGTCCTCGGCTCCCGCGAGGGCCGCAAGGCGGTCTACGAGAAGATCACCGCCCGCGCCGGGCTCGACCTGCTGCCCGCGGCGAGCTGGCTGCTGCTCCGGATCCGCCGCCACGGCACCGTCGAACCCGCCCGGCTCGCCGAGCACGTGCCGGTGCCCCTGGAGGTGATCAGCCGGGCCTCCCGCCAGGTGGAGGAGCGGAGCCTGGTCCTCCGGGAGGGCACCCAGCTGATCCTCACCGAGGAGGGCGTGGGGGCGGCGACCCGGCTGGCCGCGGCCCGCGAGGAGTCCCTCGCCGAGCTGCTCGGCGACTGGTGGGGACCGGACCGCCCCACCGACCTGGTGAAACTCGTCGAGGAACTGACCGCGGAACTCAGCGGATCGGACGCCGAACGCCCCCACGACCCGGACCCGCCCGGCGGTTCCCGCTCCTGACCCCCGGGCGCCCCGCGGGACGGGAGCCCTCAGAGGTCCTTGCCGTACCAGATGTCCATGTACGGGCCCGTGCAGTACGCCGGGATCTCGCCGTACCCGTGCCGGGTGTACAGGGCGCGCGCCTCGACCAGGTCGAGGCGCGTGTTCAGCACCATCCGGCGGGCGCCGAGCCCGCGCGCCTCGTCCTCCAGGCGGTCCAGGAGCGCGCCCGCGCCGCCCCGGCCGCGGAAGGCGTGCCGCAGGAAGACCCGGGTCAGTTCGGCGCGGTCCCCGTCGAGGAGGAGCACGCCGCCGCAGCCGGCCGGCTCGCCCTCGTACCGCGCGACCAGGAACCGGCCGGTCGGCGGGGTCAGCAGCTCGGCGCCGTCGCCGGTGAGGCCCTCGTCGAGCTCCTCCCGCGTCACGGGGCGCTTCCAGTAGCGGCTCGCGACGTCGTCCAGGTAGTCGCGGCGCAGCGCGGCGGCGTCCGGGGTGTCGACGTGCTCGGGGGAGAAGGTCCAGGTCATGCGCGCCATTGTGCGGCGCGCACGGCCCGGGGCGCGCCCGGTTTTCCGGGCGGTGGGGGTCAGCCCCGCGGGGACGCCTGCTGGACGACCTCGAAGGACCAGAGGGTGGAGCCGGAGGCGGCGGGCCTCGGCCGCTCGCCGCCCTCGGAGCCGCCCGCGCCGCCCTCGTGCGCGGCCTTCATGGAGCCGTTCATCCAGGCCTGGAAGTCCTCCTCGCTGCGCCAGCGCGTGTACACGAGGTACTGGTCGGTGCCCTCCACCGGACGCAGCAGCTCGAACCACTCGAATCCGTCGGACCCCTCGACGGCCCCGGCCCGCGAGGCGAACCGCTTCTCCAGGACCTCACGCTGCTCGGCCGGCACGGTCAGGACGTTGATCTTCACCACACTGGGCACTTGACACCTCTCGGGAAGCACGGGCCGGGCGCTGTGCCGAGCCTTGATCGCATACGTGCAGTCTCGTACATCCGCCGGTCAAGGCGACGTGAGGACGGGGCAGCGGCCGCGCCGCACTCCCGGCCCGGGGGTCGCAGCGGGGGCGGTGGGGTACGGCGCCCGGACGCCTGGGTGATCGCGCACTCGCGAGACGGCGCGTCCTGTTAGGGTCGTCCGCATGTGTTCCGTCATCCACAACCGGCAGGCGCTCCGCACCCGTTCGGACCGCTGACCGCGGTGCCGGGGTGAGCCCGGCGCCCGGACCCGCGTCCGCCACGTGCCCTCGCGCCACGTGCTCTCTCGCCCTGTGACCTTTCGTGCCGCGCCCCTTCGTGCCGCGCACGACGATGACGAGGAACCTCCTATGCGCGCATCCTCGCGCCCCACTTTCGTATGCGTCCACGGCGGCTCCAGCAACGCACGGGCCTGGGGCCCGCTGCGGAACGAGCTGGCGCTGCTCGGACACCGTTCGTACGCCGTCGACCTGCCCGGGCACGGCGAGCCGGGCCGACGGGCCCGCCGCCTACCACCGGCAGCCGCAGGACCCGGTCGCGCTGGCGGCCGCCCCGTCCCCGATGAGCGGCGTCACGCTCCGGGACAACGTGCTGCACGTGACGGAGGTCCTGCGGCGGCTGGCCCCGCTGGGGCCGGTCGTGCTGGTCGGCCACAGCCTCGGCGGACTGACGGTCGGCGCCGTCACCGAGGCCGTGCCCGACCTGGTGGACCGGACGGTCTACCTCTCCGCGCTCTGCCTCGCCGATCCGGCGATGCTCACCGAGGCCTGGGACGTGGCCGACGCGAACCTCCTGGAGGCGGCGGTGGCGCGGATCGCCGTCCCGCTCACGGGCGCGGGCGTTGATCCTGGGGTGGTCCGGCTGAACTGGCGGGCCGCCCACGCCGATCCGGCCGTGTTCGCCGAGCTGAAGGCCGCGATGATGGCGGACTCCACGGACCGGGCGTTCGGGGCCCTGCTCGACACCCTCGACCCGGACGAGAACCACGGGGTGCTGGAGCCGGGGGCGGTGGTCACGGCGGAGCGCTGGGGCCGTGTCCCGCACACCTACGTCCGGCTCTCGCGTGACGCGGCCCTCACCCCCGCGGTGCAGGACCACATGATCCGCACGGCGGACCGGCTGACCCCGGACCACCCCTTCGACGTGCGGACCCTGGACGCCTCGCACGTCGGCTACTTCAGCCGTCCCGCGCTCTTCGCGGAGCTGCTGGCGGACCTCGTCTGACGACGTCCGGCGCCTCCCCTCGCCCGCTCCTGGGGAGGGGAGACGTCCGGGCGTGCGGGGCGGTCAGCTCACGACGCGGGCGAGCAGCAGGCCGTCGTGTCCCTTGGCGCCGACGGTCTGGACGGCCGTCGCGTCCAGGCGGGGTTCGGCGGCGACGAGTTCGAAGAGGGCGCGGGTGCCGGTGATCGCCGGGTCGTCCGGGTCCGGCGTCGTGATCCTGCCGCCGCGCACCACGTTGTCGACGACGATCACCGTGCCCGGGCGGGAGAGCCGCAGGGCCCACTCCACGTAGCGCGGGTTGTTGACCTTGTCGGCGTCGATGAAGACCAGGTCGAACGGGCCCGCGCCCTCCGCCTCCAGGGCCGGCAGGCTGTCCAGGGCGGCGCCGGTCCGGACCTCGACGAGCTTGTCCAGGCCGGCGTGGGCGATGTTGGCGCGGGCGACGTCCGCGTGCGCCGGGTCGTACTCCAGGGTGACGAGCCGGCCGTCGGCGGGCAGGGCGCGGGCCAGCCAGATCGTGCTGTAGCCGCCGAGGGTGCCGATCTCCAGGATGTTCCGGGCGCCCTGCATCCGGGCGAGCAGCTGGAGCAGCTTGCCCTGGTTGGGGGCGACGGCGATCTCGGGGAGTCCGGCCGCCGTGGAGGCGTCGAGCGCGGCGGTCAGCGCCTCGTCGGCGGGGGCGATGGTCTCGGTGAAGTAGGCGTCGACTGCGTTCCACTGAGGGTTCGTCATGCCGCCGAACGTACACCGGTCCCGGGTGCCTGGCGGCGCCGTGCGACCCGTACGGCCAGGAGCGCCGCGAGGAACAGGCCGCCGCCGACGGTGAGCAGCCACACGGGGATTCCGCCGGGCACGGTGAGCAGCCGGTCGGTGTACTCGACCCGCCGGTACGGGGTGTCGGCGACGGCGCGCAGGTGGTGGTCGTCGTCGATCCGCTCCGGGTGCGGGAAGTCCTGCTCCAGGACGGTGAGGTGGACCGGCCGGTCCCCGGCCAGCCGGGCGACGGCGCCGTCGGGTCGGTCGATCCGGCCGGCGAACGTCACCTCGGGGGCGTCCCCGCCGATGGCGGAGCGGGGTTCCATCCGGTGCTCGGAGAGGATGGAGAGGCCGAGGCTCTGGGAGTTCCTGGCGAGGCGCGAGAGCCGCATGGGGTAGACGAGTTCGCCGGAGCCGAAGGTGATGCGGAGCGGGGTCAGCTCGCCCCGGAGGACGGTGTTCTCCTCCTCGGGGGCGAGGCGGACGGCGACGTACTCCCACCTCCGCTCCACGTAGGGCTGGAGTGCGTCGGTCAGGCGCTCGGGGAGCGCGAAGCCGTGGGTGCGCAGCCAGGTGCCGAGGGCCTTCGGGTCGGTCGCCGTCAGCCGGGCGACGTCGAAGGGGCCGAGGCGTTCGCGTCCGACGACGCCGACCCCGCTCGCGCCGGGGGGCGGGGCGCCGGCTGCGGAGCCGTCGCCGTGGCCGGTGTCGAACGGCCAGTCGCCGGTGCGCGGCCAGAAGTACGTGCGGTCGCGCTGCTCGGGGGCGGCGAGCCGGTCGAGCGCGTCGAAGAGCTCCGGTTCGCCGAGGGTGACGTCGGCGCGCCGCGGTACGGGCATGATCCAGGCGGCCTGGGAGGCGTTGCCGTGGACGTTGAAGCGCATGACGACGGTCTCGGTGCGGCCGTCCCAGTGGACCGCCGACTCCTCGCGGTCGACGCCGATGCGCTGGTCCGCGGTGGGGATCATGGCGCCGCAGCCGCAGGCGTACGCCGGTGCGACGAGCGAGCCGAGCTGGAGCGCGAGCAGCGCGACGATGGTGGTCAGGATTCTGTGTGTCCCCCGCATGCGGGGTGGGACGTGCCGGCGGAGGTTCCGGTTCCCCGGCGGCCGGCCCGTCCCTCGGCTCGTTCAGGCCCCGGCGCGGACCCTGAGTTCCTTCACGCCGTTCAGCCAGGCGGCCCGCAGCCGGCGCGGTTCGCCGACGAGGGTCAGGTCGGGCAGGGCGTCCGCGATCGCGTGGAAGATCAGCTCGATCTCCTTGATGGCGAGGGACTTGCCCAGGCAGAAGTGGGGTCCGCCGCCGCCGAAGCCGAGGTGGGGGTTCGGGTCGCGGGTGATGTCGAAGCGCTCGGGTGCGGTGAACACCTCGGGGTCGTTGTTGGCGGAGGAGTAGAAGAGGCCGACGCGGTCGCCCTTGGCGATCTTCTGGCCGCCGAGTTCGGTGTCCTGGGTCGCGGTCCGCTGGAAGGAGACGACGGGGGTCGCCCAGCGCACGATCTCCTCGGCGGCGGTGGCCGGCCGCTCCCGTTTGAAGAGTTCCCACTGGTCCGGGTGGGTGAGGAAGGCGTGCATGCCGTGGCTGATGGCGTTGCGCGTGGTCTCGTTGCCGGCGACGGCGAGCAGCAGGACGAAGAAGCCGAACTCGTCGGAGGAGAGGTTGCCCTCGCCCTCGGCCGCGACGAGTCGGCTGACGATGTCGGCGGCCGGGCACTTCTTGCGCGCGGCGGCCATGTTCATGGCGTAGCCGATGAGCTCCATCGCCGCCTCGGCGCCGATCTCCTCGGTGATGGCGTATTCCGGGTCGTCGTACGCGACCATCTTGTTCGACCAGTCGAAGATGCGGGAACGGTCCTCCTGGGGGACGCCGATGAGTTCGGCGATGGCCTGGAGGGGGAGTTCGACGGCGACCCGGGTGACGAAGTCGAAGGTGCCGTCGGGGTCCGCGCCGTTGCGGGCCTCGGCGACGATGGCGTGCGCCCGGTCGCGCAGCGCGGTCTCCAGGCTCCGGACGGCCCGGGGCGTGAAGCCGCGCTGGACGATCTGGCGGACCCGGGTGTGCTCGGGCGGGTCCATGTTGAGCATGATCAGCTTCTGGACCTCGATCTGGTCGCGGGAGATGTGCTCGTTGAAGCGGATGACGGCCGTGTTCTCGTTCGAGGAGAACAGCTCGGGGTGCGTGGAGACGTACTTGACGTCGGCGTGGCGCGTGACGGCCCAGTACCCGCCGTCCGCGAAGCCCGTGACGCCGGGCTGCTGGGCGCACCACCAGACGGGCGCCGTCCGCCGCAGCCGGGCGAACTCCGGGAACGGGACGCGGTCGCGGAGCAGGTCGGGGTCGGTGGCGTCGAACCCCTCGGGAAGACGCCCGTCGGGGAGGTGGGGGCAGGCGGCCATCGGCAACACTCTCCATATCTGATGGACCATCAGAAGTTGCCGGGAAAGTTAGTAACGAGTTCTACAAGTAGCAAGGCCTGGAACGGGAAGTGTTGCCTCCCGGACCCTTGCGTACCCGCGGTAGCAGTCATAAGACTGCACTCAGAACTAGAACGCGTACTAGTTCCCCCGTGACGCCGACCGACGGGATGCCGGGACGCCCCGTCCGGTCGAGGAGAGGACGAGCTCATGGCCGCGGAACCCGTCATCGTCGAAGCCGTACGCACCCCCATCGGCAAGCGCGGAGGCGCGCTCGCCAACCTCCATCCCGCCTACCTCCTGGGCGAGACCTACCGGGAACTCCTCGGGCGCACCGGCATCCACGCCGACTGCGTCGAGCAGATCGTCGGCGGCACCGTCACGCACGCCGGTGAGCAGTCCATGAACCCCGCCCGCACGGCCTGGCTCACCATGGGCCTCCCCTACGAGACGGCGGCGACCACGGTCGACTGCCAGTGCGGCTCCTCGCAGCAGGCGAGCCACATGGTCGCCAACATGGTCGCGGCCGGCGTCATCGACATCGGGATCAGCTGCGGCGTCGAGGCCATGTCCCGCGTTCCGCTCGGCTCCGGATCCAAGCACGGACCCGGCAAGCCCTTCCCCGACGAGTGGAACGTCGACCTCCCCAACCAGTTCGAGGCCGCCGAGCGCATCGCCCGCCACCGCGGCCTCGGCCGCGAGCGCGTCGACTCCCTCGGCCTGCTCTCCCAGGAGCGCGCCGCGCGGGCCTGGTCCGAGGAGCGCTTCAAGCGCGAGACCTTCGCCGTCCAGGTCCCCACCACGGAGGAGGAGCAGGCCGCCGGGCAGGGCATGTGGCGGCTCGTCGACCGGGACGAGGGCCTGCGGGACACCACCATGGAGGGCCTCGCCCGCCTCAAGCCCGTCATGCCGACGGCCGTCCACACCGCCGGGAACTCCTCCCAGATCTCCGACGGCGCCGCCGCGATCCTGTGGGCCTCCAAGCGCATGGCCCGCGCCCTCAAGCTCAAGCCCCGCGCCCGGATCGTCGCCCAGGCCCTGGTCGGCGCGGACCCGCACTTCCACCTCGACGGACCGGTCGACGCCACCCGCGCCGTCCTGGGGAAGGCCGGGATGTCGCTCCGGGACATCGACCTCGTCGAGATCAACGAGGCCTTCGCGTCGGTCGTCCTGAGCTGGGCCCAGGTCTTCGACCAGGATCTGGAGAAGGTGAACGTCAACGGCGGCGCCATCGCCCTCGGCCACCCCGTCGGGGCCACCGGCGCCCGGCTGATCACCACGGCCCTGCACGAGCTGGAACGCACCGACAAGGAGTTCGCCCTGGTCACGATGTGCGCGGGCGGTGCCGTGGCGACCGGGACGATCATCCAGCGGCTCTGACGTCCCGGAAGAGCGCGGAAGCGTCCGGAAACGCCGCAGGCCCCGCCCTCCCTGACGGGAGGCGGGGCCTTGCGGTGGGCGCGGTGCGGCGGGTGACGGTCAGTACCAGCCGTGGGTCTGCCAGAACGACCAGGCGGCGTTCGGGGAGCCGTAGCGCTCGTTCATGTAGTTGAGACCCCACTTGATCTGGGTGGCGGGGTTCGTCTTCCAGTCGGAGCCGGCCGAGGACATCTTCGAGGCCGGGAGGGCCTGGACGAGGCCGTAGGCGCCGCTGGCGGAGTTGGTGGCCTTGTGGTTCCAGCCGGACTCGTGCGAGACGATCTTGCTGAAGGAGGCGTACTGCGAGGCGGGGACGATCTGCCGGGCGATGTCCTGCGGGCTGGCGGCGGAGGCCGCGCCCGTCGTGCCGAGAACCGCACCCGACGCGCTCAGCAGCACGGCCGCGGAGGCGGCGAGGGTCTTCTTGCGGGCGGCGACACGGGTGGTGATCGAGCGGATCAAGATCTCTACCTAACTTCGGGGACCAGGACGGCGTCAGGCGATTTCGGCAAGCCGGAACCAGAGCCCGGGGAACCCGGGGACTGGGGGGAACCGGCCGTCCGAGGCGCTGCGGTGAGCACCGGCTGCCTGGCGACGTCCACCAGACAAGCAGGGCCGGAACGCCGACGCAACGACCCCCTGTACGAGGAAGGTTCGGACCCGGGCAGGAGGTCCCGAGGGGGGAGTACGGGATGTTTCCGCAGGTCATGCCCGGGAGTGGGCGGTTTGCTCCGATACCGCCCGACTACTATTCCGCGTCGTACGTGACGTAGGTCCTGTGGGGCGGCTCACCCGGGGAGGACCTCCCGGGGACCTCGAATGTGACCTGGGCCTCGAAGTTCGCCCGCCGCGTGGCCCGGCGGAGCGCCTTCAGGAGCGTGCCGCCGACGGTGAGGGTGAGGACCACGGTGAGGACGGCCCGCCCCAGGTCCCAGCCCAGGGAGGTCGCGGTGACGTAGGCCAGGAAGCGGACCATGTTCTCGTGCAGCGGCGCGCCCGGCTGGAAGGAGATCCCGCTGCTCAGGCCCTGGAGCAGCACCCAGCCCTGCAGATTCATGATCGTGCCGTACGCGAAGGCCGCAGCGAACCCGTACGCGGACAGCATCAGCAGCTCGCCCCGGCCCCGCAGCCACGGCCCCGGGAGCAGCCCGGCGCCCATGGTGAACCAGCCCATCGACAGCATCTGGAACGGCATCCACGGCCCCACACCCCCGGTGAGCAGGGCCGACGCGAACATCGTCACCGCCCCGAGGACGAACCCGAAGCCCGGCCCGAGGACCCGGCCGCTCAGCACCATCAGGAAGAACATCGGCTCCAGACCGGCCGTGCCCGCGCCCAGCGGCCGCAGGGCGGCGCCGACGGCGGCCAGCACGCCCAGCATCGCCACCGCCTTCGCGTCCATGCCGCAGTCCGCGATCGTCGCCACGACCACCGCGACCAGGAGCGGCAGCAGGGCCGCGAACAGCCACGGGGCGTCCCCGGCGTGCGAGGTCACGGCGGAACCGGCGTCCGCGAAGAGGGGCCAGCAGAAGGCGAACAGCCCGACGAGCGAGACGAGGGCCAGCGCCGTGACGGAGCGGGGCCCCAGCCGGACCGGGCGGGCGGGCCGGGTCGGGCGGTCGGCACGGGTGCTCACAGCAGCGCCCCCTCCACCTGCTCGACCGTGAGCCACGGCTGCGGCGCCAGGATCTTCGCCACCTGCGGGGAGAACGCGGGGGAGGAGACGACCACCTCGGCCGTCGGCCCGTCCGCCACCACCTCGCCGTCGGCGATGATCACCACCCGGTGCGCCAGCTCGGCCGCCAGCTCCACGTCGTGCGTCGCCAGGACGATCGCGTGACCGTCGGCGGCGAGCGCCCGGAGGTGGGTCACCAGCCGGGCCTTGGCCGCGTAGTCCAGGCCGCGGGTCGGCTCGTCCAGGAGGAGCAGGGGGGGCCGGCCGGTCAGGACCACGGCGAGCGCCAGGGCCAGCCGCTGTCCCTCCGACAGGTCCCGCGGATGGGTGCCGTCCGCGACGCCCGGCAGCAGCTCGGACACCAGGGCCCGGCAGGTCCCGGGAGCAGCGCCCGCGTCCCCGTCGGCCGCCACGCACTCCGCGCCGACCGTGTCCGCGTACAGCAGGTCGCGCGGCTCCTGCGGCACCAGACCGACCTGCCGGATCAGCTCGCGCGGGCTGGTGCCGTGCGGGGTGCGGCCCCCGACCAGGACGGAGCCGGAGGTCGGGGCGATCATGCCGACGAGGGTGGACAGGAGCGTGGACTTCCCGGCGCCGTTCCGCCCCATCAGGGCGATGGTCTCGCCGGCCCGGACCCGCAGGTCCACGGCGCGCAGGGCCTCCACGCGGCCCCGCCGCACGCCGAGCCGCTCGGTCAGTACGAGGGGAGACGCGGCCGGGGCCGCGTCCGGGCCCGTGGCGGGGGTCGCGGGCCGGGTGCGGCGCCGCAGGAACGACAGGCCGCCGCCCCGCTCCTTTCCGCGACCGGACGGCCCCGCGCGGAGTCCGCCGTCGACGGCGGGGGAGGCGGCACGGGCGGCGCCGGGCGTGCCCCCCGCCAGAGCCGGCGGCGGCGCGCCCCCCGCGGGAACCTCCTGGGGGACCCGCCCCTCCAGCCGCTCCTTCAGGCCTCCGGCCCGCCGTCGCGCGTCCCGCACCGAGAGCGGCAGCGGCTCCCACCCGGCCAGCCGGCCCAGCCCCACCACCGGCGGGTGCACCGGCGAGAGGGCCATGATCTCGGCGGGGGAGCCCAGCACGCCCTCCGGGAGCATCAGCACCCGGTCCGCGTACTGCACCACCCGCTCCAGCCGGTGCTCCGCGAGCAGCACGGTGGTGCCCAGGTCGTGCACCAGCCGCTGGAGCACCGCCAGGACGTCCTCGGCCGCCGAGGGGTCGAGGGCCGAGGTCGGCTCGTCCAGGACCAGCACCTTCGGGTGCGGGGTCAGGACCGAGCCGATCGCGACCCGCTGGCGCTGCCCGCCGGAGAGCGTGGCGATCGGGCGGTCGCGGAGCTCCGCGAGGCCCAGCAGGTCCAGGGTCTCCTCGACCCGGCGGCGCATGACGCCGGGGGCGAGGCCCAGGGACTCCATGCCGTAGGCCAGCTCGTCCTCGACCGTGTCGGTGACGAAGTGCGCCGACGGGTCCTGGCCGACCGTCCCCACCACGTCCGCCAGCTCGCGCGGCGGGTGGGTCCGGGTGTCGCGGCCGTCGACCGTGACGCGGCCGGTCAGCGTGCCGCCCGTGAAGTGCGGGACGAGGCCGGAGACCGCGCCGAGGAGGGTCGACTTGCCGACGCCCGAGGGGCCGACGAGCAGGACCAGCTCCCCCTCGGGGACGGTCAGGCTCAGATCCCGCAGGGTCGGCTCGGCGCCCTCGTAGGTCACCGAGACGTTCTCGAAGCGGATCACGCCATCTCCTTCGCAGCGGACGCCGTCCCGGGACCGGGATCGGCCGCGGGCCCCCGGAGGGGAGCGGGTACGGGGGCCGTGAACGCCGGCAGCAGACCCACCAGGACCGACAGCGCCGGCCAGAGCGGCAGCTCCGGCGCCTCCAGCGGCACCACTCCGGGGTGCAGCGCCTCCGGCGCGTACGCGTTCGCCCAGATCATCAGGACTGCGACCGCCACCCCGGAGCCCGCGACCAGCCAGGCCCGTACGCCCCAGCGGTCCGGGCGGTACCGGGTGCGGACCGTCCGCAGGCCGCCGAGCCGCAGCCCCGCCATGGCCGCGAGCAGCCCCACCCCCAGCAGCGGCAGCCCGTACCCGGCGCCCTCCGCCGCGAGGAGTCCGTACGACCCGGCGCAGATCCCGAGCAGCCCGCCCAGCGTCAGGGCGTTCGTGGTCCGGCGCACCGAGGCGGGGACGCGGGCCGTGCGCCCGTACCCGCGGGCGTCCATCGACGCCGCGACCGCGATCGACCGCTCCAGGGCCCCCTCCAGCACCGGCAGGCCGATCTGCAGGACCGCCCGCACCCCGCCCGTGGGACGGCCGCGCAGCCGCCGGGCGGTCCGCAGCCGGACCACGTCCGCGACCATGTTCGGCGCGAACGTCATCGCCACGACCACGGCGACCCCGGCCTCGTACAGCGCGCCCGGCAGCGACTTCAGCAGCCGCGCCGGGTTGGCCAGCGAGTTCGCCGCGCCGACGCAGATCAGCAGGGTCGCCAGCTTGGCGCCGTCGTACAGCGCGAACACCAGCTGCTCGGCCGTGACCCGCCCCCCGATCCGCACCCCCTGCGCCCAGTCGGGCAGCGGCACCTCGGGCAGGGTGAACAGCGGGTGGGTGCCCGGGATCGGGGAGCCGAGCAGCAGCGAGAACACGACCCGCAGGAACACCACGAACAGGCCGAGCTTGACGAACGCGCCGTACGAGCGGGCCCAGGGCGCGTCCGTGCGCCGGGCCGCCACCACATAGCCCGCGACGCCCACGAGCATGCCGAGCAGCAGCGGGTTCGTCGTGCGGGAGGCGGCGACGGCCAGGCCGAGCGCCCACACCCACCACGCACCGGCGTGCAGGGCGTTGGACCGGGTCGCCTCCGGGGCGCGGAGGGCGGTACTCACCTTCATACGGGGGCTCGTCTTCGTCCGGGGAGCGGGGGACGTCACGGCGGTCAGGCCGGGCTCGCGGCGCGGCTCATCCGCGCCGGCGGGCCTTCCAGACCGCGGCGCCGCCCAGGACCAGCACGGCAGCCCCGCCGGCGAGCACGCCGAAGGACGGACCGCCGCCCTCGCCGTCGGCCGCCGCCGGGGCGCTCGGCGCGGCCGGTGCCGGGGTCTTCGCGGTCCCGTCGGTGCCGCCGCTCTCCGCGACCGGTTCGCCGCAGCCCCGCGCCGGGTAGCCGGCGATCCCGCACAGCATGGCCGCTCCGTCGTACCGCAGCGGCTTCGCCACCACGGCGAGCGCCTCCGCGGCCGTCGCGTCCGCCCGGACCTGCGCGCAGCCGGTCTCGACCGGCTGCGCCGGCGGGGCCTCGCCGGGCGGGGCGTCCGCCGGGCCGCCGAAGTCGACGACCACCGCGACCCGCTTGGTGCCGTCCTTCTCCGCCACGTCCCCGCAGATCTTCGCGAAGTCGGGGGCGGCGGACGGCCGCGAGGTGTCGTCGGTGCCGCTGCTGATCGCGAAGCGGAAGCCGACGGCGTCGCCGTCGGCGGGGCGGGCGGTCGCCGGACCCTGCGTGGCGTACGACCAGGACGTCCCGCCGCCGCTCTCCCAGAACGACCAGTAGCGGTAGCCGGCCGCCTGGGCAGGGGCCGCCGCGGCGACGACCGCGGTGAGCGTCAGCAGGGCCCCGGCGGCGGCTCCCGCCGCACGTCCTCCGCGGCCTCGCGCGGCGGACCCTCGCGCGCCGTCCCCTCGCTGCGCGGTCACTTCTTGCGGCCGCTCACGAGGAAGCCGATGCCGACGCCGACGACCGTGCCGATGCCGATGATCCACCAGATGTCAAAGCCGCCCTCGTCGTCGCTGGTGGAGGAGGCCGAGGTGTCGGGGGTCTTCGGCGCCGGGCCGGTGGCGTTCAGCTGCTCCACCAGGTCCGCAGAACCGAACTCGCGCGGGTCCGTCTCCATGGCCCGCGCGGCCAGGATCAGCTGCGCGTACGCGGCGGGGCCGCCCTCCTTCGCCCAGGCGGCGGAGTTCTTCTCCAGCCACTCCAGGGCGGGCTTCGCCTCCTGCGAGGCGCCCGAGGCGGCGAGCGCGACGACGGCGTCCGCGGTGTTGCCGACGTCCGGCTGCTCGGAGGTGTCGGCGGCGCCCGGCATCGGCGGCAGGTTCAGGTGGCCGGTCTTCCGGAGGGCCCCGGCCAGGTAGGAGGCGCCGTTGAGCGCGGCGCGCTCGACCGTCGGCTTCGACAGGTCGTTGCAGACGGGCGGCTGCTCGGGCGAGGCCTTGGTGGCGACGACGCTCTTGCCGAGCCCCGCGAGGGTGGCCGCGGCGGTGGCGTCGGCGTTCGCGAGCAGCTTCCCGGCCTTGTCGGGCTGGTACGCGAAGGCGCCCGGGCCCTCCTTGTCCGAGCAGGGCAGCGCGAAGGTGAGCAGCGCGTCGTAGGGCGTGCGGCCCTCGGCGGAGGTGAAGGAGCCCGGCCGCACGCCCGTGGCGGCGAGCGCGCCGACGACGACCGAGGTGGAGTTGGCGTCACTGGGGCCGCCGGGGCTGTAGCCCCAGCCGCCGTCCTTGTTCTGCACGGTGCGCAGCCAGTCGGAGCCCGCCTTGACGGCCTCGTCGACGGTCTCGGGGGAGCCGGACTGCTTGCGGACCGCGCGCAGGCCCTGCACGGCGAGGGCGGTCGCGTTGCTGTCCCGCACGGTCTTCGCGTCGCAGGGCGCGGCGGCGTCCGCGCGGAAGGAGCTGAACGAGCCGTCGGCGCACTGCTGGCCGAGCAGCCACTGCACGGCCTCGTCGGAGGGCTGGAAGCCGGTGGCGCGCTGGGCGAGGAAGGCGAGCGACTGCCGCCACACCCCGTCGTACGTCGGGTCCTTCGTGCCGTACAGACCGTCGGGGACCGCGGCGGGAGAGGGGGTGGGGGAGGGTGCGGCGGTGGCTGCTCCTGCCACCCCGGCCGCTCCGGTGCAGAGCAGGACGGTGGCGGCGGCGAGCGCGGTGGCGCCGCGGCGGACGGTGTTCATGGGGCCCTCTCCTGCGGCCGGGCACCGGCACGCCTCAGGGGCACCAGGCTCCGGCTCCGTATTCCTCGACGGTGCCGGCGGTCACGTCCCGGACGGGGCATTCCGACTCACGACCACCCTGGGGAGGCCGTTCACGGTTGCGGGTCAGCGCCGGATTCGCACCGGCTTCCCCCCGTACGGGCATGATGACGACCGGGCCACTCTACCGGCCCGTAGGCCCGCGGCCCGGCGGGTGCGAGGCGCCTCACACCGCGACGTAGCGCACCGGCTCCGAGCCCGGCACCGCTTCGGCGCGCCCCAGTTTCACCAGGCGGCGCAGATGCGCCTCGGCCTCGCTGACGGCGATGTTGCGGGAGCCGTAGGGGATCTGGTCCCAGGGGCGGTTCCACTCCATCCGCTCGGCGAGCTGCCACGGGGTGAGCGGGGTGGCGAGCAGGCCGAGGAGCCCGGTGAGCCGTTCCTCGTGGTGGTCGAGGAGCTCGCGGACCCGGCCGGCGGCGTCGGTGAAGGGGTGCTGGTGGGCGGGGAGGACCTCGGCGACGCCGAGGCGGCCGATGCGTTCGAGGGAGGCGAGGTAGTCGCCCAGGGGGTCGGTGGCGGTGGCGGCGTCGTCGTCGGGGTCCTCGTAGAGCCCGATGTGGGGGGTGATCCCCGGCAGCAGGTGGTCGCCGGAGAAGAGCCGGCCGTGGCCGGGGAGCCGGGAGGGGTGCTCCTCCTCCAGGTGGAGGCAGACGTGGCCGGGGGTGTGGCCGGGGGTCCAGATGGCCCGCAGCCGCCGCCCGGCGAGGTCGAGGAGCTCGCCGGGGACGATCTCCCGGTCGGGGAGGGCGGAGCCCAGGCCGGGCAGGGTGCGCATCCGGCCGGAGGCGCGGGCGGCCCGCAGCGGGGCGAGGTGGTCCTCGGGGGCGCCGACGGCGGCGAGCTTGCGGGCGAGGTAGTCGAGCCAGGTGCCCGGTTCGGCGTCGCGGGTGCGCCGTACGACGTCGGTGTCGGCGGCGTGCATCGCGATCCAGGCGCCGGAGGCCTCGCGGACCCTGCCGGAGAGGCCGTGGTGGTCGGGGTGGTGGTGGGTGATGACGACGCCGTGGATGTCGGCGACGTCGATGTGCAGCGCGGCGAGTCCCGCGGTGAGCTCGGTCCAGGAGGCCGGGTCGTCCCAGCCGGTGTCGACGAGCACCGGGCCGCGGTCGGTGTCGAGGACGTGGACCAGGGTGTGGCCGAGCGGGTTGTCCGGGATGGGCACCCGGAGCGACCAGACGCCTCCGCCGTGCGCGGTCGCCTGCGGGGCGGGTCCCTGTCGAGCGGGCATGGATCCTCGTCTCTCCACCGCGGTGCGGGGCGGAAGTTCGGCCGGACGCAAACTGACGATACGTCAGCCGGCCTCCGCGGGGACAGGGCTTCGGCCATGGCCGAACGGGCGGGGACGCGGCCGGGTCGGTGCGGGCCGGGGGAGTGCGCGGGGCGGGCTCGGTCCGGAGCATTGCTCCCGATAACTAGAACTGGTATCAGTTCTGATCTGAGGCATCGTCAGGTGCGTCGGGGAACGCCAGGGAACGTCAGGCACGTCAGGGAATCCATCCCCTCATGGAGGCGGCGGTCATGACCGAGCTTGTGGAGCACGGAAAGCTGTTCATCGGCGGGGAGTTGACCGACCCGCTCGGCGAGGACGTCATCGAGGTCGTCTCCCCGCACACCGAGGAGGTCATCGGCCGCGTCCCGCACGCCTCCACCGCCGACGTCGACCGGGCCGTGGCGGCCGCCCGCAAGGCCTTCGACGAAGGACCCTGGCCCCGGGCGACGCTGGAGGAGCGGATCGCCGTCGTCAGCCGCATCAAGGACGCGATCGCGGTGCGCCACGAGGAGATCGCCCGCTCCATCAGCGCCCAGAACGGCTCCCCGTACTCCTGGTCGGTGCTCGCCCAGGCCCTCGGCGCGATGATGGTCTGGGACGCGGCGATCACCGTCGCCCGGGACTTCACGTACGAGGAGCGGCGCGGCGGCGTCCTCGGCCCGCTGCTCGTCCGCCGCGAGCCGGTGGGCGTGGTCGCGGCCGTGATCCCCTGGAACGTGCCGCAGTTCACCGCGGCGGCCAAGCTCGGGCCCGCGCTGCTGGCCGGCTGCGCGGTGGTCCTCAAGCCCTCGCCGGAGTCGCCCCTCGACTCGTACATCCTCGCCGACATCGCCGCCGAGGCCGGGCTGCCCGAGGGCGTGCTCAGCATCCTGCCGGCCGACCGGGAGGTCGGCGAGTACCTGGTGGGCCACCCCGGCGTCGACAAGGTCTCCTTCACCGGCTCGGTCGCGGCCGGCCGGCGGGTCATGGAGGTGGCCTCCCGCAACCTCACCCGCGTCACCCTCGAACTCGGCGGGAAGTCCGCCGCCGTGGTCCTGCCCGACGCCGACCTCGCGACCGCCGTCGCCGGGATCGTCCCGGCCGCCTGGATGAACAACGGCCAGGCCTGCGTCGCCCAGACCCGCATCCTCGTTCCCCGCTCCCGGTACGAGGAGACCGCCGAGGCCTTCGCCGCCGCGGCCGGCGCCCTGGTCGTCGGCGACCCGCTCGACCCGGCCACCCAGGTCGGTCCGCTGGTCGCCCGGCGGCAGCAGCAGCGCTCCCTCGACTACATCCGGATCGGCCAGGAGGAGGGCGCGAAGGTCCTCGCGGGCGGCGGCCGCCCGGCCGGCCTCGACCGGGGCTGGTACGTCGAGCCGACCCTCTTCGGCGGTGTCGACAACTCCATGCGGATCGCCCGCGAGGAGATCTTCGGCCCGGTCATCTGCCTGCTGCCGTACGGGGACGAGGCCGAGGCCCTGCGCCTCGCCAACGACTCCGACTTCGGGCTCAGCGGCAGCGTCTGGACCGGGGACGTGGAGCGCGGCGTCGACTTCGCCCGCGGCGTCCGCACCGGCACCTTCAACGTCAACACCTTCAGCCTCGACATGCTCGGCCCGTTCGGCGGATACAAGAACTCCGGACTGGGGAGGGAGTTCGGGCCCGAGGGCTTCGGGGAGTACCTGGAGCACAAGATGATCCACCTCCCGGCCGGGTACGAGGGCGGCGCGTGATGGGGGACCGCTGGCACGTCGAGGTCGACCGGAGCGTCTGCATCGGCTCCGGCATGTGTGTGAACCACGCCCCGGACGGCTTCCGCCTCGACACCGCCCGCCAGTCGCACCCGCGCGACCCGGAGGCGGACGCGGGCGAACGGCTGCTGGCGGCGGCCGAGGGGTGCCCGGTGGAGGCGATCACGATCACTCTGGCGGACGGCGGGGAGCCGGTCTTCCCCCCGGAGGAGTAGCGGGCCGGCGGGGCCGGGCCCGTCCCGGCGGGACCGGCCGCGCCCGCCGGACCTCGACCTTGGAAGAGGACGCCGAACAGGGCTGAAGAGCGGCGTTCTTGCGTACGCATTCCATTCCCACGTGCAAAACTGTGCCTGAAAAAACGGGGGCAAGAGGCCGTCGTACGTGCGGATTTCGGGAGTGTTGTGCGCAAGCTGACGTGGGTGGCCGCGGCCACCGGTGTGGTGCTGCTGGTCGCCGGCTGCGGAAGTGAGGGCGGTGCGGACAAGGGCGGTTCGGCCTCGGCCGGCTCGTCGGCCGGCTCGTCCTCGTCGGGCGGCTCCGGCGGTGCGGGCGGCGAGCGGCTCACCGGCGACGCCGTCACCAAGGAGCTCACGGACGCGGCGACCGCGGCCGGCTTCACCCAGGACGCCTCGGGCGAGCAGATCCCGGCCGAGGCCAAGGACTGCATGGTCAGCTGGACGGCCGACGCCGAGAAGGCCAAGGACCCGGCGAAGTCCTACGCGGACACGGTCGCGGCGCTGGCCGAGGGCGGCTGGAACGAGGAGCGGAAGACCGAGCAGAGCGGCTCCGTCATCAAGTCCCTCAAGAAGAGCAGCTGGCAGCTCCAGGCCAGCAACCACTCCGCCGGCCCGCTCAAGCTGGTGATGTTCGTGGCCGTCGACGGCAGCCCGCAGTGCGCGGCGGCGATCGCGGGAGCCAACAAGGCCACGCCCTCGTCCTGATCCACCGGTCCCGCCCGCGCCCCGGCACCTCGGTCGCCAGGGCGCGGGCGGGACCGTCAGCGGCGGGCCGCCGCCTCCGGGGCCGTCAGGTCGATCAGCCGGCAGACCGTCTCGATGTCGATCTTCACCTGTGCGATCGAGGCGCGCCCCGACAGCCAGGTGATGAGCGCCGAGTGCCAGGTGTGCTCGATCACCCGGACCACCGAGAGCTGCTCCGGGGTCGGGTGCTCCGTGCCCATCGCGTCCAGGATGATCGCCGTCGTCAGCCGCGAGACGGTGTCGACCTCCGGGCTCACCCCGCGGTCCGCGAAGGTCAGCGCCCGCACCATGGCGTCGGCGAGCTGCGGCTCGCGCTGGAGCGCGCGGAAGGCCCGCATCAGCGTCTCCGCCACCCGCTCCGCCGGATCGGAGGCCGCGGGGGGCCGCTTGCGCAGGGTCGTGTGCAGGTGCTGGAGCTGGTCCTGCATCGTGGCGACCAGCAGGTGGATCTTGGAGGGGAAGTAGCGGTACAGCGTCCCCAGCGCCACCCCGGCCGCCTCCGCGACCTCCCGCATCTGCACGGCGTCGAAGCCGCCCCGCGCCGCGAGCTGGGCGCTGGCGTTCAGGATGCGGCGGCGGCGTGCCTCCTGGCGCTCCGTGAGGGGCGGCGCCGCGGGTCTGTGGTCCGCTCTGATGTCTGCGGTCATGAGGTCCCGTTCCGTGCGGTGGGGAGCGACAGTATGGCGGTGCGCGGGCCGTGGCGCGAATCACCTGTTCCGGCTCTCACCACAGAGCTACCTGCCGGTAGATTCTGTCCTCCTTGAAGGATCAAGAAGATCAGGCCAGAAGATCAAGAACGATCAAGTCTGTAACTTGTTCTAGATTAGCGCGAGCGGTTACGCTCCGGCGAAACCACGCTCGAAGGGGGTCGCGCATGACCGCTGAGGCCATAGAGGCAAGCCCCCGGCAGGGCGTCACGGCAGCCGGTGACGGACCGTTGCGAATCGCTCTCCTCACGTACAAGGGCAATCCCTTCTGCGGCGGCCAGGGCGTCTACGTCCGCCACCTCTCCCGCGAACTCGCCCGCCTCGGCCACCGCGTCGAGGTCATCGGCTCCCAGCCGTACCCCGTCCTCGACACGGTCGCCGACGGCACGGACCCCGCCGGGCCCACCCTCACCGAGCTCGCCAGCCTCGACCTCTACCGCTCGCCGGACCCGTTCCGCACCCCGAAGCGGGACGAGTACCGCGACTGGATCGACGGCCTCGAGGTCGCCACCATGTGGACCGGCGGCTTCCCCGAGCCGCTGACCTTCTCCCTCCGGGCCCGGCGCATGCTCGCCGCCCGCCGCGGCGACTTCGACGTCGTCCACGACAACCAGACCCTCGGATACGGACTCCTCGGCGGACCGCGTGCGATCGGCGCCCCGCTCGTCACCACGATCCACCACCCCATCACCGTCGACCGGCGGCTCGAACTCGACGCCGCCGCCGACTGGAAGCGCCGCGCCTCCGTCCGCCGCTGGTACGCCTTCACCCGCATGCAGAAGCGCGTCGCCCGCCGCCTGCCGTCCGTCCTCACCGTCTCCGGCACCTCCCGGCAGGAGATCGTCGAGCACCTCGGGGTGCGCGAGGACCGCATCCGGGTCGTCCACATCGGCGCCGACACCGACCTCTGGTCGCCCGACCCGGCCGTCGCCGAGGTCCCCGGCCGGATCGTCACCACCTCCAGCGCCGACGTCCCGCTCAAGGGCCTCGTCCACCTGGTCGAGGCGCTCGCCAAGCTCCGCACCGAGAACCCGGACGCCCACCTCGTCGTCGTCGGCAAGCGCGCCGAGGACGGCCCGGTCGCCGCCGCCATCGAGCGGTACGGTCTCGCCGGGGCCGTCGAGTTCGTCAAGGGCATCAGCGACGCCGAGCTCGTCGACCTCTACCGCTCCGCCCAGGTCGCCTGCGTCCCCTCCCTCTACGAGGGCTTCTCGCTGCCCGCCGCCGAGGGCATGGCCACCGGCACCCCGCTCGTCGCCACCACCGGCGGAGCCATCCCCGAGGTCGCCGGAGCCGACGGGGAGACCTGCCTCGCGGTGCCCCCGGGTGACGCGGGCGCCCTGGCCGCGGCACTCGGCCGGGTCCTCGGCGATCCGGAGCTGCGCGCCCGGCTCGGCGCCGCCGGACGCTCCCGGGTCCTCGACCGCTTCACCTGGTCCCGCGCGGCGCAGGGCACCGCGGAGCTGTACCGCGAGGCGATCGCCCGCCGCGGCGCCGGGGCGCCCGGGGGCGCCCGGTGACACCTCGTGCCGTTCGCCGGACGCGGCCCGGTGGGGCGGTTGTGCCCACCCGTTCCGCCCCGCGGAACGCCTGCCCACAACCTTCCCTCCACCGCGAAAGCAGGCCCTCGTGCTGACCGTCGACTTCACCCGCTTCCCGCTCGCCCCCGGCGACCGTGTGCTCGATCTGGGCTGCGGGGCCGGCCGGCACGCCTTCGAGTGCTACCGGCGCGGCGCCCGGGTGGTGGCCCTCGACCAGAACGCCGAGGAGATCCGCGAGGTCGCCAAGTGGTTCGCGGCCATGAAGGAGGCCGGCGAGGCCCCCGCGGGCGCCACGGCCACCGCGATGGAGGGGGACGCGCTCAACCTGCCGTTCCCCGACGAGTCCTTCGACGTCGTCATCATCTCCGAGGTCATGGAGCACATCCCCGACGACAAGGGCGTCCTCGCCGAGATGGTCCGCGTCCTCAAGCCCGGCGGCCGGATCGCCGTCACCGTCCCGCGCTACGGCCCCGAGAAGGTCTGCTGGACGCTCTCCGACGCGTACCACGAGGTCGAGGGCGGCCACATCCGCATCTACAAGGCCGACGAGCTCCTCGGCAAGATCCGCCAGGCCGGACTCCGGCCGTACGGCACCCACCACGCGCACGCCCTGCACTCGCCGTACTGGTGGCTGAAGTGCGCCTTCGGCGTCGACAACGACAAGGCGCTGCCGGTCCGCGCGTACCACAAGCTCCTGGTCTGGGACATCATGAAGAAGCCCGCCCTGACCCGGGTCGCCGAGCAGCTGCTCAACCCGGTGGTCGGCAAGAGCTTCGTGGCCTACGCGACCAAGCCCCACCAGCCCGAGGTCGACTCCCAGTGACCTCCCCCGAGCGGATCGCGGAGCACCTCGTCCTGCCCGGGGTGCTGACCGCCGAGCAGGCCGCCCAGACCGTCGCCGGGATACTCGCCGTGCAGCGCGAGGACGGCGCCCTGCCCTGGTTCCGGGGCCACCACCTCGACCCGTGGGACCACACCGAGGCCGCCATGGCCCTGGACGCGGCCGGCGAGCACGCCGCCGCCGGCCGCGCCTACGCGTGGCTCGCCCGGCACCAGAACGCCGACGGCTCCTGGTACGCGGCCTACCACGACGGCGAGCCCGGCCGGGTCACCGACCGCAGCCGGGAGTCCAACTTCGTCGCCTACATAGCCGTCGGCGTCTGGCACCACTACCTCTCCACCGGCGACGACGCCTTCCTCGACCGGATGTGGCCCGCCGTCTACGCGGCCGTCGAGTTCGTCCTCGGACTCCAGCAGCCCGGCGGCCAGATCGGCTGGAAGCGCGAGGCGGACGGCACCCCGGTGAACGACGCCCTCCTCACCGGGAGTTCGTCGATCCATCAGGCGCTCCGGTGCGCCCTCGCCATCGCGGAGACCCGGGAGGAGCCCCAGCCCGACTGGGAACTGGCCGCCGGTGCGCTCGGCCACGCGATCCGCCGCCACCCCGAGCGCTTCCTCGACAAGTCCCGCTACTCGATGGACTGGTACTACCCGGTCCTCGGCGGCGCGCTCACCGGACCCCAGGCCAAGGCCCGCATCGACGCCGGCTGGGACACCTTCGTCGTGCCCGGTCTCGGCGTGCGCTGCGTGACCCCCAACCCCTGGGTGACCGGCGGCGAGAGCTGCGAACTCGCCCTCGCCCTCTGGGCGATGGGCGAGTCGGACCGCGCCCTGACCGTCCTCCAGGACATCCGGCACCTGCGCGCGGAGAACGGCATGTACTGGACGGGATACGTCTTCGAGGGCGACACGGAGGACGACAAGGCCGTCTGGCCCGAGGAGCAGACCGCCTGGACCGCCGGCTCCCTGCTGCTGGCGGTGGCCGCCCTCGGCGGCGAGGAGGCCACCGTGGCCGTCTTCGGCGGCGAACGCCTCCCGGCCGGCCTGGAACCGGACTGCTGCTGAGCCGCCGCCCGGGACCCGCGGGACCTCCCTGAGCCAGGGAGGTGCGGGCGGCGGTCCGGACCCGTTCGGAGCCGCCCGTGTGGCGGCACCCGGGTCCCCGGGTGAGGCTGGCGCCACAACCCCCAGGGAGGTCCTGCCGTGCCCAGATCCCTACCCCGGTCCGTGTCCCGCGGTGTCGTGGCCCTGATGCTGTCCTGCACCCTGCTCCTGACGACCGCCGCCTGCGGCGACGACGACGCGAGCGCGAACGGGGCGGCGACCCCGACGGCCTCGGCCGGTTTCGAGCAGCAGAGGCTCGCCAAGACGCGGTTCGTGGCCAACGCGGGTCTGGCCGCGGGAGCGACCTACCAGTGGATCGTGAAGCCGTACCGCGCGGGCAAGTTCAAGAAGGGCGCGGACGGCCGGACCCTGGCCCTGGTGAAGGCCGGCCTCGCGGGCGCCTTCACGTACAACCGGCTGAAGGCGGCGACGAACAACGCCAAGGGCGACCCGCTCCTGTCCAAGGCGGTCGCGCCGCTCACGGCCGGCATCGAGTCGCTCAAGGAGCTCGGTACGAAGCTCCGCAAGGGCGAGGTGGGCGACGCGGACGTCGGCGCCTTCGAGAACATCATCAACAGCGTCAAGGACGCGGGCAAGAGCGCCGGGGCCGAGGTCGTCGACAAGGTCCCCAGCGCCTCGCAGCTCAGCGGCGGCTGACGGCCGCACCGCTCAGGCGTTGAGCTCGGCCAGGAGCCGCAGGGTCGCGGGGTCCGGTGAGGTGACCAGGAGGTCCGTCACCGGGCCCCGCCGCCATGCCTCCAGGCGCCCGGCGATCCGCTTCCGCGGCCCGACCAGGGAGATCTCGTCGGCGAAGGCGTCCGGGACGGCCAGGACCGCCTCCTCGCGCCGCCCGGCGGCGAACAGCTCCTGCACGCGCCGCGCCTCCTTCTCGTACCCCATCCGCCCCATCAGGTCGGCGTGGAAGTTGCGGGCCGCGTGTCCCATGCCGCCGATGTAGAAGCCGAGCATCGCCTTGACCGGAAGCAGTCCGGCCGCCACGTCGTCGCAGAGCGCGGCGCGGACCAGGGGGGCGACCAGGAAGCCTTCCGGGAGCCGCTCGGGCAGGGCGTACACCTCGGCCCAGCGCTCGGGGGACCAGTACAGGGGCAGCCAGCCGTCGGCGATGGTCAGCGTCTGCGCGATGTTCCTCGGGCCCTCGGCCCCCAGCAGGATCGGGAGGTCGGGCCGGAGCGGGTGGGTGATCGGCTTGAGGGCCTTGCCGAGGCCGGTGCCGTCGGGGCCGGTGTACGGGTGGGAGTGGTGGCGCCCGTCGAGCCGGACCGGGGCCTCGCGGCGCAGGACCTGGCGGACCACGTCCACGTACTCGCGGGTCGCGGTCAGCGGGGAGCGGGGGAAGGGGCGCCCGTACCAGCCCTCGACGACCTGCGGTCCGGACAGGCCGAGGCCGAGCATGACCCGCCCGCCGGAGAGGTGGTCCAGGGTGAGCGCGTGCATCGCGGTGGTCGTGGGGGCGCGGGCGGCCATCTGCGCGACGGCGGTGCCCAGCCTGATCCGGCTGGTGTGGGCGGCGATCCAGGTCAGCGCGGTGAAGGCGTCGGACCCCCAGGCCTCCGCCGTCCACACCGAGTCGTAGCCCAGCCGCTCGGCCTCGCGCGCGAGGCCGAGGCGGTCGGGGGAGGGGCCGCGGCCCCAGTAGCCGAGGGCGAGTCCGAGTCGCATGCCCCACACCCTTTCTGACGGTGTGTCAGTTCAGCTGGATGTCGGGACTGTACGCCAACGGCCCCCCGCCCGGAAGGGATTCCGGGCGGGGGGCCGCCGGTGGTGGTGCTTGCGCGGGTCAGCCGCGCTGGATGCCCGTGGTGTCCTGCAGGACGCCGCGGCGGCCGTCCTGCGTCTGGGCCACCAGGGCCGCGCCACGCTGCTCGACCGCCAGGTACCAGGTGCCGGGTGCCAGCTCCGCGATCGGGGCCTGCGAGCCGTCCTCCGCGTACAGCGGACGGGCGACCGGGACGGCGAACCAGAACGGGTCGAAGCCCCCGGCCGGCGCCTGCGGGGCCTGCGGCTCCGGCTGCTGCGCGGCCTGCGGCTGCGGGGCGGCGGCCTGCGCGCCGAACGGGTGTCCGGCACCCTGCGACGGGTCCTGCGGACCGCCGTACTGCGGCTGCTGCGCACCCGGGTAGCCGTAGCCGCCGGGGACGCCCTGCGGGCCGGGCTGGCCGGGCTGCATGCCGTACGGCTGCGGGGTCTGCGGGCTCGGCGCGCTCATCAGCGGGGCCTTGAGGGCGGGGACCAGGGGCGCGGCCACGGCGGCGGCGGCCAGGACCAGGGCGGCGATCAGGCCGAGGATCAGGCCCGCGCCCGCCTCGACCTCACCGAGGTCGAGCACGGTCCAGAGGAGGGACCACGCGGTGACGACCGTCGCGGCGACGCCGAACTGGCCGAGGTCCAGTCCGGCGATCTTGCGGGGCTGGGGCAGCGCGCGGTTCAGGACGATCAGGGCCGCACCGATGACGCCCACCATGTAGACGCCGATGGCGTTGCCCAGGGAGTCCCAGGCGTTCGGGGCGTCGATCGTGAGGCCCTTGTAGGAGAAGTAGTCGAGGAACGAGGCGATGAACAGCACCACCGCTGCACCGATCAGCACGCCATCGCCTCGGGTGAGGGAGCGGATATTCACGTGAGAAGTCCTTCGTCGGGTCGTCGCGTCGGGGTGGCGCTCAGGTCATGGCACGGGGGATGGCACGGAGCTGCCCCATCGTACGGAGCGAATCTATCGCCCGCGGGTTCTACCCCCGGAGGTAGGTGGCGATGCCGTCGGCCATGCCCTGGGCGGCCTTCTGCCGCCAGGCCGCCGACGTGAGCAGCGCCGCGTCCTTCGGATCACGCATATTGCCGCATTCGACGAAGACCTTGGGGACGGTTGAGAGATTGAGTCCGCCGAGATCGTCGCGGACGTCCAACCCCGTACCGGAACCCAGGTAGTTGGCGGGGGCCGTTCCGGTGGCGCGGGCGAAGCGGTCGGCGATCCGCTCGCCGAGCTCGCGGGACGGGCCGACGATCTTCGCGGTGTCGGCCGCCCCCTCGCGTACGCGTGCGGGCAGGATGACGTGGAAGCCGCGGTGGCCGACGGCGGAGCCGTCCGCGTGGACGGAGACCACGGCGTCGGCGCGGGCCGCGTTGCCGATCCGCGCCCGCTCGTCGACGCACGGGCCCCAGGGGCGGTCCGCGTCATGGGTGAGGACCACCTCGGCGCCGCGCGCCGTGAGGAGGTCCCGCAGCCGGTGGGTGACGTCGAGGGTGAAGGCGGCCTCGGTGTATCCCGCGTTCGTGGAGGTGCCGGTGGTGTCGCACTCCTTGCGGTTCGTCCCGATGTTCACCTTCTGGTTGATCTCCTGGGAATGCTGGAAATTGCCCGGGTTGTGGCCCGGGTCGAGGACGACGGTCCGCCCGGCGAGGGAGGATCCGGCGGCGCCGGGGGAGGCCGAGGGGGCGCCCGCGCCGTCCGGCCGGCCGGACGGCGCGGCGGTGGTGGGGGCGGCCTCCGCGCCCCGCGTGGACCTCCCGTCCGAGGGGGAGGCCTGCGAGGCCCCGCAGCCCGCGAGCGCGGCGCAGCAGCCCGCGGCCGCGAGGGCGAGCGCGGGGCCGCGCAGCAGGGTGCGGATGCGGCGGGGGGTCTTCCGGTGGTCGTACGGCACCCGGCGACTCTAGGCCCTGCGCGGGGCGGAAACCCGCAGCGGTACGTCGCAGCTTGGTCACCGCTTCACGGAACGGTGGACGCGTGTGAGCGGACCGTGAAGGGTAAGTGCAAGAGGCGGCGGTGGGGTGTCACCGCGCATGGACCACGAGGGGAACCGTGGTGGGGGAAGAACCGAACGACGCGCGTCCCGAGCCGTCCGACCGTCCTGTGCGGGACGTCACACCGGGCGCACCGAACCGGGCGGACCACGCCGACCGGGCGAACCCGCCCGGGACGGCCGGTCCGCCGGGCGGCGCCGGGCAGGACGGCACGCTCGACTCGTCGACGCGGATGCTGCGGTCCGCGGCCGCGGACCGGCCCGCCCCGGACCGAACCATCCCGGACCGGCCTGTCCCGGCCCCGGGCGCACCGCCCGCACCGCCTGCGGCCCCCGCGCCGGGCGGGCCCGCGCCCGTGGCCCCCGCGCCGTGGGAGGCGCGGCCCGCGGGCTTCGGGCCGCCGACCGAGCCGCCCGCGAGCGCGGCGGCCCGGCCCGGCCCCGAGGCCGCCGGCCCCGGCCAGGTCCCCGGCCCCGAGGCCTCCGGTACCGGGCCCGGATCAGGCCCCGCGCCCGCCGCCGGTCCCGCCACCGCCCCCGGCTGGGCCGGTGCCGGGACGCCCCCGCCGCCGCCCGCCGCCCCGCCCGGGTACGGGCCGCCGCCCGGGTACGGCCCGCCCGGGTACGGTCCGCCGCCGCCCGCGCAGCCGCCCGGCGAGGCCAACGGCGCCCAGGCCGCCCTGATCGGCCTGCTCAACCTCTCCTGCCTGGGCCTCGGCTACGTCCTCCTGCGCCACTGGATCGGTGCCGCGGTCTGCTGGATCGCCACCGCGGTCCTGCTCTTCCTCGCCCTCCCGGCCGACGTCGACGGCGTGCCCGTCGGCCTCCTCGTCGGCTACGGCGTCTTCCTCCTCCTGGCCGCCGCCGACGGAGCCCGCCGCGGCCTGCGCGCGACCCTCCGGGTCGGCCCGTCCTTCCGCCGGCTCGCCCTGCCGCTGGCCCTGGTGCTGCTCGCCGTGCCCGCGGGCGGCTCGCTCGCCTACGGCGCGGCCCGCGACGAGGCGAGGCAGCAGGCCCTCCTCGACCGCCTCGCCGCCGCCGACGCGCTCGTGAAGTCGGCCGACGGCCTCGCCTTCGACAAGGCCGAGCCCACCCTCGGCAAGGCGCTCGACACGTACGAGGACCTCGGCACGCGGCACGCCGGATCGCGGGCCGGGAAGCTCGTCCCCGCGCGCCTCGACACCTTCTACGCGACGGTCTCCGCCCCGTACGCCGCCAAGTCCTACTGCGACGCCGTCCCGCGCCTCGGCTATCTGCGGGGGCTCCAGGGCTCCGTCGACAAGGACCTGCTGGGCACCCGGCCCGCCAAGACCGACGAACCGCTGGCCCACTCCCTCTACGAGTGCGGGGCGGCGGGCATCGGCGACGCGACCTACGAGCCGGACCCCCGGGAGAGCTTCAACGAACTGCTCAACACCTTCCCGAAGTCGGCGTACGCCCCCAAGGTCGCGCCGGCCTTCGAGGCCTCGATCAAGACCCGGACGGACGCCCTCGCGGGCGGCGACCCCTGTGACACCACGGCGGAGCTGCGCGTCATCGACGCCTCCCTCGACGGCATGTCGGACCCGTCGCTCGAAGGCGTCGCGGACCAGGCCGGAGCGGCGCTCCAGAAGGGCGACTTCGCCTGCGGCACCGACCAGTTCAAGGACAAGGACTTCGACGCCGCGCGCGACACGATGACCGCCTACGCGAAGGAGTACCCGAGCAGCCCGCAGGCCGCGCAGGCCCGCGCCGTCGCCATCGCCGCCGAGATCGCCGACGAGGAGCCCGCGGCGGGCGCCAGGCTGCCCTCGGGCGACGTGCCCGGCGGCGCGCGGATGGTGATGGTGGTCAGCAACGACGGTCCGGGCGAGGTCGAGCTCCTCTACACCGGCCCGATGACCGGCAGGATCACCCTCACGGCGTGCGGCACCTGCACCAAGTACCCCAACCCGATCTTCGCGGGGGCCAAGAAGATCAAGGCCTGCACCGGACCGTCCTCGAAGTACCCGAAGGCGACCCTGCTGCTGCCGGCCGGCGACTACCACTTCCTCCAGAAGCGGGCCTCCACCGGGACGTCCACGGCCGGCGACACCAAGTCGAGCAAGGCGAAGATCGAACCGGGCTACAGCTACACCAACTGCCTGTACGTGACGTCGGGTTTCTGACCCGGCGCCCGGACCGCGGCGAGGCACGACCGGCGGCCGTCCCCTCCCAGGGGACGGCCGCCGGACCGTCCTCAGCCCCGGCGGCGCAGGACCCGCAGCGAGTCCGTGACCGAGACCTCCTCGAAGTCCCCCGACTCCAGCGCCCGGAGGTAGATCCGGTACGGGGCCTGGCCCCCGTCCTCCGGGTTCGGGAAGACGTCGTGGATGACGAGCAGACCCCCGGGCACGACCTTCGGGGCCCAGCCCTCGTAGTCGTTCACGGCGTGCTCGTCGGTGTGCCCGCCGTCGACGAACACGAACCCGAGCTCTCCGCCCCACACCTTCGCGACCTGCGGCGACCGCCCGACGACGGCGATCACATGCTCCTCGAGACCCGCCTTGCGCAGCGTCCGCCGGAACGTCGGCAGGGTGTCCATGAGCCCCACCTCGGGGTCGACCACCGTCTCGTCGTGGTACTCCCACCCCGGCTGCTGCTCCTCGCTGCCCCGGTGGTGGTCCACGGTCACCGCGACGGTCCCCGCCCGCCGCGCCACGTCGGCCAGCAGGATCGTGGAGCGCCCGCAGTACGTGCCGACCTCCAGCAGCGGCAGCCCGAGCTTCGCGGCCTCGGCGGCCGCCGCGTACAGGGCGAGCCCCTCCCCGACGGGCATGAAGCCCTTCGCGGCCTCGAAGGCGGCAAGGATCTCGGGCGCGGGCTCGGACATGGTGACTCCTACTGGCGGGTACGCGACTGACGGCGCCCATCGTGCCCTACGCGCCCGCCGCACGTCGCACCTCGGACCCGCTTGCGGGTGCCCTCCGACTCCGTGGAGGATGCGGCGGAGTCCAACCGGGCTGCGAGGGAGGGACGTCGTGGGACGTGGGAGCGGGCGCCGGCCGTGGTGACCCTCGTAGGAATCGTGATCCTCGCCGTCGCGCTGCCCGCCTGGGCGGGGATCACGTACGTCGGGCTCGTCCGGGCCCGCCGTGGTGACGGACCGCCGCCGCTCCGGCCGCCCCGGCCCCGGCGCACGCCCGCGAGGAAGGCCGCCTGGGTCGCGGGGCTCGCCTACCTCGCGGGGGGCGCGGTGCACCTGTACGGCCTCTCGTACATGCCGTTCCTCCAGCCGGAGGACGCGTGCTGGTTCGGCGTGGGGATCATGGACTCCCCGGACTCCAGCAGCGCGCTGCCCGTGAGCCTGGTGTGCCACGGCATCGAGGTCGTCCCGTGGTGGGTGAATCCCGGGCTCCTCGTCCTGGCGGTCACCGCCGTCGCCGCGACCGTGGCGAGCGTCGTCCTCGCCGTACGGGGATCGCGGCGGGCGGCGGCCGTCAGGCGGGGCGCCTGAGGCTCTCGAAGATGCGGGCGAAGCCCTCCGCTCCGTGGCCCGCGTCGATCTGACGCTGGATGAGCCCCTGCACCACGTCGAGCACCTCGGTGCTGACGCCCTGCTCGGCACTGGCGGCCTGGAGGTCGCCGAGATGGGAGAACTCGAGGCTCTGCTGGCCCGCGACGGTGTAGTCCCCGCCGTCGATCACCTCGGCGAAGCCCGCGAGGCCGCCGGTCATGGCGGACAGCCACGGGGCCGCCGAGGCCGCGAACTCGCGGGCGGTGATGCCGGCCGGGGCGACCATGGCGGCGCCGTGGACGAAGCCGGCGAACATGACGTACATGCCGGCGAGCAGCGCGAGGTCGTACAGGGGTGCGAGACCGGCGTCGTCGCCGTGGTAGGTGCTGGTTCCCCACAGGTCCAGCAGCGGCTTGTGCCGGTCGAAGGCCTCGGCCGACCCGCTGTAGAGGACCGAAGCCCCGGGCCGGCCGATCATGTGCGGCACGGCCATGATGCCGCCGTCCAGGTACGTGACGCCGGCGCGGGCGGCCCAGGCGGCCGACTCCCGTGACTGGGCGGGGGAGGTGGTGGTGAGGTTGATCAGGGTGCGTCCGGCGAGGTCGCCGGCGAGCGGGTCGAGCACGTCGTGGACGGACGCGTGGTCGAGGAGGCAGGCGATCACCAGTCCGCTCGCGCGGACGGCGTCGGCGGCGGTGCCGGCCGGGGTGGCGCCGAGGGCGAGGAGGCCGTCGGCCCGGCCCGGGGTCCGGTTCCAGACGGTGGTCGGGTGTCCTGCCTTCACCAGGGCGGCGGCCAGCGCGCTCCCCATCGCTCCCAGGCCCAGCACGCTCACCTGGACGCTGTCGTCGGTCGTCATCTCTCGGGCTCTCCCTCGTGTTCGTGACCTGTGAGGGAATGCTCTTCGCCGCCGCGGAGGTTGACCAGTACGGACTAAACAGTGGGGTACGCACCCGGGGGTGAGCACCCCTCGGCGGTGCGCGGTTCGAGGAGGGGCGGATGGCGGCATCGGCACGGAGCGGCCCGTACTTCTGCGGCATCGACGCGGCGATGGACGTGGTGTCCGGGAAGTGGAAGGTGCTGATCCTGTGGGAGCTGCACCACCACGGGGTGCGGCGGTTCGCCCAGCTCCGGCGGGGGCTGCCGGGCGTCAGCGAGAAGATGCTGGTCCAGCATCTGCGGCAGATGGAGGAGGACGGCCTCGTCCGCCGCGAGGTGTACGCGGAGGTGCCGCCGAAGGTCGAGTACTCCCTGACGGAACGAGGCGTCTCCCTCAACGCCGCGCTGGCGCCGCTGGGGAAGTGGGGCGGCGAGCGGATCCGGGAGATCGGCGCGGAGAGGGTCCCCGTCGTCAGCGAGTCAGGGGAGCAGTGATAGTCGGCCATTCAATGGCTGTAAATAGCTGCCCTTTCGCCCCGTTCTTCACAGGTCTCTCACACCGGCCGCACCGCACCTGACCTCGTCGATCGCTCGCGTGGAGACTGAGGAGAACCGGCAAGCGGATTTCCCTCTCCGCCTTCCGGAGCCCCGGGTCGGCGCTTGCCGAGCGTTGTTTACCCGGGGTTAAGTAGCGCCGCGCGTGTCCGGGACCGACCATCCCGGCGTGGCACGCGCACGTCATCGGCGGTCGGGGGGACACCACCGCCACGGGGGAAGACGCGGCATCGCCATCGCCGCGACGCCGACTCGTCGTCGCACAACGCCCGGGGCCTACCCCCTGCCTGCCCTCGTTCGCTGTGAAGGACGCCTTCCTTGCGGTTCAGACCGGGGTTGTTCACCTCTCGATCACGCTTGTCCACCTCTCTCACGACGGCGGTCACGTCCGCCGTCGCCCTGGCCGTTCTCGGGGGAACGGCCGTCCGGCCCGAACCGGCCCTGCAGAACGCGCAGACCGCCGCCGCGACCGCCGACTCCTACGACGGCTACGACGTCAAGGCGGCCGAGCGGCTGCGCGAGGACCAGTGCATGGGCACCGAGGCCCTGCGCATGGGCGGACCCAACCTGTACGCCCTCGCGCAGAACGCGCTCACGCTGCCGCCCGACCAGCTTCACACGAAGCTCGTCCGGAACATGTACGACGACAAGACCCCGCTGCACGCGGCCTGGAACGCCGACCAGGCGCTCACCGACCAGTGGCTCGACAAGGTCCAGAAGCAGGGGTATGCCTGGAACAGCGCCGCCAGCCTCGACTCGTACCCCAACGCCCCGAAGGACCCGGGCAAGATCTTCGACCAGACCGGGCTGCTCCCCTGGCTGTACCAGGGATTCTCCAACCCGCTCAACCTGTTCAACCCCTTCTACGACTCCTCCCCGACGGCCGACGACAAGACGAAGGCCGCCGCGCTGGCGATCGGCGACCCGCTCTACACCTCCGGCGGGACGCCGAAGGAGCGGGAGGCGTGGGCGCTGTGGAAGAAGAACTCGGGGAAGGTCGAGCCCAACCAGCTCTTCGTGCCCCGGGTGTTCGCCGACGACGCCCGGATCTTCCTCGGCTCCGGCGGCTTCCCCCGTACCGCCGCCGAGCCGGGCACCCCGGAGTTCCGCATCGCGGTCGAGGACCTCAAGGCCCGCTTCGGGGCCTGCGGCTGGCACGATCCGATCGACCCGAACCGGGTCCTCGGCAAGCAGGTCGCCCAGGCCGCGTCCGAGTGGCAGCAGGAGATAGCCGGTCAGACCACCCAGCGGCAGCAGATCCTGACGGCCGGCAAGGACGCCGCGAAGGCGCTGCAGGACGGCGCGTACGCCCTCAGCCTGCTCGTCGGCCAGTCCTGGCTCGCCGACTACTACACCCGCTGGCAGGACCACTGGACGCCCGGCGGCGTCGGCTGGATCGGCAACGGCTACACGGTGATCGAGGTCCCCGGGGCGAAGGGCACCTGCCTGGACGTCCAGGGCGGCGGCAAGACCAACGGCACACCGGTCCAGATCTACACCTGCAACGGCAGCGCCTCGCAGGAGTGGTCGCTCGAAGGCGGTGAGGAGGACCTCCACCTCCGCAACACCGGCTCGTTCAAGTGCCTCGACGTGGCGGGGAACGCCTCGGCCAACGGTACGAAGATCCAGATCACGGACTGCTACAGCACCAAGGGCCAGTCGTGGAAGGCGGACGTCCGCGCCCCCTCCACCCTGCGCAGCGTCAGCACCGGCAAGTGCCTGGACCTGAGCGCCTTCACCGTCGGCACCGACGCCCGGCTGTTCGACTGCAAGGACACCAGCGCGCAGAAGTACCTGATCAAGCCCAACGGGAAGAAGGGCGCGGGCAGCACCCCGTACCCGGCCAAGGCGCAGTTCGACGCCGCGACCAAGGGCCTCGCCGACGCCCGCGCGGCGGCGAAGACCCACCTCGCGACGGTCAAGGCCCAGCTGGAGAAGGCCAAGACCTCGGCGACCGCCTCCGACACGGCCGTGCAGGCCGCGTACGGCATCGCGGACGCCGCCGGCGCCCCGCGCGGCCGCGGTCTCCTGGTCGGCCAGCAGAAGGCCCAGGTCACCAAGGGCGCCGTCGCGGCGCTGACGGCGATGGCGAAGGCCGGCGAGACCGCCGAGGCCGCCACCCGGGCCGCCGCGGGCGACAGCGCGACGATCACGCAGCGCGCGCTCGCGCAGACCGCGCAGGTCAACGCCGAGTTCCGCAAGGAGGCCGCGCGCATCGCCTCGGAGCAGGCGAAGGCCGCGTCCGACGGCGCCAAGCTGCACCGCGACAACGCGAAGAAGGACAAGGAGACCGCCGAGGCCAAGCTGGCCCTCGCGCTGAAGGCCGAGGGCGACGCGAAGGCGGCCGCCGCCGACGCACACGCCAAGCGGCTCGCGGCCGAGGCCGAGGAGGCCACGGCGAAGGCGGAGAAGGACACGGCCGCCGCGAAGCAGAACGAAGCGGCCCAGCACAAGCAGACCGCCCAGAACGAAGCGGCCAACGCCCAGACGGCCAAGGAGAACGCCGAAGCCGCCGAGGCCACCGCGGTCGCCCGCAAGAACGACGCGGTCAAGGCCCGCGACAACGCCCGCGACCTCAACGCCGACGCGTGGGACGCCGCGCAGAAGGCGGACGCGGCCCGCGCCAAGGCGGACGCCAAGAAGGCGTTCGCCGAGGCCCACGACGCCGACGAGAACGCCCAGGAGTCCAGGGCGGCGGCGGACGCGGCCGACACCTACGCGGACAACGCCGAGGCCGCCGCGGGCCGGGCCCGTACCGCCGCGAACGCCGCGAGCGAGGCGGCGGCCGAGGCGGACGCCGCGGCCAGCCGCGCCGAGGCGGCCGCCAAGCGGTCCCGTGCCCACGCGGACGCCGCGCAGGCCGCCAAGCTGAGGGCCGACGCCGCGGTGAAGACCGCGACCAGCGCGGCGGCCGACGCCATCGACGCCTCCGAGCACGCGGCCGCGGAGGCGGCGACGGCCGTCAGGCTGGCGGAGGAGGCTGAGAAGTCGGCCAAGGCCGCCAAGGCCGAGGCGGACGCGGCGAGCAAGGAGGCCGCGAAAGCCCTCGCCGCCTCCGCGAAGGCCGCCGGCTTCGCGTACGTCACGGCCCAGGCCGCCGTGGACGCGGGCAACGCCGCCCTCCAGGTCGCCAAGCCGGCCAACGACGCGATCCAGCTCGGCTCGCCCTACGCCGCCACCGACTCGGCCGCCGGGCTCGTCGTCCTGACGGGCCAGGGCTCCAAGACGATCGCCGACCAGCAGAAGGCCGTCGCGGACGCCCACGCCAAGAACGCCCAGGCGGAGGCGGTGGCCGCCAAGAGCATCGCCGACCAGGCCGTCGGCGACGCGAAGATCGCCCACCAGCACGCGGCCACCGCCGCCGGACACGCGGCGACCGCCCGCGGCTACTCCAAGGAGGCCCTCGGCTACGCGGCAGACGCCGCGGCGGCCGCCGCGAAGGCCACCCAGTCGCTGGCCCGCACCGTCGAGTACGACCGCAAGGCCGCCGAGGACGCCGCCGCCGCCGACAAGGCCGCCGGACGCGCCGAGGGCTACGCCGCGCAGGCCCGGGACTCCGCCGACCAGGCGGCCCTCGACGCCCAGGCCGCCCGCCAGGCAGCCGCGGCGGCCGAGGAATCCGCCAAGGACGCCCGCGCCGCCGCCGACCGCGCCGCCACCGCCGCCACCGAGGCCGAGGAGGCCGCCAAGGACGCGCTCAAGTTCGCCGAGGAAGCTCAGAAGGCCGTCGACGAGGCCCTGCGCAACTCCGCGAACCAGCAGGTCTCGACCGGTGCGGGCACCGGGGTCGGCGGCACGTGGTACGTCGTCGACGAGGACAGCGTCGAGATCACCGACGCCAAGCAGCACGAGCCGTGCGTGATCACCATCGGCTTCGAGGGCTGCACGACCACCTTCACGGTCACCTTCAGCGCGGTGGTCGACTTCTTCCTCTGCACCGACCCCCAGATGACCACCGGAGCGGGCAGCTGCCCGCGGGCGGACACCCTGCTGATCGAGAGCAAGCGGATCCCGGGTCTGAAGAAGGACGTCACCCGGTACTTCAGCAAGCTGGAGCTCATCCAGGAGACGCTCACCTACAAGCTCATCAAGGCCGTCCTCGTCCAGGACTTCGTCGACTGCTGGCACGGCAGCATCAGCGGCTGCGCCTGGGCGGCGAGCAACTTCATCCCCGGCAAGGCCTTCGGCAAGGTCTTCGAGGGAATCCGCGCGCTCGACGCGGCGATGAAGACTGGCGTCGGCATCCGGGACGCCTTCAAGGCCCTCCAGGTCCTCGACCTCGACCCCGGGACCATCGCCAAGCTCAACGCCCTCGTCAACGCCGAGGAAGCCCTCTACACCGCCTGCAAGGTGAACAGCTTCCCCGGAACCACCCGGGTGCTGATGGCCGACGGCACGCGGCGGCCCATCAGCGAGGTCGGCGAGGGAGACCTCGTCAAGGCGACCGACCCGGACTCAGGCCGGGTGGAGGCCCGGCGGGTCACCGACACCTTCGTGCACGACACCCGGCGACTCGTGGACATCACGGTGGCCGACGGCGGGAGGCTGGCCAGCACGGCGGGCCACAAGTTCTACGTGGTGCAGCGCGGCTGGACGCTGGTCTCCGACCTGCGCGTCGGCGACCGGCTGCGCACCCCGGACGGTTCCGTCCGCGCGGTGACCGCCCTGCGCGACCGCTCCGGCCTGGCACCGCGCACGGTCTACGACCTCACCGTCGACGACCTGCACACGTTCTTCGTGCTGGCGGGCGCCACGCCGGTCCTCGTCCACAACTGCAACGTGGCCCTGGGCTGGCAGCGGGGCGGCGCGCTCGACGAGTGGGCCAGGGCGAACAAGTTCGCCACCTTCTCCGTCGCGAAGGCGAGTGACTTCGCCCAGATCGTGGAGAAGGCCGTCGCCGATCCGAAGGTCGTCCTGCACATCAACATGACGGGGCTGAGCCAGCACGGAACGTTCGTGGAGGCCGCTCAGCGCGGTCTGATCGCCGGCGAGTTCGGCAGGGCCACGGACTACGAGATGTCCATGATCGCGAGAGCCCTCGTCAACGGCCAGCGGCCGTGGAGCTCGATCAAGTTCTACACGCCGACGGGGCCGAACGGGGCGATGGAGCTGGTCCCCCCGACGGCTATGCCGGACCTGTCGGTGCTGAAGGGGGAGATGCCTCCGGTGAAGGGGTCGATCATCGGATACTGCCATTGCAAATCCTGACGAACCCGGGGGACCTGACGTACCTGACGAGGAGGTGGACATGGAAGCCCACGAGCGGGACCCGTATCCGGACGTGACCGCGGCGGGCGGCCTCGTCGCGGCCCTGCGGCAGGAGGCGGAGGCGCGCGGCCGTGACATCGGCCTGCCGGCCCACGCCACCGAGGCCGTCGGCATGGAGACCCGACGGGGCTACCTGTCGGTCGACACGGCCGACGGGGAGCGGCGGTTCCGGCTCCGCACGTCCATCCCCGACTTCGGCTGGGACATCGGCGGTACGAGCGATCTGGGCACGCTGGTGGACGCGATCGCCGCGTGGCGGGAGGGCGTACCGCTGGACGCGCTGAAGGCGAGGTTCGACTTCCTGGACCTCGACGCGTTCACCGGGGCGCTCGCGTCCGGAGAGCCCACCGCCTCGCAGTGGACGGGCCTCCTGTCGTCCGCGTACTACCGGCCGCAGCGGAACCTGCTGCGCCGCCTCCACGCGGACGAGGTGCTGCGGAACGCCTTCCCGACCATGACGCACCGGGCCGTCCGTCTCCAGGTGGACCCGATGGACTACACGAGCCGTCAGGTCCTGGTGCAGGAGCCGGACGAGGGGCGCTACTCCGTCGTACGCGTCGGGGTTCCCGGTGCGGAGTGGACGGAGGTTCCGGGCGATCGGCTGATCACCTTTCTGCGTACCGCCCTGGACGAGGACCGTTCGGAGTGACACCCCGCTGAGACCCCGCTGACACCGCGCTGAATCCGAAGCCCCGCCGGCCCGCCCGGCGGGGCTTCTTCGTCCCCCATGGGGCCACGCCCGCACGGCGTCACGCCCCCGCCAGCACCGCCCGCAGCTTCCGCACGCCCGCCTTCCACTCCTCCCCGTCCGACTCCTCCCAGAGCTCCAGGAGTTCGGAGGGTTCGGTGAGGATGCGGTCCAGGGCCGTCACGGCCTCCGGGCGGAGCTCGGCCGGGAGGGGCGGCAGGGGGTCCTTCGGGGCGTACGAGGTGGTGACGGGGTCGCCGCCCGGGCACTGGGCCGCCAGCAGGGCCGCCGAGGCGATCGCCTCGTCCGCCAGGTCCGCGTCCAGGTAGGCGTCACCGGTCCCGATCACCTCGCGGAAGGCCGTGCGCAGGACGTCCGCCTTCTTCTCCGCCGGGGCCTCGTCCACCCGGTACGAGAAGTCGGCGGCGGTGTCGTTGTCGAAGGGGCCGATGTCCCAGGTGCCCATGGCGTGCTCGCTCTCTCCGTGCGCGGTCGTTCCGCTGTACCGACAGAGTGGCAGGCACCACTGACAACGCCCCTCCGGAGCCCGGCTCCTGGGGCCGGACCCCGGTCGGTGCGGCGGCCCGCTCAGGCCTCGACGCCCAGATCCTCGCGCATGGCCTTCTTCATCGCCCCCACGTAGGGCCAGACGTCCTGGTGGAGGTCCGCCTCCATCGTCGCCAGTTCCACCGCGTACGTCACGGGGTCCGCCGCGTACGCCCGGAGCTTCCCGTAGGCGCCGTTCAAGCGCTTCTTCGCCGCGCTGGTGGAGCGCGACACCACGTCCGGGACGATCATCTGGGACTCCGCGTAGCTGTCCCGATAAGCCTGCCTGGCCGCCTCCAGGTTCTCCAGGGACGCGGCGACGTCCTCACCGCGCTCCAGTGCGTGGAGGTGGTTGGTCATGGGGATCTGCGGGCGGCCCGCTCAGTAGCGGTAGCCCGGCCAGTGCGGGTCCTCCCAGCGGGCGGGGCCCGTCAGGCCGATGAGGCGGATCCGGTGGAGCAGGTCCTCGTGGCCGTCCCGCGGGGCGAGTCGGGCGGGCGCGTGCCGGACCAGCCACGCGCCGAGTTCGAGGCGGAACGCCTCGGCGTTCTCCTCCTCCCAGGCGGGCCAGGGGAGTTCGTCGCCGAGCAGGTCGTAGTCCCAGTGTGCGGCGGCCTCGGCCAGGTGCCGGTCGGCGACGGGGTCGTCGAGTGCCTCCCAGACCGCGAGCCACGGGCCGAGGGTGTCGGACGCCTCCGAGCACAGGGCCAGCAGCTCGTGGACGGGGTGGACGGGGGCCGGGTCGGCCAGGGCGTGGGCCCACCAGGCGTGCAGGAACTCCCGCACCGCCTCGGCCTGGGGCGCGGGCCACCGCCGCCACCGGCCGCGGGCGAGGGAGAGGCCCACCTCGTGCAGGCCGAACAGGGTGGTCGTGCGGCCCTCGACCAGCTCGGCGGCGAAGGCGGGCAGGATGCGCCGCAGCACCGCGCCGTGGTCGGCCCAGTCGGGGGCGGTCCAGGTGCGGTGCAACAGGTCCGGGTCGAGCGGCACGTCCGGGACCTTCAGGAGGGCGAGCTCCTCCTCGCTGCCCCAGTGGCAGTCGCACTGGACTTCGTCCTGCCGGGCGATCATGCCGCGGAAGGTGACGGCCAGGCCGTCCAGGGCGCGGGCCAGTCGGCGACCCGCGGGGGTGGCGTGGGTGTCGGCGGTGGTCATCGGTGTCACGGCGGCCTCATCGGGACTCCGGACGGCTCCCGCCGGCCGAAGATCCCCACGATACCGGCCCCCGTCCCGACGGCCGCACCCGCCGCCCGCACCCACCCGTCGTCCGCGCCCGCCGTCGGCGCCACCTGCCCGCGTCCGTGCCCGGAGTCCGCGCCTGCCGTCCCCACCCGCCGTCCGTCTCATCTGTCCGCGCCCGGCGCCCCACCCGCCGGCCGCGCCCGCCGTCCCGCCCCGCCGCCCGCCGCCCGCACCCGCCCGTCGTCCGCGAGGCCGTCGCACATCCCCTCCGCATCTGACCTTCCGTCAGAATGGAACGTGTTCTAGTCTGCCGCGCATGGGCATCGCCATCACGCACGAACAGCGGGAGCTCGCCCGAGCCGTCCGGGGCTGGCTCGCCCGCGCCGTACCGCCCGAGGAGGTCCGCAAGCACCTGGACGTCCCCGGCACCGCCACCGGCCGCCCCGCGTACTGGGACGCCGCCGCCGAGCAGGGGCTCCTCGGAGTCCACCTCCCCGAGGAGCACGGCGGCGGGGGCGGCGACCTCGGCGACCTCGCCGTCGTCGTGGAGGAGGCGGCCAGGGCGCTCCTGCCCGGGCCCTACCTGCCCTCCGTACTCGCCGCCGAACTGCTCCTCGGGGCCGGCGCGAACGGGCTCGCCGCCGCACTCGCGCGCGGGGAGCGGATCGGGGCCGTGGCCCTCGGCGGCACCGGCACCCTCACCGCCGTCCGCACCACCGGCGGCCACCTCCTCGACGGCACCGCGCCCCCGGTCCTCGGCGGCGCCCAGGCCGACCTCGTCCTGCTGCGCGCCGCCACCGCCGACGGCTCCGTCTGGCTCGCCGTCGACACCGACGAGCTCGCCGTCCGGCCCCACGAGAGCGCCGACCCCACCCGGCCCACCGCCGAGATCACCGCCCGTGCCCTCCACGTCCCCACCGCCCGCGCCCTCCCCCTCGACACCGCCCTCGTCCACGACCTCGCCGCCGTCCTCTTCGCGGCCGACGCCTGCGGCACCGCCGCCCGCGCCGTCGAGACCGCCGCCGCCCACGCCCGCACCCGCGAGCAGTTCGGGCGGCCCATCGGGCAGTTCCAGGGCGTCAAACACCTCTGCGCCGACATGCTCGTCCGGCTCGAACAGGCCCGCGCCCTCAGCTGGGACGCCGCCCGCGCCCGCGACGACGAGGCGCGCTCCCTCACCGCCGCCCTCGCCGCCGCCACAGCCCTCGACACCGCGTTCACCTGCGCCAAGGACTGCATCCAGATCCTCGGCGGCACCGGCTTCACCTGGGAGCACGACGCCCACCTGCTGCTCCGCCGCGCCCTCGTCGCCCGCCAGATCCTCGGCACCGGCGACCGGCACCGGCTCGACGCCGTCCGGCACGCCGCCACCGGCGTCCGCCGCGGCCTCCGCCTCGACCTGCCGCCCGAGGCCGACCCGTACCGCGAGGCCGCCCGCGAGGCCGTCACCCCCGCCGCCGGGCTCGACCCGGCCGCCGCCCGCCGCGCCCTCGCCCCCACCGGCTACGCCGCCCCGCACCTCCCGGAGCCGTACGGACTCGGCGCCGGCCCCCTCCAGCAGCTCGCCGTCCAGCGCGAGCTCGACGAGGCCGGGATCGCCGTCTCCGGGCTCGGCATCGCCACCTGGGTGGTCCCCTCGCTCCTCGCCCACGGCACGCCGGCCCAGCAGACGGAGCACCTCGGTCCGACCCTGCGCGGCGAGCGCCTCTGGTGCCAGCTCTTCTCCGAGCCCGGCGCCGGCTCCGACCTCGCCTCCCTCCGCACCCGCGCCGAGCGCACCGAGGACGGACGCTGGCGGATCAACGGGCAGAAGGTGTGGACGAGCGCCGCCCAGTGGGCCCACCACGGCATTCTGCTCGCCCGTACCGACCCGGCCGCCCCCAAGCACAAGGGCCTCACCTACTTCCTCGTCGACATGCGGAACACCCCCGGGATCGACGTACGCCCGCTCAAGGAGATCACCGGGGAGTCCCTCTTCAACGAGGTCTGGTTCGACGACGCGATCCTCCCCGCCGACGCCGTCGTCGGCGAGGTCGACGACGGCTGGCGGGTCGCCCGCAACACCCTCGGCAACGAACGCGTCCACATGGCCGACCAGGTCGCCTTCGACACCGGCCTGGAGGCCGTCATCGCGAGGGCGGACGGGACCGACGACTCCGTGCGGGTGCGGATCGGCGCGCTGCTCGCCGAGGCGCACGCGCTCGCGTGCATCGGCCTGCGCACCACCCTGCTCCAGGTGTCCGGCCTCGAACCGGGCGCGGGCGCCAGCGTCCGCAAGCTCGTCCAGACCCTCCACCAGCAGAGACTCGCCGAACTCACCCTCGAACTCCTCGGCCCCGGGGGCGCCGTACGCGAGGGCCCCGGCGAACGGGCCGTGCACGGCCTGCTCATGTCCCGCTGCCTCACCATCGCGGGCGGCACCACACAGGTACAGCTCAATGTCGTCGCCGAGCGGCTGCTCGGCCTGCCGAGAGACTGAGGGGGAACCGCAGATGGGCAAGGTGTACGTGGTCGGCGTCGGGATGACCCGGTTCGAGAAGCCCGAGACCCGGGACTGGCAGTACTGGGACATGGTCGAGGAGGCCGGAACCGCCGCGCTCGCCGACGCGGGAGTCCCCTACGCGCGCGTGGAGCAGGCCGCCGTCGGCTACTGCTTCCAGGCCTCCACCGCCGGACAGCGCGCCGTGTACGAACTCGGGCTCTCCGGCATCCCCGTCTACAACCTCAACAACAACTGCGCGACCGGCTCCACCGCCCTCATGACCGCCCGCCAGTTCGTCGAGGGCGGCATCGCCGACTGCGTCCTCGCCGTCGGCTTCGAGAAGATGACCCGCGGCGCGCTCGGCGGCGGATCGGGCGCAGGCGACTTCACGACCTCGCCCGTCGCCCGGCACTACGGGATCATGGCCGCCGCCCACGGCTTCGAGGCGAGCCCGCCCACCGCGCAGCTCTTCGGCAACGCCGCCCGCGAGCACATGGAGCGGTACGGGACGACCGAGGCGCAGCTCGCGGCCGTCGGCGCCAAGAACCACCGGCACTCGGCGGACAACCCCCACGCCCAGTTCCAGGACGTCTACACCGTCGAGGAGGTCCTCGCCGCCAAGACCGTCCACCGGCCGCTCACCAGGCTCCAGTGCTCGCCCACCTCGGACGGCGCCGCCGCGGCCGTCGTCGTCTCCGAGCGCTTCGTCGACGAGCACGGGCTGCGGGACCGGGCGGTGGAGATCGCCGGACAGGCGATGACCACCGACACCGGGGAGTCCTTCGCCTCGGGCTCCTGCATCGACGCCGTCGGCCGCCCGATGTCCCGGGCCGCCGCCCGGCAGGCGTACGAGCGGTCCGGGCTCGGCATCGAGGACGTCGACGTGATCGAGCTGCACGACTGCTTCTCCGTCAACGAACTCCTCACGTACGAGGCGCTCGGCCTGTGCGAGGAGGGCGCCTCCGGAAAACTCGTCGAGTCCGGTGCGACGACGTACGGCGGCCGCTGGGTGGTGAACCCCTCGGGCGGCCTCATCTCCAAGGGGCACCCGCTGGGCGCCACGGGCCTGGCGCAGGCCGCCGAGATCGTCTGGCAGCTGCGGGGCGAGGCGGGTCCCCGCCAGGTGGCCGGAGCGCGGGTCGGACTGGCGCACAACATCGGCCTGGGCGGCGCGGCCGTGGTCACCCTGCTCCGCAAGGAGTAGGACCTTCTCCCCATGTACGGGGCGGAGGCGGTCTGCGACCATCACATCCATGCCGCAGACCGACTCCGCACGGACGACCCCCGCCACCCCCGCCCCGCCCGCACCCCGCGCCTGGGCGGTCGTCCTGACCGCCTGCGCGGGCCAGTTCCTCGTCGTCCTCGACGTGTCCGTCGTGAACGTCGCGCTGCCGTCGATGCGGACCGACCTCGGTCTCTCGGCGCTCGGTCTGCAATGGGTCCTCAACGCCTACGCCATCGCCTTCGCCGGCTTCATGCTGCTCGGCGGGCGCGCCTCCGACCTCTACGGGCGGAAGGCGATGTTCCTGCTCGGCCTCGGCCTCTTCACCGGCGCGTCGGTCGCGGGCGGCCTCGCCCAGGAGGGCTGGCAGCTCGTCGCCGCCCGCGCCGTGCAGGGCCTCGGCGCGGCCGTCCTCTCACCCGCCACGCTGACCCTGGTCACCGCCGCCGTCCCCGCCGGAGCCGCCCGCACCCGGGCCATCGGCACCTGGACGGCGGTCGGCGCGGCCGGCGGCGCGGCGGGCGGCTTCGTCGGCGGCCTCCTCGTCGACCTGCTGTCCTGGCGCTGGGTCCTGCTCATCAACGTCCCCGTGGGCGTCCTCGTGCTGGCGGGCGCGCTGCTCTGGCTCCGGGAGTCCCGCACCGGCGCCGGCCGGCGCCTCGACCTGCCCGGAGCCGTCCTCGTCACCGCGGGGCTCGCCACTCTCGCGTACGGCATCGTGGAGACCGAGGAGGCGGGCTGGACGGCGCCCGCGACCCTGCTCACCCTCCTCGGCGGCCTGGCGCTCCTCGGGGTGTTCGTGGCGGTGGAGGCCCGTACGGCGGAACCGCTGATGCGGCTGGGGATCTTCCGCAACCGCGCGGTGTCGGCGGCCAACGCGGCGATCCTGCTGTGCGGTTCGGCCTCCTTCGGGATGTGGTTCTTCATGACCACCTACGCGCAGAGCGTCCTCGCCTACACCCCGCTCCAGGCGGGCCTCGCTCTGGTCCCCAGCTCCCTCAGCGTGGTCCTCGGCTCCAAGCTGGCCCCGTACCTGATGCCGTACACCGGAGCGCGGAACCTGGCCGTGGCGGGCGCCCTCGTCGGGGCGGCGGGCTTCGCCTGGCAGTCGACCCTGACGGCCGACGGCACGTTCCTCGGGACGATCCTCGGCCCGGGCATCCTGATGATGGCCGGGATAGGCCTGGCCACCACCCCGCTGGCCGCCCTCGCCACGTCCAGCGCCTCCCCGTCCGACGCGGGCCTCGTCTCCGGCCTCGTCAACACCTCCCGCACGATGGGCGGCGCGCTGGGCCTCGCGATCCTCTCCACGGTCGCGGCGGCGGCCGCCCCCGCCGTCACCTCCGGCACGCCGGACCCGTCGTCCCTGGTCCCGGGATACGCGATGGCCTTCCGCGTGGCGGCGGGCGTCCTGGTCGCGGCGGCCGCGCTGATGCTCCTGTGGCTCCCGAGGCCGGCCCGGGCCGCGGCCCGCCGCGGGTGACAATGCCCGGGTGATATCGATCAAGAACAAGTTCAGAACGGCCGTGACCGCGCTGGCCGTCGGCGCGTCCCTGCTGGCCGCCCCCTCGGCGTCGGCGGAACCGGTGCTGGCCGTGACCACGGGCGCCGTGTTCAACGACCCCAACAGCACCGACGCCTCTGCCCGGGGGCGGATCCTCTCCCACCTCGCGGGGCTCGTCGACGGCGCGGAGGCCGGGTCGTCCATCCGGATCTCCCTCTACCTCTTCCACTCGGTGTACCTGGCGAACAAGCTGGGCGACGCGCACAAGCGGGGCGTGACCGTCCAGGTCGTCGTCGACGCCGACAGCCGCTCCACCGGGCTGGAGACCCTCAAGACCCGGCTGGCGGACCCGGCTGGCGCCGCCGGCTCCTGGGTGCGGACCTGCAAGCCGGAGGAGGCCTGCCTGGCGCTCGACCCGGGCACCACGGCGGCGGACCCGAACGGCACGTACGACAACGTCAACCACAACAAGTTCTTCCTCTTCTCCCGCACCAGGGGCAAGGGCGACGTGTTCGTCGACGACGTGGTCGTGCAGGGCTCCGGGAACCTCACGAGCCAGGACACCGACGACTGGTGGAACGACGCCCTGACCGTCGTCGGCAACGCGGAGCTGTTCACCGCGTACCGGGGCTACTTCGACGACCTCGCCGCGGCCGCCGCCGGGCAGATCCCGCAGGTCGCGGAGTACGCGCACGACACCCAGGCGGGCAAGGCGAAGGTCTACTTCTTCCCCCGGTCCGGCACCGACACGGTCGTCAACATCCTCGGGACGGTGGCGCCCGTCGGCACCCCGGACTCCTGCGGGGGCAACTCCGCGGGCTTCGGCACGGCGGACGGCCGTACGAGGATCCGCATCGCCCAGGGCCACACCACCCGTCCCGACGTGGCGAAGAAGCTGTGGGAACTCGCCAACGCGGGCTGCGACATCGAGATCGTCTACCGGTCGCTCGACAACTGGACCGCCGACGACAAGCCGATGGGCCAGGTCGCCAACTGGCTGACCAGGCCGGTCACCGGCAAGGGCCGGATCACCCTGCACCAGCTCGACAACGACAAGCGCGGCGGCTCCGACTCCCACACCAAGTACCTGCTGATCGAGGGCACGTACAACGGCGGCCCCAACAAGAAGATCGTCTTCACCGGCAGCCACACCTACACGACGACGGCACTCCGGTACAACGACGAGGCGCTGCTCAAGTACGAGGACGCGACGGTCTTCGACGCGTACGTCCAGAACTTCGAGGCCCAGCGGGCGGCGGCGATCGCGGGGCTGTAGGTCCTGACCCGACCGGCGGGTCCGGGGAGGGGCCGGGGCCCTGCGAGCCGCCCCGGGCGGCGGGCCCCGGGCCCACCGCGGCCGTCAGGGGCCCCGGTCACGGGCCCCCGGTCGGGTGCGGTCCCGCGCCGTCGCCCGGGTCGGGCGTGGGGTGCGGTCCCGCGCCGTCGCCCGGGTCGGGCCCCGCACCGCGTGCCGCGGCCTCGAACGCCGGGTCGATCACCGTCTCGCCCCGCAGGACCCGGCGGATCGACTCGGCCAGCTCCTCCACCGGGCCGTCCTTCACCAGGAAGCCCGCCGCGCCGGCCTCCATGGCCCGGCGCAGACACCCGGGGCGGCCGAAGGCCGTGAGGATCAGGACCCGGCAGTCCGGGGCCTGCGTGCGCAGGTCCGCCGCCGCGTCCAGACCCGAACGGCCCGGCAGTCCGATGTCGAGCAGCGCCACGTCGGGCCGCGCGAGGAGTGCCGCGTCCACGATCTCGTCACCCCGCCCGACCTGTGCGACGACCTCCATGTCGGGCTCCATCCCGAGCAGCACGGCCAGCGCCCCGCGCGGCATCCCCTCGTCCTCCGCGAGCAGCAGACGGATCATGGCGTGGGCTCTCCCTCGCGCTCGTGCGGACCGGCGGTCGCCGCGGGGAGCTCCTCGGCGACCCGGGACCGCTCCTGCGGAGCGGTCCCGAGTCAAGAGTGCCGCCTGCCGCCGCGACCCGCGCGCGCAGGCGGCCCGTACGGCGACCGCCGGTCCGCCCGCCGGGCCCTCCGCCGGGTCGGCGCCGACACGTGCCGAGCCGTACGCCTGACGTACCGTCAGGTGTGGACGCCCGGAAGGGTTCCCAACTCCTCTCGGCTGGGCTATACATGGGGACCACCGACCTAGAACGCGTTCTAGAACGGCCGCGTACGGGACGGTTCCCGCACGGCCTCGGTGCGGCCGACGGTGCGGACGGTCGCACCGAGGTCTTCACCGCCACGAGGAGCAGCAGCCCGATGCCCATCGACCCCGCCAAGGCCGTCGCCGCCGAACCCCGCAGCGCCGACATCTCCTGGGACCACAAGGACGTCCAGCTCTACCACCTGGGACTGGGCGCAGGAATCCCGGCGACCGACCCCGACGAGCTCCGCTACACCCTCGAATCCCGGCTCCACGTCCTGCCCAGCTTCGCGACCGTCGCGGGCGCCGGCATGGGCGTCGTCGGCGGGCTCTCCGCCCCCGGCATCGACATCGACCTGGCCGCCGTCCTCCACGGCGGCCAGACGGTGACCCTCCACCGCCCCGTCCCCGCCGCCGGCCGCGCGGTCTCCACCTCCCGCGTCGCCGCCGTGTACGACAAGGGCAAGGCCGCCGTCCTCGTCCTGCGCTCCGAGGCCTCCGACGCCGACGGGCCGCTCTGGACCAGCGACGCCCAGATCTTCGTCCGCGGGGAGGGCGGCTGGGGCGGCGACCGCGGCCCCTCCGAGCGCCTCGCCGTCCCCGGGCGCGAGCCCGACCGGACCGTCGAGCGGCCCGTCCGCGAGGAGCAGGCCCTCCTCTACCGGCTGTCCGGCGACTGGAACCCGCTCCACGCCGACCCGGAGTTCGCCAAGCTCGCCGGCTTCGAGCGGCCGATCCTGCACGGCCTGTGCACGTACGGCATGACCCTCAAGGCGGTGGTGGACGCGGTGCTCGGCGGCGACGTCACCCGGGTCCGCTCGTACCGCACCCGTTTCGCCGGGATCGTCTTCCCCGGCGAGACCCTGCGCATCCGGATGTGGGCCGACGAGGGCCGCGTCCAGGTGACCGTGACGGCGGTCGAGCGGGACGACGCACCCGTACTCGCCGACACCCTCGTCGAACACGCCTAGGCCGGACCGGCACTCGCAGGTCCGGACGGGCACTCGCAGACCCATCCCGGCACTCGCAGACCCATCCCCGAGGGAGCCGCACCATGCGCGCAGCCGTACTGCACGAGATCGGCCAGGACAAGCTCGAAGTCGTCGACGACGTCGAGGCGGTGGGCTTCGGCCCCGGCAAGGTGAGGATCCGGGTCCGGGCCACCGGCCTCTGCCACTCCGACGTCTCCGCGATGAGCGGCGTCCTCCCGCAGCCCGCGCCCTTCATCCCCGGCCACGAGGGCGCGGGCGAGATCATCGACGTCGGCGACGGCGTCACCGGACTCGCCCAGGGCCAGCGGGTCCTGCTCTGCTGGCTGCCCGCCTGCGGCAGCTGTCCCGCCTGCAGGCGCGGCCAGACCCAGCTCTGCCTGGCCGGGTTCATGAACGCCGGCATCCCCAACTTCAAGCGCCCCGGCGGCGACGTCTTCGGCTTCGCCGGTACCGGCACCTTCACCGAGGAGGTCGTCGTCGACGCGGGCTGTGCCGTCCCGATCCCCGACGACGTGCCCTTCGACATCGCCGCCCTCATCGGCTGCGGTGTCACCACCGGCCTCGGGGCCGCGATCAACACGGCCAAGGTGGAGGCCGGTTCGTCGGTCGCCGTGATCGGCTGCGGCGGCGTCGGCATCTCCGCGATCCAGGGCGCCAAGCTCCAGGGCGCCGCCCAGATCGTCGCCGTCGACCCCGTGGAGTCCCGCCGCGAGGCCGCCCTGCGCTTCGGCGCCACCGAGGCGGTCGCCCCGGACGCGCTCGCCGACGCCCGGCAGCGGATCACCGCGGGCGAGGGCTTCGACTACGTCTTCGAGGTCGTCGGCAAGTCCGCCACCGCCCGCACCGCCTACGAGACCACCCGGCGCGGCGGCACCCTGTGCGTGGTCGGCGCCGGCGCGATGGACGACAACCTCCAGCTCAACATGTTCGAGCTGTTCTTCGACGAGAAGCGGATCCTGCCCTCGATGTACGGCGGCGGGGACGTGCTCCGCTCCTACGAGCGGGCCATCGCCCTCTGGCGGGCCGGCCGCATCGACCTGGAGTCCCTCATCACCCACCGCGTCCCGCTCGCGGGCGTCAACGAGGCCCTGGAGCAGATGCGGACGGGGGTCGCCCTCCGCACCTGCATCGAGATCTGACCCGCACCCGCGACAGGGAGCAGGCCCGCACCCGCCACGGGGAGCCGGCCGTCACCCGCACCGAGATCTGAGAGGACCGCGACACATGGCACTCCCGCTTGAGGGGCTGAGCGCGATCGTCACCGGCGCCGGCCGGGGACTCGGCCGCGCCGAGGCCCTGGAACTGGCCCGGCTCGGCGCGGCCGTCGTCGTCAACGACTACGGCCAGCCGGGGCGCGACGGCTCGGGCGCGGCCTCCGCCGCACCCGCCGAGGAGGTCGCCGCGGAGATCCGCGCGGCGGGCGGCAGCGCGGTCGCGCACCTCGGCGACATCGCCGACTTCGAGACGGCCCGGGCCCTGGTGGACCTGGCCGTGACCGAGTTCGGCAAGCTGGACGTCCTGGTCAACAACGCGGGCATCCTGCGCGACCGGATGGTCTTCTCGATGAGCGAGGAGGAGTGGGACTCGGTCATCCGGGTCCACCTCAAGGGCCACTTCAACACCACGCACTTCGCGGCGGCGCACTGGAGGACCCGGGCCAAGGCGGGGGAGTCCGGCGTGTACGGCCGGATCGTCAACACCTCGTCGGAGGCCTTCCTCGCCGGCTCGGCCGGCCAGCCCAACTACGCGGCCGCCAAGGGCGGGATCGTCGGCCTCACGACCTCGACGGCGCTCGCGCTCGCCCGCTACGGAGTGACGACGAACGCCATCTGCCCCCGGGCGCGCACCCGGATGACCGAGGACGTCTTCGCGGCCGTCCCGGCGACCACGGGGGGAGCCGAACCGGCGGACGGAGGCGGACTCGACCCGCTGTCGCCGGAGCACGTGGCACCGCTCGTCGGCTACCTCGCGTCGCCGGCCGCCGCCGGGGTCAACGGCCAACTGCTCGTCGTCCACGGCGGGATGGTCGCGATCATGGACCGCCCGCGGGTGGCGGCCGCGTTCGACACGGCCAAGGAGGCGTTCACGTACGAGGAGCTCGACGGCCTCCTCACCCCGCACTACGCGGCGCGCCCGGCGGGGGAGACCTTCGCGGCCTCGGAGGTCCTCGGCCTGAAGAAGGGCTGAGGCCGACGGGAACCGCCGGCCGGGGTGCGGCCCGGCCGGGAGGGGGACGGTGGGGAGGACGAAGGGCCCCGGGGAGAACCCCGGGGCCCTTCGCCCGTTCCGGTACCGCCCGTTACTTCGAGACGGGCTCGCGACGGTGGCGGCCGTGCGGGGAGGACGCGGAGTCCTCCGACGGCGCGGCGTCACCGCGGTGCTTGCCGGAGCCGTTCGGCTCCTGCCCGTCCGTGCTGTTTTCCGACATGGTCGAACTCACCCCGTTGACATCGGTCGTGCTGTGCAGCCCGAGAGTCTAGCCAGCGGGTTTCCCGTCCGTCAGGGGAGCCTGCTGCAACGGCACCGGACGGCACACCCGGGGCGCCCCGGTGGCCCCGCCCGGGCCCGCGGCCGACCCGGCCGAGGCCGCGGCGGCGGCCACCGCGGCGGGCTCCGGGGAGGGCTCCGGAGGCGCCTCGACGTCCGCGAGACCGCAGGGCGCCCCGGCCGTCGCGTACGGCAGCCTGAGCACCCCCTCCGGCGTCCAGAGGCCCGCCCCCGCCAGCCACCCCGCGGGTGCCGCCAGTTGGCCCATCCGGCGGGCCGCCGGCTGCCACGTCCCCACCCAGCTGCCGCCCGCCGCGTCGATCCGCAGCGCCACCGCACAGGTCTCGGGCATGAGCACCCGTCCCGGCTGCACGGCGAAGGGCGTCACGGCCGCGTCGTCGAGCCGCAGGCACTCCGGGAACCGCACCGGCAGCAGGCTGCCGAGCACGCCCCAGCCCAGCCGGTCGTGCCCCGGTGACGGCGCGTCGGAGCGGATCAGGAGCAGTCCGCTGTCCGGGTCGGCGAGGAGCAGCCGGTCGTCGCTGTCCTCGGTGATCTGGAGCAGCGGCGTCACCTCTCCGCCCCGCTCCAGGTCGACGGCGACCGCCTTCACCGGCCCGCCGGCCTGCCGCCGGTCCAGCGCGAGCATCCGGCCCGTGCGGTCGAGCCACACCCCGCCCGAGCACCGCCCCGGCACCTCCGCGACCTGCTCGGGGCCGAAGGCCCCGCCCGCGACCAGCCACAGCGTGCTCGTCTCGGGTCCGACGCACAGGGCGTACGCGCAGATGCCGTCGGGCGACGGCGGCAGCAGCACCAGGTGCTCGGAGCCCGGGGCCTCCACGGCGCCGAGCCGGAGCTCCCCGGTGGCGGGGCCGGTGGGGTAGAGCAGCGAGAACGTGTTCCGCCGCCCGTCCACCCGGCGGGCGACCAGGACCCGGCCGTCGGCCAGCGGGAGCAGCTGGGTGCCGGGCTCCTCCGGCTGGTCGAGGGGGAGCGGGACGGCGTACGGCTCCGGGCCGTCGAGCGTCCACCGCTCCGCGTACAGGGCGTCCCCGACGCCCGCGAGCCTGGCCGCGTACGCGCCGTTCGCCGTGATCGTGAGACCCGTCGTGCACGCCGCCGGCCGTACGCCGCGGGCCGGGTGCTCCCCGTCGCGGTCGTCGTCCTCGGCCGTGGTCTCGATGGCACACGCTGTCATCGACTCGTCACCTCCGGCCACGAAGCTAGTTTTCGCACTTCCAGCCGAACAACACGAGCAGGGTCACTTCACACGGAAGGGTGGCTGTGCGGCGGTTCGGCTGAGGGCCGGGGGGCCGGTGTGCTGGAGTTGCCCGTGATCGGAGAGGTAAGGCGACCCTAAACGGAGGGCGAGGGTCCGCCCCGGAGTCCCCCGAGCGCCCCCCGGGCGCCTCGTGCGGAACGTGCCGCTCCGCCCGGGTTCGCCCCGGAGCGCCCGGAGGTCGCGGGCACCTCGAACGCCTTCCCGCGGGACGCGCGGCTCCGCCCGCCCGGACGGAGTGCTCCCGCGCCCCCGCGCCTGCGGTACCGGCCCCGAAGGCGAGCCAGGTAGCCTTTCCCCGTGCCCCGTCTGTCTGAAGTCATCGCCGCGCTCGACGCCCTCTGGCCACCCGAGCGGGCCGAGTCGTGGGACGCCGTCGGCACCGTCTGCGGTGACCCCGACGCCGAGATCACCCGCGTGCTCTTCGCCGTCGACCCGGTCCAGGAGATCGCCGACGAGGCGATCGCCCTCGGCGCCGACCTGATCGTCACCCACCACCCGCTCTACCTCCGCGGGACGACGACGGTCGCGGCCGGCCACTTCAAGGGCCGCGTCGTGCACGGCCTCATCAAGCACGACATCGCCCTCCACGTCGCGCACACCAACGCCGACACCGCCGACCCCGGCGTCTCCGACGCCCTCGCGGGCGCCCTCGACCTCCGGGTCACCGGCCCCCTCGTGCCCGAGAACAACCTCGGCCGGATCTGCGAGCTCGACCACCCCGAGACGCTCGCCGAGTTCGCCGCCCGCGCGGCGAAGCGGCTGCCCGCCACCGCGCAGGGCGTCCGCGTCGCGGGCGACCCCGGCATGACCGTGCGCCGCGTCGCCGTCAGCGGCGGCTCCGGCGACAGCCTGTTCGACGCCGTACGCGCCGCCGGCGTGGACGCCTTCCTCACCGCGGACCTGCGCCACCACCCCGTCTCCGAGGCGACCCAGCAGTCGCCGCTGGGCCTGGTCGACGCCGCCCACTGGGCCACCGAGTGGCCCTGGTGCGAGCAGGCGGCCGCCCAGCTCGACGAGATCTCCGACCGCCACGGCTGGGACCTCCGCGTCCACGTCTCGAAGACGGTCACCGACCCCTGGTCCGCCCACCTCGTCCCCGCCGCCGCCCTTCCAGAGAGCGCTTCGCGCGCCCCTTCCGACCACACCTCTCCTGGAGCCCCCAACTGAACGCCGCGCCCGCCGACCAGATCCGCCTCCTCGACGTCCAGGCCCTCGACGTCCGTCTCCAGCAGCTCGCGCACAAGCGCCGCTCGCTGCCCGAGCACGCCGAGATCGAGTCCCTGACCAAGGACCTCACCCAGCTGCGCGACCTGCTCGTCGCCGCGCAGACCGAGGAGAGCGACTGCGGCCGCGAGCAGACCAAGGCCGAGCAGGACGTCGACCAGGTCCGCCAGCGGGCCGCGCGCGACCAGCAGCGCCTCGACTCGGGCGCGGTGTCCTCCCCGAAGGACCTGGAGAACCTCCAGCGCGAGATCGTCTCCCTCGCCAAGCGCCAGGGCGACCTGGAGGAGATCGTCCTGGAGGTCATGGAGCGCCGCGAGTCGGTGCAGGAGCGCCTCGGCGAGCTGACCGAGCGGGTCGCCGCCGTGCAGGCCAAGACGGACGACGCGAGCGCCCGCCGCGACGCCGCCCAGGGCGAGCTCGACACCGAGGCCGCGTCCGTCACGAAGGAGCGCGAGCTCGTCGCGGGCACCGTCCCGGCCGACCTCATGAAGCTGTACGAGAAGCTCCGCGAGCAGCAGGGCGGCGTCGGCGCGGCCCGGCTGTACCAGCGCAAGTGCGAGGGCTGCCACATCGAGCTCAACATCACCGAGCTGAACGAGGTCCGCGCCGCCGCCAAGGACGCCGTCGTCCGCTGCGAGAACTGCCGCCGGATCCTCGTCCGCACCTCGGAGTCCGGCCTGTAATGACGTCGTCTTCGCGTGAGGTGATCGTCGAGGCGGACGGCGGTTCCCGGGGCAACCCGGGGCCCGCCGGGTACGGCGCCGTGGTCCTGGACCCGGTGACGGGCGAGACCCTCGCGGAGGCGGCCGAGTACATCGGCGTGGCGACGAACAACGTCGCCGAGTACAAGGGCCTGGTGGCGGGTCTGAAGGCGGCGCGGTCGCTGTTCCCCGACGCCACCGTCCACGTCCGGATGGACTCCAAGCTGGTCGTCGAGCAGATGTCCGGCCGCTGGAAGATCAAGCACCCGGACATGAAGCCGCTCGCGGCCGAGGCCGGCCGGGTCTTCCCGGCGGGCCGGGTCCGCTACGAGTGGATCCCGCGCGAGCGCAACAAGCACGCGGACCGGCTCGCGAACGAGGCGATGGACGCGGGCAAGCGCGGCGTCCCGTGGCGGCCGTCCGACTCGACGGCCGCGCTGGACACCGCGGCCGCCCGCAACGCCGCGTCCCTTCCCCCGGAGCCCTCGGGCCCGCCGGGCGACGCGGCGGCGGGCGCCGCCCGGGCCCGCGCGGCCCTGGCGACGGGCACGGGCGAGGAGCCGGCGCCGGGCACGGGCCCGTCCGCCGGCCCCGGCCGTACGGGCACGGGCGCCTGGCCCGGCACCGCCGCCCGCCCCACGGCCGGGGACGACGGCCTGTTCGCCGCCGAGGAGACCCTCACGACCCCGGCCTCGGGAGACTTCGAGGCGGAGGCGGGCGCCGCCCCCGCGCCCGCTCCAGCCGCTCGGTCGGCCTCCGCGCCCGCCCGGGCCGTTTCGTCGGCCTCCGCGCCCGCCCCGGCCGCTCCGTCGGCCTCCGCCGCTCCCGGGCAGGGCTGGTCCGCCGCTCCCGACATGGGCGCCCCCGCCACGTTCGTCCTCCTCCGGCACGGCGAGACCGCCCTCACCCCCGAGAAGCGGTTCTCCGGCAGCGGGGGGACCGATCCCGAGCTCTCGGCGGCCGGACTCCGGCAGGCCGAGGCCGTCGCGGAGGCGCTCGCCGCGCGCGGCACCATCCAGGACGTCGTCAGCTCGCCGCTCACCCGCTGCCGCCAGACCGCCGCCGCCGTCGCCGCCCGCCTCGGGCTTGACGTCCGCGTCGAACAGGGGCTGCGCGAGACCGACTTCGGAGCCTGGGAGGGACTGACGTTCGGCGAGGTGCGCGAACGGCACCCCGAGGACCTCGACGCCTGGCTGGCCTCGCCGAAGGCCGCGCCCACCGGCGGAGGCGAGAGCTTCGCGACCGTCGCCCGGCGCGTGGCGGCGACCCGCGACCGGCTCGCCGCCACCCACGCGGGACGCACGGTCCTCCTCGTCACCCATGTGACGCCCATCAAGACGCTGGTCCGGCTGGCGCTCGGCGCCCCACCGGAGTCGCTGTTCCGGATGGAGCTGTCGGCCGCGTCGATCTCGGCGGTCGCCTACTACGCCGACGGCAACGCGTCCGTACGGCTCCTCAACGACACCTCCCACCTCCGGTAGGGCCGCGCCGGCCGCGGGAGGCCGGAAAAGGGAGTGGCGCGATGACCGTGCCCCGTACCACCATCCCGTCATGACCTGGCACTTCACCGAGGACACCGCCGCCTTCCGGGCCGCGGCAGGAGCGCACCTCGCCGCCGAGGCCACGCGGAACACCGCCGTGCTGACCCTCATGGACGGGGCGGACCGGCTCGGCTGGTGGGCCGGGTCCGACGGCCGCACCACGGGGGTCCTCGCGGTGTCCCGGTCCGGGGCCCTGCACCTGGGCGCCACGACGGAGGAGGCGGCCCGGGCGCTCGCCTCCCGGCCGGGGGAGGAGCCGGTCTCGGTCCGCGGCGAGACGGCCGCGGTGGAGGCGTACGCCCGGGCCTCCGGGCGCCCGTGGCGGCCCGTCGTCCGTATGCGGCTCTTCCGGCTCGGCGAGCCGGTCCCGCCGGCCCCGGCCCCGGCCGGCCGGCACCGCACGGCCGCCGCGCGGGACGTCCCGCTCGTCGCGGCCTGGACGCGGGAGTTCGCCGTGGCCATCGGCGAGGAGCCCGCCGAGGACTACACCGGCTTCGCCGCCGAGCGGATCTCGGAGGGCCGCCTCGTCCTCTGGGAGGCGCCCGACGGCCGCCCGGTCTCGATGGCCGCCGTCTCCCGGACGATCGAGGGGCAGGCCCGCGTCCACCTCGTCTACACCCCGCCCGCCGAACGCGGCAACGGTTACGCGGCGGGGGCCACCGACGCCGTCGGCCGGGTCGCGGCCGCACGGGACGCCACCCGGATCCTGCTCTTCACGGACCTGTCCAACCCCACCAGCAACGCCCTCTACCAGCGCCTCGGCTACCGCCCGGTGACGGACCACCTGGGGGTGGAGTTCAGCGGGACCGCGGGCTGACCGGCCCCCGCAGCGCGGCCGCCTCGCGCGCCAGCGTCTCCACCCGCGCCCAGTCGCGGGCGGCGAGGGCGTCGGGCGGCAGCATCCACGTACCGCCGACGCAGCCCACGTTCGGCAGGGACAGGTAGGCGGGGGCGGAGGCGAGCGAGACGCCGCCCGTGGGGCAGAACCGGGCCCGGGGGAGCGGTCCCGCGAGCGACTTCAGGTACGGGGCGCCGCCCGCGGCCTCGGCGGGGAAGAACTTCATGTCCTGCACGCCCTGTTCGAGCAGCGCCACGACCTCCGAGGTGGTCGACACACCGGGCAGGAAGGGCAGCCCGGAGTCGCGCATCGCGCCGAGCAGCCGCTGCGTCCACCCGGGGCTGACCAGGAACCGCGCCCCGGCGCCGACCGCGTCCGCGACGCCCTCCGCCGTGACGACCGTCCCCGCGCCGACGACCGCCCCCGGCACCTCGCCGGCGATGGCGCGCACGGCGTCGAGCGCGGCCGGCGTGCGCAGGGTGACCTCGACGAGCGGCAGCCCGCCGGCCACGAGGGCCCTGGCCAGCGGCACGGCGTCGGAGGCGTCCTCGATCACGACCACCGGCACGACCGGGACGGAGGGGACTTCCGGGGCAAGGTCGAACACGCTCGTCATGGGCGCCATCCTGCCCACGGCGAGCGTTACGCGCAACGAGCGTTGCGCATAGTGCAACGCGTACGGGGTGCCGGGAGACGCGGAGAGAACCGGTGCTCCCGGCGGCCCCTCAGTGGATCTCGTCGACCAGGACGTCGAGCGCCCCCGGCTTCCCGCCCTCCTCCACCACGTACTTCAGGTCCCGCAGCGCCACCACCAGCTCCGTCGGCGAGCGCGGCGCGGCCCCCGCCTCCAGCAGGCTCCGGACGATCCGGCCCTTCGTCGCCTTGTTGAAGTGGCTGACGACCTTCCGCGTCGGCGCGTGCAGCACCCGCACCGTCGCCGTCCGCGCCGCCACCTCGCCCTTGGGCTTCCACGCCGACGCGTACGCCGCGGACCGCAGGTCCAGGACCAGCCCGTCCCCCGCCTCCTCGGGCAGCACGGAGGCCATCGCGCCCCGCCAGTGCACGCCCAGCGCGCCGAGCCCCGGCAGCTTGACCCCCATCGAGCAGCGGTACGACGGGATCCGGTCGGTCACCCGCACCGCGCCCCACAGCCCGGAGAAGACGAGCAGGGAGCGGCCCGCCCGCCGCCGGGCCGCCGCGTCCAGGGTCGCCAGACCCAGCGCGTCGTACAGCACACCCGTGTAGATCTCCCCGGCCGGCCGCGCGCCCGCCGTCCGCAGCTCCACGTTCTTCGCGACCTCGCCGCGCAGGCCCTCGCTCAGGCCCAGCACCTCGCGCGCCTTCTCCTCGTCGGCCGCGCACAGCTCGACCAGCTCGTCCAGGACCGCGGCCCGCGCCTCCGCGAGCCCCGGCAGGGACAGCGACTCCGGCTTGAGCGGCGCCCCGCGCCCCGAGGAGGCCTTGCCCTCGGAGGGCGGCAACAGCACGAGCACGGTGGTTCTCCTTCGTCCGTACGGGGATGGGGGTGCGGCCCCGGGAACCCAGCGTACGAGGTGCCGAGCCCCGCCCCGCACGGACGAGGCGGCACCCCCGGCGGCGGCGCGGGAGGATCCGACCCCGCCCGCGGGGCGACGCGCCCGCCGTACGAGGTGCCGCGCCCCTCCCGTCCCCCTACGCTCGGTCCATGCCCCGCCGCCACATCCACGTGACCGGCGCAGCCGAGGCTCCGCTGCGGGCCGCCCTGCGCGCACTCCGTACCGAGCTCGCGGTCCCCGAGGACTTCCCGCCCGCCGTCCTCGCCGAGGCCGAGGCCGCCGCGAAGGCCCCCCGGCTGCCGGCGCTCGACGCCACCGACCTGCCCCTCTTCACCGTCGACCCGCCGACCTCCACCGACCTCGACCAGGCCATGCACCTGGCCCGCAGGGCCGACGGCGGCTACCGCGTCCACTACGCCATCGCCGACGTCGCCGCCTTCGTCGCCCCCGGATCCGCCCTCGACGCCGAGGCCCACCGGCGGGTCCTCACCCTCTACTTCCCCGACGGCAAGGTCCCCCTCCACCCCACCGTCCTCTCCGAGGGCGCCGCCAGCCTCCTCCCCGGCGAGCCCCGCCCCGCCCTCCTCTGGCGCATCGACCTCGACGCCGAGGGCCGCCGCGTCGCCACCGACGTCCGCCGCGCCCTCGTCCGCAGCCGCGCCAAACTCGACTACGCGGGCGTCCAGCGGCAGATCGACACCGGGACCGCCGAGGAGCCGGTGGCCCTCCTGCGGGACGTCGGACGCCTCCGCGAGGCCCTGGAGGCCGAGCGCGGCGGGATCTCCCTCGACGTGCCCGAGCAGGAGATCGTCGAGCAGGACCACACCTACTCCCTGGCCTACCGCGCGCCGCTCCCCGCCGACGGCTGGAACGCCCAGATCTCCCTCCTCACCGGCATGGCCGCCGCCGACCTCATGACCGCCGCCGGCACCGGCATCCTGCGCACCCTCCCCACCGCCCCCGACGGCGCCGTCGCCCGGCTGCGCCGCTCCGCGCAGGCCCTCGGCGTCGACTGGCCGCACCACGTCTCGTACGCCGACGTCGTCCGTGCCGCGGACCCCGCCGACCCGCGCCAGGCCGCCTTCCTCCAGGAGTGCACCACCCTGCTCAGGGGCGCCGGATACACCGTCTTCACCGACGGCCGCGTCCCCACCCCGGCCGTGCACGCCGCCGTCGCCGACGAGTACACCCACTGCACCGCGCCCCTCCGCCGCCTCGTCGACCGGTACGCGGGCGAACTGTGCGTCGCGGCGGTCGCGGGCGACGAACCGCCCGAGTGGGTACGGGCCGCCCTGCCCGCCCTGCCCGACGAGATGGGCGACGGCTCGCGCCGCGCCAACACCGTGGAACGCGAGAGCGTCGACGTCGTCGAGGCGGCGCTGCTGCGGGAACGGGTCGGCGAGATCTTCGACGCCTACGTGATCGACGTGAAGGAGCGCGAACCGGCGGTCGGCACCGTCCACCTGGACGACCCGGCGGTCGTCGCCCGCATCGCGGGCGGCACGTCCCGCCTGCCGCTGGGGGAGTGGCTGCGGGTCAGGCTCGCGGAAGCGGACCCGGGGACGGCGAAGGTGCTGTTCGCGCCCGCGTGACGGCCGGGGCGAGCGCGCGGTGCAGGGCGCGGGCGCCGTCGGCGTGGAAGCGGATCAGCCGGACGGGCCGGGGCGGCGTCCCTCCCGGGGAGTCCGCCGACCTCCTGATCGCCGGGTAGCATGGTCGGCACGGCAGACGAGCCGGGCGGGCGGCCGCGTGGAGATCCCCGGATCTCCCCGAGGAACGTCCGGGCTCCACAGAGCAGGGTGGTGGCTAACGGCCACCCGGGGTGACCCGCGGGACAGTGCCACAGAAAACAGACCGCCAAGGACCTCGGTCCTCGGTAAGGGTGAAACGGTGGTGTAAGAGACCACCAGCGCCTGAGGCGACTCAGGCGGCTAGGTAAACCCCACTCGGAGCAAGGTCAAGAGGGGACACCCCGGTGTCCCTGCGCGGATGTTCGAGGGCTGCTCGCCCGAGTCCGCGGGTAGACCGCAGGAGGCCGGCGGCAACGCCGGTCCTAGATGGATGGCCGTCGCCCCGACGACCGCGAGGTCCCGGGGGACAGAACCCGGCGTACAGCCCGACTCGTCTGCCGGCCGTTCCGCAAGGGCCCCCGCCCGGGTGTTCCACCTGGTCGGGGGCCTCTTGCCGTACGGGCGCCGCCCGCGGGAGCACCCCCGGGCGCGGCACCCGAGGGACGGGCCGACCGCCCCGGCCGCCGCGGCGAGGGTCCTCCGGGGCCCGGCCGGACCCCTACGATTCCAGTGTTTGAATGGGACGGTCGTCCCCGCCCGAGCAAGGAGAACCGCCGTGCCCCTGGTGTCCGTCGTGATGCCCGTCTACAATTCCGCGGCGACGCTCGGCGCGGCGGTCCGGTCGGTGCTGTCGCAGACCCACACCGACCTGGAGCTCCTGGTCACCGACGACAAGTCCACCGACGACTCGATGGACCTGCTCATGGAGTTCGCCCGGCGCGACGAGCGCGTCAAGCCGGCGTCCGCGCCGGAGCAGGGCGGCGCCGGCCGGGCCCGGAACCTCGCCATCGAGCGGGCCCGCGGGGACTACGTCGCCTTCCTCGACAGCGACGACATGTGGCTCCCGGAGAAGACCGAGCGGCAGGTCGCCTTCGCCGCGGCGGGCTCCGCGCCCCTGACGTTCACCTCGTACTACAAGATGGACGCCGACTACGCGGGCGAGAGCACCGACTTCGAGCCCAACGGGCGCGTGGTCCGCGCCCGCGCGCACGTGGACTACCGCGCGATGCTGGTCCGTGACTACATCGGCGCGCTGACCGCCATGTACGACCGCTCCGTCCTCGGCACGCGGCTGATGCCGGAGATGCGGAAGCGCCAGGACTACGCCCTCTGGCTGTCGATCATGCGCGACGGCGCCGACGCGCGCGGTCTGGCCGAGCCGCTCGCGGTCTACCGCGCCCACCAGGCCGGCTCCCTGTCGTCCAACAAGCTGTCCCTGGTCCAGTACAACTGGGAGCTGTACCGCCGCCACGAGGGCCTGTCCGTGCCGCGGGCGACCCGGGGCCTGGCCGGCGCCGTGTGGCAGTCGCTGCGCAACTCGCGCATCTAGCAACGGGCCCCGGGGCCGGCCGTACGGCCCCGGGGCCCGCCGCTCAGGGCCGGCGGACCTCGAAGTGGAAGCAGCCGTACTCGACCGCCCGGACGTGCACCAGCGCCACGGCCGGATCGGCGAAGGCCTCGGCGAACGCCCGGTCGAAGCCCTCCGACGCCGCCTCCGGGATCTCCAGCAGCCGGCCCCCGACGATCCGGCCCGCCGCGTCGTACCGGCGGAGGGTCCGGAGCGCCCCGGCGCGGGCGAAGGGATACGCCGTCGACGGCGCCGGGCCGCCGCACTCCTCGGCGTGGACGAAGACCGGCCCCTGCTCGTCGTAGGCCCCGGGATCGGCGCCCATCCCGGCCGCCCAGCGCCGCAGCGGCGCGTACGAGACGAGGGCGATCCGCTCGCCCGGCAGGGACGGGCGCAGACAGCAGCGGAGCGGATCGCCGCCCTCGACGGCGGGGTACGGGACGCAGGCACGGCCGGCGTCGTCCGCGACCCGCAGCTCGGCGTGGGCGGAGGGGGTCAGGGCGCGGGGGGTGTAGGCGGTCGTGGCGGTGGTCTCGTTGCTCATGCCACCAGCGTCACGCTTCGCCGCCCGCACCGCTGGCGCGATTCGGACGCGACGGTCCCGGCCCGCTCGACATCGCTAGGAAGCGAGCGGCGGGAGCCTGCGGTGCAGGAGGCAGAACTCGTTGCCCTCCGGGTCGGCCAGCACCTTCCAGTTCTCGGTGCCGTTCTGCCCGACGTCCGCCGGCCGGGCGCCGAGCGCGAGCAGCCGCTCCCACTCGGCCTCCTGGTCGCGGTCGGTGGGATTGACGTCGATGTGCAGCGGGAGCTTCCCCCGCCGCGGATCGCTGCTGGGACTCAGGACGAGCGTGGGCTGCGGACCGCCGAAGCCGACCCCGGGCGGACCGATCTCGATGCTTCCGTCGTCCTCCCGCCCGAGCTCGACGTACCCCAGGACCTCGCTCCAGAACGCGGCCAGCGCCTCGGGATCGGCGCAGTCGACGACCAGTTCGCTGATGCGGCATGCCATGCCCGCGACCCTACGCCCGGGGTCTACGCCTCCGCCGCTTCGTCGCCGGCCGGCGGCGTGGCGGCCGACAGCAGCCGCTCCGCCAGGGCCCGGCAGCGGTCGCCGAGTTCCGGAGGGTCCAGGACGTCGAACTCGTGCCCGAGGAGAAGGACGTGCAGCAGGACCCGGTCGAGGTCGGCGGCCCCGCTCAGCACCTCGCAGCGGTCCCCGTCCCGCTCCCGTACGACGGCCGCCGAGGACGGGACCTGCGCCCGGACCGTCTCCGCCGGCGCGTGGACGAGGAAGCGCGCCCGGTGGGCGTAGACGCGGCTCGCCACCCCCTCCTGCACGTACTCCGCCGCGTCCGGCGCGGGCCGGGGCCGGAAGCGCCACGTCCGCGCGGTCACCGCCGTCATCCGGTCGACGCGGAAGGTGCGCCAGTCGTCGCGGTCGAGGTCGTACGCCAGGAGGTACCAGCGCCGGTCGGAGGCGACCAGCCGGTGGGGTTCGACCCGGCGGGGCCGCGGCGTGCCGCCGGAGGGGTAGTCGAAGGCCGCCTCGACCTCGTCGCGGCAGGCGCCGGCCAGGGTCAGGAGCACCTCGGGTTCGACGGGGGCACGGCCCGCGCCGAAGAACTCGACCGAGCCCGACAGGGCGCGCACCTCGTGCCGCAGCCGGGTCGGCAGCACCTGGTCCAGCTTGGTCAGCGCCCGGAGCGCGGCATCGCCGGTCCCGGCGGTGGCCCCGGCCAGCAGGGAGACCGCGGTCGCGGTGGCCTCCTCGTCGTCGAGGAGGAGCGGCGGCAGGTCCTGCCCGCGGCCCAGCCGGTAGCCGCCGCCGACCCCCTGGCCGGCGTGCACGGGGTAGCCGAGCGTGCGGAGCCGCTCGACGTCGCGGCGCACCGTGCGGGGGGTGACGCCGAGCCGCTCGGCCAGCTCGGGGCCGGACCAGGCGCGGCGCCGCTGCAACAGGCCGAGGAGGGTGAGCACCCGCTCGGTCGTACCCGGTTCGTCCATGCGGGTCAGCCTGCCAGAGGTGGCGGACAGATCCTGTCCGCCTCGGGTGCCAGGGTGGGCGCAGAGGCCACGGGTGCGGGTCCGCGCCGACACGCGGACCGCCGCCGCTCCCGCCGCCCGTACGACGAGACGAACGGAGCAGCACGATGAGCCGCCGATTCCAGGTCACGTTCGACGCGCACGACCCGGCAGCGCTGTCCACCTTCTGGCGGGACGTCCTCGGGTACGTCCACCCGGGCCCGCCCGGGGTCGAGCTCCCGGAGGGGGCCGACCCGCTGGCCGCGTGGGACGACTTCCTCGCGGGCCTCGGGGTGCCGGAGGAGCAGCGCAACACGCGATCGGCCGTGGAGGACCCGGAGGGTGAGGGGCCCCGGGTGTTCTTCCAGCAGGTGCCGGAGGGCAAGGAGGCGAAGAACCGGGTCCACCTCGACGTGCGGGTGGCGCCGGGTCTGGAGGGAGACGAGCGGATGGCGGCCCTGGAGGCCGAGTGCGAGCGGCTGGTGGCCCTGGGGGGAACCCGGCTGCGCCGCTTCGAGCCGGAGCCGCCGATGAGCAACGGGTGGATCGTGATGGCGGATCCGGAGGGCAACGAGTTCTGCCTGGACTGAGGGACGGCGGGCAGGCCGGGCCCGTGGCCGTGCCCCGGCCCGTGGCCGCGGGCCTGGGCCGGGGACGGCGGCAGGACGCGGGGGCCCGTACGGGTGGCCGCGCCCGCCCCGCACCGCCAGGACGCGGGGGCCCGTACGGGCGGCCGCGCCCGCCCCGCACCGCCAGGACGCGGGGGCCCGTACGGGCGGCCGCGCCCGCCCCGCCAGACCCCTGGTCGCCGGCCTTCCGCCCGACCCCTCCGTCCCTGCCGTCCGTACCGCCTCCGCCCCGGCCCTCCGTACCGCCCGCCGCCCGGCCGTCCTAGGCGAGGACCTCGATCCGCCACTGCGGGTCCCGGTCGTCCGTGCGGACGAAGATCCGCTTGGGGAGCAGGGAGCGGTCCTCGAACAGGTCGCGGCCCAGCGCCAGGCCGTTCTGGTCGATCACGTACGTGCCGTCCCGGAGGTCGGCGAGCGCGGTGATCGTGGTGAGCGCGACGGCCCCGCCCGCTCCCTCCCCGCCGTCGACGCGCTGGAGGCGCCAGACGGAGGCCGGGGAGTCGTCGGGGCGGACCACGACCGGCGCCCGCTCCGTGCCCTCCGCGGTGATCGTCTCCTCCGTCCCCTTCGCGGTGAAGCGGAAGCCCTCGCGCTCCCGGGTGACCAACCACTCCCCGGCCCCGGCCGGCTCGGCGAGGAAGCCGACGACGGCTCCCTCCTCGACCCCGACCGGGGCCCCCTTCGCGTACAGCTTCACGACCTTGCCGGCGTTCGCCATCGCTCCTCCTGCGTTCCGCGGGTCGGTTGTCCGTATCGGCCGCCTGGGTGCGGCGCTACGCAGGACGGTGCCCCACCGCGCGGCCCCGTGCCGGTGCACACGCGGGTCCTGGGCCGTGTGGAGCCGGGAAGTCGCCGGGGAGGGGCAGGCCGCGTGCGCCGTTCGGCGGGGCCCGGGCCGGGCGGGCCCGCGGGATCCCGCCCGGCGGGCCGCTCGCCCAGGTGGCCCAGCGCGTCCGCCGACACGCCGCAGGCGCACGGCGTGGTCGCCGGTCGGGCCGGTCCGCGCGGTGTACGGCTAGGGCATGACCATTCCCGTGGAGCGGCTCACCGACCCCGCCGTGCGCGCCTTCGTCGCGGCCATCAACGCCCATGACCAGACGGCTTTCCGGGAGGCTCTGACCCCCGGTGCGACCATGTCCGACGACGGGTCCGACCGGGACCTCTCGGAGTGGACCGACCGGGAGATCTTCTCCTCGCGCGGGCACATGGAGGTCGAGTCGGAGAAGGGCGGCGGCCTCGACCTCGTCGCCCGGTTCCGGAACGACACCTGGGGAGAGATGAAGACCCGTTGGCGCTTCGTCGTCGAGGGCGGCAAGGTCGCGCGCTTCGAGACCGGCCAGGCCTGACGGCCCCCGCGGCCCCCTCGTCCGCCTCCTGAGCCCGTCCGCCCGCGGCGGACGGGCTCAGGGTCTGTCCGCGCCCGGCACCGGGCCGGGTGCCGGGCGGGTCAGCCCCGCCCGATGTACGGCATCGCCGTCGCCATCACGGTGGCGAACTGCACGTTGGCCTCCAGCGGCAGGGCCGCCATGTGCACCACCGTCGCCGCGACGTCCGCCGCGTCCATGACCGGCTCCACGGCCGTCTCGCCGTTGGCCTGGAGGATGCCGGACTGCATGCGGGCCGTCATGTCCGTCGCCGCGTTGCCGATGTCGAGCTGGCCGCAGGCGATCCGGTACGGGCGCCCGTCGAGCGACAGCGACTTCGTCAGGCCCGTCATCGCGTGCTTCGTCGCCGTGTACGCGATCGAGTGCGGGCGCGGCACATGGGCCGAGATCGAGCCGTTGTTGATGATGCGGCCGCCCTGCGGGTCCTGTTCCCGCATGGTCCGGAACGCCGCCTGGGCGCACAGGAACGCGCCGGTCAGGTTGACGTCGACGACCGCGCGCCAGGTGTCCGGGTCCAGGTCCTCGACGGGGACGCCGCCGCCCGCGAACGTACCCGCGTTGTTGAAGAGCAGGTCGACGCGTCCGTAGCGGTCCCGGACCGCCGCGAAGAGGGCGGCCACCTCGTCCGCCGAGGTGACGTCCGTGGGGACGGTCAGGAAGTCCCCGCCGGGCGCCGCCGCCGCCGTCTCCTCCAGGGCGCCCGCCCGGCGGCCCGCCAGGGCCACCGACCAGCCCGCCGCCGCCAGGGCGAGGGCCACACTCCGGCCGATGCCCGATCCCGCTCCCGTCACCACTGCGATGCTCATGGGCGCGCAGCGTACGCGAGACGCATGCCCCATGAACTCACCGTCCCGACACGTGGATGTCCTGTACCCGACAACGCGAGGTCGTCCCGCCCCCCTCGAATGACGGACGGACCGCATCCGTCTGGGGAGGGGCACATGAACCGGGTACACGACGTCCACGAGCACTCCGACGAACTCCGCGCCGCCGCACGCCACGTGGCGCGCCGTCGGTTCCTCACCGCCACCGGCGCCGCCGCCGCGCTCGCCTTCGCCACGCAGCTTCCGCTCGCGGGCTCGGCCGCCGCCGCCGAGCTCGACGGGCGCCGGCTGACCGAGGACCCGTTCACCCTCGGCGTGGCGTCCGGCGACCCCCTGCCCGGCTCCGTCCTGCTCTGGACCAGGCTCGCGCCCCGCCCCTTCGAGCCCGGCGGAGGGCTGCCCGCCGCCCGGGTCCCGGTCCGCTGGGAGCTCGCCCGCGACGAGCGCTTCACCCGGACCGTGCGCCGCGGCCTGGCCACCGCGCACCCGGAGTTCTCGCACACGGTGCACGTCGAGGTCGAGCACCTGGACGCCGGCCGGGACTTCTTCTACCGCTTCCGCGTCGGCGACTGGACCAGCCCCGTCGGCCGCACCCGCACCGCACCCGCCCCCTGGGCCCGCACCACCGCCCTGAAGCTCGCCGCCGTCTCCTGCCAGGCCTACCACGACGGCTACTTCACGGCCTACCGCCACCTCGCGCAGGAGGACGTGGACGTCGTCTTCCACCTGGGCGACTACCTCTACGAGTACGCCGTGAACGCCACCGGCGGCGCCCGTGCCTACACCGACCGGACCCTCCCGGCGGTCTTCGCCCGCGAGACGCTCACCCTGGACGACTACCGGCTCCGGTACGGCCTCTACAAGTCGGACCCCGACCTGCGCGCCGCGCACGCCGCCCATCCCTTCGTCGTCACCTGGGACGACCACGAGACCGAGAACAACTACGCGGGCGGCACCCCCGAGAACGACGTCCCGCCGGAGGAGTTCCTGCTCCGCCGCGCCGCCGCCTACCGCGCCTACTGGGAGCACCAGCCGCTCCGCGCGCCCCAGCGGCCCCAGGGCCCCGACATGCGGCTCTACCGGCGGCTGCGCTTCGGGCGGCTCGCCCAGTTCGACATCCTCGACACCCGCCAGTACCGCTCCGACCAGGCGTACGGCGACGGCTGGCAGGTCCCGGGCCCGGAGTCGGAGGACCCGGCGCGGACGATGACCGGTGCCGCGCAGGAGAGGTGGCTGCTCGACGGCTGGCGCGGCTCCCGGTCCCGCTGGAACGTCCTGCCGCAGCAGGTCGTCCTGGCCGAACGCCGCGACCGCGCCACCGCCGACTTCAAGCTGTCGATGGACTCCTGGGACGGCTACCCGGCCTCCCGGCGGCGCCTTCTCGCCGGTGCCGGGGCCGCGGGGGTGGAGAACCTGATGGTGCTCACCGGGGACGTCCACGTCGGCTACGGCCTGGACCTCAAGGCCGACTTCCTCGACCCGTCCTCGCGGACCGTCGGCACCGAGATCGTCGCCACCTCGATCAGCAGCGGCAAGGACGGCGCCGACCGCCCGTCGAACTACGACAGGCTCCTGCAGGCCAACCCCCACCTGAGGTTCTTCAACGGGCGGCGCGGCTACGTGACGGTCGCGCTCGGGGAGGAGGCCGCCCGGGCCGACTTCCGGACGGTGCCGTACGTCACGGCCCCGGGCGCTCCCGTCGCCACGGCCGGCTCCTTCGTCACGGAGGCCGGGAACCCGGGCCTCAGGCCCGCGTGAGCCCCGGCCGGCTCAGGCCCGCGCGAGCCCCGGACCGCCGGAGGCCCCGCGCGGCCCGGGCACGGCCTCCTGGGGGTAGCGGACGCCGATGCGTTCCCGTACCGCGTCGAGCGTCCGCATCACCGCGAGCGAGCCGTCGAGGGGGACGAGCGGGGACTCCGTCAGTCCGGACCGCAGGCAGCGCACGACCTCGGCGGCCTCGTGCCGCAGGGAGTGCGGGTCCTCCGGCGCGGTGATCACCTCGGGCTCCCGGCCGGCGCGGTGGAGGGTGAGGCGCTCCGGGAAGAAGAAGCCGCGGGGGAGGTCGATCCGGCCCAGCGAGCCGGTGACCGAGGCCGTCAGCGGGGTGTCCGCGTCGAGCGAGCAGGACAGCAGGGCCGAGGCCCCGGAGTCCGACCAGCCGAGCAGCATGCCGGTGTTCAGGTCGACGCCCTCCGGCGAGAGCAGCGCGTGCGCGTGGACGCTGTCCGGCTCGCCGAGGAGCAGCTGGGCCAGCGACACCGGGTACACGCCCAGGTCGAGCAGCGCTCCGCCGCCCACCGCGGGGTCCCGCAGCCGGTGGTCCGCCGGGAACGGGCCCGCGAGCCCGAAGTCGGCCTGCACGGTCCTGATCTCGCCGATCGCCCCGTCGCGCACCAGCTCCGCGAGCCGCCGAATCAGCGGGTTGCAGTACATCCACATGGCCTCCATGAGGAAGAGGCCGCGGTCCCGCGACAGGATGACGAGTTCCTCCGCCTCGCGGGCGTTGAGCGTGAGAGCCTTCTCGCAGAGCACCGCCCTGCCCGCCTCCAGGGCGCGGCCGGCCGCCTCCCGGTGGGCGTGGTGCGGGGTCGCCACGTAGACCACGTCGACGTCCTCGTCGGCGAAGAGCCCGTCCCACCCGCCGTACGCCCGCGGGATGCCGAACCGGTCCGCGAAGGCCCGGGCGGAGGCCTCCGTGCGGGACGCCACCGCGACGACCTCGGCGCCGTCGAGGGTGAGCAGGTCCGTGGTGAACCGCTCCGCCATGCCGCCCGTCGCCAGGATTCCCCAGCGCACCGTGTCACTCATGTACCCCACCCGTCCCACAGAGGTCTCGACCATGCCGATCGAGCTGAGAGCATAGGCAAGGATTCAACGATATGGAGCAGTCGATGCCGGAGAGCGGTCAGAGAACAACACAAGGACACATAACCGAGAGCACTCCGGTCGCTCCGGCGGAGTCCGTCACCGCCGCCCGGCGCACCGGGCTGCTCGTCACCCTCGTCCTCGGCGGGCTCACCGCACTGCCCCCGCTCTCCATGGACATGTACCTCCCGGCCCTGCCCGAGGTCACCGGCGCGCTGAACGCCCCCGCCGCCACCGTCCAGCTCACCCTCACCGCCTGCCTCGCCGGCATGGCCCTCGGCCAGCTCGTCGTCGGCCCCATGAGCGACAAGTGGGGCCGGCGCCGCCCCCTGCTCGTCGGCATGATCGTGTACGTCCTGGCCACCGCCGTCTGCGCGCTCGCCCCCTCCGCCGAACTGCTCATCGCCTTCCGGCTGCTCCAGGGACTCGCCGGCGCCGCCGGCATCGTCATCGCCCGCGCGGTCGTCCGCGACCTGTACGACGGCGTGGAGATGGCCCGGTTCTTCTCCACCCTCATGCTGATCTCCGGCGTCGCCCCGATCATCGCGCCCCTCATCGGCGGCCAGATCCTCCGGATCACCGACTGGCGGGGCGTCTTCCACGTGCTCACCGTCATCGGCGTCCTCCTCACCCTGGTCGTCTGGCGCTTCCTCGCCGAGACGCTGCCGCCCGAGCGCCGCCACGAGGGCGGGGTCGGGCAGGCCCTGCGCACGATGAGGGGACTGATCGGCGACCGCGTCTTCGCCGGGTACATGCTGACCGGCGGCCTCGCCTTCGCCGCCCTCTTCGCGTACATCTCGGCCTCGCCGTTCGTCGTCCAGGAGATCTACGGGGCCTCGCCGCAGACCTTCAGCCTGCTCTTCGGCCTCAACTCGATCGGCCTGGTCGCCGTCGGCCAGATCAACGGCAAGCTGCTCGTCGGCCGCGTCAGCCTCGACAAGGCGCTGGGCTGGGGCCTCGGGACGATCCTCGTCGCCTCGCTCGCGCTGCTCCTCATGACCGCCGGCGTCTTCGGGAAGGTCGGACTCGCGCCGGTCGCGGCCGGGCTCTTCGTCCTGATGTCCGCGATGGGCCTCGCGATGCCGAACACCAACGCCCAGGCCCTGATGCGCACCCCGCACGCCGCCGGCTCCGCCTCCGCGCTCCTCGGCACCACGTCGTTCCTCGTCGGCGCCGTCGCCTCCCCGCTCGTCGGCATCGCCGGCGAGCACACCGCCGTGCCGATGGCGGTCGTCCAGCTGAGCTGCGCCGTCCTGGCCCTGGCCTGCTTCCTGGGCCTGTGCCGCCCGTGGCGGTCGGCCGAGGCGGGCCGGCCGGTCCGGGCCCCCGGGACCACCGGGCCCGCCGCCTAGACTGGGTCGGTGAACGCCTCCGCTCCCTCCGCCGACTCGCTGCGCGCCGCCCTCGCCGGGCTCCTCGGCGGGCTGCCGCCCAAGCAGGCCGCCCAGGCCGTCGACCGGCTGATCGCCAACTACCGGGGGACCACCCCGACGGACGCCCCCGTGCTCCGCGACCGCTCCGACGTCGCCGCGTACGCCGCGTACCGGATGCCGGCGACCTTCGAGGCGGTACGGGGCGCCCTCGCCGCCCTGCGCGGGGCGGCGCCCGACTGGGAGCCGCGCACCCACACCGACGTCGGCGGCGGCACGGGCGCGGCGAGCTGGGCCGTCGCCGAGGCCTGGGAGGAGCGGCCGCCCCGCAGCACGGTCCTGGACTGGGCCGAGCCGGCCCTCGCGCTGGGCCGCGAACTGGCCGCCGGTGCCTTGGACGCCGAGTGGCGCACGGCCAGGATCGGCGGCGCGCTGAAGCTCGAGGACACGGACCTGGTCACCGTGTCGTACGTGCTCAAGGAGCTGACCCCGGCCGACCGGGCCGCGCTCGTGACCGAGACCGCGCGGGCCGCGCAGACGGTCGTGATCGTCGAGCCCGGCACCCCCGACGGCTACGAGCGGATCATCGCCGCCCGCACCCTGCTGATCGAGGCCGGGTTCACGGTCGCCGCGCCCTGCCCGCACAGCGGGGCCTGCCCGATCGAGCCGGGCACGGACTGGTGCCACTTCGCGGCCCGGGTCAGCCGCTCCTCGCTGCACCGGCAGGTCAAGGGCGGCTCGCTGCCCTACGAGGACGAGAAGTACGCCTACGTGGCGGCGACCCGGCTCCCGCCCTCGCCGGCCGCCTCCCGCATCACGCGCAGGCCGCAGATCCGCAAGGGCATGGTGCTGCTCGACCTGTGCGGCCCGGACGGGCTGGGCCGCGACACGGTCACCAAGCGGCACGGCCCGCTGTACCGGCAGGCCCGCGACGCGGAGTGGGGCGACGCCTGGCCGCCGGAGGACGAGGGCTGAGGGCCCGCACCCGGCCCGCGGCCCCGCGCCGTGCCCGCCGGACCGCCGGCGGACACGGCGCGCGACCGGTCCCGCGCCCTAGGGGGTGTCTTGCCGATCATGCCGGGCTCGCGGGGTCTGGCACGCACGCTCGCCGCGTTGTCGTCGGTCGGCATGGCTCCGCCATGCCTCCCTCCTCCGCCTTGCGATCGCACGCACCAGACCCCGCTCCCTGATCCGGCCTGATCCACAAGACACCCCCTAGGGCCGCAGCTCCTGGGTGCAGCACTTCACGCTGCCGCCGCCCTTGAGCAGCTCGCCCAGGTCCATGCCGATCGGTTCGAAGCCCCGGCGGCGCAGCGGGTCGAAGAGGCCGACCGCCGCCTGGGGCAGGAGGACGTTCCGGCCGTCGCTGACCGCGTTCAGACCGAGCGCCGCCGCGTCCTCCGCCGTCGCGATCAGGGCGTCGGGGAAGAGCCGGGCGAGCACCGCGCGGCTGCCGGGGGAGAAGGCGTCCGGGTAGTACATGACCTCGTCGGCCGCGTCGTCCAGGACGCAGAGCGCGGTGTCCAGGTGGTAGTACCGCGGATCCACCAGTTCGAGGCCGATCACCGGGCGGCCGAAGAACTCCTGCGCCTCGTCGTGCGAGAGCGGGCTGGAGCGGAAGCCGCGCCCGGCCAGGATCCAGGAGGCGGTGACGGCGAAGTCCCCCTCGCCCTCGTTGATGTGCTCCGGAGCCCGTACGTCCTCGGCTGCCCAACCGTTTCCTCGGAACCAGGCCAGGTGCGCCGCGGCCTCGGCCGTGCGCTCCGCGTGGGCGAACATCGCCCCGAGGACCCGGCCGTCGACGACGGTGGCGCCGTTCGCCGCGAAGACCATGTCCGGCAGCGCCGGGTCGGGGGTGAGGAGCTCGACCGTGTGGCCGAGCGCGCGGTAGCGGTCGCGCAGGTCCTCCCACTGGGTGAGGGCGAGCGGCAGGTCGACCGGTTTCGTGGGGTCCATCCAGGGGTTGATGGAGTACGTCACCGTGAAGTGCGCGGGTGGGCACATCAGATAACGGCGGGGCGAGGACGTGCGCGGAGTGGTGCGCAATGAGGGCTCCTCACGGACGGGTGGTCCCCGGCGGGCGTCTCCGCCGGATCGGTGAACCCCATGGTCCGCCTTCCGGGCCCGGTGCGCAGTGGACCGTTCGGGTGGTTCGGTTCCGGCCACCGACTCGCGAGACGTGGCGTCTCGTGGGCTGCTAGATTGGACCCATGTCCGACGCCAAGGCCCCCGACGCCTCCCGCCGCAGCGAGCGCTCGCGCCGCGCCATCTTCGACGCCGCCCTCGCCCTCGTCTCCGAGACCGGCTACGCGAAGACCACCATCGAGGGCATCGCCGCCCGCGCCGGAGTGGGCAAGCAGACCATCTACCGCTGGTGGCCCTCCAAGGCCGCCGTCCTCCTCGACGCCTTCCTCGACCTCGCCGCCCGCGCCAACGAGGCCGTTCGGCATGAGGACGCCCACGGCGGGGAGGGGGAGGCCGGGATCCCCGACACCGGCGACCTCGCCGCCGACCTCCGGTACGTCCTGCGCGCCACCGTCGACGAGATGAACGACCCCGCCTTCGACGCGCCCAGCCGCGCCCTCGCCGCCGAGAGCATCGTCGACCCGGAGCTCGGCGCCCGCTTCACCGAGGCCCTCCTCGAACCGCAGCTCCAGTACTACGCCCGCCGGATCACGGCGGCCCAGGCGGCCGGCGACGTCGACCCCGGCGTCGACCCCCGCATCGCCCTCGAACTCCTCGTCGGACCGCTCCACCACCGCTGGCTCCACCGCACCCTGCCGCTCACCCACGCCTACGCCGACACCCTCGTCGACCTCGCCCTGCGCGGCCTCGCGCCGAGGGACTGAGACATCCGTCGCACACCGGTTCCACCCCCCGGTTCCGCACTCCGGTCACCCAGGGCGCAGGATGGTGGGACCATGGGCAGAGCCGAACGGGCGAGCATGAGGTGTGAGGGGATAGATGGGCGACGGGATCGGCCGCTACCGCGGCACGGAGAGCAAACTCGCGCAGTGGCTGCGCAGGCGTCCCAAACGCACCGCGGCCGACGACGAGAACGACCGCGAGACGCTGCTCCTGGCCGTCGCCGCCGCCGGGCTGCCCCTCGCCCCCGCCGCGTACCCCGTCGGCTACAGCTGTTCCTGTGAGCGGATCGGCTGTCCCACCCCCGCCCGGCACCCCGTCTCCTTCGCCTGGCAGACGCAGTCGACCACCGACCGCGGCCAGATCGAGCGCTGGGCCCGCAACGAGCCCGAGGCGAACTTCATCACCGCCACCGGCATGGTCCACGACGTCCTCGACGTACCGCTCGCCGCCGGCCGCGCCGCCCTGGAGCGCCTCCTGGCGGAGGGTGTCGAGGTCGGGCCGGTCGCCGAGTCGTCCGACGCCGACCCGGCCGGCGGCCGGATGCTCTTCTTCACCGCCACCCGCGGCACCCCCGAGGACGAGGACGAGTGGTGGCCGTGCGAGCTCGACTGCCACCCCGAGACGATGGACGAGCACCCGGGGCTGCGCTGGCACTGCCGCGGCAGCTACGTCCTCGTCCCGCCGGCCCGGCTTCCCGGTGACGAGAGCGCCCATCCGGTCGTGGCCTGGCTGCGCGGCCCCGAGCATCCGCTGCCCGATCCGCTGAACCTCCTGGAGACCCTCCAGGACGCCTGCGCCCGCCACGCGGCCGCGCGCGAGGCGGAGGGCGACGGGGAGCACACGGCCCACGAGATCGCCTGGCCGCTGACCCGCTGACCCGCGTCCCCGCTGACCCGCGTCCGTCGCGGGCCGCCGCCCCCGGTGGGCGGAGCGGGCGGACCCGTGCGCGGCCGGCGGGCCGCTACGAGCCCTGCGCGCCCACCACGCCCTGGAGCCGGGCCTTGAACGTCACCGCGTCGCGTTCGGCGCCGGCCGGCTTGACCAGGACCGCCTGGTTGGAGACCCACTCTTTGGTGACCGTGTTCCGCACCTCGCCGGTCAGCAGCGCCTTGATGTCGGGGTCGACCTTGGGACGGTAGCCCGCGGCCGCCGTCTGCCGCTCGAAGAACCGCGTCGCGAAGAACACGAACGCGCCGCCCTCCTTGGTCCGCAGCCCCAGCGGGGCGAAGTCGCCGCCGTCCGCGACCCGGTCGAGGTACTGGGTGGCGAGCCCCGGGCGCTTCGCGCCCTTCTCCCGCTGCTCCCGCAGCAGCGTCGTGTGCGGTCCCGCCGCGAACGGCCCCCGCCGCCCGCTCTCCAGGAAGGCGACGTACGCCTTGCCGAGGTCCCCGGGAGCGACCGCGAGGCCGTCGCCGTCCCGGGCGACCGGCACCGCGTACCCGTCCTCCTCGGCGAACTCGGGCACCTGGGACGGGCCGAGGATCACCAGGTGGGCGACCTCCCACAGCTGCTCGGGGCCGTTGCGCACGAAGACGAGGAGCCACCGCTGGTCGCCCGAGCCCCCGTCGGTGTCCAGACTGGGGTCGGTGTCCGCGAGGAACCAGCGCGGCCAGCCCGCCTTCCGGGGCAGCACGAAGCGCGCGTCCGAGAGTTCGAGGGGGCGGTGGTTCGGATTGGTCCCGGGCGAGGTGACCGCCCGGGCGCGCAGACCCGCCTGGTTGATCTCGCCCAGCGGGCCGGTGACCCGTCCCGCGTCCAGCGCCGGATCGTGGGCCTTGTCGGCCGCGTTGTAGGCGGCCGTGAAGTCGGCGAGGGCCTGCGCCGCCTCGGCCCGGGTGGCCGGCGGCAGCAGGGCCAGCTCGCCGTGCACGGTGACGCAGCCGCTCGCGGTCAGCGCGAGGACGGTCGCGGCCGCCGTCGCGGAGAGGAGGCGTACGGGCCGCGCGGGGCGCCGGGCCCCGGCGGGTGTGGTGGACCGTCCTGCCGACGACCGCTCAAGCGGTCGTCCCGGCGCTCGCCTCAGCGTCAGCCTTCTCATCGGTCGCCTTCTGCTTCTTCACCCGCGTGGACGGACCCGACCCTATCGGGGCGAGGAACAGCGCGAGCGTCGGGACCAGATACAGCGCCCACACCGTGACCTGAAGGACCGTCGGGTTCGGCTGGAAGTTGAAGACGCCCTTGAGGAGGGTGCCGTACCAGCTGTCCGGCGGGATCGTCGCCGAGATGTCGAAGGCCTTGTCGGCGAGGCCGGACAGGAAGCGGGCCTCCTGGAGGTCGTGCACGCCGTACGCGAGGACGCCCGCCGCCACGACCACCAGCATGCCGCCGGTCCACGTGAAGAACTTCGCCAGGTTGATCCGCAGCGCGCCCCGGTAGAACAGCCAGCCGAGGAGCACCGCCGTGAGCAGCCCGAGGAGGACCCCGGCCAGCGGCGCGAAGGTGCCGTCCGAGGAGGCCCGGACCGACGCCCACACGAACAGCGCGGTCTCCAGGCCCTCCCGGCCCACCGCGAGGAAGGCGGTGGCGACCAGCGCGCCCGTCCCCATCCGCAGGGCCGCGTCGAGCCTGCCGTGCAGCTCGGCCTTGAGGTGCCGGGCCGTGCGCCGCATCCAGAAGACCATCCAGGTCACCAGGACGACCGCGACGATCGAGAGCGAGCCGCCCAGCAGCTCCTGCGCCTCGAAGGTCAGCTCCTGGGAGCCGAACTCCAGGCCGGCGCCGAAGGCCAGGGCCACGGCGACGGCCACGCCGATGCCGGCCCAGACCGGCTTCAGCGCGTCGCGCCGGCCGGTCTTCACCAGGTAGGCGATGAGGATGCAGACGACGAGGCTGGCTTCGAGACCCTCGCGCAGGCCGATCAGATAGTTACCGAACACGCCGGTTCCCTCCCGGGGTTGCGTGGTGTGTCACGAGAAGAGCGCCCGGCCCCACCAGTCGTCCTTGTCCCGGACGCCCGGCGGGATCGCGAAGAGCGCCGAACCCACGTGCTGGATGTACTCGTTGAGGGCGTCGGCCCGCGACAGGGAGGTCTGCACCGGGACGAAGCCGGTCCGCACGTCCTTCTGGTAGGCGAGGAAGAACAGCCCGGCCTCCAGGCGGCCGAGGCCGTCCGTGCCGTCGGTGAAGGAGTAGCCGCGCCGCAGGATCGTCGCCCCGGCGTTGGTGTCGGGATGGGCGAGCCGGACGTGGGAGTCCGGCTTCATCGCCTTCAGGAACGGCTCGTCGTGCTCCTTGGCCTTGCCCACGGGCGCGCCCTCGCGCTTGTCGCGGCCGAAGATGTCCTCCTGCTCGGCGAGCGGTGTGCGGTCCCAGGTCTCGACGTTCATCCGGATGCGGCGGGCGACCAGGTACGAGCCGCCGTCCATCCACGCCGCGGGACCCTCCGCGTCCTTGCCGGAGACCCACACGTGCCGCGCCAGCCGCTCGGTCTCGGTGCCCGCGATGTTGCGGGTGCCGTCCTTGAAACCGAAGAGGTTGCGGGGCGTCTGGGCGTCCGGGGTCGTCGAGGACGTCTTGCCGAAGCCCAGCTGCGACCAGCGGACCGCGGCCTTCCCGAAGGCGATCCGAGCCAGGTTCCGGATGGCGTGCACCGCGACCTGCGGGTCGTCGGCGCAGGCCTGGACGCAGAGGTCGCCGCCGCTGCGGGCCGGGTCCAGGTTGTCGCCGGGGAACCTGGGCAGCTCCACCAGGGCCCCGGGCCGGCGGTCCTTCAGTCCGAAGCGCCCGTCGAAGAGGGAGGGCCCGAAGCCGATCGTGAGGGTGAGGCGGGAGGGCTTGAGGCCGAGCGCCTCGCCGGTGTCGTCCGGCGGCGCCTCCGGGAGGCCCCCGTAGGCGCCCTCGCCGACCTCGGCGCCGGCCGTCATCCGCTCGGCCGCCCGCGTCCAGTCCTGGAGGAGCTGGACCAGTTCGGCGCGGTCGGTGGTCGTCACGTCGAAGGCCGCGAAGTGCAGCCGGTCCTGCACGGCGGTCGCGATGCCGGCCTGGTGCGTGCCGTGGAAGGGCACGGCCGCCCCGCTGTCGGCGACCGGGACGGGGGAGTCCCCGTCCCCGGTCAGCAGGGCGGCGGCACCGCCCGCGGCGGCGGCGCCGAGCGCGAGCCCGGCACCGCCCCAGCCGATGACCGTACGGCGGGAGGGCGCGGCGGCCCCGGCCGCCTGCTGCTCCCGGCTCTCCTCGGACATGTCCCTCTCCCCGTCCCTGTCGGTCCGACGACTACTTGACGACGGCGGCGGCGAGCTTGGAGAGCGGCTCGGCGAGCGCGTTGACGCCGTCGGAGAGCTCCTTGCGCTCGGGCTTGCCGACCTTGTCGTACGAGGTGAAGTCGTAGCCGGTCTTGTCCGCGCGGTACTCGTCGAGCAGCGTGTTCAGCGCGGCGAACCGCTTCTCCAGGTCGGTGACGAGCTTCGGGTCGTTCTTGGCGGCGACCGGCTTGAGCAGGTCGAAGGACTTCTGGGCGCCCTCGACGTTCGCCTTGAAGTCGACGAGGTCGGTGTGGGAGTAGCGCTCCTCCTCACCGGTGACCTTGCCGCTGGCGACCTCGTCGAGGAGCTCCTTGGCGCCGTTGGCCATGGAGGTGGGGGTGATCTCGGCCTTGCCGACGCGCTTGACCCAGTCCGCGAGGTCCTTGTCGAGGAGGCCGGCGAGCTGCTTCTCGCGCTCGCCGATCTTCTTGTCCTGCCAGAGGGCCTTCTCCAGGCGGTGCCAGCCGGTCCAGTCGGTGGCCGGGTCCTGGCCCTCCTCCAGGCCGTCCTCGCGGACGTCGACCTTGGGGTCGATGTCGCCGAAGGACTCGGCGACCGGCTCGGTGCGCTCCCAGCCGATGCGGGAGGCGGCGTAGGCCTTCTTGGCGGCCTCGACGTCGCCGGCGCGGACGGCGTCGGTGAAGACCTTGACCTTGGGGAGGGTGGCGTCGGCCTGTGCCTGGACGTACTGGCGGTAGGCGGCGACGGCGGCGTCCATCTCGGGGGAGCGGGTGGCGCCCGCGGCGCCGCCGGTGGCCTTGACCTGCCGGCGTATGCCGTCGCCGACCATGCCGGGCTTGCAGGCGATGGCGTAGTCGCCGGACTTGATCTCGGCGGTGATGGTGGCCTTGGTGCCGGGGCCGATGTTCTCGCGCTCGGTGACGATCCGGTCGTCCGGGTAGAGGACGTAGACCTCGGTGACCTTGGAGCCGCGGTTCTCGACGGCGAGCTTCAGGTGGCCGGCCGGGAACTCCTTCTTCGAGACCTCGCAGGAGTCGTCCTTGGCGACCACGGTGATCGTGCCGTCGTCCGCCTTCGCGTCGCTCTTCTCGGTGCAGCCGGTGACGGCGGCCAGGGCCGCCGCGGTCGCGGCGGCGGTGACGACGGACAGGCGGACGGCTCGCATGGGGACTCCAGAAACGCGGGGGACGGGGCTGAGGCGGACCTAACTTAACCGAGGCTTACCTCAGCCATACCCGGCCGTCCAGTGATTCGGCTCTCAGATCCGACACCCCGGACACGGAGGGATCACAGGGGCTCCATGAGCTGCTCATGGAGTGGTCAAGGGCCGGTCAAGGAGGGTGGATCATCGCTTTCGCCCGTCCGGTGACTCCGCTTGGGCACGACGAGCGGGACGCCGGTCCGCGTGGCGGCCGGCGCGGGCGTCGTCGTCGCGGTGCGCCGGCGCGCGACGGGTTCCTGATCCACCACCCCCACCAGGCAGGGCCGCCCCCGAATCTCCGGGTGCGGCCCTGCCGCCTTCCCCCGGGTGGTTCAATTTCCGCCATGAACACCGTGCCCACCGCCGCCACCGACATCGACGTCCTGCGGGTCTTCTGCGCGGCCGACGGCCGGCACGGCAACGCCCTCGGGGTCGTGCGGGACGCCCGTAGCCACCCCGACGAGGCCTCCCGGCAGGCGCTCGCCAAGGAACTCGGCTTCAGCGAGACCGTGTTCGTCGACGATCCGGAGCGCGGGATCGTCGACATCTACACGCCCGGCCTGCGACTGCCCTTCGCCGGACACCCGCTGGTCGGCGCCGCCTGGCTGCTCGACCTGGAGGTCGTCGTGCCGCCCGCGGGCGAGGTGTGGGTGCGCGGCGACGGGGAGTTCACCTGGATCGAGGCGCGCGCCGAGTGGGCGCCGCCGCGGACCCTCCGCCGGTACGGCTCCGCCGCCGAGGTGGACGCACTCGACGTGCCCGAGCCGGGCGCTGGGGCATCCCCTGGACGGAGTCCTTGGGGAGGGATCTACGCCTGGGCCTGGGAGGAGGAGGCCGCGGGCCGGATCAGGGCGCGCGCGTTCCCGGGCCGGGGCGACGGCATCGACGAGGACGAGGCGACCGGCGCGGCGGCGCTGCTGCTCACGGCGGAGCTGGGACGGGCCCTGAACATCACGCAGGGCCGGGGTTCGCAGCTGCTCACCGCCCCCGGCCCTGACGGCATCGTGGAACTCGGCGGACGGGTCCGCCTGGAGGGCACGCTGACGCGCTGACGCGCCGACGCGGTCCCGTGCGGGGCCCGAGGGCCCCCGCCGGCTCAGGCGCTGAGCGAGAACTCCCCGCCCAGCTGCTGGAAGACCGCGCTGTTGAAGGCGAACGCGCGCTTGCACTCGTCGACGATCCGCTGCTTCTCCAGGTCGTCGGCGTTCACCCCGTCGAGCAGCTCCCGGTAGGCCCGCTTGAAGGCGGCCGGGTTGCCGATCGTGTCGAACACGTAGAAGCGGACGCCGTCGCCCTTGCGCGCGAAGCCCCACGTCCGCTCGGCCTTGTCGCGGATGATCTGCCCGCCCGACAGGTCGCCGAGGTAGCGCGTGTAGTGGTGGGCCACGTACCCCGCGGGCCAGTCGCGGGCGCACTCGGCGACCCGCTCGGCGTACGCGACGGTGGCGGGCAGCGGGGAGACCCCGGCGCGCCACTCGGGGCCGCGCAGGTGGGCGAGGTCCTGCTCCAGGGCGGCCGTGCGGAACAGCTCGGGCTGTATGAACGGTCCGGCGACCGGGTCCGTGCGCAGGGCCTCCGCGCCGTCCTCCAGGGCGCGGTACACGAACCAGAGCTGCTCGGTGTAGCGCGCGTAGGCGTCGACGCCGAGTCGGCCGCCCAGGAGGTCGCCCATGAAGGACGACGTCTCCGCCTCCGTGTGCTGCTCGTGCGAGGCCGTACGGATGAGCGTGGAGAAGGGCGTGTCCAAGGCGTGCCTCCGGGACCGATGGGACGGGAACCAGTGACGATCCTGCCGAGTTAGGCTTACCTAAGTCAACTGGTTCCCGACGTCCTGTCGGTAAAAACGGTACCCAATCGCGGGTCGGGGGCAACGTCCGGAGGGGGAGCGCACGCGAATCGGCGCGAACCCGTCCGGGGTCCGCGCCGATTCGAGGGGGTCTGTGCCGGTTCAGGGCAGGGTGAGGATCTCCGCCCCGGTCTCCGTCACGACGAGCGTGTGCTCGAACTGCGCGGTCCGCTTGCGGTCCTTGGTCACGACCGTCCAGCCGTCGTCCCACATGTCGTAGTCGTGGGTGCCGAGCGTCAGCATCGGCTCGATGGTGAAGGTCATGCCCGTCTTGATCTCGGTGGTGTGGTGGGGCGAGTCGTAGTGCGGGACGATCAGGCCGGAGTGGAACGACGAGTTGATGCCGTGCCCGGTGAAGTCGCGCACGACGCCGTAGCCGAAGCGCTTCGCGTAGGACTCGATGACCCGCCCGATGACGTTGATCTGCCGGCCCGGCCTGACGGCCTTGACGGCCCGGTTCAGGGCCTCCCGGGTCCGCTCCACGAGCAGGCGCGACTCCTCGTCGACGTCGCCGCAGAGGTAGGTGGCGTTGTTGTCGCCGTGGACGCCGTTGATGTACGCCGTGACGTCGAGGTTCACGATGTCGCCGTCCCGCAGGACGGTGGAGTCCGGGATGCCGTGGCAGATGACCTCGTTGATCGAGGCGCACAGCGACTTGGGGAAGCCGCGGTAGCCGAGCGTGGACGGGTAGGCGCCGTGGTCGCACATGTACGCGTGCGCGACCCGGTCGAGTTCGTCGGTGGTGACACCCGGGGCGATGTGCTTGGCGGCCTCCCCCATCGCCTGCGCGGCGATGCGGCCGGCGATCCGCATCCGCTCGATGGTGTCGGAGTCCTGGACCTCCGGCCCGGTGTACGGGGCCGGGGCGGGCTTCCCGACGTACTCGGGGCGGCGGATGGAGCCCGGAACGGAACGATGGGGGGAGAGCTCCCCCGGGACGAGAAGCGACTGGCCAGACATGCCAGCGAGTCTAACGACCGGGTCTTGGGGCAGCATGGTCCCAAGGGAAGGAGCCGACGACGATGGCCCTGTTCAAGAAGCGCACCGCGGGCAAACCGGGCGAGTGGTACTACTGCCTGGAGCACAAGAAGGTCGAGGAGGGCCCCGATTGCCCGGCGAAGAACCGCTTCGGCCCGTACGCCACGCGTGAGGAGGCCTCCCACGCCATGGAGACCGCCCGTGAGCGGAACCTGGAGTGGGAGACCGACCCGCGCTGGCACGACGGCGCCGGGAAGGACGGGACGCCCGAGGGCGGGAAGGACTGACGCCGGGCGCAGACCCCCGCGCGGGGGCGCCGGGACCGGCTCAGACGGTCCCGGCCGCCTCCGGCCGCTCCGCCGCGCGCTGGGCGGCCTCCTGCTGCGCCTTGCGCCGCAGCGAGTCCTCGTCCGTGTCGGAGTCGTACGTGAGCAGCTTCGGCAGGGCGAGGCAGAGCAGGCCCACCGAGGCGACGCAGGCCACGCCGCCCGTCCAGACCGCCGACCGGGTGCCGGTCCAGCCCGCCATCGCGCCCGCCCTGACCTGACCGAGCTGCGGCCCGACGCTGTACGAGAGCACCTCGATGCCCGCCAGCCGGCCGCGCAGCTCCTCGGGGATCGTCTGGTTCCAGATGGTCGAGCGCCCGAGCCCGCTCAGCATGTCCCCGGCCCCGGCGAAGGCCAGGCAGAGCAGCACCAGCCAGATGTTCCCGAACCAGCCGGCCGCCGCGATGGCCAGGCCCCAGCCCGCGGCACCTCCCGCCACGAGCAGTCCGTGCCGCCGCACCTTCGCGGTCCAGCCGCTGGTCAGACCGAGGACCAGCGAGCCGACCGAGCCCGCCGCGTACATCAGGCCCAGCGACCAGTCCGCGTCCAGCTCGTCCGCGAGGAACGGGAAGATCGTGTTCGGGAAGGCGAAGAACATCGCCGCGAGGTCGACCGCGTACGTGCCGAGCAGCACCGGCCGCGACCAGGCGTACCGCGCGCCCTCCGCGATGCCCCGCAGCGAGGGCTTCTCCGCGTCGTGGGCCGGCGGGGCGGGGGAGAGCCGGCGGCACATCAGGACCGAGACCGCGAAACCGGCGATCGTGACCCCGTACGCGGGCGCGTGACCGGCGTACGCCACGACCAGGCCCGCGATCGACGGGCCCGCGATCGCGCCGATCTGCCACCGCAGGGAGTTCAGCGCGGCGGCCGCGGTCTGGTGCCGGTGCGGCACGATCCGGGCGAACAGCGAGTCGAGCGCGGGACGCTGGAGCCCCGCCAGCGCCGAGACGCCGGCCGCGACCACGTACAGCGGCCAGAGCATCGGCTCCGGCAGCAGCGCGTTGACCAGCAGGAGTCCCGCGAGCAGCCCGAGGCCCGCCTCGGTCCACAGGATGACCCGCCGCCGGTCGACCGCGTCGGCGAGCGCCCCGCCGTAGAGGCCGAACACGATGAGCGGCGCCAGTTCCACCGCGCCCATCGCGCCGACCGCGAGCGGCGAACCCGTCAGCTCCTTGATCTGCAGCGGCAGGGCGATCATCGCCATCGCACTGCTGAAGAAGGTCACGAGCCCCTGGACCCAGAGGAGGCGGAAGTCGCGGGACTCGCGCCAGGGGGCGGTGTCGGGCAGCAGGGCTGAGATCTTGGAGACCTTGGAGAACACAGAACGCACAGAGGACACGAAGGGTCATGCTCCGGCCATAGGGTGCCGAAGGCAACTTCATTTGCCCGCCCCGGCGCCCCGGCGCCCCGGCGCCCCGGCGCCCCGGCGCCCCGGCGCCCCGGCGCCCCGGCGCCCCGGCGCCCCGGCGCCCCGGCGCCCCGGCGCCCCGGCGCCACGGCGCCCCGACAGCCCTGGCACGCCCCCCACCGCCGGGGGCGGCCCCCCGACGGTGGTCCCGCCGGGGGCGGCCCCCCGACGGGCGTCCGCGCCCCGAATCCCGCCCCGGCGCCTACCAGCGGGCCGGCGGCGGCGCCGTCAGCCGGTCCGCGAGCCCCGACAGCCGGTCGCGGAACCGGCGGTTCCCACGCGCCGACGGCAGGCTGTTCTCCCCGGCCGCCGCGCTCACCAGGTGCTGCACCGTGTCCAGGTCGACCTCCGACCCCGCCGCCACCGTGAGCGTCTCGTGGGCCAGCCCGCGCACCTCCTCGTCGCCCCCGTCCAGCGAGAGCACCGTCGCCCCCGCCCGGCGGGCGTCGTGCACCCGCTGGAGCAGCCCCGCGTCCGGCCGGTCCGGCGCCACCATCAGCAGCGTCGCCCCCCGCCCCGCGCCCTCCAGGCGGCCGAGCCCCACGGCCAGGTGCGCCGGATCCCCCGGCCGCACCCGGTGCCGGACCAGCGTCGGCGCCAGCTCCGGGATCCCCGACCAGGTCGACTCGTCGACCAGATGGGCCGCCAGGTGCCAGGGCTCGTACTCCTCCGTGCCGACCAGCAGCAGCCCGCCCCGGTGCGGGACGACCGAGGACCGGAGCGCGCCCGCGAACCGCCGGGCCGCCCGCGGCCACTCCGTCCCGGCGAGGACCTCCCGCAGCAACGCGACCCGTACGGCATCCATGCCCCGCATCCTGGACCCGACGGGGGCGCGCGCGGGGCCGGTCGCGCCCGATTCACCCGTACGGGAGCCGCCCCGGCGGCGCCGACCGCTCGGTAGGGTCGGGCCCATGACTTCCTCGACCCCCAGCACCCCCGCGGCCAAGGCCGCCCCCAAGGACCCGTGGGACCTCCCCGACGTCTCCGGCCTCGTCGTCGGCGTCCTCGGCGGCACCGGTGACCAGGGCCGCGGCCTCGCGTACCGGCTCGCCAAGGCCGGACAGCAGGTGATCATCGGCTCCCGCGCCGCCGACCGCGCCCGGCAGGCCGCCGAGGAGATCGGCCACGGCGTCGAGGGCGCCGACAACGCCGACTGCGCCCGCCGCAGCGACATCGTGATCGTCGCCGTGCCGTGGGACGGACACGCCAAGACCCTGGAGTCGCTGCGCGAGGAGCTCGCGGGCAAGCTCGTCGTCGACTGCGTCAACCCGCTCGGCTTCGACAAGAAGGGCGCCTTCGCGCTCAAGCCCGAGGAGGGCTCCGCCGCCGAGCAGGCCGCCGCGCTCCTCCCGGACTCCCGCGTCGCCGCCGCCTTCCACCACCTCTCCGCGGTCCTCCTCCAGGACGCCTCCCTGGACGAGATCGACACCGACGTGATGGTCCTCGGCGAGGAGCGCGCCGACGTCGAGATCGTCCAGGCCCTCGCCGGCCGCATCCCCGGCATGCGCGGTGTCTTCGCCGGCCGCCTGCGCAACGCCCACCAGGTCGAGTCGCTCGTCGCCAACCTGATCTCCGTCAACCGCCGCTACAAGGCGCACGCCGGGCTCCGCGTCACCGACGTGTGAGCCGTCTCCCGGCACGACCTCCGAGCCGGTCCCGGCCGGACGGCGGGCATGGGGGACACTGGACGGGCACAGCAGCCGTACCCGGACAGGAGCCGACCCCCATGCCCCGCCTCGCCCTCTACGCCCTCGTGGTCTGCGCCCTGGCCGTCGCCGCGGCCGTCGTCTCCTTCGTCGAGGGCAGCTTCCTCGGCGTCGTCTGGGTCCTCATCGCGGGCCTCTCCTCCAACATGGCCTGGTACTACGTCCGCCGCGCCAAGGTCGAGAAGGCCGCCGCCGAGGCGTAGTCGATCGCGCGGACCGGCCCCCCGGGACCGGTCCCGCGGACCGGCCCCGCCGCGGCGGCCCGGCGTCAGACCTGGCAGAACTCCGGCGTCTCCTGCCAGAACCGGAACAGCTGCGAACCGCAGTAGCGGGACAGCTCCGGCACACCGAGCGACCGCATCAGCGCGTCGATCGCGTCGAAGAAGCCGTCGTTGACCGCCGGCACGAACAGCAGCGCGATCACGATGAAGAAGCCGTACGGCGCGTACGGCGCGATCTGCCGCTTCACCTTGTACGACAGCCAGGGCTCCACGATCCCGTACCCGTCGAGGCCCGGCACCGGCAGCAGGTTCAGCAGCGCCGCGGTCACCTGGAGGAACGCCAGGAAGGCCAGCGCGTACTGGAAGGCCGTCGGGACGCCGTCGAGCGCCCCCAGCCAGAACGGGGCCGTGCAGACCAGCGCGAACAGCACGTTCGCCAGCGGGCCCGCCGCCGAGATCAGGCTGTGCTTCCAGCGCCCGTTGATCCGGCCCTGCTCGATGAAGACGGCGCCGCCGGGCAGACCGATCCCGCCCATGATCACGAACAGCACCGGCAGGACGATGCTGAGGACGGCGTGCGTGTACGCCAGCGGGTTCAGGGTCAGATAGCCCTTCGCCCCGACCGTGATGTCACCGCCGTGCAGCGCCGTACGGGCGTGCGCGTACTCGTGCAGGCAGAGCGACACCACCCACGCCGAGGTCACGAAGAGGAAGACCGCCAGGCCGGGCAGGGCGGCGAAGTCCGTCCACACCGCCCAGCCGGTCACGGCCATGACGGCGAGGATCGCCAGGAAGACGGGGCTGATCCGCCGCTCGTGGCGCCGGTCGGTGGCCGTGGTCATCGCGGGAGCTCCCAGGGGACGGAGGTGGCACCCTTCGGTGCCCGACGTGCGGGAAACGTACCGGGTGACGGGCCGAGTTCCGGAGACGGGGCCCCACTCGCGGAGAATGGGCCCGTGCACTACTGCGTCCTCGGCCCGACCCTCGCCCGCACCCCCGACGGCACCGACGTGGCCGTCGGCGGCCCGCGGGTCCGTGCGCTGCTCACCGTCCTCGCCCTGCGGGCCGGCCGGACGGTGCCCGTACCGGACCTCGTCGACGAGGTGTGGCACGGCGACCAGCCGCCCGCCGACGCCGTCGCCGCGCTCCAGGCCCTCGTCGGACGGCTCCGCAAGGCCCTCGGCCGCGACCGGATCGTCTCCGCCGAAGGCGGCTACCGGCTCGACGCCCGCCCCGAGGACGTGGACGCCCGCCGCTTCGAGCGGCTGGCCGCCGAGGGCGTGGCCGCACTCGGCGCGGGGGACCCGGCGCGGGCCGCCGGCCTCCTCGACGAGGCCCTCGGGCTCTGGCGCGGGCCCGCCCTCGCCGACCTGCCCGACCGGGAGACGGAGGCCCCCCGCTGGGAGGCCCGCCGCCTCGACGCCCGCCGCGCCGCGCTCGACGCCGCCCTCGGACTGGGCGAGGCGGCCGCGGCCCTCCCCGAACTCACCGCCCTCTGCACGGCCCACCCCCTGGACGAGACCCTCCAGGCCCTGCGGATCCGGGCCCTGCGCGACACCGGACGCGCGGCCGAGGCCCTCGCCGCGTACGAGACGGTCCGCCGCGCGCTCGCCACCCGCCTCGGCACCGACCCGTCGCCCGCGCTGCGCGCCCTCCACGCGGAGCTGCTCGCGGGGCCGCGGAGGCCGGAACCCGCCCCGGAGCCCCGGAAGGAGCAGCGCCCGGCGCGGCGCGAGGAGCCCTCCGCCCGGGGCAACCTGCGTGCCCGGCTCACCAGCTTCGTCGGCCGCGACGAGGAGATCGCCGCCCTCCGCGACGACCTGCGCACCGCCCGCCTCGTCACCCTGCTGGGGCCCGGCGGCGCCGGGAAGACCCGGCTCTCGCAGGAGGCCGCCGAGCGCGCCGCCGAGGCGTGGCCGGACGGGGTCTGGGTCGCCGAACTCGCGCCCGTCACGGACCCCGAGGCCGTCCCCGAGGCGGTCCTCGCGGCCGTCGGCGCCCGCGAGACCGTCCTGCGGGGCGCGGGAGCCGAGGAGCTCCGAGCCGGCGACGACCCGCTCTCCCGGCTCGTCGAGCACTGCTCGGGGCGCCGCCTCCTGATCCTCCTCGACAACTGCGAGCACGTGGTGGCCGCCGCCGCCGCGCTGGCCGAGACCCTGCTCGCCCGCTGCCCGGGACTCCGGGTCCTCGCGACCAGCCGCGAGCCGCTGGGAGTGCCGGGGGAGCTGGTACGGCCCCTGGGCCCGCTGCCCGCGGGCATGGCGCTGCGCCTGCTCGACGAGCGGGGCGCGGCGGCGCGGCCGGGGTTCACCGTGGGCGAGGACCCCGGGGCGGCGGAGGAGATCTGCCGCCGTCTCGACGGCCTGCCGCTGGCGATCGAGCTGGCCGCGGCCCGGCTGCGGATGCTGACGCCACGGCAGATCGCGGACCGGCTCGACGACCGGTTCCGGCTGCTGACGTCGGGCGCGCGGACGGTGCTGCCGCGGCAGCAGACGCTGCGGGCGGTGGTCGACTGGTCGTGGGACCTGCTCGACGGGGTCGAGCGCGCGGTGCTGCGACGGCTCGCGGTCTTCACGGGCGGCTGTGATCTGGCGGCGGCCGAGGCGGTCTGCACGGACGACGGGACGGACGGGGCGCTCGACGTCCTGGACCTGCTGGGGACGCTCGTCGACAAGTCGCTCGTGGTGGCGGCCCCGGGGGACGAGGGGATGCGCTTCCACCTCCTGGAGACCGTGGCGGAGTACGCGGGGGAGCGGCTCGACGAGGCCGGGGAGCGGGCGGCGGTCGAACGGCGCCATCTGACGTACTACCGGGAGCTCGCCCGCCGTACCGATCCCGAGCTCCGCGGCTCCGCCCAGGTCGAGGCCGTCGCCCGCTTCGGGCGCGAGTACGGCAACCTCCGCACCGCCCTGCGCCGGGCCGTCGACGCCCGCGCCGAGGACGAGGCCCTCGTCCTCGTCCACTCCCTGCTCTGGTACTGGCAGATGCGCGACCTGCGGACCGACGCCCTGTCCTGGGCCCGGGCGGTCGCGGCCCTCGGCCCCGACCCGTTCACCCCGCCCGCCGCCCCCGTCGTCCCCCTGCACGAGCCGTGCACGGCCGCCCCGCCGCCGCTCTCCGAGGAGCAGCGCTGGGAGGCCCGGCGCGGCGTGCGGCTCGTCGAGCTCCTCAACATGGACCACGACACCGGGCGGTGGACCACCCCCGAGGGCGTCCGCCGGCTGCGCGAGATGACCGGCGTCTACTCGCCCGGCCTGCCCCAGACCTGCCGGCTGCCCGGTTCCTTCGGCGTCTTCGCGGTCCTCATGATCGGCGAAGCGGGCCGGCTGCGCGAGCTGCTCGACGCGACCGTCGACGCCTGCCGCCTCTACGGCTACGACTGGGAGCTCGCCAACGCGCTCCAGCTGCGGGCCAACATGCTCGCCAACCGGGGCGACCGGGCCGTCGAGGCGATCGCCGACGCCGACGAGAGCCTGGCCGTCTTCGAGCGCCTCGGTGACTCCTGGGGCGCCGCCGAGGCGCTCTCCTCCCGCGCGGAGGCCCAGGAGCGGCGGCTCTCGTTCGAGGGCGCGGCGGCGGACTTCGAGGCCGCCATCGGCCACGCGGAACGGATCGGCGCCCAGGCGCAGACGGCGCTCCTGCGCGCCCGGTACGCCGGCACGCTCGTCGAGACCGGGCGGCTCGACGAGGGCGAGGCCATCCTGCGCGAGATCGTGGACGCCGGCCACCTCTGGGGTCATGAACCCCTGCTCGGCGCCCGCATCTTCCTCTCCCTCGCGCTCGGCCGCAGCGGTCGTACCGCCGAGGCCCGCGAGCACCTGCACGCGCTGCGGGGGGAGTTCGGATCCGAGACGCTCTCCATCTTCGAGGGCTTCACGCTCGGCAGCCTGGGCTGGCTCGACGACCTCGACGGACGGTACGACTCCGCTCTCGCCTTCGCCTCGGAGGCGTACCGGAGGTCCCTCGGCGCGCTGTCGATGATGGTCGCCCCCCAGATGCCCGGGGTCCATCTGGTCGTCGCGGCCTGGGCGCTGGCCGGGCTCGGCGGACCGGGGGCGCGTACCGGGGCGGTGCTGCTCGGGGCCAGGGACGCCCTGGTCCCGCCGGGGCACCTGGCCCCGCCGATGGAGCGGGAGAACCTGGCGCGGGCCTCGGACCTGTGCCGGGCCGCGCTGGGGGCCGCGGAGTTCGCGGCGGCCCACGCCGAAGGCGGCGGCCTCTCGATGGAAGAGGCCGCCGCCCTGCTCGGTCGCGCCGCCGACGCGATCAGTGAGCGCGCCGAGTCCTGAACCCCCGTGGCGCCCGTCCGTCCGGTTCCGGCCGGACGGGCCCGGACGGACTCAGGTCTTCTTGCGGAACTTGGTCACCGCCAGGGGCGCCGTGACGACCGTGATCACGAGGGCCCAGCCGAGGGTCATCCACACGGAGTGGGCGACCGGACCGCCGTTGATCAGGTTCCGGGCGGCGTCCGCGAGGTTCGACAGCGGGTTGTAGTCGGTGAAGGCCTCCAGCCAGCCCGGCATCGAGGTCGTCGGGGCGAAGATCGACGAGCCGAACTGCAGCGGCATCAGGACCAGCATCGCCATGCCCTGGACGGCCTGGGCGGTCTTCAGGGTGAGGCCGAGCAGGATGAAGATCCACATGAGGGACGCTCCGAAGACCATCGAGAGGCCGATGGCGGCGAAGAGGTGCAGCACCGAGGTGTGGATCTCCAGGCCGAGCAGGAAGCCCATGCCGAGCAGGATCGCGGTGGCGATCAGCATGCGGCCGACCTCGACGACGATCTTCGCGATCAGGACGGAGGACCGGGCGATCGGCATCGTCCGGAACCGGTCCATGACCCCCTTCTTGAAGTCGTCGTTGATGCCGACGCCGACGGCCATCGCGATGTTCATGCCCATCATCGCCATCAGGCCGGGCGTCACGTAGTTCACGTAGACGTCGTTGTTGCCCTTGCCGGCGATCGCGCCGCCGAAGACGTACACGAACAGCAGGATGAAGATGATCGGCATCAGGACGGCGTCGAACATCGACTCCGGGTCCTGCTTGATCTGGAGCGCGTTGCGACGGGCGAGGGCGCCGATGTGCCGCAGGTTGGCGCGGAGGCCGATCCGGCCCTCGGCGACGGGCGGCCGTCGCACGGCCGCCGGACCCGGGGCTCCGACGGGGGACTTGGTGACCGTGGTCGTGCTCATGCCGCGACCTCCTCGGGGATCTCGTCGGAAACGGTGGTCTTCTGACCGGTGATGGCGAGGAACACCTCGTCCAGGCTGGGCAGGTGGGTGCCGATGTGCGCGATGCCGAAGCCGCGGGCGCCGAGCAGCGCCACGACCGCGGTCAACTGCTGGTCGGTGAGGATCGGCACGTACAGGGCGCCCTCGTCGGGCACGACGGTCGCGCCGGCGACGCCGTCCAGACCGGTCTCGCGGAGCGCGGCCGCCATCGCGGGCAGCTGGTCCGGGTCGACCGGGCGGATCTTCAGGGTCCGGCCGCCGACCTTGGCCTTGAGCTCGTCGACACCGCCCCTGGCGATGACCTTGCCCCGGTCGATGACGGTCAGCTCGCTCGCGAGCTGCTCCGCCTCCTCCATGTACTGGGTGGTGAGGAGGACGGTGACGCCCTCGGAGACCATCCGCTGGACCTCGTCCCACACCTCGTTGCGGGTGCGGGGGTCGAGGCCGGTGGTCGGCTCGTCCAGGTAGAGGACGGCGGGCCGGCCGATCATCGAGGCGGCGAGGTCGAGCCGCCGCCGCATGCCGCCCGAGTAGTTCATGGCGGGCCGCTTGGCGGCGTCGGTGAGCGAGAAGCGCTCCAGCATCTCGTCGGCGCGGCGGCGGGCGTCGGCGCGGGAGAGGTCGAGCAGCCGCCCGATCATGTACAGGTTCTCCCAGCCGGACAGCTTCTCGTCGACCGAGGCGTACTGGCCGGTGAGCCCTATGGTGCGGCGCAGCTGGCGGGGGTGCTTCACCACGTCGTACCCGGCGACGGTGGCGGTCCCGGCGTCCGGGACGAGCAGGGTGGAGAGGCAGCGGACGAGGGTGGTCTTCCCGGCGCCGTTCGGGCCGAGCACGCCGAGGACGGTGCCCTCCCGCACGTCCAGGTCGACCCCGTCGAGGGCCCTGGTGGCGCCGAAGTGCTTCACGAGGCCCCGGACCTCGACGGCGTTGGTGTGTGATCGCGTCATGGCCCCTACTAGACCAGCAGCCACCGACAAGCCACCGACAGACGACCGACAGCCCGCCGATGGGGGATGTCGGCGGGCTGTCGGGTGGTGCCGCGGTGGCCGGTGGGGGCCTGCCGCGAGCAGGCCCGGACGGGACTAGTGGAAGCTGTGCTCCTCGGCGGGGAACGCCCCGCCCTGGACGTCCTCGGCGAAGGCGCGGGCGGCGTCGCCGAGCGTCTCGCGGAGGTTGGCGTACTGCTTGGTGAAGCGGGGGACCTTGCCGCCGGTGAGGCCGGCCATGTCGGTCCAGACGAGCACCTGGGCGTCGGTGCCGGCGCCCGCGCCGATCCCGATGGTCGGGATGTGCAGCGAGCGGGTGACCTCGGCGGCCAGCTCGGCCGGTACGAGCTCCAGGACCACCGCGAACGCGCCCGCGTCCTGCGCGGCCTTCGCGTCGCGCAGCAGCTTGTGCGCGGCCTCGTCGGAGCGGCCCTGCACCCGGTAGCCCATGGTGTTCACGGACTGCGGGGTCAGGCCCAGGTGGGACATGACGGGGATGCCGGCCTGGACGAGCAGCTCGGTCTGCGGCAGGGAGCGCTCGCCGCCCTCCAGCTTGATCGCGCCGACGCCCGCGTCCTTGACCAGCCGGGTCGCGTTGCGCAGGGCCTGGACGGGCCCTTCCTGGTACGAGCCGAAGGGGAGGTCGCCGACGACGAGGGCGCGTCGCGTGCCCCGCACGACGGCGGCGGAGAGCAGGGTCATCTCGTCCATCGTGACGGGCACGGTGGTGTCGTAGCCGAGGTGGCAGTTGCCCATGGAGTCCCCGACGAGGATGACCGGGATGCCGGCCTCGTCGAAGACGGACGCGGTCATCGCGTCGTAGGCGGTGAGCATGGGCCACTTCTCGCCGCGGGTCTTGGCGGCGGCGATGTCGTGGACGGTGATGCGGCGCGTTCCCTTGCCGCCGTACAGCGCCTTGCTGCTGTCGGCGGGCGGTTTCTGGGCAGCCTGAAGCGTCATGGTGCACGGCTCCTTGTGTCATCTCGAGGCGCCCTGACGGCGTCCCCGGACCACATCCATGGTGGCACTTCGCCGGGCGGGCGGGGAAGTGGGCCGGAGTGGCGCTCTTCACACCGGCGTGCCGGGGCGGCGTTCACGGGGCCGTGACAGGGGGTTCACGGGGCGCCACACGGGTTCACGGGGCCGCGACACGGGCGCCACGGGCCGTGAACCCGGTTCACGGGCCCGCAACGTAAAGCCTCGGTCAGAAGTTTCGATACGAGACGGTCTCGTATCGAAATGGCTCTAGGGTGGTGGGCATGCCACAGCCGTCCTCCGCATCCCCCGCACCCGCCGCACCCCCGGGACCCGCCGGTCCCCGGGTCCCCGAGGCCGTCCACAGGCGCCGCTGGGCCGTCCTCGGCGTCCTCATGCTCAGCCTGCTGATCGTCGTCCTCGACAACTCGATCCTGAACGTCGCCGTCAAGACGATCGCCTCCCCGGCGCCCACCGGCATCGGCGCCACGCAGAGCGAGCTGGAGTGGGCGATCAACTCCTACACGCTCGTCTTCGCCGGTCTCCTCTTCACCTCCGGCCTGCTCGGCGACCGCCTCGGCCGCAAGAAGGTGCTGCTCTTCGGCATCACCGTCTTCGGCCTGGGCTCCGCTCTCGCCGCGTTCTCGGGCTCCCCCGGCGAGCTCATCGCCTTCCGCGCCGTCATGGGCCTCGGCGCCGCCTTCGTCATGCCCGCGACGCTCGCCGTCCTCATGAACGTCTTCGAGCGCGACGAGCAGCCCAAGGCCATCGGCATATGGGCCGGCGGCGTCGGCCTCGCCATCGCGATCGGCCCGATCACCGGCGGGATCCTGCTCGAACACTTCTGGTGGGGATCGATCTTCCTCGTCAACGTGCCCGTCGTGCTCCTCGCCCTCGCCCTGATGATCTGGCTGGTTCCCGACTCCCGCGACCCCCGGCCCGGCCGGATCGACCTCCCCGGCGTGCTGCTCTCCGTCGTCGGACTCGTCCTCCTCGTCTACGGGATCATCCGCGGCGGCGAACTGGCCGACTTCACCGCGCTCAGCGTCCTCGCCCCGGTCCTCGGAGGCCTCGCCGTCCTGGTCCTCTTCGTCCTCCACGAGCGGCGCAGCGACCACCCGGCCATCGACATGAGCTACTTCAAGCGGCCCGCGTTCTCCGCGGCCGTCGCCGCGATCGCGCTCGTGTTCTTCGCGCTCATGGGCGTCACCTTCTTCTCCGCGTTCTACCTGCAGAGCGTCCGCGGCTACAGCGCCCTGCAGTCCGGGCTGCTCATCCTGCCGCTGGCCGTCGCGCAGATGGTCTTCGCGCCCCGCGCGCGGCTCGTCGTCGAACGCTTCGGCGCCAAGGCCGTCTGCACGGCCGGCATGCTGCTCGTCGCCCTGGGCCTCGGTGCCTTCGCCCTCTTCGACGCCTCGACCCCGGTCTGGGTCCTGGAGGTCGTCTTCTTCGTCCAGGGCGCGGGAATGGCGCACATCATGCCTCCCGTCACGGTCTCGATCATGCAGGCGCTGCCCCGGGAGAAGGCGGGCTCCGGCTCGGCGATCAACAACACCTTCCGCCAGGTCGGCGGGGCGCTGGGCGTCGCCGTCCTCGGCTCGCTGCTCTCCTCCACCTACCGGGGCGAGATCGAGGGGCACCTCGGCACCGTCCCGGAGGCCCTGCGGGGCGCCGCGGGCGAGTCCGTCGAGGCCACGCTCGCGGTCGCCGAGAAGCTCGGCCCGGCGGGCCGGGACCTGGTGGCCCCGGCGTACGGCGCCTTCCTGGACGCCATGCACGTCACGGCGCTCGCCTCGGCGCTGATCGGCCTGGTCGGCGCGGCGGTGGTCGCGATGTTCCTCCCCGGCCGTACGCCGGCGGGCACCGCGGGCGCACCCGGACCGGGTGCCGCGGGACCCGGCGGGCCGGGACCGGACGGAACGGGTCCGGGCGAGGCGGCACCGGGCGAGGCGGCACCCGGAACCGGCCCGGCGGGCGACGCCCGGCGGGGCTCGGTGCCGGGCCCGTCCTCCGAAGAGGGAGAATCGGCCCGACGGTAGGGCACGAGGCCTGAGGCGCCGGTGGTCCCCGAGGGCGGCGGTGGTCCCCGAGGGCGGTGGCTGTGCCGGAAGGCGCCGGTGGTGCCCGAGGGCCCGAACGAGAGGTGGAGCGCACGTGTCGCGGCAGGACGGCGGGACCCCCGGAATCCCGGAGACCCAGAGCGACGGTGCCGCGACCGGCGGATCGCCCGGCGGTTCGGCGGGGGCCCCGGCCGGGGCCCGGCGCGGGCGGCCCCGCAGCGAGGGCGTCGAGAAGGCCGTCTTCGACGCGGTCGTCGGGCTCCTCGACGACGGCGTCCCGCTCGCCGAACTGTCCATCGAGCGGATCGCCCGTACCGCCGGCGTGGGCAAGGCCACCATCTACCGCCGCTGGACCGGCAAGGAAGAGCTCCTCGTCGACCTGCTCCGCACCATGGAACCGCCGGACCCGGTGCTGTCCGGCACCTCGGTCCGGGGCGACCTGGTGGTCCTCCTGGAGTCGATGCGCGAACGCGGCGTCGCCAAGCGGACCTCCAGCCTGCTCCACAACGCGTTCGCGCAGATGCAGCTCTACCCCCGGCTGTGGGAGGTCTACCACCACACCGTCATCGAACCGCGCCGCCGCCTCAGCCTGGACACCGTCCGGCGCGGGATGGAACTGGGCGAGATCCGCGACGACCTCGACGTCGAGTTCGTCAACGACCTCCTCACGGGCCCGCTGCTGCTGCGCACCGTCATCCGCCCCGGCTCCTCCCTGGAGCCCGGCCTCGCGGAGCGGGTCGTCGATACCGTGATGGACGGCCTGCGACCCCGGGACTGACCATCGCCCGCACCACAGGACCGTACCCGGCCGAATGTGCGCGTTCTGTCACAGCCCGCCCGGGGACGCCACCTGCAGGAACCCGCCACGCCCCGCCCGTCGTCCCACCCGGCGTACGAGGGCCCCGTCATCCCCTAGTGTCGACGTGGGCCACGGAGCACGGAAGCAAGACGGCACGGCAGCAAGGCAGTGAGGACGGGCGATGGCGCGGGTGGACATGACGGAGACCGAGCAGGGCGGCGCGGGGGACGGGCACCCGGCCTCCTCCCGCTTCCGGACCGCCCTCGGCGGACTCCGCCGCGACCCCGGGATCTGGCGCCGCGGCATCCTGCTGGCGCTCTTCGCGGTGGCCCTCACCCTGCTGATGGTCCTGCACTCCGACATCCCCAACCGGATCGGCAACCTCGGCAGCCTCACCGAGACCTTCCTGCCCTGGCTCGGCCTCTTCGTCCCCCTCCTCCTCGTCCTCGCCCTGCTGCGCCGCTCCGCCACCGCGCTGATCGCCCTGCTGCTCCCCGCCGTGGTGTGGCTGAACCTCTTCGGCGGCCTCGTCGCCGACAAGTCCGAGCCGGGCGGCGACCTGACCGTCGCGACCCACAACGTGAACGCCGACAACCCGGACGCCGCGGGCACCGCCCGCGAGCTCGCCGCCTCCGGCGCCGACGTCATCGCCCTGGAGGAACTCAAGGGCGACATGGTCCCGGCATACGAGAAGAACCTGGCGGACGCCTACCCGTACCACGCGGTGGAGGGCACCGTCGGACTCTGGAGCAAGCTGCCGCTGCGCGACGCGCAGCCGGTCGACATCCGGATGGGCTGGACCCGCGCCATGCGCGCCGACGTCGTCACCCCCGCGGGCGAGGTCGCCGTCTACGTCGCCCACCTGCCGTCCGTCCGGGTCAAGCTGAACGCCGGCTTCACCGCCAACCAGCGCGACGTCAGCGCGAACGCCCTCGGCGAGGCCATCTCCGACGACCGGCACGAGCGGATCATCCTCCTCGGCGACCTCAACGGCACCATGAACGACCGCGCGCTCAACGGCATCTCCTCGCAGCTCCGCTCCACCCAGGGCGCGGCGGGCGACGGCTTCGGCTTCAGCTGGCCGGCCTCGTTCCCGATGGCCCGCATCGACCAGATCCTGGTCAGGGGCGTCGAGCCGATGTCGTCCTGGGCCCTCCCGAAGACGCAGAGCGACCACCTCCCGCTCGCCGCCCGCGTGAAGCTGTAGCCGGCGCGGACCCCCGGGGCCCACGGGCGGGGACGGCCGGATCCCGGGGCGAAACCTTCCCTTCACGCCCCGGAGGCCGCCGGGAAGAAAACATCTGAGAGCCTTTGTTCCGTAGAAGAACTATCTTCAGGAAAGGCCCTCCCCATGCCCCTGGCGCTGCTCGCGCTCGCCGTCTCCGCCTTCGGCATCGGCACCACCGAGTTCGTGATGATGGGCCTGCTCCCGCAGGTCGCCGACGATCTCGGCACCTCCGTCCCCACCGCGGGCCACCTCGTCTCGGCGTACGCCATCGGGGTCGTCGTCGGCGCCCCGCTGCTCACCGCCCTGGGCTCCCGCATCCCGCGCAAGCGGATGCTGCTCCTGCTCATGGCCCTCTTCACGGTCGGCAACCTCGCCTCCGCGCTCGCCCCCGGCTTCGGCTGGCTGGTCGCCGGCCGCGTCCTCGCCGGCCTGCCGCACGGCGCGTTCTTCGGACTCGGCGCCGTGGTCGCCGCCCGCCTGGTGCGCGAGGGGCGGCAGGCCCGCGCGGTGGCCACCATGTTCCTCGGCCTGACCGTCGCCAACATCCTCGGCGTACCGGCCGCGACCCTGCTCGGCCAGCACCTCGGCTGGCGGGCCACCTTCCTCGTGGTGTCCGCCGTCGGCCTGGTCGCCGTCGCCGCCCTCGCCCGCCTCGTGCCCCACGTCCCGGTGGACGAGCGGCAGAGCCTCGGCCGCGAGGTGCGCGCGCTCCGCCGCCCGCAGGTGCTGCTCGGACTGCTCACCGCCGTCTTCGGCTTCGCGGGCGTCTTCGCCGTCTACTCGTACCTGGCCTCGATGACCACCGAGGTGATGGGCTTCGGGGACTCCACCGTCACCGTCGTCCTCGCCCTCTTCGGCCTCGGCATGACCGGCGGGGCGCTCGCCGCGGGCCCGCTGACCGACCGGGCGCTCCGGCCGACCCTGTACGGCTCCCTCGCCACCCTCGTCCTCGCGCTGGTCGCCTTCCGCTTCACCGTCCACGTGCCCTGGCTGGCCCTGGTCACGGTCGTAGTGCTCGGCGCCGTCGGCTTCATGACCACCACCCCGCTCCAGATGCTGGTCATGAACAAGGCCAAGGACGCCCCCACGCTCGCCTCGGCCTCCAACCACTCCGCGTTCAACCTCGCCAACGCCGGCGGCGCCTGGGCGGGCGGCACCGCCGTCGCCGCGGGCTGGGGCTGGACCTCGCCGACGCTCGTCGGCGCCGGCCTCACGGTGGTGGGCCTGGCGATCGCCGCGGTCGCCGGCCTGCTCGACCGCGACCGGGGCACGGGGGAGGGGACCTCGCGCGTCGTCGCGCAGAGCCCCCTCGCCACCGCGGACCGGCGGATCAGCCCGTCGTCTCCCTCCAGCGGTTCGTGATCGGCAGCCGCCGGTCCTTCCCGAAGCCCTTCGCCGAGATCTTGGTGCCCGGCGGGTACTGGCGCCGCTTGTACTCCGCCGTGTCCACCATCCGCAGCGTCTTCGTGACCAGTTCCCCGTCGAACCCGGCCGCCACGATCTCGTCCCGGCCCCGGTCCTGGTCCACGTACAGGGAGAGGATCGCGTCCAGGGTGTCGTAGTCCGGCAGCGAGTCCGTGTCGACCTGCCCCGGGCGCAGCTCCGCGCTCGGCGGCTTGGAGATCGAGCTCTCCGGGATCGGCGGGGTCTGGCCGCGCTCCTCGGCGGCCCGGTTGCGCCAGCGCGCCAGCCGGAACACGGTCGACTTGTAGACGTCCTTGATGGGCCCGAACGCGCCGACGGAGTCGCCGTACAGCGTGGAGTAGCCGACCGCCAGCTCGGACTTGTTCCCCGGCGCCAGGACGATGTGGCCCTCCTGGTTGGAGAGCGCCATCAGCGTCGTGCCCCGCAGCCGCGACTGGAGGTTCTCCTCGGCGAGGCCGGTGAGCCCGAGCGCCCCCATGTACGCGTCGAACATCGGCTCGATCGACACGGTCCGGAAGTGCAGCCCGGTGCGCCGGGCCAGCTCCGCGGCGTCGCCCCGCGAGTGGTCGGAGGAGTACTTCGAGGGCATCGACACCCCGTGGACGTTCTCCGCGCCGAGCGCGTCGCAGGCGATGGCGGCGACGAGCGCCGAGTCGATGCCCCCGGAGAGGCCCACGAGCACCGAGCGGAAACCGTTCTTCGCGGCGTACGCCCGGACGCCGATCACCAGCGCCGAGTACACCTCCTCGTCGTCGTCCAGCCGGTGCGCGTAACCGCCCGTCAGCTCCGGCTCGTACGCCGGCAGCGGCTCCGCCGAGAGGACCACGCGGTCGATCGTCAGCCCGTCGTTCACCAGCCCCTCCGGCGCGTCGGGATCGGCGGCCGGCAGCTCCAGGTCGAGGAGCACGCTGCCCTCGACGAACTGCGGGGCCCGCGCGATCACTTCGCCGTCCGCGTCCACCACGATCGAGTCGCCGTCGAAGACCAGCTCGTCCTGGCCGCCCGTGCTCGCCAGGTACGCGGTCACGCACCCGGCCTCCCGCGCCCGCCGGCCGACCAGTTCCAGGCGCGTGTCGTCCTTGTCCCGCTCGTACGGCGAGGCGTTGACCGACAGCAGCAGCCCCGCCCCCGCGTGCCGGGCCGCCGGCACCCGGCCGCCGTCCTGCCACAGGTCCTCGCAGATCGCCAGGGCCACGTCGATCCCGTGCACCCGGACCACCGGCAGCGTGTCGCCCTGGACGAAGTAGCGGTACTCGTCGAAGACGCCGTAGTTCGGCAGGTGGTGCTTGGCGAAGCGCAGCACCACCTCGCCCCGGTGCAGCACGGCGGCGGCGTTCTCCGGCGAACCGGCCGGCCGGCCGAGCTTCGGCTCCGCACGCTCGGAGCGGTCCAGGTAGCCGACGACCACCGCCACCTCGCCGAAGCCCTCGTCCGCGAGGCGGCGGGCGAGACCGCGCAGGGCCGCCCGCGACGCCTCGACGAACGAGGAGCGCAGCGCGAGGTCCTCGACGGGGTATCCGGTCAGCGCCATCTCGGGGAACGCGACGAGATGCGCGCCCTGTCCGGCGGCGTGCCGGGTCCAGTGCACGATCGCCTCGGCGTTCCCGGCGATGTCTCCGACGGTCGAGTCGATCTGATTCAGGGCGAGGCGTAGTTGAGGCACCCGGCCAGTGTAATCGTCAGACCGACGCGATGTCCTGGGAAACGGCTCCGGGAAGCGTCGGCCGCGCCCCGGATACCTGCCCGCCCCCGACACGCTCCGCCTGTACGCGGCCAGGTGTGCGCACCGGGTCCGTCCGCTCGGCGCGTCCGCCGCCCGCCCCGGCCCCGCCCGGTCGATCATGGCCCGCATGGCGATCCCTGACGGACCGGCAGAAGGGCCCGGCCCACCCCGGCCGACGGCAACCCTCCGGCACGCCGTAGCGTCAGACCCACCATGCCCGGAAACGTGACGCGCGCCTCGGCCGCCCTGCTGGCCCTCGGCGCGCTCGCGTACACCGCCTGGGCCCTCGAAGCGTTCCTGCGGACCGGCCTCGACCCGGTCCGCACGTACGTCTCCGAACTGGCGGCCTCCGACCAGCCCTTCGGCACCTTCTTCCGCGCCACCGACCTGCTGGCGGGCGCCCTGGTCCTGGTCGGCGCCGTCCTGGGACGGGCCGGGACCCGGACCCGCCGCCCCGCCGCCACCCCCGCGCCGGGGCACCCCCGGCCGCCCCGGACCGGTGGCACGCCGACCCCGGAGGCCGGCCGGGCACGCCGGGTCCGCGAGCCCTGGGCCCTCCTCGGCTGGGGCGCCCTCGCCCTCTTCGGGGCGGCCACCGTCGCCGACTCCCGCCTCCCGCTCAGCTGCGCCGCCACCGTCGATCCCGCGTGCGCCGCGCGCGAGGCCGCCGGGCTGGTGCCCGCCACCCACACGGCCCACGCGGTGAGTTCCGGTCTCGCCATGACCGGCGCGCTCGTCGCCCTCGTGGCCCTGACCGCGGCGACCCGCCGGTACGGCCCCCGGCGGCCGCTCGCCCGCACCGGCCTGGTCGTCGTCGCCCTGGAGCTCGCCGCCACCGTCTGGACCCTCGCCGCCGTCGCCGCCTTCGAGGCGGGCCGCGGCACCTGGGCGCTCGGCGCCGGACAGCGGCTCCAGGTGCTCCTGGTCGCGGTCTGGCTCGCGGTCCTGGCGTACTCCCTCGCGACCTCGCCGCCCGCCCCCGAGCCGGGGGAGGAGCGGTGACCGACAGGCCGGTCCTCGTCCGGATCGACGGCGTCGCCCACCACGTCGTCGTCGAGGGCTCGGGCCCCGTCTGCGTCCTGAGCGCGGGCCTCGCGATGAGCTGGTTCGACTGGGACCCCGTCGTCCCGCTCCTCGCACCGCACCGCACGGTCGTCCGCTTCGACCGTCCCGGGCACGGCCTCTCCCAGCCCGCCGCGACCCCGCCCACCGCCGCCGGCGAGGCCCACCGGATCGCCGCCCTGCTCGACGCGCTGGGACTCCCCGGCCCCGCCACCGTCGTCGGCCACTCGATCGCCGGGTTCCACGCCGAGGCCTTCGCCCGGCTCCACCCGGACCGGACCGCCGCCCTCGTGCTCCTGGACGCGTCGGTGGAGGAGCACCCCCGGGCGGGCGCGTTCCCGGCGGCCGTCTCCCGCGTCCTCGGCGAGGTCCTGTGCGCCGCCGGACTCCCCGCCGCGCTCGGCCCCGCGGCCCGCCGTGCCGCCGTGCCCCACGACCCGGCTCCCGCCGACCTGGTGCGCCGGGTCTACCGCACCTCACGCGTCCTGCGCGGCGTCCTCCTGGAGAACGCCCACTACGGAGCCGTCGCCGCCGGGCTCCTCGCCCTGCGCACCGCGCACCCCCTCCCGCCGGACCTGCCCGTCACCGTCCTCGCCGCCCCCGGGGGCTCGGCCCGCTGGGAACGGCGCCAGCGCGAGCTGGCCCGGCGGCTCGGCGCCCACTACGAGGCGGCCGTGCCGTCGGGCCATCTGGTCATGAAGGACCGCCCGGAGGCGGTCGCGCGGGCGGTCCTGAGCCCGTCGCGCTCCGGTCAGGAAGGCGCGTAGACGCTCTCGCAGAAGCCCTTGAGCTGCTCGTCCGAGAGGTGCTGGGCCAGGTCGGCCTCGCTGATCATGCCGATCAGCCGCTTCTCCTCGATGACGGGGAGCCGCCGGATCTGGTGGCCCTGCATCTCCTCCAGGACGGCGCCGACGTCCGCGTCCGAGTCGACCCAGCGGGGGGTGCCCTTCGACATCTCGCCGCAGGTGATCTTCGAGGGGTCGTGACCCATGGCCACGCAGCCGACCACGATGTCGCGGTCCGTGACGATCCCGCAGAGCCGTTCGTTCTCGTCGGCGACGGGCAGCGCGCCCACGTTCAGGTTGCGCATCATCTGCGCGGCGCGGTCGAGCGTCTCGTGTGCCGGGATCCACTGGGCCCCGGGGTGCATGATGTCCTTCGCCGTGGTCATGGGGTGGGTACCTTTCCTCGGACGTGGTCACACGTGCGTCCCCGAGCCCCCTCCATTGTCGGCGTACGCCACGGCCCCCGCGACCGCAGGGGTCACGGGGGCCGGGGGGACCGGGGGGCCGGTCCGGGCCGTCAGGCGCCGCGCTTCGCGAGCATGTCCGCCATCAGCAGCATCTCGGACTTCTGGGCGTCGACCATGCCCTGGGCGAGGTTGCGCTCGATGTCCACCGAGCACTTCTGGACGCAGCCCTCGGCCATGTGGACCCCGCCCCTGTGGTGCTCGGTCATGAGCTTCAGGTACAGGACCTCGGCCTCACGGCCGCTCGCCCTCCGCAGCCGGTCCAGCTGGGCGTTGGTCGCCATGCCCGGCATGAGGGCGCCGTCGAGCGGACCGGTGTCGCCGGAGCCGCCCATGCCCATCCAGGTCATCGGCTCGACGCCGGACTCGATCTTGGGCAGTCCCCACAGGTCGAGCCAGCCCAGCATCATGCCCCGCTGGTTGGCCTGGGTGTTGGCGATGTCGTACGCGAGCCGGCGCACCTCCTCGTTCCGGGTGCGGTCCCGGACGATGAACGACATCTCGACGGCCTGCTGGTGGTGGACCGCCATGTCCCGGGCGAAGCCGGCGTCCGCGGAGAGCGTGCCGGGTGTCGCGGGCGCCTCCTCCCGCTCGGCGGAGGCGACGGTGACGGCGCCCCCGGCGAACAGCAGGGCGAGGGCGACGGCCGTGACCGCCGCCCACTGCGTCCGGTCGCGGCGCCGGGGCGGGGACGCCGGCGCGAGGTCGCCGTCGTCCCCGCCGGTCCGGCTCACTGGCCGATCCCGCCGGTGCAGGCGGCGCCCGGCTCGGGGGTCTGCGGGCCCTGGACGTACTTGGTGAAGAAGGCGTCGATGCGGGGGTCGCTCGCGTCGTCCACGGTGACCTGCTTGCCCCACGCGGACAGCATGAGGGCGCCGGACTGGTCGTCGACCGGGCTCATCAGCGTGTACTTGGTCTTGCCGACCTTCTCCTCCAGCTTCTTCACGTCGTCGGGGGAGGCCTTCTTGCTGTACGTCACCCAGACGGCGCCGTGTTCGAGGGAGTGCACGGCGTTCACCTCGGCGATGGGCTTCTTGTAGACGACGCCGTCGCAGTTCATCCACACCGGGTGGTGGTCGCCGCCGACCGGCGGCTTCATGTCGTACTTCACGGCCGTCTCGACGTGGTTGCGGCCGAGCTTCGCGGCGTCCCAGCTCTTCTCGGCGGTGATGGGGGCCTTCGCGGCCGCGTCCTTCTGGTCCTGCTCGTCCGACTTCTTCATCAGCACGAAGGTGCCGAAGCCGACGAGGCCGAGGACGACGACGCCCGAGACGCCGATCGTGACGAGGCGGTTGCGGCGCTCACGGGCCTGCTCGGCGCGGCGCATCTCCTCTATTCGGGCGCGGCGGTCGGCGTTGGCGGAGCTCTTGGCGGCCATGGTGGTGTCGTCCTTCTTCAGGGAGGGGGGTGGAGTTCGGGGCTGGACGTGCGGAGGGCGGGAGCCCGCCGCCGCTACGTCCGGAGAACTTGAAGGACGTGCAGATCCGGCGCGCGCGGCCGGACGCCGGAGCGGCGCGCGGCACCGTCGCCGGACGCCGGCTCGGAGCGCGGCGGCCCGTCCGCCGCGTGCAGCGGCGGATCGAGCGGGGGAGCGCTGAGCACCGCGGGGGAGAGCGAGGGGAACAGGGAGCAGCCGCCGCGGTCGTACGGGCAGACGTACTCGACGGCCGTCCCGCCGGCCGCGCGGGTGGCGGCGGCCGGGGTGCCGGTCGCACCGGTGCCCGCGGTCGCCCGCGGAACGGCGTCCGCGTGGTGGTCGCCCGGCCCGGGACCGGCGCCCAGACAGAAGAAGAGCGCGGCGAGGAGCGTCGCCACGGCACTCGCCAGTGCCATGGGACGCGCGTGCCGGGACGGGCGTACGAGCCGTGTGGCCCCCATGGGCGCAGATCGTAGTGGGCGCGGGGGCTCCGTGGGCCGAACGGGGTACCACTCGGTACCGGCGGGCGGGCGGCGCGGGGCCGGACCGACACCCGGACGCCGCCCTTCCCCCGTTACCTGAGTCACACCCGAGCAGGCAGTATGGGTGTGCAACGTGCGCGAAACCATGTGGTGGGATGCTCAGGTGCCCCCCGATGTGCTCGAGGCGGTGGGAGCAGGCGGCCTGACCAGCGAGGATGGGTGTGGAAATGGACAAGCAGCAGGAATTCGTGCTCCGTACGCTCGAGGAGCGCGACATCCGCTTCGTACGTCTGTGGTTCACCGACGTGCTGGGCTTCCTGAAGTCGGTGGCCGTGGCGCCCGCCGAGCTGGAGCAGGCCTTCGACGAGGGCATCGGCTTCGACGGCTCGGCGATCGAGGGATTCGCCCGTGTATACGAGTCGGACATGATCGCCAAGCCGGATCCGGGGACGTTCCAGATCCTGCCGTGGCGGGCCGAGGCGCCGGGGACCGCGCGGATGTTCTGCGACATCCTGATGCCGGACGGCTCGCCGTCCTTCGCCGACCCGCGGTACGTCCTGAAGCGGGCCCTGGCCAAGACCTCGGACCTCGGCTTCACCTTCTACACGCACCCCGAGATCGAGTTCTTCCTCCTCAAGGACAAGCCGCTCGACGGCACCCGCCCCACCCCGGCGGACAACTCGGGCTACTTCGACCACACCCCGCAGAACGTGGGCATGGACTTCCGCCGCCAGGCGATCACGATGCTCGAATCCATGGGCATCTCGGTGGAGTTCAGCCACCACGAGGGCGCGCCGGGCCAGCAGGAGATCGACCTCCGGTACGCGGACGCCCTCTCGACGGCCGACAACATCATGACGTTCCGTCTGGTGATGAAGCAGGTGGCGCTGGAGCAGGGCGTGCAGGCCACGTTCATGCCGAAGCCGTTCTCGGAGTACCCGGGCTCGGGCATGCACACCCACCTGTCGCTGTTCGAGGGCGACCGGAACGCCTTCTACGAGTCGGGCGCCGAGTACCAGCTGTCCAAGGTCGGCCGCTCGTTCATCGCGGGCCTGCTCCGGCACGCGGGCGAGATCTCCGCCGTGACGAACCAGTGGGTCAACTCGTACAAGCGCATCTGGGGCGGCTCGTCCCGCACGGCGGGCTCGGGCGGCGAGGCCCCCTCGTACATCTGCTGGGGCCACAACAACCGTTCGGCCCTGATCCGCGTCCCCATGTACAAGCCGGGCAAGACGGGTTCCTCGCGCGTCGAGGTCCGCTCCATCGACTCGGGCGCCAACCCCTACCTGACGTACGCGGTGCTCCTCGCCGCCGGCCTCAAGGGCATCGAGGAGGGCTACGAACTCCCGGCGGGCGCCGACGACGACGTGTGGGCCCTCTCCGACGCGGAGCGCCGCGCGATGGGCATCGAGCCGCTCCCGCAGAACCTGGGCGAGGCGATCGCCCTGATGGAGAAGAGCGAACTGGTGGCGGAGACGCTCGGCGAGCACGTCTTCGACTTCTTCCTCCGCAACAAGAAGCAGGAGTGGGAGGAATACCGCTCCGAGGTCACCGCCTTCGAGCTCCGGAAGAACCTGCCGGTGCTGTAGGGGCAGGCCGGAGCGGGAGCACCCGGAACACGGCCTCGGGGCCGGCGGTGGCGCACCGCCGGCCCCGAGCCGTTCCCCCCTGCCGGGCCGCCCGCGGACCGTCCCCCGGTATTCCGTTGCCCGGGGTCCGGCGGGTGGGCCAGACTCGCGCCGTGAAGATCGAACCCGTCGCCACCGCGCGGCTCGTGCTGCATCCGCTGACCGTCGAGGTGGCCGGGGCCATCGTCGCCGGGGAGCCCGGGCCCGGCTGCTCCTGGGCCGAGGGGTATCCGGGGGTCGCGGACGTCGCCGTCGCGGGACGGGCCGTGCGGCGCTGGGCGGAGGACGGGGACCCGGGGGTGTTCGGGGCCTACGAGATACGGCTGCCGGGCCCGGACCTCGCCATCGGCGGGATCGGGTTCCACGGACCGCCCGACGAGATCGGGGTGGTGACCGTCGGGTACGGACTCGTGCCCTCCCATCGTGGCAAGGGCTACGCCTCCGAGGCGCTCCGGGCGCTCGTCGAGGCCGCCCGCCGGGCCGGCGCCTCCGGGGTGAAGGGCGACGCCGACCTGGACAACCCGCCCTCCCACCGGGTGATGGAGGCCGCCGGGATGCGCCGCGTGGCCGAGGACGAGAAGCTCCGGCACTTCTATCTGGGCTTCTAGGTTCCGGCCCCGGCCCAGGTGTCAGCGTTCCGAGAGGTCCGACGGCGCCTCCTGGACCGTCCAGCCGTTGCCGTCCGGGTCCGTGAAGGTCATGAAGGAGTTCCAGGTGCCGCCCCGGCCGGCCGCCCAGCCCTGGTCGCCCAGGTGCCGGACCTCCGAGACGTCGACCCCGCGCCCGGCGAGCTCCGCGTGGGCCGCCTCGATGTCCGTCACGCAGAACTGGAGGCCCTGGAGGCTGCCCGGGGCCATCGCCTTCGTGTCCGGCATCGGGGGCATTCCGCTCAGCAGCGCGAGGGAGCAGCGCGAGCCCGGCGGGGTGAGCTGGACGATCCGCACCCCCGGCGCGGGCTCGGTGTCCAGGTCGACGGCGAAGCCGCACCGGGCGGCGTAGAACTCCTTCGCCCGGTCCATGTCGGTGACGGGGACCGGCACGACTTCCAGTGTCCAGTTCACGGGGATCTCCTCAGAAACGCCAGCGGGTCTGTCCGAAGGGGTCGCCCTTGGCGAAGCCGAACGCCGTGCGGGGCGCGACCGCGAACACCAGGGCCGTCCCACCGTCCCCGAGGAACGCCCCGTCGCGCACCTCGAAACGCCATTCCTCCCCGTACTTCTCGACCCAGGCCCCGGCGAGGGCCGCGAGCCGGTCGTCGTCCGTCACCCGGACCGCCTCGCCCTCGACCACGAGGTCGAGCCCTCCGCCCAGCGAGGGCGTGCCGGTCGTGAGGACCACCGAGCCGTTGCCCTCCAGGTTGCGGGCCTTGCGCTCGTCCGGTCCCGTGCAGAAGTGCAGCGCGCCCTCCGACCAGACGGCGATCAGGGGCGTCACGTGCGGGCGCCCGTCGGGCCGCACGGTCGTCAGCCAGAAGACCTCGGCCGCCGCGAGCAGCGCCTCGGCCTCCGCCCAGGGGGCCGGGTCCGCCGTGGCGTCGCTGTACCGGGGGTCGAGGTCCGTCCGCGGGTTCTGCGGGTTCATCGGCGTTCCCTCCGTCGTCACCTGTGCGCACAGGCACGCGCGCACTCACCGGTGACGACCGGTCCGGCCCGCCGAACTCATCGGTCCGCCGCGGCTCATTCGGCCGCCGCGACCGCCCGCCCGGCCGGCACCGCCGGGGTCCAGTGCAGGCGGCCGTCCAGGCCGATCGCCGCCACGCCGTCCGCCCCCGCGTCCGGCGCCCCCGCGAAGAGGAACCGCTCCAGCTTCCACGCCGGTCCGGCCCCCGTCCTGCCGTGCGCCGCCGTCGCCAGGAAGCCGGTCCGGGAGCGGACCGCGAGGAGCCCCTCGCCGCCGCTCACCGGGCCGAAGCCCGCCACGCCGCCGGGCAGCTCGGTCACCGGGGAGACCGGCGCGGCGCCCGAGAAGTCGGCGCTGCGCAGATCGCCGGAGGCCGGCTTGCGGAACCAGAGCCGTACGCCGTCGCCGTTCGGGGCCGGAGTCGCGCTGAGCGCCACGGTCGTCGGCGGGAGCGCGGTCGGCGCGGGTCCCGTGAGCGGTCCGCCGGGCACGTGCCGGGCCCAGACGAGCACGCTCGTCACGGTGCTCGCGAAGACGTACTCCCGGCCCCTGCCGTCCGTCGCGGCGACCGGGTCGCCGACGACGTCGGTGCCGCCGAGCACCCGCCAGGGGCCCCAGCCGCCGTCCGCGCCCTGCTCGCGGGCCGTCAGGCGCCGCAGGCTGTCGCGCAGGACCAGGGTCGCGCGGCCGTCGGCGCCCACGGCCACGGCGGGTGCGCTGATGTCGGAGGTGCCGGCCGCGTCGCTCCGTTCGGGGGTCCCCAGCGAGCGCCACGGGCCGAAGGCCCCGCCGGGGGCCGTCTGCTCCGTGGTCACGACCTCGCGGCGGTAGCCGGCCGGGCCGCCCGCCAGGAGCGTCCGGGTGCCGTAGACGGCGATCCGGCCGTCCGGCAGCGAGACCGAGGTGACCCCGCTGTCCATGCCGCCGCCGGGCAGCAGCGTCGGGCCCTGCCACGCGCCGCCGCCGGCGGGCTTCCGCCAGGCCGCGAGCTGCCCGTCGAGGACGGAGAAGGCGTGCAGCCCGCCGTCCCGGTCCCGCTGCACCCAGGAGGTGGAGGTGCCCCGGGCGTAGCGCACGGTCGCGGTCCAGCCGCGGCCGGTGGGCCGCGCGGCCACCTTCAGGTCGCCGCAGCCGGCGGGCGTCCCGCAGTCGTTGACGCCGTCCATCCAGGCGTAGGTCTTGAGGGTCCTCAGCTTGTCGCCCGCCGCCTCGGGGTCGAGCGTGTGCGGCAGGACGCTGGTCGGGTAGCCGAGGTAGTTCTGCACGCCGACCCGCGGATGCCCGGGCAGCTCCGCGTACCGGGCGAGCGCGGCCTGCGCGAACCGCGCGCCGTACAGGTGGTCCTGGTGGTCGCGGATCCTCCCGGTCTTCGGGTCGGTGCCGGGGCTCGGGTCCTGCATGCGGACGAAGGTCGGGCGGAAGCGGTCGAGCAGTCCGGCGATCGTCGCCACGACCTCGTCCTTCGTGTACCGGAAGTCGGCGGCCACCGGGGTGCCCGAGGAGCGCTGCGACTCCAGCGTGTCGACCAGTCCGTGCCAGAGGCCGTTCAGGCTGTGCGGGCGGTACTGGTCGGTCGAACCGGCCTCGCGTATCTGCAGCCACACCAGCCTGACCTTCGGGTCGGCGCGCAGGGTGTCCAGCTCGGCCAGCCCGCCGCCGGCCGTGGGGATCGCCACCCGGTCCCAGGGGCTGGTCCGGCTGCCCGTCGCCATCTCGGAGTACGCGGCGCGGATGCCGTTCTGCCGGGCTTCTGCGTAGCCCGCCTTGTCGGCCCTGACCGCGGCGGCGTCGCGGGGGCGCGCGTTGACGCCGTTCGACTCGCCGGCCGTCAGATAGACCGCGGCCAGCGGGGTGCCGGAGCGGATGGTCTGGGATATGTCCGGGTTCATGAAGAACAGGTCGTCGTCCGGGTGGGCCACGATCTGCAGGACGGAGGGCGCGGACGCGGGCCGTGCCGCGGGGGACCGGTCGGACGGGGCGTGGGCCCGCATGTCCGGGCCGGTGGCCATCGGCACCGGGGAGGGGGCGACGGCCCGGGGCGTGGCCGGGGACCGGGGCGCGGGCACGGCCGCGCCCGGCGTCGCCGTCTGGGCCGCGGCCGGCTTCGGCGTGCCGGTCACCGACAGGAGTCCGGCGAAGGTGCCGCCCACCAGGACGGTCGTGACCGCGGTGGAGACGGCCCTGCGGCGGGACAGGGGGAGACGGCGGCGGAGGCGTTCGGACATGGTCGGCGGCGCGCTTTCAACGGGTCGGGCAGGCGGGGCGGTCCCGCGCTGGGGGTACGGGGCGGGGTCAGGGGTCGCCTGATCGGGCTCGGGCAGGCGGGGTCGTCCCGCACATGCCTCGGGAGCCGCGTCAGGGTCGCTTCGGCGGGTTCGGGCAGGCGGGGGTGGTCCGCCCCCAGCAAGACGGACTTTCAAGGAATACGGTTCATCGCCCTCGAAAAGCCATCGATGTGCGGGACATCACGTGTGATCCGCCGCGAACCGCAGGCCTGAACGCCCCCGTCCCCCGCTCCGGATAGGCTCGATCCGCCCGGGTTCCGACCCGGGGGTGAGCCCCGGGGCCGACCCGGGGCGGACCGGCTCGGAGGGAGCGGCGGAATGACGGTGCCGGGACGCAGGAGCAGCACGTTCTCACGTCTGCTGCGGCACGGATTCACCGACCCGTCCGGGGCCGAGCGGCTCCTGGACGCGCCCGAGCTGTCGGCGCTGCGCGGCGACTCCGTCCTCCTCGACGCCCTCGGCGCGACCGCCGATCCCGACCTCGCGCTGGCCGGGCTCGTCCGCCTGGCCGAGGCGCAGCCCGAGGCCGAGCGGCAGACCTTCACGACCACCCTGCTCGCCGCCAAGCCGTTCCGGGACCGGCTCCTCGGGGTGCTCGGCGCCTCCGAGGCGCTCGCCGACCACCTGGCCCGGCACCCGAGGGACTGGGAGTCCCTCGTCACGTACGAGGCCGCCGACCTGCACCCGGGGGTGGCCGAGTTCGAGCGGGGCCTCGCCGACGCCGTGGACGCGGTCTCGCTGCGCGTCGCCTACCGCCGGTGCCTGCTGGCCATCGCGGCCCGTGACGTGTGCGGCACCATCGACGTCGCCGGCGCCGCCGCCGAACTCGCCGACCTGGCGACGGCGACGCTGCGCGCGGCCCTCGCCATCGCCCGGACGGCCGCGCCGGCCGACGCGGCCCTCTGCCGGCTCGCCGTGATCGCGATGGGCAAGTGCGGCGGCCACGAGCTCAACTACGTCTCGGACGTGGACGTGATCTTCGTGGCGGAGCCCGCGGAAGGTGCCGACGAGCCCCAGGCGATGCAGGCCGCCACCCGGCTCGCCTCGCACCTCATGCGGATCTGCTCGGAGACCACCGTCGAGGGCACGATCTGGCCGGTCGACGCCAACCTGCGGCCCGAGGGCCGCAACGGGCCCCTCGTCCGCACGCTCTCCTCCCACCTGGCGTACTACCAGCGCTGGGCCAAGACCTGGGAGTTCCAGGCCCTGCTCAAGGCCCGCGCGGTGGCCGGCGACCCGGAGCTCGGCGCCCAGTACATCGACGCCGTCTCCCCCCTCGTCTGGCAGGCCGCCGAGCGGGAGAACTTCGTCCCCGACGTGCAGAAGATGCGCCGCCGGGTCGTCGACAACATCCCCGCCGCCCAGATCGACCGCGAGCTGAAGCTCGGCCCCGGCGGCCTCCGCGACGTCGAGTTCGCCGTCCAGCTCCTCCAGCTGGTGCACGGCCGCAGCGACGCCGGACTGCACAGCGGCACCACCCTCGACGCGCTCGCCGCCCTCGCCGCCGGCGGCTACGTCGGCCGGGCCGACGCCGCGCAGCTCGACGAGGCCTACCGCTTCCTGCGGGCCATGGAGCACCGCATCCAGCTGTACCGGCTGCGCCGCACCCACCTGGTCCCCGAGGACGAGGCCGACCTGCGCCGCCTCGGCCGCTCCCTCGGCCTGCGCACCGACCCGGTCGCCGATCTGAACAAGGAGTGGAAGCGGCACGCCGCCGTCGTCCGCCGACTGCACGAGAAGCTCTTCTACCGGCCGCTGCTCGACGCCTTCGCCCAGCTCGCCCCGGGCGAGATCCGGCTCAGCACGAAGGCCGCGGGACAGCGCCTCGAAGCACTGGGGTACGAGGACCCCGCCGCCGCCCTGCGCCACCTGGAGGCGCTGGCCGCCGGGGTGAGCCGCAAGGCCGCGATCCAGCGGACGCTGCTCCCGGTCCTGCTCGGCTGGTTCGCGGACTCCGCCGACCCGGACGCCGGTCTGCTCGGCTTCCGCAAGGTGTCCGACGCCCTCGGCAAGACGCCCTGGTACCTGCGGCTGCTCCGCGACGAGGGCGCCGCCGCCGAGAACCTCGCCCGGGTCCTCTCCGCCGGACGCCTCGCGCCCGACCTGCTGCTGCGCGCCCCCGAGGCGGTCGCGCTGCTCGGCGACCCGGAGGGCCTCCGGCCGCGCGGCCGGGACCACCTGGAACAGGAGGTCCTGGCGGCGGTGGGCCGGGCGTCCGACGCCGAGCAGGCCGTCGCGGCGGCCCGCGGGGTGCGCCGCAGGGAGCTGTTCCGGACCGCGGCGGCCGACCTGATCGGCTCGTACGGCACCGAGGACAGCCCCCGCGAGCCCGACCCCGGCGCGCTGGTCGACCGGGTGGGGGAGGCCGTCACCGACCTGAACGCGGCGACGATCGCGGGCGCCCTGCGGGCCGCCGTCCGCGCCGAGTGGGGCGACGAACTGCCCACCCGCTTCGCCGTCATCGGCATGGGCCGCTTCGGCGGCCACGAGCTGGGGTACGGCTCCGACGCCGACGTCCTCTTCGTGCACGAGCCGCGCGAGGGCGTCGACGAGCAGGAGGCGGCGCGGGCCGCGAACCGGGTGGTGGCCGAGATGCGGAGACTGCTCCAGCTGCCCACCGCCGACCCGCCGCTGCTCATCGACGCCGACCTCAGGCCGGAGGGCAAGAGCGGGCCCCTGGTCCGCACCCTGAAGTCGTACGCCGCCTACTACCACCGCTGGTCGCTCGTCTGGGAGAGCCAGGCGCTGCTGCGCGCCGAACCCATCGCGGGCGATCGCGAGCTGGGGGAGCGGTTCGTCGAGCTCGTCGATCCGCTGCGCTATCCGGCCGAGGGGCTCGGCGAGGACGCCGTCCGCGAGATCCGCCGGCTCAAGGCCCGCATGGAGTCCGAGCGGCTGCCGCGCGGGGCGGATCCGACGCTCCACGCCAAGCTGGGGCGCGGCGGCCTCAGCGACGTCGAGTGGACGGTCCAGCTGCTCCAGATGCGGCACGGCTGGGCCGAGCCGGGGCTGCGGACGACCCGGACCCGCGAGGCGCTGCGGGCGGCGCACGCGGCCGGGCTCATCCCGACGGAGGAGGCGCAGACCCTGGACGAGGCGTGGGTCCTCGCCACCCGGGTCCGCAACGCGGTGATGCTGGTCCGCGGCCGGCCCGGCGACACCTTTCCCTCGGACCCGCGCGAACTCGCCGCGGTGGGGCGGTACCTGGGGTACGAGGCCGGTCACGTCGGCGAGATGGTCGACGACTACCGGCGGATCACCCGCCGGGCCAGGGCGGTCGTCGAGGAGCTGTTCTACGGGGCGTAGCTACGCGCGGTCCGGCATGCCGCGGAGGTGCGCCAGGTAGCCGGCCAGGGCGAGTTCGAAGGCGGTGTCGGTGCGGCCGCCCTCGGGGAAGGCGGCGAGCGCCCGCGCGAGGCGCGGTGTCGCCGTGTCGTCGGCCAGCTCCCACATCGCCTCCGGGGCCGCCATGTCGAGGGCGGAGCCCAGGACCAGGTTCTCCAGGGCGATGATCACCGGCATCACGTCCGGGAGGGCGAAGCCCGCGTCGAGGAGGAGGGCGACCGCCTTCTCGTACTGCTCCAGGACCCGCGGGGCCCGCACCGGCGAGGTGGTGAGCAGCGGGATCGCCTTGGGGTGCGCGGCGAAGGCGGCCCGGTAGGACCGCGCCCAGGCGGCGACGGCCGCGTCCCAGGGGCGTCCGTCGAGCGTTCCGCCGTCGATGGCCTCGCAGACCCGCTCGCGCAGCAGCTCCACGATGCCGTCCCGGCCGTCCACATGGTGGTACACCGAGGCCGTCTGCACGCCGAGTCGCCGGGCGATCTGCGGGACGCTGAAGTCGCCCTGTTCGTCGACGAGTTCGAGTGCGGTGGTGGTGATGCGCACCCGGTCGAGCAGGGGCTTGTGCGGCCGGCCCATGGACGTACTCCAGCTGTTCAGGTCTTCCCGAATCGTCGGGGACGAGGCTACATTGCGCCAACCGAAAGCCTTTAGGTTTACGAGAAGGGCTTCTCCCGCATGTCCTCCCGCCTGCCCGCCGGCGAGTCACCCGGCACCTCCCCCAGCACCTCCCCCAGCACCTCCTCCGGCACCTCCGACAAGGCACCCGGCCTGCGTCCCGGCACCCTCGGCACCGCCGACATCTCCTTCTTCGTCGTCTCCGCCGCCGCCCCGCTCACCGTGATGGCCGGCGTCGCCCCCATCGCCCTCGTCCTCGGCGGCATCGGAGCCCCGGCCGGCTACCTCCTCGCCGGCATCACCCTGGCGATCTTCGCCGTCGGGTTCACCACCATGAGCCGCCACGTCCGCAGCGGCGGCGCCTTCTACGCGTACATCGCCCAGGGCCTCGGCACCCCCCTCGGCATCGCCGCCGCCCTCGTCGCCATGGTCGGCTACAACGGCATGGAGATCGGCGTCTACGGACTCCTCGGCTCCGCCACCTCCGACACCGCCGGCGCCCTGGGGGGCGCGGACCTGCCCTGGCTCCCCGTCGCCCTCGCCGGCCTGGCGGTCATCTGGTACGGCGGCTACCGCTCGATCGACTTCGGCGCCAAGGTCCTCGGCGTCCTCCTCGTCGCCGAGACCGGCATCCTCCTCCTCCTCGCCGGCGGCGTGCTCCTCGAGGGCGGCGCCGACGGTCTCTCCCTCGCCTCCTTCGCCCCCGGCAACGTCCTCGTCCCCGGCACCGCGGCCGTCCTGGCCTTCGCCTTCTCGGCGTTCACCGGCTTCGAGTCCACCGTCATCTACCGCCGCGAGGCCCGCGACCCCGCCCGCACCATCCCCCGCGCCACCTACATCGCGGTCGGCTTCCTCGGGCTCTTCTACGCCTTCGTCGTCTGGACCGTGATCCAGGCCTTCGGCGACGACCGGGTCGTCGCGGCCGCCGCCGGCGACACCGGCGGACTCTTCTTCGCCGCCATCACCACCTACGTCGGCCCCTGGGCCGCCGACCTGATGCACGTGTTCATCGTGACCAGCATCCTCGCCTCGCTGCTCGCCTTCCACAACGCCATCAACCGCTACGCCCTCGCCCTCGCCGAGGAGGGCGTCCTGCCCGCCGCCCTCGGCCGGATCCACCCCCGCCACCGCTCCCCGTACGTCGCGGGCCTCGCCCAGACCGCGCTCGGCGCGGTCGTCGTCCTCGGCTTCGCGACCGCCGGCGCCGACCCGTACACCCAGCTGCTGCTCTGGGTGAACACCCCGGGCATGCTCGGGCTGATGGCCCTGATGCTGCTCGCCGCCCTCGCCGTCGTCCGCTACTTCCGGCGCGTCCCGCACCAGGAGGGCGCCCTGCGCACCCTCGTCGCCCCCGTCACCGCCGCCGTCCTCCTCGCCGTGGCGATCTGGCTGGTCGCCTCCAAGGTCGCGCTCTTCACCGGCGCCTCCCCGACGGTCAACACGGTCCTCGTCGCCGTCGTCCCCGCCGTCCTCGGCCTCGGCCTCCTCCTCGCCCACCGGCTGCGCCGCACCCGCCCCGAGGTCTACGCCCGCTTCGCCGCGGAACCCCCCGCCGCACCCCACCCCGCGCAGCCGTCCCCCGCCCCGCACCCGCACGCCGAAGGAGCCGACCCCTCGTGTCCGCAGCCCCCGACCTCCTCCTCGTCGACGCCCGCGTCCGTACCCCCGAGCCGAGCGGCCACACGACCGTCGCCGTCCGCGACGGACTGATCACCGCCCTCGGCGACGACGCCGACGCCCGCGCCTGGCGCGGACCCGGCACCGAGGTCGTCGACCTCGCGGGCGCCACCCTCACCCCGGGCCTCACCGACGCCCACAGCCACCCCGTCTGGGGTCTGGAGATGGCCGACGGCACCGACCTCTCCGGCGTCACCGACCTCGACGGGCTGCGGGCCGCGCTCCGCGCCGCCGAACGCCGCGACGGCTGGGTCATCGGCTTCGGCCTCGACCACAACGCCTTCGGCGGCCGCCCCGTCCACCGGGACCTCGTCGAGGACGTCCTCGACGGCGCCCCCGCGTTCCTCCGCCTCTACGACGGGCACTCGGCGCTCGCCGACGGCAACGCCCTCAGGGCCGCCGGCATCGACGGCCCCCGCGCCTTCGCCCAGCTCTCCGAGATCGTCTGCGACGCCGACGGCCGCCCCACCGGGCACCTGGTCGAGCACGCCGCCATGGACCTGATGGCACCGGTCCTGCCCGCCCGCCCGTACGCCGAGCGCCGCGACCGGCTCGTCGGACTGCTCCGCGAGATGGCCGCCACCGGACTCGCCGCCGCCCACGTCATGGACCTCGGCGGAACCGACGTGCCCGGGCTGCTCACCGCCCTGGAGGAGGACGGCGACCTCCCCCTGCGCCTCCGGCTCGCCCCCTGGTGCATGCCGGGCGTCACGGCGGAGGAGCTGGACGGGCTCGTACGGCTCCAGGAGCGGGCCGGACGCCTCTGGGCGGTCGGCGGCGTGAAGTTCTTCATGGACGGCACCGTCGAGGGCGGCACCGCCTGGCTGGAGCACGCCGACTGCCACGGCCGGGGCACCGACGCCTTCTGGCCGGACCCCGCCGCGTACTCAGCCGCCGTACGCCACCTCCACCGGGCCGGGGTCGGCACCGCCACCCACGCCATCGGCGACGCGGCCGTCCGTCACGTCCTCGACACCGTGGAAGCCCTGGGCGCCGGAGGGCCCCGGCACCGGATCGAGCACATCGAGACGGTCCCCGACGACCAGCTGGGACGGTTCGCCGCGCTCGGCGTCGTCGCCTCGATGCAGCCCCCGCACACCGCCTACACCCGCGCCGACCACACCGACGAGTGGTCCAGGCGGCTCGGCGGGGAACGGGCGGCCCGCGCCTGGCGCTGCCGTGACCTGCGGGAAACCGGAGCGCACCTCGCCCTCGGCTCCGACTGGCCGATCGCGCACCACGACGCCCGGCAGGTCCTCGCCACCGCCCGCGCCCCGCGCGGCGCGGCCTCGGCCCGGCACGGGCTGACAGGCCTGATGGCCCTGGAGGGCATGACCACCCACGCGGCGTTCGCGGCGGGGGAGGAGCGGATCGCGGGCCGGATCGCCCCGGGCTGCCGGGCCGACCTCACGGCCTTCGCGGTGGATCCGGTGGAGGCCGCGGCGGACGAGCTCGCGGACGCCCCGGTCCGCCTCACCGTCGCCGGCGGCCGGATCACCCACCGCGGCTGAGCGGACACCCGGCCCGGCGTCAGCCGCCGGATCCGGGCGCGCGCTCCGCGCCGGTCACCTGCCGGAGCTGAGCGTGCGCTCCGTCCCGGCCTTCCCGGCCGGGTCGGGCGCACCCGCGCGGCCGGCCTCCCCCTCCGGGGGCGGGCCGCCGCGCGCCACCGCGCCGGACATCGGCTCGACCAGCTTGGGCAGGCGGTGCGGACGGGACCCGTACCAGAAGTAGGAGACGGCGAAGCCGAAGGCGAGGCAGATCATGCCGCCGACCGCGTCCAGCCAGAAGTGGTTGGCGGTGGCGACGATGACCACCAGGGTCGCCATCGGGTAGAGCAGGCCCAGGATCCGCGCCCACGGGGCCTTGGCCAGGAGGAAGATCGTCAGCCCGCACCAGAGGGACCAGCCGATGTGCATCGACGGCATCGCCGCGTACTGGTTGGACACGTGCTTGAGGTTGCCCGAGGCCATGGAGCCCCAGGTGTGGTGGACGAGGACCGTGTCGACGAAGTCCTGGCCGTTCATCAGCCGGGGCGGAGCGAGCGGGTACAGGTAGTAACCGACCAGGGCCACACCGGTGGTCGCGAACAGGACCGTGCGGAACGCCGCGTAACGGCCCGGGTGCCATCGGTACAGCCACACGAGCACACCGATGGTCACGACGAAGTGCAGCGTCGCGTAGTAGTAGTTCATCGACACGATCAGCCATGTCACCGAGTTCACGGCGTGGTTGACGGCGTGCTCGAAGGCCAGGCCGAGGGACTCCTCCGCCTGCCAGATCCAGTCGGCGTTCTTGAGCGCCTGGGCCTTCTGCTCGGGCACCGCGTTGCGGATGAGCGAGTACGTCCAGTAGCTCACCGCGATGAGCAGGATCTCGAACCAGATCGTGGGGCGCCGGGGCGCGCGCGCACGGAGGCGCGCGAACCTGCCGTCTGCCACGGTGGGTGACGACGGGGTCGTCCGGTTGTCCAAACTCTTCACGGTCGTTTCACCCATAGGGAGAGAGTCTGCCAGATCCCTTCCCCCCGACCGATCATCCCTCCGACGGGTTCGGGGCGCACCCGGTCCCCCTCAGGAACGAGGCCGCGGGGAGGGTGCCTCAGGGGTCGGGAACGGGTACGGGGCAGGGCGGATGGCAGGGGCGGGCGGGGCCGGTACGGGTGCCGTCGGGGTCGCGCGCGGTCAGGCGCGGACGGCGGGCGGGGCGGAGGCCGTCGACCCGCGGACGACCAGCTCGGGCATGAAGACGAACTCGGAGTGCGGCGCGGGGGTGCCCCCGACCTCCTCCAGGAGCGCGCGGACCGCCGCCTGTCCCATCGCCTGCACGGGCTGCCGGATGGTGGTCAGCGGCGGATCGGTGAACGCTATGAGGGGAGAGTCGTCGAAGCCGACGACGGAGACGTCCCGCGGGACATCGAGACCCTGCTGCCGCGCGGCCCGGATCGCGCCGAGCGCCATCATGTCGCTCGCGCAGACCACCGCCGTGCAGCCGCGGGAGATCAGGGCCCCGGCCGCGGCCTGGCCCCCCTCCAGCGTGTACAGCGAGTGCTGGATCAGGGCCTCCGACTCCTCGGGGCCCAGGCCGAGCCGCTCGGCCATGCCCTGCTGGAAGCCCTCTATCTTGCGGAGCACCGGCACGAACCGCTTCGGGCCGACGGCGAGCCCGATACGGGTGTGGCCCAGCGCCGCCAGGTGCGTCACCGCGAGCCGCATCGCGGCCCGGTCGTCGGGGGAGACGAAGGGCGCCTGCACCTTGGGGGAGAAGCCGTTGAGCAGGACGTAGGGGACGCCCTTGCCGCGCAGCTGGTCGTAGCGCGTCATGTCGGCGGTCGTGTCCGCGTGCAGCCCGGAGACGAAGATGATGCCGGCCACGCCCCGCTCCACGAGCATGTCGGTGAGCTCGTCCTCGGTGGACCCGCCGGGGGTCTGGGTGGCGAGCACCGGGGTGTACCCCTGCCGGGTCAGGGCCTGCCCGATGACCTGCGCGAGCGCGGGGAAGATCGGGTTGTCCAGCTCGGGGGTGATGAGGCCGACGAGGCCCGCGCTGCGCTGCCGCAGCCGTACGGGCCGCTCGTAGCCGAGCACGTCGAGCGCGGCAAGGACGGACTCGCGGGTGGCCCCGGCCACACCGGGCTTGCCGTTGAGCACGCGGCTGACTGTGGCCTCACTGACCCCCGCCTGGGCTGCGATGTCGGAGAGCCGCGCGGTCATGAGGATGGACTGTACCGGTCACGGGGCGTATTGCCCACCGCACGGCTGGGATGCGCGTGATGCAAGCCACTCCGCAAGGTCTTGCAGCTCTTGCAGGGCGCGAGGAGTGCGCCCGGGGCGTGCGCGCCGCCCCGCAGGGCGTGCAAGAGGCGTGCGAGGACAGCTGTCAAGCGATTCGACGGCAACCTTCGGGACACGCGGATGTAACGATCCCCGGTCCTTGCAGAAAGTTCCCGCAAGCTCTTTCGGCTCGTTTTCATCCCTGTTACGTTCCTGGCAACCCGGAGCGCCGCGAGGGAGCGGTCGCAATGAGGAAGGTTCCAGCCCCTCGTCCCCCCGGGATCAGTTGAAGGAGTTCACATGCGGCGTGGCATAGCGGCCACCGCGCTGGTCGCGGCCCTGGGCGTGACCCTGGCGGCGTGCGGGAGTGACAGCGGTTCGGGCGACAGCGGCGCGAAGGGCTCGGGCGAGCTCTCCGGCACCGTCACCTGGTGGGACACCTCGACGGTCGGCTCCGAGGACAAGGTCTTCAAGAAGGTCGCCGAGGACTTCAAGAAGAAGCACCCGAAGGTCACCGTCAAGTACGTGAACGTGCCGTTCGGTGAGGCGCAGAACAAGTTCAAGAACGCCGCGCAGTCCGGCTCCGGCGCCCCCGACGTCATCCGCTCCGAGGTCGCCTGGACCCCCGAGTTCGCCGACCTCGGCTACCTGGCCCCGCTGGACGGCACGGCCGCCCTCAAGGACCAGGACGACTTCCTGGAGCAGGCCGCGGCCTCCACGAAGTACAACGGCAAGACCTACGCCGTTCCCCAGGTCATCGACTCCATGGGCATCTTCTACAACAAGAAGATCTTCAAGGAGGCCGGCGTCGAGGTCCCCAAGACCATCGACGAGCTCAAGACCGTCTCCGCCAAGATCAAGAAGAAGACCGGCAACCCCGGCCTCTACCTGCGCGGCGACGACGCCTACTGGTTCCTCTCCTTCCTGTACGGCGAGGGCGGCGACCTCGTCGACGCCGAGAAGAAGCAGATCACCGTCGACAACGCCGCCGGTGTGAAGGGCTTCAAGGTCGTCAAGGACCTCGTGGACTCCGGTGCCGCCAAGACCGACGCCACCGACGGCTGGAACAACATGCAGACCGCCTTCAAGGAAGGCAAGGTCGCCATGATGATCAACGGCCCGTGGGCCGTCGCCGACACCTACGCCGGCAAGGAGTTCACCGACAAGGCGAACCTGGGCATCGCCCCGGTCCCCGCCGGCTCGGCCGGCCAGGGCGCCCCGCAGGGCGGCCACAACCTCGCCGTCTACGCGGGCTCCAAGAACCTCGACGCCTCCTACGCCTTCGCCGAGTACATGACCTCGGTCGAGACCCAGGCCACGGTCGCCAAGGAGCTCAGCCTGCTCCCGACCCGCCAGTCCGTCTACATCAAGCCGGACGTCGCCACCAACGAGATGATCGGCTTCTTCAAGCCGGTCGTCGACAAGGCCGTCGAGCGCCCCTGGATCCCGGAGACCGGCAGCCTCTTCGCGCCCCTCGTCACCGAGTACACCAAGGTCCTCACCGGCCAGACCACCCCGGACGCGGGAGCCAAGGCGACGGGCGACGCCTACCGCAAGCTCCTGAAGGACTGGAAGTAACAGGAAGGCAGGCCGGCTGATGGCTGTGGACACCCCCAGCCAGTCGGTGGTGAAGGCCGCGGGCGACAGCGTCGCCCGCGGCCGGAGCCGCGGAACTGGCAAGCGCGGGAGCGGCGGCAAGCGCTCCCTCGCCACCCACTGGTACGCCTGGGCGATGATCGCCCCGGTGACGATCGTGATCGCGGTGATCATCGGCTATCCGCTGGTCCGCGGCATCTACCTGTCGCTGACCGACGCCAACGAGCGGAACGTCGCACGGTCGATCGGCGTCAACGAGATCCCGGCCACCTACGAGTTCGTCGGCCTGGACAACTACGCCGACGCGCTCACCGGCGGCCAGTTCCTCTCCACCCTGGGCTGGACGCTGCTGTGGACGGTCGCCTGCGTCTCCGTCACCTTCGCGCTCGGCCTCACCCTCGCCAACGTCCTCAACCGCAGGATCGCCGGCCGCTCCTTCTACCGGCTGCTGCTGATCCTGCCCTGGGCCGTGCCCGGCTTCGTCTCCGTCTTCGCCTGGCGCTTCCTCTACAACCAGGACAACGGCCTCCTCAACAAGATCCTCGCGGGCGGCGGCATCGACGCCGTCCCGTGGCTGAACGACCCCACCTGGGCCAAGTTCTCCGTCATCCTCGTCAACGTCTGGCTCGGCGTGCCGTTCATGATGGTCGCCCTCCTCGGCGGGCTCCAGTCCATCCCCGGCGAGCTGTACGAGGCGGCCGAGATGGACGGCGCCAACGCCTGGCAGCGCTTCCGGCACATCACCATGCCCGGCCTGAGCTCGGTCTCGACGACGGTGGTCCTGCTCTCCACCATCTGGACCTTCAACATGTTCCCGGTGATCTTCCTGCTCACCCGGGGCGGACCCGGCGAGGCCACCCAGATCCTCGTCACCCAGGCCTACAAGTTCTCCTTCGAGGTCAGCCCGCGCGACTTCGCCCAGTCCTCCACCTGGGGCGTGCTCATCCTCGTCCTCCTGATGCTCTTCGCCGCGGTCTACCGGCGAGTCCTCCGCAAGCAGGGAGAAGTCTGGTGACGACCACGACCCCCACCCCCCGGGCCGCCGTCAACGAGCCGATCCGCGGCCGCCGTTCCCCGCTGGCCTCGGTCGCCCTGCACGTCACCCTGATCACGGCGTCCGTGATCGCCGTCTTCCCCGTGCTGTGGGTCCTGCTGACCTCGCTCAAGCCGGCGAAGTACGCGATCACCACGGACTTCTTCAAGGAGACGACGCTCGAGAACTACACGAACCTGCTGAACGACACCCCGTTCCTCACCTGGTTCGGCAACTCGCTGCTCGTCGCCGGCCTCACCACGGTCATCGGCGTCTTCATCTCCGCCACCACGGGCTACGCCGTCAGCCGCTTCCGGTTCCCCGGCAAGCGCGGCCTGATGTGGACGCTGCTCATCACCCAGATGTTCCCGGTCGCCGTCCTGATCGTGCCGATCTACAACATCATGGCGTCGATGGGCCTGCTCAACCAGCCCGTCGGCCTGGTCATCACCTACCTGACCATCGCCGTCCCGTTCTGCGCGTGGATGATGAAGGGCTTCTTCGACACCATCCCGCGCGAGATCGACGAGTCCGGCTACGTCGACGGGCTCACCCCCTTCGGCACCTTCTGGCGGCTCATCCTGCCGCTCGCCAAGCCGGGCATCGCGGTCACCGCGTTCTACTCGTTCATCACCGCCTGGGGCGAGGTCGCCTACGCCTCGGCCTTCATGGTCGGCGACGAGAACCTCACGCTCGCCGGCGGACTGCAGAAGTTCGTCAACCAGTACGGCGCCCAGTGGGGCCCGATGGCGGCGGCCTCCGTCCTCATCGCCATCCCCGCGGCCCTGGTGTTCCTCTTCGCCCAGCGGCACCTCGTCACCGGCATGTCCGCCGGTGCCGTCAAGGGCTGACGGCCCTGAGCCCGCGCTCCGTACGCACCTCTGAACGCACCTCCTTACCTCCCAGGGAAGACATGACCCAGCATCTCGCCACCCCGGCCGACGCCCCGACCACCGGCACGCACACGGGCTGGTGGAGAGACGCGGTGATCTACCAGGTCTACCCGCGCAGCTTCGCCGACGGAAACGGCGACGGCATGGGCGACCTGGAGGGCGTCCGCAGCCGGCTGCCGTACCTCAAGGAGCTCGGCGTCGACGCCGTCTGGCTCTCCCCGTTCTATGCCTCGCCGCAGGCCGACGCCGGCTACGACGTCGCCGACTACCGGGCCATCGACCCCATGTTCGGCTCGCTCCTCGACGCCGACGCCGTGATCCGCGACGCCCACGCGCTGGGCCTGCGCATCATCGTCGACCTGGTCCCCAACCACTCCTCCGACCAGCACGAGTGGTTCCAGCGCGCCCTGCGCGAGGGCCCCGGCTCGGTCCTGCGCGAGCGCTACCACTTCCGCCCCGGCAAGGGCGAGAACGGCGAACTCCCGCCCAACGACTGGGAGTCCATCTTCGGCGGGCCCGCCTGGACCCGCTCGGAGAACCCGGACGGCACCCCCGGCGACTGGTACCTCCACCTCTTCGCCCCGGAGCAGCCCGACTTCAACTGGGAGCACCCGGCCGTCCGCGACGAGTTCCGCTCGATCCTGCGCTTCTGGCTCGACATGGGCGTCGACGGCTTCCGCGTCGACGTCGCCCACGGCCTCGTCAAGGCCGAGGGCCTGCCCGACCTCGGCGCCCACGACCAGCTGAAGCTGCTCGGCAACGACGTCATGCCCTTCTTCGACCAGGACGGCGTCCACGAGATCTACCGCTCCTGGCGGAAGGTGCTCTCCGAGTATGACGGGGAGCGCGTCCTCGTCGCCGAGGCCTGGACCCCGACCGTCGACCGCACCGCGAACTACGTGCGCCCCGACGAGATGCACCAGGCCTTCAACTTCCAGTACCTGGGCACCCACTGGGACGCCGTCGAGCTCCGCCGAGTCATCGACGACTCCCTCCAGGCGATGCGCCCGGTCGGCGCGCCCACCACCTGGGTGCTCTCCAACCACGACGTCACCCGGCACGCCACCCGCTTCGCCAACCCGGCCGGCCTCGGCACCCAGCTCCGCGAGCCCGGCGACCGGGAGCTCGGCCTGCGCCGGGCCCGCGCCGCGACCCTGCTGATGCTGGCGCTGCCCGGATCGGCGTACGTCTACCAGGGCGAGGAGCTCGGCCTGCCCGACGTCACCGACCTGCCCGACGAGGTCCGCCAGGACCCCTCGTTCTGGCGGGCCTCCGGCCAGGACGGCTTCCGCGACGGCTGCCGGGTGCCCATCCCGTGGACCGTCGGGGGCGGCTCGTACGGCTTCGGCGCCGGCGGCTCCTGGCTCCCGCAGCCCGCCGGCTGGGGCGGTCTGAGCGTCGAGGCGCAGACCGGCGACCCCGGCTCCACCCTGGAGCTGTACCGCAGCGCCCTCGCCGTCCGGCGGGCGCAGCCCGGACTCGGTGCGGGCGAGGCCGTCGAGTGGCTGGAGGCACCCGAGGGTGTGCTCTCCTTCCGCCGCGACGGCTTCGCCTGCATCGCCAACACCACCGGCCGGGCCATCTCCGTCCCGCTGCCCGGCCGGTTCCTTCTCGCGAACGAGGAGATCGAGATCGTCGCCGCCGGCGGGCAGGACACCGTCGTCCTGCCCGCCGACACGACCGCCTGGTGGGCGGTGTGACGATCCCCCTGCCGCGGGGCGCCGGGAACGGCGCCCCGCGGCTCGCGGACATCGCGGCCCAGTCCGGGGTCAGCGAGGCCACCGTCAGCCGCGTCCTCAACGGCAAGGCGGGGGTGGCCGGCGCGACCCGGCACAAGGTGCTCGCGGCCCTCGACGTGCTCGGCTACGAGCGTCCCGTCCGGCTCAAACGCCGCAGCGCGGGCCTCGTCGGACTCGTCGTGCCCGAGCTGACCAACCCGATCTTCCCGGCGTTCGCGCAGGTCGTCGAGCAGGTTCTGGCCGGGCACGGCTACACCCCGGTGCTCTGCACCCAGATGCCGGGCGGCGCCACCGAGGACGAGCTCGTCGAGCAGCTCGTGGAGCGCGGGGTGGCCGGCATCGTCTTCCTCTCCGGGCTGCACGCGGACGCCTCCGCCGACCCGGCCCGCTACGCCCGGCTGTCCGCCCGCGGTGTGCCGTACGTCCTCATCAACGGCTACAACGAGCACATCGACGCCAACTTCGTGTCCCCGGACGACCGGGCCGCGGCCCGGATGGCCGTCCGGCACCTGGTCGAGCTCGGACACGAGCGCATCGGCCTCGCCATCGGCCCCACCCGCTACGTGCCCTCGCGCCGCAAGGCGGAGGGGTTCACCGCCGAGCTGTACGAGCTCCTCGGTGTCGAACGCGCGGACGCGGAGCGGTTCATCAGACCCACGCTCTTCGGCGTCGAGGGCGGGCACGCGGCCGCCGACATCCTGCTCCGCGAGGGCTGCACCGGCATCGTCTGCGGCTCCGACCTGATGGCGCTCGGCGTGATCCGCGCCGTCCGCGCCCGCGGCCTCGACGTGCCCGGGGACGTCTCCGTCGTCGGCTTCGACGACTCGCCGCTGATCGCCTTCACCAGCCCCCCGCTGTCCACCGTGCGCCAGCCCGTCCAGGCCATGGCGACGGCGGCCGTCGGCGCGCTCCTGGAGGAGATCGAGGGGAATCCGGTGCAGCGCACCGAGTTCGTCTTCCAGCCGGAGCTGGTGGTCCGCGGCTCCACGGCCCAGCCGCCGGTCCCCGCCGGGGTTCCGCAAGTCCTTTCGTAACAACTTGCGTTGGGGTGTCCGGAGGGTTGACCGGGCGTCGGGGCACTCGTACGGTCACGGCTGAAAACAGTTGCTGAACCTTTCGGCAACTTCTTGCGACAGTGAAGTCAGCAGGAGGAATCATGGCCAGCAGAACCGTGGCCGCTGCACTCGCCCTCGTGGCGGGAGCCGCTGTGGCCGTCACGGGAAACACCCCCGTGCAGGCCGCCCCGCCCGGCGAGAAGGACGTCACCGCGGTGATGTTCGAGTGGAACTTCGCCTCGGTCGCCCGGGAGTGCACCGACCGCCTCGGCCCCGCCGGATACGGATACGTCCAGGTCTCCCCGCCCCAGGAACACCTCCAGGGCGGCCAGTGGTGGACCTCGTACCAGCCCGTCAGCTACAAGATCGCCGGACGTCTCGGCGACCGCACCGCCTTCAAGAACATGATCGACACCTGCCACGCGGCCGGCGTCAAGGTCGTCGCCGACTCCGTCATCAACCACATGGCGAACGGCTCCGGTACGGGAACGGGCGGGACCCCGTTCTCCAAGTACGACTACCCGGGCCTGTACTCCGGCTCCGACATGGACGACTGCCGCGCGACGATCTCCAACTACCAGGACCGGGGCAACGTCCAGAACTGCGAACTGGTCCAGCTCCCCGACCTCGACACCGGCGAGGAGTACGTCCGCGGGAAGATAGCCGGCTACCTCAACGACCTGCTCTCCCTCGGCGTCGACGGCTTCCGCGTCGACGCCGCCAAGCACATGCCGGCCGCCGACCTCGCCGACATCAAGTCGCGGCTCACCAACCCCGGCGTGTACTGGAAGCTGGAGGCCATCCACGGTGCCGGCGAGGCCGTCTCCCCGAGCGAGTACCTCGGCAGCGGAGACGTCCAGGAGTTCCGCTACGCCCGCGACCTCAAGCGCGTCCTGAACAACGAGAAGCTCGCCTATCTCAAGAACTTCGGCGAGGCCTGGGGCTACATGGCCTCCGGCCAGTCCGGCGTCTTCGTCGACAACCACGACACCGAGCGCGGCGGCGACACCCTCTCCTACAAGGACGGCGCGAACTACACCCTCGCCTCCGTCTTCATGCTCGCCTGGCCCTACGGCGCCCCGGACGTCCACTCCGGCTACGAGTGGACCGACAAGGACGCCGGACCGCCCAACGGCGGCCAGGTGAACGCCTGCTACAGCGACGGCTGGAAGTGCCAGCACGCCTGGCGCGAGATCTCCTCCATGGTCGCCTTCCGCAACACCGCGCGCGGCCAGTCCGTCACCGGCTGGTGGGACAACGGCGGCAACGCGATCGCGTTCGGCCGCGGCACCAAGGCGTACGTGGCCATCAACCACGAGTCCTCGGCGCTCACCCGTACCTTCCAGACCTCGCTGCCCGCCGGCACCTACTGCGACGTCCAGTCGAACACCCCCGTGACGGTGAACGGGTCCGGCCAGTTCACCGCCACCCTCGGCGCCAACACCGCCCTGGCCCTGCACGTGAACGCGACGAACTGCGGCTCCGGCACGACCACGCCGCCGACGACCCCGCCCGCCACCTCGGGCGCGGCCTTCAACGCCACCGCCACCACCGTGCCCGGCCAGGACATCTACGTCACCGGCAACCGCGCCGAACTCGGCAACTGGTCCCCGGCCGCCGCCCTGAAGCTCGACCCGGCGACGTACCCCGTCTGGAAGCGCACGGTCGCGCTGCCCGCCGGAACGGCCTTCGAGTACAAGTACCTCCGCAAGGACGCCGCCGGGAACGTCACCTGGGAGTCCGGCGCCAACCGCACCGCGACCGTCCCCGCCTCCGGCCAGGTCGCCGTGAACGACACCTTCCGCAGCTGACCTCCCCCCCCTCCAGGGCCGCCCCACCCGGGGCGGCCCTCCCACCCGTACCCGCACGCACCCGTACACCCGTCCCTCCTCCAGGGAGCACCCCCGTGACACGCAAGCGAACGGCGGTCGCACTGGCCGCCGCCCTGTGCGCGGCCCTCGTGCCCGCCGTCCCCGCGGCCGCCGCGCCCAGGCCCCCGGCCCCGCCCTCCGACCGGCAGCTCGCCGCCGAACCGTCCCGCCAGGACCTCACCCGCGAGCAGTTCTACTTCGTCCTTCCCGACCGCTTCGCCAACGGCGACACCTCCAACGACAAGGGCGGCCTCACCGGCAGCCGGACGCAGACCGGCTTCGACCCCACCGACAAGGGCTTCTATCAGGGCGGCGACCTCAAGGGCCTCACGGAGCGCCTCGACTACATCAAGGGCCTCGGCACCACCGCCATCTGGATGGCGCCGATCTTCAAGAACCGGCCCGTGCAGGGCGAGGGCAAGGACGCCTCCGCCGGCTACCACGGCTACTGGATCACCGACTTCACCCAGGTCGACCCGCACTTCGGGACCAACGCGGACCTGGAGAGGCTGATCGCGGCCGCCCACCGCAAGGGCATGAAGGTCTTCTTCGACGTCATCACCAACCACACCGCCGACACCGTCGACTACGCCGAGCAGAAGTACGGCTACCGCCCCAAGGGCGCCTACCCGTACCTCGACAGGGACGGCCGCCCCTTCGACGACCGCGAGGCCGTCGGCAAGGTCGACCGGGACTCCTTCCCGTACACCCCCGTGGCCTCCGCCGAGAAGGCGGACACCAAGGTCCCCGCCTGGCTCAACGACCCCACGATGTACCACAACCGGGGCGACTCCACCTGGGCCGGCGAGTCCGCCGAGTACGGCGACTTCGTCGGCCTCGACGACCTGTGGACCGAGCGCCCCGAGGTCGTCGACGGCATGCGGAGGATCTACGAGAAGTGGGTCCGCGACTTCAAGATCGACGGCTTCCGCATCGACACCGTCAAGCACGTCGACCTCGACTTCTGGACCCAGTGGGCCACCGCCCTCGACGCCTACGCGAAGAAGCAGGGCCGCGAGGACTTCTTCATGTTCGGCGAGGTCTACTCCGCCGACACCGCCGTGACCTCCCCGTACGTCACCCGCGGCCGGCTCGACGCCACCCTCGACTTCCCCTTCCAGGACGCCGCCCGCGCCTTCGCCTCCCAGGGCGCCGGCGCCGACCGGCTCGCCAAGGTGTTCGCCGAGGACTACCGGTACACCACCGACAAGGCCAACGCCTACGAGCAGGTCACCTTCCTCGGCAACCACGACATGGGCCGCATCGGGACCTTCCTCAAGCAGGACAACCCGAACGCCTCCGACACCGAACTCGTCCGCCGGGCCACCCTGGCCAACGAGCTGATGTTCCTGTCCCGCGGCAACCCCGTCGTCTACTACGGCGACGAGCAGGGCTTCACCGGCCCCGGCGGCGACAAGGACGCCCGCCAGACCCTCTTCGCCTCGAAGACCGCCGACTACCTCGACGACGATCAGCTCGGCACCGACCGCACCCACGCCACCGACGCCTACGACCCCGCCCACCCGGTGTACCGGTCCGTCGCCGCCCTGTCGAAGCTGACCCGCGAGCACCCGGCCCTCCGCGACGGCGTCCAGCAGGAACGGTACGCCGAGGGCTCCGTGTACGCCTTCTCCCGCACGGACCCGAAGACCCGCACCGAGTACCTCGTCGCCACCAACAGCGCCACCACCGCGAAGACGGTCACCGTCCCCGTCGGTTCGGCGGACTTCCGCGCCCTGTACGGAGGCCAGGGCGCCGTGGCCGCCGCGAGCGGCAAGGTCACCGTCACCGTCCCCGCCCTCTCCTCCCTGGTCCTCAAGGCCGACAAGCCCCTCCCGGCCCCCGCCGTGAAGCCGTCCGTCAGCCTCCGGGCCCCCGCCGCCGGAGCCACCGGCACCGTCGAGCTCACCGCCGACGTCAGCGGCGGCGGACTCAACCGCGTCGTCTTCGCCGCCCAGGCCGGCAACGGCCGCTGGCAGACCCTCGGCACCGCCGACCACGCCCCCTACAAGGTGACCCAGCACGTCACCGCTCCCGCCGGCACCCCCCTGCGCTACAAGGCCGTCGTCGTCGACAGCACCGGCCGCACCGCGAGCGCCACCGCCGCGAGCACCGCCGGACAGGCCCCCGCTCCCGAGAAGCCGGTCGCGGTCGAACGCGCCTACGCCGTCGTCCACTACCAGCGCGAAGACGGCGACTACGACGGCTGGACCCTCAAGGGCGCCGGCCAGGAGGCCGCGTTCACCGGCCGCGACGCCCACGGCGCCTTCGCCTGGGTCAAGGTCCCCGAAGGCGCGTCCACCGTCGCGTACACCGTCGAGAAGAACGGCACCGCCGACGGCCCGCAGCGCACCGTCGACCTCGGCCGCACCGGCGAGGTCTGGATCACCCGGGGCCAGGACGGCCAGTCCGACACGAACCCGTCCCCGGCCCCGCAGGACAAGACCAAGGCCGTCATCCACTACCAGCGGCCCGACGGGAACTACGAGGGCTGGGGCCTCCACACCTGGACCGGCGCCGCCCAGCCCACCGACTGGTCCAAGCCCCTCATGCCGACCCGCGTCGACGCCTACGGCGCCGTCTACGAGGTCCCGCTCACCGAGGGCGCCACCTCCCTCTCGTACATCCTCCACAAGGGCGACGAGAAGGACCTCCCCACCGACCAGTCCCTCGACCTGGCGAGCCTCGGCCACGAGGTCTGGGCCCTCGCCGGACAGCCCAAGTACCTCCTCCCCACCGTCGGCGGCGCCCCGAACCTCGACCTCGGCAAGGCCGAGGCCCAGTGGATCGACCGGAACACCGTCGTCTGGAAGGTCAAGGCCACCGAGGCCACCAGCCAGCAGCTCGTGTACGCCGAGGACGGCGGGATCACCGTCACCGACGGCGCCCTGAACACCGAGGGCCAGTGGCTCCGGCTCGACCGGACCGCCCTCACCGACGCCCAGAAGGCGAAGTACCCGCACCTCGCGGAGTACCCGGCCTTCACCGTCGACCCCCGCGACACCGACCGCGTCCGCGACTCCCTGCGCGGGCAGCTGATCGCCACCCAGCGCGCCGCCAACGGCGCCCTGCTCGCCGCCACCGGCGTCCAGACCGCCGGCGTCCTCGACGACCTGTACGCCCGGAAGGCCACCGGCGCCGCCCTCGGCCCCGTCTTCCGCGGCGGCCGCGTCGACCTGTCCGTCTGGGCCCCCACCGCGCAGTCCGTCGCCCTCGAACTCGACGGCCGGACCGTGCCCATGCGCCGCGACGACGCCTCCGGCGTCTGGACCGCCACCGGCCCGAAGTCCTGGACCGGCAAGCCGTACCGCTACGTGGTGAAGGTCTGGGCCCCCACCGTCCAGAAGGTCGTCACCAACAAGGTCACCGACCCCTACTCCACCGCCCTCAGCACCGACTCCGTCCGCAGCCTCGCCGTCGACCTCACCGACCCGAAGCTCGCCCCCAAGGGCTGGGACTCCCTGAGGAAGCCCGCCGCCGTCCCGCTGCGGGACGCCCAGATCCAGGAACTCCACATCCGTGACTTCTCCGTCGCGGACACCACGGCCGAGAAGGACCACCGGGGCACCTACCTCGCCTTCACCGACGCGGACAGCAAGGGCTCCCGGCACCTGAAGGCGCTCGCCGCCTCCGGCACCTCCTACGTCCACCTCCTCCCGGCCTTCGACATCGGCACCATCCCCGAGAAGAAGTCCGACCGGACCGAACCCGCCTGCGACCTCAAGGTCTACGCCCCCGACTCCGAGGAGCAGCAGGCCTGCGTGGCCGCCGCCGCGGCCGAGGACGCCTACAACTGGGGCTACGACCCGCTGCACTACACCGTCCCCGAGGGCTCCTACAGCACCGACCCCGAAGGCACCCGCCGCACGGTCGAGTTCCGGCAGATGGTCCAGGCCCTCAACCGCGACGGCCTGCGCACCGTCATGGACGTCGTCTACAACCACACCGTCGCCGCCGGCCAGTCCGACAAGTCCGTCCTCGACCGGATCGTCCCCGGCTACTACCAGCGCCTCCAGGCCGACGGCACCGTCGCCACCTCCACCTGCTGCGCCAACACCGCGCCCGAGAACGCGATGATGGGCAAGCTCGTCGTCGACTCCCTCGTCACCTGGGCCAGGGAGTACAAGGTCGACGGCTTCCGCTTCGACCTCATGGGCCACCACCCGAAGGCCAACATCCTCGCCGTCCGCAAGGCCCTCGACGGGCTGACCGTCGCCGAGGACGGCGTCGACGGCAAGGCGATCATCCTCTACGGCGAGGGCTGGAACTTCGGCGAGATCGCCGACGACGCCCGCTTCGTCCAGGCCACCCAGAAGAACATGGCCGGCACCGGCGTCGCGACCTTCTCCGACCGGGCCCGCGACGCCGTCCGCGGCGGCGGCCCCTTCGACGAGGACCCCGGCGTCCAGGGCTTCGCCTCCGGCCTCTTCACCGACCCCAACACCTCCACCGCCAACGGCACCCCCGAGCAGCAGCGAGCCCGGCTCCTCCACTACCAGGACCTCATCAAGGTCGGCCTGACCGGCAACCTCGCCGACTACTCCTTCACCGACACCGCCGGCCGCACGGTCAAGGGCAGCCAGGTCGACTACAACGGCTCCCCGGCCGGATACGCCGCCGCCCCCGGCGAGGCCCTCGCCTACGCCGACGCCCACGACAACGAGACCCTGTACGACGCGCTCGCCTTCAAGCTCCCGGCGGGCACCTCGGCGGCGGACCGGGCCCGCATGCAGGTCCTCGCGATGGCCACCGCGACCCTCTCGCAGGGCCCGGCGCTCTCCCAGGCCGGATCGGACCTGCTGCGCTCCAAGTCCCTCGACCGCAACTCGTACGACAGCGGCGACTGGTTCAACGCGATCCACTGGGACTGCCGCGACGGCAACGGCTTCGGCCGCGGCCTCCCGCCGGCCGCGGACAACAAGGCCAAGTGGGGCTACGGAAAGCCGCTCCTGGTGAACCCGGCCCTGACCGTCGGGTGCGCGCAGATCGACGGCGCCTCCGCCGCCTACCGCGACCTCCAGAAGATCCGCACCACCGAGCCGGCCTTCTCCCTCGCGACCGCGAAGCGCGTGCAGGACGCCCTGTCCTTCCCGCTCTCGGGCCCCGAGGAGACACCGGGCGTGATCACGATGCGCCTGGGCGACCTGGTCGTGGTCCTCAACGCGAGCCCGCGGCAGCAGACGCAGCGGGTCGCCGGCCTGGCCGGGACCCCGTACGCCCTGCACCCGGTCCAGGCGGCCGGTGCCGACGCGGTCGTGAAGTCCGCCTCCTACGAGGCGGATTCGGGCACCTTCACGGTCCCGGCGCGGACGGTGGCGGTCTTCACGGCGAAGTGACGCCCCCGCCCACCCGGGCGGCGGACAGGGACCGCTCCATCAGGGTCACCCCGTAACGCGTGCCGTCGGCGGCGAGCTTTCCCGGCTCCTCGCCGACGGCACGGTAGCCCGCGGCCTCGTAGTACGCGCGGAGCCGCGGGTTGTCCGACAGGCAGTCCAGCCGGGCGACCGACCGGCCGCCGGCCGCGACGCGGCCCTCCGCGTGCGCGAGCAGCACCCGCCCGGTCCCGGTGGGCGCGGACCCCCGGTCCGTCATCAGCCGGTGCACATATCCGGCCACCGGCGGCTGCGGACCCCAGGCCTGCTCGTCCTCCCACCACAGCTCGTACGCCCCGACGGCCCGCCCGCCGTGGGACGCCAGCCACACCTCGCCGGCCGCCACCCGCTCGCGGAAGTGCCCGACGGGCTTCCCGCCGGGCTTCCACTGGTCGATCCCGTTCCGCAGCATCCACCGGGCCGCGCCGTCGTACATCTCCGCGAGGAGGACCGCGTCGCCGCCGTCCGCCGGCCGGAAGCTCACCTGTGCCGTCATGGTGAGCACCGTACGGCCGGGTCGGCCGCCGGGACTCCCCGGGACGCCGGTCAGGGGCCGGCCGGCCCCGGGGCGCGCGGGCCCCGAACCGTCCTACCGCGCGCGCTGGTCGGGCACGGAGGGCGCGTCGGCCGACGCCGCGGGGACCAGCGCGACGAGTCGGCCCACCAGCTCCCCGAAGGGTCCGTCCGCCGGCTCGTCCGCGAGGATGCCGACCAGGATCCCCGCCATGTCCGGGTCGTACGCGGCGCTCACCGCGGCGAGCGCCGCGAAGTCGTGCACCAGCTGCAACTCCAGCTCGGCGCGGGGGATCCGGCGCCCGTCCAGCCAGATCAGCGCCGTCGACTCGGCGAGCGACACCCAGGAACGCACGACCAACTCAAGCCTGGCCGAGGGCTTCTCGACCCCGAGATGGGCGAGGATCTGCACGTACGCGGCGTTCCGCACCTCGTCGATCATCGCGTTCGTGGTGGAGGAGCCGACCGCCGGACCGCCCCGCATCAGTGCGGCGAAACCCGGCCCGTGGTCGTCGACGAAGTCGAAGAACCGGCCCATGACCCGCAGCAGCCGCGCCCCCAGGGGGCCCTGCGGGGGCTCCACGAACCTGGCCGCCAACTCGTCGGCCGCGCGCCGGAGAGCGGCCTCGTAGAGGCTCTGCTTGCCGGGGAAGTAGTGGTAGACCAGCGGCCGCGAGATCCCCGCGGCGGCGGCGATCTCGTCGATGGACACCTCGTCGGGAGAGCGGTGGCTGAAGAGTTCGAGGGCCACCCCGATCAGCTGCTGCTTGCGCTCCTCGACGCCCATCCTGCGGCGTACCCCGGTCGTCATACGAACAGCCTAACGTCGTCCGATACGCTCCTGCCCCATGAGCGCTGCCGACCAGGACACCCCGGCCGTCAAGGCCCCCGAGCCCGCGGAGGCCCCCGAGGCCGAAGAGGCCGACGCCGTACGCCGGAAGGCCGCGTCCGGGGACGCGGACGGACCCGGTGCCGGGCGGGACGACCCTTCGGAAGCCGCCGATCCCGACGACCACGCCGAGGAAGAGGGCGAGGACGACGAGGACGTCGACGAGGACGGGGACGACGAGTACGGGGACGACGAGGACGTCGACGGCGAGGCGGGCGACGACCCCGCGGACGGCGAGGGCCTCACGCCCAAGCAGGCGCGGCGGCTGCGCGTCGCCGCCGCCTCCGTGCTGCTCGTCGCGATGGCCGTCGTCCTGGTGATCCGGCTCGCGAGCCGGACCTCCGTCCTGGTCGTCGGTGTGTACGGACTGGCGATGATCCTCTGCGGCATCGTGATCGAGCTCTCCCGCAACGGCCGTACGCGGCTCGGCACCTGGCTCCTGGTGGTCGGCCTCCTCGGCGCCCTCGCCCTCGACTGGCTCGTCCTGCCGTGACGTCCCCTCGCGGCGTCTTCTAGAGGTCGAGGACGAGCCGCTCTCCCGCGCAGCGCGAGACGCAGATCAGCATCGAGTCGCCCCGCTCGGCGTCGGTGAGCAGCTCGTCCCGGTGGTCGACCTCGCCCTCCAGGACCCGCTGCCGGCAGGTCCCGCAGAAGCCCTGACCGCAGGAGTACATGAGTCCGGGGACCTCCTCGCGGACCGCCGCCAGGACGGACCGGTCGGCCGCCACCCGCACGGTGCGGCCGGAGCGGCGCAGCTCGACGTCGAAGGCCGTGCCGCCGGTCGTCGCGGCGGCCGAGAAGCGTTCGAGACGCGGTGTGACGCCTGCGGGAAGCGCCGCCGCCACGGCCGCCATGAGGCCGTCGGGGCCGCAGCAGTAGACCGGGGTCCCGGCGGGCACGTCGGCGAGGAAGCCGAGGTCGGGGTGGCCGGACTCGTCCTCCGCGACGACGGTGACCCGGTCGCCTGCGGCGCCGAGCGCCTCGATCTCCGCCAGGTACGGCATGCTCGCGCGGCTGCGCCCGCAGTACAGGAGCCGCCAGTCCGCCCCGGCGGCCTCCGCGGCGCGCAGCATCGGCAGGACCGGGGTGATGCCGATGCCGCCGGCGACGAAGACGTACGCGGGGGAGTCGACGAGCGGGAAGCGGTTGCGCGGGCCGCGGACCTCGATCTCCACCCCTTCGCGGAGCTGTTCGTGGACCTCGTGCGAGCCGCCCCGGCCGCCCCGACCGGCCTCGATGAGCCGGGTCGCCACCGTGTACGCGGCGGGGTCGGCCGGGTCGCCGCAGAGCGAGTACTGCCGGACCAGGCCGGAGGGCAGGACGAGGTCGATGTGCGCGCCGGGCCGCCAGCCGGGCAGGCCGCGTCCTTCCAGGCGCAGTTCGACGACCCCCGCGGCCGGCGTGGTGCGGGCGGCCACCCGGACCTTGCGGGGGACGGTGCTGCCCCGGCCGTATCCCGACACGGGTTCGTCGAGGGCGGGCATCGGCCACAGCGGGGCGGTGGTCATCCGGCTGCGGACGGCGCGGCGGACGAGCAGCGCGGCCCCGGCGACCAGGGCGACGGTGGTGAACCGGGGCATCAGCGGCCTCCGTTGGCGCCGGGCGAGGCGGCCAGATAGGCCAGGGCCTGCGCGGTGTCCCCCTCCTGGGAGGGGTGGTAGGCGCGGCTCAGGTAGCGGGGGATCGAGCGGAGCATGTCGGGGGTGGAGGGCAGGACGCCCTGCCGGCCCTTGCGGACGAACTGGCCGAGGGAGGCCTTGCCGTCGAGCAGGGTGGGGTCGTTCTCCATGAAGAAGCGGACGCCCCGCTGCCAGAGGAAGACGAGGGCGGAGAACGCGAGCGCCCAGGTCCGGGCGCGGCGCCGGTAGCCGCCGTCGAGGTGCATGAACAGCTCGAAGGCGACCGAGCGGTGCTCGACCTCCTCGGCCCCGTGCCAGCGCAGCAGGTCGAGCATGGTGGGGTCGGCGCCGACCCGGTCGAGCTGGTCGGCGTTGAGCACCCAGTTGCCCAGGAAGGCGGTGTAGTGCTCGATCGCGGCGATCATCGCGACCCGTTCCATCAGCCACCAGCGGCGCGGCCGCCCCGGCGGCAGGGTCCGGTCCCCGAGGAGCTTCTCGAAGAACCAGTCGACCTGCGCGGTGTAGGGGGTCGGGTCGAGGCCCTGCTCCCGCAGGTGGGGGAGCACGTCGTCGTGGGCCTGGGAGTGGATGGCCTCCTGGCCGATGAAGCCGATGACGTCCGCACGCAGCCGGTCGTCGGTGATGTACGGCAGGGCCTGCTGGTAGACGTGCACGAACCAGCGCTCGCCCGCCGGGAGCAGCAGGTGCAGCACGTTGATGGTGTGCGTGGTGAAGGGATCGCCGGGCACCCAGTGGAGCGGGGTCGCCTCCCAGTCGAAGGAGACCTTGCGGGCCTTGAGATCGACGTGCTCCGACGCCACCGGCGCAGGCTGCGTATTAGACATGGCGTCAATGTACTGAGGGGTAGCGGCATGACAACAGAGGTCTGCACGCTCTTTCTGCCCGCCACGCCCACCCCCGGCCCGGGGCGGATCCGCCGTCACCGCAGGGCGCGCGCCCGGGTTCCGTCCCGCAGGGTGCCGCCGAGGTCGGCACGGGCCCCGGCCGCCGCCTTCACGGCCAACAGGGGGCCGTCGGACCGCCCCTTCACCCCGCCCGAGGTCTCCAGGGCGGCGAAGTCCGGGCTCCCGGCGGCCAGGACGTACCAGCCGCCGGCCGGGGCCTGCCAGAGCACCCCCGCCAGCACCCGGGGATCGCGCACACCGCAGGCGGGCGACCCCTCGGACCGGGCCGCGAGCGCGGCGGGCACGGCGGGCGACGGGACGAGGAACTGGGCCAGGACCCGGCTCCCGGTGCCCCGCCAGGTCTCCGCCCGCGTGCACAGCCAGGTGCCGAGCCCGGCCCCCTCGGGCAGCGGCTGCCGGGCGAACCGCCAGGCGTTCACCGACCGCACGCCGTGCGCCCGCACCGCCGTCAGCTGGCACGCGGTCCGCGCCCAGGCCGCCCGCGCCTCCGGTCCCGTGGCGTCGGCCGGAGCCTCCGGCGGGCCCCAGAGGAGCCGGGCGGGCGCGAGCTCCCCCAGGTCGGCGAGCAGCCGGAGCCCCGAACCGTCCCGCACCTGAAGGGTGTTCCAGCGGGTGCAGTCGCGCGCCGACGCGGGACTGGTCATCGGCTCGGTCACCCCGCCGGCGTCCCGCCCCAGCGGCCGCGCCTCCTCGCCCGGCGCGAGCAGGTTCCGCGCGGAGGTCTCCGCCACCCAGGGCGCCGTCAGGTACCGGACGTTGCCGGCCGCGCGGGACAGCACGAGCGCGGCCGAGCCGACGCCGTCGGCCCCGTCGGTCCGCGCGAAGTCGAGCGCCGCCCCGGCCGTGCCCGCGACGGGCTCCGCGTACCGCACGGCCCGCAGCCCGTCGTGGAGGAGCACCACCCGGGCCCCGTCGACCACCCCGGCGAAGAGCAGCTGGGGCGGCCCCATGGGCGGCCCGACCGGCGTCCCCGGCGTGGCGGAGGACCGCACCGACGCACCCGGCCGCGCCCACACCGCCAGCGCCCGCCGCAGCAGCGCGCGGTCCCCGACGAGCGCCCCGCGCGCGGGCCACACGGAGAAGTCCTGACGGGTCGAACCGGGCCAGACGGCCGGATCGACGCGCTTGAGCCTCGCCGGGTCGAGGGCGGCCTCCGCGGCGGGGTTGCGGGCGTACGAGGGCGCCCCGGCGCCGTTCCTGCCCCACCCGTCCCCGGGCAGCCCGAGCAGCGCCCCGCACACCAGCAGCGCCGCGACGGCGACGACCCCGGCCCGGGCGTGCTGCCGCCGCCGCAGGAGATCGGTGGGCCGCGCCTGCAGCGCACACGGGTCGAACTCGTCGGACTCCAGGAGCGCGACCCCGCTGCGGCGGCCGGCGGCGCGACCGGCCCCGGACCCGCTGCCCGGCTCCCCGCCGCCCGTCCCCGCGGGCCCGTCCCCACTCCCGGCCTCGCCCCCGGCCGGGCCGCCCGACCGGTCCCCTCCGTCGTCCGGACCCTCCGGGGCGGCACCGGCCGTCCCGTCCTCCCGGTCGTCCAGCGCGTCCGCCTCCGCCAGCGCCGCACCCGGATCCGCCACCCCCGCCGCCGCGAGCACCCGGAGGACCTCCGCGTCGCCCTGGCGCTCCAGCCCCCGCAGGACGTACGCGGCGCGGCCCGGACCGGAGAGCCGGGACAGCCGCTGGTCCAGGGCGAGTTCGTCCGCGCCCCCGACCCGGGGGAACAACCGCAGCCCCCACACGTGCGGCAGCAGCGGCGGCAACTGCGCCCGGCGCGGCAGCGCGAGGCGGCGGAGCGGCAGCCCCGCCACGAGCGCCTGCCGCAGCACCTCGCCCCGTACGTACGCGTACCCGGGATCGACCGCGTCCTCGGCCGGCCGGGGCCCCGGCACCGCGGGGCCCGTCACCCGGCGGCGCGGCAGCGAGCGCTGGACGAGGGCGTGCGCGGTCAGCACCCGGCGGTTGCGGCCCAGCGACGGCGGAAGCACGAGGTAGGCGATGCGGACGAGCCGCGGATAGCGCTCGACGAGCGCGGCCTCGGCCTGCTCGACGTCGACGGGGCCCACGGGCGAGGGAACGAGATCCTGGGTGCTCACGTTCAGCAGAACGAGCGATTCTTCCGATGGTCACCCCGGCGGCCCGGCGGCCCGGCGGCGCACGGGCCCCGTGGCCGCTGACCCCGCACCCCGCACCCCGCACCCCGCACCCCACACCGCGGGTTCGGCCGCCGCGGCCGCCTCAGCCCGCCGGCGCCGTCAGCCGCTCGCGGATCCGCTCCGTCACCCCGTCCGGGACCCCGAGCCCCTCCCGCACGTACCGCTCCATCGACCCGTGCCGCACCGCCACCTCGTCGAACGCCGCGTCCAGGTACCGCGGCAGGACCCCGATCAGGTCGAGCGCCAGATCGGGGTCGCCGCCCTGCGCCGTGAACCCCTCGATCATCGGCGCGAACGCCTGCCGCACCGCCGTGTTGACCGACAGGAACTCCTCCCGCACCGTCCCCTCGTCCGCACCGAGCAGCGACAGCACCACCGTCGCCGCCCACCCCGTCCGGTCCTTGCCCGCCGTGCAGTGGAAGAGCAGCGGCCCGGCGTCCGGAGCACCCAGCTCGGTCAGCAGGACGCGGTAGGCGGCGCGGGCCGACTCCCCGGAGACGAACGTCCGGTACGTCCGCGCGAAGGCCTCCCGGACCTGGCCCGCGCCCAGGTGCTCCTCGGCGAGCGCCGGATCGGACAGCAGCTCCTTCAGCCGGGCCGCGGGAGGCAGCCCGCTGGTCGCCAGATGGTCGGCGAGCACGTCCGCGACCAGGCCCCGCGCACCGGGCGGCAGCCGGTCCGGCCGCTCCGCGCGCTCCGTCCCCGTACGGAGGTCGACGACCGTACGGATGCCCAGCGCGGCCACGGCGGGGTCCGCCGGGTCGAGCCGGTCGAGATGGGCGGAGCGCAGCGCCAGCCCGGGACGGACCGAACGACCCGCGGCGAGCGGCAGACCCCCCAGGTCGCGGAGGTTGGCGACGGAGGCGGCGGGGATGGCGGGCATGACGTCGACTCCTCCGGTACGAGCGCTCTCGTGTCGACCGTAAGGGAACATCCCCCTCCGAGCAGTGCGGCCCGCCCGCCGCGCCCCGTCACGGGACCCGGCGCGCCCGCCACCGCACCGTGCCGCGCTCCGCCCACTCCCCGGCTCAGCCCTTCGCGAGCGCCGCCAGCACCTCCGCCTCCCGCTCCGGGGACAGGCCGACCCGCGGCCGGTCGGGCCGCTGGGGAGCCGTCCCCCCGACCGACTCCAGCCACGCCCAGGTGTCCGCGACCGTCTCCGCCGCCGACCGGCACCGCAGCCCCGTCCCCAGCGCCCGGGACACGTCGGCGGTGTGCATCGCGTCGTACATCTCGCCCGGCGGCAGCCACACGGGCAGCTCCGACCACGGCTCGGCCCCCGCCTCCACCAGCGCCTCCGGGGCGGTCCAGCGCAGTTCGGCGTCCGAACCGGTGACCCGCACGCACGCGTCGAGCAGATCGCCCATCGTCACGTGACCCGGCGGCGACACGAGGTTGTACGGCCCCGACAGCCCCGCGGCCACCGCGTCCAGCGTCCACTCGGCGAGGTCCCGCACGTCGACGTACTGCACCGACTGGTCCGCCGGCCCGGGAGCGAGCACCGGACCGCCCTTCGCGATGCGGCCCAGCCACCACGGGAGCCGGCCCACGTTCTCGTACGGCCCGAGGATGAGGCCCGCCCGGACGAGCAGCGTCCGGTCCGCCCCGAACGCGGCCGTCGCCGCGAGCTCCCCGCCCCGCTTCGCCTCGGCGTACGGCACGTCCCCGTCGTCGGCCGAACCCTCCACCAGCGGACCGTCCTCGCCGAGCCCCGCCGCCGGCGGCCACGCGTACACCGATCGGCTCGACACGTACGCGTACCGCCCGACCCGTCCGGCGAGCAGCCGCGCCACGTCCCGCACCGCGGACGGCGCCGCCGACCAGGTGTCCACCACGGCGTCCCAGGACCCGGTGGCGAGCGCCGCGAGACCCTGGGGTCCGGTCGTCCGGTCCCCGATCAGCGAGGCGGCCCCCGTGGGCGCCGCGTGCCGGCCGCGGTGGAAGACGGTCACCTCCCAGCCCCGGCCGAGCGCCGCCTCGACGACCGCGCGGCCGACGAATTCCGTACCTCCGAGCATCAGCAGTCTCATGATCGGAGCGTGCCCGGTGACGCCGCCCGGGACCAGGGCTTTTCGCTGCCGGAGGATTCCGCCACGGGAGGAAGGTCATCCGCCCGGGAGGAACGTCACCGGTTCGGGAGGGGGGTCTCGTCCGCCGGGGAGCGGGGTGGCACCATGACGGGCGATGACGGATGCCCGGTCGCCCCTGCGCGCCCTGAGAGCCGCCCTCTTCGCGGTGGTGTGCGTGACCCTGGCCGCGGTGGGGCACTCCTCCATGTCCGCCCATCAGCTGCCCCCGCTCGCCCTCCTCGGCGCCTTCGCCCTGACGGCCGCCGCCGCGTGGGCCGCCGCGGGCCGGCGCCGGGGCGCCGCGTCGATCGCCGGCGCGCTGTTCGTCCTCCAGGGCGCCCTGCACCTGCTGTTCTCCCTGGCGGGCGCCCACGCGGGCGACACCGGACACCCGGCGACCCCGCACGACATGACCGGGATGGACGCCACGGCCGGCATGCACGCCATGCATGCCATGACGGACACCGGCGCGCACGGCACGATCCCCGCCCCGCACACGGCCATGTCCATGGACATGACCTCCGGCATGCTCGCCGCCCACCTCCTCGCCGCCCTCCTCTGCGGCCTCTGGCTGGCCCACGGCGAAGCCGCCTTCCTCACCCTCGCCCGCGCCGCCCTCGCCCACGCCTTCACCCCCCTGCGCCTGCTCCTCACGCGTCCGCAGGCCCCCGACACCACGCGCCGCCCCGCCCGGCGCCACCGGCGGAGCGCGCACCGCCCCCACACCGTCGTCCTCGCCCACACCCTGTCCCGGCGCGGCCCGCCCCGGCCCACCGCACCCCGCGCCACGACCCTCGGAGCACACGGCTGACCCGGGGGTCCTTCCCCCTGTCTGCAACGACTCCAAGGACAGTCACAGCGATGACGATCGACGATCCCGCACGCCCGGACACCACCGAGGCGCCACCGTCGGCACCCGCCCGGACCACCGACACCACCCGGACCACCGACACCACCCGGACCACCGGCCCCGCCCCGGCGGACACCACCGGCCCCGCCCCGGCGGACACCACCGGCCCCGCGGACACCCCCGCCACGCCCCGCCGGAAGGCGGGGACCTGGAGCGCCCTCCGCCCCCTCGTCCTCCGCCTCCACTTCTACGCGGGCGTGCTCGTCGCCCCGTTCCTCCTCGTGGCCGCCGCCAGCGGCCTGCTCTACGCGCTCTCCTTCCAGGCCGAGAAGTTCGTGTACGCGCACGAACTCGAAGTCCCCGTCGGCGAGCAGACCCTGCCCCTCTCCCGGCAGGTCGACATCGCCCGCGCAGCCAACCCGGACGGCACCGTCACCGCGGTCTGGCCCGGCGCCGAACCCGGCGCCACCACCCGCGTCCTGATGGCCGACCCCGACGTCCCCGAGGACACCTCACTCGCCGTCTTCGTCGACCCCTACACCGGAGACGTCCGCGGCACGCTGCCCAGCTACGGCAGCTCCGGCGCCCTCCCGCTGCGCACCTGGATCGACGGCCTCCACCGCGACCTGCACCTCGGCGACACGGGCCGCAACTACAGCGAGCTCGCGGCCAGCTGGCTCTGGGTCGTCGCCCTCGGCGGCCTGCTGCTGTGGCTCGGCCGGCGCCGCAGGAACCGCCGCGCCCTGTTCGTCCCCGAGGGCGGCCCCGCCTCGCGCCGCCGCACCCTCTCCTGGCACGGCAGCGTCGGCCTGTGGGCCGTGACCGGACTCGTCCTCCTGTCCGCGACCGGCCTCACCTGGTCGCGGTACGCGGGCGAGAACATCGGCGCCGTCCAGGACGGCCTCGGCGGCGCGACGCCCACCCTCACCGCCACCGTCGACGGCACGGCCGGGGACTCGTCCGCACACGAGGGCCACGGCGGCGGCCACACCGGCGGCACCACCACCCAGGGACCGGACATCGGCGTCGACGGCGCGCTCGACGCCGCCCGCGCCGCCGGCATCGACAGCCCGCGGATCTCCCTGGTCCTGCCCGCCGAGGGCAAGGGCTACGTGATCAAGGAGACGGACACCCAGTTCCCCCTCCAGCTGGACTCCGTGGCGCTGAACCCGGCGGACGGCACGGTCGTCGACCGGCTCGCCTTCGCCGACTACCCGCTCCTCGCCAAGCTCACCCGCATCGGCATCGACGCCCACACCGGCGTGTTCCTGGGCCTGTTCAACCAGCTCGCCCTCGCGGCCCTGGCCCTCGCCCTCGTCCTGCTCATCCTCTGGGGCTACCGCATGTGGTGGCTCCGCCGCCCCGGCCGCCCCGCGGCCCGCGGCGCCTGGCGGCGCGTCCCGGTGACGATGCTGCTCCCGCTCCTCGCGGTCACGGCCGTCGTGGCGTGGTTCGTCCCGCTGCTCGGCATCAGCCTGGTGCTGTTCCTGACGGTGGACCTCGCCCTGGGACTGGTGTCCAGGGCGAGGAGCCGGACCCGCACGGGCTGACCGGTCAGGGCGTGTACTTGTAGCCGACCCGCCGCACGGTCTGGATCGTGTGGCGGTGCTCGGCGCCCAGCTTGCGCCGCAGCCGGGCCACGTGCACGTCGACGGTGCGCCCGTCACCGACGTGGCCGTACCCCCACACGGTCGTGACCAACTGGTCGCGGGTGTGGACCCGGTGGGGGTGCGCCACCAGATGGGCGAGCAACTCGAACTCGAGATATGTCAGGTCGAGCGCCCGGCCGTCCACGACGGCGATCCGCTGGACGCCGTCGATGGCGACGGGCCCCTGCTCCTCCACCGCGGCGACGGACGCGGGCACGGCCGCGGCGACGGGCTGGCGGGGCTGCTGGTCGGCGGGCACGAGCACCAGGTACCCGACCATCGGCGGCCGGCCCGGCAGCGTGGGCAGCGTGTGCGGCGGCGCGGGCAGCAGGGTGGCACCGGGCGGCAGGAAGTCGGCGACCTGGGCGAAGTCGACGACCTCGTTGGGATCGACGGCACGCAGCCGATGACGGTTCGGACGAACGGCGGCAGGGGTGCTGTGAGCGGTCTGGACCATGGGAAGTCAGCTCTTTCGCGCGGAGGAACGAACGGACGGGAGTCGTACGTCGAACGTCGTGCGCGTCGGCCGAAGGCCGTGGATCGGACCGTGCCGATCGGGGCTTTAGAGGGCCGACGCGTTCCTCGCGCGGCAACACACCCGGTCGAAGTCGTGGTGCTGCCGGGAAGGCCAGAACGGCTCGAGGTCGTGACGACCCGTCGCGGTGTCGTTCTGAGTGATGGCCATATCCCTATTGAACCAGAAGGGAATGTCCCCGACGACCCCTTCGCCGGCCAAACCCCGTGTCGTCCTTCCCACATGCCGGGAGACCGGACCTCCCCGGACACGCCGAGGGGCGCCCACCGGAACGGTGGGCGCCCCTCGGCGCGCGACGGTGCGGATCAGACCTGGCCGGCCTTCGCGAGGGCCTCGCAGCAGGTGTCCACCAGGAGGCGGGTCACCACGTACGGGTCCACGTTCGCGTTCGGGCGGCGGTCCTCGATGTAGCCCTTCTGGTCCTGCTCGACCTGCCACGGGATGCGGACCGAGGCGCCGCGGTCCGAGACGCCGTAGGAGTACTGGTCCCACGGGGCGGTCTCGTGCAGGCCCGTCAGGCGGTCGTCGATGCCGGCGCCGTAGTTCTTGACGTGGTCGAGCGGCTTCGAGCCCTCGCCGAGGGACTCGGCGGCGGTGATGATCGCGTCGTAGCCCTCGCGCATCGCCTTCGTCGAGAAGTTGGTGTGCGCGCCCGCGCCGTTCCAGTCGCCCTTCACCGGCTTCGGGTCCAGCGTCGCGGAGACGTTGAAGTCCTCGGCGGTGCGGTAGAGCAGCCAGCGGGCGATCCACAGCTGGTCCGAGACCTCCAGCGGCGCCAGCGGGCCGACCTGGAACTCCCACTGGCCGGGCATGACCTCGGCGTTGATGCCGGAGATGCCGAGACCGGCCTTGAGGCAGTTCTCCAGGTGCGCCTCGACGATCGGGCGGCCGTGGATCTCGTCCGCGCCGACACCGCAGTAGTAGCCGCCCTGCGGGGCGGGGAAACCGTTCTCCGGGAAGCCGAGCGGACGGCTGCCCTCGAAGAAGGTGTACTCCTGCTCGATGCCGAAGATCGGCTCCTGCGCGGCGTGCTTCGCGAAGACCTCGGCGAGCGCGGCGCGGGTGTTGGACTCGTGCGGCGTCATGTCCGTGTTGAGGACCTCGCACATGACCAGGATGTCGTCGCCGCCGCGGATCGGGTCCGGGCAGACGAAGACCGGCTTGAGGACGCGGTCCGAGGCGTGGCCCTTGGCCTGGTTCGTGCTGGAACCGTCGAAGCCCCAGATCGGCAGCTCCTCCAGCGCGGCACCCTCGCCCGCGAGGATCTTCGTCTTCGAGCGGAGCTTCGCGGTCGGCTCGGTGCCGTCGATCCAGATGTACTCAGCCTTGAAGGTCACGGGCCTCATCCTTTGAGCGTGCTGCTGCGGGTGTCGCGGCGGCTCGCGGCGCTGCGAGAAGCTGCGGTGTCTGTGTCCGGTCGCAGCTTCGCAACACGGGATTTCCCGTCGGTTGCCCGAATGTGAACCCCGTGTTACTCAGCTTTCCCGATCTTCGCGGAGCCGCTGTGCGACGACATGGGCGTTCAGGAGCGGGTCGAGACCCGCGCCCCGGACACGCCGTACGACCTCGGCGTACGAGGTGCCGAGGGCCTCCGCGGTCCGCCCCAGGTGCCAGTCGCAGTCCGCCAGCCGCCGCAGCAGGTACCCCTTCCGGATCTGGTTCTCCGAGAGCCGGAACGTCTTCAGGTACACCGCCCGGCCCTTGTGGTCGGTGATCAGCTCCCCGATGTGCTGCTCCGTCCCGCCCCGCTCGAACGGCGGCAGGAACCGGTGCAGGGCGAACGGGCCCATCCGCTGCACCCGCTCGAAGGCGTACGACGTCTCCAGCAGGTCCCGCGCCATCAGCCCGTCGTGCGCCGCCGCCCAGTCCCGCTCCTGCCGCAGCGCCGCCGCCCGCAGGTCCGCGAGGGTGCGGACGCCGCCGGCCCCGTCCCGGATCCGCGCCGTGAACCCGGCGACCGGGGCGCCGTAGTGCGCGTACTGGTGGACCAGCTCCCCGTAGAGGTCCTCGACCAGCGTCGGGTGCAGCAGGCGGTAGTCGTCCGGGTGCGGCACCACGAAGGCCGCGGCCAGCGCGTCGGCCACGTACAGCAGCAGCCCGCACTGGCCCGGGTGGACCTCGAAGACCCGCAGGGCCTCGGTCAGCCCGGGCACGCTCCACCCGGCGTACGCGGCCTCGGCCCGCGGCGAGAGGCCGTGCCGGACCGCCTCGCGGGACCACTCGTCCCAGACGATTGACGGCCCGCCGAAGTGCAGCGCCAGGTAGCCCTCCAGGGCGAGGTGCAGCGGCAGGAAGCGGAGCCGCGCCACGGCGCGCCCCTCCGTGTCCCGCCGCCGCTTGGCCATCCGGTGGATCCGGCGCACGGGCACGCAGTCCGGCGGCCCGGCCCGGCCGCCCCGGCCGCGCTCGCCGCCGCCGAGCACGGTCCCGTACGCGGCGGACTCCCGGCCCGGCCCCGCCGCCGCTCCGGCCCCCGTCCAGTCGGCGACGAACCCGTGCGGGATGTACGAGGTGTAGGTGGTGCGGTCGGGCAGGTCCACCGCGCCCCGGCCCCCGTACACCTCCCGGTGCAGCCGCAGCCCGGGCACCGGCGCGGCCCGGACCAACGGCACCAGCCGCACTCCGCCCCACACCTGCGCCGGCCGGACGTCGAGCCCGGTCAGGTCGATCCCCGTCATCCCCCGACCCCTCCCGCCTCTCCCGCTCCCGCTCCCTCTTCCGCTTCCCGCGCCCCGCGCCCGCTCCGTCCCGGCCGTCCCGCTCCCGCCAGGAACCGCTCCACCCGCCGGTCGAGATAGGCGCTCAGCTCCGTGAACCCGGTCCGGCCCTCGGCGAACTGCGCGATCTCCACCAGCGCCGCCAGGTCCTCGGCGTCCCGGATGCCCGCGGTCGGCACGCTCGGCGCCAGCCGCCGCACGTCGAAACCCTCCGCGTCGTATACGGGGTTCAGGTGCACGACGCTCGTCCGGCGCTCCGGATCCAGCCGTGCGCGCCACACCCGCAGCACCTCGCCCGCGAGCCCCGGCGGGGCGTTGTCCCAGCCGTCCGAGACGATCACGAGCCGCTCCGGACCGGTCTCCAGGCCGTCCAGGACCCGCAGGCCCAGCGGCGTGGGCCCGTACGGCCGGACGAGCAGCGGGTCGCGTCCGCCCGAGGTCCACAGCGGGGTGTACGCCCCCGGCGCCGCGAGGGCCTCCAGGAGGAAGTGGCAGCCGAGCGCCACCGCCAGCGGGCGGCGCCGCTTCACCGACGAACCCGAGGAGGAGAAGCTGTCGTCGAGCACGGCCGTGACCCGGCCCCAGGTCCCCGCGTCCCGACCGGCCGCGCGCCGGGCCGCGGCCCGCAGCGCCCCCGTCAGCTCGGCCCGCCGCGCCGTGCGCGCGTCGAACGGCAGCGAGAGGACGTACAGGGCGAGCCGGGTCAGCGGCATCACGGAGAGGTCGGCGGCCCGCTCGGTCCTGAGCTGTTCGAGCCGGGTCATCCGGGGTGCGATCCGCTCCAGGAACACCGCCCGCGGGACGCCGTGGGCGGCGGCGAACCCCTCGGCGACGGTGAACGGCAGCTCGTACAGCGCGCCCTGCTCGTAGCGGGCGCGGCGGAACGCGTCGAGCGTCGGGTCCTCGTACCGGACGCGACGGCCCGGCGCGAAGAGGAAGTCCCCGGTCTCGGGGGACGGCGGCGTGCCGTGGACGTGCCGGAGGGCGGCCTTGAGGCCGCTGCGGTACTTCACCGCGTCCAGGGCGTGGTCGGGGCGGGCCGCGAGCCACTGGCGCACGATCGCGCGGGTGCGCCGGTTGTTGACCCCGGCGGCGCGCAGCGCGCGGAACAGCCGGTAGACCCGCTGCGGGGGCAGCAGCGCGAGCCGCGCCCCGATCAGCCGCCCCTCCGCCCGCCTCGCCTCGGGCCCGCCCGCCTCGTCGGCGGTGCGCAGCAGCTGCTCCACGATGAGGGCGGCGTTGTGGTGGTTGATGTCGAGGGCGAGGGCGGCCGCGTACACGGGCCGGTAGTTGACCCGGACGTAGGCGTGGACGAAGCGGAGCGAGAAGCGCTGTTCGGCGGCGGAGGAGCGGAACTCGCGCTGGCCGGTGGCCGTCACGGCGGCGTTGACGAAGAGGAGCACGTCCTCGGCGGCGACGAGCTCGGACACGGCTCTCCCTCCTTCGCGCGGCGCGGGGGCGCCGGCCGGGGAATGAGGGCGCGAACAGCGAAGACGTTGCTTCAGAGGCAGGTTCCGGAAGTCGCACCGGAGTCCCGCGGCCGGCGCGGAAACGCTAACACCGGGTGGGGGGAGGGCCGCGAGGGGATTTCCGGAGCCCGTCGTCGGTGCGACCGGGCAGACTGGGGGCATGGCGAAGCAGCTGGGCGCGAAACCCCGTATCGGACTCCTCGGCACCGGCCCCTGGGCGGGGCACACGCACGCGCCCGCGTTGGCGGCGCACCGGGGGATCGAGTTCAGCGGGGTGTGGGGCCGGCGCCCGGAGGCGGCGGCCGCGCTCGCCGCCGCGTCGGGCACGCGGGCGTACGAGGACCTGGACGCGCTGTTCGAGGCCAGTGACGCCGTGGCGTTCGCGCTCCCGCCGGACGTGCAGGCCCCGTTGGCGGTCCGGGCCGCCGAGGCCGGCTGCCACGTGCTGCTCGACAAGCCGGTCGCGACGACGGTCGCCGGGGCGCGGGAGGTGGCCGGGGCGGTGGAGGCCGCGGGGGCGGCCTCGGTGGTCTTCTGCACGCTCCGGTTCGCCGGGCCGACGGCGCGCTGGATCGAGGAGCAGACGGCGGCCGGGGGCTGGTTCCTGGGGGAGGCGCACTGGTTGGGCTCGCTGTACGGGGCGGGGTCGAGCAGCGCGTACGCGGCCTCTCCCTGGCGCCGGGAGAAGGGCGGGCTGTGGGACGTGGGCCCGCACGTCCTGTCGGTCTACCTGCCGGTCCTGGGCGATGTCACGGAGATCACCGCGGCGCGCGGCCCGGCGGACACCCACCACCTGGTGCTCCGGCACACCTCGGGTGCGAGCAGCACGGCCACGCTGACGCTCAGCGCCCCGCCGGAGGCGGCGGAGGCGGCGCTCACCCTGTACGGCTCCGGGGGCCGGGTGGAGCTGCCGCGCTGGGACGGGGCGGTGGGGGCGTTCGGTGCGGCCGTGGACGCCCTGGTCGAGGCGGCCCGTACGGGCGAACCCGCCGCCTGCGACGCCCGGTTCGGCCTGCGGCTGACGGAGATCCTGACGAGGGCGGAGGCGCTGGCGGAGGCCCGCGTGAAGGAGTCGGCGGAGGAGCGGGCGCAGGGGTAGGCCCGGCCCGGGCGAGTCGCCCCCGGCGAGCCGTCCCGGGCGTCGGCCCGCGTGGGGCGGCGCTCAGGCTCCGAGCACCTCGGCGAGGCCGGCGCACAGCGCTTCCAGGGCGGGTTCGTAGAGCCGTTCCGGCGGGGTGGCGTAGCCGACGACGAGCCCGTCCCCGGCGCCGCCGGGGTGCGGGGCGTCGGGATGGCGGTAGAGGTCCAGGCCCTCCACGGCGACCCCGCGCCGGGCCGTCGCGGCGAGGGCCGCCCGTTCCGTGCCCGGGGGCAGTTCCAGGACGGCGTGCAGCCCGGCGGCGATGCCCGTGACCCGTACGGCGGGGGCCCGTTCGGCGAGCAGCGCGGTCAGCCGGTCGCGCCGGAGGCGGTACCGCCGGCGCATCCGCCGGACGTGCCGGTCGTACGCGCCGGAGGCGAGGAGGTCCGCGAGGGTGAGCTGGTCGGTCGCGGAGGAGTGCGGCTCCCGCTCGCCCTTCGCGGCGACCACCGGCCCCACGAGGGTGGACGGCAGGCACATCCATCCGATCCGCAGGGCGGGGGAGAGGCTCTTGCTGACGGAGCCGACGAGGACGGTCCGTTCGGGGTCGAGGCCCTGGACGGCGCCCACCGGCCGCCGGTCGTAGCGGAACTCCCCGTCGTAGTCGTCCTCGATCACCAGTCCGCCGGACTCCCGGGCCCACTCCAGCGCGCCGGCCCGGCGTTCGGGGTGCAGGGGGCCGCCGGTGGGGAACTGGTGGGCGGGGGTCAGCAGGACCGCGCGCGCCGGGCGGGGGATGTCGGCGACCCGGGCCCCGTCCCCGTCGACCGCGACCGGCAGGGTCGTGATCCCGGACTCGGCGAGGAGGCCGCGGTGGAAGGGCAGGCCGTAGGCCTCGACGGCCCACGGGTCCGCCGGGCCGAGGACGCGCGCGAGGAGGCGCAGCGCGTGCGCGGCGCCCGAGCAGACCACGATGCGGTCCGGTGCGGTGCGGACGCCCCGGACGCGGGCGAGGTACTCGGTGAGCGCGTGGCGCAGTTCGGTCCGGCCGTGCGGGTCGCCGATCCCGAAGGCCTCGTGGGGCGCGGCCGCCAGGGCCCGCCGCGCCGCGGTCGCCCAGGCGGTGCGGGGGAAGGCGGCGGGGTCGGGCTTGCCCTGGACGAGGTCGTGGGGGAGCGGGGGAGGGGCGGTGGGGCGGACGGACCGCGGGGCGGGTGCGGCGACCCGCTCGGCGACGCGGGTCCCGGAGCCCTGGCGGGAGGTGAGCCAGCCCTCGGCGACGAGTTCGGCGTAGGCGTCGGCGACGGTGTTGCGGGCGACCCCGAGGTCGGCGGCGAGCGAACGGTAGGGCGGCAGCCGGGTCCCGGGGGCCAGTCGCCCGCCGCGTACGGCCTCGCGCAGGGCGGCGACCAGCGCGGCCCGGCGGCCGCCGGCGGCGCTCAGCTCCAGGTGCAGGTCGACACCGGGCCCGCCGCCGTCGGATGCGGTCACGGGGTGCTCCTCACCGTCGCTCACGAGGCCGTCAGCGGCCTTCTGCGTCCTGCCGGGCGAGGGTAGCGCCCGACGGAGGCGCGGGACCGACCCGGGCGTCGCCCGCCGCGCGGGACCCTCCGGCCGACAGGCCCCGGGGTTCGTCGTGCAGACGTCGCGGGGCGGACGGGAGTCTGACGACAGGCCCTAGCGGGAGAGCGCGTCGCGCACGGCCTCCTCCGTGCGGCCGACGACGGCCGTGCCGTCCTCGGCGGTGATGATCGGCCGCTGGATGAGCTTCGGATGCGCGGAGAGGGCCTCGATCCACCGCTCGCGGCTTCCGGCGTCGCGGGCCCAGTCCTTCACGCCGAGCTCCTTGGCGGCGGCCTCCTGCGTCCGCGTGATGTCCCAGGGTTCGAGCCCGAGCCGGTCGAGCACCCGGCGGATCTCCTCGGGCGAGGGCACGTCCTCCAGGTAGCGGCGCACGGTGTAGTCGGCGCCCTCGGCGTCGAGAAGGGTGAGGGCGCTGCGACACTTGGAACAGGCGGGATTGATCCAGATCTCCATGCCCCCACGGTACCCCCCAGGGCCCTCGCCACCACCCCCCAAACCCCCTCTGGCCAGGGGCGATTGTCAGTGGGGGGCCCTAAAATGGGGGGTGAAGGTGAGGGTCCCGGGGAGGGCCCGCACCCCGCCGTTCGCCAGGAGGTAGCCCATGGCTCTCGCCGTGATCCGGACACCGTCCCTCGAACCCTGGAAGCCGCTCCGGAAGAAGCCGCTCCCCGCGGGCCGCCCCCGCGAGTGGTACGTGACGCACAACCGCCGGCTGAAGGCCATGCGCCTCGCGATCGCCCTCCTCGACGCCGGCGTCTACGTCCCGTCGAAGGCCACGAACGCGACGATACGCACCGCGGCCGACCACCTCGGCATCCACCCGCCCTCGGACACCACCTGCCGCATGGTCCGCGCCATGATCCGCTACGGGCGCTGACCCGGAGGGACGCCGCCCGGCCCCGGGCCGGCGGAGAGCGGCGAGGCCCGCCACCCCCTCGAAAGGGGGTGGCGGGCCTCGGAAGAGCCTCGCTCGCGCGGTGCGGCTTAGAGGTCGAAGTACAGCTCGAACTCGTGCGGGTGCGGGCGGAGCTGGATCGGGGCGATCTCGTGGGTCCGCTTGTAGTCGATCCAGGTCTCGATCAGGTCGGAGGTGAAGACGCCGCCGGCCTGGAGGTACTCGTTGTCGGCCTCGAGGGCGTTGAGGACGGCCTCCAGGTTGGTCGGGACCTGCTGGACGTTGGCGTGCTCCTCGGGAGCCAGCTCGTACAGGTCCTTGTCGATCGGCTCCGCCGGCTCGATCTTGTTCTTGATGCCGTCGAGGCCCGCGAGGAGCAGGGCGGAGAAGGCGAGGTACGGGTTCGAGGACGGGTCCGGCGCGCGGAACTCGACGCGCTTGGCCTTCGGGTTCGAGCCCGTGATCGGGATGCGCATGGCGGCGGAGCGGTTGCGCTGCGAGTACACCATGTTGACCGGGGCCTCGAAGCCCGGCACCAGGCGGTGGTAGGAGTTCACCGTCGGGTTGGTGAAGGCGAGCAGCGACGGGGCGTGCTTGAGGATGCCGCCGATGTAGTAGCGGGCGGTGTCCGAGAGGCCCGCGTAGCCGGTCTCGTCGTAGAACAGCGGGTCGCCGTTCGACCACAGCGACTGGTGGACGTGCATGCCCGAGCCGTTGTCGCCGAAGATCGGCTTCGGCATGAAGGTCGCGGTCTTGCCGTTGCGCCAGGCGACGTTCTTCACGATGTACTTGAAGAGCATCAGGTCGTCGGCCGCGGCCAGCAGCGTGTTGAACTTGTAGTTGATCTCGGCCTGGCCGGCGGTGCCGACCTCGTGGTGCTGGCGCTCGACCTGCAGGCCGACGTTCTCCAGCTCCAGGGAGATCTCCGAGCGCAGGTCGGCGAAGTGGTCGACCGGCGGGGCCGGGAAGTAGCCGCCCTTGTAGCGGACCTTGTAGCCGCGGTTGTTCTCCTCCGCACCGGTGTTCCAGGCGCCGGCCTCGGAGTCGATGTGGTAGAAGCCCTGGTTCGCGGAGGTCTCGAAGCGCACCGAGTCGAACACGTAGAACTCGGCCTCGGGGCCGAAGTACGCGGTGTCGGCGATGCCGGTGGAGGCGAGGTAGGCCTCGGCCTTCTTCGCGATGTTCCGCGGGTCGCGGCTGTACTGCTCACCCGTGATCGGGTCGTGGATGAAGAAGTTGATGTTCAGCGTCTTGTCGCGGCGGAAGGGGTCCACCCGGGCCGTCGACAGGTCGGCGCGGAGCGACATGTCGGACTCGTGGATCGCCTGGAAGCCGCGGATCGACGAGCCGTCGAAGGCGAGCTCCTCCGACGGGTCGAACGCCGTCGCCGGGATCGTGAAGTGCTGCATCACGCCCGGAAGGTCGCAGAAACGGACGTCGACCATCTTGACGTCGTTGTCCCGGATGTACTTCTTGACCTCGTCGGCGTTCTGGAACCCGTGCGTCTCGGACATCCCACTCCTCCTACTCCCGGCCCGGGGAGGGGCGGGGTTTGCAGCTGGTTCGTGCGGCCAGTGCGGTGGCACACGCTGGGCCCGACCATAGGCAGACGGGATTTCTCAAGCATGACCCAATTGTTTCGTCGAAGTTAACCGGGCTGGGTGCCCGTCTGCATGGCGGCGCGGTTCGCCTACCCGGACCGAAGTGATCGAAAACGGGCGCAGTACCGTGGTCGCGTGGACAACAGGCAAGCACTCGGATCTTGGCTCTCCGGCCCCCGCGCGGCGGCCGAGGACGCAGGCGTCGACTTCGGTTACCGCGGTCAGCAGCTGGGGCTGCCCGAGGAGGGCCCCGGTTCGATCGCCCGCCCCGGGCGGCGCCTCGGCGCCCTCGCCGTCGACTGGGCCCTCTGCACGCTGATCGCATACGGCCTCATCACCGACGGCTACAACCAGGCCACCGGCAACTGGGCCCTCGTCATCCTGCTCGTCCTGAGCGTGCTGACGGTCGGCACCATCGGCTCCACCCCCGGCAAGCGGCTCTTCGGCCTCGGGGTCGTCTCCGTGAACGGCGGCCGCCTCGGCCTCCCGCGGGTGGCGCTCCGCTCCCTGCTCGTCTGCCTGGCGATCCCCGCCCTCATCTGGGACCGCGACGGCCGCGGCCTCCACGACCGCCTCTCGGGGGCCGTACAGGTCCGCATCTGACGCCCCTGGTGTTCCCGGAGGCCCCCACGGGCCCCGGAGCGCTCAGGGAGCCCTGGGAGCCCATGGAGAAGGCCCCGGACCGTGTGACGGTCCGGGGCCTTCTCCATACAGCGGTGCGGCCGGTCCGGCCGGTGGATCTCCCGGAGCCGATCGGTGGGGACGGGCGTCCCCGGTCGGATGCGTCGGCGGTCGGGTGTTCCGGCGGTGCGGTGTGTCAGCGCATCTTTCCGCCGCGCGGCATCCGCATGCCCTTGGGCATCGGACCCTTCGGCAGCGGCATGTTGCTCATCAGGTCGCCCATCGCCCGGAGGCGGTCGTTGGCCGCGGTCACCTGCGGCCCGCTGAGCACCCGCGGGAGCTTGAGCATGGTCGTGCGGATCTTCTTCAGCGGCACCTGGCCCTCGCCGTCGCCGACGATGATGTCGGTGACCGGCACGTCGACCACGACGCGGTTCATCCGCTTCTTCTCGGCCGCGAGCAGGGGCTTCACCCGGTTCGGGTTGCCCTCGGCGACCAGCACGATGCCGGCCCGGCCGACCGCCCGGTGCACGACGTCCTGGCTGCGGTTCATCGCGACCGCGGGGGTCGTCGTCCAGCCGCGTCCGACGTTCTGCAGCACCGCCGCCGCCGCGCCGGGCTGGCCCTCCATCTGCCCGAAGGCCGCGCGCTCGGCGCGCCGCCCGAAGACGATGGCCGCCGCCAGGAGCCCCAGGACGAAGCCCAGGATGCCCAGGTAGACCGGGTGGCCGATCAGGAAGCCGATCGCGAGGAGGACACCGAGTACGACGATGCCCACGCCTGCGACGACAAGTCCGACCTTAGGGTCGGCCTTTCGGGTCATCTTGTACGTGAGGGCGATCTGCTTGAGCCGCCCCTGGTTCGCAGCGTCAGCGCTGCCCGTGTTTGCCTTCCTCGCCATGTCCTGAAGTTTACGTGGCCCGGGACGTGCGGCCCGACGCGACCTCCATCACGTGCTGGGCCTCGACCCGGTCCTTGGCGTTGCGCCGGTCCTCCAGGACGGAGTTCCAGGCGTTGCGCCGGGCGGTGCGCTGCCCGGCGCCGAGGAGCAGTGCCTCCACGGCCTTCAGGGCGTCGGTGACGGACGGGATCGCGGTGACGCGGACGTGCGTCGATGCGGCCGGCATGTCGGGGTCCTCCCTCGATTGCGGGTGAGACGAGGCGGGGGGTGCGAGCGGGGCGGTGAGCGGTGGGTGGCGCTGAGTGAATCCAGGCTCACAGACTGGTGTTACCAGGGCGTGACCCGGTGGTCAAACACTGATGAAACGTTGATGCGGCCATGTGGCGGCCCCGCAAACGGCGGCGCGGCCCGTACCTCCCCGCTGAGCTGCGGGGCCGTACGGGCCGCGTCCGATTCGGCCATTACCGGCCGGTAATCACTTGTGCTCCGATTCACACGGCCTGCGTGGCGTTGTCCACCGCGCCGCGCTTCTCCGTGCCGCCGGTCGAGCTCCGCCTCGCCACCGCTCCGGCCGCGTGCCCGCCCTCGTACCTCGGGCGGACCCGCAACCTACGCTCCGGCTCGGCTGCGCTTCTCCGTGCCGCCGGTCGAGCTCCGCCTCGCCACCGCTCCGGCCGCGTGCCCGCCCTCGTACCTCGGGCGGACCCGCAACCTACGCTCCGGCTCGGCTGCGCTTCTCCATCGCCTGCTGGAAGAGGCGACCCGCCCGGTACGACGAACGGACCAGCGGGCCCGACATGACGCCGGAGAAGCCGATCTCGTCGGCCTCCTCCTTGAGCTCCACGAACTCCTGCGGCTTCACCCAGCGCTCCACCGGGTGGTGCCGGACGGAGGGGCGCAGGTACTGCGTGATCGTGATCAGCTCGCAGCCGGCGTCGTGCAGCTGCTGGAGCGCCTCGCTGATCTCCTCGCGGGTCTCGCCCATGCCGAGGATCAGGTTCGACTTCGTGACCAGACCGTAGTCACGGGCCTGCGTGATGACGTCGAGCGAGCGCTCGTAACGGAATCCCGGACGGATCCGCTTGAAGATCCGCGGGACCGTCTCCACGTTGTGCGCGAACACCTCGGGGCGCGCGTCGAAGACCTGCCGGAGCAGCTCCGGCACGGCGTTGAAGTCGGGCGCGAGCAGCTCGACCTTGGTGCGGCCGTCGGCGCGCTCCGCGGTCTGCTGGTGGATCTGGCGCACGGTCTCGGCGTACAGCCAGGCGCCGCCGTCCTCCAGGTCGTCGCGGGCGACGCCGGTGATCGTGGCGTAGTTCAGGTCCATCGTGACGACGGACTCGCCCACGCGGCGCGGCTCGTCCCGGTCCAGCGCCTCGGGCTTGCCCGTGTCGATCTGGCAGAAGTCGCAGCGCCGGGTGCACTGGTCCCCGCCGATGAGGAAGGTGGCCTCGCGGTCCTCCCAGCACTCGAAGATGTTGGGGCAGCCCGCCTCCTGGCAGACCGTGTGCAGGCCCTCGCTCTTCACGAGGCCCTGCATCTTCGTGTACTCGGGCCCCATCTTCGCCCGCGTCTTGATCCACTCGGGCTTGCGCTCGATGGGGGTCTGGGCGTTCCGGACCTCCAGGCGCAGCATCTTGCGTCCGTCGGGTGCGACTGCGGACACATCGGCTCCTGTAGCTTCGATTCTTCGGCGCACACCAGGGTACGCCGTTGCTTCCCATGCCTTACTACGTCTGGCCAACCTCTGGCCAGCGCCCTGCATTCCTGCGGGCGCCCCTCAGGCCGAGGCCGGCTCGACCGGGCGCTCGATCTCGCGCGGCCTCAGGTCCGCGTGTTCCAGGACGGCTCGCAGGTGCTTCTCGGCCACCGGCAGCACCTCCTCGATGGTCACGTCCCGGCCCAGCTCGTTGGCGAGCGAGGTGACGCCCGCGTCCCGGATGCCGCACGGGATGATCCGGTCGAACCAGGCGTTGTCGGGATTCACGTTCAGGGCGAAGCCGTGCATCGTGACGCCCTTGGCGACCCGGATGCCGATCGCGGCGAGCTTCCGGTCCTCGCGGCGCTGGCCGGCGTTGGACGGGGCGTACTCGGGGCCGTTCAGGCGCGGGTCGAACTCCTCGTCGTTCAGCCGCGGGTCGAAGTCCAGGGAGAGCCCGCCGAGCGCCGGGCGCTGCTCGACCGGGTCGCCGAGCACCCAGACGCCGCTGCGGCCCTCGACCCGGCTCGTCTCCACGCCGAACTCGGCGGCGGTGAGGATCAGCGCCTCCTCCAGCCGGCGCACGTGCGCGACGACGTCCACCGGGCGGGGCAGCTTCAGGATCGGGTAGCCCACGAGCTGACCGGGGCCGTGCCAGGTGATCTTGCCGCCGCGGTCCACGTCCACCACCGGCGTCCCGTCGAGCGGGCGCTCGCTCTCCGTCGTGCGCCGGCCCGCCGTGTACACCGGGGGGTGCTCCAGAAGCAGACAGGTGTCGTCGATCTCGTCGGCGAACCGCGCGGCGTGCACCTCGCGCTGCTTGTCCCAGGCCACCCGGTAGTCGACGGCTTCCCCGCCGAACCCAAGGCGGACGAATCGCAGCTCACTCACGGCCATGCCTCCTCCTGGGTGCCGGGGACCGGAATCCGGGGATCATCCCGGGCCGGTGCGGCACCATGCGTCATTCGCGCCCATGCCACTGTACGGCGGTGCCGGGAAAGGGCCTCGGGCAGGTGGACGGGGGCGGCTCTCCCGCAGGTGGACGGGGGTGCCCTCCGCCAGGTGGCCGGGAGCGCCTACGTCAGCGATGCCATCAATCCTCACACGATCGGATGAATGTGGGGCGAAGGTGGCGGTTAGGGCGGTGAGGACCGCTAAATTCGCGCCGTTCCATGAGGGTCCGACGGGGCTGCCGTCCGGGCCCGGAAGGCAGGAGACCGCACAGCTGATGACGGAACGACCACCGCAGCGCATCCCGAACCGCCAGCTCGCCGCGCTCATCGCCGAAGCAGGGTTCTCGCACGCGGGCCTGGCGAGACGGGTGGACCAGCTCGGTCTGGAACACGGTCTCGACCTGCGGTACGACAAGACCTCGGTGACCCGCTGGCTCCGCGGCCAGCAGCCGCGCGGCACCACGCCCGCGCTGATCGCCGAGGTCTTCACCCGTCGCCTCGGCCGCCGGCTCTCGGCCCAGGACCTCGGCCTCGACGCCTGTGCCCCGGTCTACGCCGGGCTGGAGTTCGCGGCGACCCCCGAGGAGGCCGTCGACATCGTCAGCGGCCTCTGGCGGAAGGACTCCGGCAGCCACGCCGAGCTCCGCAAGATCGCCTTCACCCCGGCGGGCCTCGTCGTGCCCAGCCGCGACTGGCTGATCGGCCGAGCGGACGACCGGGTGGCCCGGGGCGACGCGCCGCAGGGCCCGCGGACCGCGTCGTCGCCGGTGACCGCGGCGGCCGCGGCGGCGACGGCGGAGGCCCGGCTCGCACACGACCCGCGAGCCGCCCACGACACCCGCCTCGCCCACGACCCCCGGGTGCCGGCCCAGGGGCGCTTCTCCGTGCCCCGGCAGCGGGGCACGGACCGGGGACCCGGCCAGCGGGTCTCCAGCGGGGACGTCGCCGCCCTGCGCTCGGTCGGCGAGCTCTTCCGCACGCTCGACCACGCCTACGGCGGCGGGCACGCCCGCCAGGCCCTCGTCCGCTACCTGGAGCACGAGGCGGAGCCGATGCTGCGCGGCACCTACGGCGAGTCCGTCGGCAGGCGCCTCTTCGCCGCGGCCGCCGACCTCACCCGGCTCGCCGGCTGGACGTCCTACGACATCGCCGCGCACGGCCTCGCCCAGCGCTACTTCGTCCAGGCGCTGCGACTGGCCCAGGCGGCCGGGGACCGGGCGTACGGCTCGTACGTGCTCCTCACCATGAGCTGCCAGGCCGTCTACCTCGGCCACGGGCGGGAGGCCGTGCAGCTCGCCCGCGTCGCCCAGCAGGGCGTCGGGCCCGCCGCACCTCCCGTCGTGCAGGCGATGCTGCACGCGGTCGAGGCGCGGGGGCACGCGGTGCTCGGCGAGGCGCGGGTGTGCAGCGCCTCGCTGGTGCGCGCCGAGCGGGCCCTGGAGGCGGCCCGGCCCGGCGACGAGGTGCCGTACTGGGCCCGGACGTTCGACGAGGCCCAGCTCGCCGACGAGCTCGGACACTGCCACCGCGACCTCCAGCAGTACCGGCCGGCGGCCCAGCACGCCGAACGCGCCCTCCAGCTCCGCGCGCCCGGCTTCGCCCGCAGCCGCCTCTTCTGCCGGGTGGTCCTGGCCACCTCGCGACTGGCCCTGGGGGAACTGGACCAGGCGTGCGCCCTCGGCGCGGAGGCAGCCCAGCAGGCCTCGGAGATGCGGTCGGCGAGGGCGGTCGAGTACGTACGGGACTTCGAGCGGCGCCTGGAGCCGTACCGCGACGCGGCGGCGGCCCGCACGTACCGAGACCGAGTGGCAGCCATCGGCTGACCCCCGGGCCCCCACGGCGGCGTGCCCCGCCCTGGGGGCCGGGCCCGACCCCGGCGCCGGGGCCGCGGCCGCATCCCCGCCGTGTGGACCGCGCCCTCGCCCGACACCCGCCGGGCCCGTGCCACCCCGGCCCGCCACCGCCGGAGCGTTGCCCGCAACGAGCCCGGAGGGGGCTACGCCGCCTCCTCCTCCCGTTCCCCGTCGCCCGTTCCCAGGCCCAGGTCGCGCAGGAGGGCGCGGGCCGCCCGCTGCCCCGACACCAGGGCGCCCTGGAGGGTGCTCGTCGCCCGGTGGTCGCCGCAGACGTACAGGCCCGCCAGCAGGCGGACCGAACGCCGCGCGTCGTGCGGGGGCGGCATCGCCGGTATCGCGTCCGGCGTGTGGCGCATGTCCAGCAGCTCCCACTCGTCCGTCGACTGGCCGTACAGCGTGGCCAGGTGCTTGCGGACCCGCCGTTCCGTGTCGTCCGGCGGCGTGCCGAGGATCGTGGAGGTGACCAGCGTCCGGCCCTCCGGCGCCCGTTCCGGGTCGACCGCGCTCATCACCGCCGTGTGGGCCACCGGCCCTCCCGGGTCGGCCTCCAGGAGCAGGGTCGGGTCCGCCGTCGGCGCGGCGGGGGCGGTGTGGTGCAGCACCGTCACCGCGTGGAAGTCCGGCGTCCGCAGCCCCGGCAGCAGCCCGGCCGCCGTCCGCGCCCCCGTCGCGAGGACAACCGACCGGCACCGGAACACCCCGTGCTCCGCCGTCGTCACCCGCGAGATCGACGCGTCCGTGACCCGGACCCCGGTCCGGACCGTGCCGGGCGGCAGCGCCGCCGCGAGCCGCTCCGGGAGCGCCGCCGCCCCGCCCTCGGGCACCGCGAGGCGGCCCCGGGCGAAGGCGCGCAGCGCCAGGTCCGCGCGCCGGCTCGACATGCCGAGGTCCGGATCGCCGAGGAGCGCCGCGAGCAGCGGCCGCAGCACGCCCTGGACGGTCCTGGCGGGCAGCCGCGAGGCCAGCGCCTCGCGCGCGGTCCGCTCGGGGCGGGCCAGGATCCGCTGCGTCGGGGTCGCCGCGAGCCGGACGAGGGACGCGCCGAGCCGCGCCTGGTCGAGCGACGCGGCCGGATGCCGGGGGGCGCTCGCGAGGGCGCGCGCCACGCTGAACGCTCCCCCCACGCTCCGGTGCCCCGCGTTCCGGGGTCCGACGGCCGTCCGGCGGGGGTGCGCTGCGCCCCACCGCGCGTACCGGCCGTCGCTGTGCACGAGCACCCCCGGGGCGAACGGCCGCAGCACCAGGCCGTCGAGTCCCGGAAGGGTCCGGAGCTCCTCGTACGACAGGGTGACCAGCGGTCCGACCCGGTCGAGCCGGAAGCCGTCGACGGCCTCGGTCGCCATCCGGCCCCCGACGCGGGGTTCCGCCTCCAGGACGGCCACGGAGAGCCCGGCGTCGGTGAGCCGGCCGGCCGCGGCGAGTCCCGCGACCCCGGCTCCCACGATGACGACGTCGACGCTCTGCGCGCCGTCGACGTCCGTACGCTGTGCGGTCCTTGCGCTGTCTGCGCTGTTGAGCACGTGCCCCTCCCCAGGTCGGCGCGGCCGGTGGGGTGCCTATGCCCCCAACCGGCCTCCGGAATGCCCGAGTTCGCCGTTCTCGTCGAGCCTAGGCAGCGCTCCCACGCGCGCCAGCCGCGCGCACCGGGGTGCGTGCGGCACGGGGGAGCACGGAGGGGGAGCGGGGGAGGGCGAGAGGCGTCGGGGCGGGGCGGGGTTCAGCGGGCCGCCGCCCGGATCGAGTCGTCGATCGTCGGGAACGCGAAGTCGAATCCGGTCTCCAACAGCCGCCCAGGCAGCACCCGCTGACTCCCCAGCACGTCCTGTGCGAAGTCTCCGAGCACCGCCTTCAGCGCGGGCGCGGGAACCGTGAGGAGGGTCGGCCGGTGCAGGACCCGGCCCATCGCCGCCGTCACCTCGCGGTTGGTGACCGGCTCGGGGGCGGTCAGGTTCACCGGGCCCGTCAGCTCCGGGGTGTCGACGAGGTGGCGCAGGGCCGCCACCTCGTCGTGGAGGGAGATGAACGACCAGTACTGGCGGCCGTCGCCCATCCGGCCGCCGAGGCCGGCCCGGAAGAGCGGGAAGAGCCGCCCCCACGCCCCGCCCTCGCGGGCCACCACCAGACCGGTGCGGGCGAAGGCCACGCGGATGCCGGCCTCCTCGGCGGGGGCCGCGGCGGCCTCCCACTCCACGCAGACCTCGGGCAGGAAGCCCGTCCCCGCGGGGGCGCTCTCGTCGACCGCGCGGCTGCCGGTGTCGCCGTACCAGCCGAGCGCGGTGCCGCAGACCAGGCTCTCCGGCGGCTCCGCGAGGGAGGCGAGGGCCTGGGAGATCGCCGTGGTGCCGAGGACGCGGCTGTCGCGGATCTCCCGCTTGTACGCCTCGTTCCAGCGGCGTTCGCCGACCCCGGCGCCGGCGAGGTGCACGACGGAGTCCACGCCGACGAGCCCGGCGGCGTCCACGTACAGCCGCTTCGGGTCCCATTCGACCTCGTCGGCGGTCCGGGCGGGCCGCCGGACGAGCCGGAGGACGTCGTGGCCGTCGGCGCGCAGGGAGCGGACGAGGGCGGAGCCGATGAGCCCGGATGCGCCGGTGACGGCGACGCGCTTGCGAGTGGCGGAAGGCTGCATGGGGACCATCCTGCCCTTCCGGGCGGGCGCGTGGCACAGTGGCCGCCATGATCGTGCCGGAGACGCTGATACGTACCGCCGAACGCGCGGACGACGCCGCCCTCGGGGCGCTCGACCGGGCCGCCTGGTCGACCCTGCACGCGGTGCTGCCCGCCCCCGTCCCGCCGTACGGGCCGTTCTTCGACGACCGGCACCTGCCCGCGGACTACCTCCTCGCCGAGCGGGCGGGCGTCCTCGTCGGCTACATCCGGGTGGTGCCGCCGACCCCGCTCGCCGCCACCGCCCACGTGCGGCAGATCCAGGGCCTCGTGGTCGCCGAGGCCGCGCGGGGCCACGGCGTGGCGCGGGCGCTGCTGCGGGCCGCGATGGACAGGGCGCGGGCGGACGGAGCCGTCCGCATGACGCTGCGGGTGCTCGGGCACAACGCCCCGGCCCGCGCGCTCTACGCCGCCGAGGGCTTCGCGGTCGAGGGCGTGCTGCCGGGGGAGCTGTTCCTCGCCGGGGAGTACGTGGACGACGTCCTCATGGGGCGGTCGCTGGCCCTCCGCTGAGGCACGACGTTCTCATGGGGCGGTCGCCGGCCCTCCGCTGAGGCACGACGTCCTCATGGGGCGGTCGCCGGCCCTCCGCTGAGGGCGGGGCCGAGCAGCCGCATCCCGCCCATCAGTTCGCGCAGGCACCGGACCGCGAGCTCCGCGGGGGCGCCCTCGCCCCGGGCCGGCGCGTCGGTCTCGGCCCAGCTCTCCAGGGCGATCCGGATGGCGTCCGTGGCCGCCGCGGCCGCGAGCCGCACCTCCAGGGGGTCCGCCGCCGGCCCCGCGAGTCCGGCCACGACCTCGCGCAGCCGCTCCTCGGACTCCTGGTTGACCCGGTACCAGACGGCCCGCAGGGCCGGGTCCTCCGCGGCCGCGCGCAGCAGTCCGCGGGTCCAGCGCAGCCCCTCCTCGGTCGCCGGGTCCGCGGGGGTCAGGGAGGCGGCGATCGATCGCTCCAGGGCCGCGGGCAGTCCCGCGCCCGGTTCCGTGGCGGCCGTGGCGGCGAGGAGCTCGCGCCAGCGGTCGCCGCCGCCGGCGAGCAGCGGGGCGACGGCGTCCTGCTTGGACCGGAAGTACCGGTAGAAGGTGCGCAGCGCGACCCCGGCCCGCAGGGCGATGTCCTCCGCCGTGGTGCCGTCGGGGCCGCTCTCGGTGAAGAGCTCGGCGGCGGCGCGCGCGATGTCCAGCTGGGTGGCGGCCTTGCGGCGCTCCGTCAGCGTCCGGGTGGGGGGCGTGGACCCCTCGGGCTTGGTGCTCACCGTACGAAGCGTACGCCCGCGCCCGCCGATGGTGCACAACGTGCAGATATGGCAAACCGTGCCACTTGGGCGTACGGTGGCGGCACTCTCCGGGACCCTCCACGTCCCGGAACCGGGATTCCCGGAAGCTCGACATCGAGAGGTTGCCGCCATGAACCAGCTGACCCGTTACGAAGGACGCCGCGCGCTCATCACCGGCGGCGGCTCCGGCATCGGCCAGGCCACCGTCCTGCGCATGCTCGCCGAGGGCGGCCGGGTCGTCGCCGCCGACATCAGCGAGGACGGCCTGAAGGACACCGTCGCCAAGGCGGGCGACGCGGCCGGCCGCCTCACCACCGTGGTCGTGAACGTCGCCGACGAGGCCTCCGTGCGCGCCGGCGTCGCCGCCGCCGTCGAGGCGCTCGGCGGCCTGGACGTCCTCGTGAACGCCGCCGGCATCCTGCGCTCCTCGCACACCCACGAGACGAGCCTCGACTCCTTCGAGCAGGTCGTGCGGATCAACCTCACCGGCACGTTCCTGATGATCCGCGAGTCGATCCCGGCCCTCCTGGAGGGCGACGGCTCCGCCGTCGTGAACTTCTCCTCGACCTCCGCGATGTTCGCGCACCCCTACATGGCGGCGTACGCGGCCAGCAAGGGCGGCATCCAGTCCATGACCCACGCGCTCGCCGCCGAGTACGCCAAGCAGGGCATACGCTTCACCGCCGTCCAGCCCGGCTCCATCTCCTCCGGCATGACCGACGGCACCGGCGCCAGCCGCCAGAGCGTCGGCCCCGGCATCCCCGAGGACGCCGACTGGTCCCTCTTCACCAAGCTCGCCCCCGCCCTCGGGCAGGGCTTCGCCGGCCCCGAGACCGTCGCCGGGGTCGTCGCGATGCTGGCGTCGGAGGACGGCCGGTTCATCACCGGCACCGAGGTCCGCATCGACGGCGGCACGCACTTCTGACGGACGCCCGCGCGACCGTCCCCGGCCGCACCACCGCCGTCCGCGGGCCCGGGGGTTCGCCCACCGCCGTCCGCGGGCCCGGGGGTTCCCTCCGGGCCCGCGCCGGGCCCGCCCGCCTCCGCGGCCGGGCGGCGGGGCCGGGACCGCGCCCCTCGCCCTCCCCGGACCGCGCTACGCCGTCCCGAACCGCTCCCACAGCCGGGGGAAGCGGGCCGCGAGGACCTGGTCGTCCTCCAGGTCGAACGGTGCCCCCAGCGGCTCCCCGCCCGGCATCGGGATCCCCAGGTCCGGGGTCTCGCCGCCGGTCAGCTGCTCGTACGCCTCGTCCGCCGCGAAGCCGATCTCCTCGCCGTCCCCGTCGATCTCCACGTCGAAGTCGCCGAGCAGCTCCGCCAGCGCGTCGGGATCGTGCACCGCGCCCTCGTACACCTCCCGGCCCTGGCCGATGAGCCAGCAGCGGAACGAGTCGAAGACCTCGTCGCCCGCCCCGTCGAAGAGCACCGCGGCCGCACCCCACAGGTCCCACAGGTACGCCCGGTTGTAGCGGGCCTCGAAGTGGCGCGCGTAGTCGAGCACGGAGTCCGGGTCCAGCCGGGTCAGCCGCTCCACGAGCAGGTCGGCCTGTTCCTCGGGGTCGCCCTCGGCGTCCTCGCGGCTGGCGTCGATGATCTCCCAGAACTCCGTCTCGTCCATCACGGGACCAGCATCGTGGTTCGGGGGGTGCGACGCACCCGGAAAGCCCGAAATGAAACCGGACAGAAGATGGCGCCTTTCCCTGCGAATCTGGTGTGCATGACGACGCAGAAGAACGAGACGAACGGTCCCCGGAGCCTGCGCGGACGGATCTGCCTGGTCGCCGGGGCGACCCGGGGCGCCGGACGGGGCATCGCCGTCCAGCTCGGCGCGGCCGGGGCGACGGTGTACGTCACCGGGCGGACCACCCGGGAGCGGACCAGCGAGGTCGGCCGGTCCACCGAGACCATCGAGGAGACCGCCGAACTGGTGACGGCCGCCGGCGGCGAGGGCATCGCGGTCCCCACCGACCACCTGGAGGTCGCGCAGGTGCGGGCGCTGGTCGACCGGATCGACCGCGAGCGGGGGCGGCTCGACGTCCTGGTGAACGACGTGTGGGGCGGCGAGCACCTGGTCGTCGCGGGCTTCGGCAAGAAGATCTGGGAGGTGGCGCTCGCCGACGGCCTGCGGATGCTGGAGCTGGGCGTGAAGACCCACCTGATCACCAGCGCGGCGGCCGTCCCGCTCCTCCTCCGCCACCCCGGCGGTCTCCTGATCGAGATCACCGACGGCACACAGGAGTACAACGCCACCCGCTACCGCGAGAACGTCTTCTACGACCTCGCCAAGAACGCTCCGATCCGCATGGCCTTCGGCCTCGGCAAGGAGCTGGCCGAGGCCGGCGGCACCGCGGTCGCCCTCACCCCCGGCTGGCTCCGCTCCGAGCAGATGCTGGACCACTTCGGCGTGACCGAGGAGAATTGGCGCGACGCGGCCGAGAAGCTCCCGGACTTCGCCGTGGCCGAGTCCCCGGTCTACGTCGGCCGCGCGGTCGCCGCCCTCGCCTCCGACCCCGACCGGGCCCGCTGGAACGGCCGCTCCCTCTCCAGCGGACAGATGGCGAAGGAGTACGGCTTCAGCGACGCGGACGGCTCACGACCGGACGCGTGGGGCTTCATCATCGCGAAGGAGACGGACGAGGCGGCGTCCGTCGACGACTACCGCTAGGCCCAGGGGGGCGGCCGACCGCAGGTCGGCGCCGATCACCGGCCGGGCCCCCCGCCGTCGGCCGACCCGCACGCCTCCCCGTCCTCCCCGTCCTGCGCCTCCCGCCCGTACAGCGAGGCCATGGACCGGGACGCCGACGCGAACCGGGCGCGCAGCGAGGCAGGGGCCAGCACCTCGGCCTCCGCGCCGAGCCCGAGCAGCTGGGCGAAGGCGACGTCCTCGCTCTCCACGGGAAGCGTCGCCGTCACCCGCCCGTCCGCCTCCCGCGTCCCCGCCGCCAGCGCCTCCTCGGCCGCCGCGCGGTCCGTCACGTACGGCAGCCGGCCGGCCCCCGCCTCCGTGAGCCGCAGGACGACCTCGGCGCGCAGGATCGACCGGGCGAACTCCGCCGCGCGGGCGGCCCAGAAGTCCGGCAGGGCGAACTCCTCGTCCCGCACGAAGTGCTCCGCGGAGAGCGCGACGGCCGAGAAGCGGTCCACCCGGTAGGTCCGGAAGGCCGTCCCGGAGCGCGCGCACAGGTACCAGACGCCCGCCTTGAGGACGAGGCCGTACGGGGCGAGCTCGCGCTCCACCTCGCGGTCCGCGCGCCGGTAGCGCGCCGACACCATCCGGTCGTCCCAGACCGCCTCCGCGATCGGCGGCAGCATCTCCGGGCTCTCCGGCTCCTGGTACCAGCCCGGCGCGTCGAGCAGGAAGCGCTGCGCCACCGAGTCCGGGGCGTCCCGCACCGAGGGCAGCAGCGCCGCCGACACCTTCAGCCGGGCCGCCGACGCCGCGTCCTCCAGCCCCATGTCCCGCAGCGCCCCCGGCAGCCCGGACAGGAACAGCGCCTCGGCCTCGCCGCGCGCGAGCCCCGTCAGACGGGTCCGGTAGCCGCCGACGAGCCGGTACCCGCCGGCCCTGCCCCGGTCCGCGTACACCGGGACCCCCGCCTCCGAGAGGGCGAGGGCGTCGCGGGTGACGGTCCGCTCCGACACCTCCAGCTCGGCGGCGAGTTCGGCCGCCGTCATCGAGGGACGGGACTGGAGCAGCAGGACCATCTTGATCAGCCGGGCGGCGCGCATGGCGTCCACCCTGCCACGCCCGAGGGGCCGCGTCCGTACCGGAAGTACGGACGCGGCCCCTCGGGGACGTGCGGGGTCCTACAGGCCGTAGCGCTCGCGCGCCTCCTTCACGGCCGAGGCCGGGACCTCGCCGCGGCGGGCGAGCTGCGCGAGGGCCGCGACGACGATCGACTGGGCGTCGACGCCGAAGTGGCGGCGGGCCGCGTCACGGGTGTCCGACAGGCCGAAGCCGTCCGCACCGAGCGAGGACCAGTCCTGCTCGACCCACTGCGCGATCTGGTCGGGGACCTGGCGCATGTAGTCGGAGACCGCGAGGACCGGGGACTCGACGCCCTCCAGGGCCCGGCGGATGTACGGCACCTGCTCCTCGCCGCGCAGCAGCGCCGCGTCGGCCTCCAGCGCGTCGCGCCGCAGCTCCGTCCAGGAGGTCGCGGACCACACGTCGGCGCCCACGCCCCACTCGGCGGCGAGCAGCTTCTGCGCCTCCAGGGCCCAGTGGATGGCCGTACCGGAGGAGAGGAGCTGGATGCGCGAGGCGTTCGCCGGGAGGTCGAGGCCCGCGGACTCCGCCGTGTTGAAGCGGTAGAGGCCCTTGACGATGCCCTCGTCGACGCCGGCCGGCTTGGCGGGCTGCGGCATGGGCTCGTTGTAGACCGTCAGGTAGTAGAAGACGTTCTGGTCCTCGCCCTCGGCGGCCTCGCCGTACATCCGGCGCAGACCCTCCTTGACGATGGCCGCGACCTCGTAGGCGAACGCCGGGTCGTACGTCAGCGCCGCCGGGTTGGTCGCCGCGATCACCGGCGAGTGGCCGTCTGCGTGCTGCAGGCCCTCACCGGTCAGGGTCGTACGGCCCGCGGTGGCGCCGACGAGGAAGCCGCGGCCGAGCTGGTCGCCGAGCTGCCACATCTGGTCGGCGGTCCGCTGCCAGCCGAACATCGAGTAGAAGATGTAGAACGGGATCATCGCCTCGCCGTGCGTGGAGTACGCGGTGGAAGCGGCGATGAAGTCGGCCATCGAGCCGGCCTCGGTGATCCCCTCGTTGAGGATCTGGCCGTTGACGGCCTCCTTGTAGTACATCAGCTGGTCGCGGTCGACCGGCTCGTACGTCTGGCCCTTCGGCGAGTAGATGCCGAGCGACGGGAACAGCGACTCCATACCGAAGGTACGGGCCTCGTCGGGGACGATCGGGACCCAGCGCTTGCCGGTCTCCTTGTCCCGGATCAGGTCCTTGACCAGGCGGACGAAGGCCATCGTGGTCGCCATCGACTGCGTGCCGGAGCCCTTGTCGAAGGCGGTGAAGGCCTTCTCGGCCGGGGCCGGCAGCGGGTCGATCGCGTGGGTGCGGCGGGCCGGGGCCGGACCGCCGAGCACCGCGCGGCGCTCCTGCAGGTAGCGGACCTCGGGGGAGTCGGCGCCCGGGTGGCCGTACGGCACCTGGCCGTCCTCGAACTGCGCGTCGGAGATCGGCAGTTCGAGAAGGTCACGCATGTTCTTGAACTCGTCGTTCGTGAGCTTCTTCATCTGGTGGTTCGCGTTCTTCGACGCGAAGCCCTCACCGAGGGTGAAGCCCTTGACGGTCTGCGCGAGGATGACCGTCGGCGCGCCCTTGAACTCGACGGCGGCCTTGTACGCGGCGTACACCTTGCGCGGCTCGTGGCCACCGCGCGAGAGGTGGAAGCACTCCAGGATCTTGTCGTCGGACAGCAGCTTCGCCATCGCGACGAGCGCCGGGTCCTTGCCGAAGAAGTCCTCGCGGATGTAGGCGGCGTCGCGGGTCTGGTACGTCTGGACCTGCGCGTCCGGCACCTCGCGGAGGCGGCGGACGAGGGCGCCGGTGGTGTCGAGCGCGAAGAGCTCGTCCCAGGCGTTGCCCCACAGCGACTTCACGACGTTCCAGCCGGCGCCGCGGAACTGGGCCTCCAGCTCCTGCACGATCTTGAAGTTGGCGCGGACCGGGCCGTCGAGGCGCTGCAGGTTGCAGTTGATGACGAAGGTCAGGTTGTCCAGACCCTCGCGGGCGGCCAGGGCGAGGGCCGCGGTCGACTCGGGCTCGTCCATCTCGCCGTCGCCGAGGAACGCCCACACGTGCGAGGCGGAGACGTCCTTGATGCCGCGGTTGGTCAGGTAGCGGTTGAAGCGCGCCTGGTAGATCGCGGAGAGCGGGCCCAGACCCATGGAGACGGTGGGGAACTCCCACAGCCAGGGGAGGCGGCGGGGGTGCGGGTAGGAGGGCAGGCCGTTGCCGCCGGACTCCTGCCGGAAGTTGTCGAGGTGGGCCTCGTTCAGGCGCCCGTCCAGGAACGCGCGGGCGTAGATGCCGGGGGCGGCGTGACCCTGGATGTAGAGCTGGTCGCCGGAACCGTCGGCTTCCTTGCCCTTGAAGAAGTGGTTGAAGCCGGTCTCGTACAGCCAGGCGGCCGACGCGAACGTGGCGATGTGACCGCCGACGCCGTACTTCGAGCCGCGGGTGACCATCGCGGCCGCGTTCCAGCGGTTCCAGGCGGTGATCCGGCGCTCCATGGCCTCGTCGCCGTCGAAGGCGGCGCCCGTCGGCTCGGCGGAGGTCGGGATGGTGTTGACGTAATCGGTCTCCAGCAGCTTCGGCAGGGCCAGGCCCGCGCCTTCGGCGTGCTGCAGGGTGCGGCGCATCAGGTAGGCGGCCCGGTGGGGGCCGGCGGCCTTGGTGACGGCGTCCAGGGAGGCCGCCCACTCGGCGGTCTCCTCGGTGTCACGGTCCGGGAGCTGGTCGAGCTCGCTCGGAGTCTTGCCTACGGGATCGGTCATGATCGCCGCCTTCCGGACAGATGGGGGTGGAGATGGGGTGCCTTGTCTGGCAGGACAGGGCGAAGGGCCGGGTAGCGGCCCGCCGAAGACTGTAAACCGGCGATCGATGATCGATCAAAGGGTTGAAGGGGAAAACCTCTTCAGATCGAGAAAGTCGGCACAGGGTGCCGCGAAACAGGGCACCCGGTGCCTTGTTTCCGCAGGTGGGGGCCGCTTTCTGAGGAGGTGCTCGCACGGATGAGCGGGCCCACCGAAGGGTGGGCCCGCTCATCCGTCCGCGACGAGGAGGGGGTCAGGCGCGCGGCGCGCAGCCCAGCACGTGCGCCTTCACCAGCGCGCCGATGTTCGGATCGCCCCGCCGGAAGGCCTCCACCAGCTCCTGGTGCTCCTCCGCGTACGACTTCTGGACCGTGCCCAGCCAGCGGATCGACAGGGCCGTGAAGACCTCGATGCCGAGCGTCTCCCAGGTGTGCAGCAGGACGGCGTTCCCCGCGGCCTTCACCAGCTCCCGGTGGAAGGCCACCGTGTGCCGCACCTGGGCCGTGCCGTCGGAGGTCGCGTCCGCCTCGTAGAGGGCCGCCACGTGCGGCTCCAGGGCCGAGCAGTCCGCCGCGAGCCGTCCGGCCGCCAGCTCGGCCGCGATCTGCTCCAGACCGGCCCGGACGGGGTAGCTCTCCTCCAGGTCGGCGGCGGTCAGGTTGCGGACCCGGACGCCCTTGTTCGGCGCCGACTCGATCAGCCGCAGCGACTCCAGCTCGCGCAGCGCCTCGCGCACCGGCGTCTGGCTGACCTCCAGCTCGGTCGCGATCCGGCGCTCCACGATCCGCTCTCCCGGCTTCCAGCGGCCGCTCACGATCCCCTCCACGATGTGCTCGCGGATCTGCTCGCGCAGCGAGTGGACGACGGGGACGGTCATGAAGCGGCTCCTCGGGGAGTGTTGACTCTAAAGACAATACGGCGGCGCCCCCGTCCGGAAACACTTCCGGACGGGGGCGCCGCAGGTGAGGCTCGTTACGTTGCCCCGGTGCATGCCTTTCGGCGTACCGCCTACAGGCCGAGGTCGACCTCGAACTCGCCGGCCTCGAGGATCGCCTTGACCGAGGTCAGGTAGCGGGCGGCGTCGGCGCCGTCCACCAGACGGTGGTCGTAGGACAGCGCGACGTACGTCATGTCGCGGATCGCGATCGTCTCACCCAGGTCCGGGTGGTTGATGACGACCGGACGGCGCACGGTGGCGCCGATGCCCAGGATGGCGACCTGGTTCGGGGGCACGATGATCGTGTCGAACAGCGCGCCGCGCGAACCGGTGTTGGAGATGGTGAAGGTCGCACCGGCCAGGTCGTCAGGGGTGATCTTGCTGGCGCGCACGGCGCCGGCCAGCTCCGCGGTCTTCTTCGAGATGCCGGCGATGTTGAGGTCGCCCGCACCCTTGATGACCGGGGTCATCAGACCCTTCTCGGAGTCCACCGCGATACCGATGTTCTCGGTGTCGAAGTAGGTGATCGTGCCCTCGTCCTCGTTGATCCGGGCGTTGATGACCGGGTGGGCCTTCAGCGCCTGGGCCGCCGCCTTCACGAAGAACGGCATCGGGGACAGCTTGACGCCCTCGCGGGACGCGAACGCGTCCTTGGCGCGGGCGCGCAGCTTCATCAGCTTGGTGATGTCGACCTCGACGACCGAGGTCAGCTGGGCCTGGCCGTGCAGCGCCTTCATCATGTTGTCGCCGATGACCTTGCGCATGCGGGTCATCTTGACGGTCTGCCCGCGCAGCGGGGAGGCCTCCAGGGCCGGAGCCTTGGCGGCCGGAGCAGCCGCGGCCGGGGCGGCGGCGGCCTTCTTGGCCTCGGCGGCCGCGAGGACGTCCTGCTTGCGGATCCGGCCGCCGACGCCCGAACCCTTGACGGCCGCGAGGTCGACACCGTTCTCGGTGGCGAGCTTGCGGACGAGCGGGGTCACGTAGGCGCCGTCCTCCGCGGGGGCGGCCGCGGGGGTCGCCGGAACCGGGGTGACGACGGCGGGCGCGATCGACGGCGCGGCGGCGACCGGCGCCGGGGCGGCCACCGGAGCGGCCGGGGCGGCGGGGGCGGGGGCCGGAGCCGGGGCGGCGGGGGCGGCCGGGGCCGGAGCCTCGGCGGCCGGAGCCGGCGCGGCGGGGGCCGGGGCAGCGGCGGCGGGGGCCGGAGCCGCGGGGGCCGGGGCGGCGGCCGGAGCCGCACCCGCGGCACCGATGACGGCGAGCTTGGCGCCGACCTCGGCGGTCTCGTCCTCGGCGACGACGATCTCCAGGAGAACGCCGGAGGCCGGGGCGGGGATCTCGGTGTCGACCTTGTCGGTCGAGACCTCCAGCAGCGGCTCGTCGGCCTCGACGGTCTCGCCGACCGACTTCAGCCAGCGGGTCACGGTGCCCTCGGTCACGGACTCGCCCAGCGCGGGCAGCACGACGTCCGTGCCCTCGGCGGAACCGCCGCCGGCGGCCGCCTCGGCCGTCGGGGCCGGAGCCGGCTCCTGGGCCTCGGTGGACGGGGCGGCCTGCGGGGCCTCCTCGGCCGCGGGGGCGGCGGGCTCGGCGGCCGGAGCCGGAGCGGCCTCGGCGGCCGGAGCGGCCTCGGCCGCCGGGGCGCCCGAGCCGTCGTCGATGATGGCCAGCTCGGCGCCGACCTCGACCGTCTCGTCCTCGGCGACCTTGATGGAGGCCAGGATGCCCGAGGCGGGGGCGGGGATCTCGGTGTCGACCTTGTCGGTCGAGACCTCGAGCAGCGGCTCGTCGGCCTCGACACGCTCACCCTCGGCCTTGAGCCAGCGGGTGACGGTGCCCTCGGTGACGCTCTCGCCGAGCGCCGGCAGGGTTACGGAAACCGACATGGTTTCAGTTGCTCCTAACGAATTGCGGAAAGTGGTCGTCGCGCCCTGTGATGACGTGAGCGTCAGTCGTGGGAGTGCAGAGGCTTGCCGGCCAGGGCCAGGTGGGCCTCGCCGAGCGCCTCGTTCTGCGTCGGGTGGGCGTGGATGAGCTGCGCGACCTCGGCCGGCAGCGCCTCCCAGTTGTAGATCAGCTGTGCTTCGCCGACCTGCTCGCCCATGCGGTCACCGACCATGTGGACGCCGACCACGGCACCGTCCTTGACCTGGACGAGCTTGATCTCGCCCGCGGTCTTGAGGATCTTGCTCTTGCCGTTGCCCGCCAGGTTGTACTTGAGGGCGACGACCTTGTCCGCGCCGTAGATCTCCTTGGCCTTCGCCTCGGTGATGCCGACGGAGGCGACCTCGGGGTGGCAGTACGTCACCCGGGGCACGCCGTCGTAGTCGATCGGGACGGCCTTCAGGCCGGCCAGGCGCTCCGCGACGAGGATGCCCTCGGCGAAGCCGACGTGCGCGAGCTGGAGCGTCGGGACGAGGTCGCCCACGGCCGAGATCGTCGGCACGTTGGTGCGCATGTACTCGTCGACCAGGACGTAGCCGCGGTCCATCGCGACGCCCTGCTCCTCGTAACCGAGACCGGCGGAGACCGGGCCGCGGCCGATGGCGACCAGCAGGACCTCGGCCTCGAACGTCTTGCCGTCGGCCAGGGTGACCTTGACGCCGTTGTCGGTGTACTCGGCGGACTGGAAGAAGGTGCCGAGGTTGAACTTGATGCCGCGCTTGCGGAACGCGCGCTCAAGAAGCTTCGAGCTGTTCTCGTCCTCGACCGGGACCAGGTGCTTCAGGCCCTCGATCACCGTGACGTCGGTGCCGAAGGACTTCCACGCCGAGGCGAACTCGACGCCGATGACGCCGCCGCCCAGGATGATCGCGGACTCCGGGACGCGGTCCAGGGTCAGCGCGTGGTCCGAGGAGATGATCCGGTTGCCGTCGATCTCCAGGCCGGGGAGGGACTTCGGCACGGAACCGGTGGCCAGGAGGACGTGGCGACCCTCGACCCGGCGTCCGTCGACGTCGACGGAGGTCGGGGAGGACAGGTGGCCGGTGCCCTCGATGTAGGTCACCTTGCGGGAGGCGACGAGACCCTGCAGGCCCTTGTACAGGCCCGAGATCACGTCGTCCTTGTACTTGTGCACGGCCTTGATGTCGATGCCCTCGAAAGAGGCCTTGACACCGAACTGCTCCGCCTCGCGGGCCTGGTCGGCGACCTCGCCGGCGTGGAGCAGGGCCTTCGTCGGGATGCAGCCGTTGTGCAGGCAGGTGCCGCCGAGCTTGTTCTTCTCGATCAGTGCGACGTCCAGGCCCAGCTGCGCTCCGCGCAGCGCCGCGGCGTAACCGCCGCTACCGCCGCCGAGGATCACTAGGTCGAAAACGGTGCTGGCGTCGTTCGCCACGTCACGTCCTCCATGCATGTGCGCTCGTCGCCGGTCCCCGCGTTCCCCTTTCGGGTGAGGACCGGTCGGTCGGCTGGTGTTCGGCCGCTATTTTTCGGCCCTGTGGTGGGGGCCCTGTCCTGCCGAGAACCCATCTTCGCACTTGTTGACGGATGGCGGGACGCGGGGCCGTGCTCTGAGACGGCCGATCGTCCGTACGGCGGCCGGACCAGAGCGTACGAACCTGCGGATTTCGTCGCAGGCGAACGGCGAACGGCGAACGGTGACGGCCCCGGGCACGCAGCCCGGGGCCGTCACCGTCACACAGCCGCTCAGACCTCGCCGGCCGCCGTGCGCTCGGCCAGCTTCACCAGGGTGCGGACCGAGGAGCCGGTGCCGCCCTTGGGGGTGTAGCCGTACGGCGCGCCCTCGTGGAATGCCGGGCCCGCGATGTCCAGGTGGGCCCACGGGATGCCCTCGCCCACGAACTCCTGGAGGAAGAGACCGGCGACCAGGCCGCCGCCCATCCGCTCGCCCATGTTGGCGATGTCGGCGGTGGGGGAGTCCATGCCCTTGCGCAGGTCCGCGGGGAGCGGCATCGGCCAGGACGCCTCGCCGACCTCCTCCGCGATCTCGTGGATCGAGGAGCGGAACTCGTCGTCGTTGGCCATGATGCCGAAGGTGCGGTTGCCCAGCGCGAGGACCATCGCGCCGGTCAGGGTCGCCACGTCGACGATCGCGTCCGGGTGCTCCTCCGAGGCGCGGGTCAGCGCGTCGGCGAGGACGAGCCGGCCCTCGGCGTCGGTGTTCAGGACCTCGACGGTCTTGCCGCTGTACATGCGCAGGACGTCACCCGGGCGGGTGGCGGAGCCGGACGGCATGTTCTCGGCGAGGGCGAGCCAGCCCGTGACGTTGACCTGGAGGCCGAGGCGGGCCGCGGCGACGACGGTGGAGAACACGGCGGCGGCGCCGCTCATGTCGCACTTCATCGTCTCGTTGTGGCCGGCCGGCTTGAGGGAGATGCCGCCCGAGTCGTAGGTGATGCCCTTGCCGACCAGGGCGAGGGTCTTCTCCGCCTTCGCGTGGGTGTAGGCGACCCGGACCAGGCGCGGCGGGTTCTCGGAGCCCTTGCCGACGCCCAGGATGCCGCCGTAGCCGCCCTTGGCGAGGGCCTTCTCGTCGAGGACCTGGACCTTGAGCCCGTGCTCCTTGCCGGCGGCCTGGGCGGCGGCCGCGAAGGCGGCCGGGGTCAGGTCGTTCGGCGGCATGTTGATCAGGTCGCGGGCGCGGTTGATCTCCTCGGCGACGGCCAGGGCGCGCTCCGCGGCGGCCTTGTGGGCCTTGTCGCGCGGCTTGGCGCCGAGCAGGGCGACCTCGCCCAGCGGCTTCTTCGCGTCCTTCCCGGCCTCCTGGTACTGCGTGAAGGCGTACGCGCCGAGCAGGGCGCCCTCGGCGATGGCGCCGGCGTCCTCGGCGTCCTCGACCGGCAGCGCGAACGCGGCCTTCTTCGCGCCGGTCAGGACGCGGGCGGCGACGCCGGCGGCCCGGCGGAGGGTCTCCGCGGCGTAGGCCTCGCCGTCCTCGGGGGCGGAGCCCAGGCCGACGGCCAGGACGACGGGGGCCTTGAGGCCGGAGGGGGCGGGCAGCTTGGTCGCCTCACCCTCGGCACCGGAGGCACCCAGCGTCTCCAGGACGGCGGCGAGCCGGCCGTCGAAGGCCTTGTCGACGGCCTCGGCGCCCGGGGCGACGACGAGCGTCTTCCCGGACTTCGCGACGCCGACGACCAGGGCGTCGGCGCGCAGCGTCGCCGCGCCGGCAGTGCTGAGAGTGAGAGCAGTCACGGTGGTGAAATCTCGCTTCCATTGAGTTCTGTGGCGGTCGAGGGATGGGCCGACCGTGCCCGCCGCATCGTATTTCGGCCCGGAGAGCGCCGAGAACGAGCCTACGCTCGCTCACCCGGTTCGCTCACGGCGGCGTTGGTTCACTCATCCGTGGTGTCTCTTTCATGTTTACCGTTCCGGCCCGGAGCGCTCCTCCACACTCACCTCAGTCACGCAAGGACGACCCGCTCGTCTTCGCATCATCTGCATCATCTCCACAGGTTCGCCGCCCCGGCCCCCGGTGCGCGGGGACCTGCCGAGGGGGGACACCACCTGATGGACTCCGGCCGAATCCGTATGCCCGGAAGCGCCCGCCGCACCCGCGGCGGCACCCGCACCGCGCCCCGCACCGCCCGCGTCGCGGCCCTCGCCGCCGCCGCGCTGCTCGCCACCGTCGTCCCGTCCGCGCAGGCCCTCGCGGCCCCCGCGCCCCGGATCGACCTGACCGTCCTCGTCGTGGACGACGGCGGCAGCGCCGTCGGGGCGATCGCCGCCGAGCTGAAGGGCGCCGGCGTCCCGTACCGCACGATCGACCTGAACGACCCGAACCGGCCGGTCCTCAGCACGTCCTTCCTCAGCGACACGGTGGACGGCCGCCCCCGCGCCAAGTACCAGGGCGTGGTCCTGCCCCACGAGAGCGCCCTCGGCGCCGGCTCGGCCGAGCACACCGCCCTCCAGACGTACGAGCGGACCTTCGGGATCCCGCAGGTCGACGCCTACACCTGGTCGCACCCCGGCGTCGGCCTCGACTACACCGACCAGGGCGGCTGGTCCGGCGTCCTCGACGGGACCACCGCCGGCATCACGGCCGCCGGCACGGCGGGTCCCTTCCAGTACCTGGCCGGGTCCCTCACCTTCGAGGACAACGACCCCGCCATCGCCGAGAGCTACGGCTACGCGGGCCGCCCCCGGGCCGGCTACACCAGCTACGTGGACGTCCCCGTCGGCGGAGCGGCCGGCGGCCGGGCGAGCATCGTCGGCGAGTACACCGCCGACGGGCGCCGTGAACTGGTCGTCACCTTCGCCTACAACCAGTACCAGCGGCAGTTCCGGGCCCTCGCCCGGGGCATCGTCGAATGGCTCACCCAGGGCGTCCACCTCGGCCAGAGCCGCAACTACCTCTCCGTGCACGTCGACGACGTCTTCGCCCCCGACGCCCGCTGGGACACCGGACTCGACTGCACGCCCGGCGACTTCGACTGCGTCGGCGACGACGGCGAGGGCGCGAACCCCATCCGGATGACCGTCGCCGACGCCCAGTACGCGGCCGCCTGGCAGAAGTCCTCCGGCTTCACCCTCGACATGGTCTACAACGGCGGCCAGGGCGAGCAGTGGAAGACCGAGCACGGCGGTTCCGACCCGCTCACCGACCGGCTCGTCGCCGACCGGGCCCAGTACCGGTGGATCAACCACACCTACACCCATCCCTTCCTGGGCTGCGTCCAGGACAACACCGTCGTCCCCTGGCAGTGCGCCAAGGACACCCGCGGCAACACCCTCTGGGTCAGCCGCGCCGAACTCTCCGCCCAGATCCGCGACAACCACAACTGGGCCGTCCGCAAGGGCATCGCCGTCGACCGCTCCGAACTCGTCACCGGCGAGCACTCCGGCCTCCGGACCCTGCCCCAGCAGCCCGTCGACAACCCGAACCTCGCCGGCGCCCTCGCCGACAACGGCGTCAAGTGGACCGGCAGCGACAACTCCCGCGAACCCCAGCAGCGCGCGGTCGGCACCGGCTCCGGCGCCGCGAAGACCGTGCCCCGCCATCCGATGAACGTGTACTACAACGTGGGCACCGCCGCCGAGATGGCCGACGAGTACAACTGGATCTACACCTCCCGCGCCGACGGCGGCAGCGGCGTCTGCGAGTCCAACCCGGCCTCCACCTGCCTGCCCGCCCCGCTCCCCACAGCCACCGGCTACGCCGACCACATCGTGCCGCAGGAGGCCCGCACCGCCCTCTCCCACGTCCTCGGCAACGACCCCCGGCCGCACTACGTGCACCAGTCGAACCTCGCCGAGGAACGCCTCCTCTACCCCGTCCTCGACCGGGTACTGGCCGACTACCGGGGCCTGTTCGCCCCCAGCGCGCCCCTGGTGAACCCGGCCCAGCGGGACGTCGGCACCGAACTGACCCGCCGCGCCGCCTGGGACCAGGCCCTCGCCGCCGGGAAGGTCACCGCCTACCGCATCGGCACCGCGGTCACCGTCAAGGCCCCCGCCGGCGTCAGCGCGCCCGTCACCGCCCCCGAGGGCACCCGCAAGCGCCTCGTCCTCGGCACCGCCGCCTTCGGCACGCCGTACGCCGGGACCCGGTCCGCCTGGACCGCACCCGAATCGCTCCAGACCAGCGTCACACTCACACTGCCGACCGCCTGACCGGCACGTTCTGGGGGGAACCGCACATGTCGAGCAGTGGCCGTCACGTCACCATGCTCACCGAAGGCACCTACCCGCATGTCCACGGCGGCGTCAGCACCTGGTGCGACCAGCTCGTCCGCGGCATGCCCGAGGTCGACTTCGAGATCCTCGCCCTCACCGGCAGCGGCCGCGAACCCGTCACCTGGGAGTTGCCGCCCAACGTCACCCGGCACACCGCCTACCCCCTCTGGGGCATCCCGCAGGGACCGACCGCGCCCGGCCTCCTGGCCGCCGCGCGGCGGCCCCTGCGGGGGCCGGCGCGCCGCCGCTTCCTCGACGCCTACGAGCGCCTGCTGCTGGCGCTCCTCGACCCCGAGGCGGGCTGCGACTTCGGCGCCGGCCTGTACGAACTCGCCGAACTCGCCCGGCAGGGACGGCTGACCCAGGCCCTGCGCTCCGAGGCGGCCCTGCGCTCCCTGATGTGGATCTGGACCATGCCGCACCTGCCGACCCTCGCGGCCCGGCCCACCGTCCACGACGCCCTCACCGCCACCGACCTGCTCGAACACGCCCTGCGGCCGCTCGCCGCCCGGATAGCCGGCGACGGCGTCGCCCACGCCGTCTCCAGCGGCCTCGCCACCCTCCCGGCGCTCGCCGCACAGCACTTCGAAGGAGTGCCCTTCCTGCTCACCGAACACGGCATCTACCTCCGCGAGCGCTACCTCGGTTACCGCACCGAGGCGCAACGCTGGCCCGTGAAGGCCCTCATGCTCGGCTTCTACCGGGAGCTGAACACCCTCGGCTACCGCAAGGCCGACCTCATCACCCCCTGCAACCAGTACAACCGGCGCTGGGAGGAGCGCGGCGGCGCCCCCGCCGACCGCATCCGCACCGTCTACAACGGCGTCGACCCGGCCCTCTTCCCCGAGGCCGGACCCGAACCCGAGACCCCCACGCTCAGCTGGTGCGGCCGCGTCGACCCCATCAAGGACCTGGAGACCCTGATCAGGGCGTACGCCATCTGCCGGGCCGAACTCCCGGCGCTGCGGCTGCGGTTGTTCGGTCCGGTGCCCGCCGGGAACGAGGACTACCTCACCCGGTTGGAGAAGCTCGCCGCGGAACTCGGCGTCACCGACGGCGTCACCTTCGAGGGACGGATCTCCGACGTGCCCAGCGCCTACGCGGCCGGCAGCGTGGTGATGCTCTCCTCCATCAGCGAGGGCTTCCCCTTCTCCCTCATCGAGGCCATGTCCTGCGGGCGCGCCACCGTCTCCACCGACGTCGGCGGGGTGCGGGAGGCCGTCGGCGACGCCGGGATCGTCGTGCCGCCCCGCGAACCCGCCGTGATGGCGGCCGCCGTCACCGCCCTCCTCCGCGACGGCGCCCGCCGCGCCGAACTCGGCCGGCGGGCCCGGCAGCGGGTCGTCGACCGGTTCACCCTGCACCGCTCGGTGGACGGCTTCCGCCAGATCTACCGCGAACTGGCCGGTGACCGGGTGCGCCCGGCGGCCCGTTCCCGGATCCGTACGAAGCCCTGGCCCGCCCGGCTCCCGGCCCCGCGCCGGATCACCACCCCGGCCCTCGTGGCGGGAGGCACCTCCGTATGAGCGGCTCCCTGTGGCTGAAGCCCCCGCGCACCGAGTCACCGCTGCCGGCGATCCCGCGCCCGAGACGCGCGCACACCCCGGTCGGCCCACGACCGACCCACCCCGGGCCGCAGCCCGCGCCCCCCGGCCGGAGCCCGGCCACCCCGGCGGCATCGACCGCGGCGCCCGCCTCCGGTCGGCCGAAGGCCCCCGGGCCGTCGGCCGGCCACGGCGACCGGACGGCCCCCGCCGGAGGCCCGACCCCGTCGGTCGACCACCCGCCGGCCTCCGCGGGAACCGCGACCTCGGCCGGGCATCCGCCCAGGTCCGCCGGAGGCGCGCCGCACCCGGTCGGGGATCCGCCGCACCCGGCCGGGGCCCCGAGCCCGCCCGGCGTCCTCGCCGACGATCCGCTCGACGAGCTCGCCGCGCGGCTCGGGGGCTCGTCGCGGTCGCCGTGCACCCCGACGAGATCGCCGCCGTCCTGGAGTCCGACGGCATGACGGACGACCACATCCGCCTCACCTACGGCCGTGCCGACTCCTTCGCGCTCGCCGAGGACCTCTACGCGCGCGTGGAGCGGCGCCACCCCGCCCCGGAGGCGCCGCCCGGCGGCGCCTGGCACACCGGGCTCGCCGGCTGCCTCCTGCGCGGGCTCGTCTTCGCCCTCCCCGGGCTGGCGTACGTCCTCGCCGCACCCCTGCTCGCCGGGGAGGCCGGCCGGTCCGGGCTTCCGGGCGGAACGGTTCCGCTGCTCGCCGGCGCCGTCACCGGCTGGGTCTGGAATCAGGCACTCGCCCATCGCGCGTACACCTGGCTCGGCCTGGGCGACCGGCCCGCGGCCGCCCGCACCCTGCTCCTCGGGGCCCCGGCCGGCGCCCTCGCCGGCGCGGCCGTCGCGTTCGCGGCGGCCGCGCCCGGCGAGACCCCGGCGGCCCTGTTCGCCGCCGGGCAGGCGCTCTACCTGGCCGCCGCGACCGTGCTCCTCGTCCTCGGCCGCGAACGCGCCCTGCTCTGCGCCCTGGCGCCGCTCGCCGGAGCCGTCCCCGCCTTCCGCTGGGACCTGCCCGACCTCCTGCGCACCGGCCTCCTCCTCACCGCGCTCACCGCGAGCGTCGCCTTCGCGGGGCTCGTCCTCGCACCGGGCGCGCGGCGGCGCGCGGCGGGACGCGGCGGACCCCCGCGCGCGGCCTCCCTGCCGTACGGCCTCTTCGGTCTGGGCAGCGGACTGCTGGTGCTCCAGGCGGGTGCCGGCGACACACCGGTGAGCGGCGCGGGCGCCGTCATCGCGCTGACCCTCTCCATGGGGCCCGCCGAGTGGCTGCTGCACCGCTTCCGGGGCGAGAGCCTGACCCGGCTGCGGACCCAGTCCACCGCGCGCGAGTTCCGCCGCGCGGTCACCGGCACCCTCGTCCTCTGCCTGGGCGGGTACCTCGCCGTCCTCGTCGCGCTCACCCTCGCCGTGACCCTGGCCTGGCCCGGGGCGCCCTGGCCGACGGGCCCGCGGCTCGTCGCGCTGCTCCTGGTCGGGACCGTGCTCTGGCTGGGGCTGCTGCTCCAGGCCTTCGGCGCGGTCCTCAGCGCGGCCGCCGTCTGCCTGCTCGCGGCCGCGACACAGACCCTGGAACCCGCGGCGGGCCCGGTGGCCGCCGGGGGAGCGGCGGCCGTGCTCGCCGTCCTCACCTGCGTCCTGCTGGTCCGGCCGACCGCCCACCGGGTCTGACCGCCCACCGCCTGCGAGGGACCCCGTGAACCACCTGCTCCTGGTGCCGTTCTACGAGCACCCGGCCGACCGGCCCGAGGCCTGGTCGGCCCTCGTCGACGCGGCGCCGTCGCTGTACGGCGTCGTCGTCAACCCGGCCAGCGGCGCGGGCGAGGCCCCCGACCCGGCGTTCGCGGCGGCCGCCGACCGGCTGCGGGCGGCCGGGGTGCGGCTCCTGGGCTACGCGGACACCGACTACGGGCGGCGCCCGCACGCCGAGGTCGTCACCGACCTGCTCCGCCACCGCGACTGGTACGGCACCGACGGCGCCTTCCTCGACCAGGTCTCCACCGCGCCCGGAGCCCTGGCCCACTACCGCCGGCTCGCGGTCGCGGCCCGGTCCGCGGGGGCCGCGACCCTGGTGCTCAACCACGGCGCCCATCCGGACCCGGGCTACGAGGAGTTCGCCGACCTGCTCGTCACGTTCGAGGGACCCTGGGACGCGTACCGGACCCTGGACCTGCCGGTCGCGCCCCACTACTGCCACCTGGTGTACGCGGCTCCGCCCGGCGTCCGGCCGGTCACCCCGGTGCACTGCGCCGTTCCCGGTACGGGGGCCCACCCCTGGGGCACCCTCCCGGACCTCCCGGAGCCCGCCCGCTGAACCGGCGGCCCGCGGCTGGGGGGTCAGCCGAGGGCCAGGACCACCAGCGCCGTCGTCACGGCCGTCTCCTCCACCGCTCCGAACACATCGCCCGTCACCCCGCCGAACCGGCGCACGCACCGGCGCAGGAGGGCCGCCGCCGCGCCCAGGGCGGCGCCGGCCGCGAGGACGTTGCGGACCGCGTCGTACGGGGAGAACAGCAGACCCGTCGCCGCGAGCAGGACGAGGACGCCCGCCGTCGAGAACGTCGCGGACCGGACGGGGACGGTCGCGGCGACGATCGCGCCGAGGCCCTCGGGCCGGGCCGCCGGGACGCCCTGGCGGGAGGCGTGGGTGAGGGCGAGGCGGGCGACGGTGGCCGCCAGGGCGGTGCCGACCGCGCCGTGCGCCCAGCCCTCCCCGTACAGCTCGAAGAGGGCGGCGACCTGGCCGAGGAGGACGAGGAGGAGCGCGATGACGCCGAAGGGGCCGACGTCCGACTGCTTCATGATGCGCAGCGCGTCCTCGGCGGGCTTGGCGCTGCCGAGGCCGTCGGCGGTGTCGGCGAGGCCGTCGAGGTGGAGGCCGCGGGTGAGGACGGCGGGCACCGCGGTGGAGACCACGGCGGCGAGCAGCGGCCCCGAGCCGAGGGCGAGGAACGCGCCGCCCAGCCCGGCGGCGAAGAACCCGACGACCAGGCCCGCCAGCGGGGCGCAGAGCATGCCGGCGCGCGCCGCGTCCCGGTCCCAGCGGGTGATGCGGGCGGGGAACACCGTGAGGGTGCCGAAGGCGAAACGCAGGCCGTCCATCCGGGCAGGGTAATCGCCGCCTCCGGACGGTAGATTGCGCATACCGGGCATTCCGCGTATTCCGGAACGGGGTGGCATGGGTCACTGGTTCTCCCGCAACATCGTCGAGCCGGGCAAGCTCCCGATGCTCCTCGCGCTGACCTCGTTCATCGTGACGTTCCTGGTCACGCGGACCATCGTCCGCCTCATCCGGGCGGGGAAGGGGCCCTTCGGGAACGTCTCCTCCGGCGGCCTCCACATCCATCACGTCGTGCCCGGCGTGGTCCTCACCGTCATCGGCGGCTTCGGCGCGGTCGGCAGCGACCGGCACGGTTTCGGCGCCGCCCTCTTCGCCGTGGTCTTCGGCGTCGGCGCGGGGCTCGTCCTGGACGAGTTCGCGCTGATCCTCCATCTCGACGACGTGTACTGGTCCGACGAGGGCCGCAAGAGCGTCGAGGTGGTCGTGCTCACCGCCGCCCTGGTCGGACTCACCCTGAGCGGCTTCTCACCCCTGGGCGTCGACGACATGACCGCCGACGAACGCCAGGACCGGCTCACCTTCATCCTGACCCTCGCGCTGAACTTCCTCCTCATCCTGATCACCCTGGTGAAGGGGAAGTTCCGGATGGCGGTGATCGGCACCCTGATCCCGTTCGTGGCGATCGTCGGCGCCGTCCGGCTGGCCCGCCCCGGCTCCTGGTGGGCCCGCCGGTTCTACGGGCGCCGCCACCGGGCCCGGGCCCGCTCCAGGATCCGCACCTACCGCCACGACAAGCGCTGGACCAGGATCCGGCGCCGTGCTCAGGACTTGATCGGCGGCTTCCAGGAGCGGGTCCCCGGGCGGGGCGGCTCCACGCCCTCCTGACCCCGCCCGCGCCAGGCCTGGACCCCCATCAGGACGAGGACCCCGGCGATGGCCGCCAGATGCTCCCTGCCCGCCAGGTTCGGCTTCACGATCACCTCGACCACCATCGCCACGACCACGAGCGCGCCCGTCCACCGGGCCCCGTACCGCCAGCACACGTAGACGGCGAGGCCGACCACGGCCGCCGACGGCCCGGTGTCGACGACCTGCGCGTCGGTGGCGGGCAGCCCGAACGGGCCGTCCGGGCCGAGGGCGATGCCCAGGCGCGCGTACAGCGTCCCGCAGAGCGTGGCCAGATAGGCGACGGCGAGCGTCCGCCACCGCCCGAGGCAGATCTCGGAGATCCCGAAGACCAGCAGCACCTGGGCGAGCGCCCCCCACACGGGCAGGTCGAGCGCGGGGACGAACAGCGACAGCGGGGTCCGCAGCAGCGCCAGCCAGAACGGGTCCTCGGCCCGCACCGAGCCGATGTCCTGGACCGGCTGGTAGCCCCATTCCTGGTTCTGCACCACCTGGAAGAGGGCGGTGAGGCAGACGGCGGCGAGCGTCATCGGGGCCGCCCGCCACCTCTTCGTGACGAGCGCCGCGCGCACGGTGAAGAACAGCGGCCCCCACTCGCGGCGGGCGAACTCCCGGAGGGCGCGGCTCAACGGCCGCTCTCCAGGTGCCGGCGGTGCAACCACTTCGGCAGCCCCGGGGCCTCCAGGAACCCCTCGGCGCGACCGGCCGCGAGGCCGATGCGCAGCAGGTCCGCACTCTTCTCGAAGAGCATGAATCGGGGCTCCCAGATCGGTCGGTACTTGGCGTTGGCGCGGTACAGCGACTCGATCTGCCACCAGCGGGAGAAGAAGCTGAGCAGGGAACGCCACATGCGCAGCACGGGCCCCGCCCCGAGCTTCGAGCCACGTTCGAAGACGGACCGGAACATCGCGAAGTTCAGCGAGACCTGAGTGATCCCGATCTCCTTGGCCCGCTGGAGGAGTTCGATGACCATGAACTCCATCAGGCCGTTCTCGGAGTCGCGGTCCCGGCGCATCAGGTCGAGCGACAGCCCCTTCGGACCCCACGGCACGAACGACAGCACGGCCCGCAGCTCGCCCTGCTCGTCGGTGCACTCCAGCATCACGCAGCGGCCGTCCCGCGGGTCGCCGAGCCGTCCCAGCGCCATCGAGAAGCCGCGCTCGGTGGCCCCGTCCCGCCAGTCGTCGGCCTTGCGCAGCAGCTCGGCCATCTCCTCCTCGGGGATGTCCTCGTGGCGCCGGATCCGGACCTCGTACCCGGCCCTCTTGACCCGGTTGAAGGCCTGCCGGACCGTCCGCATCGCGCGGCCGTCCAGGGTGAACTCGTCGGTCTCCACGATCGCCTCGTCGCCGAGCTCCAGGGCGTCCAGACCGTGCCGGGCGTAGATGACCCCGGCCTCCTCGCTCGCCCCCATCACCGCCGGGATCCAGCCGTGCTCGCGCGCCTCGGCCAGCCAGGGCTCGATCGCGCCCGGCCAGGCCTCGGGGTCGCCGATCGGGTCGCCGGAGGCGAGCGAGACCCCGCCGACCACCCGGTAGGTCACGGCGGCCTTCTCGCTCGGCGACCACACGACGCTCTTCTCGCGGCGCAGCGCGAAGTAGCCGAGCGAGTCGCGGTCGCCCTGCTTGTCCAGCAGGGCCCGCAGCCGCTCCTCGTCCTCCTCGGTCAGCGGGTCGGTGGCCCGGCGGGAGCGGAAGGCGGCGAAGAGCACCGCGAACAGCAGCAGCGTGGACAGGACGTTGATGGTCACGTCCACCCAGCCGGGGGTGCTGATCCCGGCGAACCGCGAGTCGTCCGAGGCCAGGGTGATCAACCGCATCACGCCGTACCGCCAGCGCTCCAGGAAGGTGGAGGGGGCGCCGGAGGTGTTGGTGACGGTGACCAGGACGGCCGCCAGCAGCGAGGTGACGAGCAGACCGCCGACCGCGACCACCGCCGCCAGCCACGGGTTGGAGCGGTCCCCCTTCGCGTAGAACTCCTTGCGGCCGAGCAGCAGCGCGAGCACGAACGCGGCGGTCAGGACCAGCGAGATCCAGTTCTGGGCGTGCTGGCGGATCTCGGGGAAGAGCATCACCAGCGCGAAGAGCAGCAGGAACAGCCCGCTCAGCACCAGGTTGAGGATCCACGCCGCCCGCTTCCGCCGCCGCATGGTGATCGCCAGGAAGAGGGTGAAGACCCCCGAGGCGAAGCCGGCCGTGAGCAGGTACGGAGTGAAGTAGTTGTCCTCGTTGTGCCGGCGCAGGTCCTGCCCGAAGGAGACCCAGACGGCACTCAGGAAATTGATGAACGTGACGACGCGCAGGTACCAGACGGCGAACGCGGCGCTGCGCCGTGAACGGGCCGTGGTGCCCCGGGGCGCTGCTTCGGCGGACAAACGGACCTCTCCCATGAAAAGCGATCATATGGGGCGTCGTTTGTCGTGCGGCGACGCCGGAGGCGGCCGCGCGCGCGTCGTGCGCACCTGACGTGCGCCACGCGTGCGGCCGCCTCCGGAGCCGACGAATCCCTGCTCCCCCGCGTCAGACCCCGGAGCCGGTGTCCCCGTCGTCCGGAGTGGTCGGATCCGGACGCTCGGGCAGCTCCGCGGCGAACGCCGCCGCGGCCTTGACGAGGGGGAGTGCGAGCAGCGCCCCGGTTCCCTCACCCACATGGACGCCGTGGTCCAGCAGAGGGTTGAGCGCCATCCGGTCCAGGGCCTTCGCCTGCGCCGGCTCCCCGCTCACCTGACCCGCCAGCCACCAGTCCGGCGCCCGGAACGCCGCCCGCTGCGCCACCAGCGCGCACGCCGCGCCCACCACACCGTCCAGGATCACCGGCATCCGCCGCACCGACGCCTGGAGCAGGAAGCCGGTCATCGCCGCCAGGTCCGCCCCGCCGACCGCCGCGAGCAGTTCCAGCTGGTCGCCCAGGACCGGCCGCGCCCGGCGCAGCGCGTCACGGATCGCCGCGCACTTGCGCATCCACGCCAGGTCGTCGATCCCGGCACCGCCGCGGCCGGTCACCACGGAGGCGTCGGTCCCGCACAGGGCGGCGATCAGGGTCGCGGCCGGCGTCGTCCCGCCCACGCTCAGATCACCCAGCACCACCAGATCGGTGCCCGAGTCCGCCTCCTCGTCGGCGATCGAGATTCCGAGCCGGACCGCCGCCTCGGTCTCCTCGACCGTCAGCGCGTCCTCGACGTCGATCCGGCCGCTGCCGCGCCGCACCCGGTGGCGCACCACCTCGGCCGGCAGCAGCTCCGGGTCGCAGTCCAGTCCCGCGTCCACGACCCGCACCGGCACGCCGGTCGACCGGGCCAGCACCGCGACCGGGCTCTCCCCGTCCAGCACCGCCCGCACCAGCGCGTGGGCGGTGCCCGCCGGGCGTCCCGACACGTCGAGCGAGGCCACCCCGTGGTCGCCCGCGAAGAGCACCGCCTTCGGCTGCTCGATCGCCCGCACCTTCACCGAGGCCTGCGCGGCCGACAGCCACTCCCCGAGCTCGTCGAGCCGGCCGAGCGACCCCGGCGGCACCGCCAGCCGCTCGCGGCGCTCCTCGGCGTCGCGCCGGATCCCCCCGTCGGGGCGCTCGATCAGATCGGAGAAGTCGTCCAGGTTCACGGGTATCCGCCTTGTGACAATCAGCGAGGGCCATCGGTGCTGGCACCCTACCCGCGCAGCACGAGCGCCTGACCGGCGACCACGAGGAGGACCTCCTCGCACTCGTCCGCGAAGGCCGCGTTCAGCCGGCCCAGCTCGTCACGGAAGCGCCGGCCCGCCGCCGTCGCCGGCACCACGCCCGAACCGACCTCGTTCGTCACGGCGACGACCGTACGACGGGTCGCCCGCACCGCCGCCACCAGCTCGGCGGTCCGCTCGCGCAGCGCCGCCTGCCCGCCGTCCGCCCACCTCTCGTCGTCCCAGGCGCCCACCCGGTCCATGGCGTCCGTCAGCCACAGCGACAGGCAGTCGACGAGGAGCGCGGGCCCGTCCCCGTCGAGCAGCGGTACGAGTTCGCAGGTCTCGGCGGTACGCCACGAACCCGGCCGCCGCTCCCGGTGCAGGCCCACCCGCTCCGCCCACTCCGGGTCGCCGTCCCGGCTCCCGCCGGTCGCCACGTACAGCACGTCGGGGAAGGTCTCCAGGCGCCGCTCGGCCTCCACCGACTTCCCCGACCGTGCCCCGCCGGTCACCAGCGTCCGCCGGGGCACGTCCGGCACCTCGTGGTACTCGCCCACGTACAGCGTCGTCCCGTCCGGCACCGCCCGCGCGCCCGCCGCGGCCAGCCGCCGGTCCAGCTCGGCACCGGTCGGCGCGTCGTGGTCCAGGTGCACGGCCACGACGTCGGTCGCGGGGCCCACGGCCCCGGTCGCCCGCAGCCGGGCCAGCGCGTCCGGCCGCCCCGTCACGTCCGCCACCACCATGTCGTACGGCCGCCGGTGGTCGTCCGGCAGCCCGGCGGGCGACCCGCCCGGCGGCAGGTACAGCAGCGTCTCGCCCTCGGCCGAGGTCACCTCGTACCCGGTCCCGGGGGAGTCCATCGGCACCGCCCGCACCCGGTGACCGGAGATCAGCGTCAACTCCCGTCCGTCCGGCACCCGCCCGGCGGTGGGCAGCCCCGCGGGCACCTCCACCGCCGGCCCGTCGTGCGGATGGGTCAGCAGCACCTGCCGCACCCCCACCAGCGAATGCCCGGACCGCGCGGCGGCCAGCGCGGCGCCCGGGGTGAGATCGAGCAGCAGGGCCCCGTCCACGAGCAGCGCCGTCGCGGCGCGCACCCGCGGCCCGCGGGAGAGCGCGCACACGGCGCAGGAGCAGTCGGGACGGGGCAGGCCGAGCGGGGCACCGGTGCCGAGCAGAGTCAGTTCCACCCTCAGATCCTCCCGCGCCACCGCGAGCGGTGCGCGCCCGGCTACGCTGCGGGCAGGAAACCGATCATCCGGTGAGCACCAGGAGGCGGACATGGCATGGACGTGGCGGTTCGAGAAGTCCGACGGCACGGAGGTCGAGCCGGTGGTGACGCCCGAGGAGTTCACCACCCAGGGCGACGCGGAGAGCTGGATCGGCGAGAACTGGCGTGACCTGCTGGGCGGCGGGGCGGACCAGGTGACGCTCTCGGAGGACGGGACGAAGATCTACGGCCCGATGCCCCTGAACGCGGAGGCCTGACCCCCGGCCCCGCCCGACCACCCACCGCCCCCGGCCCGGCCGGGGGCGGAACCCACCCGGCGGTCCGGGCCCGGCGTCGCGGGTCACCGTCCAGCCGGGGCGAAGCCCGCCCGGCAGCGGCCCCCGTCCCCCTACATCTCGCCCAGCGTCACCGTCGCCGTCCGCGTCTCCTCCCCCCGCTCGTACGTCACCACCACCTCGTCGCCCGGCCGGCGCGAGGCCAGCGCCTCGGCGAGTGACGTGATCGTCGTGATCTCCGTGTCGCCGAGCCGCGTGATCACGTCCCCCGGCCGCAGCCCCGCCTTCCCCGCCGCCCCGTTCGCCGGCGCCTCGACCACCGCCACGCCCGTCGGCTCGTAGGCGTCGTCCAGCACCGTGCGGCCCGTGATGTCCAGCGCCGCCCGGCCCGAGTCGGTGACCTTGCCGTCCTTGACGATCTGGTCGGCGATCGTCCGCACGGTCGAGGCGGGGATCGCGAACCCGATGCCCGCGGCCGAACCGCCGCCGATCTCCGGGTCGACCGCCGCCAGCGTCGGGATGCCCACGACCTCGCTGTCCAGGTTCACCAGCGCGCCCCCGCTGTTCCCGGGGTTGATCGCCGCCGACGTCTGGACCATGTTCGCGATGGTCGCGCCCGTCCCCCCGCCGTTCTGGCCCTCGCTGACCGTGCGCCCGGTCGCGGAGACGATGCCCTGGGTGACGCTGCCGGACAGGCCCAGCGGGGAGCCCATCGCCAGCACGATCTGGCCCATGTCGACGGCCGAGGAGTCGCCGAACCGGGCCGGCTTCAGTCCCTGCGGCAGCGAGTCCAGCTTGATCACCGCGAGGTCCTGCTCGGGGTACGAGGAGACGAGCCGGGCGGTCACCGGCCGGCCGCCCGTCGCGGCGCTGACCCGGAAGGTCTTCTCCTGGCCGACCACGTGCGCGTTGGTGACGATGTGGCCCTTGTCGTCGTAGACGACCCCGGAGCCGAGGCTCTCGCTCGCGTCGATCTGCACGACCGACGGCAGGACGTTCTTGATGACGGCCCGGTAGTCGTCCTCCAGGTCGTTCGCGGCGAGCGGCGCCGCCGCCTGCGTGGAGCGTTCCGGCGCGGGCGCGCCTCCGCCGGCCGAGCAGCCCCCGAGGAGCCCGACGGCGCAGACCACGGCAGCCAGCGACGGAAGGGGGGAGCGGGAGGCACGAGGGAGAAGGGGGAGACCGGAGCGGAGGGGGAGCGGAGACCGCGGGTGACGGAGAGCGCGGGCACGGGAGACGTCCATGTCCGGAGTATCCGTGCCGCCCCGGGACCGGGCCCGGTGAGCGCATCCGATCAGCGGAGCACCGTCGCCCGTCGGCGTTCGGGCCTGCGGCGCGGGTCCGCGCGGGCGCGCCCGCCGCGGACGGGCGGCCCGGGAGTCAGCCCCGTACCCCGCAGAGGTGCAGCAGCGCCGCCACCCGGCGGTACGGCTCGGTCCGCCCCGCCCGGTCCTCGGCGGAGAGCAGCCGGTCGAGCTCCTCGGCGGGCGGCAGCCCCGCGTCGGCGGGGACGGCGTCGGTGAAGACCCGCACCCCGTACCAGGCGTGCAGCGGCGCCGCGATCCCGGCGAGCGTGGAGGTCAGCGCGTCGAGGCGGTCGGCCCGCACCTTCACGCCGTCGTCGTCGGTGTAGACGTCGGAGTCGAAGCCGGCGAGCGCACCGGACCAGTCACCGGCGAGTCCCGGGCGCATCGCGAGGGCCTCGGCGTTCCGCACGACCAGCGAGAGCAGCCCCCCGGGGGCGAGCATCCGGGCGAGCCCCGCGAGCAGCGCGTCGGGCTCGTCCGCGTACATGAGGACGCCGTGGCAGAGGACGACGTCGAAACTGCCGGGGAGGAAGTGCACCCCGGTCTCGCGCCCGTCGCCCTCGATCAGCCGGACCCGTTCGCGGATGCCGGCGGGTTCGGTCGCCAGCGACTCGCGGGCGGCCTTCAGAAGGTCGGGATCGGCCTCGAGGCCGGTCACCGTGTGCCCGGCGCGGGCGAGCCGGAGGGCCTGGGTGCCCTGGCCCATGCCGGCGTCGAGGATCCGGAGCCGCTGCCCCACGGGGTAGCGGCCGGCTATCTGCTCGTCGAGCTGGCGGGCGACTATCTCCTGCCGGATGGTGTCGCGCAGCCCGCCGGAACCGGCGGGCCAGTGCACGACGACGGGAAGGACGGGCCCCCCCGACTCCGACGTCGCGGCACCGAAGGCCCGCTCGACGGTCTCCGAACGATCGGCGCTCAGGGCCGCTCTCCGCGCTTGACCTGCGGCTTCGGCAGTCGCAGTCGGCGCATCTGGAGCGTACGCATCAGACCGTAGGCGACGGCGCCGCGCTTCGGCTCGTTCGGGAAGCGCTCGTTGAGCTGCTTCCTGAGCCGGATCCAGATGCCGACGGAGTCGATGACGATCAGGATGATCACACCGAGCCAGAGCAGCAGCGAGATGTTCTGCAGCGACCGGTTGGCGTTGCCGAACAGCGACAGCACGAGGATCACCACGGCCATCGGCAGGAAGAACTCGGCGATCGCGAACCGCGAGTCGACGAAGTCGCGCACGAAGCGGCGGACCGGACCCTTGTCCCGGGCCGGCAGGTAACGCTCGTCGCCACTGGCCAGTGCCTCGCGCTGGCGCGCCAGGTCCGAGCGGCGTGCCTCGCGCTGGCGCTTGGCGGCCTCCTTGCGGTCGGTCGGCACCGTCGCGGCGCGACGGCGCTGGGTCTGCGCCTCACTCCGCTTCGGGGTCGGGCGGCCCTTGGGGGCCTCGGGGTCGCGGGGCTGCTTGGAGAGGTCCGCCGTCACCTTGTCGGTGGGGGCCTTCTCGTCCTTCGAACGGCTACGGAACACAAAACCCAAGGGTACGGGGTGGCGGGCATGAACCCCATGCCGGGCGGGAACGATCCGCTAACAGAGTGCGTCTACGGCGGTACGTACGCGGGACGGGCGCGGGTTTCCCCTAGATCCATCTACTCCCTGCGCGGGAGGGGAAGCCGGCCGTAGTCGTCCTTGGGGAGGAGCGCATCCGGCTCCGAACAGTGCGGTAATGGAGACAGGGCCCGTACTGTGGATCCTGTCGAAAGCTGGAGCCGAAGTCCGTCAGAAGGGGGCGCGCGAAGCCCATGAGCGGTGTCATGAAGCGTATGGGGATGATCTTCCGCGCGAAGGCGAACAAGGCCCTTGACCGGGCCGAGGATCCGCGCGAGACGCTCGACTACTCCTACCAGAAGCAACTGGAGCTGCTGCAGAAGGTGCGGCGGGGCGTCGCCGACGTCGCCACCTCCCGCAAGCGGCTCGAACTCCAGCTGAACCAGCTGCAGGGTCAGTCCTCGAAGCTGGAGGACCAGGGCCGCAAGGCGCTGGCGCTCGGCCGCGAGGACCTGGCGCGCGAGGCGCTGTCGCGGCGTGCCGCGCTGCAGCAGCAGGTCAGCGACCTGGAGGTGCAGCACCAGACGCTGCAGGGCGAGGAGGAGAAGCTCACTCTCGCCGCCCAGCGTCTCCAGGCCAAGGTGGACGCCTTCCGCACCAAGAAGGAGACCATCAAGGCGACCTACACGGCGGCCCAGGCGCAGACCCGGATCGCCGAGTCCTTCTCCGGCATCTCGGAGGAGATGAGCGACGTCGGCCTCGCGATCCAGCGGGCCGAGGACAAGACCGCCCAGCTCCAGGCGCGCGCGGGCGCGATCGACGAGCTGCTCGCCTCGGGCGCCCTGGACGACCAGTCCGGGCTCGCCAAGGACGACATCCAGGCGGAGCTCGACCGGCTCTCGGGCGGTACGGACGTCGAGCTGGAGCTCCAGCGGATGAAGGCGGAGCTGGCTGGCGGCCCGTCGGCGCAGAAGCAGGCGATCGAGGGCGGCGGCGCGGCCGCACCCCAGGACGCCCCGCAGCAGCACCAGTCCCACCCGCGCTTCGAGAAGTAGGCACCGGCCCGCGCGGGCGGCGGTCCGCGCGGGCGCCGGACGTAGGCGACAGCCCGCGAACAGACAGGACGCGTCATGATCGTACGGATCATGGGGGAGGGCCAGCGGGAGCTGGCCGACAGCCACTTCGTCGAGCTGAACAGGCTCGACGACGAGCTGCTCGGGGAGATGGAGTCGGGGGACGAGGACGGGTTCCGGCGCACCCTGAACGCCCTCCTCGGCGCGGTCCGGCGGCTCGGCGAGCCGCTCCCGGACGACGCGCTCGAACCCTCGGAGCTGATCCTGCCCGCTCCGGACGCGAGTCTGGACGAGGTGCGGGAGATGCTCTCCGACGACGGCCTCATCCCGGGCTGACGCCCCGGAAGCCGGGCTGACGCCGCGGAAACCTTGGCTGGGGCCCCAGGCCTGGCTGATGCCCCGCGGGACTCCGGCCGACGTTCCGGAGCCCGCTGACGGCCCGCAGACTCCGGCCGACGTTCCCGAACCCGGGCTGACGCCCCAGATCCCCGGCCGAAGGCCTCCGCGCTCCTTAGGGGAAGCCGTCGAACTCACGTCCGCCCCTCCCGGCCGACCCACCGACCTTCCCGCCACCATGGGAGACCGACGTACGGGCCCCGGGCGGCGGGACCTCGTGCCTTCCGCGCACCGCCGTTCCCCCGGCCCCGTACCGTTGGTGCCCGTGACCCCCACCGGACCCGCCACCGGCGGCCTCTTCGCCCGTCTCCGCGACGGGTTCCGCGCGCATCCGCTCGCCTTCGACGCCACACTCGCGTTCGGCGTGCTCGTCTCGATGATCGCCGGGTCCTTCACCGACCCCCACGGCAGCCCGACCGGGCCGACCTTCGGCGATCGGGTGCCCAGCGTCCTGAGCGTGCTGCTCATGGTGCTCGGGGCGGCGGCCCTGGTGCTGCGCCGGCGCCGGCCCTTCCACGTCCTCTGCTTCACGGTGGCGGTCAGCCTCCTGGAACTGGTCAACGACACCCGGCCCGCCACCGTCGCCATGAGCGCCGTCGTCGCGCTCTTCACGGTCGCCGCCCGCACCGACCGGCCCACCACCTGGCGGGTCGGCCTGGCCACCATGGCGGTGATGACGGCCGCGGCCATGGCCTTCGGCCCCACGCCCTGGTACGCCCAGGAGAACGTCGGCATCTTCGCCTGGACCGGCATGGCCGCAGCCGCCGGAGACGCCGTCCGCAGCCGCCGGGCCTTCGTCGACGCCATCAGGGAGCGCGCCGAACGCGCCGAACGCACCCGCGAGGAGGAGGCGGGCCGACGGGTCGCGGAGGAGCGGCTGCGGATCGCCCGCGACCTCCACGACGTCGTCGCCCACCACATCGCCCTGGTCAACGTCCAGGCCGGGGTCGCCGCGCACGTCATGGACAAGCGCCCGGACCAGGCCAAGGAGGCCCTCGCGCACGTCCGGGACGCCAGCCGCTCCGCGCTCGACGAACTGCGCGCCACGGTCGGCCTGCTGCGCCAGTCCGGCGACCCGGAGGCCCCCACCGAGCCCGCGCCCGGCCTCGCCGTCCTCGACGGGCTGCTCGACAGCTTCCGCAACGCCGGACTGCCGGTCGCCCTGGCCCGTACCGACGGGGAGCGGCCGCTGCCCGCGACCGTCGACCTGGCCGCGTACCGGATCGTGCAGGAGGCGCTGACCAACGTGCGCAAGCACGCGGGACCGGACGCCGAGGCCGAGGTCAGCGTCGTCCGGGTGGGCCGCACCGTCGAGATCACCGTCCTCGACAACGGCACCTCCACGCCCGACCCCGACCCGGCCCCCCGCGGCGGGCACGGGCTGCTCGGCATGCGCGAGCGGGTCGGCGCGCTCGGCGGCACCCTGACCGCGGCCCCCCGGTACGGCGGCGGCTTCCGCGTCCAGGCGATACTGCCGGTGACGTCCCGCACGGGGGAGGACACATGACGATCCGGGTACTGCTCGCCGACGACCAGGCCCTGCTCCGCAGCGCCTTCAAGGTCCTGGTGAACTCCGAGGCCGACATGGAGGTCGTCGGCGAGGCGGCCGACGGCGCCGAGGCCGTGGCCCTCGCCCGCTCGGAGCGGGCCGACGTGGTCCTGATGGACATCCGCATGCCCGGCACCGACGGCCTCGCCGCCACCCGCATGATCACCGCGGACCCGGAGCTCTCCGACGTGCGGATCGTCATGCTGACCACCTTCGAGGTCGACGAGTACGTCGTGCAGGCCCTCCGGGCCGGGGCCTCCGGGTTCCTCGGCAAGGGCGCCGAACCGGACGAACTGCTCGGCGCGATCCGGATCGCCCACGCGGGCGAGGCACTGCTCTCCCCGGCCGCCACCAAGGGGCTCATCGCGACGTTCCTCGCCCAGGGACCCGGCGCCGACGCCGTCGGCGAGGGCGGCCGGGCCCGCACCGAGCGGCTCGCCGCGCTCACCGCCCGGGAGCGCGAGGTCCTCGTCCTGGTCGGCGGAGGCCTCTCCAACGACGAGATCGCCGAGCGGCTCGACGTCAGCCCGCTCACCGTGAAGACCCACGTCAACCGGGCCATGGCCAAGCTGGGCGCCCGCGACCGCGCCCAGCTGGTCGTCACCGCCTACGAGTCGGGACTGGTACGTCCGAGGGTGGAGTGACCGGCGACTCCCGCGTACTCCAGACGCGGTATGCGCGGGATAAGGATGTGGACCCGGGGGGCGAGGACTTCCGGCCCGCGATGGCAGATCGTATAGGCGGGGGGCACCTCCGGCGGATCCCGCGGATCCGGGCCGGCGCCTTGGCTGCTCCCGCCCGTCGACGCGTACGCCACAGAAGAGAGACCCCATGTCCTGGCTGTCGAGATTCAGCCTCGCCCAAAGGGCCCTGATCGGGCTGATCTCCATCGTCGCCCTGGTGTTCGGGGCGATCGCGATACCGCAGCTGAAGCAGCAGCTGTTCCCCTCGATCGAGCTGCCCATGGTCTCGGTCCTCGCGCCCTACCAGGGCGCCTCTCCCGACGTGGTCGAGAAGCAGGTCGTCGAGCCGCTGGAGAGCAACCTGAAGGCCGTCGACGGCCTGAAGTCGGTCACCTCCACGGCCTCCGAGGGCATGGCGCTCGTCATGGCCTCCTTCGACTACGGCGACGAGTCGACGAAGCAGCTCGTCGCCGACGTCCAGCAGGCGGTCAACCGGGCCCGCGCCGAACTGCCCGACACGGTCGACCCGCAGGTCGTGGCCGGCTCCACGGACGACATCCCGACCGTCGTCCTCGCCGCCGCCTCCGACCAGGACCCGCAGGCCCTCGCCGACCTGCTGGACCGCACCGTCGTGCCCGCCCTCGAAGGCATCGAGGGAGTCGGCCAGGTCTCCGTGACCGGCGTCCAGGACCTCCAGGTCTCCGTGACCCCCGACGACCGCAAGCTCGCCGCGGCCGGCCTCACCACGATGAAGCTCGGCGAGGCCCTCCGCTCCGGCGGCGGCACCCTCCCGGCCGGCTCCTTCTCCGAGACCGGCAAGAGCCGCACCATCCAGGTCGGCGGCGGCTTCACCTCGCTGCGCCAGATCGAGGACCTCCGCATCCCGGCGGCCACCCCCGGCAAGGGCAAGGCGGTCCGCCTCGGCGACGTCGCCACCGTCCGCCAGGAGGAGTCCCCGCGCGTCTCCCTCACCCGGACCAACGGCAAGCCCAGCCTCGCCGTCATGGCCACCATGGACAAGGACGGCAGCGCCGTCGCGATCTCCGACGCCGTCGAGGAGAAGCTGCCCGAGCTCCGCGCCGACCTCGGCGCGGGCGCCGAGCTGACCGTGGTCTCCGACCAGGGCCCGGCCGTCGCCAAGGCCGTCTCCGGCCTCACCACCGAGGGCGCCCTCGGCCTCGTCATGGCCGTCCTGGTGATCCTGGTCTTCCTCGCGTCGATCCGCTCCACCCTGGTCACGGCGGTCTCCATCCCGCTCTCCGTCGTCCTCGCGCTCATCGTGCTGTGGACCCGCGACCTCTCGCTCAACATGCTGACGCTCGGTGCGCTCACCATCGCCATCGGCCGGGTCGTCGACGACTCGATCGTGGTCCTGGAGAACATCAAGCGGCACCTCGGTTACGGCGAGGAGCGGCAGGCCGCGATCCTCACCGCGGTCCGCGAGGTGGCGGGCGCCGTCACCTCCTCGACGCTCACGACCGTCGCCGTCTTCCTGCCGATCGGCCTGACTGGCGGCATGATCGGCGAGCTGTTCGGCTCCTTCTCGCTGACGGTCACCGCGGCCCTGCTGGCCTCGCTGCTCGTCTCCCTGACGGTCGTCCCGGTCCTCTCGTACTGGTTCCTGCGCGCCCCCAAGGGCACCCCCGAGGACCTGGCCGAGGCCCGCAGGCTGGCCGAGGAGAAGGAGGAGAAGAGCCGTCTCCAGCGCCTCTACGTGCCGGTCCTGCGGTTCGCGACCCGGCGCCGGCTCACCAGCCTCGCCATCGCGTTCGTGGTCCTGATCGTCACCTTCGGCATGGCCCCGCTCCTGAAGACGAACTTCTTCGACCAGGGCGAGCAGGAGGTGCTCAGCATCCAGCAGGAGCTGGCCCCCGGCACCGCCCTCGACGCCTCCGACGCGGCCGCGAAGAAGGTCGAGAAGCTCCTCGCGGACACCGACGGCGTCAAGGACTACCAGGTCAACGTCGGCTCGTCCGGCTTCATGGCGGCCTTCGGCGGCGGCACCGGCACCAACCAGGCCACCTACCAGGTCAGCCTGGAGGAGTCCGCCGACTTCGAGAAGACCCGGGACGCCATCGAGAAGGGCCTCGGCTCCCTCGACGGCATCGGCGACACCAAGATCGCCGCGGGTGACGGCTTCGGCAGCCAGGACCTGAGCGTGGTCGTGAAGGCCGCCGACGCCGAGGTCCTCGAGAAGGCCTCCGAGCAGGTCAGGGCCGCGATCGCCGGCATGAAGGACGTCACCGACGTCCAGAGCGACCTCTCGCAGTCCGTCCCGCGCATCTCGGTCCGGGCGAAGCCCGCGGCGGCCGACGCCGGCTTCGACTCCGCCTCGCTCGGCATGATCGTCGGCCAGGCCGTCCGGGGCACCCCGGCCGCCAAGGCGACCCTCGACGACAGCGAGCGCGACGTCCTCATCACCTCGGCGAAGCCGGTCACCACCCTGGCCGGGCTCAGGGCGCTGCCCCTCGGCCCGGTGAAGCTGGGCGACATCGCCACCGTCGAGCTCGTCCCCGGCCCGGTCTCCATGACCCGGATCGACGGCGCCCGCGCCGCGACGATCACGGCCAAGCCGGTCGGCGACAACACCGGCGCCGTCAGCGCCACCCTCCAGCAGAAGATCGACGCGCTCGACCTGCCCGAGGGCGCCACCGCCAGCATCGGCGGTGTCTCCGAGGACCAGTCCGAGGCCTTCCTCAACCTGTTCCTGGCCATGCTGGCCGCCATCGCGATCGTCTTCATGCTGCTCGTCGCGACCTTCCGGTCGCTGGTCCAGCCGCTGATCCTGCTGGTCTCGATCCCGTTCGCGGCGACCGGCGCGATCGGCCTGCTCGTGGCCACCGACACCGCGATGGGCGTCCCGGCGATGATCGGCATGCTGATGCTCATCGGCATCGTCGTCACCAACGCGATCGTCCTGATCGACCTGATCAACCAGTACCGGGCGCAGGGCCTGGGCGTCGTCGAGGCGGTGATCGAGGGCGGCCGGCACCGGCTCCGCCCGATCCTGATGACCGCCCTGGCGACGATCTTCGCGCTGCTGCCGATGGCGCTCGGCATCACCGGCGAGGGCGGCTTCATCGCCCAGCCGCTGGCCGTCGTGGTGATCGGCGGTCTGATCACGTCGACGCTGCTGACGCTGCTCCTCGTCCCCACGCTCTACGCGATGGTGGAGCTCCGCAAGGAGCGCCGCGCGAAGAAGAAGGCGGCGAAGAAGGGGGCGGAGGTCCCCGAGCAGCCCACCGAGGCGAACACCGACACGGACACGTCGCTGCTCGACGCGCTGGACGCCTAGGAGACGCCGCCGGACGCCGCTGGACGTCCCGCAGAAGCGCAGAACGCCGAAGGGCGCCCCGCACCGCGCGGGGCGCCCTTCGGGCGTATCGGGGGAGAACCGTTACGGCAGAGCGAGCATCCGCTCCAGCGCGAGCTTCGCGAAGCTCTCCGTCTCCTTGTCGACCCGGATCTGGTTGACGAGGTTGCCCTCGGCGAGGGACTCCAGGGTCCACACCAGGTGGGGCAGGTCGATGCGGTTCATCGTCGAGCAGAAGCAGACCGTCTTGTCGAGGAAGACGATCTCCTTGTCCTGGTCGGCGAACCGGTTCGCGAGCCGGCGGACCAGGTTCAGCTCCGTGCCGATCGCCCACTTGGAACCGGCCGGGGCCGCCTCCAGGGTGTTGATGATGTACTCGGTGGAGCCCACGTAGTCGGCGGCGGCGACGACCTCGTGCCGGCACTCGGGGTGGACGAGCACGTTCACGCCGGGGACGCGCTCGCGAACGTCGTTCACCGAGTCCAGCGAGAAGCGGCCGTGCACCGAGCAGTGGCCCCGCCACAGGATCATCTTGGCGGCGCGCAGCTCCTCGACGGTCAGCCCGCCGTTCGGCTTGTGCGGGTTGTACAGGACGCAGTCGTCGAGCGACATGCCCATGTCGCGGACGGCCGTGTTGCGGCCCAGGTGCTGGTCCGGCAGGAACAGCACCTTCTCTCCCTGCTCGAACGCCCAGTCCAGGGCGCGCTCGGCGTTGGACGAGGTGCAGATCGTGCCCCCGTGCTTGCCGGTGAAGGCCTTGATGTCGGCCGAGGAGTTCATGTACGAGACGGGCACGACCTGGTCGGCGACGCCGGCCTCGGTCAGCACGTCCCAGCACTCGGCGACCTGCTCGGCGGTGGCCATGTCGGCCATCGAGCAGCCGGCCGCGAGGTCGGGCAGGACGACCTTCTGCTCGTCGCCGGTCAGGATGTCGGCCGACTCCGCCATGAAGTGCACGCCGCAGAAGACGATGTACTCGGCCTCGGGCCGGGCCGCGGCGTCGCGCGCGAGCTTGAACGAGTCGCCGGTGACGTCGGCGAACTGGATGACCTCGTCGCGCTGGTAGTGGTGTCCCAGGACGAAGACCTTGTCCCCGAGCTTCTCCTTGGCGGCGCGGGCGCGCTCCACCAGGTCCGGGTCGGAGGGCGAGGGGAGGTCGCCGGGGCACTCCACGCCGCGCTCGCTCTTCGGGTCGGCCTCGCGACCGAGCAGGAGCAGGGCGAGCGGCGACGGCTGTACGTCGAGGTCATGACGGGCTTGGGCCGTGGTCACGTCACGCACCCTTTCTTCGGGGAAACCTTTTCGTCGAAATGACGCTATCTATCATAACCGCTTCACGTCACGTTGACGATGTCCATAGTGTCGATGTGACGAATTCGCTGCCGCCGCCGCGGGACTTCCTCGTCCCCGCCGCTGGACAGGGTGTGCGAGCATGAAGAGAGAAAGACCCCACACGGCCCGGAATGAATCCGGGGCACCGTCGGTTGCAACCGTCGGCAAGCAGTCTCCGTACACACCGGGAGAGAAGCAGATGTCCGTATCGGACGAGAAGACCACTGTCAGCGACGGCATCCTCCTGTCCGACGCCGCCGCGGCCAAGGTCAAGGCCCTCCTCGACCAGGAAGGCCGCGAGGACCTGGCCCTGCGCGTCGCCGTTCAGCCCGGCGGCTGCTCCGGCCTGCGTTACCAGCTGTTCTTCGACGAGCGCTCGCTCGACGGCGACGTCGTGAAGGACTTCGACGGCGTCAAGGTCGTCACCGACCGCATGAGCGCCCCGTACCTGGGCGGCGCCTCGATCGACTTCGTCGACACCATCGAGAAGCAGGGCTTCACCATCGACAACCCGAACGCCACGGGCTCCTGCGCCTGCGGCGACTCGTTCAGCTAGGCCCCGCCGGGCCGCGCGCGGCCTCGCACGCCGGAGGGCGGTGGCCCGGGAGGAATCCTCCCGGGCCACCGCCCTCGGTCGTGTGCCAGGGCGCGCCGCTCAGCGGCGCGGCACCGCCTCCCCGCTCGCCTCGTCCACCACCGGACGGTCGCCCAGCGGGCTCCGCAGCGTCACCGTCTGCGTGAAGTCCTTGGCGAGCATGATGCAGACCCGCTCCGGGTCGGACTTCTCGACGATCCGCACGGTCACCCGGTCCGGCTGCTCGTCCGCCCGCACGGTGTACGTGCTGCACACCCCGCCCCAGAACGTGACGGCGAGCTCCCTGCCGTCCTCCTGGACCCGGACCGACTCCACGGCCCGGGGCACCCCGCCGTCGTCCCCGGGGGGCCGCGTGGGCGTCGGCACCGGCGAGGGCGTGGCCGGCGGCGCCAGGTACTCCGGGGCCACCGCCGTCCGCGCCACCGTGTACGGCGCACCCTCCGCCGGATCCGCGGTGAACAGCCACGACGGTACGAGCAGCCGCTCGCCGTCCACGTCGCGCGCGGCCAGCCCGAACACCGCGGCCGTCACCGGCACCCGGTCGGGGGCGGCCCGCTGCACGATCGTCTGGCAGGGCGGGACCGGTTCGACGTGCCCGGGCGCCGGCGTCCCGCCGGTCCGGGCGTCCTCCGGCCTCCCGTTCCCGTCCACACCGGGCGCGGCCGGCTCCACGCCGCCGGGCGCCGGCTTCCCGTCCGTACCGGCCGCGCCGGCGCCCGGCGGGTCCGTGGGGCAGCGCCCCACCCCGATCGGGCCGGTGCCCTTCGCGTCCTCGTTCAGCGCGGCGAGCGCCTTCGCCGCCCCGATCACCGGGTACGCGGCCCCCTCGGCCGGCTCCTTGAGCATCCCGCTGCCCGCGACCGCCCGGCCGTCCCGTGCGATCTGCAGACCCGTCGACCAGCCGTACGTCGGCAGCCCGCCCACCACCGGATCGGCGTTGACCACGCGGACCGAACCGTTCACCACACCCGTCGCGGTGACCTTGGCGTCGTCCTGGCCGAGCGCCTTGAGGACCGGCGCGGCCGCCGCCTTCGCCGCCGCCTCGCTCAGCGGCGTACCGCCCGGCGCCGGCTTCGACTCGCCCGGCGGCGGGCAGGCCCGGCCCTTCAGGCAGGCGTCGCCCGCCGGGCCGCCGTCGTACCAGGAGTAGGTCCAGTTCCCCGGCGCCTTCCGCGCCACGTCGAGACGGGCCCCCGAACCGTCCTTCTCCGGCCGGATCGTCCAGACCTCGCCCACGAGCGAGGGACTGCCGGAGATGCCCAGCGCTTCGGCCAGCCTGGTCACCTCCGCCGAGGTGACCAGGCCCTCGGGCCGGTGGACCGCGGCCGAGGAGGGCCCTTGGGGGAGTGGGCCCTTGGCTGTGTAGACGGTCCCGTTCGGGCCGCCCCCGGGGTCGGGCTCGCCGGGCGCGATGCCCGGGCCGCCCCCCGAGTCGCCACCGGGGGTGGCGTCGCCGCTGCCGCCGTCCTCCAGGCGCAGCGTGGGCGGCGGGCCGGCGTCCGCGGCCTTCGCGGCCGCGCCCACGCCGGTGCCGTCACCGGATGCCGAGGTGGCCAGGTAGACGCCACCGCCCCCGGCGAGCAGCACACCCGCCGCCACCGAGGCCGCGATGGTGCTCCGCCGCCTCCGTACGTTCTCCGTACCGCTCACCGCAACGCTCCCTCGTCTCGAACGGACGCCGATGGGACGGAGCGGGCGGGCGGACGGTTCCCTCCGTCAGCCCCCGTACTCGGCCGTCGCGTCGATCAGCCGCGCCGAGGCCGCCGGGACGACGACCCCGTGGATCAGCGCGGGGGAGACCGGATCGGGCGCGGGGGCGGCCGGGGTCACCCAGTGCGGAGCCATCCGTGCGCCGTCGCCCCGCAGGTCGGCGAGGCTCGGCTCGGACTCGTATCGCTCACGTGAAGCGGGGTAGATGGTCATGGGCGCACCGTATGCACCGCACGCCCCCGGGGAAAAGGCCTACTCTGGGGTAGTTTCCACTGTTCGGCAGTGAGGCCTCCAGCCGGTAGCGTGAATGTCCGTCATTGCCGCCTTCCCGCAGGAGCACCCCGCCGTGCGTATCGCAGTCACCGGCTCCATCGCCACCGACCACCTCATGACCTTCCCCGGCCGGTTCGCCGACCAGCTGGTGGCCGACCAGCTGCACACGGTGTCCCTCTCCTTCCTCGTCGACAACCTCGACGTCCGGCGCGGCGGCGTCGGCCCCAACATCTGCTTCGGCATGGGCCAGCTCGGCGGCACCCCGATCCTCGTGGGCGCGGCGGGCTACGACTTCGACGAGTACCGCGCCTGGCTCGACCGCCACGGCGTCGACACCGGTTCGGTCCGGATCTCCGAGGTCCTCCACACGGCCCGCTTCGTCTGCACCACGGACAAGGACCACAACCAGATCGGCTCCTTCTACACCGGCGCGATGAGCGAGGCCCGGCTGATCGAGCTCAAGGCCGTCGCCGACCGGGTGGGCGGGCTCGACCTGGTCCTCATCGGAGCCGACGACCCCGAGGCGATGCTCCGCCACACGGAGGAGTGCCGGACGCGGGGCATCCCGTTCGCCGCCGACTTCTCGCAGCAGATCGCGCGGATGGACGGCGACGAGATCCGCACGCTCCTGGACGGCGCCACGTACCTCTTCTCCAACGAGTACGAGAAGGGCCTCATCGAGTCCAAGACGGGCTGGACCGACGCCGAGATCCTCTCCCGCGTCGGCCACCGCGTCACCACGCTGGGCTCGCGGGGCGTCCGCATCGAGCGCGTCGGCGACACGCCGATCGAGGTCGGGTGCGCGGAGGAGACGGCGAAGGTCGACCCGACGGGCGTCGGCGACGCGTTCCGCGCGGGCTTCCTGACGGGCCTGTCCTGGGGCGTGGGCCTGGAGCGGGCCGCGCAGGTCGGCTGCATGCTGGCGACGCTGGTCATCGAGACGCTGGGCACGCAGGAGTACACGCTGCGCCGGGCCAACTTCATGGAGCGCTTCACGAAGGCGTACGGCGACGAGGCGGCGTCGGAGGTCCAGTCCTACCTGTCCTGACACCAGGCGGCCCCGTCGGGAGCGGGGTCGGACCGAGCCGAGCCGAAGCTCCCACGGGCCCGCGCCGACCCCCGCACCCCTCGTTCCCGAACCCGCACCCACAGCGCGGCGCACCACGGGTGCGGGTTCCGGCGCGGAAGCCGCAGGCCCGGGGCGTCAGGTCGCGCGTCGGATCACGTACGCCACCCCTCCCCCCGCCGCAGGCGACTCGCCCACATACTCCTGCCCCCGCATCTCGCACCACGCCGGAATGTCCAGCCGCGCCGCCGCGTCGTCCGCCAGGACCGTCACCGTCCCGCCCACCGGCACGTCCCCGATGACCTTCGCCAGTTCGATCACCGGGATCGGGCAGCGCCGGCCCAGCGCGTCCACCACCAGGGAGCCCGCCCCCGGCGCGGCCACCGCCGACGGCGCCGTGGCCGGCGCGCCCAGCCGTTCCCGCACCCCCGCGACCACCCCCGGCAGCACCTCCAGGAAGCGGGCCACGTCCTCCTCCGCCGTGCCGGCCGGCAGGGACACGCGTACGTTCCCCTCGCTCAGCACCCCCATCGCACGCAGCACATGGCTGGGGGTCAGCGTCGAACTCGTGCACGACGAACCGGACGAAACGGAGAAACCCTCCCGGTCCAGCTCGTGCAGCAACGTCTCCCCGTCGACGTACAGACAGGAGAAGGTGACCAGATGCGGGAGGCGCCGCACCGGGTCGCCCACCACCTCCACGTCCGGGACCAGCTCCGGGACCCGCGCCCGGATCCGGTCCACCAGGGCCCGCAGCCGCGCCTCCTCGGCCGCCGCCTCCGCCCGTACCGCCCGCAGCGAGGCCGCCGCCGCCACGATCGCCGGGAGGTTCTCGAAGCCGGGCGCCCGGCCCGACTCCCGCTCGTCCGACGGGCCTTGCGGGCTGAACCGCACACCCTTGCGCACCGCGAGCAGCCCCACCCCCGCCGGCCCTCCCCACTTGTGCGCGCTCGCCGCGAGCAGCGACCAGGCGCCCTCCACCGGGCCCCAGCCCAGTGACTGGGCCGCGTCCACCAGCAGCGGCACGCCCGCCGCCCGGCAGGCCTCGGCGACCTCCGCCACCGGCTGCTCGGTGCCCACCTCGTGATTGGCCGACTGGAGACACGCCAGGGCGACCGCTCCCGCGTCGCCCGGGTCGAGCGCCGCCGCGAAGGCGCCGGCGGCCACCGCTCCCGTCCGCCCCACCGGCACCTCCGTCACCGTGGCCCCGGCCGCCGCGTGCGCCTCGGCGGCGTGCAGTACGGAGGAGTGCTCGACCGCGGAGACCACGAGCCGGTTTCCGACACGCCGACGCCCCGCGAGGGATCCCGAGATTCCCGCGTGAACCGCGCGCGTCCCCGAAGGAGTGAATACGAGCTCGTCCGGACGGCAGCCCACGGCCTCCGCCGCGGCCTCCCGCGCGGCGTCGAGCAGCAGCCTGGCGCGCCGCCCCTCCCGGTACAGCCGGGCGGGATCGGCCCAGCCCTCGTCGAGGGAGGCGAGCAGCGCCTGGCGGGCGACGGGATGCAGCGGGGCGGCGGACGCGGCGTCGAAGTACGGCATCCGCCCACGGTAGGGCCTGCCCGCACACGGGCCCGGCCCCACCCGGGCGGGACCCGCACCCCCACCCGGACCGAGTGCCGCCCCACCGGGCCCCGCCCCCGTCCTACAGGAGCCCGGCCCCCGCCCCACCGGGCCGGATCCCCGCCCCGCCCGGGCCGGAGCCTCGCCACGCCCGAGCCGTGGCTGCCCCACCCGTCCGCCGCCCCCGCCTGCGCGCCCGGCGCCGCCCACCGCCGCACCCCGGCCGCCGGCACCCCCGGCTCCCCGCCCGCCCCCCGCCCCGTCCGACTTCCTGCCCCTCCGTGAGCCCTCGTCAGAAGCGCGTCGCCGTAGACCGGCAGACGGCCGAACGGGCGTGTCCGACCCCCCTCCGGAACCCCGGAGTCCACCCCTTCGGGGACTCGGACGGCGCGTTGGGCACCCTCCCCGCGCGACCCCAAATAGCGTCCAGTAGGGTTTGGTCCGCATAAACATCCAAACCCCTGCCCGCGGCCGGGGCGGCGACCGACCAGCGAGACGGACGGCCGTGGCCGACCACTGCGGGCCGAGACTCTCGGGAAGGCGCTACGTGAGTCCCAACGGCTCCGACCGCTCGTCGCGGCGCCCGATGCGGCGGAAGCTGCCGCAGGTGCTGACTGCGGGCCTGATCCTGGCGACAGCCACCGGCTGCTCGTACAACTGGGAAGACTTCCCCCGCCTTGGTATGCCCACCCCCGTCACGGAAGAGGCTCCCCGGATCCTCTCCCTGTGGCAGGGCTCGTGGGCGGCTGCGCTCATCACCGGAATCCTGGTGTGGGGCCTGATCATCTGGTCCGTCATCTTCCACCGGCGAAGCAGGACCAAGGTCGAGGTACCTCCGCAGACCCGTTACAACATGCCCATCGAGGCGCTGTACACGGTCACCCCCCTCATCATCGTCTCGGTGCTCTTCTACTTCACCGCGCGCGACGAGTCGAAGCTCCTCGAGCTCTCCCCGAAGCCGGCCCACACGGTCAACGTGGTCGGCTACCAGTGGAGCTGGGCCTTCAACTACGTCGAGGACGTGCCCGGTGTGAAGGGCGACGCGAAGACGGACAAGAACCTCGCGGCCATTCCGGACAAGTTCCAGGACCAGTTCCCGGACAACGCCGGCGGCGTCTACGACGCCGGCATCCCCGGTGACCGCAACCCGCAGACCGGCAACCCGGGTCCGACCCTGTGGCTGCCGAAGGGCGAGAAGGTCCGGTTCATCCTGACCTCCCGTGACGTCATCCACTCGTTCTGGGTGGTCCCCTTCCTCATGAAGCAGGACGTCATCCCGGGTCACACCAACTCCTTCGAGGTCACCCCGACGCAGGAAGGCACCTTCCTCGGGAAGTGCGCCGAGCTCTGCGGCGTCGACCACTCCCGGATGCTCTTCAACGTCAAGGTGGTCTCCCCGGAGCGCTACCAGCAGCACCTGAAGGAGCTGGCCGAGAAGGGGCAGACCGGCTACATCCCGTCTGGCATCGAGCAGACGGACCCGGCCAGGAATGCGGAGAAGAACCAACTGTGAGCATCCACAACGAAACCCAGGGTGCCGCCGCAGCTGAGGACTCGTACGAGAACGAGCTGCCCGTACGGCGCAAGCAGCCCGGCAATGTCGTGATCAAGTGGCTGACCACCACCGACCACAAGACGATCGGCACGCTCTACCTGGTCACGTCGTTCGTCTTCTTCTGCATCGGCGGACTCATGGCGCTCTTCATGCGCGCCGAGCTGGCCCGTCCGGGTACGCAGATCATGTCGAACGAGCAGTTCAACCAGGCGTTCACGATGCACGGCACGATCATGCTGCTGATGTTCGCGACGCCGCTGTTCGCCGGATTCGCGAACTGGATCATGCCGCTGCAGATCGGCGCGCCCGACGTGGCGTTCCCGCGGCTGAACATGTTCGCGTACTGGCTGTACCTCTTCGGCTCGATCATCGCGGTGGCCGGCTTCCTCACCCCGCAGGGTGCGGCCGACTTCGGCTGGTTCGCCTACTCCCCGCTGTCGGACGCCGTCCGCTCGCCGGGTGTCGGCGCCGACATGTGGATCATGGGTCTGGCCTTCTCCGGCTTCGGCACGATCCTCGGCTCGGTCAACTTCATCACCACGATCATCTGCATGCGGGCTCCCGGCATGACGATGTTCCGCATGCCGATCTTCACCTGGAACGTGCTGCTGACCGGTGTCCTGGTCCTGCTCGCCTTCCCGGTCCTCGCGGCCGCGCTGTTCGCCCTGGAGGCGGACCGCAAGTTCGGTGCGCACGTCTTCGACGCGGCCAACGGCGGAGCGTTGCTCTGGCAACACCTCTTCTGGTTCTTCGGCCACCCAGAGGTGTACATCATCGCGCTGCCGTTCTTCGGCATCATCTCCGAGGTCATCCCGGTCTTCAGCCGCAAGCCGATGTTCGGCTACATCGGCCTGGTGGCCGCGACCATCGCGATCGCCGGTCTCTCCGTGACGGTGTGGGCCCACCACATGTACGTCACCGGAGGCGTGCTCCTCCCGTTCTTCTCCTTCATGACGTTCCTCATCGCCGTACCCACAGGTGTGAAGTTCTTCAACTGGATCGGAACGATGTGGAAGGGCTCACTGTCCTTCGAGACACCGATGCTCTGGACGATCGGCTTCCTGATCACCTTCACCTTCGGTGGTCTGACCGGTGTCATCCTGGCCTCGCCGCCGATGGACTTCCACGTCTCCGACTCGTACTTCGTCGTCGCGCACTTCCACTACGTCGTCTTCGGCACCGTGGTCTTCGCGATGTTCGCCGGCTTCCACTTCTGGTGGCCGAAGTTCACGGGCAAGATGCTGGACGAGCGGCTCGGCAAGATGACCTTCTGGACGCTGTTCATCGGCTTCCACGGCACCTTCCTCGTGCAGCACTGGCTCGGTGCCGAGGGCATGCCGCGTCGTTACGCGGACTACCTCGACGCCGACGGCTTCACGGCCCTGAACACGATCTCGACGATCTCCTCCTTCCTGCTCGGCCTGTCGATCCTGCCGTTCCTCTACAACGTCTGGAAGACCGCCAAGTACGGCAAGAAGATCGAGGTCGACGACCCGTGGGGCTACGGCCGTTCGCTCGAATGGGCGACGTCCTGCCCGCCGCCGCGGCACAACTTCCTCACCCTGCCGCGGATCCGTTCGGAATCCCCGGCGTTCGATCTGCACCACCCCGAGATCGCGGCTCTCGACCAGCTCGAGAACAAGGGGCACGCGGCCGAGGCCCTCACGGGCGGCAAGGAGGCCGGCAAGTGAAGATCCAGGGCAAGATGTTCATCTGGCTGAGCGTCTTCATCCTTGCCATGGCCGTCCTGTACGGCGTCTGGTCGAAGGAGCCGGTCGGCACCACGGCCCTCTTCCTGGCCTTCGGCCTGTCCATCATGATCGGCTACTACCTGGCCTTCACGGCCAAGCGTGTCGACGCGATGGCGCAGGACGACAAGGAGGCGGACGTCGCGGACGAGGCCGGTGAGGTCGGCTTCTTCGCCCCGCACAGCTGGCAGCCGCTGTCGCTGGCCGTCGGTGGCGCGCTGGCCTTCCTGGCCATCGCCATGGGCTGGTGGATCCTGTACTTCTCCGCCCCGCTGATCCTGGTCGGCCTCTTCGGCTGGGTCTTCGAGTTCTACCGCGGCGAGAACCAGAACCAGTAGCGGCACCCGCTCCACCGGAGCACCCCAGAGGGGCCCGGACACTTCGTCACAGAAGTGTCCGGGCCCCTCTTTTGCAGTACTCGACGCGCTGGTCGGCAGGATTGTCCTTAGCGTGAAGTCATGAACGACACGCCGCGCATTCGGACTGTTTTGAGCTGCACTCTTCTGGCCGTCACCGTCACCGCAGGCGCCACGGCGTGTGCGGGCTCCGACGACCACCCGCTGTCGGCCAGGGCGTACGACGCGGCGGACCAGCTCGCGGTCAGCGCTCCCGGGGACGGCGCCAAGGCCGACCCCGAGAAGCCGCTGGAGGTCACGGCCAAGGGCGACGACGGCCGGATCACCGACGTCACCGCCGTCGACGCCGCAGGGCGCCACCTGGCGGGCGAACTCACCGCGGACGGGCGGCGCTGGCGCTCCACGGCCGCCCTGGCCGCAGGCGCCCGCTACACGGTCCGCGTCGCCACCGAGGACGAGGACGGCGCTCCGGGCGCCCGCACGTTCACCTTCGAGACGGCCCCGGCCAAGCGGGCGCTGACCGCGGCCTTCGGCCCGGAGACGGGCACGTACGGCGTCGGGCAGCCCATCACGGCCGAGCTCAGCCTCGCCGTCAAGGACCGCAAGGCCCGTGCCGTCGTCGAACGCGCGCTCAAGGTCCGCTCCACGCCGTCCGTCGAGGGCTCCTGGTACTGGGTGGACGACAAGAAGCTGCACTTCCGCCCGAAGGAGTACTGGCCGGCGGGGGCGCGCATCACGGTCACCGGGAACCTGGACGGCCTCAAGGTCGGCGACAAGCTCTACGGCGGCGAGTCCAAGCCGCTGAAGCTCACCATCGGCGACCGGATCGAGGCCGTCGCGGACGCCGGGTCGCACTACATGACCGTGCGGCGCAACGGAGAAGTGATCAATACCATTCCGGTGACCACCGGAAAGCCGGGCTTCTCCACCCGAAACGGCATCAAAGTGATCCTCGGCAAGGAGTACTACGTCCGGATGCGGGGCACCAGCATCGGCATCGCGGAGGGCAGCTCCGAGTCGTACGACCTGCCGGTCTACTACGCGACCCGGGTGACCTGGAGCGGCGAGTACGTCCACGCCGCGCCCTGGTCGGTCGGCTCGCAGGGCGTGGCGAACGTCAGCCACGGCTGCGTCGGCATGTCGACCGGGAACGCGGCCTGGTTCTACGAGACCGTCCGCGCCGGCGACATCGTCCGCGTCGTCAACAGCTACGGCGACACGATGGACACCTTCGGGAACGGCTTCGGCGACTGGAACCTGCCGTGGGAGAAGTGGCGGGAGGGCAGCGCCCTGGTGGAGGCCACCGGGAGCCCGGTGGCCGCCACGGAGAAGTCCCGCCTGCGGCCGCTGCCGCTCTGAGGCCGGGCCCGGGCCCCCGCGGGGCCGCCGCCCGCCCCCGGGGCCCTACGCGTCGATCGACAGGCGCGAGCGCAGCAGGGCGGCCAGGGACGCCGCGAACTCGACCGGGTCCACCGGAAGGGTGACCGCGGCGTCCGCACGGCTCCAGGTGGCCAGCCAGGCGTCCTGGGGGCGCCCGATGAGCAGCAGCACGGGCGGGCAGTGGAAGACCTCGTCCTTGATCTGCCGGCAGACGCCCATGCCGCCCGCCGGCACCGCCTCGCCGTCCAGGACGCACACGTCGATGCCGCCCTCGTCCAGGCGCTTCAGCACCGCCGGCAGGGTCGCGCACTCCACGAACTCCACCGGGGGGACGTCCGACGCGGGCCTGCGCCCGGCCGCCAGCCGTACCTGCTCGCGGGTGTTCGCGTCGTCGCTGTAGACCAGGACCGTGGCACTCGACTGCATCGTTCCTCCGGCTGGGAAGGCGGGTGGGTCGTCGTCGACCGATGCGCGGATGCTACTCCGGTCCACACCCCGTCAACACCCGTTCAACACCTGTTCGAAGGGTGGCAGGGGGGCCTCGCACTGGGCCGTTCGGGCTGGACACACCCCTCTGACACTCCGAACGGCACCCCCCGGAGTGAGGGCGGGATAAGCGACCGACATAATGTCGGTCGTGGCGACAGTAACGACAGTAGAAACAGGGCACGCGCACCCGTCGGTCAATCGACCGAACCTCACCAGCGTCGGAACCATCATCTGGTTGAGCTCCGAGCTGATGTTCTTCGCGGCCCTCTTCGCGATGTACTTCACCCTGCGATCCGTGATGGGCGCCGAGTACTGGACGGAAAAGGCAGACGCCTTGAACTTCCCGTTCTCGGCGACGAACACCACGATCCTGGTGCTCTCCTCGCTCACCTGCCAGCTCGGCGTCTTCGCCGCCGAGCGGGGCGACGTGAAGAAGCTCCGGTCGTGGTTCATCATCACGTTCGTGATGGGTTCGATCTTCATCGGCGGACAGGTCTTCGAGTACACGGAGCTGGTGAAGCACGAGGGCCTCTCGCTCTCGTCGGACCCGTACGGTTCCGTGTTCTACCTGACCACCGGCTTCCACGGCCTGCACGTGACGGGCGGTCTCATCGCCTTCCTGCTGGTCCTCGGCCGGACGTACGCCGCCAAGAGGTTCACTCACGAGCAGGCAACCGCCGCCATCGTCGTGTCCTACTACTGGCACTTCGTCGATGTCGTCTGGATCGGCCTCTTCGCCACGATCTACATGATCAAGTAGTCGGCGCCGCCGACACGGCGGACCGACACATCCAGCAAGCATCGACGCAGAAGATCCTGACACCGGGGTAATCCGTGAAAAAGCTCTCCGCACGACGACGCCATCCGCTGGCGGCGGTCGTCGTCCTACTTCTCGCGCTGGCGGCCACTGGGGGGCTGTACGCCGCGTTCGCGCCCGCGGGCACGGCGAAGGCCGATGAAACCGCCCAGTCCCTCGCCATCGAGGAGGGCAAGAAGCTCTACACCGTCGGCTGCGCCAGCTGCCACGGAACCGGCGGTCAGGGCACCTCTGACGGCCCCTCCCTCGTCGGCGTCGGCTCGGCCTCCGTCGACTTCCAGGTCGGCACGGGCCGTATGCCGGCCCAGCAGCCGGGCGCCCAGGTCCCGAAGAAGAAGAACATCTACTCGCAGGCTGAGATCGACCAGCTCGCGGCGTACGTCGCTTCTCTCGGTGCCGGCCCGATCACGCCGACCGAGAGCCAGTACAGCCCTGACGGTGCGGACGTCGCCAAGGGTGGCGAGCTGTTCCGCACCAACTGTGCCCAGTGCCACAACTTCACCGGTGAGGGTGGCGCGCTGACCTACGGCAAGTACGCCCCGAACCTCGAAGGCGTGAGCCCGAAGCACCTCTACGAGGCCATGCAGACCGGCCCGCAGAACATGCCTTCCTTCCCGGACACGACGATGCCCGAGAAGGAGAAGAAGGACATCATCGCGTACGTCCAGGCCGTCAACGGCGAGAAGGCCGACAGCCCGGGCGGTCTCTCGCTCGGTGGCCTCGGCCCCGTCTCCGAGGGCCTGTTCGCCTGGGTCTTCGGCCTGGGTGCGCTGATCGCAGTTGCCATCTGGGTCGCGGCCCACACCGCTAAGGCCAAGAAGTCATGAGTAGCCAAGAGATTCCAGAAGAGAACCTGCCGGCAGGGCAGGACACCGCGCACGGCGCGGTGAAGGTCGCCGACGACCCGTTCGCCGACCCGGGCCTCCCGCCCCACAAGCCCCGCATCCAGGACATCGACGAGCGGGCCGCACGCCGGTCCGAGCGTGCCGTGGCGTTCATGTTCACGCTGTCGATGCTGGCCACGATCGGCTTCATCGCCTCGTACGTGATCTTCCCGGTCGACAAGATCGTGTACATCTGGCCCTTCGGCCGGGTGTCCGCGCTCAACTTCGCGCTGGGCTGGACCCTGGGCCTCGCCCTCTTCTTCATCGGCGCGGGCGCGGTCCACTGGGCCCGCACCCTGATGTCCGACGTCGAGATCGCGGACGAGCGTCACCCGATCGCGGCCGACGCCGAGACCAAGGCCAAGGTCATGTCGGACTTCGCGGCCGGTGCCGCCGAGTCGGGCATGGGCCGCCGCAAGCTCATCCGCAACACGATGTTCGGCGCGCTGTCGCTCGTTCCGCTCTCCGGCATCGTCCTGCTGCGTGACATGGGCCCGCTGCCCGAGAAGAAGCTCCGGTCCACCATGTGGGCCAAGGGGCTTCAGCTCATCAACATGAACACGCACGAGCCGCTGCGTCCCGAGGACGTCGCGGTCGGTTCGCTGACCTTCGCGATGCCCGAGGGCCTCTCGGAGCACGACCACCACTTCCAGACCGAGATCGCCAAGGCCGCCCTGATGATCGTCCGGATCCAGCCGGAGGACATCAAGGACAAGCGCGAGCTCGAGTGGTCGCACGAGGGCATCGTCGCGTTCTCGAAGATCTGCACCCACGTGGGCTGCCCGATCTCCCTGTACGAGCAGCAGACGCACCACGTCCTCTGCCCGTGCCACCAGTCCACCTTCGACCTCTCCGACGGCGCCCGCGTCATCTTCGGCCCGGCCGGTCACGCCCTCCCGCAGCTGCGGATCGGCGTGAACGACAAGGGCTTCCTGGAGGCGCTCGGCGACTTCGACGAGCCCGTCGGCCCTGCCTTCTGGGAGCGCGGATGAGCACCGTGACCGATACGAAGAAAGCACCCGCAGGTGAGCGGGTGGCCGACTGGGCCGACGGACGCCTGGGGATCTACACGCTGGCCAAGGCCAACATGCGGAAGATCTTCCCGGACCACTGGTCCTTCATGCTCGGCGAGATCTGCCTCTACAGCTTCCTCATCATCATCCTGACGGGCGTCTATCTGACGATGTTCTTCCACCCGTCGATGAACGAGGTGGAGTACGTCGGACCGTACGTCCCGCTCCAGGGACAGCTGATGTCCGAGGCGTTCAACTCGACGATGCACATCTCGTTCGAGGTCCGCGGTGGTCTGCTCATCCGGCAGATCCACCACTGGGCGGCGCTGATCTTCCTCGCCGGCATGTTCGTGCACATGATGCGCGTGTTCTTCACGGGCGCGTTCCGCAAGCCGCGTGAGATCAACTGGCTGTTCGGCTTCCTGCTGTTCTTCCTGGGCATGTTCACCGGCTTCACCGGTTACTCGCTCCCGGACGACCTGCTCTCCGGCACCGGTGTCCGCTTCATGCAGGGCGCGATCCTGTCCGTCCCGGTCATCGGCACCTACCTGTCGATGTTCCTGTTCGGCGGGGAGTTCCCCGGCGGCGACTTCGTGGCCCGGTTCTACTCGGCCCACGTCCTGCTGCTGCCCGGCATCATGCTCGGCCTCGTGGTCGCCCACCTCATCCTGGTGTTCTTCCACAAGCACACGCAGTTCGCCGGCCCCGGCCGCACGAACAACAACGTCGTGGGCATGCCGCTGCTGCCGGTCTACATGGCCAAGGCCGGAGGCTTCTTCTTCCTGGTCTTCGGCGTCATCGCGATCATCGCGGCGGTCGCCTCGATCAACCCGATCTGGGCCATCGGCCCGTACCGGCCGGACCAGGTGTCCACCGGCGCCCAGCCCGACTGGTACATGGGCTTCGCCGAGGGTCTGATCCGTGTCATGCCGGGCTGGGAGATCAACCTCTGGGGCCACACGCTCGTCCTGGGCGTGATGATCCCGCTGGCGATCTTCCCGGCGGTCCTCGCGGCCATCGCGGTCTACCCGTTCATCGAGTCGTGGATCACCGGCGACAAGCGCGAGCACCACATCGCGCAGCGCCCGCGCAACGCTCCGACGCGCACCGCCTTCGGTGTCGCCTGGATCACCGCGTACATGATCATGCTCGTGGGTGGTGGAAACGACCTCTGGGCGACCCACTTCCACCTGTCGATCAACTCGATCACCTGGTTCGTGCGGATCTTCTTCTTCGTCGGCCCGGTCATCGCGTTCATCGCCACCAAGCGGATCTGCCTCGGCCTCCAGCGCCGCGACAAGGACAAGGTGCTGCACGGACGCGAGTCCGGCATCATCAAGCGCCTGCCGCACGGTGAGTTCGTCGAGATCCACGAGCCGCTCAGCCAGGGCGAGCTGCACCGCCTCACCGCGCACGAGCAGTACGACGCCGCGGAGCTTCCGGCGGGCGTCGACGAGAACGGCGTGGAGCGCAAGATCGGGCGCGTGGAGAAGCTCCGGATCAAGCTCAACAAGGGCTACTACGGCGGCGACAGCCAGGTCGCCAAGCCCACGGTCGAGGAGTACAAGGAGATCCAGAGCGGCCACGGCCACCACTGATCCCGGAACTCCCGACTTCCGACAAGTCGCCACGGTGAGAGCCCCGTCCATTCGATGGACGGGGCTCTTCGCCGTCCCCGCGGGTCGATAGGGTGGAGCCCTAGCCGTCACGTACTGACCAGGAGCTGCCATGAGCGCTGCGACCCCCGCTGGAGGACCTACGTCGGCGGGCCGCTCCTGGCCCGTCCTGCTGAACGGACTCCTCGACGGCAGGGACCTGTCCGCCGACGACACCGCCTGGGCGATGGACCTGATCATGAGCGGCGAGGCCACCGACGCGCAGATCGCCGGCTTCATGGTGGCGCTGCGCGCCAAGGGCGAGACCGTGCAGGAGATCGCCGGTCTCGTACGGACCATGTACGCGCACGCCAACGTGATCGAGGTGCCGGGGCCCGCCGTCGACATCGTCGGCACCGGCGGCGACGGCGCCAAGACGGTGAACATCTCCACGATGGCCTCGATCGTGGTCGCCGGCACGGGGACGAAGGTCGTCAAGCACGGCAACCGCGCCGCGTCCTCCGCCTCCGGCTCCTCCGACGTCCTGGAGAAGCTCGGCATCAACCTCAACCTGACCCCGCAGCGGGTCGCCGAGGTCGCCGAGGAGGCCGGCATCACCATCTGCTTCGCCGTGAAGTTCCACCCGTCGCTGCGGCACGTCGCCGCCGCGCGCGGTCAGCTGGGCATCCGGACCACGTTCAACGTCCTCGGCCCGCTGACCAACCCGGCCCGGGTGCGGGCCCAGGCCGTCGGGGTCGCCGACCCGCGGATGGCGCCCATCGTGGCCGGGGTCCTCGCCGAGCGCGGCAACTCCGCCCTGGTCTTCCGCGGCGACGACGGACTCGACGAGCTGACCACCACCTCCACCTCCCGGGTCTGGGTGGTCCGCGACGGCGCGGTCGCCGAGGAGCGCTTCGACCCGCGGGACGTCGGCATCGACCTGGTGCCCCTGGAGGCGCTGCGCGGCGCCGACGCCTCGTACAACGCCGACGTGGCCCGCCGCCTGCTCGCCGGCGAGACCGGTCCGGTGCGGGACGCCGTGCTGCTCAACGCGGCGGCGGCGCTCACCGCCCTGGAGCCCGGCGCCGGAACGCTGGCGGAGCGGCTGGCCGCGGGCATCGCGCGGGCGGCCGCGTCCATCGACTCCGGCGCGGCCCTCCGGTCCCTGGAGCGCTGGGTCGCCGCCAGCAACGCCTGACGGCGTTCCCCCTGACCCCGGTCCACCATGCGGACCGGGGTCTTGCGCTTCGGCGATCATGTGGCAGGATGCTCTACAGGTCACGAGTGACAGCGTTTTGGCCCCGGCTTGCTGTCCGGCAACCCTCCGTCCGTGGCGGGGTGCCCCGGGTGATGACCAGGCCGTAGGCAGCGAGGTCTACGGCAAGCGCGGACCCCTCGAACACCAGGGGTCCTGGTCTCTCGAGGAGCTTTTTCCGTGAGCAAGCGAATGCGATAGGGCGAGTACGCCCCTTCTTCACCCTCGGATCGTCGGATCAGGGTCACTTCTCCGTACCCCGTGCACCGCGGGCTTCCCCCGTGCACCCGTGTCCTCCGAGGCAACACCCCGTACCCCGCCGTGTCCGGCCGCGTACGGGTCCACCGAAGCCATTCCGCACCGCCCGCCGGGAGATACCGCCATGTCCGCACGCCCTGACGCCACCGCCGCCACCCTCGTCGAGACCGCGCCCGCCGTGACCGCCGCCGAGGCCGCCGACCCCTGCTGCGCCGCCCCGCTGCCCGTGCTCGGCCGGGACGTCACCGTCCCCCTCGTCACCGGCGGCGAGGTGACCTACGCGGCGCTCGACTACGCGGCCAGCGCGCCCGCCCTCCAGCGGGTCTGGGACGACGTCGCGGCCTACGCCCCCTACTACGGCAGCGTCCACCGCGGCGCGGGCTACCTCTCCCAGCTCTCCACCGACCTCTTCGAGAACAGCCGCGCCACCGTCGCCGAGTTCCTCGACTGCCGCCCCGGCGACCAGGTCGTCTTCACCCGTTCCACCACCGACTCGCTGAACCTGCTGGCCGCCACCCTCCCGGCCGACTGCCAGGTCTTCGTCTTCGAGACCGAGCACCACGCCTCGCTGCTGCCCTGGAGGGACGCCCGCGTCACCTACCTCAACGCGCCGCGCACCCCCGGGCAGGCCGTCGCCACCCTGGAGCGGGCGCTCGCCGACCGCGACCCCTACGGCCCCGCCCTGGTCTGCGTGACCGGCGCCTCCAACGTCACCGGCGAGCTGTGGCCGGTGAAGGAGCTCGCCGCCGCCGCGCACGCCCACGGCGCCCGGATCGTGCTCGACGCCGCCCAGCTGGCCCCGCACCACCCGGTCTCCGTCCAGGACCTCGACGTGGACTGGATCGCCTTCTCCGGGCACAAGCTGTACGCGCCCTTCGGCTCCGGCGTCCTCGCGGGCCGCGCCGACTGGCTCCAGGACTCCGAGCCCTACCTCGCGGGCGGCGGCGCCTCCCGCAAGGTGGCCCGCCGGGCCGACGGCGGTGTGGACGTGGAGTGGCACACCACCGCGGCCCGGCACGAGGCGGGCTCCCCGAACGTCATCGGCGTCTACTCCATCGCCTCCGCCTGCAAGGCCCTCACCGAGGCCGGCTTCGACCAGCTCGTCGCCCGCGAGCGCCACCTGATCGCGAAGGTCCGGGCGGGCCTGGCCGAGGTGCCCGAGGTCAGGGTGCTCTCGCTGTTCGGCGACGACGCCCCGCGCGTCGGCGTCATCTCCTTCGTCGTGGAGGGCTGGAACAGCTCGCACTTCGCCGCCGCGCTCTCCGCCGAGTACGGCATCGGCGTCCGCGACGGCCTCTTCTGCGCCCACCCGCTGGTCCGCACGCTGCTCGGCAGCGACCCGCAGGACCCGGGCGAGTGCGGCGCCCCCGAGGCCGCACCGGGGGAGAGGTCCCTCAACGCCATCCGGGTGAGCTTCGGAGCCGGCACCCCGGACGAGCACGTGGAGCGGTTCGTCGGCGCCGTGAAGGAGCTCGTCCGCGACGGCGCGCAGTGGAAGTACCGCACCGAGGACGGCCGCTGCGTCCCGGACCGCGGCTGAGCACTCACTCGTACGGGTGAAGGGGGCCTCCCCGGCGGGAGGCCCCCTTCACCCGTGCCCCGGACCTGTCTCAGGACTCCAGACCGATGGCGAAGGCCGCCTCCAGGTCGTGCTGGGAGTAGGTGCGGAAGGCGACGTGCGTGTCGGTGGCCTCGACGCCCGGGATCTTGCTGATGTTGCCGGGGATCACGTCGGCGAGGTCGTCGTGGCGCGGGACGCGGACCATGGCGATCAGGTCGTAGGTGCCGGTCACCGAGAAGACCTCGCTGACGCTGTCGAGCGCGGCGATCGACTCGGCGATCTCGGGGATGCGGTCCACGCTGGTCTTGATGAGCACGATCGCGGTGATCACGGCTGGCTTTCTCCCTCGGTCGCCGCGGTTGGGGCTTTCACTCTATCCCCACCCCGGTAGCGCCCCCAGGCGTACAGGAAGCCGACGGAGAAGCCCACCACATGGGCCAGATAGGCGACGCCGGGACCGGATCCGGCGGCCCGCGCGGCCAGCCACTGGAGCACGAACCAGAAGATCAGCACGATCCAGGCGGGGAAGCGCAGCGGCAGGAAGAAGAGGAAGGGGAAGAGACTGGTGACCCGGGAGCGCGGGAAGAGGAAGAGAAAGGCCCCGAGCACCCCGGAGATCGCCCCGGAGGCCCCGACCAGGGTCTGCTCGCTGCTCGCGTGCGCCACCGCGTACCCGACGAGGGCGAGGTAGCCCGTGCCCAGGTAGAACAGGGCGAACTCGACGGGACCCATGCGCTCCTCGGCCATCGCCCCGAAGACGTACAGGAACAGCATGTTTCCCAGCAGGTGGAGCCAGCTGCCGTGGACGAACAGCGCGGTGAGCGGGGTGAGCAGGGCGCGGGGCTCGCCGCTCATCAGCTCGGCGGGGACGACGCCCCAGCGCCGGAAGTACTCGCCCTGCGCCGCGAGGAGCTCGTCCCCCGTGCCGTACACCGGATCGAGCCCGGAGACCGGGCCGATCACGAAGAGCAGGCAGCAGGCGGCGATCAGTCCGTACGTCACCGTGGGCCCGCTGCGGAGGCCCCGCCAGGACCCCTGGACACCGCGGACCGCACCTCGCCAGTCGATCATGGACAGATCATGGCGTACCGGGGCCGAACTGGACAGAGTGCCTCGCCGTGCCCCCGCGTACCGGCGAGGCCGTAGGGTAACGGGCAGTACGACCGCAGTTCGACGGCGCACCGCGGCTCCCGCACCTGGTACCCCGCAACAGGAAGAAGGACGGCACGATGACGACGGTTCCCCTGCCGACCGACGAGACCCGCTGGCGCTGCACTCTCTGCGGCAACCTGACCCGCTTCGACGTGACGCGATCCTCCAAGGTCGTCGAGTACGTCCATCTGGACCTCGCGGGAGAGCCGACGGTCGAGGAGCGGCAGGTGGTCAGTGAGACCATCGAGTCGGTCCGCTGCCGCTGGTGCAACGCGGTGGACCAGATCGAACTGGTGGACAGGCCGGGCGCCGCCTCCTGAGGGACGGCGCGGACGACATAGGGGTGACGGATCGTGGAGCAGCCCGCGCACGGTGGAGAGCCGGCCGGCGCGGCAGGTGACGCTGCCGAGACGCTCGACCACCCACTGCCGGAAGGCGTACGGCGGCGGGTCGTCGCGCTGGTCGCCGACGCCTTCGGCGGCCTGACCGTCGCCGAGCTGCCCGCCCCCCTGAGGCAGTACGCCCGGTTCACCGCGAGCCGGCGCGCCAAGTTCGCCGGGAACGCCATGGCGGCCGCCCTGGAGAGCGATCCGCTGTTCCGGCAGCGGATCGGCGAGCGCTTCCGGCAGGGTCAGCCCGAACTGGCCGGAGCGGTCGAGACCGGCACCCCGCCCGCCGCCGCCGACCCCGTCGACGTGGCGGCCGCGGCCTACGTCCTGCGTCCGCCCGGTTGGGTCAAGCTGGTGGCGGCCGCGGGCGAGGAGGCCCAGCGCGTCGACGCCGAGCGTGCCGACGAGGCGGGCCGCCGGGAACTGGAGCGGCTCCGCGAGGAGCTCGACGCCGCCCGGGACCGGGCGCGCGGCGAGACCGAGCAGCTGCGCCACGACCTGGAGGCGGCCCGGAAGGAAGCGGAATCGCTTCACCGCAAGCTGCGCAGCGCCCAGAGCGACGTGAAGCGCGGTGAGGCGGCGCTGCGGCGCGTCCAGGGCGAGATCGACGCGGCGAAGGCGGAGTCGGCGGCCCAGGTGTCCGCCGCGGAGAGCGAGACCCGGCGGCTCAAGGCCCGGCTGGGCGAGGTCGAGGCCGCCCTGGAGGCCAGCCGCAGGTCGGCCCGCGAGGGGCGCTCGGTCGAGGACATGCGGCTGCGGCTGCTGCTCGACACCGTGCTCGACGCAGCCCAGGGGCTGCGCCGCGAACTCGCCCTGCCTCCCGTCTCGGTGCACCCGGCGGACACCGTGGACGCGGTGGAGCCGGGCCGGATGTCGCCGAAGGACATCGCGGCCCGTGCGCTCTCCGAGACCGACCCGGCGCTGCTCGACCAGCTCCTCGCGCTGCCGCAGGCGCATCTGGTCGTCGACGGCTACAACGTCACCAAGACCGGTTATCCCACCATGCCGTTGGAGAAGCAGCGGCTGCGGCTGCTCGGCAGCCTGTCGGCCCTCGCGGCCCGTTCGGGCGCCGAGGTCACCTGCGTCTTCGACGGGGCGGAACTGGCGGCCCCGGTGCTCCTCGCGCCGCCGCGCGGGGTGCGGGTGCTCTTCTCCAAGCCCGGTGTGACCGCCGACGAGTTGATCCGTCAGCTGGTGCGTGCGGAACCGCCGGGCCGGCCGGTCGTGGTGGTCTCCACCGACCGTGAGGTGGCCGACGGGGTGGCGAAGGCCGGTGCCCGGCCCGTGGCGTCCGCCTTGTTGCTGAAGCGGCTTTCGCGGCTCTCCTGACGCGTCGCCACAGTTGGCAACTCTTGGGTGCTATGCCCGAATTCTGGAGGGCGCACCGTCAAGTGCCCATCACTGCCTGTGCGGTCTGTGTAAATTAAGTGGCCGGTGAGGGATATTTTTGCCGGTGGGATTTGAACTGATCACAAGTTGGTCACTAGGGTCGGGGCTCGAACCTTCGCGCGGTTGATCACCCATCCGGGGTGGCGGCGGAGGAACCGCCTGCCCCTTACCGGTTGGGCGGCTCTGAGGAAGAAGGAGCTCGCCTTCGTGGCGTCCCACCGTCGACCCAAGCAGCCGAGCCGCATGCGCGTGACCGTTCTCACCGCGACCGCGGCCGCCGCCGTAGCGCTCACCGCCCAGACCGGTGCCCAGGCGGCCCCCGCCAAGCCCAAGATCGACGAGGTCAAGTCGAAGGTCGACAAGCTGCACCACGAGGCCGAGGAGGCCACGGAGCAGTACAACCTCGCCGAGGAGCGCCGCGGCAAGCTGCAGGACGAGATCGGCAACCTCCAGGACAAGGTGGCCCGCGGCCAGCAGGAGCTCAACACCCTGCGCGACCAGATCGGTTCGGTCGCCAGCGCCCAGTACCGCTCCGGCGGCATCGACCCGGCGCTCCAGCTCTTCCTCTCCGCCGACCCGGACACCTACCTCGACAAGGCGTCCGCGATCGACCAGCTGAGCGCCCAGCAGGCCGACGTGCTCACCTCGATCCAGGCCAAGCAGCGCACGCTCGCCCAGCAGCGGGCCGAGGCCACCACGAAGCTGGCCGACCTCGACGACGTCCGCAAGACGCTCGGCGAGAAGAAGAAGAAGTACCAGGGCAAGCTGGCCGAGGCGCAGAAGCTCCTCAACACCCTGACCGCCGCCGAGAAGGCCAAGCTGGCCGAGGAGGAGCGGCAGAAGGAGCAGCGCGCCAGCCGCGCCGCCGGCGAGCGCCTCGACCTCGGCAACGAGGTCCCCGCGAGCGGTCTCGGCGCCGCAGCGCTCAGCGCCGCCGCCACCCAGGTCGGCAAGCCGTACGTCTCCGGCGCCGAGGGCCCCAACGCCTACGACTGCTCCGGTCTGACCCAGTGGGCCTACGGCAAGGCCGGCGTCGGTCTCACCCGCACCACGTACACCCAGCAGAACGACGGCGTGAAGATCGGCCGCAGCCAGCTCAAGCCGGGCGACCTGGTCTTCTTCAACGGCCTGTCGCACGTGGGTCTGTACGCGGGCAACAACACGATCCTCCACGCGCCCAAGCCGGGTGCCAGCGTCCGCTACGAGTCCATGAACTACATGGGCACGTTCCAGTTCGGCGTCCGCATCGGCGGCTGATCCGCCCGACGCGACCCGCGCAGCAGTACCGCCCAATCGGGTGGTTCGCCGCGACGCGAGCTGACCTGACGCCCCGCCGGTGACCTTGTGATCTCCGGCGGGGCGTCATTTTGTGTGCCCGGCGCCTTCGTTGGACGGGGACTGATCAACGGCTACTGTCTGCCGCGCCAGTCTGCGTCGAGCCGAACGGAGCGCGAGTCGTGGTGTCCCACCGCCGACCCGCCAGGGTCACCGTCCTCACCGCCGCCGCGGCCACCGCGGCGGCGACCCTCGGGGCCGTCCCCGCGAGCGCCGACCCGGGGGCCGGATCCGCGGCCACCCGTGCCACGGTGGACCGCCTCTTCGAGGAGGCCGAGAAGGCCACCGAGGGCTACAACCGGGCGGACGAGAAGACGGACGCGCTGCGCCGCACGGTCTCCCAGGCCCAGGACGGCCTCGCCCGGGGCCAGGAGCGCATCAACCGCATGCGGGGCGCGCTCGGATCGGTCGCCGGCGCCCAGTACCGCTCCGGCGGCATCGATCCCGCCCTCGCGCTGCTGCTCTCCTCCGACCCGGACACCTACCTCGACCGGGCCTCCGCGCTCGACCGGATCACGGCCCGGCAGGGCGCCGCGCTCGGCGAGCTCCGGCGGGAGCAGCGCCGGCTCGACCAGAAGCGGTCCGAGGCCCGGACGACCCTGGCCGAGCTGGAGCGCAGCCGGGCCGAGGTCGCCCGCCACAAGCGCGTCGTCGAGGGGAAGCTCGCCGAGGCCCGCCGGGTCCTCGCGAGCCTCACCGCCGAGGAGCGTGCCGACTTCGACCGGGCCTCCCGCTCCGGCGGGCGCGCGGAGGAGCTGCCCCCGACGGCCGAGGCGGCGCCCGGCTCCTCGCGGGCCGCCGCGGCGGTGCTCGCCGCCCGCAGCGCGGTCGGCAAGCCGTACGTGTGGGGTGCGACCGGCCCCTCCGCCTTCGACTGCTCCGGTCTGATGGTCTGGTCGTACGGGAAGGCCGGGATCAGCCTGCCGCGGACCTCCTCGGCGCAGCGGTACGCGGGCCGACAGGTGCCGCTCTCGCAGGCGCAGCCCGGCGACCTCGTCACGTACCGCGGCGACGCCAGCCACGTGGGTATCTACGCCGGGAACGGCCAGGTCATCCACGCCCCCTACCCGGGCGCCGCGGTCCGCTACGACCCGGTGAACATGATGTCCCACGTGACGGTGACCCGGGTCTGAGCCGGCCGGGGACGGGCCGGGCCACGGTCCGGCCGGGACCGGGAGCGATCCGCGCCGATCCGACCGTACGATCGGAGGCGTGTCGGGTCAGGGGTGTGGAGCGCGCAGGCCGGCGACGGCCTGCCTGGCGGTCCTGCTCCTCCTGCTCGCGGGGCTCGTCGGCTGCGGCGCGAGCCCCGGCCGGCCCGCCGACACCGCCGAACGCGAGTTCCAGGCGCTCCTCGACCGGCACGCCAGGGCGCTCCTCGACCGCGACCAGCCCGGATACCTGGCCGACGTCGACGCCTCGTACGCCCCGACGGCCCTCGCCGTCTTCCGGCGGCTCGCGACGGTCCCCGTCGACGGCTGGAGCTACCGGGTCACCGGGGTCGACCGCACGGCGGCCGGCCGTGCCACCGTGCGCGCCGAGCTCGGCCACCGGCTGGCCGGCCACGACCGGCGGCCCCTGGCCGGCGCCCGGGTCCTCGACCTGACCGAGCGGGCCGGACGCTGGTACGTGACCGGCGACCGTCCGGCCCCCGGCGCCCCGCGGCAGCTCTGGGAGCAGGGCGACGTGACGACCGTCCGGGGCGCCCGCTCGCTCGTCCTCGGCGTCGGCCAGAAGCCCGAGCGGCTCCGCGAGATCGCCGCCGCGGCGGACCGGGCCGTCCCCGCCGTCTCCGCCGCCTGGCCCGCGGAGTGGGCCCGCGACGTGGTGGTCCTGGTCCCCGGGTCGCTGACCGGGATGGGGGAGCTCCTGGGGGCGCCGGGGAGCTCCTACCGGGGCATCGCCGCCGTCACCACGGGGGAGACCCGGGGCGGCGCGGACGCGCCCGCGGACCGGGTGATCGTGAACCCGGAGGCGTACGGGGTGCTGGGGGAGTTCGGCCGGCAGCTGGTCCTCACCCACGAGACCGTCCACGTCGCCACCCGCTCGGCCACCACCCCGTCCACCCCGGTCTGGCTCTCCGAGGGCTTCGCCGACTGGGTCGCCTACCGGGACGCCGGCCGCACGGCCGCGCAGGCCGCCCCCGAGCTGCTGCGCGCGGTCCGGGCCGGCGAGCTGCCCGCCCGGCTCCCGGAGGACCCCGACTTCGCCTTCGGCGCGGACGCGGAGGCGCTGGCCAGGGCGTACGAGGGCGGCTGGCTGGCCTGCGCGCTGATCGCCGACCGCTGGGGCGCAGCGGAGCTGCGGGACTTCTACCGCGCCGTGGGCGCGCGCCCCGGCCGGGAGGGCGCGGTGGAGAAGGCCCTCCGGGACGTGCTGGACACCACTCCCGAGGAGTTCACCGCGGAGTGGCGGCGTTACCTCGCGGAGCGGCTGGGCTGAGGGCCGCCGCGGGCGGCCCCGACCGGCCTACCGGGTGGGCTTCCCGTCCGGGGCCAGCCGGAGCAGGGTGATCCCGTCCCGGGTCTCCACGACCCGGTAGCCGGGGACGTGCGGGTCGGCCGTCTCCAGCTCCCGGCCGGTCGCGCACTCCGGGTCGGAGGTGTCGGCGGCGTCGTAGATCAGCCATTCGGGGCGCTCCCTCGGCGGGAAGGAGCGGGGGAAGAGGCACACCTCGCTCACGGCCGCCCGGTCGGCGAGCTGGGCGGCCAGCCGGTTCGACGCCGCCACCGTCGCGCCGTCGGGGATCCGCTCCAGGAGCGCGTCCGAGGCCCTGACGTAGGCGGAGTCGCTCCACGTCCGCGGCAGGACGACCTCGTGCAGGGGGTGGGTGAAGAAGGTGACGGCCGTGGCCACCGCGCCCACGACGCAGGCGGGCACGACCCGGCGCGCGGTCACGCCGCCGGCGACCGCGTGGACGGCGGCGGCGAAGGCGACGGGCATGAGGACCGCGCTGTAGTGGAACTCCATCCCCCAGTAGAACGGGTTCGAGCCGGTGAAGCGCCAGGCCAGCGTCGGCAGTGCCACCAGCAGGATCGGCGACCGCAGGGCCAGGAAGCCGGTCGGGGCGACGATCATGAGGAGGGTCAGCCACTTGATCGGGGGCCAGAGGGCTCCGGCGGTCTCCGCCAGCAACCCGACCTCCTCCGCGGTCTCGGGCGGCAGATAGGCGAACTGCCCGAGCGGGTTGAAGTACGGGAGGATCACCGCCATCTCCAGCGCCGTCGCACCGGCCCCGAAGGCGGCGACGGCGAGCCCCGCCACCCGCGGCCCCTTCCACGCCACATAGAGGCCGATCGCCGCGACGGTGAGCCCCAGGTCCTCCTTGACCAGCACCAGCGGCAGCGACCAGAGGGCGGCGGCGTGCCAGTTCCCCCGGCCCGCCGCGCAGAGCGAGAGGGACAGCAGCGGGACCGCGAAGGCGACTTCGTGGAAGTCGAAGAAGATGAGTGCCGCTATTCCCCAGGAGACGCCGTACGAGATGCCGGCCCAATAGGCGAAATTCCGTCCCCGGACCTCGTTCGCCCATTTCATCAGGGGGACGACGGAGAATGCGACGAGGGCGGCCTGGCAGACCAGCAGCGTATAGCTGGACGGGAATACCCGGTAGACCGGGGCGAGCAGGGCGAGAATCGGGTGGAAATGGTCCCCGAGCGTGTTGTAGTCGGGCCCCTTGAGATTCGAGTACGGGGCGGACAGCTCGGCGTAGGACCGTACGATCTGGGTGAAGATGCCCAGGTCGTAACCCGTCGTCAGGTTCGCCGCGTGACGGCGCACGGACAGTAGGAGATACAACAGGAAGAAAGCGCCGGAAACCAGGGTCAGAGATTTCCAGGATATTCCCGCAGGGGCTTTCGGTACAGCCTCCGCGGCGGCCCCTTCGCCGCCTTTCCCGTGCCGCTGAAGCGTGTCGACCGAGAGAATCGGGTTGTTCATGTCAGCAGGAGAACCTCACAGGCGGGCAAAGGTGCACCAGGGTAGCACCCGTGCGTATCGGTGTTCGGGCCGCTACCGTTCAGGCCGAACCTGCCAGGACCTTTTCGCGCTCGGGCTGCCGTGCCTGTCCGGGGATCCGCACGACACCGGCGTCGGTCACCGTGTGCCGCCACAGGGTGCGGCAGGCGGAGAGGGCGGCCCACACCAGGAGGCCGTTGCGCAGGAACAGCACCGCGATGCCCAGGGGATCGCTCTGCGTCACGTGCGAGAACCAGACGGGGAACTCGAACTGCGTCACGGCCGTCGCCCACAGCACCAGATGGGCGGGGCGCCGCATCCGCGACGAGCGGTAGGCGAGGCAGACCGCGGCGAGGCCGAACAGCCAGATCATGTACTGCGGTGAGATCACCCGGCTCGTCACCGTGAAGAGCAGGACCGCGACGAACGCCGCGTCCGCCGTCGTCGACGAGTCGAACCGGCGCGCCCGGTACCGCCACAGCGCGAGCCAGCCGAACGCGGCCGCCGTCAGCACCATCGCCCCGGTCGACACCCAGGACACGTAGGGGCCGAGGAACTCCATCGACCCGTAGTTCATCCGGGCCTCGCCCTCCCAGCCGACGTGCCGGGCGACGTGGAAGACCATCGCCCCCAGCGACTCGACCTCCGTGCCCCGCTCGCTCTGGTACGAGAGGAAGGCCAGCGACCCCGGCATCCAGGCCGCGCACAGCAGCAGCACCCCGGCCGCCGTGCCCGCCGCCACCGGCCAGGAGCGCCGGGTCGCCCCGCCCTTCGGGGTGCCGGCCAGCAGCAGCGCCGGCCACACCTTGAGGACGGCGCCGAAGCCGGCGAGGACCCCGAGGACCCGCGGGTCGCGGCGGACGGCCAGCAGGGCGGCCATGGCGACGGCCGTCACCATGATGTCGTAGCGGGCGTACGCGGTCGGGCCGAGCAGGGGCACCGCGGCCAGCCAGAGCCACGCCCCCCGCATCGACCGGCCCGCCCGGCGGCCGGTGTGCAGCAGGAGGCCCATGACGACGGCGTCGCAGAGGAGCGCGAGCACGAAGAACGCCGTCTTGTAGCCGAGGAAGGGCAGCAGCGCGGGGGAGAGCACCGCGAGCGCGGCGGCCGGCGGGTACTGCCAGGTCACGTCGTCCCGGGGGTACACACCGGTCCGCAGGACGTCGTACCAGCCCTGGTAGATCTGCTCGACCTCCAGCGTCGCGTCCGGGCCGGGGACCACGACGATCCTGAACGCGCACAGCAGGAGGACGATCCGGGTCAGGCCCCAGAGGCCGAGCGGGAGGCGGAGACGCGCGCGTGATCCCGTTCCCACTGCCCCCGTCATACCCGTCCCGTTCCTCGTCCTGTCGGCCCGCTGCCGCGGGGGAGTGGTGGTGCTGGGCGGTGGGTGCGCTCGCGGTACTGTCGGCCCCGATGCACAAGACCCTGATCGTAACCAACGACTTCCCGCCGCGACCGGGCGGAATCCAGGCCTTCCTGCACAACATGGCCCTCCGTCTGGATCCCGAGCAGATCGTGGTGTACGCCTCCACCTGGAAGCGCAGCCGCGAAGGGATCGAGGCGACGGCCGCGTTCGACGCCGAGCAGCCTTTCACGGTCGTCCGGGATCGCACCACCATGCTGTTGCCCACACCTCGGGTCACGGCCCGCGCCACCGCGCTCCTGCGCGAGCACGGCTGCACGTCCGTGTGGTTCGGCGCGGCCGCGCCGCTCGGGCTGATGGCCCCCGCGCTGCGCCGGGCCGGCGCACGGCGGCTGGTCGCCACCACACACGGCCACGAGGCCGGCTGGGCGCAGCTGCCCGCCTCCCGCCGGTTGCTGCGGCGCATCGGCGAGGGCACGGACACCCTCACGTACCTCGGCGAGTACACCCGCTCCCGGATCGCGACGGCCCTCACGCCCGCCGCCGCCGACCGCATGAGGCAACTGCCGCCGGGGGTCGACGAGAAGACCTTCCACCCCGACTCGGGCGGCGCCGGGGTCCGCGCCCGCCTCGGACTGAGCGACCGCCCCGTCGTCGTCTGCGTCTCCCGGCTCGTGCCCCGCAAGGGCCAGGACACCCTGATCCGGGCCATGCCGCTGATCCTCCGCCGGGTGCCGGACGCGGTCCTCCTGATCGTCGGCGGCGGCCCGTACGAGAAGGACCTGCACCGGCTCGCCGCCGAGACCGGCGTGGCCGGATCCGTACGCTTCACCGGCGCCGTCCCGTGGTCGGAGCTGCCCGCCCACTACGGGGCCGGCGACGTCTTCGCCATGCCCTGCCGCACCCGGCGCGGCGGCCTCGACGTCGAAGGCCTCGGCATCGTCTACCTGGAGGCCTCCGCGACCGGACTCCCGGTCGTCGCGGGCGACTCGGGCGGCGCCCCCGACGCGGTCCTCGACGGGGAGACGGGCTGGGTCGTCCGGGGCGGTTCCGCCGAGGACACCGCCGACCGCGTCACCACCCTCCTCCTCGACCCCGAGCTCCGCGCCCGCATGGGCGAGCGGGGCCGGGCCTGGGTCGAGGAGAAGTGGCGCTGGGACCTCCTCGCGGAACGGCTCAAGGAACTCCTGTAGCGCCCGGCGCCCACGGAGGGCTGTCAGGGCCCCAGGGCGGGCTCCGGCCCGCCGACGGGCGTCGCGAGGCCCGCGGGCGCACGGGCCCGCGGAAGGCCGGCCGCTGGGCTGGGACCAAGGGCTGAGCCCCCCGGACCCGCGCCTGGGCGTCACCAGCCCCGCGAGGCTGCGGAAACGGGCGGGAGGCCCGGGGCGGTGGTCGCCCCGGGCCTCCCGCCCGTCCCCGCACCGGACCGTCAGGCCCGGTAGATCGCCTCGATCTCGTCCGCGAAGTCCTTCGCCACCACGTTCCGCTTGAGCTTCAGGGACGGCGTGATGTGGCCCGCCTCCTCGGTGAACTGGGCCGGGAGGATGCGGAACCGGCGGACCGACTCCGCCTTGGAGACCGCCGCGTTGCCGTCGTCGATCGCCCGCTGGACCTCCGCCACCAGGTCCGCGTCGTCGCGGAGCGTCGCCGCCGTCGAGCCGGCCGGCTTGCCGTTCTCCGAGGCCCAGCGCCCCAGGAACTCCTCGTCGATCGTGACCAGCGCGCCCACGAACGGACGCCCGTCGCCGACCACCATGCATTCCGCGACCAGCGCGTGCGCCCGGATCCGGTCCTCGATGACCGCCGGGGCGACGTTCTTGCCGCCCGCCGTCACCAGGATCTCCTTCTTCCGGCCGGTGATCGCGAGGTAGCCGTCCTCGTCGAGCGTGCCGATGTCGCCCGTGTGGAACCAGCCGTCCGCGAGCGCCTCGGCCGTCGCCGACTCGTTGTTCCAGTACCGCGAGAAGACGTGCTCGCCGTGCAGCAGCACCTCGCCGTCGTCGGCGATCCGCACCACCGAGCCCGGCAGCGGCTGACCGACCGTGCCGATCTTCTGCCGGTCCCAGGGGTTGAAGGCCGTCGCCGCGCACGACTCCGTCAGGCCGTAGCCCTCCAGGACCGTGAAGCCGATGCCCCGGAAGAAGTGGCCGAGCCGCTCGCCCAGCGGCGCGCCGCCCGAGATCGCGTACTCGCCGCGGCCGCCGAGCACCGCCCGCAGCTTGCTGAAGACCAGCTTGTCGAAGACCTTGTGCTTCAGCCGGAGGCCGAAGGACGGGCCCTGCGGGGTGCTCAGCGCCCGGCTGTACGCGATGGCCGTGTGCGCGGCCTTGTCGAAGATCTTGCCCTTGCCGTCGGCCTGCGCCTTGGCCCGCGCCGAGTTGTACACCTTCTCGAAGACCCGGGGCACGCCCAGGATCAGCGTCGGCCGGAACGAGGCCAGCTCGTCCGTGAGGTTCTTGATGTCGGGGACGCAGCCGAGGCGGATCGGCGCCATCACGGACGCGACCTCGACGAGCCGCCCGAAGACGTGCGCGGCGGGCAGGAACAGCAGCACCGAGCACTCGCCGGTGCGGAAGAGCGGCTTCAGCCGCTCCACCACGTTGCCGCACTCCGCGAAGAACGCCCGGTGGGTGAGGACGCAGCCCTTGGGGCGGCCCGTCGTGCCCGAGGTGTAGACGATCGTCGCCGGGTCGTCCGCGTTCGCCGCCGACATGCGCGCGTCGAGCAGCGCGTCGGACACGTCGAGGCCGGTCGCGGTCAGCTGCGCGACCGCGTCGTCCTCGATCTGCCAGATGCCCTTGAGGTCGGGCAGGTTCTCCTGGACCGACACCACCGACTCCTGGTGGGCCGCGCTCTCGACGAGCACCAGGGTCGCGCCCGAGTCACCGAGGATCCACTGGATCTGCTCCGGCGAGCTGGTCTCGTACACCGGTACGGTCACACCGCCCGCGCTCCAGATCGCGAAGTCGAGGAGGACCCACTCGTAGCGCGTGCGGGAGAGCAGCGCGACCCGGTCGCCCGGCTCGACGCCGGCGGCGATCAGACCCTTGGCCGCCCCGCGGACCTCCGCGAGGAACTGCGTCGCGGTCACGTCCGTCCACACGCCGTCGACCTTGCGTCCCATGACGGCGACGTCTGGGTGCTGGGAGGCGTTGCGGCGGATGAGATCCGTCAGGTTGCCGTCCGCGGGGACCTCGTACAGGGCCGGAAGGCTGAACTCGCGCAAGACTGCTGCTCCTCATCGGGCGCCGGCGCCACGGCTCTGTGTGATGCACCGGTGTAGTCCAAGAACTGGCGGGTGCTCCGTGGGGGAGAGCACGACTGGACTGCCCGGACGTTACCCATCAGTACACGGTTCCGGATAGGGGGTTCCGGCCAGATGTTCCGTGCGTCACACCTGTGTGGCGGTGCTCTCCGCACAGTAATCCACAGGTTTCCGGACTCGGAAGTAACCGCAGGTGACACCCCCTAAGGTGGGCCCATGCGAGTCCATGTGGTCAGTGATGTGCACGGCAACGCCGGAGACCTCGCCAGAGCGGGGGACGGCGCCGACGCCCTGATATGCCTCGGGGACCTGGTCCTCTTCCTCGACTACGCCGACCACAGCCGGGGGATCTTCCCCGACCTCTTCGGCGTCGAGAACGCCGACCGGCTGGTCGAGCTGCGCACCGCCCGCCGCTTCGACGAGGCCCGCGACCTGGGGCGCCGCCTCTGGGCCGAGCTCGACGTCGACCGCGAGACCGCGATCGAGGCCGCGGTCCGCCGGCAGTACGCCGAACTCTTCGCCGCCTTGCCCACCCCCACCTACGCCACCTACGGCAACGTCGACATCCCCCGCTTCTGGCCCGAGTTCGCCCGGCCCGGGACCACCGTCCTCGACGGCGAGCGGGTCGAGCTCGGCGGCCTCGTCTTCGGCTTCGTCGGCGGCGGACTGCGCACCCCGATGCGCACCCCGTACGAGATCTCGGACGAGGAGTACGCGGCGAAGGTCGAGGCCCTCGGCGAGGTCGACGTCCTCTGCTCCCACATCCCGCCGGAGGTGCCGGAGCTGACGTACGACACCGTCGCCCGCCGTTTCGAGCGCGGCAGCCGGGCCCTGCTCGACGCCCTCCGGCGCACCCGGCCCCGCTACGCCCTCTTCGGCCACGTTCACCAGCCGCTGGCGCAGCGGATGCGGATCGGCTCCACCGAGTGCGTGAACGTCGGACACTTCGCGTCGACGGGCAGGCCCTTCGCCCTGGAGTGGTGACGGGCCCCGCCGCGCAGCGCGATAGCCTTCCGTCGGCACGTCTGTGCCCCTTTTACTTCCGCCGGACCGCACAGTGGAGGAGCCACCGCGATGGCCGAACACACCAGCTCGAGCATCACCATCGAGGCGGCACCGGCCGACGTCATGGGTGTGATCGCCGACTTCGCCCGCTACCCGGAGTGGACGGGCGAGGTGAAGGAGGCCGAGGTCCTGGAGACCGACGGCTCCGGCCGCGCCGAGAAGGTGCGGCTGCTCCTCGACGCCGGCGCCATCAAGGACGACCACACCCTGGCGTACACCTGGACCGGGGGCAACGAGGTCAGCTGGACGCTGGTCAAGTCCCAGATGCTCCGCGCCCTCGACGGCTCCTACCAGCTCGCCCCGGTCGGCGGCGGCGACCGCACCGAGGTCACCTACCAGCTGACCGTCGACGTCAAGATCCCCATGCTCGGCATGATCAAGCGCAAGGCCGAGAAGGTCATCATCGACCGCGCGCTCGCGGGCCTGAAGAAGCGCGTCGAGTCGGGCGCCTAGGCCGTCTCTTCCTGATCTTGCCTGACCGGCAAGATCCGAAAGAGACGGCCCAGGCCGTCCCGGGACGCGCCGGTCAGGCCGGATCGGCAGGACGCCCCGCGCCCCGCGCCGCCCCGGGCGGGAGCCGTTCCGGCGGAACGGACGCCCGCGCCCGGGGTGGCGCGGGGCGCCGGTAACGTCCTCCGCATGCGGATCATCCTTGTCACCGGCCTCGGCGGCGCCGGCCGGACCACCGTCGCCGCCGCCACCGCCCTCGCCGAGGCGCGCGCCGGCCGCCGCGTCCTGCTCGTCTCCGAGGACGCCGCTCCGCTGCCGGACCACGACGGGCTCCGCCTCCTGCGGCCCCGGTCGGCCGACGACTTCCGCCGCGAGTTCCTCACCCTCCAGGACCGCTCCTCCGCCGCCCTCGACCTGCTGGGCGCCGCGCCCTTCGAGGACGCCGAACTCACCGAGCTCCCCGGCAGCCGCCCCTTCGCCCTGCTCCGCGCCCTGCGCGACGCCGCCGAGGGCGGCCACGACCTCGCCGTCGTCGACCTCCCGCCGCTCACCGAGGCCCTCGCCCTGCTCGCCCTCCCCGAGCAGCTCCGCCGCTATCTGCGCCGCCTCCTGCCCGCCGAGCGCCAGGCCGCCCGCGCCCTGCGCCCCATGCTGGCCCAGCTCGCCGGGGTCCCGATGCCCGCCCAGTGGCTGTACGAGACCACCGCCCGCTGGGAGGCCGAGCTGGCCGCCGTCCAGGCCGTCGTCGAGGCGCCCGGCACCAGCGTCCGGCTGGTCCTCGAACCCGGCCCCGCCGCCGTCCGAGCCCTGCGCGCCGCCCGGCTCGGACTCGCGCTGCAGCGTCTCCCCCTCGACTCCGTCGTCGCCAACCGGCTGCTGCCCGCCGACTCCGAGGACCCCTGGCTCGCCGGACTCACCGCCGAGCAGCACCGGCACCTCGCGGAACTGCGCGCCTGCGCCGGCGCGGTCGACGAGCTGCCGCACCTCGGCCGGGACCCCCGCGGCCCCGAGGACCTCGTGCTCCTGGCGCCCGCCCGCCGCCCGGCGGACCTCCCCGACCCCGTACCGGCCTGGTCCGTCGAGGACCGGCGCGAGGAGGACGGCGTCCTGGTGTGGCACATCGGCCTCCCCGAGGCGGTCAAGCAGGAGCTGTCCCTCGTCCGCAGGGGTGACGAACTGCTCCTGACCGCGGGGGCCTTCCGCCGCAACGTGCCCCTGCCGGCCGCCCTGCGCCGCTGCACCGTCACCGGCGCGGCACTCGTCGACGGGGACCTCCGGGTCCGCTTCACCCCGGACCCCGGGCTCTGGCCCCGTACCCCCTGAGGGGGCGTGTACCGTCGAAGTACCAGCCAGTGAGGAGTGCGCCATGAGCGATTCGGATGCCTGGGCCAGGGCGTGCGCCGAGGACCTGGAGGCGGAGAAGGCCCGACGCCGGGCGGAGCGCGGCGCGGACACCGGCTCCGCCGCCGACGAGTTCCGCAAGCTCTTCGAGGCCGTCGCGGAGAAGGTCTCCGGAGGACTGGGGAACCCGCTGCTCGCGGGCCAGGCCGCGCAGACCGTGCAGCAGCTCGTCAACCAGGCGAAGGCCGCCGTCGAGCCCGTGATCGAGCGCAACCCGCAGGTCTTCGACCACCTCGCCGCCGCGGGCAGCGAACTGCTCGCCGCCTACCGCTCCGCCGTCGAGTCCCACGAGACCCGCTGGACCCGCGACGGGAAGGTGACCCCCGACGACCCGCGCGACCCGCGCCGGGACGCCGACGGGACGGCCGAGGACGGCGGCGCGGACACCGGCCGGGCCGCCGCCGGGGAGGCGCCCGACGGCGACCGCAAGGACGACGAGGGGCCGGGAACCGGCCAGCACATCGACCTGGACTGATCGGGACGGCCGTCCCCCTCGGGTACGGTGGGCCTTAGCGGGGCTCGACCGAAAACTGAGGGACACATGGGACTCACCATCGGCGTCGACATCGGCGGCACGAAGATCGCGGCCGGCGTGGTCGACGAGGAGGGCAACATCCTCGACACGCACAAGGTGCCCACCCCGCCGACCCCCGAAGGCATCGTCGACGCGATCTGCGCCGCGGTGTCCGAGGCCGGCAAGGGCCACACGATCGACGCCGTCGGCATCGGCGCCGCGGGCTACGTCGACGACAAGCGCGCCACCGTCCTCTTCGCGCCGAACATCGACTGGCGGCACGAGCCGCTCAAGGACAAGGTCGAGCAGCGGGTCGGCCTGCCCGTCGTCGTCGAGAACGACGCCAACGCGGCGGCCTGGGGCGAGTACCGCTTCGGCGCCGGCCAGGGCCACGAGGACGTCATCTGCATCACCCTCGGCACCGGCCTCGGCGGCGGCATCATCATCGGCAACAAGCTGCGCCGCGGACGCTTCGGCGTGGCCGCCGAGTTCGGCCACATCCGGGTCGTCCCGGACGGCCTGCTGTGCGGCTGCGGCAGCCAGGGCTGCTGGGAGCAGTACGCCTCCGGGCGCGCGCTCGTCCGCTACGCCAAGCAGCGCGCCAACGCCACCCCCGAGCGGGCCCAGGTCCTCCTCGGCCTCGGCGACGGCACCCCCGAGGGCATCGAGGGCCGGCACGTCAGCCAGGCCGCCCGCGCCGGCGACCCGGTCGCCGTCGACTCCTTCCGCGAACTGGCCCGCTGGGCCGGCGCCGGCCTCGCGGACCTCGCCTCGCTGTTCGACCCCTCGGCGTTCATCGTCGGCGGCGGCGTCTCGGACGAGGGCGACCTCGTCCTCGACCCGATCCGCAAGTCCTTCCGGCGCTGGCTGATCGGCGGCCAGTGGCGTCCGCACGCCCAGGTCCTCGCGGCCCAGCTCGGCAACAAGGCCGGTCTGGTCGGCGCGGCGGACCTCGCCCGCCAGGGCTGAGCCGTCACTCGTCCGACAACCGCCCGTCGCGTCCCCGTGGACACGGCGGGCGGTTGTCGTACGTTACCTGTCATGGCGATCAGTGAGCTGCCCAACTCCCGCACCGAGGAGGACGGTTCGGCCGTCCTCCGGGTCCTCAGCTACAACGTGCGCTCGATGCGCGACGACGAGGACGCTCTCGCCCGGGTCATCCGGGCCTGCGATCCCGACCTCGTCTTCGTCCAGGAGGCGCCGCGCTTCTTCCGCTGGCGCAAACACGCGGCCCGGCTCGCCGCCAAGAGCGAGCTCGTGATGCTGAGCGGCGGCGCCACCGCGGCCGGGCCGATGCTGCTCTGCTCCCTGCGGGCCACCGTGGAACGCACCGAGGACGTCCTGCTGCCGCTCACACCGGGCCTGCACCGGCGCGGCCTGGCGACCGCCGTCGTCCGCTTCGCCCGGGCCCGGGTCGGCCTCATCAGCTGCCATCTCAGCCTGCGCAAGGACGAGCGGTACGCCCAGGCGGGCATGGTCCTCGACCGGGTCGCCGCCCTGGGCACCCCGCACACCCTGGTCGGCGGCGACCTGAACGAACGGCCCGAAGGCCCCGCCTTCCGGCGGCTGGCGAACGAGCTCCGGGACGGCTGGGAGACCAGTCCCTGGGGAGGCGCGTACACCTCGACCCCCGCCGATCCGCACCAGCGGATCGACGCGATCCTCGCCACCCCCGGCGTCGAGTTCCTCGGCTGCGGGGTGCCGACCGACCTCGACCCCGCGGACCTGCGGGCCGCCACCGACCACCTGCCCGTCCTGGCGGCGGTGCGGGTGCCCGCGGGCCCCTGAGGGCGGCACCGACTCCGGCCGGGGCCGCAGGCCACCGGCCGGCGCACGGGTCCGGTGCCGGGACGGTCAGACGACCGCGCCGCGGCCCGGGTCGTCGAAACCGTCGTCCTCGTCGTCGTGCTTCATCCGGCCCACCAGCGTCGCGAAGCCGCCGAGGAAGCCGCCGATGCACAGCGTGGTCAGCCACCACGTCATGTCCCAGCCCAGCAGGACCGCGACCAGCATCAGCACCGGGCCGCCGACCACGGCCAGCCAGGCGAACCTGGTCGTCGCGTCCGTCTCGGGCAGCGGAGGCGGCTCCGGCGGCACGAAGTGGCCCTCGTCGGAGTCGCCGGACGCCTCGTCCGGCTCGGCGGGGGAGTAGTCGCGCGGGCCCGCGGGGCGCACGCCGGGCGCGAAGACCACGGAGCTGCCGAGCGCGGGCCGCTCGGGCCCCGCCTCCGGCTCCTCCTCCGCCCCGGGCTCCTCGGAGCCCTCGGGCGCCGCGCCGCCGGGCGCCGGCCTCGGCTTCCACGGCGTGCCCTTCCCGGCCGCCGGCGCCGGACGCACCGGCCGGACCTCGCCGTCACCCTCGCCGTCGCCCTCCGGCTCGGGGAGCGACAGGTTCTCGACGGTCCGGAACGGCTTCGCCCCGGGCGGGTCGGCGGGCTCCTCGCCGTACCCCGCGACGATCGCGGCCCACGCCGCCTCCTCGTCGACGGGCTGCGGCTCCCGCCCGGCGCCGTCCTGCTCCTCAGCCACCGCTCCTGCTCCCCTTCTCGTCCACGAGACCCGGCGCGAGCCGCTCGACGAAGGCCAGGCTCTCGTCGAAGACGCGCTCCGCGTCATGGTCCAACGTCGCCACGTGGTAGCTCTGTTCCAGCAGGACCTCCCGGACGTCCGTCGAGGAGATCCGGGACAGGATCCGGGCCGAGTCGACGGGCGGCACGACGTGGTCCTGCGGGCTGTGGAGCAGCAGCACCGGCTGCGTGACCTGCGGAAGCTCCGCGTCCACGGTCTGGAAGAAGCGCCGCAGGGAGTGCGCCGCGTGCAGCGGCACCCGGTCGTAGCCCAGCTCGGTGACGCCCTCCTTGGCGATGTCGCTCGCGATGCCCCTGGTCGACGGGACCAGATGGCGGGCGACCGGCAGGGCGTACGCCGCCAGGCCGTGCACCTTGTTGCCCGGGTTCACCAGGACGATGCCCTTCACGGCGTCCCCGTGCCGCGCGGCGAGCCGCAGGGTCAGCGCCCCGCCCATGGAGAGGCCGAACACGAAGACCGTCGCGCACCGCTCCAGGAGCTCGCCCAGCGCCCGGTCGACCTCGGCGTACCAGTCGTGCCAGGTGGTGAGCTGCATGTCCTGCCAGCGGGTGCCGTGGCCGGGCAGCAGCGGAAGGGACACCGTCAGACCGCGTGCGGCCAGGAACTCGGCCCACGGGCGCAGCGACTGCGGGGAACCGGTGAATCCGTGACAGAGAAGGACGCCGACCTCTCCGCCTTCATGGCGGTACGGCTCGGCTCCGGGAAGGACCGGCACCGGGGGTCTCCTGTTCGCTCGGCTTCGCGTCCGCCTTCGGGTGCGCCCTGGGTGCGCCGAGGCGACGGAAAGATGGGGAAGGACCTTCACGGTACGCGACCGGACCGACACCGACCAGGGCCGTAGCGGGGGCCGTACGCCGGTACGGGATAAAGTCGTCGCCACGGCACACGGAAGGCATGGCGAGTTGATCTACGGCGCAATGAAGTTCTCCCTCGGAGGGTCCCTGAAGCTCGCCTTCCGGCCCTGGGTGGAGGGTCTGGAGAACATCCCCGCCGACGGGCCCGCGATCCTGGCGAGCAACCACCTGTCGTTCTCCGACTCCTTCTTCCTGCCCGCGGTGCTCGACCGGAAGGTCACCTTCATCGCCAAGGCGGAGTACTTCACCTCGCCGGGCGTGAAGGGCAAGCTCACCGCCGCCTTCTTCAAGGGCGTCGGCCAGCTCCCGGTGGACCGCTCGGGCGCGCGCGGCGCGGGCGAGGCGGCGATCAAGGCCGGCATCGAGGTCATCGAGAACGGCGGCCTCTTCGGGATCTACCCGGAGGGCACCCGCTCGCCCGACGGCCGCCTCTACCGGGGCAAGCCCGGCGGCCTCGCGCGCGTGGCCCTGGCCACCGGCGCGCCGGTGATCCCGGTCGCCATGATCGACACCGAGAAGATCCAGCCGCCCGGCAAGGTCGTCCCCAAGCTGATGCGCCCGGGCATCCGGATCGGCAAGCCGCTGGACTTCACCCGGTACCAGGGCATGGAGGGGGACCGCTTCATCCTCCGCTCGGTGACCGACGAGGTCATGTACGAGATCATGAAGCTGTCCGGCCAGGAGTACGTCGACATCTACGCGACCGCCGCCAAGCGGCAGATCGCGGACGCGGAGAAGGCGGCCAAGGAGGCCGTGAAGGCCGAGATCGCCGCTCGGGAAGAGTCCGGCGCGTAGGCGTCCGGCGGGAAGGCGTCCCCTCGGGGACGTCCGGGGGTGGGGGAGATGGCCAAGCGCGAGCGTGTCGTGCGCATGTCGGTCGAGCAGCCGCTGTGGCGGGCGCTGACCGGCTACCGCGTCCTGACCATGGTCTACGCGGTCCTGCTGTTCGCCTTCGGGCGCGAGCGGTACGAGCGGCCCTGGGTGGCCCTCCTCTATCTGGCGTTCCTGTGCGTCTGGACGCTCGCGACCCTCCCCAAGGTGGCGAACGCGGCCAGCTGCACCAAGCGCTTCCTCGTCGCCGACCTGACCGTCGCCCTCGTCGGCATCCTCCTCACCCCGCTCGCCGACGCCCAGGCCCAGTCCGTCGACCACTCCACGCTGCCGACGATATGGACCGCCGGATCGGTCCTCGCGTACGCCATCAAGGGCGGCTGGCGGTGGGCCGGAGTCGCCTCGTCGCTGGTCGCCGTCGCCAACCTCGTCGAGCGCGGCCACCCCAGCCGGGACACCCTCCACAACGTCCTCCTCGTCTGGGTGGCCTCCATCGCCATCGGCTACGTCGTCGAGGTCGCCCGCGCCTCCGAGCGGACCCTCGCCCGCGCCCTGGAGATCGAGGCCGCCACCCGCGAACGGGAGCGGCTCGCCCGGGACATCCACGACGGCGTCCTCCAGGTCCTCGCGATGGTGCAGCGCCGCGGCACCGCCCTCGGCGGGGAGGCCGCCGACCTCGGCCGGATGGCCGGGGAGCAGGAGGTGGCCCTGCGGACCCTCGTGGCCGGCGGCCTCAACCGGCCCAGCCTGGTCTCCGAGGACGAGTCCGAGGGAGCCGTCGTCCGGGTCGTCGACGAGGACGAGGAGCACGACGACGGTCCCGTCGACCTGCGGCTGCTGCTCGCCCCCCGCGCCGGGGCGAAGGTCACCCTCTCCGAGCCCGGGGCGCCCGTGCTGCTGGCGCCGCCCGCCGCCCGCGAGCTGGCCGCCGCCGTCGGCGCCGCCCTGGACAATGTGCGGGTGCACGCCGGGAGCGGGGCCCGGGCCTGGATCCTCGTTGAGGACTGGCCCGACGAGGTGATCGTCACCGTCCGGGACGACGGCCCCGGCATCCCGGAGGGCCGCCTCGCCCAGGCGGAGGGGGAGGGCCGGATGGGCGTCGCCCTCTCCATCCGGGGGAGACTGCGGGATCTGGGCGGCACGGCCGAGCTGATCTCGGTCCCCGGACAGGGCACGGAAGTCGAGTTGAAGGTTCCCCGGGGGAAGGCAGGACAAGGAAGATGAGCGAGCAGCAGCGGATCAAGGTGATGGTCGTCGACGACCACCCGATGTGGCGGGACGCGGTCGCCCGCGACCTGGCCGAGGCCGGCCTCGACGTGGTCGCCACGGCCGGCGACGGCGAGCAGGCGGTGCGCCGCGCCCTCGCGGCCGCGCCCGACGTCCTCGTCCTGGACCTGAACCTCCCGGTGAAGCCGGGCGTCCAGGTCTGCAAGGAACTCGTCGGCGGCCGCCCCGGCCTGCGGGTCCTGGTCCTCTCGGCCAGCGGCGAGCACGCGGACGTCCTGGAGGCGGTGAAGTCCGGCGCCACCGGCTACCTGCTCAAGTCGGCGAGCACCGAGGAGCTGATCGACGCCGTCCGGCGGACGGCCGCCGGCGACCCCGTCTTCACCCCCGGCCTCGCCGGACTGGTCCTCGGCGAGTACCGCAGGCTCGCCACCGAGCCCGCCCCCACCGCCGGAACCGACGAGCCGAAGGCCCCGCAGCTCACGGAGCGCGAGACGGAGGTCCTCCGGCTCGTCGCCAAGGGCCTCAGCTACAAGCAGATCGCCGAGCGCCTGGTGATCTCGCACCGCACGGTGCAGAACCACGTCCAGAACACCCTCGGCAAGCTCCAGCTGCACAACCGGGTGGAACTCGTCCGGTACGCCATCGAGCGCGGCCTCGACGACGCCTGAGCCGGCGGACGGCCCGCCCGGCGTCCCGGGGACGCCGGGCAGGGCGGCGGGGCGGGCCGTATATTCGCGAGGAGTGCGCGTATCCGGCCCATCACCGTCGATGAGGGGAATACCGTGGAAATCCTGGCATTCGGTGTGCAGGCGGACGAGAAGCCCCTCATCGAGAAGGCCTTCGAGGGCCACCACGACGTCCGCTGCCTGAGCGTCTTCCTCAGCGAGGACACCGCCCCCATCGCGGCCGGCTACGAGATCATCTCCACCAGCGTCAACGCCAGCCTGGACCACCGCGTCCTGCAGACCCTCGCCGCCGGCGGCACGCAGATGATCGCCCAGCGCTCCACGGGCTTCAACAACATCGACCTGGAGGTAGCCGAACGCCTCGGCCTCACCGTCGCCCGGGTCTCGTACTACTCGCCGTACTCCGTCGCCGAGTTCGCCTGGACCCTCGCCATGGCCGTCAACCGCCGGATCGTCCGCGCCTCCAACCGGACCCGCGACTTCGACTTCCGCCTCGACGGACTCATGGGCCGCGACCTGCGGGGCCGCACGGTCGGCGTCCTCGGCACCGGCAAGATCGGCGAGGCCTTCACCCGCATCGCCCACGGCTTCGGCATGAACCTGCTCGGCTGGGACGTCGCCGAGAACCCCGCGTGCGTCGCCCTCGGCATGAAGTACGTCGAGAAGGACCGGCTCCTGGCCGAGGCCGACCTGGTCAGCCTGCACGTCCCACTGCTGCCGACCACCCGCCGCATCATCGACGCGGCCGCGCTCAGGACCATGAAGGACGACGCGATCCTGGTGAACTCCAGCCGCGGCGGACTCGTCGACACCGACGCGCTCGTCACCGAGCTGCGGGCCGGCCGCTTCGCGGGCGTGGGCCTCGACGTCTACGAGGCGGAGGCCGGGCTCTTCTTCCTCGACAAGTCCCTGGAGATCGTCGAGGACGACACCCTGGCCCGCCTGGTCACCTTCCCGAACGTGGTGGTCACCTCGCACCAGGCCTACTACACCGAGGACGCCGTCGGGCAGATCATCGACACCACGGTCCAGAACGTCCTCGACTACACCGCCGGCCAGCGCGGCGAGAACGTCCTGGTCCCGAGGACCGCCTAGGCGGTCGCCACCCGCCCCCTCAGACCAGTACCCCGGCGAGCAGGGAGGCGGTGAGCGCCGCGCCCTCCGTCGTCAGCACCGACTCCGGATGGAACTGCACCCCCGCGAAACCCGGGCCGCGCAGCGCGTGCACCTCGCCCGTCACCGCGTCCCGGCTCACCTCGATCCGGTGCAGGGCCAGCTCGGTCGCCGTCCGGTCGTCGCAGCGGGCGGTGAAGCTGTTGTAGAAGCCGACGGTCCGCCGCTGCCCGAACAGGTCGATCCGCAGCTGCGCCCCCTGGAACGGGGTCCGCTTGCGGACGATCTCCAGACCCAGCTCGGCCGCGATCAGCTCGTGCCCGAGGCAGACGCCCAGCAGACCGTGCCGGTGCTCCCGCACCAGCTCGGCCGTCAGCGCCCGGAGGAACCGCATCTTGGGGTCGGCGGCGTCCGCGGGGTTCCCGGGACCGGGGCCGAGGACCACCGGACCCTCGTGGGCCAGCGCCAGCTCCCGCAGCCCCGGCTCGTCGTAGCGCAGCACCGACACGTCGAGGCCCGAGGAGCGCAGGACGTGCGCCAGCATCGCCGTGAACGTGTCCTCGGCGTCGATCACCAGCGCGTGGCCCGAGAGCTCCGCGGACCGCGCCTGCATCTTCAGCCAGAACGGCGCGAGGTCCGCCCGGCGCGCGTCCAGGGCGGCCCGGACCCGGGGGTCGTCGGCGAGCCGCGCGGGCGCCCGGTCCGCCGCGCCGCCGCCGGGCCTGCCCTCCCGCACACCGAGCGCGGTCAGCACCCCGGCCGCCTTGGCGTGCGTCTCGGCCACCTCGCCGGCCGGGTCCGAGTGCCGGACCAGGGTCGCCCCGACGGGCACCCGCAGCCCGCCGTCCGCGTCGATGTCGGCGGTGCGGATGAGGATGGGCGAGTCCAGCGTCTGCGCCCCGCTCGCGTCCGTACCGAGCAGGGCGAGCGCGCCCGCGTAGTAGCCGCGGCCGACCCCGTCCCGCCCAGCGGGCTCGTACCGCTCGATCACCCGGCACGCGTTCTGCACCGGCGAGCCCGTCACGGTCGCCGCGAACATCGTCTCCCGCAGCACCTCCCGCACGTCCAGGCTGGAGCGTCCCCGCAGTTCGTACTCCGTGTGCGCGAGATGGGCCATCTCCTTCAGCCGGGGTCCGATCACCACCCCGCCCATGTCCCCGACCGTGCACATCATCTTGAGCTCCTCGTCGACCACCATCGACAGCTCCTCGGTCTCCTTGCGGTCGGCGAGGAAGGCGAGCAGGCCCTCGGCGGTGGGGGCGGCCCCCGCCGGGTAGCGGTACGTGCCGCTGATCGGGTTCATGACGACCGTGCCCCCCGACATCCGCACGTGCACCTCGGGGCTCGCGCCGACCAGCGTCCGGTCGCCGGTGTGCACGACGAAGGTCCAGTACGCGCCCCGCTCGCCCGTCAGCAGCCGCCGGAACAGGGCGAGCGCGTCGGCCCGCCCGAAACTCGGGATCTCCCCGGTATACGTCCGCCTGATGACGAAGTTCGCGCCCTCGCCCGAGCCGATCTCGTCGTCGATCACCCGCCGCACGATCTCCGCGTACTCCTCGTCGGAGACGTCGAACGCGCCGCCCTCGACGGCCACGTCGTGCGCGGGCAGCAGGTGCAGGGCCTCGGCGAGCGGCAGCTCGTGCACCTCGTCGGCGACCAGGACGGAGAGCGGGGTGCCGTCGTCGCGGACGTCGAAGCCGCGCTCGCGGATCTGCCGGAACGGCACCAGGGCGAGGGCGGGCAGCGGACCGACCGGCAGCTCCGCGAGGCGCTCGGCCTCGTGGACCCGGCCGGTCAGCACCTCGACGGTGTCGTGGTCGCGGCCGGGGGTGCGGCGGCGCAGCAGGGCGAAGGGCGGACCGGCGGGGTCGAGGAGACGGGAGAGGTCCATGGGCGGGTTCCTTCCGGAGGGAGTGCGGAGAGGAACGGCCCCGGGTACGAGAAAGGCCGCCCCTCGGGCGGCCTTCGCGTGTCTTTCGGTGTACGCGCAGTCAGTGGGCCGCCGGATGAGCGGTCCACCACCAGTTCTGGATCTGGGAGGCGTACATGCGAGCACTGTAACCCAGCCGGACACGGGAACGGGGCCCGGTCCGCACCGTGGACGGCGCGGACCGGGCCCCGTGGGCGAGACCCTCCGATCAGACGATCAGGTTGTAGGTCTTCCAGCCGCCGCCGACCGAGACGCGCGGGGCGTACGGGTTCGGGTAGCCGTTCGTGTTCTTGTAGAACCACAGGACGCCGGTGGTGTCCCGGGCGATCAGGTCCGGCCTGCCGTCACGGTCGAGGTCGCTCGGGCCGACCATGACGTCGTAGGCGTTCCAGCCGCCGCCGACCTTCGCGCGGGTGGCGTACGGGTTCGGCGAGCCGCCCGTGTTCTTGTACAGCCACAGCACGCCGGTCTTGTCGCGGGCGATCAGGTCCGGCCTGCCGTCACCGGTCATGTCACCGGTGCTGATCAGCTCGTTGTAGACGTTCCAGCCGCCGCCGACCCGGACGCGGGTGGCGAAGGGGTTGGGGCTGGCGCCGGTGTTCGTGTACAGCCACAGGACGCCGGTCTTGTCGCGGGCGATCAGGTCGGGCCGCCCGTCGGCGTTCATGTCGCGCGCGCCGAGGAGCTTGTCGTAGACGTTCCAGCCTGCGCCGACCCGGAGCCGTCCGGCGAAGGGGGCGGAGGGCTTGCCGGTGCCCTTGTAGTACCAGAGGACCCCGTCCTTGCCGCGGGCGACCATGTCCCCGGTGCCGTCCGCGCGGAGCGCGGTCATGGGCGTGACGGCGTCGTACTCCTGCCACCCCGGGCCCACCCGGTAGCGCGTGAGGAACGGCGCGGTGCCGCTGCCGGTGCCCTGGTACTGCCAGAGGACGCCCGAGGCGTCGCGGGCGATGAGGTTGTAGCGGTCGGTCGTGGAGACGGGGGCGGCGCCGGGGGCCTCCGCGATCTCGCTCTGCTTCACCCAGACGATCTTGTGGTGGAAGCGGATCGGCACGAACAGCGTGGTGCCGACGACGTTCTTCTGGGCGGAGCCGAACCAGTCGTCGCCCTTCACCGCCGGGCCGGCCTTCACGTAGGACTGGCCCGCGGCGAACGAGAACTTCGTCAGGGAGGCGTTCTCGTCACCCGGGGCGGCCAGACCGGCCGCGGTGTAGGCGGCGGTCTCCGGGAAGGAGCGGCCGAAGACCTTGGCCGCGGTGAGGCCCGAGGCGACCTTCACGGTCGTCGCGCCGCTGACCGGAGCGGTGTACTGCCCGCCGGGGTTGTAGAACCAGGCCTTCTGCCCGGCGTACCAGATCGCCGTCCAGTCGGTCCTGACCTCGGCCACCACGTACGTGCCGCCGGCGCGGACCTTGTTGCCGTAGTTCGAGCCCTCGGTGGCGCCCGAGGTGAAGTACGGGTCCTTGAGCGGCGTCCCGGCGGTCGACGGCGTCAGGTACAGGTAGCCGAAGTTGGCCGGGCGCGCCGAGACGGCCGTGCCGCCGACGGTCAGCTTCGGCTGGTTGGCCGTGGTGAACGGCGGCACCACGCGGACCACCTGGCCGGCCCGGAGCAGGCCGCCCGCGCCCCTGTCGCCCTGCGGGGCGCCCAGCAGGGACATGTAGTAGTTCCAGTCCCAGTACGGGCCGGCGTCCCAGTGGAGGTTGGCCAGGCCGGCGTCGGTCTGGAGCGCCACCTCGTCGTGGCCGATGATGTGCTCGCGGTCGATCGGCACGCCGTACTTGTTCGCCAGGAACTTCACCAGTTCGGCGGAGGAGCGGTACTGCTGCTCGGTGTACCAGCTCCCCTCCTTGATGGCGTAGCCCTCGTGCTCCACGCCGATGGCGTGCATGTTGTGGGTCCAGTTGCCCGCGTGCCACGCGAGGTTCTTGTTCTCGAGCATCTGGGTGACCAGGCCGTCAGCGGCCCGGATCAGGTAGTGCGCGCTGCCGCCGCCGTTCGGGTCGGTCAGCACCTTGAGGGAGCCGTCGTAGCCGCCCTCGGTGTCGTGGATGACGATCTGGCGGATGTCCAGGCCCTGGTCGGGGCGGTCGGCCGCGGTGTAGTTCTTCTTGCCCGTGGAGGACGGGACCGTCAGCTTGACGTCGCAGGTCAGGCCCGCGGGGCACTCGGGGACCGCGGCGGCCGCCGCGGTGCTCGCGAAGGTCGCCGCGAGCGGCACGTTCGACGGCTTGACCGGCTCGACCGAGGGGTCGGCCGGCAGGGCGACCTGCTCGCCGTCGAGGGTGACCGCCCGCTCGCCCTCCTGGATCGACTCGAAGACGCGCTTCGCGAAGAGGTCGGCGCCCTTCTTCTCGGGGGACTGGCTGTAGCGGGCCACGGCCGGGTACCAGTCGCCCGCCTCGTCGGACAGGTCCGCGCCGGCCTGCTTCTGGTACTCGGCCAGCAGTGCCGCGCCGGCCCGGATGGAGGCGGCGGTGTCGTTCTGGACGGCCTCGGTGGAGCTGTCGATCAGCTCGGCGGCCTTGTCCAGGGTGTGGAGCCGGGGGTCGTCGGTGTCGACGAGCGCCTTCTCCAGGATCTGCCGGACCTTCGCCCGGTCGAAGGTCTTCTCGATCTCCGGCCGGCCGGAGCCGTTGAAGTGGTCGATCTGCTCGTCGGTGACCTTCTGCGGCACGTCCCCCGGGTCGACCTTCGTCAGACCCATGACGTTGTAGGCGCCGGTCGTGCTCGGCTCGCCGTCGTGCGACTCCCAGCGCGTCTGCTGGTACGACACCGCCATCAGCACGTTCTGCGGCACGTCGAACTCGCGCGCCGCGTTTGCGAACTGCGACTGGAGGGAAACCTCACCGGCAGCCGTGCCGTCGCCCGCCGCGCCGAGCAGGCCCGGAGAGGCGACCGCGAGGGTGCCGAGCGTGGCGGTCGCCACGACGGCCGCCGCCGCGCCGTACAAGAGTCGTTTCTTCTTACGGTCCCTGCGGTGCCTCTGGGTCACACCCACCCCTGGTGTTCGACTGTTCAAACGAATGTTCAAAGTGAAACGGGCCAGAGGGTAACACCACTCGATGGCATGAATGTCAGCGAGTGACATTTCGGGCAGGTGTCTCAGTCACTGGGCAGGGGGACAGGACCGGACGAAGAACCCCGTAATGTGGTCCCCGTGACCGTGAACGCTGATTCCCACGCCGTCGCCGAGGCGACCTGGCGAGACCTGCCCGCGGCGCAGCAGCCCGAGTACCCCGATGCCGAGGCTCTGCGCGATGTGATCGCGGACCTCGAGTCGTATCCTCCGCTCGTCTTCGCCGGCGAGTGCGACCAGCTGCGTGCCCGGATGGGAGCCGTCGCCCGTGGCGAGGCGTTCCTGCTCCAGGGCGGCGACTGCGCCGAGGCCTTCGACGCCGTGTCCGCCGACCACATCAGGGCCAAGCTCAAGACGCTGCTCCAGATGAGCGCCGTCCTCACCTACGCGGCCTCCGTGCCCGTCGTGAAGGTCGGCCGCATCGCCGGCCAGTACTCGAAGCCCCGCTCCAAGGGCACCGAGACCCGCGACGGCGTGACCCTGCCGACCTACCGCGGCGACTCGGTCAACGGCTTCGACTTCGACGAGAAGTCCCGCGTCCCGGACCCCGAGCGCCTGAAGCGGATGTACAACGCCTCCGCCTCCACGCTCAACCTGGTGCGCGCCTTCACCACCGGCGGCTACGCCGACCTGCGCCAGGTGCACGCCTGGAACCAGGACTTCGTGAAGTCGTCCCCCTCCGGCCAGCGCTACGAGCAGCTGGCGCGGGAGATCGACAACGCGCTGAACTTCATGAAGGCCTGCGGCACCGACCCGGCCGAGTTCAAGGCCGTCGAGTTCTACGCCTCGCACGAGGCGCTGCTGCTCGACTACGAGGGTGCGCTGACCCGTACGGACTCGCGCACCGGCAAGCTGTACGACACCTCCGGCCACATGGTCTGGATCGGTGAGCGCACCCGCCAGCTCGACCACGCCCACATCGAGTTCGCCTCGCAGATCGCGAACCCGATCGGCATCAAGCTGGGCCCGACCACCTCGGTGGACGACGCGCTGACGTACATCGACCGTCTCGACCCCGACCGCGAGGCGGGCCGGCTGACCTTCATCGTCCGCATGGGCGCCGACAAGGTCCGCGACAAGCTCCCCGAGCTGGTCGAGAAGGTCACCGCCTCCGGCGCGGTCGTCGCGTGGGTCACCGACCCGATGCACGGCAACACCTTCGAGGCCGCCTCCGGCCACAAGACGCGCCGCTTCGACGACGTGCTCGACGAGGTCAAGGGCTTCTTCGAGGTCCACAAGGCGCTGGGCACCCACCCGGGCGGCATCCACGTCGAGCTCACCGGTGACGACGTCACCGAGTGCGTGGGCGGCGGCGACGAGATCTTCGTCGACGACCTGCACCAGCGCTACGAGACGGCCTGCGACCCGCGCCTCAACCGCAGCCAGTCGCTCGACCTGGCCTTCCTGGTGGCGGAGATGTACCGCGATCAGTAGGGAGCTTCCTACGACGATGGGGCGCGGATCCATGTGATCCGCGCCCCATCGTCGTTGCCAGGGCTTTTACGATCCCCCGGCGTTGGGTAAGGTTAGGTTAACCTAATTGATCACGGCGGGAGGTGAACCGCGATGTACGTCTGCTCTTGCTTCGGAGTCACCGAGAAGCAGGTCAAGGCGCATGCCGATGCGGGCGCCTGCACGCCCCGCCAGATCGCCTCGGCCTGCAAGGCCGGCACGGACTGCGGTTCCTGCGTCCGTCGTATTCAGGCCATTCTCGGCCGCGGCAACTGCCCGCGGCGCGACCTGCTGGACCAGGGGATGCCCGCGCTCGTGACGGAGCCCGTCGCCGAGCTCGGGGAAGCCGCCTAGGGCCCGCCCTCCCGGGGTGGGTGCAGCCCGTCCCGCCGCGGGACGTCAGCTCGGCTGCTCGATGAGCGTCGAGATGTAGAGCGCCTCGCCCAGGGACTCGATCAGCTCCAGCTGCGTGTCCAGGTAGTCGATGTGGTGCTCCTCGTCGGCCAGGATCTCCTCGAACAGGTTGGCGGACGTGACGTCCCCCTTGGCCCGCATGACCTCGATCCCGCGCTTCAGGCGGTCGATGGCCTCGACCTCGACCTGGCGGTCCGCCTGGAACATCTCCGTGACGGTCTGACCGACCCGCACGTGGAAGAGCCGCTGGTAGTTGGGCAGGCCGTCGAGCATCAGGATGCGCTCGGTCAGCTTGTCCGCGTGCTTCATCTCATCGATGGACTCTTCGCGGGTGTACTTGGCGAGCTTCGTCCACCCCTTGTTGTCCTGGATGCGGTAGTGCAGCCAGTACTGGTTGATGGCCGTCAGCTCGCCGGTCAGCTGCTCGTTGAGGAACTCGAGGACCTCGGGGTCGCCCTGCATTGCAGAGGCTCCTTCCACGTTGCGTGTCTACGCCGTCACTGGGCAGGATGGCGGCATCCTCGCACCCCGAATGGGGGGCGTCCAGTAAGTGCAGGCTTAGTGGTAGTTGCCCGGATCGGGCCGGGCGGGCGGTCTCCTGGTCATGACCACCCCTTGCCGTCTGTCACCATGGATGACATGGGTCGGACGGAGAGCGGAGTACACCGGGAGGCGGGGCAGCCGGATCGTTCACCGGACCTACCGCCGGGCCAGCGCCTCCAGCGCGGCTGGCCGGTCACCCACTACGGGCCCGTACCCAAGTTCAAGCCGGACCGCTGGGAGTTCCGCGTCTTCGGCGCGACCGCCGACGGCGACAAGCGCTGCTGGAACCACGAGGAGTTCTCGGCCCTCCCGTTCTCCTCGGTCGAGGCCGATCTGCACTGCGTCACGAAGTTCAGCATGATCGGGGCCGAATGGGGCGGCGTCCCGGCCCGCACCGTCCTCGAACTCGCCCCGCCCGCGCCGCAGGTCACCCATGTGATGGTGTGGGCCGAGTACGGCTACAGCGCCAACATGCGCCTCGCCGACTTCGCCGACGACCGGTCGATCTTCGCCACCCACAAGGACGGGGAGCTGCTCACCGCCGAGCACGGCTTCCCGCTCCGCCTCGTCGTCCCGCACCTGTACGCCTGGAAGGGTCCCAAGTGGGTCCGCGGCGTGGAGTACATGGCCGCCGACCGGCGGGGCTTCTGGGAGGAGCGGGGCTACCACAACCTCGGCGACCCCTGGACGGAGCAGCGGTACTCGTACCAGGAGGAGCCGGGGGACGGCCCGGAGCTGTAGCTCCCGGGGCCGCCCGCCCGGGGGTGACGGCTGTCAGTGGTGGTACCGGTGGACCACCGCGTGCCCCTTGCCGCGGCCGATCATCCACTTGTTGACGGGTGTGGTGATCACGAAGGCGGCCGCGAGCGCGATGGCGAGGACCAGCCAGAAGACCGGGTCGGAGAGGTGGGCGTCCATGGCGCCGGGCCACAGGGCGATGACGCCGTTGTCGATGATCTCCATGACCGCGATGGACAGGGTGTCGGCGGCGAGCGCGACCTTGAAGGCCGTCCGGAAGTCGACGCCGGCGGACAGGATGCCGCGCAGGGTGAGCGCGTAGCCGAAGAAGAAGGCCAGGACGATCGCGAGGATCATCGTCTCCACGTTCCCCCAGCCGAGCGCGGTGCCGATGACCATGCCGAGGACCTCGCCGATGGCGCAGCCGGTGAGGCAGTGCAGCGTGGCCTTCGCGGCGGTGGACCAGGACGCCCCTCCGGGGGAGCGGTGGTCGCCGTGCCCCTCGTGCGGTCCGCCGTGCGGCCCCCCGTGATCCGAGTGGGCCGCGTGACCGGCGTGACCGCTCCGGCCCGGGTGGCCCTCGCGTCCGGCGTGGCCGCCGTGGTCGTGCCGTGCGTGTGCGTCGTCCTGCATCGGGTGCCCCCAGCTCGGGTAGCGGTTCCTTCCTTCACGGGAACCGTATACCCCCATGGGGTACTCCTCAACGTGGGTCGGCTCAGTCCCTCAACTTCTTGAGCAGCTCCACGTCCGCGAGGTGCCCCGCCGTGCCGCCGGGCGTCTCGATGATCAGGGGCACGCCCTCCGTCGCCGGATGGCGCAGGAGGTTGCGGAAGGCGTCCTCGCCGATGTGGCCCACCCCGATGTTCGCGTGCCGGTCCTTCCGGGCGCCGACGACGTCCTCGGAGTCGTTGGCGTGGATGAGTTTCAGCCGTCCCTCGCCCACCGTCGCCACCAGCTGGTCGAGCGTCTGCGCCGCGCCGTGCGGCCCGGTCAGGTCGTGGCCGGCCGCGAAGATGTGGCAGGTGTCGAGGCAGATCCCCAGCTTCGGGTGCCGGTCGAGCGCGTCGAAGTACGGTCCGAAGTCCTCCGCGCGCGAGCAGAGCGAGAATCCCTGGCCGGCCGTCGACTCCAGGAGCAGGTCCGGGTCGTCGTCGTGCGTCAGCTCGTCGAGCAGCGGCAGCAGCAGCTCGCGGACCTGCGCCAGCGCCACCGGGCGCGGACGGCCCCCGGTCGCCGAGCCGGTGTGCACCACCACGCCCCTCGCGCCGATCTCCCGGCCCCGCCGCAGCGAGTGCCGCATCGACGCGACCGACTTCTCCGCGGTGGCCTCCGTGTGGGAGCCGAAGTTGATCAGGTACGGGGCGTGGACCCAGGCCGAGATCGACTCGGCGGCGCACTCGGCGCGGAACCGCTCGTCCTCCGCGGGGTTCCCGGGCGGGGTGGCCCAGCCCCGGGGGTTGGCCACGAAGACCTGCACGGTCTCGGCGCCGAGTTCGCGGGCGTAGCCGAGGCCGACCTTGGCCAGGCCACCGGCCACCGGGACGTGGCCGCCGACGGGGTTGCGCATCAGTGTCTACAGTCCCTTGATCGTGAGGGTGACGGTGGAGCCCTCGGGCGCGGTGGAGCCGCCCTCGACGGACTGGCCCGAGACCTCGCTGCCGAGGTACGGGAACGACTTCTTGACCTCGACCTCGAAGCCCTCGTCCTCCAGGGCCGCCCGGGCGTCGTCGACCGTCTCGCCGACGACGTCCGGGACCTCGACGAGCCGGGGGCCCTTCGAGACGCTGAGGGTGACGGTGTCGCCCTCGGCGGCCCGGCTGCCCGGGGCGAGCGACTGGGCGGCGACCGATCCGGCGTCCTCCGGGGAGTGGATCCGCTCGGGGGCGACGACCACCGTGAGCCCCTCCTCCCGGAGCAGGGCCGTGGCGTCGGCGACGGTCTCGCCGGTGGTGTCGGGGACGTCGATCGGGGCGCCCTTGCTGACCACCAGGGCGACGGCCGAGTCGGGGGACCGCTCGGTGCCGGGCTCGGGGTCGGAGCCGATCACGGCGCCCCGGGCGACGGAGTCGCTGAACGTCCGGGTGACCACTCCGGCGGCCAGGCCCTCGTCGGCGAGGATCCGCCGGGCCTCGGCGAGCGGCTTGTCCTTGAGGTGGGGGACCTTCACGCGCTCGGGACCGCGGGACAGGGTCAGCGTGACCGTCCCGTTGCCCCGGAGGCGCTCGCCGGGGGCCGGGTCGGCGGCCATGACGGTGCCGCGCTCGTACACGTCGCTGAACGCGCGCTTCGTCGTGCCGACGTCCAGCCCGGCGTCGGTGAGCCGCTTCGTCGCCTCGGGCTCCGTCTGGCCCAGCACGGCGGGGACCCGGGTGAACTGGCCCGAGTTGATGTACCAGATCCCGGTGCCGAGGCCGAGGGCCAGCAGCACGCCCAGGACGAGGAGCAGCGGGCCGCGCGGCGGGCGGCGCAGACGGCCGCCCGGGACGGGCGCCGACTCGTGGACGGGCAGCCGGTTCGTGTGGAGGACCGGGTGGGCGTCGGCCCCGGTGCCGGCCGGGACCGCCCGGGCGATCACGCTCGTCCGGTCGTCCGTGGTGTCCCGCGCCCCGGACCGGGCCTGGGGCGGCACGGCGTCCAGCTGCTCCTCGCGGAGGCCGGCGCGGGCCTCCCGCAGCAGGCCGAGCAGGGCCACGGCGTCGTACGGGCGGAGCTCGGGGTTGCGGGCGGTGGCCGCGGCGACCAGCCCGTCCAGCTCCACGGCCAGCCCCGGCACGGCCGCCGAGGGGGCGGGCACGTCCGTGTTCAGGTGCTGGTAGAGCACCTGGGCGGGCGTGTCGCCGCCGTGCGGCTTGCCGCCGGTCAGCATCTCGTACAGGACGACACCGCAGGCGTACACGTCGGCGCGGGTGTCGGCGGTGCCGTGCTCGATCTGCTCCGGCGCCAGGTACGAGACGGTCCCGAGGACCGAGCCGGTGGTGGCGGTCGCCGAGCCCACCGCCCGTACGAGGCCGAAGTCGGCGACCTTGACCCGGCCGTCGTCCCCTATCAGGACGTTCTCCGGCTTCATGTCCCGGTGCACGAAACCGGCCCGGTGCGCGGCGCCGAGCGCGGCGAGCACCGGCTCCAGGATGTCGAGGGCGGCCCGCGGCGGGAGGGCGCCGCGCTCGCGCAGGACGTCGCGGAGCGTGCAGCCGGCGACGTACTCCATCGCCAGGTAGACGTACGCGCCCTCGGCGCCCTGGTCGAACACACCCACCACGTTGGGGTGCGACAGCCGGGCGACGGACTTGGCCTCGCGGATGAAGCGCTCGACGAACGCGGCGTCGGTGGCGAGGGCGGGGTGCATCACCTTGAGCGCGAGCACGCGGTCGAGGCGGGTGTCGACGGCCCGGTAGACCGTGGCCATCCCGCCGACGGCGATGCGCGCGTCGACGCGGTAGCGGCCGTCGAGCAGCCGCCCGACGAGGGGGTCCTGAAGGGTCGTGTCCACGGCGTCGAGTCTACGAGCCGCGACGGGGCCGCCCGCGTGTCCGGCCCCCTTGCAGCCCACCTGTGACACGCCCCACGCCCCGGGCCCCCCGCCGTGCGGGCCGCGGGTCAGAAGGCCGGGCGCTCCGGGTCGAGCGCCGCGCGGCCCTCGTGGGGGGAGGACGCCTCCGCGAAGTGCCGGCGGGGGATCCGCCCCGCCCGGTGGGCGAGCCGACCCGCCTCCACGGCGTGCCGCATCGCCGAGGCCATCAGGACCGGCTCCTGCGCGCGGGTCACCGCGGAGGCCAGCATCACCGCCGCGCACCCCAGCTCCATCGCGAGCGCCGCGTCGGAGGCGGTGCCCGCCCCGGCGTCGAGGATCACCGGCACGCCGGCGCGCTCCGCGATCAGCTGGAAGTTGTGCGGGTTGCGGATGCCGAGGCCCGAGCCGATGGGGGAGCCGAGCGGCATGATCGCCGCGCAGCCCGCGTCCTCCAGCTTCCGGGCGAGGACCGGGTCGTCGTTGGTGTAGGGGAGGACGGTGAAGCCGTCGTCGACGAGCGTCTCGGCCGCCGCGAGGAGCTCCTCGCCGTCCGGCAGCAGGGTCCGCTCGTCGGCGACGACCTCCAGCTTGATCCAGTCGGTGCCGAGCGCCTCGCGGGCCAGCCGGGCCGTGAGGACGGCCTCGCCGGCCGTGTAGCAGCCCGCCGTGTTCGGCAGGACCCGGATGCCGAGCCGCTCCAGGACGGAGAGGACCGAGCCCTGGACGGTCGGGTCCAGGCGCCGCATCGCGACCGTCGTCAGCTCCGTGCCGCTGGCGACCAGCGAGCGTTCCAGGACGTCGAGGCTGGGCGCGCCGCCGGTGCCCATGATGAGGCGCGAGGAGAACTCCGTACCGCCCAGGGTGAACAGGTCGTCGGACATCGTGCTCAGCCCCCCTGGACCGCGGTGAGGATCTCGACCCGGTCGCCCTCGCCGAGGAGCGTCGTCTCCCAGGCCCCGCGCGGCACCACCGTCTCGTTGAGGGCGGCGGCGACCCCGGACGGGGCCTTGGTGAGGGTCGCCACGAGGGCGCCGAGGGAGACGGGGCCGGAGAGCACGCGGGCCTCTCCGTTCACGGACACGTTCATGCGGGCTGCTCCTGACGTACGGGGGCGGGCGCGGCGGAGAACCGGCGCGGGGTGAAGGGGCGGGCCTCGTCGGGGAGGGCGCCGGTGGTGAGCACCTCGGCCATGACGTCGCCGGTGACGGGGGTGAGCAGGACCCCGTTGCGGTAGTGGCCGGTGGCCAGGTGCAGCCCGGGCAGGGCGGTGGGGCCGAGCAGCGGGGCGTTGTCGGGGGACGCGGGGCGCAGGCCCGCCAGGGTCTCGGTCAGCGGCAGCTCCGTGAGCCCGGGGACCAGCTCGTGGGCGTCGCGCAGCAGCTCGTACACCCCGCCCGCCGTCACCGTGGTGTCCCAGCCGAGTTCCTCGCTGGTGGCGCCGACGACGAGTTCGCCGTTCTCGCGGGGCACCAGGTAGACGTGGCTGCCCCGGACGACGGCCCGGACCGTCCGGGAGAGGAAGGGGGCGTACGGCGCGGGCACCCGCAGCCGCAGCACCTGGCCCTTCACCGGGCGCACCGGCGGAAGCACCTCGTCGGGCACGCCCGCGAGGCGGCCGCTCAGGCTGCCGGCGGCGAGCACGACCTGCTCGGCCGTCAGCTCCCGGCCCCCGGCGAGCACGACACCGCGCGCCCGGTCCCGTCGCACCGTCAGGCGCTCGGCGAGGGTGCGGTGGAAGACCACTCCGGCCCGTTCGCAGGCGACGAGGAGCGCGGCGGCGAGGCGGCGCGGATCGACCTGGTGGTCGCCGTCCACCCGGAGCCCGCCGCGCACCCCGGGGGCCAGCATCGGTTCCAGCCGGCGGCACTCGCGGCCGCTGAGCCACTCCGAGGCGAGTCCGCAGCGGCTCTGCAGGGCGTGCAGTTCGCGCAGATGGGCCCGGTCGTCGGCGTCGAGGGCGACGGCGAGGGTGCCGCAGGCGCGGTGGCCGACGTCGTGGCCGGTGGCCTCCTCCAGTTCGGCGACGAACGCGGGGTAACGGGCGGCGGAGGCGAGGTTGAGCCCGAGGAGGGTCTCCTCGCCGTAGTGCAGTTCGGTGACGGCGGCGAGCATCCCGGCCGCGACGTGGGCGGCGCCGCCGCCGGGGGCCGGGTCGACCACGACGGTGCGCAGGCCGCGCAGGGCGGCCCGCCAGGCCGTCACCAGCCCGATGATGCCGCCCCCGACCACGAGGACGTCGCTCCCGCGGACGTCGGACGGACCGGCGGCGGGCCGCGCGTCGGACGGTCCGGCGGCGGGCCGCGCGTCGGACGGTCCGGCGGCGGCTCCTGCGGCGTCCGGCGCCCCGGCTTCCGGCGCGTGGTCCGCGGCCGCGCAGGCCTCTGGCGTGTGCTCCTCTGGCGCGTGGACTTCGGAAGAACGCATGGGCGTCCAGCCCCTCCCTTCGCCGGCATGACCCGGATCAGGTTCGTACGGTCGGAGGCCGTCCCAGCCTCCCTCTCAGCCCGGTGCGTCCGGGCTCCCGCGAGTGCTTTACGCCCGACACACTAGCTTCCGCCCCGGGCCGGGCGCAGACCCCTCCCTTCCTGACGATTCGTCAGATGCGTAAGGTGGTCGGGTGAGCGAGCAGAAGCAGGCACAGCAGCACGTCGTGATCGTCGGCGCCGGCATGGCGGGCGTCCAGACCGCCGTCGCCCTGCGGGAACGGGGCTTCACCGGCCCCGTGACCCTCATCGGGGCCGAGCCCCACCAGCCCTACGACCGGCCCCCGCTCTCCAAGGCCGTCCTCCTCGGCAAGGCCGAGGACTCCGCCTTCGACGTGGACTTCGACGAGCTCGGCATCGAGCTCCGCCTCGGCCTCGACGTCACCGGGCTGCGCGCCGCCGACCACGAGATCGACACCGAGGCCGGACCCGTCGCGTACGACGCCCTCGTCCTCGCCACCGGAGCCCAGCCGGTCACCCTGCCCGGCACCGACGGCGTCCCCGGCGTCCATCTGCTGCGCACCCTCGACGACGCCGTCCGGCTCGGACCCGTCCTGGAGCGCCGCCACGACGTCGTGGTCGTCGGCGCCGGATGGATCGGCGCCGAGTTCGCCACCGCCGCGCGCGCCGCCGGCTGCGCCGTCACCGTCGTCGAGGCCGCCGACCGCCCCCTCGCCGGAGCGCTGCCCGCCGAGGTCACCGCCCCCATGGCCGAGTGGTACGGCGAGAACGGCGCCGAACTCCTCACCGAGGCCCGCGTCCACACGGTCGAACCCGGCGCACCCGGACGGGTCGTCCTGGCCGACGGCCGCGAGCTGCCCGCCGACGCGGTCGTCGTCGGCATCGGGGCCCGCCCCGCCACCGGATGGCTCACCGGCTCCGGGATCGCCCTCGACCCCGACGGCGCCGTCACCGCCGACGAGCGGCTGCGCACCAGCCTGCCCGACGTGTACGCGGTCGGGGACTGCGCCTCCTTCCCCTCCGCCCGCTACGGGCGGCGCCTCCTCGTCCACCACTGGGACAACGCCCTCCAGGGCCCCCGCTCCGTCGCCGCGACGATCGCCGGGGCGGACGCCGGCGGGGATCCCGGCCCCTACGACCCCGTCCCGTACTTCTGGTCCGAGCAGTTCGGCCGCTTCGTCCAGTTCGCCGGCCACCACGCCGACGCGGACGAGCTGCTCTGGCGCGGCGACCCGGCCGAGCAGGCCTGGTCCGTGCTGTGGCTCCGGGCCGGGGTCCCGGTGGCCCTGCTCGCCGTGGGCCGCCCCCGCGACCTGGCCCAGGGCCGCAAGCTCATCGAGGCCGGGACCGCCGTGGACCCCGCCCGCGCCGCCGACCCCGCCGTCCCCCTCAAGGCGGCGGTCGCGTAGCGGGGCGTCCTGCCGATCGGGCCCCGCCGTCCCCCTGGAGGCGGCGGTCGCGCGGGGCCCGACTACCGGCTGTCAGTCCGGGATGGCAGGCTTGTCCTGTGACCGAGATTGACGTGAAGATCGATGCGCTCGTCCCCGCCTGGCTCTATGTGCCCGACATCGCGGAGATGCTCGATGTCGAGGTGACGCGCGTGCGGCAGCTGATCAAGGAAGGTCAGCTCATCGCCGTGCGCCGTGGAGAGAACAACGCCCTGCAGGTGCCCGCCGCCTTCATCCAGGGCGACAGGATCGTCAAGGGCCTCGTCGGGCTCCTGACCGTGCTGCGGGACGACGGTTTCACCGACGAGGAGATGCTGGAGTGGCTCTTCACTCCCGACGAGAGCCTGCCGGGCACGCCCGCGCAGGCGCTCAACGAGAACCGCGGCACGGAGGTGAAGCGCCGCGCTCAGGCGCTCGCCATCTGACGCCGCACCGCAGGACGCCATGAGCGGGTGCCGACGGCGGCCGGCCTTCCGGGCCGCACCGCCGCCGGCACCCGTGCCGGCGGCGCGGACCGACCGCGCCGCACCGCCGGGGTACCGCCCCGCGACACCCACGGGGAGCCGCCCCGTGACACCGACGGGGGGAACCACCCATGCCCACGGCTCGTGAGCTGCTCGCCGACGCCCGGCTCTACCTCTGCACCGACGCCCGGCGCCGCCAGGGCGACCTGCCCGAGTTCCTCGACGCCGTGCTGTCCTCCGGCGTGGACATCGTGCAGCTCCGCGACAAGGGCATGGAGGCGGGGGAGGAGCTGGAGCACCTCGCCGTCTTCGCCGAGGCGGCCCGCCGGCACGGCAGGCTCCTCGCCGTGAACGACCGGGCCGACGTCGCCCACGCGATCGGCTCCGACGTGCTCCACCTGGGCCAGGGAGACCTCCCCGTGCCCGCCGCCCGGGCGATCCTCGACGACCGGGTGCTGATCGGCCGCTCCTGCCACGCCGAGACCGAGGCGGCCGCGGCCGCCGTCGAACCGGGCGTGGACTACTTCTGCACCGGGCCCTGCTGGCCCACCCCCACCAAGCCCGGCCGGTACGCGCCCGGCCTCGACCTCGTGCGGTACGCGGCCGGCCTCTCCCAGAACCGGCCGTGGTTCGCCATCGGCGGCATCGACGAGACGAACCTGGACGAGGTCCTGGACGCGGGCGCGCGGCGGATCGTCGTCGTCCGGGCGATCACCGAGGCCGACGACCCGGCCGCCGCGACGGCCGCCCTCGCCAAGCGGGTCCGCGAGCGCGCGGGACGGTAGGGGTCCGCTCCGCCGCCCGGAGCTTCGTCCAGGGATCCGGCCTCCGGACTGTCCAAAACGGTGTCCACTTCGCGGACGCCGTTCACACGGCTCCCCGTGGCCCGTCTAACCTGCCGGTATGGCCCTTGGTACCGCATCCGTCCGTTCGGACCGCGCCCGCACGGTCCGCGAGATCCTCGCCTCCGGCGGCACGTCGTACTCCTTCGAGTTCTTCGCGCCCCGGACCGAGAAGGGCGAGCAGGTCCTCTGGAACGCGATGCGCCGCGTCGAGGCGCTCGGCCCCAGCTTCGTCTCCGTGACCTACGGCGCCGGCGGCTCCACCCGCGGCGGCACCGTCAAGGCCACCCAGAAGATCGCCTCCGACTCCACGCTCACCCCGGTCGCCCACCTCACCGCCGTCGACCACTCCGTCGCCGAGCTGCGCAACGTCCTCGGCCAGTACGCCGACGCCGGCATCCGCAACATGCTCGCCGTCCGCGGCGACCCGCCGGGCGACCCGCTGGGCGACTGGGTCGAGCACCCGGAGGGCGTGAAGTACGCCGCCGACCTGGTCCGGCTGATCAAGGAGTCGGGCGACTTCTGCGTCGGCGTCGCCGCCTTCCCCGAGATGCACCCCCGCTCCCTCGACTGGGACACGGACATCCGGCACTTCGTGGACAAGTGCCGCGCCGGCGCCGACTACGCGATCACCCAGATGTTCTTCGACCCCGAGAACTATCTGCGGCTGCGGGACAGCGTCGTCAAGGCCGGCTGCGAGACGCCGATCATCCCCGAAGTCATGCCCGTTGTGAACGTGAAGACCCTCGACCGGCTGCCCCGGCTGAGCAACGCCCACTTCCCCGCGGATGTGAAAGAGCGCATCCTCGCCGTCAAGGACGATGCCGCCGCTGTACGCTCCATCGGTATCGAGTTCGCGACGGAGTTCTGCGCGCGGCTGCTCTCCGAGGGTGTCCCCGGACTGCACTTCATCACGCTGAACAGCTCCACCGCGATCGAGATCTACGAGAATCTCGGACTGCACCAGCAGTCGTGACCGGTCGTACCCGCCCTTCTCCGCGGCGGTGACCGTGGAGAGGGGCGGCGGGGCATGGGGTGGACGGTCCTCTACATCGCGTTCGGCGTGGTCGCGTTGTGGCTGCTGGGGGAGGTGCTGCTCCAGTACAAGGCGCGGCTGCGCTGGCGCGTGCTCGCCTTCTGCGGCTTCCTCGGCGTGGTCCTCGGCGTCCTCACGTCCATGGTGGCGGTCATCATCGCCGGAGCCGTCGCGTTCGCCGTCGGCCAGACCTATGTGACGCTCTCCTTCCGCCGCGGCTTCTCGACCGGCTGGGCGCTCGGCGGCAACCCCGGCGCGAGCCGCCGCCGCCGGTCGGCCCCGCCCGCGCAGGCCGGGCCCACCCTGGAGGTCACCGAGCTCTCCTACGAGACCGACGAGGCCCCGTACCCCGGGCCCGACGGTGCCGAGGCCCCGCCCGCCGCGGAGGCCACCGCCGTCTACGAGCCCCTGCCGATGCCCGAGGACACCGGCCAGTACGGCGTCTACACCCGGGGTCAGGAAGCGTCCCACGGCGCCGCCCCGGACCCCGGCACCGGCTACGAGACGGGCTACCAGACCGGGTACGACCCCTACGCGCCGTCGTACGAGCAGCAGCAGCCCGCCTACGACTACGGCCAGGGCGCCGGACAGCAGCAGTACGCCGCCTACTCCGACCCGTACATCGGCCCCGGGACGGACGGCCAGCAGTACGGCTCCTACTACAGCGACCCGTACGCCCCCTCGTACACCTACGACACCCCGCCCGGCGGGGTCTGGGTCCCGCAGCAGCGCGACACCGACCAGGCCCCCCAGCCGCAGCAGCAGCCGCAGGGCCCGGGCCACTACGGCTACGAACCGCACCCGGACGACCAGCAGCAGTACCGCTACTGAACGACCGCGGGGCCCGGCGCGTCCGCCGGGCCCCGCGGCCGTCTACCGGGAGCCGCGGAAGTCCGCGCCCTCGACGACGAAGCCCGCGACCAGCGCCCCCGACATGCCCGCGTGGGCGAGCCCGCCGCCCGGGTGCGCCCAGCCGCCCGCGAGCCAGAGCCCCGGCAGCGGGGACAGGGTGCCCGCGGGGAGCAGCCGCCCGCCGGCGCCGGCCAGCGCGGGCCCCGGCACCTCGGCCACGCCCGTGTCGTGCCGCACGTCCTCCGGAGTGCGCACGTGCCGCCACAGCAGCCGCTCCGGCAGGCCCGGGACGGCCTGCCCGGCCGCCTCCACCATCCGGTCGGCGAAGGCCTCCCACGCGGCCGCGTCCCGCTCCGGGGACGTGGGCACGGTCGCCGTGACCGTGACCGCCTCGTGCTCCGCGTCCGGACGCAGCGCCGGGTCGTCCGGGCGCAGCACCGTCACCTCCGGCCGCCCGCCCGTCCCGTGGACGACGGTGCGGTGGACCGCGTCCGCCTCGCGGGCGCCGCGCAGCGCCAGACAGACCGTCACCCGGCTCGTGCCGACGGACTGGTGACGCGTCGGCGCTTCGCCGGACATCCGGGCGACGACGCGGTCGCGGCGGAGGGCGGGCACCGGGACGCCCGAGACGACCTGGTCGGCCTCGACGGTCCCGCCGCCCGCGAGCCGTACGCCCGCCGCCCGGCCGTCCTTCTCCAGGACCTCCTCCACGGGCGTGTCGAAGACGAACGCGACACGCCGCTCCAGGCAGCGCTCGTACACCGCGTCGGCGAGGGCCCGCAGGCCCCCGCCCACGTACCAGCTGCCGAAGGTCTGCTCCATGTACGGCAGGACGGCGGCCGAGGCCGGGGCCGTCGCCGGGTCGAAGCCGTACGCCCACGCGTACGCGTCCAGCAGGGCGGCGAGCCGCGGGTCCCGCAGCTCCCGTGCCCCGACCTGCGCGAGCGTCGTCGTCGGGCGGCGCAGCAGGCCCGCCTTCGGCGCCGGGTAGGGCTCGCGGGCCAGCGGCGCCGGGTCGGCGGGCTGCGGCTCCTCCAGGAGCGGGCGGCGGGTGCGGTCCCAGGCCTCGCGGGCCCGCACCAGGAAGTCGCCCCAGCGCTCGCCCGCGCCCGCGCCGAGCGCGGCGTCCAGGGCCGCGACCGTGCCGGCCCGGGAGGCGTTCGGCAGGTCCACGCGGGTGCCGTCGGCGAAGACGTGACGGCTCGCCGGGTCGACCTGCGTCAGCGTGACGCAGGCCTCCAGCGGCTTCTTGCCGGTCTTCACGAACAGGTCCCGGTACACGGCCGGCAGGTGCAGCAGCCCCGGGCCCGTGTCGAAGGCGAACCCGTCGCGCGCGTAGCGGCCGACCGCCCCGCCGTACGTCGCCGCCCGCTCGTACACCGTCACCCGGTGGCCCGCCACGGCCAGCCGGGCCGCCGCCGCCATGGCGCCGAGACCCGCGCCGATCACCACAATCCGTGCCATGCGGCGACCCTATCCGGCGCCCCGGACGGACCCGAACGGGCTCAGAAGTGTTCCGAGCCGTCCCCGGACGGCGGTCTGGCGCGGGCGTGCGCCTCGGCGTCGGCAAGACGTCTCTCCTCGCGCCGCTGGGACCTGCGGCGCAGGAAGCGCCGGATCCGCTGGGCGAGGAAGACCAGTATCACCAGGCCCCCGAGGAGCAGGGCGCCCGCGATGCTCGCCGCCGCCACGGGGTGGAAGATCGCGAAGGTGACGACGGCCGCCACGCCGAGGTCCTCCGCCAGGCTCAGGGCGACGTTGGAGAACGGCTCGGGCGACGTGTTGACCGCCATCCTCGTCCCGGCCTTGACGAAGTGGCTCAGCAGCGCCGTCGTACCGCCGACCGCGCCCGCGGCGAGCTCCGGCAGCGAGCCGTTCTGCCCGGCGAGCAGGGCGCCGACCACCGCGCCCGCGATCGGCCGGATCACCGTGTGGACGGAATCCCATATCGAGTCGACGTACGGGATCTTGTCCGCCACCGCCTCGCACAGGAAGAGCACGCCGGCCGCGACGAGGACATCCGTGCGCTGCAAGGACTCGGGCACCTCGTCGGTGAGCCCGGTCGCGCCGAAGACGCCGAACAGCAGGACCACCGCGTACGCGTTGATCCCGCTCGCCCAGCCGCTGGTGAACACCAGAGGGAGTACCGACACGCCCGCGATCGTAACCAGTCTGAGTATCCGTACCTAGGGCGCGAGATGAGTAGGTACGCGGATGAGCGGCGGACGCCGAGACGGAAGAGTGGAGTCCACGGAAGGGGCGCGGCCCCGGGGACCGCCGACACGGGGCGGCGGAACCGGGGCCGCGTGCCTGCCGCAACGGGGCACGGGGGTGTCACGGGGGACGTACGGCGAAGGCCGGCCGGACGGGGCTCGGGGGGATCGAGCCTCGACCGGCCGGCCTTCGCCGCGCCGTGTGCCGTGTTTCGTGGGGCGGGGCCGTTTTTCGTGGGGCGGGGCCGTGCCGCCGGGCCGGGCGCGCGGCCCGGGGCCGGGCGGCGGACCGCTCAGCGGCCGCCCACCCGGCCGTGCAGCAGCCGGGACAGCGCCGCGTGCACGTCGTCGAGCGAACGCTCGCTCTGGAAGGCCTGCCAGTCGAGCGCGGCCACCAGCACCATCCCCACCAGCGCCGCCGCCGTCAGCTGGACGTCGATCTCGTCGCTCAGCTCCCCGGCCGCGACCGCCTCGCGCAGCACCCCCTCGACCACCGCCACGGCCTCCTGGCGGACGACCAGGAGCGTCGAGTTCCAGGCCCGGTTGGTGCGCCAGAGCTCGGCCACGTACAGCTGGGTGAAGGCCGGGTAGCGGTCGATGAAGACGAGGCCGGCCCGGATCATCGCGTCCAGCGCGTCGATCCGGCTCCCGCCGCGCCCGGCGGTCTCCTCGGCCGCCGTCCGCAGCGAGGCCGTCAGCAGCGACACCCCGTGGCGCAGCAGCTCCTCGAAGAGCTCGGTCTTGCTCTTGAAGTTGTAGTAGACCGTGCCCTTGGCCACGCCGGCCCGCTCGGCGATCTCGTCCACCGTCGTCGCGGAGAATCCCTGCTCCGCGATGAGGGTGACGGCCGCCTCGTAGAGCTTCGCGCGGGTGGCCTGGCGTCGGGTGCTGCTGCTGTCCATGGGGTCGATTCTCACAGGTGTCGCGGGTCTCACCGGCCCGGTCTCACAGGGTCAGTTCGGGGTGGAGCCGGTCCAGCGTCCAGACCTGCTTCCGGCGGGCGGACACGGCGGTCAGGGCCAGGGCGCCCAGGGTGAACGCGGTGAGCACCGCGCAGGCCTGCCAGACGGGCCCGATGCCGCCGCCCGTGATGAGCCGGCGCAGCGCCTCGACCACGTAGGTCATCGGCAGGAACGGGTGGACGGCGTTGAAGAAGCCCGGACTGGTCTGGACGGGGTACGTGCCGCCCGCCGAGGTCAGTTGGAGCATCAGCACCGCGAGGACCAGGATCCGGCCGGCCGCGCCGAAGCGGGCGTTGAGCCACTGGATGATCGCGGAGAAGCAGCAGGTGACCAGGGCGAGGAAGCCGACCGTCCCGGCGGCACGGGCCATCTGCAGGCCGAGGCCCCAGTGCAGGACCGACATGAGGGCCGCGACCTGGAGGACGCCGATCGCCGCCACCGGGAGCCAGCCCGCGAGGGCGATCCGCCAGGCGGAGCCGCCGGCGGCCAGCGCGCGCCGGTTCAGCGGCTGGATGATCATGTACGCGACCATCGCGCCGACCCAGAGGGAGAGCGGGATGAAGTACGGGGCGAAACCGGTGCCGTAGTTCGGCGCCTTGTGCAGCGACTGGGAGGCCAGCTGCACGGGATCGGCCATGACCTCGGTGCGCCGGTCGCGGTCCTGCGCGTCGTAGTCGGGGATCCGGTCGACCCCGTCCTTCAGACCGGAGGCGAGCGTGCCCGAGCCGTCGGCCAGCTTGAACAGGCCGCCGTCGAGGGCGCCCGCTCCCTTCTTCAGCTTCCCGACGCCGGTGTCGAGGCTCACGGAGCCGGCCTTGGCGCCGGTGATGCCGGTGTGCAGCTTCTCCGCGCCCGCGGCGACCTTCTTCGCGCCCGTGTTGAGCTCGTTGATCTTCCGGATGGCGTCCGAGACGTCCTGGTCGAGGTGCGGGGCGCGGGCGGCCAGCTCGTCGGCCTGCCGCGTGAGCTTCGCGAGCCGCGCGTCGAGGGTCTTGAGGTCGCCCGTGCTGCCCTTCGTCAGCTCGTGCACGTCGTCCGCGATGGTGGCGACGTCGCCGGCCGTGACCGAGGCCTCCTTGAGCTTGGCGCAGACGGTGGGGAACGCTGCGGCGGCCTCGGGCTTCGCCACGCACTCCGCCTGGTGGGCCTTGGCCAGCTCGTCGTCGGCCAGGTGCGCCGCGCTGCGGATCACCGGGGCGCGCTTCACCAGGTCGTCGAGGTTGTGGCGGACGGCGGTGGCGGAGTCCGAGACGAGGCGGGCGGTGTCCCGGATCGACTTGCCGTTGTTCGCCAGGTAGGGGCGGACCTTGTCGGCGGTGCCGTTCACCTTGTCGGCGAGGGACTGCGTGCCGGCGGCCACCTTGCGGGAGCCGCTCTCCAGGTCCTTCGCGCCCTTGTCCAGCTTTTTCATGCCGGCGGCCAGGTCGCCGCTGCCGTCCTTGGCGTCCTTGAGGCCGTTCGCCAGGTCCTTCGAGCCCTTCTTCGCCTTGTCCACGCCCTGCTTGAGGTCGCCCGCGCCCTTCGCCGCCTTCGCGGTGGCGTCGTGGATGTCGGAGAAGGAGATGAAGATCTTGTCGAGGAAGGTCCGGGAGGACTTGGTGGAGGCGGCGGTGCGGACCTCGGAGAACACCGTCCGGGATATCTGGCCGACGATGTAGTTGTTGGCGTCGTTCGTCCGCACCCGCAGGGCGCCGGTCTCGGGGGAGTCGCCCGAGCTGGAGGCGATGCGCGAGCTGAAGTCGCCGGGCATGGTCAGGGACAGGTAGTACGTGCCGTCCTCCACGCCCTTGCGCGCCTCGGCGTCGCTGACCCGGTGCCAGGCGAAGGTGCTGCTGTCCAGCAGCCCCCGGGTGATGTCGTCACCGGCGTTGATCTTCTTGCCGTCGGCGGTGGCCCCGCGGTCCTCGTTGACGAGGGCGACGGGGATCTTGTCGAGCCTGCCGTACGGGTCCCAGAACGAGTACAGGTACAGGGCGCCGTACAGCAGGGGCAGCAGCAGGATCGCGACGAGCGCGGCGCGCGGCAGCTTTCCCCTGCCGAAGCGCTTCAGCTCAAGCGCGGCCAGTTTCGGCGAGCGCATCGGCCGTCCCCTCCTCGGTCGTGTCTTCGGTGGCGCCGTCGGTGGCGCCTTCGGTGCGTCCGGCGGCGGGCGCGGTGTCCGCGGACGGGGCGGCGGGTGCGCCGGTGCCGTCGGCGGGGGCGTCGTCCGCGGCCCCGGCCCCGGAGTCCGCCGCGGCCTTCGTCAGGAGGGCGGCCTTCGGCTGCGGCTTCGTCTCCGTCTTCGGCCGCGTCTTCGCCTTCGCCTCGGGCTCGGGCCCGGTGTCCGCGTCATCGGCGCCGGCGGGCGTACCCGCGTCCCCGCTGTCGGCCGCCGCTCCGGCGGCGTCGGTGGCGTCGGTGGCGAGCGTGGTGATCCGCAGGGCGTCCTCGGGGGCCTCGCTGCACACCGCCAGGACGGTGGTCCCGGAGTCGGCCACCGAGCGCAGCAGCGCCCAGGCCTCGGCGCGGTCGGCGTCCGAGAGCTTCAGGTCCGCGTCGTCCACGGCGAGCAGTCGCGGCCGGCCCATGAGCGCCAGGGCGATCGAGAGCCGAAGGGCCTCCAGGCGCTCCAGATCGCGTACGGAGGTCCGGTCGCCCTTCGGCAGGGCGGCCAGGTCGAGACCCGAGGCCGCCACGGCCTCGTCGATCCGGGCCCGGGCCGCCGCGCGCCGCTCGGACGGGCGGCGCAGGAACGTGCGGACGGAGCCGTCGAAGCGCCGCTGGAGCAGGGCCCGCTCGCCCAGGTGCTCGGCCACCGTGAAGGCGGGGTCGAGCTCGCTGACGCCGGGGACGTGCCCGAGGGCGCTGATCCGGCGCACCGCGGCCATCTTCCGGGGCAGCGGCAGGCCGCCCACCTCCGCGGTGCCCTCCTTGGCCTTCATCCGGCCGGTGAGCGCGAGCAGCAGGCAGGTGCGGCCCGAGCCCGAGGGGCCCTCGATCGCCACCAGCGCTCCCGGCTCCGCCCGGAAGGACACCTCCCGGAACGCCCAGCCGCGCGGCCCCTTCAGCCCGAAGCCGTCCGCGACGACGGCGGCGCCGTGCGGCCGCTCCTCGGCTTCCGCTTCCGCTCCCACGGGCCCACCCCCCGATTCCCCTTTTGAACTGACTGGTCAGTTCAAAAGCTACCCCCTGAGGGGTACTCAGGCAAAACGCCAGGTCAGAGTGAATGTCAGTGGGGGCGGGCACGATGGACACATACGGCCACGAAGCCGTCACGCGACGACAGGAGGACTCGTCATGGCAAGCCCTTCCGCAGCAGCCGCGCCCCGCCGACGCCCCACCCCCGCGCAGACGGGACCCGCGTCCGACATCCACCCCGTCCCGCGCGCCTCCGCCGCCCCGCCGGCCGCCGTCGACCTCCTCGCCAAGGCCCGGGCCGGCATCGCCGAGGCCGCCACGCTCGACCGACCCCACGAGCGGTACGCCGCGGCCCACCTGGCCGCCCTGCGCGCCGCCGCCGCCGTGCTCGCCGCCCGCGCCATGCCCGAGGTCGGGACCCGCCGCCGACAGCCGATACGGAGCGCCTGGGAGGTCCTGGCCGAGCTGGCGCCCGAGCTGACCGAGTGGAGCGCCCTCTTCGCCTCCGGAGCCGAGCGCAGGGCCCGCGCCGAGGCCGGCATCGCCGGCGCGGCGACCCGGCGCGAGGCCGACGACCTGCTCAGGGACGCCGCGACCTTCCTGCGCCTGGTCGAGCGACTGCTCGCCCTCCGGCCGGTGCTGCCCCGCCAGCCGGGCGCGGACGAGGCGGACGGCTGACCCGGCCGCCGGTCCCGGGAGCCCCTCGCGGTCCCCGGGCCGGCACCGCCGGTCGGGCCGGCTCCGCGGCGTGATCGGCAAGCCACCCCCCAGGCCATAGGGTGGGGGAGTCCGTACCCGTCACCGAGGAGTCAACAGCCGTGCCGGACCCTTCCCCTGTCTTCGGTCGAGAGGCGACCTCGCGCCCGTCGCGTGCCTCCCTGCGTACCGCCGTCGTCTGGGACGTCCTCAAGGACGCCCTCGACCGCCGGGTCGAGGCCGTCGGGAAGGACGGCCTCGACGTCCTCGACACCGGCGGCGGCTCGGGGAACTTCGCCGTGCCGGTCGCCCGCCTCGGCCACCGGGTCACCGTGGTCGACCCCAGCCCCAACGCGCTCTTCGCGCTGGAGCGCCGGGCAGCCGAGGCCGGGGTCGCCGACCTGGTCACCGGCGTCCAGGGCGACGTCCGCGGCCTCTTCGACGTGGTCGGCCGCGAGGGCTACGACGCGGTCCTCTGCCACGGGGTCCTGGAGTACGTCGACGACCCCGCCGAAGGCGTGCGGAACGCGGTCGCCGCGCTCCGGCCCGGCGGCAGTCTCAGCCTGCTCGCCGCCGGCGTCGGCGGCGCGGTTTTGGCCCGTGCCCTCGCCGGGCACTTCACCGAGGCCCGGCACGCGCTCGCCGACCCGGCGGGCCGCTGGGGCGCCGGCGACCCCGTACCCCGCCGCTTCACCGCCGAGCAGCTCGCCGAACTGGCCGACGAGGCCGGACTCGACGTCGGCGCGGTCCACGGCGTCCGGGTCTTCGCCGACCTCGTCCCCGGCGTCCTCGTCGACACCGAGCCCGGTGCCGCCGAGGCTCTGCTGAAGCTGGAGGCGGCGGCGGCCGAACTGCCCTCCTTCCACGCCATCGCCACCCAGCTGCACGTACTGGGCGAGAAGCGCGCCTGAGCTGGACGGCCACCCGTTCGGCGGTGCGGGGCGCGGCACTCCATGGAGTACGCCACAGCCCGCCCGATAACCGGCTCTGCCCCGTATGATCGGGGGACAGCATCCGGCATGACGGAGAAGGGCCTGGGGAATCAACGCCTCAGCAACCGATCCGCATGGCGGCCCGGATTGGCTATTCGGCATTGAGGGCGGGTTTCACGGGGGCGATTCCCTGCCTATCCTGAAAGGGCCGCAAACCGGTCGCCCCCGCGACCGACGACTAGGAGGACTCCGTGCCGCTCTCGGAGCACGAGCAGCGAATGCTCGAGCAGATGGAGCGAGCGCTGTACGCCGAAGACCCCAAGTTCGCGACAGCGCTCGAGGGAAGCGGACTGCGTACGTACACCCGGCGACGGGTCTACCAGGCAGTCGCCGGCTTCCTGGTGGGTATCGCGCTCCTCATGGCCGGAATGGTCGCACAGCAGATCTGGATCAGCGTGGTGGGATTCCTCGTCATGCTGGGCTGCGCGGTCCTGGCGGTCACCGGATGGCGCAAGGCGCCCAAGCCGGGTGAGCAGCAGCAGGCCCCCAGGGGTGGGACGACGGCCGGTGGCCGTCAGACCCGGCAGCGACGCTCCATGATGAACCGGATGGAAGAGCGGTGGCAGCGCCGCCGCGACGAGCAGCAGGGTGGCGGCCACTGACGGCCCCCCGAGCGGAGGCCCCGCGCAACGAGCCTTGAGACGAGCCCCGAGGATTCCGTACACCACGGAACCCGCGGGGCTTCGTCGTGCCGCCGGGCTCCGGGTGGGGAGGCGAGCGCCGTGTGTGGTGCGGCCCGCGGGTACCGCGGGCCGCACCACGACGTCAGGGCGACGTGCGGGGGTGGCGGAGGCGGGTTCGGAGGGTTGCGCGTCGCGCCGACCATCTCGTCGTCGTCTCCGACCACCACGCCGCCGCGGCCCACCGCACCCGCGCCGCGGACCGCGGCGCCAGCAGGGCGAGCAGCCGGTTCCTGCGGTCCGCCGCCGCGTGGAAGCCGGCCCGGATCCGGGCCGCCTCCTCCGCGAGCCCGGACACCGGCCGCGGGTCCGGCGCGTACAGCGCCTCCTCCACCGCCCCCGCCACCCGGTGCACCGCCTCCGCCGCCTCGTCGGGCAGTCCGCCCCGGTCGACGATCCGGGCGGCCGTCCGCCGCGGCGTCTGCGACTCGTCCGGCTCGACCCCGTGGTCCCAGGCCGTGTCGACGATCTCCTCCCAGACCGCGAGGGTCCGCGCCGCCGTCTCCCCGGGGCCGCGCGCCCCGCCCGCCCCGGCGGGGGCGAGCCGGCGGGCCCGTACCCGCCGCCGCCACAGCAGCGGCAGCAGGGGGACGGTGAGGACCGCCAGGACGCCGACGACGGTCAGCGCCACCGCCAGGGGGTCCGGGCCCCCGCCGGACGACTCCGCGCCCGCCACGGCCTCCTCCGGACCGCAGTCGCCGAGCCGGCGCTCCTGCGGCGTGCAGCTCTCCGAGGCGCTCGGCGCTGCGGACGGCTGCGCCGAGGCGCTCTGCTGCGGCTGGGCGGGGCCGGTGGCCGTACCCGAGGGCGTGCTCTCCTGCGTGTACGAGGGGGTGGAGCCCCGGGAGGGGGTCGGCTCGAACCGCGTCCAGCCCGCACCCTCGAAGTACAGCTCGGGCCACGCGTGCGCGTCCCGGATGCCGACCGAGACCGAGCCGTCGGTCTGCGTCGTTCCCGGCATGAAGCCCACGGCCACGCGTGCCGGGATGCCCAGGGAGCGGGCCATCGCCGCCATCGAGAAGGAGAAGTGGACGCAGAAGCCCTCCTTGTCCTTCAGGAAGCGGGAGATCGCCTGCACACCGGTGCCGGACTCGACGTCCACGTCGTAGCGGAAGCCGCCGTCCCGGGCGAACCAGTCCTGGAGCCTCACCGCCTGCTCGTAGTCGTTCCGCGCGCCGGAGGTGATCCTGAGCGCGGTCGCCTTCACGTCGGCGGGCAGCGAGGCCGGGACCCGGGTGTACTCGCGGCGCAGCCGCTCCGGGGCGTCCCCGGCGGCGGCCAGCTGCTCGGACGTCGGCTGGACCTCCAGGCTGGACACGGTGTAGCGGGCGCCGCGGGTGGTCTGCTTGTCGTCGCCGACGAGCATCCGGCCGGCCGGCTCGTACCGCCAGCGGCCGTCGATGTCGACGCGGCCCGCCGGGTACGGCATCGGCAGCCACTTCTGCTCGTACCCCTCGGAGGCCACGAAGTTGCTGGTGACCTCGGTGATCCGGACGCTCCGGGAGAGCCCCTCCGGCCAGGGGAGCTGCCGGGGGACGGCCTCGATCGGGCGGACCGAGGACTTCCACGAGGTGCCGTCGAACTGGTCGAGCGCGACGAGCCGCAGATACAGGCCGGAGGTGTCGCGGGCGTTGGTCCGGTAGCGCAGCACCTCCCGGTCCTCCTGCTGGCGCAGGTTGTCCTGGAGGGAGACCAGCGGGTTCACGGCCGAGATGGTGCCGCCCCGGCCCTCGCCGCCGGTGCCCTCGCCGGCGCCGCCGCCGATGAGGCCGCCGGTGAAACCGGGCAGCGCGAAGGGGACGACCAGGGCGACGCCCATGGCCACGGCGCCGATCCGGCGCCCGGTGCGGGCCGGGGCGAAGGTGGGGCCGCCGGCGGCGACGGCGGAACCGGGCCGGCCGGAGCGCTGGGCGCCGCCGAAGACCCGGCCCCACTGCGAGAGCCGGTCGCGGCCCTCGGCGAGGAGGAGCAGCAGATAGCCGGAGGCCGCGAGGAGGAACCAGAGCCAGCCGGCCCCGCCGCCGGAGAGACCGGCGGCCACCGAGTACAGGGCGAGCAGGGGGAGCCCGGCGGGGGCCGCCTTCCGGAAGGTGACCGCGAGGGTGTCGACCATCAGGCCGATGGCGACCACGCCGCCGACCAGCATGAGCCGGATGCCCTCGGTGTCCGGCGCGGGGATCGCGTACCGGCCGACGTCGTCGGCGCCCGCCGCGAACAGGTCGGCGGCGTGCGTGAGGGCCTGCGGCCCCGGCAGGAACAGCAGGACCGCCTGTTCGCGGGCGAAGATCGCGGTCAGCGCCAGGAGCGCGACGACGAGTTGCGCGAGCAGCGTCAGCGGGCGGGCCAGCGGCGCCCGCCGGGCCAGCGTGCCCACCCCGCTCACCAGGGCGAGGACGAACGCGGCCGTGAAGATCCAGGTGGCCGGCTTGACCAGCGGCAGCAGCGCCCCGGCCGCCATCAGGGTGGCCGCCCAGGCGGCCAGGGTCAGCCGTGCGCGCCCGCTCATGACCATCCTCCGTAGGTGTCGGCCGCGGCGGACTCGGCGCGGACGCCGGCCGCCTGCTGCCACAGGTCCGCCAGCTTGGCCCCGGGCGGGACGACCAGCGCCGTCCAGCCCGCCTCGCGCAGCTTCCGCACCCGGTCCTCGACGGCCCCGGCGACGGCGCCGCCGGTCAGCCACGTCCCGGAGTCCAGGACGAAGGCGACGGCCGCGCCCGCGCGGTGGCGCATCCGGGCGGTGAGGGCCGCCTGCTCCTCGTCGAGGTCGCCGACGAAGGCGACGAGCAGTCCCTCGTCGCCGCCGCGCAGCAGGTCGGAGGCGCGGGACAGGCCGCCGCCCTCGGAGTGGTCGACGACCGCGAGGGTGTCCAGCATCAGACCGGCGGACTCGGCGGAGTCGGCCGCTCCGGCGAAGCCCTCGGAACCCTCGCCGGCCACCGAGGTGCCCGTGTCGGTGACGAGCCGGACCGCGTAGCCGCGCTCCAGCATGTGGACGAGGGCGGAGGCGGCGCCGGAGACCGCCCACTCGAACGCCGAGTCGGGTCCGGAACCCTGGTAGGCGATCCGGCGGGTGTCGAGGAGGACGGTGCAGCGGGCCCGCTGCGGCTGCTCCTCGCGACGGACCATCAGCTCGCCGTAGCGCGCGGTGGAGCGCCAGTGCACCCGGCGCAGGTCGTCGCCGTGCCGGTAGGCGCGCGGGATGATGTCGTCGTCGCCGGCGAGGGCGAGCGAGCGCTGATGACCGTCGCCGTACCCCGAGGCCTCGCCGACGAGCTTCACCGGGGGCAGCGCCTCGGTCCTCGGGATGACGGTGAGGGTGTCGTACGCGCTGAAGGAACGGGTCAGCTCGCACATCCCGAAGGGGTCGTTGAGCCGCAGCTGGAGCGGCCCCAGCGGGAAGCGGCCGCGCAGGTCGGAGCGGACCCGGTAGGACACCTCGCGCCGGCCGCCGGCCTCGACCCGGTCGAGGACGAAGCGCGGGCGGGGGCCCAGCATGTACGGCACGTGGTCCTGGAGCATCAGCAGCCCGGTGGGGAGCTTCGAGACGTTCTCCATCCGCAGCTGGACCCGGGCCTCGGAGCCCGCCTCCACCCGCTGCGGCGTCAGCCGGCGGGAGGCCGCGACCCGGTAGCGGGTGCGGTGCAGCACGAGGACGCAGATCAGCGGCAGCGTGGCGAGCAGCAGCCCGACGCGCAGCAGGTCGGCCTGGCCGAGGACGTACGCGCAGGCGGCGGCCGCCACTCCGGCGGCGAGGAAGGAGCGGCCCCGGGTGGTGAGGCCGCCGAGGGCGGCCCGCAGACCGCCCCGGTCGTCCTCGTCGCCCCGCTGACCGTCCGGCGCGGCAGCGGTGGTCATCACAGCCGCCGGGCGCCGGGCTGCTGGCCGTAGTGCGGTCCGGCGGGCGGGGCCGCGGCCGGGACGGGGGTGCGCTGCAGGATGTCCTGGACGACCTGCTCGGCGGTGCGGCGGTTCAGCTGGGCCTGCGCCGTCGGCAGCAGGCGGTGGGCGAGGACGGGCGCGGCGAGGGCCTGGAGGTCGTCGGGCAGGACGTACTCGCGGCCGCTGAGCGCGGCGGAGGCCTTCGCGGCCCGCAGCAGGTGCAGCGTGGCGCGCGGCGAGGCGCCGAGCCGCAGGTCGGTGTGGGTGCGGGTGGCGGCGACGATGTCGACCGCGTACCGGCGCACGGCGTCGGCGACGTGGACCGCGCGGACCGCTTCGATCAGCTTGAGGATGTCGTGGGCGTGGGCGACCGGCTGGAGGTCGTCCAGCGGGGAGACCGAGCCGTGCACGTCGAGCATCTGGAGCTCGGCCTCGGCGCTCGGGTAGCCGATGGAGACCTTGGCCATGAAGCGGTCGCGCTGTGCCTCGGGCAGCGGGTAGGTGCCCTCCATCTCGACCGGGTTCTGCGTCGCGACCACCATGAACGGGCTGGGCAGCTCGTAGGTCTGCCCGTCGACGGTGACCTGGCGCTCCTCCATCGACTCCAGGAGCGCGGACTGGGTCTTCGGCGAGGCGCGGTTGATCTCGTCGCCGATCACGATCTGCGCGAAGATCGCGCCCGGCTTGAACTCGAACTCGCGGCGCTGCTGGTCGAAGATCGACACGCCCGTGACGTCCGAGGGCAGCAGGTCGGGGGTGAACTGGATGCGGCGCACCGAGCAGTCGATGGACCGCGCCAGCGTCTTGGCGAGCATCGTCTTGCCGACGCCGGGGACGTCCTCGATGAGGAGGTGCCCCTCGGCGAGCAGCACGGTCAGCGAAAGCCGTACGACCTCGGGCTTGCCCTCGATCACACCCTCCACCGATCTGCGCACCCGCTCCGCGGTGGTGGTCAGATCAGTGAGGCTCGCTCGATCGTCATAGGTGGTCACCCGGCCCTCCTCGGCCTTCCGGAACACGGACACCTGCCCCCGTGGGATCTGCGGAGGGTGTCGTACCCGAGCATTCTTGTTCGCATGGCCGGGTCGTGTCACTTGCGTGCGGACAAGTGCGAGGGAAATGCCGGTCTTTGGGTGTTTACGCCGGGTCGGCGGCCGGGCCGGGAGCGGGGTCGATCTCCCGCAGGAGGCCGGTGGTCACGTCGAAGACGAAGCCGCGGACGTCGTCGGTGTGGAGGAGGAACGGGGAGGTCCGCACCCGCCGCATGGACTGGCGTACGTCCTGGTCGACGTCGCGGAAGGCCTCGACGGCCCAGGCCGGGCGCTGGCCGACCTCCATCTCCAGCTCGTGCCGGAACTCCTCGGTGAGGGACTCCAGGCCGCAGCCGGTGTGGTGGATCAGCACCACACTGCGGGTGCCGAGGGCCCGCTGGCTGATGGTGAGCGACCGGATCACGTCGTCCGTGACGACCCCGCCCGCGTTGCGGACGGTGTGGCAGTCGCCGAGTTCGAGGCCCAGCGCCGCGTGCAGGTCGAGGCGGGCGTCCATGCAGGCGACGACGGCGACGCCCAGCGCGGGACGCGCGTCCCTCCCGGGATCGCCGAACGACGCGGCGTACCGCTCGTTGGCCGCGACGAGCCGGTCGGTGACGGTGGGGCCGGCGGCCGGGGCGCCGGCGGAGGGGTGCGCGGAGGTCGACATGGCACCGACGGTAAGGGGCACCGGCCGCCCGCTCCCGCGGTGAGAACGGACAAAGGGCCCCATCGGGTACCGCTGTGAGCCAGTCCACAGGCCCGGGAGACCCGGCCCCGGACGGGCGAGCCGTCCGGGACGTCCGCCGGCTCCCCGGTGCCGTGCGACGCGCCAGCCGGTTGATTGACCGGCGGGTCCCGTGGACTAAAGTGACGCGGAGTTCACGGAGACAACGAGCGACTTCCGCGGTTTCTCCCCCCGTGTGTGCGGCGGTACCTACGGCTCGGCCTCCTTACCCGCTCGCCCGTACCTCCGCGCCGGATCTGAGAGGGCGCATTGAGCAACGACCGACACGTCCCGGTCATGCTCCAGCGGTGCCTGGACATGTTGGCCCCCGCCCTGCGGCGCCCCGGCGCGGTCGTCGTCGACTGCACCCTGGGACTCGGCGGCCACAGCGAGGCACTCCTGCAGCAGTTCCCCGAGGTGCGGCTCGTCGCCCTCGACCGGGACAAGGAGGCCCTGCGGCTCTCCGGCGAGCGGCTCGCCCCGTACGGGGACCGCGCCACCCTCGTGCACGCCGTGTACGACGAGCTGCCCGAGGTCCTCGACCGGCTCGGCCTCCCCTCCGTCGACGGCGTCCTCTTCGACCTGGGCGTCTCCTCCATGCAGCTGGACGAGGCCGACCGGGGCTTCGCCTACGCGCAGGACGCCCCGCTCGACATGCGCATGGACCAGACGACCGGCATCAGCGCCGCCGAGGTCCTCAACACCTACGCGCCCGGCGAACTCGTCCGCATCCTCCGCGCCTACGGCGAGGAGAAGCAGGCCAAGCGGATCGTCTCGGCGATCGTCCGCGAGCGCGAGAAGGAGCCGTTCGGCAACAGCGCCCGGCTCGTCGACCTCATCCGCGACTCCCTGCCGCAGGCCGCCAAGCGCACCGGCGGCAACCCGGCCAAGCGCACCTTCCAGGCCCTGCGCATCGAGGTCAACCGCGAGCTCGACAGCGTCGAGAAGGCCGTCCCGGCGGCCGTGAAGGCGATCGGCGTCGGCGGCCGGGTCGTCGTCCTCTCCTACCAGTCGCTGGAGGACCGGATCGTCAAGCAGGTCTTCGCGGCCGGCGCGGCCACCACCGCACCGCCCGGCCTGCCGGTCGTCCCCGAGAAGTACCAGCCCCGACTGAAGCTCCTCACCCGCGGCGCCGAGCTGCCCACCGAGGAGGAGGTCGCCGAGAACCGGCGCGCCGCCCCGGCCCGGCTCCGGGGCGCCGAGCGGATCCGGGAAGACGTCCTGTGAGCACGGCGAAGGGGCCGCTCAAAGGACGGGCCGCGCGGCTCGGACGGCTCATGCCGTCGGGGCCGAGCTCGGCCGCCCGCACCCCCTTCGTCCTGCTGGTCGTCGTCCTCCTCGGCGGCGGCCTGATCAGCCTGCTCCTGCTGAACTCCGCCCTCAACCAGGGGTCCTTCCAGCTCAACGAGCTCAAGGACCGGACCACCGAGCTCACCGACGAGGAGCAGGCGCTCCAGCGCGACGTCGACGACTACGCCGCGCCCGACGCCCTGGAGCGGCGGGCCCGCGAGCTCGGCATGGTCCCCGGCGGCAGCCCCGCCTTCCTGGGCCCGGACGGCAAGGTGCTCGGCGAGCCCTCGCGGGCCGCCGCGCCCAAGCCCACCCCGACACCGGTCCGCAAGCCGACCCAGGCCCCCGCCGCCGTGAACCCGGCCGGTCCCGACCCGGCGCGGACGGTGCCGGCGGCCACCCCCGCGCAGTCCGCGCCCGCGGGCGCGCCCGCAGCGCCACCCACCCCGACGACCTCCGGCAGGTGACCCGCACAGTGCCCCCCAAGGAGCCCCCGCGCCGCCGCGTCCCCGGACCCGCCCGGCCCGCGCGCCCCCGGCCCGCCTCCGCCGGGGCCCGCACCTCCCGGCCCGCCCCGCGCCCCGCCGCGAAGCGGACGGCGCCCCGGCCGCCGGCCCGCCGGCCGCGGACCATCCGGCTGGGCAGCCCCCGGCCCCGGCTGCGACTGGTCTCGCTCGGCCTGACGCTGGTCATGACGGCGTTCGTGGTGCGGCTGCTCCAGGTCCAGGCCGTCGACGCCAGCGCGTACGCGGCCAAGGCCGACAAGTACCGCTTCCAGGAGTACACGCTCTCCGCCGAGCGGGGCGAGATCACCGACCGCAACGGCATCGCGCTCGCCGCCAGCGTCGACGCGTACGACATCACCGCCGACCCCCAGCTCTTCACGCCCGAGGTCGCCAAGGTCCCCGACGCCCCCGAGCAGGCCGCCGCGCTCCTCGCCCCGCTCCTGGGCAAGGAGCCCGCGGAGATCGCGAAGAAGCTCCGCACCCCCAAGTCCCGGTACACCCTCCTGGCCCGCAAGCAGACCCCGCAGGTCTGGAACCAGATCAAGGACCTGCGGCGCGTCTACGGCCAGAAGGCCCAGCCCTCCGCCGGCGGCACCGGCGTCAACCTCCTCGGCGGCATCCTCAGCGAGCCCAGCACGAAGCGCGTGTACCCGAACGGCGAGCTCGCCGCCGGGATACTGGGGTACGTCAACGCCGAGGGCAGGGGCGCCGGGGGCGTGGAGTCCATGCTGGACCCCGAACTCGCCGGCAAGGACGGCAAGATCCGCTTCACCCAGTCCGGCGGCCGCCAGGTGCCCACCGCGGGCTCCCAGGGCACTCCCGCCGTCCCCGGCTCCGACATCGAGCTGACGATCGACCGGGACATCCAGTGGGCCGCCCAGCAGGCCATCACCGAGCAGGTGGCGAAGTCCAAGGCCGACCGGGGCTACGTCGTCGTGCAGGACACGAAGACCGGCGAGGTCCTCGCCATGGCCAACGCCCCCGGCTTCGACCCCAACGACCTCTCCGCCGCCAACGCCGCCGCCATGGGCAACGCGGCCCTCCAGGACGCCTACGAGCCCGGCTCCACCAGCAAGGTCATGTCCATGGCCGCCGTCCTGGAGGAGGGCAAGGCGGCCCCCGGCACCCACGTCACCGTCCCCAACCGGCTCCACCGCGGCGACCGGCTCTTCAAGGACGACATCGACCACCCCACCTGGTACCTGACGCTCAACGGCGTCCTCGCCAAGTCCAGCAACATCGGCACCATCCTGGCCACCGGCCAGCTCGGCGCCACCCAGGCCGAGTCGAACAAGGTCCTCCACACCTACCTGCGCAGGTTCGGCATCGGCAGCCCCACCGGCCTGGACTACCCCGGCGAGACCGCCGGCATCCTGGCCAAGCCGCAGGACTGGTCCACCTCGCAGCAGTACACGATCCCCTTCGGCCAGGGCCTCTCCGTGAACGCCATGCAGGCCGCCTCCGTGTACTCGACCATCGCCAACGGAGGCGTGCGCGTCGAGCCCACCCTGGTCCGCGGCACCAAGGGACCCGACGGGCGCTTCACCCCGGCGGACAAGCCCGGGGAGACCCGCGTCGTCAGCGAGCGGACCGCCAAGACCCTGGCCCAGATGCTGGAGTCCGTCGTCGACGACCGGGAGGGCACCGGCACCCGGGCCGCCATCCCCGGCTACCGCGTCGCCGGCAAGACCGGCACCGCCAACCGCGTCGACCCCGAACTCGGCCGCTACAAGGGCTACACCGCCTCCTTCGCGGGCTTCGCCCCCGCCGACGCCCCCCAGGTCACCGTCTACTGCGCTATCCAGAACCCCACCAAGGGCAGCTACTTCGGCGGCCAGATCTGCGGCCCCATCTACAAGAAGGTCATGGAGTTCGCCCTCAAGACCCTCCGGGTCGCCCCCACGGGCAGCGACCCCGCCCGACTGCCGGTCACCTTCGAACCCACCCCGTGACACTCCGGGAGCACCAGTGACAACGATCACCCCCCATTCCGGGAACCGGAAATCGAACTCCGGCGAGGCCCCGGGCTCTTTTGGCCCCCCGCAGGGTGCGCCCGGTACGCTCACCGCCGTGCCACACGCTGATCAGTACCGAACCGCCCCGCCCCGGCCGGAGCAGGCCCGCCCGACACCCCTGGGCGACCTGGCCGCGCAGCTGGGGGTCGACGCCCCCGGAACCGCCGAGATCTCCGGGATCACCCACGACTCCCGTGCCGTGCGGCCGGGCGACGTCTACGCGGCCCTGCCCGGCGCCCGCGCCCACGGCGCGGACTACGTCGCCCAGGCCGCCGGACTCGGCGCCGCCGCGATCCTCACCGACCCGACGGGCGCCGAGCGCGCCGCCGCCACCGGCCTGCCGGTGCTGGTCGTCGACGACCCGCGGGGCCGGATGGGCGAACTCGCCGCCGAGATCTACGGACGGCCCGGCGCCGACCTCCTCCAGATCGGCATCACCGGCACCTCCGGCAAGACCACCACCGCCTACCTCGTCGAGGGCGGACTGCGCGGCTCCGGTCACCACACCGGGCTCGTCGGCACCGTCGAGATGCGGATCGGCGACGAGCGCATCAAGTCGGAGCGCACCACCCCGGAGGCCACCGACCTGCAGGCGCTCTTCGCGGTCATGCGCGAGCGCGGCGTCGACGCGGTCGCCATGGAGGTCTCCAGCCACGCCCTCGTGCTCGGCCGGGTCGACGGCTGCGTCTTCGACGTCGCCGTCTTCAACAACCTCAGCCCGGAGCACATGGAGTTCCACTCCGACATGGAGGACTACTTCCAGGCGAAGGCCGGGCTGTTCACGCCCGCGCGCAGCCGCCTGGGCGTGGTCAACCTCGACGACGCCTACGGCCGCAGGCTCGTCGACGAGGCGACCGTCCCGGTCGTCACCTTCTCCGCCGAGGGCCGCGCCGGCGCCGACTGGCGCGCCGAGGACCTCGTCCTCGGCTCGCACGACTCGACGTTCACCGCCGTCGGACCCGCGGGGGAGCGGATCTCGGCCACGGCCCCGCTGCCCGGACCGTTCAACGTCGCCAACACCCTGGCCGCCATCGCCACCCTCGCCGCCGCCGGCATCGACCCCAAGCGGGCCGCCGAGGGCGTCGCCGCCGTCCCCGGCGTACCGGGCCGGCTGGAGCGGGTGGACGCGGGCCAGCCGTACCTCGCCGTCGTCGACTACGCGCACAAGACGGACGCCGTCGAATCGGTCCTGCGCTCCCTGCGCGAGGTCACCGAGGGCCGGCTGCACGTGGTCATCGGCTGCGGCGGAGACCGGGACACCACCAAGCGCGGCCCGATGGGCGCCGCCGCCGCCCGTCTCGCCGACACCGCCGTCCTGACCTCCGACAACCCCCGCTCCGAGGATCCGCTCAAGATCCTCGCCGCCATGCTCGCGGGCGCCGCCGAGGTGCCCGCGGAGGACCGCGGCGACGTGCTCGTCCTCGCCGACCGCGCCGCGGCCGTCGCTGCCGCCGTCGCCCGCGCACAGCCGGGCGACACCGTCCTCGTCGCGGGCAAGGGCCACGAGCAGGGCCAGGAGATCGCCGGGGTCGTACGCCCCTTCGACGACCGCCAGGTCCTGCGCGAGGCCATCGCCGACCGCTCGCACACCCGGGGTTCCGCGCCGAGCGGAACAGCAAGCCACCAGAACAGTCAGGGATGAAGCAGTGATCGCCCTCTCCCTCGCCGAGATCGCCGAAATCGTCGGCGGGCAGGCGCACGACATACCGGATCCGGACGCCCGGATCACCGGGCCCGTCGTCATCGACTCCCGCGAGGTGCGGGCCGGCAGCCTCTTCGCGGCCTTCGCCGGTGAGCACGTCGACGGACACGACTACGCGGAACGCGCCGTCGCGGCGGGTGCCACGGCCGTGCTCGCCGCCCGCCCCGTCGGCGTGCCCGCGATCGTCGTGGACGACGTCCAGACCGCCCTCGGGGCCCTCGCCCGCGCCGTCGTCGAACGCCTCGGCACCGACGTCGTCGCCCTCACCGGATCGGCGGGCAAGACCTCCACCAAGGACCTGATCGCCCAGGTCCTCGAACGGCACGCGCCCACCGTGTGGACCCCCGGATCGCTCAACAACGAGATCGGCCTGCCCCTCACGGCGCTCACCGCGACCGACGAGACCCGGCACCTGGTCCTGGAGATGGGCGCCCGCGGCATCGGCCACATCCGCTACCTCACCACCCTCACCCCGCCCCGCATCGGCCTCGTCCTCAACGTGGGCTCCGCCCACATCGGCGAGTTCGGCGGCCGGGAGCAGATCGCCCTGGCGAAGGGCGAGATGGTCGAGTCGCTCCCCACCGAGGCCGAGGGGGGAGTGGCGGTCCTCAACGCCGACGACCCCCTCGTCCGCGCGATGGCGAGCCGCACCAAGGCCCGGGTGACCCTCTTCGGCGAAGCGGACGAAGCGGCCGTACGTGCCGAGAACGTCCACCTCACAGCGTCCGGACAGCCTTCTTTCAGGCTTCACACACCCACCGGGTGCAGCGACGTGACCTTGCGCCTGTACGGTGAGCACCACGTGTCGAACGCGCTCGCAGCGGCCGCCGTCGCGCACGAGCTGGGCATGCCTGTCGAGGAGATCGCCACCGCGCTCTCCGAGGCCGGCACCCTGTCGCGCTGGCGCATGGAGGTCACCGAGCGTCCGGACGGCGTGACGATCGTCAACGACGCCTACAACGCGAACCCCGAGTCCATGCGAGCCGCCCTGCGCGCGCTCGCGGCCATGGGCAGGGCCGCACAGGCCCGAGGGGCTCGTACGTGGGCGGTGCTCGGCAAGATGGCCGAGCTCGGTGACGCATCGCTCGTCGAGCACGACGCGGTCGGACGGCTCGCCGTCCGGCTCAACGTCAGCAAGCTCGTCGCGGTCGGGGACAGGGAAGCGTCCTGGCTGCAACTGGGCGCATATAACGAGGGTTCGTGGGGTGAGGAGTCGGTGCACGTGTCCGACGCGCAGGCGGCTGTCGATCTATTGCGCAGTGAGCTGCGTCCGGGGGATGTCGTCCTCGTGAAGGCGTCCAGGTCGGTCGGCCTCGAACAGGTCGCCCTGGCGCTCCTCGACACCGAGGGCGAGGTCGCCGTCCGATGAGGCAGATCCTCTTCGCGGGGGCCATCGGGCTCTTCCTGACCCTGATCGGCACCCCGCTGCTGATCAAGCTGCTCGCCCGCAAGGGATACGGGCAGTTCATCCGCGACGACGGCCCCCGCGGCCACGCCGGGAAGAAGGGCACGCCCACCATGGGCGGCATCTCCTTCATCCTGGCCACGCTCATCGCGTACGCCCTCGCCAAGGTCATCACCGGCGAGGACCCGACGTACTCGGGCGTCCTCGTGCTGTTCCTGATGGCCGGCATGGGCCTCGTCGGCTTCCTCGACGACTACATCAAGATCGTCAAGCAGCGGTCGCTCGGTCTGCGGGCCAAGGCGAAGATGGCCGGACAGCTGATCGTGGGCATCGCCTTCGCGGTGCTCGCGCTCCAGTTCTCCGACTCGCGCGGGCTCACCCCCGCCTCCGAGAAGCTCTCCTTCATCACGGACTTCGGCTGGACCATCGGCCCGGTGCTGTTCGTGGTCTGGGCGCTCTTCATGATCCTGGCCATGTCCAACGGCGTGAACCTGACGGACGGTCTGGACGGCCTGGCCACCGGCGCCTCGGTGATGGTCTTCGGCGCGTACACCTTCATCGGGCTCTGGCAGTTCCAGGAGTCCTGTGCGAACGCCATGACCCTCACCAACCCCAACGCCTGCTTCGAGGTGCGCGACCCGCTCGACCTCGCCGTCGTCGCCTCCGCGCTCATGGGAGCCTGCTTCGGCTTCCTCTGGTGGAACACCTCGCCCGCCAAGATCTTCATGGGCGACACCGGCTCGCTCGCCCTCGGCGGCGCCCTCGCCGGTCTCGCCATCTGCTCCCGTACGGAGCTCCTGCTGGCCCTGCTCGGCGGCCTGTTCGTCCTGATCACGATGTCCGTGGTCATCCAGGTCGGCTCGTTCAAGATGACCGGCAAGCGCGTCTTCCGGATGGCGCCACTCCAGCACCACTTCGAACTCAAGGGCTGGTCCGAAGTCCTGGTCGTCGTCCGGTTCTGGATCATCCAGGGCATGTGCGTGATCGTGGGCCTGGGCCTCTTCTACGCGGGATGGGCAGCGGACAAGTGACGGAACAGCTCGACTGGCACGGCAAGAAGGTCACCGTCGCGGGACTCGGCGTCTCCGGCATCCCGGCCGCCCGGGTCCTGCACGGCCTCGGCGCGCTCGTGACCGTCGTCAACGACGGCGACGACGAGCGCTCGCGGGCCCAGGCCGCGGAACTCGGGGCGGAGGGCATCACCGTCCGCCTCGGCGACGGGGCCACCCTGCCGTCCGGCACCGAGCTGATCGTCACCACCCCGGGCTGGCGGCCCGACAAGCCCCTCTTCGCCGCGGCCGCCGAGGCGGGCGTGGAGATCTGGGGCGACGTCGAGCTCGCCTGGCGCCTCCGCGGCCCCGGAGCGGCCCCCTGGCTCGCGGTCACCGGCACCAACGGCAAGACCACGACCGTGCGGATGCTCGCCTCGATCCTGGAGGCGGCCGGCCTGCGGACCGCAGCCGTCGGCAACATCGGCGTCTCGCTCCTCGACGCCGTCCTCGGCGACGAGCAGTACGACGTGCTCGCCGTCGAACTCTCCAGCTACCAGCTCCACTGGGCGCCGTCCGTCCGCGTCCACTCGGGCGCCGTGCTCAACCTGGCGCCCGACCACCTCGACTGGCACGGCTCGATGGAGGCGTACGCCGCCGACAAGGGCCGGATCTACGAGGGCAACCAGGTCGCCTGCGTCTACAACGTCGCCGACAAGGCGACCGAGGACCTGGTCCGCGAGGCCGACGTCGAGGAGGGCTGCCGCGCCATCGGCTTCACCCTCGGCACCCCCGGGCCGTCCGAACTCGGCGTCGTCGAGGGAATCCTCGTCGACCGGGCCTTCGTCGAGAACCGGCAGAAGAACGCCCAGGAGCTCGCCGAGGTCGCCGACGTCCAGCCGCCGGCCCCGCACAACATCGCCAACGCCCTGGCCGCCGCGGCCCTGGCCCGCGCCTTCGGCGTCGACGCCAAGGCCGTACGGGACGGCCTGAAGGCCTTCCGGCCCGACCCGCACCGCATCGAACTGGTGGAGGAGGTCGGGGGGATCGCGTACGTCGACGACTCCAAGGCCACCAACACCCACGCCGCCGAGGCCTCGTTGGCCGCCTACGACCCGATCGTCTGGATCGCCGGCGGCCTCGCCAAGGGCGCGACGTTCGACGAGCTCGTCCAGAAGTCGGCCAAGAGCCTCCGCGGCGCCGTGCTGATCGGCGCCGACCGCGCCCTGATCCGCGAAGCCCTGGCGCGACACGCCCCGGAGGTACCGGTGGTGGACCTCGACCGGACCGACACTGGGGCGATGTCCGAGGCGGTCCGCGAGGCGACCCGGCTCGCCCGCGCGGGGGACACGGTGCTCCTCGCCCCGGCCTGTGCCTCGATGGACATGTTCACCAACTACAACAAGCGCGGCGAGGCCTTCGCGGACGCGGTACGCGCCCTCGCCGCCACCGGGGACGCCTGACCCGACCCGTGGCAGGGTCCGGCGGGACCGGGCACGACCGGAGGGGGCAGCGACCATGCCGAGCAAGATCGCAGGGACACGCGGGCCCTCCGCCGTACGCGGCGGGGGGCGGGCCGCGGCATCCCCGGCGCGCCCCCGCGGCGGGGGGCTGCGACGGCTCCACGAGCGGGCGCGGAGGGCCTGGGACCGGCCTCTGACGGCCTACTACGTGATCATCGGCGCGGGCATGCTCATCACCGCGCTCGGCCTCGTGATGGTCTACTCCGCCTCGATGATCACGGCACTCCGCTACGAGCTCGTGCCGTCCTACTTCTTCCGGAAGCAGTTCTTCGCCGCCCTCCTGGGCACCGGACTGCTCCTGATCGCCTCCCGCATGCCGGTGAAGCTCCACCGGGCCCTCGCCTACCCCATCCTGGTCGGCGCGGTCTTCCTGATGGTGCTCGTGCAGATCCCGGGGATAGGGCACTCCGTCGGAGGCAACCAGAACTGGATCTCGCTCGGCGGCCCCTTCATGCTCCAGCCCAGCGAGTTCGGCAAGCTCGGGCTGATCCTCTGGGGCGCCGACCTGCTCGCCCGCAAGAACGACATGCGGCTGCTGACGCAGTGGAAGCACATGCTGGTGCCGCTGGTCCCCGGCGCGTTCATGCTGCTGGGGCTCATCATGCTCGGCGGCGACATGGGCACCGCGATCATCCTCACCGCGATCCTCTTCGGGCTGCTGTGGACCGCCGGAGCCCCCACCCGGCTCTTCGTCGGGGTGCTCGTGGTGGCCGGCGCCCTCGGGGCGCTGCTCATCAGGACGAGCCCGCACCGCATGGACCGGTTCCAGTGCATCGGCGCCTCCGACCCCGGCGGCGAGGGGGCCCCCTGCCTGCAGGCGGCGCACGGAATCTATGCTCTGGCGTCGGGTGGATGGTTCGGTTCCGGACTCGGTGCGAGCGTCGAGAAATGGGGCCAACTGCCCGAGGCGCACACCGACTTCATCTTCGCGGTCACCGGTGAGGAACTGGGTCTCGCGGGGACGCTGTCGGTACTCGCCCTGTTCGCGGCTCTAGGCTATGCGGGTATCCGCGTGGCCGGAGGCACGGAGGACCCCTTCGTGAGGTTCGCCGCGGGAGGCGTGACCACCTGGATCACGGCGCAGGCCGTGATCAACATCGGTGCGGTGCTCGGTCTGCTGCCGATCGCCGGTGTCCCGCTCCCGTTGTTCTCCTACGGTGGGTCGGCCCTGCTGCCGACCATGTTCGCCGTCGGGCTCCTCATCGCCTTCGCGCGACAGGAACCCGCCGCGAAAGCGGCCCTGGCCATGCGCCGCCCCGGATGGGGCAAGCGGGTCGGGGTGAGATGGAAGTCGATGCGACGGCGCGTCAAGAAGCGCCCGTCCGGAGAGCGGTGAATTTCGGTGCATGTCGTACTCGCCGGCGGGGGGACCGCCGGCCACATCGAGCCCGCGCTGGCCCTCGCGGACGCCCTGCGGAGGCAGGACCCCAGCGTGGGAATCACGGCGCTCGGCACGGAGAAGGGTCTGGAGACCCGGCTCGTGCCCGAGCGGGGCTACGAGTTGGCCCTCATCCCGGCCGTACCGCTGCCCCGCAAGCCCACCCCCGAGCTGATCACCGTTCCCGGGCGGCTGCGCGGCACCATCAAGGCGGCCGAGCAGATCCTGGAGCGCACCAAGGCGGACTGCGTGGTCGGCTTCGGCGGCTACGTGGCGCTGCCGGGCTATCTGGCGGCCAAGCGCCTCGGGGTGCCGATCGTGGTCCACGAGGCCAACGCCCGGCCCGGCCTGGCCAACAAGATCGGTTCGCGGTACGCGGCCGGGGTCGCCGTCGCCACCCCGGACAGCAAGCTCCGCAACGCCCGCTACATCGGCATTCCGCTGCGGCACACCATCGCGACCCTCGACCGGGCGCGGGTGCGCCCCGAGGCGCGCGCCGCGTTCGGGCTGGACCCCAACCTGCCGACGCTCCTCGTCTCGGGCGGCTCCCAGGGCGCCCGGCGGCTCAACGAGGTGATCCAGCAGATCGCCCCGGTGCTCCAGCGCTCCGGCATCCAGATCCTGCACGCGGTCGGCCCGAAGAACGAAATGCCGCGCGTCGACAACATGCCCGGAATGCCGCCCTACGTGCCGGTACCGTACGTGGACCGGATGGATCTCGCGTACGCCGCGGCCGACATGATGCTCTGCCGCGCGGGCGCCATGACCGTCGCCGAGCTCTCCGCCGTCGGGCTGCCCGCCGCGTACGTACCGCTGCCGATCGGCAACGGCGAACAGCGGCTCAACGCCCAGCCGGTGGTCAAGGCCGGCGGCGGACTCCTCGTCGACGACGCGGAGCTGTCGCCGCAGTGGGTGCAGGGCAACGTCCTGCCCGTACTGGCCGATCCGCACCGGTTGTACGAGATGTCCCGCGCCGCCGCCGAGTTCGGCCGCCGGGACGCCGACGACCTGCTCGTCGGCATGGTGTACGAGGCGATCGCCGCGCGCCGACAGGCGTAGCGCGGCGGCTGAGGGCAGGAGACGCACCGTGGCAGCCGGACCGACGACCGCGGAGAAGAACGGCGCGAGCGAGTCGAAGAGGTCGTCGAGGGGCTCGTCGGACGGTCCGTCCCGCGAGGGTGCCCGGAACCGCAGGTTCCGGGCACCCGGCGCCCGGGTGCTCCTCCTCGCCCTCGCGGTCCTGCTGCTCGCGGCCGGCGGTCTCTGGGCGCTCTACGGCTCGAACTGGTTCCGTGTGGAACGTGTGAAGACTTCCGGAACCTCGGTCCTGACCCCGCGGGAGATCGAGGCCGCCGCGGCCGTCCCGATGGGCGCCCCGCTCGTCACCGTGGACACCGAGGCCATCGAAGCGCGCCTGCGCAGGGGTTTCCCGCGGATCGAGTCGGTGGACGTCGTCCGGTCCTGGCCGCACGGAATCGGGCTGAAGGTGACGGAACGGAAGCCCGTTCTCCTGATCGAGAAGGGCGGGAGGTTCGTCGAAGTGGACGCAACCGGAATGCGGTTCGCCACCGTGGACACCGCGCCCCGCGGCATCCCCCGGCTCGTCCTCGACAGCGCGGCCTCGCCGAGCCTGCGCCGCTTCGGCGCGGACCGGCTGCTCCGCGAGGCGGTGCGCGTCCGGGGTGAACTCCCGGCGGAAATCGCCCGGGACACTCGTGTCGTGCGCGTCACCTCGTACGACTCCGTCACTCTGGAGCTGACCAGGGGGCGCACCGTCTTCTGGGGCAGCGGCGAGCACGGGCCCGTCAAGGCCCGCGTCCTCACCGCGCTCCTGAAGGCCACTCCCAAAGCGGGGCACTTCGATGTAAGTGCTCCCACGGCGCCCGCCTCGTCCAGGAGTTGACGGGTATCACCCCTGGCCAGCACCCTGGTTGGCCAGCGCTACGGGTGATCACATAGGGTGAAAAGAAAAACGGGAGGTTCGGCGTGTTCGTTGAACGTGCGCCACTTGTCGACTTAGTGTCCTGTTCGGAAGAGTCCAGCGAACAGAGACACTGGTAACCCTAAACTTCAACGTTAGGGTTTGGGTCGGCGTTTCGGACCGTCCCAATCGGCATCCGTCGGAGCGGCGCGACCAACCGCGCAGCGACGACACGTAACTCGAGGCGAGAGGCCTTCGACGTGGCAGCACCGCAGAACTACCTCGCAGTCATCAAGGTCATCGGTGTCGGCGGCGGTGGTGTCAATGCCATCAACCGAATGATCGAGGTCGGTCTCAAGGGCGTCGAGTTCATCGCGATCAACACCGACGCGCAAGCGCTGTTGATGAGCGACGCCGACGTCAAGCTCGACGTCGGCCGTGAACTCACCCGCGGCCTCGGGGCCGGGGCGAACCCGGCCGTCGGTCGCAAGGCGGCAGAGGACCACCGTGAGGAGATCGAGGAGGTCCTCAAGGGGGCCGACATGGTCTTCGTCACCGCCGGAGAAGGCGGCGGCACCGGCACCGGCGGCGCACCCGTCGTCGCCAACATCGCGCGCTCGCTCGGCGCCCTGACGATCGGCGTGGTCACCAGGCCGTTCACCTTCGAGGGCCGGCGCCGCGCGAACCAGGCGGAGGACGGCATCGCCGAGCTCCGCGAAGAGGTCGACACCCTCATCGTCATCCCGAACGACCGGCTGCTCTCGATCTCGGACCGCCAGGTCTCCGTGCTCGACGCCTTCAAGTCGGCCGACCAGGTGCTGCTGAGCGGTGTGCAGGGCATCACCGACCTCATCACCACCCCGGGCCTGATCAACCTCGACTTCGCCGACGTCAAGTCGGTCATGTCCGAGGCCGGTTCGGCGCTCATGGGCATCGGCTCCGCCCGCGGCGACGACCGCGCGGTGGCGGCGGCGGAGATGGCGATCTCCTCGCCGCTCCTGGAGGCCTCCATCGACGGCGCCCGCGGCGTGCTGCTCTCCATCTCCGGCGGCAGCGACCTCGGTCTCTTCGAGATCAACGAGGCCGCGCAGCTGGTCAGCGAGGCGGCCCACCCGGAGGCCAACATCATCTTCGGCGCCGTCATCGACGACGCCCTCGGCGACGAGGTCCGGGTCACCGTCATCGCGGCCGGCTTCGACGGCGGCCAGCCGCCGGCCCGCCGGGACAACATCATCGGCTCGGTCTCCGCCAAGCGCGAGGAGCCGGCCCCGGCGCCCCGCCACGTCGAGACCCCCCGCCCGCTGGGCGGCCTCGGCACGGTCGCCCCGCGCGAGGAGCCCCCGGTCCAGGCTCCGGCCGAGCCCGCGCCCGCGGTCGGCGAGACCCCGCTGTCGCCCGCCCCTCCGGTCGTCCCGCCGGCCCGCCCGTACGCGGACAGCCAGGCCGAGGAGCTGGACGTCCCGGACTTCCTGAAGTGATAGGACAGCGCTTCGACGCGAACGGCGCGCACTTCGCCTTCACCGACCGGTGGGGCGGGGTGAGCGCCGTTCCGTACGAGGAGCTCAACCTCGGCGGAGCGGTGGGGGACAGCGCCGAGGCGGTGCGCACCAACCGGGCGCTCGCGGCCGGCGCCCTCGGGCTCGACCCCGCGGCGGTCGTCTGGATGAACCAGGTGCACGGCGCGGACGTCGCCGAGGTGCGGGGACCGTGGGGCACCGACGGGATCCCGTCGGTCGACGGCCTGGTCACCTCGCGGCGCGGACTCGCCCTCGCCGTCCTCACCGCGGACTGCGTTCCCGTCCTCCTGGCCGACCCGGTCGCCGGAGTGGCGGCCGCCGCCCACGCCGGGCGGCCCGGGATGGTGGCGGGCGTCGTGCCCGCCGCGGTCGCGGCCATGATCGAACTCGGCGCCGAGCCCGCCCGTATCGTCGCCCGCACCGGCCCCGCCGTCTGCGGGCGCTGCTACGAGGTGCCGGAGGCCATGCGGACCGAGGTCGCCGGGACCGAGCCCGCCGCCTGGGCCGAGACGAGCTGGGGCACGCCGGCCGTCGACGTCACCGCCGGAGTCCTCGCCCAGCTCGAACGCCTCGGGGTCGCCGACCGGCAGGCCAGTGCGGTCTGCACCCGGGAGTCCGGTGACCACTACTCGTACCGCCGCGATCGCACCACGGGGCGACTCGCGGGATATGTCTGGTTGGACTGAGAAGAGACATGACGGACCGCACGTCGGAACTCGCCGAGAACCTGGCCCGGGTGGAGGCGCGCATCGCAGCCGCCTGCGCCGCGGTCGGGCGCCCGCGGGAGGAGGTGACGCTCATCGTGGTCACCAAGACCTATCCCGCGAGCGACGTGAGAATCCTCCACGGACTGGGCGTCCGGCACGTCGCCGAGAACCGGGACCAGGACGCCGCCCCGAAGGCGGCGGCCTGTGCCGATCTCGACCTGACCTGGCACTTCGTGGGTCAGTTGCAGACCAACAAGGTCCGATCGGTGGTGGGTTATGCCGATGTGGTGCAGTCCGTCGACCGTTCGAAGCTCGTCTCCTCGCTCTCCGCGGCCGCGGAGAAGGAGGGCCGGGAGCTCGGCTGCCTCCTCCAGGTCGCGCTCGACGCCGAGTCAGGAGCACGGGGCGACCGCGGGGGTGTCGCGCCCGACGGGATCGAGGAGTTGGCGGCCGCCGTGGACGCCGCCCCGGGCCTGCGGCTCGACGGCCTCATGACCGTGGCGCCGCTCGCCGGTCCGTACGCGGGGCGGCAACGCGCCGCCTTCGACCGGCTGATGGATTTGTCGACTGCCCTGCGCGCGACCCGTCCGGCTGCGAACATGGTGTCAGCAGGGATGAGTGCGGACCTCGAGGAGGCCGTCGCTGCCGGGGCGACACACGTACGCGTCGGTACGGCGGTACTCGGAGTCCGCCCGAAGCTCGGGTAACGTCGCGAAGCAAGTCGGACCACAGCAGAAAATATGGTCATTCCGCGGAACAGCGGGACGACCCGTGGATCGCGGGCACTCGGTGACGCTGCGACATGGGCCAGCACGGCGATCCACCACAGAGCGGAGGACTCAGAGAATGGCCGGCGCGATGCGCAAGATGGCGGTCTACCTCGGCCTCGTGGAGGACGATGGGTACGACGGCCGGGGCTTCGACCCCGACGACGACTTCGAACCCGAGCTGGAGCCGGAGCCCGAGCGCGACCGGCGCCACATCGCGCCCCCGCGACAGGTGGAGCGCGAGGAACCGGTACGGGTGGTACAGCCCCCGGCCCCCCGTGAGCCGATGTCCCATTCTGTCCCCGTACTCGCCGAAAGCGGACGTCCGGCTCGAATCGCCCCCGTGGCATCCATCACACCCGAACGCCCCAGCATGGAGAAGAACGCACCCGTGATCATGCCCAAGGTCGTGTCCGAGCGGGAGCCCTACCGCATCACCACGCTGCACCCCCGGACCTACAACGAGGCCCGTACCATCGGGGAACACTTCCGTGAGGGCACTCCGGTGATCATGAACCTCACGGAGATGGACGACACGGACGCGAAGCGACTTGTCGACTTTGCCGCCGGACTCGTCTTCGGGCTCCATGGCAGCATTGAGCGCGTGACGCAGAAGGTGTTCCTGTTGTCGCCTGCTAACGTCGATGTCACGGCGGAGGACAAGGCCCGGATCGCAGAGGGCGGATTCTTCAACCAGAGCTGAGAACACGAGAACCGGACGGACCGGTCGCGACGCGGCCGGAACAAGTGAGAGCACGTAAGTCAGGGGAGAGGGAAACGCGGGATGGGCGTCGCACTACAGGTGGTCTACATCGTGCTGATGTGCTTCCTCGTCCTCCTCATCGTCCGACTTGTCATGGACTACGTCTTCCAGTTCGCCCGTTCATGGCAACCCGGCAAGGCGATGGTGGTCGTCCTTGAGGCCACCTACACTGTCACCGATCCACCGCTCAAGCTTCTGCGGCGACTCATCCCGCCGCTGCGTCTCGGGGGCGTGGCACTCGACCTGTCCTTCTTCGTTCTGATGATCATCGTCTACATCCTGATCTCCATCGTGAGCAACTTCGCGAGGTGAATGTGGACGATACGGTCTTGCCGACTGCCGACGACTACGTAGAGGTGAAGAAGAGATGCCGCTGACCCCCGAGGACGTGCGGAACAAGCAGTTCACGACCGTCCGCCTCCGAGAAGGCTATGACGAGGACGAGGTCGATGCCTTCCTCGACGAGGTCGAGGCCGAGCTGACCCGCCTGCTCCGCGAGAACGAGGACCTGCGCGCCAAGCTGGCCGCCGCGACGCGTGCCGCCGCGCAGAACCAGCAGCAGCAGGGCATGCGCAAGCCCCCGGAGCAGCAGGATCGTCCCGTCGGTCCCGGCGCGCCGGTGCCCGCCGCCATATCCGGACCGCCGGTCCAGCAGCAGCCGCCGCAGATGGGCCCGCCGCAGCTTCCGTCCGGTGCCCCGCAGCTTCCCGCCGGCCCGATGCAGGGTGGTCCGATGCAGGGCGGCCCCATGCAGGGTGGTCCGATGCAGGGCGGCCCGATGGGTCCCGGCCCGATGCAGGGCGGCCCCATGGGTCACCCGCAGCAGCAGCAGATGCAGCAGCAGATGCCGCCGCAGATGCAGCAGCCGCAGCAGGGCCCCGGTGGCGACAGCGCCGCGCGTGTCCTCTCGCTGGCCCAGCAGACCGCCGACCAGGCGATCGCCGAGGCCCGCTCCGAGGCCAACAAGATCGTCGGCGAGGCGCGTTCGCGCGCCGAGGGCCTGGAGCGGGACGCCCGCGCCAAGGCGGACGCTCTTGAGCGGGACGCGCAGGAGAAGCACCGCGTCGCGATGGGCTCCCTGGAGTCCGCCCGCGCCACGCTGGAGCGCAAGGTCGAGGACCTGCGCGGCTTCGAGCGCGAGTACCGCACGCGTCTGAAGTCGTACCTGGAGTCGCAGCTGCGTCAGCTGGAGACCCAGGCCGACGACTCGCTCGCCCCGCCGCGCACCCCGGCCACGGCCTCGCTGCCGCCGGCCCCGTCGATGGCCTCGGCCGGCGCCGGCGCGCCGTCCTACGGCGGCAACGGCGCGATGGGTGGGGGTCCGTCCATGGGCGGTGCCCCGTCCTACGGCGGCCAGCAGCAGATGTCGCCGGCGATGACCCAGCCGATGGCTCCGGTCCGTCCGCAGGCTCCGCAGCCGATGCAGCAGGCGCCGGCGCCGATGCGTGGCTTCCTGATCGACGAGGACGACAACTGACGGCGGGTCGTCGCGCGATGAGCGCGTAGCCGTCGGCAGGCTGAAGGGCCGGGCCCCGGGAAACCGGGGCCCGGCCCTTTGCCGTGCGGCGGCGCCGGGCGCCTCCTGCCCGAGCCCCTCAGGGCTGCCGCCCCCCACCGCCCCCGCGGGACGATCGCCCACCGCGAGGGTGGGTCGGGTGTCGTTCGTTGCGCCCCGGGGAGGGGCCGCGCCCGGGGTAGGGGGAAGGGCCCGGCGTCCGTCGGGGAGCCGGGCCCTTCCTGGGAGCGGGTCAGGCCTTGCGCAGGTGGAACGTGAGGCCGAGGGGCTCGTCCGTGAAGGCGGGGCCGTACGTCGCGTCCGCCTCGCCCTCCGCGTGGTCCGTGGCCAGGACCTCGTCCGCGATCAGGCCCGCGTGGGCCGCCAGGGCCTCCGCGGTCTCCGGGGACGTCGCGGTCCAGCGCAGCGCGATGCGGTCCGCCACGTCGAGCCCGCTGTTCTTGCGCGCCTCCTGGATCAGCCGGATCGCGTCACGCGCCAGGCCCGCCTTGCGGAGCTCCGGGGTGATCTCCAGGTCCAGGGCGACCGTCGCGCCCGCGTCCGAGGCCACCGACCAGCCCTCGCGGGGGGTCTCCGTGATGATGACCTCCTCGGGGGTGACGGTGATCTCCTCGCCGTTCACCGAGAGGGTCGCCTCGCCCGAGCGGAGGGCCAGCGAGAGCGCCGCCGCGTCCGCCGCCGCCACGGCCTTGGCCACGTCCTGGACGCCCTTGCCGAACCGCTTGCCCAGGGCCCGGAAGTTGGCCTTGGCCGTCGTGTCGACGAGCGAGCCGCCGACGTCCGAGAGGGAGGCCAGGGAGCTGACGTTCAGCTCCTCCGTGATCTGGGCCTGGAGGTCCGTGGAGAGGGCCGAGAAGCCCGTCGCCGCCACCAGGGCCCGGGAGAGCGGCTGGCGGGTCTTCACGCCCGACTCGGCGCGCGTCGCCCGGCCCAGCTCGACCAGGCGCCGGACGAGCAGCATCTGCTCGGAGAGCGTCCGGTCGATCTGCGCCGTGTCCGCCTCCGGCCACGTCGCCAGGTGCACCGACTCCGGGGCGTCCGGCGACACCGGCACCACGAGGTCCTGCCAGACCCGCTCGGTGATGAACGGGGTCAGCGGGGCCATCAGCCGGGTGACGGTCTCCACCACGTCGTGGAGGGTGCGGAGGGCCGCCTTGTCGCCCTGCCAGAAGCGGCGGCGGGAGCGGCGCACGTACCAGTTGGAGAGGTCGTCCACGAAGGCGGAGATGAGCTTGCCGGTGCGCTGGGTGTCGTACGACTCCATCGCCTCGGTCGTCTCGGCGACCAGCGTGTTCAGCTCGGAGAGCAGCCACCGGTCGAGGACCGTGCGGTCGGCCGGGGCCGGGTCCGCCGCGCTCGGCGCCCAGCCCGAGGTGCGGGCGTACAGCGCCTGGAAGGCCACCGTGTTCCAGTACGTCAGGAGGGTCTTGCGGACGACCTCCTGGATCGTGCCGTGGCCCACCCGGCGGGCCGCCCACGGCGAGCCGCCGGCCGCCATGAACCAGCGGACGGCGTCGGCGCCGTGCTGGTCCATCAGCGGGATCGGCTGGAGGATGTTCCCCAGGTGCTTGGACATCTTGCGGCCGTCCTCGGCGAGGATGTGGCCCAGGCAGACCACGTTCTCGTAGGACGACTTGTCGAAGACGAGGGTGCCGACGGCCATCAGCGTGTAGAACCAGCCGCGGGTCTGGTCGATCGCCTCGGAGATGAACTGCGCCGGGTAGCGGGACTCGAAGAGCTCCTTGTTCTCGTACGGGTAGCCGTACTGCGCGAACGGCATCGAGCCCGAGTCGTACCAGGCGTCGATGACCTCGGGGACGCGCGTGGCCTCCAGCGAGCAGCCGTCGGCGGGGCAGCCGAACGTCACCGCGTCGATGTACGGGCGGTGCGGGTCGAGCTGCGACTGGTCGGTGCCCGTCAGCTCGGTCAGCTCGGCGCGGGAGCCCACGCACGTCAGGTGGCCCTCCTCGCAGCGCCAGATCGGCAGCGGGGTGCCCCAGTAGCGGTTCCGGGAGAGCGCCCAGTCGACGTTGTTCGTCAGCCAGTCGCCGAAGCGGCCGTGCTTGACCGAGTCGGGGAACCAGTTCGTCCGCTCGTTCTCCGCGAGCATGCGGTCCTTGACCGCGGTCGTACGGATGTACCAGGACGGCTGCGCGTAGTACAGCAGAGCCGTGTGGCAGCGCCAGCAGTGCGGGTAGCTGTGCTCGTACGCGATGTGCTTGAAGAGCAGGCCGCGCGCGTCCAGGTCGGCGGTGAGGGCCTCGTCGGCCTTCTTGAAGAAGACGCCGCCGACCAGCGGCACGTCCTCCTCGAAGGTGCCGTCGGGGCGGACCGGGTTCACGACCGGCAGGCCGTACGCCTTGCAGACCTTGAGGTCGTCCTCGCCGAAGGCGGGGGACTGGTGGACCAGACCCGTGCCGTCCTCGGTCGTCACGTACTCGGCGTTGACGACGTAGTGGGCCTCGGCCGGGAAGTCGATCAGCTCGAAGGGGCGCCGGTAGGTCCAGCGCTCCATCTCGGCGCCCGTGAAGGACTCGCCCGTGGTGACCCAGCCCTCGCCGAGGGCCTTCTCGACCAGCGGCTGGGCGACGACGACCCGCTCGTCGCCGTCGGTGGCGACGACGTAGGTGACCTCGGGGTGGGCGGCGACCGCGGTGTTGGACACCAGGGTCCAGGGGGTCGTCGTCCAGACCAGGAGGGCCGCCTTGCCGGCCAGCGGGCCGGAGGTCAGCGGGAAGCGGACGTAGACCGAGGGGTCGACGACCGTCTCGTAGCCCTGGGCCAGCTCGTGGTCGGAGAGGCCGGTGCCGCAGCGGGGGCACCAGGGCGCGACCCGGTGGTCCTGGACGAGGAGGTCCTTGTCGAAGATCTGCTTCAGCGACCACCAGACCGACTCGATGTACGAGGGGTCCATCGTGCGGTACGCGTCGTCCAGGTCGACCCAGTAGCCCATGCGGGTCGTGAGCTCGGCGAACGCGTCGGTGTGCCGGGTCACGGACTCGCGGCACTTGTCGTTGAACGCGGCGATGCCGTAGTCCTCGATGTCCTTCTTGCCGGAGAAGCCGAGCTCCTTCTCGACGGCGAGCTCCACCGGGAGGCCGTGGCAGTCCCAGCCGGCCTTGCGGGCCACGTGGTAGCCGCGCATCGTCCGGAAGCGGGGGAAGACGTCCTTGAAGACCCGGGCCTCGATGTGGTGCGCGCCCGGCATGCCGTTGGCGGTCGGCGGGCCCTCGTAGAAGACCCACTCGGGGCGTCCCTCGGACTGTTCGAGGGTCTTGGCGAAGACCTTGTTGTCGTGCCAGAAATCGAGCACGGCGTGCTCCATCGCGGGCAGGTCGACCTGGGCGGGCACCTGGCGGTACTGCGGCGGTGTCATCGAGTTCCTCCGGCGGAATGTCGTCGTTCCGTCGGAGGGACGAGAGCGCTGCTCCCGCGGTACCACCCTCCTTGGCCCGGGGCACGCGGCCCTGAGCCCCCTCATTGGGGTCGCGACGCCGGGTCTAGTCACCGCGGGTGTCCCGCGGCTTTCTTCCGACGGCTCCGGGGTGATGCTTCACATCGGGCTCGCCCCCGGGCTCTCACCGTCCCCGGGTCGCTCATGGCTGCGTACGACGCTACTCGTCCCCATCCAAGCCTGTCGCCAGGACCAGTGTACGGGCCCCGGGGTGGGGCGGCCGACCGGTTTTCCCGTGACCCGAATGGCCATACGGGGCGGTCCGGACTTGGCGTGCGGCCATGTGGGGGAGGGGCGGGACGGATAACCCGGCGGCGAGCTGGGCACAACGGAGGCAGGCCCGCCCCGAGGGAAGCGGGGGCGGGTGGGAACGGCGGCGTGCCCCGTTGCCGCGGGCCTTGGGCCGATTTATCGTCCCAGCACGATTCGCGAGCAAGATCACAAAATGTGAAGGGGCCGCGACATGGTGGCGAAGAAGACCGCCGCGAAGAAGCCCTCGGCCGCCGGTTCCACCGGTTCGGCGGAGGGCGCCAAGGACGTGGCCGGGAAGAAGACGACGGTCGCGGAGCCGCCGACGGTCGCGAGGAGCACCACCGCGAAGAGGACCACCGCGAAGAAGGCCGCCGCCCGGAAGACCGCCGCGGAGAAGAGCGCAGGGGCGGACGCGGCCGCCGAGGAGACGGCCGCCCCGAAGGCCGCCGCCAGGAAGACGCCCGCCAAGAAGGCCGCGGCGAAGAAGGCGGCCGCGAAGGCGCCCGCCGCGAAGAAGCAGACAGGAGCCAGGACGGTGGCAGCGAAGAAGACCGCGGTTGGCGTCACGACCGCCGGGGACGAGGCCGCCGTGCCTCCCGCCCGGACCGGCGAGCTCGCGGTGCGTCCCGGGGAGGACCCCTGGACCCCGGCGGAGGTCGCCGAGGCCCGCAACGAGCTCCAGTCCGAGGTGCTCCGCCTCCGCAGCGAGCTCGCGCACTCCCAGGAGGAGCTCACCGGACTCATGCGGGACTCCGGCGACGGCGCCGGGGACGACCAGGCCGACACCGGCACCAAGAACATCACCCGCGAGCACGAGCTCGCCCTGGCCGCCAACGCCCGGGAGATGCTGGAGCAGACCGAGCACGCCCTGGAACGGCTCGACGCGGGCACGTACGGCCTCTGCGAGGTGTGCGGGAAGCCGATCGGCAAGGCGAGGATGCAGGCCTTCCCGCGCGCCACGCTGTGCGTGGAGGACAAGCAGCGCCAGGAGCGGCGCGGCTGACACCCTCCCGGGTGCCGCCGGCCCCTTCCTGGGGTGCGGCCGGACCCCTCTCGGGTGCCGCTGCTCCGTCCCGGGTGCGGCAGCCCTCCCCGACGCGGCCGGCGTGTTCATGGGCGTGGCCGGCCCGGGGTGGGTGCGGCGCGCCCGGGGCCGGCCGCGCGGAGCCCCCGTCCCGGCCCGCGGGAGGGCCGGAGCGGCGCCGCGCGGCCGGTGATCTCGGCTGCCGGTCTCGTACGCCTGTGCCGTACCCTCGGTGCACGGTCAGGCATCGAGGTCGAGGGACTCACTCACGTGGCAGAGGCGGAGCGCATCATCGGTACGCCGGATTCAGCAGGGGCCGAGGAGCCGGCCGCCTCCGAGGCGACGCCGGCCGACGGCACGGCCGAGCCCGAGGACGGGTCGGCCGCCCCCGAGCGCCCGAGGGGCAGGCGCCGGATCCTCGCGCTGTTCGTCGTCGCCGTCCTCGCCTACCTGCTCGACCTGGGCAGCAAGATGCTGGTGGTCGCCGAGCTGGAGGGCCGCGAGCCGATCCGGGTGATCGGCGACTGGCTGCGCTTCGACGCCATCCGGAACCCGGGTGCCGCCTTCGGCATGGGCGAGGCCTTCACGATCATCTTCACCTGCATCGCCGCCGCCGTGATCGTCGTGATCATCCGGCTGGCGCGCAAGCTCTACAGCCTGCCCTGGGCCATCGCGCTCGGCCTGCTCCTCGGCGGGGCGCTGGGCAACCTCACGGACCGGATCTTCCGCTCCCCGGGCGTCTTCGAGGGCGCGGTCGTCGACTTCATCGCCCCGGCCCACTTCGCCGTCTTCAACCTCGCCGACTCGGCGATCGTCTGCGGCGGCATCCTCATCGTGATCCTGTCGTTCCGGGGCCTCGACCCCGACGGCACCGTCCACAAGGACTGAGCGGACCCCGGGGCGCGACCCGAGCACCCCGGGGCAAGGCATACTCGACGGGTGAGCACGAGTCCCGAGATCCGCACGCTGCCCGTTCCCGATGGCCTGGAGGGCGAGCGCGTCGACGCCGCCATCGCCCGCATGTTCGGGTTCTCCCGCACGAAGGCGGCCGAGCTGGCCGCCGAAGGGAAGGTCCAGGTCGACGGCTCCGTCGTCGGCAAGTCCGAGCGGGTGAGCGGCGGGGCGTGGCTCGAGGTCGAGATGCCGGGGGCGGCCGCGCCCGTGCAGATCGTCGCCGAGCCCGTCGAGGGCATGGAGATCGTCCACGACGACGACGACATCGTCGTGATCATGAAGCCGATCGGCGTGGCCGCGCACCCCAGCCCCGGCTGGACCGGCACCACGGTCATCGGCGGCCTCGCCGCCGCCGGGTACCGCATCTCCACCTCGGGCGCCGCCGAGCGCCAGGGCATCGTGCACCGCCTCGACGTCGGCACCTCGGGTCTGATGGTGGTCGCCAAGTCGGAGTACGCGTACACCTCGCTCAAGCGCCAGTTCAAGGAGCGCACGGTCGACAAGCGCTACCACGCGCTGGTCCAGGGCCACCCGGACCCGATGAGCGGCACCATCGACGCCCCCATCGGCCGGCACCCGAACCACGACTACAAGTGGGCCGTGACCGCCGACGGCAAGCCGTCCGTGACGCACTACGACCTGATCGAGGCGTACCGCTCGGCCTCGCTGCTCGACATCAAGCTGGAGACGGGCCGCACCCACCAGATCCGGGTGCACATGTCCGCCCACCGCCACCCCTGCGTCGGTGACCTCACCTACGGCGCCGACCCGACGATCGCCAAGCGCCTCGGTCTGACCCGGCAGTGGCTGCACGCCGTCCGGCTGGGCTTCGAGCACCCGGGCGACGGCTCGTGGGTCGAGTTCGCCAGCACGTACCCCGAGGACCTCCAGCGGGCCCTGGACCGCATCGCGGCGGAGAGCCGGTGAGCGCCGCGTACAGCGTCCGCGTGGCGCTCGCCGCCGAGGACCGGGAGGCCTGCTTCGCGGTCCGCCGCGAGGTCTTCGTGGTGGAGCAGGGCGTGCCGCAGGAGCTGGAGTACGACACGTACGACGCGACCGCGGTGCACGTGCTCGCGGTGCGCGAGGACGGGCTGCCGCTGGGCACCGGCCGGCTGCTGCACGGCGCGGACGCGGTCGGCAAGACCGGTGCCGACGCCTCGGTGGGCTCGCTGGGCCGGCTCGCGGTGTCCGAGGCCGCGCGCGGCCTGGGCGTCGGCGCGGCGCTCGTGCGGGGCATCGAGGAGGCGGCGCGCGAGCGCGGGCTGACCGCGGTCGACCTGCACGCGCAGACCCATGCGCTCGGCTTCTACGAGCGGCTCGGCTACGCGGCGTACGGCCCCGAGTTCCCGGACGCGGACATGCCGCACCGGGCCATGCGAAGGGTCCTGTAGGCCGGAGGCGCGACCGGGGGGCGGGCCGGCGCCGTGTCCGTCTTCCGGGCTCTGTCGGGACGACCACGGGGGCAGTCGCCGTGAAAACGGACATACGTGACAGGGTGTGTCCGTGGATCAATTGGCCCTGTTGTTCTTGCTGCTGCTCGGCGCGCTCCTCACGGTCCCGCTCGGTGAGCGGCTCGGACTGCCCGCGCCCGTCCTGATGACCCTCATCGGGATCGGGCTCGCGGTCCTGCCGTTCGTGCCGAACGTCGAGGTCCCGCCGGAGTTCATCCTCCCGCTGGTGCTGCCGCCGCTGCTCTACGCCTCGGTGCAGCGGACCTCCTGGCGCCAGTTCGCGGCCAACCGGCGGCCGATCTTCCTGCTCGCCGTCGCCCTCGTCTTCGTCACCACGGCCGCCGTCGGCGCCGTCGCGCACATGCTGGTGCCCGGGCTTCCGCTGGCCGCGGCGATCGCGCTCGGCGCCCTCGTCGCCCCGCCCGACCCGGTCGCGGCGACCGCCGTGGCGGGCTCGCTGGGACTGCCGCGGCGTCTGGTATCGATCCTGGAGGGCGAGGGGCTCTTCAACGACGTCACCGCGATCGTGCTCTACCACGTGGCGATCGCCGCCGTCGTCAGCGGCTCGTTCTCCTGGCCCGACGCCCTGGGCGAGTTCGCCCTCTCCGCGGTGGTCGCCGTGGTCGTCGGCCTGGGCCTCGGCTGGCTCGCCAACAAGCTGATCGGGCTGCTCGGCGACGCCACGCTCCAGACCGGGCTCACCCTCCTCGTGCCCTTCGTGAGCTACGTGCTCGCCGAGGAGCTGCACGGCTCCGGCGTCCTCGCCGTGCTCGTCACCGCGCTCTTCCTCGCGGAGCACGCGGCCGACGCCGACGACGTGATGGGCCGGCTCGCCGGGCAGACCTTCTGGCAGGTCGTCGACACCCTCGTCACGGGCATCGCCTTCGGCCTCATCGGCCTCGAACTCGTGCACGTCTTCGGGGTGGCCGAGGGGCGCGGCCGGCAGATGCTCGGCTGGGGCGCCGTCGTCGTCGGGGTGGTCGTGGGCGTCCGGCTGCTGTGGCTGCTGCCGGCGACCTGGCTGGCGAAGCGGCTGCACACCCGCCGGGACGTCGACGAGGAGATCCCGACCAGCTGGCGCGAGACCATCGTCATGTGGTGGGCGGGGATGCGGGGAGTGGCCTCGGTGGCACTGGCGCTCGCCATTCCGCTGCGCACCGAGGACGGCGCTCCCTTCCCCGGCCGCGACGAGATCGTCTTCATCGCCTTCTGCGTGATCATCGCCACACTCGTGGTCCAGGGGCTCACCCTGCCCTGGCTGGTGAAGCGGCTCGGCGTCCGGGCGGACGCCGACGCCGAGCGCGTCCTGGAGCGGGATCTCGCCATCCGGGCCGCGAAGGCCGCGAAGCGCCGGCTCAAGGAGATCGAGGAGGTCGAGGAGCTGCCCGAGGAGGTCCAGGAGCGGCTGCTGCGCGGGGCCTACGACATCGGGGCGCGGATCAGCCCGGACATGGTCGACGAGGAGCGGCGGGCCGCCTTCGTCGAGCGGACGGAGCGCTTCAAGGCCGTGCAGCGGATCCAGCGGGAGCTGATGTCCGCGGCCCGGCACGAGGTGCTCTCGGCCCGCAGCGAGCCGGGCGCCGACCCGGAGGTGGTGGACCGGGTGCTGCGGCAGCTGGACGTGCGCAGCCTGCGCTGAGGCGGAGCCTCGCCGGGGGCCGCCTCTGGTGCGCGGCCCGCCGGCGGAGCCGGCCGGCGCCGGGCCGTGGTGCGGCCGGGGGGCCGCGGAGCGGGTGGCAGGATGGGAGGCATGGACATCATGCTCTTCCACTCGGCCTACGGGCTGACCCCTTCCGTCGAGGCCGCGGCCGAGCGGCTGCGCGCCGCCGGGCACCGGGTCTGGACCCCGGACCTCTACGGGGGCCGGACGGTCGGGACCGTGGAGGAGGGCGTGCTGCTCCGGGACGAGATCGGCAAGGACGAGCTGCTGAAGCGCGCGGTCCTGGCCGCCGCCCCGTACTCCGAGCGCGGCCTGGTCTACATGGGTCTCTCCCTGGGCGCCTCGATCGCGCAGACCCTGGCGCTCGGCGACGAGAAGGCGCGCGGGCTGCTGCTCCTCCACGGCACCTCGGACCTCGCGGAGTCGGCCGCGGTGGACGAACTGCCCGTGCAGCTGCACGTGGCCGATCCCGACCCGTTCGAGACGCACGACTGGCTGTCGTCCTGGTACCTGCAGATGCGCAGGGCGGGCGCCGACGTGGAGATCTACCGCTACCCGGGCGCCGGGCACGTGTACACGGACCCGGAACTGCCCGACTGGGACGAGGAGTCGGCCGACCGGACGTGGTCGGTGGCGCTGGCGTTCCTGGACAGCCTGTAGGACCGCGGTGAACGGGCGCGGCCCCCGGGGGAGTTCCCCCGGGGGCCGCGTTCGTGCGGGACCGGATCAGGCGCGGTACGCCGTCCAGTAGTCGTTCATCCGGGTCACCTGGCCCGCGGTGAACTGGTACATGCAGGCGTCGTAGGTGTAGTCCATGAAGTTGTGGATCGGGTCCACACCGGCCTTGTTGGTGCAGGTGTCACGACCGGTCGGGCACTCGTAGGCGGGGCTCTTCTCGGCCGGGGTGTCGGCCACGCCGTCGCCGCTGCCGCTGCAGCCGCCCTGGAAGGTGTGGTAGAGGCCCATCCAGTGGCCGACCTCGTGGGTGGCGGTGTCGCCCTGGTTGTAGTTGGCCGCGGAGCCGCCCGGGAGCGAGGCGTCGAGGACGACGACACCGTCCATGGACGGCTGCGAGGCGTACGAGGACGGGAAGGTCGCCCAGCCGAGGAGGCCGCCGCCCAGGTTGGCGGTGTAGAAGTTCAGCGCGCCCGCGCCGCCCTTGCGGAGGGTCTGCTTCATCTGCTTCTCGGCGGTGGAGCCGGAGGACAGGTTGTACCAGGACGCGTTGTCCGTGTAGTCGGTGCCGGCGAGGGTGAACTGGAAGTTGGAGTTCACGTTGCCGGTGCCCTGGCCCGCGTAGGCCGCGTTCAGGACGTTCATCTGGTTGGTGATCGCCGTGGTGGAGAGCTTGCCCGTCGTACCGGAGTGGATGACGTGGAAGTAGACGGGGATGTTCACCACGGCCGCGGCTCTGCCGGCGGCGCCGCTGAGGCGGGCCTCGGAGCGGGCCGCGGTCAGCTTCTTCTTGAAGTCGGCGTCCATGGCCGCGGCCTTGGCGGCCGTGACCTCGTTCGGCTCGGCGGCGTGGCCGTCGGCGCCGCGCGCCTTGCGGGCGCCGGACAGGGCGCCGGCGTCGTCGGCGCACTCCTCGGCGGACGCGCCGGCCAGCGTGGCGGTGGTGCCGCTCGCGACCGGGGCGGAGAGCGGAGCGATGGCCAGGGTTCCGGCCATGACGGCGGTACCCAGCATCCGGCGCGACATACGCGGGGATATGCGGACAAGAGCACGCATGGTGACTCCTCGTGGGGGGTGGGGGGAGGAACTTCCTCCGCCACGCCGGGGAGATTACGCGTCCATGTCAGGCCTCGTTGAGGAGTGATCAAGCCCAATCATTCGGTGGGCAATTCGGGGCATCGGGAAGAAATTCTTGTGCCGGTTCCGGAGTTCGAGACCTCGACGTAACGGCGGAGGGGAGGGAGGCGGGTGGTGTGTCCGGATTCGATCTCCAAAACCAGCCACCCGCCGTAGCGATGTGATCTCCCGTTAACGAAAGGGATCATGGCCGAAAAGCATCGCTAGAAAGTCGCCAGGGTGACCTCAGAGGACCGGCTGGTACACCCGCTCGACGCGCTGCGTTCCGCTCCGCGTCCGGTACGAGCGCGCCCAGGCCGTCGTCGCGCGCGGGTCCGCCTTGTCGGAGACCGTGTAGTAGTCCATCTGCGAGCGCTCGGCGGTCACGTCGAGCACGCCGTAGCCGTGGTGGTCCATGTCCACCCACTTCACGTGCCGGTTGGCGGCCCTGACCGCGCCGGCCGCCACCACCGACAGCGTCCCCGGGGCGACGTGCAGGATGTCGTCCAGGTTGTCCGAGGTCACCGAGGTGACCACGAACTCGGTCGCGGCGGACGCCGAGAGGGGATACGTCGCCGCCTTCACCGGAACGTCGTTGGCCCAGGCCATGTGGATGTCGCCGGTCAGGAAGACGGTGTTGCGGATGCCGCGCGAGGTGAGGTGGCCGAGGAGCTCCCGGCGGTCGTCCGTGTAGCCGTCCCACTGGTCGACGTTGACCGCGAGTCCCTCCTTCGGCAGGCCCATCAGCTCGGCGATCGGCTCCAGGAGATGGGCGGGCAGCGCGCCGAAGGCGACCGGCGAGATCATCACCGAGGTGCCGACCAGCTGCCAGGCCGCGTCGGAGGAGGCGAGCCCGGACTTCAGCCAGTCGAGCTGCGCGCGGCCGGTGAGGGAGCGCTCCGGGTCGTCGACCGAACCGCTGCCGGCCTTCGCCGGGGCGGAGCGGAACGAGCGCAGGTCGAGGAGGTGCAGATCGGCCAGCCTGCCGAAGCGCAGCCGCCGGAAGACCGTGCCCTCGGTCGAGGCGCGGACCGGCATCCACTCGAAGTAGGCCTGCTTGGCGGCGGCGACCCGGGCCGCCCAGTCGCCCTCGGCGCCGGGCGTGTGGTTCTCGGCCCCGCCCTCCCAGGCGTCGTTGGCGAACTCGTGGTCGTCCCAGATGGCCACGACCGGGTGCGCCGCGTGCAGCGCCTGCAGGTCGGTGTCCGTCTTGTAGTGGCCGTGCCGGGTGCGGTAGTCGGCCAGCGTGGTGATCTCGTGGCGCGGCTCGTGCCGCCGGACGGTGTACTTCGCGTCCGGGTACGTCCCGCTGCCGTACTCGTACACGTAGTCGCCGAGGTGCAGGACCGCGTCCAGGTCGGCGCGGGCGGCGAGGTGGCGGTACGCGGAGAAGTGGCCGGACTCCCAGTTGGCGCAGGAGACCACGCCGAACCGGACGCCGGGCGCCGCGGCGTCGGCGGCCGGTGTGGTGCGGGTGCGGGCGGCGGGGGAGACGGCGGAGCCGGCGGTGAAGCGGAACCAGTAGGAGGTGGCCGGGCGCAGGCCGCGGACGTCCGCCTTCACCGTGTGGTCGGAGCCGGCGCTCGCCGTGGTCGTGCCGGAGGCCGCGATCCGGGTGAAGCCGCGGTCCTCGGCGACCTCCCAGGCGACCGGGACGTCGGGGCCCAGGCCGGAGCCGGGCACCGCTTCGGGGACGGGGGTGACGCGCGTCCAGAGCAGGACGCCGTCGGGCAGCGGGTCGCCGGAGGCGACGCCGTGGAGGAACGCGGGTGCCCCGGGGGCCGCGTGGGCCGAGGTGGCCGCGCCGAGGACGGCGGGCACGGCGACGGCGGTGACGGCGGCGGCCTTGACGACCGTGCGCCGCGTGGGGGCGGAGGATATGAAACGACTGGTCACGGCCAGTCAGATTACTGGTGAGTATGGGGAGTGCGGAGGGACTTGAGGGAATGTTCGCCGGATGGTCGCCCCCGGGTCGCATCCGGACCCGCCGGAACGGCCTCGCCCCCCGACCCGCCGCGCGGGGCGCGGGTCGGAGGGCGAGGAGGGGGCCGGCGGCGGTCCGGGTCAGCCCTTGAGGGCCGCGTCGATCGCCGTGTCGAACTCGGTGGCGGTCATCGGCGGGTTGTCGGAGCCCGCCACCGTCACGGTCTTGCCGTCCATCTTCAGCGTCGGCGTGCCCGTCACCCCGCTGTCGTCGAAGGCCTTCGACATCTTCATCGCCCAGGCGTCGAACGTGCCGTCCTCGACGTTCTTCTTGAAGGCGGCGTTGCCCTTGAGCGCCGGCACCGAGTCCGCCACCTCCAGGAGGTAGGAGTCCTTGGCGAACTTGTCGTCGTTCTCCTCGGGGTGGAACTTCGCCGAGTAGAGCGCCGACTTGTACGACAGGAAGGCCTCCGGGCTCACGTCGAGGGCCGCGCCCAGCGCCGAGAGGGCGTTCTTCGAGCCCTCGCCCGTGGCCGCGTTGTCGATGAAGGTCGCGCCGACGTACTTGATCTTGTACTTGCCGGCCTCGACGTCCTTCTCGACCGTGGAGCCCACGGACTGCTCGAAGGTCGCGCAGACCGGGCAGCGCGAGTCCTCGTACAGCTCCAGGGTCTTCTTCGCGGACGGCTTGCCGACGACGACGGTCGTGCCGTTCGTCCCCGAGGTGTTCTTCGGGGCGGTCACGCTGGTCGCCTTGGCCGCCGACTCCCACGCCGAGGGCTTGTTCGACTGGACCACCGCGTAGCCGATGCCGCCGGCGGCGGCCAGCACGGCCACGGCCGAGACGCCGACGACGAGCTGCCGGCGGGTCCGGTCCTTCTTCGCCTGGCGCTCGCGCTCGACGCGCAGACGCTCGCGGGCGGCGGCCTTGTTGGCCTGGTTGTTGCGTGCACTCATGATCGTGGTCTCCGTGACGGTGAGGAGGGAAAGGGGTACCGCGTGCCGGGGTGCGCTTCGCTCAGACGAGGGCGAAGCGCGGGCACGGGGGTCCCCGCCGTCCCACCGAGTGGGTCAGGAGCCGGGTGCGGGAGGGCCGGGGCCGCCCCGCGGGCCGCCCGGAGCGCCGCGGCGCCGGGCCACCGGTGCGGAAGAGCGCCGCCACCACGAGCAGCGGGCGGAACGCGAGGGCCGCCACCGCGCCCACCAGGCGGGCGAGCGCCCGCTCCCCGCCCCGCAGCCAGACGGCCGCGAAGAGCCCCACGCCCATGTGGGCCAGGAGCAGCAGCCAGGGCACCGCCGGGTCGGGCGAGTCGAGGAGCGCGGCGGCCGTGCCGCTCTCGGGGGTCGCGACTCCGGGCAGCGGGGAGCCGACGGCGCCGCCGCAGAACACCTCCACGCCCACCGCGCGCAGCGATCCGGCGACCGGACCGCCGGCGGCGCCGTAACAGACGGCCTGACCGCTGGTGAAGAGCGTGTCGGCCGCCAGTTCCAGCGGGACGAGGAGCCCGGCGATCGGGCCGAGGCCCCGCTCGCGGCCGGCCAGGGCGTACGCCACGGCGAAGACGCCGACCGCGACCGGGACGACCGTCCCGAGCGGCAGCGGCACGCGCGAGAGCAGCACGTGGGACGCCACGGACAGCGTCACGACCAGTGCCGTGAAGAACGCCGCCCGCAGCGCCCTCAGCTGCGTCCCTGCCATGTCCATCGTCGTGGAGTGTGTCATGCCGGTCCGTAAGGGGCCCCTAAAGCCGGCCTGTGAACGGGGCTACAGCCCGGGGATCCGGCCGTTGCGGAAGAGGTCGACGAAGATCTGGTGGTCGGTCCGCGCGCGGGCCCCGTAGCTGTGGGCGAAGTCCACCAGGAGCTCCGCGAAGCCCTCCTCGTCGGCGGCGATCGCCGCGTCGATGGCCCGCTCCGTGGAGAACGGCACCAGCGAGTGACCGCTGGAGTCGTCCGCCGCCGCGTGCATCGTCGCCGTCGCCCGGCCCAGGTCGGCGACCGTGGCCGCGATGTCCTGGGGGTCGTCGATGTCCGACCAGTCGAGGTCCACCGCGTAGGGCGAGACCTCCGCGACGAGCTGCCCGGCGCCGTCCAGCTCCGTCCAGCCGAGCCACGGGTCGGCGTGCGCCTGGAGCGCCCGCTGCGAGATCACCGTGCGGTGGCCCTCGTGCTGGAAGTACTCCCGCACCGCCGCGTCCGTCACATGGCGGGAGACGGCCGGGGTCTGCGCCTGCTTGAGGTAGATCACGACGTCGTTCTCCAGGGCGTCGCTGTTCCCCTCCAGCAGGATGTTGTACGAGGGGAGGCCCGCCGAGCCGATGCCGATCCCGCGCCGCCCCACCACGTCCTTGACCCGGTAGGAGTCGGGACGGGCCAGGCTGGCCTCCGGGAGGGTCTCCAGGTAGCCGTCGAAGGCCGCGAGGACCTTGTACCGGGCGGCCGCGTCCAGCTCGATCGCACCGCCGCCGGCCGAGAAGCGGCGCTCGAAGTCGCGGATCTCCGTCATCGAGTCGAGGAGCCCGAAGCGGGTCATGGCACGGGCGTCGCGCAGCGCGTCGAGCAGCGCGCCCTCGGCCGTGTCCAGGGTGAACGGGGGCAGGTCGTCGGTCTTCGTGCCGGTGGCGAGGGCGTGGATCCGCTCCCGGTAGGACGCCGCGCAGACCCGCACCAGGTGGGTGATCTGCTCGTCGCTCAGCGCCTTCGCGTAGCCGATGAGGGCGAGCGAGGCCGCGAGCCGCTTGAGGTCCCAGGTGAAGGGGCCGACGTACGCCTCGTCGAAGTCGTTGACGTTGAAGATCAGCCGGCCGTTGGCGTCCATGTACGTGCCGAAGTTCTCGGCGTGCAGATCGCCGTGGATCCACACCCGGCCGGTCCGCTCGTCCAGGTACGGGCCGCTCTGTATGTGCCCTCCCTCGCCGCCGGCGTCCTCCCGCGCCAGGTCCGCGTAGAACAGGCAGGCGGTGCCCCGGTAGAAGGCGAAGGCGGAGCCCGCCATCTTCCGGAACTTCACGCGGAAGGCGGCGGGGTCGGCGGCGAGGAGCTCGCCGAAGGCGGTGTCGAAGACGGCGAGGATGTGCTCACCGCGCTCCGCGGCGGTGGGCTGGGGGACCGACATCGAGGTGCCTCCTGGTACCGGACGTGCTGGAAGAATGTTCACGACAATTGGGACGGGCGTTCCGTGTCTCTCAACGCGCGACCCTAGCCGCGAGTGCCCGCCGACTGTCACTCCGGAGACGTAGACTTCCACGCTGTCCCCCCAGACTGCCCGCAGCCTGTCGACTCCCGTTCTCCGGAGGCCTCCCGCCGTGACCAAGCCGCCCTTCACGCACCTCCACGTCCACACCCAGTACTCGCTGCTGGACGGTGCCGCGCGGCTGAAGGACATGTTCAACGCGTGCAACGAGATGGGCATGACCCACATCGCGATGTCCGACCACGGCAACCTGCACGGGGCGTACGACTTCTTCCACTCGGCGAAGAAGGCCGGGGTGACGCCGATCATCGGCATCGAGGCCTACGTCGCCCCCGAGTCCCGGCGGAACAAGCGGAAGATCCAGTGGGGGCAGCCGCACCAGAAGCGGGACGACGTCTCGGGTTCCGGCGGCTACACCCACAAGACGATCTGGGCGGCGAACTCCACCGGGCTCCACAACCTCTTCAAGCTCTCCTCCGACGCCTACGCAGAGGGCTGGCTGCAGAAGTGGCCCCGGATGGACAAGGAGACCATCTCCCAGTGGTCGGAGGGGCTCATCGCCTCCACCGGCTGCCCCTCCGGAGAGCTCCAGACCCGGCTCCGCCTCGGCCAGTTCGACGAGGCCCTGAAGTCCGCCTCCGAGTACCAGGACATCTTCGGCAAGGACCGGTACTTCCTGGAGCTCATGGACCACGGCATCGAGATCGAGCGCCGGGTCCGCGACGGGCTCCTGGAGATCGGCAAGAAGCTCGGCATCCCGCCGCTGGTCACCAACGACTCGCACTACACGTACGCGCACGAGTCGACCGCGCACGACGCCCTGCTCTGCATCCAGACCGGCAAGAACCTCTCCGACCCGGACCGCTTCCGCTTCGACGGCACCGGCTACTACCTGAAGACCACGGACGAGATGTACGCCATCGACTCCTCGGACGCCTGGCAGGAGGGCTGCCGCAACACCCTCCTGGTCGCGGAGCAGATCAACACCGACGGCATGTTCGTCGAGAAGAACCTCATGCCGAAGTTCGAGATCCCGGAGGGGTTCACCGAGGTCTCCTGGTTCCGCGAGGAGACCATGCGGGGCATGCACCGCCGGTTCCCCGGCGGCATCCCGGACGACCGCCTGAAGCAGGTCGAGTACGAGATGGACACGATCATCTCGATGGGCTTCCCCGGCTACTTCCTCGTGGTCGCCGACTTCATCATGTGGGCGAAGGCGCAGGGCATCGCGGTGGGCCCCGGCCGAGGCTCCGCCGCCGGTTCCATCGTCGCGTACGCCATGGGCATCACCGACCTCGACCCGATCCCGCACGGCCTGATCTTCGAGCGCTTCCTCAACCCCGAGCGCATCTCGATGCCCGATGTCGACATCGACTTCGACGAGCGCCGGCGCGTCGAGGTCATCCGGTACGTGACGGAGAAGTACGGCTCCGACAAGGTCGCCATGATCGGCACCTACGGCAAGATCAAGGCGAAGAACGCCATCAAGGACTCCGCGCGCGTCCTCGGCTACCCCTACGCCATGGGCGACCGGCTCACCAAGGCCATGCCCGCCGACGTCCTCGGCAAGGGCATCGACCTCAACGGCATCACCGACCCCTCGCACCCGCGGTACAGCGAGGCCGGCGAGATCCGCGCGATGTACGAGAACGAGCCCGACGTCAAGAAGGTCATCGACACCGCGCGGGGCGTCGAGGGCCTGGTCCGGCAGATGGGTGTGCACGCGGCCGGCGTGATCATGTCCAGCGAGCCCATCGTCGACCACGCGCCGATCTGGGTGCGCCACACCGACGGCGTGACCATCACGCAGTGGGACTACCCCCAGTGCGAGTCGCTCGGCCTGATCAAGATGGACTTCCTGGGCCTCAGGAACCTCACGATCATGGACGACGCCGTCAAGATGGTGAAGGCCAACAAGGGCATCGACCTGGACCTGCTGGCCCTGCCGCTCGACGACCCCAAGACGTACGAACTGCTCTGCCGGGGCGACACCCTCGGCGTCTTCCAGTTCGACGGCGGCCCCATGCGCTCGCTGCTGCGGCTGATGAAGCCCGACAACTTCGAAGACATCTCCGCCGTGTCCGCCCTGTACCGGCCGGGCCCGATGGGCATGAACTCGCACACGAACTACGCCCTGCGCAAGAACAAGCAGCAGGAGATCACCCCGATCCACCCCGAGCTGGAGAAGCCGCTCGAAGAGGTGCTCGCGGTCACCTACGGCCTGATCGTCTACCAGGAGCAGGTGCAGAAGGCCGCCCAGATCATCGCCGGCTACTCGCTGGGCGAGGCCGACATCCTGCGCCGCGTCATGGGCAAGAAGAAGCCCGAGGAGCTGGCGAAGAACTTCACGATCTTCCAGGCGGGCGCCCGCAAGAACGACTTCAGCGACGAGGCGATCCAGGCGCTCTGGGACGTCCTGGTCCCCTTCGCCGGCTACGCCTTCAACAAGGCGCACTCGGCCGCGTACGGCCTGGTCTCCTACTGGACCGCCTACCTCAAGGCGAACTACCCCGCCGAGTACATGGCGGGTCTGCTCACCTCGGTCAAGGACGACAAGGACAAGTCCGCCGTCTACCTCAACGAGTGCCGCCGCATGGGCATCAAGGTGCTCCCGCCGAACGTGAACGAGTCCGAGTCGAACTTCGCCGCCCAGGGCGACGACGTGATCCTCTTCGGCCTCTCCGCCGTGCGGAACGTCGGCACCAACGTCGTCGAGTCGATCATCAGGTCGCGCAAGGCGAAGGGGAAGTACTCCTCCTTCCCCGACTTCCTCGACAAGGTCGAGGCCGTCGTCTGCAACAAGCGGACCATCGAGTCGCTGATCAAGGCCGGAGCCTTCGACGAGATGGGCCACACCCGCAAGGGCATGGTCGCCCACCACGAGCCGATGATCGACAACGTGGTCGCGGTCAAGCGCAAGGAGGCCGAGGGGCAGTTCGACCTCTTCGGCGGGATGGGCGAGGAGACGAGCGACGAACCCGGCTTCGGCCTGGACGTCGAGTTCTCCGACGTCGAGTGGGAGAAGTCCTACCTGCTCGCCCAGGAGCGCGAGATGCTCGGCCTGTACGTCTCCGACCACCCGCTCTTCGGCATCGAGCACATCCTGTCCGACAAGACGGACGCGGCGATCTCCCAGCTCACCGGCGGCGAGCACGCCGACGGCGCGGTCGTCACCATCGGCGGCATCATCTCCGGCCTCCAGCGGAAGATGACCAAGCAGGGCAACGCCTGGGCCATCGCCACCGTCGAGGACCTGGCCGGCTCGATCGAGTGCATGTTCTTCCCGGCCACCTACCAGCTGGTGTCCACCCAGCTCGTCGAGGACACGGTCGTCTTCGTGAAGGGCCGCCTCGACAAGCGGGAGGACGTGCCCCGGCTCGTCGCCATGGAGCTGATGGTCCCCGACGTGTCGAACGCCGGGACCAACGCGCCGGTGATCCTCACCATCCCCACCGTCAAGGTGACCCCGCCGATGGTCACCCGGCTCGGCGAGATCCTGCGCCACCACAAGGGCAACACCGAGGTGCGGATCAAGCTCCAGGGCCCCCGGACCACGACCGTGCTCCGGCTCGACCGGCACCGGGTCCAGGCCGACCCGGCCCTCTTCGGCGACCTGAAGGTCCTGCTCGGCCCGTCCTGCCTGGCCGGCTGACCGCGCGGGGACTCCCGGACACGCGCAAGGGGCGCGCCCGTCGTCACGGGCGCGCCCCTTTGCCGTACGCGAAGGCCGTCAGTTGTGGCCGAAGCGCTTCTGGCGGCCCTTGCGGGCGACGTCGCTCGGCAGCACCTGCGACGCCCGCTGCGAGGCCTCGGACTCCATCGCCGACTGCTGCGCCTGCTGGGCGCCGCGCTCGGCCGGCGACTGCTGCTTCTGACTGCGGTTCTGGTTGCGGTTCTTGGCCATGGGATGCCTCCTCAAAGGGACCTAGGGACCAGGGCCGCTGTCAGACTCACATAGGGGACGAACCGCCGCATTTTGGATCATTACCGAGCGTCAGGCTCCGGGGAGCGTGACTTCCGCCACGCCGATGATCCAGTTCCGGCCGTTGAGCCCCCGCCCTTCGGGCAGACTCGAAGGAGATCCGAAGCAACTTCCGATCCCGAGGTTCCCGAAAGAGGGTGGAACACGTGGACCGCTGCGTCGTCCTGGTGGATGCCGGCTACCTGCTGGGAGCCGCCGCCAGTCTTCTCGCCGGGGAACCGGCCCGCTCCCGGATCACCGTCGACCACGCCGGACTCATCCAGCAGCTGCGCCAGCGCGCCGAGGCCGAGACCGCGCTGCCCCTGCTGCGGATCTACTGGTTCGACGGCGCGCCCGACCGGGTGCCCCAGCCCGAGCACCGGAGGCTGCGCGTGATGCCCCGGGTCACCGTCCGGCTGGGCGCCCTGACCCGGAGCGACGGGCGCTGGGCCCAGAAGGGCGTCGACGCGGCGATGCACACCGAGCTCACCGAGCTCGCCCGCAACCGGGCCTGCTCGGACATCGTGCTCGTCACCGGCGACGGCGACCTGCTCCCCGGACTGATGTCGGCCAAGGAGCACGGCGTCGCCGTCCACCTCTGGGCCGTCCAGGCCGCCGACGGCGACTACAACCAGTCCGAGGACCTCGTCGCCGAGGCCGACGAGCGGCGGGTCCTCGACCGGGCCTGGATCACCCGGGCGGTCCGCGCCAAGGACCTCACCGGCATCTGCGCGCCCCCGCCCGCCCCGCGCCCCGAGATCGCCGCCATCCTCTCCGCCCCGCTGCCCGAGGCGGCCCTCGCCGCCTCCGCCGAACGGGCCGCCGAGGCCGCCGCCGCGGCCGGCGCCGCCGGCGAGGCCCCGGCCGCCCACGGCAACGGCCACCCCCACCACGGCGAGGGCCGCGCGGGCGGCAACGGGCACCTCCGCGAGGACGACCGCGGCCACGGACCCGGCGTCCCCGCCCCGCCGGCCGGCAAGGGCGTCCCCACCCCCAAGGACCTGGCGGGACTGCGCGCCCCCGCCTCCCCGGGAGCCCCGGTGGCCCAGGCGGCCAGCGCCCTCCGCTGGTCCTCCGACCGGGGCTGGGTCGAGCGCCCCGCCGCACCCCTCGGCGAACCCGCCGAGACCGCCTCCCTGCCCACCCTCGCCGCCCTCACCAGCGCCGAGCAGCGCTGGGCGGACCGCGAGGAGGACATCACCACCGTCGGCGGGGACCCCTTCGAGGTCGGGCAGGTGTTCGCCCGGCGGTGGATGGAACGACTTCCCGAGCAGAGCCACGTCCAGAAGCTCTCCACCCTCTACCCGCGCATCCCGCACCGCATCGACGGCGAACTCCTCCGCTACGCGGCCCGATTCGGGCTCCTCGCCCACAAGGACGACCAGATCGACGAACACGACCGCTACGCGATCCGGGCCGGATTCTGGCGCGAGATCGACGTCCGGGCCGCCGCGGAACACGCCCCCGCGCCCGGAGCAGGCCCGGCGACCCCGTAGGCTCTTCCCCCGTGAGTACGGTGTGCGCGGTGCGGGATCTGGTCAAGACGTACCCCGCCACGCGCGGTCGGCGCGGAGCGCCCGCGACACCCGAGGTGCGGGCCACCGACGGGATCAGTCTCGACGTGCGCGGCGGCGAGATCTTCGGGCTGCTCGGCCCCAACGGCGCGGGCAAGTCGACCCTGGTCCGCCAGCTCACCGGGCTCATGCGCCCCGACTCCGGCAGCGTCCGGCTCCTCGGCCACGACCTCGTGCGCCACCCCGAGCGGGCCTCCCGCCTCCTCGCGTACCTCGGGCAGGAGTCCACCGCCCTCGACGAGCTGACCGTCGCCCTCGCCGCCGAGACCACCGGGCGGCTGCGCGGCCTCGGCGTCCGGGAGGCGCGCGCCGAGCGCGACGCCGTCCTGGAGGAGCTCGGCCTCGGCCCGCTGGCCTCCCGGCCGCTCCGGAGGCTCTCCGGCGGCCAGCGCCGTCTCGCCTGCGTCGCCGCCGCGCTCGTCGGCGAGCGCCCGGTCCTCGTCCTCGACGAGCCCACCACCGGCATGGACCCGGTCGCCCGCCGGGCCGTCTGGGCCGCCGTCGACCGGCGCCGCGCCGAGCACGGCACCACGGTGCTGCTCGTCACCCACAACGTCATCGAGGCCGAGACCGTCCTCGACCGGGTCGCCGTCCTCGACCGCGGCCGGGTCATCGCCTGCGACACGCCCGCCGGACTCAAGGAGCGGGTCGCGGGCGAGGTCCGCGTCGAGCTGGTCTGGCGCGAGTCCGCCCCGCTCCACCTGCCCGAGGTCGCCTCGCTGCGCGAGCTGGCGCAGGAGACGGGCCGGCGCTGGATGCTCCGCCTCGCCCCCGACGAGGCCCGGGCCGCGGTGGCCACCGTCACCGGCGGCGCCGCGTTCACCGCGCTCGACGACTTCACCCTCGCCACGCCCAGCCTGGAGGACGTCTACCTGGCGCTGGGCGGCGCGACCGAGGGACTGGTGAAGGCGTGACCCGCACCGCACCGCACCCGCCCCGCCCGACCGGGGAAGCGCACGCGACCCGCGCCCCCCACGGACCGCACGGACCGCACGTCACCCCCAGGAGCTGTACGCAGTGAGCACCGTGCCCGCCGAGACGCTGCCGACCGGCGCGCCCTCCGCCCGGACCCGCGCCCCCGCCGAGGACGAGGCCGCCGCGCCCCTCGCCCCGCGCGCCCGGCTGCTGCCCGCCCTGGCCGCCGTCTACCGCGCGCAGCTCTCCCGGGCCCGGGTCGCCCGCATCCCGCTGCTCTTCGTCGCCACCTTCCAGTCCATCGGGATCATGGTCCTGATGCGCGGGGTCGTCGACGGGGGATCCGAGGCGCGTGCCGTCGTGGCCGGCTCCACCGTCCTCGTGGTCGCGTTCGTCGCGCTGAACCTGCTCGCCCAGTACTTCGGGCAGCTGCGCGCCACCGGCGGCCTCGACCACTACGCCACGCTGCCCGTGCCGCCCGCCGCCGTCGTGCTGGGCGCCGCGGGAGCGTACGCCTCCTTCACCGTGCCCGGGACCGCCGTCACCGCCGTCGCGGGCTCCCTGCTCTTCGGACTGCCGCTCGGTCACCTCTGGATCCTCGCCGCCGTCGTCCCGCTCGCCGGCGCCGCGCTGGCCGGCCTCGGCGCGGCCCTCGGACTCCTCGCGCCCCGCCAGGAGCTGGCCACCCTCCTCGGCCAGCTCGGCATGTCCGCGGCGCTGCTCCTCGGCGTCCTCCCGGCGGAGCGGTTGCCGCAGCCCATCGGCTGGGCCCGGGACCTGCTCCCGTCGACGTACGGTGTGGAGGCCATGGCCCGCACCTTCGAGCCCGGTCCCGACTGGGCGGCCGTCGCCCTCGACCTGGCCGTGTGCGGGGTCGTCGGCGTGGTCTCGCTGGCCGTGGCCACCTGGGCGTACCGCCGGGCCGCCGTCCGCTGAGGCGGGCCACCGGCACACCTGGCACGATGGCGGGGTGACCGCACCCCTGACTCCGCCTCACCAGCCCTCGTCGCACGACCCCGACTGGCCCCCGCCGCCCCCGCCGCCGGCCGGCCCGGCCGGCGACCGGATCACGGCCGCCGAGGTCCTGCAGGGCGTCCTGGTGACCCTCGTCTCGGCGATCGCCGGAGCGGTGCTCGGAGTGCTGTGGCTGAACCTGGCCCCGCGGGTGCTGCTCATCTCGGACGGCAAGGGCGTCTACCTCCGGAACTCGGAGGGCGAGACGGCCATCGGCGCCGACGGAACGTTCGTCCTGCTGGCCCTGGCCTTCGGCGCGGTCGCCGCGCTCGTCGTCTTCCTGCTGCGCCGCCGGGGCGGGGTCCCGCTGGTGCTCGGCCTCGCGCTCGGCGGCGTTCTGGGCTCCCTGCTCGCCTGGGGCCTCGGCAGCTACTTCGGTCCGACGAGCGACGTGGTCGCCCACGCGAAGGCGGTCGGCCCGAACGTCACCTTCGAGGCGCCGCTGGAACTGAACCTGGGCGCCGCCGCGATGCTCGCCTGGCCGCTCGCCGCGATGATCGTGCACCTGGCGCTGACGGCCGCCTTCGGCCCGCGCGACGCGGAGCCCGAGCCGTGGGACCAGCCCACGGCGTACACCCGGGGACCCGGCCGGAGCTGACGACCCGAACGGCGTGCCGCGCGGGCCGGGCCACCGCGGGCCCGTACGCCCGGCGCCCCCGCCGTCCGACCCTCAGGCGCGGCCGATCGGGGCCACGACCGCCGAGGTGAGCGCGGCCAGATCGGCGGGGGAGAGCTCCACCTCCAGGCCGCGCCGGCCCGCCGAGATGCAGATGGACGCGTGGTCCGAGGCCGAGGCGTCGAGGACCGTGCGCAGCCGCTTGCGCTGACCCAGCGGGGAGATCCCGCCCCGCACATAGCCCGTGGTGCGCTCGGCCGCCGCCGGATCGGCCATCGCCGCGCGCTTGCCCCCGACCGCCGAGGCCAGGGCCTTCAGGTCGAGCTGTCCCGCGACCGGGACCACCGCGACCGTCAGCTCGCCGTCGACGTCCGCCACCAGGGTCTTGAAGACCCGGTCCGGAGAGACGCCGAGCGCCTCGGCCGCCTCCTCGCCGTACGAGGGGGAGGCCGGGTCGTGCTCGTAGGCGTGCAGCGTGAACGGGGTGCCGGCGGCCGTCAGGGCCACCGTCGCCGGCGTGCCGCCGCTGTTCTTCCTCTGCTTCTTCGCCACGCGCGCGCTCTTCCTCAGTTCGGGTAGGTCGGGGCCTGCGTCAGGTCCACCACCGGCAGCGAGGGCAGATGGCGGATGACCGCCGTCTCCGCGCGCAGCAGCGTCAGCTCCTCGCGCAGCCGGGTCGCCGTGTCCGGGGCCTGGAGCAGCCGCTGCTTCGACGGCGTGTCGAGCACCGCGGCCGCCGCGACCAGGTACGACACCACCGACGGATCGTCCGGCAGCTCGCTCGTCGTCAGGGACCGCTCCCGGGCCCCGGCCAGCCGCTTCTGGTAGCTGCGGAAGGCCCGCAGCACCCCCTCGGAGAGGTTGCCGGCCTCCTCGCCCTGCTCCTCGGGCAGCTCCTCGACCTCGGCGACCAGGAACGGCCCGCTCGCGTCGACGGAGAGCAGCTTCACCCGGGTGGTGCCGGTGGCCGTCACCTCGAAGCTGCCGTCGGCTCGCTCCCGGATCTGCACGGCGTCCGCGACGCAGCCGACCCGGTGGAAGGCCTGGATGGGGTCGGGGCCGAAGCCGGCCGCCGGACCCTTCTCCGGCAGCGCCGTCTGGTCCGGCATGCCGGGGGCCGTCGGGGCGACCTCGCGGCCGTCGCGGATGGCGACGACGGCGAAGCGGCGCGGCTCCGAGTCGTCGATCGCGAGCAGCTCGCGCATCATGGCGCGATAACGCTCCTCGAAGACGTTCAGCGGCAGCACGAGGCCCGGGAACAGCACCGCGTTGAGCGGGAAGAGAGGCAGGCGAGCGGTGGTCACAGCGGTCAGCCTAGTGGCCGCCGGGCCCGCCCCGTCGTGCCCGTCCCCGTCCGGTGTCCCAGAGGGGCGTACGACGGGCCAGTTCGGTCCTCACCGTGTCCCGCGCGGCGAGGAACCGGCGCAGCGGGTCCTCACCCCCGGCACCCCGCCCGCCACCCGGCCCGGACCCCCACGGGAAGGAGGTCGCGTGGGCCCCGATCCGGCCGAACTCCGCCCGCGCGTCCTCCCACCGCGCCCGCTCCACCAGCACGTACGCCAGCAGGTTGCGGACCTCGGCGGGCCACGGGTCGCCGGTCGGGAAGACCTCCGACAGGGCCAGCGCCCGGTCGGCGGCCCGGTCGATCCGCGCCTCGGGCACGGCGGGCTCCCGGTCCGGCGGCACCCGGAGCCGGTCGTAGGCGGCCCGGACCGGCAGCGCGCGGACGAGCGAGTCGGCCGCGGCGTCGTCGGCGGCCTGCTCGGCGAAGTCGAAGGCGGCGCGGTGCGAGCCGTACCACTGTGCGGACAGGTACTTGAGCGCCGCGACGTGGCAGCCGTAGTGGTGCGGCGAGCGGCGCACCGCCTGCTCCCAGAGGGACTCGAAGACCGCGGGGCGGGCGTGCGCCCCGCGCGCGTGGTCCAGGGCGAGGCGCCACGGCACCGGGTCGTGCGGCGCCTCCTCGGCCATCGTCCGGATCAGCGGACCCAGCTCGCGCAGCCGCTCGGCCCGGGCGGGCGACTCCCAGGCCCGGCGGACGGAGAGCTGCGCGGTGACGAGCAGGGCGTCGGGGTCGCGGGGCGCGACGGAGAGCCAGTGGGTCAGCCAGTCGTCCCGGTGGTACGCGAAGGCGGCGAGCCGGGTGACGTACCGGTCGCGGTCCTCCCACTCGCCGCAGTCCCGGGTGGTGGCGAGCAGCTTCGCCGCGGGCTCCGGATCGGCCAGCGCGGCGGCGACCAGGGCGGGGCCGAGCCGCTCGTCCGGGGCGTCGAGCAGCACGTCGTCGTCCGGCACGGACCCGGCGGCGAGCCGCGGGGTGTGCCGGGCCGAACGCGCGGCGCCGATCAGGGCACGGAGAAAGGACATGGTGTGACGTATTGTCTCCCGCCCACCGCCCCCTCGGCAGCCGGTCTCACGGCCCGCTCACCAAACCTTCGCGCCCTCACGCCCGGACCACACCGATCCTCCGCCGCTCCGCCTCCCGGGCGGCCCGGCGGCCGCCCCGCCTCCCCGGATCCTCCCCGAACGGAGGCGCGGCGGCCGCTCCCGCGACGGCCCGGCCCGGTCCCCCGCGGCCCGCCTCACCCCCTGCTCAGGAGCCGGGTCGCGCCCGCCGCCACCGTCGTCGCCAGGATCCAGCCCAGCAGGATCAGCACCGCCGCCGCCCACTGCCAGATCCCCTCCAGGCGCCAGTAGCCGTCCTGGCCGAGATTGATCACCGGGAGCAGCAGGTCCAGCGCGTACAGCGGACCGTTCCACTCGGGGGCCTCCTCCGCCTTCAGCGGGATCGGCCTGTAGTGGGAGAAGGCGACCGTGCCGGCCGCCCACAGGACCGCCATCCACAGCGCCGCCCGCCCCGGCCGGTAGCCGTAGGCCACGGTCCAGTCCTGGAGGTGGCCCCAGAGCTTCCCCGCCACCGGCAGGGTCTCCCGTCTGCGCCGCTGCTTGGCCAGCAGCACCTCGCGGGCGTCGGCGTCCTCCCCGCTGGCGCGCAGCACCGTCGCCAGGCGTTCGTAGGGCTCGGGGGCGTACTCCGGGGTCGCGGCCGCCACCCACTCCAGGCGCCGGGCCAGCGGGAAGTGCCCGTACGGCACGAGGTTCTCGTAGGCGAAGCCGCCCATCGCGAGTCCGCCGGGCCCTGGCCAGCTGGTCGACAGGTCGATGAGGGTGACGACCTTCGCGCCGTTGAGCACGACGCGGCCCTCCTCCGGCCGCTCGCCGTTGAAGCGGAGCTCGGGGGTGACGATCCGGCGCAGCGACACCTCCTCGCGGCGCGCCCCGCTCAGCAGGAACCGGGCGTGGTGCAGGTCCACCGCGTCCCCGAAGCGGCCGTCGTCGAGGCGCACCCCGCCGTGGAACTCGACCGGCCTGCGGTGCGCGCCCTGGGCCGGGGTCACCCCGTACGGCGGGGTGGCCGTGCTCTGCCCCGCGGTGTCCTGCTCCTCGTACACCCAGGCCGCGTTCAGATAGAGCGAGCGCTCCACCGTCAGCTGCGGGGCGTTGAGCGCACGGCGGCCCAGCGCGCCGCGCAGCACGCTGCCCCGCAGGCTCAGCGACACGCCGATCTTCGCGCCCCGCAGACTCACCTCCCCGTACGTCTCGATCAGCTCGGCCTGGAGGTCCTGGGCGACCACCATCCCGTCCGCGGTGATGGCCCGGCCGCGCCGGTCCGGCCACACCTGGATCTGGTTGACCAGCAGGTCCGTGCCGATCTGTGCGTCGGTGAGCCGGATGCCCCGGCGCACCCGGCAGCGCGGCAGGTGCAGGTCCCCCTCGGTGTGCAGCCGGGCCGCCTCCAGCCGCGGCAGCGCGCACTCGACCAGCCGCAGCGTGCCGAAACGGGCCTCCGGCAGCACCACCTCGCCGTCGAACCGGCAGCCGTGCAGCTCCACGTACGGACCTATCGTCCCGCCGGCCAGGTTCAGCACGCCGGTGATCCGCACCCCCCGCAGCTTCAGCGCGGCCACCCGGCCGGACCGGGCCGGCGGTCCGGCGAGCAGCAGCAGCGCCACCACGTCGGCGCGGACGCTCCGCTCCTCCCCCCACTCCCGCCCCCCGAAGGGGTCGTCCCGCTCCGCGATCCCTTCCGTCAGATCACACGTCCTGCCGACGACGAACGCCCGCCACACCGCCCGCTCCGGGCCTGTGAGACCGTCCGGCATCCCGTCCTCGTGCGGCTCGGTCAACGCCGCCCCCCTCGCTTTCCACGCTCCGCTCGCACGATTCCGCGACACGTGTCCCGCTGCGTAACCGGGGTCCCGTGGATTCGTACAGCCGTTCTTCCCGCTGAGTGACGGGCTGAACGCTAACGGTCAGGAGTGGCGACAAGACGCCAGTGTGGCCCGTATCAGCCATTGATACGGGCGTCCGGCGCTGTGGGCCGTCTGCGAGAATTGACCCGTGATCTCTCGAATCGATCTGCGCGGCGAGGCCCTCCCCGAGGGTTCCGCCCTGCGCGACCTGCTGCCCCGTGCCGAGTTCGACGTGGAAGCCGCCCTGGAGACGGTGCGGCCGATCTGCGAGGACGTCAGGCATCATGGCGCGGCCGCGGTGATCGACTACGGGGAGAAATTCGACGGCGTCCGCGTCCCGGGCCTGCGCGTCCCCGCCGAGGCGATCGCCCGCGCCCTCGACGAGCTCGACCCGCCCGTCCGCGCCGCCCTGGAGGAGTCCATCCGGCGCGCCCGCCTCGTCCACCGCGAGCAGCGCCGCACCACCCACACCACCCAGGTCGTCCCCGGCGGCACGGTCACCGAGAAGTGGATCCCGGTCGAGCGCGTCGGCCTCTACGTCCCCGGCGGCCGCGCGGTCTACCCGTCCTCCGTCGTCATGAACGTCGTCCCGGCCCAGGAGGCCGGCGTCGAGGGCCTGGCCGTCGCCTCGCCCCCGCAGAAGGAGTTCGGCGGCCTCCCGCACCCGACGATCCTCGCCGCCTGCGCCCTCCTGGGCGTCGACGAGGTGTACGCCGCGGGCGGCGCCCAGGCCGTCGCCATGTTCGCGTACGGAACCACCGGCAGCGCCGACGGAGACCCCGGCTGCGCCCCCGTCAACCTGGTCACCGGCCCCGGCAACATCTACGTGGCCGCCGCCAAGCGCCTCCTCAAGGGCCGCATCGGCATCGACGCGGAGGCCGGCCCGACGGAGATCGCGATCCTCGCGGACTCCACCGCCGACCCCGTGCACGTCGCCGCCGACCTGATCAGCCAGGCCGAGCACGACCCGATGGCCGCCTCCGTCCTGGTCACCGACTCGGAGGAGCTGGCCGCCGCCACCGAGGCCGAGCTGAAGACCCAGGTCGCCGCCTCCAAGCACGTCGACGACCGGATCGCCCCTGCGCTGGCGGGGCGCCAGTCCGCGATCGTCCTCGTCCGCGACCTGGCCGACGGCCTCAAGGTCGTCGACGCGTACGGCGCCGAGCACCTGGAGATCCAGACCCGCGACGCCGCGGCCGTCGCCGACCGCGTCCGCAACGCCGGCGCGATCTTCGTCGGCCCCTGGGCGCCCGTCTCCCTCGGCGACTACTGCGCGGGCTCCAACCACGTCCTGCCCACCGGCGGCTGCGCCTGCCACTCCTCGGGCCTCTCCGTGCAGTCCTTCCTGCGCGGGGTGCACATCGTGGACTACACGCGCGACGCGCTCGCCGACGTGGCCCACCACGTGGTCACCCTCGCCGAGGCCGAGGACCTGCCCGCCCACGGCGCGGCGGTCAAGGCGCGGTTCGGATGGAAGGTCCCCCAGAAGTGACCGAGATCCGGATCGACGACCTCCCCGTCCGGGACGAGCTCCGGGGCAAGTCCCCGTACGGCGCTCCCCAGCTCGACGTGCCCGTCCAGCTGAACACCAACGAGAACCCGTACCCGCTGCCCGAGCCCCTCGTGGCCCGCATCGCGGAGCGCGTCGCCGAGGCCGCCCGCGGCCTCAACCGCTACCCCGACCGGGACGCGGTCGAGCTCCGCACCGAGCTGGCCCGCTACCTCACCCGGACCGGCAAGCACCCGGTCGCCCTGGAGAACGTCTGGGCGGCCAACGGGTCCAACGAGGTCCTCCAGCAGCTGCTGCAGACCTTCGGCGGTCCCGGCCGCACCGCGATCGGCTTCGAGCCCTCGTACTCGATGCACGCGCTGATCGCCCGCGGCACCGGCACCGGCTGGATCTCCGGCCCGCGCAACGAGGACTTCACCGTCGACGTCGAGGCCGCCGCCGCGGCGATCGCCGAGCACCGGCCCGACGTCGTGTTCATCACCTCGCCCAACAACCCCACCGGCACCGCCGTCGCCGCCGAGACCGTCCTCGCCCTGTACGAGGCGGCCCAGGCGGCCAAGCCCTCCGTGGTCGTCGTGGACGAGGCGTACGTGGAGTTCAGCCACCGGGACTCGCTGCTTCCCCTCATCGAGGGCCGCCCGAACCTGGTGGTCTCCCGGACCATGTCCAAGGCCTTCGGCGCCGCCGGACTGCGGCTCGGCTACCTCGCCGCCCACCCGGCCGTCGTCGACGCCGTGCAGCTGGTCCGGCTCCCGTACCACCTCTCGGCCGTCACCCAGGCGACCGCGCTCGCCGCCCTGGAGCACACCGACACCCTCCTCGGGTACGTCGAGCAGCTCAAGGCCGAGCGCGACCGGCTCGTCACCGAGCTGCGCGCCATCGGCTACGAGGTCACCGACTCGGACGCCAACTTCGTGCAGTTCGGGAAGTTCCCCGACACGCACGGGGCCTGGCGGCGGATCCTCGACCGGGGCGTCCTGGTCCGGGACAACGGCGTACCGGGATGGCTGCGGGTCACCGCCGGCACCCCCGAAGAGAACGACGCGTTCCTCGACGCGGTTCGTGAATTGATGAAGGAGCAGGAGCGATGAGCCGCGTAGGCCGCGTAGAGCGCACCACCAAGGAGACCTCCGTCGTCGTCGAGATCGACCTCGACGGAACCGGCAAGGTCGACGTGTCGACCGGGGTCGGCTTCTACGACCACATGCTCGACCAGCTCGGCCGCCACGGCCTCTTCGACCTGACGGTCAAGACCGACGGCGACCTGCACATCGACTCGCACCACACCATCGAGGACACCGCCCTCGCCCTGGGCGCCGCCTTCAAGCAGGCCCTCGGCGACAAGGTCGGCATCTACCGCTTCGGCAACTGCACCGTCCCGCTGGACGAGTCGCTCGCCCAGGTGACCGTCGACCTCTCCGGCCGCCCGTACCTCGTGCACACCGAGCCCGAGAACATGGCGCCGATGATCGGCTCGTACGACACGACGATGACCCGGCACATCTTCGAGTCCTTCGTCGCCCAGGCCCAGATCGCCCTGCACATCCACGTGCCCTACGGGCGCAACGCGCACCACATCGTGGAGTGCCAGTTCAAGGCCTTCGCCCGCGCCCTCCGCTACGCCTCCGAGCGCGACCCGCGCGCCGCCGGAATCCTCCCCTCCACGAAGGGCGCGCTCTGACCGTGAACGGCCTCTCCACCATCCTCATCGTCGTCGGGCTGTTCCTGCTCGGCGGCATCTACTCCTTCGTCAAGCAGGAGATGCCCAAGGGCCTCGTCGCGCTCGTCGCGATCGGCGCCGCGATGTGCCTCGCCGCCGGTGTGCTGCGGCTGGACGTGTGGGCATGACCGCGAGCACCCCCAGGAAGGTCGTCGTCTTCGACTACGGCTTCGGCAACGTGCGCTCGGCCGAGCGCGCCCTCGCCCGGGTCGGCGCCGAGGTCGAGATCACCCGCGACTACGAGACCGCGATGAACGCCGACGGCCTCCTCGTCCCCGGCGTCGGCGCCTTCTCCGCCTGCATGCGCGGGCTCAAGGAGGCCCGCGGCGACTGGATCATCGGCCGCCGGCTCTCCGGCGGACGCCCGGTCATGGGCATCTGCGTCGGCATGCAGATCCTCTTCGCGCACGGCTCCGAGCACGGCGTGGAGAGCGAGGGCCTCGACGAGTGGCCCGGTACGGTCGAGGCGTTGAACGCCCCCGTCGTCCCCCACATGGGCTGGAACACGGTCGACGCGCCCGAGGGCAGCGAGATGTTCGCCGGCCTCGGCGCCGACTCCCGGTTCTACTTCGTGCACTCCTACGCGGTGCGCGAGTGGACCCTGGAGGTCGGCAACAAGAACATCCGCGCCCCCAAGGTCACCTGGGCCACCCACGGCGAGCCCTTCGTGGCGGCCGTCGAGAACGGCGCCCTGTGGGCCACCCAGTTCCACCCCGAGAAGTCCGGCGACGCCGGAGCCCAGCTCCTCACCAATTGGATCGAGACCCTCTGATCATGGCTCAGAAGCTTGAACTCCTCCCCGCCGTCGACGTCCGCGACGGCCAGGCGGTCCGCCTCGTGCACGGCGAGTCCGGCACCGAGACCTCCTACGGCTCCCCGCTCGAGGCGGCCCTCGCCTGGCAGAACTCCGGCGCCGAGTGGCTCCACCTCGTCGACCTCGACGCCGCCTTCGGCACCGGCGACAACCGGCAGCTGATCGCCGAGGTCGCTCAGGCCATGGACATCAAGGTCGAGCTCTCCGGCGGCATCCGCGACGACGCCTCGCTGGCCGCCGCCCTCGCCACCGGCTGCACCCGCGTCAACCTCGGCACCGCCGCCCTGGAGACCCCCGAGTGGGTCGCCAAGGTCATCGCCGAGCACGGCGACAAGATCGCCGTCGGCCTCGACGTCCGCGGCACGACCCTGCGCGGCCGCGGCTGGACCCGCGACGGCGGCGACCTCTACGAGACGCTCGCCCGCCTCGACTCCGAGGGCTGCTCGCGCTACGTCGTCACCGACATCGCCAAGGACGGCACCCTCCAGGGCCCCAACCTGGAGCTCCTGAAGAACGTCTGCGCCGCCACCGACAAGCCCGTCGTCGCCTCCGGCGGCGTGTCGTCCCTGGACGACCTGCGGGCCCTGTCCGGCCTGGTGCCGCTCGGCGTCGAGGGCGCGATCGTCGGCAAGGCGCTGTACGCCAAGGCCTTCACCCTCGAAGAGGCCCTGGAGGCGGTGGCGGCCGTATGACCGACGGCGTGAAGAAGGTCGTCACCGGGGCCCCCTGGGAGGAGCAGTTCGGCTACTCCCGCGCGGTCGAACTGCCGAACGGCCTGGTCCTCGTCGCCGGCTGCACGTCCGTGGTGGGCGGCCAGATCGCCGGCGGAGGCCCGTACGACCAGACGGTGAACTCCTTCCACGTGGCCTTCGCCGCCCTGGAGCAGCTGGGCCTGGGCCCGGCGGACGTCGTCCGCACCCGGATGTACATCACCCACGCCCGGGACGTGGAGGAGGTCGGCCGCGCCCACAAGGAGCTGTTCGACGCCGTCCGCCCGGCCGCGTCGATGATCATCGTGTCCGGCTTCGTCGACCCGAGCCTGGTCGTCGAGGTCGAGGTCGAGGCCTTCCGCCCGGAGGCGCGGCCGGGTGGTGCGGCATGAGCCTCGCCGTACGCGTGATCCCCTGCCTGGACGTGGACAACGGCCGGGTCGTCAAGGGCGTCAACTTCCAGAACCTGCGGGACGCCGGCGACCCCGTCGAGATGGCCAAGCTGTACGACGCCGAGGGCGCCGACGAGCTGACCTTCCTCGACATCACCGCCTCCTCGGGCAACCGGGAGACCACCTACGACGTGGTGCGCCGCACCGCCGAGCAGGTCTTCATCCCGCTCACGGTCGGCGGCGGCGTCCGCACGGCCGATGACGTCGACAAGCTGCTGCGGGCCGGCGCCGACAAGGTCGGCGTCAACACCGCCGCGATCGCGCGCCCCGAACTCATCCAGGAGATCGCGGAGCGCTTCGGCCGCCAGGTGCTCGTCCTCTCGGTCGACGCCCGCCGGACCCCCTCCGGCTCCTTCGAGGTGACGACGCACGGCGGCCGCCGGGGCACCGGCATCGACGCCGTCGAGTGGGCGCACCGGGCCGCCGAGCTGGGGGCGGGCGAGATCCTGCTCAACTCGATGGACGCGGACGGGACCAAGGACGGCTACGACACCGAGATGATCGCCGCCGTGCGCAAGCACGTGAGCGTGCCGGTGATCGCCAGCGGGGGAGCGGGCCGGCTGGCCGACTTCCCGCCGGCGGTGGCGGCGGGCGCGGACGCGGTGCTCGCGGCCTCCGTCTTCCACTTCGGGGACCTGCGGATCTCGCAGGTCAAGGACGAACTGCGGGCGGCCGGCCACCCGGTCCGCTGACCGGTCCGCTCCCATCCGGTCCGCTCCGGTCTGACGCGCTGTCACGAAGGGCCCCCTCGGGGGCCCTTCGTGCTGTTTGGATACGCAGGACCAGTTGCGCAATTTCTGTTGTGCAACTTTTCCTTCGCATCTACAGTCGTGCACATGACCTCCCCGGAGAACCGACGGATCACCGATCTCGGCACCCTCAAGGCCATCTCGCACCCGCTGCGGATGCGCCTCTACCGCGCCCTCTTCGTGGCGCGTGCCGCCACCGCTTCCCAGCTCGCCGACCAGGTCGACGAGGCGGTCTCGCTGGTCAGCTACCACCTGCGCAAACTGGCCGAGCACGGGCTCATCGAAGAGGCCGAGGCCCGGTCGGCGGACGGCCGGGAGCGCTGGTGGCAGCCGAGCTCCTACGGCTTCAGCATCCACGACGAGGACCTCCGCGACGCCCCCGAGCTGGCGGCCGCGAGCATCGCCTTCGGCCGTACCGTCGACGCGCAGCGCACCCGGATGTACGCCCGCTTCCTCGACGAGCGGCAGACCTGGTCCGGCGCCTGGCGCTCCGCCTCCCTCAGCGCCGAGTGGCTGCCCCGCCTCACCGCCGACGAGCTGGCCGCCCTCGGCGCCGAGCTGGAGGCCGTCCTCCGCAAGTACGACCAGCAGGCCCGCGCCGCCGAGGCCGCCGGCGAGAACGAGGGCCGCGAGAACGTCGCCATCCACCTCAACGGCTTCCCCTACCGCGCATGAACGCCACCGACACCGCCACCGCCCCCGCCCCGGCACCCGCTGCCGTCGAGCGGCCCGCCCACCGGAACCCCCAGGTCCTGCGCTGGCTCGGCGCCTACACCGCCTCCACCCTCGGCGACAGCGTCTACTATCTCGCCCTCTCCTGGACCGCCGTCAGCGCCGGCACGCCTGCCCAGGCCGGGCTCGTGCTGGCCGTCTCGGCCGTGCCCCGCGCCCTGCTCATGCTCTTCGGGGGCGTGATCGCCGACCGCATCGGCCCGCGCCGGGTCGTCATCGCCTCCGACACCGTCCGCTGCGTGGTCGTCCTCGGCCTCGCAGCGGTGCTGCTCCTCGCCGCGCCCGGCCTCTGGGCGCTCGCCGCCGTCGCCCTGGTCTTCGGCGTCGTCGACGCCCTCTTCCTGCCCGCCGTCGGAGCCCTGCCGCCGCGCATCACCGGACGCGACCAGCTCGCCCGCGTCCAGGGCATGCGAGGCCTCTCCTCCCGCCTCGGCGCCGTCCTCGGCGGTCCGCTCGGCGGCCTCGCCGTCGCCCTCGGCGGCCCGGCCACCGCCTTCGGAGTCGCGGGACTGCTCTTCGCCCTCTCGATACCCCTGCTCTGCGCGCTCCGCCTCCGGCCACTGCCCACCCCCGGCGAGGCCCGCGACGGCACCGCCCTGCGCGACCTCGCCGACGGACTGCGCTACCTGCGGGGGCACCGCGTCCTGGGCCCGCTGATGATCGTCGTACTCCTCAGCGACCTCGGCTTCGTCGGGCCCTTCAACGTCGGCCTCGCCGTCCTGTCCGACCAGCGGGGCTGGGGCGCCTCGGGCATCGGCTGGATCCTCGCCGGCTTCGGCACGGGCGCGGGCGCCGCCTCGCTGCTCCTGACCGTGTGGGGGCGCGTACCCCGCGCGGGAGCCGTCAGCGGCTGGACCATGACGCTGGGCGCCATCGCCGTCGGCGCCCTCGCCTTCGCCTCCCACCTGGCCGCGGCGGTCGCCGTGGCCCTGGCCGTCGGCCTGCTCGCCGGACTCTCCGGGGCGCTGTGCAACGCCCTCCTCCAGACCGAGTGCGACCCCGCCTACCTCGGCCGCGTCACCGCCGTCTCCAGCCTCATGAGCCTCGGCCTCGCGCCGCTCAGCTTCCCGCTCACCGGCGCGGCGATCGAGCTGTGGGGCATCGGGACGGTGTACGTCGCGAGCGCGTCGATCTGCGCCCTCTCCGGGCTCTGCGCCCTCGCGGTCACCGCCGTCCGGCGGGCCGAACTGCCCCGCTGACCGCTCAGAGCCCCAGCTGCTTCGTCTCCCGCAGCCGCTCGATCGCCTCCGGCTCGCCGTCCAGATCCACCTTGGCCGTGTCCTGGCGGCCGAACAGGTACATGGTCAGCTCGCCCGGCTCCCCGGAGACCGTCACCACCGGGGTGCCCCGGTGCGCCACCGTCGTCTGGCCGTTCGGCCGGCGCAGCACCAGCCCCACCGGCACCTTCCGGCCCAGCAGCCGGGCGGTGCGCTCCAGCCTGGACCAGAGGGCGTCGGCGAAGACCGGGTCCAGCTCGCGCGCCGACCAGTCGGGCTGGGCGCGGCGCACGTCCTCCGCGTGGACGTAGAACTCGACGACGTTCGCCCCCTCGTCCACCTGCTTGATCGTGAACGGCGAGAACCGCGGCGGCCCGGTCCGGATCAGCCGGATCAGCTCCTCGTACGGCCTGTCGGCGAACTCCGCCTGCACCCGGTCCTGCCGGTCCTTCAGCGCCGGTACGAGCGAGCCGGCCGCCGCGTCCGGGCGCCGCTCCCGCACCACCACATGGGCCGCGAGGTCCCGGGTCCGCCAGCCCTCGCAGAGCGTCGGCGCATCGGGACCCGCCGCCTCCAACAGGTCGGCGAGCAGAAGCCGTTCACGTTTGGCATGGGTCGACATGTGCGCCAGCCTACGGCGGGCGCCACCGGTCCGCCCAGTGGACGCCCCGCCGGGCACCACCCCGGAGCGCGGCACAATGGCGCCATGAGCAGCAATCTCGACCCGGCCGTCTCCGCCCGGCTCAAGCGCAGCCCCGACGGGCTCGTCCCCGCCATCGCCCAGCAGTACGACACCGGCGAGGTGCTGATGCTCGGCTGGATGGACGACGAGGCCCTGCACCGCACCCTCACCACCGGCCGCTGCACCTACTGGTCCCGCAGCCGCCAGGAGTACTGGGTCAAGGGCGACACCTCCGGGCACGTCCAGCACGTCAAGTCCGTCGCCCTCGACTGCGACGCCGACACCGTCCTCGTCAAGGTCGACCAGGTCGGCGCCGCCTGCCACACCGGCGCCCGGACCTGCTTCGACGCCGACGTGCTCCCCGTATCCGCGTCCGACGCGGACCCCGCGTCCGAGTAGGGTCTGGCGCCATGGATCTCGACACCTTCCGCAAGCTGGCGGCCGACCGCCGCGTCATCCCCGTCAGCCGCCGGCTGCTCGCGGACGGCGACACCCCGGTCGGGCTCTACCGCAAGCTCGCCGCCGAACGACCCGGCACCTTCCTCCTCGAATCCGCGGAGAACGGCCGGAGCTGGTCCCGCTACTCGTTCATCGGCGTCCGCAGCGACGCCACCCTGACCGTGAAGGACGGCGAGGCCCACTGGCTGGGCACCCCACCCGTCGGCGTCCCCACCGACGGCGACCCGCTCAAGGCCCTGCGCGCCACCGTCGAGACCCTCCACACCCCGCGCGACCTGGCGTCCGCCATGCCGCCCTTCACCGGCGGCATGGTCGGCTACCTCGGCTACGACATCGTCCGCCGCCTGGAGAAGATCGGCGAGCACGGCCGCGACGACCTCCGGCTCCCCGAGCTCACCATGCTCCTCACCAGCGACCTCGCGGTCCTCGACCACTGGGACGGCTCGGTCCTGCTGATCGCCAACGCGATCAACCACAACGACCTGGAGACCGGCGTCGACGAGGCGTACGCCGACGCCGTCGCCCGCCTCGACGCGATGGAAGCCGACCTGGCCCGCCCGGTCGCCACCGCCCCCACCGCGCTGCCCGCCTCCGCGCTCCCCGAGTTCTCCGCGCTCTGGGGCGGCCCCGCCTACCAGGACGCCGTCGAGGACGTCAAGGAGCGCATCCGGGCCGGCGAGGCCTTCCAGGTCGTGCCCTCGCAGCGCTTCGAGACCCCCTGCTCGGCCTCCGCGCTCGACGTCTACCGGGTCCTGCGGGCCACCAACCCGTCCCCGTACATGTACCTCTTCCGCTTCGAGAACGGCTTCGACGTCGTCGGCTCCAGCCCCGAGGCCCTCGTCAAGGTGGAGGACGGGCACGCGCTGCTCCACCCCATCGCCGGCACCCGGCACCGCGGCGCCACTCCGCAGGAGGACCACGACCTCGCGGAGGAGCTCCTCGCCGACCCCAAGGAGCGCGCCGAGCACCTCATGCTGGTCGACCTCGGCCGCAACGACCTCGGCCGCGTCTGCGCCCCCGGCTCCGTCGAGGTCGTCGACTTCATGTCCGTCGAGCGCTACTCGCACGTCATGCACATCGTCTCCACCGTGACCGGCCGGGTCGCCGAGGGGAGGACCGCGTTCGACGTCCTCACCGCCTGCTTCCCGGCCGGCACGCTCTCCGGCGCGCCCAAGCCCCGGGCGATGCAGATCATCGAGGAGCTCGAGCCCTCCCGGCGCGGGCTGTACGGCGGGTGTGTCGGTTATCTCGATTTCGCCGGCGACGCGGACACCGCCATCGCCATCCGCACCGCCCTGCTCCGCGACGGAACCGCGTATGTGCAGGCCGGAGCGGGTGTGGTGGCCGACTCCGACCCGGTGGCCGAGGACAACGAGTGCCGGAACAAGGCCGCGGCCGTCCTGCGCGCCGTCCACACCGCCAACCGGATGAACGGCGCCTGACCGCGTAGGGGATAGTGGGGTACGTGAGTGCCGTACCCGTACCCCAGCCCCGGGCCGCCCGAGCGGCCGTCCCCGGCGGCGGCCGCCGCAGCCTGGCCGCGGCCCTCTTCCTCGGTGCCCTGGGCGCCACCGTCGTCCTGCTCTCCGCGGGCCAGATCTGGGCGGAGGGCACCGCCTCCGTCATCGGCGGCGACGTCGCCGTCGAGGCCGACGGCGGCACCGTCACCGGTGTGCCGACCGCCCTCGCGATCGTCGGCCTCGCCGCTCTCTTCGCCGTCTTCGCCGTCCGCCGCACCGGCCGGACCCTGGTCGCCGCGCTGCTCACGCTCAGCGGCGCGGGCGCCGCGCTCGCCGCGGTCCTCGGGGCCTCCGACAGCGCCGCCCTGGACGCCGAGGCCGCCCGCCTCAGCGGCGACACCGGCGCCGCCGTGGCCGGGCTCAGCCACACCGTCTGGCCGTACGTGACCGCCGCGGGCGCCGTCCTCATCCTGATCGCCGGCCTCCTCGCGCTGCGCTTCGGCAAGAGCTGGCCCGCGATGGGCGGCCGCTACGAGCGCGCGGGCGCCCCCCGGGCCGCCCGCAAGGCCCCCGCCGCAGACCAGGACCGGCCCGAGGACCTGTGGAAGGCCCTGGACCGGGGCGAGGACCCCACGCACGGGTCCTGACCCGACCGGGCCCGACACCCCGGGGCGGCCCCCGTGCTCCCCGAGGCCCGGACCCGCATCCCGCGGCGCTGCGGCCCGGGTCCGGACGGGGCGGTCCGCGGCCCCCGGCCCTCCGGCCGCGGTGCCCGCCGCCGCCCTCCCGCGGCCGCCGGCCGCGACGCGTGATCGTCCCGGCACCCCCGAGTCACCCTCGCGGGCCCGCGTGCGGGACAATGAGGGCCGAGAGTCCGCGCACGCGAGACCTCACCATCGAGCAACTGCAACGAGGAGCAACTCATGGCGGGCAGCGCCCACGGACACACCCCGGCCGCCTGGACCGGTGTCATCATCTCCTTCATCGGCTTCTGCATCGCCGGCGTCTTCATGGTGGCCGCCAACCAGCCCGGTTTCTGGGCGGGCGTGGGCGTCGTCGTGCTCGGCGGCATCGTCGGCGGCGCGATGAAGGCCGCGGGCCTCGGCATGCCGAAGGAGACGGCGGACGTCGCCGCCGCCCGTGAGGCCGCGACCGTGACCGCGCGGGCCCGCGCCTGACGCACCGCGACACACCCGAGAGCGCAGCCCGGCCGTGCCGGGCTGCGCTCCCGCGCGTCCGGGGCGAGAATCACCGGATGGACCCGCAGCCGACGACCGGCGCCGTCACCGACGCATCCGGCACCCGACCGGGTGAACCTGCGCCCCCGGGCGCACCGGCCGGGCAGGAGGCCGCCGCGCGGCCCGCGCCGCCGCCCCCACCCCCGGCGGAGGGGCACCCCGCCCCGCCGCACACGCCCGCGTGGCCGGGCGCCGGGCCCGTGACGGCCCCGCACGCGCCCGCGTGGCCCCCGGGGCCGCCCGTGCCCCCGCCGCCGCCCCGCTCGCCCGTACGGCGGCTGCTCCCGCCGCTCGCCGCGCTCGCCGGCGTCGCCGCCGCCTTCGCGTACGTCGGGACCGTCGACCCCAACGAACCCGGCCACTACCCCGTCTGCCCCCTGCTCCGCTTCACCGGCGTCTACTGCCCCGGCTGCGGCGGTCTGCGCAGCGCCCACGCCTTCGTCCACGGCGACCTCCCGGCCGCCCTCGGCGCCAACGCCCTCGCCGTCGTCGGCTACGGACTCTTCGCCGTCCTCATGGCCGTCTGGCTGATTCGCGCCGTCCGCGGGGTGCCCATGCGCCTCTCGGTCTCCCCCGTCCTGTGGTGGGGGATCGGGGCCGTCCTCGCCCTCTTCACCCTGGTCCGGAACCTTCCCTTCGGCTCCGCGCTGGCCCCCTGAGGGCCTGCCGCGGCGCCACGGGAAGCCCTCCGGGAGTCCCAGCAGATGGGACGCCGCTCCGGCCGATGCGAGTCCGGGGCCGTCCTGCGGATAGGATCGATGTGGCTGAACCTGGTTCCTCAACACCATCACCGTCCCGGAAGGGGGCCCCTCGCGTGAGTGTGCTCGACGAGATCATCGAAGGCGTACGCGCCGACCTCGCAGAGCGGCAGGCGCGGGTCACCCTCGACGAGCTCAAGGAGCGCGCCGCCAAGGCGCCGCAGGCCAAGGACGGCGTCGCCGCACTGCGCGGCGACGGCGTCAAGGTGATCTGCGAGGTCAAGCGCTCCAGCCCGTCCAAGGGCGCGCTCGCCGCGATCGCCGACCCGGCCGGACTCGCCGCCGACTACGAGGCGGGCGGCGCGGCCGTCATCTCGGTCCTCACCGAACAGCGCCGCTTCGGCGGCTCGCTCGCGGACCTGGAGGCCGTCCGCGCCCGGGTCGACATCCCGGTCCTGCGCAAGGACTTCATCGTCACCGCGTACCAGCTCTGGGAAGCACGCGCGTACGGAGCGGATCTCGCGCTCCTCATCGTCGCCGCCCTGGAGCAGGAGGCGCTGGTCTCCCTCATCGAGCGCGCCGAGTCCATCGGGCTGACCCCGCTGGTCGAGGTGCACGACGAGGACGAGGTCGAGCGCGCCGTCGAGGCGGGCGCCCGGATCATCGGCGTCAACGCCCGCAACCTGAAGACCCTCAAGGTCGACCGCTCCACCTTCGAGCGCGTCGCCCCCGAGATCCCCGCGCACATCGTCAAGATCGCCGAGTCCGGCGTCCGGGGTCCGCACGACCTGATCGCCTACGCCAACGCCGGCGCCGACGCGGTCCTGGTCGGCGAGTCCCTCGTCACCGGCCGCGACCCCAAGGCCGCCGTCGCCGACCTGGTCGCCGCCGGAGCCCACCCGGCCCTCCGGCACGGCCGGAGCTGACCCGGTCATGACCCCCGTCCGCGCCACGCCGACCGCCCTGGGCTCCGCCCCGGGCGGCCCCGGCGTGCCCGCGGACGCCTCGGGCCGCCGCGGCCGGCTCCGTACCGCCGCCGCGCCCGTCTCCAAGCACGCCCCGCTGGCCCGGGGCTGCCGTCCGCGCGGCTGCCGCGCGCCCGCCCGCCGTGTCCACGGCCGCCGCGTCCGGTATGTCATCGGCTCCGAGCCGGGCCAGGTCAACGGCATGCGATGGCGCCCGCGCCTCGCGCGCACTTCCACGAACTGACGCAACCGCCCCCAGGCCCTCGGCCGTCGGCGCCCTCCGGGACGCCACCCGGGTGGCCCCGCCGTCGCCCGGCACCGCACCCGCTGCCGGCAGTCGCCGTTCCCCTCCCACCCCATCCCCCCCCCGTGTGGGCAATCGTCCCGCTTGGGGGTCCCCCCTGGACGAAGTCCTTGGGGGAGAACGGGTGGGCACACGGGACGGCGCCCTTGGCGGCGCCCCCGCCCCTCGCGCCTGAACCCGCACCCAGTCGTGCGGCGCGCACGGGGTGCGGGTCAGGGCGCGGGAAGCCTAGGCCCGGCAACGGGCGCCGTTCCGTTGTGCCCACCCGTTCCTCCCCCAAGGACTTCGTCCAGGGGGGACCCCCAAGCGGAACAGATGCCCACAACGGGGGACGGGCGGCCGCAGGCCCGGGCGGGCCGCCGGTGGCCCAGGTGGCGGACCGGCGCGGGCGGGAGCCCGGCGTCGGCGGACGGGAGTGGGGTGTGCGCATACCGTGACCATCGACCGCACGTACACAGCACGGGGCACCCGCCCCGCGAGGAGCATCCGCATGTCCAGCGAGTTCTTCATCCCGGACCTGGAGGGCCAGGTCCCCAGCCCCGAGGGCTACTTCGGCGCCTACGGCGGCAAGTTCATTCCGGAGGCCCTCGTGGCCGCCGTCGACGAGGTCGCCGTCGAGTACGACAAGGCCAAGTCCGACCCGGAGTTCGCCCGCGAGCTCAACGACCTGATGGTCCACTACACGGGCCGCCCGAGCGCCCTCACCGAGGTGCCCCGGTTCGCCGAGCACGCCGGCGGCGCCCGGATCTTCCTCAAGCGCGAGGACCTGAACCACACCGGCTCGCACAAGATCAACAACGTGCTCGGGCAGGCCCTGCTCACCAAGCGCATGGGCAAGACCCGCGTCATCGCCGAGACCGGCGCCGGCCAGCACGGCGTGGCCACCGCCACCGCCTGCGCCCTCTTCGGCCTCGACTGCACCATCTACATGGGCGAGATCGACACCCAGCGCCAGGCCCTCAACGTGGCCCGGATGCGGATGCTCGGCGCCGAGGTCGTCGCCGTGAAGTCCGGCAGCCGCACCCTCAAGGACGCCATCAACGAGGCGTTCCGCGACTGGGTCGCCAACGTGGACCGGACGCACTACCTGTTCGGCACCGTGGCCGGCCCGCACCCCTTCCCCGCCATGGTCCGCGACTTCCACCGGGTCATCGGCGTCGAGGCCCGCCGCCAGATCCAGGAGCGCACCGGCCGCCTCCCCGACGCGGCGGTCGCCTGCGTCGGCGGCGGCTCCAACGCCATCGGCCTCTTCCACGCCTTCGTCCCCGACGCGGGCGTCCGCCTGATCGGCTGCGAGCCGGCCGGACACGGCGTCGAGACCGGCGAGCACGCGGCCACCCTCACCGCCGGCGAGCCGGGCATCCTGCACGGCTCGCGGTCGTACGTCCTCCAGGACGAGGAGGGCCAGATCACCGAGCCCTACTCGATCTCGGCCGGTCTCGACTACCCGGGCATCGGCCCGGAGCACGCCTACCTCAAGGACAGCGGACGCGGCGAGTACCGCGCCGTCACCGACGACGCCGCCATGCAGGCGCTGCGGCTGCTCTCCCGCACCGAGGGCATCATCCCGGCGATCGAGTCGGCGCACGCCCTCGCCGGGGCCCTGGAGGTCGGCAGGGAGCTGGGCCCGGACGGCCTGATCCTGGTCAACCTCTCGGGACGCGGCGACAAGGACATGGACACCGCCGCCCGTTACTTCGGCCTGTACGAGGCCGACACCGAGGTCGCCGCCGACGCCGGGGCCGACGACACCGCGGAGATCGAGGGAGACGCGAAGTGAGTGGGAACATCCAGCTGCTGAGCGACACCCTCGCCAAGGCGAAGGCCGAGGACCGGGCCGCGCTCATCGCGTACCTCCCGGCCGGCTTCCCGACCGTCGACGGCGGCATCGCCGCGATCCGGGCCGTCTTCGACGGCGGCGCCGACGTGGTCGAGGTCGGCCTCCCGCACAGCGACCCGGTGCTCGACGGGCCGGTCATCCAGACCGCCGACGACATCGCCCTGCGCGGCGGGGTCAAGATCGCCGACGTCATGCGGACGGTCCGCGAGGCCCACGAGGCCACCGGCAAGCCCGTTCTCGTCATGACGTACTGGAACCCGATCGACCGGTACGGCGTCGAGCGCTTCACCGAGGAGCTCGCCGCGGCCGGCGGCGCCGGCTGCATCCTGCCCGACCTGCCGGTCCAGGAGTCCGCGGTGTGGCGTGCGAACGCCGAGAAGCACGGTCTGGCCACCGTCTTCGTCGTCGCCCCCAGCAGCAGGGACGAGCGCCTCGCCACCATCACGGCGGCCGGCTCCGGCTTCGTCTACGCGGCCTCCCTCATGGGCGTCACCGGCACCCGCGAGTCGGTCGGCGAGCAGGCGGCCGACCTGGTCCGCCGCACCCGCGCCACCACCGAGCCCGGCCGCGAGCTCCCGGTCTGCGTCGGCCTCGGCGTCTCCAACGCCGTCCAGGCCAAGGAGGTCGCGGCCTTCGCCGACGGCGTCATCGTCGGCTCCGCGTTCGTGAAGCGGATCCTCGACGCCGACGGCGACGAGCAGGCGGGACTCGCCGCGGTAAGGGAACTGGCGGCCGAACTCGCCGAGGGCGTCCGGCGCGTTCCGTAACCCGTCCGGGTGGATCTGCGACCGGGGAGGCATGCACGTGCCTCCCCGGTTCGTTTCCGAGGCGTGAGCCAGAAGAACAGCGGTGACGGTAATCGGAGTGCGCGGGAGCGCCTGCAGCAGCAGCGCGAGCGCGAGAAGACCCGCGAGAAGCAGCGGCGGGTCCTGATCGTCTCGGCGGCGGTGGTCGGTGTCCTCGGACTCGCCGCGGTCGTCGGGGTGATCGCCGCGGGCGGCGACAAGGACAGCGCGTCCGACAACGCGGGCCGGGTGGTCGTGCCGGCGGGGGCGACCGACGAGGACGGCAAGCCCGCCGTCCCCACCGGAAAGTCGGACGCCCCCTCGACGCTCGCGATCTGGGAGGACTTCCGCTGCCCGGCGTGCGCCCAGTTCGAGAACGCGTTCCGGGACACCATCCACGAGCTGGAGGCCGCCGGCGCGATCAGGACCGAGTACCACCTCGCCACCCTGATCGACGGGAACATGGGCGGCAGCGGCTCCCTGCGCGCGGCGAACGCCGCCGCGTGCGCCCAGGACGCGGGGAAGTTCACCGCGTACCACGACACGCTCTACATCAACCAGCCGCAGGAGACCGACGACGCCTTCGGGGACAACGCCAAGCTCATCGAGCTGGCGGCCAAGGTGCCGGGCCTCGACACGCCCGCCTTCCGCAGCTGTGTGAACGACGGCACGCACGACACCTGGGTGGCCAAGTCGAACGAGGCCTTCCGGAACGGCGGCTTCGGCGGCACGCCGTCCGTCCTGCTCAACGGAGAATCGGTCTTCCCGCAGAAGGGGAGCGAGCAGATCTCCCCGGACAACCTGAAGAAGTGGGTCGCCGAGGCCAACAAGGGCAAGAAGCCCGGCACGGCCGCCCCGACGAGTGCCCCGGCGCCCTCCCCGGGCTCCCCCTCGGCGGGCTGAGCCACCGCCCCGGGACCGGGTTAGTTACCCATACGTTGCCGGGCGGGCTGCCGTCCCGCCCGCCCGGCAGGGTAGCGTCGGTCCTGCCATGGACCTTGCCTACATTCCCAGCCCGTCGACCGGCGTGATCAACCTCGGACCGATCCCGCTGCGCGGCTATGCCTTCTGCATCATCATCGGTGTCTTCGTCGCCGTCTGGTACGGCAACAAGCGCTGGATCGCCCGGGGCGGCACCGCCGGCACCGTGGCCGACATCGCCGTCTGGGCGGTGCCCTTCGGCCTCGTCGGCGGACGCCTGTACCACGTGATCACCGACTACCAGCTGTACTTCAGCGAGGGTGAGAACTGGGTCGACGCCTTCAAGATCTGGGAGGGCGGCCTCGGCATCTGGGGCGCCATCGCGCTCGGCGCGGTGGGCGCCTGGATCGGCTGCCGCCGCCGGGGCATCCCGCTCCCGGCCTACGCCGACGCCATCGCCCCCGGAATCGCCTTCGCCCAGGCCATCGGCCGCTGGGGCAACTGGTTCAACCAGGAGCTGTACGGCAAGCCGACCGACCTGCCCTGGGCCCTGAAGATCACCGAGAGCGCGAACCGCGAGGCCGGGCTGTACCACCCGACCTTCCTGTACGAGTCGCTCTGGTGCGTCGGCGTCGCCTTCCTCGTCATCTGGGCCGACCGCCGCTTCAAGCTCGGCCACGGCCGTGCCTTCGCGCTGTACGTCGCCGCGTACTGCGTGGGCCGTGCCTGGATCGAGTACATGCGCGTCGACGAGGCCCACCACATCCTCGGCCTCCGGCTGAACGTCTGGACCGCCATCGGCGTCTTCCTGCTCGCCGTGGTCTACATGGTGGTCTCGGCCCGGGTCCGCCCCGGCCGTGAGGAGATCGTGGAGCCCAAGGCCGCGAAGGAGGCCGCCGACAAGGCCGCCCTGAAGGCCGACGGCGAGGACGCGGACGTCGCCGAGGCCGACGCCGAGGACGCCGTCACGGACGGCCTCCCGGACGACAGGAAGGACGCCGACGTCTCCGACGGGGACGCGGCGCACGACGCCGACAACGGCGCCGGGTCGGCCGCCAAGGGCTGACCAGCCCCTCAGCCGGTCGAAGGGCCGCCGGGACCCCGAGGTCCCGGCGGCCCTTTCGCATGCCCGGCCGACGTCAGGCGGTCCGGGCCGCGAGGGCGAGGACCCGGTGGGCGCCCGCCACCACCGCCGCGTCCACGAAGCGGCCGTCCGGGAGGGCCAGGGCACCCGGCTCGGGCCCGGCGGCCTCCACCACCTCCCGCGCCGCGTCCACCTCCTCGGGGGTCGGGAGGTAGGCGCGCTCGATGACCGGGAGCTGGCGCGGATGGATGGCCGCCCGGCCGAAGAAGCCCATGGCCCGGCCCCGGGCGCAGCCCGCCGCCAGCGCCTCCAGGTCGCCGACGTCGGGGTGCACGGACTGGGCCGGCGGCGGCAGGGCGGCCGCGCGGGCCGCGACCACCACCCGGCCGCGCGACCAGTCCAGGCCGCGGTCCTCCCGTACGCCCAGGTCGGCGCGGAGGTCGGCCTCGCCGAGCGCGATGCCGCGGACGGCGGGGTGCGCGGTGGCGATGGCGTACGCGTGCTCCACGGCCAGGGCGTTCTCCAGGAGCGGGTACAGCGGGAGGCCCGGCGCGAGATCGACCAGCCGGAGGATGTCGGCGGCGTGGGTCACCTTGGGGACGCGGAGACCGTGCAGCCCGGGGAGGAGGGCGAGGGTGGGGATGTCCCGCGGGGTGTGCACGCGGACGTGCACCGGGACGGGCAGCGGGTCCGCGAGCAGTTCGGCCGTCGCCTCCAGGGCGTACGCCTTGCGGTGCGGGGCGACCGCGTCCTCCAGGTCGACGATGACCACGTCGGCGCCGGAGACCAGGGCCTTGCGGACCACGTCGGGGCGGTCGCCGGGGGCGTACAGCCAGGTGAGGGCGGGCGTGCCGGGCCGGTTGCGGGGCGTGCCGCCCGGTCGGGGCGGGGTCTCGCTCGTGCTGTTCATACCGCTCCCTGCTCGCGGAGGCTGTCGATCTCGGCGGGGCTGAGGCCGAGTTCGGAGAGGACGTCGGCGGTGTCGGCCCCGTGGGGGCGGCCGGCCCAGCGGATGGCACCGGGCGTCTCGGAGAGCCGGAAGAGGACGTTCTGCATCCTGATCGGACCGAGCTCGGGATCCGGCACCTCGGTGACGGTGCCGAGGGCCCGGTACTGGGGATCGTCCACGACGTCCCGGACGTCGTAGACCGGGGCGATCGCCGCCTCCGCCTTCTCGAACGCGTTCATCGCCTCCTCCCGGGTCCGGCGGGCGATCCACGAGCCCACCGCCTCGTCCAGGACGTCCGCGTGCGCGGCGCGCCCGGTGCCGTCGGCGAACCACGGCTCGTCGATCAGCTCCGGGCGGCCGACCAGGGTCATGACGCGCTCGGCGATCGACTGGGCGGAGGTGGAGACGGCGACCCAGGAGCCGTCGGCGGTGCGGTAGGTGTTGCGGGGGGCGTTGTTGCGGGAGCGGTTGCCCGTGCGGGGCTGGACGTAGCCGAGCTGGTCGTACCAGAGGGGATGGGGACCGACGACGGCGAGCATCGGTTCGATGATCGCCATGTCGACGACCTGGCCGCGCCCGGTCGCGGTCCTCGCGGTGAGCGCGGTCATCACCGCGAGCGCCGTGGCCAGGGCGGCGATCGAGTCGGCCAGGCCGAACGGGGGCAGGGTCGGCGGGCCGTCCGGCTCGCCGGTGAGGGCGGCGAAGCCGCTCATCGCCTCGGCGAGGGTGCCGAAGCCGGGGCGGTGGGCGTACGGGCCGAACTGGCCGAAGCCGGTGACCCGGGCGAGGACCAGGCGCGGGTTGACGGTGGACAGCTCCTCCCAGCCGAGGCCCCAGCGTTCCAGGGTGCCGGGGCGGAAGTTCTCCACGATCACGTCGGCGTCCGCGGCGAGCGCGAGGAGGGTGTCGCGGCCGCCGGGGGAGCCGAGATCGAGGGTGATCGCCCGCTTGTTGCGGCCGAGGACCTTCCACCAGAGGCCGACGCCGTCCTTGGCGGGGCCGTGACCGCGGGACGGGTCGGGCTTGCGGGGGTGCTCGACCTTGACGACGTCGGCGCCGAAGTCGCCGAGCATCGTCGCGGCGAGCGGGCCGGCGAAGAGGGTCGCGAGGTCCAGGACGCGCAGGCCGTGGAGGGGCGGCCGGGGTGCCGTGGCGTCGGGCGGGTGCGGGGCGGCCGGGGCGTGCGGTGCGGGGTTCATACGGGGTCGGACTCCTTTCCGGTCGTGCCCGTCTCCTCGGCGGAGGAGCCGAAGGCGGCGTCGATCTCGGTGCGGTAGGGCATCGACGTCGACGCGCCCTCGCGCTGGACGGAGAGCGCGGCCGCGGTCCCCGCCCAGGCGAGCGCCTCGGGGGCCGGGCGGCCCTCGGCGAGCGCGACGACCAGGGCGCCGACGAAGGTGTCGCCGGCGGCGGTGGTGTCCACGGCCCGGACGCGGGGCGCGGGCACCGCGACCGGGTCGGCGCCGCGGACGGCGTACAGGCTGCCGGCGGCTCCGAGGGTGACGACGACCTCGGGGACGTCGCGGAGCAGGGCGAGCGCGGCCTCGCGGGGGTCGTCGAGGCCGGTGAGCGCCGCCGCCTCGTGCTCGTTGGGCACCAGCAGGTCGACGGAGGCGAGCAGTTCGGGCGGGAGGGGCTGGGCGGGGGCGGGGGTGAGGACGGTGCGGACGCCCAGGCGGCGGGCGGTGGCGGCGCCCTCCACGACGACGGAGAGGGGGAGTTCGAGCTGGAGGAGCAGGGCGTCGGCGGTGCCGATGAGGGCCTCGTCGCCGTGGTCGAGCGAGGTGACGGTGCCGTTCGCCCCGGGGATGACGACGATCGCGTTGCCTCCCTCGTCGTCGACGACGATGTGCGCGGTGCCGGAGGCGCCCTCGGCGGTGCGCAGGAGGTCGGTGTCGACCGAGCAGTGTTCGAGGGCGGCCCGCAGCCGGGGGCCGAAGTCGTCGGCGCCGACCGCGCCGATCATCGACACCTCGGCTCCGGCGCGGGCGGCGGCGACGGCCTGGTTGGCGCCCTTGCCGCCGGGGATCGTGCGGAAGGAGCGGCCGGTGACGGTCTCGCCGAGGGCCGGGGCCCTCGGGACGTAGGCGACGAGGTCCATGTTGGTGCTGCCGAGTACGACGATGCTGGTCATGGGCGTACTGCCTCCAGGTGGGTCAGTTCGGCCAGGGTGTCGAAACCGATGCCGTCGAAGGACGGGACGGAGGTCGCGAGCCGGTTCTTGAGGGGGGCGGTCCAGTGCTCGGGGAGCCGGTCGGGGTGGCCGGCGAGCAGCCCGGCGACCGAACCGGCGGTGGCGCCGTTGGAGTCGGTGTCCCAGCCGCCGGAGACCGCCGCGCCGATGGAGCGGGTGAAGTCGCCGTCGGCGTGGGTGAGGGCCGCGGCGAGCAGAGCGGCGTTCGGGACGGCATGCACCCAGTGGTACCCGCCGAGTTCGGTGTGCAGGCGGTCGACGACGGCGTCGAAGTCGCGGGTGTCGCGGGCGAGGGCGATCCCGCGGCGGACCGCGCGGGCGAGGCGGGAGCGCGGGGGGATCACGGCGAGGCCCCCGGCGAGCGAGCGGTGCACGTCGGCGGTGCCGGTGGCGGCGGTGGCGAGGGTGGCGGCGACGAACATGGCGCCGTAGACGCCGTTGGCGGTGTGGGTGAGGGCCGCGTCCCGGTAGGCCTGCTCGGCGGCGGCGGCCGGGTCGCCGGGCCTGGTCCAGCCGTGGACGTCGGCCCGGATCTGGGCGCCGATCCACTCGCGGAACGGATTGCGGCGCAGGGCGGTCAGCGGAGGTTCGATCCCGTCGAGGAGGTTGCGGTAGGCCACCCGCTCGGCCGTGAAGGTGCGGCCGGCGGGGAGTTCGTCGAGCCAGAGGCGGGCGACGTCGGCGGTGGTGAAGCCGCGGCCGTGGCGCCGGAGCAGCAGCAGGTTGAGGAGCGGGTAGTTGAGGTCGTCGTCCTCCGGCATCCCGTCGATGTTCTCGGCGAGCGAGGTGGGGGCGGAGCGGCGGTTCCAGGGGTGGGCGGCGAGCAGGTCGGGCGGGACGCCGCGGGCGGTGTACCAGGTGGAGAGGGGCCAGTTGCCGGTGGCGCGGGCGAGGGCGCGGACGGCGTGGAGGGGGAGCTTCTCGACGGGCTTGCCGAGGAGGCAGCCGGCGGCACGGCCGAGCCAGGCGGCGTGGAGGCGGTCGCGGAGGGCGGTGTCCCCGTCCGCGGCGGTGGGGGTCCGGCCGGTCGGGTGGGCCGGGGGAGGGGTGGTGCGGGGGGTGGCCTCGTCCGCGTCCGCGGCGGTGGGGGTCCGGCCGGTCGGGTGGGCCCGGGGAGGGGTGGTGCGGGGGGTGGCCTCGTCCGCGTCCGCGGGGGCGGGGGTCCGGCCGGTCGGGTGGGCCGGGAAAGAGGTGCTGCGGGGGGCGGTCAGGGCGCGGATTCCGGGGAGGGAGGTCGGCTCGGCGGCGGACAGGGGGGAGGGGAGGGCGGCCAGCGCGTCCATCAGCTCCTCCGCCAGGGCGCGGAGGCCGGGGCGGGACGTCCCGGAGGCGCCGGCCGACTCCGGGGCGGGCGGTCCGCCCGCCTCCGTCCAGCGGGCGGCGACGGCGCGCGCGTCCCGGCCGTCCTCCGCCGCCTGGCGGAGTTCGTGGCCCAGCAGGTCCTCCGGCTGGACCCAGGTCAGGCGGAGGTTCACCGCTCGGCCGCGCCCGTCAGCATCGCGAACGCCCGCTCGTGGGCGCGGCGCCGCTCCCCGTCCCGGGCGAAGATCTCCCGGGCCACCTCGGTCAGCGCCCGCGCCGGGGCGTGCAGGTCCAGGCGGCTCGCCTCCGCCACCCGCTTCGCCCAGTCCGCCGGCACCGCCTGCTCCCCGTGCAGGGCGCCCACGATCGCGCCCGCCATGGTGGCGATCGAGTCGCAGTCGCGGCCGTAGTTGACGGAGCCCAGGACGGTCCGGCGGAAGTCGCCCTCCCCGACCAGGAGCATGCCGAGGGCGATCGGGAGTTCCTCGATCGCGTGGAGGCGGGAGGGGCGGCGGGCGCCGAGGGACGGGGCGCGGTAGTCGGGGCCCACCGAGTCGAAGGGGGCCACCGCCCGGCGGAGCGGGACGAGCGCCGACTCGAAGTCCCGGTGGCCTTCGGCGACTTCCGCCACCGCCTCGATGGCCGCCCGCGTCCCGTCCTTCGCCAGCGACAGGGCCGTGTCGACCACCGACGCCGGCGTCGCGCCCGGGACGCAGGCCGCCGCCACGGCGGCCGCGAACACCCCCGCCGCCTCGCGGCCGTACGAGGACTGGTGCGCGCCCGCGATGTCGAGGGCCTCGGCGTAGGCGGCCTCCGGGTGGGCGGCGTTGACGAGTCCGACCGGCGCCATGTACATCGCGGCACCGCAGTTGACGATGTTGCCGCTGCCCGCCTCGCGCGGGTCCACGTGCCCGTAGTGGAGTCGGGCCACCAGCCACTTCTCGGCGAGGAAGATCCGCTGGAGGGGGAGGGCCTCCGCCTCCAGCTCCGGGATCCAGACGGGGGCGCCCATCAGTTCGGGGACGAGGTGGTCCGCGACGGCGTACGCGTCCAGGTGGTCGCGGACCCGCTCGTACACGCGGATCAGGGCGTGGGTCATCAAGGTGTCGTCGGTGACGTGTCCGTCGCCCTTGTGGTACGGGGCGATGGGGCGGGCGGTGCGCCACGCCTCGCCGTTCCACGGGCCGACGATCCCGGCGACACGACCGCCGTGGCGCTCCGTGATCTGCTCGGGGGTGTAGCCCTCGACGGGGCCGCCGAGGGCGTCGCCGACGGCGGCTCCGAGGAGACCGCCGGTGATCCGGTCATCCAGTGCGGGCGTCGGCACGAGGGGCGTTGTGGGTGTCATGCCGGGATTGTCCACCCGGGACGGGTCGTTCCGTGGCTGCGAGCAGTCCGGCGAGTTCGACCAGGTCCGTTCCCGCGAGCCGGGGCAGCGCGCAGCCCGCGAGGGTCCGGCACGCCTCGCGCCAGGTCGTCGGCACCGAACGGCCCCCGCCCAGCGCCCCGGTGAGCGCTCCGGCCAGGGCCGGCGCGGAGTCGGCCACCCGGGACAGGCAGGCGGCGGCCGGCACCGCGGCCGTCATCGCGCCCCGGGCGGCGGTGGCGAGGGCGAGCGCCACCGGGACGGTCTCGGCCGCGGCGATGCCGTAGCTGTAGACGTGGTCCACGATCTGGTGCTCGAGGAGCGGGACCAGTTCGAAGGCCGAGCCGGCGGTCCGGGCGAGCTGCACCGCGTACCGGGCGTTGCGGCCGATCTCGGTGACGGGCGGCAGTTCGTCGAGGGCCGCCTCGACGGCTTCGTCGACCGTCGCTCCGCCGAGGGCCGCCGCGACGGCGGCCGCCGTCGCGCGGGCGCCGTGGACGCCGTCGCCGTCCTGCGTGTACCGGGCGTCGAACTCGGCGAGTTCGGCCGCCGCGCGGGGGTCGCCGGGGTGGACGACGGCCAGGACGGCGGCCCGGACGCAGGCCGCGTCGTCGAAGAAGTGCGGGTTGTCGTGGCCGGTGGCCGGCGGGCGGAGCCCCGTCGCGAGGTTGCCGAGGCCCGCGCGGACGGAGATCCGGGCGCGGAGCGGGAGCACCGCGGACTCGACCTCGGGGGCCCGTGCCGCCGCGGCGGCGACCTGGCCGGCCAGGTCGTTCCAGGCGAGGTCGACCGCGGCGCGCAGACGGCGCTCCCCCGGGAGCGCGGTGAAGGGCGGGCCTCCGGCGGCGAGGATGGCCTCCGCGGTGAAGACCGCCCATTCGGCGTCGTCGGACGGGCCGAGCCGGAGGGGCTCGGGGGGCTGGTTGAGGGCGATGGGGACGGGAAGCGTGGTCGTGGCGTTCTGCTCGGCGAAGGTGTCGAGCTCGCGGGTGAGGCGACGGGTCCACTCCGGCATGCGGGCGGCCCGGTGCCGGGCGGCGGGCCATCCGGCGGCGTCGCCCGCCGCGAGGCCGAGGAGGAGGCCCTCCACGGCCTCGCGCGGCGGCCTGGGGGGCGTCTCGGGCCGTCCGGTCTCGAGAGTGCCGCCCCGGGAACCCGTGCCGTGGGGCGGGGCGGGGTCCGGCGCCCCGGCGTCGGGCAGCGGGGGCGCCGTCAGCTCCTGGTGGGCGCCGAGCGGGGGACCGGTGTCCGGCGACGGGCGCCGGGCCCACCCTCTCCCGGGCTCCGTCCGGGGGTGCCCCCGCAGCCCCGCGGAACGATGGTCCGCGGCGGCGGGGGCGTCGCCCGCGGCGGTGGGGGCGAGGCCCACGGCGGCGGGCGTGCCGCCCGAGGTCGCCGCGGCCGTGGTCGTCGTCGCGTCGTCGCTCATCAGGATTCCCCCTCCGGGGTCAGAAGGTCGGCCACGTCCAGGACGTGGTAGCCGCGCATCGAGGGCAGGCAGCTGCCCGTGACGGGGGTGATGGCCGAGGCCCACTCCTCGGGGATCGACCGCAGTCCGCCGGCCGCTCCGGCCAGCGCGCCCGCGACCGCCGCCGTGGTGTCGGCGTCGCGGCCCATGTTGACGGCCGTCAGGACCGCCGTACGGAAGTCCCCGCGGGCCGCGGCGAAGGCGCCGAACGCCAGTCCCACCGCCTCCGGCGCCAGGTCCGTCCACGGGTAGCCGCCGATGACGACCGCCGAGCGGACCTGGCGCTCGCGGGTGAGCGGATCCGGCTGGACGCGCTGGGCGGCGACCACCGCGCGCCGCATCGACCGCGCCGTCCACGAGTCCATCGGCACCGCCGAGAGGGCCGCCGCGATCACCGAGGTGACTCCGGCTCCCGCCATCGCCGCCGCGACCCCCGCCGCGACCGCCTGGCCGCCGTAGATGCCCTCGCCGTCGTGGCTGACGCTGCCGTCGATCGCGACCAGCCGGGCCGCCTCGGCGGGCCTGCCCGCCGCGAAGACCCCGAAGGGTGCCGCCCGCATGGCGAGGCCGTCGCTCCAGGCGTGCCGGTGCTGTGCGGAGATCGGGGCGGCCAGGCCCCTGCGGAGGTTCTCCAGGGTGCCCCGCTCCGAGAAGCCCGCGCCGCGGAACGGGCCCTCGTCGAGGTCGGCGATCCAGTGGTGCCAGGCCCGCTCGACGTGCTGGACGGTGAGGGCCGAGCCGTGCCGGGCGAGCAGCAGCGCGGAGAAGATGGCGTACTCGGTGTCGTCCGTGCCCGCCGGACGGTCCGTCACGAAGCCCTCGATCCGGCCCCAGCGGCGGCGGATCTCGGAAGGGCGCATGTTCTCGGCGGGCGCGCCGAGCGCGTCGCCGACGGCGAGGCCGAGGAGCGCCCCCCTCGCCCGTTCGCGCGTATCGCATGCCGTGGTGGTCACCATGTCCGTGGCCCCTTCCTCGATGGGGGCGCACGACGGGCGCCCCGATGCCTGGATCTGTGCCACGGAGGGCCGCGAACGCGACGAAGAAACGTCTCTGTCACCCGCCTGACACCACGCCAGAACCCGGTTCACGCAGCAAGGCACCCCTTAGTAAGTACGGCCTGCCTTGCTGGCGAGCCCCTTACATCGCGCGTATTTTCGAGGGTGTTGGGAGCGGCGGGAGCAGCCCGGCCCGCCGGAACGAGGGGAGAGTCATGTCCATCATCGAAGCGCAGGCGCCACTGCACGAGGCCCACCGCGACAACCACACGCACCGTGACGTGAACGGCGGTTGGCTGCGTCCGGCGGTGTTCGGCGCGATGGACGGACTCGTCTCGAACCTCGCCCTCATGACCGGTGTCGCGGGCGGCGCGGTCTCCTCCCAGACGGTCGTCATCACCGGCCTCGCCGGTCTCGCGGCCGGCGCCTTCTCCATGGCGGCCGGCGAGTACACCTCCGTCGCCTCGCAGCGCGAGCTCGTCCAGGCGGAACTGGAGGTCGAACGTCGCCAGTTGCGCAAGCACCCCGTCGACGAGATGGAGGAGCTCGCCGCGCTCTACGTCTCCCGGGGCGTCGAGCCGGCACTCGCCCGCGAGGTCGCGATGCAGCTGTCGAAGGACCCCGAGCAGGCGCTGGAGATCCACGCCCGCGAGGAGCTCGGCATCGACCCGGACGACCTGCCGTCGCCGACGGTGGCCGCGGTCTCCTCCTTCGGCTCCTTCGCGCTCGGCGCGCTGCTGCCCGTGCTGCCCTACCTGCTCGGGGCGACCGCGCTCTGGCCGGCCGTGCTGCTCGCGCTCCTCGGACTCTTCGCCTGCGGTGCGCTCGTAGCCCGGGTGACCGCCCGCGGCTGGCTCTTCAGCGGACTGCGCCAGCTCTTCCTCGGTGGAGCGGCGGCGGCCGTCACCTACGGTCTCGGCATGCTCCTCGGGGCCGCCCTGTAGGAGGCCCCGAGGAGGGCCGCGGGTCGCACCGCGGCCTTCCGGCCCGCGTGGCCGGGAACGGACGCCGGGAAGCGGCGCCGCGCACCCCGCACGGGGTGTCCGCGCTCCCCGTGCGGGGGTACGGATTCCGCACTCCGGAAACAGGCCGAGAGGGCCCGAAAGGGACCTCTCGGCCTTTTCGGTGCGTCAAAGCGGGAGATGCCGGGCGAATCGGCTGTGACGTATATCCCTGGCCCGATGCGCCACGGCGATGAGACACTATGCAGGACGCCACATATGTAGCCGGTTACTCGGCGGTTTCGAACCCGTGACCAACGGGAATGAGGCATGAGCGTCGCTGGGCAACGAAGCCCACACAGTGACGGGTCGCCGACGACCCGGAGATCCTCCGGACCGTCCCGGTCCGTCCCCGCGAGACAGGCCTCTGACCTCGCAGACCACAGGTGATCCGACACCACCGCTCCGTACCGGTGGTGTCCGCATGTTGGAATGCGCTATCCACTTCGCGAGAAGCCAGCCATCATGTAACCTGCACGAAATTTCCGCGGAGGGCCAACGTCGTCCCTCGGCAGCAGCTCCCCCAGACGTGGTCTGGGAGGTGCCCCCAGCCACGACGACGACGGGAGAGCCGATGCGTTCCGACGCCTGGTCGCCCATGGACGGTCGCCCTGCTCCGCAGGGGATGTACGACCCCCGTAACGAACACGACGCCTGCGGTGTCGGGTTCGTGGCCACCCTCACCGGTGTAGCCAGCCACGCACTGGTCGAGCAGGCGCTGACCGTACTGCGCAACCTCGAGCACCGCGGCGCCACCGGCTCCGAGCCCGACTCCGGTGACGGCGCCGGCATCCTGCTCCAGGTCCCGGACGCCTTCCTCCGCGAGGTCGCCGGCTTCCCGCTCCCCGAGACCGGCGCGTACGCCGTCGGCATCGCCTTCCTCCCCGAGGACGGCACCGAGGACACCGCCGCGAAGATCGAGACGATCGCCGCCGAAGAGGGCCTGAACGTCCTCGGCTGGCGCGAGGTCCCCGTCGCCCCCGAGCTGCTCGGCGCCTCCGCCCGCTCCACCATGCCGGTCTTCCGCCAGCTCTTCGTCGCCGACGCGGCCGCCGAGGCCACCGGCATCGCGCTCGACCGCAAGGCCTTCGTCCTGCGCAAGCGCGCCGAGCGCGAGGCGGCGACGTACTTCCCGTCGCTCTCCGCCCGCACCCTCGTCTACAAGGGCATGCTGACCACCGGCCAGCTGGAACCCTTCTTCCCGGACCTCTCGGACCGCCGCTGCGCCACCGCCGTGGCCCTGGTCCACTCCCGGTTCTCCACCAACACCTTCCCGAGCTGGCCGCTGGCCCACCCGTACCGCTTCGTCGCCCACAACGGTGAGATCAACACCGTCAAGGGCAACCGGAACTGGATGACCGCCCGCGAGGCCCAGCTGGAGTCCACCGCCTTCGGTGAGGGCCCGCTGGACCGGATCTTCCCGATCTGCACCCCGGACGCCTCCGACTCCGCCTCCTTCGACGAGGTCCTGGAGCTGCTCCACCTCGGCGGCCGCTCCCTGCCCCACGCGGTCCTGATGATGGTCCCGGAGGCGTGGGAGAACCACGAGACGATGGACCCGGCCCGCCGCGCCTTCTACCAGTACCACTCCACGATGATGGAGCCCTGGGACGGCCCGGCCTGCGTCACCTTCACCGACGGCGTCCAGGTCGGCGCGGTCCTCGACCGCAACGGTCTCCGCCCCGGCCGCTACTGGGTCACCGACGAGGGCCTCGTCGTCCTCTCCTCCGAGGTCGGCGTCCTCGACATCGACCCCGCCAGGGTCGTCCGCAAGGGCCGCCTCCAGCCCGGCAAGATGTTCCTCGTCGACACCGCCGAGCACCGCATCGTCGAGGACGACGAGATCAAGGCCGCCCTCGCCGCCGAGAACCCCTACGAGGAGTGGCTGGAGACCGGGGAGATCGAGCTCTCCGACCTCCCCGAGCGCGAGCACATCGTGCACACCCACGCCTCGGTCACCCGCCGCCAGCAGACCTTCGGCTACACCGAGGAAGAACTCCGCGTCATCCTCGCCCCGATGGCCCGCACCGCCGGCGAGCCCCTCGGCTCCATGGGCACCGACTCGCCGATCGCGGCCCTGTCCGCCCGGCCGCGGCTGCTCTTCGACTACTTCACCCAGCTGTTCGCGCAGGTCACCAACCCGCCGCTGGACGCCATCCGCGAAGAGCTCGTGACCTCGCTCCGCTCCTCGCTCGGCCCCGGCAGCAACCTGCTGGAGCCCACCGCCTCCACGTGTCGCAGCGTCACCCTGCCCTTCCCGGTGATCGACAACGACGAGCTGGCCAAGCTCATCCACATCAACGCCGACGGCGACATGCCCGGCATGAAGGCCGCGACCCTCTCCGGCCTCTACCGCGTCTCCGGCGGCGGCGACGCCCTCGCCGCCCGCCTCGACGCCATCTGCGCCGAGGCCGACACCGCCATCGAGGGCGGCGCCCGCCTCATCGTGCTCTCCGACCGGCACTCCGACGCCGAGCACGCGCCGATCCCCTCGCTGCTGCTCACCGCGGCCGTCCACCACCACCTCATCCGCACCAAGCAGCGCACCAAGGTGGGCCTGCTGGTCGAGGCCGGCGACGTCCGCGAGGTCCACCACGTCGCCCTGCTCATCGGCTACGGCGCCGCCGCGGTCAACCCGTACCTCGCCATGGAGTCCGTCGAGGACCTCGTCCGCGCCGGCACCTTCATCGAGGGCCTGGAGGCCGAGCAGGCCATCCGGAACCTGATCTACGCCCTCGGCAAGGGCGTCCTCAAGGTCATGTCCAAGATGGGCATCTCCACCGTCGCCTCCTACCGCGGCGCCCAGGTCTTCGAGGCCGTCGGCCTCGACGAGGCCTTCGTCGCCACGTACTTCAACGGCACGGCCACCAAGATCGGCGGCGCCGGCCTCGACGTCGTCGCCAAGGAGGTCGCCGCCCGCCACGCCAAGGCGTACCCCGTCTCCGGCGTCGCCTCGGCCCACCGTGCCCTGGAGATCGGCGGTGAGTACCAGTGGCGCCGCGAGGGCGAGCCGCACCTGTTCGACCCGGAGACCGTCTTCCGCCTGCAGCACGCCACGCGCACCAAGCGGTACGACATCTTCAAGCAGTACACGGACCGGGTGAACGAGCAGTCCGAGCGCCTCATGACGCTCCGCGGCCTGTTCGGCCTCTCCTCCGACCGCCCCGCCGTCCCGGTGGACGAGGTCGAGCCCGTCTCCGAGATCGTCAAGCGCTTCTCCACCGGCGCCATGTCGTACGGCTCGATCTCCCGCGAGGCCCACGAGACCCTCGCCGTCGCCATGAACCGGCTGGGCGCCAAGTCCAACACCGGTGAGGGCGGCGAGGACCCGGACCGCCTGTACGACCCGGTGCGCCGCTCCGCGATCAAGCAGGTCGCCTCCGGCCGCTTCGGCGTCACCAGCGAGTACCTGGTCAACGCCGACGACATCCAGATCAAGATGGCCCAGGGCGCCAAGCCCGGCGAGGGCGGCCAGCTGCCCGGCCACAAGGTCTACCCGTGGGTCGCCAAGACGCGTCACTCGACGCCCGGCGTCGGCCTCATCTCGCCGCCGCCGCACCACGACATCTACTCCATCGAGGATCTGGCCCAGCTGATCCACGACCTCAAGAACGCCAACCCGGTCGCCCGCATCCACGTGAAGCTGGTCTCCGAGGTCGGCGTCGGCACGGTCGCCGCCGGTGTCTCCAAGGCCCACGCGGACGTCGTCCTCATCTCCGGCCACGACGGCGGCACGGGCGCCTCGCCGCTCACCTCGCTCAAGCACGCGGGCGGCCCCTGGGAGCTCGGCCTCGCCGAGACCCAGCAGACGCTGCTGCTCAACGGCCTGCGCGACCGGATCGTCGTCCAGACCGACGGCCAGCTCAAGACCGGCCGCGACGTCGTCATCGCCGCGCTGCTCGGCGCCGAGGAGTTCGGTTTCGCGACCGCGCCGCTCGTCGTCTCCGGCTGCGTCATGATGCGCGTCTGCCACCTGGACACCTGCCCGGTCGGCATCGCCACCCAGAACCCGGTCCTGCGCGACCGCTTCTCCGGCAAGCCCGAGTTCGTCGTCAACTTCTTCGAGTTCATCGCCGAGGAGGTCCGCGAGCTCCTCGCCGAGCTGGGCTTCCGCAGCATCGAGGAGGCCGTCGGCCACGCCGAGCTGCTCGACACCAGCCGCGCCGTCACCCACTGGAAGGCGCAGGGCCTGGACCTGGAGCCGCTCTTCTACGTGCCGGAGCTGCCCGAGGGCGCGGTCCGCCACGCCCGGATCGAGCAGGACCACGGCCTGGAGAAGGCCCTCGACAACGAGCTGATCCAGCTCGCCGCCGAGGCCCTGAACGCCGCCTCCGCCGAGGAGGCCCAGCCGGTCCGCGCCCAGGTCGCCATCCGCAACATCAACCGCACGGTCGGCACCATGCTCGGCCACCAGGTCACGAAGCGCTTCGGCGGCGCCGGCCTCCCGGCCGACACCGTCGACATCACCTTCACCGGCTCCGCGGGCCAGTCGTTCGGCGCGTTCCTGCCGAGCGGTGTCACCCTCCGCCTGGAGGGCGACGCCAACGACTACGTCGGCAAGGGCCTCTCCGGCGGCCGCGTGATCGTCCGCCCCGACCGGGGCGCCGACCACCTGGCGGAGTACTCCACGATCGCGGGCAACACGATCGGCTACGGCGCCACCGGCGGCGAGCTGTTCCTCCGCGGCCGCACCGGCGAGCGCTTCTGCGTCCGCAACTCCGGCGCCCTGGTCGTCTCGGAGGGCGTGGGCGACCACGGCTGCGAGTACATGACCGGTGGCACGGCGGTCGTCCTCGGCGAGACCGGACGCAACTTCGCGGCCGGCATGTCGGGCGGTGTCGCCTACGTCGTCGACCTGGACCGGGACAACGTCAACTCCGGCAACCTGGGCGCGATCGAGAGCCTGTCGGACACCGACAAGGCGTGGCTGCACGACGTCGTGCGCCGTCACCACGAGGAGACCGGCTCCACCGTCGCCGAGAAGCTCCTCGCCGACTGGACCGTGAACGCGGACCGGTTCAGCAAGATCATCCCCACCACGTACAAGGCAGTGCTCGCCGCCAAGGACGCCGCTGAGCTCGCCGGTCTCTCCGAGGCCGAGACCACCGAGAAGATGATGGAGGCGGCGACCCATGGCTGACCCCAAGGGCTTCCTGACCACCGGTCGCGAGGTCGCGCAGACCCGCCCCGTGGGCGAGCGCGTCAGGGACTGGAACGAGGTCTACGTCCCCGGCTCCCTGCTGCCGATCATCAGCAAGCAGGCCGGCCGCTGCATGGACTGCGGCATCCCGTTCTGCCACAACGGCTGCCCCCTCGGGAACCTGATCCCCGAGTGGAACGACTACGCCTACCGCGAGGACTGGGCGGCGGCGTCGGAGCGGCTGCACGCCACCAACAACTTCCCGGAGTTCACCGGCCGCCTGTGCCCGGCTCCGTGCGAGTCGGCCTGCGTGCTCGGCATCAACCAGCCGGCCGTGACCATCAAGAACGTCGAAGTCTCCATCATCGACAAGGCGTGGGACGCCAACGACGTCACGCCGCAGGTGCCCGAGCGCCTGTCCGGCAAGACCGCCGCCGTCATCGGCTCGGGCCCGGCGGGTCTCGCCGCCGCCCAGCAGCTGACCCGGGCCGGCCACACCGTGGTCGTGTACGAGCGCGCCGACCGCATCGGCGGCCTGCTGCGCTACGGCATCCCCGAGTTCAAGATGGAGAAGCGGCACATCAACCGCCGCATCGAGCAGATGCGCGCGGAGGGCACCAAGTTCCGCACCGGCATCGAGATCGGGCGCGACCTGACCTCGACGGACCTGCGCAAGCGGTTCGACGCCGTGGTCATCGCCGCCGGCGCCACCACCGCCCGCGACCTGCCCGTCCCGGGCCGGGAGCTGAACGGCATCCACCAGGCCATGGAGTACCTGCCGCTGGCCAACAAGGTGGTCGAGGGCGACTTCGTGTCCCCGCCGATCACCGCCGAGGGCAAGCACGTCGTCGTCATCGGCGGCGGCGACACCGGTGCCGACTGCGTCGGCACGGCCCACCGCCAGGGCGCGGCCTCGGTCACGCAGCTGGAGATCATGCCCAGGCCGGGCGAGGAGCGGAACGCCGGGCAGCCCTGGCCGACCTTCCCCATGCTGTACAAGGTCACCTCCGCGCACGAGGAGGGCGGCGAGCGGGTCTACTCCGTCTCCACCACCCACTTCGAGGGCGACGAGGACGGCAACGTCCAGTCCCTCCACCTCATCGAGGTCGAGTTCGTCGACGGCAAGCTGACGCAGAAGCCGGGCACGGAGCGCACGATTCCCGCCCAGCTGGTCACGCTCGCGATGGGCTTCACCGGCACGGACGTGGAGAACGGCCTGGTCGCCCAGTTCGGTCTGGACCTCGACGCACGGGGTAACATCGCCCGAGACGCGGACTTCGCCACCAACGTCGATGGCGTGTACGTCGCCGGCGACGCCGGCCGCGGTCAGTCGCTCATCGTCTGGGCCATCGCCGAGGGCCGCTCGGCCGCCCGGGGCGTGGACCGCTACCTGACCGGAGCCAGCTCCCTGCCGGCCCCGATCCGTCCGACGGACCGTTCGCTGATGGTCTGATCCGACCGGATCACCCCGAGAACGTCCCGTACAACGACGTGCGGAACTGAGCACGGCGCCCCCCGAATGTCCCCGACCGGACGACTGGGCGGGCGCCGTGGCGCGTCCGGACGCGGGCCGCGCCGGGCGGGGACGTCTTTCAGCCAGATCCTCCGGGAGGCGGGGGAGCCGCCACGGTGGCGGGGCGTCGTCCCGCCGGGGCGAACCCGCCACGCCGGGTCGGGCGGCTGGGAATCCGATGGCCCGCCGTCGGGGCCGTGGGCCATCATGACGCGCATGACTTCCCTGGTACGCCACGTGACCATCGACTGCGCCGACGCCTACGCCCTCGCCACCTTCTGGGCGAAGGTCCTGGACTCCAAGGTCTCCGACGAGGACAGTCCGGGCGACGAGGAGGCGCTCGTCGAGACGCCCGGGGCCGGGCTGCTCTTCATCCAGGTGCCCGAGGCCAAGGGCGTCAAGAACCGGATCCACCTCGACCTCCAGCCGCAGGACCGCACCCGTGACGAGGAGGTCGAGCGGCTCCTCGGTCTCGGCGCGACCCTCCTCGACGACCGCCGGAACCCGGACGGCACGGGCTGGGCGACCCTGGGCGACCCGGAGGGCAACGAGTTCTGCGTCGAGCGCAGCGCGGCCGAGCGGGCCGCCTCCGCCTCGACCGTCACCCCCACGGCCTCGACCGTCGCCTCCGCCTGAGGGCGCCCCGCCCCGCGCCGTGACGGCGGGGGCGGTCGCCGTCCGCGGCCGGCGTCCGTGGCGCCAGAATGGACGCGTGCCGAACACTCCCCAGAGCCCCAGCAAGAAGAAGACCACGGTGAGCGGCGGCCCCGAGCGGCGCCGTGAACTCCTCGACACGGCGGCCGAGGTGTTCGCCGCCCAGGGGTACAACGCCACCACCGTCCGCAAGATCGCGGACGCCGCCGGCATGCTCGCCGGCAGCCTCTACTACCACTTCGACTCCAAGGAGTCGATGCTCGACGAGATCCTCTCCACCTTCCTCGACGAACTCTGGCAGGGCTACGACGCCGTCCTCGACGCCCGGCTCGGCCCCCGCGAGACCATCGAGGCCCTCGTCACCGAGTCCTTCCGCGAGATCGACCGGCACCGCGCCGCCGTCGCCATCTACCAGAAGGAGTCCCGGCACCTCACCGACCAGCCCCGCTTCCACTACCTGACCGACTCGCAGCGCCGCTTCGAGAAGGCCTGGCTCGGCACCCTGGAGCGCGGGGTCGCCGACGGCGTGTTCCGGGCCGACCTGGACGTCCGCCTGACCTACCGGTTCGTCCGCGACACCGTCTGGGTCGCCGCGTCCTGGTACCGGCCCGGCGGGCAGCACAGCCCCGAGGAGATCGCCCGCCAGTACCTGTCCATGGTCCTGGACGGCATCGCCGTACGCCGCTGACGGCGCACGCCGCCGGGCTCGGGCACCCGCCGGAGGCCCGCCGCGGCCGCCCGCCCGCTGTGAGGTCGCCCACGTCGCACCCCGCTGGGCAGGTCTGATCCGTCCGGGCATCGGTCGGGAGGGGCGGGAAGGTTCCGGAGCGCACTATTGTTCCGGTAGAGACGTCCGGGGTGCGTTCCACGCGTTCCCGGAGAAACAGCCGGGGCCCGTATCGCGTGTTCCGGGTAGAGCAGCCGGGGCCCGCACCGCGCAGGTGCGGGCCCCCGCTGTGCCGCGAGCACCGGCCAGAAAGGCACGCATGACCCGCTCCGAACGCCCCCACAAGCGCAGCCCCCGCACCGCCCAGGCGAAGTCCACGTCACAGCCGAAGGGCTCCCGCGGAGGCCGCCGGCCGTCCGCGCCCCCGCCGCCCAGCGAGTTCACGCCGCCGGAGACGGTGACGCCCGCACTGCCCGCGGTGGCCGCCTTCGCCGACCTCGACATGCCCGAGGGCCTGCTGCGGACCCTGGGTGAGCAGGGCGTCACGGAGCCGTTCCCGATCCAGGCCGCGACCCTCCCGAACTCGCTGGCCGGCCGCGACGTGCTCGGCCGGGGCCGCACCGGCTCCGGCAAGACCCTCGCCTTCGGACTCGCGATCCTGGCCCGTACGGCCGGCCGCCGCGCCGAGCCGGGCGCGCCGCTCGCGCTCGTCCTGGTGCCCACGCGCGAGCTCGCGCAGCAGGTGACCGACGCGCTCACCCCGTACGCCGGGGCGCTGCGGCTCCGTATCACCACCGTCGTCGGCGGCATGTCGATCAGCCGGCAGTCGTCCGCGCTGCGGCGCGGCGCCGAGATCCTCATCGCCACCCCCGGCCGCCTCCACGACCTCATCGACCGCGGGGACTGCCGCCTCGACCAGGTTGCCGTCACCGTCCTCGACGAGGCCGACCAGATGGCCGACATGGGCTTCCTGCCCCAGGTCACCAAGCTGCTGAAGCAGGTCGAGCCGGGCGGGCAGCGCCTGCTGTTCTCGGCCACCCTCGACCGGAACGTCGACCGGCTGGTCAAGATGTTCCTCGACGACCCGGTCGTCCACTCCGTCGACCCGTCGGCCGGCGCGGTCACGACGATGGAGCACCACGTCCTGTACGTGATGGACGAGACCGACAAGAAGGCCGTCACGCTGAAGATCGCGGCCCGCGACGGCCGCACGATCCTCTTCCTGGACACCAAGCGGTCGGTGGACCGGCTGGTCAAGCGGCTCCTCGCGAACGGCGTACGGGCCTCCGGCCTGCACGGCGGCCGTTCGCAGCCGCAGCGCAACCGGACCCTGGACCAGTTCAAGAGCGGCCAGGTCACCACCCTCGTCGCCACGAACGTGGCAGCGCGCGGCATCCACGTCGACGACCTCGACATGGTCGTCAACGTCGATCCGCCGATGGACCACAAGGACTACCTGCACCGCGGCGGCCGCACCGCCCGCGCCGGCGAGTCCGGCAGCGTCTTCACCCTGGTGCTGCCCGAGCAGAAGCGCGACATGGGACGGCTGATGTCGCACGCGGGCATCAGTCCCCGCACGGCGCAGATCAAGTCCAGCGACGAGCAGCTCGCCGAGCTGACCGGCGCGCGGGAGCCCTCGGGCGTCCCCGTCGTCATCGAGACCCCGCAGCCGACCCCGCCGCGCAAGCCGGCCGGCTCCGGGACCGGCACGGGCCGCTCCGGTGGCCGACGGCGCCGTCCCGCCCCGGCCGGCGGGACGGCCGCCGCGGGCACGGCCTCGGGCCGCGCCACGGGCTCCGCGGGCCGTACGTCGGGCTCCGCGGGCCGCACCGCCGGTTCCGCCGCCGCCTCGGGCCGCGCGTCCGGCGGCGGCCGGGGCGCCGGTTCCGGCACGGGCGGCGGCCGCGGTGCCGCCGCGGGCGCCGGAGCCGGGCGCGGCGGGCGCCAGGCCGCGGGCACCGGCCGCGCGCGCGGCGCCGGCGGCGGTTCGCGGAGCTCCCGGCCGAGGCCGTCCGACGCGTAGCGGAACCCGCTCCCGTACGGGGAGCACAGCTGCTCCGGGGAGGTGCCGGGAACTCCGCCCGCACCTCCCGGAGCGGCACGGTCCAGGGCCGGGCTCCTCCGGGAGCCCGGCCCTTCTCCGTCGCCCTCCCGCCCCGTCGGCGCGTCGCAGCGGGCGCGGAGGGGCACGCCCGAGCCGCCGCCCCGGGCCGGGGCCCGTTCCCCCTCCGGCCCCCGCGCACTCCCGCGCACACGGGATCCCCACGTTCGCGACCGAGGCGTCAACATCCGGCGAATTGAAGGGAATCGGCCTTCCCGGCCGGTTCTACGCGCGTCAAGATCTCAGCCATGCGAATCCCCCCTCGATTCACCCTCGCCGGCGGCGCGGCCGCCGCCCTCCTCTCCTCCCTCCTCCTCGGCGCCCCGGCCACCGCCGTCGCCCCGGCCCCCGCGCCCGCCCTCGTCGCGACCTCGTTCGCGGCTCCCGCGGCCGTCGGGGAGATCTGCTCCTCCGCCCTCCCGGCCGAGGCGCACACGACCCTCCGGCTGATCGAGGAGGGCGGTCCGTTCCCGTACAGCCAGGACGGCTCCGTCTTCCAGAACCGGGAGGGCGTCCTGCCGTCCCGCACGACCGGCTACTACCACGAGTACACGGTCGAGACGCCGGGTTCCCCCACCCGCGGCGCCCGCCGGATCGTCACCGGCGACGCGATCCGGGAGGACTACTACACGTCCGACCACTACGCGTCCTTCGACCTGGTCGACCACGACTGCTGAGGCACGCCCGCGCGGGTCAGCCGCGGCGCGGGGACGTCCACTCCAGACGGGTCCTGACCCGCGGGTCGTGGACGTGCTCCAGGGCGGCGAGCGCCGTCTCCCGCGCCGCGCCCTCCGGGTCGCCGTCCGCCAGGGCGGAGGCCAGCGCGTCCACGGCGCGCGGGTCCTGGCGGATCGCCAGCCCGCGCGCGGCCTCCGCCGCCGTCTCCGGATCGGTGTCGCCGAGCCGCTCGGCGAGCCCCTCCCGTACGAGGGGGGTGTCGTCGGGCAGCTCGGCCAGCGCGAGCGTCGCCCAGTCCCGCACCCGCGGGTCCCCGTCCCGGCTCAGCCCCAGCAGCACCCCGAGCGCCTCCGGGTGCCCGGCGGGCACGATCCCCGCGAGGGCCCCCGCGACCGCCCGCCGGACGGCAGCGTCGGGATGGCCCGCCACGGCGAGGAGTTCGGGCACGGCGGCCGGGTCGGCGCACACCCCGAGGGCCGACACCACCGACAGGACCGGCTCGCGCGGGGACGGCACCCGCGGGCGCCCCGCGGCACCCGCCGCGCCCGTCAGCTCCGCCGCGAGCCGGCGCAGCACCGGGACCGCGCTCGGCGCGAAGCCGGGCAGCGCACCGAGCACCGCCGCGCCGAGCGCCCGGCGCAGCGGGTCGCGGTAGGCGCACCACGCGGCCGCCGCCGCGAACGTCTCCTCGTCGGCCCGGCCGCCGAGTTCGGCCACCGCGGTCGTCCAGTCGTCCAGCTCCGGATCGCCGCAGCGCAGCGCCCGCGCCGCGAGCTCCTCGTGCGGGGTGCGGAGCCCCAGGGAGGCCTCGACGAGCGTGGCGATCGCCGCGTGCCCGGTCTGCCGGTCGTTGCCGCTGCCGGGCGCCCCGTCCTCGCGCAGCAGCTCGACGACCACCGTCACCCCGCCGTCCTCGCGGACCCGGCGCACGACCGCCTCGTACGTCTCGCCGCCCTCGTTCCCCGCGACGAGTCCGCGCCGCAGCTCGGCCGCCATGTCGACGCCGATCCAGCGCCGGGCCTCGCGCAGCGCGGCCTCCCGGGCGTCCGCCCCGTGGTCGAGGAGGGCCCGTACGCAGCCGGTGGAGCCGCGCCGGGCGGCGGCCACCAGCGGCAGGACCCCGTCGGGCCCGCGCCGGTCGGGGTCGGCCCCGTACTCCAGCAGCACACGGGTGGTGTCGGCGTGCCCGAGCCGCAGGGCCCAGGCGAGGGCGGTGAAGCCGTACGCCTCCTCCTGGTCGGGCGCGGCACCAGCCGAGAGCAGGGCGCGCACCACCTCGGTGTGCCCGCCGACGGCCGCCCCGCACAGCGGCAGGTCGCCGTCCTCCTCGCCGCTGCCCCGCCCGGGATCCGCCCCCGCGGCCAGCAGCACCCGTACGATTCCGGCCTCGTTGCCGAGGGCCGCCCGGTACAGGGCGGACTCCCCGTCCTGCCTGCCCTCGGGGTCGGCCCCGTCCCGCAGGGCCCGTACGGTCCCGTCCTCGTCCCCGTGGCGGATGGCGTCGAACAGCGTGCTCATGGCCCGACCCTGACCCGCCGTCCACTCCTGGCGCAAATCGTTTCCGGCCCGCCGCCCGCCCGTGCCCCCGCCCGGCCCCGCGGGGGCTCCCCTCCGCGCGTCGTGCCCGCTTAGGACCGCGCCGCCGTGCTCGTACGCCTGTGCCAGAATCGGACCGCATGACGCACGATCACGATCACGGTCAGGACCGCGCGACGCTCAGCGTCGGCGACGGGGACGCCGCACTCGCCAAGGCCCTCGAACAGGGCCTCGACGCCTTCAACTTCGCGGCCACGAACACCACGCCGGAGGACCAGGGCGAGCTCTCCGTGAAGGCCGTCGACGAGGACGGCGCGCTCATCGGCGGACTCACGGGCTGGACCTGGAGCGGCCTGTTCGGGATCGACATGCTGTGGGTCCGCGAGGACAGCCGGAAGGACGGGTGGGGGAGCCGGCTCCTGCGCGCCGCCGAGGAGGAGGCCCGGCGGCGCGGCTGCGACCGGGCCACCGTGTCCTCGTTCACCTTCCAGGCGCCGGACTTCTACCGCCGCCACGGCTACGTGGAGACGGGCCGGGTGCTCGGCATCCCCGGCGGCGCCGAGGACGTCCACTTCCACAAGAGCCTGGTCCGCGGGGCGCCTTCCGGGCCCTTCCGGGGCCCGTCGTCCAACTCCCCTCTGCCCCGCGACGACACCCCCTAGCCCGCGCAGTCCAGTACGGTCCGGCAGACCCCGCACCGGGCCCGGAGGCTCCGGCCCGCCGGGATGCGCAGGCGCTGCCGGCAGACCGGGCAGAGGAACGAGACGCCGGTCGCGGGCGCCCCGCCCAGGAAGGCGTAGGGGGCGCCCTCGCCCGCCCGGCCCCGGCGCCGCTCCCAGCCGTACCGGCGGCGCTCGGCCCAGCCGGCGCCGGCGAGGGGCGGCGCGGAGCGCTCCCGGTCGGCCTCGGCCCGGCCGCGGATCCAGGCCTCGTACGCCACCGCGCTGGTGAACCACGGTGACGGGTCCTCGCCGAACACCTCGGCGCGCTTGGCGAGGACGTAGCCGAACTCCTCCGGGGTCAGGTAGCCGAGCTTCTGGCTCTCCACGCCGTCCCGGCGGTAGGCGTCGAGCAGCAGCCATCCGGCGCCGAGGTACGTGGTGACGACGTCGGTGAGGACCTCGTTCTCCGCGGTCCCGGGGAAGCCGAGGCCGAGCCGGTGCAGCAGGACGTGGGTGATCTCGTGGGCGAGGGCCGCCCCGATGTCCCGGCGGCGGGTCCGGAAGCGGTCGTTGAGCTCCACGAAGTACTCGGGCCCCGCGGTGAGTTCGACGGCGGCGGCGTGCTCCATCGGCCGGAAGCTCACCACGAGCCGGGCCTCGGGCAGCCGCAGGTGCCGGACCAGGGCGCGGGCCACCCGCTGGGTGCCGAGGTGCAGGTCCTCCTCGTCGCCGAGGGCCACGTCGGAGGGCGGGACGCTCGCCGGATAGCGGTGCACGCCGTCGGGGGAGAGGCGCCGGTAGAGCGCCGTGAGCGAGGCGCCGATGCCGGCGCGGTGCGGAAATCCGTGGGCGACGCGGTCGCCCTCCTGACGGTTCGGCATACGGGACCCCCTTCCGCTCATTTTACGGTTCAGGCGCCGAGTGGCCGAAAAGGCTTCCTTGTGGGGGCAGTTGAGAGTTGTCCATACTCCGGACATGACTTGACGGGCGCATGTCATCGCCGGTCGAGGCAACCCCCCATGAGAGAAGGCAGACACGTGATGCAGAACAGAATGGTCCGTGCCCTCCAGAAGCTCGCCGCGGCCGGCGCCGTCGTCCTGGCGGCCGTCAGCCTCCAGCCCACCACCGCCTCCGCCGCCCCCGCCCCCGTCGTCGGAGGCACCCGCGCCGCCCAGGGCGAGTTCCCCTGGATGGTCCGGCTGTCCATGGGCTGCGGCGGTTCGCTGATCACCCCGCAGGTCGTCCTCACCGCGGCCCACTGCGTCAGCGGCTCGGGCAACAACACCAGCATCACCGCCACCGCCGGTGTCGTGGACCTGCAGAGCAGCAGCGCGATCAAGGTCAAGTCCACCAAGGTCTACCAGGCCCCCGGCTACAACGGGTCCGGCAAGGACTGGGCGCTGATCAAGCTCGCCAGCCCGATCACCTCGCTGCCCACCCTGAAGATCGCCGAGACCACCGCGTACAACAGCGGCACCTTCACCGTGGCCGGCTGGGGCGCCGCCCGCGAGGGCGGTGCGCAGCAGCGCTACCTGCTCAAGGCGAACGTGCCCTTCGTCTCCGACGCCTCCTGCAGGAACTCCTACGGAAGCGACCTCATCCCCGCCGAGGAGATCTGTGCCGGCTACACCCAGGGCGGCGTCGACACCTGCCAGGGCGACTCCGGCGGCCCCATGTTCCGCAAGGACAACGGCGGAGCCTGGATCCAGGTCGGCATCGTGAGCTGGGGCCAGGGCTGCGCCCGGCCCAACTACCCCGGCGTCTACACGGAGGTCTCGACCTTCGCCGCCGCGATCAAGTCCGCGGCCGCCACGCTGTAGCGACCGCACGCGACAGGTGCCCCGGAGCGGCCTCGGCTCCGGGGCACCGCCACGCCGGTACGGACACGGCACCGACAGGCAGACGCCCGCCCCGCCGCCCGCAAGCCGTCGGCGCCGCCGGGCCATCGCCACCGCCGTCCCACCGCCACCGGTACCGCCGTGCCGTCGCCACCGGTACCGCCGTGCCACCACCACCGGCACCGCCGGGCCGTCGCCACCACCACCGGCACCGCCGGGCCGTCGCCACCGGTACCGGCACCGCCGTGCCACCGCCACCGCCACCGCCGTGCCATCGCCACCGGCACCGGCACCGCCGGGCCGTCGCCACCGGCATCGGCGCCGACACCACCACCACCGCCACCACCGGGTCGTGCCCGGGCCGTCGCCTCAACGCCACGCCTGCCTCACGCCGCACTCAGACCGGGTCCAGCACGGGCCCCGTCCCCGCGTCCCCCTCCAGCTCCAGCGCCCACACCTCGTTCGTCCCCTCCCGCAGCACCGGGCCCGGCACGAACAGCGCCTCCTGCGGCCCGGCCGACCAGTACCGGCCGAGACAGAAGCCGTTCACCCACACGAACCCCCGGGTCCCGCCCGGCAGCCGCAGCCACGCGTCTCCCGCCCCGGACACCTCCAGCGTCCCCCGGTGCAGCCCCGGACCGCTCCGGTCCACCACCGGCTCGAACCGCACCTTGTCCACGGCCGCCGCCTCGAACGCGTCCAGCCGCAGCCCCCGCGACCGGAAGCCGTGCAGATACTGCCGCTCGTGCCGTACGCCCCCGGTGATCCCCTTCGACTCCGCGAGCCGCGGCCCGTAGTTCACCCGGCCCAGCGACTCCACCCACAGATCGACCGCCGCCGCCCCGCCCACCGGCACCGCGAGCGCCACGTCCTCGCCGTCCACGGAGTCCAGGACCCCGGCCGCCACCCCGTCGACGTACACCACCGCCCGGTCCCGCAGCCCCGTCACCCCCAGCGGATACGGCTGCCGGGGCCCCGGCACGCCCACCCGGTAGCGGACCAGGCCCCGGTCCACCCCCAGCTCCTCGAAGGTCGGCGGCACCGGCGTCACCCGCTCCTCCCCGCCGAGCACCTCCAGGACCCCCTCCAGCGGAGCCCACCCGTCGAACACCCCGGAGACCCGGCCGGCGAGCCGCGCCGGAGGCTCCGGCACCTCCGGCAGCGGCCCCTCCGCGAACGCCCCGAGCACCTCGCGGAAACGCCAGAACTTCTCCGTCGGCCGCCCCGCCTCGTCCACCGGCGCGTCGTAGTCGTACGAGGTCACCGTCGCCCTCAGCGGCCCGTCGTGCAGCTCACCGGCGCGGTTCGCGCCCGCCCAGCCGCCGAAGTTCGTCCCCCCGTGCGCCATGTACACATTCACCGACGCCCCGCACTCCAGGATCTCCCGCAGCGCCTCCGCCGCGTCCCCCGCCGCCCGCACCGCGTGCTCCGTGCCCCAGTGGTCGAACCAGCCGCACCAGAACTCCATGCACATCAACGGCCCCGCCGGCCGGTGGCGCCGCAGCGTCGCGAACCCCTCCCGCGCCCCCGACCCGAAGTTCGCCGTCGCGAGCACCCCCGGCACCGAGCCGCCCGTCAGCATGTGGTCCTCGGGACCGTCCGAGGTGAACAGCGGAACGCTCACCCCGCACCCGCGCAACAGCTCCGCCAGCCACTCCAGATAGCCCCGGTCGCTGCCGTAACTGCCGTACTCGTTCTCCACCTGCACCAGCACCACCGGACCACCCCGGTCGATCTGCCGCTCCACCACCTGCGGCAGCAACCGCCGGAACCACGCCTCCACCGGCCCGAGGAACGCCGGGTCGAGCGTCCGCACCCGCCGCCCCAGCGGCCCCGTCAGCCAGTGCGGCAGCCCGCCGTTCTCCCACTCGGCGCAGATGTACGGCCCCGGGCGCACGATCGCCCGCATCCCCGCCCGCGCCACCGCGTCCAGGAACCGGCCCAGGGCGTCCGCGTCCGCGTACCGCCCCGGCTCCGGCTCGTGCAGATTCCACGGGACGTACGTCTCGACGCAGTCGAGGCCCATCGCACGCAGCATCCCCAGCCGGTGCTCCCACTGCCCCTCGTGCACCCGGAAGTAGTGCAGCGCCCCCGACAGGAGGCGCACCGGCCGACCGTCGAGCAGAAAGTCCTCGTCACCCACAGCGAACGTGCTCATGGCCTCACCCTCGCCCTCTGGCGGCGAAGCGGTCCATGGACAAAGATCGGCGCAGTTTGGACGTTACAGCCCGCCCGGTCCCGACCCACCGGACGGGCCAGGGAGGGGCACCACCGCATGTACCACACCTGGATGCGCTACTTCACGCCCAGCCCCGTCCACCACCGGCTCGGCCTCGTCTGCCTCGGCGTCGGACTCCAGCACGGCACCCTCCCCACCGTCGGCCCCCGCACCCTCGACCACCACGTGGCCGTCGTCGTCTCCGCCGGCAGCGGCTGGTACCGCGGCCCCGACGGCCGCCGCACCACCGTCACCGCCCCCGCCCTGCTCTGGCTCACCCCCGGCACCCCCCACCACTACGGCGCCGACCCCGGCACCGGCTGGGACGAGGCCTTCGTCGACTTCACCGGCCCCGCCACCGCCACCTACACCGAGCTCGGCTACATCGAACCCGACCGGCCCGTCGTCCCCCTCTCCGACGCCGCCCCCGCCCGCGACGCCATCAGCCGCATCGCCCGCGCCGCCCGCCCCGGCAACCCCCTCCTGGAGGTCGAGACCGGCGCCTGCGTCCACGAACTCCTCGTCGCGCTCCGCCGCGCCCGCGCCGACACGAACGCCGACGGCGACCCCGTCCTCGCCGCCCTCGCCCGGGACGCCTTCCAGCCCTACTCCGTCGCCGAACACGCCACCCGGCACGGCATGACCGCCGCCGAACTGCGCACCGCGGTCCGCCGCGCCGCCGGCTGCAGCCCCAAGGACTACCTGCTCACCGTCCGCCTCGGCCGCGCCAAGGAACTCCTCGCGGCCACCGAACTCCCCGTCGCCGCCGTCGCCCGCCGCGTCGGCTACGACGACCCCGCCTACTTCTCCCGGCTGTTCACCCGCCGCGTCGGCACCGCTCCCATCCGCTTCCGCGAACAGCAGGGCCGATCGGTCCACGGCGGCTGGAGCACCACCGTTCCGGATCCCGAACACCCCCCGACGATCCTCCCGAGATCCGTCTAAGCTCGCAGATCATGAGTGAGTCCCCGCGCCCCCAGACGCCCACCCCGCCCCAGGCCCCGGCCCGGCCCGACGAGTCCGTCCAGGCCGAACTGACCCGGCTGCGGGAGAGCATCGACAACATCGACGCGGCGGTCGTCCACATGCTCGCCGAACGCTTCAAGTGCACCCAGCAGGTCGGCGTCCTCAAGGCCCGGCACCAGCTGCCGCCCGCCGACCCCGCCCGAGAGGCCCGGCAGATCGCCCGGCTGCGGGAACTCGCCGGCAGCGCCAGACTGGACCCGGCCTTCGCGGAGAAACTCCTCAACTTCATCATCGCCGAGGTCATCCGCCACCACGAGACGATCGCGGACGGAGCACGCTGATGGCCCGCGTCACGGTCTTCACCCTCGGAGGGACCATCTCCGCGCGAGGCGGTGACGCGGCCCGGATGAGCGGCCGGGAAGTCCTCGCCGCACTCGGCGGCGACCACGACATCGTCCTCAACGACTTCCGCCGCGTCCCCAGCTCCACCCTCACCCACGCCGACCTCGCGGCCCTCGCCGCCGAGATCCGCACCACCGTCGCCGCCGGCTCCGGCGCCGTCGTCGTCCAGGGCACCGACACCCTGGAGGAGACCGCCTTCCTCCTCGACCTGCTCTGCACCACCGAGCAGCCGATCGTCGTCACCGGCGCCATGCGCCGACCCGACCTGCCCGGCGCCGACGGCCCCGCCAACCTCGCCGCCGCCCTCGCCGTCGCCGCCGACCCGGCCTGCCGCGACCTCGGCGTCCTCGTCGTCCTCGCCGACGAGATCCACGCCGCCCGCCACGCCCGCAAGACCCACACCACCTCGGTCGCCACCTTCGCCTCACCCGGCGCCGGCCCCCTCGGCCACGTCGTCGAGGGCGAACCCCGCGTCCTGTTCCGCCCCGCCGCCCCCGCCGCGGCCCACCCGCTCACCCTCGACCCCGACGTACGGGTCGCCCTGATCACCCTCTCCCAGGGCGACCGCGGCGAACTCCTCGACGCCGTCGACCACCGCTTCCAGGGCCTCGTCGTCGCCGCCTTCGGCGCCGGACACGCCCCCGCCTGGCTCGTCGAACCCCTCGCCGCGCTCGCCCGCCGCATCCCGGTCGTCCTCGCCTCCCGCACCGGAGCCGGCCCGACCCTCACCGACACCTACCGCGGCCCCGGCTCCGAACACGACCTGCTCCACCACGGACTCGTCCCCGCCGGGCCCCTCGACCCCGCCAAGGCCCGGATCCTGCTCCACGCCCTGCTCTCCGACGGCGCCGCGGGCCCCGCCGGCTACGACCGCCCCCGCATCACCGCCGCCTTCGCCCACCTGAACGGCTCGGGACGCGCCTGAGAACGGCCGGGAGAACCGCCGGTAACGCACCCCGAACAGGTCCGCGCCCCACCACCCCTGCCCGACGCCGAGAGCATCGGGCAGCATAGGGCCATGTCCGTACTGACGCGCGACGAAGCGCAGACCCGTGCCCAGCTCCTCGACGTCCAGCACTACAGCGTGGACCTCGACCTCACCACCGGCGACGAGACCTTCGAGTCCACCAGCCTCATCCGGTTCACCGCCCGCGCCGCCGGGGACACCTTCGTCGAGCTGAAGCCCGAAACCCTGCACTCCGCCCACCTGGACGACGAGCCCCTCGACGTCGCCGGCCTCGACGGCAACCGCCTCCCGCTGCACCTCGGCGAGGGCGAGCACGTCCTGCGGATCAGTACGACCATGCGCTACTCCCGCACCGGCGAGGGCATGCACCGCTTCGCCGACCCCAGCGACGGCGAGTCCTACGTCTACACCCAGCTCTTCATGGAAGACGTCCAGCGCGTCTTCGCCGCCTTCGACCAGCCCGACCTCAAGGCCGTCTTCGAGCTGACCGTCACCGCCCCCGAGGGCTGGACCGTCCTGGCCAACGGCATCACGCGGCAGGAGCCCGACGGCCGCTGGCGATCCGCCGCCACCCCGCCGCTCTCCACCTACTTCGTGTGCGTCGCCGCCGGCCCCTGGCACTCCGTCCGCACCGAGCACGCCGGCCTCCCCTTCGGCATCCACTGCCGCCGCTCGCTCGCCCCCCACCTCGACGCCGACGCCGACGAGATCCTCGCCGTCACCAAGGCCTGCTACGACCGCTTCCACGAGAAGTTCGACGAGCCGTACCCCTTCGACTCCTACGACCAGGCCTTCGTCCCCGAGTTCAACGCCGGCGCCATGGAGAACCCCGGCCTCGTCACCTTCCGCGACGAGTTCGTCTTCCGCTCCGCCGTCACCGTCACCGAGCGGCAGACCCGCGCCATGGTCATCGCCCACGAGATGGCCCACATGTGGTTCGGCGACCTCGTCACCCTCCGCTGGTGGGACGACATCTGGCTCAACGAGTCCTTCGCCGAGTACATGGGCTACCAGACCGTGAACGAGGCCTGCTCCGACCTCTTCCCCGACACCTGGGTCGACTTCGGCGTCACCCGGAAGGCCTGGGGCTACGAGGCCGACCAGCGCCCCTCCACCCACCCCGTCGCCCCCGACCCCGAGGCCGTCCCCGACACCGCCTCCGCCCTCCTCAACTTCGACGGCATCTCCTACGCCAAGGGCGCCTCCGCCCTCCGCCAGCTCGTCACCTGGCTCGGCGAGAAGGACTTCCTCGCCGGCATCAACATCCACTTCAAGCGCCACAAGTTCGGCAACGCCACCCTCGCCGACTTCATCGACAACCTCGCCGCCGCCACCGACCGCGACGTCCACGCCTGGGCCGAGCAGTGGCTCCGCACCACCGGCGTCGACACCCTCACCCCCGCCCTCACCGGCGAGGGCCTCCACTGGAGGCTCACCGTCGACCGCGACGGCAGCCGCCCCCACCGCGTCGCCGCCGGCCTCTACGACCGCGACCCCTCCGGCGACCTCGTCCTCCGCGAACGCCGCGAACTCGACGTCCCCCAGACCGAACCCGCCGAACTCACCGGCCCCCGCCCCGCCCTCGTCGTCCTCAACGACCAGGACCTCACCTACGCCAAGCTCCGCTTCGACGAGGCGTCCGCGGAATCCGCCCTCCGCGGCCTCTCCCGCATCCCCGACGCCCTCACCCGCGCCGTGATCTGGAACGCCCTGCGCGACATGGTCCGCGACGGCGACCTCGCCCCCGCCGACTACCTCGCCGTCGCCCTCGCCCACCTCACCGACGAGACCGAACTCGCCCTCGTCCAGGGCGTCCTCGGCTTCGCCCGCACCCAGATCGCCGACCGGTACGTCACCGAGGAGGAGCGCCCCGCCGCCCTCTCCACCATCCGGCAGATCGCCCGCGCCCTGCTGCGCCGCACCGAGGACGGCGAGGCGCCCGGCCTCCGCCTCACCGCCGTCCGCGCCCTCATCGACAGCGCGACCACCCCCGACCAGATCGCCTCCTGGCTGGACGAGGGCACCGTCCACGGCGGCCCCGAACTCGACCCGGAGCTCCGCTGGCGCATCCTGGCCCGCCTCGCCGTCCTCGGCGCCACCGACGAGCCGACGATCGCGGCCGAACTGGAGCGGGACCCGAGCGCCACCGGCCAGGAGGGCGCCGCCCGCTGCCGCGCCGGACTCCCCACGCCGGAGGCGAAGGCGGCCGCCTGGTCCGCCCTCTTCGACACCGACGACCTGTCCAACTATCTCTTCACCGCCACCGCCCAGGGCTTCTGGCAGCCCGAGCAGGCCGAACTCGTCCGCGCGTACGTCCCCCGCTTCTACCCCGCCGCCACCGCCCTCGGCGCCCGCCGCGGCGCCGCCATGGCCGAAGCCGCGGGCCGCTACGCCTTCCCCTCCCACGCCGTCGACCAGGACTCCCTCACCCTCGGCGAACGGCACCTCGCGGCCGACGACATGATCCCCGCCCTCCACCGCAAGCTCGTCGACCAACTCGACGACCTCCGCCGCGCCCTCGCGGTCCGCCAGGGCTGACCCCACCGCCCCCACCCGGCCCCCGCACATCCCACGGACGGCGCCCCGCACACCAGGGCGCCGTCCCCCGTTCGGGTCACAACCCACGACTCCCCGGACACACCCCGACCACCCCCGGCACCCTGTCGTCCATGTGTGCCGCACCCCCGCCCCTCGCCGCCGATCCCACCGCCCTGAGCCGCCTCCTCGGCACCACCCTCGACGCCCTCCGCGAAGGCGCCGCCGTCCGCGGCGGCCCCCTGCCCGCCGGCGGCCCCGAAACCGTGGCACACCAGGTCCGCACAGCCCTCGGAGACCCGCTCCCCGAGACCGGCCACGGCCCCCACGAGGCGCTCCGCACCCTCGTCCGCACCCTCGCCGAAGGCGCCGCCGACCCCGCCCACCCCCTCTGCGCCGCCCACCTCCACACCCCGCCCCTCGCCCTCGCCGCCGCCGCCGACCTCGCGGCCTCCGCCCTCAACCCCTCCATGGACTCCTGGGACCAGGCCCCCGCCGCCTCCACCCTCGAAGCCCTGGTCACCGCCGCCCTCGCCGCCGAGGTCTACCCGGACGCCCCGCACCCCGACGCCCTCGTCACCACCGGCGGCACCGAGTCCAACCAACTCGCCCTGCTCCTCGCCAGGGAACGTCTCGGCCCCACCGTCCGCACCGTCGTCGGCGCCAACGCCCACCACTCCTTCCGCCGCGCCGCCTGGCTGCTCGGCCTCCCCGAGCCGGTCGTCCTCCCCACCCCCCGCGGCACCCTCGACCCCGCCGCACTCCACGAGGCACTCACCACCCACCCCGGCCCCCTCCTCGTCGCCGCCACCGCCGGCACCACCGACGAAGGCCTCATCGACCCCCTCCCCGCCCTCGCCGACCGGTGCGAGGCCCACGGCACCGACCTCCACGTCGACGCCGCCTACGGAGGCCCCGTCCTCTTCAGCCGCATCCACCGCCCCCTCCTCGACGGCCTGCACCGCGCCCGCACCGTCACCGTCGACCTGCACAAACTCGGCTGGCAGCCCGCCGCCGCCGGACTCCTCGCCGTACGCGACCCGGCCGACCTCGCCTCACTCGGACACACCGCCGCCTACCTCAACGCCGACGACGACACCGAAGCCGGCCTCCCCGACCTCCTCGGCCGCTCCCTGCGCACCACCCGGCGACCCGACATCCTCAAGACCGCCGTCACCCTCCGCGCCCTCGGCCGCACCGGCCTCGGCGCCCTCGTCGACGCCTGCATGGAACGCGCCCAGGAACTCGCCGACCTCGTCGAGAAGGCCCCCGGACTCGACCTGCGCGCCCGCCCCACCCTCACCACCGTCCTCTTCCGACCCACCGGCGACGGCGGCGCCCCCGGCGCACCCCCGGCCCCCGACGACGACACCGTCGCCGCCGTCCGCCGCACCCTCCTCACCCGGGGCCACGCCGTCCTCGGCCGCGCCCAGGCCGACGGCCGCCTCTGGCTCAAAGCCACCCTGCTCAACCCCCACGCCACCTCCGGCGACCTGGCCCAGCTCATCACCCTCGTGGAAGGCAGCACCCCCCGATGACCGGCAGCACCCCCCAGGACGACCCCGACCGGCCCCACGACCTCGTGGGCGTCGGCATCGGCCCCTTCAACCTCTCCCTCGCCGCCCTCGCCCACGGCATCCCCGGCGGCCTCGCCACCGCCTTCTACGAGCAGAAGCCCGCCTTCCACTGGCACCCCGGCCTCCTCATCGAGGGCGCCACCCTCCAGGTCCCCTTCCTCGCCGACCTGGTGACCCTCGCCGACCCCGCGAGCCCCTGGACCTTCCTCCAGTACCTCAAGGCCCGCGAACGCCTCTTCCCCTTCTACTTCGCCGAGAAGTTCCACATCCACCGCGCCGAATACGACGCCTACTGCCGCTGGGTCAGCGAGCGCCTCCCCGGACTCCACTTCGGCCACCAGGTCGACTCGGTCCGCTGGAACCCCGAACGCCGCCTCTTCGAGGTCGACTTCACCCAGATCGACCCCGACGGCGAGGCCGAGGCCCTCGGCCGCGCCTACACCCGCAACGTCGTCCTCGGCGTCGGCACCGAACCGTACGTCCCCGAACCGCTCAAGCCGCTCGCCGAGGCACCCGGCGTCCCCGTCTTCCACTCCGCCGACTACCTCACCCACCGGGACACCCTCCTCGCCGCCGGGCACGTCACCGTCATCGGATCCGGCCAGTCGGGAGCCGAGATCTTCCTCGACCTGCTCCGCGCCCGCCCCACCGGCGCCGAGAAGATCCACTGGCTCGCCCGCACCGAGGCCTTCGCGCCGATGGAGTACTCCAAACTCGGCCTCGAACACTTCACCCCGGACTACACCCGCTACTTCCACGCCCTGCCCGAGCACGTACGCGGCGAACTCGTCCCCCGGCAATGGCAGCTCCACAAGGGCATCGACACCGACACCATCGCCGCCATCCACGACGAGCTGTACCGCAGAACCCTCCACGGCGGCTGGCCCGACGCCGTCCTCACCCCCGGCGTCCGGGTCCGCACCGCCGGCCGCGTCGCCACCACCCAGGTCGAGCTGCACCTCGAACACCTCCAGCAGGGCACCCGCTCCCGCCTCACCACCGACGCCGTCGTCCTCGCCACCGGCTACCGCGAACGCCCCGTCGACCGCATGCTCGCCGGCCTCGACCCCTACCTCCGCCACGACTCCGCCGGCCGCCCCCGCGTCGACGAGCGCTACCGCCTCGTCCTCGACCCCTCGGTCACCGGCGCCGTCCACGTCCAGAACGCCGAGAAGCACACCCACGGCGTCGGCGCCCCCGACCTCGGCCTCGCCGCCTGGCGCAGCGCCACCATCCTCAACGCCGTCACGGGCAAGGACGTCTTCCCCCTGCCCCGCCGCACCGCCTTCACCAGCTTCGGCCTGGAGACACGAGAGGCGCCGAGCATCCCGGCCCAGGGCCAGAAGCTGACGCCTCTCGTCCAGCAGTAGCGGCCGGGGCCCGTCCGGCGGATCACCACCGGACGGGCCCCGCCGGACCTCAGAAGACGGGCACCCCGTCCCGCGTCAGCTTCCAGTCCACCGAGGCGAACAGGGCCGGGTCCACCGTGCCCTTCGCCTGCACCCACTGGATGATGGTGTTCCGGATCTCGTCCGAGTTCGCCCACAGCTGCTGGGCACCCGCGACGTGCGGGAACGCACCGCCGCCGCTCGCCCGGTAGTTGTTCACCGCCAGCACGAACCTCGCCGCCGGATCGAGCGGTCGGCCCTCGAACGACAGGTTCACGATCCGCGAACCCGCCGGCTTCGCGATGTCGATGTCGTACGTCAGCCCCGAGACCGCGTCGTAGTTGTAGTCCGGAATGCCGTCGGCGTTCGTCAGCTTCGCGGTGTCGACCGGCGCCCCCGCCGCGGTCTGCACGTAGTACCGCGCCGAGAACTCCAGGTAGTCCTTGAGCTGCGCGCCCGTCATCAGACGGGCCTCCAGCGTGTTCTCGAACGGGTACAGGCCCGCGGCGTCCTTGATCGAGACCTGACCGGCCGGGATCCGGGCCGTCCGCGAGAAGCACGAGGCCTGCGAGAGCACCGGCAGCGACGCGTGCGCGCCGCCCGCCAGGGCCGCCTTCACCGTCTCCGTCTGCACCACGTTGATCAGGTCGATGATCGGCTCGTCCTTCCACGGCGCGTCGGCCGTGGTCATCGCGGCGGTCGAGGTGCCGATGATCTGGTTGACGTACGCCACGACCTTCCGGTGCTCGTCCCCGAGCAGCCCGGTGATCTCCGGGTCCTCCGCCACCGTGTTGGAGTTGAGGACCTGCGCCCCCACCTTCTCGACGGTCCAGCGGCCCTTCTCCCACACCAGGTCGAAGTCGAACAGCGTCAGGCGCTGCCCCCACTTCAGCGGCTCGGACAGGACGACGTCCTTGCCGGTCTCCTTGTTCCTCACCCGGTACTCCGGGATCTCGGTGTGCGCGTGGCCGACCAGGATCGCGTCGATGCCCGGCACCTGCTCCGCGACCAGCCCGGCCGCGTTCTCGACGTGGGGCAGCTGGTCACCGTACGAGGACGTACCGCTGGATCCGGAGTGCGCCGACACGACGACCACGTCCGCACCCATCGAGCGCAGCTTCGGCACCCACTTCGCCGCCTGCTCCTCCAGTCCCGGGAAGACCATCTTCCCGCTGACGTTCGCCTTGTCCCAGATGGCGATGCCCGGGTTCGTCAGACCGAGGACCGCGACCCTGACGTCCTTGCCGTGCGGGGTGCGCAGCCGGTGCATGCTGTACGGGGCGAACGCCGGGCGCAGGGTCTTCGCGTCCAGCGCGTTGGCCCCGAGCAGCGGGAAGTCGCACTGCTCCTCGAACTTGCGGAGCACCGGGATGCCGTAGTTGAACTCGTGGTTGCCCAGCGCGGCGGCGTCGTACCCGATCGCGTTCATCGCCTGCGCCATCGGGTGCACCGGGCCCCGGCGGGCCGTGATCGGGTCGACCTTGGCGTAGTAGTACGACAGCTGCGTGCCCTGGATGGTGTCGCCGGCGTCGATGAGAAGGGTGTTGCGGCGCCCCTTCTCCTTCCGGACCTGGTCGACCAGCGTGGAGATCTTCGCCAGGCCCACGTCGTTGTGCGCCTTGTCGTCGAACTCCTTGTCCGTGAAGTAGTCCCAGTTGAAGACGTTGCCGTGCAGGTCGGTGGTGCCCATCACGGTGAACGAGTACCGCTTCCGCGGACGCGGACGGGCATGACCCCCGTGGGCCTGGGCGGGTGCGGCGACGGCTCCGGCGACGGCCACCCCGGCCCCGGCGGCGGCCGAGCGCTCCAGGAACGTCCTGCGGTTCAGCGGCATGTGTTCTCCCCTTGTGGTTCCGTGCCGTCGGCGCCGACCGTGGCGCACAACGCGCGTAGATTCTGGCTCAGACGACACCCCGGCAACAGCCCTTTCGGGTTACGGAGTGGGAAAGTGTTCGGAGGACGACCGCTGCCGCACACCGAGGAGCAGGACGTGACCCAGGACCACGCGACCCCCGACGCACCCCAGGTGACCGTCCGAGGAGAAGGGCGCCTGGAGGTCGACCCCGAACTCGCCCGGATCTGGGTCACCGTCTCCGCCCGCGGCCCCGACCGCGCGACCACGCTCGCCGACCTCACCCGTCGCAACACCCAGGTCCTCGACCTGGTCAAGGCCCAGGGTTCGGCCGTCGAGAAGCTGGAGACCGGCAGCCTCTCGATCTCCCCCGAGCTCACCCGCAAGGGCCGGGGGGAGCGGGTGCACGCCTTCCACGGACGCGTGCGGATCACCGCCGAACTCACCGACTTCACCGTCCTCGGCGAACTGGTGACGCGACTCGCCGACCTGGAACTGACCAGCGTCGACGGCCCCTGGTGGTTCCTCCGCCCGGCCTCCCCGGCCTACGCGGAGGCCCGCAGGCTCGCGGTCTCCGAAGCCGTCCAGCGGGCCCGCGCCTACGCCGAGGCCCTGGGCACCGCCCTCTCCTCACTCCTCGAACTCTCGGACGCGGGCGCCGCGGAGCGCCTCGGACCGCGGCGGGCCGCCTTCGGCTCGGCGGCGGTGGCGTACGCGGCGGAAGGCGCCGGCGAGGCCCCGCCGCTCGACCTCGAACCGCAGCGCCAGACGGTGACCGCCGAGGTCGTGGCCCGCTTCACGATGCGGCCGCCCGCACTCTGAGACAGGGGGCGCCGGGGCGCGTGAAACGCTCATCGGAGCACCCCGGCGCACAGATTCAATACTTGTCAACAGCCTTTCACGGAAAGGTTGTTGAGTAGTCATGTCCCACCAACTCGCTACTGGTGGGTAAGCCCTAGGCTCGCACCATGCGCCGAGCGAAAATCGTTTGTACCCTTGGGCCCGCCACCGAAACATACGACCAGATCAAGGCGTTGATCGAGGCCGGAATGGACGTGGCCCGCTTCAACCTCAGCCACGGCTCGTACGTCGAGCACGAGGAGCGCTACCAGCGCGTCCGCAAAGCCGCCGACGAGACCGGCCGCAGCGTCGGCGTCCTCGCCGACCTTCAAGGCCCGAAGATCCGGCTCGGCCGCTTCCGCGAAGGTCCCGTACTCCTTGAACGCGGCGACGAGTTCGCCATCACCGTCGAACCCGTGGAAGGCGACCGCCACTGCTGCGGGACGACCTACTCCGGCCTCGCCGCCGACGTCACCGCGGGCGAGCGCATCCTCGTCGACGACGGGCGCGTCACCCTGGAGGTCACCTCCGTCGACGGCCCCCGGGTCAACACCGTCGTCATCGAGGGCGGCATGGTCTCCGACAACAAGGGCCTCAACCTCCCCGGCGTCGCCGTCTCCGTCCCCGCCCTCTCGGAGAAGGACATCGAGGACCTCCGCTGGGCCCTCCGCACCGGCGCCGACGTCATCGCCCTCTCCTTCGTCCGCAGTGCCCGGGACATCGACGACGTCCACCGGATCATGGACGAGGAAGGCCGCCGCCTCCCCGTCATCGCCAAGATCGAGAAGCCCCAGGCCGTCGAGAACATCGAGGAGATCGTCGCCGCCTTCGACGGCATCATGGTCGCCCGCGGCGACCTCGGCGTCGAGATGCCCCTGGAGCAGGTCCCGATCGTCCAGAAGCGCGCCGTCAAGCTCGCCAAGCGCAACGCCAAGCCGGTCATCGTCGCCACGCAGATGCTCGACTCGATGATCGACAACTCCCGCCCCACCCGCGCCGAGGCCTCCGACGTCGCCAACGCCGTCATCGACGGCACCGACGCGGTGATGCTCTCCGGCGAGACCAGCGTCGGGCGCTTCCCGATCGAGACCGTCCGCACCATGAGCCGCATCGTCGAGGCCGCGGAGGAGGACGTCCTCGCCAAGGGGCTGCCGCCGCTGACCGAACGGAACAAGCCCCGCACCCAGGGCGGCGCCGTGGCCCGCGCCGCCGCCGAGATGGGCGACTTCCTCGGCGCCAAGTTCCTCGTCGCCTTCACCCAGTCCGGCGACACGGTCAAGCGCCTCTCCCGCTACCGCTCGCCCATCCCCCTGCTCGCCTTCACCCCGGACCCGGCGACCCGCTCCCAGCTCAACCTCACCTGGGGCGTCGAGACCTTCCTCGGCCCGCACGTCGAGTCGACGGACGCGATGGTGGCCCAGGTGGACGAGGAGCTCCTCCGCATCGGCCGCTGCCGCAAGGGCGACATCGTGGTGATCACGGCCGGCTCCCCACCGGGAGTCGCGGGCTCGACGAACCTGGTCCGCGTCCACCACATCGGCGACCCGCTGACGTAGGGGTCGGTGCCGGGGGCGAGCCGCGGAGGAGTTCACGCGGGTGGGCGACGATCACTGACTGCTCGTCGCCCTTCGATTCGAAGGAAAAGTGCCCCAGGTGGGATTCGAACCCACACTGTCCGCTGTTTGAGAGCGGCCTCTCTGACCAGTTGGAGTACTGGGGCCTTGGAAAGCGAGGGAGATACCCTCCCTGTGGGGCACCACATTACAGGAGCTAGGTAGGCTCAGGGGAGCAGTACTTGCCCCGCACCGAGGAGCCCCCGTGACCGCCCCCGAGTCGCCCCAGCCCGCTGACGACGCCGACGCGTCGCACGTCCCGCCGCTGACGACCCGCGTCGTCATCGCCGAGGACGAGGCCCTCATCCGCCTCGATCTCAAAGAGATGCTGGAGGAAGAGGGCTACACGGTCGTAGGCGAGGCCGGTGACGGCGCCAAGGCCGTCGAGCTCGCCCGCGAGCACCGCCCCGACCTCGTCATCCTGGACGTGAAGATGCCCGTCCTGGACGGCATCTCGGCCGCGGAGAAGATCGCCGGCGAGTCCATCGCCCCGGTCCTCATGCTCACCGCCTTCTCGCAGCGCGAGCTCGTCGAGCGGGCCCGGGACGCCGGAGCCATGGCGTACCTGGTGAAGCCGTTCAGCAAGAGCGACGTGGTGCCGGCCATCGAGATGGCCGTCTCCCGCTTCTCCGAACTGCGCGCCCTGGAGCAGGAGGTCGCCGACCTCTCGCAGCGTCTGGAGACCCGCAAGCTGGTCGACCGCGCCAAGTCCGTCCTGCAGACCCAGTACGGCCTGACGGAGCCCGCCGCGTTCCGCTGGATCCAGAAGACGTCGATGGACCGCCGCATGTCCATGCAGCAGGTCGCCGAGGCCGTCATCGAGGACGCCGAGGAGAAGAAGGCGGCCAAGGGCCAGTAGCCCGCCCGCCCCGCCGTACGCGTACGGAGAAGGCCCGCCCCACGGCTCTGTGGGGCGGGCCTTCCGTCTGTGGTGCCGATCCGGCGGGTCAGTCCTCGCCGAGGTACGCCTTGCGGACGGACTCGTCGTGGAGCAGGTCGCGGCCGGTGCCCGAGAGCACGACCTTGCCGATCTCCATCACGTGGCCGTGGTCCGCGAGGGCGAGGGCGGCCTGGGCGTTCTGCTCGACGAGCAGGATGGTGGTGCCCTGGGCCTTGAGCTCGGCGATGGTCGCCATGATCTTCTGCATCATGATCGGCGAGAGGCCCATGGAGGGCTCGTCGAGCATGAGCAGCTTGGGCTGGGACATGAGGGCCCGGCCCATGGCGAGCATCTGCTGCTCGCCGCCGGAGAGCGTGCCGGCGGCCTGCTTGCGACGCTCACCCAGGATCGGGAAGAGGTCGTAGGCGCGCTGGACGTCCTTGGCGATGCCCGCGGTGTCCTTCCGGAGGAAGGCGCCGAGGAGGAGGTTCTCCTCGATGGTCATGCGGGGGAAGATGTGCCGGCCCTCGGGGGAGTGGGCGAGCCCGAGCGAGACGATCTTGTGGGCGGGGATCTTGCGGAGGGACTTGCCCTCGAACTTGATCTGGCCGCCGACCGGCTTGAGGAGCCCGGAGAGGGTCCGCAGGGTGGTGGTCTTGCCGGCGCCGTTGGTGCCGATGAGGGTGACGACCTCACCGGCGTCGACGGAGAAGGAGATGCCCTTGACGGCCTCGATCTTTCCGTAGGCGACGCGCAGGTCCTCGACTTCGAGCAGTGCGGTCATGCGTCGTTCTCCTTGCCCGAAGCAGGGTCTCGCGTGGTGTCCTCGGCTGCCGGTGCCTCGTCGGCGGGGGCGTCCGGGGTCTCGGGGGCGTCCTCCTGCGGCGGCGCCTCCTCGTCGGCGGTGGTCTCCGGGGCGGCGGCCGCGGCGGGTGCCTCCTCGGCGGGGGGCTCCGCGACGGGTGCCTCCGCCGCGGGGGTGTCCGCGACGGGCTCGCCCAGGTAGGCGGCGATGACCCGCTCGTCGCTCTGGACGGTCTGGCTGTCGCCCTCGATGAGCTTCTGGCCCTGGACGAGCACGGCGACCCGGTCGCAGAGGTTGAAGATGAACCGCATGTCGTGCTCGATGACGAGGACGGCGATGCCCATGTCGCGGATGGCGAAGATGAGTTCCTCCGCCGCGCGGGTCTCCTGCGGGTTCATGCCGGCGGTGGGCTCGTCGAGCAGGATCAGTCCGGGGTCGCTCGCGAGGGCGCGGGCGATCTCCAGCTTGCGCTGCTCTCCGTAGGGGAGGTTCTTGGCGAGGTGCTGCGCCTTGTCCTGGAGGCCGATGAACTCCAGGAGCTCCATGGCCCGCTCGGTGGCCTCGGCCTCGGCCTTCTTGAAGCCGGGCAGGCGGAGCAGCGCCGACCAGAGGCCCTGCTTCATCCGGGTGTGGCGTCCGACGAGGACGTTCTCCAGGACCGTCATGTTGTGGAAGAGACGGATGTTCTGGAAGGTGCGGGCGATGCCGGCGTTGGTGACCTTGTAGGACGTGGGCGGCAGGACCGTGCCCTTGTAGCGGACTTCGCCCTCGGTGGGGACGTAGAGGCCGGTGAGGCAGTTGAAGAAGGTGGTCTTGCCGGCGCCGTTGGGGCCGATCAGGCCGACGATCTCGCCGCTGTTGACGGTGAGGTTCACGTCGCGCACGGCGGTGAGGCCGCCGAAGCGCATGGTGACCCCGCGCGCGTCGAGCACTGCCTCGCCGGCGGTCGGCGCCGTGGTGGCGTCCGCGGTCTTCGTGGTGGTCGTCATGTTCAGGCACCTGCCTTGGCGAGCGTGGCGGGCGTCTCGTCGTTCTCGTGGAACTCCAGCTGGTTGCGCCGGTTGGCGATCATGCCCTCCGGGCGGAAGCGCATGAGGAGGATCAGCGCGACGCCGAAGGCGAAGAGCTGGTACTCGCCCATGAACTGGAGCTTGTTGGGGATGAGGAAGAGGAGCGAGGCGCCGACCAGCGGGCCGCTCATCGTGCCCATGCCGCCGAGGACGACGGCCGCGAGCAGGAAGGCGGAGTTGGGCGGGATGGGACCGGCGAAGAGGTACTGCTCCGGGGTCACGGTGTAGGTGACGTGGGCCTGCACGGTGCCGGCGAGGCCGGCGAGCGAGGCGCCGAGCGCGAAGGCGATGAGCTTGACGCGGAAGCCGTTGATGCCCATGGCGAGCGCGGCGGTCTCGTCCTCGCGGATGGCGACCCAGGCGCGGCCGATGCGGGAGTCGCCGCTGCGCCGGAAGACCAGCACGACGACCGCCATGATCAGCAGCATCAGGAAGAAGTAGTTCGCGAAGCGGCCGATGGTGAAGCCGGCGATCGAGTGCTCGGCGCCGAAGTCGAACCCGAAGATGTTGAGGTTCGGGATGGAGGCGATGCCGTTGGAGCCGTTGGTGATGTCCGGTCCGGAGGTGCCGTCGGTGTTCATGACGGCGATGCGGAAGATCTCACCGAATCCGAGGGTCACGATGGCGAGGTAGTCGCCGCGGAGCCGGAGGGTCGGGGCGCCGATCAGGACACCGAAGACCAGCGAGGCTCCGGCGCCGACCAGGATGGCCGCCCAGAAGGGGAAGTGGACGCCGAACGGGGAGGTCGGGGCGCCCGAGACGAGGGCGGCCGCGTAGGCGCCGACGCCGAGGAAGGCGACGTAGCCGAGGTCGAGCAGACCGGCGAGGCCGACGACGATGTTGAGGCCCAGGGCGACCGTGGCGAAGATCAGGATGTAGACGCCGAGCGTCGCGTACTGGTCGTCGGTCTGGGTGAAGGGGAAGAGCGCCGCGGCGGTGAACGCGCCCGCGATGGTGAGGTTCTGGTGCTTCTTGGTGAGCTGGGTGGCCTGCTGCATCAGGCCGGACTTGTTGACCGCGGCGAAGCCGAGGCCGGCCGTGATCAGGAAGCCGACGAAGAGCTCGTCGTACTCGGTGCCGACGCCGTAGGTGAAGACTCCGAGCGCCACGGCGAGGATGCCGGTGATGATCAGGATCTCGACGGAGGAGTGCAGGGGCGGCAGCTTGCGGGCGGTGCCGGTGGAGGCGAAGGCGCCCTTGAAGACCGTCCAGCCGTTGCCGGCGCGGTGCTTGAACTGGTCCCAGCCGGTGTCCTCGGGGTCCACGGGGTGGACCGCGGGCCGCTCGAAGGGGAGGGCGAGGGCGCCGAGGAGGGTGATCAGGCTGGAGAACGCGACGATCGCGCCGCCGGGCTCCAGGTTGACCGGGCCGCCGAGGGTGACGCTGATCGCGGCGACGGTGTACCAGGTGGTGCCGAAGGTGGCGAGGGCGGCGAACTTGATCGCGCCGTCGGCGCCGGCGGGGGTCAGCCAGCGGGTGCCCTTGACGCCGTACGAGGAGAGGGCGAAGAGGGCGGTGAGCAGGCCCAGGACGAGGACCTGGAGCTGGAGGCCGGCCGGGGAGCCGTAGTAGGTGAGGTCGCCGGGGAAGGTGGGCGTCCAGGTCCAGGAGAGGAAGCAGGCGGCGACGGTGAGGACGGCTCCGCCGAGGGCGAGGGCGCGGGCGGTCCTGGCCGGCACGAAGCCGATGAGACCGGTCGCCTGCTCCTGCTGGGAGAGCGGTGCCGCCTGGGGGTTCTCGGAGATGGTGGTCATGGTGCTCACGCCCTGTCCGCGACGCGCTCGCCCAGGAGGCCCTGGGGCCGGGCGAGGAGTACGACGATGAGGAGTACGAAGGCCCAGACGTCGGCCCAGGACTGGCCGCCGAGCTGCTCCATACCGGGGATGTGGCTGATGTAGGCCGTCGCGAGGGTCTCGGCGATGCCGAGGACGACTCCGCCGATCATGGCGCCGTAGATGTTGCCGATGCCGCCGAGGACGGCGGCCGTGAAGGCCTTGAGTCCGAGGAGGAAGCCCATCTTGTAGTCGACGACGCCGTACTTGAGGCCGTAGGCGACGGCGCCGACGGCGGCCATCGCGGCTCCGAGGGCGAAGGCGATCACGATGATGCGGTCCGTGTTCACGCCCATGAGCTTGGCGGTGTCCGGGTCCTGCGCGGTGGCCTGCATGCCGCGGCCGACGCGGGTGCGCATCACGAAGAAGGCGAGGACGGCCATGCAGATCGGGGCGGCGATCAGGAGGAAGACGTCGCCGGTCTGGATGGTGACGGGGCCGAGTTCGATCGGACCGCCGGGGATCTGCGGGAAGGTCCGGGCGGACTTCGCCTCGGGGTACCAGACCCACACCGCGTACTGCAGGGCGAGGGAGAGGCCGATGGCGGTGATGAGCGGGGCGAGGCGGGGGCCGCCGCGTAGCGGACGGTAGGCGAACCGTTCCGCTCCGACGGCTATGGTGGTCGCGACGACCACGGCACCGATGATCATGACGGGCAGCGCGACCCACATGCTGGTGCCGCCGGGCAGGATGAGCCAGACCGTGAGCGCCCCGAAGCCGCCGGTCATGAAGATCTCGCCATGGGCGAAGTTGATGAGCTGGACGATGCCGTAGACCATCGTGTAGCCGACGGCGACGAGCCCGTACATGGATCCCAGTAGCAGGCCGTTGACCAGCTGCTGCGGCAGTTCGTTCACCGCATTGTCCTCCGAGACTTTCGACGGATGTGACACCGCGCGGGGAGCCAGGTGCGGCCCCCCGCGCGGTGAAGGTGGTGCTGAGTGGTGCTGGTGGTGCTGAGTGGTGAGGTTGATCAGCCGCCGAAGGTGCCGGACTTGACGGGCTTGAACGCGCCGCCCTCGACCTTGTAGACGGTCAGCTGCTTGTTGGTGGTGTCACCGAACTCGTCGAAGGAGACCTTGCCGGTCACGCCCTCGAAGGAGACGCCCTGCATGGCCTCGACGACCTTGGCGCGCTCGGGGACCTTGCCGCCGTTGCCCTCGGTGGCCTTCTTGACGGCCTCGATGATCGCCCAGGTCGAGTCGTAGGCGTAGCCGCCGTAGGCCTCGTAGGCCTCCTTGTAGCCCTTGGCCTTGTAGTTGGTCAGGAACTCCTTGGCGGAGGCGAGCTCCTCGATCGGGGAGCCGACGGAGGTGGCGATGTCGCCGTTGGTCGCGGCCGCGCCGCCGAGCTTGACGTACTCGGGGCTGTAGATCGCGTCGCCGCCGACGACGGTGACCTTGGCGCCGGCCTCCTTGATCTGCTTGGCCAGCGGGCCGGCGGCCGGGTACTCGCCACCGTAGTAGACGACGTCGGCGCCGGAGCTCTTCACCTTGGTCGCGACCGCGGAGAAGTCCTTGGTGTCGGGGTTGATGTGCTCGGTGCCGAGGACCTTGCCGCCGAGCTTCTCGAACTCGCCCTTGAAGGTGCCCGCGAGGCCGGCGCCGTAGGTCTTCTTGTCGTCGATGATGAAGGCCTTGGTCTTCTTGGCCTCGTTGTAGACGTACTGCGCGGCGAAGGGGCCCTGGATGGCGTCCGTGGTCGCGGTGCGGAAGTACGACGCGTAGGTGCGCTTCTTCTCGCCCGTGCTCCAGTTGATGCCCTGGCTCAGCGCCGGGTTGGTGTTGGCCGGGGAGACCTGGACCAGCTTCGCGTCGTCGAAGACCTTCTGCATCGACTCGGCGACGGAGGAGTTCAGCGGGCCGACGACGCCGAGGACGCTCTTGTCGGCGACGAACTTGGTGGCGTTCTGCTGGCCGGCGGAGGGCTGCGCCTGGTCGTCGAGGGACTCCAGCTTGAAGGTCACGCCCTTGACGTAGGCCTTCTCGTTGGCCGTCTTGACCGCGAGGTCGGCGGAGTTCTTGATGCCGAGACCGAGGGCGGACAGCTCGCCGGTGAGGGGCGCGTCGAGGCCGATGGTCACGGTGACGTTGCCGCCGTCGCCGCCCTTCTCGGCCCCCTTGTCGTCGCGCGAACCACAGGCGGTGAGGGTGAGTGCTCCCGCGGTGACCGCGGTGGTGAGTATGAGCATCGAACGGTTTCGCACGAAGGGTCCTTTCCCTGGCGCGGCCCCCTCGGATGAGGCGGTGCCGTGAAGCTGCGGAGCGAGGGGTGCCGTTTTGGAACGCCGGGCCGTACTGGGGTTGGTACAGGGCCGTGCAGTAGGACGCGCCCGGCGGCGCGGTGACTGGCGGTGACTCTAAGCGCAGGTGGGGAGGGTCGGGGAGCGCCGAGGACAGGATGTGACTGTCTTGTTATGCCGACGGGGAAAGAGTGTGCGCGCCGGGAGGGAAAACCGGGGCATAGAGGGCTGTAATGCGGTGTTCACATAGTGAGAACGCGCAGTTCCGCTAAGGGGCTTGAGCGATTCTTGGTACTGACGGTCCGCTCAGCGGACTCTCCGGATATCGGACAACGGCAGAAAGCTGAGCGGACGAACCGGCCCCTCCGCTTCACCGCCGGACAGCCCTTGTGTATGTGACACAGCGTGACGGAACCGGGGGTGCGGCCGGGGCGGGAACGCGCGAGGGGCGGCACCTGGTGGTGCCGCCCCTGGGTCGTGCGTGGCTGGTCAGGCCTCGTGTGTCACCGCTCAGCCGTGCGCGGTGTCCGGAATGCTCGACGCGTCCTTCGCCGTGACCTCACGCAGCAGGCAGGTGAGCCGCGCCGTGCACACCCGCTTGTCCTGTTCGTCGGTGATCACGATCTCGTACGTGGCCGTCGACCGGCCGCGGTGCACGGGTGTCGCCACACCGGTCACCAGGCCGCTGCGCACGCCCCGGTGGTGGGTGCAGTTCAGGTCGACGCCCACCGCGATCTTCGACACCCCGCCGTGCAGCATCGAGCCGACGGATCCGAGGGTCTCGGCGAGGACCGCGGAGGCGCCGCCGTGCAGCAGCCCGTACGGCTGGGTGTTGCCCTCGACGGGCATGGTGCCGACGACGCGCTCGGCGGAGGCCTCCAGGATCTGGACGCCCATCCGGTTGCCGAGGTGTCCGGCCGAGAAGAGCGCCGGGAGGTCGACACCCAGCGCCGCGTACTCGTCGAGGACCTCCTGCGGGAACTTCACGTGCTGCTGCTCACCCATGCCCGGCTCCGTTCGTTTCGTACGTCTTCGTACGGCTGGTCTTCCTGAGCTGCCTGAGCAAACGCTTAGGCGGAGGCGGATTCTTCCAGACGGACGACCACGGACTTGCTCGCGGGGGTGTTGCTCACGTCCGCCGTCGACTCCAGCGGCACCAGCACGTTCGTCTCCGGGTAGTAGGCCGCCGCGCAGCCCCGGGAGGTCGGGTAATGCACCACCCGGAAGCCGGGGGCCCGCCGCTCGGTGCCGTCCGTCCACTCGCCGACCAGGTCCGCGTACGCCCCGTCGGCGAAGCCCAGCTCCGCCGCGTCCTCGGGATGGACCAGGACGACCCGGCGGCCGCCCCGGATCCCCCGGTAGCGGTCGTCCAGGCCGTAGACCGTGGTGTTGTACTGGTCGTGCGAGCGGAGCGTCTGCAGGAGCAGCCGCCCCTCCGGCACCCTCGGGTACTCCACGGGCGCCGCCGTGAAGTTGGCCTTGCCCGTCTTCGTCGGGAAGCGGCGCTCGTCGCGCGGCCCGTGCGGCAGGCGGAAGCCGCCCGCGTCGGCCGCGAGGCGCGCGTTGAAGTCCTCGAAGCCCGGCACCACGCGCGCGATGCGGTCGCGGATCGCCGCGTAGTCCGCCTCGAACTCCTCCCAGGGCGTGGCCGATCCGGCGCCGAGGACGGCGCGGGCCATCCGCGCCACGATCGCCGGCTCGGACAGCAGGTGCGGGCTCGCGGGCGGCAGGTTGCCCCGCGAGGCGTGCACCTGGCTCATCGAGTCCTCGACGGTCACGAACTGCCTGCCGCCCGCCTGCACGTCCTTGTCGGTGCGGCCCAGCGTGGGCAGGATCAGCGCGCGCGTGCCCGTCACCGCGTGCGAGCGGTTCAGCTTCGTCGAGACGTGGACGGTCAGCCGGGCCCGGCGCATCGCCGCCTCCGTCACCTCCGTGTCGGGGGTCGCCCCCACGAAGTTGCCGCCCATCGCGAAGAACACCTTCGCCTCGCCGTCGCGCAGCGCCTGGATCGACCGCACCACGTCGAAGCCGTGGTGGCGCGGTGAGACGATCCCGAACTCCTTGTCCAGGGCGTCCAGGAAGGCGGGCGCGGGACGCTCGAAGATCCCCATGGTGCGGTCGCCCTGCACGTTCGAATGGCCGCGCACCGGGCACACGCCGGCGCCGGGCCGCCCTATGGCGCCCCGCAGCAGGAGGAGGTTGACCACCTCGCGGATGGTCGGCACCGCGTGCTTGTGCTGGGTGAGGCCCATCGCCCAGCACACCACGGTCCGCTCCGAGGCGAGCACCATCTCCAGGGCCCGCTCGATCTCGGCGCGCCGCAGTCCGGTCGCGGCGAGGGTCTCGTCCCAGTCGGCCGCCGCGGCAGCCTCCGCGAACTCCTCGTAGCCGTGGGTGTGTTCGCGTACGAACTCCTCGTCGACCGCCCCCGGGGCCTCCAGGACCAGCCTGTTCAGGAGCCGGAAGAGGGCCTGGTCGCCGCCGATCCGGATCTGCAGGAACAGGTCGGTCAGCGCGGCGCCCCTCAGCATGCCCTGCGGGGTCTGCGGGTTCTTGAACCGCTCCAGGCCCGCCTCGGGCAGCGGGTTGACCGAGATGATCCGCGCGCCGCCCGCCTTGGCCTTCTCCAGGGCCGAGAGCATCCGCGGATGGTTCGTCCCCGGGTTCTGCCCGGCGACGATGATCAGGTCCGCCCGGTGCAGGTCCTCCAGCGAGACGCTGCCCTTGCCGATGCCGATGGTCTCCGTCAGCGCCGAGCCCGAGGACTCGTGGCACATGTTGGAGCAGTCCGGCAGGTTGTTCGTGCCGAACTCGCGGGCGAAGAGCTGGAGCAGGAACGCCGCCTCGTTGCTGGTCCGCCCCGAGGTGTAGAAGAGCGCCTCGTCGGGGGAGCCCAGGGCCCGCAGCTCCTCCGCCAGGATCGCGAAGGCCCGCTCCCAGGTCACCGGCTCGTACCGGTCGCCGCCCTCCGGCAGCAGCATCGGCTCGGTGATCCGGCCCTGCTGGCCCAGCCAGTACCCGCTGCGCTCCGCCAGGTCGGCCAGCGGGTGCGCGGCGAAGAACTCGGGGGTGACCCGGCGCAGCGTCGCCTCCTCGGCGACCGCCTTCGCGCCGTTCTCGCAGAACTCGGCGACGTGCCGCTTGTCCTCCTCGGGCCAGGCGCAGCCCGGACAGTCGAAGCCGTCCTTCTGGTTGACCTTGAGCAGGGTCCGCGCGGTGCGCCGCAGCCCCATCTGCTCGCGCGCCATCCGCAGGGTGTGCCCGACGGCGGGCAGCCCGGCGGCGGCGTGCTGCGGGGGCGTGACCTGCGGTGCGTCCTGGACCGGGTCGCCGACCGGCGGCTTGCTGACCATCGCGCTCTCCCTTGAGCGGTAATCCTGCGGCGTACGCCTCCGATCCTGTCACGGGGCGGCGACGGCCCGGCACCCCGCCGGTGCGGTGCGCAGCGGTGGGCGGGATTGTCGGTGGTCCGTGGCAGGATCGTCGTGTGGCAGAGACAGCATCGAAGAACCCCGCAGACATCCGCCCCCGCCTGCTCCTCATGGACGGGCACTCGCTCGCGTACCGGGCGTTCTTCGCGCTGCCCGCGGAGAACTTCACCACCGCGACCGGGCAGCCGACGAACGCGATCTACGGGTTCGCCTCGATGCTGGCGAACACGCTGCGCGACGAGGCGCCCACGCACTTCGCGGTCGCCTTCGACGTGTCCCGCAAGACGTGGCGGTCCGAGGAGTTCCCCGAGTACAAGGCGAACCGCTCCAAGACCCCCGACGAGTTCAAGGGCCAGGTCGAGCTGATCGGCGAGCTCCTCGACGCGATGAACGTGCCGCGCTTCGCCGTCGACGGCTTCGAGGCCGACGACGTCATCGCCACCCTCACCACCCAGGCCGAGGCCGAGGGCTTCGACGTCCGGATCTTCACCGGCGACCGCGACTCCTTCCAGCTGGTCTCCGACCGCACCACCGTGATCTACCCGACCAAGGGCGTCTCCGAGGTCACCCACTTCACCCCCGAGAAGGTCCAGGAGAAGTACGGCCTCACGCCCTCCCAGTACCCCGACTTCGCCGCCCTCCGCGGCGACCCGTCGGACAACCTGCCCGGCATCCCCGGCGTCGGCGAGAAGACCGCCGCCAAGTGGATCAACCAGTTCGGCTCCTTCGACGAGCTCGTCGCCCGGGCCGAGGAGGTCAAGGGCAAGGCCGGGCAGAACTTCCGCGACCACCTGGAGTCGGTCAAGCTCAACCGCCGGCTGACCGCCATGGTCACCGACGTCGAGCTGCCGAAGGGCGTCGCGGACCTGGCCCGCGAGCCCTACGACCGGGGAGCCGTCGCCCTCGTCCTCGACACCCTGGAGATCCGCAACCCGTCGCTGCGCGAGCGGCTCCTCGCCGTCGACCCGGGCGCCGCCGAGGACACCGCCCCGGCCCCCGCGGCAGGCGTCGAGATCGACGGCACCGTCCTGGGCGCGGGCGAGCTTGCCCCCTGGCTCGCCGAGCACGGCACCGAGCCCCTCGGCATCGCGACCGTCGACACCTGGGCCCTCGGCACGGGGAACGTGGGCGAGATCGCCCTCGCCGCCGCCGGCGGAGCCGCCGCGTGGTTCGACCCGAGCGCGCTCGACGAGGCCGACGAGCAGGCCTGGGCCGCCTGGATCGCCGACCCCGACCGGCCGAAGGCCATGCACAACGCCAAGGGCGCCATGCGGGTCTTCCCCGAGCACGGCTGGAGCGTCGCGGGCGTCACCATGGACACCGCCCTCGCCGCCTACCTGGTGAAGCCGGGCCGGCGCTCCTTCGCCCTCGACGCGCTGTCCGTCGAGTACCTGCACCGCGAGCTCGCCCCCGCGGCCGCCGCCGACGGGCAGCTCGCCTTCGGCGCCGACGACACCGCCGAGGCCGAGGCCCTCATGGCCCAGGCGCGGGCCGTCCTGGACCTCGCGGGGGCCTTCGAGGAGAAGCTCGGCGAGGTCGGGGCCCGCGAGCTCCTCCACGAGGTCGAGCTGCCCACCTCCGCGCTCCTCGCCCGCCTGGAGCGCCAGGGCATCGCCGCCGACCGCGAGCACCTCGAGGCCATGGAGCAGCAGTTCGCCGGCGCCGTGCAGCAGGCCGTCAAGGAGGCCCACGCCTCCGTCGGCCACGAGTTCAACCTCGGCTCGCCCAAGCAGCTCCAGGAGGTCTTCTTCGGCGAGCTGAACCTGCCGAAGACCAAGAAGACCAAGACCGGGTACACGACGGACGCGGACGCCCTCGCCTGGCTGGCCGGCCAGACCGAGCACGAGCTGCCGGTGATCATGCTCCGCCACCGCGAGCAGGCCAGGCTGCGCTCCACCGTCGAGGGCCTGATCAAGACGATCGCCGCCGACGGGCGCATCCACACCACCTTCAGCCAGACGGTGGCCGCCACCGGGCGCCTCTCCTCCACCGACCCCAACCTGCAGAACGTGCCGGTGCGCACGGACGAGGGCCGCGCCATCCGGCACGGTTTCGTCGTCGGCGAGGGCTTCGACGCCCTCATGACCGCCGACTACAGCCAGATCGAGCTCCGCGTGATGGCCCACCTCTCCGAGGACGAGGGCCTCATCGAGGCCTTCACCTCCGGCGAGGACCTCCACACCACGGTCGCCTCCCAGGTCTTCGGCGTCGAGCGGTCCGCCGTCGACGCCGAGATGCGCCGCAAGATCAAGGCCATGTCCTACGGCCTGGCCTACGGCCTGTCCGCCTTCGGCCTCTCGCAGCAGCTGAACATCGACCCGGGCGAGGCCCGCGGCCTGATGGACACCTACTTCGAGCGCTTCGGCGGGGTCCGGGACTACCTGCGCCGGGTCGTCGACGAGGCCCGCGCCACGGGCTACACCGAGACCATGCTCGGCCGCCGGCGCTACCTGCCCGACCTCAACAGCGACAACCGCCAGCGCCGTGAGGCCGCCGAGCGGATGGCGCTCAACGCCCCGATCCAGGGCACGGCCGCCGACATCGTCAAGGTCGCGATGCTCGGCGTCGACCGGGCGCTGACCGAGTCGGGCCTCGCCTCCCGGATGCTCCTCCAGGTCCACGACGAAATCGTGCTCGAACTCGCCCCGGGCGAGCGCGAGCAGGTCGAGGCGCTGGTCCGCGAGCAGATGTCGGCCGCCGCCGAACTGCGCGCCCCGCTGGACGTCTCGGTGGGCGTCGGCCACGACTGGGACTCGGCCGCGCACTGACCCGCGGCAGCGCACTCCGACGGCCCCCCGGTCCCCGACCGCGGGGGCCGTCGCCGTGTCCGCCGGCCCGGCGGCGGAGCCCGGAGCGGGCGTCTCCGCGTGTACGGGCGGCCGCGTGTCCGCCCTGCACGGATGGTGGTGTCCCCGCTCCGCACGGGGGGTGTCCCCGGCCTGCGGGGAAGGGCGGCCTCCCTGGCCTGCCGGGGCGGTCGGCGTCTCTCCCGCGGATCAGCGCGATCCCCGGCGCGAGCGCTCCGCCGCCACCGGCCCGCCCGCTTCCCCGTCCCCCTCCTCCCGTGCTGCCGCGGCACCGCCGGGCGGAGGCGCCGGTGCCGAGGCGGACGCACCCAGGAGCCGGACCCCCGCCCCGTACAGCACGAGGCCGACGAAGAGGCCCGCCCCGGCCCCGAAGCAGGCCGTCGGAATCACGTCCAGGGGCGTCTCGATCCGGTCCCAGCCCCAGTAGGCGGCCCAGCGCAGCACCCGGTGGGCCGTCCCGGCGAGGACGCAGCCTCCGACGAGGGCGGCCGCGAGCAGCCGGCCCCGCCGGCCCGGGACCCGCACCCCGGCGGGACCGTCGGCCTCCGGTGCCGAGCGCAGCGCCCGCGCGGTGAACCACACCAGGAACCCGAGCGCCAGCGCCGAACCCCCGTACTGCGCGTAGAGGTAGACGGGGAAGCCCGCCACGACGTCGCCGAGGACCGGGATCGCCCTGGTGCCCCAGCGGTCGAGGTGGGTGAAGGAGTCCCACACGACGTGGGTCGTCGAGCCGACGACCGCGGAGAGGGCGAACCACCCGGCGAGCACGGGCGGGTGCCGGTCGCGCCAGGCCGCGCCCCGGACGAACCCGTACACGCGCCCGCGCCACCGTGCGGGCAGCAGTACGACGAGCGGCTCGCGGACGGTCAGCCAGAGGGCCACCAGCAGGGCGGTGATCAGGACGTCGGCGGTGACGATCCCGACGGGGGAGTGGGTCACGTCCCCGAAGACCATCGCGTCGGGGAAGGCCGTCGCCGCGAAGTAGGTCATGTCGGGCGCGAAGGAGCCCGCGACGAGCGCCGACGCGACCAGAGGGCCGCGCGCGGTCCCGTTGCGCCGCAGTCCGGGCAGCACGGCAGCGGCATGGCTCAGCGTGAACGGCAACGGGTCTTCCCCCAGGCTCCGGTGGTCCCGGCCGGCGTCCCTCACCGGCCGCAGTACAAGAGGTGTCCGACCCTCCGCACGGTTCCCGCCCCGACCGTCCCACGGGACCCGACCGCAAGCTCGCCGGGCGGGCGAGAGGTGTCGAAACGGTGAAACAGGGTCAAGGCCCGGTGTTCGGTGGACCGGAGTTGGCATAGGGTCGCCAGAGGTCTCGCGCGGGGAGCGCGGGACCTCAGTCGAGGGGGAAGGGACCACGGACATGTCAGCGCACTTGAGCCGCAGGCTGCGCAAGGGAGCCACCAGCGGTGCGGTGGTGGCGGCGGCGGTCGCCGCGCTCGCCGCCTCACAGGCGCCGGAGATGATCCCGCCACCCACCGACAACGCGGGCGGAGACCGTGCCATCGGCGCCGGGGACACGACGTCGCCGTCCGGCGACGGCTCCGCCACCGGCAACTCGCCGTACTACACGGAACTGCCGCCGCTGAACACGCCGAACAAGCCCGGGGCGCCCTCCGCCAACGTGCCGGTGATCACCGGCCCCGCCCAGGCCGGCATACCCGCGTCCGTACTCGCCGCCTACCAGCGCGCCGAGCAGTCGATCCGCTCGACCAACCCCGCCTGCAACCTGCCCTGGCAGCTGCTCGCCGGCATCGGCAAGGTCGAGTCCGGGCAGGCGCGCGGCGGCCGGGTGAACGCCGACGGCACCACCCTCTCCCCGATCCTCGGCCCCGTCCTCAACGGCGTCGGATTCGCCAACATCTCCGACACCGACGGCGGCGCCTTCGACGGCGACCGCACCCACGACCGCGCCGTCGGCCCGATGCAGTTCATCCCGTCCACCTGGGCCACCTGGGGCCAGGACGCGAACAGCGACGGGAAGAAGGACCCGAACAACATCTACGACGCCGCGCAGGCCGCCGGTCTCTACCTCTGCGCCAACGACCGCAACCTCGCGCTCAAGGCCGACCTCGACCGCGCGATCCTCAGCTACAACCGCTCGACGGAGTACCTGAACACGGTCACGTCGTGGTTCGAGTACTACCGGCGCGGCACCCACCAGATCCCGGACGGCACGGGCGTGCTGCCGGTCGACCGGAGCGACGGCCGCACCCGCCACCCCGGCACCACGACGCCGTTCACGCCGGCGCCGACCACGCCCGCTCCGACGCCGTCCGGGACGGGCGCGCCGAAGCCGGACCCGACGAAGCCCGACCCGACGAAGCCGGGCCCCACGAAGCCGCCGACCAAGCCGACGACGCCGGTGAAGCCCCCGGTCACGCCGCCGACGAAGCCGCCGGTTCCGCCCGTCGTGCCGCCGGCCGTGAAGGTCGCGCGCCTCGCGGCCGTCTCCACCGGGTCCCTCACCGCACCCACCGAGACCTCCTTCGCCAAGACCCCGACGGTCGCCGCGCTCGACGCCGCCGGCGCGCCGATCGCCGGCGTGGTCGTCCGCTTCGAGATCACCGGCACCACCGACACCCGCTTCCCCGGCGGTGGCACGACCGCGAACGTCACCACGGGCTCGGCCGGACTCGCCGCCGCCCCCGCCCTGCGGGCCGGCGAGAAGACCGGAACGTTCACGGTCAAGGCCACCGTCGTCGGCCGCGGCATCGAGGCCACCCGGTTCACCGCGACCGTCACCGAACGGCAGGCCGACGCCCTCGTCCGGGTCGGCGGCGACCCGCTGACGGCCACCACCGGCACCACGTTCGCCCAGTCCGTGCAGCTGAAGGCCACCCTGAAGGGCGCCCTCGCCCCCGGCGTCCTCGTCACGGCGGTGATCGCCGACGCCGAAGGCACCACGGCGAGCACCGACGGCCCGACCTTCAAGGACGGCACCCGCACGCTCGCCCTCAAGGCCGACGCGAACGGCCTGGTCTCGCTGCCGGCCATCCTCGCGGGCGACAAGGCCGGCGCGTACGTGCTCCTCCTCACCGCGCCCGGCGGTGCCACCACGGAGATCAAGCTGACGGTCGAGTCGCCCACCGCGACGCCGAGCCCCGACGCGACCCCGGAGCCGACCCCGTCCGGCACCGGCTCGCCCGAGGCCTCCCCCTCGCCCTCGGCCTGACCCTCCGTCCTCCCCGCCCCACCCCACGCGCCGCCTCTCCGCCCCCACCGGGCGGGGGAGCGGCGCTCGGCGTCTCCCGCCTCGGACGGACGCCTCCAGCGGGAGGCCCGCGGACGCGCGGCGGCATCGGGAACCCCGCGCCGCCGGCCGCACGGCGGCAGCCGGACTCCCGCGCCACCGGCCCCGCGGCACCGGGATCCCCGCGCGGGACGGTGCAACGTGTTCTCATCTCGCGGTCGCGTTGCTACGGTGCCCCCGCCCTGACGACCTATCAGATCGCATCCCGGGAGGCCGACCATGCGCGCCCTCGTCGCCGCCGCCATCGGACTCGCCCCAGTCCTCCTCTTCGCCCTCCTCGTCTCCGTGGTCGATCTGCCGCCCGACGGGCCCACCTCGCCCAAGCCCCTGCTGACCGCCGACCCCGGCCCCAAGAAGTAGGGAGCGACCGTGCGCCGCCGAGCCAGCCTCGTCCTCCTCGCCCTCGCCGTCTTCTGCGCGGCGATGGCCCCGACCCTGCGCTGGTACGCCTTCCCCCGGCTGGCGAAGATCCCGCCGAACCAGTACCAGGAGACCGTCCTGGAGGCGAAGCCCGCGACCCTGCTCGACTACACGACCCTCAAGGCGGAGAAGGTCGACAAGATCACGATCATCCAGACCCTCAAGGGCAACGTGGAGGAGTCGCGGCGCATCGAACGCGACGCCGGACGCGATGTCGTCGTCTGGGACGCCCTCGCCTACATCACCGGCCCCGACGGAAAGATGGTCTCCAAGGTCCCCGAGCGCTACATCTTCGACGCCCACACCCAGGACCCCGTCAACGCCACCGGCGAGTCCGTCGACGGCGACCCGGTCCGGCGCGAGGGCATCGAGTTCAAGTGGCCCTTCCTCACCGAGAAGCGGGACTACCAGTACTTCGACGCCCAGACCCGCACCTCGTCCCCCATCCACTACCGCGGCACCCGCACCTTCCGGGGCACGGAGGTCTACTACTTCGAGCAGACCATCCCCTGGACCGAGGTCCCCATGCCCAAGACCATGCCGGTCAAGGGCATCACCCCGCAGCTTCTCGCCGACTCCGGCCTGACCCGCTGGTACACCACCAAGCGGATGTTCTGGGTCGAGCCGGTCACCGGCGCCCCCGTGAACGGCGAGGAGATCCACAAGGAGGAACTCCGCAACGCCAAGGCCCTCATGGGCCGCGACACCCTCACCGTCTTCGAGGGGCACGTGAAGATGCGCGAGGACTACGTCCGGAGCGTCGGCGAGATGGTCTCCTCCAACCGCCTCACGGTCCTCCTGCTCGTCTCCTACCTCCCCTGGAGTCTCACCCTCCTCGCCCTGCTGCTCCTCGCCCTCGCCCTCTGGCTGGAGGCCCGCTCCCGCCGCCCCGCACCGGCCCCCGCGACCGCCCCGCTCACCCCTCCCGTCTGAGCCGCGCGCTCGTGAACCGCGTCGCCTCCGCCGCGGACGGATCCTCCGGCCACGGGTGCTTCGGGTACCGCCCCCGCAACTCCGCCCGCACCGACCGGTAGCCGTCCCGCCAGAACGACGCCAGGTCGGCGGTGACCGCCGCCGGCCGCCCGGCGGGGGAGAGGAGGTGGACCAGCACCGGAACCCCCGCCACCCGGGGCGTCTCGGCCAGACCGAACATCTCCTGGAGCTTCACCGCGAGCACCGGCCGCTCCCCGCCGTACTCCACCCGGATCCGCGAACCGCTCGGCACCTCGATCCGCTCCGGCGCCAGCTCGCCCAGCCGGCCCGCCTCGCCCGACGCCCACGGCAGCAGCCGCCGCAGGGCCTCACCGGCATCGATCCGAGCCAGATCGGCCCGCCGGGCGGCCCGGGACAGCTCCGGCTCCAGCCACTCCCCGGCCCGCTCCAGCAGCGCCCCGTCCGTCACCTCCGGCCAGGGGTCCCCCACCTCCCGGTGGAGGAAGGCGAGCCGCGCCCGCAGCTCCCCGGCCTCCCGGCCCCACCGCAGCAGCCCGAGCCCCTCGCGCCGCAGCCCGTCGAGCAGCGCCTCCCGCACGAGCTCCGGCTCCGCTCCCGCCCCGAGCGGCCGGACCGTCAACTCCACCGCGCCGAGCCGGTCCACCGACCGCGCGACCACGTCCCCGTCCTCCCAGCGGACCTCCTCGCCGGTCGACCGCAGATGCCCGGCCGCCCGCCGCGCCATGTCCTCGTCCACCACGGCCGCCAGCCGCACCCGCGCCGTCGCGTCCCTGGCGGTGCGGTCCGCCACCGCCACGGCCAGCCACGGCGCGGTCCGCAGCCCGGACCCCTCGCCGAGCCGGGCACCACTCCCCGACACCATCAGATAGCCCCCCTGCTCGCGCGCCCTCGCCACCCGCTCCGGGAACGCCAGCGCCGTCACCAGACCCGCCACGGCGTCCTCCCCGCCCGCCGGCCCCGCGGGCGCTCCCCGCCCGCCCGCCTCCTCCGCCACCGACCGCTCCAGACGGCGCGCCTCCGCCTTCCACCGACCGCCGTACCCGTCGCCACCCCGGCGGGCGGCACGCCAGGCGGCCGCCAGATCGTCCCCGTAGTCGCGCGGCGGCTCCTCGCTGAGCAGCGCCACCACCTCCGCCGCGCGCCGCACCCCCACCTCGGGCGCGCCGTCCAGCAGCGCCCGGCCGAGCCGGGGGTGGAGCCCGAGCCGGGACATCCGCACCCCCCGGTCGGTGGCCCGCCCCGCCCCGTCCACGGCGCCGATCGAGCCGAGGACCGAGCGGGCCGCCGCCATCGCCCCGGCCGGCGGCGCGTCGAGCAGGGCGAGCCCCTCCGCCGTCGGGTCGCCCCAGCAGGCGGCCCGCAGGGCGAAGTCCGCCAGGTCGGCGACCCTGATCTCCGGCGAGGGGAAGCGCGGCCTGACCCCGTCGCCCGCCTCCGCCCAGCACCGGTAGACGAACCCGGCGGCCTCACGGCCCGCCCGGCCGAGCCGCTGGGTCGCCGTCGCCTCCGAGACCACCACCGTCGCCAGCGAGCCGAGACCCCGGGCATGGTCCGTGCGGGGCTCCCGGGCCAGCCCCGAGTCCACGACGATCCGCACCCCCGGCACCGTCAGGCTCGACTCCGCCACCGACGTCGCGAGCACCACCCTGCGCCGCCCGCCGGGCTCCGCACCCCGCAGCACCGCGTCCTGCACCTCGGCCGGCGCCCGGCCGTGCAGCTGGAGCACCTCCGCGCCGACGTCCGCCAGCATCCCGGCCGTCCGCGCGATCTCCCCCGTGCCCGGCAGGAAGCAGAGGACGTCCCCCTCGTGCCGCTCCAGCGCCAGCCGCACCGTCGCGGCCACGTGCCGCAGCAGCGCCGGATCCACCCAGGTGCCGTGCGCCGGCCGGACGCCCGACGGCGGCGCCTCGTAGAACACCCGGCAGCCGTGGCCCTCGCCCGTGCTCCGCACCACCGGCGCGGGCCCCCCGTCGTCCAGGGACGTCAGCAGCTCGGCCCAGGCCGCCGCGTCGCTCGTCGCCGACGCGGCGATCAGCCTCAACTCGGGCCGCAGGGCGGCCCGCACGTCCACCAGGAACGCCATCGCCGTGTCGGCGTCCAGGTGCCGCTCGTGGCACTCGTCGAGCAGCACCACGTCGACCCCCGCCAGCTCCGGATCGCGCTGGAGCCGCTGCAGCAGGATGCCCGTGGTCACCACCTCGACCCGGGTCGAGGGGCCCGCCCGCCGCTCACCGCGCACCGAGAAGCCGACCGCGCCGCCGACCTCCTCGCCGAGCAGCCACGCCATCCGCCGCGCCGCCGCCCGCACGGCCATCCGCCGCGGCTCGGCGACCAGGACCCGCCGCCGCGGTCCCTCCCCTATGAGACCCGCCAGCGCGAGCGGCACCAGCGTCGTCTTGCCCGTACCGGGAGGCGCGGACAACACGGCCGCACCGCGCCGGTCGAGTGCGCTCAGCAGCTCGGGGACGGCGTGGCGGACGGGGAGACGGTCGAGTGCGTCGTTTCGGATCACGCACTCAGTCTCGTACGCGACGCGAGAAGGCGGGCCCCGTCATCCACAGGACCCACCTTTAAGTACGACAAGCACACAGGCGCGGACCGGTCGCAGGCGACGTCCGGATCCCCGGGGGCGCGGCCCGCTACTCCGCGCGCTCGCAGACGAAGATCGCCGTCCCCGGGATCAGGTTCCCCCGCAGCGGGGACCAGCCGCCCCACTCCTGACCGTTCCACTCCGGCCACTCCGGCTCGACCAGGTCGACCAGCCGGAACCCGCCGGCCACCACGTCCCGCACCCGGTCGCCGATCGTCCGGTGGTGCTCCACGTACACCGCCCGCCCCTGCTCGTCCTGCTCCACGTACGGCGTGCGGTCGAAGTACGAGGCCGCGACCGAGAGGCCCTCGGGACCGGGCTCGTCCGGGAACGCCCAGCGGATCGGATGCGTCACCGAGAACACCCAGCGGCCGCCCGGCCGCAGCACCCGCCGCACCTCCCGGAACACCTTCACCGGATCGGCGACGAACGGCACCGCGCCGTACGCCGAGCACGCCAGGTCGAAGGAGCCGTCCCGGAAGGGCAGCACCCCGGCGTCCGCCTCCACCAGCGGCAGGTCCCCGCCGATCCGCAGCGCGTGCTGGAGCTGCCGGTGCGAGAGGTCCAGGGCCACCGGCCGCGCCCCCCGGGCCGCCAGCCAGCGCGAGCACTGCGCGGCGCCCGCCCCGATCTCCAGGACGTCGAGGCCCTTGAGGGAGGAGACCGGACCGAGGAGCCCGGCGTCCTCCTCGTCGAGCCCCTCGGGACCCCAGACGAACCGGTCGTCGCCCAGGAACGATCCGTGGTCGTTCTGGTACTCGTCGGCGTTCCTGTCCCACCAGCCGCGGCTCGCCCGGCTGCTCTCCGCGTCCCCCGCGTCACGCCGTGTCGCCTCGGCCTCGTCCTCGGCAGAGGAGGGGGCCACTTCGTGCTCGTACTCTTGGTTCATCTCGCCCGCCGATGTAGTTTGCGCTCAGTGCCGCCGTGTGCGGATCCCGCCGATGCGGCGTGGAAGCGCACGAGTTGGTGCCGGAGTTGAGCAGATCTGCCCCGGGTGCGCGCTTCGCGCATTGACCCTGTCCGGCCGCCCCCGTATGCTAAAGGTTGCGCTGCGGGCCTGCGCGCCTCAGACGGAGCAGGCCGCGCTCGCACCTGTTGTATGTCCCCTCGGTTTTCGAGGCTCCTCCTTCACGGGAAGCGAGCCTCATTGGCTGTCCGGCTTCTTGGTGCGATACGGGCTCTCGGCGTAGCAGTACCTACGACTTTCTGTCCGTAACCGGAGCCCTTTCCCACATGACGAGCAGCACCGAGACCACCGCCACCAGCACCACCCCGCAGGTTGCGGTCAACGACATCGGTAACGAGGAAGCCTTCCTCGCCGCGATCGACGAGACGATCAAGTACTTCAACGACGGCGACATCGTCGACGGCGTCATCGTGAAGGTCGACCGGGACGAGGTCCTGCTCGACATCGGTTACAAGACCGAAGGTGTCATCCCGAGCCGCGAGCTCTCGATCAAGCACGACGTCGACCCGAACGAGGTCGTCAAGGTCGGCGACGAGATCGAGGCCCTGGTTCTCCAGAAGGAGGACAAGGAAGGCCGCCTGATCCTCTCGAAGAAGCGTGCCCAGTACGAGCGCGCCTGGGGCACCATCGAGAAGATCAAGGAAGAGGACGGCATCGTCACCGGTACCGTCATCGAGGTCGTCAAGGGTGGTCTCATCCTCGACATCGGCCTCCGTGGCTTCCTGCCGGCCTCCCTCGTCGAGATGCGTCGCGTCCGCGACCTCCAGCCCTACGTGGGCAAGGAGCTCGAGGCGAAGATCATCGAGCTGGACAAGAACCGCAACAACGTGGTCCTGTCCCGCCGTGCCTGGCTCGAGCAGACCCAGTCCGAGGTCCGCCAGACCTTCCTCACGACCCTCCAGAAGGGTCAGGTCCGCTCCGGCGTCGTGTCCTCGATCGTCAACTTCGGTGCCTTCGTGGACCTGGGCGGCGTCGACGGCCTCGTGCACGTCTCCGAGCTGTCCTGGAAGCACATCGACCACCCCTCCGAGGTCGTCGAGGTCGGCCAGGAGGTCACCGTCGAGGTTCTCGACGTGGACATGGACCGCGAGCGCGTCTCCCTGTCGCTGAAGGCGACGCAGGAGGACCCGTGGCAGCAGTTCGCCCGGACCCACCAGATCGGTCAGGTCGTCCCGGGTAAGGTCACCAAGCTGGTTCCGTTCGGTGCGTTCGTCCGCGTGGACGAGGGCATCGAGGGTCTGGTCCACATCTCCGAGCTGGCCGAGCGCCACGTGGAGATCCCGGAGCAGGTCGTCCAGGTCAACGACGAGATCTTCGTCAAGGTCATCGACATCGACCTCGAGCGTCGTCGCATCAGCCTCTCGCTGAAGCAGGCCAACGAGTCCTTCGGTGCCGACCCGGCCTCGGTCGAGTTCGACCCGACCCTGTACGGCATGGCCGCGTCCTACGACGACCAGGGCAACTACATCTACCCCGAGGGCTTCGACCCCGAGACCAACGACTGGCTCGAGGGCTTCGAGACCCAGCGCGAGGCCTGGGAGACCCAGTACGCCGAGGCGCAGGCTCGCTTCGAGCAGCACCAGGCTCAGGTCATCAAGTCCCGCGAGGCCGACGAGGCCGCCGCTGCCGAGGGCGCTGCCGCCCCGGCCGCCGGTGGCAACGCCGGTGCGGGCATCTCGGGTGGTTCGTACTCCTCGGAGTCGGACGACAACTCCGGCGCCCTGGCGTCGGACGAGGCGCTCGCCGCCCTGCGCGAGAAGCTGGCCGGCGGCCAGAGCTGAACAGGCTCTCCGCTGAGCGCTAGCCGCTAGCGAACCGAGGCCCGCTCCCCTTCCGGGGGAGCGGGCCTCCGTCGTGTCCCGGGGGCCTCGCCCGCACCCGTACGGAAGATCACGCCGTCCGGGAATGGCCCTGCCGCGCGAGACGTTCCCAGAGAGAACACGAGGAGGAGCGGTAATCGTGCTTGATCCCCAGGATTTGTACGAATGGGACGCCAAGGGCCTGGCCGTCGTCGACCTGGCACTGGCGCAGGAGTCGGCCGGGCTGGTCATGCTGTACCACTTCGACGGCTACATCGACGCGGGCGAGACCGGCGAGCAGATCGTCGAAGGCCTGCTCGACACCCTGCCCCACCAGCTCGTGGCCCGGTTCGACCACGACCGGCTCGTGGACTACCGAGCCCGCCGCCCGCTGCTGACCTTCCGGCGCGACCGCTGGACCGCGTACGAGACGCCGTCCATCGAGGTCCGCCTCGTCCAGGACGCCACCGGCGCCCCCTTCCTCGTCCTCTCCGGCCCGGAGCCCGACGTGGAGTGGGAGCGGTTCGCCACGGCCGTCCGGCAGATCATCGAGCGCCTCGGCGTACGCCTCTCCGTGAACTTCCACGGCATCCCCATGGGCGTGCCCCACACCCGGCCCGTCGGCCTCACCCCGCACGGCAGCCGCACCGACCTGATGCCGGGCCACCGCAGCCCCTTCGACGAGGCCCAGGTCCCCGGCAGCGCCGAGGCCCTCGTCGAGTACCGGCTGACCGAGGCCGGCCACGACACGCTCGGCGTCGCCGCGCACGTCCCGCACTACGTCGCCCGCTCCCCGTACCCGGACGCGGCGCTGACCGCCCTCGAAGCCGTGACGGCCGCCACCGGTCTCGTCCTGCCGGCGGTCGCGCACGCGCTGCGGACCGAGGCCCGCCGCACCCAGACCGAGATCGACCGCCAGATCGGGGAGGGCGACGAGGAACTGGTCGCGCTCGTCCAGGGCCTCGAGCACCAGTACGACGCGGCGGCCGGCGCGGAGACCCGCGGCAGCCTGGTCGCCGAGCCCGTCGACCTGCCGTCGGCGGACGAGCTGGGCCGGGAGTTCGAGCGCTTCCTGGCCGAGCGGGAGGGCGACTCCTGACCCGCCCGGGGCAGGCCCTAAGCTGCCGCTCATGCTGAAGGTGGGCCTGACCGGCGGGATCGGCGCCGGCAAGAGCGAAGTGTCACGGCTGCTCGTCTCGTACGGAGCCGTGCTGATCGACGCGGACCGGATCGCCCGCGAGGTCGTCGATCCCGGGACACCGGGGCTCGCCGCCGTCGTGGAGGCCTTCGGGGACGACGTCCTCACCGCCGAGGGGACGCTCGACCGACCCCGGCTCGGCTCCCTCGTGTTCTCCGACGCCGACCGGCTCGCCACCCTCAACGCCATCGTCCACCCCCTGGTCGGGGCCCGGTCGGCGGAGCTGGAGGGCCAGGCGGCCCCGGGGGACGTCGTCGTCCACGACGTACCCCTGCTCGCCGAGAACGGGCTCGCACCGCTGTACGACCTGGTCGTCGTCGTGGACGCCTCCCCGGAGACCCGGCTCGACCGGCTCGTACGGCTCCGGGGGATGGCCGAGTCCGAGGCCCGCGCCCGGATGTCTGCCCAGGCCACGCGCGCGGACCGGCTGGCCGTCGCGGACCTCGTGATCGACAACGACGGACCGCTCGACGCGCTCGAACCGCAGGTGCGGAAGGTCTGGGACGAGCTGGAGCGGCGCGCGTCGGCGGAATGAGGGTGCCCGGTCCGGTGTTCAAGCACCGGACGAGGGGAAGGATGCCATGGTGGCCGACAGTAATCCGGAAACGCACGTCATCGACTTCCGCGCAGCCGAGCACCTGCTGGCCGCGCGGGACCCTCGTGGCGCGGTGAAGCTCCTGGACTCCGTGATCGCCGCCCATCCCGAGAACACGGCGGCGCGGCTGCTGCGGGCCCGGGCCTTCTTCGCGGCCGCGCAGCTGCGACCCGCGCAGCTGGAGTTCGAGCTGGTCCTGGAGCGCGAGCCGGACAACGCCTTCGCGCACTTCGCCCTCGCCCGCACCTTCGAGCGCTCCGGTCTGACCGCCCAGGCCACCCGGCACTTCCGTCTCGCGGCCGCACTCGACCCCAAGCCGGAGTACCTCCAGGCCGCCGGATTCGACACGGAGAAGTAGCCCGGCCGGCCTCCCGGCCCCCGGGGCGCACCCGTCCCGTCGGCCGTCCGCACCCGCCGGTGCTCAGCGTCGCGGGCCGTCGTGGTCCGGCTCGTACGGCGGGACGTCCCGGCCCGGCTGCCAGTGCGGGCCCTGGCGGATGTGGCGCACCACCATCGCCAGGTCGACCAGCACCACCAGGAACAGCACGCCGCAGGCCGCGGCCCAGCCGGGCCGGCCGAGCAGCGCGAACGCCGTCGTCCCGAAGGCGGCCCAGAGCAGCCCCCACAGACCCAGCCAGAAGCGCATGCGCAGGGGGCTGCGCGCGGTCGCCGGCTCGTTCCCGGAACGCATGACGGTCACCCTCTCCCGTCCGAGCCCCGAAGGGGCTCTTCCAGGGTGGACCCGGCGGCGGGGCGGAGGGAACCGGCGAGCGCGTGGCCGCTAGTGGATCACGTTGTAGCTGCGCCACGGCAGGGCGCCCGGCGCGACCCGGTAGCTGGTGTTCATGGGGAGGTAGATGTTGTGCTTCCCCTTGCAGTCGCGCGTCGGGTACAGCCGGATGTCGACCAGGGTGTTGTTCTCGACCCGGTGGACCCCGCTCGGGGCGAGGAGGCGGTGGCAGCCGTTCACCGAGGGGCTCGTCACGGTCACCACGACCTCGCGATCCGTCTCGTACGAGAGCGTGCCGACCATCGTGCGGCCCAGGCTCGAACAGCCGGCGACGGCGAAGGTGAGCAGCACGGCCCCGGTGGCGGTCGTGAGACGCCGGCGAACGGACATGTCGGTTCCTCTTCTGTCGGAGTCCGGGTCTGCGTTCCTGCGCGCACCTCGGGTGCACCCGGTTTCAGGCCACCCTCGCGCCCCGGACGGCCCCTGTCATCCGCTGGTGGGCCGCTCGGGCGAACCCGCCTGGCGGCCGTTGTCAGACCCCCGCCGTAAGGTCGGAGGTCCGGTGGACGTCCGCCGGCCGGAGGGAAGGAGCGCGGAGCCGTGGCACACACCTGGACGAGCGGCGCCGCCGTCTTCCTGCCCGCCGCACTGCCCCGTGAGGGCCGGATCGCCCTCTGGGCACCCGACGGCGGTGCGCTGCCGGACCCGGCGGAGAGCGGTGCGGAGCGCGTCGAGCTGACCGTCGCCCGGCGGCACGGCAGCGGTGCGCGGAGCCGGTCCGTCCCCGCCCTGGTCCTGCCGGTCGCCGCCGCGCTGCCCCACCTCGTCGCGGCCCGACGCCATCCGGCCGCCCACCCGGCGACCGCGGCCTGGGGCGCCGCCGCCCTGCACGCCCTGCACCTGGTCGCCCGCGGTCGGATGCTGCCGGGACTGACCTCCGACGACCTGGACGCCTGGCGGGCCGGGCCCCTGGACGCCGACGACATCGCCCACCTGAGGGCCGTGGCCGCGGCCCTGCCGTTCGAGGGGCACGCCGTGCCCGTCCCCGGGCGCGGACCGCTGCGGCTGCCCGATCCCGAGGCGCTGGTGCGGGCCTTCCTCGACGCGGTCGCCGACGTGCTTCCGCGGACCCCGGCCGCCGCCCACGCGGTGGGGGCGCCGTTCGCCGCGCGGGCGCCCCAGCACCTCCCGCGCGCCCGTGCCTGGGCGGCCGAGGCGGCTGCCGGGATGGACGCGGGCGTCCGCGTCTCGCTCCGCCTGGACTTCTCGCCGTACGAACTGTTCGACGCCTCCCCGGACGCCGGAGCGGACGGGAGCGGCGCCGACGGGAGCACCCGCGGCGAGCGGCACGCGGCCGCCGCGCTCCTCCAGGTCCACAGCCTCGCCGACCCCACCCTCGTCATCGACGCCACGGCGCTGTGGGCCGGCGACGGCGAGCACTTCGGGCCCCGCGCCCGGATCGACGCCGTCCTCGCCCTGCGCCGGGCCGGCCGCGTCTGGCCCCCGCTCGCCCGGCTCCTGGAGCGGGACGTGCCCGACGTCCTCGCCGTCACCGAGGACGAGCTGTACGAACTGCTCGGCCCCGCCGCCGCCCGGCTCGCCGACGCCGGCGTCGCCGTGCACTGGCCGCGCGAGCTCGCCCGCTCCCTCAGCGCCTCCGCCGTGGTCAGCACCGCCCACGCCGCGCCCGGCTCGGCGACCGACGGCACCGCGTTCTTCGACAGCGAGGAACTCCTGAGGTTCAACTGGCAGCTCGCCCTCGACGGAGACCCGCTCACCGAGCGGGAGATGGACCACCTCGCCGAGGCCCACCGGCCGATCGTGCGCCTGCGGGACCAGTGGGTCGTCGTCGACCCCGACCTCGTCCGCAAGGCGCGCAAGCGAGAGCTCGGCCTGCTCGAACCGGTCGACGCCCTCGCCGTCGCCCTCACCGGCACCGCCGAGGTGGACGGGGAGACCGTGCCGGCCGTGCCCGTCGGGGCGCTCGCCGTGCTCCGCGACCGGCTCCTCGCGGGCCCCGAGGACGTACAGGCCCCGCCCGGACTCACCGCCACCCTCCGCGACTACCAGCTGCGCGGGCTCGCCTGGCTGGACCTGATGACCTCGCTCGGCCTCGGCGGCTGCCTCGCCGACGACATGGGCCTCGGCAAGACCGTCACCCTCATCGCCCTGCACCTGCGCCGTGCCCGGCGCGCCCCCACCCTCGTGGTCTGCCCGGCCTCCCTCCTCGGCAACTGGCAGCGCGAGGTGGGCAGGTTCGCGCCCGACGTGCCCGTCCGCCGCTTCCACGGCGCCGAGCGCGACCTCGACGGCGTCGACGGCGGGTTCGTCCTCACCACCTACGGGACCCTGCGGACGAGCGCCGCCGAACTGGCCGGACGGGAATGGGGGATGGTCGTCGCGGACGAGGCGCAGCACGTCAAGAACCCGTTCTCGGCGACCGCGCGGGCCCTGCGGGAGATCCCCGCGCCCGCCCGCGTCGCCCTCACCGGCACCCCCGTGGAGAACAACCTCTCCGAACTCTGGGCGCTGCTCGACTGGACCACCCCCGGCCTCCTCGGTCCCCTCAAGGCCTTCCGCTCCCGGCACGCCCGTGCCGTCGAGAACCACGAGGAGATCGAGCACGAGGAGGCCGTCGAGCGGCTGGCCCGGCTCGTGCGGCCCTTCCTGCTGCGCCGCCGCAAGTCCGACCCCGGCATCGTGCCCGAGCTGCCGCCGAAGACGGAGTCCGACCACCCCGTCTCCCTCACCCGGGAGCAGGCCTCGCTGTACGAGGCGGTCGTCCGCGAGACCATGGCGCGGATCGAGGAGGCCCGGGGCATCGCCCGCCGCGGCCTCGTCATGGCCCTGCTGACCTCGCTCAAGCAGATCTGCAACCACCCGGCGCAGTACCTGAAGGAGGAGGCGCCGCGGGGCAGCGGCACCGCGCGCCTGGCGGGCCGCTCCGGGAAGCTCGCCCTGCTCGACGAACTCCTCGACACGATCCTCGCCGAGGACGGCTCGGTGCTCGTCTTCACGCAGTACGTGACGATGGCACGGCTGCTCGCCGACCACCTGGCCGCGCGCGGCATCCCGGCCCAACTCCTCCACGGCGGGACGCCGGTGGCGGAGCGGGAGCGCATGGTCGACCGCTTCCAGGCCGGCGAGGTCCCGGTCTTCCTGCTCTCCCTCAAGGCCGCGGGCACCGGCCTCAACCTCACCCGGGCCGGCCATGTCGTGCACTACGACCGCTGGTGGAACCCGGCCGTGGAGGAGCAGGCCACCGACCGGGCCTACCGCATCGGGCAGACCCAGCCCGTGCAGGTCCACCGGCTCGTCGCGGAGGGCACCGTCGAGGACCGGATCGGCGAGATGCTCCGCGCGAAGCGGGCCCTGGCCGACGCCGTCCTCGGCTCCGGCGAGGCGGCCCTCACCGAGCTCACCGACCGGGAGCTCGCCGACCTGGTGTCCCTGAGGAGGCCGTCGTGACCACCCCCAGGGGCGCGCGCGGAGCGGTGCCCCGCCACGACGACCGCCGCCGCAGCTTCCCCCCGGTCGCACCCCGCGAGGCCCCCGACGGCAGGTTCGCCGCCACCTGGTGGGGGAACGCCTGGGTGGACGCCCTGGAGGACACCGCCCTCGACCCGGCGCGCCTCGCCCGCGGCAAGGCGTACGCGGGGCGCGGCCACGTCGACGCGATCACCGTCACCCCCGGCCGGGTCGTCGCCTACGTGCACGGCAGCAGGCCCCGCCCCTACCGCACCGAGATCAGGATGCGGACCCTCGGCGACGACGGCTGGGAGCGGTTCCTCGACCAGGTCGCCGCCCGCCCCGACCACATCGCCGCCCTGCTCGACAAGGACGTGCCGCACGCCCTGGAGGCGGTCACCGGACTGCTGCCCGCCCCGGGCGACCTCGTGCCCGACTGCTCCTGCCCGGACGACGGCTACCCCTGCAAGCACGCCGCCGCCCTCTGCTACCAGGCCGCCCGGCTCCTCGACGAGGACCCGTTCGTCCTGTTCCTGATGCGGGGCCGGGGGGAGCAGGAACTGCTCGCCGAGCTGACCCGGCGCAACGCCGCGCTGTCCGCCGCGGAGACGACCGCCGCCGCGCCCCCGATGCCGACCGTCCCCGCCCGGGCCGTGCTCGACGCGGCGGACCGGACCGGGCCGGCGCTGCCCGCCCCGCTGCCGCCGCCCGACCGGCCCGGCCGCCCCGCCGTCTTCCCGCCCGACCCGCACGCCCCCGACCCGCTCGCCCTGGACCTCCTCGCCTCCGAAGCGGCCGTCCGCGCCCATGCCTTCCTCACCACCGGGCAGGATCCGGTGGCCGCGCTCACCCCGTGGCAGGACGCCGTGCGGCTGGCCGCCGCGCACCCCGGGTCCGGGCTCACCGCCTCGACCCGGGCCCTCTACCGGGACCTGGCGTACGCCCTGGACCGCACCCCGACCGACCTCGCCCGGGCCGTCGCCGCGTGGCGGCAGGGCGGCGCCTCGGGCCTCTCCGTACTGGAGGAGCCGTGGGATCCGCCGGCGGGACCGTTCGACCGGGCGAGACCCGCCCTGATCGCCGCCGACTTCCCCGCCTTCCGCCCCTGGCGCAACCGGCTCTCCACCGAGTCGCTCCAGCTCCGCCTCGGCCGGGACGGGCTCTGGTACGGCTACGAGTCGGACGCCGGCCGTGAGGACTGGTGGCCGCGCGGCGCCCCCGACCTCGACCCGGTCGGCGCGCTCACCGATCTCCTGGGGCGCTGACCCACACTCGAACGGGGCCCACTCGATGGAGTGAAACCCGTCAACGGCAGGATCCGGCACGTGCGTTTGTCGCGTTGATTCCGGTACGGGCACTTGCCCGCACACCTCCGGAAGGCAGGAAGCCATGAGGCAGATTCGCCGAAGTGGTCTGGCCACACTGTTGGTCACGGGTGGGGCGATCGCCCTCTCGGCCGGCGCGGCGCACGCCGACGCGGGCGCGCAGGGCGCCGCGGCCGGTTCGCCGGGCGTCGGCTCCGGCAACACGGTTCAGCTGCCGGTGCACGTGCCGGTCAACGTCTGCGGCAACACGGTCAGCGTCGTCGGCCTGCTCAACCCGGCCTTCGGCAACGGCTGTGCCAACCGCTCCGCCGAGCAGGAGCCCGACGGCTACGGCTCCGAGGGCGGCTCCCACAAGGACGAGCCCGGTACCCCGCGCGGCGGGGAGCAGGCCGGCGGTTCGCACGGCGGCGGATCCTCCAACGGCGGGGGCTCCACGGCCGAGACGCACGTCGCGGGTTCGCCCGGCGTCCTCTCCGGGAACGGTCTGCAGCTCCCCGTCGACCTCCCCGTGAACGTCAGCGGCAACTCGGTCAACGTGGTCGGCATCCTCAACCCGGTCTTCGGCAACACGTCGGTCAACGGGCCCTCGAAGCCCACGCCGCCGGTCGAGCTGCCGACTCCGCGCCCGGAGACCCCCGTGCGCAACGTGCCGGTTCCGCAGCCGGAGACCGAGACCGAGACGAAGCCCGTCCCGCTCCCCGCGCCGCAGGGCGAGACGAGCACGGTCGCGCTGGCCTCCACCGGCTCCGAGAGCATCGGCTACACGGGCGCCGCGAGCGCCGCCCTGCTGCTCGGCGGCGCCCTGCTGTACCGCCGCGCCCGCCGCGCCGCGGACCAGGGCTGACGGTCACGCCCCCGTGGCCGGGTCGACGTGGGCCGGCGCCCGAGCCGTCAGCCCCGCCCCCGGCCGCCGGCGTCCTCGCCGTCGTGGCGCCAGGCCCGGAGCACCGCCTCGATGGCGGGTGCCACCCTCGTCCGGGCCTGGTGTCGGGGAAGCCCCTGCATCAGCAGGGTGTCGTAGGGCGTGTCGACATGCCGGACCGAGGCGCGCACCGCGGCCGTGACCGCCCCGCGGTCGAGCGAGCGGCCGGCCGCCGTGCGTCCCACCCGTCCACTGCCCTTCGCCGAGGCGTGGACGGCGACCTCCGTGGCCCGGTCCGCCGGGATGGCGGGGAAGAGCCGGAGGATCTCCTCCCTGAGGACCTCGGTGATCCGCGCGTCGAGCGCCGCGCGCCGTACGGCGTCCCGGGTCCGGCGTCTGGCACGGGCCTCCGCGTCCGCCAGGCAGGACCGCTCCGCCTCGGCGAGCGCCGCCTCCTCCACGAGCAGGCCCTGGCGTTCGTACCGGGTGCGGCGCCGGTTGTGGCGGACGACCACGGCCCAGAGGACGCTGTTCTCGCGGGCCCGGCGGGTGAGCGCGGTGTCGCCCCGCCGGAGGAAGACGAGATGGCCGAGGTCGGCGCAGTCGAGGCAGACCGGGGAGTTGAACTCGACGATCATCCGCTCCAGGGGCCCCTGCCGGCATTCCGAGCAGCGGCGGCGCTTGAGCGGTTCGACGACCACGGGTGCGACGAGGTCCATGGAGGGGCCCCGCTCAGCGCAGGCCGGGCGCGGCTGCGGCGATGAAGTCGGCGAGCGACTCCTTCGCCTCCGCCGAGCGGTGGGCCCGCTCGGTCTCGCCCCGAGCCTCGTGCATGCAGTGGGTGCGCTCGAAGGCGGTCTCGGCCAGCTGCCGGACCCGCGGGTCGTCGCAGACCAGCTGCACGCGGAACAGGGCCTGCCGGGCGGCCGTCCGCTGCCGGTAGGAGGCGTGACGGGACTCCTCCGCCTCCTCCGACCCCGGCTCCTCGGTGGCCCGGAACCAGCGGTCGTTCTGGCTGTGCCGGTAGTCGACGACCGCGCCCGCGTAGGCGCTGTAGGTCGCGATCCGCTCCTGGCGGAGCTGTTCGGTCCGGGCCAGCGAGGCGTTGCGCTCGGTGGCCTTCCCCTGGAACCAGTGCGTGGCGATGACGCCCAACAGGGTCCCCGCCACCGCAATCAGCGCCACATCCATGACCGGGCGCCCCCTCCCGTCCTGCCGCCGTGTCCGTCGGCCCGAAGGATCTTCGGGCCCTCAGATCATGACAGCCGAGGGGCGGCGCGTCACTGCCGGTAGCCGCTGAGAAAGCGGCCGATGCGGCTGATCGCGGCGTCGAGGTCGTCGGCGTGCGGCAGGGTCAGGATGCGGAAGTGGTCGGGGCGGGGCCAGTTGAAGCCCGTTCCCTGGACGACCTGGATCTTCTCGCGCAGCAGCAGGTCGAGGACGAACTTCTCGTCGTCGTGGATCCGGTGTACGGCGGGGTCGAGGCGCGGGAAGGCGTACAGCGCGCCCTTGGGCTTCACGCAGGAGACGCCGGGGATCTCGTTGAGCTTCTCCCAGGCCCGGTCGCGCTGTTCGCGGAGCCTGCCGCCGGGCGCGGTCAGTTCGTGGATCGACTGCCGGCCGCCGAGCGCGGCCTGGATGGCGTACTGCGCGGGGGCGTTGGGACAGAGGCGCATGGAGGCCAGCATGGTGAGGCCCTCCAGGTAGTTCCTGGCGTGCTGCCTGGGGCCGGTGACGACCAGCCAGCCGGAGCGGAAGCCCGCCACCCGGTAGGTCTTGGAGAGCCCGCCGAAGGTGAGGACGACCAGGTCGGGGGCGAGCCGGGCGGCCGGGTGGTGGACGGCCCCGTCGTAGACGATCTGGTCGTAGATCTCGTCGGCGAGGACCATCAGGCCGTGGCGGCGGGCGAGTTCGAAGATGCCCTCCAGGACCTCCGGCGGGTAGACGGCACCGGTGGGGTTGTTCGGGTTGATGACGACGACGGCCTTGGTGCGGTCGGTGATCTTCGACGCCATGTCGTCGAGGTCCGGGTACCAGTCGGCCGCCTCGTCGCACAGGTAGTGCACCGGCTTGCCGCCCGCGAGCGTGACCACCGCCGTCCACAGCGGGTAGTCCGGGGCGGGCACGAGGACCTCGTCGCCGTCCTCCAGGAGGGCCTGGACGGCCATCGAGATCAGCTCGGACACGCCGTTGCCGAGGTAGATGTCGTCGACGTCCACGTCCGGCAGGCCCATGGACTGGTAGCGCTGGGCGACGGCACGGCGGGCGGAGAGGATGCCGCGCGAGTCGGTGTACCCGTGGGCCTTGGGGAGCATCCGGATCATGTCCTGGACGATCTCCTCGGGCGCCTCGAAGCCGAAGAGGGCCGGGTTCCCGGTGTTGAGGCGCAGGACGCTGTGGCCCGCCTCCTCCAGCGCGTTGGCGTGCTCGATGACCGGGCCCCGGATCTCGTAGCAGACCTCGCTGAGCTTGCTCGACTGCCGGAACTCCATGTCCGACCTCCCCACGTCCCCGGAATCAGTGTTGCTTGGTTTTACCAAGTTCGAGCTTGGAAAGTCCAACAACATGTCTAGACTGCGTCGCATGCCACGTCAGCCACGCCGCCGCAGCTACGACCAGCACTGCGCCGCCGCGCGCGCCCTCGACCTCGTCGGCGACCGCTGGACCCTGCTCGTCGTCCGCGAACTCCTCGCCGGACCGCGGCGCTACACCGACCTCCACGCCGATCTCCCCGGCGTCAGCACCGACATGCTCGCCGGCCGCCTCAAGGACATGGAGGGCGCCGAGCTGGTCACCCGCCGCCGACTGCCGCCGCCCGCCTCGGCGTTCGTGTACGAGCTCACCCCGCGCGGCCGCGGCCTGCTGCCCGTGCTGCGCACCCTCGCCGCCTGGGGGGCACCCGACCTCGGGGAGCCGCGCCCCACCGACGCCGTCCGCGCCCACTGGTACGCGATCCCGCTCCTCGGGGCGCTCGGCGGACTGGGGGCCGGGGTCGTCCAGGTGACCCTGGACGAAGGGGAGTTCTTCGTACGGGTCGGGGACGACGGCACCGCGTCGTACGGGGACGGGGCCTACGGCGCCGGTACGGGCGAGGCGCCCGACGCCCGGCTGCGGACCGACGCGGCGACCTGCCGGGCCCTCGCGGACGGGGGGACGACCCTCGCCGAGGCGATCGAGACCGGGCGCGCGGTGCTGGAACGGCACGCCGCGGCCGCCCCGGCCTAGCTCTCGTCCCCCCCCCGCCGCGCCGGGTTCGCGGGGACGGTCCGCAGCTGGACCGCGCATGGCTCGCGAGGCCGGTCCGCAGCCGGACCGCGCCGGGCTCCGGGGGACGGTCCGCAGCCGGACTCCGGTCGGTTGCGCGGCTGTTCAGCCCTGGTCCGGGAGGGCGTCCAGGCGGTGCGCCAGCCGGTTCCGGGCCTCGGTCTGGGCCGCGATCCGGGCGTCGATGACGGCCAGTCGCTCGCGGGCGATCTCCAGGCCGCGGGGGGACGGCGGGGCCGAGGCCACGTCGCCGTCCAGACAGGAGCGGAAGGCGGACACGTCGTCCAGGGTGAGCCCGGCCTCCAGGAGGTGCCGGATGTTCGACACACGCGTCACCGCGTCCGCGCCGTACACCCGGTAGCCGTTGGCCGCGCGGTCCGAGGCGATCAGCCCCGCCGCCTCGTAGTGGCGCAGGGCGCGCGGCGACACGCCGGTCCGCCGGGCCAGTTCACCGATGCGCAAGGACGCCACCTCCACGCGCAGTCGTATCACGCGACCAGCGCGCCCCCGTCGACGGGCAGGACGGTCCCGGTCAGGAAGCCGGCGTCCGGGGCGGCGAGCGAGGTGATCGCCCAGGCGACCTCCTCGGGCCGGCCGACCCGGCCGAGCGGGGTGTGCGCGAGCTGCCAGGCGCGGAGCGCCGCCCGCCGCTCCGGAGAGAGCCCCATGTGGTCGGCGATCGGGGTCTCGACGGCTCCGGGGGCGACCGCCACCACCCGGACCCCGTCGGGCGCGAGCTCCACCGCCCAGCAGCGGGTCAGCGTCTCCAGGGCGCTCTAGGTCGCCGGATAGACGGAGTTGCCGGGCCAGCCGCGCTGACCGATGGTCGTCGTCACGTTCACCACGACGCCCCGGGACTCCCGGAGCGCCGGGAGCGCGGCCCGGGTCAGCAGGACCGGGGCGACGAGGTTCGTCTCCAGGAGCGGGGCGATCACCGAGCGGTCGAGGGTGTCCAGCGGACCGCCCGCGGCGATCCCGGCGTTGTTGACGAGGACGTCGAGCCGTCCGTGCGACGCGAGCGCGGCACGGACGGTCTCCTCGGGCGCCCCCTCCGCCGTGACGTCGGCGGTCAGCGGGTGGATGCCCGGGTGCCCCTCGGCGGTCTCCCGCAGGGGCGCCGCGCGGCGGCCGACGGCGACGACCGTCGCCCCCTGCCCGGCGAAGGCGCGGGCGGTGGCCCGCCCGATGCCGGTGCCCGCTCCGGTGACGAGGACGACCCTGGCGGGCGTGGTGGTGTGCGTGGTTTCGGTGGTCATGCATCCGATGCTCGAACCATGACGCCAAGGGCAAGGTCAAGCCAGGACGTACGGCCCGGGCCCGGAGCCGGAGCCGGGCCGGGGCTGGGGCTGGGGCCGGAGCCGGGCCCGGGCCGGGGCCGGGGCCGGGGCGGGGACGCCTGGGGGCGGATCCTGTTGCCCGGCGCCGTCCTCCTTGGCACGGCGGGCGGTTCGCACCCGCCGGCCCGGTGGCAGCAGGGGGACCGGGCGCAGCCGGGCACCCTCGTGCGGGCGCCCGCCGAACGGCTCGCGGTACCCCTCCGCGGCCCCCGGGGACGACGGCCCGGAGGACCTGCGGGCAGGATGACCGGATGAGCGGAACGCGATACGAGGCGATCACCTGGGAGCGGATGGCGGAGGCGCTCGCCGGCCACCTCGACGACCCGGCGGCGGACGGGTCCTGGCTCAAGGTCGGCATCGACGGGCCGCCCGCCGCGCCGGGGGACCGGCTCGCCGGGCTCCTCGCCGAGGCCCTGCGCGGGAGCGGGCGGGCCGTCCACCTCGTGGGCACCGGCGGCTTCCTGCGGCCCGCCTCGCTCCGCTACGAGTACGGCAAGCAGGACCCCGACGCGTACTACAGCGGGTGGACCGACACCGGGGCGCTGTGGCGGGAGGTCTTCGGGCCGCTGGAGCCCGACGGTTCCGGGCGGGTGCTGCCCGACCTCTGGGACCCGGTGAAGGACCGCGCGACCCGCAGCCCGTACGTGACGCTGCCGCCCGGCGGGGTCCTCGTCCTGCACGGGCCGTTCCTCCTGGGGCACTGGTTCCCCTTCGACCTCTCCGTGCACCTGCGGCTCTCACCCGCCGCCCTCGCCCGGCGGACCGAGGAGAGCTGGACGCTGCCCGCGTTCGCACGGTACGAGGCGGAGGTCGACCCCGCAGGGACCGCCGACGTCGTCGTCCGGGCCGACGACCCGCGCCATCCGGCCTGGACGGGCCTCGGCCGTTAGCCGGGGCGGGCACGGGCGGCCGGGCGACTGCTTCGGGGCGTCGGCCGGGGGCGTGCTGAACGGGCGTCCGCCGGGGGACGTGCTGAACGAGCGTCCGCCAGGGCGCGCACCTCACCCGGCGGGACCGCTGGTGCCCGCCGGACCGGTCGGCGGTCTTCCGCCGACCACCGCGACCGCCTCCGCACCGGCCCGGCAGCCCGCCTCCGCGGCCTTGACGGGGTCCGCGCCCGCGAGCCGGGCCGCCAGGAAGGCGCCGGTGAACGCGTCGCCCGCTCCCGTGGAGTCCACCGGCCGCGCCGCGGGCGCCGCCACGCGCGCGATCACCGCGCCGCCCTCGGCGACCAGCGCCCCCGCCGCCCCGAGCGTCACCACGACCAGCGGGAAGCGACGGCTCAACCCGGCGGCCGCGGCCTCCGGTTCCGCGTGGCCGGTGAGGGCCGTGGCCTCGTCCGCGTTGGGCAGCAGGGTCTCCGCACCCGACGCCGCGGCGAGGAAGCGGTCCGTCCCCAGCTCCGCAAGGAACCCCGCGGACGCCGGGTCCACGCTCACCGGCACCCCCGCCTCCCGGGCGTCCCGCAGCGCCAGCCGGGCGGTCGCGCGGCTCGGCGCGGCGAAGAACAGGTAGCCGGAGAGGTGGAGCCGGGCCACCCCGTCGAGCAGGCCGGCCGACCAGTCGCCGGGGGAGAGGCGCAGGACGGCGCCGCTGTCGGTGAGGAAGGTGCGCTCCGCCGACGCGTCCACGAGTGCGATCACCGTGGCCGTCGCCGCCTCCGCGTCCCGGACGAGCAGGGGCCGCACGGCCGCGCGCCGCAGCGCCCGCTCGTGCCAGTCGGCCGCGTCCGTTCCCACCCGGCCGAGGACGCGTACGTCGGGACAGCCGGAACGAGCCGCCCAGCAGGCGGCGTTGGCTCCGGCGCCGCCCGGCAGGGTCCGTATCTCCGCTGCCGTGTCGGTCGCGGGTGCCAGCGGGGTGCGGTGCCGGGCCACGACGTCCGTGACCACGTCCCCGACGACGAGCAGCGCACCCGCCGCCGGGTTCACCGGCCGGCCGAGCCGGGGGAGGCGTCCGCCGCCGGCGTCCCCGCGCCCCCAGCCGGCGCAACGCCGTGCGCGGCCGACGTTCCCGCGCCCGTCGACGGTGTCGCCCCGCCCGCAGACGGCGCTTCTCCGCCTGCGGACGGCGCTTCTCCGCCTGCGGACGGCGTCACCCCGCCGGCAGACGCTGCCCTCCCGCCCGCAGACGGCGTTGCGCCTGCGGAGGCCGTCCCCTCCCCTGGCGACGGCGTTCCTCCGTCCGCAGGCGGCGTTCCCCGGCCGCCAGGCGCGGTCCCCCCGTCCGCGGACGGCGTTCCCCCGCCCGCAGAAGGCGTCACCCCGCCCCGGGCCGGCGTTGCGTAGGCCGCCGCGATCGCCGCCGCGAGCCGCACGTTGCCCCGTACCGCCGCCAGGTTGGCCTCCAGGGACGCGCCCTCCGTGTGCACCGTCAGGTATTCGAGCAGGAACGGCGTCACCGCCTGCCCGGTGATCCCCTTCTCCTTCGCCGCCGCGAGGCCGCTCGCGAGCACCCGGTCGTGCAGTGCGGGGTCCAGCTGCTCCGCCGCCGGCACCGGGTTGGCCACGATCAGCGCCGCTCGCGGCCCGCCGAGCCGGTCCTGGGCCCGTATCACCGCGGCCACCGCCTCCGGGCTTCCGAGCGTCCAGTCGACCGGCTCGCCCGAGGAGGCGAGGTAGAAGCCGGGGAAGCGGTCCGTGCCGTATCCGGCGACCGTCACGCCGAGGGTCTCCAGGCGCTGGAGCGTCGCGGGGACGTCGAGGATCGACTTCACCCCGGCGCACACGACGGTGGTCCCCACCCGGGCGAGCAGCCGCAGGTCGGCGGACTCGTCCTGCGTCTCGGTCCACCCGCGGTGCACCCCGCCGAGGCCGCCGGTCGCGAACACCCGCACCCCCGCCGCGTGCGCGAGCCAGGCCGTCGCCGACACCGTCGTCGCCCCCGTGGCGCCGGTCGCCAGGGCCGGGGCGAGGTCGCGGTGACCCAGCTTCCGCACCTCCGGGTCCTCGGCGATCCGGGTCAGCGCCGCCCGGTCGAGACCGACCCTGGCGGTGCCGTCGACGACGGCGATCGTGGCGGGCACGGCGCCCCCGGCCCGCACCAGCTCCTCCAGCTCCAGGGCCACCGCCAGGTTCCGCGGGCGCGGCAGGCCGTGGGCGATGATCGTCGACTCCAGCGCGACGACGGGACGCCCCTCGTGGAGCGCCTCGCGTACCTCTTCGGACACCTGTGTGGACATGTCCCATTCCTGGCGCGGCCACGAGCCCGGCAAACCTCGACGGCGGGCATCGGCCACCCGGCGGAGGCTCCTTCGGATTCCGTCACGGGCCGCCCGGCGGGCCTGTCCGGAGCGGCCGCGCCACCCGTCCGGCGCTGCGCCGAAGGGCTCGTGCGGATTTCGTCGCCGTCCGGGGTTCCGGGCATCGTCCCTGGTGGAAGGCGAAACGGAGGGCCTCGGTCCACCCGGTCCCGGTCTCGGGGCGGCCCCGGACCCCCGCTACAGTCACCGCCCATGACGACACATGACCAGCCCTCCTTCGCCGTGCACATCCCCGACGCGGAGCTCGAGGTCGAGCCGCTCGACCCCGCCCAGATCGTCTCCGGCACGCCCGAGGTGACGGGCAAGGTGCTGTGGGAGTCCGCCGACGGCAAGCAGCTGCGCGGCATCTGGCAGATCACGCCCGGCGTCGTCACCGACACCGAGGCCAACGAGCTCTTCGTGGTGGTCTCCGGCCGGGCGACCGTCGCCGTCGAGGGGGGAGCCGTGCTGGAGCTCGGGCCGGGCGACGCCTGTGTGCTGCGCGAGGGCGACCGGACGACCTGGACCGTGCACGAGACGCTGCGCAAGGCGTACCACATCAGCCTCTGAGCGCCCCCGCGCCTCGTGGCGCGCTCCGGACTCCGGGGATGCTCGGGCCCCGGGGGGCCGCCCCCCGGTCGTCCCTGAACTCGCCTGCCGACGCCGGGAGTCGAGGTCTGGTAGGAAACCTTCCTATCCGCTAGCATCCCGGGCAGCGGCTCGGCGCGGCGCCCCCCGCAGGGGGGCGTGACGCGCTCAGCGAGAGCTCTGACCCGGCCGCCGAGCACCCTCCGCCGTGTGGCGCCCGAATCGCCACCCGGCCGGTCGCCCGTGTCCGCACCCCCCGCGGCACGGGCGCCCCGGCCCGCCGCCGTGCGGCGACCCGAGGTGCGCCGCACCGGTGTCCAGCTCTCGCCGACCCCCAGGCCAGGGAGCCCAGGTATGCGCCTGAACGCCTCCGCCCCACCTCGCCGCACCACGACCCCCCTCCCCTCCGTCCTCGCCGCCGTGCTGCTGCTCGTCGGCGGACTCCTGCTCGCCCTCCCGGACCGGGCGGGCGCCGCCGCCGACGTCCTGATCTCGCAGGGACGCCCCGCCACCTCCTCCTCCATCGAGGACGGCACCTTCGGCCCGGAGAAGGCCTTCGACGGCGTCTCGACCACCCGCTGGGCCAGCGCCGAAGGCGTCGACCCTCAGTGGATCCGGGTCGACCTCGGCCCCTCGGCCACCGTCTCCCGCGTCAAGCTCGTCTGGGAGGCCGCGTACGCCAAGGCCTACCGCGTCGAGATCTCCGCCGACGGCACCACCTGGACCCGCCTCGCCACCGAGACCGCGGGGAACGGCGGGACGGACGACTGGACCGGCCTCACCGGCCGCGGCCGCCACCTCCGCGTGTACGGGACCGCCCGCGGCACCTCGTACGGCTACTCGCTCTTCTCGGTGGAGGTCTACGGCACCACCGGCACCACGGAGCCGCCCACCGGCGCCTTCACGGTCGTCGCGGCCGGCGACATCGCCGCCCAGTGCACGGCCTCCAGCAGCTCCTGCGCCCACCCCAAGACCGCGGCCCTGGCCCAGCGGATCGCGCCGTCCTTCTACCTGACGATGGGCGACAACCAGTACGACGACGCCCTGCTCTCCGACTTCCGCGCCTACTACGACACGTCCTGGGGCGCCTTCAAGGCGAAGACCCGCCCCGTCCCCGGCAACCACGAGACCTACGACCCGGCCGGCCCGCTCGTCGGCTACAAGTCCTACTTCGGCGCGATCGCCTACCCGCAGGGCAAGCCGTACTACAGCTACGACCAGGGCAACTGGCACTTCGTCGCCCTCGACTCCAACTCCTTCGACGACGCCGCGCAGATCCAGTGGCTCAAGGACGACCTCGCGCGGAACACCAGGGGCTGCGTCGCCGCCTACTTCCACCACCCGCTCTACTCCTCCGGCGGCCACGGCAACGACCCCGTCTCCAAGCCCGTCTGGAAGATCCTCTACAACGCCAAGGCCGACCTCGTCCTCAACGGCCACGACCACCACTACGAGCGCTTCGCCCCGCAGGACCCCGACGGTCGGGCCACCGCCGACGGCATCGTCGAGATCGTCGGCGGCATGGGCGGCGCCGAGCCCTACGACATCGAGACCGTCCAGCCCCACAGCCAGAAGCGGATCAGCGGTCCGTACGGCGTCCTCAAGCTGAACCTCACCGACACCACCTACACCTGGCAGTACGTCGGCACCGACAACCAGGTGAAGGACTCCGGCCCGACCTACACCTGCCACTGATGTACCTCGCGACCACCGGTCGCCCCGACGCGCCGCCCGCCCCCTCGGGGGTCCGGCGGCGCGTCCCCGGCACCGTCCTCGCCCTCGGCGCGGTCAGCCTGGTCACCGACGTCTCCTCCGAGATGGTGACCGCGGTCCTGCCGCTCTACCTCGTCCTCGGACTCGGCCTCTCACCCCTCCAGTTCGGGCTGCTCGACGGCCTCTCCACCGGCGCGACCGCGCTCGTACGGCTCCTCGGCGGCGCCACCGCCGACCGCGGAGGCCGCCACAAGGAGGTCGGCGGCCTCGGTTACGCCCTGTCCGCCTGCTCCCGGCTCGGTCTCCTGCTGGCCGGCGGCGCCACCGGCTGGATCGCCGCCTCGCTCGCCGCCGACCGGCTCGGCAAGGGCGTCCGCACCGCGCCGCGCGACGCCCTCATCACCCTGCACAGCCCGCCCGAGGACCTGGGCCGGGCGTTCGGCACCCACCGGGCCATGGACACCACCGGCGCCCTCCTCGGCCCGTTGGCCGCCTTCGCCCTGCTGTGGGCGACGGCCGACGCGTACGACGCCGTCTTCGCCGTCAGCCTCTGCGTCGGGGTGTTCGGCGTCCTGCTGTGGATGCTCCTCGTCCCCGGCCGGCACCGGGGACCCGCCCCGCGGACGCGTGCCGTCGCGGCCGAGCCACGCGCGCGTGGCGGCCCCCTCCGCCGCTTCGGCGGGCCGCTCGACGGGCTGCGGGTGCCCGGCTACCGGCGGATCGTGCTCTGCGCCGGCATCCTGGGCGCCGCCACCGTCGGCGACGCCTTCCTGTACCTGCTGCTCCAGCGCCGCCTCGCGTTCGACCCGACCTGGTTCCCGTTCCTCCCGCTCGGCGCCGCCGGCGTCTACCTGCTGCTCGCGGTCCCCGCCGGCCGCCTCGCCGACCGGATCGGGCGGCGGGCACCCCTCCTGTACGGGCACGCGGCCCTGCTCCTCGCCTACGGACTGCTCCTCCCCCCCCTGCCCGGTCCCACGGTGCTCGTCGGCGTCCTGCTCCTGCTGGGGGTGTTCTACGCCGCGACCGACGGCGTCCTGATGGCCCTGGCGGGCCCCTTCCTGACGGAGGGCCGACAGGCCGGCGGGCTCGCCGTCGTCCAGACCGCGCAGGCACTGGCCCGACTCGGCGCCGCCGTCGCGTTCGGCGCCCTCTGGACCGCGAGGGGTCCGGAGACCGCGCTCGTCACCGCGCTCCTCGCCCTCACGGCCGCCCTGTGCGGCGCCGCGCGGCTCCTGCCCAGCACTCCCTCCCCGCCCTCCGAGAGGAGCGACTGACCGTGCCCGGACCGACCGGCGCCCACCCGTCCACCCGCACGCGCGTGTGGATCCTCGTCCTGGCCCTGCTGCTGCTCGGCGGCGGGGCCACCGCCTACACGCTCCGCGCGGCCTCGGGCCGCGCGACCGCGGTCGCCGGGACCGCCGACCCCGGCTTCACCCTCGACCGCGACACCGGCGCGCTCTTCGCACGCGACACCGCGAGCGGCCGCGTCGCGCGCCTGGACCCGGCCGCGCCCGGCGGCCGGGTGGTGGGCGGCCCCACCTGCGACCGCTTCCACGCGGCCGGGTCCACCGCCCTCTGCCTCCGGCGCAGGCCGGGCGTCCCGGCCCGCTCGTACGCGATCGTGCTCGACCGGCGCCTGCGCGAAGTGCGCAGGATCGGGCTGCCGGGCATCCCGAGCCGGGCCCGGGTGTCGGCCTCGGGGAACGTGCTCGCCTGGACGATGTTCGCCACCGGCGACTCCTACGCCCGATCGTCCTTCTCCACCCGGACCTCGATCCTCGACCTGCGGACGGGCTACCTGGTCAAGAACATCGAGCAGATCCCCCTGACCGTCGGCGACCGCCGCCACCACGCCCCCGACGTCAACTACTGGGGCGTCAGCTTCGCCGCCGACGACAACCGCTTCTACGCCACCGTCTCCAGCGGGGGCCGCACCCGTCTCGTCGAGGGCGACCTGCGGAACTGGTCCGCCAGGACCCTGCGGGAGAACGTCGAGTGCCCCTCGCTCTCCCCGGACGGCACGCGGCTTGCGTTCAAGAAGCGGGTCTCCGACGGTCCCCGGGAGCCGTGGCGGCTGTACGTGTACGACCTGCGCACCGGCCGCGAGCACCCGGTCGCCGAGCGGCGCGGCATCGACGACCAGGCCCTGTGGACCGACCCGAGGACGCTCGCGTACGGGTACGGGGGAGCGGTCTGGTCCGTCCCGGCAGACGGCACGGGAGCGCCGCGCCGGCTGGCGGACGGCGCGTCCTCGCCCGCGGTGCCCCGCTGACCGGCCGAGGGGGGCTCACGCCGTACGGAGCGAGCCGCGGATCGCGAGCGCCGCCACCGGCAGCAGCAGACAGGCGGCGATCGCGTTCAGGGGTCCGTAGCCCGCCTGCGCCACGACCAGGCCCGCGACGAGGCCGCCGACGCCGGCGGCGGTGTTCATGACGAAGTCGGAGAGCCCCTGGACCGCGGCCCGCGCGGCCTGCGGCACCGCGTCCGTGAGCAGCGCCGAACCGGCCACCAGACCCGCCGACCAGCCCAGGCCGAGGACGAACAGGCCGACGGCGGTCCGGCCGTGGCTCGGTCCCGCCGTGCCCGCGACGAGCGCCGCCGTGCCGATGAGCCCGATCGCGATCCCGATGACCGACAGCCTGCCCAGCCGGTCGGACAGCCAGCCCATCAGGGGGGAGAAGGCGTACATGCCGGCGATGTGGCCGCTGATCACCAGCCCGATCAGCTGGATGTCGGCCCCGTGGTGGGTGAGCGCCACCGGTGTCATCGACATGATCGACACCATCGCCGTGTGCGAGCCGGCGACGGTGACCACCGCCAGGCGGGCCTTGGGCGACTCCCGCACGGCCCGCAGCCCGGCCCGCAGGGAGCGTTCCTCCGGGGCGTCGCCCGCGCCGGACGCGTCGATCGCGCGGGCGGTGAGGAGGGGGTCGGGGCGCAGCAGCACGGCCACCACGACCGCCGCGACGACGAAGACCCCGGCGGCCCAGACGAAGGGACCCGCGGTGGCGGGGATGCCGAGGCCCGCGACGCTCCGGCCGGCCGGTGCGGCGATGTTCGGACCGAGGACGGCCCCGACGGTGGTCGCCCACACCACGGTGGAGATGGCCCGCGCCCTGCGGTCCGGCTCGGCGAGGTCGGCGGCGGCGAAGCGGGCCGCCAGGTTGGCCGAGGACCCCGCGCCGAAGCCCACGAGGCCGAGGAGCAGCAGGGGGAAGCTCCCGGCGACCGCCCCGAGCACGGCGACCCCGGCGCCGACCGCGCCGATGAGGTACGCGAGGACGAGGCCGGCCCGGCGGCCCCGCGAGGCCATCAGGGCGGCCAGCGGCATGGCGAGCAGCGCGGGTCCCGCGACGGTGGCCGTCGACGCGAGACCGGAGAGCGCCTCGGAGCCGCTGACGTCCCTGGCGAGTACGGCGGCGAGCGCGACGCCGGTGGCGATGCCGAGGCCCCCGAGGATCTGGGTGGCGATGAGCACGGCCTGGACGCGGCGGCGCAGCGCGGGGAGCTCGGCGTCGGTGACGGGGCCGGGTATGGGGGCGGGCAGGGTGGCGTCAGGGGCGCCGGGGGTGCGGGTCACTTACGTGAGTGTGCCAGCCGTCCCACCTGATGGGAACGCCTCCTGGCGGGGCTCACGGCAGGGCTCTCGGCGAGGCTTCCCGGGGCCGGGGCCGGGGCCGGGGCCGAGGCCGGGCCGGGCGCCGCGCGCCGGACGGATCGCGAGGAAGAGCCGCTCCGAGGGCGACGAGCCACTGCGGACGGGGGAGCCGCTCAGAACAGCGTCGCCGGCAGCACTCCTTCGAGCGCGAGCAGCTGCCGCTTGGTCTCCAGGCCGCCCCCGAAGCCGCCGAGACCGCCGTCGCTCTCCACCACCCGGTGGCACGGCACCACGACCGGCAGCGGATTGGAGCCCATCGCCGCGCCGACCGCCTGCGCCGCCCCGGGCCGGCCCACGCGCGCGGCCAGGTCGCCGTAGCCGACGACCGTGCCGTACGGCACGGACGACGCCAGCTCGCGCAGCACCTCCCGGTTGAAGCCGGCCGTCAGGCTCCAGTCCAGGGGCAGGTCGACATCGCCCGGCTCGCCCGCGAAGTAGCGGTCGAGCCCGCGGACCGCACCCGCGAGCAGCCCCGAGGCCCGCTCCACCGGCTCGGCGCCGAGCCGCGTGGCCAGCCGGTCGAGCATCCGGTCCCGCCGCGCCGCCTCGGCGTGGAACTCCACGCGGACGAGCCCCCGCCCGGTCGCGGCGAGGAAGAGCGGACCGATGGCGCACTCCATGACCGTCCACTCCACGGGGACGGCCCGCCCGTCGCCCTCCGGCCACGCTTCGATGTCCATGCCGCCCACGGTACGACCCGGCACCGACAGCCGGCCCGGAAACCGGCCGCAAGATCACGAAGAGGTCTCGCTCAGGTCTCACGAGCGGAAATTCACCGGTCACATGGTCGTGACGCGCGCGGCGCGCCATAATCTCGCCCCGGTAGTACTACCCAGCGGTACCGACTGTTTTCGGACGACGTGGCACCAGGGGTGGAGGACAGACGCTCATGCAGGGCACGGTCGACGGATTCAGCTACGGGATCGTCACTCCGGTGGCGGCCTTCCTCATGGCGTGCCTGGGCGGCGCCCTGGGCCTGCGCTGCACCACGAGATCCCTCCGCCACCGCGACAGCTTCAAGGCGGGCTGGCTGGCCCTCGGCGCCACCGCGATCGGCAGCGGCATCTGGACCATGCACTTCATCGCGATGATGGGCTTCTCGGTCCAGGAGGCGCCCATCCGCTACGACCTGCCCATCACCTTCGCCAGCCTGGGCGTGGCCGTCCTGATGGTCGGCATCGGGATCTTCATCGTCGGGTACCGGGGGGCGACGGCCCTCACCCTCGTCACCGGCGGCACCATCACCGGCCTCGGCGTGGCCACCATGCACTACCTGGGCATGGCCGGGATGCGTCTGCAGGGGCGCGTCGAGTACGACACGCTCACCGTCGCGACGTCCGTGGTCATCGCCGTCGTCGCGGCCACGACGGCCCTCTGGGCGGCCGTTTCCGTCCATGGATTTCTGGCCAGTCTCGGTGCGAGCCTCGTGATGGGAGTCGCCGTCAGTGGTATGCACTACACCGCCATGGCGGCGGTCAGCGTGCACCTGCACGGCGCCGACCCCGTCGAGGGCACCGGCGACACCGCCACCTCGCTGCTGCCGATGCTGATCGGCCCGGCGGTCTTCCTCATCCTCGCCGCCGTCGTCGTCATGTTCGACCCGCTGCTCGTGATGGGCGATCCGGACTGGCAGGGCCCCGCCCGCGCCCCGCACCGCCCCGGCGTGCCCGCCCCGCGCCACGTCCCGTCCTACGGCGAGCCCGCCAACTGGACCGCCCGGCCCGCCGGGCGGGGCGCCCGCAGGACCGTCCCGCGGGGCGGCCACCGCTCCCAGGACTGGTGACGGAGGGCCGCCGCCGGGCCGATCACCGCCCGACTGTCGGTGCCGGGTCGTACGGTGGTGGCATGCGGCCCGTTTCCAAGATCGAACGTTCGGTGGCGCCCTTCGAGGTCGTCAGCTCCTACCAGCCCAGCGGCGACCAGCCGACGGCCATCGCCGACCTGGAGCGGCGTGTCCGCGCGGGCGAGAAGGACGTCGTCCTCCTCGGTGCCACTGGCACCGGAAAGTCCGCCACCACCGCGTGGATGATCGAGAAGCTCCAGCGCCCCACCCTGGTGATGGCGCCGAACAAGACGCTGGCCGCCCAGCTGGCGAACGAGTTCCGCGAGCTCCTGCCGAACAACGCGGTCGAGTACTTCGTCTCGTACTACGACTACTACCAGCCCGAGGCGTACGTGCCGCAGTCGGACACGTACATCGAGAAGGACTCCTCGATCAACGAGGAGGTGGAGCGCCTCCGGCACTCCGCGACGAACTCCCTGCTCACCCGCAGGGACGTCGTCGTGGTCGCCTCCGTCTCCTGCATCTACGGCCTCGGCACACCCCAGGAGTACGTGGACCGGATGGTCCCGCTCAAGGTCGGCGAGGAGCTCGACCGGGACCAGCTGCTCCGCCGCTTCGTCGACATCCAGTACACGCGCAACGACCTGGCGTTCACCCGCGGCACCTTCCGGGTCCGCGGCGACACCATCGAGATCTTCCCGGTCTACGAGGAGCTCGCCGTCCGGATCGAGATGTTCGGCGACGAGATCGAGGCCCTCTCCACCCTCCATCCGCTCACCGGCGAGGTCATCAGCGAGGACCGCGAGCTGTACGTGTTCCCCGCCAGCCACTACGTGGCCGGCCCCGAGCGCATGGAGCGCGCGGTCAACGACATCGAGCGCGAGCTGGAGAGCCGCCTCGCCGAGCTCGACAAGCAGGGCAAGCACCTGGAGTCCCAGCGCCTGCGCATGCGGACCACCTACGACATCGAGATGATGCGGCAGATCGGCTCCTGCTCCGGCATCGAGAACTACTCGATGCACTTCGACGGCCGCGAGCCGGGCTCCGCGCCCAACACCCTCATCGACTACTTCCCCGAGGACTTCCTGCTCGTCATCGACGAGTCGCACGTCACCGTGCCGCAGATCGGCGCCATGTACGAGGGCGACGCCTCCCGCAAGCGCACCCTGGTCGACCACGGCTTCCGGCTCCCGTCCGCCCTCGACAACCGCCCGCTGAAGTGGGAGGAGTTCCAGGAGCGCATCGGCCAGACCGTCTACCTCTCCGCGACCCCCGGGACGTACGAGCTCTCCCGCGGCGACGGCTTCGTCGAGCAGATCATCCGCCCGACCGGCCTCGTCGACCCCGAGGTCGTCGTCAAGCCCACCGAGGGCCAGATCGACGACCTGGTCCACGAGATCCGGCTGCGCACCGAGCGCGACGAGCGGGTGCTCGTCACCACCCTCACCAAGAAGATGGCCGAGGACCTCACCGACTACTTCCTGGAGCTCGGCATCCAGGTGCGCTACCTGCACAGCGACGTCGACACCCTGCGCCGGATCGAGCTGCTGCGCGAACTGCGCGCCGGCGAGTACGACGTCCTGGTCGGCATCAACCTCCTCCGCGAGGGCCTCGACCTCCCCGAGGTCTCCCTCGTCGCCATCCTCGACGCCGACAAGCAGGGCTTCCTGCGCTCCGGCACCTCCCTGATCCAGACGATCGGCCGCGCCGCGCGGAACGTCTCGGGCCAGGTCCACATGTACGCGGACCGGATCACCCCGGCGATGGAGCAGGCCATCGACGAGACCAACCGGCGCCGCGAGAAGCAGATCGCGTACAACACCGAGCACGGCATCGACCCGCAGCCGCTCCGCAAGAAGATCAACGACATCGTCGCGACCATCGCGCGCGAGGAGGTCGACACCGAGGAACTCCTCGGCACCGGCTACCGGCAGGGCAAGGAGGGCAAGGCCGCCAAGGCCCCCGTCCCCTCGCTCGCCGCGCACGGCACGAAGGGCCGCGGCAAGACCGGCTCGACGGTCGAGCTCGGCGACCGGCCCGCCTCCGAACTGGCCGCCATCATCGAGGAGATGACCGAGCGGATGCGCGCCGCGGCGGCCGAGCTGCAGTTCGAGGTGGCCGCCCGGCTCCGCGACGAAGTGGGCGAGCTGAAGAAGGAGTTGCGCCAGATGAAGGAGGCCGGCCTCGCCTGACCCGCGGGGCCCGGCGGGGGCGGGGGCGGTCCGTCCGGCAGGCGCTCCGGTGTGTTGCAAGACCGACACAAAACCGGACCTCGCCCCCGCGCTGTCAGTGGTGCTGCGTAAGGTGCTCGGCAACCGCACGCACCGGAACAGCGGACGCGGGGAACGCCAACGAGAGGGGCAGACGCGTGTCGGTCAACATGACCAAGGGTCAGGCCATCAGCCTGGAGAAGCGGGACGGGGGCAGCCTCAGCCAGGTGCGGATGGGGCTCGGCTGGCAGGCCGCGCCGCGCCGCGGTCTCTTCGGCAAGCGCACCCAGGAGATCGACCTGGACGCCTCGGCCGTCCTCTTCGCGGACAAGCAGCCGGTCGACGTGGTCTTCTTCCGTCACCTGGTCAGCGACGACGGCTCGGTCAAGCACACCGGTGACAACCTGGTCGGCGGCGCGGGCCAGGGCGGGGACGACGAGGCGATCCTCGTCGACCTCCAGCGCGTCCCGGTCCACATCGACCAGATCGTCTTCACGGTGAACTCCTTCACCGGCCAGACGTTCCAGGAGGTGCAGAACGCCTTCTGCCGCATCGTCGACGAGACGAACGGCCAGGAGCTCGCGCGCTACACCCTCGACGGCGGCGGCAACTACACCGCGCAGATCATGGCCAAGGTGCACCGGGTCGGCTCCGGCTGGCAGATGACCGCCCTGGGCAACCCGGCCAACGGCCGCACCTTCCAGGACCTGATGCCGGCGATCCTGCCGCACCTGTAGGCAGCACCGCACCGCACACCCGTCCACAGCTCCCGGAGGCAGCAGGCCCCCGGGAGCTGTCCCGCATGAACCGCACCTGCCGAACGCTGAGGGGACAGAGCCGATGACGGCCGAGCTGGTCCGGGGGCAGAACCACCCCCTGCCCGACACCCGACTGGAGATCCGGGTGTCGGCCGGTCACCCGGTCCTCGCCGGAGCCACCCTCGGCGACGAGCAGGGCCGGGTCCCCGGCGCGGAGTGGATCGCCCACCCCGGAGCACCCTCCCTGCCGGGCGTCGACGTGCCGGGACAGGCCGCCGCCGACCACCGCCTCACCGTCGACCTGGACGCCGTGCCCGGCGCCGTCCACCGCGTCTCGGTGCTCCTCGCACTGCCCGGCCCGCGCGCCGGCGGAGCCGCCCGCTTCGGATCGGTCGCCGCCCCCTTCGTCTCCGTCGCCGTCCCCGGCGGCACCGAGATCGCCACCTACACGATCACCGGGCTCGACAGCGAGTGCGCCGTCGTCGCCCTGGAGCTGTACCGCCGGCAGGGCGCCTGGAAGGTCCGCGCCATGGGCCAGGGATACGAGGGCGGGCTCGCCGCCCTCCTCGGCGACCAGGGCGTGCCGCACCCCGCCGACCTGGCCGCGCGGATCCTGGAGGCCGTCGTGCCCGCGCCGGCCCCGGTGACCGCTCCGGCGCAGCACGCGCCCGGGGCGGAGCGGGTGCGCAGCACCGCGCCGCCGACCGCCGCGGACCCCGCTCCGACCGTCCCGGTGAGCCCGCCGCCGGTCCCGGACGCGCCCGCGCCGACGACGGGCGGCGGTCCCGTCGACTACTCCCATCCGCGCCGCCGGACCGCTCCGGCGCCCGGCCCCTCGGCCGCCCCCGAGCCGGAGCGGGAGTCCCGGCCGGGGCCGCCCGCGCCGGTCGCCGGGGACGCGTCGGGTTGGTCCATGGACGAGCGCCTGTACAACCAGGTGTGGGGCATGTTCGAGGACCTGGCCAGGACCGCCGCCGCGTACCGCAGCGCCTGCGAGTTCGCCGAGAACCGGCTCGACCGGGAGCTCGACCAGACGCTCTCCGACTACCGTGCCCGCGCCGACGGCGCCAACGACGCCGCGCGGGCCGCCGCCCGGGCCCGGCACGACGAGCTGGTCGGGCGGGCGCGCGAGGTCCTGGACCGGGACCTCGCCCAGCTCGTGGCCGAGTCGGAGGTCGTCGAGCCGGCCCTGCCGGTCGCCTTCGCCCGCTGGGAGAACCCCGTCTGGCAGGCCTACCGCGTCCCGGCCGAGGAGCCGATGGCCGTCCGCCTCGGCGACCTGCACCTCCCCGAGCGGACCGACCTCCGGATCCCGATGCTCGTCCGGCTGCCCCTGGAGCGGGGGCTCTGGGTGGACAGCGGCCGGGGCCACTCCGAGGCCGCCGCCCTCCTCGACGAGACCGAACTGCGCCGGCTCGCCCTGGACTGCGCGGTCGCGCACGCGGCCCGGCTGCTCGCGGCGCACCCCGCGGGCGCGTTCACCGTGCACGTGGTCGACCCCGCCGGCGCGGGTGCCGCGGCCCTCGCGCCGCTCGTGGAGTCGGGGGTCCTCGCGGCCCCGCCGGCCCGGGGCGCGGCAGGGGTCTCGGCCGTTCTGGAGCAGCTGACCGAGCGCGTCGACCTGCTGCAGATGGCGGTGCGTGCGGGTGCGTCCGACGCCCTGCCGCCGGGACTGGACGGCGCCCGGCAGCTGCTGGTGGTGCACGACTTCCCGCACGGCTTCGACGACCGGGCGGTCACCCGCCTGCGGTACCTCGCGGACGAGGGGCCCTCGGTCGGCGTCCATCTGCTGATGGTGGCGGACCGGGCGGACGCGTCCGCGTACGGGCCGCTCCTCGACCCGCTGTGGCGCTCGCTGCTCCGGCTCACCCCCGTCGCCGACGACCACCTGGCCGATCCGTGGGTCGGCCACGCCTGGTCGTACGAGCCGCCGATGCCCCCGCGGGGCAGCGGGGTGCTCCGGCAGGTCCTCGGGCAGGTGGCGGCCGCCCGTGACGGAGGCCGGTCCTGACCGTTTCCCCAGGGCCCGGGAGGCCCGAACGGCCCATCGGGCAGGGCCGGTTCCGGTCCTTCTGACCTGGCCTCTTGGGGGCTCTTTACCCTTCTCTTTACCTTCTCTTGGTCTTTCGGGTACTCTTCTTCCTGCGGAGGGGAGTACTCCCCATTGCGCGGCGTACCCGTCAATACGGACGGATCATCCTGATCCGATCCCGGGGCGTCGGCCCGGCGGCGATCGTCCGTCGCCCGGGTGGAAGAGACCTCCGGCAGCGACGACGCTGATCAGTAGCCGTACGACGCCGGAGGCGCAGTGGACGTTTCAATGACCCTCTGGGTGGTGACCATTCTCGGTCTCGCCGCCCTGATCGGTGCCGACTTCTTCATCGGGCGCAAGCCCCATGACGTGTCGATCAAGGAAGCCGGGATCTGGACCGTCGTCTGGATCGTCCTGGCCGTCATCTTCGGGCTCGGCCTGCTCTTCTTCGGCAACGCCCAGGCGTCCGGCGAGTTCTTCGCCGGATACATCACCGAGAAGTCGCTCAGTGTCGACAACCTCTTCGTCTTCGTCCTGATCATGGCGAAGTTCGCGGTGCCCTCACACCTCCAGCAGCGCGTGCTGCTCGTCGGTGTGGTCATCGCCCTGGTGCTCCGCACCATCTTCATCGCCGCGGGCGCCGCGATCATCGCGAGCTTCTCCTGGGTCTTCTACATCTTCGGCGCGTTCCTGATCTACACCGCCTGGAAGCTCATCCAGGAGGCCCGCGCCGACGAGGACGAGGACGACTGGGAGGAGAACCGCCTCCTCAAGAGCGTGGAGAAGAGGTTCGGCGTCGCCGACCGCTACCACGGCACCAAGCTGTTCATCGTGAACAACGGCAAGCGGATCATGACCCCGCTGATGGTCGTCATGCTCGCGATCGGCACCACCGACATCCTCTTCGCCCTCGACTCCATCCCGGCGATCTTCGGCCTCACCCAGGACCCGTACATCGTCTTCACCGCCAACGCCTTCGCCCTGATGGGTCTGCGGCAGCTGTACTTCCTGATCGGCGGCCTGCTGAAGAAGCTGGTCCACCTCAGCTACGGCCTGTCGGTGATCCTCGGCTTCATCGGCGTGAAGCTCGTGCTGCACGCCCTGCACGAGTCCGGGGTCCACGTCCCCGAGATCAGCATCCCGTTCTCGCTCGCCTTCATCGGCGGCGTCCTGGTGATCACCACGATCACCAGCCTGATCGCTTCGAAGAGGCAGTCGGAGCGGGAGGCCGCCGAGGCGGCCGCCGGTGGCGAGGGCGTCGACGACGCCAAGAAGGACAGCATCGGCGCCTGACCCGCGCGACACGCGACACGCACACGGCGACGGCCGGCCCGGGACCCCCGGGCCGGCCGTCGCCGTTCCCCGCTCAGGCCGAGGCGGCCTCCGGCTCCGCCCTCCGCGCCGCCCCGGCCGGCAGGGTCTCCGGGAGGAGCGCGAAACAGCCGAGACTGACCAGGGCGACCACGGTCAGATAGGCCGCGACGCCCCACGGCGGGCCCGAGCCGCCGCCGGAGAGGGCCGTGGCCACGATCGGCGTCAGGGCGCCGCCCAGCACCCCGGCGAGGTTGTAGCCGACGGCGGCGCCCGTACAGCGGACGCGGGGCTCGTACAGCTCCGGGAGGTACGCCGCCACCACCGCGAACATCGTGATGAAGGCCAGCAGCGCACCCAGGAAGCCCAGGAACATCAGCCACGGCCGCGCCGTGTGCAGCAGGCCCACCATCGGGAACATCCACAGCGCGGAGGCCGTGCACCCCGCAAGGCACAGCGGCCGACGGCCCCAGCGGTCGGCGAGGACCGCGACGAACGGCGTCACCGCCCCCTTGATCGCGACCGCCGCCATGACGCAGCCCAGCATCACCGTGCTGCTCACCCCGAGCCGCTCGGTCCCGTAGGCCAGCGCCCAGGTGGAGACCGTGTAGAAGGTGGCGTAGCCGACCGCCAGCGCCCCGGCCGTCAGCAGCACGAGCCGCCAGTGGTGGCGGGCGATCTCGGCCAGCGGCGCGCCCGCGGTCCGCCCGGCCGCGGACAGCTTCTCGAACTGCGGGGTCTCCGTGAGCGAGGAGCGCAGCAGCAGGCCGGCCGCGGCGAGCAGACCGGCCGCCCAGAACGGCACCCGCCAGCCCCAGGAGCGGAACTCGGCATCGCTCAGCCCGGCCGAGAGGGCCAGCATCACCCCGTTCGCCAGCAGGAAGCCGATCGACGGACCGATCTGCGGGAAGCTCGACCAGAGCGCGCGCCGGTGCTCGGGGGCGTGCTCCGCGGTGAGCAGCACGGCTCCGCCCCACTCGCCGCCGAGGCCCAGGCCCTGGAGGAAGCGGAGCACGAGCAGCAGCACCGGGGCGGCGATGCCGATCGTCCCGTACGTGGGCACGCAGCCGACCGCGACCGTGGCGACGCCGGTCAGGAGCAGCGAGGCGAAGAGCACCGGGCGCCGTCCGTACCGGTCGCCGACGTGCCCGAAGAGGACCGAGCCGAGCGGCCGGGAGAGGAAGCCGACGGCGAAGGTGCCGAAGGCGGCCAGGGTGCCGGCGAGCGGCGAGAAGGTCGGGAAGAAGAGCGGCCCCAGGACGAGGGCGGCGGCCGTCCCGTAGACGAAGAAGTCGAAGAACTCGATCGCGGTGCCCACGAGCGAGGCGGCGGCGAGCCGGCCCATCGGGGGAGGGGCGGGCGCCGGGGGCGGGACGGGCGGAACCGGGGAGGGCGGGGACGTCGGTGGCGACGGAGCGTTACGGGGGCTCATGCCGCGCCAACTACCCCGCCGCCGTCCGCGTTACGGGGGCGCGCGGAAGCATGGTGCTGCTCAGCCGCGCGCTCTCGGCCTCCGGGCGCCTCCGCGGCGGCTACCAGCCGCGCTCGCGCCACACGGGGAGCGAGGGCCGCTCGTCACCGAGCGTGGTGTCCTTGCCGTGCCCCGGGTAGATCCAGGACTCGTCGGGCAGAACGGCGAAGAGCTTGGTCTCCACGTCGTGGATCAGGCTCGCGAAGGCCTCGGGGTCCTTCCAGGTGTTGCCCACCCCGCCGGGGAAGAGGCAGTCGCCGGTGAAGACGTGCGGGTGGCCGTGCGGGTCGTCGTAGACGAGGGCGATCGACCCCGGGGTGTGCCCGACCAGGCGGCGCGCGGTCAGCTCGACCCGGCCCACCCGGATCACGTCCCCGTCCTCGACGGGCACGTCGGTCGCGACTGGGATGCCGTCGGCGTCGTACGCGCCGGCGTACGTCACCGCGCCGGTCGCGGCGACCACGTCGGCGAGCGCCTGCCAGTGGTCCCCGTGCCGGTGGGTGGTGACGACGGACGCGATGCCGTCGTCACCGATCAGGGTCAGGAGGGTGTCCGTGTCGTTGGCCGCGTCGATCAGCAGCTGCTCGCCGGTGGCCCGGCAGCGCAGCAGGTACGCGTTGTTGTCCATCGGGCCGACCGCGACCTTCGAGATCATCAGGTCCGTCAGCTCGTGCACGTCCGCCGCCCCGCCGACCTTCACCGCTCCGCTGTACGTCATGCGCTCAGACTAGTCCCGCCCACCGACGGCGGGAGGCCGTGGACGCTAGAGCGGGGGGAGCTTCGGCAGCGGGCCGCCCGTGGTCCGCAGTGCCGCGCCGTCGCGCCGTCCGGCCAGCCAGCCGAGGATCTCGGGGGCGGGGCCCGTGACGGCCACCCCGCCGGAGGTGCCGCCGGTCTTCCACTCCCGGCCGTCGTCGGCCCGGAGGGACGTCGCCGGGACGCTCTCCAGTCCGGCGAAGCGGTCGGCGAGGAAGGCGGTCTCGCGGTCGGTGAACTCCTCCGGCAGGTCCTCCAGCTCGTAGCCGACGCCCAGGTCGACGTGGTGGAGGTCGACCTCGGCCCAGCGGCGGAAGGGGATCCGGGAGGCGCTGTCGAGGACCCCGTTGCGGAGCTCGACGGTCCGGCTCCAGTCGGCGGGCTCGGCGCCCAGGGCCTGGAAGCGGTCCGCGGTCGCGCGCAGGTCGGCGAGCTGGACGTCGAGCGGGCGGCCGGAGTCGCGCTCGATGTCCGCGTCCCGGGTCGCGGCGTCCGGGTACATCGGGAGGCCCCGGAGGACGTTCACCAGGGCGTCGGCGTTCCGGGCGACGTGGGCGAGCACGTGGCCGCGGGTCCACCCGGGCAGCCGTGACGGCTCGGCCCCGGCGGCGTTGTCCAGGGAGGCGGCCGCCGCCAGCAGCCTTTCGGTCGCTGCGCGGACGTGAGCGAGGTCGCGTTCGTGGTCGATCATGGCGCCGACCTTAGTGGCAGCCGGGTACCGCCACTCGATCGGGTGAACAGGTCTCCGCGCGTCCGGAAATCGAATGTGCGTGCTATAGGCTCGAAGGAAGCATCCGGCATCCTTGAAGCGTTGGGTGTGACAGGCACATCAGCTCGCCGCAGCACTCGTCCTGCGGCACCCGCTCTCTGCAGCATCCGCTCTCTGAAGAAAGGTGCGGACCGGCGTGGCCGACCGTCTCATCGTCCGTGGCGCTCGTGAGCACAACCTCAAGAACGTCTCGCTCGACCTCCCGCGCGACTCCCTGATCGTCTTCACCGGACTCTCGGGGTCGGGCAAGTCCTCCCTCGCGTTCGACACGATCTTCGCCGAGGGGCAGCGCCGCTACGTCGAGTCGCTCTCCTCCTACGCCCGGCAGTTCCTCGGCCAGATGGACAAGCCGGACGTCGACTTCATCGAAGGCCTGTCGCCCGCGGTCTCCATCGACCAGAAGTCGACCTCGCGCAACCCGCGCTCGACGGTCGGCACCATCACGGAGGTCTACGACTACCTCCGCCTGCTCTTCGCCCGCATCGGCAAGCCGCACTGTCCCGAGTGTCACCGGCCGATCTCCCGCCAGTCGCCCCAGGCCATCGTCGACAAGGTCCTGGAGCTCCCCGAGGGCAGCCGCTTCCAGGTGCTCTCCCCGCTCGTGCGCGAGCGCAAGGGCGAGTTCGTCGACCTCTTCGCCGACCTCCAGACCAAGGGCTACAGCCGCGCCCGCGTGGACGGCGTGACCGTACAGCTGAGCGAACCGCCGACGCTGAAGAAGCAGGAGAAGCACACGATCGAGGTGGTCGTCGACCGCCTCACCGTGAAGGACAGCGCCAAGCGCCGCCTCACCGACTCCGTCGAGACCGCCCTCGGGCTCTCCGGCGGCATGGTCGTGCTCGACTTCGTCGACCTCGCCGAGGACGACCCCGAGCGCGAGCGGATGTACTCGGAGCACCTCTACTGCCCGTACGACGACCTGTCCTTCGAGGAGCTGGAGCCGCGCTCCTTCTCCTTCAACTCGCCGTTCGGCGCCTGCCCCGACTGCACCGGCATCGGCACCCGCATGGAGGTCGACCCGGAGCTGATCGTCCCCGACGAGGACAAGTCCCTCGACGACGGAGCGATCCACCCCTGGTCGCACGGCCACACCAAGGAGTACTTCGGCCGGCTCATCGGCGGCCTGTCGCAGGCCCTCGGCTTCCGCACGGACCTGCCGTACGCGGCACTGCCGCAGCGCGCCAAGAAGGCCCTGATGTACGGCCACAAGACCCAGGTAGAGGTGCGCTACCGCAACCGGTACGGCCGCGAGCGGGCGTACACGACGCCGGCCTTCGAGGGCGCCGTCTCCTTCGTCAAGCGGCGGCACACCGAGGCCGAGAGCGACTCCAGCCGCGAGCGCTTCGAGGGCTACATGCGCGAGGTGCCGTGCCCCACCTGCGAGGGCACCCGCCTCAAGCCGATCGTCCTCGCCGTCACGGTCATGGAGAAGTCCATCGCCGAGGTCTCCGCGATGTCGATCAGCGACTGCGCCGAGTTCCTCTCCCGCCTCCGGCTGAACGCCCGGGACAAGAAGATCGCCGAGCGGGTCCTCAAGGAGGTCAACGAGCGGCTCCGCTTCCTCGTCGACGTCGGCCTCGACTACCTCTCGCTCAACCGCGCCGCGGGCACCCTCTCCGGCGGCGAGGCCCAGCGCATCCGGCTCGCCACCCAGATCGGCTCCGGCCTGGTCGGCGTGCTGTACGTGCTCGACGAGCCGTCCATCGGTCTCCACCAGCGCGACAACCACCGGCTCATCGAGACCCTCGTGCGCCTCCGGGACATGGGCAACACGCTGATCGTCGTCGAGCACGACGAGGACACGATCAAGGTCGCCGACTGGATCGTCGACATCGGCCCCGGCGCCGGTGAGCACGGCGGCAAGGTCGTCCACTCCGGCACCTTGAAGGAGCTCCTCGGCAACGAGGAGTCGATGACCGGGCAGTACCTCTCGGGCCGCCGGGAGATCCCGACGCCCGACGTCCGCCGCCCGGTCGACCCCGGCCGCCGGCTCACCGTGCACGGCGCCCGCGAGAACAACCTGCAGGACATCGACGTCTCCTTCCCGCTCGGCGTCCTCACCGCCGTCACCGGCGTCTCCGGATCCGGCAAGTCCACCCTGGTCAACGACATCCTCTACACCCACCTGGCGCGCGAGCTGAACGGCGCCAAGTCGGTGCCCGGACGGCACACCCGGGTGGACGGCGACGACCTCGTGGACAAGGTCGTGCACGTCGACCAGTCCCCGATCGGCCGCACCCCGCGGTCGAACCCGGCGACGTACACCGGCGTCTTCGACCACGTCCGCAAGCTCTTCGCCGAGACGATGGAGGCCAAGGTCCGGGGCTACCTGCCCGGCCGGTTCTCCTTCAACGTCAAGGGCGGCCGCTGCGAGAACTGCTCCGGCGACGGCACGATCAAGATCGAGATGAACTTCCTCCCGGACGTCTACGTCCCGTGCGAGGTCTGCCACGGCGACCGGTACAACCGGGAGACCCTGGAGGTCCACTACAAGGGCAAGTCCATCGCCGAGGTCCTGAACATGCCGATCGAGGAGGCCCTGGACTTCTTCGAGGCCGTCCCGACCATCGCGCGCCACCTGCGCACGCTCAACGAGGTCGGCCTCGGGTACGTCCGGCTCGGCCAGTCCGCGCCGACCCTCTCGGGCGGCGAGGCGCAGCGCGTGAAGCTCGCCTCCGAGCTCCAGAAGCGCTCCACCGGCCGCACGGTCTACGTCCTGGACGAGCCGACCACCGGTCTGCACTTCGAGGACATCTCCAAGCTGATCAAGGTCCTCTCCGGACTGGTCGACAAGGGCAACTCGGTGATCGTCATCGAGCACAACCTCGATGTGATCAAGACCGCCGACTGGCTCATCGACATGGGCCCCGAGGGCGGCAGCGGCGGCGGCCTGGTCGTCGCCGAGGGCACGCCCGAGGAGGTCGCCTCGGTCCCGGCGAGCCACACCGGCAAGTTCCTCCGCGAGATCCTCGGCGCGGACCGGGTCAGCGACTCCGGGGCGACCGTCCCCGCGGCCCGCGGGACCAGGAAGACCGCGGCGAAGAAGGCCCCGGCCAAGGCGACCGCCACCAAGGCCGCCGCGACCAAGGCGACCGCGGGCGCGAAGACGACCGCCGCGAGCAGGACGGCCGCCAAGAAGACGGCCACCAAGGCGACCGCCACCAAGGCCGCCGCGAAGAAGGCGACGACCCGGGCCCGCAAGGCCTGACGTCCCCGGCAGGGCCCCCCTCCGCGGGGGCCCTGCCCCGTCCCGGGCCCGGTCCGCACCGAGCCGCCCCGCACCGGTGCGGACCCCGGGCCCGGCCGCCGGCGGCGGACACCACGCCGGTATCGTCGGTTCGGCACGCATTGCCCCGATCCCCCCCGTGGAGCACCCATGTCCGGCCAGTCCAGCCGCCGCACCGTCCTGAAGGGCGCCGCTCTCGCCGGTGCCGCCGGGCTGGGAGTCGCCGCCTGCTCCACCGAGTCCAAGGTCGGCCACGCCGGGGTCCCGACCCCGACGGCCCCGGTCGCCCTGGGTGCCCCGGACGAGGTCCCCGTCGGCGGCGCCAAGCTCTACCGCGAGCAGAAGGTCGTGGTGAGCTGCCCGGCCGAGGGGCAGTACAAGGCGTTCAGCGCCCAGTGCACCCACGCCGGCTGCGTCCTCGACAAGATCGAGGACAACGAGGGCAACTGCCCCTGCCACGGCAGCCGCTTCGACGTGACCACGGGCAAGGCGCTCAAGGGCCCGGCCACCGTCCCGCTCCCCGCCGTCCCGATCCGCGTCGAGAACGGCGAGCTGATCGCGGGCCCGGAGGCCACGCCCAAGGCCTGACCGGCCCCGGACACCGGGCGGCACACCCGCCCGGGAGCTGCCGGGCGCGACACCCGCCCGCCCCGACCCGGCACCGGACGGCCGGCGTCCGCCGCGCGCGTCACCAGGCCGACACCGGCCCGGCACCCGCCTCACACGTCACCGGCCCGGCGCCCGCCCTGCCCCGCGCTCGCCCCGGCCCGGCGCCCGCTCCGCCCCGCGCTCGCCCCGGCTCGGCGCCCGCCCGGCCCTGCGCTCGCCCCGGCCCTGCGCTCGCACCGGCCCGCGCTGCGCCTACGGCCCGCCCCGGCCCGGCGCCCGCCCCGCGCGACACCCGCCCCACCCGGAATGGAGCCCGGTCAGGCCCAGTCCCAGTCGATGCCCAGGATCCCCGGGCGCACCCCCTGCTCCACGACGTGCACCGTGCGGTGGCGGCCGCTCACCGTCAGTTCCGCGCGGCCGCCGCGCGGCGCGCCCGCCGACGCCTGCGCGAACCGCCGGCACCGCACCGGCAGCGCCGCCTCGTCGAAGCGCACCTGCAGCACGTACTGGCCGCCCGCGAAGCTGAACCCCCGCACGTACTCCCGGCTCGGCCCGCCCGTACCGTCCTCGAACCCGTACGAGAAGAGGTACGTGTCCCCGGCGCGCAGCCGCGTGTCGAAGAGCAGCTCCGCGACGACCACCCCCGTGCCCGCGTCCCAGCGCACCCGCCCGGTCCGGCAGTTCTCCGCCGCCCGCACCGCGACCCGCGACGGGTCGCAGCCCGCGTCCCCGTGGTGGATGGCCAGATAGCGGTCCACACCGTCCCGGTGCGCCCGGACCACCTGCTGCGACTCCCGCCCGACCAGCTCCCGTCCGGCCCCGATCCGGACCCGTTCGTGGTGCCCCACCGTGTGCAGCCCGCCGTCCGTCGGCGACTCCAGACCGGCGAGGAGCCCCTCGACCGACCCGGACGCCTCCACCAGCGACCGGTACGACCGGGCCGCCGGGCGCTCCACCTCGGCCCGCGCGGCCGCGTCCTCCGTGAGCAGCCGGAGCAGCGAGTTCCCCGGCAGCTGGAGCACCTCCTCCAGAGCGCGGACCGCCTTCAGCGACTCCGGCCGCTGGGGGCGCCGGGCCCCCTGCTGCCAGTAGCTCAGGCTCGTCACCCCGACCTTGACGCCCCGGTGCGCGAGATGGTGCTGGACCCGCTGGAGCGGCAGTCCGCGCACGGCCAGCGCGGTGCGCAGGGCCAGATGGAAGGGGCCTGTGTGCAGGAGCTGCACCAGATCGGCCTCGGTGTGGCTCACGAGGACTCCTCGGTGAACGTTCACGACGGGGGAGCGGACCGACGCGCCGCGCGGGGTGGGCGGGCAGGTGGGCCGAGGGCGTCCGTTCACACCCGGGTCACACCGTTCACAGTCCGATGTCACTCCGCATTGAAGCGGGTTGACCGGATCCGGACAACGGCAGATGCTCCAGACCAGCGTCCGGACGCGCTCCTCCACCCCCCACCCCCCACCCCCACCCCCCACACGACCCCCACATCCCCACCCCCCGCTCCAGGGAGGAACGCGATGCGCAGAAGGAAGCTGAACCTCGCGGCACTCGCCGCGGCAGCCCTCTTCCTCGTCCCCACCACCTCGGCGTCCGCGGCACCCGCCGGCGAGGACGCCGCCGCCCTCGGCTCCAAGCGGCTGAACATCACCATGCAGGCCCAGCAGAAGACCAACTGGTGCTGGGCGGCCGGCGGCAACACCATCGCCACCTGGTTCGGCCGCGCCTACAGCCAGAACCAGTTCTGCAACGCCGCCTTCAACCGCCAGCAGGGCTACGACTGCCCCAACAACCAGGCCACCCTCGGCAACGTCCAGACCGGCCTGAGCTGGGCCGGCGTCAACCCCGGCTCCTACGTCACCGGGTGGCTGCGCTACTCCACCGTCCAGACCGAGATCAACGCCGACCGGCCGGTCGAGACCCGCATCCAGTGGGCCGGAGGCGGTGGCCACATGCACGTGATCTACGGCTACGACGACGCCGACAGCTGGGTCTACTGGGGCGATCCCTGGCCGTCCAGCAACCGCTACAACTGGGCCTCGCACGCCTGGTACGTCAACAACAGCACCTTCTCCTGGACCCACTCGCTCTACCGGATAGGGGCGTGACGACGATGAACGCACGTGCCGCGGGAGCCGGGCTCCTCGCCGCCTCCGCCCTCGTCCTGCTCGGCGCGCTGCCGGCCCGCGCCGACGGGCTGCCGCCCGCGACGACGGCGCCCACGGCCGAGCAGGCGGCCTCGGCGCCCGGCACCCTCGCCACCCTGTCCCGGTTCTTCGCCCGGGACGGCGCCGTCGCCCGCTCGGCGGCCGCGCCGCGGGTCGAGGCCGGGTCCGTGCCGGTGCGGATCCTCTCGCCGGACTTCGTCGCCGGGAAGCCGGGGGCGCCGGTCGCCCGGGTCGAGTTCCGGGCCAGCAGGGCGGTCTCCTCCGACGGGCAGAAGGCCTCCCTGTGGACCGCCGAGCAGCCGGGCGGCGGCTGGCAGGTCGTCAACATCGCCACCGGCGACGACGAGGTCCGGTACGCGGAGATGGGCGGCGGCGGACTGGTGTTCCGCGAGCCGCAGATCGACGCGTGGTACGTCCAGAAGGGGGCGAAGGTGCTGCCGCTGGACGAGGACGCGGTACGGGCCGTCGGCCGGAACGGGACGAGTCTGGCCGGCTACCGGGAGCGGGTGGCCCGGACGTACGGGGACAAGCTCCCCGGCTCGGCCTACGCGAAGAAGGGCACGGCCGGGGGGTACGGCGTGCCGGGGACAGACGCGTCGGCGGCGGGTCCCATGACCGGGCCTGCGGCTGCGGCTGCGGCTGAGCCGTGGGCTGGGGCTGGGGCGACGGTGGCGTCGGCGACGGCGGGGGCGGGTGCCGGGTTGGCCCTGCTGCTGGTGTCGGTGGCGGCGGTCCGGCGGCGCCGGGCCACCACCCGGGAGCTCTGACCCGCTCCGCCCCCAGGGCGGGCACTCGTCCCCAGGACGGTGCCCGCCCCGTCGGCCTCCCGTTCCGCTGGGGGCAGGCGCCCCTGCTGGAGCGCCGCCCCCTGATCACAGCCGGCCGCCCCACCGGGGCGGCGCCGCAGGGCGCGGTGCGGTGCGACCGCTTCCAGGCGACCCGCTGCCCGAGACCCCCACGGCCAGACCGCCAGGCAGTCACAGGCCCGCGGGCCACGTTCTTCCGGCTGGGTCAGCGGGCCAGGTAGCCGCCGTCCACCGGGAGGATCGCGCCCGTGATGAAGGACGCCTCCTCCGACGCCAGGAAGACGATCGCCGACGCCACCTCCTCCGGCGTCCCGAAGCGGCCCATCGGGTGGCCGCGGGCCACCTCCGCCAGGTACTCCGGGCCGCCCGGTTCGTCGCGGGCCGCCGCCACCCGTTCCGTCTCGATCGTGCCCGGGGCCACCGCGTTCACCCGGATCCCGTGCTCCGCCCACTCCACCGCCAGGTGCTTCGTCAGCCCCGTGGCCACGAACTTCGCCGGGCCGTAGACCGCCTGCCGGGCCTGTCCGGCCACGCCCGAGATCGACGACGTGCAGACGATCGCCCCGCCGCCCGACACGAGCATCGCCTCGATCGCGTACTTGCAGGTCAGGAACATGCCCCGGCCGTCCACCGCCATCACCCGGTCGAAGTCGGCGGCCTCCGCCTCGGTGACGGAGAGGAGCGGGATCACCCCCGCGTTCGCCACCAGGACGTCCAGCCGCCCGAAGCGGTCCACCGCCGTGGCGACCATGCGCCGGGCGTCCTCCTCGCGGGACACGTCGCCGACCACCGGGACGACCCCCGGCAGCGTCGCCAGCCGGTCGCCGTCCAGGTCGGCCGCGACGACGCGCGCGCCCTCCCGCAGGAACCGCTCCGCCGTCGCCCGGCCGATCCCGCTCGCCGCGCCCGTGATCACGCAGACCCGGTCCGCCAGCCGTCCCACCGCTCGATTCGCCATGCCCCGCCAACGAGCGGGCGCGGCCGGAGTGTCGGTGCCCGCCAGTAGGGTGGGGAGCATGGCCGACCCCTCCAGCTACCGCCCCAAGCCGGGTCAGATCCCCGACTCGCCGGGGGTCTACAAGTTCCGCGACGAGCACCGCCGGGTGATCTACGTGGGGAAGGCGAAGTCCCTCCGCCAGCGGCTCGCCAACTACTTCCAGCCGCTGACGGGCCTGCACCCGCGGACGGCCACCATGGTGACCACCGCGGCCTCCGTGGAATGGACCGTCGTGTCGACCGAGGTCGAGGCGCTCCAGCTGGAGTACTCCTGGATCAAGGAGTACGACCCCCGGTTCAACGTGAAGTACCGGGACGACAAGAGCTACCCGTACCTCGCGGTGACGATGAACGAGGAGTTCCCCCGCGTCCAGGTCCTGCGCGGCCAGAAGAAGAAGGGCGTGCGCTACTTCGGGCCGTACGCGCACGCGTGGGCGATCCGCGAGACCGTCGACCTGATGCTGCGGGTCTTCCCGGTGCGCACCTGCTCCGCGGGTGTCTTCCGGAACGCGGCGTCCGCCGGGAGGCCCTGCCTCCTGGGCTACATCGGGAAGTGCTCGGCGCCCTGCGTCGGCCGCGTCACCCCCGAGGAGCACCGGGAACTGGCCGAGGAGTTCAGCGACTTCATGGCCGGCCGCACCGGTACGTACATCCGCCGGCTGGAGAAGCAGATGATGCTCGCGGCCGAGGACATGGAGTACGAGAGGGCGGCGCGGCTCCGCGACGACATAGAGGCGCTGCGCCGGGCCATGGAGAAGAGCGCGGTCGTGCTCGCCGACGCCACGGACGCCGACCTGATCGCGCTCGCGGAGGACGAGCTGGAGGCGGCGGTGCAGATCTTCCACGTGCGCGGCGGCCGCGTCCGCGGCCAGCGCGGCTGGGTCACCGACAAGGTCGAGGCGGTGGACACGGCCGGACTCGTCGAGCACGCGATCCAGCAGCTGTACGGCGAGGAGAGCGGGGACACGGTGCCCAAGGAGGTCCTGGTCCCGGCGCTGCCCGAGGACGTCGAGGCCGTCACCGCCTGGCTCTCCGGCCGCCGCGGGTCCAACGTCTCCCTGCGGATCCCGCAGCGCGGCGACAAGAAGGACCTGATGGAGACCGTCGCGCGCAACGCCCAGCAGGCGCTCGTCCTGCACAAGACGAAGCGCGCCAGCGACCTGACCACCCGCTCCCGCGCCCTGGAGGAGATCGCCGAGGCGCTGGACCTGGACTCGGCGCCGCTGCGGATCGAGTGCTTCGACATCTCGCACCTCCAGGGCGACGACGTGGTGGCCTCGATGGTGGTCTTCGAGGACGGACTGCCCCGCAAGAGCGAGTACCGCCGCTTCCAGATCAAGGGGCGCGTCGGCGACACCCAGGTCTGGCACGGCGAGGGCCAGGACGACGTGCGGTCCATGCACGAGGTGATCAGCCGCCGCTTCCGCCGCTACCTCCTGGAGAAGGAGAAGACGGGGGAGTGGGACCCCGAGGGCGTCGTCGAGGACGAGGAGGAGAGCGGCCGGCCCAAGCGCTTCGCGTACCCGCCCCAGCTCGTCGTGGTGGACGGCGGGCAGCCGCAGGTGGCGGCGGCCCGGCGGGCCCTCGACGAGCTCGGGATCACCGACATCGCGGTGTGCGGCCTGGCCAAGCGCCTGGAGGAGGTGTGGCTGCCCGGTGACGACGACCCGGTGGTCCTGCCCCGCTCCAGCGAGGGCCTGTACCTCCTCCAGCGGGTACGTGACACGGCTCACGACTTCGCCATCCGCTACCAGCGGTCCAAGCGGGCCAAACGCATCAGGACCAGCCCCCTCGACGCGGTGCCCGGCCTCGGTGACACGCGGAAACAGGCGTTGATCAAGCATTTCGGCTCGGTGAAGCGGCTCCGGCAGGCGACAATCGAGCAGATCTGCGAGATCCCCGGCATGGGCCGCAAGACCGCGGAGGCGGTCGTCGTGGCCCTCGCGCAGACGGCCCCGGCCGGACCCGCCGTGAACACGGCGACAGGAGAGATCATGGATGACGACGGGGGCGGCACGGCATGACCGCGCACGAGCAGGACCGGAACGAACCGCAAGACCAGCACGACCGAGAAGACGGAGCAGGACACGTGAGTACGGGCACGAAGGAGATCCCCGGCGACAACGGCGCCGAGGCGGCCATTCCGGAGCTGGTGATCATCTCCGGCATGTCCGGAGCCGGCCGGTCCACCGCGGCGAAGTGTCTGGAGGACCTCGGCTGGTTCGTCGTGGACAACCTGCCGCCCGCGCTGATCCCCACCATGGTGGAGCTCGGCGCCCGCTCCCAGGGCAACGTCGCCCGGATCGCCGTCGTCGTGGACGTCCGCGGCCGGCAGTTCTTCGACAACCTGCGGGAGTCCCTCGCCGACCTGGACGCCAAGCAGGTCACCCGCCGGATCGTCTTCCTGGAGTCGTCCGACGACGCCCTCGTCCGGCGCTTCGAGTCGGTCCGCCGCCCGCACCCGCTCCAGGGCGACGGCCGCATCACCGACGGCATCGCCGCCGAGCGCGACCTGCTGCGCGAGCTGCGCGGGGACGCCGACCTGGTGATCGACACCTCCAGCCTGAACGTGCACGAGCTGCGCGCCAAGATGGACGCCCAGTTCGCCGGGGACGAGGAGCCCGAGCTGCGGGCCACCGTCATGTCCTTCGGGTTCAAGTACGGCCTGCCGGTCGACGCCGACCTCGTGGTGGACATGCGCTTCCTGCCGAACCCGCACTGGGTCCCCGAGCTGCGCCCCTTCACCGGCCTCAACGAGGAGGTGTCGAACTACGTCTACAACCAGCCCGGCGCCAAGGAGTTCCTGGACCGCTACACGGAGCTGCTCCAGCTGATCGCCGCGGGCTACCGACGCGAGGGCAAGCGGTACGTGACCATCGCGGTCGGCTGCACGGGCGGCAAGCACCGCTCCGTCGCCACCGCCGAGCGGCTCGCCGCCCGGATCGCCGCCGAAGGGGTCGAGACCGTCGTCGTGCACCGGGACATGGGGCGCGAGTGAAGCCCTACCGTCGACGTGCCTCCACCCTCTCGGTGCGGCGTACGCTCCGCAGGCGCGGCGCCCAGCCGAAGGTGGTCGCGCTCGGCGGCGGGATGGGCCTCTCCGCCTCCCTCGCCGCCCTCCGCCGGATCACCGGCGACCTCACCGCCGTCGTCACCGTCGCCGACGACGGGGGTTCCAGCGGCCGGCTCCGGGAGGAGCTGGGCGTGCTGCCCCCGGGCGACCTCCGCAAGGCGCTCGCGGCCCTCTGCGGCGACGACGACTGGGGCCAGACCTGGGCCCGGGTCATCCAGCACCGCTTCCAGTCCAAGGGCGAGATCAACGGCCACGCCGTCGGCAACCTGCTGATCGTCGCCCTCTGGGAGCAGCTCGGCGACCCCGTGCAGGCCCTCGACCTGGTGGGCCGGCTGCTCGGCGCCCAGGGCCGGGTGCTGCCCATGTCCGCCGTACCCCTGGAGCTCCAGGCCCTGGTCAGGGGCCACGACCCGGAGCGCCCGGACGACGTGGACACCGTGTGCGGTCAGGCGACCGTGGCGCTCACCCCGGGCGAGGTGCAGTCCGTGCACCTCGTGCCGAACGACCCGCCGGCGGTGCCGGAGGCGGTCGAGGCGGTTCTGGACGCGGACTGGGTGGTCCTCGGCCCGGGGTCCTGGTTCTCCTCGGTGATCCCGCACCTCCTCGTGCCCGAACTGCTCGACGCGCTGGCCGAGACGAAGGCCCGGAAGGTGCTCTCGCTGAACCTCGCGCCGCAGCCCGGAGAAACCGAGGGCTTCTCCCCGCAGCGTCATTTGGAGGTTTTGGGACGACACGCCCCTAAACTCGCCCTGGACGTGGTGCTGGCCGACGAGGCCGCCGTGCCCGACGTGTCAGCGAGGGAGCCCCTCGTCGATGCCGCCAAGCGGCTCGGCGCCGCGGTCGAGCTGGCACCGGTGGCCGGGCCCGACGGCTCCGCGAAGCATGACCCGGAGCTGCTGGCCGCCGCGTACGACCGTATTTTTCGGATGCATGGAAGGATCGGCCCATGGCGATGACGGCAGCGGTGAAGGACGAGATCTCCCGGCTTCCCGTCACCCGGACCTGCTGCAGGAAGGCAGAGGTCTCGTCGATCCTGCGGTTCGCGGGCGGGCTGCACCTGGTGAGCGGCCGCATCGTGATCGAGGCGGAGCTGGACACCGCGATGGCGGCGCGCCGGCTCAAGCGGGACATCCTGGAGATCTTCGGGCACAGCTCGGAGCTCATCGTCATGGCCCCCGGCGGGCTGCGGCGCGGCTCGCGCTTCGTGGTGCGGGTGGTCGCCGGCGGCGACCAGCTGGCCCGCCAGACGGGTCTGGTCGACGGCCGGGGCCGGCCCATCCGGGGCCTCCCCCCGCAGGTGGTCTCCGGCGCGACCTGCGACGCCGAGGCGGCCTGGCGGGGCGCGTTCCTCGCGCACGGCTCGCTGACCGAGCCGGGCCGGTCCTCCTCCCTGGAGGTGACCTGCCCCGGCCCCGAGGCGGCGCTCGCCCTGGTCGGCGCGGCGCGCCGGCTCTCCATCGCGGCGAAGGCCCGTGAGGTGCGGGGGGTGGACCGGGTCGTCGTCCGCGACGGCGACGCGATCGGCGCCCTGCTGACCCGGCTCGGCGCGCACGAGTCGGTGCTCGCCTGGGAGGAGCGGCGGATGCGGCGCGAGGTCCGCGCCACCGCCAACCGCCTGGCCAACTTCGACGACGCCAACCTGCGCCGTTCGGCGCGAGCCGCGGTCGCCGCCGGGGCCCGGGTGCAGCGCGCCCTGGAGATCCTCGGCGAGGAGGTGCCCGAGCACCTCGCGGCGGCCGGCCGGCTCCGGATGGAGCACAAGCAGGCCTCCCTGGAGGAGCTGGGCGCGCTCGCCGACCCGCCGCTGACGAAGGACGCGGTGGCCGGCCGGATCCGCCGACTGCTGGCCATGGCCGACAAGCGGGCGCAGGACCTGGGCATCCCCGGGACCGAGTCCAACCTCACCGAGGAGCTGGACGACAGCCTGGTCGGCTGACCGGATCACCCTTCGTACGGAATTCCGAACTCCGGGCTGCCGGTGCCTTTCTGAGGCACCGGCAGCTTTTCCGTACCCCCCGCGAGGCACCCTTGACAGGTCCATGGGCGCCCATGAGCCTGGCGTCTGTTCACCTTCGTGACGGACCACAGCAAGGGGGGCTCATGAGACGCAGAGCGAGATCGATCCTCGCCGCGGCTTCACTGCTGATCGCGGGTATGGCGGCGACACCCGTCGCCGGAGCGCAGCCGAACGACCGGGACGGCGGTGACGCCCTCTCCGTATGGCGTGCCGAGGTCACCAAGGAGCAGGTTCCGCTGCTCCTCGACGCGGGTGCCGACGCCCACGAACTGACCGAGCGGGTGCCCGCGAAGGGCTCCGCGACGGTCGAGCTCTTCCTCACCGGCCGCCAGGCGGACCGGCTGCGCGGCCAGGGCGTCGAGATCGCCGAGCACGACCTGACCGCCTCCGCCGAGAAGCGGGTGGCGGCCGCCGGCGACGGCGTCTTCCGCCCGTACGGCGGCCCGAACGGCCTCAAGCAGGAGATCATCGACACCGCCCGGGCCAACCCCGGGATCACCAAGGTCGTCTCCCTCGGCAGGACCGTGAAGGGGCAGGACATCCTCGCCCTCAAGATCAGCAAGGGCGCCCCGCGGGTCGAGGACGGCTCCAAGCCCGCCACGCTCTACATGTCCAACCAGCACGCGCGCGAGTGGATCACCCCCGAGATGACCCGGCGGCTGATGCACCACTACCTCGACGGCTACGGCAAGGACGAGCGGATCACCCGGATCGTCGACTCCACCGAGCTGTGGTTCGTGCTCTCCGCCAACCCGGACGGCTACGACTTCACGCACGCCGACCCCGCCAACCGGCAGTGGCGCAAGAACCTCCGCGACAACGACGGCGACGGCCGCGTCACCTCCGGCGACGGCGTCGACCTGAACCGCAACTTCGCCTACAAGTGGGGCTACGACAACGAGGGCTCCTCGCCCGACCCGGCCGACGAGACCTTCCGCGGCAAGGGCCCCATGTCGGAGCCCGAGACCCGGGCCGTCGACGCCTTCCAGAAGCGCATCGGCTTCGCCTACGGCATCAACTACCACTCGGCCGCGCAGCTCCTGCTGTACGGCGTCGGCTGGCAGGTCGCCACCGACACCCCCGACGACGTGGCCCTCAAGGCCCTCGCCGGCACCCCGCAGAACTCGGCCGTCCCCGGCTACCGGCCGCAGGTGTCCTCGGAGCTCTACATCACCAACGGCGAGGCGGACGGACACGCCGCCAACGTCAACGGGATGCAGATGTTCACCCCCGAGATGTCGACCTGCGCCACCGCCTCCCGGGTCGACCCGAACGACGCCTGGAACCCGGCCGACTGCGCCTCCGTCTTCACCTTCCCGGACGACGAGAAGCTGATCCAGGCCGAGTTCGCCAAGAACATCCCCTTCGCGCTCGCCGTCGCCGAGACCGCCGCCCACCCGGACCGGCCCGTCTCCCCGGTCGGCATCGACGCCCCCGACTTCACGCCGAAGGCCTTCACCACCTCCTACGCCCGCGGCGGCGACCAGGAGATCGCGGTCACCGCACGCGCGTCCCTGCGCGGCAAGACCCTGAAGTACCGGATCAACGGCGGCCGCACCCGCACCGGGGGACTCGACGCGTGGAAGGGCGGCGAGACCTACGGCGGCGAGGACAACCTCTACTTCGACGAGTACCGCGGCGAGGTCGAGGACGCCCGGCCCGGCGACTCCGTCGAGGTCTGGTTCACCGCCCGCACCCGTGAGGGCCGGTCCACCTCCTCCGCCCCCTTCACCTACCGGGTCGCCGAGCGTCCCCGCGGGGACGTGCTCGTCCTCGCCGACGAGGGCGGCACCACCGCCTCGGCCCACACCGGCGCGTACGTCGCGGCGCTCGCCGCCAACGGCCGGAGGGCCGCCGTCTGGGACGTCGCCACCCAGGGCGCCCCGGACGCCCTCGGCGTGCTCTCCCACTTCCGCACGGTGGTCTGGTACACCGGCGCCGAGCGGCCCTCCGGGGCCACCCAGCTCGCCGTCCGCGCCTACCTCAACGAGGGCGGCAAGCTGATCAACACCGGCGAGAAGTCCGGCGGACTCACCCAGGTCGGCCTGGCCGAGACCAACGACTTCGCCCAGTACTACCTCGGCGCCTACCACCGGGCCGGCCTCAAGGACCCGACCGCCTTCGCCGGCGCCGGGGCCTTCAGGGGCGTCGGCGCGGGCCTCGGCGCCTCCGCCGGAAACCCCCTGGACAACGCGGGCGCGTACACCGTCACCTCCGACACCCTGAAGCCGAAGGAGTTCCCGCAGTTCGCGAGCAGCGCCTCCGCCGGCTCCTACCCGGGCGTCCGGATGCCCTTCGAGCCCGCCGAGGGCGCGACCTTCGCCGCGGTCAAGCACGCCGACGACACCTGGGCCCGGCTCAGCAGGACCGTCGACCTCACCGCGGTCCCCGCCGCGCTCGCCCCGCGCCTGGACTTCCAGGTCAGCTACGACACCGAGCCCGGCTACGACAACCTCGTGGTCGAGGCCCACACCGTCGGCCAGGACGACTGGACGACCCTGCCCGACCGCAACGGCGGCACCTCCACCGAGGCGCCCGCCGACTGCGGCGAGGGCTACTACGTCCGCGGCCACCCCTTCCTCGCCCACTACCTCACCGTCGGCGAGGACGGCTGCGCCACCACCGGCACCACCGGCTCCTGGAACGCCTTCACCGGCCCCTCCAACGGCTGGCGGCAGGCCTCCGTCGACCTGAGCGCCTGGGCCGGGAAGAAGGTCGAGCTGTCGATCTCCTACGTCTCCGACCCCGGCACCGGCGAGATGGGCGCCTTCGTCGACGACACCCGGCTCGTCACCGGGGCCGCCACCGAGGCCGAGGGATTCGAGACCGGCCTCGGCGCCTGGACCGTACCGGGGCCGCCCGCCGGCAGCCCCGGCAACGGCTCCGACTGGACGCGCTCCGCCGCGCTCTTCCACTCCCAGGCCGCGGTCACCACGCGTGACACCGTCCTCCTCGGCTACGGCCTGGAGCAGGTGCCCCGCGCGACCGACCGGGCACGCCTCCTGGGCCGCGCCCTGCAGGTGCTCCGGCGCTGACGGAGAGTAGTCGGGACGAAGGTCCTCCGGCGGCCCGTACCCGTTGCCAGGTATGGGCCGTCGGCCTTTCTCCCTCACTTTCCGGGCTCGTACGGATGCGCAGGATGTCACTGCGGGGGCCCTGTAGGGGTAGGGTCGTAAGCGGTCGGGGACATCCCAGAAAACAAAAATCTCGCCGGCGTCGAGCACACCGGCGTAGCTAACGAGGAGATCGGTTCGTGACGATCCGCGTAGGCATCAACGGCTTTGGCCGCATCGGCCGGAACTACTTCCGCGCGCTCCTTGAGCAGGGTGCGGACATCGAGATCGTGGCTGTCAACGACCTGGGTGACACCAAGACCACGGCCCACCTGCTGAAGTACGACACCATCCTGGGCCGCCTCAAGGCCGAGGTGACCCACACCGCCGACACCATCACCGTCGACGGGCACACCATCAAGGTGCTCTCCGAGCGCAACCCGGCCGACATCCCCTGGGGCGAGCTGGGCGTCGACATCGTCATCGAGTCGACCGGCATCTTCACCAAGAAGGCCGACGCCGAGAAGCACATCGCCGGCGGTGCGAAGAAGGTCCTCATCTCGGCTCCGGCCAGCGACGAGGACATCACCATCGTCATGGGTGTCAACCAGGACAAGTACGACCCCGCGCAGCACAACGTCATCTCGAACGCGTCCTGCACCACGAACTGCGTGGCGCCGATGGCGAAGGTCCTCGACGAGAACTTCGGCATCGTCAAGGGCCTGATGACCACGGTCCACGCGTACACGAACGACCAGCGCATCCTGGACTTCCCGCACAAGGACCTGCGCCGCGCCCGCGCCGCCGCGGAGAACATCATCCCGACCACGACGGGCGCCGCCAAGGCCACCGCCCTGGTCCTCCCGCAGCTCAAGGGCAAGCTGGACGGCATCGCCATGCGCGTCCCGGTCCCGACCGGCTCCGCCACCGACCTGGTCGTCACCCTCGACCGCGAGGTCACCAAGGACGAGGTCAACGCCGCGTTCAAGAAGGCCGCCGACGACGGCGACCTCAAGGGCATCCTGTTCTACACCGAGGACCCCATCGTCTCCTCGGACATCGTCAGCGACCCGGCGTCCTGCACGTTCGACGCCTCCCTGACCATGGTCCAGGAAGGCAACACGGTCAAGATCCTCGGCTGGTACGACAACGAGTGGGGCTACTCCAACCGTCTCGTCGACCTCACCGTCTTCGTCGGCGGCCAGCTCTAAGCTCTAGGGTTCAGGGCAGGCCTTCGATGTGAGCAGGGCTCGGGCAGCGCAACGCCGCGCTGTGCGAGCCCTGTTTGTGTGCTCCACCGCGTACCAAGGAGTCTGTGACAGATGAAGACGATCGACGAGCTTCTCGCCGAAGGCGTCTCCGGCAAGCGGGTGTTCGTCCGCGCCGACCTCAACGTGCCCCTGGAGGGCACGACCATCACCGACGACGGCCGCATCCGCGCCGTCGTCCCCACGGTCAAGGCGCTCGCCGACGCGGGTGCCCGCGTCGTGGTCGCCTCGCACCTGGGCCGCCCGAAGGGCGCCCCGGACCCGGCGTTCTCGCTCGCCCCGGCCGCCGCGCGGCTCGGCGAGCTCCTCGGCGCCGAGGTGGCCTTCGCGACCGACACGGTGGGCGAGTCCGCCACCGCCACCGTCGCCGGCCTCTCCGACGGCCGGGTCGCCGTCATCGAGAACCTGCGGTTCAACGCCGGCGAGACCTCCAAGGACGACGCCGAGCGCGGCGCGTTCGCGGACCGGCTGGCCGCCCTCGCCGACGTGTACGTCGGCGACGGCTTCGGCGCCGTGCACCGCAAGCACGCCTCGGTCTTCGACCTCCCGGCGCGCCTCCCGCACGCCGCGGGCTACCTCATCGCCACCGAGGTCGGCGTCCTGAAGAAGCTCACCGAGGACGTCCGGCGCCCCTACGTGGTCGCGCTCGGCGGCGCCAAGGTCTCCGACAAGCTCGGTGTGATCGACCACCTCCTGGAGAAGGCCGACCGCATCCTCATCGGCGGCGGCATGGCGTACACCTTCCTCAAGGCCCAGGGCCACGAGGTCGGCATCTCGCTGCTCCAGGAGGACCAGGTCCCGGCGGTCCTGGACTACCTGAAGCGCGCCAAGGAGCGCGGGGTGGAGTTCGTCCTCCCCGTCGACGTCCTGGTCTCGTCCGAGTTCCCGGACCTGAAGACCAAGGCTCCGGCCAACCCGACCACGGTCGCCGCGGACGCCATCCCGGCGGACGAGGAGGGCCTGGACATCGGTCCGGAGACCCGTAAGCTCTACGCCTCGAAGCTCGCCGACGCCGGCACCGTCTTCTGGAACGGTCCGATGGGCGTCTTCGAGCACCCCGACTACGCCGAGGGCACCAGGGCCGTCGCCCAGGCGCTCGTCGACTCCCCGGCCTTCACGGTCGTCGGCGGCGGAGACTCCGCCGCGGCCGTCCGCATCCTGGGCTTCGACGAGCAGGCGTTCGGACACATCTCGACCGGCGGCGGCGCCTCCCTCGAATACCTCGAGGGCAAGCAGCTCCCCGGCCTCGTCGCACTGGAGGACTGACCCCCTGATGAGCAGCACCCGCACCCCGCTGATGGCGGGCAACTGGAAGATGAACCTCAACCACCTCGAGGCCATCGCCCACGTCCAGAAGCTCGCCTTCGCCCTGACCGACAAGGACTACGACGCCTGCGAGGTCGCCGTCCTGGTCCCCTTCACCGACCTGCGGTCCGTGCAGACCCTGATCGACGGCGACAAGCTGAAGATCAAGTACGGCGCCCAGGACATCTCGGCCCACGACTCCGGTGCCTACACCGGCGAGATCTCGGGCCTGATGCTCTCCAAGCTGAAGGCCGCCTACGTGGCCGTCGGCCACTCCGAGCGCCGCCAGTACCACGCCGAGAACGACGAGATCTGCAACGCCAAGGTGAAGGCCGCCTTCAAGCACGGCGTGACCCCGATCCTCTGCGTCGGCGAGGGCCTGGACATCCGCAAGGCCGGCGACCAGGTCGCGTACACCCTGGCCCAGCTCGACGGCGGCCTCAAGGACGTCCCGGCCGAGCAGGCCGAGACGATCGTGATCGCGTACGAGCCGGTGTGGGCCATCGGCACCGGCGAGGTCGCCACCCCCGAGGACGCCCAGGAGGTCTGCGGCGCGATCCGCGGCCGCCTCGCCGAGCTGTACTCGCAGGAGCTGGCCGACAAGGTCCGCATCCAGTACGGCGGCTCGGTGAAGTCCGGGAACGTCGGCGCGATCATGGCCCAGCCGGACGTCGACGGCGCCCTGGTGGGCGGCGCGGCCCTGGACGCCGACGAGTTCGTCAAGATCGTCCGCTTCCGCGACCAGTGAGTATGCGGTAGCGGAGTTACGTCGTACCCTTGCGGGGGTCGGGCAGGTGCCCGGCCCCCGTCCGTACAAGTCCGAGGAAGTTGGTCCAGCCGTGGTTATGGGGTTCTCGATCGCCCTCATCGTCTTCAGCGGGCTGCTGATGCTGCTCGTGCTGATGCACAAGGGCAAGGGTGGCGGCCTCTCCGACATGTTCGGAGGCGGAATGCAGTCCTCGGTCGGTGGCTCCTCGGTCGCCGAGCGCAACCTGGACCGCATCACCGTCGTGGTCGGTCTGCTCTGGTTCGCCTGCATTGTGGTGCTCGGTCTGCTGATGAAGTTGGACGGGTAACTCCGAACACTGGACGCGCGTTGGGCCTTACGTAGACTGGGGCATCTTCGAGCACCATCACGCAGGGAGTTACGACCGTGGCAAGTGGCAACGCGATTCGGGGAAGCCGGGTCGGGGCGGGGCCGATGGGCGAGGCCGAGCGGGGCGAGTCCGCGCCGCGCGCCCGCATCTCCTTCTGGTGCTCGAACGGGCACGAGACGCAGCCGAGCTTCGCCAGCGACGCGGCGATCCCCGAGACCTGGGACTGCCCGCGATGCGGCTTCCCGGCCGGTCAGGACCGGGACAACCCGCCGGACCCGCCGCGCACGGAGCCGTACAAGACCCACCTCGCCTATGTGCGTGAGCGGCGCAGCGACGCGGACGGCGAGGCGATCCTCGCCGAGGCGCTGGCCAAGCTGCGCGGCGAGATCTGAGCGTGGTGTGACGATGTGACGAACGGGCCTTGCCCGCGAACTCGGTTCGCGGGCAAGGCCCGTTCGGCGTCTCGGCGTCTGCTGTCTCCGGACCGTCCGGACCGGCTGCCCGGTCCTGTCGGGCGCCCCGCTCGGGGCGGCCCCCGGCGGCGCGCCGGCCGCCGGCCGGGGACCGCTCACCCCGGCACTGCTCGCGGCGCCGCCGTTCGCGCTCGCCGTCGCCGCTTCGGCCCCTCTGATCAATTAGGTTGGAGAGGCAGCGGGGCAGACAAGCAGTACGAGAAGAAGTGGGCGATGTCCGAGATGAACAACGAAGGCCGCACCAGGCTCAACCGGCTGCCCGAGTGGGCGGCCCTCGGCAAGCACCGTGAGCAGCTGGGCGACACCCGGCTGCGGGACCTGTTCGCCGCCGACGAGGAGCGTGGCACCGGCTACGCCCTGCGCGTCGGCGACCTCTACCTGGACTACTCCAAGCACCTCGTCACCGACGAGACGCTGACCCTGCTGCGCGAACTGGCCGCCGCCACCGGCGTCGCCGAGCTCCGCGACGCCATGTTCCGCGGCGAGAAGATCAACACCACCGAGGACCGCGCGGTGCTCCACACCGCGCTCCGCGCCCCCCGCGGGGCCGTGGTCGAGGTCGACGGGGAGAACGTCGTCCCCGGCGTCCACGCCGTCCTCGACAAGATGGCCGCGTTCTCCGACCGGGTCCGGGCGGGGGAGTGGACCGGGCACACCGGCAAGCCGATCAAGAACATCGTCAACATCGGCATCGGCGGCTCCGACCTCGGCCCCGCCATGGCCTACGAGGTCCTGCGCTCCTTCACTCGGCGGGACCTGACGCTCCGTTTCGTCTCCAACGTCGACGGAGCCGACCTCCACGAGGCCGTCCGCGACCTCGACCCGGCCGAGACGCTGTTCATCGTCGCCTCGAAGACCTTCACCACCATCGAGACGATCACCAACGCCACCTCCGCGCGGACCTGGCTCCTCGACGGCCTCGGAGCCGGCCAGGAAGCCGTCGCCCGGCACTTCGTCGCCCTCTCGACCAACGCCGAGAAGGTCGAGGAGTTCGGCATCGACACCGCGAACATGTTCGAGTTCTGGGACTGGGTCGGCGGCCGCTACTCGTACGACTCCGCCATCGGCCTCTCCCTGATGATCGCCATCGGCCCGGAGCGCTTCCGCGAGATGCTCGACGGCTTCCACCTCGTCGACGAGCACTTCCGCACCGCCCCGCCCGAGGAGAACGCACCGCTGCTCCTCGGCCTCCTCGGGGTCTGGTACGGCGCCTTCTTCGACGCGCAGTCGCACGCCGTCCTGCCGTACTCGCACTACCTGTCCAGGTTCACCGCCTACCTCCAGCAGCTCGACATGGAGTCCAACGGCAAGTCGGTGGACCGCCAGGGCGACCGGGTCGACTGGCAGACCGGACCCGTCGTCTGGGGCACCCCCGGCACCAACGGGCAGCACGCCTACTACCAGTTGATCCACCAGGGCACCAAGGTCATCCCGGCCGACTTCATCGGCTTCGCGCGACCGGTCGACGACCTGCCGCCGGGCCTCGTCGCCCAGCACGACCTGCTCATGGCCAACTTCTTCGCCCAGACGCAGGCGCTGGCCTTCGGCAAGACCCCCGACGAGGTACGGGCGGAGGGCGTCCCCGAGGAGCTCGTCCCGCACAAGACCTTCCAGGGGAACCACCCCACCACCACGATCCTCGCCGACGCGCTGACCCCCTCCGTCCTCGGCCAGCTCATCGCGCTGTACGAGCACAAGGTCTTCGTCCAGGGCGCCGTCTGGAACATCGACTCGTTCGACCAGTGGGGCGTGGAACTCGGCAAGGTCCTCGCCAAGCGGATCGAGCCGGTCCTGACCGCTGCCGACGGGGCCCAGGGCGGCGAGCACCTCGACAGCTCCACCGCCGGACTGGTCTCCGCCTACCGCACGCTGCGCGGACGGTAGAGCCGTGACGGGGGAGAACGCGGTGCGGCTGCGGCCGCCGAGGAACGCCGTGGACGAGCGGGCCGTCGCCTGGTGGCGCAGCAGAGTCCTGGCGACCACCGCCGTGCCGGTGGCGGTCCTCGGCGTCCTCGGCGCCCTCATCGGGCCCGCCCGGTTCTGGCTGCTGGTCGCCGCCGGGGCCGTGGCGGTCCTGGGCCTCGCCTGCACCGCGTTCCTCCCCGCCTGGTGGTACCGGGTGCACCGCTGGGAGGTCACCGAGGACGCCGTCTACGTCCGCACGGGGGCCTTCTGGCAGGAGTGGCGCATCGCGCCGATGTCCCGGATCCAGACCGTCGACACCTCGCGGGGCCCGCTGGAACAGGCCTTCCGGCTCGCCACCGTCACGGTGACCACCGCCTCCTCCAAGGGAGCCCTCCGGATCGGGGGCCTCGACCACGAACTGGCCGCCGGGCTCGCCGAGCGGCTGACCGTGATCACCCAGGCCACCCCCGGGGACGCCACATGAGCGAGGCGACGGACCCGGCCGCCGCGCGGGTGCCGGACCCGGCCCCCGGCGGCGACCGGCGTCCGGGCCCCGACGGCGCCCGCGCGCCGGGCCCCGGGGAGAGCCGGACCCCGGCGGCCGAAGGGACAGGGGACGCGGACTGGCTCCGCCTCGATCCCCGGACCGTCCTCGTCCGGGTCGTCCTCTTCGCCGGCGTCCTCGCCGGCGCCGCGCTGCCCGTCACCTTCGCGCTCGCCGGACCTCGCCCGCTGTGGCAGGCCGTCGTCTGGGTCGCCTCGGGCGTCGCCCTCGCCCTGGTCGCCGACATCCTCGCGGAGACCGTCCGCCTCCGCCGCACCCGCTACCGGATCGGCGCCGAACGGGTGGAGCTGCACACCGGCCTCCTCGTCGTCCAGCGCCGCTCGCTGGCCCGCGAGCGCATCCGCAGCGCCGACCTCACCGCCAACCCCCTCCAGCGCGTCCTCGGCCTCGTCAAGGTCCGCATCGGCACCGGCGAACACACCGGCGGCGGCGAGTCCACGCTCGAACTCGACCTGGTCACCCGGGCCGAGGGGGAGCGGCTGCGCCACGAGCTGCTCGCCCGCCGCGCCGCCCCCGAGCAGCCGGACCGCGAGCACGCCCTCGCGACGCTCGACCCGCGCTGGATCCGCTACGCACCCGTCTCCTTCGTCGCGCCCGCCCTCGGCGGCGCGGCGGCCGGTGCCGTCATGCAGGTCAGCGAGTGGTTCGGCGCGCAGGGGAAGGTCATCGACTGGATAGGGGACCGCTTCCAGGACGTCTCCGTCCCCTGGACGATCCTCGCCCTCGTCCTCCTCGCCACCGTCGCCGGGGCCGTCGGCGCCCTCGGCCTCTGGGTCGAGATGTGGTGGAACTACCGCCTGGAGCGCGAGCCGGGCGGCACCCTGCGGGTCTCCCGTGGCCTCTTCACGGCCCGCTCCGTCTCCATAGAGGAGCGGCGGCTGCGCGGCATCGAGCTGGTCGAGCCGCTCGGCGTCCGCCTGGTCGGGGCGGCCCGCGTCGACGCGGTCGCCACCGGGCTCGTCGAGGACGACGACGACCGGCACGCCGACCTCAAGACCCTGCTTCCGGCCGCGGAGCGGGCGGTGGCCGACCGGGTCGCCGCCCAGGTCCTGCGCGAGCCGGAGCCGCCCACCGGGGCCCCGCTCACCGCCCATCCCCGGGCCGCCCGCACCCGGAGGGTGCGCTGGGCGCTGGGCGGCGTCCTGGCGCCCGTGGCGGTGCTCGTCCTCCTCGGACTCCTCCTCGCCCCGGTCCTGCTGTACGTGGCGGCCGGCTGCGCGGTCGTCCTCGGCCCGGTCGCCGTGCTGTTCGCCCTCGACGCCTACCGCGCGCTCGGACACGGCGTCAGCGGGGCGTACCTGGTCACCCGTTCGGGTACGGTCCGGCGGGTCACGGTGGCCCTCCAGCGGTCCGGCGTCATCGGGTGGACCGTCAAGCAGTCCTACTTCCAGCGGCGGGCCGGCGTCCTGACCCTCACCGCCACCACGGCGGCCGGAGCGGGGGCGTACGACATCCTCGACGCGGACCGCAGCCGCGGGCTGGTCTTCGCCGCCGACGCCGTACCGGACCTGCTCGGGCCCTTCCTGGAACCCGTACCGACGCCGGAGGCCCGGTCCACCGAGGGGTGAACCGGGCCTCCGGGGCGTCGGGTCAGGCGGACGCCGGCGGGTACATGTCCCGCGGCAGCTCCGCGGCCGCGGCCGCGTCCAGCAGCCACAGCGTGCGCGCGCTGCCGTAGGCGCCGGCCGCCGGGGCCTGCACCTCGCCCGCGCCGGACAGCGCGATCGCCGCGGCCTTGGCCTTGTCCGCACCCGCGGCGAGCAGCCAGACCTCCCTGGCCGCCCGGATCGCCGGAAGGGTCAGCGAGACACGGACCGGCGGCGGCTTGGGCGCGCCGTGCACGCCGACCACCGTCCGCTCGGTCTCGCGGACCGCGGGCAGCTCGGGGAAGAGCGAGGCGACATGGGTGTCCGGGCCGACGCCCAGCATCAGGACGTCGAAGGCCGGCACCCCGCCGTGGTCGCCGGGACCCGCGGCGGCCGCCAGCTCCTCCGCGTAGGCGGCCGCGGCCGCGTCGACGTCGGAACCGTACGGTCCGTCCGAGGCGGGCATGGCGTGCACCCGCGCCGGGTCGAGCGGCACCCGGTCGAGCAGCGCCTCCCGGGCCTGGGTGACGTTCCGCTCGGGGTCGCCCTCGGGCAGGAAGCGCTCGTCGCCCCACCACAGGTCGAGCCGCGACCAGTCGATCGCGTCCCGCGCGGGCGCCGAACCGAGCGCCGCCAGCAGGCCGTTGCCGTTGCGTCCGCCGGTGAGGACCACCGAGGCGGAGCCGCGGGCGGCCTGGGCGTCCACGATCCTCGTGATCAGCCGGGCCGCCGCGGCCTCGGCCATCAGCTCCTTGTCGCGGTGGACGACCAGCTGCGGGGTGCTCACTTGGCGGCCGCCTTCTTGGCCGGAGCCTTCTTCGCCGGCTTGGCGGCCGGTGCGGCGGGCTCCTCGGCGGGCGTCCCGACCGAATCGGCGACGATCTCGGGGGCCGTGACGGCCGCCTCCTCGTCGAGCCGTTCGAGGCCGAACCGCAGTGCCGTCGCGTAGGTGTCGTCCGGGTCCAGCCGGCGCAGCTCCTCCGCGATCAGCTCGGCCGTGTCGCGGCGCTTGAGCGCCACCGCGCGGTCGGGCTGCCCCTGGATGGAGAGCGTGGCGAGCGACCCGTCCGGGCGGTCGAGGACGATCGGGCCGGAGCTGGTCTCCATCCGTACGGAGGTGAGACCGGGACCCGCCGACTTCGAGCGGCGCACCGGGATCTTCAGCCGCTCCGCCAGCCACATGGCGAGCAGTTCGACGCTCGGGTTGAACTCCTCGCCCTCGACCTCCGCGGAGGTCACCTCGCACACGACCTGGTCGAGCGCCGCGGCGAGCATCGAGCGCCACGGGGTGATCCGGGTCCACGAGAGGTCCGTGTCGCCCGGGGTGTACGCGTCCGCGCGCGCCGTCAGCTCCTGGATGGGCTGCTCGGCGGCGTAGGTGTCGGTCACCCGGCGCTGGGCGAGGGCGCCCAGCGGGTCCTTCGCCGGGTCGGTCGGCGCGTTCACCGGCCACCAGACGACGACGGGGGCGTCCGGCAGGAGCAGCGGCAGGACCACCGACTGGGCGTGGTCGCCGACCTCGCCGTACAGCCGGAGGACCACCGTCTCACCGGTGCTGGCGTCGGCGCCGAGGCGGACCTCGGCGTCGAGCCGTGCCTTGGAACGGTCCCGCGGGGAGCGCGAGACCCGCTTGATGACGACGAGGGTCCGCGAGGGGTGCTCGCGGGACGCGTCGTTCGCAGCCTTCAGCGCGTCGTAGGCGTTCTCCTCGTCGGTGACGATGACGAGGGTGAGCACCATGCCGACGGCCGGCGTGCCGATCGCCCGCCGCCCGAGCACCAGCGCCTTGTTGATCTTGGAGGACGTGGTGTCCGTCAGGTCGGTCTTCATGGCCGGCGCCAGCTCCGTCCGTCTCGTGCGAGCATCTCGTCCGCCTCGACCGGACCCCAGGTCCCGGACTGGTACTGCGCGGGCTTGCCGTGCTTGTCCCAGAACTGCTCGATCGGGTCGAGGATCTTCCAGGACAGCTCGACCTCCTCGACGCGCGGGAAGAGGTTGGAGTCGCCGAGCAGGACGTCGAGGATGAGCCGCTCGTACGCCTCGGGGCTGGACTCCGTGAAGGACTCGCCGTAGGCGAAGTCCATGGACACGTCCCGGATCTCCATCTGGGTGCCGGGCACCTTGGAGCCGAACCGCATCGTCACGCCCTCGTCGGGCTGGACCCGGATGACGATGGCGTTGCGGCCGAGCTCCTCGGTCGCGGTGTGGTCGAAGGGGGAGTGCGGGGCGCGCTGGAAGACGACCGCGATCTCGGTGACGCGGCGGCCGAGCCGCTTGCCGGTGCGCAGGTAGAAGGGGACGCCCGCCCAGCGGCGGTTGTCGATCTCCAGCTTGATGGCCGCGTAGGTGTCGGTCTTCGACTTCGGGTCGATGCCGTCTTCCTGGAGGTAGCCGACGGCCTTCGCGCCGCCCTGCCAGCCGGCCGCGTACTGACCGCGGACCGTGGACTCGCCCAGGTCCTTGGGCAGCTTCACCGCGCCGAGGACCTTGGTCTTCTCGGCGGCCAGCGCGTCGGCGTCGAAGGAGGCGGGCTCCTCCATCGCGGTCAGCGCGAGCAGCTGGAGCAGGTGGTTCTGGATGACGTCACGGGCGGCGCCGATGCCGTCGTAGTAGCCGGCGCGGCCGCCGATGCCGATGTCCTCGGCCATGGTGATCTGCACGTGGTCGACGTACGACCGGTTCCAGATCGGCTCGAAGAGGGTGTTGGCGAAGCGGAGCGCCAGGATGTTCTGGACGGTCTCCTTGCCGAGGTAGTGGTCGATCCGGAAGACCTCGTTCGGCGGGAAGACCTCGTGCACGACCTCGTTGAGCTCCTTGGCGGAGACCAGGTCGTGGCCGAAGGGCTTCTCGATGACCGCGCGGCGCCAGGAGCCGTCCTTCTGGTCGGCGAGCCCGTGCTTCTTGAGCTGCTGGACGACCTTGGGGAAGAACTTCGGCGGGACCGACAGGTAGAAGGCGAAGTTGCCGCCCGTGCCCTGCGCCTTGTCCAGCTCCTCGATGGTGTCCTTCAGCTGCTCGAAGGCGTCGTCGTCGTCGAAGTCGCCCTGGACGAAACGCATCCCCTGGATCAGCTGCTGCCACACCTCCTCGCGGAACGGGGTGCGCGCGTGCTGCTCGACGGCGTCGTGGACCTCCTGCGCGAAGTCCTCGTCCTGCCACTCGCGGCGGGCGAAGCCGATGAGCGAGAAGCCCGGCGGCAGCAGGCCGCGGTTGGCCAGGTCGTAGACGGCAGGCATCAGCTTCTTACGGGACAAATCGCCCGTGACGCCGAAGATCACCAGACCCGACGGCCCCGCGATGCGCGGGAGCCGTCGGTCTGCGGCGTCACGGAGCGGGTTGGCTCCGTGGACTGCGCTCAAGGTGCTTACGCCTCCGAAGGTGCGAGGCGCCGGAGCTCCGCCTCGGTGGACTGGAGAAGGTCGTTCCAGGACGCCTCGAACTTCTCGACGCCCTCGTCCTCCAGGAGCTGGACGACGTCGTCGTAGGCGATGCCCAGCTTCTCGACGGCCGCGAGCTCCGCACGCGCCTGGTCGTAGGTGCCGCGCACCGTGTCACCGGAGACGACGCCGTGGTCGGCGGTGGCCTCCAGGGTGGCCTCGGGCATGGTGTTGACCGTGCCCGGGGCGACCAGGTCCACGACGTACAGGGTGTCCTTGTACGCCGGGTCCTTGACGCCGGTCGAGGCCCACAGCGGACGCTGCTTGTTGGCCTGCGCCTTGTCGAGGGCGGCCCAGCGGTCCGAGGAGAAGACCTCCTCGTACGCCTCGTAGGCCAGGCGGGCGTTGGCCAGCGCGGCCTTGCCCTTGAGCGCCTCGGCCTCGTCGGTGCCGATGCCGTCCAGGCGCTTGTCGATCTCCGTGTCCACGCGGGACACGAAGAAGGAGGCCACCGAGTGGATCTTGGAGAGGTCGAGGCCGCGCTCGCGGGCCTTCTCCAGACCCGCCAGGTAGGCGTCCATCACCGCGCGGTAGCGCTCCAGCGAGAAGATCAGCGTCACGTTCACGCTGATGCCGAGGCCGATGACCTCGGTAATCGCCGGAAGACCCGCCCGGGTGGCCGGGATCTTGATGAGGGTGTTGGGGCGGTCCACCAGCCAGGCCAGCTGCTTGGCCTCGGCGATGGTGGGGGCCGTCTCGTGGGCGAGACGGGGGTCGACCTCGATCGAGACCCGGCCGTCCTGGCCGTCCGTCGCGTCGAACACCGGCCGCAGGATGTCGGCGGCGTCACGGACGTCCGCCGTCGTGATCATGCGGATGGCCTCGTCGACGGTCACCTTGCGGGCGGCGAGGTCCGCGAGCTGCTGCTCGTAGCCGTCTCCCGAGGAGATGGCCTTCTGGAAGATCGACGGGTTGGTGGTCACACCGACCACATGGCTCTGGTCGATGAGCTCGGCCAGGTTGCCGGACGTGATCCGCTTGCGCGAAAGGTCGTCCAGCCAGATCGCGACGCCTTCGTCGGAGAGGCGCTTGAGAGCGTCTGTCATGAGAGTTCCATCTCCATTGAGTCGTACGTATGCGCGTCAGCGCGCGGCGGCGTCGATCGATTCCCGCGCGGCGGCGACGATCGCCTCCGGCGTGAAACCGAACTCGCGGAACAGGACCTTCGCGTCCGCCGAGGCACCGAAGTGCTCCAGGGAGACGATCCGGCCGGCGTCCCCGACGTAGCGGTGCCAGGTGAGGCCGATGCCGGCCTCGACCGCGACCCGGGCCCGGACCGACGGCGGCAGGACGGAGTCCTTGTAGGCCTGGTCCTGCTCCTCGAACCACTCCACGGACGGCATCGAGACCACCCGGGTCGGGACGCCGGCGGCCTGGAGCTGCTCGCGGGCCTCGACGGCCAGGTGCACCTCGGAGCCCGTGGCGATCAGCACGACCTGGGCGTCGCCGCCCTCCGCGTCGAACAGCACGTAGCCGCCCTTGACGGTGTCCTCGTTCGGCGCGTACGTCGGCACGCCCTGGCGGGTCAGCGCCAGACCGTGCGGGGCGCCCTTCCCGAAGACCTTGGTGTGGCGCTGCATGATCTCGCGCCACGCGATCGCCGTCTCGTTGGCGTCGGCCGGGCGGACCACGTTGAGACCCGGGATCGCGCGCAGCGAGGCCAGGTGCTCCACGGGCTGGTGCGTCGGGCCGTCCTCGCCCAGACCGATCGAGTCATGGGTCCAGACGTACGTGACGGGGAGGTGCATCAGCGCGGACAGCCGCACCGCGTTGCGCATGTAGTCGGAGAACACCAGGAAGGTGCCGCCGTAGACGCGCGTGTTGCCGTGCAGGGCGATGCCGTTCATCTCCGCGGCCATGGAGTGCTCGCGGATGCCGAAGTGGATCGTGCGGCCGTACGGGTCGGCCTCCGGCAGCGGGTTGCCCTCGGGCAGGAACGACGAGTCCTTGTCGATCGTCGTGTTGTTGGAGCCGGCGAGGTCGGCCGAGCCGCCCCACAGCTCCGGGATGACCGCGCCGAGCGCCTTGAGGACCTGGCCCGAGGCGGCGCGGGTGGCGACACCCTTGCCCGGCTCGAAGACCGGGAGCTTCTCGGCCCAGCCGGCCGGCAGCTCGTTGGCCTGGATGCGGTCGAACTCGGCGGCGCGCTCCGGGTTGGCCGTACGCCATTCGGCGAGCGACTTCTCCCACTCGCCGCGGACCTCGCGGCCCCGGTCGCCCAGCGCGCGGGTGTGCGCGATGACCTCGTCGGTGACCTCGAAGGTCTGCTCCGGGTCGAAGCCCAGCACGCGCTTGGTGGCCGCGATCTCGTCGTCGCCGAGCGCCGAGCCGTGCGCGGCCTCGGTGTTCTGCGCGTTCGGGGCGGGCCAGGCGATGATCGAGCGCATCGCGATGAACGACGGACGCTCGGTCTCGGCCTCGGCGGCACGGATCGCCGCGTACAGCGCGGCCGGGTCCAGGTCGCCGTCGGCCTTCGGCTCGACGCGCTGGACGTGCCAGCCGTAGGCCTCGTACCGCTTCATCGTGTCCTCGGACACGGCCGTCTCGGTGTCGCCCTCGATCGAGATGTGGTTGTCGTCCCACAGCAGGATCAGGTTGCCGAGCTTCTGGTGGCCGGCCAGCGAGGACGCCTCCGCGGAGATGCCCTCCTGGAGGCAGCCGTCACCCGCGATCGCGTAGACGCGGTGGTCGAACGGGGAGGTGCCGGGGGCGGCCTCCGGGTCGAACAGGCCGCGCTCGTAGCGGGCGGCCATCGCCATGCCCACGGCGTTGGCCACGCCCTGGCCCAGCGGGCCGGTGGTGGTCTCGACCGCGGCGGTGTGGCCGTACTCCGGGTGGCCGGGGGTCTTCGAACCCCAGGTGCGGAAGGCCTTCAGGTCGTCCAGCTCGAGACCGAAGCCACCCAGGTACAGCTGGGTGTAGAGGGTCAGGGACGAGTGGCCGGCGGAGAGGACGAACCGGTCGCGCCCGACCCACTCGGGGTCGGCCGGGTCGTGCCGCATCACCTTCTGGAAGAGGGTGTACGCGGCGGGCGCCAGGCTCATCGCCGTACCGGGATGGCCGTTGCCGACCTTCTGTACGGCGTCCGCCGCCAGGAGGCGGGCGGTGTCGACGGCCCGCTGGTCCAACTCGGTCCACTCGAGGTCTGTGGTGGTCGGCTTAGTGCTCACCCTGGGTCAGGGCTCCTCTCCACATGTCTGAAGCCGGTGACTGAGGGTGTACCGGCGTTGTCGAGCCTACCCCCGCCGGAACGTCCCTCTTTTCGTGTGCATGCCCCTCAAATGAGCGGACAGAGCAAGACTGCCGCCGCCCGTGTGACTTCGCCTCCCGAAGCGCGTCCACGCCTTGGGACACACCGCCCCAACACGACCCCACCCCCGCGAAGATCGGCGTCTGGGCAACGTCTACAGTGGCGTGGTACGCGCAAGCTTCACCCCGCCTTCATCCGGGGGGCTTGCTGGGAATTTCTCTGTCAGGGGTGTGCGTGACGGCCGTCGAGTCCCGACCCGCAGGGGTCGTCTTGACTCCCAGCCCGGGGGGCCATCGGCCGTTCGGGGCCCGCGTCAAGGCATACGTGGCGCTGACCAAGCCGCGGATCATCGAACTGCTCCTCATCACCACGGTTCCGGTGATGTTCCTCGCCGAGCAGGGCGTGCCGGACCTGTGGCTGGTGCTCGCCACCTGCTTCGGCGGCTACCTGTCCGCGGGCGGCGCCAACGCGCTGAACATGTACATCGACCGCGACATCGACGCGCTGATGGACCGGACCTCCCAGCGCCCGCTGGTCACCGGCGTCCTGACGCCGCGCGAGGGCCTGGTCTTCGGCCTCACCCTCGCCGTGGTCTCCACGCTCTGGTTCGGGCTGCTCGTCAACTGGCTGTCCGCCGCCCTCTCGCTCGGCGCGCTCCTCTTCTACGTCGTGGTCTACACGATGATCCTGAAGCGCCGCACGACGCAGAACATCGTCTGGGGCGGCATCGCCGGCTGCCTTCCGGTGCTGATCGGCTGGTCGGCCGTCACGAACTCGATGTCCTGGGCGGCCGTCATCCTCTTCGCCGTCATCTTCTTCTGGACGCCGCCGCACTACTGGCCGCTGTCGATGAAGGTGAAGGACGACTACGCGCGCGCCGGCGTGCCGATGCTCCCGGTCCTCGCCTCCAACAAGGTCGTCGCCAAGCAGATCGTCGCCTACAGCTGGGTGATGGTCGCCGTCTCGCTGCTGCTCACGCCGCTCGGCTACACCGGCTGGTTCTACCTGGCGGTCGCGCTGGTCACCGGCGGCTGGTGGCTCTGGGAGGCGCACGGCCTCCTCGCCCGCGCCAAGGCGGGCGCCACGGGCGCGAAGCTCAAGGAGATGCGCCTCTTCCACTGGTCCATCACCTACGTGTCGCTGCTCTTCGTGGCGGTCGCGGTGGACCCCTTCCTCCGCTAGGGGAAACCCCGCAGGGGGACTTTCGCGACGTCTGCCCCGAAGTCCCCCGCTCAGATGATCTGCTCGGCCGGCGGCCGGATCACGTGGGATAGGCCACGTGGCCCGGCCGTCGCCCGTGGATCTACCCCTCGGTAGCATCGCCTCCATGGCAGAAACGAAGCAGGCAGAGCGCAAGGCGGCCAAGCTCGCCAAGGAGATCAGGGCCTTCGCCGAGGAGCACGGCGGCTCCGAGGGCCACCTCGCGCACATCGGCCAGGCCGGCACCCGGATCGTCCTCGTCGGCGCCGACGGCGGCTGGGGCGACCTCGTCGCACCTACGTACGAGATCGCCCGGCAGGCCGCCGAGAAGGCCGACCTCACCCTCCACGAGGAGTTCGACGGCGACTTCGCCGCCAAGGTCGTCACCGGCCCCTACGAGTGGACCCGGATGGCCGGTATCCAGATCGGCGGCCCCTCCAACGGCTGAGGCAACAACCTCGCGCGGGGCTCACCCGTTAGGACGTGTGGAGAAGCGACACGGCCACGCAGGGAGCCCCCCGAGATGATCGACACGCCGAGCCTGGTGGACCAGTACTGCCACGGGGTGATCCGGACGGAGCTCGGCCTCGGCACCTTCGAGGCCCACCTCGGCGCCCAGCTCGGCGGGAGCGGTGCGCTGCCCGCCGCGGGCACCACCTTCTTCGACACCCAGACCGGCTTCGCCGTGCGCCGCTGGTGCCCGCCGCTGCTCGGCCTCGACGCGCACTGCCCGCCCGCCCGCTACCTGGCGCGCCGCCGCGAGCTGGGAGCGGCCGAGGCGGGCCGACGGCTGCTGCGCGCCTCCGGGATCGCCACCTACCTCGTCGACACCGGGGTCCCGGAGGACCTCACGGGACCGGCCGAACTCGGCGCCGCCGGGGCCGCCGAGGCCCACGAGATCGTCCGCCTCGAACCCCTCGCCGAACAGGTCGCCGACACCTCGGGGACGGTCGAGGCCTTCCTCGCCAACCTCGCCGAGGCCGTCCACGGGGCCGCCGTGCACGCGGTGGCCTTCGCCTCCGCGGCGGGGGTCCGCCGGGGACTCGCGCACGCGCCCGAGCCGCCGGGGCCCGGAGAGGTGCGCGGAGCCGCCGGGCGCTGGCTCGCGGGACGCCCGGCCGGCGGCCGGCTCGCCGACCCCGTCCTCCTGCGCCACCTGCTCTGGATCGCGGTGACCTCCGGCCGCCCCCTCCAGCTGCACACCGGGGACCGGGACCCGGCCGGCGTCGCCGGGTTCGCCGCCGCCACCGCGGGGCTCGGCACCGACCTGGTGCTGCTCCACTCCTACCCGTACCACCGCGCCGCCGCGCACCTGACCGCCGTGCACCCGCACGTCCACGCCGACCTGGGACCCGTCCTCGCGCACACCGGCGCCCGGGCCGCGGCCGTCCTCGCCGAGGTCCTGGAGCGGGCCCCGTTCGGCAAACTGCTGTTCTCCAGCGGTGCCCACGGCCTGCCCGAACTCCACGTGGTCGCCGCCAGCGTGTTCCGCGCCGCCCTCGGCCGGGTGCTCGGCGAATGGGTGATGGACGGCGCCTGGTCCCGTACGGACGCCCAGCGCGTCGCCACGATGATCGCGGCGGGGAACGCGCGACGCGTCTACCGGCTGGCGTGAGCCCGGGGCCGGCGCGGCGAGGACCGGGCGGGCGCCCCGGGACGCCCCCGCCCCGACGGAGCCGTCCGTCGGGGCCGGGCCGGACGGCGCCGCGCCCGGCCCGGAGAAGCGGACCGGCCCGGACCCCCGCCGGTGCGGCGGGGGTCCGGGCCGGTCGGGACGCGGTCCGCGAACGCTCAGGCGGTCGCGAGCTCGGGGTCGGCCTGGGCCGGGATCTCCGGGGCGGGGACCGGGCGCTCGCGCATGCTCAGGGCCAGCCGCAGGACCGCGATCCACATCAGGGACGAGCCGAGCATGTGGACGGCCACCAGGAGCTCGGGGACCCCGGTGAAGTACTGCACGTAGCCGATGGCGCCCTGGGCGAGCAGCACGATCAGCAGGTCGCGGGCGCGGGCCCGGGTGTCCAGGGGGGCGTCCACCACGCGCAGGACCAGCCACATCGCGAGGGCCAGCGCGCAGACCACCCAGGCGGCGATGGCGTGCAGGTGCGCCGCGTCCGTCCAGTCCCAGGGCATCCGCGGCACGTCGCTGCTGTCGCCGGCGTGCTTCCCGGCGCCGGTCACCGTCGTGCCGAGCGCGATCAGCAGGCCCGAGGTGAGGGTGATCGCCCAGGAGAGCCTGCGCACCGGACGCGGCACGCGCGGGCGGGGGGCGGTGTCGCCCTCGCCGGTGCGGTGCCAGGTGACGACCGCGACGGTGAGCAGCGCGTTGGCGGCGAGGAAGTGGCCGGCGACCGACCACGGGTTGAGGCCCAGCCACACCGTGATGCCGCCGATGACGGCGTTGCTCATCACGATCCAGAACTGGGCCCAGCCGAGGCGGGTGAGTCCGCGGCGCCACGGCTTGGTGGACCGGGCGGCGATGATCGCCCAGCCGACCGCGGCCGACAGGACGTAGGTCAGCATCCGGTTGCCGAACTCGATCACGCCGCGGTAGCCCTGCTCGGGCGTCACGATCAGGCTGTCGTCGGTGCACTTCGGCCAGGTGTCGCAGCCGAGACCGGAACCGGTCAGCCGGACCGCGCCGCCGGTGACGACGATGAGCACGCTCATCACGACGGCGGAGAGCGCGGCGCGCCGGAGGGTCCGGGGGGACGGGGTCCAGCGCCTGGCGATGAGGGCGAGGGGGGTCAACACGGGCCCTATCGTAGGCGGGGGCTTGTGCACGCTTTCACGAGGGGTGCCTTGTCGGGAAACGTCACCCTCTGGGACCTCTCCGCTACTCCCAGCGGAAGAACCTGGCCGCCGCGCCGAGGCCGAGGACGGCCCAGACGGCGAGGGTCAGCGCGTCGCCCCAGGGCAGGGACGCGCCGTCCTGGAGGACGGCGCGCAGGCCGTCGGAGAGGGCGGAGATCGGCAGCAGCTCCAGGACCGAGCGGGCGGCCTCCGGGAACTTCGCCAGCGGGACGACGACGCCGCCGCCCACCAGGAGCAGCAGGAAGACCAGGTTGGCGGCGGCCAGGGTGGCCTCCGCCCGCAGGGTGCCCGCCATCAGCAGGCCGAGGCCGGAGAACGCGGCCGTGCCGAGCACCAGCAGGAGCAGCACGGAGAACGGGTCGCCGTGCGGGGACCAGCCGAGCCCCAGGGCGATCGCCGTCAGGAGGACGACCTGGAGGACCTCGGTGACCAGCACGGCCAGCGTCTTGGCGGTCATCAGCGCCCAGCGGGGGAGCGGCGAGGCGCCGAGGCGCTTGAGCACCCCGTAGCGCCGCTCGAACCCGGTCGCGATGGCCTGGCCGGTGAAGGCGGTCGACAGGACGGCGAGGGCGAGCACGCCCGGGGCGAGGAAGTCGACCGCCTTGTCCGCGCCGGTGTCCACGATGTCGACGGTGGAGAAGAGGACCAGGAGCAGCGACGGGATGATCACGGTGAGCAGCAGCTGCTCGCCGTTGCGCAGCAGCATCCGGGTCTCCAGGGCCGTCTGCGCCGCGATCATCCGGCCGACGGGGGCGGCGCCCGGCCGGGGGGCGTACGTACCGCTGTTCACGACCGAACCAGTGCTCACGACCGTAGTTCCTTGCCCGTCAGTTCGAGGAAGACGTCCTCGAGGGTGTGGCGCTCGACGGAGATGCCGTCGGGCATGACGCCGTGCTGGGCGCACCAGCTGGTGACCGTGGCCAGCAGCTGCGGGTCCACGTCGCCGGTGATCCGGTACGTGCCCGGGAGCGGCTCCGCCGCGGACGTGCCGTCGGGCAGCGCCTTGAGCAGGGAGCCCAGGTCGAGCCCGGGGCGCCCGGTGAAGCGCAGGGTGTTCTCGGCCCCGCCGCGGCAGAGCTGCTCGGGGCTGCCCTGGGCGGCGACCCGGCCGGCGTCGACGATGGCGACGTCGTCGGCGAGCTCCTCGGCCTCCTGCATGAAGTGCGTGGTGAGGACGACGGTCACCCCGTCGGCGCGCAGCTCGCGCACCAGGTCCCAGGTGGCGCGGCGGGCCTGCGGGTCGAGTCCGGCGGTCGGCTCGTCCAGGAAGACGAGCTCGGGGCGGCCGACGACGGCCATGGCGAGCGCGAGGCGCTGCTGCTGGCCGCCGGAGAGGCGCCGGTAGGCGGTCCGGCCGCAGGAGCCGAGGCCGAGCCGCTCGATGAGCGCGTCCACGTCCAGGGGGTGGGCGTGCAGCTTCGCCATGTGGCGGAGCATCTCGTCGGCGCGGGCGCCGGAGTAGACGCCGCCGGACTGGAGCATGACGCCGATCCGGGGACGCAGGGCGGCGGCGTCGGCGACCGGGTCGAGGCCGAGGACGCGTACGGTGCCGGCGTCGGCCCTGCGGTAGCCCTCGCAGGTCTCGATGGTGGTGGTCTTCCCCGCCCCGTTGGGCCCGAGGACGGCGGTCACGGTGCCGGACCGCACGTCGAGGTCGAGGCCGTCGACGGCGGTCTTGTTGCCGTACCGCTTGACCAGGCCACGGACCTGGACGACGGACCCGACGGACTCGTTTCGCATGACGGGAAGTCTAGAGAGGGTCCGGAGGTCCTCCCGGCGCGGGTCCCGGTCCCCGGGCGGGCGGCCCGCGGCCGGGTGCCGGTGCCCGCGACCCCCTCGTGGCCTGCGCGGACGCGGCCGGAGGGCGGTCGGACCAGGCCGTTCATTCATCCTACGAATGATCGTTTCCGCAGGTCAGGTAAGCCTTACCTGAGTGACGCACCGCACCGTCGCCGGGTCCGGCGCCGCTTGTCAGTCCGAGATTAATTACGCAACAATGGCGTTGTGAAAAACGTTGGCGCGGCTCCCGTGGAGGAACTCGCGACCCGAGAGCGCTCGACGCGCAACCGGGTCGCGCGGTCGATCCTGGACCACGGACCGTCGACCGTCGCCGATCTGGCCGGGCGGCTCCGCCTCACGCAGGCCGCCGTCCGCCGCCACCTCGACTCGCTCGTCGCCGACAACGTCGTGGAGGCCCGCGAGCAGCGCGTCTACGGCGCCCGCGCCCGCGGCCGCCCCGCGAAGGTCTTCGCGCTCACCGACTGCGGCCGGGACGCCTTCGACCAGTCGTACGACTCGCTCGCGGTCGAGGCGCTCCAGTGGATCGAGCGCAACGCCGGCGGCGAGGCGGCCGTGGCCGCCTTCGCCCGCGACCGGATCGAGGCCCAGGCCGGTGCCTACCGGGAGGCCGTCGAGGCGGCCGATCCCGACCAGCGCACCGAGGCGCTTGCCAAGGCCCTGACCGCGGACGGGTACGCTGCCACTGCGCGGAACGCGCCGGTCGGCGAGCAGCTCTGCCAGCACCACTGCCCGGTAGCCCACGTCGCCGAGCAGTACCCACAGCTGTGCGAGGCGGAGACGGAGTTCTTCTCCCGCCTCCTGGGAACGCACGTCCAGCGTCTGGCCACCATCGCGCATGGTGACGGCGTCTGCACCACGTTCATCCCGCACAGCGCCCCACAGACCACCGAATCAGCATCCGCAAGCACGGCCGGGAGGAACCCCGCATGACCACCGAGATCAGCCACCCCGAGCTCGAGGGCCTGGGTCGGTACGAGTACGGCTGGGCCGACTCCGACGTCGCCGGTGCCGCCGCCACGCGCGGTCTGAACGAGGCCGTCGTCCGCGACATCTCCTCGAAGAAGAACGAGCCCGAGTGGATGCTGAAGCTGCGTCTCAAGGGTCTGCGCCTCTTCGGCAAGAAGCCCATGCCGACCTGGGGCTCGGACCTCTCCGGCATCGACTTCGACAACATCAAGTACTTCGTGCGGTCCACCGAGAAGCAGGCCGAGTCCTGGGAGGACCTGCCGGAGGACATCAAGAACACGTACGACAAGCTCGGCATCCCCGAGGCGGAGAAGCAGCGCCTCGTCGCCGGCGTCGCCGCCCAGTACGAGTCCGAGGTCGTCTACCACCAGATCCGCGAGGACCTGGAGGAGCAGGGCGTCATCTTCGTCGACACCGACACGGCGCTGAAGGAGCACGAGGAGCTCTTCCGCGAGTACTTCGGCACCGTCATCCCGGTCGGCGACAACAAGTTCGCCTCCCTGAACACCGCCGTCTGGTCCGGCGGATCGTTCATCTACGTGCCGAAGGGCGTGCACGTCGAGATCCCGCTCCAGGCCTACTTCCGCATCAACACGGAGAACATGGGCCAGTTCGAGCGGACGCTGATCATCGTCGACGAGGACGCCTACGTCCACTACGTCGAGGGCTGCACCGCCCCGATCTACTCCTCGGACTCGCTGCACAGCGCCGTCGTCGAGATCATCGTGAAGAAGGGCGGCCGCTGCCGCTACACGACCATCCAGAACTGGTCGAACAACGTCTACAACCTGGTGACCAAGCGCGCCGTCGCCTACGAGGGCGCCACCATGGAGTGGGTCGACGGCAACATCGGCTCCAAGGTCACCATGAAGTACCCGGCCGTCTACCTGATGGGCGAGCACGCCAAGGGCGAGACCCTCTCCATCGCCTTCGCGGGCGAGGGCCAGCACCAGGACGCCGGCGCCAAGATGGTCCACATGGCCCCGAACACCTCCTCCAACATCGTCTCCAAGTCGGTGGCGCGAGGCGGCGGCCGCACCTCCTACCGCGGTCTCATCGAGATCGGCGAGGGTGCCCCGGGCGCCAAGTCCAACGTGCTCTGCGACGCGCTGCTCGTCGACACGATCTCCCGCTCGGACACGTACCCCTACGTGGACGTCCGCGAGGACGACGTCTCCATGGGCCACGAGGCCACCGTCTCCAAGGTCTCCGAGGACCAGCTCTTCTACCTGATGAGCCGCGGCCTCACCGAGTTCGAGGCCATGGCGATGATCGTCCGCGGCTTCGTCGAGCCCATCGCCAAGGAACTCCCGATGGAGTACGCCCTGGAGCTCAACCGGCTGATCGAGCTGCAGATGGAGGGCTCGGTGGGCTGACGCCCACCCGCCCCGCAGCGACCGATTTTCTTTACGTACGCAGGAAGAGAGCACCCCAACAGCCATGGCTGAGGCTCAGAACATCCCCGCGGGCTCCACCACCGCGGGCTCGATCGCGGTGGCCGCCGAGTCCACCGTCGCCACGCGCATGAGCGCGCCCCCGTCCTTCGACGTCGCGGACTTCCCCGTCCCGCACGGACGCGAGGAGGAGTGGCGGTTCACCCCGCTCGCCCGCCTCCGCGGCCTGCACGACGGCACCGCCGTCGCCTCCGGCGAGGGCGTCAAGGTCGAGATCGAGGCCCCCGAGGGCGTCACCGTGGAGACCGTCGGACGCGAGGACCAGCGCCTCGGCAAGGCCGGCACCCCCGTCGACCGCGTCGCGGCCCAGGCCTACTCCTCCTTCGAGAAGGCCTCGGTCGTCACCGTCGCCAAGGAGCAGGTCCTCACCGAGCCGATCCGCATCACCGTGCACGGTGAGGGCGGCGTCGCCTTCGGCCACCAGGTCATCGAGCTCGGCGCCTTCGCCGAGGCCGTCGTGGTCCTCGACCACTCCGGCGACGCGGTGCTCGCCGCCAACGTCGACTACGTCCTCGGCGACGGCGCCAAGCTGACCGTGGTCTCCGTCCAGGACTGGGACGACAAGGCCGTCCACGTCGCCCAGCACAACGCCCTGGTCGGCCGCGACGCCTCCTTCAAGTCCGTCGTCGTCACCTTCGGCGGAGACGTCGTCCGCATCCACCCGCGCGTCCGGTACGCGGCGCCCGGCGGCGAGGCGGAGCTGTTCGGCCTGTACTTCACCGACGCCGGCCAGCACCAGGAGCACCGCCTCCTGGTCGACCACAACACCCCGCACTGCAAGTCCAACGTGGCCTACAAGGGCGCGCTGCAGGGCCAGGACGCGCACGCCGTCTGGATCGGCGACGTCCTCATCCAGGCCGCCGCCGAGGGCACGGACACCTACGAGCTCAACCGGAACCTGGTCCTCACGGACGGCGCCCGGGTCGACTCCGTGCCGAACCTGGAGATCGAGACCGGCGAGATCGCCGGCGCCGGTCACGCCTCGGCCACCGGTCGCTTCGACGACGAGCAGCTCTTCTACCTGATGTCCCGCGGCATCCCGCAGGCCGAGGCCCGTCGCCTCGTCGTCCGCGGCTTCTTCGCGGAGCTCGTCCAGCAGATCGGTCTGCCGGACGTCGAGGAGCGCCTCCTGGCCAAGATCGAGGCCGAGCTGGAGGCCTCCGTCTGATGGCCTTCGTCCGAGTCTGCGCGCTGAGCGAGCTGGAGACCGACACCCCCAAGCGGGTCGAGGTCGACGGCACGCCGGTGTCGGTCGTGCACACCGAGGGCGAGGTGTTCGCGATCAACGACATCTGCTCGCACGCGAACGTCTCCCTCTCGGAGGGCGAGGTCGAGGACTGTGCCATCGAGTGCTGGCTGCACGGCTCCAGCTTCGACCTCCGCACCGGCAAGCCCTCCGGCCTTCCCGCGACGCGCCCCGTCCCCGTATACCCCGTAAAGATCGAAGGGGACGATGTGCTCGTCTCCGTCACCCAGGAGTCCTGAGTCACCCATGGCAACGCTTGAAATCCACGACCTGCACGTCTCCGTCGACGCGGAGAACGGCCCCCGCGAGATCCTCAAGGGTGTCGACCTGACCATCAAGCAGGGCGAGACCCACGCCGTCATGGGCCCCAACGGCTCCGGCAAGTCGACCCTGGCCTACTCCCTCGCCGGCCACCCGAAGTACACGGTCACCGGCGGCACCGTCACCCTCGACGGTGAGGACGTCCTGGAGATGTCGGTCGACGAGCGCGCCCGCGCCGGCGTCTTCCTCGCCATGCAGTACCCGGTCGAGGTCCCCGGCGTCTCGGTCTCCAACTTCCTGCGCACCTCCGCCACCGCCGTCCGCGGCGAGGCGCCCAAGCTGCGCACCTGGGTGAAGGAGGTCAAGTCCGCGATGGAGCAGCTCCAGATGGACCCGGCCTTCGCCGAGCGCAACGTCAACGAGGGCTTCTCCGGCGGTGAGAAGAAGCGCCACGAGATCCTCCAGCTGGAGCTCCTCAAGCCGAAGATCGCGATCCTCGACGAGACCGACTCCGGCCTCGACGTCGACGCCCTGCGCGTCGTCTCCGAGGGCGTCAACCGGGTCCGCGAGACCGGTGAGGTCGGCACCCTGCTGATCACCCACTACACGCGGATCCTCCGCTACATCAAGCCCGACTTCGTGCACGTCTTCGCGAACGGCCGCATCGCCGAGTCCGGTGGCGCCGAGCTCGCCGACCAGCTGGAGAACGAGGGCTACGACAAGTACGTGAAGGGGGGCGCGTCCGCGTGACTTCTGCCCATCAGGGGCTCTCCGGCCTCCTCGACACCGAGGCGATCCGCAAGGACTTCCCGCTCCTGGATCGCGTGGTCCACGACGGCAAGAAGATCGTGTACCTCGACTCCGCGGCGACCTCGCAGAAGCCGCGGCAGGTCCTCGACGCGCTCAACACGTACTACGAGCGCCACAACGCCAACGTCCACCGCGGCGTCTACACGGTCGCCGAGGAGGCCACGGCGCTGTACGAAGGCGCCCGTGACAAGGTCGCGGCCTTCATCAACGCCCCGAGCCGCGACGAGGTGATCTTCACCAAGAACGCCTCGGAGTCGCTGAACCTGGTGGCGAACATGCTGGGCTGGGCCGACGAGCCCTACCGCGTGGACCACGAGACCGAGATCGCCATCACGGAGATGGAGCACCACTCCAACATCGTGCCGTGGCAGCTGCTCTCGCAGCGCACGGGCGCGAAGCTGAAGTGGTTCGGCCTCACCGACGACGGCCGTCTCGACCTCTCGAACATCGAAGAGGTCATCACCGAGAAGACCAAGATCGTCTCGTTCACGCTGGTCTCGAACCTGCTGGGCACGGTGAACCCGGTCGAGACGATCATCCGTCGCGCCCAGGAGGTCGGTGCGCTCGTCTGCATCGACGCCTCCCAGGCGGCCCCGCACATGGTCCTGGACGTGCAGGCGCTCCAGGCCGACTTCGTGGCCTTCACCGGCCACAAGATGTGCGGCCCGACGGGCATCGGCGTCCTCTGGGGCCGCCAGGAGCTGCTCGAGGACCTGCCGCCCTTCCTGGGCGGCGGCGAGATGATCGAGACCGTCTCGATGCACTCCTCGACGTACGCCCCGGCCCCGCACAAGTTCGAGGCGGGTACGCCCCCGATCGCCCAGGCCGTCGGCCTCGGCGCAGCCGTGGACTACCTCTCGGCGATCGGTATGGAGAACATCGCGCGCCACGAGCACGCGATCACCGAGTACGCCGTCCGGCGCCTCCAGGAGGTTCCGGACCTGCGGATCATCGGCCCCACCACGGCCGAGGACCGCGGCGCGGCGATCTCCTTCACGCTCGGCGACATCCACCCGCACGACGTGGGCCAGGTCCTCGACGAGGAGGGCATCGCGGTCCGGGTCGGCCACCACTGCGCGCGGCCGGTCTGCCTGCGGTACGGAATTCCTGCGACCACGCGGGCGTCGTTCTATCTGTACTCCACCCCGGCCGAGGTCGACGCCCTGGTCGCCGGTCTGGAGCACGTACGGAACTTCTTCGGCTAGGGGACGGCTCGTGAAGCTGGATTCGATGTACCAGGACGTCATCCTGGACCACTACAAGCACCCGCACGGGCGCGGTCTTCGGGACGGCGACGCCGAGGTGCACCACGTCAACCCGACGTGCGGCGACGAGATCACGCTCCGCGTGAAGTACGACGGCTCGCGCATCGAGGACGTGTCGTACGAGGGACAGGGCTGCTCCATCAGCCAGGCCTCGGCGTCCGTCCTCAACGAGCTGCTCGTCGGCAAGGAGCTGGCGGACGCGCAGAAGATCCAGGGCACCTTCCTGGAGCTGATGCAGTCCAAGGGCCAGATCGAGCCCGACGACGCCATGGAGGAGATCCTGGAGGACGCGGTCGCGTTCGCCGGAGTCTCCAAGTACCCGGCCCGTGTGAAGTGCGCGCTGCTCAGCTGGATGGCGTGGAAGGACGCGACCGCCCAGGCCCTGGGCGACGCGGCGGAGAGGAAGTCGGCATGACCGAGAACGCCGAGGCCACGATGAAGCCGGCCTCCGAGGAAGAAGTCCGCGAGGCGCTGTACGACGTCGTCGACCCCGAGCTGGGCATCGACGTCGTCAACCTGGGCCTGATCTACGGCATCCACATCGACGACGCGAACATCGCGACGCTGGACATGACGCTGACGTCGGCGGCCTGTCCGCTGACCGACGTGATCGAGGACCAGGCGAAGTCCGCGACGGACGGCATCGTCAGCGAACTGAAGATCAACTGGGTCTGGATGCCCCCGTGGGGTCCGGACAAGATCACGGACGACGGCCGCGAGCAGCTGCGCGCGCTCGGCTTCAACGTCTGAGACACCACCGCGTGCGGGACGGCCGTGCCCTTCGGGGCACGGCCGTCCCGCATGTCCGGGGCCGGCTGCGGGCCGGCCGGCGGCACGGTCAGCCGAGCCCCGCGGCGCGGGCCAGCTCCGGCGCCAGGTTCTCCTTGCGGATGCGCTGGTCGACGTAGAGCAGCGCGGTGACCAGCGGCGGGAAGACGGAGACGACCGCCTGGCTCACCAGCTGGCCGATGATCAGCACCGTGAGGAGGACGACCATGGAGCCCACCACGGCGGCCGAGTCCTCGCCGGAGAAGTCGCTGAACGACAGCGGGGCCGAGGCCAGGGCCGACAGGAGCTGCTGGATCAGCATGCCGACCACGGAGGCCATGATCCCGGCGGCGAACAGGCAGCCGAACACCCGCCACCAGTCGCCGCGGACCAGGTGTGCCGAGCGGCGCATCGAGGCGACCGGGCCCTGGCCCTCCATCACGGCGGCCGCGGGGGCCAGGCTGAACCGCACCCAGATCCACAGGCCGAGCGGCAGGACCACCACGGCGGCGAGGAGCAGCAGCAGGGGGATCGTGAACGAGACGTCGGAGGCCGGCGCGCCGCTGTCCAGGTCCCCGAGGTCGGCGACGAGCGTGGCCACCATCGCGGCGAAGGCGCCGAAGAAGAGGATCATCGGGACCAGCAGCGCCGCGGTGGTCAGGAACACGGTCCCGAGCACGGCGGGCACCCGGGCCCAGGAACGGCGCCAGAGGGCACCGAAGGAGGTGGGCCGGCCGAGCACGGCCTCCTGGACCACGGCGGGGCAGGCCGCCGCCACCAGGGCGCTCGCGCCGACGAACACGACCATGGCGACCAGCCAGACGCAGACGAAGGCGATGATCAGCGGGCGGACGTCGTCCCAGCGCGGGTCCTGCCCCGCGGGCAGGTCGAACACGGCGGGGAAGCCGTCGCCGACGGCCAGGTACGCGACGCCGATCGCCGCCCCGACGACCAGCAGGGCGCCGAGGTAGGCGGCCGCACCCACCCCGAGGAGCTGCTTCCAGTAGCGGCCGAAGGTGGCGAAGGCGCCGGTCAGGATCGAGCTGAACGAGAGCGGCGCCAGGGGTATCACGCCGGGCTTCGGCGGCGGGGGCGGCGGCGGGTAGCCGTAGCCGTGGGGCGGCGGCGGCCCTGGGGGACCGTAGGGCGGCGGCCCTGGGGGAGTCGTCATGCGGGACACCGTATCGGGCAGTGTTGTGAACGCCCGTACGCATCACTGTGTACGCTTGTACGCATGGGTTACGGACTGCTCGCGGGCGCCATCGCGGCCGAGGTGCTCGCCACCACCTCCATGAAGTACAGCGAGGGCTTCAGCAAGCTCTGGCCCTCGCTCGTCACCGGCATCGGGTACGTGGTCGCCTTCGCACTCCTCGCGCAGGCGCTCAAGACGCTCCAGGTCGGCACCGCGTACGCCGTCTGGGCCGGCGTCGGCACCGCCGCCGTCGCCGCCATCGGCATCCTCTTCCTCGGCGAGACCCTCAGCCTCGCCAAGATCGCGGGGATCGCGCTCATCATCGCCGGGGTCGTCGTCCTCAACCTGGGCGGTGCCCACTGATGGCCCGCGCACGCCGCCACGATCCCGAACGGCGGGACCGGATCGTCGACGCGGCCCTCCGGGTCGCCGGACGCTCCGGGATCGCCGGGCTGAGCCACCGCACCGTGGCCGCCGAGGCGGACGTGCCGCTCGGCTCGACCACGTACCACTTCGCCTCCCTCGACGAACTCCTCGTCGCCGCCCTCCGCAAGGCCAACGAGGACTTCGCGCGGCTGCTCCGCGAGCACCCCGTCCTCAACGCGCCGGACACCGACACCGCCGCCGCGCTCGCCCGCCTCATGGGGGAGTGGATCAGCGGCGAACCCGCCCAGGTCGAGCTGGAGTACGAGCTCTACCTCGCCGCCCTGCGCCGCCCCGCACTCCGCCCCGTGGCCGCCGAGTGGGCCGAGACCGTGGTCCGCGCCCTCTCCCGCCGCACCGACCCGGTCACCGCACGCGCCCTGGTCGCCCTCGTGGACGGCATCTGCCTCCAGTCCCTGCTCACCGGCGAGCCCTACGACGAGGAGTACGCGCGCGTGATGCTGGCGCGGGTGCTGCGCCCGGCGTGAGCGGGCGCAGGAGCGAGAACCGGGCGACGGCCCGCCCCCGTCCTGAAGGAAGCACCGAGACGGGCCCTCCCGGGCTCGTCCGAACCGCCCATCCGCTCGACCGACACCTGAGACCGGTTGGCCCGCGCGGGGCCCCGCCGGTTAGGTTCTCCGTCATGACCACCACTGCTCCTCGCACCACCGGCGCCGTCGCCGCCGGCCTCGCCACCATCGCCGGCGACGGCACCGTTCTCGACACCTGGTTCCCCGCCCCCGAGCTGACCGAGGCGGCCGGCCCCGCCGGCACCGAGCGGCTCACCCCCGACGAGGCCGTCAACGCCCTCGGCGAGGGCGCCGCCAAGGCCCTCGGCGTGGACGCCCGCCGCGGCGTCGAGGTGGTCGCCGTCCGCACCGTCATCGCCTCGCTCGACGAGAAGCCGCTCGACGCCCACGACGCCTACCTGCGTCTGCACCTGCTCAGCCACCGGCTGGTCAAGCCGCACGGCCAGAGCCTGGACGGCGTCTTCGGCCTGCTCGCCAACGTCGCCTGGACCTCGCTCGGTCCGGTCGCCGTCGACGACATCGAGAAGGTCCGCCTCAACGCCCGCGCCGAGGGCCTGCACCTCGCCGTCACCAGCATCGACAAGTTCCCGCGGATGACCGACTACGTCGCGCCCGCCGGGGTCCGGATCGCCGACGCCGACCGCGTCCGCCTCGGCGCCCACCTCGCGGCCGGCACCACCGTCATGCACGAGGGCTTCGTCAACTTCAACGCCGGCACCCTCGGCACCTCCATGGTCGAGGGCCGGATCTCCGCCGGCGTCGTCGTCGGCGACGGCTCCGACATCGGCGGCGGCGCCTCCACCATGGGCACCCTGTCGGGCGGCGGCAACGTCGTCATCTCGATCGGCGAGCGCTGCCTCGTCGGCGCCGAGGCGGGCGTCGGCATCGCGCTCGGTGACGAGTGTGTCGTCGAGGCCGGTCTGTACGTCACCGCCGGCACCCGGGTCACCATGCCCGACGGCGAGATCGTGAAGGCCCGCGACCTCTCCGGCGCCTCGAACATCCTGTTCCGCCGCAACTCGGTCACCGGCGCCGTCGAGGCCCGCCCGAACAACGCGGTCTGGGGCGGGCTGAACGACATCCTCCACAGCCACAACTGATCCGGTGACTCTGCGTTAACAGAACGCAGAGTCACTGCACGCAGACGAGGCGAGGAGTCGACATGAGGACGCAGCCCATGGTCGCAGGAGTGCTCACGGCGGTGGCGGTGCTGCTGCCGGCCGGGACGGCGGCGGCGGACGAGACGCACACCCACAACGGTCCCACCGTCACCAACGGGCCGAGCCTCTCCCTCCACACGGGGCAGATCGACGACCCGCTGGAGGACGTCCTGGAGCACGCCGCCGTCCTCGGCCGGACCTACACGACCGACTCCGCCTGAAGCAGCGCCTCGTACAGACCGCGCAGCCCGTCGACCGACTCCCGGTCGGCGGGCTGCAGCGGTTCCCGCACCGGACCGCCGAGCAGGGCCTTCACGGCCACGGTGCCGGGCAGGCCCGCGGCCATCATCCGCTCGGCCAGCGGCAGCAGCCGGGCGTTGAGCCGGGCCGCCTCCGCCGTGTCCCCCGCGTCGAAGGCGTCGAGCACGGCGCGCAGCTGACGGGGCGCCACGTTCGCCACCGTGCTGACGTACCCCGCGCCGCCGAGCGCGTACAGCGGCAGGTTCAGCTCCTCGCACCCCGAGTAGTACGCGAGCCCGGTCTCCGCGATCAGCCGGGCCGAGCCCAGCAGGTCGTACGCGCAGTCCTTGACCGCCACGATCCGCGGGTGCCCGGCGAGCCGCCGCAGCGTCGCGGGCTCGACGCGGGTGCCCGTGCGGCCGGGGATGTCGTAGACCATCACCGGGAGGCGGGTGGCGTCCGCGACCTTCAGGAAGTGGGCCTCGACGCCCGCCTGCTGCGGGCGGCTGTAGTACGGCGTGACGACGAGCAGGCCGTCCGCGCCCGCCGCCTCGGCCCGCCCGGCGAGTTCCGCGGTGTGCCGGGTGTCGGCGGTGCCGACGCCCGCGACGACCGAGGGTCCGGGGCCGACGGCCTCCCGGACGGCGCGGACGAGGGCGGTCTTCTCGTCGTCGGTGGTGGTCGGCGACTCGCCCGTGGTGCCGTTCAGGACCAGCCCGTCGCAGCCGTCGCCGACGAGCCGGGCCGCCAGCTCGGCCGCCTCGTCGAGGTCGAGCTCACCGCCGGGGGTGAACGGGGTGATCATCGCGCAGAGCGCGCGGCCGAAGGGGCGTGCGGGGTGGGCTGCGGAAGGGCTCATCCTCGCAGTCTGAGCGGATCGCACGGTGAAGGTCCACTTAGATCTGCTTCGGTCGAAAGGTCACGGTCACTTAAACGTGCCGCCTCTGGCATGATCGACGGGCGCGACAGGAGGACAGGGAGAAACACACAGTGAGCTCACACCGCACGGACGGCGCTCGCGTCGCGCTCGTCACCGGCTCGTCCTCGGGCATCGGCGCCGCCGTCGCCCGCCGCCTCGCCGAGGCCGGATACCGCGTCGTGGTCAACTCGGCCCGCTCCGTCGAGGCGGGCGAACGCCTCGCCGCCGAACTGCCCGGCGCCGTCTACCTCCAGGCGGACGTCGCCGACGAGGCCCAGGCCACGGCCCTCGTCGAACGGGCCGTGGAGACCCTCGGCCGCCTCGACCTCCTCGTCAACTGCGCGGGCACCACCCGGTTCATCCCGCACGACGACCTCGAAGCCGCCTCGCCCGAGGTCTGGCGCCACCTCTACGACGTCAACGTCATCGGGGTCTGGCAGACCGTCACCGCCGCCGTCCCGCACCTGCGGAAGACCCGCGGCGCGATCGTCAACGTCTCCTCCCAGGCCGGCGTCCGGCCGGGCGGAAGCTCCATCCCGTACGCCGTCTCCAAGGCGGCCGTCAACCACCTGACGAAGCTCCTCGCCAAGACCCTCGGCCCCGACGTCCGGGTCAACGCGGTCGCCCCCGGCCTCATCGACACCCCGTGGTTCGACGGGGTGGACGGCGCCGACGCGGCCAAGGCCCACGTCGCCGAGGTCGTCCCGCTGCGCCGGGTCGGCCGCGCCGAGGACATCGCGGGAGCCGTCCACGACCTCGCCCACTCCTCGTACATCACCGGCGAGGTGCTCCTGGTGGACGGCGGCGGGCACCTGCTCGGCTAGGGCCTGTCGTCGGCGGACTCCTCGTCGGAGGCCTCGGCAGCCGGCGCCCCTGTGCTGAACCGTGAGAATGCGTGTTGAGCTTGCAGGAGTCCCCGGCGGGCGGTGGTCCTCCGTGATGCGGTCCCCCCCCACGCGGGCGGGGACCGCATCCCGTGATGGTGCGGGCTGGGGTGTGCGCTTCGCGCACTCTGCGCACTCCTCCCGCACGGCCATGTGCACTCTTCCGTTCCGACTGCCGGTGGGTTGCGACGCTCGACTCTCCACTCGCAACATCGGAGGAGTCCCCATGTCCCGTGTACTGCTTGTCATCTGGCTTGCCATCGCCGCGCTCCTCGCACTCCTTGCCGCAGCGGTCGTCGTCGCCTTGACGAGGGCGGACGGTCACTCGTGGCCTGCCGCCCTGCTGCGCGGCGGGGGCGCCTTCGCCGGCACGTTCACCGTGGCGATGGCGGTCATCGCGTTGTTCATGCCCCGTTGAGTACCGGGACGACCCACACGGTCGCGCATCTGTCGCCTCAAGGCCAGACCCGGCGGACGTCCAGCAAGGCACGGATGATGGCCGCAGCGGCCTTGGGTCCCCCGGCGTGGGCCGCCAACGGAGCAAGAGCCGCCAGGTCGGCCAGGAGATCGCTGCGGGACCTGCCGGCTCCCTCACACATGAGGAGTGTCCAGGAATCCACGCCCCGATAGCCGGGGGTGCTCGCTGCCACACGGGCGAGGCGGCCCAGCCACTCCACCCGGTCAGGCGTATCCTCCACCATCGCCGCGGCGCTCAGCCCCTCATCGAGAAGAGGGGTACGGAGGGCGGCAGGGGCGTTCTCGGCGATCGACGCGTAGGCGGCGGCACGGGTGACGGCGTTCCATGAGCTGTCAACGGCGTCGGTGAGCCGCTCAACGAGAGGTTCCGGCGGTCGGGTCCAGGGCAGCAGGAGCGCGGTCGTGACGACGTGGCCGTAGTCGGTCAGCCCGGGGCGTGTCAGTGCAGAGGCGGTGATCTCGTCCCGTACCGGCTGCTGCGCCGACGTGGGCAGGTGAGGCAGGAGCGCCGTGAGTACACGGATCCGCAGGCCCGTCGGGCTGAGCGCACGGGCCGCGGCGAGAGCGGCGTCGGCCTGTGCACTCTCCTGCCGGACCACATCGGCGAGCGCCGCCGAGACACTCTCGCCGGACGCGTACGTCAGGTCGGAGGTCCTGGTGATCAGCCGCAGGACCTGAGCACGTGCGAGGCGGGCGGCGCGGCGCGGCAGCACGGGCGCGACCGCAGCAAGGAAGACAGCGACCTCCACCGAGCTGTCAGCGGTGATCACCCACCTCAGGGCCTCGCGAGCGGCCCACAGTGCCCCTCTCGCCCGGGACAGGAACGTGCCTACGGACGACTGCTGCCATCGTCGCGGCATCTCCGGCGTCGCGTGCCGACCAGCCGCGAGGTAGGCCATCCCCTGCGCACTGACGGCGCCCGCCGGACAGCGCGCCAGAAGCCCCCGTGCCCGTGACAGCCGGCCGGGCGGCAGCGTGGGCAGGAGGGCCACGCAGGCGTCTGCCACGTCGGACAGCAGGGACGAGGAGTCCGAGTCGGTCTCTCGGCCCGGCAGATCGGCATCGCGCCCGATGCTCCACAGGATGTCCAGTGCGGCTGACGCCTCGTCGCCCAGGTGCGGACCAGCTCTCCGGAGGATGTCGCACGCCACCTCAGGGGCGCCCTTGCACAGCACGGCTGTCTGTTCTCGAATCAGGGTCGCGTAGGCGGCACGGTCGGCGGGTCGCAGATGCGGAAGGAAAGCGGCCACAACCAGCAGCACCTCCGCGAAGTCGCCATGCTGTTCCAGAAGCGCAGCGACACGGGGCAGGGCGTGATCGGGCATGCTCTGCGCCGCTTCCGCGACGACACCGCTTCTCACATCACCTTCGAGGAGCCCGCTCGCATGGGCGGCTTCGCTCCGGACCAGCAGGTCTTCTGCCCCTGCGGGGCCCGCAGCCACGGCGCTCCTGACAATGATGTCCAGGCTTCGCGCCTCCGCAGCAGTGGTGCCTTCGCGACGTCCCCACCATGCGGCCACACGGGGTACCAGATGCCGCAGGAGGTACAGCAGCCACGTCGGTGAGGTGTGGACAACCGCCCGGATGTGCGTGTTCAGATCCCCGAGGTGCCCTGGCCGGCCGCCGGGAGCGGGAGAGGAATATGGGAACACGTCCCGGTAGCGATCCGGAGCAGACGAGGCACATGCGACGGCTGCGACACGAACACACCGTGTCGGCAGGCCAGTGTCCACGGTGGCAACGACCGCCAGCGGCAGGAACTCCTCCTGGGACGAGCGGCCCGAGGACTCCAGCCACCAGCCGAGCAGCAGGCCGGCGATTCCTGCCGGCACCCACCGGCAGACAGCGGCACGGCGGATCATCGAGGCCGTCACCCGCTCCCCGACTGATGCCCCTGCACGCCGGGACACTCCGTGCCGAGCAAGCACGAACGCACGCAGGGTCGCGTGCGCGGCACCATCGGTATGCGCCAGGAGGGTGGTCAAGGCAGCAGCCGGAGCGGGGGCAGCGTCCGGTGCCGCCGCATCGAGCAGACCCGGCAGCACTGTCTCCTGGAGCCTCGGGGGCAGGACGGGGTAGAGCAGCGCAAGCGCCGTGTGTGCTTCGTCCTCGGTCAGGTCGGCGCCGCCGCAGACGAGGGAGAAGGCTTCGTTCGTGTGCTCCGGCTCGAGTTCGGAGACGAGCAGGAGCATGGCCGCGAGACGGTCACGGCCGGCCGTCGGCAGCAGGCGTTCCATGGCCGTGACCCGTTCCTGACGGGGCAGATGCGGCAGGGCGTCGAGGATGGCCTCGCGTCCACTGACCCTCGTCGGGTCACACTGGTCGACGGCGTACCGCACAGCCGCCGTCAATGCGTGGTCACCGGGCGAGTGCCGGACCAGTTCGGCCAGCCGGCGGGTCCGCACATGGGGATCGGTGATCTGCTCCGTTGCTGTCCTGGCCCGGTCCGCCGTCCAGATCCCGTTGTCCAGAAGGCGGGGCAGCAGCCCTGGAGGCAGACCGGAGGCCTGTCCGGGCAGCGACGCGAGCAGCAGGGCGTAGCGGACTCGGGCTGCCACGGCCGTCCTTTCCTGGTCAGGACGGGATGCTCGCAGCGCCGCGTTCAGGGTGTCCGGCAACGCGCGGCTCTGCCCCATGCGCTCCAGCCGGTCCAGGAGGGACATGCGCGGTCCCGCCGGTCCGTCGCACGTGAACCTCATCCATCGCACAAGTTCGCGGTGGTCGAGGTCGTTTCCCGCCAACCGTGCCCCCGACAGCGCTTCCAGCGTCGGGACGAGAGTGTCGCTGAGATCGTCGAACTCATTCATCGTCGCTGTCGAGGTCGTCGAGGTCGTCCGGGTCGCCGTGGCCGCGCCCGGCCGCGACGCGTCGAATGCTGTCCTTGACCATCCGCCGCTGGGTGTCACTCAGATCCACCTCGGACCACAGGAAGTCGAGGAAGGACTTGTGGTAGATGCGGTAGCGCTGGAGACCGGCATGGGTGTCGGCCTCGTTCAGGAACTCCCGCCAGATCCCGATCGCGCGACGTACGCGGTCCACGGGAAGGTCCCAGGTGTCTGCGATGACCTGGGCCGACGTCTCGTTCAGCACGCCGAAGGCTTCGATCACCGGACGGTGGAGTTCATCGAAGAGCACGGGATCCGCCGCCCGCATCGCGGCCCAGTGTCGCCTGTAGTACTCCCGCAGGCCCAACGGCAAGGTGTACACGTCATCGATCTCAGAGAGACCTCTACTGACGATCTCCGGCAGAACCCTGGTCGCGTAGAGGAAGTTGCCGTCGCTGCGGGCGAGGAAGGCGGCGGTGAAATCGACGCGTCGCTTCTCTGCGGAGCGCAGGAGGGGAGCCATGCGCTCCGCATGGCGTTCGACGAACCCGGTCACGTACAGGGAGAGATCGGCCAGATTGGCCTCGCTCCGGTCCTCGATCTCGATGTGACGGACGTTCTGCGCGTCCAGCTCGTAGACGTTGCGGCCCCGGGAGGTCACAACGATGTAGACGTCGTCCGGTAGTTGAGCAGGTAGGCAGAGCCGATTACTGCCTTGCGGCCTGTCGCTGTCCGACGCCTCGTCGATCGCATCCACGGCGATCACGACGGGTGCCTCCTGCCGGCGGGCCGCGTCGCTGAGCAGCCCCCGCAGGAACATGCTGTTCTGCCCGGCCCGAGGGGGCAGAACCGTGTGCTCGAGCTGATAGCGGATGATCACCTGTGCACAGACGTTGCGAAGGAAGTCCTCTGTCGTCGAGAAGCCGGAGACAGAGTTGAAATGGTGCAGCCACCCCCTCGTACGGACCAGGTGCGCCATGAGCGAAGACTTCCCGATGCCTGGCTCACCGGTGACCAGTACGTAGCCGGAACGGAACGCCGGGTCGGCGATCGCCCGATCCACGGCCTCCACGAATCCGCTCCTGCCGACGAAGTCCCGGGTGAGCAGTTCGATGCCGCAGGCGAACTCGGCGACCAGCAGATCATCCGCCAGGCCACTCGGCGGCCGGGCGAACTCCGCCCGCAGCGAGGGCTTCTGGACATCGGTAGTCCTCCCGCCCTCGGCGACATCCGACGCCTCTCGCTCGGAGGCACTCCACGCGGTTTCCTGCAGTCGCATCAGACGTTCGGTCCGCTCCGCGTCATCGTTGCAGAACGCTGCGGTGAAGGCTTCGACCGTCTTTCGGGCCGTGCGGCCAGTGGACAGCGGATCCAGTGCGCGAGTGACGGTGCGGCGGGAAAGATTGATCTTCGTGGCGAGCCCGTCGAACGTGAAGTCCCTGCGATAGCCCGTCTCCACGAGATCACGGAGCCGGCGGGCCAGCTCTTGCCCCGCATCCCCCCGGTCCGTCATCGCAGCCCCCTAGGACACCTTCCCCCGATGAGCCGGAGTCCCCTGCCCCGGGTGACCCCAGACCGTCGACCAGCCTGGGAGCACTGCCCTCTACGCTACGACAGCGGAACGCTTCGCCTCCCCGTTTTCCGAACTGAAGCCGGCCGGGGTCGTAGCTCTCGCCCCGACTCGACTCCAGTGGTCGGCAGGACACCCCCTAGGAGGGCCTGCCGACCGGGGCCGGGTCGAGCGCGAGTTTGAAGCCCTCGTGGCTGGGGGCGTATCCCAGGGAGGCGTAGAAGCGGTGGGCGTCGGTCCGTCGTTTGCCGCTGGTCAGCTGGACGAGCGCGCAGCCGCGTTCCCGCGCGCGTGCCGCGGCCCGCTCCATCAACTCCCGGCCGAGACCGCCGCCGCGCCGGTCGGGCCTGATCCGGACCGCCTCGACCAGGGCCCGTTCGGCGCCGCCCCGGCCGAGCCCGGGGATGTACGTGATCTGGAGGCAGCCCAGGACCGGCCCGCCGTCCGTCAGGACCAGCATCTCGTTGCGCGGATCGGCCTCGATGGCCGAGAAGGCACGCGCGTACGCCTCGGTGACGTCGACCGAGGAGGGGTCCACGACCGTGTCCTCGTCGGCCAGCAGTGCCAGGACGGCGGGGAGTTCGGCACGGGTCGCGGGGCGCAGGACCAGGTCGCTGGGGATCATGGCGCGCAGTCTGCCACGCGGGGCGGGGGTTGACCTCAAGCAAGGTTGAGGCGGGACGGTGGAGTCGTCCGGGGGAGACCCCGGGGAAGTCCGCCGAGGAACAGGAGACCCCCATGAACGCCGTCGCGCACCCCGACGCCCGCCCCGACCTGCACCGCCCCGGAGTCGGCGCCGTCCTCGTCAGCACCTGGCGGGTCGGCACCCCGGAGCGCCAGCGGGCGGCCGTGGACGCCGTCCGCAGGGCCTGGGAAAGCCGAGAGTGGCCCGACCTCGGGCTGCTCTCGTACAGCATCTACGCCGGCACCGACGGGGACACCCTGCTGCACTACTCGCAGTGGACCGCCGAGCAGGCCTACGAGGACTTCGTCCGCACCTATCGCGACGACCGGAACGCCGAGATCGACGCCGCCGTTCCCGGCATCGAGCGGGTCGAGCTCCGCCGCTACGCGCCGATCCACCGGTCCGCCGTCCTCGGCGCGACCGCCCCGGGGGAGCTGCCCGGGGTCGTGGCGATCGTCGAGGCCGACTTCGACGGGCCCGACGCGGGACGCCGGCGGGCCTGGGTGGACACGGTCTTCACCGCGCTCGACGAGGACGCGGCACTGCGCCCGGGATCCGGCGCGACCGCCGTCCACTTCCATCTCTCCACCGACGGCGGCCGGGTCCTGAACCATGCCGCGTGGGAGAGCGAGCGGGCCCACGAGGAGTGGCTGGCCGACGAGAGCCGGGCGGCCGGGGCCTGGGCGCGGGTGCACCGCTACCCGGGGCTCGTGGGCAGCCGGGTGAAGCGGTACACGCCCGCGCTCAGTCTGAGCGCGGGCGTGTGACCGGGGCTCCGCCTACGGGCGGAAGCGCACGACCTGCGGGTCGTGGTCGCTGTCCTGGTCGGCGAACTCGGCGTTGATGTGGACGCTGTCGTAGTCGAAGTGGCGCACGCCGGGGCTCGTCAGGATCTGGTCGAGCACCTGGCTGTTGCCCTGGTAGACGTACGAGTAGCGCTCGCTGCGGGGCAGCGACTTCACGGCCGGGTACAGCGCGCCGCCGTCGGTCAGCGCCTTCGTCGTCCCGGAGAACTCGAAGTCGTTGATGTCGCCGACGACGAGGACGTCGGCCTGCTTCTCGACCGCGAGGAGCTGCTTCACGAAGCCGTTGACGGACTGCGCCTGGAGCAGCCGCTTCGCCTCGGAGGAGCGGGCCGGGGGCTGGTGGTGCGAGACGATCGACTCGTCGCCGCCCTTCGAACCGAAGTGGTTGGCGATCACGAAGACCGTGCGGCCGCGGAAGACGAACTCGCCTGCGAGCGGCTTGCGGCTGCTCTCCCAGGCGGTGTTCGCCGGGTCGATCCGGCCGGGGGAGACCGTCAGGGCGGCGCGGCCCTTGCGGCCGGTGACGCCGGTGGCCGAGGTCGGGTCGGTCGCCGCGCGGTCCGTGAAGGAGACCCGCTCGGGGTTGAAGAGGAAGACCTGACGGATATTGCCGCCGGGCTCGCCGCCGTCCTTGTTGTTCTCGGGGTCGACCGAGCGCCAGTCGTACGCCGGGCCGCCGGCCGCCACGATCGCGTCCGTGAACTTCTTGACCGTCTGGTCGGCGGCGACCGTGCCGTCGTTCTTGGCGCCGTTGTTGTCCTGGATCTCCTCCAGGGCGAGGATGTCGGGCGAGGCGAGGTTCGCGACGACCGCCTTCGCGAGCGCGTCGAACTTCTCCTGCGGGTCGGTCGGGTCGAGGTTCTCGACGTTGTACGTCGCCACGGCCAGCTCGTTCCGGTGCTGCCTGTCCGTGCTCTCGCGCTCCAGGCCCCGGTCGACGACCGTGCCGAGGGTGCGGGCGGTGAGGGTGTAGCCGCCGAACTGGTTGAAGTCGAGCGGGCCCTCGGTGGTGCCGGTCAGCCGGTCGCCGACGTTCGCCTTGGGGAACGGCTGCTGGGCGACCGGGGTCAGCGACTGGATCTGGAGCCGGCCGGTGTTCTGCGACTCGTACGAGCCGTAGACCGTGCCGCCGCGCCGGTTGCGGTTCTCCCAGGGCTTCACCGTGACCCACAGCTCGGAGTACGGGTCGGTGGCGCCGACCACGCGCGAGGAGCCGATCCGGACGTTGGTGCCCTCCAGGGACTCGTAGTAGTCCAGGGCGTACGTGCGGGGGGCGAGCGTCAGGCCGTTGATCGAGCCGCCGGCGGCCGGGTCGCCCGCCGGGGTGTACCGGGAGGGTACGGACCAGGCCGAGATCGTCACCGGGGCCGGGACCGGGTTGCCCTGGGAGACCACCGTGACGACCGGCTTGGAGAGCTGGGTCAGCGACTGGTTGCCCGAGGTCAGCCCGCCGGGGACGTACTCGGTGACCGTGCCGCTCAGGCTGACGGCGTCGCCCACGGCGACCGTCGGGACGGAGCTGGTGAAGACGAAGAGGCCCTCGCTGGTCGCCGGGTCGTCGTCGCCCTCGGGGTCCTGGATCCAGAAGCCGCGCGAGCCGTAGGTGCGGACGCCGGTGACGATGCCGGTCACACCGGTGACCTGCTGCCCGACGAGCGGCGAGACGCGCGTGGTGCCCTGGATGTCGTGGATGCGGACACCGGCCGCGTCCTCGGCGGCGGCGTTCGTCGAACCGGCCAGCAGACCCGCGGCGAGCGCGGCGGCGACGACGGCGGAGACCGCGGCGGAGCGCGCGGCGGTGCGGCCGGCAGATCTCGGTATGGAGGAAGGCATCAGGGGACTCCGAGGGTGCTTGGAGGAACGGCAGATTAATCTACGCGCGTCAATCTCTTTGCACAGCGCCCAACTTGTCAAGAGTCGACGGGTGTACGAAGGCTGACGGACGCATGAACCGCCGGACGTCCCCCCGGATGCGTCTACGCTGAGAGCCGCGCTCCGAGCCCGTCTCCGAGCCTCTCCCCACCCCTCCAGCCACCACCCCGCACCTTCCGGCCACCCGGCTCGGCCCGCGCTCACCACCGCGCACCCACCACCCTTCACCCACGGACGCGTCGAGGAGACCCCCCAGATGTCAGCGGAGCACCCCACCCTTCCCCCCGTTCGGCTGCGTGCGGACGCGGAGCTGGCGCGGGACGCACTGGCGGCCCCCCTCCTCGCGAACGCGGTACGGCTCGCCCGCTGGGCCGGGCCCGACACCCGGGTCGACGCCGGCGGCGAACTGGTCGACGAGCAGCTCCCCGAGGCGGTCGACGCCCTCGGCCTCGCCCACGACGAGGACGGCGAGATCTCGGCCGGCGACGCCTGGCGCCTGGCCGTCGACACCGGCCTGGTCAGCGTCGAGGACGGAGAGGCCGACGAGGCGGGCGACACCCCCGGGCGGGCCGCGCCCGGCGACAACCTCGCCGTCGTCACCGGCGGTTCGCCCCAGGACGTCCTCGCGCTCTGGCTGGACGGCTTCGACGCCGTCTTCGCCGACGCCGTCGCCCCCGTCCTCGACGACCTGGACGCGATCGTCGGCGAGGACGGCGAGATCGACATCGAGGCCCTCGACTGGGACCCCGAAGTCGAGGCCGAGTTCCTGGAGGGCGTCCTCGGCAACCTCTACCTGCTCACCGTCAGCGAGGGCGGGGCCGGCGAGGGCCCGGTGCCGCTGCCCGCGCTCGCCGCGTCGATGGTCGTCCCCGACGACATGGGCGAACCGACCGACGACGTCCTGGAGCAGGTCTCGGACGCGATGATGCGGCTCGACGAGCAGTTCCGGCTGCTCGAACCGATCGGCCTCGTCGAGTACCAGCCGGTCGACGAGGCCCTGATGGCGGAGGAGGGCGAGGAGCCCGCGCCGCCCGTCGACGACGAGGACGTCACCCGGTACGGCATGGTCCGCCTCACCGACCTCGGCCTCTACGGCGTCCGGGCCCGGATGCTGGAGGCGGGCGTGGACGCCCCCGCCGTCGGCGACCTCGCCGGCAAGGGCGCCGACGCCCTGCTCGACGGGATCTCCTCGTACCCGGAGGCCGCCGCCCGCGAGGAGACGGCCGCCTGGCTGGCCGGCCGCGAGCCGCTCACCGCCGCCCGTGAACTGCTGCACGCCGCCCGCGGCTCGGACGCCGGTTCGCCGCTGCGCCGCCTGCACTGCCAGCAGACGCTGTCCCTGGTGGGGCCGGAGGCGGAGCCCGCCGTGCGCGAGGTCCTGGACGACGCGGAACTGGGCGGCCTCGCCCGGGTCTGGCTCGCCGAGCGCGGTGCGGCGGACGTGCCCGCGCCGCCGGAGTCGATGATCTTCTGGCTCGCGATCGACACGATCGCCGCCCAGCTCGACGCCGACGGGGACCTGCAGGAGCTCCAGGAGCTGATCGAGGGGCTCACGGGGCGGCACAGCGGCTTCTTCGAGGCGGCCTGGCGGGTGGAGCACCCGGCGACCGCGGAGGTGCTGGAGGCGATGGGACGCCTGCACCGCGACAAGGGCGCGGCGAAGGAGGCCCGCAAGGCGGCCTTCAAGGCCCGCTCGCGATCGGGTTCGTGACGGACCGGCGGGACGCTGCACGGCGTCCCGCCGCAGGCCCGCCGGGCGGGCGCGGGCCCGGGACGCCGGGCCCGGGATGTCGGCCCCGGGATGCCGGGCCCGGGATGTCGGCCCCGGGATGTCGGCCCCGGGATGCCGGCCCCGGGATGCCGGCCCCGGGCCCGCGCCGGGCGGAGCCGCGCCCGGCGGTGTTCCCGTGGCGTTCAGGCGCTGTTCGCGGCGGCGCGGGAGGGTGGCCCGCGACAACCGGGCCAGCACAGGGAGAACGCCACACCATGCCCCTTGACCGCAGAGAGTTCACGAAGCAGTCCGCCGCCGCCGGTGCGGGCCTCGCCCTCACCGGGGTGGTCGGCGCTCTCGCCACCGCGCCCGAGGCCCTCGCCGCCGACGACCCTCAGGCGTACGGAGCCGGGCACGGCCACGACCACGGGCACGGCCACGGCCACGGCCACGGCCACCGGCTCGGGTACGGCGAGCTGGTCGCCGACCCCGAGGGGATGCTCGCCCTGCCCGCCGGGTTCGCGTACCGCGTCATCACCCGCAGCGGCGTGACCCGGCTGGAGTCCGGCGAGTTCACCCCCTCGAACCACGACGGCACCGCCGCCTTCGCCGGGCCGCGCGGCACCACGTACCTGGTCAACAACCACGAGCTCAAGGGCCCCCGCGCCGCCTGGGCCCACCCGGTCCCGCTCACCGAGGGGCTCGTCTACGACCCGGCCGCCGCCGGCGGCTGCACGGTCGTCGAGGTGCACCGCGACGGCACCGTCGCCGAGTGGGTCGGCCTCGCCGGCACCTCGACCAACTGCGCGGGCGGCAGCACCGCCTGGGGCACCTGGCTGACGGGCGAGGAGAACTCGGACCGCGCCGGGGTCAACGGCATGACCAAGGACCACGGCTACATCTTCGAGGTCGACCCGCGCGACCGCCGCGCCAACCGCGCCCCCAAGCCCGTCAAGGCCTTCGGCCGCTATGACCACGAGGCCGTGGTCATCGACCCGAAGCGGGGCCACGCCTACCTCACCGAGGACGCCTCGAACCCCAACGGGCTGCTCTTCCGCTGGGTCCCGCCGAAGGGCTTCGAGCACGGCCGCGGCAGGCTCCGCACCCTCGCGGACGACGCCGGTGTGCTCCAGGCCGCCAAGTGCGTCGACTCCGGGGGCCGCTTCGTGGACGACCTGTCCCGGGCGACCCGGATCGGCACCGTCTACGGCGTCGACTGGGTCGACGTCCCGGACCGCGACGGCCGCACCACCTCCGTCCGCAAGCAGTTCGCGGACGGCGCGATCACCCGCGCCCGCAAGCTGGAGGGCATGTGGTGGGCCGACGGCGGCGCGTACGTCGTCTCCTCCTACGCGCGCGCGGAGAGCCCCGGCGCCGCGCACGACGGCCAGGTCTGGTTCTACGACCCCAAGCGCCGCACCCTGACCCTCAAGGTCCTGCTGGGCGTGAACGCCGCCCCGGACGAGGACGGCGCGTTCGACGGCCCCGACAACATCACGGTCTCCCCGTACGGGGGCCTGGTCATCGCCGAGGACGGCGAGGGCGTCCAGCACCTCTTCGGCGCCACCGACTCGGGCCGCACCTACCCGATCGCCCGCAACGACCTCAACGGCAGCGAGTTCACCGGGGTGACCTTCTCGCCCGACGGCGAGACGCTGTTCGCCAACATCCAGGATCCGGGCATCATGGTGGCGATCACCGGTCCGTGGCGCCGCCAGCCCCGTCGCTGACCTGCACCCGGCCTTCACTTCTGACCTCTGGTCAGCTCCGCGGACTGACATCTAACATGTCAGTCCATGAACGCCTTACGGCCCGTGGGCCGCACCCTGCTGCGTGACCGGGCCTACGAGGCGCTGCGCGAGGCCATCGTGCGCGGCGACCTCGCCCCCGGAGCCCCGCTGAAGGACGCCGACCTCGCCGACCGGCTGGGGCTCTCGCGCGCGCCCGTGCGCGAGGCCCTGGCCCGGCTCGGCGACGAGGGGCTCGTCGAGTCCAAGCCGCAGAGCTACACCCGGGTCACCCGCCCGGTCAGCCGGGTCGTCCGGGACGCCGCGTCGGTGGTGCGGGTGATGCACGAACTCGCCGCCCGGACCGGTGTCCCCCTGCTCGGGCCCGAGGGCATCCGGGCCATGCGCGAGGCCAACGAGCGCTTCGCCGCGGCCGTCCGCGCCTCCGACGTCGAGGCCGCCCTCGACGCCGACGACGAGCTGCACCAGGTCCTCGTCGTCGCCAGCGGCAACCACGCCGCCGCCGCCACGATCGCGCGGTACACCCCCCTGATCCGCCGCGTCGAGCGGCGGCTCTTCGGCGACGCCGGGAGCTGCGGTTCGGCCGAGCTGCACGCGCGGCTCATCGAGGCGTGCGCGGCGGGGGACGCCGAGGAGGCGGTCCGGGTCACCACGGAGATCTGGGCGGCCCTGGAGCAGCTCGCGGACGACGCCATCGAGGTGGCCGAGGTGACGGGCATCCCGGCACCGCCGCCGCCCGGGACCGCGACGCCGTAGCGCGCCGCCCGCGCCGGCTCCCGTCCCCTCCCCGTCGCCGCGTACGCCGCCGGTGCCGTCCCCGGGGGCAGCCGCCGCAGAATCCGCGTACCCCGTCCGCGTCCCTCTCCGTGTCCGCCTCCAGGAACGTCGACCAGCCGCCGCCACTCACCGGGAGCCGCCTTGCCGATCACCGACTTCGACCGCTACCCGCTCCTCTTCGGGCCCTCGCCGGTCCACCCCCTCGAACGGCTCACCCACCACCTCGGCGGCGCCACCCTGTGGGCCAAGCGCGAGGACTGCAACTCGGGTGTGGCGTACGGCGGGAACAAGACCCGCAAGCTGGAGTACCTCGTCGCGGACGCCCTCGCCCAGGGCTGCGACACCCTCGTCTCCATCGGCGGCGTCCAGTCCAACCACACGCGCCAGGTCGCCGCCGTCGCCGCCCGGGCCGGGCTGCGCTGCGTGCTCGTGCAGGAGAGCTGGGTCGACTGGCCCGACTCCGTCTACGACAAGGTCGGCAACATCCTGATCAGCCGCCTCGCGGGCGCCGACGTCCGCCTCGTCCGGGCGGGCTTCGGCATCGGCTTCAAGGAGAGCTGGGAGCAGGCCCTGCGGGAGGTCGAGGAGGGCGGCGGCAAGCCGTACGCGATCCCGGCGGGCGCCTCCGACCACCGGCTCGGCGGGCTGGGCTTCGCGAACTGGGCGTACGAGGTGGCCGAGCAGGAGCGCGTGCTGGGCGTCCGCTTCGACACGGTGGTCGTGTGCTCGGTGACCGGCTCCACCCAGGCCGGGATGGTCGCGGGGTTCGCCGCGCTCGCCGAGGAGGAGGGCGGCCCGGCCCGCCGGATCATCGGCGTCGACGCCTCCGCGAAGCCGGGGCCGACCCATGAGCAGATCACCCGGATCGCCCGGGACACCGCCGCCCTCATCGGCGTCGACCGCCCGGTGACGGCGGCCGACGTCGAGCTGGACGAGCGCTACCACGCCGGGGTGTACGGCATCCCGGACGAGGCGACCCTCGACGCGATGCGGCTCGCCGCCCGCACCGAGGGCATGATCACCGACCCCGTGTACGAGGGGAAGTCGATGGCGGGGCTGATCGACCTGGTGGACCGCGGGGAGATCGGCCGGGACTCGACCGTGCTCTACGCCCACCTCGGCGGCCAGCCCGCCCTCAACGCGTACAGCGCCCTGTTCTGAACCCGGCGAGCACGGCCGCTCAGAGCGCCTGGGCGGCCGGCTTCACCATGCCCCGGACGGTCCGCGACTTCACGAACTCGCCCATCGCCGTCATCTCCCACTCGCCGGAGAACTGCTTGATCAGCTTGGCCATCATCACGCCGGTCTGCGGCTCGGCGCTGGTCAGGTCGAAGCGGACCAGCTCCTCGCCGGTCGCCGCGTCGATCAGCCGGCAGTAGGCCTTGGCGACCTCGGTGAACTTCTGGCCGGAGAACGAGTTCACCGTGAAGACGAGTCCGGTCGCGTCGGCGGGCAGCCGGCCGAGGTCGACGACGATCACCTCGTCGTCGCCCGCGCCCTCTCCGGTGAGGTTGTCGCCGGAGTGCTTCACCGAGCCGTTGAGGATGGACAGCTTGCCGAAGTAGCAGCTGTCCAGGTGGTTGCGCTGGGGGCCGTAGGCGATGACGGAGGCGTCCAGGTCGATGTCCTTGCCGCGGTACGCCGGCTCCCAGCCGAGGCCCATCTTGACCTGGGAGAGCAGCGGGCGGCCGCCCTTGACCAGGGACACCGTCTGGTTCTTCTGGAGGCTGACGCGGCCCTTGTCGAGGTTGATCTTGCCGGAGGCGGCGGGGGCCGGGGGAGCGGCGGGGGCGGCCGCCGCGATGCGGGGGTCGACCGCGGAGACGGGCGGCGCGGGCGGGGCCGGGGGCGCCACCGGAGGTGCCACGGGGGCGGGCGGCGCGACGGCCGCGGCCGGCGCGGCGGGCGCGTCGTCCACGGAGACGCCGAAGTCGGTCGCGATGCCCGCCAGGCCGTCGGCGTAGCCCTGGCCGACGGCGCGGGCCTTCCACGCGCCGTTGCGCAGGTAGATCTCGACGACCACGAGCGCCGTCTCGGTGGCCAGCTGCGGCGGGGTGAAGGTGGCGAGGACGGTGCCGTCGTCCGCGTTGCGAAGGGTGGCGGTGGGCTCGATGCCCTGGAAGGTCTGGCCCGCGGCGTCGGGGCTCGCGGTGACGACGATCCTCTCGATGCCGGCCGGGACGGCGCCGGTGTCCACCAGGATCGCGTCGGGGGCGGCGCCGCCGCCGGAGCGGTAGGTCACACCGGGGCCGGACGGCTGGTTGTAGAAGATGAAGTCGTCGTCCGAGCGCACCTTGCCGTTGGCGCCGAGCAGCAGGCCCGAGACGTCGAGCCGCACCGGTGCGGCGACGTCCACCGCCACGCGTGCGGCGGTGAGAGGGATGTTCGAGCCGGGGGTCATTGCGGTCATGCCTGGGCTAACGAACCGGGTGCCTTTGCCGTTCCCTTACCCTCGGCCGGTTCGGCCACCTTGATTACGGGGGTGGTTCCTGGCCTGCCGCTCGTTGCCGAAGCGGTACGCGCCGGTCCACCGGGCCATGACGAGCTGGGCGTCGCCCGACCCGACCTCGGCGAGGAACTTCTCGGCGCGGGCACCGCGCAGCACCCCCGCGGCCCGCCCCTGGTGGGTGAGGACCACCGAGCCGTCGCGGCGCTGTTCGTACGTGAATCCATGGGGTCGTGGCATGCCGGGCATCCTGCCGTTCCCGGTCAGATCCGTCATATGAATATTCTTTCGACCCATGGGTGCGGTGGGGGCGGAGGGGCCGGTGGGACCGGCGGGGGCGGGGGGCGCTGTGGGCGCGTTCGACGGGAGCCGCTTTCGGACCCGGGACGTGGACGAGGCGCGGGTGGAGCTCGACGCCCGCTACTACGCGAACCGGATGGACCTCGTCGACCGGGAGCGGCGGCCCTTCGCGGCGCGCTTCGACACGGTCGCGCTCGGCCCGCTGGTCATCGGGGACCTGAGCTGCGGGGCCGACGTGCGGATGAGCTTCGGCGAGCTGGGGGCCTACCACCTGAACGCGCCGCTCGGCGGGCGGATGGAGATGCGCCAGGGCGGGAGACCGCTGGTCGCCACGGACGCCGAGGCCCTGCTGCTCGACCCGGCGGGGGACACCTTCCTCGACCGCTGGAGCGGGGACTGCCGGACCCTGTCGGTGAAGGTGGGGGCGGCCGCGCTGCGCGAGCGCCTGGAGCAGTTGATCGGCCGGCCGCCCCGCGGCCCGCTGGTGTTCGCGCACGGGGTGGACATCACCCGCGGTCCCGGCCTCAGCTGGGTGCGCTTCGCCCGCCAGGTCGCCGCGGAGGCCCTGGCGGGCGAGGGCCTCGCGCGGCACGAGCTGGTGGCCCGGCCACTGCAGGAGGCGCTGCTCAACGGACTCCTGCTGGCCGCCGAGCACCCCTGGCGCGAGGCGCTCGCGCACCCGGGGGAGCCGCGCCGGCCCGCGCCGGTCAAGCGGGTGATGGACGCGGTGCGGGAGCGTCCGGAGCATCCGTTCACGACGACGGAGCTGGCCGCCCTGGCCCGGGTGAGCGTGCGCCGGCTCCAGGAGTCGTTCCGCGAGTACGTCGGGATGTCGCCGATGGCGTACGTGCGGGAGGTGCGGCTCGACCGGGTCCGCGGGGAGCTGCGGGCGGCCGCGCCGGACGAGGTGAGCGTGGGCGAGGTGGCCTGGCGCTGGGGCTTCGCCCATCAGGGCCGCTTCGCGGCGCGCTACCGCGAGAAGTTCGGCGAGTCGCCGTCGGAGACCCTGCGCGGATGCCGCTGAGGGTGCCCCTGGGGGCCGGCTCGGGCGCCCCGGCGTGCGCCGGGGCGCGCAAGGGGGCGCGTTTCGCGTCGACCAGCGCGCTTCCCTGCATCGATCCGCCGCGCATTCCGGACAGAGGCCGCGTTCCGCGGCTCGCGATGATCTTCGTACGGGCCTACGGTGAGCAGGTCCGGCCGCCAGCGCGCGCCGTGACCCGGGCCCCGGCCGGCTCCCCCGTATCAGTCCGGCCGGGTCCTGCGTACCCCCCTCCTCCCGCGGCCCTTCGCCGCCCGGGCGGTTCCTCAGGCGAGACCCCCGTTGCTCATCAGCAACTGCCCGTTGACCCACTGCCCCTCGGGCGAGCAGAGGAAGTCGACCAGGTGCGCGGTGTCCCGCGGGGTGCCGAGGCGGCCCAGCGGGGTCTGGTCCGTCATCTGCCGCCGGAGCGGCTCCGTCATCCAGCCGGTGTCCACCGGGCCGGGGTTGACCGCGTTGGCGGTGACCCCCAGGTGGGCGAGCTCGCGCGCGGCGGCCAGGGTGATGCGGTCCAGGGCCCCCTTGCTGGCCCCGTACGGAAGGTTCCCCACCGTGTGGTCGCTGGTCAGCGCGACGACGCGGCCGGTTCCCGCCGGTCCGGCGAACCGCCTGCCGAACTCCCGGATCAGCAGCCAGGACGCGCGCGTGTTGACCGCGAAGTGGCGGTCGAAGCTCTCGACGGTGGTGTCGAGGAGTCCGGAGTCGACCGACTCGCAGTGGCACAGGACGAGGGCCGTGACCGGGCGCCCGAGCCGCTCCTCGACGGCGTCGAAGACACGGGCGGGCGCCCCGGGGTCGGCGAGGTCGGCCTCCACGGCGGCGCAGGCGGCGCCCCGTTCGGCGAGCCGCGCGGTGACGGCCTCGGCCGCCCCCCGTTCCTCGCCCCACTCCATGCGGCGGTCGTAGGGGGTCCAGTACGTGAAGGCGACGTCCCAGCCGGACTCGGCGAGGCGGTCGGTGATGCCCGCGCCGATGCCGACCGTACGGCCGACGCCGGTCACGAGGGCGAGCGGACGCTGGTCCATGGAACTGCTCCTGTCGTCGTTCAGTGCGGCCACCGGGGCGGTGTCACGCAGAAGTGGCCGCCCAGGTAGAGGGCGTCGGCGCTGTCGGCCGGAGGGAGGCCCTGCTCGGCGAGGAGCCGCTCCGCGTAGACCTCCGAGTCGTCCTGCGGGTCGAAGCCGAGCGCGCGGGCCGAGGAGAGGTCCCACCACGCGCGCGTGTTCGCGGACGAGCCGTGGACGACGGTGTGGGCCACGTCCTCGGCGGTCAGCGCGGCGTGCAGGAGCCGGGCGGCGTCGGCCGGGCTCAGCCACATCGACAGCATCCGGACCGAGGTGGGCTCGGGGAAGCAGGAGCCGATGCGGATCGAGACGGTCTCGACGCCGTGCAGGTCCCAGTAGAGCTGCGCCAGGTCCTCGCCGAAGCACTTGGACAGGCCGTAGAAGGTGTCCGGGCGGTGCGGGGTGTCCACCGGCACGAGCGGGTCGCCCGCGCGGGGCTGCCGGGTGAAGCCGACGGCGTGGTTGCTGGAGGCGAACACCACGCGGGGGACGCCCTCCTCGCGGGCGGCCTCGTAGAGGTTGTACGTCCCGGCGATGTTCGCCGCCATGATCTTGTCGAAGGTCGACTCCAGGGAGATGCCCGCCAGGTGGACGATCGCGTCGACGCCCCGGACGGCCTCGCGCAGCGCCGGGCGGTCCGCGAGGTCGGCGGTGATCGCGTCCGGCGCGTCCGGCACGGGGACGGCGTCCAGGAGCCGGAGTTCGTGGCCGAACGGGGGCAGGAGCTCCCGCATCAGCGTGCCGACGCCTCCGGCGGCGCCGGTGAGCAGGACGGTGCGGGGTGCGGCCATGGAGCGGGTCTCCTCCGTCGGGCGGCACGCGGCGACGGTCCCGCGTGCCCGTGGCATTCATCTGAGCGGCATTCACAACCGTGGACACGCTAGGGAGCGGTCCGACGGAGCGTCAAGAGGCCGTGGAAGCCGCGCTCTCTAGGATATGGATGACAGTCATACCTGTGCACGAGATGGTCCCGCACGACGGACTTCCTGGGAGCGACCGTGACCCCTGCCCCGCTCGCCGGCCTCAGCGACCTCGACCTCATGCGGCCGTCGGGTCCGCGGCCGGCAGACGGGCCGCGGCCGCGCGGGTGTCCGCGACGTGCGCGCGGGCCGACGCCTCGGCCCCGTCGCCGTCGGCGACCCCGCCTCACCAGGCCAGGTCCTCCAGCGCGTCCAGGTCCGGCACCGCCGCCTCGCTCGGTTCGGCGTCCTCGGCGCCCACCCGCAGCTCGGCCCAGATCGTCTTGCCGCGCCGGCCGTACCGGGTGCCCCAGCGGTCCGCGTACTGCGCCACCAGGTACAGCCCGCGGCCGCCCTCGTCCGTCGCCGCCGCGTGCCGCAGGTGCGGAGAGGTGCTGCTGCCGTCCGACACCTCGCAGATCAGCGTCCGGTCGTGGAGCAGTCGCACCCGGACCGGGTCCGCCCCGTACCGCACCGCGTTCGTGATCAGCTCGCTGAGGACCAGCTCCGCCGTGAACGCGAGCCCGTCGAGCCCCCAGTCCGACAGCTTCTCGGCCGCCGCGTTCCGCACCGGCGAGACCGCCGACGGATCGCGCGCCACCTCCCACTCCGCGATCCGCTCGGGGTCGAGCAGTCGCGTGCGGGCCACCAGGAGCGCGATGTCGTCGCGGGGCGAGGGCGACAGGAGGGTCGCGAGGACGTCCGCGCAGGTCTGCTCCGGGCTCCGGTCCGGGCGGGCCAGCGTGGACCGGAGCATGCCCATGCCCGTGTCGAGGTCCCGACCCCGGTCCTCCAGGAGACCGTCCGTGAACAGCACCAGCTTGCTGCCCTCCGGCAGCAGCAGCTCCGTCGCCTCGAACGGCACGTCGCCCAGACCGAGCCCCAGCGGCAGCCCCGGCGACAGCTCGGGGAACTCCACCCGCCCGTCCGAGGCCACCAGGGCCGGACCCGGATGGCCCGCGCTCGCCACCGTGCACATCCCCGACGCCGGGTCGTAGATCGCGTACAGGCAGGTCGCGCCGGTGATGCCCTCGTCCCGCCGCCGCTCGCCCTCCGGCCCCTCCGACTCCCGGTCGTCGATCCGGCCCGTCAGCTCGTCCAGGTGCCCGAGCAGCTCGTCCGGCGGCACGTCGAGCGTCGAGAAGTTGTGCACCGCCGTCCGCAGCCGCCCCATGGTGGCCGCCGCGTGCAGCCCGTGCCCCACCACGTCCCCGACGACCAGCGCCACCCGCGCCCCCGGCAGCGGGATCACGTCGAACCAGTCGCCGCCCACCCCCGCCTTCGCCGGCAGGTAGCGGTACGCCACCTCCACCGCGCTCTGGTCCGGGAGCACCCGGGGCAGCAGGCTCCGCTGGAGCGTCACCGCCATCGCGTGCTCCCGGGTGAACCGGCGCGCGTTGTCGATGGCCACCGCCGCGCGGGCCGCCAGCTCCTCCGCGAACGACAGGTCCTCGTCGCCGAACGGCTCCGGGGTGTCCGCGCGCCAGAAGTTCGCCATCCCCAGGACCACCCCGCGGGCCAGCAGCGGCACCGTGAGCAGCGAGTGCATCCCGTACGCGAGGGCCTGCGCCGCCCCCTCCGGGTCCTGCTCCCGCCAGCCCTCCGCGGAGGCCAGCTCCGCCTGCGCCATGGCGTGCCCGGCGCTCAGGGCCGTCGCCATCGGGGTGCTGGGGACGTCGAACCGGATGGTGTCCCCGACCGGCTGGAGCGGCTGGTCGGGCCGGAGTCCGCTCAGCGCGGTCCGCCGCATCTCCGTGGTCTCCGACGCGGACGCCGGCGGCTCCTCGCCCCGCAGCACCGGTTCGAGCAGCTCCACCGTCGCGAAGTCCGCGAACCGCGGCACCGCGACCTCCGCCAGCTCCTCCGCCGTCCGGACGACCTCCAGGGTCGTCCCGATCCGCACGCCCGCCTCGTACAGCAGCTGGAGCCGGCCCCGGGCCACCGCGGCCCGCCCGGTCAGGGCGGCCAGCTCGGTCGTGTCCCGCATCGTCATCACGCAGCCGGACTCCCGCCCGGCGGGCAGCGTGGGCCGCACGCTCACCGCGAGCAGCCGGTCGCCCGCACGGTGCACCTCGTCCGTCGCGGACCGGCCCGACTCCAGGAGCTCGACGGTCCGGGCGTCGAGCCCGAGCTCCGAGACGTGCCGCCGCTCCGCGTCGGACGTGAGGCCGAGGAGGCGGCGCGCCTCGTCGTTCGCGAGCAGCAGCCGGCGGTCCGGGCCCACGATCAGGACCCCTTCGCGCACCGCGTGCAGGACCGCCTCGTGGTGCTCCTTCATCCGGGTCATCTCGGCCGGCCCCAGGCCGTGGGTCTGCCGCCGCAGCCGCCGGCTCACCAGGGCGGCCCCGCCCACGGCGAGCACCAGCGCGCCCGCGGCGGCCCCGACGAGCAGCGGCAGCCGGTTCCGCACGGCGTCCGAGATGCTCTGCACCTCGACCCCGCTGGTGACCATGCCGACGATCCTGCCCCGGTCGTCCACGACCGGGACCACGGCCCGGACGGCGTCGTTGGGCGCGCCCCGGAACAGCTCCGTGTAGGACTCGCCGTCCACCACCGCCCGGCTGAGGTCGCCGGTGGCCTTGGTGCCGATCAGCTCCGGCTGCGAGTCGGTGTACCGCACGCCGTTCAGGTCCAGGACGGCGATGAAGTCCACCCCGGTGGCCCGCCGGGTCTGCTCCGCGCGCTTCTGCAACACGGCCGTGGGGTCGGGCGAGGCGAGCGCCGCGTCGATGCCGGGCGCCTTCGCGAAGGCCTCCGCGACCGCCAGCGAGCGGACGCTGGCGTCCCGCTCGGTGTCGCTGCGCGCCTGGTAGAACGTCACGAACACGGCCGCCGCGATCACCAGGAGCGCGATCAGCGCCTCCAGGGCGAACACCTGCCCGGCCACGCTCCGCAGCCCCGTCCCGCGGCCCTCGGCGCGCTTCCCGCGCTTTCCGGCTCCCCTCCCCCGAGGCCCCTCCCGGGCCGTCATCCCGTGCTCCGCGCGATGAGCAGCGCCACGTCGTCCGGGGCGCCGGGCCGGCGCAGCGCCCGGAGGATCTCGTCGCAGGTCTCCTCCAGGGGGCCCCGCATGTCGTCGAGGAGGCCCACGAGCAGCGCGAGCCGCTCGTCGATGGCCTCGTGCCGGGTCTCGATCAGCCCGTCCGTGTAGAGCACGAGCCGGTCCCCGGGACGGAACGGCACCCGGGTCGTACGGAACGTGCCGCCGCCCACGCCGAGCGGGACCCCCGGCGGCACGGTCACCAGTTCGGCCGGGCCGTCCACCGGGACCCGCACCGGCGGCAGATGTCCCGCGTTCGAGATCCGGCACCGGCCGAGGGCCCGGTCGTGCACGGCGAAGAGACAGGTCGCGATGTAGTGCTCCAGGCCCGCCGTGATCCGGTCCAGGTGCCGCAGGACCTGGGCGGGCGACAGGTCGAGGTCGGCGAAGGCGCAGGTGGCGGTCCGCAGCCGGCCCATCGTCGCCGCCGCGTCGATCCCGCTGCCCATCACGTCCCCGACGACCAGCGCCGTCTTGTCGTCGGGCAGCGGGATCACGTCGTACCAGTCGCCCCCGACCTCGCTCGACGCCTGCGCGGGCTGGTAGCGGGCCGCGACCTCCAGGCCCGCCCGGTCCGGCGGGGCGGCGGGCAGCAGGCTGCGCTGCAGGGTCACCGCCGAGTTCCGCACGCTCTGGTACCAGCGGGCGTTGTCGATGCTGACCGCCGCGCGGGCCGCGAGCTCCATCGCCAGCAGCACGTCGTCGCCGTCGAAGGGCAGGGCGTTGCGGTCCCGCTTCAGGTCGAGCGCGCCGAGCACCTCGCCGCGCGCGATCAGCGGCACCGCCAGGTAGGAGTGCACCCCCGCCCGGGCGAGCAGGTCCGCCGCCTCCGGGTTCCGGGCGATCCGGGACAGGTCGCCGGGGCCGACGTGCTCCACGAGGACCGGAAGACCGGTGTGGACGCACCGGGTGACGAGCCGGTCCGCCCCGTACATGGTGATCGCCCCGGGCGGGTCCGCCGCCGGCAGGGCGTCGGTCCGCGCCGCCGCCTTCACCGCGAGCGCCCGGAACAGCTCGGGTCCCTCCTCGGGCGCGCCCGGCCTGCGCAGGGCGAGGACGGAGTCGAGGACGTCGACGGCGGCGATGTCGGCGAGCTCCGGAACCACCACCGAGGCCAGCTCGTCGGCGGTCCGCTCCACCTCCAGGGTGGTGCCGACCCGGGCCGAGGCGTCCGCGATGAGCGCGAGCCGCCGCCGCGACCGGTCGGCGTCGGCGTCCGCCAGGTGCCGCTCGGTCACGTCGATCACCGAGGCGGCCACGCCCAGGACCCGGTCCTCCGCCCCTTCCAGGCGGTAGAGGGACACCGACCAGGCGTGCTCGCGCTCCGGGTCGCCGGGGGTCCTCCCGACGGTGGAGTGGTCGAGCAGCGGCGTGCCCGTGGCGAGGACGGTGCGCAGCGCGTCCTCCAGGGAGGCGGCGTCGATCCCCGGCAGCATGTCGCCGATCCGCCGCCCGACGTGCAGGGCGGCCGGGATGCCGTTGACCCGTTCGAGGGCCGGGTTGACCAGGACGTAGCGGAGGTCCGTGTCGAACACGGCCAGGCCGATGGGGGACTGGGACACCAGCCGGTCGGAGAGGGCCAGCTCGGTCTCGATCCGCTCGACGGCGGAGTGGTCGGCGGCGATCCCCAGCGCGTAGAGGCCTCCGAGGTCGTCGGTGAGCCGCATGTTGCGGAACTCGACGGGCCGCACCCGGCCGTCCTTGTGCCGGACGGGGAAGGTGCCGGCCCAGGTGGTGCCCTCCCGCAGGACCTCGCCGAAGAGGTGCATGGCCTCGTCGCGGTGGTCGGCGTCGACGACCAGCCGGGCCATGTACTGGCCCAGGGCCTCCTCCGCGCGGTAGCCGAAGAGGTCCTCGGCCTGCGGGCTCCAGAGCACGATGCGCCCGCGCGCGTCGATGACGACGGCGGCTACCCCCAGGACGTCGAGAAGGCCCTTGCCGTCCAGGGGCACACCGACCCGCCCCGTCGTCCCCGGGAAGGAACCGGCCGTCACGCTGCCCTCCTCCCGCCGCGCCGTGCCTCCTTCCATGCTCGCCGCCCACCGGGCCCCCCGCACCGCGAGCGCACCCGGGGAGCGGGTCCGCTCGCGGTGCGGGGAGCCCTCAGCCGACCGGCAGGGACGGGTCCGGCAGGTCCGCCTCCCGGTCCCGCCCGCGGCGCCGGCCCCGTACTGCCACCACCGCGGCCCAGCCCGCCCCGGCGAGCGCGAGCAGCGGCAGCAGGACGCGGACGTCGACCAGGGCGACCAGGCCCGCGCCGAGGGCGAGCGCGAGCGCGTTCGGCGCCATGACCAGCGTGTGCGCGGTGGCCGCCACCCGCCCGACCGCCGCCGCGGGCGCCACCCGCTGGACGGCCGTCGCCACCGCCACCAGCACCCACGGCAGCCCGAGGCCGATCACCGCGCTCGCCGCCAGGGCCGTCGCCTCGTACGGCAGCGCCCGGACGCCCACCGCGACCGAGAACAGGGCGAGACCGGACACGGCGAGCGTCCGCTCGGACATCCGGCGGAGCAGCGGCCCGGTGAGCAGGCCGGCGAGGACCGAGCCGGCGCCCTGCACGGCGTAGAGCACGCCCGCGTAGGCCGGGACGTGTCCGAGTCCCCGGTCGACGACGGCGTAGACCGCGGCCCCGTTCACCCCGGCGAGCAGCATCGTGAACGCGCCCGTCGCGACCAGCGGCCGCAGCACCGGCGAACCGCGCAGCAGCCGGGCGCCCCCGGCGGTCTCCCGCCGTCCGTTCCCGGCCTCCGGGCGCGCCGGGCGTTCCTCCCGTAGGGGCATCAGGGCGAAGAGGCCCGCGGCGAGCGCGAAGCTCGCCGCGTCGAGCAGGGCGACGGTCCCGCCGCCGTACGCGGCGAAGAGGCCCGCCGCCACGAGCGGGGCGATCAGCTTGGTCGACTCGTTGGCGGTCATCCGGAGTCCGTTGAGGGCGCCGAGCCGGTCCGCGTCCGCGGCGGTCGCGACCAGGGCCTGCTCCGCCGCCTCGTGGACGGCGCCCTGCGCCCCGTAGAGGACGAGGACGGCGAAGAGCAGCCAGACGCGGTCGGCCGAGTCCACCCACAGGAGGACCGGGAGGACCGCGGCGGCCGCCAGGTCGAGGGCGACCAGGAGCGGCCGCCGCCGGACCCGGTCGGCGAGCGTGCCGAGCAGCGGCCCGAGGAGGACGGGGGCCCAGAGGGCGAAGGCGGCCAGAGCCGCGAGACTGTCGGAGCCCGTCAGCGACTTGACCCAGATCCCGGAGACCAGCCACATCGCCGTCGTACCGAATCCGGACACGAGGACACCTGTCAGATACCAGCGCATGGGCACAGGCTGGTCTCTGAGGCGGCCCCGGCGGATCGGTCATCCGCCCTAGAAGGCCCGCCCCGGAGAGTGCCCTGGAAGCCCCGCCCCGACGGCCTGCCCCCGACGGCCTGCCCCCGAACGGCCCGCCCCCGACGGCCCGCCCCCGACGGCCTGCCCGGGACGCGCCGCGGCGGCGGCCGCGTCAGCCCGGGTGGCCGGCGGCCGTCACCGTGCCGGCTCCGGCCCTCCGCTTCTCGCGCCACAGCGCCGCCCCCGTCACCACCGCGCCCAGGCCCTCCCACAGGCCCACCCCCAGGAATCCGGCGGGCGCGCGGCCGCCGACGACCGCGAGGGTGAAGACGGCGCAGGTGAGGAGCCGGAAGGGCACCGTCCAGCGGAAGAACGGCTTCCAGTCGGCGAGCGCGGCCAGGACGTAGTAGACGCCCATGTTGAGCGCGGCCATCGAGGAGGCGGTGAGGAAGACGAGGGTGTGGTCCCCGTCCGCGCGCGCGGAGCCGGGCACCGGCTCGAAGCCCATCACCGTGAGCAGCGCGTCCGGGACGACCAGGCCGACCACGCCCAGTGCGGCGGCGAGCACGCCGAAGACCGCGATCGTCCAGCCGGACAGGGAACGGGGCAGGCGCACGGCGGTCCTCCGCGGGAGCAGGATCAGTGATTCGAATGCGTGCTCGGACAGGAGCGTGACCCTGCATATCGTGTGACGGGCCCCGACGGCCAATCGGGGCCCGCTCCACGTCACTTCACGGAGTCACCGGCCGCGGCCGCCCACGCCGGCCCGCCCGCCGTCCGGCGGCCCGGCTCACTTGAGGGCCGCAGCCATCATCTTCTGCGCCACCGGGGCCGCGAGACCGTTTCCGCTGACCTCGGACCGGGCCGCGCCCGAGTCCTCGATCAGCACCGCGACGGCGACCTGCTTCCCCGTGGAGGGGTCCTTCGCGTACGAGGTGAACCAGGCGTACGGCGTCTTGCTGTTGTTCTCGCCGTGCTGCGCCGTGCCCGTCTTGCCGCCGACCTCGGCCCCGCGGACGGCCGCGTTGGTGCCGGTTCCCTCCTCCACCACGGTCCGCATCGCGCTCCGCAGCTGCCCGGCGGTCGACGACGAGACGATCCGCTCGCCGCCGCCGTCCTCGAACCGCGTGAGCGGGTCGCCGTCGGAGTCGACGACCTCCGACACCATGTGCGGCGGGGCGAGCCGGCCGTCGTTGGCGATCGCCGCCGACACCATCGCCATCTGCAGCGGGGTGGCGGTCACGTCGAACTGGCCGATGCCGGTCAGCGCCGTCTGCGCCTCGTCCATGCCGGAGGGGTACCCGCTCGCGTAGGCGCGGACCGGGACGTCGAGCTCGTCGTCGTTGAAGCCGAACTTCTCCGCCATCGCCTTCACCTTGTCCTGCCCCAGGTCGGCCGCCATCTTGGCGAAGACGTTGTTGCAGGAGTAGCGGAGCGCGGTGCGGATCGTCGCGTCCTCGCAGGGCGCGGACGCGTTCTCGTTCTTCAGCACGGTCCGGGTGTTCGGCAGGGTGTAGGGGTCGGGGCTCTCCGTCGCCGTGTCCACCGAGCCGTACAGGCCGTCCTCCAGGGCCGCCGCGGCCACCACCAGCTTGAAGGTGGAGCCGGGCGGCAGCGGCTGCCGCAGGGCGCGGTTGACCAGCGGCTTGTCCTCGTCCGCCAGGAGCGCCTTCCAGGCGTCCCCGTCCGTGGTCCCGGCGATCTTCGACGGGTCGTAGGACGGGGTGGAGACCATCGCGAGGACGCGGCCGGTGGCCGGGTCGAGCGCGACGGCCGCGCCCTTCGTGTCGCCGAGGGCCCGGTAGGCCGCCTTCTGCACGTCCGGGTCGATCGTGGTGACGACCGTGCCCGGCTTCTGCTGCTTGCGCGTGACGGCGTCCAGCGGGTTCTTCAGCCGGTCGTCGGTGCCGTCGAGGACGTCCGCGTAGATGCCCTCCAGCTGGGTGGCGCCGTAGGCCTGCGAGCTGTAGCCGGTCACCGCCGCGTACAGCTCGCCGTCCTCGTACGTCCGGCGGTAGTCGAGGTCCGATCCCTCCGTCCTCTTCGAGCCGGTGACCGGCGAACCGGCCACGACGATGTTCCCGAGCGGCTGCGCGTACTGCGCGATCGTCTTCCGCCGGTTGTCCTTGTCGTCCGCGAGCGCCTTCCCCTCGTACGCCTGCACCCAGGTGGCCCGGCCCAGCAGGGCGAGCACCAGGAGCAGCACGAAGACCGAGGTGCGCCTGATCGTCTTGTTCATCGCACCTGTGGGGACGAACGGGCCGGTGGGGGACGTTCCGGATGTGGCCGGATTCTCAGCCAACGTTCATCGTCGGCGGGTCTCCGTGTGGCCGCCGTCACCCCGCCCGGACGAATCCCGACTCGTAGGCCAGGATCACCGCCTGTGTCCGGTCGCGGGCGCCCGACTTCGCCAGGACCGCCGCCACGTGGGTCTTGACGGTGGCGGCGCCGACCCCCATCCGGCGCGCGATCTCCGCGTTCGTGAGGCCCGTCGCCACCAGGCGCAGCACCTCGGCCTCCCGCTCGGTGAGCCGCGCCACCCAGGGCGGTGCCACCGGCGGGCGGTTGCGGGCGTGCTCGGCGGCCAGGCCCCGCACCGCCGCCGGGTAGAGCAGCGAGTCGCCGCGGGCGACCAGCCGGACCGCCCCCACCAGCTCCTCCGCCGCCGCCCGCTTCAGGAGGAAGCCCGCCGCGCCGACGCGCAGCGCGTCGTACACGTAGGCGTCGTTCTCGAAGGTGGTCACCACCACGATCCGCGGGGGCTCGGCCGTCCCCGCGAGGATCTGCTCGGTGGCCCGGATCCCGTCGACCTCCGGCATCCGCACGTCCATGAGGACGACGTCCGGCCGCTCGGCCCGCACCACCGACACCGCTTCGGCCCCGGTCGAGGCCTCGCCGACGACCTCCAGGTCGGGCTCCGCGTCGAGGATGACGCGCAGGGCCGTCCGCACCATCCGCTCGTCGTCGGCGAGCACGATCCTCAGCGGGGCGCTCATCGGGGGATCCTGACCGCGAGGCGCCACAGGCCGTCCGCCGGGCCGGCCTCGGCGGTGCCGCCGAGCAGCCGGGCCCGCTCGGCCGCCCCGCGCAGACCGCGCCCGCCGCGCGGGCGGACGACCGGCGGGCGGGCCGGCAGGGGGTTCTCCACGGTGATCTCCAACTCCTCGGTACGGGCGTCGAGCCGTACGGTCACGGGCTCCCCGCCGGCGTGGCGGGCCGCGTTCGTCAGGCCTTCCTGGACGATCCGGTACGCCGCGCGGGACAGCGCCTCCGGTACGGGGGAGAGGTCGCCGGACACGGTCAGCGCCGCCGTCGGCCCCGCACCCCGCACCAGGGCCTCCAGGGCGTCGAGCCCCGGCCCGGGGCCCGCGCCCGCCCCCGCGTCCTCGTCCTGCCGCAGCACTCCGAGCACCCAGTCGAGCTCGCCGACGGTCCGCCGGGTGGTCTCCTCGATCGCGGTCAGCGCCTCCCGCACGAACGCCAGGTCCGCGGCGTCGCCGCCGTCCAGGACCCGGCGCGCCGCGCCCGCCTGGAGGGTGACCGCGCTCAGCGCGTGCCCGACGGAGTCGTGCAGCTCCCTGGCCAGCCGGTTGCGGGACTCAGCCGCCGCCGCGCGCCGCTCGGCCGCGGCGAGCCGGTCGGCCGGACCCGGCCCGAGCAGCCACGGAGCCGCCCGGGCGAGCAGCGCCCCGGTCCCGGCGGCCGCGGCGGCGAGCGCGAGCAGCATCAGGAGCCCCGCCGGAAGCGCCGCCCAGACCCGTCCGTCCCGGTCGAGGCCCCAGAACCGGCCCCACTCCGAGGTGCGGAGCGCCGGGGAGAACGGCAGGGCCGCCACCGCCGCCGCGAACGGCGGCAGGGCGAGCGTCGCCCCGCTGACCAGTGACCCCGCGCCCAGGTGCAGGACGTACCAGCCGGCCGTTCGCGCCGCCGCCGCCCGGCCGCGGGCGGGCCCCTCGGCGAGCAGCTCGGCCGGCACCCCGCACAGGGCCCGCGCCGCCGCCGCCGACATCGGCCGGGCCAGCGGGAACAGCGCGGCGACCGCCACCAGCGGCAGCCCCACGGCGGACGCCCCGAGCAGTACGGAGAGGTCCCCGGTGAACAGGCCCTCCGCGCCGAGCAGCGCCCCGACGACCACGGAGCCGACCATCCAGAAGGGCATGAACAGCGCGCCGCCCACGATCAGATGGAGCCAGCGCCGCCGGGCCCGCTGCCCGAGGAGGGCGACCGCACCGCGCCTCACGCCTCGGCGCTCCGCCGCCGCAGGACGGCGGCCAGGCAGGCGGCGAGGAGGAGTCCGGTGATCATTTCGCCAGCGTAGGTCAGCCGTGCCAGGCCCGTGAGCCGCTTGGCGGGATCGGCGTCCGGCAGCAGCGCGACCAGCGACATGTACGCGGCCCAGCAGCCGACCGCGCCCGATGCCGTCCAGGTCAGGGCGACGGCGGTGCGGGTCCGCAGCCCGGCCGGCCGGCGCAGGACGAGGAGGAGGGCGGCGACCGCCGCGACGGCGAGGCAGACGGCCCACTGGGCCTCCAGGACGGTGAAGTCGGCGTCGCGCTCGGCGATCTGCCGGGGCGACAGGCCCTCGGTCGCGCCGAACGCCCACCCCGTGTGGACGGCGAGCGGGAACAGTGCGAGGGCGGCGCCTGCCAGGGCGGCGGCCCGCACCCCCGGCGCGGCCGTCCGGGCGGGCAGGGTGCCGAGGCGGCCGCGCAGCAGACCGCCCCACCGGTCGCGCGCGTAGAGCACGAAGAGCGTGCCGAGGGAGAGGCCCTGGACGATGAATCCGCCGTAGACGACGGCGAACACCCAGGAGTGCAGGAAGGGTTCGGCGGGTGCGGCGGCCTCCTCGCCGCCGGTCAGGGCCCCGACCGCCAGCTGGGCCGGGTAGCCGGTCATGATCGGGGCGAGCAGCCCGGTCGCCGCCCACATCGGCGGCAGCAGGAACCGGGCCGGGACCCGCCGCCCCCACGGCCGGGTGAGGAGCAGGGCGAGGACGACGACGAGGGCGTCGGCGAGCACCGAGACCCCGTTGGCGACGATCATCGGCAGCCGGTGCTCCAGGAGCACGCTGCCGGCCGGGATGCCGATCTCGCTGCCCGCCACCCAGGCGGTCTTGAGCGAGATGTACGGGACGCAGGCGGCGACGGCCAGCGCGCGCAGGGCCCGGCGGACCCCTTCGGTACGGCGGGCGGCGGCGGGTGTCCGGGCGGGGAGGCGGGCGGTCCGTGTCATGGCTCCACGCTCTCCCGCGGGCCCCCGGCGCCACCTCGTGCGGACCGGTGATCCGCCTCCGCCGCGCGGGGGAGGCGGGGTCGGCCTGAAGGGTCGGTGGAGAGCGGCGGGGAGCGGCGGAGACACGTCGCGCAGCCGGGGAGACGACGGGGTGGGCCTGGCAATTGACCCACGATCCTGCCGCCTGATTGCACCCGTTCCCGAGGTCAATGGCCGCCTAAAGTAGTGATCATGAACGAGAACGCGCCTTTCGCCCCGCTCCTGACCCGCGCCGCCACCGCCGAGACCACCGCGGACCCGAGCAGCGTGATGACCCTCCTCGCCGACTCCGACACCACCGGCGGCCTGCTCACCAGCTACCGCTCCACCTTCGCCGAGGGCGCGGTCGGCGCGCCGGCGCACTTCCACACCAAGGCGTCCGAGATGTTCTTCGTGCTCGACGGCTCGCTGCAGGTGCTCGTCGGCGAGGAGCTGTCCGTCCTGGAGAAGGGGGACTTCCTGCTCGTGCCGCCGCACACCCCGCACGCCTTCGCGGCCGCGCCCGGCGCCGAGGCGGACGTCCTCTTCGTCTTCACCCCCGGCATGGCCCGCTTCGACTACCTGCGTCTGCTCGGCCGGGTCATGCGGGGCGAGGCGGGCTTCGACGAGATCAAGGCGTCCTCGGAGCGGTACGACAACCACTACGTGGACAGCCCGGTCTGGCAGCGGGTGCTCGCCGAGCGCGGCTGACCCTCGGGGCGGAGGCGGCGGGGCGCCGGGCCGGTCCCGCGCCACTCGGAGGGACGGGTCGCCGGGCCGGTCCCGGTGCTCAGAGGCGGCGGGTCGCCAGGGTCAGCCGGTCCCGGGCGTCGAAGAGCGCGTCCTTGATCATCTGCTCGTGGGCCGGGGTGAGCCGCGCCACCGGCACCGAGCAGCTGATCGCGTCCCGGGCCGGGGTCCGGTACGGGATGGCGACGCCGAAGCACCGCAGCCCCAGCGTGTTCTCCTCGCGGTCCACCGCGACGCCCTGCTCCCGGACGGCGTGCAGCTCCTCGATGAGCTGCTCGCGGTCGGTGAGGGTGTGCTCGGTCAGCGCCGGGAGGGTCTCCGGGAGCATCTTGCGCACCTGCTCGTCGGTGTGGGTGGCGAGCAGCGCCTTGCCGAGCGAGGTCGAGTGGGCGGGCAGCCGGCGCCCGACCCGGGTGAAGGGCCGCAGGTAGTGCTGGGACTGCCGGGTCGCCAGGTAGACCACATTGGTGCCGTCGAGACGCGCCAGGTGGATGGTCTCGGTGGTGTCGTCGGAGAGCCGGTCCAGGGTGGGCCGGGAGGCGGCCACCACCTCGTCGCCGTCGATGTACGAGGTGCCGACGAGCAGCGCCCGCACCCCGATGCCGTACCGCGTGCCGGTGGCGTCCGTCTCCACCCAGCCGAGTTCGACGAGGGTGCGCAGCAGCATGTACAGGCTGGACTTGGGGTAGCCGACGGCCTCCTGGACGGCGGCGAGCGAGTGCATCCCCGGGCGTCCGGCGAAGTACTCCAGCAGCTCCACGGTCCGCACCGCGGACTTCACCTGTGCTCCGCCCGCGTCGGCAGTCGCCATGACCCTCGCCCCTTTTCGTCGTGCGCTCCCCCTGGCCGGTCGACCGGACAGGGCCCCTTGTGGAGACGGCCGGGCCGTCCCTAGAGTCCCGTACGGATGCGTTCATCCACGAGAACTGTGTTCAGAATAGCGAACAGGGGCGTGGCGGTGGCGGCAGAACCAGTGTGGAGTGTGGACCCCCGGACGGGGAAGCCGCGCGCGCAGGTCGCGGTGGAGGCCGCGGCGGAGGACGTCGACCGGGCCGTCCGGGCCGCGCACGCGGTCCGCGGAGCGCTCGCCGACCGGACCGCGCGGGCCGCCTTCCTCCGGGCCGCGGCCGACCTCCTCCAGGAGTCCGGCGACGCGGTCGTCGAGAGCGCGGACGCCGAGACCGCCCTCGGTCCGGTCCGCCTCGCCGGAGAACTCGCCCGGACCACCGCCCAGTTGAGGGCCTTCGCCGAGGTCGTCGACGAAGGCTCCTTCCTCGACATCCGGATCGACCGGCCCGACCCCGCCGCCGTGCCGCCCCGCCCCGACCTCCGCCGCTGGAAGATCCCGCTGGGCGTCGTCGCCGTCTACGCCGCGAGCAACTTCCCGCTCGCCTTCTCCGTCCCCGGCGGGGACACGGCGAGCGCCCTGGCCGCCGGCTGCCCCGTGGTCGTCAAGGCCCATCCCGACCACCCCGCCACCTCCGCGCTCTGCGCCTCGCTGCTGCGCAGGGCCGCCGCCGCGACCGGGCTCCCCGAGGACGTCGTCGTCCTCGTCCACGGCTTCGACGCCGGCACCGCCCTCGTCCGCCACCCGCTCGTCGCGGCCGCCGGCTTCACCGGATCGGTGCGCGGCGGCCGGGCCCTCTTCGACGCGGCCGCCGCCCGCCCCGTCCCCATCCCCTTCCACGGCGAACTCGGCTCGCTCAACCCGGTGGTGCTCACCCCCGCCGCCGTCGACGAGCGGGCCGAGGAGATCGGCGCCGGACTCGCCGGTTCCATGACCCTGGGCGCGGGCCAGTTCTGCACCAAGCCCGGCTTCGTCCTCGCCCCCGCGGGCGAGGCGGGCGACCGCTTCGCCGGAGCGCTGGCCGAGGCCCTGAGCGCCGCCGGGCCGGCCGTCATGCTCGACCACCGGATGCGCGACCACTTCCTCGCCGGCACCGACGCACTGGCCCGGATCCCCGGTGTCACCGCACCGGTGAGCCCCGGCGCCGGTGGGCCGCACACCGTCACGGCGGGCTTCCTCGCCGTCGACGCCGCGACCCTGCTCGACGGCGACCACCCCGGCCTCGTCCAGGAGCTCTTCGGCCCGGTCACCGTCGTCGTCCGCTACGGCTCCCGTGCCGAGATCACCGAGGTCCTCTCCCGGCTGCCCGGGAACCTCACCGCCACCCTGCACACCGCCGAGCGGCACGAGGACGGGGACGCAGCCCCGCTGCTCGCCGAACTCACCCCGCTCGCGGGCCGGGTCCTCGTCAACGGCTGGCCGACCGGCGTGGCCGTCGCCGCCGCCCAGCACCACGGCGGCCCCTACCCGGCCACCACCTCCACCGCCACCTCGGTCGGCGCGACCGCGATCGAGCGCTGGCTGCGCCCGGTCACCTACCAGTCGACCCCGGACCACCTGCTCCCGCCGGAACTCCGCGACGGCAACCCGCTGGAGCTGCCCCGCCGCTGAGCCCGGCAACCGGCGCTCACCCTCCGACGCGCACCACGATCTTCCCGAGGTGCGCGTCGGGCCCGGCCGCTCAGGCGCGGCGGCCCGGCAGGCGGAGGGAGAGCAGCGTCGTCAGGGCGAGGAGGGCGGCGCTGATCAGCAGGCTCGGGCGCAGGGCCGCCTCCGTCGACGCGGCCGCCATCGAGCCGAAGACCGCGATCGCGAGCCCGCCGGCCGTCTGCCGCACCGCGTTCAGCAGACCCGCCGCGGTGCCCGCGCGGTCCGCCGGGACCGCCTCCATCATCGAGGCGATCAGCGGGGGCAGCGAGAAGCCGGCGCCCAGGGCGAGGGGGATCAGGAGCAGGGCCAGGGCCACCCGCGGGGTGTCCGCGTCGACCGCGAGCAGCCCGAGCAGACCGGCCACCGCGACCGCCTGGCCGAGGACGATCGGCAGCCTCGCCCCGCGCCGCGCCGCCACCCTCGCCGACAGGATGTTCACCCCGGCGAGCAGCCCCGTCATCGGCAGGAACATCAGCCCCGCGGCCAGCGCCGAGAGCCCCAGCACCTGCTGGAAGAACAGGCTGAACACGAACAGCATCCCGTAGAAGGCCACGCTGTTCGCCGAGCCCGCCGCCACCGCGACCGCGACCGTCCTGTTCCGGAACAGGCCCAGCGGCACCACCGGGTGCCTCCGCCGCGCCTCGACCAGCAGGAAGGCGGCGAACGCCACCCCGGCGAGCCCCAGCGCCCACCAGCCCTCCGTTCCTCCCTCGATGGCCGCGAAGGTCAGCGCCCCCAGCGCCACCACCGCCGTCAGCTGACCCGGCAGGTCCAGCGGGGCGGGTCGGCGCTCCGAGCGGGCCACCCGGGCCAGCAGCGCCAGCGCGAGCAGCCCCAGCGGCAGGTTGACGAAGAAGATGCCCCGCCAGCTCCACGCCGTGGTCAGCGCCCCGCCCGCGACCGGGCCGAGCGCCACCGCGACCGTGCCGCCGGCCGCCCACAGGGACACCGCCCGCGCCCGCCGCCCCGGGTCGCCGTACGCCTCCCGCACGAGCGCCAGCGAGGCCGGCAGCATCACCGCCGCCGCCACGCCCTGCACGGCCCGCGCCGCCAGCAGCGCCGGGAGGTTCGGGGCCAGCCCGCAGGCCGCCGAGGCGAGGACGAAGACGACGACCCCGGCCCCGTACGCCCGGCTCGCCCCGACCCGGTCCGACAGCGCCCCGCTGGAGAGCAGCAGCGCGGCGAAGGCCAGGGTGTACGCGTCGACCACCCACTGGAGGCCCGACATCCCGGCCCGCAGGTCGGCGCCGATCGCGGGCAGGGCGACGTTCACGACGGAGGTGTCGAGGGTGATGAGGGCGAAGCCGAGCATGGCGGCGGCCAGCGCGGGGCCGGGGGAGGACCGGGCGGGAGCGGGGACGGCGACGGGGGCCTGGGCGAGTTCTGTCGTGGGCATGCACCCAGCTTCATGATCGGCGGAGCCGTACAGTAGTGGCCCGAATGCCATATGCCCGGAGGTTCTGGCCACATGACAGCCGCGTCCGCGCCCGGCGGGGGTTCCGTCCCCGCCCCGACGTCCGCACGCCCGCCCCGCGTCCGCCGCGTCGCCGTGATCGCCGCCCCGCCCGTCTCGATGTTCAACCTGGCCATCCCCGAGATGCTGTTCGGCAAGGTCGAGATCGACGGCGCACCCGGGTACGAGACGGTCATCTGCGCCCCCGACCCCGGCCCCGTCCCCACCACCGGCGGCCTCGACCTCCTGGTCCCGCACGGCCTGGACGCCGTCGCGGGGGCCGACACGGTGGTCCTCGCGGGCAGCGGCTCGTACACCGACCCCGACCCCCGCATCCTCGCCGCGCTGCGCGGCGCCGCCGCGGACGGCAGCCGGATCGCCTCCATCTGCACCGGCGCCTTCGCGCTCGCCGAGGCCGGACTGCTGGACGGGCGGGCCGCGACGACCTACTGGGCGTACCGCTCGCTGCTCGCCGCCCGGCACCCGACCGTCGACCTCCAGGACGACGTGCTCTTCGTCCAGGACGGCGCCGTCCTCACCTCCTCCGGATACGCCGCCGGCATCGACCTCTGCCTGCACGTCATCCGCACCGACTACGGCGCCGCCGTCGCCAACACGGTCGCCCGGCTCGCCCTCGTCGCGCCCGTACGGCCCGGCGGGCAGACCCAGTTCACCCAGACCCCGCTGCCGCCCGAGCGCGGCGCCTCCTTCGCCGCCACCCGGGCGTGGGCCATGGAGCACCTCGACGAGCCGCTCGGGCTCACCGACCTCGCCCGGCACGCGGGCGTCTCCGTCCGCACCCTCTCCCGCCGCTTCCACGCCGAGACCGGCGTCAGCCCGCTCCAGTGGCTGCTGCACCAGCGGGTCGAGCGGGCCAAGGAGCTTCTGGAGACCACCGCGCTCCCGATGGACGGGGTGGCCCGCGCGAGCGGCCTCGGCACGGGGGACTCCCTGCGCCGGCACCTGCTGGGCCGCACGGGCCTCACCCCGAGCGCCTACCGCTCCTCCTTCAACCGCCTCCCGGGCGCCGCCGCCCTCCCGGCGGCCGGACCTGCGGAGCCCGCCGCAACCGCGGGGCCCTTCCGGGCGTCCTGAAGAACCATGATCCGACTCGCCACCGCCGCAGACCTCGACGCCGTCGTCGCCCTCCACACCGAAGCCCGCGCCACGTACTACCGGGGCCACATCCCCGACGCCGACTTCCTCGGCCCCGAGGAGGTCGCCCGCTCCCGGGCCGGCTGGGCGGCCGCCGTCGAGCGCGGGGCGGTCCTCTGCGCCGAGCGGGACGGCGAGATCGCGGGCATCGCGGCGTCCAGGGAGAGCGACGGCGTCACCCACCTCACCCAGCTCCACGTCCTCCCCGCCCGCTGGCGCGCGGGCGTCGGCACCGAGCTCCACACCGCCTGCGTCGACCGCTGGCGGACCGCCGGCGTGCCCTGGGCGCGCCTGGAGGTCTTCGAGAAGAACGAACGCGCCCAGGCCTTCTACGCCGCCCACGGCTGGCTCCCCGACCCGGAGACCCCGCGCGACGGCGACCACCTCGTGCTCCGGCTCACACTGGCGCCCGAAACGGAATGAAATCCGCCGGCGGGGTCGTTCTCGACCAGGAACACCCCGAACACCCCGCCGTCGAACCCCGGAGAGAAGTCACATGCGCGTCGAGATCTGGAGCGACATCGCCTGCCCCTGGTGCTACATCGGCAAGGCACGCTTCGAGAAGGGTCTGGAGGCCTTCGCCCACCGCGACGACGTCGAGGTCGTGCACCGCTCCTTCGAGCTCGACCCGAACCGCGCCAAGGCCGACACCGGCCCCGTCCTGGAGATGCTCGCCGCGAAGTACGGCCGCACCCTCGACGAGGCCCGCGCCATGGAGGCGCACGTCGCGTCCAACGCGCACTCCGAGGGACTCGGCTACCGCACCGAGGGCCGCGACCACGGCAACACCTTCGACATCCACCGGCTGCTCCACCTCGCGAAGGACCGCGGGCGGCAGAACGAGCTCCTGGACCTGGCGTACCGCGCCAACTTCGCCGAGGAGCGCTCCGTCTTCGACGGGGAGACCCTGGTGGCGCTGGGCGTGGAGGCCGGCCTCGACGAGGCCGAGGTGCGGGCCGTCCTCGCCGACGCGTCCGCCTACGCCGACGCCGTCCGAGCGGACGAGCGCGAGGCGGCCGAGCTCGGGGCGAACGGCGTGCCGTTCTTCGTCCTCGACCGCCGCTACGGCATCTCCGGCGGCCAGCCCGCCGAGGTCTTCACCCAGGCCCTGGAGCAGGCCTGGCAGGGCCGGACCCTCCAGACCGTCGGCGGGGACGCGGCGGCCTGCGACACCGACGGCAGCTGCGAGGTCCCGGGCGCCTGACGCCCGTACCGCCTCCCACCTGCGGAGATAAGAGCGGCTTGGGGATTCCCCATGATCGGCACCCATTGACGGGCGATCGCGGGGAATCCAGGGTGGGGGCCATGGATCCCCTGGAAGAGCCGCTCGGCGGCGCCGAGTTCGCGCCCAAGAACACCTACCTCAACACCTCGACGTGCGGGCTGCTGCCCCGTCGGACCATCGACGCGATCACGCTCCTGGCGGAGGAGACCGCCGCCGGGCGCCCGGGCGGTTCCGGGGACTTCGAGATCGTGGCCGAGGCCCGCGCCACCTACGGAAGGCTCGTCGGCGTCCCGGCCGAGCGCGTCGCCGTCGGCAGCTCGGTCGGCGTGCACTGCGGCATGATCGCGCAGTCGATGCCCGCGGGCGCCGAGGTCCTCTTCGCCGAGGGCGACTTCTCCTCCGTCATCACGCCCTTCACGATCCGCGGCGACCTCCGGACCCGGTTCGTGCCGCTGGAGCGGCTCGCCGAGTCCGTCGGCCCCGACACCGCGCTCGTCGCCCTCTCGTCCGTGCAGTCGGCGGACGGCCGGACGGCGGACCTGCCGGCGGTCCGGGCCGCGGCGGCCGCGCACGGCGCCCGGACGCTCCTGGACGCCACGCAGTCGGCCGGCTGGCTGCCGCTGCGGGCGGGGGAGTGGGACTACACGGTCGCCGGCGGCTACAAGTACCTGCTCTGCCCGCGCGGCGCGTCCTTCCTCACCGTGACCGAGGAGGCGCAGGACTCGCTGGTCCCGATCCACGCCAACTGGGTCACCGGCGAGGAGATGTGGGCGAACAGCTACGGCCCGGTCCGTGAACTGGCCCGCTCCGCCCGCCGTTTCGACGAGCCCCCGGCCTTCCTCTCGTACCACGGGGCGGCCCGCTCGCTCGCGCTCCTGGAGGAGGTCGGGATCGAGCGCATCGAGGCCCACAACAAGGGCCTCGCCGCCCGCTTCCGTTCCGGCCTCGTCGCCCTCGGCCACGCGCCGGTCGTGGACGACTCGACGGTCGTGGCCGTCCCCGGGCTCGGGGACCGCGAGGAGGCGCTGCGCGAGGCGGAGGTCCTGCTCTCCGTCCGGGCCGGCAATCTGCGCGCGTCCTTCCACCTGTACAACACGGCGGCGGACGTGGACCGCGCCCTGGAGGTCCTGGCGGGCTGACCCCGCGGGCTCCGGCACCCCGCGGGCTCAGGCCGGGGCGCGGACGCGGATCCGCCGCGGGCCGTGGGAGCGCGCCCGGACGGCGACCCCGCCGCCGGGCCGTCCCGGTCGGCGGCCTCCCGTCTCCGCCGGGCCGTCCCGGTCAGCAGCCGCCCGCCGACGTCGGGCACTCGCCCGCCTCGCCCGCCTCCTCGCGCAGGTTGTCCGCCACGAGGCCGAGGAGCCGGGACAGCTCGGCCCGGTCCCCCGGGCCGAGACCGTTCAGGGAGGCCTGCTCCAAGTCGGACCAGACGCCCTCCACACCTGCCCGCAGCGACCGTCCCTCGTCCGTCGCCTCGACCAGGACCGCGCGCCGGTCGGCCGGGTCCGGGCGGCGCAGGACGAGTCCGCAGTGCTCCATGCGCTGGAGCATCTTGGTGACGGTGGAGGCGTCGAGTCCCAGGGACTGGATGAGCACGGACTGGCGGACCGGTCCGCAGTCCCAGAGCCGCATCAGCATCATCTCCTGGCCCGGGTAGAGGCCGAGGTCCTTCAGCCGGCGTCCGGCGGCGATCCGGTGCATCCGGGCCACCCGGGCCAGCGCGATGCTGACGGGGCCGCCGTGGGCGGCGGAGGGCGCCGTCTCGGTACAGACGGGGTCGGTTCCTGACATCGGGGCTCCTCGTGACGGCTCTCCCCACACTTTACCTTGGTCGGCCAACCAATGGGTTACAGTGGCAGTCGAGCCAGATACTTGGCCGACCACATAAGTTCGTGAAGGGGACAGCCATGACCACCGCCTTCGACCCCGTGGACCTCGCGGGAACTCGGCTCGCCAACCGCATCGCCATGGCGCCGATGACCCGCAGCCGCGCCGACGCCGACACCCGCACCCCCACCGCGCTCGTCGCCGAGTACTACGCCCAGCGCGCCTCGGCCGGCCTGATCATCACCGAGGGCACCCAGCCCAGCGCCGTCGGCCAGGGCTACCCCAACACCCCCGGCCTGCACAGCGCCGAGCAGACCGCCGCCTGGCGCGAGGTCACCGACGCCGTCCACGAGCGCGGCGGGAAGATCTTCGTCCAGCTGATGCACGCCGGCCGGATCAGCCACCCCGTCGTCCTCGGCGGCGGCCTCCACCCCGTCGGCCCGTCCGCCGTCGCCCCCAAGGGACAGCTCTTCGCCGGCACCGGCCTCATCGACTTCGTCGCCCCGCGCGAGCTCACCGCCGACGAGATCCGGCAGACGGTCGCCGGCTTCGCCGCGGCCGCCCGCAACGCCGTGGACGCCGGCTTCGACGGCGTCGAGATCCACGGTGCCAACGGCTACCTGATCCAGCAGTTCCTCGCCTCCGGCTCCAACCACCGCACCGACGAGTGGGGCGGCCCGGTCGAGAACCGCATCCGCCTCGCCGTCGAGGTCGTCGAGGCCGTCGCCGCCGAGATCGGCCCGGAGCGCACCGGTCTGCGGATCTCCCCGGCCAACACCTACAACGACATCGCCGAGACCGACACCGAGGAGCTCTACCCCGCCCTCGTCGCCGCGATCGAGCACGTCGGCATCGCCTACCTGCACGTCTCGGAGCCCGCGCCCGAGGTCCGCGAGCTGACCCTCGCCCTCCGCAAGGCCTTCTCCGGCACGTTCATCCTGAACCCCGCCACCAAGGGGCCCACGAACGCCGACGCGCTGGCGCTGATCGAGGACGGCACCGCCGACCTCGTCGCCTACGGGGCGCTCTTCCTCGCCAACCCCGACCTGCCCGCCCGGCTGCGGGCCGGCGGCCCGTACAACACCCCGGACACGGCGACCTTCTTCGGCGGCGACCACCGCGGCTACACCGACTACCCCGCGCTCTAGGGGTGTCCTGCTCGCCCCGGACGCGCGCGAGGGGGCGGGGGCCCGAGCCGGACCCCCGCCCCCTTCCGGCGTCCCGAGCGGGACGGCGTGCGCGGACCGGTCAGACCGCCCAGGCCTCCGTGACCGCCCGGCGCGCGCCCTCCAGGTCCACCGTGCGGCCCGTCTCTCCGAGCGCGGCGCCCAGGGCGGCCAGCGAGGACTGCACGACGCCGGGGGTCGCGTCGACCCCGTAGTGGTTGACGCGGACCATCTCCTTCGCCAGGGCGCCGCCGCCCGCGATCAGCGGCAGCGAGGGGTCGGCGGACAGCGCCTTCGCCACCAGCTCCGAGGCGTCCACCCCGGCGGGCACGCGCAGCGTCGTCGCGACCGGCGCCGCGTCCTTCGCCTCGTGCACGTACGGCTCCAGACCGCCGCCCAGCGCGAGCGCGCCCGCGCGGGTGGCCGCCGCGGCGGAGGCGTGCCGCGCCATCAGGGCGTCCAGGCCCTCCGCCTCGATCCGCTCGACGCAGGCCTCCAGGGCCAGCATCTCCAGCTGCGCGGGGGCGTGCAGCAGCGTCCGCCGGCCCCCGTCGATCCAGCGCTCCTTCCAGTCCAGGAGGGAGAGGTACGAGCGGCGCGGCGCGGCGGGGTTGGCGGCGAACCGCTCCCAGGCCCGCGCGCTCACCGACACCGCCGACACGCCCGCGGGCCCGCCCATCGCCTTCTGCGCGCCGATGATGCACATGTCCACGCCCCAGGCGTCCGGCAGCACCGGCTCGGCACCGATCGAGGCCACCGCGTCCAGGTAGAACAGCGCGCCGTGGGCCCGGACGACCTCGCCGATCTCCGCCACCGGGTTGGTGTTGCCGGTCGCCGCCTCCGCGTGCACCAGGGACACGAAGTCGATCTCCGGGTGCGCGGCGAGGGCCTGCTCCACCTGGGCCGCGGTCACCGCCGTGTGGAAGGGGACCTCCAGGTCGACCACGGTCGCGCCGCAGTCGCGCAGCCAGTCGCCGAAGGTCTGCCCGTACGGCCCGGTGACCACGTTCAGGGCGGTCGAACCGGCCCGCGCCCCGCTGCGGATGCACCCCTCCAGGGGCAGCAGCGCCTCGCCCTGGGTGATCACCACGTCCTGCTCCGTGGAGAGCAGCGCGGCCACCCGCCGCTCGATCGACGCGAAGTGCGCGGCGGTCAGCGGGGCCAGGTCCAGGAGCGGATGTGTCACGGTCACGGCGGTGCCTTCTTCGACTCGGTGCGGGGCGGGTGGAGCTCCGGGCCAGCGTACCGAGCGGCCCCCGGCGCCCGGCCACGGGCGCACTCCCGGCCGGGCACCCTCCCTCGTACAGTGCAGGCATGAGCGATCACGCGGTGCTGCACGTGAAGGGGCGGGTGCTCGTCGGCCCGGAGGACGTACGCGACGAACTGTGGTGCGTCGACGGCCGGATCACCTTCGACCGCCCCGCGGCCGAGGCGGTCGTCGTCGAGGGCTGGGTGCTGCCCGGCCTCGTCGACGCGCACTGCCACGTCGGCCTCGACCGGCACGGCCCCGTCGACGAGGCGACCAGCGAGAAGCAGGCCCTCACCTCCCGGGACGCGGGCACCCTGCTGATCCGGGACGCGGGCTCGCCGTCCGACACCCGCTGGATCGACGAGCGGGACGACCTCCCGAAGGTCATCCGGGCCGGGCGGCACATCGCCCGCACCCGCCGCTACATCCGCAACTACGCCCACGAGATCGAGCCCGCCGACCTCGTGGAGTACGTCGGCCGGGAGGCCCGGCGCGGCGACGGGTGGGTCAAGCTGGTGGGCGACTGGATCGACCGGGAGGCGGGCGACCTCACCGCCTGCTGGCCGCGTCCCGAGGTCGAGGCGGCCATCGCCGAGGCGCACCGGCTCGGCGCCCGGGTCACCGCCCACTGCTTCGCGGAGGACTCGCTCCGGGACCTCGTCGAGGCCGGGATCGACTGCATCGAGCACGCCACCGGCCTCACCGAGGACACCGTCCCGCTCTTCGCCGAGCGGGGCGTCGCGATCGTCCCGACCCTGGTCAACATCGCGACCTTCCCGCACCTCGCCGACGGCGGGCAGGAGAAGTTCCCCCGCTGGTCGGCCCATATGCGCCGACTGCACGAGCGCCGCTACGACACCGTGCGCGCCGCCTACGACGCGGGCGTCCCGGTCTTCGTCGGCACCGACGCGGGCGGCTCCCTCGCCCACGGCCTGGTCGCCGAGGAGGTCGAGGAGCTGACGAAGGCCGGGATCCCGCCGATCGACGCGCTCGCGGCCACCGCCTGGCGGGCCAGGGCCTGGCTGGGACGCCCCGCCCTGGAGGAGGGCGCCCCGGCCGACCTCGTCGTCTACGGCGAGGACCCGCGCGCCGACGTCCGCGTCCTCGCGGCCCCGCGCCGGGTCGTCGTCAACGGACGCGTGGTGGGCTGAGGGCACGCCCCTGGGCCGTCTCTTCCGGATCCTGCCTGACCCGCGCCGCCCGCACCGCACCTCGCCGCGTGGTCGAGGTACCCGGGTACGTCCCGTACGCGGGCACCTCTCCGCCTTGCGAGGCACGGCACCGGACGACGCGGGCTTGACCGGCACGATCCGAAAGAGACGGCCTAGCGGCGGGTGAGGAAGGCCAGCCGGGCCCTCTTCTCCGGGATGAAGACCTCCGGCAGGTCCACCTCGGGGAGCACGACCTCCGGGCCGAGCTCGAACCCGGCCCGGACCATGCGGGCGATCGCCTTCTCGTTGGAGGCGTCCGGCTCCACGACCACACGGGTCCGGTCCCGCAGCGTGAAGGCGATCAGCTCGGACACGAGCGTGCCGGTGAAGCCGGGCCGCGGGGCCGTGCTCGGCGCGATGAGGAAGTGCGCGCCGACGTCCCCGGGCCGTACCTCGTAGCACTCGCCGACCCGGTCGGCCTCGGGCTCGTACGTCTGGAGCAGGGCGACCGGCTCGTCGTCCAGGCTCACCAGGAAGCCGTGGTGGGTGGTGAGCGAGTCGAGGTGCGCGTAGACGTCCCTGACCTGCTCGATGGTGGTGCCCACCATCCCCCAGAAGCGGGACCGCTCCTCGTTGACCCAGGAGTGCAGGAGCGCGGCGTCGCGCTCGGGCTCCACGGGCCGGACCGTGACGGTGCCGAAGCCCTCGACGCCGCGGACGTAGACGGTGGTGGCGGTGGTCATCCCTGCTCCTTGGTGAGGTTCTGCCAGTCGGTGGTGACGGGGGCGAGTTCGCCCCTCAGCCACAGCGGAAGCTGATCGCGGTGGTGCGGGTCGCCGGGGACGCCGGACGCGCCGAACGGCACGATCCAGCCGCTCCGTTCGCGGTCGGCGAGGTCCCAGACGTAGCGGGCGGCGGAGGCGCGGGCGCTGCGGTCGGTCCACCCGGGCACGCTGGACGTGGAGAGCACGCAGTCGTGGTCGCCGCCGAGCCCCGGCCACTGGGCGTCGTCGGGGTCGGGCAGCGCCTGCCAGGGTGCGAGCCGGTGCGTGGCGCCCCAGGCGGACGGCGGCTCTCCGGCGCCGACCTCGTCGAGCGCCTCGCGCACGATCCGGTCGACGTCCCCGGCGGGCACGGGCCCGGCCGTCAGCAGGGTCTCCAGGGCGTAGGCGACGCGGGGGCCGAGGGCCAGCCAGGGCCGGAACACCTCGGGGTACGGGGCGGGTTCGCGCAGCGCGGCGAAGGCCTCGTGGGCGGCGAGCCGGCGGACGACGGCCCCGCGCACGGCGGCGTAGAGACCCGCGTCGGTGCTGTCGGCGTCCATCCGCCGGTCCCAGGCGAGCAGCCGGTCGCGCACGGCCGCGGCGGCGGGCGGGAGGGCGGCGGGGGAGGCCCCGGCGGGGGGCCGGCCGTCCGCGGCGCCGCCCAGCCGGGCCACCGCCGCCAGCAGCGGGGCCGCCGAGCGGTTGTCGGTGTCCCGGTGGACCGTGGTGATCGTCTCCGGGGTCCACTCCGCCGAGGCGCCGAGCAGTGCGTCGATGCGGTCCGCCCGGTGCGGCGGGGCGAACTCGACGCCCAGGGGCGCGGCGATGCCCCGGGCGTTGGCCATCACGGCGTGGCCGTCCACCGCGGCGCGGGGCAGCGGCGCCGGAGCGGCCTCCCAGGCGTGCGCCGGGTCCCAGGCGGGCACGATCCGCAGCGTGTTGGCCCGGTGCCGGACGGGCACCCGGCCGGCGACCCGGTGCAGCAGACCGCCCTCGGTGTCGGCGGCCAGGACGACGTTGACCGGCTCGACCCAGCCGTCGAGGGCGGCGTCCACGTCGCCGACGGTCCGGGCGCGCAGCAGCGCGGGCAGCACCTCGAACCCGAGCTCTCCGGTGACGCGCGGCGGATACCGCAGGGCGACGCTCTCCCAGACCGCCCCCCGGTCCTCGGCGGCGTCCGCCGGGGCCGCGCCGGCGGCCGGCTCGTCGTCGACCCCGATGATCACCGGGCCGCGGTCGGTCTCGACGACCTCGACGGCGACCGGTTCGCCGCCCGCGACCTCGATCGTCTCGGTGTGCGCCGCGGCCGGGCGCCAGCCCTCGGGGCCGTACGCCTCCACCGCGCCGTCCGGGAGCCGTCGCAGCCGCTCCCGGTAGAGGTCCTGGTAGTCCGACATGGCGTTGGTGATCGCCCAGGCCACGGGCCCGGTGTGGCCGAAGTGGGCGAGTCCGGGGATGCCGGGCACGGCGATGCCCACCACGTCGTACGCCGGGCAGGCGAGGCGGATCTGCTGGTAGACGCCGGGGGCCTCGATGAAGCGGTGCGGGTCGCCGGCCACCAGGGCCGCCCCGCTCGCGGTCCGCCCGCCCGCGACCAGCCAGCCGTTGGAGCCGGACGTGCCGGGTCCGTCGGTCGCGAAGAGCTCCGTCCACTCCTCGCCGAGCCGCCGGGCGACCTCCTCGCGCCAGAGCTTGGTGGGGAAGCCGGCGAACAGGATGTGGGTGGTCAGCCAGACGGCGAGCGGGGTCCACGGCTCCCACCGGCCGGGGGCGAGGCCGGTCTCGGCGAACTCGGGCGCCCGGGCCGCCCCGTCCGCGAGGCCGTCGTTCACCCCGTCCGCGTAGGCGCGCACCCAGGCGGCCGTCCCGGCGTCCTCGCGCTCCAGCCGCTCGAAGCAGCGGCGGGCGGTGTCGGCGAGCCGGGCGCGCCGGGCGAAGGTGTCCCACCCGAGCTCGGCGGCGCCGAGGAAGGCCGCCGTGGTGCCCTGGGCGCGGTGCCGCTCGACCTCCAACTGCCAGGCCCGGTCGCGGGCGGTGACCCGGCCCTGCGCGAAGGCGAGTTCGTCCTCGTCCGCGGCGCGCAGATGGGGCACGCCCCACGCGTCCCGGTAGACCTCGATGCTCACGGAGACCCCGATCCCGTTCCTGTCCCCGACATGGTCTTCGGCCATGTCTTCTACGAATTTCTTAGGTTAGGCTGACCTAAATTAATCTACAGGAGTTCAGGGGAGGGGATTGCGGTGGGTCACGGCTGGCAGGGTGCCGTTCTCAAGCTGATGCGGGGCAAGGACTTCACGTTCACCGTGACGGGGGCCGAGCGGGTCACCGAGGACTACCGCCGGGTGCACTTCACGGACGGCGGTCTGCTCGCCGCCGCCGGGATCCACCCCACGATGTGGGTCCGGATCTGGTTCGAGAACGCGGGCAAGCCGCACCAGCGCGCCTACACCCTGGTCGACCCCGACCAGGAGGCCGGCACCTTCAGTCTGGAGTTCGCGCTCCACGACGGCGTCGCCAGCCGCTGGGCCCGCTCCTGCGCCCCGGGCGACACCGTCGAGGCGACCCTCCAGGGGACCGGCTTCGACGCCCCTGAGCCGCGCCCCGGACGACTCCTCGTGGTCGGCGACCCGGCGTCGCTGCCCGCGGTCAACTCCCTGCTCGACGCCCTCCCGGGGGTCCCCGCCACCGTCTGGTTCGAGACCCAGCACGCCTCCGACGAGGAACTGCCCTTCCGGCTCGACCCCGCGCACCACGAGCTGCGCCGGGTGCCCCGGCGGGACGGCGGGGCGGACCTGGTCTCCCGAGTGAAGGCCGAACTCCCGGCCCTCGCGGACTCCGACCCGTACGTCTGGATCGCCTGCGACACCGCGACCACCCGCACCCTCGCCGCGTACGCGCGCAAGGAGCTCGCGCTCCCCAAGGAGCGCGTCCACGCGCTCGGCTACTGGCGCGCGACCTGACCGCTCCGTTCCGGTCGCGCCCACCCGATGCGCCGGGTTGACGATCCGTTACCCCGGCGCGCGGGCGATCGTTGACACCCTTCGCCGGGGTGTCCGCTTCTGCCCTCTCGTGCGCAAGACGCGGGACACCCGGAAACGGTTGTGGCGAAAAGAATCGAATATGAACACGGAAACCCCCCTTTGGAGTGAACTCACGTCAGGCGACTGTGGGTTCACTCTCCGTGCGTAAAGATTCCGGTGTCTCAAGTCGCCGGGCCCGCGCCGACCCACCGTCCCCGTGGTGAGCGGCCGGCGACGCCATGTCTCTTGTGGGGGTTCCACCATCTTGAACAGCAACACCTTCCGCGCGCCCGTACGCCGTACCGCCGCCGCCGCGACCGTCGCCGCCCTGGCCGTCGGCCCCGTGCTCCTCGCGGCCCCGGCGGCACAGGCGACGGGCGGCGAAGGGCACGCCACCGCCGTCGTCCTGCGGACCGGCCTGGACGTCTCCCTCCTGAACAAGACGGTCGACGTGCCGCTGCGGGTCTCCCTCAACGAGGTCAAGGCCCCGGAGACCGAGAACCAGACCGCGCTGTCGGTGAAGGTGCGGGGAGCCGAGGGCGACAAGCCGATCGACGTCCTCGCCGCCGACGTCGCCACCTCGAAGGCCACCGTGGACGAGAAGAAGGCCGAGGGGTACGTGAACCTCGTCAAGGCCCGGGTCCACGTCCCCGGCATCCCGCTGCTCTCGCTCATCGAGGTCGAGAAGGTGACCTCCAAGGCCCTCTGCGAGGTCGGCCGCAAGCCGGTGGCCGAGTCCAACGTCCTCGGGCACGTCATCGTCTTCGGCAAGAAGACCACGCTCTCCACCGCCGGCCGGACCGAGGTCGACGTGCCCCAGGTCGGCAAGGTCACCCTCGACCTGTCCCGCACCTCCACGACCTCGCGCACCGCCGCGGCGACCGCCCTCGAACTCAAGGTGGAGGTCAACCCGCTGAAGCTCGGCGTCGCCGAGGTCAACGGCACCGTGACGCTCGCCGAGGCCACCTGCGAGACGCCCAAGGGCACGGCTCCCACCCAGAAGCCCACGGAGGAGCCCACCCAGAAGCCGACCGAGCAGCCCACCCAGGAGCCCAGCGAGCAGCCCACCCAGCAGCCCACCGCCGAGCCGAGCGACCCGGGAGGCGTGACGACCGACAACGGCGGCACCACGCCCACCCAGAACCTCGCCGAGACCGGCGGCAGCTCCACCACCCCGTACATCGCGGGCGGCGCGCTCGCGCTCCTCGTGGCCGGCGGCGGCGCGCTCGCGCTGACCCGCTCGCGCGCCCGCTCCCGGGGCTGACGGCCCGAGGGGGACGGGCAGGGGGCAGGCGCCGGAGGGCGCGGCGGGCTCCGGGGGGAGCCCCGCAGGGGAAGCGCGGGTCCGGGGAGGGCGACGGTGACGACGTCGCCCTCCCCGGACCCGTCCGCGCGCGACGCCCGCTCCGTGCCGCGGACCGGCCGGCGCGGTCCGCTCAGCCCTCCATCAGCAGCGCCTGGTCGAGAGCCTGGAGGAAGCGGTTCGTCGTGGCCCGGTCGCGGACCGCGATCCGCAGCCAGTTCCGGTCGAGCCCCGGAAAGGTGTCGCCCCGCCGGGCCGCGAAGCCCAGCGACCGCAGCCGCTCACGGATCGCGTCCGCCCCGTCGATCCGCAGCAGCACGAACGGGCCCTCCGCCCCCGGCACCGTCCGCACCTCGTCGAACTCCGCGAGACCGGCCAGCAGATGCGCCCGCTCGACCCCGATCCGGTGCGCGGCGTGCTCCGCCTCCGCGAGCGCCGCCCGCGTCATGCACGCCTCCGCCGCCACCAGGGCGGGCGTCGACACCGGCCACAGCGGCTGCGTCCGCTCCAGGGCCGCGATCGTCGCCGGATCGGCCAGCACGTACCCGATCCGCAGCCCGGCCAGCCCCCACGTCTTGGTGAGGCTGCGCAGCACCACGAGGCCCGGCACGTCGGTCCGCCCGGCCAGCGACTCGCGCTCGCCCGGCACCGCGTCGAGGAACGCCTCGTCGACCACCAGGGTCCGCCAGGGTCTCGCGAGCGCCGCGATCGAGGCGGCCGGGTGCAGCACCGACGTGGGGTTCGTGGGGTTCCCGATCACCACCAGGTCCGCGTCCTCGGGGACCGCCGCCGGATCCAGCCGGAAGCCGTCCTCCTCGCGCAGCAGCACCCGGCCCACCTCGTGGCCGACGTCGCGCAGCGCCGCCTCCGGCTCGGTGAACTGCGGATGCACCACGACGGGCCGCCGCACCGGGAGCGCCCGCGCGATCAGCACGAAGGCCTCCGCCGCGCCGGCCGTCAGCAGGACCCGGCTCGACGGCAGGTCGTGCCGCTCGGCCACGGCCGCCCGCGCGGCCCGGCCGTCGGGATAGGCGGCGAGTCCGGTCAGGGAGTCCGCGATCCGCTCCCGCAGCCAGTCCGGTGGGGTGTTCGTCCGGACGTTGACCGCCAGATCGATGAGCTTCTCGTCCCGTACCTCGGCGTCACCGTGGTGGCGCAGGTCGTGGGCGTCGGTATGCAGATGCATGTCCATGGCCGCCGTCGTGTGGGGGGTGGGGATGGTGGGGGGTGAGCCAGGCTCGCCAGCGATGTACCCGTGGGTGGGGGGCAACAACCGTACGCCTGGGGCGTCTTCGTTCGGACGAAACGGGGCAGAGGCGGCCAGAGCGCACGTCGCGCGTCGGGTTTTCCGCTTCGGGACGAGCAGCACCGCGGACGCGCCCCCGCCCGCCGCGAGCAGCGCCGCCGCCTCCGCCACCGAGGCCGTGCCCGTCGCCGCCAGCGGCAGCGCCGACGGATGCGGTACGGGCACGGCCGCCAGCTCCTCCGCCGTGCACGCCCGCACCGGGACCCCGAGCTCCGCAGCGGCCCCCGCGACGCCCGGCTCCGCCGCCCGCGCGTCGAGCGTGGCGAGCGAACGGACGGCCGCACGCGTCAGCCCCGCCTCCCGCAGCACCGCCCCGACCAGGGAGAGCACCTCGTCCACCGCGACACCGGCGCGCGCGCCGACACCGAGGTGCGCGGAGGCCGTCCCATCCGGTAGCAAAGGCCCATGGCTGTGGTCGTCGCGCTCGGCGCTTTCCTCATGACGCTCTTCGGCGGCTGGGTCGCGGGACGCGTCACCGACCGGCGCCACCTCGTCCTCGGCCTGGCCGGCGGACTCATGCTGGGGGTCGTCGGACTCGACCTGCTGCCCGAGGCGATGGAGGCCGCGGGCGACGAGGTCTTCGGCGTCCCCGAGGCGCTGCTGCTCTTCGTCGGCGGCTTCCTCCTCGCCCACGTCGTGGAGCGGCTCCTCGCCGTACGCCGGGCCGCACACGGCGTCGCCGCCGACGAGCGGGTCCCGCAGGTCGGCATGACCGCGGCCGCCGCGATGGTCGGCCACAGCCTCATGGACGGCATCGCGCTCGGCGCGGCCTTCCAGGTCGGCGGCGGCATGGGCGCCACCGTCGCCCTCGCCGTGATCACCCACGACTTCGCCGACGGCTTCAACACCTACACGATCACCAGCCTCTACGGGAACGCCCGCCGCAAGGCCGTCGCCATGCTCGTCGCCGACGCCCTGGCACCGCTGATCGGCGCCGCCTCCACCCTGCTGTTCACCCTTCCGGTGGAACTCCTCGGCAGCTATCTGGGGTTCTTCGGCGGCGCCCTGCTCTACCTGGCGGCCGCCGAGATCCTGCCGGAGGCCCACCACGACCACCCCGCCCGGTCCACCCTGCTGTGCACGGTGGCGGGCGTCGGCTTCATCTGGCTCGTGGTGGGCGCCTCCGGCGGCTGACCTCACCTGCAGTGCTCCACGCCGCACCGCTCCACGAAGCGCGCGGCGACCTCAGGGGACCCCGCCCAGTGGGTGTGGACGTAGCTGGCGTGCACCCCGTCCTGCACGAATCCCTCGACCCTCCGCTCGGGCTGCCGCAGCCCCCACGCCGCCGCCGCCCCGGCGCCCGGCTCGATGACGGTCCGGTGGAACTCGTGCCCCCGCATCCGCGCCCCGGCGGGCGCGAGCACGCTGTCGCTCACCGCGACGGCGTCCCGGTACCCGAGGGTGAGACGCTCGGACATCCGCGCGTCCGCGTCGAGCACCCCGCACATGGGAGTGCCGTCGAGCGACCGCGCGAGGTACAGCAGCCCGGCGCACTCGGCGGCGACGGGCGCGCCGGACGCGGCGAGCGCGGCGACCGCCTTCCGCAACGGCTCGTTGGCGGACAGCTGCTCCCCGTACATCTCCGGGAAGCCGCCGCCTATGACGAGCCCGGACGTCCCCTCGGGCAGCTCCTCGTCCCGCAGCGGGTCGAAGGTCACGACCTCGGCGCCGGCGGCCCGCAGCAACTCCGTGTGCTCGGCGTACGAGAAGGTGAACGCCGCCCCGCCCGCGACGGCGACGACCGGCCCGCCGCCGGACCCGCCGGCGGCCCGGGGGCCCGCCGCGGCACCGGCACCGGCGGCGCCCCGCGCGTCCGCACCCCGGGGGCGGGCCGCCCACGAGCCGTGCGGTTCCCACGCCTCGGCGGACAGCTCGGGCGCGCTGCGCGCCAGCGCCAGCAGCGCCTCCAGATCGCAGCCGGCGCGGACCTGCTCCGCCTGCGCGGCCACCGCCTCGACCGCCGCGGCCTGCCGCTCGGCGACCGGCACGAGCCCCAGGTGCCGCGACGGGGTCGCGACGGCGGGAGCCCGCCGCAGCACCCCGAGCACCGGCACCCCCGACTCGCCGAGCGCCTCCCGCAGCAGGTGCTCGTGCCGGTCCGTCGCGACCTTGTTGAGGATCACGCCCCCGATCCGCACCTCCGGGTCCCAGGACGCGAAGCCGTGCACGAGCGCCGCCACCGAACGCGACTGCGAGGACGCGTCGACGACCAGCACCACCGGCGCCTTCAGCAGCTTCGACACCTGGGCGGTGGAGGCGAGCTCACCCTGGTCGGCCGCGCCGTCGTACAGCCCCATGACGCCCTCGACGACCGCCAGGTCGCAGCCGCGCGCCCCGTGCTCGAAGAGCGGCGCGACCAGCCCCGTACCGCACATGTACGCGTCGAGGTTGCGGCCCGGCCGCCCCGTGGCGAGCGCGTGGTACCCGGGGTCGATGTAGTCCGGCCCCACCTTGTGCGGCGAGACCGCCAGACCACGGCCGGCGAACGCGGCCATCAGACCGGTCGCGACCGTGGTCTTGCCCGCGCCCGAGGAGGGCGCGGCGATGACGAGACGTGCTACCACTCGATGCCCCGCTGGCCCTTCTGACCGGCGTCCATCGGGTGCTTGACCTTGGACATGTCGGTGACGAGGTCCGCGAAGTCGACCAGCTCCTGCGGCGCGTTGCGGCCGGTGATGACGACGTGCTGGTGCCCCGGCCGGTCGCGCAGCACCTGGACGACCTCGGCCGTGTCGATCCAGCCCCAGTGCAGCAGGTACGCGAACTCGTCGAGGACGTAGAACGTGTACTTCTCCTCGGAGAGGTCCCGCTTGACCTGCTCCCAGCCCTCGCGCGCCTTGTCCTCGTGCGACTGCTCGCCCTCGGCGACCTCGCGCTGGATCCAGGACCAGCCCTCGCCCATCTTGTTCCAGGTGACCATGCCGCCCTTGCCCGTCTCGCCGAGGGCCTTCAGCGCGTTCTCCTCGCCGACCCGCCACTTCGCGGACTTGACGAACTGGAACACCCCGATCGGCCAGCCCTGGTTCCAGGCGCGCAGCGCCATCCCGAACGCGGCGGTGGACTTCCCCTTGCCGACGCCCGTGTGCACCATCACCAGCGCGCGGTTGCGGCGCTGACGGGTGGTGAGACCGTCGTCGGGAACGACGGTCGGCTGTCCCTGCGGCATTAAGCGGCCCTCCATGCTGACTGCGCCGGCGGTGCGGAGCGCACCGACCGTGCTGACTGTGCTGCCTGACCTGTACGGGGCGCGTGCCCCGCTTCCCGTACGTCCCGGACCAGGCCCGCGATCGCGTCGGCGCGCAGCTCGTCCAGGGTGACGGCGGTGCCGCCGAGCTCACGGGCGAGCTGCCCGGCGAGCCCGAGCCGCACCGGTCCGGTCTCGCAGTCGACGACGACCGAGGCGGTGCCGTCGGCGGCGTGCAGCCGCGCCGCGCGGGCGGCGAGCGCCACCGGGTCGGCCCCGCCGCCGGTGGCCCGCCCGTCGGTGACGACGACGAGCAGCGGGCGGCGCGAGGGGTCCCGGAGCCGCTCGACGCGCAGGACGTCGTGGGCCTTGAGGAGACCCGCGGACAGCGGGGTGCGGCCGCCGGTGGGGAGCTTCTCCAGCCGGGCGGCGGCCGCGTCGACGGACGAGGTCGGCGGCAGCGCGACCTCCGCCTCGCGGCCCCGGAAGGTGACCAGGCCGACCTTGTCGCGCCGCTGGTAGGCGTCGAGCAGCAGCGACAGGACGGCGCCCTTGACGGCGCTCATCCGCTGCCGCGCCGCCATCGAACCCGAGGCGTCGACCGCGAAGAGCACCAGGTTCCCCTCGCGCCCCTCCCGGGTCGCCTGCCGCAGGTCGTCCCGGCACACGACGAGACCGGGCCCGGTCCGTCCGCGCGCCCGCTGGTGCGGCGCGGCGGCCTGCACGGTCGCCGCCAGGTGCAGCTTGGTCAGCGCCCCCCGGGGACGGGTGGAGCCGGTGGTCCGGCCGTGCTCGGTGCGGGCCCGGGAGCGCCGTCCGGCCGCGCCCTCGCCCAGACCGGGCACGCTGAGCACCTTCGTACGGAAGGGCTCGGAGGCGGCGACGGCCGCGCGCTCACCGGCACCGGCCCCGGCGCTCTGCGGAGCGGGTGCGGGCTCGGTCCCGGCCGGGGGCGCGGGCGGCGCGGACTCCTCGGGAGCGGGGGAGTGCTCGGCGGCGGGACCCTCGCCCTGCGGGGGCACCCCTCCTCCGGGGCCGCCGTCCCCCGGGCCGCCGTCACCGGGACCGCCGTCCCCCGGCCCGTCGGGCTCGGGGTCCTCGTCCGGCTCCTGGCCCTTGAACTCCTCCAGGGTCTCGTCGAGCTTCTCCTCGTCGAGGCCGGGGGCGTCGAAGGGGGAGCGGCGGCGACGGTGGGGGAGCGCGAGGAGCGCGGCCTGCCGCACGTCCTCGGAGCCGACCTCGGTGCGGCCGGCCCAGGCGGCGAGCGCGGTCGCGGCACGGGCCATCACGATGTCGGCGCGCATGCCGTCCACCTCGAACGCGGCGCAGGTGGCGGCGATCTGGAGCAGGACGCCGTCGCCGAGCGTCACCCGGGGGAGCAGCTCCCGCGCGGCGACGATCCGCGCGCGCAGCTCCGCCTCGTCCGCGGCCCAGCGGTCGGCGAAGGCGGCGGGATCGTCCTCGTAGGCCAGCCGGCGCCGGACGACCTCGACGCGCTGCTGCGGATCGCGCGACGCGGAGACCTCGACGGTCAGCCCGAACCGGTCGAGCAGCTGCGGCCGCAGCTCGCCCTCCTCGGGGTTCATGGTGCCGACGAGCAGGAAGCGGGCGGCGTGCCGCACCGAGACGCCCTCGCGCTCGACGTGCGAGGCCCCCATGGCGGCCGCGTCGAGGAGGTGGTCGATGAGGTGGTCGCTCAGCAGGTTGACCTCGTCGACGTAGAGGATCCCCCGGTGGGCGGCGGCGAGCAGTCCCGGCTCGAAGGCCTTGACGCCGTCGGCGAGGGCCTTCTCGATGTCGAGGGATCCGACGAGCCGGTCCTCGGAGGCGCCGACGGGCAGCTCGACCATCCGGGCCGGCCGCTCGGTGCCGGGCGCGGTCCCGTGCGGCCCGTCGGGGCAGCCGGGGTCGGGGGCGCCGGGGTCGCAGCTGAACCGGCAGCCCGCGACCACGGGCACGGCGGGCAGCAGTTCGGCCAGCGCGCGTACGGCGGTGGACTTGGCCGTCCCCTTCTCGCCCCGCACGAGCACACCGCCGACGGCGGGGCTGACCGCGTTCAGCAGCAGGGCGAGCCGCAGGTCGTCCATGCCGACGACTGCGGTGAACGGATACCGGGTGCTCATCGGCCGGTCACTCCTTCGGATCGCTGATGTTCGGACGACGGACGGTGTCCGCCGGGGGCGGGGCTCACGGCGCACCCGGCGGCACGAACGGAAGCCCCCGCGGAGCCCCCTCCTCGATGAGCCGGAGCAGCGCGTCCGTGTCCGCGTGCTCCTCGATCAGGTCCCCGAGCCGGTCGAGCTGTTCCTCGCGGAGGGCGCCGAACGAGGTGTCGGGGGCGGGCGTGAAACGGCGGCCGGCCGCCGCGGCGACCTCCCGCAGGAACGCCCGCCGGAACCCGTCGCTCTCCAGCGAGCCGTGCCAGTGGGTCCCCCAGACCGCGCCCACCCGGCACCCGTCGAGGAAGGGCTCGCCGCCCAGCACCTCGGCGACCCCGTGGTGGATCTCGTACCCCTCCACGTGCTCCCCGAGCGCCTCGCCGACCGGCCGGGCCAGCGTCTTCTCGCGTGCGAACCGGACCCGGACCGGCAGCAGCCCGAGCCCGTCGACGGCCCCCGCCTTCGACTCGACCTCGTCCTCGATGTGCTCGCCGAGCACCTGGAAGCCGCCGCAGACGCCGAGCACCGGTCGGCCCTCGGCCGCCCGCCGCGCCAGGGCGTCGGCGAGACCGCGCTCGCGCAGCCAGGCGAGGGCCTTGACGGTGCCGCGGGTCCCCGGCACGACGACCAGGTCCGCGTCGACGAGCTCCTCGGCCCGGTCCACGAACCGGACCACGACGCCCGGCTCGGCGGCCAGCGCGTCCACGTCGGTGAAGTTGGACATCAGGGGCACCGCGCAGACCGCCACGCGCAGCACGTCCTCGCCGGCCGGCGGCGCGACGACGGACTCGCGCACCGCGCCCCGCAGCGAGACCCGGAGGCCGTCCTCCTCGTCGATGCCCAGCCCGTGGGCGTACGGCAGGACTCCGAAGGTCCGCCGCCCGGTGAGTCCGAGCAGCATGTCGAGGCCAGGTTCCAGCAGCGTCACGTCGCCGCGGAACTTGTTCACGAGGTAGCCCGCGACGAGCTCCTGGTCCTCGGGGGCGAGCAGCGCCGTCGTGCCGAAGAACTGGGCGAAGACCCCGCCCCGGTCGATGTCGCCGACCACCACGACCGGCAGCCGCGCCGCCCTGGCGATCCCCATGTTCACGATGTCGGTGCGTCGCAGGTTGATCTCGGCCGGGCTGCCCGCGCCCTCGCAGATCACCGCGTCGTACGTGCTCCGCAGCTCCTCCAGGCACGCGAGGACCGGCTCGAAGAGCTCCTTCTGCCGCCCTCCGTGGTAGCCGCGGGCGCTCAGCTCGCCGACCGGTCGGCCCATCAGGACGACCTGGCTGGACCGGTCGCTGCCGGGCTTGAGCAGCACGGGGTTCATCAGCGCGGTGGGCTCCACCCGCGCGGCCTGCGCCTGCATGGCCTGGGCGCGGCCGATCTCGGCGCCCTCCCGGGTGACGAAGGAGTTGAGGGACATGTTCTGCCCCTTGAACGGCGCCACCTTCAGGCCCTTGCGGACCAGCCAGCGGCAGATGCCGGCCGTCACGACGCTCTTGCCCGCGTCGGACGTGGTCCCGGCGACGAGCAGACCCCCGCCCCTCATGCGTTCCTCCGCTTCCGGGCCGGCGCGCCCAGGGCGCCGGATATCAGGCGGCCGCCGACACAGGCGGCCAGGGTGAGTGCGGTGACCCGCCGCGACAGGCGCACGGCCCGGTCGATGTCGGCCACCTCGACGTCCCTGCCCCCGCCGTTGAGCACCGGCCGGTGCTCGACCCGGCCGCCGTACGCCAGGGTGCCGCCGAGGCGTACGCCGAGGGCGCCCGCGAACGAGGCCTCGACGGGGCCCGCGTTGGGGCTGGGATGCCGCGCGGCGTCGGCCCGCCAGGCGCGCAGCGCCCCGCGCGGGTTCCCGCCGGCGACGGTCGCCAGGGCGGCCGTCAGCCGGGCCCCGGGCCAGCCGGCCACGTCGTCGAGGCGGGCCGAGGCCCAGCCGAAGCGGCGGTGCCGGGGCGACCTGTGGCCGACCATGGCGTCGAGGGTGTTCACGGCGCGGAAGCCGACGAGGCCCGGGACGCCCGCGACCGCGCCCCAGAAGAGCGCGCCGACCACGGCGTCGGAGGTGTTCTCGGCGACCGACTCCACGACGGCGCGGGCCATCGCGGGTCCGTCCAGGGACTGCGGGTCGCGACCGCAGAGGTGGGGCAGCCGCTCCCGGGCCACCTCCAGGTCTCCGGCGGCGAGCGCCCCGCCGATGGCCCGGGCCTCCCGCCCCAGGGTCGTACCGCCGACGACCGCCCACACGGAGGCGGCGGTCAGGGCGACGGCGGCGGCCGGCCGGTTCCGTACGGCCCGGGCGGCGAGCGCCCCGAGGGCGACGGTGGATCCGGCGCAGACGGCGGTGTGCAGGGCGCCCCAGCCGCGGTGGTCGTGGTGGAGGCGGTCCTCGACCGCGGCGGCCGCCCGGCCGAACGCGGCGACGGGATGCCCGCGGCGGGGGTCGCCGACGAGCAGGTCGACGGCGAGACCGGCGGCCGCGCCGTACGCGAAGACGCCGGGGGAGGTGAGGCCGGTTCTGCTGCGGCCGGGCATGGCGCATGTCCTCACTCAGGGTCCGCGCCCTGGATCGACGTGACCGGCGGCGAGAGTTCCTGACTCCCGGACCCTCGGATCCGGTCACAGTGGCGGGACCGCGCCGGATTCGCACCGGACTTCCTCTACTGCCGCCGTAATGGCCCCGGCAGTCCACCACGCCCCGAGAACAGCCGTCAACTCACCCTTGACCTGCACCGGGTCACTGTGCGGAGCACCACAGACACGACGGCGGGGCGGCCCGCACCCGAAGGTGCGGACCGCCCCGCCGGCCGGGTGCGGACCGTCAGACGACGATCAGGTAGATGCCGTACGCGACGGCCGCCGCGCACAGCGCGAAGCAGGCGTACGCGGCGGTACGGGCCAGAGCCGCGGAGCCTCCGCGGGCGGCGGCCTCCTCCTGCTTGGTGAGGCCGACGATGCCGAGGGTGAAGAGGCCCACGAGCGCGACGGTCGCCACGAGGCTGACTCCGAAGACGGAGCCGAGAGCTGCCCAGTCGATCTTCATGTCGTTCGTTCCTTAGACCGCGGCGGCGGGGGCCGGGGGAGCGGTCGGGTCGGTGGGGGCCGGCGCGGGGATGGTCGTCCGGAGCTCCTCGTCCGCGACGGCGGCGACGGAGCCGGCGGGCGGCGGCGGGGTGACGGCGGCCATGGCGGTGGTCACGACGCCCGCGGGCTCGCCGTCGAGGTCGTCGTCGGTGACGTTGTTGTGGTCGACCGGCTTGCGGCGGGAGAGCGACCAGATGACGGCCGAGCCGACGACCAGGAGGACGGCGACGGCGGCGATGCCCCAGGGGCCCTGCTTGGTGAGGAACTCGGCACCGGCGCCGACCAGGGCGGCGGCGGGCAGGGTCAGGCCCCAGGCGACGAACATCCGGGTGGCGGTCGACCAGCGGACGACGCCGCCCTTGCGGCCCAGACCGGCGCCCATCACGGCACCCGAGCAGGACTGGGTGGTGGAGAGGGAGAAGCCGAGGTGCGAGGAGGCGAGGATGACCGTCGCGGCGCTGGTCTGGGCGGCGAAGCCCTGCTGCGGCTGGAGGTCGGTGAGGCCCTTGCCCATGGTGCGGATGATGCGCCAGCCGCCGAGGTACGTGCCGAGGGCGATGGCGACACCGGCGGAGACGACGACCCACAGCGGGGGGTTCGAGCCGGGGGCGACGACGCCCTGGGTGACCAGGGCCAGGGTGATGATGCCCATCGTCTTCTGGGCGTCGTTGGTGCCGTGGGCGAGGGAGACGAGACCGGCGGAGGCGATCTGGCCGGCCCGGTAGCCCTTGGCCGTGGCCTTCGCCTCGGGGTTGGCCTTGATCCTGTACGTCAGCCGGGTGGCGGCCATCGCGGCGAGGCCGGCGACGATCGGCGCGGCGACGGCCGGGATGAGGACCTTGGTGACGATGGTGGGCCCGTTCACGGCCGACCAGCCGGCCGACATGACCGCGGCGCCGATGAGGCCGCCGAAGAGGGCGTGGGAGGAGCTGGACGGGAGTCCGAGCAGCCAGGTCAGGAGGTTCCAGAGGATCGCGCCCACCAAGGCGGCGAAGATCACCTCTGTACGAATGCCCTCTTCGTTGATGATCCCGCCGGAGATCGTCTTGGCGACCTCCACGGACAGGAACGCGCCGACGAGGTTCAGCACGGCGGACATGGCCACCGCCGTCTTCGGCTTGAGAGCACCGGTCGAGATGGTGGTGGCCATCGCGTTCGCGGTGTCGTGGAAACCGTTCGTGAAATCGAACACGAGAGCTGTCACGACCACAATGGCGAGCAGCAGCGTGATGTGTTCCATTTACCCAGGCAATCGTTTGAGGTCAGTGGCGGGACGAACGTAAGCAACCTGGGTGAACGGAAGGTGAACTGGGTCGGGCGTTGCGGTGTCCCGAACCGGCGTCCGGGGATTCCGCTTACGCCTCCCGGAGCTCCGCTGTCCAGCATGCGGTCACCCCGCGACCCCGGGTAATACCGGTCGTCACCGGGCACATGAGACCCACCCCCGTCCCCCCGCCGTCCACCGGTTCCGACCCCTGGACGGAACCATCCGACCGGGGGACCCCGCCGACGAGACCCAGGTCACCCTCCGGAGGGTCTCCCGCCCCCCGGAACGGCCCCGGACGAGGAGCCGCCTACGGCCCCTCCCGCGCCCCCCTCGACCGGGCCGTCCGGGTCCCACCGGTGGCAGACCGCCCCCGTCCTGCCGAGACTGGGAGCGTGCGCCCGGCTACAGCGACGGCAGCGGCCGTCACCACCCTGATCGGTGTCGGCGCGGTCGCGTTCGCGGCCGGCCGGTACGCCAGCGACGCCGCCCTCAAGGCGCCGTCCGTACGTCCCCTGCCCGGGGACCCCAAACTCACCGTGCACGCCACGGGTCCCGACCGGATCACGCTCACCCGCAGCCTCGCCTCGCTGCGCCCCGGGACCTACGGCCTGGAGGGCCACGGCCAGCACGCCGTCACCGGCCCCGTCCTCGACCGGGTCCCGCACACCGCGGACACCGTCGTCCGGCGCCTCGAACGCGTCGAGCGCGGAGTCCTCGGCCCCGGCTCCCGCGTCCGCCTCACCCCCCAGCTGCACATCGGGACGCCGACCACCGCCCTCGGGCTCGCCCACGAGGACGCCGAGATCCCCGGCGAGCTCGGCCCCCTGCCGGCCTGGCTCGTCGCGGCGCCCCGCACCCTCTGGGTGATCGCCCTGCACGGGCTCGGCGGCACCCGCGAGCACCCGCTGAACGTGGTCCCCTTCTACAACCGGCGCCACGTCCCCGTCCTCGTCCCCGCCTACCGAGGCGACGAGGGGGCCCCCGCCTCCCCGGACGGCCTCGCCCACCTCGGCGACTCCGAGTGGCGCGACGTCGACGCCGCCATCCGCTACGCCGTCCACCGGGGCGCCGCGAAGGTCGTCCTGCACGGCTGGGGGACCGGCGCCTCGATGGCCCTGCGGGCCGCCGCCGAGTCCGGGGTGCGCGACCGGATCGCCGGACTCGTCCTGGACTCGCCCGTCCTGGACTGGGAGGCGACCCTCCGCAACCTCGCCGCCGCCCGGCACGTGCCCGCCCCCCTGCTCCCGCTCGCCGTCCGGGCGGCCCAGGGCAGGACGGGACCGCACGGCGACCTCCTCGAAGCCGTCTCCGCGCCCGGCGCGCTGCGGGTCCCCGTGCTCCTCGCCCACGGCCCCGACGACACCGTCGCCCCGTGGGAACCCTCCGTCGAACTCGCCGCCCGCCGCCCCGATCTGGTCACCCTCCTGACCGTCCGGCACGCCCCGCACACGGCGATGTGGAACGCCGACCCGGTCCGCTACGAGGAGGCCCTGCGCCGCTTCCTCACCCCGCTCCTCTAGGCGGCGCGCGCCGCGCCGGGGACGGCGCGTCCGATTCCGATTGGGCTTTCGGGCCGTCAGCGGGAAGACTGCCCCCGTGACGTCTCGAAAGCCCGATGGCAACTCCAGACTCCGACTCGTCCGCCCACGGGCGCTGGCCACCGCCCGACGGGCCGTGACGACCCGGCGCACCCGGCCGGCGCCGCGGCCGCCCGAGGGCACCCCGCCCCGCGCCGAGCTGGCCCGCCAGGCCCGGCACGTCCTCGCCGACGCGGTACGGATCGCCCGCTGGGCCGCCGTCGAGCGCGGCGCCGTCGCCGCCCCCAGCGGCCCCTCGGCCCCCTCCGCGCAGGAACGGGCCGCCGTCGCGCTGAACCTGACACCCGGCCAGATCCGGGCCGGCTGGGACCGCGCCCGGCTCGCCGGCCTCGTCGAGCTCCACGGCGACACCGCCCGCCCCGGCTGGCGGCTCCAGGCCTGGGACCGCGACGACTCCGCCGTGCTGCGCGGCTGGGTCGCCCTCTTCGACGCCTGGTCGCTGGTGCACCCGGCCCCCGAGGGCGTCGCGCCGAGCGCCGTCGCCGAGGTCGTCGAGGCCCTCCCGCAGGTCCTCTCGCTGCTCCAGCTCTCCCAGGGCCCGGTCCTCGTCCCCGTCCTGCTCGACCTGCTCGGCCAGCGCGTCGAGGAGCTGCGCGGCGAGCGCTGCGAGGTCCCGGGTGCCGAACAGGCCGCCGCGGCCCCCGACGCGCCCGCCGCGAGCGGCACCGGCACCGACGGGCTCCCCGCCCTGCTCGACTGGGCGCTCGAAGGCCTGGCGGCCGTGGGAGCGCTCACCCTGGACGCCGGCGCCGAGGGCCGCCACGCCACCCTGACCCCCCTCGGCAACTGGGCGGTCTGGGTCAAGCTGGAGCAGATCTGCGTCGCCGCGCAGAGCCCCGCCGGGAACATCGAGCAGTCCGCCGGGGACATGCTCCGCGGCTGCGCCCGCCTCACCCCCGGCCCGGCCCGCGCCGAGTACCGCGCCTGGCTCGCGGCCCGCACCCTCTCCAGCGCCGTGGCCGAGCTGCTCGCCGTCGCCCGCGGCGAGGACGCGCTGCTGCGCGGACTCGCCTTCGAGGCCCTGCGGGTCGTCGGCGCCCCCGCGGAGGCCGAGGTGCGGGCCACCGTCGCCGAGCCCTCCCTGCGGCCGTACGCGCTGCTCTGGCTCGCCGAGTACGAGGGAGCCGACCCCGACGACGCGCAGGAGGTCCTCACCCGCGCCGAGTCGACCTGGCTCTGGGTGGACACGGCCGCCGCCGTCGCCGACCACGGGGAGAGCGAGCTGCTCGTCCGGCACCTCGACTCCGCCGTGCAGGGCACCGTCCCGGCGCTCCTCGACGAGATCCGCGCCGTCGGCCACCCCCGCACCGTCCAGGTCCTGGTCGCCCTCGCGGCGGCCCACCCGGACCCGGCCCTGGCCAAGGCCGTCCGGCGGGCCGCCTTCCAGGTCCACACCGGGGGAGCCTGACCGCCCCCCGGGGGACCGGGCGGGACACGGGCGAGCCCCCGGCGCGGCTACTCCGCGGAGCCGGGGGTGTACGTCCCGAAGCTCCAGACGTTGCCCTCGCGGTCGCGCGCCATGTAGTCCCGCGAGCCGTAGTCCTGGTCCGTGGGCGGCATGACGATCTCGACGCCGTGGGCCACCGCCCGCGCGTGGTGGTCGTCGACGTCGTCCACGTGCACGAAGACGCCGACCGGACCGGCGCCGGCCATCAGCTTGTCGAACTCGCTGCCGGTGCCCTTGCTGCCCAGCATCACCATGCCGTTCCCGTACGACAGCTCGGCGTGCGCCACGCGCCCGTCCTCCGTCTCGTACACGGCGTCCGCCCGGAAGCCGAAGCCCTCCGTCAGGAGGGTGATGGCCCCCTTGGCGTCCTGGTAGGTCAGCGTGGGACAGACGTGGGGTGCCTCGGGCATCCCGATCACTTCCTCTCGGTCCGGTCGCGGGCGACCGGGTCTGGGTCCGCGGGTTCCGCCGACGGTCAGCGGAAGGTGTTGCACCGGGCCATGTCGCCGGTCCGGTAGCCCTCGTAGAACCACTGCTGGCGCTGGGCGGCGGAGCCGTGGGTCCAGTTCTCCGGGGTCACCCGGCCCTGGAACCGCTCCTGGATCCGGTCGTCGCCGACCGCGGCCGCCGCGTCCAGGCCGTCCCGGATGTCCTCGTCCGTCAGCCGGGTCAGCAGCGGCCGGCCCGTCCGGTCGTCGGGCGTGGTGGTGGCGTGCCGGGCCCACACGCCCGCGTAGCAGTCGGCCTGGAGCTCGACCCGCACGGCGTTGGAGTTCGCCCCGGTCCGCCCGTCCTGGGCGCGGCTGAGGGTCCCCATCAGGTTCTGGATGTGGTGGCCGTACTCGTGCGCGACCACGTAGGCCTGCGCGAAGGGTCCGCCGGTCGACCCGAACTTGGTGCGCAGCTCGTCGAAGAAGCCCAGGTCCAGGTAGACCTGGCGGTCGCCGGGGCAGTAGAACGGCCCCACCGCCGAGGTCGCCGAGCCGCAGGCGGTCGGGACGCGCTGGCTGAACATCACCGTGGCGGCGTTCCCGTAAGTGCCGCCCCGGCGCGCGTACTCGCTCCGCCAGAAGTCCTGGACGCTGTTGACGACGGCGACGATCCGGCAGTCCTCGCGGGTGTTGGCGTCCGAACCCTTCTTGCAGGTCTGCGTCACCTGGGCCGCGGAGGAGGCGCTGGCCGCCGGTTCGTCGCCGCCCGAGGAGAGTCCGAGCTGGTCCGGGCCCACGCCGAGGAACAGTCCCAGGATCAGGGCGATGAAGCCGATGATGCCGCCGCCGACGGTGGCCTTCCCGCCCGGGATGCGGCTGCTCCGGACGTCCTTGACCTCCGAGGTGTCCAGGTCGGCGTCGTCGTCGAACTGCACGGTCCACCACCCTCCGCGTCACTGCCGCGGCAGTGGCCGCCGCCCTGCGCCGAGTATCGGCCGATCTTCGCGCGTCCGCCCCTTTTGTTCCGCAAGGACGGATATGTGAGAAAGCTCCGATCGGGCCTCCGGGGCCCGCATGGCCGAAAAGCAGTTGCAGGGGCCCGTTAGACTGGCCGCATGGCCATTCTCCCCGTGCACTAGCGGCGTCGAAGCCCTCCACCAGCCGTCCTTCCGCCGTTTCCCACCGCCCTGGAGTCTGTCCGTGATCACCGCTTCCGGCATCGAGCTGCGCGCCGGCGCCCGTGTCCTCATCGAGTCCGCTTCCTTCCGCGTCGCCAAGGGCGACCGCATCGGCCTCGTCGGTCGCAACGGAGCGGGCAAGACCACCCTCACCAAGTGCCTCGCGGGCGAGGGCCAGCCCGCCGCCGGGCAGATCGCCCGCTCGGGCGAGGTCGGCTACCTGCCGCAGGACCCGCGCACCGGCGACCTCGACGTCCTGGCCCGCGACCGGATCCTCTCCGCCCGCGGCCTCGACGTCCTCCTCAAGAAGATGCGGATGAACGAGGAGCGCATCGCCACCGGCTCCGGCGCCACCCGCGACAAGGCCATGCGGCAGTACGAGCGCCAGGAGACGGAGTTCCTGACCAAGGGCGGGTACGCGGCCGAGGCCGAGGCCTCCACGATCGCCGCCGCCCTCGGCCTGCCCGACCGGGTCCTGGGCCAGCCGCTGCACACCCTCTCCGGTGGCCAGCGCCGCCGCGTCGAGCTCGCCCGGATCCTCTTCTCGGACGCCGACACCCTCCTGCTCGACGAGCCGACCAACCACCTCGACGCCGACTCCATCGTCTGGCTCCGCGACTACCTGAAGAGCTACCGCGGCGGCTTCATCGTGATCTCCCACGACGTCGACCTCGTCGAGACCGTGGTGAACAAGGTCTTCTACCTGGACGCCAACCGCTCCACGATCGACGTCTACAACATGGGCTGGAAGCTCTACCAGCAGCAGCGCGAGGCCGACGAGAAGCGCCGCAAGCGCGAGCGCCAGAACGCCGAGAAGAAGGCCGCCGCCCTCAACTCGCAGGCCGACAAGATGCGCGCCAAGGCCACCAAGACCGTGGCCGCGCAGAACATGGCCAAGCGCGCCGAGCGGCTGCTCTCCGGTCTGGAGGCGGTCCGCGCCTCGGACAAGGTCGCCAAGCTCCGCTTCCCGGACCCCGCGCCCTGCGGCAAGACCCCGCTGACGGCCGAGGGACTCTCCAAGTCCTACGGTTCGCTCGAAATCTTCACCGATGTGGACCTCGCGATCGACAAGGGCTCCCGCGTCGTCATCCTCGGCCTCAACGGCGCGGGCAAGACCACGCTGCTCCGGCTGCTCGCCGGCGCCGAGAAGCCCGACACCGGCGAGGTGACCCCGGGGCACGGCCTCAAGCTCGGCTACTACGCCCAGGAGCACGAGACCCTCGACCCCGAGCGCAGCGTCCTGGAGAACATGCGCTCGGCCGCGCCCGACCTCGACCTCGTCCAGGTCCGCAAGACGCTCGGCTCGTTCCTGTTCTCGGGCGACGACGTCGACAAGCCGGCCGGGGTGCTCTCCGGCGGTGAGAAGACCCGGCTGGCCCTGGCCACCCTGGTCGTCTCCTCGGCGAACGTGCTGCTCCTCGACGAGCCCACCAACAACCTCGACCCGGCCAGCCGCGAGGAGATCCTCGGGGCCCTGCGGACCTACCAGGGCGCCGTCGTCCTCGTCACCCACGACGAGGGCGCGGTCGACGCGCTGGAGCCGGAGCGGATCATCCTGCTCCCGGACGGCGTCGAGGACCTCTGGGGCCCGGACTACGCGGACCTGGTCGCGCTCGCCTGACCCGGAGCGCGTCGGGTGATCATGCCCGGCTGGATCATTCGGCCCACGGGTGATCCTTCATCTGAGTGAGTGCGTCTCGTACACCCCGGCGCGGTGCTCTGCCGAATCCTTCCGGCAGACCCGCGCCGGACGTGTGTTCCCGCTGCGTCGCTGACCTGCCGATTCCCGTGCGGGGGCCCTCGGACGTCGCTTTCCGGCCCAGCGGAATCACTGCTTCCGTTCGTGACGAACAGGCGCTCGTCCACAAACCCGGCGGCATCGACCTTGTCGAATGGGTGGCCAGGATGGACGCGAGGGGTGATCATGAGAAGTCCAGAGCGCACTTCCCATGAGGAGGCACGGGTGGCCGAGACTCTGAAGAAGGGCAGCCGGGTGACCGGCGCCGCGCGCGACAAGCTCGCGGCAGACCTGAAGAAGAAGTACGACTCCGGTGCGAGTATCCGGGCGCTGGCCGAGGAAACCGGCCGCTCCTACGGATTCGTCCACCGGATGCTCAGCGAGTCCGGAGTCACGCTGCGTGGACGCGGCGGAGCGACCCGGGGCAAGAAAGCCGCCTCGGCCTGACAGCGGGACGCCTCGACCGGGCCACCGGATCCCCCGGTGGCCACCCGGTCGGCCATCGCGCCGGCCCGGTGGTTACTGTGCAGTCACTTAGCATTCGCATGCAGTGTGCTGCACCGTAACCGGAGGCGCCCCATGACTACGCTCGACGACTCTGAGCTCGTATTCGACAAGGACGGTGTTCGGCTCACCGTCGAGGACGCCGTTGCCACGGTGACCCTGACCAATCCGGCGAAGCGCAACGCTCAGTCTCCCGCTCTGTGGCGGGCGTTGACAGAAGCCGGCCGGTCGTTGCCCGGCAGCGTGCGGGTCGTCGTCCTGCGCGGCGAGGGACAGTCCTTCTCCGCCGGACTCGACCGGCAGGCGTTCACGCCCGAGGGCTTCGACGGAGAGCCGTCCTTCCTCGACCTCGCGCGCGGTTCCGACGCGGACCTCGACGCGGTCATCGCCGAGTACCAGGAGGCGTTCACCTGGTGGCGCCGCAGCGACCTCGTGTCGATCGCGGCCGTCCAGGGGCACGCCATCGGCGCGGGCTTCCAGCTCGCCCTCGCCTGCGACCTGCGGGTCGTCGCCGAGGACGTGCAGTTCGCCATGCGCGAGACCAGCCTGGGCCTCGTCCCGGACCTGACCGGGACGCACCCCCTGGTCTCGCTCGTCGGCTACGCCCGCGCGCTGGAGATCTGCGCCACCGGCCGCTTCGTCCACGCCGAGGAGGCCGAGCGCATCGGCCTGGCCAATCTGTCCGTCCCCGCCGGCGAGCTCGACGCCGCGGTCCGGGACCTGGCCGCCGCCCTGCTCGCGGCGCCGCGCGACGCGGTCACCGAGACCAAGGCGCTGCTCCAGGGCGTCTCCGGCCGCTCGTACGAGGAGCAGCGCGTCGCCGAGCGCGCCGCCCAGGCCCGCCGCCTGCGCGACCTGGCCGGCCTCGGCGACTGACGCCTGCCCGCGTTCCCCGGGGCCCGTCCGCGGCCCCGGGGCCTCCGCACGCCCGCCCGCGCGCACGGCCCGCGCCCGCCTGACCCCGGGTCTCACCCGAACGGCGGTACGCGGCCCGGGGACCCCGTCCCGCCGATCGGATACGGGCTCCGCCCCGGCCTAGCGGAGGTCCGACACCACGACGCCGACCGCGATCCCGTCGTCCGGGCCGGCCGCCGCGACCGCCGTCCGCACCGCGCGGGCCACGTCCAGCGGGCGGGACCCGGCCGTCACGGCCAGCTCCACCCGGACCTCGCCGGGCCTCCGGCGCACCGGCGGGCCCAGGGTGTCCGTCACCGCCGCGACCCCCGCCACCCCGAGCGCGGCGAGCGCCGCGGGGTCGTCCGTCGCCGGCGAGGTGGGGCCGGGTGCGGCGGCGGCCGCGGCGTCCGGCTCCGGCGGCGCGTCGAGGAGTTCCGTCACCCGGAGGTCCACGCCCGCGACGACCAGGCCCAGCCCGTCCTCGGCGGCGGTGAGCAGCGCCGTCCGCAGCCGCTCGGCCAGCTCGGGCAGGGCTTCCCCCGCGACCGCGCCGAACGGCGCCGTGATCAGCAGGGCGTCCGGTTCCGCGCCGGGTTCCTCCGCAGGGCCGATCCGCATCCTGCCCGGCACGGCGCCGGGCACCCCCGAGGCGGCCCGGTCAAGCACCTCGCGCACGGCCCGCTCGGTGATCCACGCCCTCTCCGCCGCCGCTCCGAGCGGCAGCAGCCTGCCCGGGGAGAGGCGATCGCGTACCGCCGCCGTCCAACCGTCAGCTGTCGTCATTGCCCCAGCCTGCCGTATCCCCGGGGCGAGAGCGGGTAAGCGCCCTTAATGTGGGCGAAGAACCCCGAAATATCCCAGAAGGGGCGAAACCAAATGACGGACACCACCCATTCCACCGACTCCGGTGACGACGCGCGCCGGACCTCGGTCACCAAGCGGGGCGGCGGCGCTCCCGCCGCCCGCGGCAAGACCACCATCGCCGACGGAGTCGTCGAGAAGATCGCCGGCCTCGCCGCCCGGGACGTCGAAGGCGTCCACGCCATGGGCAGCGGCCTCTCCCGGACCTTCGGCGCGGTACGCGACCGGGTCCCCGGCGGAGGCAGCAGCAAGTCGAACGTCACCCGAGGGGTGAAGGCCGAGGTCGGCGAGGTGCAGACCGCGCTCGACCTGGAGATCGTCGTCGACTACGGCGTCTCCATCGCGGACGTCGCCGGCGACGTCCGGGAGAACGTCATCGCGGCGGTGGAGCGGATGACGGGCCTGGAGGTCGTCGAGGTCAACATCGCGGTCAGCGACGTCAAGCTGCCCGACGAGGAGGAGGACGAGCCCGAATCGCGGATCCAGTAGCCGCTGAAGGGCTGTTCGCAGGGGGGCTCAGGAGGACTCGGAAAGGGGTCAGGAATGAGCATGGCGGTGGTAGGCCTGGTGGCCGGCATGGCCCTCGGCTTCGCCGGATACTTCGGCGGATTCGGGGCGTTCCTGCTGGTCGCGGCTTTGGGTGCGGTCGGCTTCGTGGCGGGCCGCTTCCTCGACGGCGACCTCGAACCCGGCGACTTCTTCCGGGGCCGCGAGCGCGGCGGCCGGCCGCGGTGACGGCGGTGGCAGCCCGTCCCGGCCCCCGCGGCCCGGTCCGCGAGCGGGGGGCGACCAGAATCGCCGACCGGGTCGTCGCGAAGATCGCCGCGCAGGCGGCGAGGGAGGCCGCGGGCCCCGTCCCGGAGGGCGGATCGAGGCCGCACGCCTCGGTCGTCGTCCACCGGGACGTCGTCCGGGTCGCGGTGAGCCTCGAACTCGGCTACCCCTCCGACGTCGGGGCCCGGTGCGGTGCCGTGCGCGGCCGGGTCCGCAGCCGCGTCGAGGAGCTGGTCGGCATGGAGGTCCACGAGGTCACCGTCGACGTCGAACGCCTCCACTCCGCCCTGACCCGGCAGGGAGCGTCGAGGGGGCGCCTGTCATGACGACTCCCGCCACCGGCCCGGGCGCCCCCGGCCCCGGCCGCGACGCTCCCGACACCCCGCGCCCCGGCACCGGAGGGAGCGGCACCGGGGAGACGTCCGGCTCCGACGGCGTCCCCGTCCTGGCGGACGCGGCCCCCGCGGCCCGCGTCCGCCGCTTCTGGGCGGCCCGGCGCGTCCCCGCCGCGGTGCTCGCGGCGCTCGTCCTCGGCGGGGCAGGACTCCTGCTCTACGACGTGGCGGCCGTACGCGCCGACCGCCAGGCCATGGCCTGGCGGCGCGAACTCGCCGACGGCCTCGCGACCCGGCCGCTCGACGACACCTGGGTCGTCGTCGGCGCGGCCGTCGCCGCCGTCCTCGGCGTCTGGCTCCTGGTGCTGGCCGCGACCCCCGGCCTGCGCGAGATCCTCCCGATGCGCCGCGAACACGCCGACGTACGGGCGGGACTCGACCGGGAGGCCGCCGCCCTCGCCCTGCGGGACCGGGCCATGGAGGTCTCCGGAGTGCAGTCCGTCAGGGTCCGCGTCCGCCGCTCCAAGGCGGCGGTCAAGGCGGTCTCGCACTTCCGGGACCTCGACGAGGTCCGCGCCGACGTGGAGTCGGTGCTGGCGACCGGCGTCGAGGAACTCGGCCTCGCCCACCCGCCCGCCGTCACGGTCCGGGTGGCCAGGCCGCCCAGAAAGGGATGATCCGGTGAGAGTCGTCCTCCGGCGCGTCAACCGCGTCCTGCTCGGCCTCGCCGGGCTGCTGCTGCTCCTGGCCGGCGGCGGCGTCCTCGCCGCCGCCCTCGACCTCCCCGTACCGTCCTGGTGGCCCTGGTCGGGCCCCTCGGACGTGCTGCTCTCCACCGCGGACCGGCAGCGCTGGCGCGCCGAGGGCTGGTGGTGGCCGGTGGTCATCGCGGTCCTCGGGCTCGTCGTCCTGCTGGCCCTGTGGTGGCTGCTCGCCCAGTTCCGGCGGGCCCGGCTCGCCGAGGTCGTCGTCGACAGCGGCGACGGCGAGGTGGCGGTGCTGCGCGGCCGGGCGCTGGAAGGCGTCCTGGAGGCGGACGCCACCGCGCAGGAAGGCGTGTCCCGGGCCCGGGTCGCCCTCACGGGCCGCCGCGCGGCCCCCTGCACCCGCGTCGCGCTCCACCTGGAGCCGTACGCCTCACCGGGGGCCGCGCTGACCACGCTCAGCGGGCAGGCGCTGGACCACGCGCGGACCTCCGCCGGGCTGGCCGCGCTGCCGACCGAGGCGCGCCTGCGGGCGGTGAAGCACCGGGCCCGCAGGGTCGCCTGAGGGTCAGAACCCGGCGCGCGCCCCGCCGTCCACCGGGATCATCAGGCCCGTGAGGTACGAGGCGGCCGGCGACAGCAGGAAGGCCGCCGTCCGCCCGAACTCCTCCGGGGTGCCGTAGCGGCGCAGCGGGATCTCCTGCTCGTTGGCGGCGCGGGCCGCGTCCGCGTCGCCCGAGAGGGAGTCCAGGAACCGCACCCGGTCCGTGTCGATCCGGCTGGGAAGCAGGCCGATCACCCGGATCCCGCGCGGCCCGAGGTCGTTGGCGAGGGACTTCGCGAAGCCGGCGAGACCCGGGCGGAGCCCGTTCGAGATGGCCAGACCGGGGATCGGCTCGTGGACCGAGGCGGACAGGACGAAGCCGATGACGCCGCCCTCGTCGAGGGCGGCGGCGGCCGCGCGGGCCAGTCGCACGGCCCCGAGGAAGACGGTGTCGAAGGCGGCGGCCCAGTCCTCGTCGGTGTTGTCGGCGGCGAAGCCCGGGGCAGGCCCGCCGACGCTGACGAGGATGCCGTCGAAGCCGCCGAACCGCGCCCGGGCCTCGGCGATCAGCCGCTCGGGGGTCCCGGGGTCGGTGTTGTCCGCGACGACGCCCGCCGCGTTCGGCCCGAGCTCGGCCGCGGCCTCGGCGACGGTCTTCTCCTCGCGGCCGGTGACCAGCACCTTCGCGCCCTCGGCGAGCAGCGCCTCGGCGGAGGCCCGCCCGAGCCCGCGCGTCGCCCCGGTCACCACGTACACACGGTCCTTCATCCCAAGATCCATGGACCTATCCTGCCGGGTCCCCGTCCTCGGCTGCCAGTGCGATCGCCGTGCCCACCAGGCCGATGTGGCTGAAGGCCTGCGGGAAGTTGCCCAGCTGGCGGTCCGCCACCGGGTCGTACTCCTCCGCGAGCAGACCCACGTCGTTGCAGAGGGCCACGAGGCGTTCGAAGAGCGCGCGGGCCTCCTCGTTCCGGCCGCAGAGCCGGAGCGCGTCCGCGAGCCAGAAGGAGCAGACCAGGAAGGTGCCCTCCTGGCCGGGGAGGCCGTCCACCGTCCCGCCGTCCGTGCTGTAGCGGCGTACGTAGCCCTCGTGCAGCAGTTCGGCCTGGACCGCCTCCACCGTGCCCAGCACCCGGGGGTCGTCCGGCGGCAGGAAGCCGACCTGCGGGATCAGCAGGGTCGCGGCGTCCAGCTCCTGCGAGCCGTACGACTGGGTGAAGGTGTTCCGGACGGGGTCGAAGGCCCGCGCGCACACCTGGGCGTGGATCTCGTCCCGCATCGTCCGCCAGCGGGCCGCGTCCCCGGGCAGCGAGGGGTCCGCCTCCAGGGTGCGCACCGCCCGGTCGGCGGCCACCCAGGCCATCACCTTCGAGTGGGTGAAGTGCCGGCGCCGGCCGCGCACCTCCCACAGTCCCTCGTCGGGCTCGCGCCAGGTCGACTCCAGGAAGCCGAGCAGGCTCAGCTGGAGGTTCCAGGCGTGCTTCTCCGCGGGGATCCCGGCCTCGTGGGCGCGGTGGAGCGAGTCCATGACCTCGCCGTACACGTCGAGCTGGAACTGGTCCACGGCGGCGTTCCCGGTGCGCACCGGCGCGGAGTCGGCGTAGCCGCGCAGCCAGGGCAGGGTGGTCTCCGGGAGCCGGCGCTCCCCGGCGGGCCCGTACATGATCTGCAGGTCGGCCGGGTCGCCGGCGACCGAGCGGAGCAGCCAGTCCCGCCAGGCGCGCGCCTCGTCGACGTATCCGGCGGCGAGCAGCGCGCCGAGGGTGAGGGAGGAGTCGCGCAGCCAGCAGGCGCGGTAGTCCCAGTTCCGCACGCCGCCGACCTCCTCCGGCAGGGAGGTGGTGGGGGCGGCCATGATGCCGCCGGTCGGCGCGTAGGTGAGGGCCTTGAGGGTGATCAGGGAGCGCAGCACCACGTCCCGGTAGGGGCCCCGGTAGGTGCACCGGTCGGACCAGTCGCGCCAGTCCGCGAGGGAGTGCTCCAGGGCCTCGTACGGGTCGACGAGGTCGGGGCGCGGCTCGTGGGAGGGGTGCCAGGTCAGGACGAACGCGACCTTCTCGCCGGCGGTGACGGTGAAGGAGGAGCAGGTGGAGAACTGCTGGCCCCAGGTCTTCACGGGCGGCTCGCTGCGCAGCCAGACGGAGTCGGGCCCGGCGATCGCGACCCGGTGGTCGTCGGAGCGGCGCATCCAGGGCACGACCGAGCCGTAGTCGAAGCGGAGCCGCAGGACGGAGCTCATCTCGACGCTCCCGCTGACGCCCTCGACGATCCGCATCAGATCGGGGGCCCGGTCCCGCTGCGGCATGAAGTCCACGACCTTGACCGTGCCCGTACGGGTCTCCCAGAAGGTCTCCAGGACGAGGGAGCCGTCGGCGTACCGGCGGGAGGTGCAGTTCGTCGCGCCCTTGGGGGCGATGCGCCAGTGGCCGTTCTCCTCGTCGCCGAGGATCGAGGCGAAGCAGGCGGCGGAGTCGAAGCGGGGCAGACACAGCCAGTCGACCGATCCGTCGCGGCCGACGAGCGCGGCGGTCTGGAGATCGCCGATGAGGGCGTAGTCGTCGATACGTTGCGTCACGCTTTGGGCTGTTCCCGGAAGTGGCGGTGGTCAATCAGAGGGACGGGGCGGACCTGACCGCGGCCGTGTCGCTCTCCGGGCCGTCCGGGGTGTCCGGGGCGTCGTTTCCGGTGCTCCCGGCGGCGGCCGCGGCCTCGCGGTCGCGCTTCTCGCGGCGGACCAGGATCACCCAGCCGACGGGTACCCCGGCCGTGAAGAGCCACCACTGCACCGCGTACGCCATGTGGGCGCCGATCGACGCGTGGTCGGGCTCGGGGATCAGCTCGGGGGTGTCTCCGGCGGGCTCGGGTCCGGTCTGCTCCAGGTAGCCGCCGAGCACCTCGCGGCCGATGAGCTCCGCCTGCTGCCGGCTGTTGATGAGCATGACCTGGCGGTCCGGCAGGCCCTTCAGGTCCTTGATGCCGCTCGCGCCGGTCGTCTCGTCGGCCTTGAGCCGGCCGGTGACGGTGACCTCGCCCTCGGGGGCGGGCGGCACCGGCGGGAAGGCGTGCTGGTCGGCGGCGGCCGGGACCCAGCCGCGGTTGACCAGGACGACCAGGCCGTCCCGGAGGACCAGCGGGGTCAGGATGTGGACGCCGACCCGCTCGTCGGCGGAGGTGCGGCGCCGGACGACCACCTCGTGGGAGGTGTCGAAGGTGCCGGTGGCGGTGACGGGCCGCCAGTAGTCGGAGCGGGGGACCGTGTGCCCGGGGGAGGTGAGCTCCTCGACCGGGACCGGCTTCGCCGCGATGCTGTCCGCGATCAGGGCGTTCTGGGCGACCCGGCGCTCGTGCCGGTGGAACTGCCAGAAGCCCAGCTCGATCATCGTCGGGACGAGGACGAGGGCGATGAGGGTGAGGATCACCCACTGCCGGGACAACAAGAAGCGGTACACCCCATGACCGTACAACTCGGTCCACGGGGTGCACGCACGGGGGGCGGCTCGGGGGAGAGGGGCCGTGGGCGGTCTCCCCGGACCCCGCCGCCGGGGGCGTGGAGGGGCCGCGGCGCCCGTCGCTCCCGGGCGGTGCCGTCCTCAGACCCTGTCGACGATGCCCACCTTTCCCTCCGCGCGGGCGCAGTGGCCGCCGCAGTACCAGCTGCCGTCGACCTCGACGCCCTGTCCGATGATCTGGACCCGGCAGTGCTCGCAGATGGGCGCCATGCGGTGGATGGCGCACGCGAAGCAGTCGAAGACATGGACCGCGCCCTGTGCATGTACCTCGAAGGACATGCCGTAATCGTTTCCGCAGACCTCACAACGTGCCATGCGCCACAGGGTGGGGCTCCCGGCGGGCGGGCGCCGTGCGGCACGCCCGCCGGGCCGGGGGTGTCACCCGTCTGCCGGGGCCACGTCCCGCAGCAGCTGGGTGTAGGCGGCCTCGTCGACCACCGGCGTGCCGAAGGACTTGGCCTTGACGGTCTTGGAGGTGGCCGAGTCCGGGTCGTTGGTGACGAGGAGGCTCGTCAGCCGGGAGACGCTGCCCGCCACGTGGAGCCCGGCCTCGACCGTGCGGTCCTCCAGGAGCTCGCGGTCGACGGAGGTGTCCCCCGAGAACGCCACCCGCATGCCCTGCTTGAGCGGTTTGTCCGTCTCGTACCGGCCCGGGTTGGGGTACGGGCACGGCGGCCGCTTCCGCGAGGGGCGCCAGCTCCCCGCCCGGTACGACGAGCCGTACCCGGCCTGGTGGCCGATCCGAGGCTGCGGCGCGGGCGACGCGGCCCACTCGGTCAGCGGCCGGCATTCGAGCAGCGGCAGCCGCACGTTGCGCTCGGCCGCCGCGTGCAGGCTCGGCCGGAACGCCTCCGCGAGCACGCGCGCGTCGTCGAGCGCGTTGTGCGCGCGCTGCTGGACGACGCCGAAGTGGGCGGCGAGCGACTCCAGCTTGTGGTTGGGCAGCGGAAGCGACAGCTCCTTGGCGAGCGCGATCGTGCACAGCCGCTGCCGCACCGGGGCGGCCGACTCCGCGCGCGCGTACTCCCGGGCGATCATCTGCCAGTCGAACATCGCGTTGTGCGCGACGAGCACCCGCCCGTCCAGCCGGGCCGCGAACTCCGCCGCGATCTCCGGGAAGAGCGGCGCGCCCTCCAGGACGTCGGTGGTGAGCCCGTGGATCCAGACGGGACCCGGATCCCGCTCGGGGTTGACCAGCGTGTACCAGTGGTCCTCGACGTTCCCCTGGGCGTCCAGCCGGTAGACGGCAGCCGACACTATCCGGTCGTCGCGGGCGAGTCCGGTGGTCTCCACGTCGACGACCGCGTACCCCTGCGGGTAGGCGGCCGGCCACGTCGCTGCTGTCGTTCGGTCGTCAAGCACGGTCACTGAGAATACGGCCCGCGGCCGACACCTCCGTCCCCGGTGCCCCCGGGAGCCCCGGCGAGGAGCCCGTCGACCAGCGCGCGCACCGAGTCGACGAACAGGCGCTCGGTGTCCACCGGCGCGGCGAGCGCCCGCGCCAGCGGCGCGTCGGACCCGGCGTCCGCGCCGCTCCACAGCTCCTCCTCGGCGGGCGACTGCGCCGGTGCCCGCTCCCGGTTGCGCTCCACCAGGACGTATCCGACGACCTGGAACTGCACGGCGCGGACGACCCGCGCCGCGTGCGCCCCGCGCAGCCCCGCGGCGTGCGCCTCGCGGACCAGGGCGCGCTGGGCCGGCAGGAACATGCGTTCCGTGAGGCCCCGTTCGTGGACCAGCGCCACCAGATGGGGTCGCTCGCGCAGCGCGCGGCGCAACGAACGGGCGATCGAGACCAGGCGCTCGGCCGGGGTCGCGCCCCGCGGGCGGATCGCGTCGAGGTCCGCGACCGTCCGCTCGACCAGGGCGTCGAGCAGCGACTCCCGGTTGCCGACGTGCCAGTAGATCGAGGTGACCGCGGTGCCGAGGTCGGCCGCGAGCCTGCGCATGGTGAGGGCGTCCGGGCCGTGCCGGCGCACCAGGGCGGCGGCGGCCTCCAGGACCTCCTCGCGGGTGAGTGCGGCGCGCGCCATCCCTCCCCCTCCCGACTCCTGGGCGTGCACGGGTCTTTACCCTTCATCGCCGCCGGTGTAACTGTGTTACAGACTCGACCCCCCGAAGGGTGGTACGCCATGGCACGAGTACGGTACGGGGCGCGCACGGACGCCGAGATCACGGCGGCCCGCACCAGGAGCGCCCGGCTCCCCGACATCTGGTCCACCGGAGTGGTCGCCGTCTGGGAGACCGATCCGGAGGTGGTGGCGGCCGTCCTGCCGCCCCCGCTGAAACCCACCGCACGGCCCCTCGTCCGGGCCGCCGTCTCCCGGGTCGACCTGCCCGGCTACCCGCTCGGCGCCGGATCGGTGGCGGTCGCCGCCGCCCACGGCGACCGCGAGGGCTGGTACCCGCTGGTCATGCCGATGACCCACGAGCGCGCCCTCGTCGGCGGCCGGGAGGTCTTCGGCGAGCCGAAGAAGCTCGGCGAGGTCGTCGTCGAGCGCGACGGCCTCGTCGTCCGCGCCGCGCTCGGGCGGCACGGCATCGACTTCGTCGAGGTGCGCGGCGCGGTCTCCGGGCCGCTGCCGCTCCCGGAACCGGTCGAGAAGACCGACTTCTACTTCAAGTTCCTGCCGGGCGTGGAGGGCTCGGGCTTCGACGCCGACCCCGTCCTCGTCCACTGCGTCCGCCACGAGAAGGTCCGCAGGCTGGAGCGCGTCACCGGCGACGTGGTGCTGCGCGAGTCCATGTACGACCCGGTCGCCGACCTCCCCGTGCGCCGGCTCGTCGAGATCACCATCGGCGAGAAGACCACCGACCAGAGGGGCACGGTCGCCGAACGGGTCTCCGCGCAGGACCTCCTGCCCTACATCCACCAGCGGTACGACGACCCGCAGCAGATCCTCGACGGACCGCCCGAGGGGAGCGTGTGATGGAGCTCCGGGAGGGACAGGTCGCCGTCGTCACCGGCGCGGCGAGCGGCATCGGGCGCGCGATGGCCCGCCGCTTCGCCGCCGAGGGCCTGGCCGTCGTCCTCGGCGATGTCGAGGAGGGCGCGCTCGCCGAGGCCGCCGACGAACTCACGGCCGGCGGCGCCCGGGTCCTCGCGCGGACGGTGGACGTCTCCGACCCCGACGCGGTGCGGGAGTTCGCCGACGCCGCGTACGCCGCCTTCGGCGCCGTCCACGTCCTCTGCAACAACGCCGGGGTCGGCTCCGGCGCCGAGGGCCGCATGTGGGAGCACGAACCCAACGACTGGAAGTGGGCCTTCTCGGTCAACGTCTGGGGCGTCTTCCACGGCATCCAGGCCTTCGTCCCCCGGATGCTCGCCGGCGGCGGGCCCGGCCACGTCGTCAACACCTCCTCCGGCGACGGCGGCATCGCCCCGCTGCCCACCGCCTCCGTGTACGCGGTCACCAAGGCGGCCGTCGTCACCATGACCGAGTCCCTCTACGCCCACCTCCGCGCCGAGCACGCGCGCGTGGGCGCCTCCGTCCTCTTCCCCGGCCCGCACATGCTCCGCACCGGCCTCTGGGAGTCGCACCGCAACCGTCCCGCGCGGTACGCCAAGGAGCGCCCGCGCAGGACCCCGTACCGCAGCCTCGACCAGTGGGAGGCCGCGATGAAGGAGGCCGGCCACGAGGTCGCCTTCACCCCGGTGGAGGAGGTCGCCGAGCACGTCGTCGACGGCATCCGCGCCGACCGCTTCTGGATGCTGCCGGAGAGCGAGCACAGCGACCGGCAGATCCGGGCGCGCTCGCGGTCGATGCTCGACCGCGCCGACCCGTCGTACCTGGAGAGCTTCATTCTCGACTGAGGAGGCCGTGATGGCCGATCCGAACGATCCGTATCTGATCATCTCCTCCGACTGCCACGCCGGGCTCCCCACCGAGGAGTACCGGCCCTACCTCGACTCCCGCTTCCACCGCGCCTTCGGCGACTTCCTCGCCGGACGCGAGGCGCGCCGGGAGGCCATGACACGGCTCGGGGTCCGCAACGAGGCCTTCGCGGACAAGTGGTTCACCGACAACGAGGAGGGCCTGCGGGGCGGCTGGGACGTCGGGCAGCGCCTCAAGGAGCTCGACGGCGACGGAGTGGCCGCCGAGGTCGTCTTCCCCGACGCGGACGCCGTCGACAGCAGGACCGCCGCCCCGTTCGGGGTCGGGCTCGGACTCTCCGGAGACCAGGACCCCGAACTCGGCATGGCCGGCGCGCAGGCCCACAACCGCTGGCTCGCCGAGTTCGTGGGAGGGGACTCCGCCGGCGCGGCGCGGCACTGCGGGGTGGCGCTGCTGCCCATCACGGCCGAACCGGCGAAGGTCGTCGCCGAGATCCACCGGGCCAAGGAGTCCGGGCTCGGGGCCCTGATGATCCCCTCCATGTGGGTGGACAAGGCGCCCTACCACGACCGGATCTACGAACCGGTCTGGGCGGCCGCCGCCGAGACCGGGATGCCGCTGGTCACCCACTCGGGAGCGGCACCCCGCGAGGAGTACGGCGACCACCTCGGCATCTACGTCTCCGAGGTCACCTGGTGGCCGGCCCGGCCGCTGTGGTTCCTCCTCTGGTCCGGCGCCTTCGAGCGGCACCCCGGACTGCGCTTCGGGATCGCCGAGTCCGGCTGCTGGTGGCTGCCCAACCTGCTCTGGTTCATGGACCGGCTCTACCTCGGCGCGCACGGCGGCAAGAAGCTGTCCCCGTTCGCGGAGCTGAGGCGCCCGCCGAGCGAGTACCTGGACCGGCAGGTCTTCATCTGCGCCACCAACACCAAGCGGCGCGAACTCGCCCAGCGGTACGAGATCGGCGTCGACAACATCCTCTGGGGCTCCGACTTCCCGCACCCCGAGGGGACCTGGCCCGACACCCGCGGATGGCTGCGGAGGACCTTCCACGACATCCCGGTGGCGGAGACCCGCCGCATGCTGGGGCTCGCCGCGGCCGAGGTCTTCGGCTTCGACCTCCGGAAGCTGGAGCCGATCGCCCGCCGCATCGGCCCCACGCCCGCCGACCTGGGCCAGCCCGCCGACCAGACGGCCGTCGAGGCCTCCTGGGCCCGCTCGCGCGAGGTCGGCCGCCACTGGCTGACGGACCACGACTTCCCCGCCCTGGGGGTGGGCTGATGGACCGCTACACCGTCATCTCCGCGGACTGCCACGCCGGCGCCGACCTCCTCGACTACCGCCCGTACCTGGAGAGCCGGCACCACGAGGCCTTCGACGCCTGGGCGGCCTCCTACGTCAACCCGTACGAGGACCTGCTCGCCGACACCGCCGACCGCAACTGGAACTCCGAGCGCCGGCTGCGCGAGCTGGAGGCCGACGGCATCGTCGCCGAGGTCGTCTTCCCCAACACCGTCCCGCCGTTCTTCCCCAAGGCCTCCCTGATGGCCCAGCCGCCCACCGCGACCGAGTACGAGCTGCGATGGGCCGGACTCCAGGCGCACAACCGCTGGCTGGCCGACTTCTGCGCGGCCGCGCCGGGCCGCCGGGCCGGCGTGGCGCAGATCCTCCTCAACGACGTCGACGCGGCGGTCGCCGAGATCCGCCGCGCCCGCGAGGCGGGCCTCACCGGGGGCGTCCTGCTCCCCGGCGTGCCGCCCGGCTCGCCCGTGCCCGAGCTGTACTCGGAGGCGTACGACCCGATCTGGGCGGTCTGCGCCGAGCTGGGCGTCCCCGTCAACCACCACGGCGGATCGGCGTCGCCGCCGCTCGGCGACGAACCGGCCGCCCGGGCGGTCTTCATGGTGGAGACGACCTGGTTCTCCCACCGGGCGCTGTGGCACCTGGTCTTCGGCGGCGCCTTCCGGCGCCACCCCGGGCTCAAGCTGGTCCTGACCGAGCAGGGCTCGGGCTGGATCCCGGGCGTGCTCGACATGCTGGACTACTACCACGGCCGACTGGTCTCGGCCGCGACGCGGGCCGCCACCGCGGAGTCCAAGTTCGGCGCCGGCCTGGCCGAGGCCATGGGCAGGGGCCCCAGCACGGTCTGGCGCGACCACTGCTTCGTCGGCGCCAGCTTCATGCGGCCCCACGAGGTCCCGCTGCGCGACCGGATCGGCCTCGACAAGATCATGTGGGGCAGCGACTACCCCCACGACGAGGGCACCGCGCCGTACTCCCGCGAAGGCCTCCGGATCGCCTACGCCGGACTGCCCGAGGAGGAGGTGGCGGCGATGGTCGGCGGCAACGCGGCCCGCGTCTACGGCTTCGACCTCCGCCTCCTCGACCCCCTCGCCGCCGTCCACGGACCGCGCGTCGAGGAGATCGCCGAGCCCCTGAAGGAGGTCCCCGCGGGCGCCACCAGCCCGGCCTTCGCCCCGGGCGGGTCGGTCCGCGTCTGGTGACCCGCCGGGTGCGACGCTCACTGACGTGACCGACGCACCCGAGCCGACCGACGCCCCCGCACACGAGGCCCACGGCGGAGCCCTCGGCTCCCGTCTCAACTGGCTCCGGGCCGCCGTGCTCGGAGCCAACGACGGAGTCGTCTCCACCGCGGGCCTCGTCGTCGGCGTCGCCGGCGCCACCGAGTCCCAGGCGGCGCTGCTCACCGCCGGCCTCGCGGGGCTGCTCGCCGGATCCATGTCGATGGCGGCGGGGGAGTACGTCTCCGTCTCCACCCAGCGCGACTCCGAGAAGGCCGCCCTCGCCGAGGAGAAGCGCGAACTCCGCGAGGACCCGGAGGCGGAACTGGCCGAACTCACCGGCCTCCTGGCGGCCCGCGGCCTCTCCGCCGACGTGGCCCGCGAGGCCGCCGAGCAGCTCACCGCCCGCGACGCGCTGCGCGCCCACGCGCGCGTGGAGCTGGGCATCGACCCCGACCGGCTCACGATCCCCTGGCACGCGGCCGCGGCCAGCTTCCTCGCCTTCACCGTCGGCGCCCTGCTCCCGCTCCTCGCGATCGTCCTGCCGCCGGCCTCGGCCCGCCTCTGGGTCACGGTGGTCTCCGTGCTCGCGGCCCTCACCCTCACCGGCTGGTGGAGCGCCCGCCTGGGCGCCGCCCCCGCCGGCCGCGCGATCCTCCGCAACGTGGGCGGCGGAGCCCTGGCGATGGCCGTCACGTACGGCGCGGGCTCCCTGCTGGGGGCTACGGGGGTCTAGGCCGTTCCTTCCGATCCTGCCCGAGCCGTGGCGACCGGCACCCGCCGCGCGGAAGCACCGCACGCGATGTACGGTGAACGTCGTACAACCGTCCGACAGCAAGGAACGTCCGTCATGCGCGCCACCACCATCCACGCCCCGTTCGACATGCGCGTGGAGGACGTGCCCGACCCGGTCGTGCAGGACGCCACCGACGTCGTCGTCCGCGTCCTGCGCGCCTGCGTCTGCGGCAGCGACCTGTGGGCCTACCGCGGCGAGTCCGCCCGGCAGCCCGGCCAGCGCATCGGCCACGAGTTCCTCGGCATCGTCGAGGCGGCGGGCTCCGAGGTCACCGGCTTCACCGCCGGAGACCTCGTCGTCGCCCCCTTCGTCTGGTCCGACGGCACCTGCGACTACTGCGCCGAGGGCCTCCAGACCTCCTGCCCGAGCGGCGGCTTCTGGGGCTCGGTCGGCTCCGACGGCGGCCAGGGCGAGGCCGTCCGCGTCCCCTTCGCCGACGGCACCCTCGTCAAGCTGCCCGCCGACGCCGCCTCGGACGACCGCCTCCTCACCGCCCTCCTCGCCCTCTCCGACGTCATGGGCACCGGCCACCACGCCGCCCTCGGCGCCGGGGTCCGCAAGGGTTCGACCGTCGCCGTGGTCGGCGACGGCGCCGTCGGCCTCTGCGGCGTCCTCGCCGCCCGCCGGCTCGGCGCCGAGCGGATCATCGCGCTCGGCCGGCACACCGCCCGCACCGACATCGCCCGCCTCTTCGGCGCCACCGACGTCGTCGCCGAGCGCGGAGAGGCCGCCGAGGCCGCCGTCCGCGAGCTCACCGGCGGCCAGGGCGCCCACGCCGTCATCGAGGCCGTCGGCACCGAGCAGTCCATGCGGACCGCCGTCGCCGTCGCCCGCGACGGCGGCTCGATCGGCTACGTCGGCGTCCCCCACGGCAGCGGCACCGGACTCGACCTGTCCGTCATGTTCGACCGGAACATCGCCCTGCGCGGCGGCGTCGCCCCCGTGCGCGCCTACATCCCGGAGCTGCTCCCCGACGTCCTCGACGGCACCATCGACCCGTCCCCGGTCTTCGACCTGACCGTCGGCCTCGACGGAGTCCCCGGCGGCTACCGGGCGATGGACGAGCGGACCGCCCTCAAGGTCCTCGTCAAGCCGTAGCCCAGACGGGGGCGTCGGCCCCCTGGACGCCCGGCGGGCGGGACCAGCCCGCCGGGCCGCCCTCGTACGCGACGGGGGACAGCGCGTGCCGCAGCCGGCCCAGCGGCCCCTCCGCGGCGGTGACGTACCGCTCGGGCTCGTACCGCGGCAGCGCGTGCGTCAGCCAGTGACCCGTCTGGGCCAGGGCGAGCCGGACGAGCCGCGTGCCGCCGTCCCGGTCCTGCTCGGTGAGCGACCGCAGGACGGCCGCCGCGAGCAGATAGCCGGTGCCGTGGTCCAGCGCCTGGGCCGGCAGCGTGCCGGGCTGCTCCGCCGACCCCTCGGTGACCGCGATCCCGGTCGCCACCTGCACCAGGCTGTCGAAACCGCGCCGCCCGGCCCACGGCCCGTAGTCGCCCCAGGCGGAGAGCCGTGCGGTGACCAGCCCCGGCCGCTCCAGGTCGAAGCGGTCGAGCGCGCCCGGCCGGTAGCCGGTGACCAGCACGTCGGCCGCGTCCAGGAGCTCCTGGAAGGTACGGCGGTCCGACGGCCGGTCCAGGTCGAGCGCGGAGGTCCGCTTGCCGACGTCCGTGTCCGCGTGCTGGTCCGGCAGTTCGGGACGGCCCGGCGGGTCGATCCGCAGCACGTCCGCACCGAGCAGCGCGAGCGTCCGGGTCGCGACCGGCCCGGCGATCACCCGGGTCAGGTCCAGGACCCGCAGCGGCCCGTCACGCCGCCGCGGCGGCGCGTCGTCGAGCCGCTCCCGGGTCAGCAGCGGCCGCGCCGCCACCTCCCGCCCCTGCGCGTGCTCCGCCCACCGCCCGGGAGTCCGCAGTGCGACGGCCAGGCCCCCGGCCGCGTACACCGCCGTCTCCACCTCGACGGCCCCGCGCCCGCCGATCGCCGCGCCGACGGCGTCCACGGCGTCGGCGCAGGTGTCCGCGACGCCCAGCGCGGTGAGCAGCGCCGCCCGGTGGTGCGGATAGTTGGCGTGCGTGCGGACCCAGCCGTCGGCCGCCCGCCAGAACCGGGAGAGCGGTGCGAAGCTCACCGGGGCCCGCCCGTCGACCCGCAGATGCCGCTCGCTCACGAACGCGGTCGCGACGGCCCCGTCGTCCACCCGTACCGGCCCGGGCAGCCCCGCGCGCTCCACGGCGGCGAGCGAGCAGACCGCGACCGAGGCCCGGGCGAGCTCCATCACCGGCAGCCGCGCGGCCAGGAGCCCCGCGGGGCCGCCGTACTCCACCCGGTCGACCAGGGCGGGATCGCCGCCGAGGGCCGACCACAACGACTCCGTACCGGTGCGCACCGTGTGGTCCATGGACCGACTATGGCACCCGGGGCACGCGAAGGGCCCTGGTGTGGCACACCACACCAGGGCCCTCACCCGCTCACGCGTCGGTCAGAAGCGGCGCACCGCGTCCAGCGCGTCGATCAGACCGGCCCCGTAGAAGCCGTTCTTGTTCTTGCTGCCCTCGCACACCGCGTCGATCTTGCCGTCGGCGTCGATGTCGTAGGGGTTGGTGCAGGCGCGCTTGTCGGCCTGCGCGTACAGCAGCGCCTTGAGGGCCGCCGGGCTCGCCGAGGGGTACGTCGACTTGAGCAGCGCCAGGACGCCCGCCGCGTGCGGGGCGGCCATCGAGGTGCCGGCCTTGTAGTTGTAGCCGCCGTTGACCGTCGTCGACAGGATCAGGCCGTTGACCGCCGGGGCGTCCGGGGTCTGGAACCTGGTGCTGTCGCCGCCCGGGGCCGCGATGTCGATGACGCCCAGGCCGTAGTTCGAGTACGACGACTTCAGGCCCTTGGCGCCGGTCGCGGAGACCGTGACGACACCCGGCAGCATCGCCGGGTAGTCGAGGCACTTCTTCGGGTCGATGACCCGGTCGCCGGGGGTGGTGTCGTTCGGGCTGCTGTTGTCGAGGATCTCGTCGGCAGCCAGGTCGAACTTCGAGTTGCCGGCCGCGGCGACGTTGACCGCGCCCTTGTGCTCGGCGTAACGGCTCGCGCGGGTGACGGCCTCGATGAGCGCCTTCTGGTCCGCGTCGTTCTTGCAGGCGAACATCCACGGGTCGGTGTAGTAGCTGTTGTTCGTGACGTCGACGCCGTGCTCGGCCGCCCACACGAAGCCGCAGACCACGGCCTCCGTGTAGAAGAAGCCGTCCGGGGTGGACACCTTGATGCCGGAGACCTTCACGCCCGGGGCGACACCGGTGATGCCGATGCCGTTCTTGGCGGCGGCGATCGTACCGGCGACGTGGGTGCCGTGGTCGCTCTCGCCGGGGTTCGGACGCCACGAACCCGGGGTGGTGTCCGGCTTGCCGGAGACGCAGTTCGCGGAGGCCTTGGCGTCGAAGTTCGGCGCCAGGTCCGGGTGGGTGTCGTCGACACCCGTGTCGATGACGCCGACGGTGACCCGGTTGCTGCCGAGGGTCCGCTTGTGGGCCTTGTCGGCCTTGATCGCCGGAAGGTCCCACTGCAGGGGCTCCAGGGCGTCCTGCTCGTCCGTCGCACGGGCGGCGGCGGCCTTGGCCTCGGCCTCGGTCAGCGCCTGCGAGCCGCCGCCGACCGAGTTGTCGGTCTGCACGGACAGCGGAGCGGTACGGGTCGCACCGGCCGACACCACGCCGTAGGCCCGGCGGATCGTCTTCGCGAACTGGGGGTCCTGCGAGTGGACGACTATCACGCCTATCTGGTCGTACGAGACGACCACTTCTCCGCCGGCCCGGGCGATCGACTTCCTCACCGAGGCGGCGGTCCCGCGACCCGCGCCGACGTTCACGACGTAGGACAGCTTCGGCCCGTTCGTCGCCGTCTTGGCGGTCGCCGGTGCGTCGCTCAGTTCCGCGGCGGAGGCAGCGCCGGAGGGAAGGAAGCCGAGCGAGGCCGTGAGCGCGAGACCAACAGGCAGAGCGAGAGCTCGGCCGCGCCTCGATCCCAGATGAGCCATGGGTTCTCCACATCATCCGTATGTACTGCCCGCGCGCGGGTTTACGCGCGGACAGGTGCATGACGAGTGAAGCTATCGCTGATCTTCCATGCCCATCAATGAGTTGAGAAGACTTCATGGAGATCTGACCGAAGAAATCCTCCGCGTGAACCACTTCCCGTCCCGCCCCGTGCCGTTGGGCAGGGGAGGGGCTCCGACCGGAGCCCCCTGTTCCCGCACTCCGGTGAGGCCCCCTTGTCCATGCCGTCCGCCCCCGCGTCACGAGGAGAGTCCGTGGCTACCGAAGCACCCCCGCCGCCCAGAGACGGGACGGAGGGCCCCGCGGGACCCGCCGGGCCCGGCACGGAGCAGTTCATCGAGGTGCAGGAAGGGGAGGAGTTCGGCGAACTCCGCCGCACGTACCGCTCCTTCGCCTTCCCGCTCACCCTGGCCTTCATCGCCTGGTACCTGCTGTACGTGCTGCTCTCCAACTACGCGGGCGGCTTCATGGGGACCAAGGTCTTCGGCAACATCAACGTCGCCCTGCTCCTGGGCCTCGGCCAGTTCGCCACCACCTTCCTCATCGCCTGGCTCTACTCCCGACACGCGGCGAACCGGCTCGACCCCCGGGCCGACGCCATCAGAAAGCGCATGGAGGGCGACGCATGAACACCCCCGTCCTGCTCGCGGCCAACGCCACCGGCGAGCACCGCCCACTGATCATCGCCCTCTTCGGCGCCTTCGTCATCGCGACCCTGGCCATCACCGTCTGGGCCGGCCGCCAGACCCGCAGCGCCGCCGACTTCTACGCCGGCGGCAGCCAGTTCACCGGCTTCCAGAACGGCCTCGCGATCTCCGGCGACTACATGTCCGCCGCCTCCTTCCTCGGCATCAGCGGCGCCATCGCCCTCTACGGCTACGACGGCTTCCTGTACTCGATCGGCTTCCTGGTCGCCTGGCTCGTCGCCCTGCTCCTGGTCGCCGAACCGCTCCGCAACTCCGGCCGCTTCACGATGGGCGACGTCCTCGCCTACCGGATGCGCCAGCGCCCGGTCCGCACCGCCGCCGGCACCTCCACCATCGTCGTGTCCATCTTCTACCTGCTGGCGCAGATGGCGGGCGCAGGCGTCCTCGTGTCGCTGCTCCTCGGCATCACCAGCGACGGCGGCAAGATCGCGATCGTCGCCCTGGTCGGCGTCCTGATGATCGTCTACGTCACGATCGGCGGCATGAAGGGCACCACCTGGGTGCAGATGGTCAAGGCCGTCCTGCTCATCGCGGGCACGCTCCTCATCACCTTCCTCATCCTGCTGAAGTTCGACTTCAACCTCTCGCAGCTGCTCGGCGCCGCCGCCACCAACAGCGGCAAGGGCGACGCCTTCCTGGAACCCGGCCTCAAGTACGGCGCCACCGCCCTCTCGAAGCTGGACTTCCTCTCCCTCGGCATCGCCCTCGTCCTCGGCACCGCCGGCCTGCCGCACATCCTGATCCGCTTCTACACCGTGCCGACCGCCAAGGCCGCACGGAAGTCGGTCAACTGGGCCATCGGCATCATCGGCGGCTTCTACCTGATGACGATCGTCCTCGGCTTCGGCGCCGCCGCGCTGCTCAGCGGCGACACCATCACGGCCTCCAACAAGGCGGGCAACACGGCCGCCCCGCTCACCGCCCTGGAGGTCGGCGGCGGCGCCGGCTCCACCGGCGGCGCGATCCTCCTCGCCGTCATCTCCGCCGTCGCCTTCGCCACCATCCTCGCCGTGGTCGCCGGCCTGACCCTGGCCTCGTCCTCGTCCTTCGCCCACGACATCTACGCGAACGTGATCAAGCGGGGCAAGGCCACCGAGCAGGAGGAGATGCGGGCGGCCCGGCTGTCCACCGTCCTCATCGGCATCGTCTCGATCGCGCTCGGCGCCCTCGCCCGCGACCTCAACGTCGCCGGCCTGGTCGCCCTCGCCTTCGCCGTCGCCGCCTCCGCCAACCTGCCCACGATCCTCTACTCGCTGTTCTGGAAGAGGTTCACCACCCAGGGCGCGCTCTGGTCGATCTACGGCGGACTGATCTCCTCCGTCGTCCTCGTCCTGTTCTCCCCGGTCGTCTCCGGCGGTCCGGCCTCGATGTTCAAGGGCGTGGACTTCCACTGGTTCCCGCTGGAGAACCCCGGACTCGTCTCGATCCCGCTCGGCTTCCTCCTCGGCTGGCTCGGCTCCCTCTTCTCCAAGGAGGAGCCCGACGCCGGCAAGTACGCCGAGCTGGAGGTCAAGTCCCTCACCGGCGTGGGGGTCGCCGCGGCGGTCAAGCACTGACCCCAGCGCAGTCGGCCGTATACGGTCCGCGACCCCGGGGCGGCCGCGTCGTAGAGTTCTACGACGCGGCCGCGCCGGTCCTCGTGACAATCTGCCCTGCTCGCGGGCGGCCCGCTCACGTAGGCTCGAACCACACGCCCACACCAAGACGGGGAGGGGGCCCACAGTGCTCATCGACACCTTCGGCCGGGTGGCCACCGACCTGCGCGTCTCGCTCACCGACCGCTGCAATCTCCGCTGCACGTACTGCATGCCGGAAGAAGGCCTGCAGTGGCTCGCGAAGCCGGACCTGCTCACCGACGACGAGATCGTCCGGCTCATCCGCATCGCCGTCACCGACCTCGGTGTCACCGAGGTCCGCTTCACCGGCGGCGAGCCCCTGCTCCGCCCCGGCCTCGTCGGCATCGTCGAGCGCTGCGCGGCCCTGGAGCCGCGCCCCCGGATGTCCCTCACCACCAACGGCATCGGGCTGAAGCGCACCGCCGCCGCCCTGAAGGCCGCCGGCCTCGACCGGGTCAACGTCTCCCTGGACACCCTGCGGCCCGAGGTCTTCAAGACCCTCACCCGGCGCGACCGCCACCAGGACGTCCTCGACGGCATGGCCGCCGCCCGCGACGCCGGCCTCACCCCGGTCAAGGTCAACGCCGTCCTCATGCCCGGACTCAACGCCGACGAGGCCCCCGACCTGCTCGCCTGGGCGGTCGAGGAGGGCTACGAGCTCCGCTTCATCGAGCAGATGCCGCTCGACGCCCAGCACGGCTGGAAGCGCGACGGCATGATCACCGCCGGGGACATCCTGGAATCCCTGCGCACCCGCTTCACTCTGACCGCGGAAGGCGCCGACGAGCGGGGCTCCGCCCCCGCCGAGCGCTGGGTCGTCGACGGCGGACCGCACACGGTCGGCGTCATCGCCTCCGTCACCCGCCCGTTCTGCCGGGCCTGCGACCGCACCCGGCTCACCGCCGACGGCCAGGTGCGGACCTGCCTGTTCGCCACCGAGGAGACGGACCTGCGGGCCACCCTCCGCTCGGACGCCTCCGACGCCGAGGTCGCGGAGCTCTGGCGGAAGGCGATGTGGGGCAAGAAGGCCGGCTCCGGCCTCGACGACCCGGAGTTCCTCCAGCCCGACCGCCCGATGTCGGCGATCGGCGGCTGAACGGAGAGGCCCGCGGCCCGGACCGGACGGTCCGGGCGCTCCTCCCTCCCGCCGGACGGCGTCCGGCGCTCCCGAGCTAGGCGGACTCCCAGTCGGCCAGCGGTACGACGTCCTTGAGGAAGCCCCGTACGCCCAGGAACTGGGACAGGTGCTCCCGGTGCTCCTCGCACGCGAGCCAGGTCTTGCGGCGCTCGGGCGTGTGCAGCTTGGGGTTGTTCCACGCGAGGACCCAGACGGCGTCGGCGCGGCAGCCCTTGGCGGAACAGATCGGCTTCTCTTCGCTCACCTGATCATTGTCCAGCAAAGGCGATGCCGAGCAGCCACGGGGGGAGCTGCCCGGCATCGGTCTGTCGCTCCGACGGGGGATGCGGAGCGCGTAGGCAGTATGTCACGGCACATGGGGTGCAGTGCACCGGAACTTCACGATTGATCTGAGCTTTTCTTGAGCTTTCCGGCCACTTTCCGTGATCAGTTCTGGCCGTACGGTCGCTCTGCGCCCGCGGCGTATCCGGCGTTCCCGGTGTTCCTCGCGGTCCCGGCGCCCGGGTCCTCGGAGCCGTCCCCGACTCCCAGCGTGGGCCGCACCGGAGCCGGTACGAAGGTGGAGGGCAGGGACGGGGCCGTCTCGCGGCCCGCGTTCGCGACGACCACCGCGACGTAGGGGAGCAGGACGCCCAGCGCGAGCGCCACCACGGCCACGTGCCGCTCGACGTTCCAGAGCACCGCGGCCGCGATGACCGACAGCGTCCGGACCGTCATCGAGATGACATAGCGCCGCTGGCGCCCCCGGACGTCGTCCGCGAGCCCCTGCCGCGCCCCCGTGATCCGGAAGACCTCGCTTCCGCCACGCTTCGCCATCGCCGTCCACCACCCACCGGTCGCGCCGGACGCTCCGCGTTCCGGACCTCGCTCCACGGTACGCCCGCCCCTTCCGGCCGACGAGACCGGGGCACGGATGGAGCTGTCCGACATGCGCCGTATGACGCAGGGGCCGAGACTGGGCGCACATGCGTACAAGGAGGCGACGATGAGTTGGTTGTGGGCGATCATCGTGGGATTCGTCCTGGGCCTGATCGCGAAGGCGATCCTGCCCGGGAAGCAGCAGATCCCGCTCTGGCTGACGACCGTGTTCGGCATTCTCGGCAGCGTGCTCGGCAACGCCGTCGCGACCTGGATCGGCGTCAACGACACCAAGGGCATCGACTGGACCCGCCACCTGCTCCAGCTCATCGGCGCCGTCGCCGTGGTCGGAGTGGGGGACATGCTGTGGGCCTCGATCAAGGGCAACCGACGGCGGGCCTAGGCCCTCCAGTCCCGACCCCGTACGCCGGGAGGCCCGGTACGGCACGTGGTGTGCCGTACCGGGCCTCCCTGCGTGACGTGCGTCAGGCGCCGGTGAACTCGATCGCCGCCAGGTTCTTCTTGCCGCGCCGCAGCACCAGCCAGCGGCCGTGCAGCAGCTCGTCCGCCGACACCTCGGCGTCCTCGGCGGTGACCTTCACGTTGTTCACGTACGCCCCGCCCTCCTTCACCGTGCGGCGGGCGCCCGACTTGCTCGGGGCCAGACCGACCTCGGTGAACAGGTCGACGACCTGGCCCAGCTCCGTCACCCGCGCGTGCGGGAGCTCGGACAGGGCGGCGGCCAGCGTCGCCTCGTCCAGCTCCGCCAGGTCGCCCTGGCCGAACAGCGCCTTGGAGGCGTCGATGACGGCCGCGCACTGGTCCGCGCCGTGCACCAGCGCGGTCAGCTCCTCGGCCAGCGCGCGCTGCGCGGCGCGGGCCTGCGGCCGCTCGGCGGTCTGCCGCTCCAGCTCCTCCAGCTCCTCGCGGGGCTTGAAGGAGAGGATCCGCATGTACGTCGAGATGTCCCGGTCGTCCACGTTCAGCCAGAACTGGTAGAACGCGTACGGCGTCGTCATCTCCGGGTCGAGCCAGACGGCGCCGCCCTCGGTCTTGCCGAACTTGGTGCCGTCCGCCTTGACCATCAGCGGGGTCGCCAGCGCGTGCGCCTCGACGCCCGGCTCCAGCCGGTGGATCAGGTCGAGGCCGGCCACCAGGTTGCCCCACTGGTCGGAGCCGCCCTGCTGGAGCGTGCAGCCGTAGCGCCGGTACAGCTCCAGGAAGTCCATCGCCTGGAGCAGCTGGTAGCTGAACTCCGTGTAGCTGATGCCCTGCTCGGACTCCAGGCGCCGGGCCACGGAGTCCTTGGTCAGCATCTTGTTGACCCGGAAGTGCTTGCCGATGTCCCGCAGGAACTCGATCGCGGACATTCCGGCGGTCCAGTCCAGGTTGTTCACCATGACCGCGGCGTTCTCCCCCTCGAAGGAGAGGAACGGCTCGATCTGCGTCCGCAGCCGGTTCACCCAGTTCGCGACCGTCTCGGGGTCGTTCAGGGTGCGCTCCGCCGTCGGCCGCGGGTCGCCGATCTGCCCGGTGGCCCCGCCGACCAGCGCCAGCGGCCGGTGCCCGGCCTGCTGGAGCCGGCGGACGGTGAGGACCTGGACCAGGTGGCCGACGTGGAGACTGGCCGCGGTCGGGTCGAAACCGCAATAGAAGGTGACGGGACCGTCCGCGAGAGCCTTGCGCAGTGCGTCCTCGTCGGTGGACTGGGCGAAGAGCCCGCGCCACTTCAGCTCGTCGACGATGTCGGTCACGTCGTCCGTCTCCTTGTGCGTGCGATGGGAAAAGACGTCTCAGTCTAGGTGGGTCAGACCCCCTTGCTGACCGAGCTCATGTTGAAGTCGGGGATCCGCAGGGCGGGCATCGCCGCCCGGGTGAACCAGTCGCTCCACTCGCGCGGCAGCGTCTTCTCCGTCCGGCCCGCCTCGGAGGCCCGCGACAGCAGGTCCACCGGCGACTCGTTGAACCGGAAGTTGTTCACCTCGCCGACCACCTCGCCGTTCTCGACGAGGTAGACGCCGTCCCGGGTCAGCCCGGTGAGCAGCAGCGTCGCCGGGTCGACCTCGCGGATGTACCAGAGGCAGGTGAGGAGCAGGCCCCGCTCCGTCGAGGCGACCATCTCCTCCAGGGAGCGCTCGCCGCCGCCGTCCAGGATCAGGTTCCCCGCTCCGGGGGCCACCGGCAGGCCGGTGAGTTCCGCCGAGTGCCGGGTGGTGATCAGACGCTCCAGCCTTCCGTCCCGCACCCATTCCGTCGGGGCGATCGGCAGGCCGTTGTCGAAGACCGAGGAGTCGTCGCCCGAGGAGTGCGCGACGACGAACGGCGCGGACTCCAGGCCCGGCTCGTTCGGGTCGCTGCGCAGGGTCAGCGGCAGCGGCGACAGGGTCTCGCCGAGCCGGGTGCCGCCACCGGGCTTGGAGAAGACGGTACGGCCCTCGACCGCGTCCCGGGCCGCGGAGGACCACAGCTGGTAGATCAGCAGGTCGGCCACGGCCGTCGGCGGCAGCAGCGTCTCGTACCGCCCGGCGGGCAGCTCGATGCGGCGCTCCGCCCAGCCGAGCCGGGTCGCGAGGTCGGCGTCGAGGGCGGCCGGGTCGACGTCCTTGAAGTCCCGCGTCGCCCGTCCCGCCCAGGCCGAGCGGGACCGGTCGGGAGACTTGGCGTTCAGCTCCAGGGTGCCGTTGGGCTGGTCGTGGCGGAGCCGCAGACCCGTGGAGGTCCCCAGGTAGGTGGAGGTCAGCTCGTGGTTGGCGAAGCCGTACAGCTCGCGGCCGCCGGCCCGGGCGCGGGCGAAGGCCTCGCCGAGCGCCGGCGCGAAGTCGGCGAAGACCGCGGAGGAGGTCTCCGCCGGCGCGTCCGTGAAGTCGGGCGACGCGGGCACGTCCGCCACCAGCGGCTGCGCGTCCTCGGCGGGCCCGGCGGCCCGCGCGGCGGCCTCGGCGGCCCGCACCAGCGGCTCCAGGTCGTCGACGGTCACCGCGGACCGCGACACGACACCGGAGGCGGTGCCCTGCGCGCCGTCGACGGTCGCGATGACGGTGAGGGTACGGCCGCGGGTCACCCCGTTGGTGGTGAGCGCGTTCCCCGCCCACCGCAGGTTCGCCGAGGACTCCTCGTCGGCGATCACCACGCACCCGTCGGCCCGGGACAGCTCCAGGGCCCGCTCGACGATCTCGTACGGCTTGCTGACGCGGCTCATCGTCCGGCCTCCTGCGTCGTGTTCAGACGGTGCTTGCCCGGGGGACGACCCCCGGACCCCCGGCGAATCGTGTGGCGAGCGCTCATCGTCCGGCCTCCTGCGTCGTGTTCAGGATGTTGACGCCCCGGAAGAGGGCGGAGGGGCAGCCGTGCGAGACGGCCGCGACCTGGCCCGGCTGGGCCTTGCCGCAGTTGAAGGCGCCGCCGAGGACGTACGTCTGCGGGCCGCCGACCTGCTCCATCGAGCCCCAGAAGTCGGTGGTCGTCGCCTGGTAGGCCACGTCCCTCAGCTGCCCGGCGAGCCGGCCGTTCTCGATGCGGAAGAAGCGCTGCCCGGTGAACTGGAAGTTGTAGCGCTGCATGTCGATCGACCAGGACCGGTCGCCGACCACGTAGATCCCGCGCTCCACGCCCCCGATCAGGTCCTCGGTCGACAGGCCGCCCGGGTCGGGCTGGAGGGAGACGTTCGCCATCCGCTGCACCGGCACGTGTCCGGGGGAGTCGGCGAAGGCGCAGCCGTTCGACCGGCCCAGGCCGGTGAGCTTCGCGATCCGCCGGTCCAGCTGGTAGCCGACGAGCGTGCCGTCCTTCACCAGGTCCCAGCTCTGCGCCTCGACGCCCTCGTCGTCGAACCCGACGGTCGCCAGACCGTGCTCGGCCGTCCGGTCGCCCGTCACGTTCATGATCGAGGAGCCGTACGCCAGCTTGCCCAGCTGGTCGAAGGTCGCGAAGGACGTGCCGGCGTACGCCGCCTCGTAGCCGAGCGCCCGGTCCAGCTCGGTGGCGTGGCCGATGGACTCGTGGATGGTCAGCCAGAGGTTCGACGGGTCCACGACCAGGTCGTACCGGCCCGCCTCCACGCTCGGCGCCCGCATCTTCTCCGCGAGCAGGCCCGGGATCTCGTCCAGCTCCTTGTCCCAGTCCCAGCCGGTGCCCGTCAGGTACTCCCAGCCCCGCCCGACCGGCGGCGCGATCGTCCGCATCGAGTCGAACTCGCCGGTCGTCCCGTCGACGGCGACGGCCGTCAGCTGGGGGTGCAGCCGGACGCGCTGCTGGGTGGTCACGGTGCCGGCCGTGTCCGCGTAGAACTTGTTCTCGTGCACGGTCAGCAGCGAGGCGTCCACGTGTGCCACGCCCTCCGCCCGCAGCAGCCGCGCGCTCCAGTCCGCGAGCAGCGCGCTCTTCTCCTCGGCGGGGATGGAGAAGGGGTCGATCTCGTACGAGGAGACCCAGGTGCGCTCCTCGTGCACCGGCTCCGCCGCGAGCTCCACGCGCTCGTCGGACCCGGCCGCCGCGATCACCTTGGCGGACAGCTTGGCCATGGCGACCGCCTGCGAGGCGACCTTGGCGGCTCCGTCCATGGTCAGGTCGACACCGGACGCGAAGCCCCAGGCGCCGCCGTGCACCACCCGCACCGCGTAGCCGAGGTCCGTGGTGTCCGAGGAACCGGACGGTTTGGCGTCGCGCAGCCGCCAGGAGGCGCTGCGCACCCGCTCCAGGCGGAAGTCCGCGTGCTCGGCGCCGAGCGCGCGCGCCCGGGCGAGCGCCGCGTCGGCGAGCGCCCGCAGGGGCAGCGCGACGAACGAAGGGTCGATCTGGTGGACCACGAGCGGCCTCGCTCTCGGTGATCGGAAGACTGGGGTCGAGCAGGATGGAGCTGTCGTTGATCTGCGACGGAAGTCAATCACGGGACGCCGCGCGGAGTCGGCGCATTACGTGACGCGGGGCGGCCTGAGCTGTAGGGACCCGACAGTGACACCCGGGCGCCACTGTCGGAGGTCGATTCCTCATGTCGGGAGCGATACCGATAGGTTTTCGGCTACCAGACCGCTATCGAAAGGGTGATCCGTTGAGCCGCTCGGTTCTCGTCACCGGAGGAAACCGGGGCATCGGCCTCGCCATCGCCCGCGCGTTCGCCGAGTCCGGCGACAAGGTCGCGATCACGTACCGCTCCGGCGACCCCGCCGAGCTGGAGAAGGACGGCTTCCTCGCCGTCAAATGCGACATCACCGACTCCGAGCAGGTCGACCGGGCCTACAAGGAGATCGAGGAGAAGCACGGTCCGGTGGAGGTCCTCGTGGCCAACGCCGGTGTGACGAAGGACCAGCTCCTCATGCGGATGTCCGAGGAGGACTTCACCTCCGTCGTCGACACCAACCTCACCGGCACCTTCCGGGTCGTCAAGCGCTCCAACCGCGGGATGCTGCGCGCCAAGAAGGGCCGCGTCGTCCTCATCTCCTCGGTGGTCGGTCTGCTGGGCTCCGCGGGCCAGGCCAACTACGCCGCCTCCAAGGCGGGTCTGGTGGGCTTCGCCCGCTCCCTCGCGCGTGAGCTCGGCTCCCGCAACATCACCTTCAACGTCGTCGCCCCTGGTTTCGTCGACACCGACATGACCGCCGTGCTCACCGACGAGCAGCGCGCGGGCATCGTGTCCCAGGTGCCGCTGGGCCGCTACGCCCAGCCGGAGGAGATCGCCGCCGCGGTGAAGTTCCTCGCCTCCGACGACGCCTCGTACATCACTGGAGCCGTCATCCCGGTTGACGGCGGATTGGGCATGGGTCACTGACCATGAGCGGAATTCTCGAGGGCAAGCGCATCCTCATCACCGGTGTGCTGATGGAGTCCTCCATCGCCTTCCACGCCGCCAAGCTGGCCCAGGAGCAGGGCGCGGAGATCATCCTCACCGCCTGGCCGCGGCCGACGCTGACCGAGCGCATCGCCAAGAAGCTGCCGCACCCGGACAAGGTCAAGGTCCTGGAGCTCGACGTCTCGAACGACGAGCACCTCGCCCGCCTGGAGGGCCAGGTCCGCGAGCACCTGGGCGACCGCCTCGACGGCATCGTGCACTCCATCGGCTTCGCGCCGCAGGACGCCCTCGGCGGCAACTTCCTCAACACCCCGTTCGAGTCCGTGGCCACCGCCATGCACGTCTCCGCCTTCTCCCTGAAGTCGCTGACGATGGCGCTGCTGCCGCTGATGAGCGAGGGCGGCTCGGTCGTCGGCCTCACCTTCGACGCCAAGTTCGCCTGGCCGCAGTACGACTGGATGGGCCCGGCCAAGGCCGCCCTGGAGGCCACCAGCCGCTACATGGCCCGTGACCTGGGCAAGCAGAACATCCGCTGCAACCTGATCTCGGCGGGCCCGCTCGGCTCGATGGCCGCGAAGTCGATCCCCGGCTTCGGCGAGCTGGCCTCCGTCTGGGACAGCCGCTCCCCGCTGGAGTGGGAGCTCACGGACCCGGAGCCGGCCGGCCGCGGCATCGTCGCGCTGCTCTCCGACTGGTTCCCGAAGACCACGGGCGAGATCATCCACGTGGACGGCGGTCTGCACGCCATCGGCGCGTAACCGCTCCTCGCCGTAGCACCAGGGCCGTGTGTCCGCCCCGACCGGGGCGGACACACGGCCCTCGCCGTTCCGCAACCCCTGCACGACTCGAAAAGTCGAACGAACCACCCCAGACTGGGGCAGAGCGCGATGCTTCTGCTGCTGACGGGGAGGAGGTGCGGGCATGTACGCGATACGTCACGGGTTCGGCGCGTTCGTCTCCGTCGCCGTACTGCTCACCGGGACAGCCGTCGCCGCCGAGGTGCGGGCGGCCCCCGCCCCGGCCGAGGAAGCGCCCGCGGCCGCGCCGGCGGACGAGAAGGAGGACTTCGGAGCCTCCTGCCGCACCGTCGTCCAGGGCTCCACCGTCACCGCCCACTGCCAGAACCCGTACCCCCGCACCGACCGGATCCGGCTCCACGTCGAGTGCGAGCGCTGGTGGGACGTCGACTCCGACAGCGCCCCCGTGGAGGTCGCCCCGGCCGACTACGGCAGTGTCACCGGCCGCTGCTGGAAGGAGGTCCGGTCCGCCTGGATCACGCACCAGCCGGCGGACGGGACTCCCGACCCGGCTCCGGTGCGGGGTTCCTGAGGCACATGTAGGGGTAGCCGGCCGCCTCCGCACCGGCCCGCTCCGCGTCGCCCTCCCGGATCGCGTCCACCAGTCGCCCGTGGTCCATCCGGTTCTCCGGCAGCAGCTCCTGCCCCACGTCGTCGCGCAGCCACTCCCGCAGCAGGTCGCCCAGGTCCGCGTAGAGCTCGGTGAGCACCTCGTTGCCCGAGGCGGCGACGACCGCGTGGTGGAAGGTCGCGTCGGCGGACACGAACCGCTCCGCGTCCCCCGACTCCCAGGCCTCCTCCCGGCGGAGCAGCAGGGCGTCGAGCTGCTTCAGGTCGCGCTCGCCGCGCCGCGCGGCCGCGAGCCGCGCCGCGGCGGACTCCAGGGTCGAGCGCAGCTCGGCGACGTGCCGGGGGTCGGAGCCGGCGAACCGGCGGTGCATCACGCCCGCCAGCTCGCTGGTGGCGACGACGTACGTCCCGGAGCCCTGGCGGATGTCGAGGAGTCCGTTGTGCGCCAGGGCCCGGACCGCCTCGCGCACGGTGTTGCGGGCCACGCCCAGCTGCTCGACCAGCTCGGGCTCGGTCGGGATCCGCGAACCCACCGGCCACTCGCCGGAGGTGATCTGGTTCCGCAGTTCGGCGATCACCTGGTCGGAGAGGCCTGCGCGCCGGGGGTGGCCGAGGGCCATGGAGCACCTTCCCATTCGTTCGGGTCGCCCAAGCCGTTCGGGATTGGACAACCAATCATCCCATGATTCTATGATGGCTCCATGCCTGACGAGCCGAAGACCCTCGACCCCGCCGCACGACCGGCCACGGCCACCGCTCCGGCGGCCATCACGACCCCGCGCGGAGCCGCCGTCACCGGCGATTCTCCCGCACCGGGGCGGGCGCAGCGCTGGACCCTGGGCCTCGTCACCGTCGGACTCGTCCTGGCCGCCCTCAACCTCCGGCCCGCCATCACCAGCCTCGGCGCCCTCCTCGAAGAGGTCAGCGCGGACCTCCACATGAGCGGCACCGTCGCCGGCGTCCTCACCTCCGTCCCGCCGCTCTGCTTCGCCGTCTTCGGCATCACCGCCCCGCGCCTCGCCCGCCGCTTCGGCCCCGCCGCCGTCGTCTGCGCCGGCATGGCCGCGATCTTCGCCGGCCTGGTCCTGCGCCCCTTCGCGGGCGGCACCGTCGGCTTCCTCGCCGCCAGCGCCCTGGCCCTCATGGGCATCGCCGTCAGCAACGTCCTGATGCCGGTCATCGTCAAGCGGTACTTCCCCGACCGCATCGGCAGCATGACCGGCCTCTACTCCATGGCCCTCGCCCTCGGTACCTCCGTCGCCGCGGCCGCGACCGTCCCCATGACCGCGGCCCTCGGCGGCGACTGGCGCATCGGCCTCGGCGTCTGGGCGGCCGTCGCCGCACTGGCCGTCCTGCCCTGGATCCCGCTCGTACGCGACCGGGACCGCGCCGCCGCACTTTCAGCGACAGCCGCCGCCACGACCGAGGCCCCCGCCCCCCGCGTCACCCGCAGCCGCACCGCCTGGGCCCTCGGCTGCTACTTCGGCCTCCAGGCCACCGGCGCCTACATCACCATGGGCTGGATGCCGCAGATCTTCCGTGACGCCGGCGTCCCCGCCTCCACCGCGGGCGTCCTCCTCGCCGTCACGATGGTCATGGGCGTCCCGCTCGCCTTCGTGATCCCCCGGCTCGCCACCCGCATGAAGAACCAGGGTCCGATCGTCGTCGCCCTCGGCCTCTGCGGCCTCGCCGGCTACACCGGCCTCTTCCTCGCCCCCTCCGCCGGAGCCTGGTTCTGGGCGGTCCTCCTCGGCGTCTCCAACTGCTCCTTCCCGCTCGCCCTCACCATGATCGGCATGCGCTCGCGCACCGGCGCGGGAGTCGTCCGGCTCTCCGCCTTCGCGCAGAGCGTCGGCTACCTCATCTCCATCCCCGGCCCCCTCCTCGTCGGCGTCCTCTACCAGCACAGCGGCGGCTGGGGACTCCCCATCGCCCTCATGGGCGGGCTCATGGTGCCGCAGATGATCATCGGAACCCTGGCGGGGAGGGACCGGACCGTCGAGGACGAATGCTGAGATGCGAGACTGTCGTCATGCCCGTTCTCGAACCCACTCCCCCCAACGGCCAGAAGAAGCTGCTCCTCGTGTTCGGCGCGATGATCGGCATCACGGTCGTCATCGGCGTCATCGCCTCGATCGCCTCCCCCTGACACTCGATCCCGCGCCCCGGAAGGGGGCTGACCCCCGCATCCCCTAGGGGGCGGGACTCAGGGTGAAGTGGGTGGATCACCGGATGGGACGAGCGGTCCGCGATCCCTACGGTGGACACGACAGGGAAGCGGAGCCCTCACCCACGGAGGCGGTCATGTCGGCCCACACGTCCACCCGCGTCCGAGCCGGCGCGACCGGCGGCGACACCCGGCTGCCCTGGTGGGCCCTCGCCCTCCCGGCGGCCGCCTTCCTCGCCCTCCTTCTGCTGATGAGCGGGTCGGGTGAGACCCACGCGACGGCCGGTGCCCCGGGGGTCGGAGGGTTCCTGGAGCTGGTCCGGCAAACGCTCTCACTCTGAGTCGGCGCGGCCCGATCCGTGCGAAGCTGAGCACCATGAGCGTCGACACACCCCGCAGGATCGTGCTGCTCCGACACGCGAAGGCGGACTGGAACCAGGAGTCCGACCACGAGCGCCCCCTCGCCGACCGGGGCCGCGCGGACGCCCCCGTCGTCGGCCGCCGCCTCGCCGAGACCGGCATCGCCTTCGACCTGGCCCTCTGCTCCACCGCCACCCGGACCCGCGAGACCTGGAAGCTGGCCGTGCAGGCCCTCCCCGAGCGCCCGAAGACCGTCTACGAGGACCGGCTGTACGAGGCCTCGCTCGGCGAGCTCATCGCCCTGCTCAACGAGACCTCCGAGGACGTGTCCGACCTCCTCGTCATCGGCCACAACCCCGGCATGCACGCCCTCGCCGACGCCCTCGCGGGCCGGGCCGAGGGCGACACCCTGTCCCGGATGACCCGCAGCGGCTTCCCGACCTCCGCCTTCGCCGTCGTCGCCTTCGACGGCTCGTGGAAGTCCCTGGAGCACGGCGCCGGACGCCTCGTCGACTTCTGGACCCCGCACGCCTGAGCCCGTACGCGGAAGGGCCCGGCCGTCACCCGACGGCCGGGCCCTTCCGCGTACGGGCTCAGTGCAGCAGGTCCTCCGCGCCGCCGTCCGCCGCCTCGACCTCCTCGCGGGTGATCCCCAGCAGGTACAGCACGGTGTCCAGGAACGGCACGTTCACCGCCGTGTGCGCGGCCTCGCGCACCACCGGCTTCGCGTTGAACGCCACGCCGAGACCGGCCGCGTTCAGCATGTCCAGGTCGTTCGCCCCGTCGCCGATCGCCACGGTCTGCGCCAGCGGCACCCCCGCCTCCGCCGCGAACCGGCGCAGCAGCCGCGCCTTGCCCGCCCGGTCCACGATCTCGCCGGTCACCCGCCCCGTCAGCTTCCCGTCCACGATCTCCAGGGTGTTGGCCGAGGCGAAGTCCAGCCCCAGCCGCTCCTTCAGATCGTCGGTGACCTGCGTGAACCCGCCCGACACGACCCCCACCTGGTAGCCGAGCCGCTTGAGCGTGCGGATCAGGGTCCTGGCGCCGGGCGTCATCCGCACCTCGGAGCGCACCTTGTCGACCACCGAGGCGTCGAGGCCGGCGAGCAGCTCCACGCGCGCGTGGAGCGACTGCTCGAAGTCCAGCTCGCCGCGCATCGCGGCGGCCGTCACCTCGGCGACCTGGTCCTCGCAGCCGGCGTGCGCCGCGAAGAGCTCGATCACCTCGTCCTGGATCAGGGTCGAGTCGACGTCCATGACGACGAGCCGCTGGGCCCGCCGGTGCAGCCCCGCGGAGACCACCGCCACATCCACCCCGATGCTGTGCGCCTGGGTGGCCAGGGCGGTCCGCAGCGGCTCGGTCGCGCAGCCGGACACGGCGAACTCGACGGCGGTGACCGGGTACTTCGCCAGCCGGAAGACACGGTCGATGTTGCCGCCGGCCTCCGCGATCCTGGCCGCTATGGCCGCCGTCTGCTCCGCCGTCAGCGGGTTGCCGAGCACGGTCACGTGCGAGCGCCCCTCACCGCGGGGACGGTTGTCGCCGGTCCCGGAGATGATCTCGGCCTGGAGCTTCAGCGACTCGGCCCAGCTGTGCACGGTCGCGCGGAGCTCGCCCTGCGAGGCGACGGTCGGCTCGGTGACGAGCGCGCACAGGACGAGGCGGCCGCGGGAGACCACCTGCTCGATGTCCACGACGTCGACGGAGTAGGCGGCGAGGGTGTCGAAGAGTCCCGCGGTGATCCCGGGACGGTCCTTCCCGAAGATCTTGACGAGAAGAGTGGGAACGTCTGAGGTCTGCGATGCGCTCATGGTGGTTCCACCGTATCGGGCGGCGCGCGCCCCCCGACCCCCCGTCCCGACCAGCGGACACCCGAGCCGCCCCGGGCCCGGCCGGGGGAGCGCCCCCGGCGACCCTGCGCCGGGTCTTCACGCGGCCCGACTTTCGGAGAGGGGACCGGGCCTGAAATAGTTCCCCCGGATGATTCGCATCCCTGGACTCCCCGCGACGGGGGTACATCGGGGGACAAGTAGTGGGGCATGGAGTGCCAGAACTCGTACTGGAATTGAACGGAAGGACCTGGACGCTCGATCCGTCCAGGTCGTACACCCTGGGCCGCGACCCGCAGGGCGACCTGGTCATCGACGACGCCAGGGTCTCGTGGCGCCACGCCACCATCAGCTGGGGCGGCCGCAGTTGGGTCATCGAGGACCACGGCTCGACGAACGGCACCTTCCTGCGGGGGCAGCGCGTCCACCAGGTGGAGATCGGGCCCGGCTCGGCCCTCAACCTCGGCAACGCCACCGACGGCCCCCGGCTGAATCTCGCCGCCGCCCCGTCGCAGCGACAGGCCCCGCCGGTCCAGCAGGCACCGGCCCACCAGGTCCCGGCCCACCAGGCGGCGGAGCAGGCCGCCCAGGCCGAGTGGATCACGCACCAGGCCCCGCCGCAGGCCCAGCAGCAGAACTGGCAGCAGCAGGGCCCGCAGCCCGGGCAGCCGCAGGCCGCACGGCAGCAGGTCCCGCCCCAGCAGGGCCACGGCGGCCCCGTCGAGCAGCTGGCGCAGAAGGTGCCCGGGCAGGGAGGCGGCGCCGCGGGGCCCTCGGCGGCCTACGCCGACCGCAGCCCCACCACGTTCCACCAGCTGGCCCTCGGCCACGTCATGCGCATCGGCCGTGCCCTCGAGAACGAGCTGGTCGTCTCCGACCTCCAGGTCTCGCGGCACCACGCCGAGTTCCACGCGACGCCCGACGGACGCTTCGAGATCCGCGACCTCGGCTCGCACAACGGCACGTACGTCAACGGCCAGCCGATCACCAAGGGCGGCTCCGCCCTGCTCGGCCCGCAGGACATCGTCGGCGTCGGCCACTCGACCTTCCGCCTCGTCGGCGGCCAGCTCGAGGAGTTCGTCGACACCGGCTCCGTCTCCTTCTCGGCCCGCCACCTCACGGTCACCGTCGACGGCGGCAAGCAGATCCTCAAGGACGTCTCCTTCGGCGTCCCCGAGAAGTCGCTGATCGGCGTCATCGGCCCCTCCGGCTCCGGAAAGTCCACGCTGCTCAAGGCGCTGACCGGCTACCGCCCGGCCAACGAGGGCGACGTCCTCTACGACAACCGGAGCCTCTACAAGCAGTTCGCCGAGCTGCGCCAGCGCATCGGCCTGGTCCCGCAGGACGACATCCTGCACAAGGAGCTGACCGTCCAGAAGGCGCTGCGCTACGCGGCCAAGCTCCGCTTCCCCGGCGACACCGCGACGGCCGAGCGCGAGGCCCGCATCGGCGAGGTGCTCCGCGAGCTCAAGCTCGACATCCACAAGGAGAAGAAGGTCACCTCCCTCTCCGGTGGTCAGCGCAAGCGCGTGTCGGTCGCCCTGGAGCTTCTCACCAAGCCGTCGCTGATCTTCCTGGACGAGCCGACCTCCGGCCTCGACCCGGGCATGGACCGCGACGTCATGCAGCTGCTGCGCGGTCTGGCCGACGACGGCCGCACGGTCCTCGTCGTCACCCACTCGGTGGCCGAGCTGGGCCTCTGCGACAAGCTGCTCGTCATGGCCCCCGGCGGCTCGGTGGCCTACTTCGGCCCGCCGGACGAGGCGCTGAACTTCTTCGGCTACTCCACCTGGGCCGACGTCTTCTCCGCCTTCGAGAACTACCGCGACTACGACTGGGCCGGCCGCTGGAAGGGCTCGCAGCACTACCAGCTGTACGCCGCCGACATCGACGCCGTCGCCGCGCAGCCCGTCCAGATGCCGCAGCAGGCGATGTCCAGACCGCCGAAGCCGCAGGGCTGGGGCTCCCAGCTGTGGACCCTGATCCGCCGCTACGTCTCCGTCATCGCCTCCGACGTGGGCTTCATGGCCCTGATGGTGATCCTGCCGGCGGTCCTCGGCGCGGTGTCCGTGGTCATCCCCGCCGACTTCGGCCTCGGGAAGCCCACGCCCCCGTCCCGGTTCAACGGCGACGCCGGCACGATCATGCTGATCCTCGCGGTCGGCATGTGCTTCAGCGGCGCCGCCAACTCGGTCCGTGAGCTGATCAAGGAACGGGTGATCTACGAGCGGGAGCGCGCCGTCGGCCTGTCCCGCTCCGCGTACCTGATGTCCAAGGTCATCGTCCTCGGCGTGATCACGGCCCTCCAGGGCGTGATCATCTGCGCCATCGGCTTCTCGACCCGCGCGCTGCCCGAAGAGGGCCTGCTGATGCCGCCGGCCGTCGAGCTGTGCATCCAGGTCATCGGTCTCGGCCTGACCTCGATGATGGTCGGCCTGGTCATCTCCGCCCTGGTGAAGACCGCAGAGAAGACCATGCCGCTGCTCGTCATGTTCGCGATCATCCAGGTCGTGTTCACCGGCATCCTCTTCCAGGTGTACGACTCGCCCGGCCTGGAGCAGTTCGCCTGGCTCATGCCCTCCCGCTGGGGCATCGCCGGCGCGGGCGCCACCCTGGACCTGGCCCACCTGATGCCGCCGTGGGACCAGAAGAACCCCGCCAACACCGACCCGCTGTGGGAGCACACGGTCGGCCAGTGGAGCCTCGACCTCGGCATCCAGCTGTTCATGGCGGCCGTCTGCTGCGTCGCCGTGGCGCGTCTGCTGCGCCGCCACGAGCCCGAGGTCATGCGCAAGTGATCGGCTGAGCGACCGTACGCCGAAGGGCGGCACCCCCAGTGCGGGGGGTGCCGCCCTTCGGCGTACGACAGCGGGTGACCGGGTCCGGTCAGTACGCGCTGTTGACGTTGTCGATCGAGCCGTAGCGGTCGGCCGCGTAGTTGGCGGCGGCGACGAGGTTGGCGACCGGGTCGTACTGGTCGAACTTGGTGCCGGGGATGTGGTAGGCCTTGAAGGTCGGGTAGATGACCTGCAGCAGGCCCTTCGACGGGACGCCGTTGATGGCGTTGATGTCCCAGTTGTTGATGGCCCGCGGGTTGCCGCTGGACTCCCGCATGATGTTCTTGTGCAGGCCGTTGTACGTGCCCGGGATGTTGTGCTTGTCCATGATGAACAGGGCCTCGCGGATCCAGCCGTCGAGGTTGTTCGCGAAGACGGGGGTACGGGCCACGGAACGGCTCGCGGCCGCCTTCGCCGCGGCGCGCTTCTTCGCGTCGGCCTTGGCCTTCGCGGCGGCCTTCGCCTTCGCGGCGGCCTTGGCCTGGGCGTCCGCCTTGGCCTTCGCGGCCGCGTCGGCCTTCGCCTTGGCGGCGGCCTTGGCCTTCGCCGCGGCCTCCTGCTGGGCCTTCAGACCGACGGTGGTCTGCTGCTCGGTGACGCTGGCCGCCAGGGCCTTCGCCTGGGGGCTGTTCTCGTTGTACGACCAGGCCACCTGCTGCGTACCGGAGAGAGCCTGGGGCTCGGTCTCGGTGGAGCCGTTGTGGGGCACCAGGGACAGGGTGAGCGCGGCGGCGCCCAGAGCGGCGACGCCGGCGATCGCGGCCTTGTGGGTCTTCTTCAGACCACGAGTGTGGCCAGGGGTGTTCGCAGACATAACGGACTACCTCTTCGCATCGCTGGGGGTCGTCGCACGGCCGGGGCGGCGCTGCGCCTTCATCGGCGGCGACGAGGGCAATTCTTAGCGGCCGCAAAATGCTGTGGCAAAGGTGTGACGTACGATCCCGGGTAGTGGATCAGGGGCCCGTGCACGAGCCACAGAAGCGCCCTTATGTCCGTCTCACACCACCCTGCCCCGCCCTTCCGGGGTCCACTAGGGTGGTTCGTAAGTGACCTGGGTCCTATGCGCGGGCTCACATCGGGCACGTAACGAACTGACCAGGCGTTGCGTGAGCAATGCGCAGGGTAAGTCCCCTCCTCCGCAAGGAGGACAGAACCCCCGCGACCCTCCGACCTAGGTCTCCGGTCCCCCTCCTCCGCGGTCTCCGGACGGATACGGACCGTCACGGCCCGCCGGTACGGTGAGCACATGAGCCACCGACCGAGCTCCGGCCTGGCCGCCGTGAGCACCGCGCTCCTCGCGATGAGCCGCCGTCTGGAGGTCCGCGACGTCCTCAAGACGATCGTCGCCTCCGCCCGCGAGCTGCTCGACGCCGAGTACGCGGCCCTGGGCGTCCCCGACGACCACGGGGGCTTCGCCCAGTTCGTGGTCGACGGCGTCAGCGACGAGCAGTGGAAGGCGATCGGCCCGCTGCCCCGGCAGCACGGCATCCTCGCGGCGATGCTCCACAAGGCCGAGCCCGAGCGGCTCGCCGACGTCCGGGAGGACCCCCGCTTCGAGGGCTGGCCCGACGCCCACCCCGAGATGTCCGACTTCCTCGGCCTCCCCGTCAGGGACGGGGACGAGACCCTCGGCGCCCTCTTCCTCGCCAACAAGCGCTGCGCCAAGGAGACGGGGGGCTGCGGCTTCACGGCGGAGGACGAGGAGCTCCTGTCGATCCTGGCCCAGCACGCGGCCATCGCCCTCACCAACGCGCGCCTGTACGAACGCAGCCGCGAGCTGACCATCGCCGAGGAGCGCTCCCGCCTGGCCCACGAGCTGCACGACGCCGTCAGCCAGAAGCTCTTCTCGCTCCGGCTGACCGCCCAGGCCGCCGCCGCGCTCGTGGACCGCGACCCGGCCCGCGCCAAGGGCGAGCTCCAGCAGGTGGCCGCGCTCGCCGCCGAGGCCGCCGACGAGCTCCGCGCCGCCGTCGTCGAGCTCCGCCCCGCCGCGCTCGACGAGGACGGCCTCGTCCACACCCTCCGCACCCACATCCAGGTCCTGGACCGCGCCCACACCGCCCGGGTCACCTTCGAGAGCCCCGGCACCCGGGCGCTGCCCGCCGCACAGGAGGAGGCCGTGCTCCGGGTCGCCCAGGAGGCCCTGCACAACGCCCTGCGGCACGCGGACGCCGCCCGCGTCGCCGTCGCCCTCACCCGCGCGGGCCAGGGCGCCCGGCTCACCGTCACCGACGACGGCAAGGGCTTCGACCCGCGTACGGTCCGCAGTGCGGGGCGCCACCTCGGCCTGGTCTCCATGCGGGACCGGGCGGGCGGCGTCGGCGGATCGCTCACCGTGACCTCGGCCCCCGGCGAGGGCACCACGATCGAGATGGAGGTTCCCGGTGGCTGACGGACGGATCCGTGTCCTGCTGGTCGACGACCACCAGGTGGTCCGCAGGGGACTGCGCACCTTCCTGGAGGTGCAGGACGACATAGAGGTGGTGGGGGAGGCCTCCGACGGCGCCGAGGGCGTCGCCCGGGCCGAGGAGCTCCGCCCCGACGTGGTCCTCATGGACGTGAAGATGCCGGGGACCGACGGCATCGAGGCGCTGAAGCGGCTGCGCGCGCTCGACAACCCCGCGAGGGTGCTCGTCGTCACCAGCTTCACCGAGCAGCGGACGGTGGTGCCCGCGCTGCGCGCCGGCGCCTCCGGCTACGTCTACAAGGACATCGACCCCGAGGCGCTGGCCGGCGCGATCCGCTCCGTACACGCCGGGCACGTCCTGCTCCAGCCCGAGGTCGCGGGCGCCCTGCTCGCCCAGGACGACTCCCACGGGGGCACCGGGCGCGGCTCGACCCTCACGGAGCGGGAGCGCGAGGTCCTCGGCCTGATCGCGGACGGCCGGTCCAACCGCGAGATCGCCCGCGCGCTCGTCCTCTCCGAGAAGACGGTCAAGACGCACGTCTCGAACATCCTCATGAAGCTCGACCTCGCGGACCGCACACAGGCGGCCCTCTGGGCGGTCCGCCACGGCCTCAGCACCTGACGCGCCCCCGGATGCGCCGGGCGCACGACCGTTCTGTCCTTCATACCGTCGTGTGGATGTCCCCCGTTCGGCGCAACCCGGCGGGGCGTGCCGCGTTCTCCATGGCGTGCTGCGGCTGACCGGCCGCAGCGACGACCAGGAGGATGTACCAAGTGAAGAACCTCAAGAAGGCCGCTGCCCTCACCATGGTCGCCGGCGGCATCGTCGCCGCCGGTGCCGGTGTCGCCTCCGCCCACGGCGCCGAGGCCACGGGACAGGCCCTCCACTCGCCGGGCGTCGCGTCCGGCAACCTGGTGCAGGTCCCGGTCCACGTCCCCGTGAACGTCTCCGGCAACACGGTCAACGTGATCGGCCTGCTCAACCCGGCCTTCGGCAACCACGCCCTCAACGGCTGACCGCCCGCACCGACGGACCGGCCCCCGGGGAACCTCCCCCGGGGGCCGGTCCGCGCGCTCCCTGTGCCGCCCGCCCCCGGCGCACGGACGGAGCCCCCCCGAGTCGGGCCCGCGGAGGCGGGGACGCACCCCCGCTCCTGCCGGCACCGCGCCGCTCAGGCGCGCGCCTGCCGCCGCGCCCCGGCCACTGTCCCCGTCAGAACCCCTGCTCCCGCTCCCGCTCCTCGACATACGCGTTGTACGCGGCGACCTGGGCCCGCCGCGCCACCCGCTCCACCGGCCGCAGCGCCTCGCCCCGCGCCGCCATCTCCGAGGCGCTCACCGCGCCCCCGTGCCCGTGGTCGTACGCCAGGTCCACCAGCAGCCCCACCCGCTGCGCCAGCTCCAGCACCCGCACCGCGCGCGCCGGGTAGCCCGGGGCCAGCACCTCCCGGCCCACCTCCGACCGGGCCCGGTACGCCTCGCGGGCAGCGTCCGCCGCCGGCCCCGAGGCCGCCACGTCCAGCCGGGTCAGGACCGCCGTGGCGTCCCGCAGAGCCTCCGCGAGCTCCCGCTCGGCCTCGCCGAGCGACGGCACGTCCGCCGGAGGCGCCTCCCGCACCGCGAGGCAGCGCCAGACCACCTCCACGTGGACGTCGCCGACGGGCCCCGCCTCCGAGACCTCCGGCACCAGGCCGTACGGCGCGCCGTGGCCCACCACCGCCTCCTCCGCCTCCAACGCGCGCGCGTTGAAGTCCGGCGGCCCGCTCAGCCCCAGCGGATGCCCCGGCGCGGGCAGCGCCACCCGCCACCCGGTCACCCCGAGCCGCCGCAGCCGCCCCAGCGCCAGCGTCAGCCCCACCGGCCGCGCCTCACCCGGCAGCCCCTCCACGCGGTGCACCGCGTCCTCCCCGACAATGGCCAGCGCCGCCTCGTCCGGCGACACCGCCCCGGCCAGCAGGGCGTTGCCCCAAGCGGCCAGGCGTCCTGAGCGTGGTTCCGAAAGCATTCCCCAATGCTAGGGGGAGCCCCGGGCGCACCGGGGGACTCTAAGGACGGCCTGGGGACCGGCCCGCTCCGTCGATAACGTAGGTTTTCCCCTGGACGCCGCGCCCACCGGCGCAAGGCGACGACTCGACCGCAAGGGGAGACAACGCGCTCATGAGCGATGTACTGGAGCTGGTGGACGTATCCGTGGTCCGCGACGGACGGGCTCTGGTGGACGAGGTCTCCTGGTCGGTCAAGGAGGGCGAGCGCTGGGTGATCCTCGGACCCAACGGCGCCGGCAAGACCACCCTTCTGAACATCGCCTCCAGCTACCTCTTCCCCACCAGGGGCACCGCCCGCATCCTGGGCGAGCAGCTCGGCGGCGTCGGCACGGACGTGTTCGAGCTCCGCCCCCGCATCGGCATGGCCGGCATCGCCATGGCGGAGAAGCTCCCCAAGCGCCAGACCGTCCTGCAGACCGTCCTCACCGCCGCGTACGGCATGACCGCCACCTGGAACGAGGACTACGACCCGGTCGACGAGCAGCGCGCCAAGGCCTTCCTCGACCGCCTCGGCATGAACGACTACCTCGACCGGAGGTTCGGCACCCTCTCCGAGGGAGAGCGCAAGCGCACCCTGATCGCCCGCGCCATGATGACCGACCCCGAGCTCCTCCTCCTCGACGAGCCCGCCGCGGGCCTCGACCTCGGCGGCCGCGAGGACCTGGTCCGCCGCCTCGGCCGCCTCGCCCGCGACCCGTACGCCCCCTCCATGATCATGGTCACCCACCACGTCGAGGAGATCGCGCCGGGCTTCACCCACGTCCTGATGATCCGTCAGGGCAAGGTCCTCGCGGCCGGCCCGGTCGAGATGGAACTGACCTCGCGCAACCTCTCGCACTGCTTCGGCCTGCCGCTCGTCGTCGAGCGCGTCGGCGACCGCTGGACCGCCCACGGACTGCCCCTCAAGTAGCCGACGCGGCGCCGACGTCCCGCACAGCCGTCCGCGCCCTGTCCCGGAGGACCCCACCGCCCTACCATGACCATGTGGACATCGACGCATGGGTGTGGTGGCTGATCGGCGCGGTGGGGCTCGGCATTCCGCTGGTGCTGACCGCGATGCCCGAATTCGGCATGTTCTCCGTCGGAGCGGTGGCAGGGGCGGTGACCGCGGCCCTCGGCTTCGGCGTCGTCCCCCAGGTACTCGTCTTCGTGGTCGTCTCGGTCGCGCTGATCGCGGTGGTCCGCCCGATCGCCGCCCGGCACCGCGGACCCCAGCACACCTCCGGGGTGGACGCCCTGAAGGGGCGTCAGGCGGTCGTGCTGGAACGGGTCGACGCGTCCGGCGGCGGCCGCATCAAGCTCGCGGGGGAGATCTGGTCCGCCCGCGCGCTCGACTCCGACCAGACCTTCGAACCGGGCCGGCAGGTCGACGTCGTGGACATCGACGGGGCCACCGCCGTCGTCATGTGACCGAACCTCACCCATGACGCCCGGTCATCTGGGAAACTCGATCATCGAAAGCCACCCGGCAGTCAACCGGCAGCGAAGGGCACGGGGAACACGATGTCAGCAGTCATCATCGTCCTGATCATTCTGGTGGTGCTCGTCTTCATCGCCCTGATCAAGACGATCCAGGTCATCCCGCAGGCGAGCGCGGCGATCGTGGAGCGCTTCGGCCGCTACACCCGCACGCTCAACGCAGGACTGAACATCGTCGTCCCGTTCATCGACTCCATCCGCAACCGGATCGACCTCCGCGAGCAGGTCGTCCCGTTCCCGCCGCAGCCGGTGATCACCCAGGACAACCTCGTCGTCAACATCGACACGGTCATCTACTACCAGGTCACCGACGCGAGGGCCGCGACCTACGAGGTCGCCAGCTACATCCAGGCGATCGAGCAGCTCACCGTCACCACCCTCCGCAACATCATCGGCGGCATGGACCTGGAGCGGACCCTGACCTCCCGCGAGGAGATCAACGCGGCCCTCCGCGGCGTCCTCGACGAGGCAACCGGCAAGTGGGGCATCCGCGTCAACCGCGTCGAGCTCAAGGCCATCGAGCCGCCGACCTCCATCCAGGACTCGATGGAGAAGCAGATGCGCGCCGAGCGCGACAAGCGCGCCGCCATCCTCACCGCCGAGGGCACCCGCCAGTCCGCCATCCTCACCGCCGAGGGCGAGAAGCAGTCCGCGATCCTGCGCGCCGAGGGCGAGTCCAAGGCGGCCGCCCTCCGCGCCGAGGGCGAGGCCCAGGCCGTCCGCACGGTCTTCGAGGCCATCCACGCCGGCGACCCGGACCAGAAGCTGCTCTCCTACCAGTACCTCCAGATGCTCCCGAAGATCGCCGAGGGCGACGCCAACAAGCTCTGGATCGTGCCCAGCGAGATCGGCGACGCACTCAAGGGCCTCTCGGGCGCCTTCGGCAACAAGGACGGCAGCGTTCCCGGCTTCAACACCAAGACGGTCGGGGCCCAGCGACGGGACGAACCCCCGGTTGACTGACACGTACACGTAATCTTCGTGCATGATCGGTGCGAGCCCCTCGACCCTGACGGCCTCAGGGCGGGGAGGCGACTCACTGACCATGTAAGGAGATGGCGTTGTCCATCTGGGAAGCCCTGGCAGTCTTCGCCGCCGGCATCGGCGCCGGCACCATCAACACCATCGTCGGATCGGGAACGCTCCTCACGTTCCCGGTCCTCCTCGCGACCGGACTCCCCCCGATCACCGCGAACGTCTCCAACGCCCTGGGACTCGTCCCCGGCTCCATCAGCGGAGCCATCGGCTACCGCGCCGAACTCAAGGGCCAGAAGCACCGCGTCATCCGCCTCGGCGCCGCCGCCCTCGTCGGCGGCCTGATCGGCGCGATCCTGCTCCTCGCCCTGCCGTCCGACGCCTTCGACGCGATCGTCCCCGTCCTCATCGGCCTCGCGCTCGTCCTGGTCGTCCTCCAGCCCCGCATCGCCGCGGCCGTCAAGCGCCGCCGCGAGCAGACCGGCACCGAGGCCCACCCCGACGGAGGCCCCGCACTCCTCGTCGGCCTCCTCCTCGCCAGCATGTACGGCGGGTACTTCGGCGCCGCCCAGGGCGTGCTCTACCTCTCCCTCATGGGGCTGCTGCTCCACGACACCCTGCAGCGGATCAATGCCGTCAAGAACATCCTCGGCGCCCTCGTCAACGGCGTCGCCGCCGTCTTCTTCCTCTTCGTCGCCGAGTTCGACTGGACGGCCGTCCTGCTCATCGCCGTCGGCTCCACCATCGGCGGCCAGATCGGCGCCGAGGTGGGCCGCAGACTGCCCCCCACGGTCCTGCGCGGGGTGATCATCGCCGTCGGCGTCGTCGCCATCCTCCAGCTGACACTCCGCTAGCCCGGCCCGCCGGACACGACGGAGGGCCTGCCTCCCCCTCACCAGGGGGAGGCAGGCCCTCCGCACGAAGCTCACACCCGAGCGCCACGCCCCCGGGACCGCGTCACGCGGCGGCCTTCGCGAGCCACTCCGGAAGCTCCGCCCGCTCGCTCGCCCGCATCGCCAGCAGCATCGCGTCCGCGGGCGTCGGCTCGAACGGCTGGAACAGCAGCGGCATCCCCGCCTGCTCCGGCGTCCGCGCCGCCTTGCGGTGGTTGTCCTCGGCACAGGAGGCGACCGTGTTCAACCAGGTGTCCCCACCGCCCTGGGCACGCGGCACCACGTGGTCGACCGTCGTCGCCCGCCGCCCGCAGTAGGCGCACCGGTGCTGGTCCCGCACCAGCACCCCCCTCCTCGACCACGGTGCCTGTCTTCGGAACGGCACCCGTACGTACCGGCAGAGCCTGATCACCCGCGGCACCGGGAGGTCGACGGCCGCACCGCGGACCCGGAGATCGGGATGGGCGTGCTCGACGACGGCCTTGTCCGTCAGGACAAGCACCACCGCACGGTTGAGAGAGACCGTCGACAGCGGCTCGAAGCTCGCGTTGAGTACCAGCGTGTCCCGCATTGTGCCCACCTCCCGTGTGCAGGCCCGGCCCCGGACGGGGCGGTGAAGCCTGGATCAACGATGGCCGGGCCGGCCGGGGTCGGACAACGCAATATTTCCCGCGCAACAAAAGATGCCCGCTTCTGATCTCTCCAAGACCAGAAGCGGGCAAACAACAAACGAACGATCAGCCCGTCGCGGGAGCCGTGTACTCACCGACCAACTGGGCGCGCCCCAGCGTGTGGAAACGCAGGTTGAACCCCACCACCGCCGGCGACACGTCACCGTCCGGACCGAGCTTCTCGCTGTCCACCGCGTACACCGTGAACACGTACCGGTGCTCCTCACCCGCCGGGGGAGCGGCACCGCCGAAGTCCTTCGAGCCGTAGTCGTTCCGGACGTGCACGACCCCGTCCGGCAGCCCCGCGAACGCACCCGACCCGGCACCGGCGGGCAGCTCGGTCACCGACGCCGGGATGTCGAACAGCACCCAGTGCCAGAACCCGCTGCCCGTCGGGGCATCCGGATCGAAGCAGGTCACGGCGAAGCTCTTCGTCTCCGCCGGGAACCCCTCCCAGCGCAGGTGCGGCGAGGTGTTCCCCTCCGCGTACACCTGGGCGTCCTTCAGGACCCCGCCCGGCGCGATGTCGTCGCTCACCACGGTGAACGCCGCCACCGGCGGATGGAAGTCATGGGGGAGCGGCGCCCTCTTGCCCTCGGACACGTCGAAACCTCCGTATCGCGCGTACTGCCTCAGCAGCCTTTCGTGGCCGAGCCTAGAGCCAGTTGCGACGGCCGCCGACCTCGGCGAGCCACTGGTTCAGGTACGCCGCCCAGTCGGTGGCGTGGAAGTCGTGCAGACCCACCTTGAAGGCACGGAACGAGTCGCTGCCCTCACCGAACAGACCCGGCTTCTTGTCCATCTCCAGGACGACGTCCATCTCGCGGTCGTCCGCGACGAAGCTGACCTCGACCTGGTTCAGCCCCCGGTACTGCTGCGGCGCGAAGAACTCGATCTCCTGGTAGAAGGGCAGCTTCTGCCGCGTGCCGCGGATGTGCCCGCGCTCCATGTCCGCGCTCTTGAAGCGGAAGCCCAGCTGGAGGAAGGCGTCGAGGATCGCCTGCTGCGCCGGCAGCGGGTGCACGTTGACCGGGTCGAGGTCACCGGAGTCCACGGCGCGGGCGATCTCCAGCTCGGTCGTCACACCGATGTTCATCCCCCGGAGCTGCTGACCCGAGACGGCCGTCACCGGGGTCTCCCACGGGATCTCCAGACCGAACGGCACCACGTGCACCGCGCCGGCCTTCACCTCGAAGGCACCGCCCAGCCGGACCTTGACGAACTCGATGTCCTGCTTGTGCTCCTGGTCGCCGCCCTCGACCTCGACCCGCGCCTGCAGACCGACCGAGAGGCCCTCGATCTGCTGGTCGACGCTGCCGCCCTGGATGCGGACCTCACCCTGGACGACACCGCCCGGAACCACGTTCTCCTCGGTGAGCACCGTCTCCACGGTCGCCCCGCCGGCACCCAGGCTCGCGAGCAGCTTCTTGAATCCCATGACCTTCACTCCTTCTCAGTCCTGACCCCTACATACGCGCGACGACCGTAGTCGGTTCCCCGCCGGACCCCCACTACGCTCGTGCGCCATGAGCGAGAGTCCCGACCGTACGCCGCTCCCGCGGGCCTTCTTCGACCGCCCGGTCCTGGACGTCGCCCCCGACCTCCTCGGCCGCGTCCTCGTCCGCAGCTCCCCCGAGGGCCCGATGGAACTGCGCCTCACGGAGGTGGAGGCGTACGCCGGGGAGATCGACCCCGGCTCGCACGCCTTCCGCGGCCGCACGGCGCGCAACGCCGTCATGTTCGGCCCGCCCGGACACGCGTACGTCTACTTCACCTACGGGATGTGGCACTGCCTGAACCTGGTCTGCGGCCCCGAGGGACGGGCCGGCGGGGTACTGCTGCGCGCGGGCGAGATCCTGGAGGGCGCCGACCGCGCCCGCCCCCGGCGCCGCTCGGCCCGGACCGACCACGAGCTGGCCAAGGGGCCCGCCCGCCTGGCCACGGCCCTCGACGTCGGGCTCTCCCTCAACGGCACCGACGCCTGCGCCGGTCCGGACGCCCCCCTGTCCCTCCTCACGGGCAGGCCGCCGGCGCCCGGCCTGGTGCGGAGCGGCCCCCGTACGGGAGTCGGGGGCGAAGGCGCCCCGCACCCCTGGCGCTTCTGGATCGACGGCGACCCGACGGTCAGTCCGTATCGCCCCCACACGCCCCGGAAACGTCGGCTTGACTCGGATCGCCCGACCGCCTAATGTGGCCCGAGCAGCTGGTTACGGGCCTGCTTGTTCAAGCACCCCGCAGCGGCCACCCACTACTCTCGATGATTCCCCAGCAGGGGCTTATTTCGGCATGCCGGAATTCGAATTCGATTGACTCGATTATGAGTCGCCGAGGAAATCAGCTAACGTAGTGGACACGCCGAAAGGCAAAGGCAGCCAACAGGCCACCGGAAACAAACTCCGAACCGGAAACGGAACGGAAAAGGATCTGGTAAGGTTGGAAACACGAAGGGAAAGCCCGGAGGAAAGCCCGAGAGGGTGAGTACGAAGGAAGCGTCCGTTCCTTGAGAACTCAACAGCGTGCCAAAAATCAACGCCAGATTAGTTGATACCCCGTCCATCTTCGGATGGCGAGGTTCCTTTGAAAGTCCTGCCGGCCCTTGTGGTTGGTAGGCGACATACACAGCGAGGACGCTGTGGACGGTCGGCCACATTCCGGCATGACCGTCCCGCTCAACGCGAGTGTGCAACCGGATATCCGGTAAACATTCACGGAGAGTTTGATCCTGGCTCAGGACGAACGCTGGCGGCGTGCTTAACACATGCAAGTCGAACGATGAAGCCCTTCGGGGTGGATTAGTGGCGAACGGGTGAGTAACACGTGGGCAATCTGCCCTTCACTCTGGGACAAGCCCTGGAAACGGGGTCTAATACCGGATAACACCGGCTTCCGCATGGGGGCTGGTTGAAAGCTCCGGCGGTGAAGGATGAGCCCGCGGCCTATCAGCTTGTTGGTGGGGTAATGGCCTACCAAGGCGACGACGGGTAGCCGGCCTGAGAGGGCGACCGGCCACACTGGGACTGAGACACGGCCCAGACTCCTACGGGAGGCAGCAGTGGGGAATATTGCACAATGGGCGAAAGCCTGATGCAGCGACGCCGCGTGAGGGATGACGGCCTTCGGGTTGTAAACCTCTTTCAGCAGGGAAGAAGCGAAAGTGACGGTACCTGCAGAAGAAGCGCCGGCTAACTACGTGCCAGCAGCCGCGGTAATACGTAGGGCGCAAGCGTTGTCCGGAATTATTGGGCGTAAAGAGCTCGTAGGCGGCTTGTCACGTCGGGTGTGAAAGCCCGGGGCTTAACCCCGGGTCTGCATCCGATACGGGCAGGCTAGAGTGTGGTAGGGGAGATCGGAATTCCTGGTGTAGCGGTGAAATGCGCAGATATCAGGAGGAACACCGGTGGCGAAGGCGGATCTCTGGGCCATTACTGACGCTGAGGAGCGAAAGCGTGGGGAGCGAACAGGATTAGATACCCTGGTAGTCCACGCCGTAAACGTTGGGAACTAGGTGTTGGCGACATTCCACGTCGTCGGTGCCGCAGCTAACGCATTAAGTTCCCCGCCTGGGGAGTACGGCCGCAAGGCTAAAACTCAAAGGAATTGACGGGGGCCCGCACAAGCAGCGGAGCATGTGGCTTAATTCGACGCAACGCGAAGAACCTTACCAAGGCTTGACATATACCGGAAAGCATTAGAGATAGTGCCCCCCTTGTGGTCGGTATACAGGTGGTGCATGGCTGTCGTCAGCTCGTGTCGTGAGATGTTGGGTTAAGTCCCGCAACGAGCGCAACCCTTGTCCTGTGTTGCCAGCATGCCCTTCGGGGTGATGGGGACTCACAGGAGACCGCCGGGGTCAACTCGGAGGAAGGTGGGGACGACGTCAAGTCATCATGCCCCTTATGTCTTGGGCTGCACACGTGCTACAATGGCCGGTACAAAGAGCTGCGATGCCGCGAGGCGGAGCGAATCTCAAAAAGCCGGTCTCAGTTCGGATTGGGGTCTGCAACTCGACCCCATGAAGTCGGAGTTGCTAGTAATCGCAGATCAGCATTGCTGCGGTGAATACGTTCCCGGGCCTTGTACACACCGCCCGTCACGTCACGAAAGTCGGTAACACCCGAAGCCGGTGGCCCAACCCCTTGTGGGAGGGAGCTGTCGAAGGTGGGACTGGCGATTGGGACGAAGTCGTAACAAGGTAGCCGTACCGGAAGGTGCGGCTGGATCACCTCCTTTCTAAGGAGCACAGTACCGATTGCAGGCAAACGTTCTGCACGGTCAGCTCATGGGTGGAACGTTGATTAGTTGGCACAGTCTTGATCCGAGTGACCGTGAGTACTGCTTCGGCGTGGAAAACGAGATTCGAGGAACGGACTGTGCTTGGCACGTTGTTGGGTGTCTGAGGGTACGGCCGGCTGGTCGTCCTTCAAGATTCCGGCCCCAGTGAACTTGGCTTGTTAAGTCAGGGTGATGGGTGGCTGGTCGTTGTTTGAGAACTACACAGTGGACGCGAGCATCTGTGGCCAAGTTTTTAAGGGCGCACGGTGGATGCCTTGGCACCAGGAACCGATGAAGGACGTGGGAGGCCACGATAGTCCCCGGGGAGCCGTCAACCAGGCTTTGATCCGGGGGTTTCCGAATGGGGAAACCCGGCAGTCGTCATGGGCTGTCACCCATGCCTGAACACATAGGGCATGTGGAGGGAACGAGGGGAAGTGAAACATCTCAGTACCCTCAGGAAGAGAAAACAACCGTGATTCCGGGAGTAGTGGCGAGCGAAACCGGATGAGGCCAAACCGTATGCGTGTGATACCCGGCAGGGGTTGCGCATGCGGGGTTGTGGGATCTCTCTTCTGTCGTCTGCCGGCGACAGGACGAGTCAGAAACCGTATGGATAGGCGAAGGACATGCGAAAGGTCCGGCGTAGAGGGTAAGACCCCCGTAGCTGAAATTCATGCGGCTCGTTTGAGAGACACCCAAGTAGCACGGGGCCCGAGAAATCCCGTGTGAATCTGGCGGGACCACCCGCTAAGCCTAAATATTCCCTGGTGACCGATAGCGGATAGTACCGTGAGGGAATGGTGAAAAGTACCGCGGGAGCGGAGTGAAATAGTACCTGAAACCGTGTGCCTACAAGCCGTGGGAGCGTCGCATACAGCTTGCTGTATGTCGTGACTGCGTGCCTTTTGAAGAATGAGCCTGCGAGTTTGCGGTGCGTTGCGAGGTTAACCCGTGTGGGGAAGCCGTAGCGAAAGCGAGTCCGAATAGGGCGATTCAGTAGCGCGCTCAAGACCCGAAGCGGAGTGATCTAGCCATGGGCAGGTTGAAGCGGAGGTAAGACTTCGTGGAGGACCGAACCCACCAGGGTTGAAAACCTGGGGGATGACCTGTGGTTAGGGGTGAAAGGCCAATCAAACTCCGTGATAGCTGGTTCTCCCCGAAATGCATTTAGGTGCAGCGTCGTGTGTTTCTTGCCGGAGGTAGAGCACTGGATAGGCGATGGGCCCTACCGGGTTACTGACCTTAGCCAAACTCCGAATGCCGGTAAGTGAGAGCACGGCAGTGAGACTGTGGGGGATAAGCTCCATGGTCGAGAGGGAAACAGCCCAGAGCATCGACTAAGGCCCCTAAGCGTACGCTAAGTGGGAAAGGATGTGGAGTCGCAGAGACAACCAGGAGGTTGGCTTAGAAGCAGCCACCCTTGAAAGAGTGCGTAATAGCTCACTGGTCAAGTGATTCCGCGCCGACAATGTAGCGGGGCTCAAGCGTACCGCCGAAGTCGTGTCATTGCAGCGTTAAGCCCCAACGGGTGTTGTGATGGGTAGGGGAGCGTCGTGTGCCGGGTGAAGCAGCCGCGGAAGCGAGTTGTGGACGGTTCACGAGTGAGAATGCAGGCATGAGTAGCGATACACACGTGAGAAACGTGTGCGCCGATTGACTAAGGGTTCCTGGGTCAAGCTGATCTGCCCAGGGTAAGTCGGGACCTAAGGCGAGGCCGACAGGCGTAGTCGATGGACAACCGGTTGATATTCCGGTACCCGCTTTGAAACGCCCAATATCGAGCCCATTAATGCTAAGGCCGTGAAGCCGTTCCGGACCCTTCGGGGAATGGAAAGTGGTGGAGCCGTCGACCCAAGGTGGTAGTAGGTAAGCGATGGGGTGACGCAGGAAGGTAGTCCAGCCCGGGCGGTGGTTGTCCCGGGGTAAGGGTGTAGGCCGTGTGATAGGCAAATCCGTCACACATTAAGGCTGAGACCTGATGCCGAGCCGATTGTGGTGAAGTGGATGATCCTATGCTGTCGAGAAAAGCCTCTAGCGAGTTTCATGGCGGCCCGTACCCTAAACCGACTCAGGTGGTCAGGTAGAGAATACCGAGGCGTTCGGGTGAACTATGGTTAAGGAACTCGGCAAAATGCCCCCGTAACTTCGGGAGAAGGGGGGCCATCACTGGTGATCGGATTTACTCCGTGAGCTGGGGGTGGCCGCAGAGACCAGCGAGAAGCGACTGTTTACTAAAAACACAGGTCCGTGCGAAGCCGTAAGGCGATGTATACGGACTGACGCCTGCCCGGTGCTGGAACGTTAAGGGGACCGGTTAGCTCTGTTTCGACAGGGCGAAGCTGAGAACTTAAGCGCCAGTAAACGGCGGTGGTAACTATAACCATCCTAAGGTAGCGAAATTCCTTGTCGGGTAAGTTCCGACCTGCACGAATGGCGTAACGACTTCTCGACTGTCTCAACCATAGGCCCGGTGAAATTGCACTACGAGTAAAGATGCTCGTTTCGCGCAGCAGGACGGAAAGACCCCGGGACCTTTACTACAGTTTGATATTGGTGTTCGGTTCGGCTTGTGTAGGATAGGTGGGAGACTTTGAAGCCGTGACGCCAGTCATGGTGGAGTCGCCGTTGAAATACCACTCTGGTCGTGCTGGATGTCTAACCTCGGTCCGTGATCCGGATCAGGGACAGTGTCTGATGGGTAGTTTAACTGGGGCGGTTGCCTCCCAAAGGGTAACGGAGGCGCCCAAAGGTTCCCTCAGCCTGGTTGGCAATCAGGTGTTGAGTGTAAGTGCACAAGGGAGCTTGACTGTGAGACCGACGGGTCGAGCAGGGACGAAAGTCGGGACTAGTGATCCGGCGGTGGCTTGTGGAAGCGCCGTCGCTCAACGGATAAAAGGTACCCCGGGGATAACAGGCTGATCTTCCCCAAGAGTCCATATCGACGGGATGGTTTGGCACCTCGATGTCGGCTCGTCGCATCCTGGGGCTGGAGTCGGTCCCAAGGGTTGGGCTGTTCGCCCATTAAAGCGGTACGCGAGCTGGGTTTAGAACGTCGTGAGACAGTTCGGTCCCTATCCGCTGTGCGCGTAGGAATATTGAGAAGGGCTGTCCCTAGTACGAGAGGACCGGGACGGACGAACCTCTGGTGTGCCAGTTGTCCTGCCAAGGGCATGGCTGGTTGGCTACGTTCGGGAGGGATAACCGCTGAAAGCATCTAAGCGGGAAGCCTGCTTCGAGATGAGTATTCCCACCTCCTTGAGAGGGTAAGGCTCCCAGTAGACGACTGGGTTGATAGGCCGGATGTGGAAGCCCAGTAATGGGTGGAGCTGACCGGTACTAATAGGCCGAGGGCTTGTCCTCAGTTGCTCGCGTCCACTGTGTTAGTTCTGAAGCAACGAACAGTTGCTGGTTTCTAGAGCTAGAACACAACTACAAAGTGTGCTTGTTCGCTCGAAACCGATAGGGTTTCGGTGGTCATAGCGTTAGGGAAACGCCCGGTTACATTCCGAACCCGGAAGCTAAGCCTTTCAGCGCCGATGGTACTGCAGGGGGGACCCTGTGGGAGAGTAGGACGCCGCCGAACAATTCTTCAGGACCCCTGGTCCCAGCGTTCACGCTGGGACCAGGGGTCCTTTTGTTTTTCACTAGACTTTTCCGATGCGCGGCCGAGTGCCGGCTGCGCGAGAATGACTGCAGTACCCGAAGACAGGAGTCACGTCGATGTCCACCAACTCTCCCGACGACCGTCCGGAGCGCGAGCCGCGTCGCAGGGACGGGGCCGGCGCCGGCGGTGACCGGGGCGGCTACCGTGGGCCGCGCCGTGACGACAACCGCGGTGGCGACAACCGTGGTGGTGGCTTCCGTCGCGATGACCGTGGCGGTGACAACCGCGGTGGTGGCGGGTTCCGTCGTGATGACCGCGGTGGAGACAACCGTGGTGGCGGCGGCTTCCGCCGTGACGACAACCGCGGTGGTGGGTTCCGTCGCGATGACCGCCGTGACGACAACCGTGGCGGTGGGTTCCGTCGCGATGACCGTGGTGGCGACAACCGTGGTGGCGGTTTCCGTCGTGACGACAACCGTGGCGGTGACAACCGTGGCGGTGGGTTCCGTCGTGACGACCGCGGCGGCGACAACCGCGGTGGCGGTTTCCGTCGTGATGACCGGCGTGACGAGCGTCCGTCGTCGTTCCGTCGGGACGACCGGCCCTCGTACCCCTCGCGTGACGACCGCCGTGACGACAACCGTGGTGGCGGTTTCCGTCGTGATGACCGTGGCGGTGACAACCGTGGTGGTGGGTTCCGTCGCGACGACCGCGGTGGCGACAACCGTGGTGGTGGCGGGTTCCGTCGCGATGACCGTGGCGGTGACAATCGCGGTGGTGGGTTCCGTCGTGATGACCGGCGGGACGAGCGTCCGTCGTCGTTCCGTCGGGACGACCGGCCCTCGTACCCCTCGCGTGACGACCGCCGTGGCGACAACCGTGGTGGCGGTTTCCGTCGCGACGACCGTGGTGGCGACAATCGCGGTGGTGGGTTCCGTCGTGATGACCGGCGGGACGAGCGTCCGTCGTCGTTCCGTCGGGACGACCGGCCCTCGTACCCCTCGCGTGACGACCGTGGCGGTGACAACCGTGGTGGTGGGTTCCGTCGTGATGACCGGCGTGACGAGCGTCCGTCGTCGTTCCGTCGGGACGACCGGCCCTCGTACCCCTCGCGTGACGACCGTGGCGGTGACAACCGTGGTGGTGGGTTCCGTCGTGACGACCGGCGTGACGAGCGTCCGTCCTCCTTCCGTCGCGATGACCGAGGCGGTGACAACCGCGGCGGTGGGTTCCGCCGCGACGACCGTGGCGGTGACAACCGCGGTGGCGGTTTCCGTCGTGACGACCGTGGCGGCGACAGCCGCGGCGGGTACCGCGGGCGCGACGACCGCGGTGGTTTCGGGCGCCGTGACGACCGCGAGCGCAGCGACCGCGCGCCCATCAAGCGGCTGCCGATCCCCCCGGAGGTCACCGGTGAGGAGATCGACCCGGACGTGCGCCAGGAGCTCATGAGCCTGCCCAAGGGGCTCGCCGAGGACGTCTCGCGCAACCTCGTCATGGTCGCCCAGCTGATCGACGAGGACCCGGAGAAGGCGTACGGCTACTCCCGGGTCGCCCTGCGGCTCGCCTCTCGTGTCGCCGCCGTGCGCGAGGCCGCCGGCTTCGCCGCGTACGCCACGCAGAAGTACTCCGAGGCGCTCGCCGAGTTCCGTGCCGCCCGCCGGATGAGCGGCGGCGTGGAGCTGTGGCCCGTCATGGCCGACTGCGAGCGCGGGCTCAACCGCCCCGAGCGCGCGCTGGCGATGGCCGGTGAGCCCGAGGTGCAGAAGCTGGACAAGGCCGGCCAGGTCGAGATGCGGCTCGTGGCCGCCGGCGCCCGCCGGGACCTCGGCCAGCTCGACGCGGCCATCGTGACGCTGCAGAGCCCCGAGCTCGCCTCCAGCGCCGTCCACCCGTGGACCGCGCGCCTGCGCTACGCCTACGCCGACGCGCTGCTCGCCGCCGGCCGGGAGCGCGAGGCCCGGGAGTGGTTCGCCAAGGCCCTGGAAGCCGACAAGGACGGCTCCACGGACGCCTCGGACCGCCTCGCCGAGATGGACGGCGTCGAGTTCGTCGACGCGTTCGACGAGGACGACGAGATCGCGGAGGACTCGGAGCGGGGCGAGGCCCTCGACGCCGATGCAGACCTCGATGACGACGAGGACGACGACCTCGACGAGGACGACAGCGTCGGCGACAAGGGCTGATCCGGTCGGACGCTGAGAAGGGCGGCACCCCTGCGGGTGCCGCCCTTCTCGCGTTCTCCCGGACCCCTCAGTCGAGCGCCAGGCTCCGTAGGACCAGGCCGGTCGCCGGCTTCGGGCCGAACGAGGTGGACTTGCGGGGCATCGTGACGCCCTGGCGGGCCAGGTCCCGTACGACCTCCTCGCGCACCGGATGCATCAGGACCGCCGTACCGCCGCGGCGCTCCGCCTGCTCCACCGCGGCCTCGGTGTCATGGATGTACGCGATGTCCTCGGGCGCGTCCGGGATGTGCCAGACGTGTTCGAGGAGCGTCGAGTGCAGGACCGTGGCGTCCAGGGTGCGCCAGGCGTCCGGGCGGTCCGTGCGGATCGTGCGGTCGAGCAGCGCGGGGTCCGGGCGGTCGACGAGGTGGAAGCCGCCGTCGCCGGCCAGGAGGAAGGCGTTGCCCTCGGCCGACGCCTCGGCCAGGGCGTCCATGGCCGTCCGCAGGGGCCCGTCGACCGGGCGCACCCGGAAGGAGCCGTCGAGGGCCCCGAGGGCGTCGGCGAGCGGCAGGCGGTTGAGGAGCCGGTGGATCGCGCGGACCCGGAGCGGGTAGCGGGCGGTGTCGATGAGGAGGACCAGGCCGTAGTTCCAGGGGCCGGGGGAGGGGTGCTCCTCGCGGAGGCGCAGATAGGTCGCCCAGCGGTGGTGGCCGTCGGCGATGAGGGCCTGGTGGCGGGCGAGTTCGGCCGAGACGGCGGCCTGCTCGGCCGGGTCGGTCACGGCCCAGAGGCGGTGGTGGAAGCCGTCCTCGGTGGTGGTGGCGAGCAGCGGCGGGCGCTGGACGGTCCGTTCGACGACCTCGTCCGCGCCGTCCCCCTCGCCGACGTACGTGAGGAGCAACGGCTCCAGGTTGGCGGCGGTGGTCCGCATCAGGGCGGCCCGGTCCTCGACGACGTGCGGCATGACGTCCTCGTGCGGGAGGACGACGCCCTCCGCCGGGGTGGAGAGCTCCAGGGCCCCGATGATGCCGCGCTGCAGGATGCCGTCGCCGTGCTGCTCGTACACGTAGAGCGCGGGCTCCGGGTCCGGGGCGAGGACGCCGTCCGCGAGCCAGCGGTCGAGGGTGACGGCGGCCTTGCGGTGGCGGGTGCCGGCGGTGATCGCCTGCGGGAGGATCAGCCGGACGATGTTGTGGGGATCCGCGGACTCCAGATGGAGGAGTCCGTCAGGTCGTACGACGACGTCGTAGGGCGGGGACGTCACGGCGGCAAGGCTGCCGACCCGTTCGGGGACGTAACGGAGCCCGCGGAACGGCGCCAGGCGCAGTCCGGCTGCGTCGTCGCGGACGTCGTCGGCCGCGTGACCTGAGGTGTTCATCTCGTCATCGTATGTGGCCGGGATGATGAGCGATGATCGGGGGAGCGGGGAACCCACCCGGTGAGGCGAGGAGTGCGCGGTGACGGTGCGGAACGGCCAGGAACGGCAGGGCGAGGTCAGGCGGCGGCCGGGAGGCAGCGCGGCGCCGCTGAGCGAGGCGTACGACACCGCGCTCCTCGACCTGGACGGGGTCGTCTACGCGGGCGGGGAGGCCGTTCCGCACGCCGTGGAGGCGCTCGGGACCGCCCGGGCCGGCGGGATGCACCTGGCGTACGTCACCAACAACGCGCTGCGGACGCCCGACGCGGTGGCCGAGCACCTCACCGAGCTCGGGGTGCCCGCCGAGGCCGCGGACGTGATCACCTCGGCGCAGGCCGTGGCCCGGCTGATCGCCGACGACGTGCCGTCCGGGTCCCGGGTCCTCGTCATCGGCGGCGACGGGCTGCGGGTGGCGCTGCGCGAGCGCGGCCTGGTGCCGGTGGACTCGGCGGAGGACGGTCCGGTGGCCGTGGTGCAGGGGTACGGAGGGCCCGAGATGCCGTGGGGGCGGTTCGCCGAGGCGAGCTACGCGGTGGCGCGGGGTCTTCCCTGGTACGCGTCGAACACGGACCTGACGATTCCCGGTGCGCGGGGGATCGGGCCCGGGAACGGGGCGGCGGTGGAGGTCGTACGGATCGCCACCGGCGGCCGGTTCGAGCCGAAGGTCGCGGGGAAGCCGCTGCCGCCGATGCACCGGGAGACGGTGCTGCGGACCGGCGCGCGGCGGCCGCTCGTGGTCGGCGACCGGTTGGACACGGACATCGAGGGCGCGTTCAACGGCGGGGTGGACTCGCTGCTCGTCCTCACCGGGGTGACGGACGCGGCGCAGCTGCTGCGGGCCGTGCCGGAGCACCGGCCGACCTATGTCGCGGCCGATCTGCGGGGGCTGCTGGAGGGGCAGCCCGAGGTCGTCGCGGAGGAGGACGGGAGCTTCGTGTGCGGGGACTGGCGCGCTTCCGTGAGCGCGCCGCGCGGGGGCGAGCTGGTGCTCGACGGTCCGGCGGGGGCCGGGGAGGCGGATCCCCTGGACGCCGTGCGGGCCCTGTGCGGGGCGGCCTGGTCGGCCGCGGACGCGGGGGACGGCGGGGCGCCGGACGCGGGCAAGGTGCTGGCGCGGCTCGGACTCTGACATCCGAACGGGCGAGGAAATTGGGTAGGCTAACCTAACTTTATCGAGGCTTCGGGTACGGGAGTACGGTCATGGATGGTCGGCAGCAGCGGCTGAGCGCGGAATCGGTCACCCTGGCGTACGAGCAGCGGGTCATCGCCCGCGACCTGTCCGTCGAGATCCCCGACCACTCGTTCACCGTCATCGTCGGACCGAACGCATGCGGCAAGTCGACCCTGCTCCGCGCGCTGTCCCGGATGCTGAAGCCCAGCGAGGGGCGCGTCCTGCTCGACGGGCAGTCGATCCAGTCGATGCCCGCCAAGAAGGTCGCCAAGACCCTGGGGCTGCTGCCGCAGACCTCCGTGGCGCCCGACGGGATCACGGTCGCCGACCTCGTCGCCCGCGGGCGCTACCCCCACCAGGGGCTGCTGCGGCAGTGGTCGCCGGAGGACGAGCGGATCACCCGCGAGTCCATGGAGGCGACCGGTGTCGCCGAGCTGGCCGAGCGGTACGTGGACGAGCTCTCCGGCGGTCAGCGGCAGCGCGTCTGGATCGCCATGGCGCTCGCCCAGCAGACACCGCTGCTGCTCCTGGACGAGCCGACGACGTACCTCGACATCCAGCACCAGATCGACGTCCTCGACCTCTGCGCCGAGCTGCACGAGACGCAGGGACGGACGCTCGTCGCCGTCCTGCACGACCTCAACCACGCGGCCCGGTACGCCACCCACCTCATCGCCGTCCGTGACGGCGAGGTGGTCGCCGAGGGGCCGCCGGCCGAGGTGGTGACGGCCGAGCTGGTCGAGCGGGTCTTCGGGTTGCGCTGCCAGGTCATCGCCGACCCCGAGACGGGGACGCCGCTGGTCGTGCCCGCCGGGCGGAAGGCGCGGGTCCCGCGCCCGGCGGAGCCCGTCGCCGGCGGGTGAGGCGCCGGCCCTTCCGGGTGAGCGCGCCGGCGCTTCCGGGTGCGCGCGGCGGCCGTGCCGGGTGCGGGCCGTCCGTGCCCGGAGTCGGCCGTCCGTGCCCGGAGCGGGCAGGACTCCCCCTAGAGGAGGGAGCGGAGGCGGAGCAGGTCGCGGAAGCCCGCCTCCAGCCTGACCCGGCCCGAGGCCCAGGCCTTCGCGAAGTTCAGGTCCCCGCGCACCATCGACACCAGGTCGTCGCCGGTCATCGCCAGCCGGATCTGCGCCTTGCCCGGAGGCGGGCCCGGCACCGTGGACGCGACCTCGATCCGGCCGTCCGCGAGGCGGCCCGTGAACGTGGTGTCCAGGTCGGTGATGTGGCAGCTCAGGGTGCGGTCGAACGCCGCCGCGCCGCGGACGTCGCCGTCCGCCCGCGCCAGGTTGTCCGAGAGTGTGTCGAGTGCGTCGCGGCACTCCGTGATCGTCGCCATCGCCGTCGACCGTACCCCAGGGGTTCGCGGTAGCGTCGGGACCATGAACGACGCGATGGCCGAGCCCGAGCCCGTGGACGCCCTCCCCGAACCCGGGGCCCCGGACGCGCGGGCCCCGCGGGAGGGCGCCCCCGAGCCCGCCGCGGCCGCGCCGCTGGAGGTCGTACGGGAGCTCACCGGGCACCCCGGGGTCGACGCCCACCTGGCGCGTCTCGCCGAGGTCGACGACCTCCCGGCGGACGGGCACCCGGAGGTGTACGAGGATGTACACCGTGGACTGCGCGCCGAGCTGACCTCGCTGGACGCGCACCCCGCCCCTCGTCCGCACGACCACAGGAGCTGAACCGAACGTGGCAGGAGTGGCACGCCGCCGTCTCGACGCCGAGCTGGTCCGGCGCAAGCTCGCGCGCTCGCGCGAGCACGCCAGCCAGCTGATCGCCGCGGGCCGGGTGACCGTCGGCAAGACCGTCGCCACCAAGCCCGCCACCCAGGTCGAGACCGCCGCGGCCATCGTCGTCGTCCAGGACGACTCCGACCCCGACTACGTCTCGCGCGGCGGCCACAAGCTGGCCGGGGCCTTCGAGGCCTTCGTCCCGCTCGGGCTGAAGGTCGAGGGCCGGCGCGCCCTCGACGCCGGGGCCTCCACCGGCGGCTTCACCGACGTCCTGCTGCGGGCCGGCGCCGCCCACGTCGTCGCCGTCGACGTCGGCTACGGACAGCTCGCCTGGTCGCTGCAGAGCGACGAGCGGGTCACCGTGAAGGACCGCACGAACGTCAGGGAGTTGACACTCGACGCGATCGACGGCGTGCCCGTCGACCTGGTCGTCGGCGACCTCTCGTTCATCCCGCTCGGCCTCGTGCTGCCGGCCCTCGCGGCCTGCACGGCGCCCGACGCCGACCTCGTCCTGATGGTGAAGCCGCAGTTCGAGGTGGGCAAGGAGCGGCTCGGCACCGGCGGGGTCGTCCGGAGCACCGAACTCCGCGCCGACGCCGTGAAGAACGTCGCCCGGCGCGCCGCCGAGCTCGGCCTGGGCGTCCTGGGCGTCACCGCGAGCCCGCTGCCCGGCCCCTCCGGCAACGTCGAGTACTTTCTGTGGCTGCGGGCCGGGGCGCCCGCGCTCGATCCGGCGGATGTCGACCGCGCCGTGGCGGAAGGACCTCGTTGAGCTCAACGGCAGCAGCACCAGAGACCGCACCCCGTACCGTCTTCCTGCTCGCGCACACCGGCCGGCCGGCCGCCGTGCGCAGCGCCGAACTGGTCGTCCTCGGACTGCTGCGCTGCGGCATCGGCGTCCGCGTCCTGGAGGGCGAGGCGGCGGACCTGCCGCTGCCGCCGTCCGTCGAGAAGGTGAAGGAGGACTGCTCCGACGCGCTCGACGGCTGCGAACTCCTCGTCGTCCTCGGCGGTGACGGCACCCTGCTGCGCGGCGCGGAGTTCTCCCGCGCCTCCGGCGTCCCGATGCTCGGCGTCAACCTCGGCCGCGTCGGCTTCCTCGCGGAGGCCGAGCGGGACGACCTCGACAAGGTCGTCGACCGGGTCGTGACGAAGGCGTACGAGGTCGAGGAGCGGATGACCCTCGACGTCGTCGTGTACGAGAACGGCGACGTCCTGCACCGCGACTGGGCGCTCAACGAGGCGGCCGTCCAGAAGGTGTCCCCCGAACGGATGCTGGAGGTCGTCCTCGCGATCGACGGGCGCCCGGTCACCGGATTCGGCTGCGACGGCGTGATCTGCGCGACACCCACCGGCTCCACCGCGTACGCCTTCTCTGCGGGCGGTCCGGTCGTCTGGCCCGAGGTCGAGGCCCTGCTCATGGTCCCGATCGGGGCGCACGCCCTCTTCGCCAAGCCGCTCGTCACCACCCCCGAGTCGGTGCTCGCCGTCGAGGTCGAGCCGCACACCCCGCACGGGGTGCTGTGGTGTGACGGGCGGCGGACGGTGGAACTCCCGGCGGGCGCGCGGGTCGAGGTGCGGCGGGGCGCCGTCCCGGTCCGCCTCGCCCGGCTCCACCACGCCTCCTTCACGGACCGGCTCGTGGCGAAGTTCGCCCTGCCCGTGTCCGGGTGGCGCGGCGGGGCCCGCTGACGCGGGGCGCGCCGCACGCGGCTCCGGCCGGCGGCGCGCCCGCCCGCATCCGGTCCCCGGACCGGCCCCGGCGGGGGCGAACGATCGGCACGCCGGAGAGTTACGCCCGGGGGTGATGTCGCATCGCACCCGGGAAACCTCGTATGGTCTGGGGCGTGCTGGAGGAGATGCGGATACGGTCGCTCGGGGTCATCGACGACGCGGTGGTCGAGCTGTCGCCCGGCTTCACCGCGGTGACCGGTGAGACCGGTGCGGGCAAGACCATGGTGGTGACCAGCCTGGGCCTGCTGCTCGGCGGCAGGGCCGATGCGGCCCTGGTGCGGATCGGCGCGGCCTCGGCCGTCGTCGAGGGGCGGATCAGCGTGCCCGCGGGCGCGCCCGCCGCCGTGCGCGCCGAGGAGGCCGGTGCGGAGCTGGAGGACGGGGTGCTGCTCGTCAGCCGCACCGTCTCGGCCGAGGGCCGCTCGCGCGCCCACCTGGGCGGGCGTTCCGTGCCCGTCGGGGTGCTCGCCGAACTCGCCGACGAACTCGTCGCCGTCCACGGCCAGACCGACCAGCAGGGCCTGCTCAAGCCGGCCCGGCAGCGCGGGGCGCTCGACCGGTACGCGGGCGAGGCGGTCTCCGTGCCGCTCGCCGGCTACACGGAGGCGTACCGGCGGTTGCGTGCCGTCACCGGAGAACTGGACGAGATCACCACCCGGGCCCGGGAGCGTGCCCAGGAGGCCGATCTGCTGCGCTTCGGGCTCGGCGAGATCGAGGCGGTCGCCCCGCTCGCCGGGGAGGACGTCGAGCTGGCCGCCGAGGCCGAGCGGCTCGGCCACGCCGAGGCCCTGGCCTCCGCCGCCGCGCTCGCGCACGCCGCGCTCGCGGGCGTTCCCGAGGACCCCGAGTCCGTCGACGCCACGACCCTGGTCGCGGGCGCGGGCCGGGCCCTGGAGGCCGTGCGGTCGCACGACCCGGCGCTCGCCGCCCTCGCCGACCGGATGGGGGAGATCTCGATCCTCCTCGGCGACGTGGCCACCGAGCTCGCCGGGTACGCCGACGACCTGGACGCCGACCCGCTGCGGCTCGCCGCCGTCGAGGAGCGGCGTGCGGCGCTCGTGCAGCTGACGCGGAAGTACGGCGAGGACATCGCCACGGTCCTCGCCTGGGCTGAGGAGAGCGCGGGCCGGCTCGGCGAGCTGGACGGCGACGACGACCGCATCGAGGAACTCACCGCCGAGCGCGACCGGCTGCGCGACGAGCTGTCGGTGCTCGCCCAGCGGCTGACCGACGCGCGCACGGAGGCCGCCGACCGGTTCGCCGACGCCGTCACCGCCGAACTCGCCTCGCTCGCCATGCCCCACGCGCGCGTGTCCTTCGACATCCGGCAGACCGAGGACGCCGACGGCGTCGAGGTCGGCGGCCGCCGGGTCGCCTACGGCCCCTCCGGCGCCGACGAGGTCGAGCTGCTGCTCGCCCCGCACCCCGGGGCGCCGCCGCGGCCGATCGCCAAGGGCGCATCCGGCGGTGAGCTGTCCCGGGTGATGCTGGCGGTGGAGGTCGTCTTCGCCGGGGTCGACCCGGTGCCCACGTACCTCTTCGACGAGGTCGACGCCGGAGTGGGCGGCAAGGCGGCGGTCGAGATCGGCCGCCGGCTCGCCAAGCTCGCCAGGACCGCGCAGGTCGTGGTCGTCACCCACCTGCCCCAGGTCGCGGCGTTCGCCGACCGGCAGCTGCTCGTCGAGAAGACCAACGACGGGTCCGTGACCCGGTCCGGCGTCACGGTCCTGGAGGGCGAGGAGCGCGTACGGGAGCTGTCCCGGATGCTCGCCGGCCAGGAGGACTCCGAGACGGCCAGGGCCCACGCGGAGGAACTGCTGGCCACCGCCCGCGCGGACGGCTGACCCCGCCCGGAGGCGACCGGGCGCCGGGGATGCCGGGCGCCCGGCGTGGGCCGCCGGGCGCGGGGACGGGCGCGGGCCTGCGGCGCCCCGGTGGGTCCCGCGCACACCTGGGGGCGTGCGGCGTCGAGCGCGCGCTCCCTCAAGTGGGTGAACCCGTGGACCGGGTGCCGGGGCCGTACGCCTTCCGTACAGGGGAACGACGCCACTTCGGTGCCGGAACGTGCGTACGGTCGGCGGCACGGGCTGGCATCCTTGGGCGCGTGACACAGCTCCGTACGGTCCAAGTGCTGGGCGGCGGCGGCGCGGGAAGCAGCGCTCACGTCCGATCACTCGCCTCGGGGCTGGTGGCGAGGGGCGTGCGGGTGACCGTGTGCGCCCCGGCCGAACTCGACCGCGTCTACGACTACCTGGGGGCCGGCGCGCACTTCGTGCCGCTGCCCCGCCTCGGCGACCCCGCGACCGTCGCCGCGCTCCGCAACGCCTGCATCGGCGCCGACGTCGTCCACGCACACGGACTCGAGGCCTCCGTACGGGCCGCGCTCGCCCTGTCCGGCGGCGGGGACCGCGCCCCGCTCGTGACCACCTGGGACAGTCGCCCCCGGGCCCGCGGGGCCGCGCAGAGCGGAATGCTCCGGCTGCTGGAGCGGCGGACCGTGCGGGCCGCGACCGTCGTCCTCGGCACCTCCTCCGAACTCGTCGACCGGGCCCGCCGGCGCGGGGCACGGGACGCCCGGCTCGCGCCCGTCACCGTCCCGCCCGCACGCGGGCCCGTCTGCCTCCACGACGGCAAGGCCCGCGCCGAACTGGGCGCCGTCGAGAGGCCGTTGATCATGGCGGTCGGAGCGCTGGAACGGGGCCGCGGCTACCGGACGCTGCTCGCCGCGGCCCGGTCGTGGCGGGACCTCGACCCGCAGCCGCTGCTCGTCGTCGCGGGGGAGGGCCGCGAACGGGCCGCCCTCCAGCGGCAGATCGCGGCCGAGGACCTGCCCGTACGCCTGATCGGGCGGCGCGAGGACGTCGCCGAGCTGCTCGCCGCGGCCGACGTCGCCGTCCTGCCCTCGCGGTGGGAGGCCCGGTCCCTGCTCGCCCAGGAGGCGCTGCGGCTCGGCGTGCCGCTGGTCGCCACGGCCGTCGGCGGAGTGCCCGAACTCGTCGGCGACGCGGCCGAGCTGGTGCCCTACGGGGACGCCGACGCCCTCGCCGGGGCCGTGCGGGGACTCCTCGAGGACGTGGAGCGGCGGATGGACCTCGCGGCGGCCGGACGGGTGCAGGCCCGGACCTGGCCCACGGAGGACGAGACGGTGGCCCACGTGCTGAGCGTGTACGACGAACTGGCGGGGCGGTAGGCGCCCGCCCCCTTCCGGGGAACGGGCGCGCGTCCTACGGCGTGTGGCGGCGGGCCCTCAGGGCCAGGGACAGGGCCAGCACGGTCTGCGGGTCGTCCAGGTCCGTGCCCAGGAGTTCGGAGATGCGGGCCAGCCGGTTGTAGAGGGTCTGCCGGTTGAGGTGGAGCTCGCGGGCCGTCTCCGCCTTGCGGCCCGCGTGCGCCAGATACGTCTCCAGCGTCGGCAGCAGCGGCGGGCGGGACGTGCGGTCGTGGTCCCGCAGCGGGCCGATCGCCCGGTCCACGAAGGCCGCGAGGACCGTGTCCCCGTGGAAGTGGAGCCGCCACAGCAGCAGGTCGATGTCCAGGCGCCGGGCGTCGTACCAGGGCCGGTCCGAGAGGCCCTGGGCGGCCGTCGCCGTCTCCGCCGCGTGCCGCAGCCCCGCCGACGCCGCCGCCCAGCTGCCGGCGACGCCCACCACGACGACCGGCGGATGCACCCCGGCGCGTTCGAGGCCGGCGCGCTCCACGCCCGCGCGCAGCGCCGCCGCGACCCGGTCCGCCACCGCCGTGCGCTCCGACTCCGACCGCAGGCCCAGCAGGAGCGGAACCCGGCCCTCGACCGGGCGGACGCCCAGCAGGACCGGCACGCCGACGGAGGACAGCTCCTCCAGCACCGCGCGGGCCAGCAGGGCCCAGTTCCCGGAGGGCGACAGTTCGGAGGCCAGGCGCATCACCACCGGCAGGAGCGGACCGTCGCCCGGCTTGAAGCCGAGGACCCGCGCCTGCGCCGGCGCGTCCTCCGCCGTGATCCTGCCCTCCGCCAGGTCCGTCAGGAAGTCGCCCCGGCCGCGCGCCGCCAGCTCCTCCTCCTGGCGCGCCTGCATGAGCACGACCGCGAGGAGGCCCGCCGCCCGCTCCGCCGCCATCCGGTGGACGGGGGAGAGGGCGCCGGACACGGACAGCAGGACGAGGCGCGCCCGTACCGACGCCGTCCCCGGACCGCCGCCCGGCACGTCCACCAGGACCGTGCCGCTCGGCGGGCCCGACTCGCGGGCCGCCCGCCCGCCGCGCAGCCCGTCCCAGACCTGGAGCGGGTCGGCGGGCCCCGACTCGGTGCCCGCCGCGTACAGCAGCTGGCCGTCGGCGGTCTCCAGGAAGACCGGGTTGGCGGCGAAGTCCGACAGGATGCGCAGGACCTGCGGGATGCCGCCGCCGCCCAGCAGCGCCTCCGTGCACTGCCGGTGGACCTCCTCGGCCTGCCGCAGCAGCGCGTAGTGGCCGTTGACGATCTCGGTGTGGATCTCCTCCGTCACCGCCACGAAGGGGACCTCGCGGTGCAGCTGCACCAGGGGCAGGCCGGCGGCCCGCGCGGCCTCCACTATGGTCGCGGGGAGGCGGGCGAACCGCGGCCCCAGCTCCACCACGAGCGCGGCGATGCCCCGGTCGGCCAGCCGCCGCACGAAGGCACGCTGCTCGGCGGGCCGGGTGCCCAGCCCGAGGCCGGTGGTCAGCAGCAGCTCGCCGCCCTTGAGCAGCGACGCGATGTTCGGCACCTCGCCCGCGTGCACCCAGCGCACCGTGCGGTGCAGCCGGTCCGCGCCGGCGATCACCTCCGGGAGCCCGCTGCGCAGCCCGGGGAGTTCGAGCGCCCGCTGCACGGTGATCCCGCCCTGGTTGTCCATGGGGCCGGACGCTACCCGCGTCCGCGTGCCGACGACATCACCCCACGGTCACGGGAACCGGACGGTTCGTCCACGCAGGCGACAACTCGTCCAGTCATGGAGGCACTTGCCCGACCACCTGCCGACTGTGTCCTGCGTCACCCCGGCCGCTCAGCCGGCCGGGACGATGTTCTGGTTGAAGCGGAACACGTTCTCCGGGTCGTAGACGGCCTTCACGGCGGCCAGCCGGCGGTAGTTCTCCTCGCCGAAGGAGGAGACCACCCGGTGCTCACCCTCGGCGCCGACGAAGTTCAGGTAGACGGAGTCGATCGCCCAGGGCCGCGCGTCGGCCCGGACGTCCCGCACCCACTGGATCTCCGCCTCGTCCATCGCCGGGTCCTCCCAGGTCGCGAACGGGTGCACGGCCCAGGGCGCGAGGCGCCAGGGCTGCGGGTAGGAGTCCGCCCCGGCCGCCACCGCGCCGCCCTGCATGAACAGCACGTGCTGGGTCGCCGCGGGCAGCGGGATCCCCGCGCCCCGGTCGCAGAACACGTCCACGGCCTCGTCCGGGAGGGAGGTGAGGTACTCGGCCGACCAGTAGTTCCGCAGCCCCGGCGGGTCGTCGAGCATGGACTGCAGCTCCGCGTACGGCAGGTCCGTCACGATCTCGATCACGGGCCTGAGGCCGAACAGCGCGGACGCCAGCTCCCGTACCTCCTCGACCGGGCCCGCGTACGTCAGCAGGGTCCCGCACAGCAGCCGGCCGACCAGCTCCGGCGGCACGAACGGCTCCGGCGGCGCGGGCAGGTAGATCGTCCCGCCGCCCACCTCGTCCGGGGCGCTCTCCGCGATGTCCCGGAAGGCGCGCACGACCTCCGGCGCGTCGTCCGGCAGGAAGAACAGCATCACGACGCTCATCCGGGGCAGCTCGTGCAGCCGCAGCGTCAGCGAGGTCGCCACCCCGAAGTTCCCGCCGCCGCCGTGCAGCGCCCAGAACAGGTCCGGGTGCTCCTCGGCGTCCGTGTGGACGTGCCGGCCCTCGGCCGTGATCAGGTCGACGGCCAGCAGGTTGTCGCTGGCCAGCCCGAACTTCCGCTCCAGCCAGCCGGATCCGCCGCCCAGCGTGAAGCCGCCGATCCCGGTGGTGGACACCCGCCCGCCGGTGGTCGCCAGGTGGAAGGGCTGGCAGGCGTGGTCCATCTGCCCCATCGTCGTCCCGCCGCCGACGCGGACGGTCATGTCCTCGGGATCCACCACGACCGTGTGCATCCGCCGCAGGTCGACCACGAGCGAGCCGTCGATCACCGACGTGCCGGCGACGCTGTGGCCGCCGCCGCGGACCGCGATCGGGAGCTCGCACGAGCGGCCGAAGAGGACGGCGTTCGACACGTCCGCCTGGCTCTCGCACTGGGCGATCACCGAGGGCCGGTGGTCGATCATGCCGTTGTGGAGGGCGCGCGCCTCGTCGTAGCCCGGGTCACCGGGGACGATCACCTCGCCCGCCAGGTCCTCGACGAGGCCGGACAGCGCGCTCTCGGAGATGTGGGGGCCCATGGGAACCCCCCTTTCGTACGGGGGGACCGGACCCTTTCATCGTAGGTCCGGGGCCCCTCCCGCGCGTGCCGGAGGGAGCCCCTCCGGCACGCCCGGTCCGCGGGCGGGCGTGCGGCTCAGCCGCCGTAGGCCCCGCTCGCGGTCAGCCGCAGCGCGGTGTCGATCAGCGGGACGTGGCTGAAGGCCTGCGGGAAGTTGCCGACCTGCCGCTGGAGGCGCGGGTCCCACTCCTCGGCGAGCAGTCCCAGGTCGTTCCGGAGGGCCAGCAGCCGCTCGAAGAGCGAGCGGGCCTCGTCCACCCGGCCGATCATCGCCAGGTCGTCGGCCAGCCAGAACGAGCAGGCGAGGAACGCGCCCTCGTCGCCCTCCAGGCCGTCGACGCCCGCCTCCTCGCCGGAGGTGGGGTAGCGGAGGACGAAGCCGTCCTCCGTGGACAGCTCGCGCTGGATCGCCTCGATCGTGCCGATGACCCGCTTGTCGTCCGGCGGCAGGAAGCCCATCTGCGGGATCAGCAGCAGCGAGGCGTCCAGCTCCTTGGAGCCGTACGACTGCGTGAAGGTGTTCCGCTCCGGGTCGTAGCCCTTCTCGCAGACGTCCCGGTGGATGTCGTCGCGCAGGGCGTGCCAGCGCTCCAGCGGGCCGTCGGCGTCCCCGGACTCGATGAGCTTGATCGTGCGGTCCACGGCCACCCAGGCCATCACCTTGGAGTGGACGAAGTGCCGGCGCGGGCCGCGGACCTCCCAGATGCCCTCGTCGGGCTGGTCCCAGTGCTTCTCCAGGTAGTTGATCAGCTTGATCTGGAGCAACGAGGCGTAGTCGTTGCGGGACAGGCCCGTCATGTGGGCGAGGTGGAGGGCCTCGGTGACCTCGCCGTAGACGTCCAGCTGGAGCTGGTTGGCGGCGCCGTTGCCGACCCGGACCGGGCCGGAGTTCTCGTACCCGGGGAGCCAGTCGAGCTCCGCCTCGCCGAGCTCCCGCTCACCGGCGATCCCGTACATGATCTGCAGGTTCTCCGGGTCGCCGGCGACCGCGCGGAGCAGCCAGTCCCGCCAGGCGCGGGCCTCCTCGCGGTAGCCGGTGCGCAGCATGGAGGAGAGGGTGATGGCCGCGTCGCGCAGCCAGGTGTAGCGGTAGTCCCAGTTGCGGACGCCGCCGATCTCCTCGGGCAGCGAGGTGGTCGGCGCGGCCACGATCCCGCCGGTCGGCGCGTACGTCAGCGCCTTCAGGGTGATCAGGGAGCGGATCACGGCCTCCCGGTAGGGGCCGTGGTACGTGCAGTGGTCCACCCACTCGCGCCAGAAGTCGGCGGTCGCCTCCAGGGAGCCCTCGGGGTCCGGCAGGGCCGGCGGCTCCTTGTGGGAGGGCTGCCAGGACAGCGTGAACGTGATCCGGTCGCCCGGGTTCACGGTGAAGTCGGAGTACGTCGTGAGGTCCTTGCCGTGCGTCTCGGCGTCGGTGTCCAGCCACACCGAGTCGGGCCCGGCGACGGCCACCGTGCGCTCCCCGACCTTGTGGACCCACGGCACGATCCGCCCGTAGCTGAAGCGCATGCGCAGCGAGGAGCGCATCCGGACCCGGCCGGAGACGCCCTCGACGATGCGGATCAGCTGCGGTGCCCCGTCGCGCGGCGGCATGAAGTCGGTCACCCGGACCGTTCCGCGCGGGGTGTCCCACTCGGACTCCAGGATCAGCGAGTCGCCGCGGTAGCGGCGCCGGTCGGCGGGGGCCGGCTCGGCGTCGGCGGGCCCTGCCGGGCCCACCCGCCAGAAGCCGTGCTCCTCGGTCCCCAACAGCCCGGCGAAGATCGCATGGGAGTCGAATCGGGGGAGACACAGCCAGTCGACGCTGCCGTCCCGGCAGACCAGGGCAGCGGTCTGCATGTCTCCGATGAGTGCGTAATCCTCGATGCGCCCGGCCACGTGCTTCACTCCAGTCGAACGGCCACGTTCGCCCCGCGGGGCGCTTGCTCAGATGCGCCGGCTGGTTGTCAGCCGGATCTGCGTGTGTCAGCGGTCAAGGGATCTTCGACGAGCTCTTGGTCCGGATGACGGGCGGGGTGGTGCCGCTGGCCGGCCGGCTCGGCGGGCTGTGTCCGAGCAGGATACGTCGCACTCTATGGACCCGGTGATCACGTCGGTAACGACGTTGCTCCGATCAGGTGAACGAGTCCGGTTCACCTGGTGAAGGTCCGCCGTCCGTGACAGGCGGGACCTGGGGGAGCGCCGGCCGGCGGACCCGGCGGCCGTGCGGTGCGTCGCAGGTGAGAGACGTGGCGACTCCTCCCTTCCGGCTCGGCGGGAGGTCCTTCCCCCCACCCGGTGAGGGTGTTTCCCCCACCCTCCGGGAGACTCCGCATGCCCTCGCGTCGCGGTCCGTGAACACCCGACTCCCGCGTGTGGCCGGAAGCGGTCTCCCGATGTCGCTGATACCCTGGTACCCCGTGGACCGGTGGGAAACGGCGACAGCCGAGGACCCCGAAACCGCAGCGACGGCACCCCCCGATTCTTCCGGAGGGGACGCCGGTACGCACCTCCAGAACGCGACCACGGGAGCCCCCTCTTGGCGATGCCGCCCAAAACCACGACGACCAAGCACATCTTCGTCACCGGGGGTGTCGCCTCCAGCCTCGGCAAGGGCCTGACCGCCTCCAGCCTGGGTGCGCTCCTCAAGGCCCGGGGCCTGCGGGTCACGATGCAGAAGCTCGACCCGTACCTGAACGTCGACCCGGGCACGATGAACCCGTTCCAGCACGGCGAGGTCTTCGTCACCAACGACGGGGCGGAGACCGACCTGGACATCGGCCACTACGAGCGCTTCCTCGACGTGGACCTCGACGGTTCGGCCAACGTCACCACCGGCCAGGTGTACTCCCAGGTCATCGCCAAGGAGCGGCGCGGCGAGTACCTCGGTGACACCGTGCAGGTCATCCCGCACATCACCAACGAGATCAAGTCCCGGATCCGCCGCATGGCGACCGACGACGTCGACGTGGTCATCACCGAGGTCGGCGGCACGGTCGGCGACATCGAGTCGCTGCCGTTCCTGGAGACCGTCCGCCAGGTCCGCCACGAGGTCGGCCGCGACAACGTCTTCGTCGTGCACATCTCGCTGCTGCCCTACATCGGCCCCTCCGGCGAGCTGAAGACCAAGCCGACCCAGCACTCGGTCGCCGCGCTCCGCAACATCGGCATCCAGCCCGACGCGATCGTGCTGCGCGCCGACCGCGAGGTCCCGACCTCCATCAAGCGCAAGATCTCGCTGATGTGCGACGTCGACGAGGCCGCGGTCGTCGCCGCGATCGACGCCAAGTCGATCTACGACATCCCCAAGGTGCTCCACACCGAGGGCCTGGACGCCTACGTCGTCCGCAAGCTCGACCTGCCGTTCCGCGACGTGGACTGGTCGACCTGGGACGACCTGCTCGACCGCGTCCACAACCCCGACCACGAGGTCACCGTCGCGCTCGTCGGCAAGTACATCGACCTGCCCGACGCGTACCTCTCGGTCACCGAGGCCATGCGGGCCGGCGGCTTCGCGAACAAGGCCCGCGTCAAGGTCAAGTGGGTCACCTCCGACGACTGCAAGACCCCGGCCGACGCGAAGAAGCAGCTCGGCGACGTCGACGCGATCCTCATCCCCGGCGGCTTCGGCGACCGCGGTGTGAGCGGCAAGGTCGGCGCGATCCAGTACGCCCGCGAGAACAAGGTGCCGCTCCTCGGCATCTGCCTCGGCCTGCAGTGCATCGTCATCGAGGCGGCCCGGAACCTGGCCGACATCCCCGAGGCCAACTCCACCGAGTTCGACCCGGCCACCGCGCACCCCGTCGTCTCGACGATGGAGGAGCAGCTCGCGTTCGTCGAGGGCGCCGGCGACCTGGGCGGCACGATGCGTCTGGGCCTGTACCCGGCGAAGCTCGCCGAGGGCTCGATCGTCCGCGAGGTCTACGACGACCAGCCGTACGTCGACGAGCGGCACCGTCACCGCTACGAGGTCAACAACGCCTACCGCGCGGAGCTGGAGAAGAAGGCAGGCCTGGTCTTCTCCGGCACCTCCCCGGACAACAAGCTCGTCGAGTACGTCGAGTACCCGCGCGAGATCCACCCCTACCTGGTCGCCACCCAGGCGCACCCGGAGCTGCGGTCGCGTCCGACGCGCCCGCACCCGCTCTTCGCCGGTCTGGTGAAGGCGGCCGTGGAGCGCAAGACGGGCAAGCCGGCGCAGTAGTCGTCGCGCGTTAACGTTGCCGGGGTGCGGGTCCTGACGGATCCGTACCCCGGTTTTCGTGGTTCTCGTGTTTTTCGCGTGCGGTTCGTGGGAGGACGCAGATGGAGTTGCAGGACACCCCGGAGGAGTGGCGGGTCGTCGCGACGACGACCCCGTTCCAGGGAAACAAGACGAGTGTCCGCACGGACGACGTGGTCATGCCGGACGGGACGGTCGCGCGCCGCGACTACCAGGTGCACCCCGGCTCGGTGGCCGTCCTGGCGCTCGACGACCAGGACCGGGTCCTGCTGCTCAAGCAGTACCGGCACCCGGTGCGGCAGAAGCTCTGGGAGATCCCGGCGGGGCTCCTCGACGTGCCCGGCGAGAACCCGCTGCACGCGGCGCAGCGGGAGCTGTACGAGGAGGCGCACGTCAAGGCCGAGGACTGGCGGGTCCTGACCGACGTCTACACGACGCCGGGCGGCTGCGACGAGGCCGTACGGATCTTCCTCGCGCGCGGGCTCTCCGAGGCGGAGGGGGAGCGGTACGCGGTCTCCGAGGAGGAGGCGGACATGGAGCTGGCGCGGGTGCCGCTGGACGAGCTGGTGCGGGGGGTGCTGGCGGGGGAGCTGCACAACAACTGCCTGGTGGTGGGCGTGCTGTCGCTGGCCGCGGCGCGGGCGTCGAGCGGCGGCGTGGCGGCGCTCCGGGCGGCGGACGCCGGGTGGCCGGCGCGACCGTTCGTGGCGTAGGGGCCGGGAGGGGGGCCTGTCCGGGCGGGGGCCCGGGCCGGCGCCGGGTCTTGACCGGCCGAGCCAGCCCCCCCGCCGTCGGCGGCAGCGGGCGCGGTCCGTCGTGGCGGGGGCGTGGGCTTCGGAGTCGGGCAAGGGGTTGGTGTGAAGATCCGCTGATCCGATCGGGGGACGTGTTGGTCGTGCTCCGCCAGGTCCCGCACGCGCCCTGAACTACGCTCGGGATCGCCCGTGCGGAGCCCCCCGCGGGATCGGCTCGTGCGCAGGTGGACGGGAGCGTGGCCCGTGACGGATCAGGCGGTGGCGGCGGCCGGCAGCCGGCAGTTCTTCGGCCGGCAGCGGGAGCTGAAGGCCCTGCGCGCCGACATCGAGCGGACCGGCCTCGACACCCTCACCGGCCGCAAGGCCCCCCGCGCCCGCGTGCTCCTCGTCGCCGGCAAGCCCGGCTCCGGACGGACCGCGCTCGCCGAGGAGCTCGCCGCCGGACTCGCCGACCGGTACCCCGACGGGATCTTCCGCGCACGGCTCACCGAGCCGGGCGGCGACCCCGTCCCCACCGCCCGCGTCGCCCAGGAGCTCCTCGCCGTCCTCGGCGTCGCCGAGCCCCCGGGCGCCGCCGAGGACGAGCTGACCGAGCTGGTCCGCACGGCGCTCGGCGAGCGCCGTGCCGTGCTGGTCCTCGACGACGCCGTCGACGCCGAGCAGGCGGACCCGCTGATCCCCGACAACCCCGACTCCCTGGTGATCGGCGTCGCCCGAGGGCCGCTCACCGGCATCCCGGACGTGCGCCCCTGCACCCTCGGCGGCCTCGACCCCAAGTCGGCCATCGAACTGCTCACCGCCTTCACCGGCTCCGTACGCGTCACGGTCGATCCGCAGGCCGCCGAGAGCCTCGTCGAGGAGTGCGGCGGGCTGCCCTCGGCGGTCGTGCTCGCCGGGGGCTGGCTCTCCTCCCGCCCCAAAGCCTCCGTCGCCGACCTCGCCAAGCGGCTCCGCGCCCTCTCCGGCGACCCGCTCACCCGCGCCTTCCTGCTCGCGCACGAGGGGCTGCCCGCGACCGCCGCCCGGATACTGCGATTCCTCTGCCTGGCCCCGCTCGGCCGGGCCGACGCCCACACGGCCTCCGCGCTGGCCGGCTGCTCCGTCTCGGCCGCGGCGACCACCCTCGCTGACTTCGCCGCCCTGGGGCTCCTCGAAGGCGGCGAGGACGGGCAGTACCAGGTCCCCGGCCACCTCGTCCCCCTCCTTCGCGCCCAGCTGGAGGAGCGCGACCGGCCCGCCGAGGTGCAGCTCGCCCGGGCCCGGATGCTGGAGCGGACCGTACGGCTCCTCCAGTCCTGCCGTGCGGTCACCGAACCCGAGGGCTCGCCGGCCCGCCGGAAGCTGGCCGGCCTGCCGCGCGCCCTGCGCTTCCCCCACACCGCCGCCGCGGCGCAGTGGCTGGACTCCCGGCAGGCCTTCCTGCTGGCCGCCGCCCGGCTCGCCGTCGCCGACGGGGAGCTCGACACGCTCGCCCGCCGCCTGGTCGCCTCGCTGGTCCGGGCGCTGGCCGCGCACCGGGGCGCCGAGGCGGCCGCACCCCAGCTGTACGGGCTCCACCGGCTGGTCCTCGACGTGGCCGAGCGGCGCGGGCTGCACCGGGAGCGGGCCGCGGCCCTGCTGAACCTGGCCGACCTCGACGCCCGCACCGGTCGGACGAAGGAGGCCCTGCTGCGATATCGGTCGGCTTTGGATGCCGGACGCGCAGCAAATGACCCGTACGCGACGGGTCGGGCAATGGAATCCGTAGGTGGCTCGTATCAGGAGCTGGGGGACTGGCAGCGGGCCGGCGACTGGTACGGACGGGCGCTCGCACAGCGTCTCGCCCGGGACGAGCGGGCCGACCAGGCCAGGCTGTACGGCCGCCTCGGCGCCGTGCACACCTACGCGGGCCGGTACGGCGAGGCCCTGCGGAACTGGCGGGCCGCCGCCGCGGGCCACCGGAGGCTCGACGATCTGCCGGGCTACGCGCGGGCGTTGAGCGAGGCGGCCCGGGTCCAGGAGTACGCGGGGCGCCCCGAGGAATCGCTCCGGACCTGCGAGGACGCCGTCGAGTGGGCCCGGCGTGCCCAGGACACCCGGCTCCAGGCCGCGCTCCAGCTCCGGCTCGCCGACACCCTCGACCGGCTCGGCGACCCCGCGGCCGCCCGGCTGCACCGTGCCGCAGCGGAGAGACTGCTGGAAACGGAACGATCAGCCTACGAAATCCGCAGTGGGTCCATCGAAGATTAGTACTTTGAAAGGCTAGACAGCGGGAACTCCTTCATTAGACTGGGTGCGCCGCGTTCGAACGTGGTCTGCCCCGGTGCGCCGCAGTGCATCCGGGTATGTATCGCAGTGCCCCATGTATCCCCCCTGATTCAAGGACCGTGATCGACGATGAAGGTCGGCATCCCCCGCGAGGTCAAGAACAACGAGTTCCGCGTGGCCATCACCCCTGCGGGTGTCCACGAGCTCGTCCGCCACGGCCACCAGGTCTTCATCGAGCAGAACGCCGGTGTCGGCTCCTCGATCACGGACGAGGAGTACGTCGCCGCCGGCGCCGAGATCCTCCCCACCGCCGACGAGGTCTGGGCCATCGCCGACCTGCTGCTCAAGGTCAAGGAGCCCATCGCGGAGGAGTACCACCGCCTCCGCAAGGACCAGACGCTCTTCACCTACCTGCACCTCGCCGCCTCCAAGGAGTGCACCGACGCGCTCCTGGCGTCCGGCACCACCGCCATCGCGTACGAGACCGTCGAGACCGCCAACCGCGCGCTCCCGCTGCTCGCCCCGATGTCCGAGGTCGCGGGCCGCCTGGCCCCGCAGGTCGGCGCCTACCACCTGATGCGCTCGGTCGGCGGCCGCGGCGTGCTCCCCGGCGGCGTCCCCGGCACCCACGCGGGCGAGGCGGTCGTCATCGGCGGCGGCGTCTCCGGCTGGAACGCGACCCAGATCGCCGTCGGCATGGGCTTCCACGTGACCCTGCTCGACCGCGACATCAACAAGCTCCGCGAGGCCGACAAGATCTTCGGCACCAAGGTGAAGACCGTCGTCTCCAACGCCTACGAGCTGGAGAAGGCCGTCATCGAGGCCGACCTCGTCATCGGCGCCGTCCTCATCCCGGGCGCCAAGGCCCCGAAGCTGGTCACCAACGAGCTCGTCGCCAAGATGAAGCCCGGAAGTGTCCTTGTCGACATTGCGATCGACCAGGGTGGCTGCTTCGAGGACTCCCACGCGACCACCCACGCCGAGCCGACCTTCCAGGTCCACAACTCGGTCTTCTACTGCGTCGCCAACATGCCGGGCGCGGTCCCGAACACCTCCACCTACGCCCTCACCAACGCCACGCTGCCCTACATCGTGTCGCTGGCGAACAACGGCTGGGTCGGGGCGCTGCGCCGCGACGCCGCCCTCGGTCTGGGTCTCAACACCCATGACGGCAAGGTGGTTTACAAGGAGGTCGCCGAGGCGCACGGGCTCGAGCACGTCGAGCTGAGCACCCTCCTGGCCTGACCCCCGCGGCACCGCCGTCAACGCGTGCCGTCAATGCCGCACCCCCGGCCGGACCTTGTTCGACAAGGTCCGGCCGGACGCGTCTCGGCACCCGGAGGAACGTTCGGCCAACTCGCCTCGAACGTAACCCTTTAACCGTTTCGCGCACCCCCGAAACGTGCGGATGCATGCCTGCGCACCCTTGACAGAGAGGTGTTCGGTTGCCGACACATCGGGCCGGGTCCGGCGGATTGTGTTGCTGCGGAGCGGTGACACGCCATAGAGTCGCCAACCGTCGGCATGGTGCCACGCTGACCTATCGATAAATGTTCCTGGTGACATCCAAGGAGGTAAGACGACTTGTGAATGAGTCGACAATTACTCCCGGGAGCGGTGCGCCAGGTGCTCCGATCGGCTCCGTCGCGGTGCGGACCTTCGCGACGCACCAGCCCATGACGACAGCCCACACGATGAAGACGATGGACGGCCTACACGTGAACGCCACGGCCGGCAACGAGATGGGCCGAGAGTCCACCCACTTCGCCGCCTTTGACGAGGTGCCCGAGGGGCACTTCTACGACCCCGACGCCGAGTACGAGCCCGACCCCGAGTACGCGGCCACCCTCGCGCCCGACGCCGCCCGGCAGCGCCGCGAGCGGATCGGCCCGACGGGACGGCCCCTGCCGTACTTCCCGATCCCCGGTCCGCTGACGGACCACGGGCCCGCGAAGATCATCGCGATGTGCAACCAGAAGGGCGGCGTCGGCAAGACCACGTCGACCATCAACCTGGGTGCCGCGCTCGCGGAGTACGGACGGCGGGTCCTGCTCGTCGACTTCGACCCGCAGGGAGCCCTGTCGGTCGGCCTCGGCGTGAACCCGATGGAGCTCGACCTCACCGTCTACAACCTGCTCATGGAGCGGGGCATGTCGGCGGACGAGGTCCTCCTCAAGACCGCCGTGCCCAACATGGACCTGCTGCCGAGCAACATCGACCTCTCGGCCGCCGAAGTCCAGCTCGTCAGCGAGGTCGCGCGCGAGTCGACGCTCCAGCGCGCCCTGAAGCCGCTGATGAACGACTACGACTACATCGTGATCGACTGTCAGCCCTCGCTCGGCCTGCTGACCGTGAACGCCCTGACGGCGGCTCACAAGGTCATCGTGCCGCTGGAATGCGAGTTCTTCGCGCTCCGCGGAGTGGCGCTGCTGACCGAGACCATCGAGAAGGTCCAGGAGCGGCTCAACCCCGAGCTGGAGCTCGACGGCATCCTCGCCACGATGTACGACTCCCGCACCGTGCACAGCCGCGAGGTCCTCGCGCGGGTCGTCGAGGCCTTCGACGACCACGTGTACCACACGGTCATCGGGCGGACGGTGCGCTTCCCGGAGACCACGGTCGCCGGCGAGCCCATCACCACGTACGCCTCCAACTCCGTGGGCGCCGCCGCCTACCGCCAGCTCGCCAGGGAGGTGCTCGCCCGGTGTCACGCCGAGTGAGTCTGCCCGGCGCCGACGAACTCTTCCGTACGACCGGGGGGACGGCGCTCCAGGCGTCCGCACCCCGCCGGGCCGTCCCGGCACCCGCGGGCGAGAGCGACACGACGGCGGCCGAGGGCTCCGCGGAGCACACCGCCGCGGACTCCGAGGCGTCGGAGCCGAGGGCCCGGACGGCGGAGCCCGAGGGCGCCGCCGCCCCGAAGCCCGCGACGTCCCCCGCCGCGGCGCCCGCCCCGGCGGCGGCCCGGCGGCGCGGCGGCCGTACCCCGAACCGGCGGCCCAGCGGCCGTGAGCGCCACGACGAGAAGATCACGGTCTACGTCTCCGCCGAGGAGCTGATGGACCTGGAGCACGCCCGGCTGGTGCTCCGCGGTGAGCACGGCCTCGCCGTCGACCGGGGCAGGATCGTCCGGGAGGCCGTCGCGGTCGTCCTGGCGGACCTGGAGTCCCGCGGCGACGCGAGCATCCTCGTGCGCCGCCTGCGCGGCCGCTGACGGTAGCCTGCGGGCTGCCGCGCTCCCCGCTCCCCTGGACCTCCATGCACCACGCCCCTGACGAAACGTCCCGCCCCCCACGCCGCCGCGCCCTGGGGCGGGGCCCGGGCGACCCGCCGGCCGCGCCGGAGGAGGCACCGGAGGATTCCGCCGCCGCCCCGCGCGGGGAGGACGGCACCGAGGGGCCGGCGACGGCACCGGCCCCGATGCCGGCACCGCCCACGGCGACGGCACCGCCTCGGGCGACGGCACCGCCTCGGGCGACGGCACCGCCTGTGGTGACGGCAGCGCCTCAGGCGGATGCACGGCCTTCTGCGACCGGGCCCGAGCAGGCGACGGCACGCCCTCCGGCGGCGGCACCGCCTCCGGCGACCGGAGCCGCGGCGGGGGCTCCCGCGCCCACGGCCGAGCCGGTGCCTCGCCTTGAGCCCGGGCCTGAGCACGCGCCCCAGGGGGAGCCCGGGGCCGGGCCCGCGCCCGCGCCTCCGCCGGATCCCCGGCCCGAGACCCCAGCCGACAGCGGCGACGGCCGGTTCACCGTGCGGCTCGCGAACTTCGAGGGGCCCTTCGACCTCCTGCTGCAGTTGATCACCAAGCACAAGCTCGACGTCACCGAGGTCGCCCTCTCGCAGGTCACCGACGAGTTCATGGCCCATCTCCGGGCCCTCGGGCCCGACGGCGACCTCGACCAGACCACCGAGTTCCTCGTCGTCGCCGCCACCCTGCTCGATCTCAAGGCCGCCCGGCTGCTGCCCGCCGCCGAGGTCGAGGACGAGGCCGACCTCGCGCTCCTGGAGGCCCGCGACCTGCTCTTCGCCCGGCTCCTCCAGTACCGCGCGTACAAGCGCATCGCGGCGATCTTCGAGGAGCGGTGGGAGGCCGAGGGGCGACGCCGTCCCCGTACCGTCGGACTCGAACCGCACCACGCCGAGCTGCTCCCCGAGGTGGTCATCTCCATCGGCGCCGAGGGCTTCGCCCGGCTGGCCGTGAAGGCCATGCAGCCCAAGGCCGAGCCGCAGGTGTACGTCGACCACATCCACGCCCCGCTCGTCAGCGTCCGCGAGCAGGCCGCCGTCGTCGTCGCGCTGCTGCGGGAGCGCGGGACGGCGCTCTTTCGGGAGCTCGTCGAGGACGCGGGCGACGACACCCTCACCGTCGTCGCCCGCTTCCTCGCCCTCCTGGAGCTCTACCGGGAGAAGGCCGTCGCCCTCGACCAGGAGACCGCCCTGGGCGACCTCACGGTCTCCTGGACCGGCGGGGAGGCGGATCCCGCGGGGGCCGTGACAGACGAGTTCGACCAGGAGACCGCCGTATGAGCGACGTGAAGCCCGCCCTCAAGCCCGCGCTCGAAGCGGTCCTGATGGTCGTCGACGAGCCCGCGACCGAGGCGCACCTCGCCAGGGTCCTGGAGCGCACCCCCCGCGAGGTGGCCGACGCCCTGCGCGAGCTGGCCGACGAGTACACCGTCCAGGGCCGCGGCTTCGAGCTGCGGCAGGTCGCCGGCGGCTGGCGCTACTACACCCGCGCCGACCAGGCCGCGGCCGTCGAGGCCTTCGTCCTGGAGGGGCAGCAGGCCCGTCTCACCCAGGCGGCCCTGGAGACCCTCGCGGTCGTCGCGTACCGCCAGCCCGTCAGCCGTTCCCGGGTCTCGGCGGTGCGCGGAGTGAACTGCGACGGCGTCATGAGGACCCTGCTCCAGCGGGGCCTGGTGGAGGAGGCGGGCGCGGAACCCGAAACAGGTGCGATCCTGTACAGGACGACGAACTACTTCCTGGAGCGGATGGGCCTGCGCGGCCTGGACGAGCTCCCCGAGCTCGCGCCCTTCCTCCCCGAGGCCGAGGCGGTCGAGCCGGACTCACTGGAAGGGGTCCCGTCGTTCGATCCGGATGCCCCGGATCGTGAGGACGACGACGACAAGACGGAAGTTTGATGCGAAGCAGCAGCGGCAGGAACAGCAGCGGAAACAACGGCGGGAGCCGTGGTGGCAACAGCGGCGGCCGCGGCGGCAGCAGCGGTGGCGGCCGTGGCAACAGCGGCGGCGGTGGCGGCTACCGGGGCTCCGGTGGCGGCTCCGGCAGCGGCGGCGGCGGTTACCGGGGCGGTAGCGGCAGCGGCGGTGGCGGCGGCTACCGCGGCGGCAGCGGCTCCGGCGGCGGGTACCAGGGCGGCGGCCGTGACGGCCAGAAGAGCCAGAGCAACCCGCGCCGGCCTCGCCCCGAGGAGCGCACCTACGACGTGAGCCCCCCCGAGGCCCCGAAGAAGGGCCGCGGCTCCGCGGCCCGCGGCGGCGCCAAGGGCGGCCCCAAGGCCCCGCAGGGCGGCACCCCGCCGCGTCGCGGCCCGCACGGCCAGCGCCAGACCCCGGCCCGCTCGCGCGAGCTCGACGCCAAGATCGAGCAGCGCAACCGGGAGCGGTACGAGAACCGGCCCGAGATCAGGACCCCGAAGACCTTCCCCGGCGCCGAGCAGGAGGGCGAGCGGCTGCAGAAGGTCCTCGCCCGCGCCGGCATGGGCTCGCGGCGCGCCTGCGAGGAGCTCATCGAGCAGGCCCGCGTCGAGGTCAACGGCGAGATCGTCCTGGAGCAGGGCAAGCGCGTCGACCCGGAGCGGGACGAGATCAAGGTGGACGGCCTGACCGTCGCCACCCAGTCGTACCTGTTCTTCGCGCTGAACAAGCCGGCCGGTGTGGTCTCCACGATGGAGGACCCGGACGGCCGCCAGTGCCTCGGCGACTACGTCACCAACCGCGAGACGCGGCTCTTCCACGTCGGCCGGCTCGACACGGAGACCGAGGGCATCATCCTGCTCACCAACCACGGTGAGCTGGCCCACCGCCTCACGCACCCGAAGTACGGCGTGAAGAAGACCTACCTGGCCGCCATCACCGGCCCGCTGCCCCGCGAGGTCGGCCGGCGGCTCAAGGACGGCATCCAGCTGGAGGACGGCTACGCCCGCGCCGACCACTTCCGCGTGGTCGAGCAGACCGGCAAGAACTACCTGGTCGAGGTCACGCTGCACGAGGGCCGCAAGCACATCGTGCGCCGCATGCTCGCCGAGGCGGGCTTCCCGGTCGAGAAGCTGGTCCGCACGGCCTTCGGCCCGATCGGCCTGGGCGACCAGAAGTCGGGCTGGCTGCGCCGCCTCACCAACACGGAGGTCGGCATGCTGATGAAGGAAGTCGGCATGTAAGGCCCCGCGCCGCCGTACGAGAGAGCCCGCGACCGCCCGTCGGTCGCGGGCTCTTCCGCGTCCGGGTCCCGGAACGACGGGGCTTGTGGCCGAAGGCCGTCGCCCTTTATAGTCAACCTGACTCTAAAGGAGGCGGGCGTGAGCCTCGCAAGCATTCTCGAACCCCTGCAGCAGCCGCTCTTCACGATCCTGGACACCCCGGTCAGCTGGACCGAGGTCCTGGGCTTCGGCAGCGGTGCGCTCTGCGTCTGGCTCGTCGCCCGCCAGCACCTCGCGAACTGGCCCATCGGCATCGCCAACAACCTGTTCTTCGTCCTGCTCTTCACGCAGGCCGGGCTGTACGCCGACGCCGGCCTCCAGATCGTCTTCATCACCCTCGCCGTGTACGGCTGGTGGACCTGGACCCACGGGGGTGGACCAGGCTCCGACGCCCTCCCGGTGCGCCGCACCACGCGCACCGAGTGGACGTGGCTGCTCGCGGCGGGGGTGGTGGGGACCCTCGCGCTCACCCTGCTGCTCGACCGCGCCACCGACTCGACCGTCCCCTTCTGGGACGCCCTGACGACCGCGCTCTCCCTCATGGCGACCTACGGCCAGTGCCGCAAGCGCCTGGAGTCCTGGTGGCTGTGGATCGCCGCCGACCTCGTCTACGTCCCCCTGTACGCGTACAAGGAGCTCTACCTGACCTCCCTGCTGTACGTCGGCTTCATGACGCTCTGCGTCCTCGGCCTGCGCGGCTGGACCAGGGACCTCGCCGCCCGCCCCGCCCGGGGCATGGAGGTGGCGGCGTGACCCGCTACGGACACGGCCTGGTCCTCGGCAAGTTCTATCCGCCGCACGCCGGCCACCACCACCTCGTCGACACGGCCCTCGACCGCTGCGAGTGCCTCACCGTCCTCGTCTGCGCCTCCTCCGTGGAGAGCATCGCCCTGGAGGACCGCGTCGCCTGGATGCGGGAGGTCCATCCCGACGCCCTCGTCGTCGGAGCCGTCGACGACCACCCCGTCGACCTCCAGGACCCCGACGTCTGGGACGCCCACATGGCGGTCTTCCGCGCCGCCGTCCCCGAGCCCGTCGACGCCGTCTTCACCTCGGAGCCGTACGGGGAGGAGCTCGCCCGCCGCTTCGGCGCCGCGTCCGTCTGCGTCGACCCCGGACGCGTCCGCCACCCCGTCTCCGGGACCGCCGTCCGCGCGGACCCCGCCGGCACCTGGGACTTCCTGGAGCCGCCCGTCCGCGCCGCGCTCACCCGCCGCGTCGTCGTCCTCGGCGCCGAGTCCACCGGCACCACCACCATGGCCCTCGCCCTCGCCGACCACTACCGGCGGCGCGGCGGAGTCTGGGCCCGGACCCGCTACGTGCCCGAGTACGGGCGCGAGTACAGCGCACTCAAACTCGCCGAGCTCCGCGCCGAACGCCCCGGCGCCGCCTGGTCCGACGTCGCCTTCCACTCCTCCGACTTCCCCGTCATCGCCCAGCGCCAGGCCGAACTGGAGGAGGAGGCGGCCCGCGACGGCTCACCCGTCCTCTTCTGCGACACCGACGCCTTCGCCACCACCATCTGGCACGAGCGCTACATGGGCACCACCAGCGCCGCCACGGGGGAGATCGCCGCCCGCGGCCGGCAGCACCTCTGGCTGCTCACCGACCACCGGGGCGTCGACTTCGAGGACGACGGACTGCGCGACGGGGAGCACCTGCGGCCCTGGATGACGGCGCGGTTCCTCACCCAGCTCGCCCACAGCGGGCGCCGCACCGCGGTCCTCACCGGCCCGCACGAAGAGAGGCTGGCGGCCGCGGTCGCCGCCGTCGACGGACTGCTCGCCGAGGGCTGGGACCTCGCCGACCCGCTGCCGGAGCGCCGGTGACCGGGGACCGGGCGGCGGGCGCCGGCCCGGCCGGACCGCCCGGGGCCGCGCCCGAGGACTACGACCCGCACGCCTTCGAACCGTTCGCCGTCACCGTCGACCTCGCCGTCCTCACCCTCCGCGAGGAGCGCCTCCACGTCCTGCTCGTCGAACGCGGCCAGGCACCGTACGCCGGCTCCTGGGCGCTCCCCGGCGGCTTCGTCCTGCCCCGCGAGTCCGCCGAGCTGGCCGCCCGCCGCGAACTCGCCGAGGAGACCGGACTCTCCGGAGCCACCGTCGCCGGACTCCACCTCGAACAGCTCCGCACGTACAGCGAACCCGACCGCGACCCGAGGATGCGGGTCGTCTCCGTCGCCTTCGCCGCACTCGTGCCCGACGCCCCCGAACCCCGCGGCGGCGGGGACGCGGCCCAGGCCCGGTGGGTGCCGTACGGGACGCACGGGACGCTCGCCTTCGATCACGACCGCATCCTCGCCGACGCCCACGAACGGGTCGGCGCCAAGCTGGAGTACACCTGCCTCGCGACCGCCTTCTGCCCGCCCGAGTTCACCCTCGGCGAGCTCCGGCAGGTCTACGAGACGGTCTGGGGCGTCGAACTCGACCGCCCCAACTTCCGGCGCAAGGTCCTCGCCACGCCCGGCTTCGTCCGGGCCGTGGAAGGCCCGCCGCGCCTCACCGGCGGACGGGGGAAACCGGCCGCCCTCTACCGGGCGGGTGAGGCCGTCACCCTCCACCCGCCCCTCCTGCGACCGGAAGGACGATCCACATGAACCCGAACCGCACCGCGGTCAAGCAGGCCGCGACGGGCTCCCTGGTCGGGCTGGCGCTCGGGGACGCGCTGGGCTTCCCGACCGAGTTCAACGACGTGCCCGCGATCCTCGCCAAGGTCGGACCCTGGCGGGAGATGCCCCTGCCGGTCCGCGGCGGGACGGCGTACGTCACCGACGACACCCAGATGGCCCTCGCCCTCGCCCGCGGCATCCGCACGGCCATGGACCGGGAGCTGCTGTCCCCGCACGCGCTCGCCGGGCCCGTCCGGGCCGAGTTCGTCGACTGGTACCACTCCCCGGAGAACAACCGAGCCCCCGGCAACACCTGTCTGACGGCCTGCGCGCTCCTCGACGGCGACCGGCCCTGGCAGGACGCCAGCCAGATCCACTCCAAGGGCTGCGGCGCCAACATGCGCGTCACCCCCGTCGGGCTCGTCCCCGGGCTGAGCGAGGAGCAGCGGGCCGGGGCCGCGCAGCTCCAGGCGGCCCTGACCCACGGCCACCCCACCGCCCTCGCCGCCTCCGACCTGACCGCCCGCGCCGTGTACCTCCTCGCCCAGGGCGTCGACCCGGCCGGCCTCGTCGGACAGCTCCGCTCCTACGCGTACGAGAACCGCTCCCGCTACCACCGGGACTGGCTCGGCGACCTCTGGACCCGCTCCCAGGACCCGTCCGCCCGGCACTTCGTCGAGCGCGGCTGGGACGAGTGCCTGGCCGTCCTGGAGCGCCTCGACGCCGTCCAGCGCACGGCCGACCCCCAACTCGACCCCTGCACGTACACCGGGGACGGCTGGATCGCCGAGGAGGCGCTCGCGACCGCGCTGCTCTGCTTCCTCCTCTTCCCCGGCGAACCCCTCACCGCGCTGCGCCGGGCCGCCTGCACCCGGGGCGACTCCGACTCGATCGCGGCCCTCGCCGGTGCCTTCGCCGGGGCCCACCTCGGCTCGGACGCCTGGCCCCAGGAGTGGGAGGAGCGCGTCGAGCACCGGAGCGACCTCCTGACCTTCGGCGCCCTCTGGGACGCTTGACCCATGACGCTCACCCTGGACCTGGATCTCTCGGCCGTCGTCGCCGAACAGCCCGACCCCCTGCTCTTCGCGACCGTCTCCGGCGCGCACCTGTACGGCTTCCCGTCCCGCGACTCGGACGTGGACCTGCGCGGCGCGCACCTGCTGCCGGTGGAGGCGCTGGTCGGGCTGCGCGAGCCCGAGGAGACCCGCAGCCGGATGTGGGACCGGGACGGCGTCGAGATGGACCTGGTCACCCACGACCTGCGGAAGTTCGCCCGGCTGATGCTGCGCCGCAACGGCTACGTCCTGGAGCAGCTCACCTCCCCGCTCGTCGCGCACACCACGGAGACGCACGCGGAGCTGGTCGCGCTGGTGCCCGAGGTCCTCACCTCCCACCACGCCCACCACTACCGGGGGTTCGCCGGCACGCAGTGGCGGCTCTTCGAGCGCAGCGGTGAACTCAAGCCGCTGCTCTACACCTACCGGGCGCTGCTGACCGGCATCCACCTCATGCGGTCGGGCGAGGTGCAGGCGCACCTGCCGACCCTGGCCGGGGAGGTCGCCGAGGCACCCGCCCGGCTGCCCGACCTCGTCGCGGCGAAGGCGGCCGCGGAACACGGGCTCGCGGAGGCGGCGGTCGAGGACGTACGGGCCGAGACCGAGGCCCTGCACGCCGTCCTGGACGAGGCGCAGGCCGCGTCGGCCCTGGTGGAGACGTCGGAACGGGCCCACGCCCTGCTGCACGACCTGGTCGTCCGGGCGAGGACGGCCGCGCCGTAGGGCCGGGCGCCGGGCCAGGCCCTGTCGTCGAACGACGTCCCCTAGGCCCGGAGCTCGGCCGTCGCGGAGGCGCGGCGCGCGCGGATCAGGAAGTCCTGCACGCGCGCGTGGTCCGGCGCCGCCGGGAGCGGGGTCGCGTCGAGGGCGTGGTCGGCCTCCTCCTGGAGGCGGTTCATCCAGGACTCGACCTCGCTCCAGGCCACCTCGCCGCGCTTGACCGCGAGGAGGCGCTCGCGGTCCTCGCCGACGTCGATCCGCAGCTCGCCCGAGCGCAACAGGTCCCGGCAGCTCGTCAGCAGCCGCAGCAGGTGCATGGCGTGCTTCCAGCGCGGGTGGCCGTACTGGCGGACGTCCGCGTCGAGCTTGCGGCGCTGCCCGCCGGCGTAGCGGACGAAGGTCTGGTGGGCCTGCCGGGAGAGGAAGGCCTCGCGGAGCGAGAGCAGTTCGCGGCCGAGGTCGTCGACGTGCTCGACCACGGGGGAGTGGAGGCACTCCAGGACGTTCGGGTTGTTGCGCAGGGCCAGCTCGCAGAAGCGCTCCAGCTCCCAGCTGAACTGCTCCTCGCCGGGTCCCTCCACGTGCGCGGGGGGCTTGTCGAAGTGCCAGAACAGCGGCGTCGGGGCGAGGTACACGCCCCGGACGTCCGTGTCGCTGCCCTCGGTCGCGAGACCGAAGGCGCGCGAGCCCATCACACAGGAGTAGATCGTGTGCTCGCGCACCAGCTCGTCCGGAGTCATGCCGGTCAGGCTACGTCAGGGCCGTGACAGGGCTCTGTCAGGGGGACGGGGCGGGTGGTGCGGGCCCGGAGTGGGGCCTGGACGGGTCATGGGGGGTCCGGTGGCGGGGGCCGGATCCGCGGGGGATGCGGGCCGGCAGGCACCGGTCGGCACGGGGACGCGGGCCGGTCGGCACGGGGACGCGGGCCGGTCGGTACGGGATGCGGGCCGGTCGGTACGGGATGCGGGCCGGTCGGCACGGGGACGCGGGCCGGTCGGTACGGGATGCGGGCCGGTCGGTACGGGGACGCGGGCCGGTCCGTACTCCCGTCGGCCCCGCCCCCGCCCCCGCCCCCGCCGCCCGGCTCGTCCCCTCGCCGTCCGGCCCGCCCCCGGCGGGCGGCGCGGGCCTACGCCAGGGTGATCGAGTCCCCCGAGACGGTGATCCGCTCCGGCGGCAGCGGGCGCGTCGCCGGTCCCGTCACCACCGCGGCGTCCGTGACGCTGAACCGGGAGCCGTGACAGGGGCAGTCGATGGTGCCGTCCGCGACCTTGTTCACCAGGCAGCCCTGGTGGGTGCAGACGGCGGAGAACGCCTTGAATTCACCGGCCGTGGGCTGGGTGACGACCACCTTCTCCGCGGCGAAGACCTTGCCGCCGCCCACCGGGATGTCGGCCGTCGCGGCCAGGCGCTCGCCTGCGGGGGAGGCGCTGGCGCCGGCGGGCGTGCTCGGCGCGGCCGGCGCGCTCGTGCCCGCCGTCCCGTCGGGGGTGGCCGGGGCGTCGGTGGCCGTACCGCCGTCGCCTCCGTCGTCCGAGCCGCAGCCCGCCGTCAGGGCCGCCGCGGCGACCAGGACGGCACGGCGGCTCGTGGCGAGTGAGGTCGGGTGGGTGAGGCGTGAAGTCATACGGCCACCTTGGCGCCGCGGCACCGCGGGGCCCGGCAACACGCCTACGCCCGGGCCGTCAGCTCCCTCGCACGGCCGTCCGCGTCCCGCCGCACCTCCAGCACCGCGGTCACCGCCTCCCGCTCGATCGGCCCGTACACATGGGGGAAGAGCGTCGCCCCCGCACCCTCCCGGCGGACCTCCGCGGCCAGCCGCCCCTCGTCGATCACCAGGACCAGGAGCGGGCCCGGCACGTCCCGGTAGCGGGTGTCGGCGATGACGAGGGCGGCCGCCTCGTCGGGCGAGCAGTGGACGAAGCCCTCGGCGGCGAGGGACGGCGGGGCGTACGGGGCATCGGGGGCGGCGGACCAGTCGGCCAGCGGTACGACGTGCAGCAGCATGCCGACAGTTCTACCGCGCGGGACCACCGGCCCGGCCCCTACCCCGAGTGGCGGAACATACCGGTTCGGGTGACATTGAGGCTGTTCCGAACCGGACGAAAGGCAGGACCATGGCGGGAAACGACCTCGGCAGTCTCCTCGGAAGCCTCCTCGGCGGCGGCGGAAGCGGCGGGCAGAGCGGCGGAGCCGGCGGCAGCATCCTCGGCTCCCTGATCGGCGCACTCGCCGGCGGCCAGGGCGGCGCGCAGGGCGGCGGCGCGGGCGGTGCGTCCAACCCGCTCGGCGGGCTCCTCGACATGCTCACCAAGTCGGGCCTCACCGACCAGACCCGCTCCTGGGTCGGCACCGGCGAGAACCAGTCCGTCAGCGGCGCCCAGATCGCCGAGGCCCTCCCCGACGAGACCCTGCAGAAGGTCGCCCAGGACGCCGGCGTCAGCACCCAGGAGGCCGCCGACGAGATCGCCCGGTCGCTTCCGCAGGCCGTCGACAAGCTGACCCCGACGGGCTCCGTGCCCCAGGGCTCGCTGGAGGACATCATCCGCGAGCAGCGGCTCTGACGGCGTCCCGGCGCCCCGGCGGCCCCGGACACGCCCACGGGCGCCCGCCCTCCGTCTCGGAGGGCGGGCGCCCCGGCACGCCGTCCGGCCGCTGACTAGGCTGAACGGAGCACTGACGCAGGCGAAGGAGCACGACGTGGCGGTACGAGCGGTCCGAGGAGCCGTCCAGCTGGAGCGGGACGAGGCCGGGCACATGAGCGAGCAGGTCGAAGAACTGCTCACCGCCGTCCTCGAACGGAACGGACTCGACGCCGACGACCTCATCAGCATCTGGTTCACGGCCACCCCCGACCTCCACAGCGACTTCCCCGCCGCGGCGGCCCGCCGCACCGGCATCGTCGACGTCCCCCTGCTCTGCGCGCAGGAGCTCGACATCGAGGGCGCGATGCCGCGGGTCGTCCGCCTCCTCGCCCACGTCGAGACCGACCTCCCCAAGTCCCGGATCGCGCACGTCTACCTCGGCGCCGCGGCCGCTCTGCGCAAGGACATCGCCCCGTGAGAACAGCCCTCGTCATCGGCACCGGACTGATCGGCACCTCCGCCGCGATCGCGCTCGCGGGCCGCGGCGTGACCGTCCACCTGCGCGACCACGACCCGGCGCGGGCCAGCACGGCCGCCGCGCTCGGCGCCGGCACCGACGAGGCGCCCGAGGGCCCCGTGGACCTCGTCATCGTCGCCGTGCCCCCGGCGCACGTGGCGGCCACCCTCGCCGAGGCCCTCGCCGCCGGGCTCGGCCGCGGCTACCTGGACGTGGCGAGCGTCAAGGGCGGCCCCCAGCGCGAGCTGCGGGCCCTGGGCCTCGACCTCTCCGCGTACATCGGATCGCACCCCATGTCGGGCAAGGAGCGCTCGGGCCCGCTCGCCGCGACCGCCGACCTCTTCGAGGGACGCCCCTGGGTGCTCACCCCGACCCGGGACACCGACACCGAGGTCCTCAACCTGGCCCTGGAGCTCGTGGCGCTGTGCCGGGCCGTGCCCGTCGTCATGGACGCCGACGCCCACGACCGCGCGGTCGCCCTGGTCTCCCACACCCCGCAGCTCGTCTCGTCCATGGTCGCCGCGCGCCTGGAGGAGGCCGACGAGTCGGCCGTCCGCCTGTGCGGGCAGGGCATCCGGGACGTCACCCGGATCGCGGCCTCCGACCCCCGCATGTGGGTCGAGATCCTCTCCGCCAACCCGGGCCCCGTGGCCGACGTCCTCTCCGGGGTCGCCGCCGACCTCGACGAGACCGTCCGCGCCCTGCGCTCCCTGCAGTCCGCCGACGAGGACAAGCGGCGGGACGGCGCCTCGGGCGTCGAGGACGTGCTGCGCCGCGGCAACGCCGGCCGCTCCCGCGTCCCCGGCAAGCACGGCGCGGCGCCCACCGCCTACGAGACGGTCGCCGTCCTCATCAGCGACCAGCCGGGCGAGCTGGCCCGGATCTTCGCCGACGCGGGCCGCGCCGGGGTCAACATCGAGGACGTCCGCATCGAGCACGCGACGGGCCAGCAGGCGGGTCTCGTCCAGCTCATGGTGGAGCCCTCGGCGGCGCCCGTGCTCGGCGCGGCCCTGCAGGAGCGGGGCTGGGCCCTGCGGACGAGCTGACGCGGCACCCGCCGGCCCCGCACGCCCGCGCGTGCCGCCCGCCCGGCCCCGCACGCCCGCCCGCGACGGGCGGGACCCGCGGGGCGGGCGGGGCCGCCGGGCGGGACCGCCCCCGCGGGCGGGGCCGAACGGGTGCCGGGGACTCGGTAACCTTGTGGGGGTCCCCCGCACTCCGCCGGGCCCGCCACTCACCCCAGGAAGGTGTTCCCACCGTGGAATCCGTGATCGTCGCCATCGACGGGCCCTCCGGCACGGGCAAGTCCAGCACCTCGAAGGCGGTCGCCGCCAAGCTGGGTCTGAGCTACCTCGACACCGGTGCCCAGTACCGGGCGATCACCTGGTGGATGATCAGCAACGGCGTGGACGTCCACGACGCCGAGGCCGTCGCCAACGCCGCCGCCAAGCCCGTGATCGTCTCCGGCACCGACCCGGCGCGGCCCACGATCACCGTCGACGGCCTCGACGCGGCCGGACCCATCCGGACCGACGAGGTCACCTCCAAGGTCAGCGCCGTCAGCGCCGTCCCCGAGGTGCGGAGCCTCATCACCGAGCTCCAGCGGTCCATCGCCCGCGGCGCCGAGCACGGCATCGTCGTCGAGGGCCGGGACATCGGCACCACCGTCCTGCCCGACGCCGACCTCAAGATCTTCCTCACCGCCTCGCCCGAGGCCCGCGCCGCCCGCCGCTCCGGCGAGCTCAAGGGCGTCGACGTGCAGGCCACCAAGGAGGCCCTGGTCAAGCGGGACGCCGCCGACTCCAGCCGGAAGACCTCGCCGCTCGCCAAGGCCGGCGACGCCGTCGAGGTCGACACCACCGAGCTCACCCTCGACCAGGTCATCGAGTGCGTCGTCACCCTGGTGGACGAGAAGCGCGGAGCCGCCAAGTGACGCTGCCCTCGGAGAGGGGCGCCGCCGTCGGCAGACGCATCGGGATCGGGCTGATGTACGGCTTCTGGAAGCCGCGCGTGCTCGGCGCCTGGCGGGTGCCGGCCTCCGGCCCCGCGATCTTCGCCGTCAACCACGCGCACAACATCGACGGCCCCATGCTCATGGGCACCGCACCGCGGCCCGTGCACTTCCTCATCAAGAAGGAGGCGTTCGTCGGCCCGCTCGGCAGCTTCCTGGAGGGCATCGGGCAGGTCAAGGTGGACCGCGACAGCACCGACCGCACCGCGATAGGCAACGCCCTGGGCGTCCTGGAGCAGGGCGGAGTCCTCGGGATCTTCCCCGAGGGCACCAGGGGAGAGGGCGACTTCGCCTCGCTCCGCTCGGGCCTGGCGTACTTCGCCGTCCGCAGCGGCGCGCCCATCGTCCCGGTGGCCGTGCTGGGAAGCACCGAGCGCCGCGGACGGTTGGTCAAGGCACTGCCTCCGCTGCGCGGCCGCGTCGACGTCGTCTTCGGCGACGCCTTCGACGCGGGTGACGGCTCCGGCCGCCGCACGCGCAAGGCGCTCGACGAGGCCACCGTACGGATCCAGGGGAAGCTCACCGACCACCTGGAAAACGCCAGGCGCCTCACGGGGCGCTGAGCGAGACTTTCAGTAGTGGGCCCCGCGGCCCGGGGACCCACCGACCACGAATGATCAAGGAACGGACTTCATGAACGACCAGCACGACCACGGGGCACTTGGCGACGCCGAGTACGCGGAGTTCATGGAGCTCGCCTCCGAAGAAGGCTTCGACGCCGAAGAGGTCGAGGGCGCGATCGAGGAGGCCGGCCACGGCCCGCTTCCCGTCCTCGCCGTCGTCGGCCGTCCGAACGTCGGCAAGTCGACCCTGGTGAACCGCATCATCGGCCGCCGCGAGGCCGTCGTCGAGGACAAGCCGGGCGTCACCCGCGACCGCGTCACCTACGAGGCCGAATGGGCCGGGCGCCGCTTCAAGGTCGTCGACACCGGCGGCTGGGAGCAGGACGTCCTCGGCATCGACGCCTCCGTCGCCGCCCAGGCCGAGTTCGCCATCGAGGCCGCCGACGCCTGCCTCTTCGTCGTGGACGCCACCGTCGGCGCCACCGACACCGACGAGGCCGTCGTCAAGCTGCTGCGCCGCGCCGGGAAGCCGGTCGTCCTCGCCGCCAACAAGGTCGACGGACAGTCCGGCGAGGCCGACGCCGCCACGCTGTGGTCCCTGGGCCTCGGCGAGCCGTTCCCGGTCTCCTCGCTGCACGGCCGCGGCACCGGCGACCTCCTCGACGAGGTCCTGAAGAAGCTGCCGGAGGCCCCCGAGCAGCGCTTCGGCAACACCGTCGGCGGCCCCCGCCGCATCGCCCTCATCGGCCGCCCGAACGTCGGCAAGTCCTCGCTGCTCAACAAGGTGGCGGGGGAGGACCGCGTCGTCGTCAACGAGCTGGCCGGCACCACCCGCGACCCGGTCGACGAGCTGATCGAGCTCGGCGGCGTGACGTGGAAGTTCGTCGACACCGCGGGCATCCGCAAGAAGGTCCACCTCCAGGAGGGCGCGGACTACTACGCCTCCCTGCGGACGGCCGCCGCCGTCGAGAAGGCCGAGGTGGCCGTCATCCTCATCGACACCACCGACAAGATCTCGGTCCAGGACCAGCGCATCATCACGATGGCGGTCGAGTCGGGCCGCGCCATCGTCATCGCCTACAACAAGTGGGACGAGCTCGACGAGGAGCGCCGCTACTACCTGGAGCGCGAGATCGAGACGGAGATGCAGCAGGTCGCCTGGGCGCCCCGCGTCAACGTCTCCGCCAAGACCGGCCGCCACATGGAGAAGCTGGTCCCGGCCATCGAGACCGCCCTCGCCGGCTGGGAGACCCGCGTCCCCACCGGCCGGCTCAACGCCTTCCTCGGGGAGATCGTCGCGGCGCACCCGCACCCGATCCGCGGCGGCAAGCAGCCCCGCATCCTCTTCGGCACGCAGGCCGGCACCAAGCCGCCCCGCTTCGTGCTCTTCGCCTCCGGCTTCCTGGAGGCCGGCTACCGCCGCTTCATCGAGCGCCGCCTCCGCGAGGAGTTCGGCTTCGAGGGCACCCCGCTCCACATCTCGGTGCGCGTGCGCGAGAAGCGCGGCCGCAAGAAGTAGGCCCGGTCGTCGGGCCGGGAGACGGCGGAGGGCCGGGGCGATCGCGCCCCGGCCCTCCGCCGTGTACCCCCCCGGTGCGTCCTCCGCGCTAGACGCCCCGCCGGGGACCGGGAGGCAGCGCCGCCTGGGTGTGGGCGGGGGCGGGCGGGTACGGCGCGGACCAGGCCTGCGGATACGCCGTCCCGTACCGGTGGCCCTGCCCGTGGCCCTGGCCCTGCCCGTACACCCCCGTGCTCACCGCCGTACCGAACGCCCGGAACGTGAGGTCCTCCTCGCCGCTGCGGTCACCCGGCAGCGTGCGGAACGTCCTGAGGTACTCCGAGTACAGGGCGTCGTAGATCGGCGTGGGCGAGGCCCCCGCCGTGACGTCCTGCGCAGGGCGCATCGACGGGATCGGACTCGGATACGGCTGGAGGAAGGGGTCGTATGCGTGCACGTAGGTGCCAACGACCCCGCCGCCCGTCGGATGCGGGCGGCTCTCCGAAAGGGGGGCCCGCCGGGGACGCGGCACGGTCGGGGCCCCGGGGCCGCCGGAGCCCGTCGGCCCCGCCGGCACGCCGTGGACCCGCGCCCACCCCATGCCCGGCCGGCGGCCCTCCATCAGGTGCCGGCCAGCGGCATCGCGGCGGCGACCAGGCGCCCGTTCGCGGCGGCCTTCTCCAGGGCGTCGCGCAGCAGGTCCTCGCGCGGCTGCTGGCCGATCGAGCCGACCGGGGCGGCGAAGACCAGCACCGTGTGCGACTTGTTGGCCGCCGCGCGCCAGCCCTCGGTGACCTGGAGCGGCTGGTGGGCCTGCCACCAGGCGGCCTGCCCGGCGCCGCCGGGGCCCGGCTGGAGGACGGAGTGCAGCTGGCCCATGGCCACCAGGACCGACCAGCCCGGCAGCGCCGCCGGCTTCTCGTCGAGCGTCACGACCCGGTGGAAGCCCTGGTCGGCCAGGAGCGGCAGGAACTCGTCGGTGAGGCCGTCCGAACCCGGACGGGCCACCGGCGCGGTCGGCTCCACGACGAGGGCCGGGTGCAGCTCGCCCTGGATCAGGACGAGACCGCTGGTGACCCCGAGCACGGCCTGCTCGGGGTGGGCGGCGGACAGCGCGTCGGCGGTGTCCGAGGCCGTGATGGAGGCGACGGCGCCCTGCAGCTGCTCCTCGGCGACCCGGACGACCTGCGACGGGATGCAGGTGGCGTGGGCGAACGCGAGGACCGCGGTCTCGTCGCCGACGAACAGCACCGTGCTGGTGCGCTCCTGGTCGGAGTCCCCCGGCGTGCGGCAGGACGTGCAGTCGTAGCTGCCCGGGGCGTTGTCGCCGGCGAGCAGCCGGTCCGCTTCTTCGTCGCCGATCTCGGCGCGTACGTCCTCGCTGACGTCGAGCATGCGCGGCACGGGGGGCTCCCTGGACTCGGTACGGGGGGACGCCGGGCCGTTCCCGGTCGTCTCATGACGAGTTCAACGGGTCAGGCTCGGCCGGGGTCACGCGTGGAACCGGGGCAACTTGCCGCCGGCCCGTGCGGAACCGGTCGCGGGCGGGCCGGGCGGACGGCGCGGGGAGGGCGCGACGGCGGGTGACTCCGACCGGGTGGGGTGTGAACGGTGTTCCGCGCGGCACGGGCCGGGGGCGCCGGGCCGCTGCCTAGCCTGCCTCGATGTCGAAGATCCGATTTTGGACGACGGGCTCGCTCGTGGCGGCGTCCGCCGCCGCGCTGCTGGCCCTGGCCCCGGCACCCGCCCAGGCCCGGGACGTGCTGGACGGGCCCCGGAACACGTCCGCCGTGCTCCGTGACGTGTCGGAGGGGCTGCGGGCGTCCGCCGCCGTGCCCGCCTACCCCTGCGCCCGCGACCAGTGGCCCTGGGGGTGCGTCGCCGAGTGCGAGAGCAGCGGCGACTGGCACACCAACACCGGGAACGGCTTCTACGGAGGCCTCCAGTTCTGGCACCCGACCTGGGTCGAGCACGGCGGACTGCGGTACGCGCCGCGCGCCGACCTGGCGACCCGGGCCCAGCAGATCGCCGTCGCCGAGGAGGTGCTCCGCACCCAGGGGTGGGGAGCCTGGCCGGTCTGCTCCAAGCGGTACGGGCTGAGCGGACGCGTCCACACCGTCCAGCGGGGGGACACCCTCAGCTCGATCGCCCGCCGTTTCGCGATCAAGGGCGGCTGGCAGGCGCTCTACCAGGCGAACCGGGCCCTCATCGGCCCCGATCCGAACCGGGTCGTCGTCGGGACGATGCTGCGGATCGCCCCTCTCTGAGGAGGGTCGGGGCGGCCCCCTCGCCGGACACGAGGTGCCGTCGCGGCCCGGGCGGGACGGCGGCCGCGCCGCCCGCTTTGGCCGCCGCGCGGCGGCCGGGGCGGGGTCCGGCCGTGCGGGGGCTCCGGGAGGCCGTGGCGGCCCCGCACGGCGCGCGGGCGGACGGCCGGCCGCGGCCCGGAACACCCCTCTGCGCGTGGCCGGTTGACAGGATCGCCGGGGCCGGCTCGGTCAGGGCGTGGGGTCGAGGAACCGCGCGACCGCGCCCCGGACCGGTCACCGCCCGTGAACCTTCCCGGTCACCGCCCGCGAACGGCGCCCCCTCGACCGGCGTTACAGTCGGTCGACCGATCAACTGACCGGGGGGAACCGGCAGCGCGATGCGTATCTCCTTTCTGCTCCACAACGGCTACCACTACGGCGGCACGATCCGGACGACGTTCACCCTCGCCGAGGAACTGGCGAGGCGTCACGAGGTCGAGATCGTCTCGGTGTTCCGCCACCGCGACCGCCCCTTCCTCGGCCTGCCCGCCGGGGTGACCCTGCGCCACCTCGTCGACGTCCGCAAGGACAGTCCCGGATACGACGGCGACCACCCCGACTTCCACCGCCCCGCCGAGGTCTTCCCGCGCGGCGACGGCCGCTGGAAGCAGTACAGCGCCCTCACCGACGCCCGGATCGGGGAGCACCTGCGCGGCGTCGAGGCCGACGTCCTGGTCGGCACCCGCCCCGGGCTGAACGTGCAGCTCGTCCGGCAGGCCCGGCGGGGGCCGGTCCTCGTGGGACAGGAGCACCTGATCCTCGACGGCCACACCTTCCGGCTCCGCCGCGACATCGGCCACGAGTACGCGCTCCTGGACGCCGTCACCACCGTCACCGAGGCGGACGCCCGCGCCTACCGGCGGCTGCGGCTGCCCGGCGTACGCGTCGAGTCCGTGCCCAACAGCGTGCCCGCGCCCCCGGTGCCGCCCGCCGACCCCGCGGTGCGGACCGTCGTCGCGGCGGGGCGGCTCACCCGGGTGAAGCGGTACGACCTGCTGATCGACGCCTTCGCCGAGGTCGCGGCGGACCACCCCGACTGGAGGCTGCGGATCTACGGCAGCGGGGACGCCGCGCAGAACCTGAAGGGGCCGCTGACCCGGCAGATCGAGGAGCGGGGGCTCACCGGGCAGGTCTTCCTCATGGGGTCGGCGAACCCGCTGGAACCGGAACTGGCCAAGGGCTCGATCGCCGCGGTGACCTCGCAGCGGGAGTCCTTCGGCATGACCATCGTCGAGGCGATGCGCTGTGGTCTCCCGGTGGTCTCCACCGACTGCCCGCACGGGCCGGGCGAGATCATCGAGGACGGGGTCGACGGCTTCCTCGTACCGGTCGACGACACGGCGGCGTTCGCGCGGGCGCTGCGCCGACTGGTCGAGGACGACGAGCTGCGGGCCAGGGCGGCCCGGGCGGCGCTGGACGCGTCCGAGCGGTTCGACCCGGCCCGGATCGCCGCCCGGCACGAGGCGCTGTGGGCGGACCTCGTGGAGCGGGGCGCGGGCCGCCGCACCCACGGGCAGGGCCGGACGGCGCTGCACACCGCGACCGGCCGTGCGATCGACGCGGTCTACGACCTGAAGGCCCGGATCGGCCGGCTGGTCCGCCGCTTCCGCTGACCGGGGCCGCGCTCGCACGGTCCGCGCCTCCCGCGGCCGGCGCCCGCGCGGTACGCCAGGCGTCCTCCGGGTGGGGCCGGCGCCCTCCGGGTACGGCCGGTGCCCGGCCCGCACGGCCGCGGGCCGACCCCCGCCGTTCGTCGGCGTCCGGGCCGACCCCGCCGCGTGCTCCGGGGCGGCGCGGTCGTCCACCGGGCGTCCGTACGCGGCCCGGCGTCCTGCCTGTGCTGTGCGGGGCCGGCGTCCTGCCTGTGCGTGCGCGGCCCGGCCCCCGCCTGTGCGTGCGCGGCCCGGTCGTCCGCCGTCCGTTCATCGAGGACAGAACTCGTCCGCGAGGGCTGGCAGACTCGCGTCCATGTTGGAGACCTCAGCACGGCTCTTGCGTCTGCTCTCGCTGCTCCAGGCCCACCGCGAGTGGTCCGGTGCCGATCTCGCCGACCGCCTCGGGGTCACGCCCCGGACCGTACGGCGGGACGTGGACCGGCTCCGCGAGCTCGGCTATCCGGTGAACGCCAGTCCCGGGACGGGCGGCGGCTACCAGCTGGGCGCCGGGGCCGAGCTCCCGCCGCTGCTCCTCGACGACGAGGAGGCCGTCGCGGTCGCCGTCGGCCTCCGGGCCGCCGCGGGGCAGGGCGTCGAGGGGATCGGCGAGAGCTCGGTCCGCGCCCTGGCCAAGCTGGAGCAGGTGCTCCCGGGGCGGCTGCGCCGCCGGGTGAGCGCCCTGAACGCCTTCACCGTCCCGATGCTCCGCACCCCGCGCGAGCGGATCGACCCGGCCGTCCTCACCGAGCTCGCCCACGCCTGCCGGGACGGCGAGCGGCTGCGCTTCGAGTACCGGGACCACGGCGGGGCGAGCACCCGCAGGAACGTCGAGCCGCACCGGCTGGTGTGCAGCGAGCGACGCTGGTACCTGGTCGCCTGGGACGTGGACCGGGACGACTGGCGCACCTTCCGCGCCGACCGGATCGTGCCGACCCCGCCGCACGGGCCCCGCTTCCCGCCCCGCGAGCCGCCCGCCGAGGACCTCGCCGCCTACGTGGCGAAGGGCGTGTCCACCGCGGCGTACACGACCGAGGCGACGATCCGGCTGCACGTGCCGCTCGCGGAGGCGGCCGCGGCCGTCGGTGCGGCCGACGGCGTCCTGACGGCGGACGGGCCCGACGCCTGCCTGCTGCGGACCGGGGCGCACAGCCTCGACGTGATGGTGATCCACGTGTCCTTGATCGGCTTCGAGTTCGAGGTGCTCGATCCGCCGGAGCTGGTCGACCGGGTGCGGGCGCTCAGGGACCTGCTGTCCCGCTCCCTCGACCGGTCGGCCGGGGCTCCCGCGGACGCGTAAGCATGGTGTAAGGGAAGAGTGGGCGGCTCGCGTGCGCGTCGCCGAGACAATTCGGGACGGGCGGAGCCGGAAGAGCCGAATTACCGCCCGGTATCCGCGCTTCCGGTTCCTTGGTGCGAACTACCCGAGGCCGCTCGGAATTACTGGAGAAACGGCCGGAATCCCTGGCCGACAGTGACCGGGATCATGCCGAGCACGCGTCGAGAACCTGTGACACAAGCGTGACCGCCAAGGGACTAACGTGAGGGCCATGGCATCCACATCGCGCACTCCCGAACCGCCTCGCGACGCCCCCGAGTCCTATGTGGGCCTCGACGGGGACAGCGCCGAACGGCGCGCCAGGACGCGGGGTTGGAGCACCGTCAGGTCCCTCCCGCCCGGCTCGATCATCACCATGGAGTACCTCGCCGCACGCATCAACTTCGAGGTCGAGGACGGCACGGTCACCCGCTGCTGGGTCGGCTGAGGCGCCGGCGGCGGGCCTCCGGGCGCGCCCGGAGCCGCCCTGACCCGGACACGCGGAAGGGCCCCGGCCGATCGTCGGCCGGGGCCCTTCTCGTGTGCGCGGGGGTCCCGCGGTCAGCCGCGGGTCGCCGGAGCGCGGCCGCCGGCCACTCCGGCCGGTCCGCGGACCGGCTCCTCGGAGCCGGGCGGACGCTGCGGGAAGTACCCCGGGCGGGGCCCTCCGGAGGCCACGGGCAGCGAGGGGACGAGGCGGCGGCGGTCCCGCAGCCGGTCCCGTACGCGGTCGCGCAGGGCCAGGATCCACGACTCGGCGACGGCGATCACCGGCTCGCACCAGGGCAGGGCGAGCAGGATCAGCAGGCCGGCGGCCCAGCCGAGGAGGACGTCGCTCAGCCAGTGCGTGCCCAGGTAGACCGTGGTGAGTCCGACGCCGAGCGCGACCACCGCGGAGAGCGCCGACAGATAGCGCCGGGCCCTCGGAGTGGTCGCCAGGTAGGCGAGGATGCCCCAGGTCACGACCGCGTTGGCGGTGTGACCCGAAGGGAATATGTCGCCGCCGGCGAAGAGCTCGGCGGATCCGACCTCGGTCGCGTAGTGGGGTCCGAGACGGCCGAGCCCGAGCTTGACCGCGCCGACCGTGACGTTGAGCAGCAGGAGGGCGGCGCCGAGGCAGAGCAGGGGCCGCAGGGTGTGCTGGCGCCAGGAGCGCCAGCCCAGCCAGGCGGCCACCATGACGGCCGTCGGACCGCGCTGGCCGAGGACGACGTAGTAGTCGAGGAAGCCGTGGATCTCCGGCCACTGCTGGTAGGGCCGGAAGAGCATGATCTTCCAGTCGAGGGTCACCAGCCACGTCGAGAGCAGCACGGCGACGACCATGGCGAGATAGAACGCCGACGTCCCGCCGAAGAGGGCGAGACGCGTGCGGGTCATCCGCGGGACCTCTATCTTCGGCGGTTCCGGCTCCCGGTCCAGCCGGGCAAAGATGTCGGTACGCACCCAATCGACGTTACAGGGAGTGAGAAGCAGACCCGGTCGTTCCGGTCTGTTCGTGATGTTGATGTGATGTGGAGTAGGTCTCAGTGGGCGTCCTTTTACCGGCGTCCGTCGGGAAATCCGATGACCTTCCGCCCTATTGTCACGGGACCGATTCCGGAAGCGTGTTTGAACACGCGGAATTCGCTTCAAACGCCTGTCCGTACGGAATTCCATGCGACGCGGGCCCGACCCGAGTGGCGTACGCCACACCGCGCGGCCCGCCGGGGTGAGAGCTGCACCACGCGCTCGGGCCTTGAACTCGCGTACGCTGACGGCTCACTCGCCCGTCGATGCCGGGCCCCCGGGGGGTATAAGCCCTGGTCGGGACCCACCGAGCGCGAGAGCTTCACTGGGAGGTACGTATATGTCGCGGACGAACACGGCCCCAGCACGACCCCGTGCCGCAGCCGGCGGCGGAGCCAACCGCTGGGTCGTCCTCGTCGTCCTCTGCGTCAGCCTCCTCGTGGTCGCCCTCGACTCGACCATCCTCCACGTGGCCATCCCCTCGCTCACCGAGGACCTGCGTCCGAGCTCCACCGCCCTGCTGTGGATCGTCGACGCCTACCCGCTGATCTGCGCCTCGCTCCTGATCCTCTTCGGCACCCTGGGTGACCGGGTCGGGCGGCGCCGGGTCCTGCTCCTCGGATACGCGCTGTTCGGCATCGCCTCGGCGGTCGCCGCGCTCGCCACCGAACCCTCGGTGCTCATCGGGGCCCGGGTGCTCCTCGGCGTCGGCGGCGCGATGATCATGCCCGCCACGCTCTCCATCCTCCGGGCGGTCTTCCCCGACCGGCGCGAGCGGGCCACCGCCATCGGGATCTGGACCGCGGTGGCCGCGATAGGGGCCGCCACCGGGCCCGTGCTCGGCGGCTTCCTCGTCGAGCACTACTGGTGGGGCTCCGTCTTCCTCATCAACATCCCGCTGATGGCGCTGATCCTGCCGCTCGGCCGCCGCCTGCTCCCCGAGTCCCGCGGCGGAGCCGACGGACCCTGGGACGTCCTCGGCGCGCTCATGGCCGCGGCCGGCGTGCTCGGCTGCGTCCTCGGGGTCAAGCGCGCGGGCGCGGGCGAACCGCTCCTCGCGCTGCCCACCGCCGGGCCGCTGCTGCTCGGCGCCGGGCTCCTCTACCTCTTCGTACGGCGCCAGCGACGGCGACCCCATCCGCTGATCGACATGCGGCTCTTCTCCCGCGCCGCCTTCACCACCTCGGTCGGCTGCATCGTGCTCGCCATGCTGGCCCTGGTCGGCCTGCAGCTCATCGCCGTCCAGTACCTCCAGCTGGTCATCGGGCTGAGCCCGCTGGAGACCGGGCTGCGCCTGCTGCCGCTCACCTTCGCCGCCATGGCCGCCGGCGCCACCGGCTCGTACACCCTGCGCAGGATCGGACCGCGCCGGATGGTCGGCTGGGGCTTCGTCCTCACCGCCGCCGCCGTGCTGCTGCTCACCTTCATGGGGCAGCACGACCGGCCGCTGCTGCTCACGGTGGGCTTCGTGCTGCTCGGCTTCGGCCTGCAGACCACGCTCTTCTCGGCGTACGAGTCGATGCTCAGCGAGGCGCCGCAGCGGAGCGCGGGCGCCGCCGCCTCGATCGGCGAGACCTCGTACCAGCTCGGCGCGGGCATGGGCACCGCCCTGCTCGGCAGCGTGATGAACGCGGCGTACGCCCCCGGGCTCGCCGCGATCCCCGGGGTGCCCGCGGAGGCGAGCCGGGCCGCGGCGAACTCGCTGGGCGAGGCCTATCAGGTGGCGGGCCGACTGGGCGGGGAGGCCGGCGGGGCGCTGCACCAGGCCGCCCGGCACGCCTTCGTGAACGGGCTGCACCTCACGCTCTTCGTGAGCGCGGGGCTGCTGCTGATCGGTGCGGCGATGGCACTGCGCCTGCCGCGGGTGATGGAGTGCCCGGTGGATCCGGAGGATCCGGTGTCCGGCGGGGCGGTGGAGGGGGAGCGGCCGGTGCCGTCACGGCCGGCACCGTCGGAGCGGGACGGGGCCGTGCCCGGCCGGTCCGTGCCGGTGCCGTCGAAACCGGCGGGGGAGGTGCGGGCCGCGGAGCCGTCGGAGCGCACGAAGACGTCCGAGCCGCGGGTGCCCGCGACCCGGGAGGCGATCGAGCCCGCCGGCTCGGGGCGTCCGGCGCACTGACCCGATCGCTCGGGGGTGCCCGGCCGGCGGACCCGCTCAGCTCTGGTTGAAGAAGCCGTCCTGCTGCCGGCGGCCCGTCTCGCCCGTGACGATCTGGGTGTCGGCGGGGGTCAGCAGGAAGACCCGCGTCGCCACGCGCTCGATCGAACCGCGCAGACCGAAGGCGAGGCCGGCGGCGAAGTCGACCACGCGCTTGGCGTCGTTCGACTCCATCGCGGTCAGGTTCACGATCACCGGGACGCCGTCCCGGAAGAGCTCGCCGATGCCGCGGGCGTCCCGGAAGCCGTCCGGGGAGACGGTCGCGATCCGACGGCCCCGGTCCTCGGCGGTGTCGGTGGCCACCCGGACGCGGGGGTCCGTCACCCAGGCGTCGCCGCCCTCGGCACCGTCGGCGTACTCGTCGTCGTAGTAACGCTCGTCGTTGTCCTCGACGAGGCCCAGCCAGGCGCTCGCCTTGCGCACCGATCCCATGGACGCCTCCTTTCAGCGCGGTCACTTGTGGTTCCGCATTTCCCTATCGTCCTTCATGATGCGGATCGCGCGCCAAGTGGATAGTCGGCGCGCAGGGGATTCGTGACGGTACTGGTGCAGAACGTGAGCACCGTTTCCTGGCGATTCGTCAGGAATCGTGCGGTATGCGGGGCCTGAGGGAGGGCCATGTAGCTGAAAATATGAAAGTCGTGCCGGAAGGGTGACGATGGGCGCGTACGGGTGAACGGGCCCGCTCGCTACGATGCCGCGAGGCCGCCCGGCGGTCCATAGCCAGGCGCAGATCCACGCTCCACGGGGGAGACCATGTTCGGAATCGTCAGACCCTGCACGCATCGGCTCACCGACGGGCTCAAGACCGCGTGGATGGCCCATCTCTGCGGCCTCTGCCTGGCACTTCGCGCCGACCACGGGCAGTTCGCCCGGATCGTCACCAACTACGACGGGCTGATCGTCTCGGTCCTGACGGAGGCTCAGACCGGCGTCACCGAGGCGGGCCGCCGCACGGCCGGGCCCTGTGCGCTGCGGGCCCTGCGGACCGCCCCGGTGGCCAGGGGCGAGGGCGCCCGGCTCGCCGCAGCCGTCTCCCTGGTCCTCGCCTCGGCGAAGATCCGCGACCACGTCGACGACCGGGACGGCCTGTTGGCCCGGCGGCCGGCCGCCGCCGCGGCCCGCCGCGTCGCCCGCTCCTGGGACCGGGCGGGAGCCAGGACCGGACGCGCCCTCGGCTTCGACACCGCCGTCCTCGTCGACGCCGTCGACCGCCAGACCGGCATCGAGGCCCTCGCCGGCCCCGGCACCTCCCTGCTCACCGTCACCGAACCGACCGAGACCGCCACCGCGGCCGCCTTCGCGCACACCGCCGTCCTCGCCGGCCGGCCCGGCAACGCGGAGCCGCTCGCCGAGGCGGGCCGGCTCTTCGGCCGCCTCGCCCACCTCCTCGACGCCGTCGAGGACCAGACCGCCGACGCCGAGAAGGGGGCCTGGAACCCGCTCACCGCGACCGGCACCTCCCGCGAGGAGGCCCGTCGGCTCGCCGACGACGCCCTGCACGGCATCCGCCTCGCGCTGCGGGACGCCGAGTTCGCCGACGGCAAGCTGGCACACGTGCTGCTCGCCCACGAACTCCGCACCTCGGTCGACCGCGCCTTCGGCACGACGAGCTGCTCGCACACCGGAGCGGCGCAGGGCGAGGGCGCCCCGCACGCGCACGGCCCCGTCCCGGGGAACCCCTACGCCGCGCCGGGCGGCCCCGGCAACCCGTACGCCCCCGGCGGCCCGGCCGGCCCCGGAGGTCCGTACGCCCCCGGTCCCGGCGGACCCGGAGGCCCCGGCGGGCCGCTCCCGCCCGGCCCTCCGAACCGCCGCGGGCTGATCGCCGGCTGCGCGCTCTGGATCGGGCTGGCCTGCACCTGCCAGATGTGCTGCGGCACCTTCGAGGACCCCTGGAGCCGCCAGCGGCGCGAAGGGCTCTGCCAGCAGTGCGACCCCGGGAGCTGCTGCGACTGCTGTGACTGCTGCAGCAACTGCTCCTCCTGCTGCGAGGGCGACGGCTGCTGCTGCGGCGACTGCAACTGCGGCTGCGACTGCTGACCTTCCGCCGGGATCCCCGCGCCGCTACTTCTTCGGCGCCGGGATCTCCGGCGGGGAGATCCGCGAGGTGGCGATGCCCGACCCGGTCACGCCCCACTTCCTGAGGATCCGGTCGTACGTGCCGTCCGCCTTCAGGCCGTTCACCGCGGCCTGGAAGGCGGGCGCGAGCGGCGTCCCCTTCTTGAAGGCGAAGCCGACGTCCAGCCGCCGGTACTCGTTGAGGAACTTCACGTTCTTCTGCTGCGTCACCGCGTACCGCACCCCGTTGATCGTGTTCATCACGACATCGCTGCGGCCCTGCTGGAGCGACATCCAGATCGCCCCGGTCTCGCTGTAGACGTTCACCTCGTACGGCTTCCTGCCCGCCTCCGCGCACCGGCCCTTGTTCTGCTCCAGGGTCCGCTCGAAGGTGGTGCCCGCGTTCACGGCCACCTTCAGGCCGCACAGCTGCGTGAGGTCGGTGACCGCCTTCAACGGGCTGTCGGCACGGCTCGCGAACCCCTGGCCGTCGTTGATGTAGGTCACGAAGTCGATGGCCTTGCGCCGCTCCTCGGTCACCCCGAAGTTCCCGGTGCCGACGTCGTACTTGCCGCTGCCGAGGGCCGGCAGGATCGCCTCGAACCCGACCACCTCGCGCTTCACCTCCAGGCCGAGGGCCTTCGCCACCGCCGCGGCGAAGTCGGCGTCCACCCCCACCACGGTCTTCCCGTCGGGCAGATAGGCCGAGCTGGGCGGGGTCGCGACCGAGGAGGCGAGCGTGAAGACGCCCCGCTGCCGGACGTCCGCGGGGAGCAGCTTCGCCGCGGCCTCGTTCTTCTTCACCGCCGCCACCACGTCCTCGGTCGGAAGTCCGCCCTGCGCCGCCCCCGCGGCGCCCGGAGCGCCCGACGCGCCGGCCGGGGCCGTCGCGGGGTCACCGCCCGCGCAGGCGGTCAGGGTCAGGGCGGCGCCGGTGATCAGGGCGAAGACGAGAGCGGTGCGTGCGGTGCCGGGGCGCGTGCGCGTGGTCATGGCTTCGGTCTCTCCAGGAGTTTCTCGAACGGCAGCGGGCCGATCGACTCGGGATCGGCGGACACGTCGAAGAGCGGGCGGTAGCCGCTCGCCAGATAGAGGCCCCTGGCCTCGGGCTGGCGCGGTCCGGTCGTGAGGTAGAGGCGGGAGTAGCCGCGGGCGGCGGCCTCCCGTTCGAGCAGGGTGAGGACCCGGCGGGCGAGTCCGCGCCTGCGGTGCGCCGAGTGGGTCCAGATCCGCTTCAGTTCGGCGGTGTCGTCGTCGTAGCGGCGGTAGGCGCCGCCCGCCACCGGCCGGCCCTGCTCCAGCAGGAGCAGGAAGGCGCCGTGCGGCGGGGCGAACTCCTCCGCCGGGTAGCGGCTCAGATCGTGCGCCGAGCCGTACCGGGTCGTGTACTCGTACGCCAGCTCGTCGAGGAGCGGGCGCGCCAGGGGGTCGGTGGTCGTGGTCCGGTGCACGGACAACGCGAAGGTCATGACGGTCCTTCAGGACGAAGGAGACGAGAGAGCCGCAGCCCTCCGGAACGAAGGAGGACGGCAGGGCGGAACGAGGGGAGGGGAGGGCTCAGGCGCCGAGAGGGCCTGGGTGTGAAGGCGCCGCGGAGGACAGCACGCGGACGGGGCGGAGCCGGACCACCGGCTCACCGAGCAGAGGGTCGGCTCAACAGGAGGAGGACCACACGCGACCGAAGTCGATGTGGGAGCGCGTGACCAGCTGCTGCGAATGCATGGCCACAGTGGAACAGGCATCCGTGCCCACGTCAACCACGATGAGACGTACGGCTCACAGTGCGGACACCCTTGACAACAGGGCCTGTTGACCGCATAGCCTCGAAGGGCGGATCGGGCTGAGGGGCCCGGTCCCGTGCTCGTCGCGTGTGAAGGCGCACCCCCGTGTTCGATCCGCCTCTGGCATCCACGGAGTCTTCGTATGTCCGCGACCCTCGTGAAAACCCCCTCGCCGGCCCCGCCGGCCGAACCACCGCCCCGCATCGTCCCCGCCCGCCGCACCGGGCAGTGGGCGGCCGCCGGCCTCGTCCTCGTCCTCCTCGCGCTCGGCCTCGTCTCGGTCGTCCGCAACAAGGCCTTCCAGTGGGACGTGGTCGCCGAGTACTTCACCTCCACGTCCGTCCTGCGCGGACTCGGCCTCACCCTGTGGCTGACGGCCCTCGTCATGGTGCTCGGCTTCGTCCTCGGGACCCTGCTCGCGGTCCTGAGGCTCTCCGACAACCCGGTGCTGCGCGCGGTGAGTTGGGGCTACGTCTGGTTTTTCCGCTCCACCCCGATCCTGGTCCAGCTGCTCTTCTGGTTCAACATCGGCGCCCTCTACCCGCAGATCCTGGGCGTCAGCACCGTCAACCTCCTCGGCCCGGTGTCCGTCGCCGTCATCGGCCTCACCCTGCACGAGGCCGCCTACGCCGCCGAGGTCGTGCGCGGCGGCATCCTCTCCGTCGACCGCGGCCAGCTGGAGGCCGCCCAGTCCCTCGGTCTCGGCCGGTGGCGCCGGCTCTCCCGGATCGTGCTGCCGCAGGCCATGCGCGCGATCGTCCCGCCGGCCGGGAACATGCTGATCGGCACCCTCAAGGGCACCTCGATCGTCTCCGTGATCGCCGTCCAGGACCTGCTCTACTCGACCCAGCTGATCTACCACCGCACCTACGAGGTCATCCCGCTCCTCCTCGTCGCCACGCTCTGGTACGTCGCCGTCACCTCCGTCCTCAGCCTCGGCCAGCACTACGTGGAGCGCCACTACGCCCGCGGCACGGCGGGTGCGCGGTGAGCCCCCGCCCGTCCCTGGTGATCGTGGGAGCCGGTCCGCGGGGGACCGGCTTCCTCGAACGGCTCGCCGCCAACCTGCCCGAGCTGTACGGCGACCGCCCCCTCGACCTGCACCTCGTCGACCCGCACCCGCCGGGCCCCGGCCGGATCTGGCGCACCGCGCAGTCCCCGCTGCTCTGGATGAACTCCCGGGCCGAGGACGTCACCATGTTCACCGACGAGACCGTCGACCTGACCGGCCCCGTGCGGCCCGGCCCGACGGTCGCCGAATGGTCCGGCATCGACGGCCGCAGCTTCCCCACCCGCCTCCAGCAGGGCGCCTACCTGCGCTGGGTGTTCGAGCAGGCGCGGGCCGCGCTGCCCGCCTCCGTCTCCGTCCACGAGCACCGCACCACCGCGCTGCGGATCGGCGGCCCGCGCGAGGGGCGCCAGCGGGTCTGGCTGGAGGGCTCCGCCGCACCGCTCGCCGCCGACGCCGTGATCCTCACCGTCGGCCACCTCGACGCCGAACCCGACCCGGAGCAGCGGGCCCTCGCCGGCTTCGCCGCCCGCCACGGCCTCGTCCACCTGCCGCCCGACTTCACCGCCGACACCGACCTGTCCGCCCTGCCCGCCGGCCGGGACGTCCTCGTCCGCGGCTTCGGACTCGCCTTCGTCGACCTGATGGTGCTGCTCACCGAGGGCCGCGGCGGACGCTACGAGGGCGAGGGCGACGCGCTGGTCTACCGGCCCTCCGGCAGGGAACCCGTCCTGCACGTCGGATCGCGCCGGGGCGTCCCGTACCACTCCAAGCTCGGCTACGCCCTCGACGGCGAACGGCCCCCGCTGCCCCGGTTCTTCGGCCCCGAGCAGACCGACGCCCTGCTCCGCCGGCCCGGCCGCGTCGACTTCCGGCGCGACGTGTGGCCGCTGATCGACAAGGAGCTCGGCTGGGCCCACTACCACCGGCTCTTCTCCACCCACCCCGAGCGGACCGCGCTCGGACCCGACGACTTCGCACGGGCCTACGCCGCGGCGCCGCCGCGCAGCGCCGAGCTCGCCGCCCTCGTCGCCGCGGCCGTCCCCGACCCGGCCGACCGGCTCGACCTGGACGCCCTGGACCGCCCCCTGGACGGCATCCGCTTCGCCTCGCCGGAAGCCCTCCAGAACGGCCTGCGCGCCTACGTCGCCGACGACCTCGCCCGCCGCCACGACCCCGCCCACAGCGCCGACGCCGCCGTCTTCGCCGGACTGCTCTCCGTCTACGGACAGCTCCTCCGGCTCGGGGACCGCGTCGACACCGGCGACTGGTGGCACGGCTTCTTCAGCTACCTCGCGTCCGGGCCGCCCGGCCCCCGGCTGCGCCAGCTCCTCGCCCTCTCCCGCGCGGGCGTCGTCCGCTTCCTCGGCCCCGGCCTCACCGTCGAGGCCGACGAGGAGCGCGGGGTCTTCCGGGCCGCGTCCACCGCCGTACCGGGGCAGTGGACCGAGGCGCGCGCCCTGGTCGAGGCCCGGCTCCCCGACCCCAGCCTCGAACGCACCGGCAGCCCGCTGCTGCGCGCCCTGCACGAGGAGGGCGCCCGCGCCACCACCAGCGGCCTCCTCGTCGTCGACCCGGTCGACGGCCGGATCCTCGAACGCGACGGGCGCCCCCACCCGCGCCGCTTCGCGCTCGGTCCGCACACCACCGCGCGGACGGACAGCGCCTTCACCCGGCCCCGCACCGGCGGGGTCGCCTTCCGGCAGAACGACGTCGCCGCGCGCGAGGCGCTGACGCTGCTGCGCGACGGGGCCTGTCGGCTCCCGGCCCCGCTGTCCGCCTGATCCCGCCGCCCTCCGGCCGCCCGACCCCCTTCCGAGGAACCGCCATGTCTCTCACCAGTGATCCGCCCGCCACCAGAGCCGTCCCGAAGGAACCGGCGGCCGCCCCCGAGCTCGTGGTCGTCCCCGTGCGGCACCCCTGGCGCTGGGTGGCCGTCGTCGTCACCGCCGTCCTGCTCGTCCAGTTCGTCCACGGACTCGTCACCAACCCCGGCTGGGAGTGGGACGTCTTCGCCGCGTTCTTCACCACCGAGACCGTCCTCCGGGCCGTCTGGGTCACCCTCCAGCTCACCTTCTACGGCACCGCGCTCGGCTTCGCGATCGGCATCGTGCTCGCCTTCATGCGCCTGTCGGCCAGCCCCTTCCTGCGGTCCGTCGCCTTCGGCTACATCTGGGCCTTCCGCTCGATCCCGCTCATCGTCCAGCTGCTCTTCTGGTTCAACCTCGCCTACCTCTACGAGGAGCTGAGCATCGGCATCCCCTTCGGGCCGAGCTTCCTCTCCTTCGACACGATGGGCCTGGTCGGCGAGATGAGCGCCGCCGTCCTGGGGCTCGCCCTGCACCAGGCGGCCTACGCGGCGGAGATCGTCCGCGGCGGCGTACTCGCCGTGGACGAGGGCCAGTTGCAGGCCGCGGCCTCCCTCGGCATCCCGCGGCTGCGGCAGGTGCGGCGGATCGTCCTGCCGCAGGCGATGCGCTCGATCCTGCCCAACGCCGCCAACGAGATCATCTCGCTCTTCAAGGGCACCTCGATCGTCTCCGTCATGGCGATCGGCGAACTCTTCTACCAGGTCCAGGTCGTCTACGGCCGCAACGGACGGGTCGTCCCCCTCCTGATGGTCGCCACCGCCTGGTACGTCCTGCTCACCACCGCGCTCTCCGTCGTCCAGCACTACGTCGAACGCCACTACGCGAAGGGGAGCGTCCGATGAGCTCCGTCACCGCCGACCCGACCGCCGCCCCCCGGGCCGCCGACACCGCCAAGGTCGAGATCCGGGCCGTCCACAAGACCTTCGGCCCGCTCCACGTCCTGCGCGGGATCGACCTCGACGTCCGCGCCGGCGAGGTCACCGTCGTCCTCGGCCCCTCCGGCTCCGGCAAGTCCACCCTCCTGCGCACCATCAACCACCTGGAGAAGGTCGACAGCGGCACCGTCAGCGTCGACGGCACCCTCGTCGGCTACCGCCGCTCCGGCGACAAGCTCTACGAACTGCGCGAGCGCGACATCCTCAAGCAGCGCACCCGGATCGGCTTCGTCTTCCAGAACTTCCACCTGTTCCCGCACCTCACCGTCCTGGAGAACATCGTCGAGGCCCCGGTCTCGGCGCTCAAGCGCCCCCGCAAGGAGGCCGAGGCCGCGGCCCGCGGCCTGCTCGCGCGCGTCGGACTGGCCGACAAGGCGGAGGCGTACCCCAAGCAGCTCTCCGGCGGACAGCAGCAGCGGGTCGCCATCGCCCGCGCGCTCGCCCTGGAACCGGGGCTGCTCCTCTTCGACGAGCCGACCTCCGCGCTCGACCCCGAGCTGGTCGGCGAGGTCCTCGACGTCATCAAGGACCTCGCGGCCTCCGGCACCACCATGATCGTCGTCACCCACGAGATCGGCTTCGCCCGCGAGGTCGCGGACACCGTGGTCTTCATGGACGAGGGCCGGATCGTCGAGCAGGGGCCACCTGCCGAGGTGCTGGACAGCCCCCGCCACGAGCGCACCCGCGCCTTCCTCTCCAAGGTCCTCTGACCACCCACCCACCCGCCCCATCCCTCTCAGGAGTACCGCCATGAAGACCCGCCGCACCGTCCTCGCCGCCCTCGCCTCGCTCACCGCCCTCGGCGTCCTCACCGCCTGCGGCTCGGGTGACGCCGCCCTCGACGCGGCCAAGCCCGAGGCGAAGAAGGCCGCCGACGGCATCAACCTCAGCCCCGAGCAGGACCGCGTCCACACCCCCAAGGTCGACGCACTCGCCGCCAAGCTGCCCGAGGCCGTCCGCAAGAGAGGCACCCTGGTCCTCGGCGTCTCCGCCACGAGCAATCCGCCGCTGGCCTTCCACGCCACCGACGACAAGACGCTCATCGGCGTCGAGGTCGACCTCGCGACCCTGGTCGCCGACGCCCTCGGTCTGAAGCCGGAGTTCAACCCGGTCTCCTGGGAGAACCTCTTCGTCGGCCTCGACAGCGGCAAGTACGACGCCGTCTTCTCCAACGTCACCGTCACCGAGGAGCGCAAGGACAAGTACGACTTCGCCACCTACCGCCTCGACGACCTCGCCTTCGAGGCGAAGAAGGGCTCCGGCTGGACGGTCAAGGGCCCCGAGGACGTGGCGGGGAAGGCGATCGCCGTCGGCTCCGGCACCAACCAGGAGAAGATCCTCGTCGACTGGTCCGCGCAGAACGAGAAGGCAGGCCGCAAGCCGGTCGACATCAAGTACTACCAGAACACCTCGGACTACTACCTGGCGCTCCAGTCCGGCCGCATCGACGGCTACCTCGGCCCCAACCCGGTCGCCGCCTACCACGTGCTCTCCGCCGGACAGACCGAGATCGTCGGCAAGTTCTCCGGTGCCGGCGCCGGCCTCCAGGGCAAGATCGCGGCCACCACCAAGAAGGACAGCGGACTCGTCGCCGCCTACGCCGCCGCCATCGACCACGTCGTCGGGAACGGCACCTACGCCCAGGTCCTCAAGCGGTGGGGCCTCGACAGCGAGGCCGTGACGAAGTCGGAGATCAACCCGCCGGGGCTGCCCCGCACCAAGAACTGACCACGCGCCGTCCGCACCCCGTCCTTCCGAGAGAGACCGCATGACCAGCAGCCGAACGCTCCACCTCGCCGCCGAACTCGCCCCGGGCGCCGGCGACCGGCCGGCCGGCCCGTCCGCCGCCCGCACCGCCGCACCCGCCGCCGCCGGCGCCGCCGCCCGTACGGTCGCGCTCGCCCGGCTCGCCGAGGCCGCCGGGCTCGACTTCCTCACCCACGACGACTCCTTCACCCGGCCCGGCCTCGACGCGCTCGCCGTCCTGGCCCGGGTCGCCCCGGAGACCCGCTCGGTCGGCCTCGTGCCGACCGTGACCACCACCCACACCGAGCCCTTCCACGTCCAGGCCGCCGTCGCCACCCTCGACTGGGTCAGCCGGGGCCGGGCCGGCTGGCGCATCGCGGTCTCCCCGACCGGGGCCGAGGCCCGGCTCTTCGGCCGCCGCCCGGCCCCGCCCACCGCCGAACTGTGGCAGGAGGCCGGCGAGGTCGCCGAGGTCTCCCGCAGGCTGTGGGACAGCTGGGAGGACGACGCCGAGATACGGGACACCGCGACCGGGCGGTTCGTCGACCGCAGGAAGCTCCACCATGTGAACTTCCAGGGGGCGACCTTCTCGGTCACCGGCCCCTCGATCGTCCCCCGGCCCCCGCAGGGCAACCCGGTCACGGTCGTCGACGCCACCCGCCCCGCCGCCCGCGACACCGCCGCCCACCACGCCGACGTGGCCCTCATCAGGGCCTCCTCCGCCGAGGAGGCCGCCGCCCTGCGCGCCGAACTGCACCAGGGGGCCCGCGCCCACGGCCGGGACCCCCGACAGCTCCGCGTCCTGCTCTCGGCGACCGTCGACCTCGACGCGTACGAGGGCGGGCCCGGCGCGCTCGCCGAACTGATCGCGGGCTGGCACGGCGGCGGGGCGGTCGACGGCTTCCACCTCGTGCCCGCGGTCCCCGAGCGGGACCTGGAGCGGTTCACCGCCGGCACCGTCGCCCCGCTGCGCGACCGCGGCCTCTTCCGCACCTCCTACGAGGGCACCACTCTCCGCGACCACCTGGGGCTCGTCCGCCCCGTCAGCCAGTACGCCACCGAGGCGCCCGCGACGACGGGAGCACGCGCATGAGCACCCGTGAGGGACGCCGGCGGATGCACCTCGCCGCGCACTTCCCCGGCGTCAACTCCACCACCCTCTGGGACGATCCGCACTCCGGCTCCCAGATCGACTTCTCCTCCTTCGAGCACCTCGCCAGGACCGCGGAGCGCGGCCTCTTCGACTTCTTCTTCCTGGCGGAGGGGCTGCGGCTGCGCGAGCACAACGGACGCATCCACGACCTCGACGTGGTCGGCCGGCCCGAGTCGGTCACCGTCCTGAACGCGCTCGCCGCCGTCACCGACCGGCTCGGCCTGGCCGGCACGGTCAACGCCACCTTCAACGAACCGTACGAACTGGCCCGGCGGCTCGCCTCGCTCGACCACCTCAGCGCGGGCCGGGCCGCCTGGAACGTCGTCACCTCCTCGGACGCCTTCACCGGGGAGAACTTCCGGCGCGGCGGCTTCCTGGACCGGGCCGACCGGTACACCCGGGCCGCCGAGTTCCTCGCCACGGCCCGGGAGCTGTGGGACTCCTGGACCCCGGAGGGCCGGCCGCGGCCCTTCGCCCACAGCGGGCCGCAGTTCGGGATCGAGGGCGAGTTCACCGTCCCGCGCTCCCCGCAGGGGCACCCGGTCGTCATCCAGGCCGGCGACTCCGCCGAGGGACGCGCGTTCGCGGCCTCCGCCGCCGACGTGGTCTTCACCCGGCACTCCACCCTGGAGGCGGGCCGCGCGTTCTACGCCGACGTCAAGGGACGGCTCGCCCGGTACGGCAGGGAGCCCGGCGACCTCAGGATCATGCCCGGCGTGACCTACGTCCTCGGGGACACCGACGCCGAGGCGCAGGAGCGCGCCGCGGAGATCCGCCGCCGGCAGGTCTCCCCGCAGAACGCGATCCTCGCCCTGGAACAGGTCTGGGGCCGCGACCTCTCCGGCTACGACCCGGACGGGCCGCTGCCCGACGTCGACCCCGATCCCGACTCGACGCTGGTCCAGGGCCGGGTGCGGGTCGCCGACCCGGTCGGGGTGGCCCGGAAGTGGCGGGCCCTCTCCGAGGCCAAGGGCATGTCGATCCGTCAGACGGTCGTCGAGTCCACGAGCCGGCAGTCCTTCGTGGGCAGCCCGGCGACGGTGGCGGCGGCCCTGGAGGAGTTCGTCGCCGCGGACGCGGCCGACGGCTTCATCCTCGTCCCGCACCTGACCCCCGGCGGCCTCGACGAGTTCGTCGACCGGGTCGTGCCGCTGCTCCAGGAGCGCGGCGTCTTCCGGACGGAGTACTCCGGCACGACGCTCCGGGCGCACCTCGGGCTTCCCGAGCCCGTATGGAAGGGTTGAGCACCATGAGCACGCACCACGACAGCGGCACGGGCACCAGCGCGGGAGCCGACCCGCGGCAGGAGTGGCGGCACTGGCACGAGCAGCGGGAGGCCGCGGTCTCCTCCTCGTACGGTCCGCTCTCCCTCACGGGCACCCACTGGCTCTCGGACGCCCCGGAGGGGCGCGTTCCGGGCGTTCCGGGGGAGTGGCGGGAGGACGGCGACGAGGTGCTCCTCAGCGCCGCCGCCGAGGACGGGATCACCGTCGACGGCAAGCCCTTCGCCGGCACGGTCCGGCTCACCGCCGACCACGCCCCGATCCACGAGTCCCGCGTCGAGTCGGCGGGCCGGCGCCTCGTCGTGCTGCGCCGCGAAGGACTCTGGGCCGTACGGGACTTCGACCCCCGCTCCGAGGCCCGCGCCGCCTTCCGGGGCATCGAGGCCACCCCGTACGACGAGCGCTGGGTGGTGCCCGGCGTCTTCCGCCCGTACGAGCGGACGCGGAGCGTACGGGTGGAGAACGCCGACGGCCGCGAGCGGGGCCTCGGGCTCTCCGGTGAACTTGCCTTCGAACTGCACGGCGGTGAGCACACCCTCCAGGTGGCCGTCGAGGACGACGGCTCCCTGTGGGCCGTCTTCGCCGACGCCACCAGCGGCCGGGACAGCTACCGCTTCCGCTTCCTGCGGCCGCCGGCCCCGGCGGCGGACGGCTCGGTGACGGTCGACCTCAACCGCGCGCTGCTGCCGCCCTGCGCCTTCGCCGATCACTTCATCTGCCCGTTCCCCCCGCCGGGGAACACCCTCGACACCGCCGTCGCGGCGGGCGAGCGGCGGCCGGCCGAGGGCTGACCGGCCGCGCCGAACCCTGCCCCGGGCGGCGCGCGCCGCCGCCGGAAGTCCCTTTGTGAAAGCATTCGCAAAGGGACTTCCGGCCCCTCCCCTCAGGCCCTTCTCCGCCCCTTTCCGCAGGTCGCCGGGTGTCGAATGGAGACATCGGAGAAACCGGGACCGAAGAAGGAGAGCCGGCCATGGAGACCGAGGAGAGGGTGGACGGACTGGTACGGGAGGCCCTCGGGGCACTCGACCGGTTCACGGAGCTCGACCAGGAGCAGGTCGACCACATCGTCAAGAAGGCCTCGCTCGCCGCGCTGAGCGCCCACGGCGACCTGGCGAGACTCGCCGTCGAGGAGACCGGCCGCGGCGTCTTCGAGGACAAGGCCGTCAAGAACCTCTTCGCCTGCGAGCACGTCACCCACTCGATGGCCGGCCTGAAGACCGCCGGAGTCATCCGCCGCGACGAGGTCAACGGCATCACCGAGATCGCCGAACCCGTCGGCGTGATCTGCGCGATGACCCCCGTCACCAACCCCACCTCGACCACGATCTTCAAGGCGCTGATCGCTCTCAAGACCCGCAACCCGATCGTCTTCGCCTTCCACCCCTCCGCCCAGCGCTGCTCGGCCGAGGCCGCCCGGATCGTCCGCGACGCCGCCGTCGCCGCCGGCGCGCCCGCCGGCTGCGTGCAGTGGATCGAGGAGCCCTCCATGGCGGCCACCGGCCTCCTGATGCACCACGAGGGCGTCTCCACCATCCTCGCCACCGGCGGGAACGCCATGGTCAAGGCCGCCTACTCGTGCGGCAAGCCGGCCCTCGGCGTCGGCGCGGGCAACGTCCCCGCGTACGTCACGAAGAGCGCGAAGCTCCCGCGGGCGATACACGACATCGTGCTCTCCAAGGCCTTCGACCACGGCATGATCTGCGCCTCCGAGCAGGCCGCCATCCTCGACACGGAGGTGTACGAGGACGGCGTCGCCGAGTTCGAGCGCCTCGGCGGTCACGTCCTCACCGCCGCCCAGAAGACCAAGCTGGAGGAGTACGTCTTCGGCACCACCGCCCACGCCACCGACTGCGCCGGCGCGAAGCTCAACGCGGCCGTCGTCGGCCGGTCCCCCCACTGGATCGCCGCACAGGCCGGCTTCGAGGTCCCCGAGGGCACCTCGGTCCTCCTCGCCGAATGCGCCGAGGTCGGCGAGGGCGAACCGCTCACCCGCGAGAAGCTCTCCCCGATCCTCGCCGTCCTCCGCGCCGACTCCACCGAGCACGGCCTCGCGCTCTCCGCCCGCATGGTCGAGTTCCACGGCCTCGGCCACAGCGCCGCCGTCCACACCGAGGACGAGGCCCTCGCCGAGGAGTTCGGCCGCCGCGTCAAGGCGGTCCGGGTCATCGTCAACGCCCCCTCCACCTTCGGCGGCATCGGCGACGTCTACAACGCCTTCCTGCCCTCCCTCACCCTCGGCTGCGGCTCCTACGGGCACAACTCCGTCGCCGGCAACGTCACCGCGGCCGACCTGATCAACATCAAGCGGATCGGACGGCGCAACACGAGCATGCAGTGGTACAAGGTCCCGCCGAAGATCTACTTCGAGCGGGGCGCCCTCCGCTACCTCGGCGAGATGGAGGGCCTGGAGCGGGTCACCATCGTCACCGACCGGACCATGGGCGAGATCGGCCTCGTCCGGAGGGTCACCGACATCCTGAACGGCCGCCCCGAGCCGGTCACCGTCCAGGTCATCGACTCCGTCGAGCCCAACCCCGAGCTCGCCACCGTCCGGGCCGGCGCCGCCGCCATGCGGGAGTTCCGCCCGGACACCGTCATCGCCCTCGGCGGCGGCTCCCCGATGGACGCGGCGAAGATCATGTGGCTGATGTACGAGCGGCCCGAGGTCGAGTTCGCCGACACCAGGGAGAAGTTCTTCGACATCCGCAAGCGCGCCTACCGCTTCCCGAAGCTCGGCGAGAAGGCGAGGCTCGTCGCGATCCCGACCACCTCGGGCACCGGCAGCGAGGTCACCCCCTTCGCGGTGATCTCCGACCCGGAGGCGGCCCAGAAGTACCCGCTCGCCGACTACGCGCTCACCCCCGACGTCGCCGTCGTCGACCCGGAACTGCCGCTCCACCTGCCGCCCACGGTCACCGCCGACTCCGGCTTCGACGCCCTCACCCACGCCACCGAGGCCTACGTCTCCGCCTACGCGAACGACTTCACCGACGGCCAGTGCCTCCAGGCGATCAAGCTGATCTTCGAGAACCTGGAGACCTGTGTGACGCAGGGCGCCCGGGCGCCCGAGGCCCGCGAGAAGATGCACAACGCGTCCACCATCGCCGGCATGGCCTTCGCCAACGCCTTCCTCGGCCTCGTCCACGCCATGGCCCACACCCTCGGCAACACCTTCCACGTCGCCCACGGCCGCACCAACGCGCTGCTGCTCCCGCACGTGATCCGCCACAACGGCACCGTCACCCACAAGGCCGTGCCGTGGCCGAAGGCCGAGGTCTACCGGGCCCCGGAGCGCTTCCAGGAGATCGCGCGGATGCTCGGCCTGCCGGCCGCGACCCCCGAGGAGGGCGTGGAGTCCTACGCCCGGGCGGTCGAGGAGCTGCGCACCCGCTGCGGCATCCCCGCCTCCTTCCAGGAGGAGGGCGTCGACGAGGCGGCCTTCCTCGCGGCCCTGCCGCAGCAGGCGATGAACGCCTACGCCGACCAGTGCGCACCGGCGAACCCGAGGATGCCGATGATCGACGAGATGAAGGAGCTGATGACCCGGGCGTACTACGGCCGGTAGTCCGCCGAGGTCCGACGGTGCCGCCCCGCGCGAGGACGCGCGGGGCGGCACCGGGGTGTACCCGGCCAGGTGCGGGGGTGGTTCGGGAGGCGAGGCTCCGCGCGCGCCGGCTCAGAGGGCGCGGGCGAACTCCAGGCGGTCGGCGAAGTTCACGTATCCGGCGCGCGCGAAGGCCCGGGCCATCGCCACGTTCGCGGCGTCGCAGTCGCCGCGGATCTCGGTGGCCCCGGCGGCGGCCAGGATGCGCGTGCCCCGGACCACGACCGAGGTGGCGTACCCCTTGCCCCGGTGCGCGGGGGTGACGCCGACGAATCCGATCACCGGAACGGCGGGGTTCTCGGCGGGCAGGCTGATCACGGCGACCGTGCCGTCCGCGGCGTAGCCGAGCTCCCACCAGCCGGGCTCGTGCTTCAGCTCGGCCGTCTCCTCGAAGAGCAGCTCGGCCGCGCGCCGGGCGCCGTGCCGGCGCACGTCGGCCGCGAGGCGGGCGTCGGCGGTGTCCGCGAGCAGCTCGGCGAGGGCCTCGACGAAGGGTCCGCGGCCGAGTTCGGCGAGCGAGCGGAAGGTGAGCCGGGGGTCGTCCGCGGGCAGCGCGTCCGGTGCGCCGGGGCTCCGGTGGACGAACCGGCGTCCGTCGCGGACCACCGCGAAGCCGGACGCCCGCAGCAGCTCGCCGCGGTCCTCCGGGTTCCGCTGGAACTGCGGGGCCTGGGCGGGGGAGTCGACGACGTGCTCCAGCTCCGTCGCACCCAGCTTCCCGGCCTCGGCGGCCGCCGCGTCGAGCAGGGCGGCGGCGGTCTCCGGGGCGTCCCGCGGCGCCTCGAACAGCACCAGGGCGAGCGGGACCTCCTGTCCCGGCAGGGTCCACAGCACCACGCTGCCGGTGGGGCGGCCGTCGCCGTCCTCGGCGACCAGGCACCACTCGGGCCGGGTGCACCCGCTGTCGAGGAGCTGGGCGAGGTACGCGCGGGTGGCGGCGTTGCGTTCGGGGTCGTCGGGGTGCTCGACCAGGGCGGGGAGTTCGTCGGGACGGGCGGGGCGCACAACTGTCACGGAGGGCCTTGTCGTTCGGGGGCGTTCGGTCTGCCCCGCGAACGTAGCGGCCGTCGGCCGGACGGGCCAGCGGTTTGCGGGGTCAGGGGGTCGGCGCGCCGCCGACCTCCTCCGCGATCGGCTCCGGTTCCGGCTTGCGCTTGAGGGAGGACATCACCAGGGTGACGACCACGCCGACGACCGCCCAGGCCGAGAGGACCAGCATCGAGGTGGTCATGTCGTTGCCCTTGAAGTAGGCGATCGAGCGGGCGGCCCAGGTGCCCGCGCCCGGCGGCAGGGCGGGGCCGATCGCGTTCCAGAACGGCGGCAGCATCGGCAGCGGGAACGCGCCTCCCGCGCTCGGGTTGCCCGCGACCACGATGAGCAGGATCGCCAGGCCGATGCCGACGATCCCGAAGACCGACTGCAGGGCGAGGGTGGCGGCCCCGACGGCGAAGACGACCAGCGTCCCGAGCCCCCACAGGGCCGCGACGCTGCCGGGCAGGGCGCCCAGGATCGGGCCGACGATGATCGCGCCGCCGAGCCCGCCGAGGACCGAGTAGACGGCCAGCACGCCGAGGCGGATGATCGCGCGTTCCCGGTTGGCGGGCCGGGAGCCGGCGCTGATCGCCAGGATCGCGGCGCAGATGTAGCCGCCGACGCACCAGCCGACGACGAGGTAGAAGGCCGAGAGGCCGTCGAAGTCCTCGGGGGACGCGGGGGCCACGTCGACGGTCCGCACGGCGCGGTCCTGGCTCGCCTCCACGCGGGTGAGCATCGCCTGCAGCGTCGAGGAGAGCACGGTGCCGCCGCCGGAGGCCACGAGCAGGGTGTCGGTGCGGCCGGCGGGGTCGACCACCAGGGCGCCGTCGATGTCCCGGTTCAGGATCTGGTTCCGCGCCGTGGCCGCGTCGGCGACCGCGCGGGCGTCGAGCGGGGAGCCGGGGAGCCGGTCCAGCTCTCCGACGAGCTGCGCGGAGACCCGCTGCGGCGCGACGACGCCGAAGGGGACGTCCCGCGGCTGGGGGTGGTGCAGGGCTCCGACGTACGAGGTGATGAACAGCAGCTGGAGCGCGAAGACGCCGATGACCAGGAGGGCGGCTCGGGGGGTGACGGCGCTTTTCAGTTCGTCGACGAGGCTCATGCCCCCACGCTCCGGGGCGGGGTGCGTTTGCGCAGGTGGGACGCACCTGAATGGCTGAGCGGAGGACGCCCCGGCGTGCTTATCGTACGCACGTTCGATATGGGTTAGAGTGAGGAACGAGGGGGTGAGAACGTACGTACGATTTCGATGCGGGAGCCGGGAGGCGCGCCATGCCGGGGTTCACGCATCTGCACACCGCCTCGGGCTACTCCCTCCGCTACGGTGCCTCCCACCCCGAGCGCCTCGCCGGACGGGCCGCCGAGCGCGGCATGGACGCGCTCGCCCTGACCGACCGCGACACCCTCGCGGGCACGATCCGCTTCGCCAAGGCGTGCGCGAAGGAGGGGGTCCGCCCCCTGTTCGGCGTGGACCTCGCGTACGAGGCGACGGTGCCGGGGCCGGGACCGTCCGGACCGGGTGCGTCCGCGTCCGGCGGCGGCCCGCGCGGCGCCGCGCGGACGCCCGGCCGCGGCCCGCAGGAGATCCGGCGGGTGCCCGTCCGCGGCGGCGCCTTCGTCGACGAGTCCGCGCCCCGCGCCGTCTTCCTCGCCCGTTCCCGCGCCGGCTGGGCCTCGCTCTGCGCGATGATCACCGCCGCCCACGCCGGGGGAGGGGAGCGGCCCCTGCTGCCCTGGGCCGCCCTCTGCGACGACGGGGTCTTCGTTCTCCTCGGTCCCGACTCCGACGTCGGACGCGCCCTCGCCGCCGGCCGCCCCGACCGGGCGGCCCGGCTGCTCGCGCCCTGGCGCGAGCGCTACGGCGACGCGCTCCGCCTCGCGGCCGTCGACCACGGGCGCTCCGGCACCGGCCCCGGCTCCCTGCGGCTCGCCGCTCGGACCGTCGGCTTCGCCGCCGAGCAGGGCGTCCGGCCGGTCCTCAGCAACGCCGTCCGGTACGCCGACCCCGGCCAGGGCCCGGTGGCCGACGTCCTCGACTCGGCCCGCCGCCTCGTCCCCGTCGACCCCCGCAAGGAGCTCGACAGCGGTGCCGCCTGGCTCAAGGGGGCCGACGGCATGCTGGCCGCCGCCGAGCGGATCGTCGAGGCCGCCGGATTCCGCCGGGACACCGCCCACCGGCTCCTGGACCGGACCGCGTCGGTCGCCGCCGCCTGCCTGGTCGACCCCGAGGACGACCTCGGCATCGGCTCCGCCCACTTCCCCGAACCGCACCTCGTCGGCGCCGAGCACCGCACCGCGCAGCGCGTCCTCGCCTCCCGCGCCGCCGCCGGCATGGTCCTCAAGGGGTACGAGGGACGGGGCGCCTACTGGGACCGGATGCACCGCGAGCTGGACGTCATCGCCCACCACCGCTTCGCCCCCTACTTCCTGACGGTCGCCCAGGTCGTCGACGACGTACGGGGCATGGGCATCCGGGTCGCGGCCCGCGGCTCCGGCGCCGGCTCCCTCGTCAACCACCTCCTCGGCATCGCGCACGCCGACCCGGTCGAGCACGGCCTCCTGATGGAGCGCTTCCTCTCCAAGCGCCGCACCGTCCTGCCCGACATCGACGTCGACGTGGAGTCCGCCCGCCGCCTGGAGGTCTACCGGGCGATCATCGACCGCTTCGGCACCGCACGCGTCGCCACCGTCTCCATGCCCGAGACCTACCGGGTCCGGCACGCCGTCCGGGACGTGGGCGCGGCCCTCTCCCTGGACCCGGCCGAGATCGACCGGATCGCCAAGGCCTTCCCGCACATCCGCGCCCGGGACGCCCTCGCCGCCCTCGACGAACTGCCCGAACTCCGGGAACTCGCCGGGGAGCGGGAGAAGTACGGCAGGCTCTGGGAACTCGTCGAGGCCCTCGACGCCCTCCCGCGCGGGACCGCCATGCACCCCTGCGGGGTCCTGCTCTCCGACGCCTCGCTGCTCGCCCGCACCCCCGTGGTGCCCACCAGCGGCGAGGGCTTCCCCATGTCCCAGTTCGACAAGGAGGACGTGGAGGACCTCGGGCTGCTCAAACTCGACGTCCTCGGGGTGCGGATGCAGTCGGCGATGGCCCACGCCGTCGCCGAGGTCGAGCGGGCCACCGGGACCCGCCCGGACATCGACGCGATTCCGGAGGGGGACCCCGAGACGTACCGGCTCATCCGCTCCACCGAGACCCTCGGCTGCTTCCAGATCGAGTCGCCGGGCCAGCGCGACCTGGTCGGCCGGCTCCAGCCCGCCTCCTTCCACGACCTCGTCGTCGACATCTCCCTCTTCCGGCCGGGCCCGGTCGCCGCCGACATGGTCCGCCCCTTCATCGAGTCCCGGCACGGCCGCGCGCCCGTCCGCTACCCGCACCCCGACCTGGAGGAGACGCTCCGGGAGACGTACGGCGTGGTCGTCTTCCACGAGCAGATCATCGAGATCGTACGGATCATGACCGGCTGCGGCCGGGACGAGGCCGACCAGGTGCGGCGCGGGCTCTCCGACCCGGAGTCGCAGGGCCGGATCAAACTCTGGTTCGCCCGGGAGGCCTCGGGGCGCGGATACGCGGACGAGGTCGTCGCCCGCACCTGGGAGATCGTGGCCGCCTTCGGCTCGTACGGCTTCTGCAAGGCGCACGCGGTGGCCTTCGCCGTGCCGACGTACCAGTCCGCCTGGCTCAAGGCGCACCACCCCGCCGCCTTCTACGCCGGACTGCTCACCCACGACCCCGGCATGTACCCCAAGCGGCTGCTGCTCGCGGACGCGCGGCGGCGCGGGGTGCCGGTGCTGCCGCTGGACGTGAACCGCTCGGCGGTCGCCCACCGTATCGAACTGGTGTCTGAATCTACGGTGCGGTGGGGGCTCCGGCTGGGCCTCACCGACGTCCACGGCATCAGCGAGGCCGAGGGCGCGCGGATCGAGGCCGGGCAGCCGTACGCCTCCCTCCTCGACTTCTGGGAACGGGCCCGCCCCCGCACCCCCGTGGCCGAACGCCTCGCCCAGGTCGGCGCGTTGGACGCCTTCGGCGCCAACCGCCGCGACCTCCTCCTGCACCTCACCGAACTCCGGCGCATCCAGCGGGGCGCGGCCTCGCACGGCGGCCAACTCCCGCTCGCCCAGGGCGGGAAGACGGCCCCCGTGGGTCTGCCCGACCTGGACGAGACGGAACGGCTCAGCGCCGAGCTCGGCATCCTCGGCATGGACGCCTCCCGGCACCTCATGGGCGACCACCACGCCTTCCTCCGCGAGCTCGGCGTCGTCTCCGCCCAGCGCCTGCGTGAGACCCCGCACGGCAGGACCGTCCTCGTCGCGGGCGCCAAGGCCGCCACCCAGACCCCGCCGATCCGCTCCGGCAAGCGGGTCATCTTCACCACCCTCGACGACGGCACCGGCCTGGTCGACCTCGCCTTCTTCGACGACGCCCACGAGCGCTGCGCCCACACCGTCTTCCACTCCTGGCTGCTGCTGGTCCGGGGCGTGGTGCAGCGGCGCGGTCCGCGCAGCGTCAGCGTGGTCGGCGCCACGGCCTGGAACCTCGCCGAACTCGTCGAACTCCGGGCGTCCGGGGGCCTGGACGCGGTGGGCGAACGGCTCGCCGAGCCCGACCCGGCGGACCCGGCCGACGACACCGCGGCCGCCGCCGGCCGCGGCGACTCCGGGCGGCGCATCACGATGTCCACGGGGTACGAGATGAACCCCTGGGCCGACCTCAAGCCGGCGGGCGAGGGGACCCCGAGCGGACGGAAGCTGTGGCACAGCAGCCCGGGCTCGGCGGGATGACCGGCCCGGGCCGCGCGGATCGGCGGTCCTGCCCTGGGGCGCGGCCCTGCCCGGGTGCGCGGCCCTGCTCCGGCGCGGGGGCCCGCCCCGGCACGAGGTCCCGCTCCGGCTCAGGCGGTCGCCGCCTCGGCGTCGAGCCCTGCTTCGGCGTGCGGCCCTGTCCCGGGGCGAGGTCCCGCTCCGGCGCGAAGTCCCGCCCCGGCTCAGGTGGTCGCCACCCCGGCGTCCGGCCCTGCTTCGGCGCTGGGGCCCGCTCCGGCGCGAAGTCCCGCCCCGGCTCAGGCGGTCGCCGCTCCGGAGACCGCCGTGTCGACGGAGGCGTACGTCACCCCGTGGTCGGCGAGGACCTCCGCGACGACCCCGCCGGTCGTGGTGAGCGCGAGCAGGATGTGCTCGTCGCCGATCTCCCGGTCCTTGCGGGCCAGTGCCACCCGGAGGGACTTCTCCAGGACGGTCTTGGCCTCCCGCGAGAAGGGTCGGCGGCCCGAACGCCGCCCGGAGTCCCCGCGGTCGCCGGCCAGCGCGCCCGCGCCGTGGGTCTCCTCCACCCTGGCCACGATCGCGCCGACGTCGATGCCGAGCTCCGCCAGGGCCTCCTGGTCCGCGCGGGAGAGACCCGCCCGGCGCCGCGCGTCGGCCAGGGCGGCCGCCAGGGCGGGGCGGCGGTCCGGCGGGCACAGTGTGCGCAGGGCGTCCGCCGCGCGGGTGCCCTCCCCGTCGAGGAGGGCGAGGAGCAGGTGCTCCGGGGTGACGGCCGCCGCGCCGCCCCGCTCCGCGTGCTCGACCGCGCCCTTCACCACGGTGCGCGCGGCCTTAGTGAACCGTTCGAACATCACTGCCTCCCGTACTTCTTGTGGACGGCCTGCCGGCTGACACCCAGCTCGGTGGCGATCTCCTGCCACGACCAGCCCTGGTCGCGCGCACCGCGCACCTGGACGGCCTCCAGCTGTTCGAGGAGTCGCCGGAGGGCGGAGACGGCCCGTAGTCCGACCCGTGGGTCGCGGTCGCCCGCCCGTGCGGCGAGATCGGTCGCATCGGTCATGACGTCAACTTACGTTGACAGTTCGCCGACCGTCAACCCAGGTTGACGCTCTTTCGGACTCGCACAAACATTCGAACATGCTTTAGTGTGGAAGGACGGGAAGGGGCGTTCATGGGCAAACAGGGACAGTCGGCGGGGCGAGGAGCGGAGGGCGGCGACATGATCCTCTGCGTACGGTTCCGTCTCGACGGGCCCGCCTTCGCGAGCGGCGGGGCCGAGGCCCTGCTCCCCCCGCTGATCGACCTGCTCGCCGAGTTCACCCCCGTCGTCGAGGCGGCCCCGCCCCGCGAGGCGCTCGCCGACGTACGGGGCGCCCTGCGCTACTTCGACCGCGGCCCGGCCGAGCTCGCCTCGGTGATCCGGGTCAGGGCGCTCGCCCTGTACGGCGTCGACTGCGTGATCGGCGCCGGGGCCAATCCGATGCTGGCCCGGATGGCCGCGAGCGAGGCCCGGCCCGGCGCCACCCTGGTCGTCGACGACCCCGCGGCCTTCCTGCGCGACCGGCCGGTCGTCGCACTCGACGGCGTCGGCCGCGCCACCGCCCGCACCCTCTGCGGCTACGGACTCGACTCCGTCGGCCGCGTCGCGGACGCCCCCCTCGCCGTGCTCCAGCGGCTCGTCGGAGCGAAGGCCGGCCGCGACCTGTGGGAGCGCGCCCGGGGCGTCGACCGCACCCCCGTCGTCCCGCACGCGGTCTCCCGCTCGGTCGCGGCCGAGCGCTCCTTCCCGCACGACGAGACCGACCGGACGCGTCAGCGCCGGGCCCTGCTCTCGCTCGCCGAGGAACTGGGCACCCGGCTGCGCACGGAGGGGCAGGTGTGCCGGTCCCTCGCCGTCACCGTGCGGTACGCGGACCGGACCACGACCACCCGGAGCCGCGCCCTGCCCGAACCCACCGCCCACTCGGCCGCGCTCACCGCCCTCGCGTACGCGGTCCACGACTCCTTCGGCCTCCAGCGGGCCCGGGTGCGGGGCGTCGCCCTGCGCGCCGAGGGCCTCGCGGGCGCGGAGGGGGCGGCGCACCAGCTGTCCCTCGACCCGTCGGACGAGAAGGCCCGGCGGATCGAGGCGGTGGCGGACAGGGTGCGGGCGAAGTTCGGCCCGCGGGCGGTCCTGCCGGGATCACTGGCGGCCTGAGGGCCCTTCCGCCGGGCTCCGGTGACGACACATCAGTTTTTACCGACGCGTAACTTCCCAGCCAAGGCTACCCGTGCGTAGCTTGGCTGAAGCGCATCCCCACCGCGCATCCCCACTTGTGGTCCGGACCGCAGGGCGTAGCACCCCCACCATCCCCTTGAGCCGCAAGGAGATCGCCCGATGCTGCCCTGGAAACACGCCGTCAGAGCGCTGTCCGTCCTGCTGCTGGCCGTCGCCGCCGTCCTCGCCCCGACCACCGCCGCTTCGGCCCGGGCCGAGACCGCCACCACCAGCCGTGGCTGGAACGACTACTCCTGCAAGCCCTCCGCCGCCCACCCGCGGCCCGTCGTCCTGGTCCACGGAACCCTCGGCAACTCCATCGACAACTGGCTCGTCCTCGCGCCGTACCTGGTCAACCGCGGATACTGCGTCTTCTCGCTCGACTACGGCCAGCTGCCGAACGTCCCGTTCTTCCACGGCCTCGGCCCCATCGAGGCCTCCGCCGGACAGCTCGACGCCTACGTCGACCGGGTCCTCGCCGCCACCGGCGCCCCCGAGGTCGACATCGTCGGGCACTCCCAGGGCGGCATGATGCCGCGCTGGTACCTCAAGTTCCTCGGCGGGGCCGAGAAGGTGAACGCCCTGGTCGGGATCGCCCCCGACAACCACGGCACCACCCTGCTCGGCCTCACCAGGCTCCTGCCGTACTTCCCCGGAGCCGAGGACCTGATCAAGGCCAACACCCCCGGGCTCGCCGACCAGATCGCCGGCTCGCCCTTCATCACCAAGCTCAACGCGGGCGGCGACACCGTGCCCGGGGTCCGCTACCACGTCATCGCGACCCAGTACGACGAGGTGGTCACCCCGTACCGCTCGCAGTTCCTGAGCGGCCCGAACGTCACCAACGTCCTCATCCAGGACAAGTGCGCGCTCGACCTGTCCGAGCACGTGGCGATCGGCACGGTGGACCGGGTCGCCTTCCACGAGGTCGCCAACGCCCTCGACCCGGCCCGCGCGACCCCGACCACCTGCCTCTCGGTCGTCGGCTAGAGGGCCTGGCCCCGGGTACGGCGCCGGCGCGTCGACCCGAAGAGCACGGCCGCGCCGATCGCGAGCACGGCGGCGCCACCGACCGCGAGGTACGGGGTGGTGGAGTCGCCACCGGTCTCGGCGAGCACCTCACCGGAGCCGGCGTCCGAAGCACCGGCGGGAGCGGGCGCGTTGGGCGCGGCGGTGGAGGCCTCGGCGGACGGGGCGGGCTGCGTCTCGTGGCCCGCCCCCTGGCCCGTCTCGTGACCCGTCCCCTGGCCCGTCTCGTGACCCGGGGCGGGCGCGGTCGCCTCCGCGCCCGTGGAGGCGTCGCCGTCCCCGTGCCCGCCGTGCTCCACCGAGGACTCGTCCTGACCGTCCTCGATCTGCTCGTCGCTCGGCGCGGAGGCGGTCGGAGCCGGGGCCGTACCGCCGCCGCTGTCCTTCCCGAACACCACGTCCGAGCAGGTGTAGAAGGCCTCGGGGGAGTCGGAGCGCTGCCAGATCGAGTAGATCAGGTGACGGCCCGACTTCTTCGGCACGGTGCCCTGGAAGACGTAGTCGCCGCTCTCCATCCGCGGGTCGGTCACCGTGGCGAACGGCTTGTCCTCCAGGTCCGACCACTTCAGCGGCTTCGACGGGTCGTACCCGTCCTTCGTCACGTACAGCTCGAACGAACCCCGGTGCGGCGCGGTCCCCTTGTAACGGAAGGTGTGCGCCCCCGAGGCCAGCGCGCTGGCCGGCCAGTCGGCCCGCGCGAGGTCGAGCCCCCGGTACTTGTCGTTCCCGGCGCTGCACAGCTTGCCGTCCGGGATCAGGTCACGGTGCTTCCCGGCGGCGTTGGCGATGTTCACCGCGTTCCAGTCGTAGAACGCCTGCGCCCCACTCGCCGCCACGGCCGCCTTGCAGGCGGCCGACTTCGGCGACTCGGGCCCCTCCGCGTAACAGGCCGACACCCGGCTCACCGGATCGGTCATCGACCCGTGCGCGACAGCGACCCCGGACCCGATCCCGACCCCGGACAGGGCCAGCACCGTGGTGGCGGCGACGGCGGATGCAGTGCGACGAGAGGTCATGGGGGGACAGCTCCTTCACGAGGGTGAGGTGGGGGGACGCCGAGAAAGCTAGCCGCCCGAATCCACGAAATCCCTGCTGGAAAGCCACGGAGGCCGATCCTTAGGACCGCTTTAAGGAACCACTAAGCAGCGGCTGAGGAAGCCCCGGAAGCCCCCTTCGGGGGCCGGTGTGCGACTACTCTGGGCCGACAGGCGGCAACCGACCTGAGGGGGAGCGGACTTGGACGCGGAGTTGGCCGTGCTGGCGGGCACGGCGGGGACGACATTGGTCACCTTGCTGACGACGGAGGCGTGGCAACGCGTCAGCGACGGCGTCGCCTCCCTGTGGCGCCGGGCGGAGCCGGACCGGGCCGAGGCGATCTCCGCCGAGCTGGAGACGACCCGGGCGGACCTCCTCGCCGCGCAGGACGGCGACGACCAGGAGTCCGGACGCGAACTCGGGGCGGAGTGGCAGGGCCGCATCCGGCGGCTGCTCGTGACGCATCCCGAGGAGGCCGCGGCACTCCGGCGGCTGCTGGACGAGCTGCAGCCGCCCACGTCCGGCGTTCCCGCGGTGACGCAGCAGGCCACCGCCTCCGGATACGCCCGCGTGTACCAGGCGGGCCGCGATCAGTACATCGAGGAACGATGAGCGGCGACTACGAGGCACGCGCCGACGGCCACGGCCGGATCTACCAGGCCTCGGGCGACCAGCACATCATCGAGCACCACCATCACGCCCCCGAGTGGGCCGGCCCCGACTCGGTGCGCCACCCCGCGGTCGGCCGGACCCCCGTCGTGCTCCGTGACCGCGTCGCCGAGATGGACCGGCTGAGGGCCGCCGTCGAGCCCGGCGTCGGCAACCGCGCCTACGTCCTCCACGGCATGGGCGGCTGCGGCAAGACCGCGGTCGCCCACGCCCTCTTCCGGCACGCCACCGAACAGGCCGGACGCATCGGTCTCTGGGTCAACGCGTCCGACCCGGCCTCCCTGCGCGCCGGCATGCTCGCCGTCGCCGCCGACCGGGGCGCCACCGACTCCGAACTCACCGGCGCGCGCAGCGGACTGCGGCCCGCCGCCGACCTGGTCTGGCACCACCTCGACGCCTCCGACCGGCCCTGGCTGCTCGTCCTGGACAACGCCGACACCCCCGCCGTCCTCCGCGACGGCGGGTGGCTGAGGACGAGCCCCCGGGGCATCGTCCTCGTCACCTCCCGCCAGGCGGCGGCCCACTGGTGGCCGGGCGCCGAACTCCTCCAGTTCGGCGTCCTGCCGCGCGAGGACGCCGCCCTCGTCCTCCAGGACCTCGCGCCCCACGCGGGGAGCGCCGAAGAGGCGGCGGAGGTCGCGGACCGCCTCGGGCGCCTTCCCCTGGCGCTCACCCTCGCCGGCGGATTCCTCGCCCACCAGATCATCGACCCGTGGAACCTCGCCGACTACCGGCACGGCCTCGACGGCGGCGCCGGCTACCACCCCATCGAACTCCTCGACCGGGGAGCCGAGACCGGCGCCGAATCCCGCCACCTGCTCAGCCGGACCTGGCAGCTCTCCCTCGACGCGCTCACCGCTCAGGGGCTCCCAGAGGCCACGGTGCTGCTGCGCCTGCTCGCCTGCTGGGCCGGCGACCCGCTCCCTCTCTCCCTGCTCTCCGGCGCCGGTCTCGGTGCGGAACTCCACCCGTCCCGTGTCGAATCCGCGCTCCGGGGGCTCCTCGACCACTCGCTGGCCGAGCTCGTCCCGGGCCGGGTGCGCTGCCTGCGCGTCCATGGGATCCTCCTCGACAGCGTGGCCCGGGCCACCCCCGAGGGCCAGCGCGACCTGCTCGCCACGGAGGCCACCCGTCTTCTGAGGGCGGCCCTGCCGGAGGTGCCCGAACGGGGAGCGCAGGATCCCGCGGTGACCCTGCTCGCCCCCCATGTCACAGCCCACCTGCGGAGAGCGGTCGACCGCGGCGGCGCCCCCGACGTGGTGGAGGGCGCGGCCGACTGCGTCGTCCGGCTCGTCATCGCCCTGCACAGGTCGGGGGACTACGCCTCGGCGCTGACAGTGGTGCGGGAAGCCCTCGCCCTCGTCACGCCAAGCCTTCCCGCCGACGACGTGTTCGCTCTGAGGCTCCGCCTGCGGGAGGGCCGTGCGCTCTTCCGGCTCGGACGGTTCGAGGAGTCCGGGACCGTCTACGAAGAGGTCCTCGGCGACTGCGAGCGGGCCCTCGGACCCGATGCCCCCGAGACGCTGGAGGCGTGTCTGCGCCTTGCGATGGTGCTTCCCCACCTCGGCCGACTCCAGGACGCGAGGGTTCTGATGAGGCGTGCGGCTCAAGGCCGGGAGACGACCCTCGGGAGGCTCCACCCGCTGACCCTCATCGCGCGGAAGAGCATCGTGGAGATGGCCGGGAGCCCGGACGCGGCCACGCTGCCCGACCGGGACGAGATGCTGGCCCTGGGACCCGGCGTCATCGCGGACTGCCGCAGTACAGCCGGGGACGATCACCCCATGACTCTCGGAGCCGAGCTGGGCTACGCGTACGCGCTCGCGTCCGTGGAGAGGCCGGCTGAGGCACTGCCCCATATCCGCAAAGCCCTCGCCGGGTACGAGCGTATCCTCGCTCCGGACTACCCCCTGCTGCTCAACGCGCGCCAGACACTCAGCGTCGTGCTCGCCGCCCTCGGACAGCACGCCGACGCGATCGAGCAGGGCGAGCTGCTGGTGGCAGGGCGCAACCGCGTACTGGGCCCCGCCCACCCCTGGACGGTGCACGCCGAAGAGCTCCTCCATACGTATCGGGAGAGCGCCGCCGACACTATATGAGACCGCCTCACCCCAACCGCCGGTACCGCCGTTCCGGCCGGCCCGTGCCCCCGTAGCGGAGGGTGACCTCCGCGCGGCCCGTTTCCGTGAAGTACTCCAGGTAGCGGCGGGCGCTCACCCGGGACAGGGAGCCGGCTTCCGCGCATTCCGTGGCCGAGAGGCCCTCCGGGTGGGCGCGGAGGACGGAGTCCACCAGGTCGGCGGTGTGGGCGGCCAGGCCCTTCGGGAGTTCGCGGGAGCCGCGCGGGCGGGTGCCGAAGATCTGGTCGACGTCCTCCTGGCGGGCCTCGTCGAGGTCGTCGAGGCGGCTGCGCAGCGAGGCCACGTGGCGCAGCTGCTCGTGCAGCGCCGCCTGGCTGAACGGCTTGATCAGGTAGTGCAGCGCCCCCGCCCGCAGCGCCTCCCGGATCGTGCCCGCGTCCCGCGCCGCGGTGATGAACAGCGCGTCCGTGCCCAGGCCCGCCGCGCGCAGCTCCCGCAGGACCCGGATGCCGTCCATGTCCGGCAGGAACACGTCGAGCAGCACCAGGTCCGGCCTCAGCCGCTCGGCCGCCCGCAGCGCCTCGGCGCCGCTGTGCGCGACCCCGGACACCGTGAAGCCCGCCACCGCCGACACATAGCGGCAGTGCAGCTTGGCGACCATGAAGTCGTCGTCCACCACCAGCACGTTCGTCACGATGCCCGACGCTAAGGCCTGGCCACCCCGACCACAACGACCACAACGTCCGTTGGTTGCGGAAGAGAGACAGCCTCCCGGAGCGCGGGCAGCATGTGGGCCACCTCACATCCCCTTCCCCTACAGCTGAGAGGCGGCACACGTGCGGTTGCGCACCCCCTTCGCCCTCCTCGGGGCCGCGCTCCTGGTGCTGGTGGGTCCACCGCTGCTCAGTCCCGGCAGCGGCTCCGACACCGGCACCCGGATACCCGGCCTGCGTCTCATGGTCCCCAACACCCCCGGCGGCGGATACGACATCACCGCCCGCACCGCCGCCAAGAACGCCGAGGAGGCCGACCTCACCGGCGACGTCGAGGTCTTCAACCTGCCCGGCGCGGGCGGCACCGTCGGCCTCACCCGGCTCGTCGGCGAACGCGGCAACGGCCGCCTCGCCATGTCCATGGGCCTCGGCGTCGTCGGCGCCGTCCACACCAACGAGACCGCCCGCACCCTCGCCGACACCACCCCGATCGCCCGGCTCACCGAGGAGCAGGACATCGTCGTGGTCGGCAAGGACTCCCCGTACCGGACGATCGACGAGCTGCTCGCCGCCTGGCGGAAGGACCCCGGCAAGCTGCCCGTCGGCGGCGGCTCCTCGCCCGGCGGCCCCGACCACCTCGCCCCGATGCTGATGGCCCAGGCCGCCGGCATCGCCCCCCGGGACGTCAACTACGTCCCGTTCGACGGCGGCGGCGAGCTCCTCGCCTCCATCCTCGGCGACAAGGTCGCCTTCGGCGTCTCCGGCGTCGGCGAGTACCTCGACCAGATCAAGGCCGGCGAGCTGCGCCTGCTCGCCGTCACGGGACCGAAGCGCGTCCCCGGCCTCGACGCCCCCACCCTCCGCGAGGCGGGCCTCGACACCGAGTTCACCAACTGGCGCGGCATCGTCGCCCCGCCCGGCCTCTCCGACGCCGAGCGCGAGAAGCTCGTCGCCCTGGTGACCGCGCTCCACGACTCCCCGCAGTGGCGCGCGTCCCTGAAGACCCACGGCTGGAACGACGCCTTCCTGCCCGGCGAGGAGTTCGGCACCTTCCTCGCCGAGCAGGACCGCCGCGTCGGCTCCGTACTGAAGGAGCTGGGACTGTGACCACCACCGTGAAGAACCGGCTGCGCGAACGCTCCGAACTCGGCCTCGGCATCCTGCTGTTCGTCCTCGGCGTGCTCGTCCTCACCGACGCCCTCACCCTGAGGGCCGATCTCGCGGGCCGCGGGCCCGTCGGCCCCGCCACCGTCCCCCTCGTCGTCGGCTGCGGACTGCTCGTCGTCGCCGTCCTCCTCTCCGTCGACGTCCTGCGCGGCGGCCGCGGCGAGGCCGAGGCCGGTGAGGACGTCGACCTGACCGAACCCGCCGACTGGCGCACGGTCCTGCTGCTCGCGGGTGTCTTCCTCGCCTTCGCCGTCCTCATCGGCCCCCTCGGCTTCCCGGTCGCCGGAGCGCTCCTCTTCTGGGGCGCGGCGTACGCCCTCGGCAGCCGCCACCTCCACCGCGACCCGCTGATCGCGGCCGTCCTCTCGTTCCTGACGTACGCCGTCTTCGACAAGCTGCTCGGCGTCCCGCTGCCCGGCGGTCCGCTGATGGGAGTGATCTGACCCGTGGACTCCCTCAACTCGCTCGTCGACGGCTTCGGCACCGCCCTCACCCCCATGAACCTGCTGTGGGCCGCCGTCGGCGTGCTCCTCGGCACCGCCATCGGAGTCCTGCCCGGCATCGGCCCCGCCATGGCCGTGGCCCTGCTCCTCCCGGTGACCTACGGCCTCGAACCGACCGGCGCGTTCATCATGTTCGCCGGCATCTACTACGGGGCCATGTTCGGCGGCTCCACGACCTCGATCCTCCTCAACACCCCCGGGGAGAGCGCGGCCGTCGTGGCCGCGATCGAGGGCAACCCGATGGCCAAGGCCGGCCGGGGCGCGCAGGCACTCGCCGCGGCGGCCATCGGCCACTTCACCGGCGGCATGATCGGCACGATCCTGCTCGTCGTCCTCGCCCCGACCGTCGCCGCGCTCGCCGTCGACATCGGCGCCCCCGACTACCTCGCCCTGATGGTCCTCGCGTTCATCGCGGTGACCTCGGTCCTCGGCTCCTCCCGGATCCGCGGTCTCGCCTCCCTGCTCGTCGGCCTCACGATCGGCCTGGTCGGCCTCGACCAGATGACCGGGCAGCAGCGCCTCACCTTCGGCTCCCTCCAGCTCGCCGACGGCGTCGACGTCGTCATCGTCGCGGTCGGACTCTTCGCCATCGGCGAGGCCCTCTGGGTCGCGGCGCACCTGCGCCGCACGGCGGGGGAGGCCCTCCCGGTCGGCCGTCCGTGGCTCGGCCGGGACGACGTGCGCCGCACCTGGAGGTCCTGGCTGCGCGGCCCCTTCATCGGCTTCCCGTTCGGCGCGATCCCGGCGGGCGGCGCCGAGATCCCCACCTTCCTCTCGTACGTGACGGAGAAGCGCCTCTCGAAGCACCGGGACGAGTTCGGCCGCGGAGCCATCGAGGGCGTGGCGGGACCGGAGTCGGCGGCCTCGGCCTCGGCCGCCGGGACGCTCGTCTCGATGCTGACCCTCGGGCTGCCCACGACGGCCGTCGCCGCCGTGATGCTCGCGGCGTTCCAGCAGTACGGCATCCAGCCCGGCCCGCTGCTCTTCGAGCGGGAGCCCGATCTGGTGTGGGGGCTGATCGCCTCGCTGTTCGTCGGCATGGTGCTGCTCCTCGCGCTCAACCTGCCGCTCGCCCCCGTCTGGGCCAAGCTGCTGCGCATCCCCCGCCCGTACCTCTACGCGGGCATCCTCTTCTTCGCCGCCGTCGGCGCGTACGCGGTGGGCGGCGAGGCGCTCGACCTGGTCGTCCTGCTCGTCGTCGGGCTGATCGGACTGGGGATGCGGCGCTACGGACTGCCGGTCCTGCCGGCCGTCATCGGGGTCATCCTCGGCCCGGCCGCCGAGCAGCAGCTCCGCCGCGCCCTGCAGATCAGCGACGGCTCGGTGTCCGGTCTGGTGAACACCCCGTTCTCGATCGCCGTGTACACGACCGTCGTCCTGCTGCTCGGCTGGCCGCTGCTGAGGAGGGTGATCGTCCGGCGCCGTAACGTGTCGGCATGACACACGACATCCGCCGCGCCACGAGCACCGACGTACCGGGGGTGAAGGCCGTGACCGACGCGGCCTACCGCCACTACATCGAACGGATCGGCGTCGTGCCGGCCCCGATGGAGGCGGACCACGCGGCGGACGTGGCCGCCGGGCGGGTGTTCGTCGCGGGGGACCCGGTGGTCGGCCTGGTGGTCCTCCGGACCGAGGCCGACCACCTCTACCTCGACAACATCGCCGTCCACCCCGACGCCCAGGGCACCGGCCTGGGCCGCCGGCTCCTCGGATTCGTCGAGTCCCGGGCGCGCGAGCTGGGACGCCCCGAGGTCCGGCTGCTGACCAACGCGATGATGTGGGAGAACCAGAAGCTCTACGAGCGGTACGGGTACGAGGTCGTCGAGCGGCGCACGGACGGGCGGTACGACCGTATTCACTACCGAAAGGTTCTCAACTCGCCCCCGATCGGGTGAGTTCGGACAGTCGGCGACCGGATCCGGTATCCCTGGCGGGCAGTACCATCCCCCCCCACCCCGAAGGGACCCCGCTCATGCGCGTCCGACTCGTCCTCGCCGCAGGCGTTCTGCTCGCCTCCGCCGCCGTCGCCCCCCTCGCCCACGCGGAGGGCGCCGGCGGCCGCACCGGAGGACCCGTCCCGGACGGCCCCGCCGCGACCGGCGACAGCCGCACCCTCGACGACCTCTCCGTCTACGGCTACGGGACCGTCGGCGAGGACAGCACGGTGACGCTCTCCGGCATGTACCGCTGCCTCGACGACAGCGCCGGCCCCGTCTTCGTCGGTTCCACCCTCGTCCAGGGGGTCCGTTCCGCCGGCATCGGCGGCACCCGCGCCGTCTGCGACGGACACCTCCACGAGTGGGTCAACACCGCCGTCGTGAAGGACCCCGCGTACCGGCCGGGCGCGGCCACGGTCCGCGCCGCCCTGATGCAGCTGACGACCGGCGAGGCGGGCCTCCCGGAGCCCGGCTACCTCGCCACGGAGGACGCGTCCGTCGAACTCCGCTGACGCCGTTCGCGACGGGGCGGCGCGGAACCGGCCCCGGCAGCACGGTCCCGAGACCGGGGGCCGCGCGGGGACCGACCCGGTGCCGCGGAACCGCCCCGACCGGGCTCGGCGCCTACCGCAGCAGGGCGATCAGCCCCTCGCGGCCCAGCACCTCCAGCTCGTCGAGGGCCACCACGGCACACGCCGCCGCCTCCGGGTCGGAGGCGGCGAGCCCGCTCGCCGCGAACTCGTCCTCGTCGAGCCGCAGCACCTCGCTGCCGTCCGCCGACACCCACAGGTCCAGGTCCAGGTCCTCGACGACCACCGCGGAGCCGTCGATCACGGCCGGCCGGGTGATGTCGCAGTACCAGCCCTTCAGGGAGCCGTCGGCGGACCACACCTCCTTGACCGTGAACCAGCGGTCGCGCCAGAAGTGCTCCACGAACACGTCACCCGGCTCGAACCGCACGAAGCCGAAGTCCCGCACGCCCTCCGCCGCCCACGGCGCGCGCACCGAGAGCCGGGCCGCGTCCTCCGCGAGCACCTCCGCCGGGTAGCGGATCTTCGTGCGGCCCGCCTTCGTCAGGGTGACCTCAACCGATCTTCCGGACATGCCGTACCTCCCGTGCGGCGACCTGGTAGCCGAACCACTCGTTGATCGCCAGAATCGGCGCGTTCCCGGTGTCGTTCCCGGTCAAGGCCTCCGTGCGGCCCGCCGCGCGAGCCCGGTGCAGCGAGGCGTTCTTGGTCAGCTTCGCGAGCCCGCGCCCCCGGTACGCCGGCGCGGTGCCCGTCATCCCGGTGCTGTAGCGGCCCAGGCCGTCGGTCTGCGCCGCGCTGAACGCCGCCGGCACGCCGTCCACCACCGCGACCGTCGTCAGGGCCCGGTCGAACAGCGGGTGCTCCCAGGTGGTCGCCAGCCAGTGCGCGTAGTCGTCGAGCTCCGCGCCCACGTCGCCCGGCTCGTCGGCCGTCGTCAGCGCGTCCAGCTCGAAGAGCGGCCGCGGGTCCGCCGAGAAGTCCTCCGCGGTCAGCAACTCGACGCCGGCCGGGGGAGCCTGGAGCGGCGGCAGTTCGGCGGCGGTGAGGTCGAGCCGCAGGAAGTAGGCGGACCGGCTGGGGGCGTATCCGCGCCGCTCGGCCCAGGCCAGGTTCTCCGGTGCGTCCAGGACCCAGCTGTACAGGGTCCGCGCACCGCGCTCGGCGAGATGCTCCTCGGCGGCGCGCAGCAGGAGCGATCCGCCGCCCCGCCCCGCGTGCGCGGGGTCCATGTACACGTTGACGGAGCCGATGCCGGGCTCGGGGGCGTCATGGGCGATCCGCACCTGCGCGGTCCCGATGATCCCGCCGTCCTCGGCCACCGCGACCAGGGGACGCTCGTGGCCGTCGGGGTGGGCGTGCGTCCAGTCGAAGCGGAACTGCTCGGCGGTCGCGAGCATGAAGGGGAGCGCGGCCCGCCGGACGCGGGCGAAGCCCTCGGCGTCCTCGGCCCGTACATCACGGACGATCACAGTCATGTGGTCGCACGCTACGGGCCGGGGGTGTGCCGCCGCCTCCCATTTTCCGGTGGGGTGGGGGCAGAATCGGCGGGGTGACACTCACCATCGCCGTGGACCACGAATCCACCACCGCTCCGTACGAACAACTGAGGGCCCAGATCTCGGAGCGGGCCCGGTCGGGCAGGCTGCCGGTCGGATACAAGCTGCCGACGGTACGAGGACTCGCGGAGCAGCTGGGCCTCGCCGCGAACACGGTCGCCAAGGCGTACAAGGCGCTGGAGGCGGACGGGGTGATCGAGACGCGCGGGCGGCACGGCACGTTCGTCGCCGCCGCGGGGGACGCGGCAACCCGCCGGGCCGCCACCGCCGCCGCCCAGTACGCCGAGGAGGCCCGCCGCCTCGGACTCAGCCGCGAGGCGGCGGAGGCGGCGATGAACGAGGCCCTGCGCGCGGCCTACGACAGCTGATCCACCCGGCCGGGGACCAGGTGGGGCCCCGGCCGTCCTACAGGTACAGGCCCGCCCCCGCCGTGCGGGGTTCCGGGAGGTCCGCCGGGGGCGTGCCGCGGCGCAGGGCGAACAGCTCGGCCAGCGTCGCGCCCTCGCGCGGCACGTCGTCCGCGCGCCCGAGCCACTCCACGGACTCGGTCCGGGTCAGCGGGCCCACCTCGATCCGGGCCAGGCAGCGGCCCGGCCGGACCACCGCGGGGTGGAGCCGCTCCAGGTCCTCGTTGGTGGTGACCCCGACGAGGACGTTGCGCCCCTGCCCGAGCAGACCGTCCGTCAGGTTCAGCAGCCGGGAGAGGGCCTGGCCCGCCGTGTGCTTGGCCTCGCCCCGGATCAGCTCGTCGCAGTCCTCCAGGAGCAGCAGCCGCCAGCGCCCCTTCGCCGTGCCCTCGTCCTCCCCGATGGCGATGTCCATCAGATAGCCGACGTCGTTGAACAGGCGCTCCGGGTCGAGGACGCAGTCCACCTGGCACCAGTCACGCCAGGACCGCGCCAGGGTGCGCAGCGCGGACGTCTTGCCCGTGCCGGGCGGTCCGTGCAGCAGCAGGAGACGACCGGAGATCGAGTCGGGCGTCACCCGCATCAGCCGGTCCATCGACTCCGCCACCGGCGCTGAGTAGTTGGGCCGGACCTCCTCCCAGGTCCCGGCGCTGATCTGCCGGGTCGTCCGGTGCGGGCCGCGCCGCGGGGAGACGTACCAGAACCCCATCGTCACGTTCTCCGGCTGGGGCTCCGGCTCGTCCTTGGCCCCGTCGGTGGCCTCCTTCAGGATCCGCTCGGCGAGCTCGGGGTCGGCGGCCGTCACGGTGACGTCGGCGCCCCGGTTCCAGCGGGAGACCAGCAGCGTCCACCCCTCGCCCTCGGCGAGCAGGGCACTCCGGTCGTCGTCCTTCGCGGCGCGCAGCACGGTGGCGCCGGCGGGCAGCAGGGTCGCCTCGGGCCGGACCCGGTCCACGGTGGTGCTGTGCGAGTGGGGCTGCTCCCCGGTCGCGAAGCGGCCGAGGAACAGCGCGTCCACGACGTCCGCGGGCGAGTCGCTGTCGTCGAGGGTGAGCCGGATCGGCAGCGACTGCTGCGGCTCGGACGGTACCGGTGGGGTGTCAGCCATGGGCCCATGATCGGGCAACCGGGCATGCCGTGCACCGGGTTTTGAACGGGGCGATTCCCCGGAGGTCCGCCTCCCCGAGCCGGACCTGGGGCTCAGATCCAGTGACCCCGCGCCGCGCCCCGGGCGCGCCGCGCGAGCGCGTACCCCTTCGTCAGGGCCCGGTCCGCGGCGAACGTCCGGGCGATCGACCGCCCCTCCACGAGCCGGGTGAACTCCTCGACGCCGGTGGACCGGCGCACCGTGACCCGCTCCAGGGCGTACGGTCCCTGGCGCCGCCTGGCCAGCGCGTTGCCGACGGCGAGGGCCTGGGTGAAGCCGGACTCCCGGACGGTCCGTCGGACCCGGCGGCTGGAGTAGCCGTACGGGTACGCGAAGGAGACCGGCGCCGTTCCGAGTTCCTCGCCGACGATCTCCCGGCAGCGCAGCGTCTCGAACCGGAGCGTGCGTGCGTCGAGCTGGTCCAGCTGGGGGTGGGTGTGGCTGTGGCCGCCGATCTCCGTTCCCGCGTCGGTGAGTTCGCGCACCTGCGCCCAGTCCAGCATGGTGTCGAGGGCGCCGCCCGTCTCGTGCCGGCCGCGCAGCCAGCCGGTCGAGACGAAGACGGTGCTGGGGAAGGAGTGCTTGTCGAGCACCGGCAGGGCGTACCGGTGGACGCCCTCGTAGCCGTCGTCGAAGGTGACGAGCAGCGGCCGCGCCGGCAGCTCGCCGCCGGTGCGCCAGGCCGCGGCGAGCGCGGCGGTGGTCAGCGGGGTGAACCCCCGCTCGGCGACCACGTCCATCTGCGCCGCGAAGGCCTCGGGGGTCACGGAGAGCCCCAGGGTCGCGGGCGCGGGGTCGGGGGCGACCGCGTGGTACATGAGGATGGGGACGGGGGTGGTGGAGCCCTCGGCCGGGCCGGTGCCGGTCACCGTGCCCCTCCTTCGGAGCCCACGGCCTCCGCCGGCCGTGCCTCCGTGCCCGCGGTGGCCGGTTCCTCGCCGGACGCGGGCGCGCTCGTGGCGGCCTCCGCGCCCGCGAGGCCGGTCAGCGCGGACGCGGTCAGCGCCCTGGTCGGCGCGGTCCCCTCCGCCGTGTCCCCGGTCCGTTCGATCGGCCCCCAGGAGAAGGTCGTGCCGTGCCGCCGGGCCCGCAGCGTGCCCAGGGCGTAGCCGCCGGCGGCGACCGTCACGCCGGTGACGATCGCCCCGGCCCGGCCCGCGCCGCCGGAGCGGCCGCGCAGCGCGTCGCGCATCCCGCGCAGGACACCGGCGGGCAACACCCTTGTGGTGTAGCGCCGTTCGGACTCCAGGCCCTTCTGCGCGCCGACGCTGCGGGCGACGAGCGCCTTCGAGAGGCCCTCGGCGTAGACCCGGGTGCGGAAGTAGGCGAAGCGTTCCCGGACGGCGGGCACCTTGTGGTGGATGACGGCCCGGTCGTCGATGAGGAGCACCGCCTCGGGCACGGCCTTGGCGAGCCGGATGCACAGCTCGGTCTCCTCGCCGCCCAGCGGCCGCCGGTCGCCGTCGCGTCCGATTCCGGTGGCGAACCCGCCGGCCGCGTCGAAGGCGGTGCGGCGGAAGGAGGCGTTGCCGCCGAGCACGTTGCGCACCGGGACGCGGCCGGGGGGCAGGCCCAGGTACGTGCAGCCGACGACCCAGTCGAACTCCTCGGGGAACCAGGCCGGCCTGCGGCCGGAGGCCCAGGAGGGCACGGTCCGGCCGCCGACGGCCATGACGCGCGGGTCGTCGTAGGCCGCGGAGAAGTGGTGGAGCCAGTCCCGCTCGGCGACGGCGTCGTCGTCGAGGAAGGCCACGAACTCGCCGCGGGCGGCGGCGATTCCGGTGTTGCGGCCGGCGGAGAGGCCGCGGGGGCCCGCGTTGGCGAGCACCCGCACCTCCACGGTGGGCCGCGGTTCCGCGTACTCCTCGGTCAGCCGGGACAGGAGCCGCTCGTTGTGGTCGACCACGAGCAGGGTCTCCAGGGCGGGCAGGGACTGGTTCCGGACGGAGTCGACGGCGGCGAGGATGTCCTCCCACCGGTCCTCCGTGTAGACGCAGATCACCACCGAGAAGCCGTGCGGGGACGTGCGGTCGTTCAAGACGCCTCTCCCCGGGGGACGCTGACCGAGAACGGGGCGGGCCGGCGGCGGGCGGCCTTGCTGACGGCCTTCTCCTTGAGGATGACCTTCAGGACCCGGATTCCGTCGCGTACGGCGTTGAGGTTGCTGACGCCGTGGATGCGGTTGTATTCGTGGCTCGGCACCTCCTGCACCTTGAGGCCGGCGGTGACGACGCGGATGTTGATGAGGGTCTCGATCTCGAATCCGGTGCAGTCGAGGGTGATCTTGTCGAGGCAGTGCCGCCAGAAGGCGTTGTAGCCGTAGCAGAGATCGGTGTACCGGGCGCCGAACTTGCGGTTGACGAGGGTGCAGAGGGCCCAGTTGCCCAGTCTGCGGATCGTCGTCATGTCGTCCGTGCCGCCGCCGTTGGCGAAGCGGGAGCCCTTGGCGAAATCGGCGCCGCCGACGAGTGCGGAGACGTACGAGACGATCTCCTGGCCGTCCGCCGAACCGTCCGCGTCGACCATCACGATGATGTCGCCGGTGCAGGCCGCGAAACCGCTGATCAGCGCGTCGCCCTTGCCCTTGCCGACCTGCTTGACCACCTTGACGTCGGGCCGGAGCTCACGGGCGACGTCCACCGTGTTGTCCGTGGAATTTCCGTCGACGAGGACGACTTCGTGAATCCATTCCGGCAGCGTCTTGAAGACGTACGGAAGATTTTCGGCTTCGTTCATCGCGGGAATGACGACACTCACCGGCGGAGTGATCGCCAGATGAGAGGTGATGGCCCGGTACTGGGCGGCTATTCGACTCGGCTCGGTTATTTCTTCGCCCGAGACGGATGGGCGCAGGAACGAGCTCATAGGTCTGGTCTTCCCTCTCGTCCGGTGGGGCCGCCCACCCCTTGGGCGGTCCGATGGTGTGTCCGGTTCGAAAGGGGGGTTCTCGCCACGCCCGCGCGGATGCACGATCTCCTTGCGGAATCGGCGAGTTGGCATGTCTGGCCGCGCGGTACCCGCGACCCGGCGCACATTCGAACACCGAGCACGGCACCCCCCTACCGCGCCCCGCACCGAGGCCATCGGCGACGCGAGAGCCCTCCCCTGAGCCGCTTGCGTGATGGATCGGTGCGGGTGAGATGTACGACGGTATTGATGAATGGGACTGTATGGCAAGTCCCTGATCTGTGGCCCGCTTTTCCGTAGTTTGGCGAAGCTTCGACGGTCAGATGTGCAACCATCCCGATCGGATTCGGTCAATCCGTTTGCATGCAGAGAACACTGAGGTGAAGTCAGTCTCCTGTGCTTTGTTGTGCGAATGTGTCGCGTTCACATGTGATCGTTACGCGGGACCGGAGCTTCCGCTTCCTGACTCAATCCGACCGCTCCCTGTCGTCCGGTGACGCCACCCGCCCCTGGCCGAAAACCGACGGTCCATGACGGAGGGTCGGATGATGTTCACCCCCACTTTTGACATGAACACTTCCGGCGCGGCGGATCCGATGCTACTACCTGGTAGCGCAGAGATCCTGCTAAAGGGAGGTTCCATGAGACTGTCCCGTTTTGCCGCCGTTTCGTCCTCGCTCCTCCTCGGTGCCGTCCTCGCCCTCACCGGGGCGGGCGCCGCCCAGGCCGCCGAGACCGCCGCGCTCGACTACGTGGCCCTCGGAGACTCGTACTCCTCCGGCGTCGGCGCCGGGAGCTACGACAGCGCCAGCGGCGACTGCAAGCGCTCCACGAAGGCGTACCCGGTGCTGTGGAAGAACGCGAACGCCCCCTCCTCGTTCGCGTTCACCGCCTGCTCCGGCGCCCGAACGGGTGATGTGACCGCCAATCAGCTCGGCCCCCTCTCCTCCGCCACCGACCTGGTCTCCGTCACGATCGGGGGAAATGACGCCGGTTTCGCCGATGTCATGACCACCTGTGTGCTGCAGTCCGAAGCCACCTGCATCAGCCGTGTGAATCAGGCCAAGAGCTACGTCGACACGACGCTCCCCGGCAAGCTCGACTCCGTCTACACGGCGATCAGGAACAAGGCCCCCGCCGCCCACGTCGTCGTCCTCGGCTACCCGCGCTTCTACCAGCTGAGCGGCAGCTGCATCGCGGGGCTGAGCGAGAACGAACGCCGCGCCATCAACGGAGCCTCCGACTACCTCAACGCGGCCGTCGCCAAGCGTGCGGCCGACCACGGCTACAGCTTCGCCAGCGTCGTCCCGGCCTTCACCGGACACGAGATCTGCTCCGGCTCCGCCTGGCTGCACAGCGTCAACTGGTTGAACATCGGGGAGTCCTACCACCCGACGGCCTCGGGCCAGTCCGGCGGCTACCTGCCCACCTTCAGGAACGCGGTGTAGCGGAACCCCTCAGGAACGCGGTGGGGCGGAACCGCCGTCCGCGGCGCCGGGGTCGGCCGGAGCGGTGCTCGTGACACCGCCCGGCCCGGGCCCGGTGCCGCTCTCGTCGTCGCGGACCAGGTGGTACGCCAGCGCCCCCGCGATGAGCAGCGCGCCGACCACTCCCGCGAGCACGACATGGGAGCGCCGGGGCGATCGCGCCCGGACGGGCGGACCGGCCGGGTCCGGCGCCGCTCCGCCGCCCGCCGCGGAGGCGTTCTCGCCGCGGCCCTCGCCGTCGCCCTCGCCCCGTCGGCCCCGCCCCGCTCCGGCGGGACCTGCGGACGTGCCGGCCGGGGCTCCGGGGGGTCCGGCGGTTCCGGCCGAGCCGGTCGGCGCGAGCCGCGCCCCGCCCGCCGCCAGCCGCCGCAGCTCCCGCTCGACCCGATCCGGGTCCGCGGGGACGTCCCGGTCCTCGCCCGCCGACTCCTCGGCGAGGGCGCGCAGCTCCCGGACCCCCTCGTCCTCCGCGGCCGACGGCGGCGGCAGTGCCGCCGTGAGGAGCCGTCCGAGGGCGCGCCGCTCGGCCGCCGGCCCCGGATCGTCCCCCGGGGCGGTGCCGAAGCCGGTGACGACGATCCGTCCGTCGTTGGCGAGGAGGACGTGCTCGGGGTCCACCTCCCGGTGCGGGACGCCCGCCTCCCGCTCCGCCCGCAGCCCGGCCAGCACCTCGGCCCCCATCCGCGCGGCCTCCCGCGCCGGCAGCGGCCCGTCGGCCTCCAGCGTCTCGGCGAGGGTGAGGCCCCGTACGAGCTCCATGGCGGCCCACGGCCGTCCGTCCTCCGTGGCGACGCCGAGGACCCGCACGACGGCGGGGTGGGAGATCCGGGCGGCGGCCCGGGCCTCGCGCTCGCGCCGCGCGAAGAGGAGGAGCGCCTCGTCCGCCGGGAGGCCGTCCGGGGCCCGGAGTTCCTTGAGGGCCACCTCGCGGCGGTCCGTCTCGTCCAGGGCGCGCCAGACGGTGCCCGTCACCCCCTCGGCGAGGACGTCCAGCAGCCGGTAACGACCCGCGATCACCGTCATGGATCCACGGTAGCCGAGGGGGGTCCTCCCGTCCCCGGTCCTGCGCCGGTGTCCCGGCCGGCCGCGTGCGGTGACGCGGTGGCGATCTTGGTGGTGGAGATCACACGGATCCGGGTAGGCGGTGGGGAGGGTCAGGAGGGCAGGATGGTTCGTGACGGTTCGGCAGGTGTTCGAGTCCTGTCCAACTCGCCCTGGAATCAGATGGATTCGCACGGTGACCGTCAACCCCCGTACGAGTGCCGTGAATCCCGTCGCCGGGATACACGGGTGTCACCGCGGGGCGATAGGGTTAACCTGCCCTGGGTCGGGTGCCCTTGTACGGGTGGGGAGTGACATGGAACAGATAGCAATGCGCAGCAGGCCGCGAGTGCCTGCCATCACCTGCGGGAGCAGCGCGACGAGTTCGCGCCTCGACCGCCACCTCGCGGTGCTCGGCGGTCCCGCCATACCTCAGCGGGAGGTGGCCGAGGCGACCCTGCTGATGCGCGAGCTCACCTCGCGTGCGCCCGAGGTCCCGGTGCACGGTCACCGCAGCCGCAGCGCGCGGGTCTCGCTCTTCGCCCCGCTCCGCCGCCTGCGCCGCTCCCTCTTCGGAACGCGCCACTAGCCGCCGGGTGCGCCGGGTCGAGCGACCCCGAGGTTCCCGCCCGCTCCCGCCCGGTCGCCCGTACGACTCCGACCGCACGACCACGAGATCGCCGGACGTGTCCCCGCCCGTCCGGCGATCCGTCGTGTCCGGCCACGGGCCCGATCCCTCCCCGCGCGGGGGCCGGGCGGCCCGCGGTCCTCAGGCGACCACCCCCGCCCCCCTCAGCTCCCTCACCTCGGCCTCCGGCACCCCGATCTCCCCGAGGATCCCGTCCGTGTCCTGCCCGAGGGCCGGGATCCGGCCCATGCGCGGCTCGGGACCGTCCGGGAACACGAGGGGCGGCAGCAGCGAACGCAGCGGCCCCACCTGCGACTCCACCTCCCGCCAGCGGTCCCGGCCGGTCAGCTGGGGATGGTCGGCGAGCTCCGCGACCGAGTTGAGCCGGGCGCAGGCGATCCCCGCCGCGTCGAGCCCGGCCAGCGCCTCGGCCGCCGTCAGCGGGGCCAGCGCCGCGGCGACCACCGCGTCCGTGGCCGCCCGCCCGGCCACCCGGGCCGTGTTCGTCGCGAAGTCCGGGTCCTCCGCCAGCTCGGGCCGGCCGATCACCTGTCCCGCGAGCCGCCGCCACTCCCGGTCGTTCTGCACGGAGAGCAGCACCAGGCCCCCGTCCGCGGTCGGGTAGGCGTCGTACGGCGCGATCACCGCGTGCGCGAGCCCCGTTCGCGCCGGGGGCGTGCCCCCGTGCATGCCGTGATGCAACGGGTGCCCCATCCACTCCGCGAGCGAGTCCAGCAGGGACACCTCCACCGGACCGCCCCGGCCGGTGGTGCCGCGCCGCACGAGCGCGGCGAGGACACCGGAGAAGGCGTACATCCCGGCGGCGATGTCGGCCGCGGGGATCCCCGACTTGACCGGCTGCTCCGGCGTCCCCGTCACCGAGACCAGGCCCGCCTCGCACTGGACGAGCATGTCGTACGCCCGCCGGTGCGCGTACGGTCCCGTCGCCCCGTACCCGGAGACGTCCACCGCGATCAGCCGCGGGTGGGCCGCGCACAGGGCTGCGGCGTCCAGGCCGAGCCGGGCGGCCGCGCCCTGGGCGAGGTTCTGCACGAAGACGTCCGCGCCCGCCACCAGCCGGCGGACGAGGGCCAGACCGCGCGGGTCCTTGAGGTCGACCGCCACGGACTCCTTGCCCCGGTTGCACCACACGAAGTGGGAGGCGAGTCCGCGCGCCGCCGTGTCGTACCCCCGGGCGAAGTCCCCGCCGTCGGGGCGCTCGACCTTGATGACGCGCGCGCCGAGGTCGGCGAGCTGCCGCGTGGCGAAGGGGGCGGCGACGGCCTGCTCGACGGCGACGACCGTGATGCCGTCGAGGGGGAGTGGCTGAGTGCTCATGAGAACCCTGCCTACCCTGCGGGGCCGGTCCTTGTCACCAGGGGACATGTCACCCGCGGGACCCCGTCCGGGCTGCCGGCACCTCCGGAGGGGCGCCCGTCACAGCAGCATGAACTGGCCCTCCGGTCCCTCCTCCTGGTGGTCAAGCACGGAGGCGGGCCGCCGGGACCCGGCCGGCGGGGGCAGCACGCCCGCGGCCCGCAGCTCCTCGCGGTCCGCGGAGGCCGCCGCCTCCCGGGCGAGAGCGGCACGCTCCGCCTCCCGCGCGCCGAGCAGCGCCAGCACCGTGACCAGGTCGAGCAGCTCCGAGGTCCACTCCTGCGGCCAGGCCGCCGGACCGATCGCGTCGAGCGACCCGGGCTCCACCGGTGCGGTCCGGTGCGCGAACCACTGCTCCAGGACCCGCGTCCCGCCGACGCTGTACTCCCAGGCCTCCGCGGGCACGGGGGAGACGCGGCCCGCGTCGAGGCACAGGGCCTCGTCGCCCGCCTCGTACGTCACCGTCCGCGGGCGGGGCGGCACGGCCGCCCGCACGTACGGGCGGCGCCCGCCCGGCAGTCGCGGCTTCGTCCCGCTGAGCGCGCCCCGCGCCTGGACGTCGACGAGGTCCCGGCCCAGGGCCACGCCCGCCGTCCAGACCTCGGGGTCCGCGGGGAGCGGCACCCGGCAGCCGGCCGGTGAGGGCCGGGCCGCCGCCACCGTCCACGCGAGCCACTCCAGGGCGTCGACCCGGCGCCCGTACCGCTCGCCGAGGAAGGCCAGGAGGCCCGGAGCGAGATTGGGCTCCACCCCGCCGGGACGCCGGAACAGCGGGCGGATACGGCCCGGACGGCCGGCGGGGGAGCGGCCCTCGGGCAGCGCGGACGTCACCAGGACCGCGGGCCCGGCCGCCCCCGGCACGTACCCCTGCTCGACCGCGAAGAGCTGCGGCTCCCCGGCGACCCGCCACAGCTCCGGGCGCGCGGTGTCGATCAGCCGGTGGTCGGGCAGCAGCAGCTGCTCGTCGAAGGGTCCGCGCGCGACCCGCACGGGCTCCGGGCACGGCCCCGACTCGCGGGCCCAGCGCACGGTCCCGGTCCGCTGGCCGGGCAGCGCGGCGACCGCGCTCGCCGGGGTGCGCGCCCGGCTGGGGCGGAACAGGGCCTCGCGCTCGGCCCCTTCGGCGGCGACCAGGCGGTCCCAGCGGGACCGCAGCGTCCGCGCGTCCGGCGCCACGATCCACGAGCGGCCGAAGCGCAGCGGCGCGACGGACCACGGCATGAGGTCGTCGAGGAGGGGCAGGTCGTCGACCGGCGGCGCGCCGACGGGGCGGGGCGGATCGGCGTCGTTCGCTCCGGGGGCTTCCGTCACGCCCCGCATGCTAACGACGACCGGCCGCGGGACTCCACCGTCGGCGGGATCCCGCCGGTGCGGAGTGCGGGAGTGCGGGAGTGCGGGAGTGAGGGGTGCGGGGGTGTGCGGTGCGGGGGGTGCGGCGGGGTGCGACGGTGAGGCGGTTCGGCGGGGTGCCGCCGGGTGAGGCGGTGCGGCGATGCGGTTCGCCGGGGGTGCGGGCCGTGCGGCGGTGCGGGTCGGGTGGTGGGGGGTGGGAGGCCGTCGGCTCGGCGGGGCGACGGCTCGACGGTTCTACTGGGCTTCGACCGTGACCGTGAAGGAGAAGCGGTCCCCGCGGTAGCGGATGCGGGCCACGTCGACGACCCGCCCCTCCTCGTCGTACGTCACGCCGGTGTAGTGGAGGATCGGCGACAGGAGCGGGATCTCCAGGAGCGACGCCGTCTCCGGGTCGGCGAGCCGGGCCTCGACCGTGTCCGTGATGCGGCTGATCCGCACCCCCACGACGTCCCGCAGCACCTTCGTCATCGGCCAGCGCTCCAGGTCGGCCGGATCGACCGCGGCGGCCAGCTCGGGACGCACCGCGTTCTCCGCCCAGTTGGTCGGCTCGCCGCTCTCGCCGTCGCGGCGCAGCCGCCGGTACGCCACGATCTCCGCCAGGTCCGGGAAGTGCTCGGCGAGCTCGCCCGGCACCGACGCGGTGCCGTGTCCGAGGACCGTCGTCCGCTCGCCGGACTGCTGGGCCACGATCGCGTCGATCGAGCCGAGCAGCCGGCGCGGGGTGGACCGCCGCGCGCCCGGCTCGATGAAGGTCCCGCGCCGCCGGTGCCGGCTGATCAGGCCCTCCTCCTCCAGTTCCTTGAGGGCCTGGCGCATCGTGAGCACGCTGACGCCGTAGTGCGCCGCGAGCTGCTCCTCGGTGGGCAGTCGCAGCGAGGCGTCGGGCGTGCGCCCCAGTATCGAGGCGCGCAGCGACTGCGAGACCTGGTACCAGAGCGGCAGCTTGCGGTTCAGGACCAGCGAGTCGGGAGCGAAGGCGGTCACGGGTTCTCCGTACGAAGGCTACGGGCTTACGGCCGAGACACTACGGCCGGAAGTGGCGCTCCAGACCCTGCCATACGTCGTCGTAGCCGTTCTGCAGGTGGTCGGCCTCCGCGGCCTGCGGGGTCGCGGTCACCGGCCAGCGGGTCTCGAACATGAAGGCCAGGCCGTCGTCGATCTTCTGCGGCTTGAGCTCGGCGGCGCTCGCCCGGTCGAAGGTCTCCCGGTCGGGGCCGTGCGCGGACATCATGTTGTGCAGCGAACCGCCGCCGGGCACGAAGCCCTCCGCCTTCGCGTCGTACGCGCCCTCGATGAGGCCCATGTACTCGCTCATCACGTTGCGGTGGAAGTACGGCGGCCGGAAGGTGTCCTCGCCGACCAGCCAGCGCGGGGCGAAGACCACGAAGTCCACGCTCGCGAGCCCCGGGGTGTCGGAGGGCGAGGTGAGCACCGTGAAGATCGACGGGTCCGGGTGGTCGTACGAGATCGTCCCGACGACGTTGAAGCGGTGCAGGTCGTACACGTACGGGGTGTGGTTGCCGTGCCAGGCGACGACGTCGAGCGGCGAGTGGCCGTACGTCGCCGACCAGAGGTTGCCGCAGTACTTGTTGACGACCTCGACCGGACCCTCGACGTCCTCGTACGCGGCGACCGGGGCCCGGAAGTCGCGGGCGTTGGCCAGGCCGTTGGCGCCGATCGGGCCCAGGTCCGGGAGCTGGAACGGGGTTCCGTAGTTCTCGCAGACGTAGCCGCGGGCGCTCTCCTCCAGGACGTCCACCCGGAAGCGCACCCCGCGCGGGATCAGCGCCACCTCGCCGGGGTGGACGGCGAGCAGGCCGAGTTCGGTGCGGAGGAGGAGGCCGCCGCGCTCCGGCACGATCAGCAGCTCGCCGTCCGCGTTGCCGAAGACCCGGTCCATCGAGGCGTTCGCGTGGTACAGGTGCACGGCCATGCCGGCCCGCTGCGTCGCGTCGCCGTTGCCGCCGAGGGTCCACAGGCCGGCCAGCCAGTCGGTGCCGGGGGCGGGGTCGGGCAGCGGGTTCCAGCGGAGCCGGTTGGGGTCGGGCACGGTCTCGTCGAAGGGCGCCGAGCGGACGGCGCCGTTGTCGATCCGGGTGAACGGCGGGTGCGCCGCCGAGGGACGGATCCGGTAGAGCCACGAGCGGCGGTTGTGCGCCCGCGGCTCGGTGAAGGCACTGCCGCTGAGCTGCTCGGCGTAGAGGCCGAGGGGTGCCCGCTGCGGCGAGTTGCGGCCGTGCGGCAGTGCGCCGGGGATCGCCTCCGAGCTGTGCTCGTTGCCGAAACCGGTGCTGTAGCCCAGCGCCTCGGCCGTCTTCCTGGCCCGCTCGCGCCTCTCGGCCTGCTCCGTGGTCATCGCCCGCTCCTGTCCTGAGCCCACAAGGGAATCCTATGCATGACCGTAGGATTCCGCGCGTCCCACGTCAACGGGGTGCCGGTCGGCGGGTGGCGGGAAAGGGCTCCCGTCCGGGCGCGCCGGCGGCGGGGCGCCCGGAAAACGGGCCTGCGTGAGGGGGTCCAAAAAGATGAGCATTGCTCTACTCTCACGCGCATGTCCTGGACCCGAAGGTTCGTCCTCGCGCTCTCGGTCGTGCTCGCGGCGCTCGCCGCGAGCCTGCTCACCGCCCCCGGGGCCCAGGCCCACGAGGAGCGGCCCGTCACCTTCCCCGACGGCTCCGGCAGCGTGCCGGAACTCCGCACCGGGGAACCCGACCTCCTCGTGTGCAAGACCGACCGCGCCGCCTTCGAACGCCGGATCGCCGGCTTCCCGGCCCCCCTCAAGGCCCGCAACCTCACCCTCTACGAGCGCTGCGCCCGCGACGGCTACCGCCACCTCCAGCAGGCCGTCGACGCCGTCGACCGGCCCGGCCTCACCATCGCGATCCTCCCCGGCCTGTACGAGGAGGAGCCCTCGCAGCCCCCGCCCACCGGAGCCTGCGCCGCCCTGGAGGCGCGGACCTCCTCGCTCGGCTACCAGATCCTCAGCTACGAGCAGCAGCGGCAGTGCCCGCACAACCAGAACCTCGTCGCCGTCCTCGGCAAGAAGGACCTCCAGATCGAGGGCACCGGGGCCTCCCGCCTCGATGTGGTCATCGACGCCGGCTACCGCAAGCTGAACGCCCTGCGGGCGGACGGCAGCGACGGCGTCTACTTCCGCAACTTCACCGCCCAGCGCACCACGTTCAACTCGCTGTACGTCCTCGCCGCCGACGGCTTCGTCATCGACGACGTCCTCACCCGCTGGAACGACGAGTACGGCTTCCTCACCTTCGCCTCCGACCACGGCCTCTACAAGGACTGCGAGTCCTACGGCAACGGCGACTCCGGCATCTACCCCGGCTCGGCCTCCGACATCAACGACGGCCGCGGGTACGACGTCCCCCGCTACTCCATCGAGATCACCGGCTGCCGGAGCCACCACAACATGGTCGGCTACTCCGGCACCGCCGGCGACTCCGTCTGGGTCCACGACAACGAGTTCGACCACAACATGGGCGGCGCCTCCATGGACTCCGCCTTCCCCGGCCACCCCGGCCTGCCCCAGAACCACGCCCGCTTCGAACGCAACCTCATCCACGACAACAACCAGAACTACTACCGGTACGTCGCCGACGGCACCTGCGCCCGACCGCCCGTCGACCGCGGCTACGAACAGGGCGTCGTCTGCCCCCAGATCTCGATGCCTCCCGGCACCGGCATCATCACCGCCGGCGGCAACTGGAACCTCTACGAGGACAACTGGGTCTACGGCCACCAGCGCGCCGCCTTCTACCTCAGCGCCGTCCCCGCCTTCATCCGCGGCGAGTCCGCCTGGGGCAAGCAGGCCGACACCTCCCACCACAACCGCTACGCCGGCAACCGCCTCGGCGTCGACAGGTCCGGCACCGCCCGCCCCAACCGCACCGACGTGTGGTGGGACGGCCAGGGCAGCGGCAACTGCTGGCAGTCCGACGCCGGCGCCGCCAGCCCCGGCGCCCTCCCCGACTGCGGGGCGCGCCGGGGCGACGTCTCCGGCGGCACCGACCGGCTCGTCGGCGAACCCGTCAAGCTCGCCCAGCTCCTCGTCTGCGCCGACTACAGCGTCCAGGCGCGCCGCCTCCCGGCGGGCTGCGACTGGTACGGCGCCCGCGGCCTCCAGCGGGTCGAGACCCAACTCGCCCTCGGCAGCTCCCTCGTCCTCGCCCTGGCGGGCCTCGCCCTCTGGCGGCGCCGCCTGCGCGGCCACCGCCTCGCGGGCGCCGCCACCCTCATCGGCCTCGCGGGCCTCGCCCTCGACGTCGGGGGCTCCACCCTCGCCCTCACCCCGACCCCCGTCCCGGCCCTCGCCCTGCTCCTCACCGGCGTCTGGTGGACCCTCCTCGGACTCGCCCTGCGCCCCGTCCGCCCGGTCCTCGCCGCCGCCACCGTGCTCCTCGGCGCCCTGACCCTCCTCGACGCCTTCGACAAGGCGATCCTGATGGTCCCCGGCATCCCCGTGAGCCCCGCCTGGCTCCGCCTCCTGCTGGGCGTCGTCTGGGTGCTGTGGGCGGTCGTGGCCGCGGGAGCCCGCGGCCCGTCCCCGACCCCGGCCGCCCCACCGCAGCCCGACACCCCGCAGAACCCCGACGCGGACACCCCGGGTGGCCCCGGGGCCGACACTCCGGGCGGCCCCGGGGCGGGTGCGGGCGCCCCCGGCGGCGCGGGCGCACCGGGGGAGCCCCGGCCGCACGGGCGCACCGGGGAGCCCCGGCCGCACGGCGGGGCCTCGGCATGAGGCGGCCCCTGACCGGCGCGTCCCGCCGACCCCATGCCCTGGCCGCGGTCCTCGTCGCCGTCCTGCTGCTCGCCGGATGCGGCGGCCGGGCCACCACCCACCACAAGCCCGGCACCCGTCACGAGGAGGCCACCGGCGGCGCCGGCACCCTGCTCTCCGCGCGGGACGAGGGCGGACACCGGCTGCGTGAACTCCCGGCGTCGCAGGCGCCCGCCGTCCGGGTCGAGACCCGCCCCGACACCGAGGGCGGGTGGAACATCCACCTCACCGTGGAGAGGTTCCGCTTCACCCCCGACAGCACCGGCGGCGCGGCCCTCCCGGGCCGCGGTCACGCCCGCCTCCTGGTCGACGGCCGGGAGGCCGGCCGCCTCTACGGCCCGTGGGGACACGTGCCGGCCGGCACCCGCACCCTCACCGTCCGCCTCCACGCCGACGACCACACCGCGTGGGCCGTCGCCGGCGCCCCCGTCCAGGCCACCGTGCGCCTGGACGGCGCGCCGCCCCCGACCGCGCCTCCGGCTCCGAAGCCCGCACCGACCACCACCGGACGCACCGTCGACATCACCGTCTCCGGATCGACCGTCGCACCGCCCCCCTCCCGCATCGAGTTGAAGAAGGGCGAGCGCCTCACCCTCCGTGTCACCTCCGACCGCGCCGACACCCTCCACGTGCACGGCTACGACCGCGAGCTCCCCCTCCCGCCCGGCACCCCGGCCTCCCTCACCCTCACCGTCGACCGCACCGGCCTCTTCGAGGTCGAGACCCACGGCTCCGGCCTACTCCTGACCCAACTCGTCGTCCGATGACCGGCCTCCTCACCCCGAACCCCACCCCGCCGACCACCGCGCTCGCCCCCGACCCCGTCCACGCCCACGTCCTCCCGACCGGCTCCGGCCCGGGACTTCCGCTCGCCCACGGCGTGGGCTCGCAGCACGACCTCCCCCTCTCGCCCTTCTACGCCTACGCGGGCGCCTTCGCCGCGCTGCTCGTCTCCTTCCTCGCCCTTGGGCTGCTCTGGTCCTCCTCCCGCTTCCGCGGCGACCTGTCGGGACGTCCGCTCCCCGCCGCCCTCCAACGGGTCGCCGACGCCCCCGCCACCCGCGCGGCGCTCCGGCTCCTCGGTGCGGCCGCCGCCCTCCTCGTCCTCCTCCACCTCCTCCTCGGCCCCGACGACCCCGACCGGAACCCCGCGCCCGGCGCCGTCTACGTCCTGCTCTGGGTCGGACTCGTCCCCGCCTCCCTCCTCCTCGGCCCCGTCTGGCGCCTCCTCAACCCCCTGCGCGCGCTCCACTCCCTCCGTCCGCCGCGGAACCCCCGCCCCCTGCCCGCCGGCCTCGGCATCCGCCCGGCCGCCCTCGGTCTCCTCCTCTTCACCTGGCTCGAACTCGTCGCCCCCGACAACACCTCCTCCGCCACCCTCCTGACCGCCCTGGCCGCCCACACGGGTCTCCTGCTCCTGGGCGCCGCCCGCTACGGCGACCGGTGGTTCGCCCACGCCGACCCCTTCGAGGTGTACTCCTCCCTCCTCGCCCGGCTGTCCCCCCTGGGCCGCCGCGCCGACGGCCGACTGGTCCTCCGCTCCCCCTTCCACGGCCTCGACGCCACCCCGCAGACACCCGGCCTCGTCGCCGCCGTCTGCGTCCTCCTCGGCTCCACCGCCTACGACGGCCTCTCGGACAATCCCCGCTGGATCACCGCCCTCCAGACCTCACCCCTCGGCCCCGTCCCCTCGGCCACCCTCGGCCTGCTCGCGTCCGTCGCCCTCGTCGCCGCCTGCTACGGACTCTGCGCCGGCGCCCTCCGCCTGATGAACCGCACCCTCACCACCCCGCTCACCTCCTTCGCCCACTCGCTCCTGCCCATCGCCCTCGGCTATCTCGTCGCCCACTACTTCTCGCTCTTCGTCACCGAAGGACCACGCACCGTCATGATGGCAGGGGGCACTGACAACGCCCCCGCACCCGCCCCGCTCCTGGCTCCCGGCGGCCTCGCGACGCTCCAGGTCGCCGCGATCGTCACCGGTCACGTCCTCGGCGTGGTCGCCGCCCACGACCGGTCCGTGCGCCTCTTCCCGGCCGACCGCGCGGTCGCCGGGCAACTCCCGCTGTTCGCGCTGATGATCGCGTACACCCTCGGCGGCATCGGCCTGCTGATCGCCTGACCCGCCCGCCTCCCGGCCGGGACCGGCATCATGGACCCGTGCCCCAGTCCCCCGCCCCCGCCCCGTCCACGCTCCGCCGCACCCCCGTGCAGCAGCGGAGCGCCGAGCGGCTCGCCCGAATCCTCGACACCTGTGCCGAACTCCTCGACGAGACCGGCTACGAGCAGCTGAGCACCCGGGCGGTCGCCGCCCGCGCCGGCGTCCCCATCGGCTCCGTCTACCGCTTCTTCGACAACAAGCGGGCCATGGTCTCCGCGCTCGCCCACCGGAACCTCGACCGGTACGCCGAGCGGATCGCCGCCCACCTCGACGCCGCCGCCGACCCCGACCCGCACGCGGCCATCGACGGCGTCCTCGACGAGTTCATCGCCATGAAGCGGACCGTGCCCGGCTTCGCCCTCGTCGACTTCGGCGTGCCCGCCGCCGAGGAGGCCGGCGAGGACCCCAACGCCCTGGTCGCCGAGCGGATCTGCGACCTGCTCGCCGACCACCTCGGCCGCCCGGCCGACGAGACCCTGCGGCGGAAGGTCCGGGTGGGCGTCGAGACCGCCGACACCCTCGTCCGGCTGGCCTTCCGTGCCGCCCCCGAGGGCGACCCCGCCGTCATCGACGAGACCCGGCAGCTCCTTCATGCCTATCTCGCGCCCTCCCTGTCGTAACCCTCCCCGGCGTGCCTACCGGTCGGTATGCTCGCGGCGGGCCGACGCCCCGGCCCCGACCGCCGCCCCAGGGAGACGCCATGCCCACCGCCCTGCGCATCTGCCCGCTCTGCGAAGCGACCTGCGGACTGACCCTGACCGTCGAGGGCTCCCGGGTCACCGGAGCGCGCGGCGACCGCGAGGACGTCTTCAGCCAGGGCTTCATCTGCCCCAAGGGGGCCGCGCTGCCCGAGGTCGACGCCGACCCCGACCGGCTCCGCACGCCGCTGGTCCGGAAGGACGGCCGGCTCCAGGAGGCGACCTGGGAGGAGGCGTTCGACACGATCGCGGCGAGAATCCGTCCGCTGATCGAGGAGTACGGGCCGGATGCCGTGGGTATCGTCCTGGGCAACCCCAACGTGCACACGATGGCCGGCGCCCTCTACCCGCCCCTGCTGATCGGCGCCCTGCGCACGCGGAACCTCTTCACGGCGTCGACGATCGACCAGATGCCCAAGCACGTCTCCAGCGGCCTCCTGTTCGGAGACCCCTTCGCGATCCCCGTCCCCGACCTGGACCGCACCGACCACCTGCTGATCCTCGGAGCCAACCCCCTGGACTCCAACGGAAGCCTCTGCACCGCCCCCGACTTCCCCGGCAGGCTCAAGGCGCTGCGCCGACGCGGCGGCACCCTCACCGTCGTCGACCCCCGGCGCACCCGCACCGCGCGCCTCGCCGACCGGCACGTCGCGATCCGCCCCGGCACCGACGCGCTCCTCCTCGCGGCCCTCGTCCACACCCTCTTCGAGGAGGACCTCACCGACCTCGGCCCGCTCGCCGCCCGGGTGGAGGGGGTCGAGGAGGTACGGGAGGCCGTGCGGGACTTCCGCCCCGAGGCGGTCGCCGAGGCCTGCGACGTGGACGCGGACACCCTCCGCGCCCTCGCCCGGGAACTCGCCGCCGCGCCCACCGCCGCCGTCTACGGGCGGATGGGCAGCTCCACCGTCGCGTACGGCACCCTCGGCAACTGGCTCGTCGACGTCCTCAACATCCTCACCGGCAACCTCGACCGGGCCGGCGGTGCCCTCTTCCCACTCTCCGCCACCGCGCCCGCCCCGCGCCCCGCGGGACCCGGCAGGGGCTTCGACCTCGGCCGCCGGCACAGCCGGGTCTCGCACCACCCCGAGGTCAAGGGGGAGTTGCCGATGGTCGCGCTCGCCGAGGAGATCGAGACCCCGGGGGAGGGGCGCATCCGGGCGCTCGTCACCGTCGCCTCCAACCCCGTCCTGTCCGCGCCCGACGGGAACCGGCTCGACGCGGCCCTCGGCTCCCTCGACCTGATGGTCGCCGTCGACCCGTACCTCAACGAGACCACCCGCCACGCCGACGTCCTCCTGCCCCCGCCGCCGCCCTCGCGCAGCGCCCACTTCGACTTCGCCTTCAACGCCCTCGCCGTCCGCGACCAGGTCCGCTACACCCCGCCCGCCGTCCCCCTGGAGGCGGACCGGATGGACGAGTGCGAGATCCACGCCCGGCTGATCCTCGCCGTCTCCGGGATGCACGGGGCGCCGCCGTCCGCGGTCGACCAGCTCGCCATCGACACCACCCTCGCCAAGGCGGTGACCCAGGAGCACTCGCCGGCCTACGGCGCGGACCCGGCGGAGTTCGCGGCGGGGCTCAGCGGGGAGACCGGGCCCGAGCGCCGGCTCGACCTGATGCTGCGCCTCGGCCCGTACGGGCTCACCCTCGACGCACTGCGGGCCCACCCCCACGGCATCGACCTCGGCCCGCTCAAGCCGCGTCTCCCGCAGGTCCTCAAGACCCGCAGCGGACGGATCGAGCTGTTCGCCGCGCCGCTCGCCGCCGACCTGCCCCGGCTGCGCGCCGCGCTCGACGAGGTGCCCGACGCCGGCACCGTACGGCTCGTCGGCCGCCGCCACCTCCGCTCGAACAACAGCTGGCTGCACAACACCCCCGTGCTGAACGGCGGCACGAACCGGTGCACGCTCCAGGTGCACCCGGACGACGCGTCCCGGCTGCGGCTCGCCGACGGCGGCCTCGCCCGGATCAAGGGCGAGGGCGGTGAGCTGGAGGTCCCGGTCGAGGTGACCGACGGGGTGCGTCCCGGGGTGGTCAGCCTGCCGCACGGCTGGGGGCACGACCGGTCGGGCACCCGGCTGGCCGTCGCGTCCGCGCGCCCCGGAGTCAACGTCAACCAGCTCCTCGACGGCTCCCGGCTCGACCCGCTGTCGGGCACGGCGGTGCTGAACGGCTTCCCCGTCGAGGTGTCGCCCCTGCCGTGACCCTGTCTTGACCTGGGGTTTTGCTCGTATTGCTCACGCGTCAACACCTTGCTGACCGCGGAACGGGGCACTTAGCGTCGTCCGGGCCGCCGCCGCTCGGCGGAAGTTCAAGGGTGAACGTGAGGTGTCCTCCATGCTGACCGTCCTCGGCTTCGCCATGATCGCGACCTTCCTGGTCCTGATCATGATGAAGAAGATGTCGCCGATCGCGGCACTCGTCCTGATCCCCGCGCTGTTCTGCGTGGTGGTCGGGCAGGGTGCCCGGCTCGGCGACTACGTCATCGAAGGAGTCGGCACGCTGGCGCCGACGGCGGCGATGCTGATGTTCGCCATCGTCTACTTCGGGGTGATGATCGACGTCGGCCTCTTCGACCCGATCGTCCGGGGCATCCTGCGCTTCTGCAAGGCCGACCCCGTACGGATCGTCGTGGGCACGGCGGTGCTCGCCGCGATCGTGTCGCTGGACGGCGACGGTTCGACCACCTTCATGATCACCGTCTCGGCGATGTATCCGCTGTACAAGCGGCTCGGCATGAGCCTGGTGGTCATGACGGGTGTCGCCGCCACCGCGAACGGCGTCATGAACACCCTGCCCTGGGGCGGCCCCACGGCCCGCGCCGCGACCGCGCTGAAGCTGGACGCGAGCGACGTGTTCGTGCCGATGATCCCGGCGCTCGGCGCGGGCCTGCTCTTCGTGTTCGTCCTCGCGTACGTCCTCGGGCGCCGGGAGCGGAAGCGCATCGGCTACCTCACGCTGGACGAGGTCCTCGTCTCCGGGGCCGACCCGGTGCTCGTCACGGCGGGCGGCGGGGGCGGCGGGACCGTGGACCTGACCAAGAGGCCCGCGGGCGCCTCCGGCGACGCGCCGGGCGCCGGGCCGGGGGACGCGCGGAGCCCGGGCGAGGCCTCCGGCGGGGACGAGGGATTCCAGGGGCTCGACCCGAACCGCGCGACCCTGCGCCCCCGGCTGTACTGGTTCAACGCCGGCCTGACCGTCGCGCTGCTCGCCGCGATGATCCTCGAACTGATGCCGATCCCGGTGCTGTTCCTGCTCGGTGCCGCGCTCGCGCTCACCGTGAACTACCCGAAGCAGGCCGAGCAGAAGGCCCGGATCGCGGCCCACGCCGACAACGTCCTCAACGTCTCCGGCATGGTCTTCGCCGCCGCCGTCTTCACCGGTGTCCTCACCGGCACGGGCATGGTCAAGCACATGGCCGACTGGCTGGTGGGCGCCATCCCCGAGGGCATGGGGCCGCACATGGGGCTGGTCACCGGTGTGCTCAGCATCCCGCTCACCTACTTCATGTCGAACGACGGCTTCTACTTCGGCGTCGTGCCGGTCCTCGCGGAGGCGGGCGCCGCGCACGGGGTGTCGGCCGTGGAGATCGCGCGGGCCTCCCTGGTCGGTCAGGCGCTGCACATGTCGAGCCCGCTGGTCCCCGCCGTGTACGTCCTCGTCGGCATGGCGAAGGTGGAGTTCGGCGACCACACGAGGTTCACCGTGAAGTGGGCCGCCCTGACCTCCCTGGTGGTGCTCGGGGCGGGGGTCCTCTTCGGGATCATCTGAGCGCGAACGCGAACGGGACTCCGTCGCCGTCCGGCGGCCCGGGGGAGTGGGCCGGACGGGTGGAGGCGGCGGAGGCGGGTCGCGTCTTCACCGGCTGGGTCCCGATCATGACAGATAGTCGGATTATCGAATCATCTGTTCGTTCTGTTCTCTTGCGATCCGAGGACCTCCACCATGACGGCTCCGCCCCACCGCAGGTCCTCGCGCCTCACGCGCCGCCGACGGCGACTGTTCCGGCTCGCCAGGACCGTGACGGTCGCCGGGGTCCTGGTCACCGGGGGCTTCTGGTGGGCGGGTGACGAGGAGCCCGTCGACCCGGTGCTCGCCGCCGCCCCCGCCGTGGCCGGCCGGGCGGACGGCGCGGACGGCGTCGGCGGCGATCCGGCGGCCCTCGACCACAAGGCGAAGCCCGAGCAGAAGCCCGGGAAGTCCGAGCGGACGTCCGAGCCGAAGGCGGCCGCCGGCCAGGGGGCGACGTCCGGACCGGGAGCCGCGGGGAAGGCGGGGGCGAAGCCCCGGGCCGCCCACGGCGCACGGCCGAAGGCGGCTCCCGCGCCCCGCCCGCCCGCACCGCTGGCGCGCTCGCGCCCGACCACCGTCGCCGTTCCGGCGATCACCATCGAGGCCCCCGTGATGGACCTCGGTCTGGACGCCCGGGGGCGGCTCGCCACGCCGCCGGTCGACAACCCCGACGTCGTCGGCTGGTACGCGAAGGGGGTCAGTCCGGGCGAGCGCGGGACCGCCGTCGTCGTCGGCCACCGGGACACCCGGACCGGCCCCGCCATCTTCGTCAGCCTCGACTCGCTCAGCCCCGGCAACACCGTCCGGGTCGCCCGCGCCGACGGCAAGGTCGCCGTCTTCACGATCGACCGGGTCGCCACGTACTCCAAGGCCGAATTCCCCGACAAGGAGGTGTACGGCTCCACCGGGCGGCCCGAACTGCGGCTGCTCACCTGCGGCGGGGCCTTCGAGCGGGGGAAGGGCTACGACGCGAACATCGTCGTCTTCGCCCACCTCACCGACATCGCCCAGAAGATCTGAACGACGGGCCCCAGCCGCGTCCGTCGTTCCGTCCCGCGGAGCCGCCGTCCGTGCCACGGCGTCCGCGGCGGACCCGCCCCGGCGGGCCGCGCCGCCCCGGCGCGCGCCCGCCGGGGCGGGGTCGTGTCCACGCCACCGCGCCGCGCCGTCCGTGGACAGGGTCGGGCCGGGGGCGGCACGATCGGTGGGGAGGGGGTCGCGGTCCGGCGACCGCCGTGCGGTGTCCCGGGTGAGACCGGGGGCACGTTCGGAGACCCTGGCGCCCAAAAACTATCAGCGCTAGTTTGGGTGTCGAACCGGTCGGCAGTGTGAGGAGACATCGGATGAAGGCGCACGACGCGATGTACATCGACGGGGAGTGGCGCCCCGCCGCCGGACCCGACACGATCGCCGTCCTCAACCCGGCGGACGAGCAGGTCATCGCCCACGTCCCGGCCGGCACCGCCGAGGACGTCGACGCGGCGGTGCGCGCCGCCCGTGCCGCGCTGCCCGGCTGGGCCGCCACCCCGCCCGCCGAGCGCGGAGCCCGGATCGCCGCCCTGCGCGACGCGCTGGCCGCCCGCGCCGAGGAGATCGCCGCCACCGTCACCGCCGAGCTCGGCGCCCCGCCGCAGCTGGCCGCGACCGTGCACGCCGGCCTGCCGATCGCCGTGGCGGGGACGTACGCGGAACTCGCCGCCACCCACCCCTTCGAGGAGAAGGTGGGCAACTCCACCGTCTACGCCGAGCCCGTCGGCGTCGTCGCCGCGATCACCCCCTGGAACTTCCCGCTGCACCAGGTGGTGGCCAAGGTCGCCCCGGCCCTCGCCGCCGGCTGCACGACCGTCCTCAAGCCCGCCGAGGACACCCCGCTGACCGCCCAGCTCTTCGCCGAGGCCGTGCACGAGGCAGGCCTCCCGGCCGGAGTGTTCAACCTGGTCACCGGCCTCGGACCGGTCGCGGGACAGGCCCTCGCGGAGCACCCGGACGTCGACCTCGTCTCGTTCACCGGCTCCACCGCCGTCGGCCGCCGCATCGGCGCCCTCGCGGGCGGTGCCGTGAAGCGGGTCGCCCTCGAACTCGGCGGCAAGTCCGCCAACGTCGTCCTGCCCAGCGCCGACCTCGCCAAGGCGGTCTCCGTCGGCGTCGCCAACGTGATGTCCAACTCCGGTCAGAAGTGCAGCGCCTGGACCCGCATGCTCATCCCCGCGGACCGGTACGAGGAGGCGGTGGCGCTGGCCGCCGAGGCCGTCGCCAAGTACGTCCCGGGCGAGCGCCTCGGCCCGCTGGTCAACGCCAAGCAGCTGGAGCGCGTCCGCGGCTACATCGAGAAGGGCGTCGAGGAGGGCGCCCGGCTCGTCGCCGGCGGGACCGAGGCCCCGCTGGAGACCGGCTACTACGTCGCCCCGACCGTCTTCGCCGACGTCACCCCGGAGATGACCATCGCGCAGGAGGAGATCTTCGGACCGGTCGTCTCGCTCCTGCGGTACGAGGACGAGGAGGAGGCCCTCGCCATCGCCAACGGCACCGTGTACGGCCTCGCCGGCGCGGTCTGGGGCGAGCCCGGGCAGGCCGTCGCCTTCGCCCGCCGCATGGAGGCCGGGCAGGTCGACATCAACGGCGGCCGCTTCAACCCGCTGGCCCCGTTCGGCGGGTACAAGCAGTCCGGCGTGGGCCGGGAACTCGGCGCCCACGGTCTCGCCGAGTACCTCCAGACCAAGTCCCTCCAGTTCTGAGGGGCGGCCGGCCCCGACCCGGCGTACGGGCGCGCCCGACGCCCGCCCCGGCCCGAGGCTCGGCCCCGCCCCGCACCCCGATCGGGCCCCGCCCCGACGCCCCGCCCCGTCCACGCCACTCCCGAGGAGCACCGCACGTGAGCCTGATCCGCGCCGCCGTCCTGCCCGCCGTGGGCTCCCCGCTGGAGATCACCGGCATCGAACTCCCCGAGCCGGGCCCCGGCCAGGTCCGGGTCCGGCTCGCGGCCGCCGGGGTCTGCCACTCGGACCTGTCGCTCTCCAACGGCACCATGCGGGTGCCGGTGCCGGCCGTCCTCGGCCACGAGGGGGCGGGGACCGTCGTGTCCGTCGGCGAGGGCGTCGCCCATGTCGCCCCCGGCGACGACGTCGTCCTCAACTGGGCGCCCTCCTGCGGCAGCTGCCACCCCTGCTCCCTCGGCGAGGTGTGGCTCTGCGCCGAGGCGCTCACCGGCACCGGGAACCTCCACGCCCGCACGGAGGACGGCCGGGACCTCCACCCCGGTCTGAACGTCGCCGCGTTCGCCGAGGAGACCGTCGTCGCCGGGAACTGCGTCCTCCCCGCGCCCGAGGGCGTGCCGCTGACCGACGCCGCCCTCCTGGGCTGCGCCGTCCTCACCGGCTGGGGCGCGGTGCACCACTCGGCCCGGGTCCGGGCGGGGGAGACCGTCGCGGTGTTCGGCGTCGGCGGGGTCGGCCTCGCCACCCTCCAGGCCGCCCGGATCGCGGGCGCCTCGACGATCGTGGCCGTGGACGTCTCGCCGGAGAAGGAGGCGCTCGCCCGGGCGGCCGGCGCGACCGAGTACGTCGTCGCCTCCGCGACCACGCCGAAGGACATCCGCAGGCTGACGGGGGGCCGGGGCGTCGACGCGGCCGTCGAGTGCGTCGGACGGGCCGTCACCATCCGCACCGCCTGGGACTCCACCCGGCGCGGCGGCCGCACCACGGTCGTCGGCATCGGCGGCAAGGACCAGCAGGTCGCCTTCAACGCCCTGGAGATCTTCCACTGGGGCCGCACCCTCGCGGGCTGCGTCTACGGCAACTCGAACCCGGCCGCCGACCTGCCCGTCCTCGCCGAGCACATCCGCGCCGGCCGGTTCGACCTGGGGGCGCTCGTCACCGAGCGGATCACCCTGGATGGCATCCCGGGCGCCTTCGAGAACATGCTCGCGGGCAAGGGCGGCCGGGCCCTGGTGGTCTTCCCCTGACACGACCCGCACGCGCGGAGGCCCGCACCGGCCGTCGGGCCGGTACGGGCCTCCGCGCGTCGGCGCGGTACGGGGGGTGTCCGCGCGCGACGGGTCACAGGTCGAGGACGAGGCGGGCGCCGCGCGAGCGGCCCACGCAGATCATCATCGTCGTGCCCGAGGCCTTCTCGTCCTCGCCGAGGACGGAGTCGTGGTGCTCGGGCGTCCCGGCGATCACCTTGGTCTCGCAGGTCCCGCAGAACCCCTCCTCGCAGGAGTAGGCGACCCCGGGGACGACGTCGCGGACGGCGTCGAGCAGGGTGCGCCCGGGCGGGACGCGCACGGTCCGCCCGCTCCGCCGCAGCTCCACCTCGAAGCCGTCGCCGGTCCCGGGGTCCGCCGCGGGGCCGGCGGCCGGGTCCGCCGCGAACCGCTCCGTGTGCAGGGGGCCGGGCCAGCGGTCCTGCACGGCCCGCAGCAGCCCTTCCGGCCCGCAGCAGTACACGGCTGTCCCCGCGGGCAGCCCCGCGAGGACCCCTTCCAGGTCGGGCAGGCCCGCCGTGTCCTGCGGGACGAGCGTGACCCCGGGAAGCGCGGCCAGCTCCTCGCGGTACGCCATGGACGCCAGGTTCCGTCCGCCGTACAGCAGGGACCAGGACCCCGGCGGGAGCGAGCGCACCATCGGCAGCAGAGGGGTGATCCCGATGCCGCCCGCGACGAACAGGTACCGGTCCGCCGGCACCAGCGGGAAGCGGTTGAACGGGCCCCGCACCCCGAGGACCGTGCCCGCGCCGACGGCCGTGTGGACTTCCTCCGACCCGCCGCGGCCGCCGGTCTCCCGCAGCACCCCGAGCCGGTACGTGCTCCGGTCCGCCGGGTCCCCGCAGAGCGAGTAGTGCCGGACGGTCCCGGACGGCAGCGTCACCTCCAGGTGGGCACCCGGCTCCCAGGGGGCCAGTTCGGCCCCCGAGGGATCGGACAGGACCAGGCCCAGCACGCCCTCGGCCTCGGGGACGACCGACCGGACGGTGAGCCGGGCGGTGGTCGGGACTGTGGCGGACATCGTCACCTCGGGACTCGTGTCGGCGGCAGCAGCGGCTCGGGCCACACCCGGCACAGCACCCCGTAGACCACGGCGGCGACCGCGAAGGAGGCCGGCAGGCTCAGGTCGACGCCACCCGTGAGATCGGTCAGCGGGCCGGTGTACAGCGGGTTGTTGACCCAGAGCACGCCGACGGCCGAACCCAGCACGAAGGCCGCGGCGGCCCTCGGGTTCACCCCGCCGGTGTACCAGTACCGGCCGCCCCCGCCGGTGGTGAAGGTGCGCAGCGCCTCCGCGTCGTACCGGCCCCGGTGGAGCACGTAGCCGACGGAGAGCACCGCCGCCCACGGGGCGACGACGGTGAGCAGCAGCGTCACGAACGCCGACATCGCGTCCATGGCGTCGTACACCACCGCCCCCAGGTACAGGACGGCCGCCGCCAGGACCGCGACCACCGTGGTCACGGCGGCCCGAGAGGAGCGCCAGAACACGGAGTTCGCGGAGAGCCCGGCCGCGTACAGGCAGAGTCCGGCCTGCGGCAGGGTGCCGGCGAAGCCGAACACCACGACGGCGACCGCGAACCAGCCGGGCACCGCGTCCGTCAGGCCCTGGAGCCAGGGCTCGTCGGGGACGGGGAAGAGCGTCGTCACGTACGCGCCGGTGAGCAGCGCGGCCAGACTGCTGAGGAACATGGAGGTCCCGCTGGCCCGCACGACCCGGCCGGTGGGCGTGGAGGCGGGCATGTAGCGGGTGTAGTCGCCCTGGAAGGTGGCGTAGGACAGGGGCACGGTCGCGGAGGCGGTCGCCGCGAGCAGCCAGGTGTGCAGGGTGCTGTCGAGCGCCAGCGTCCCGCCGGCGTAGCCCGGGTCGAAGTCCGGGGCGAGGACCAGGGCGGTGCCGAGGAGGACCGCGCCGCCGGTGACCGCGGTGATCTTGTACGTGCGGACCAGGGTCTCGTGGCCGCGCACGGCGACCAGGGCGACCGCCGCCGCCGTCACGAACATCGCGACGGTCAGCGCGCCGGGGCCGGTGGGGGTGGAGAGCAGGCGGTGGCCCGCGACCATGACGGCGGTGCCGCCCGTCCACACGGCGATGGCGAAGAAGCCGAGCGCCGTCACCACCGTGAGGACGTTGCCGACGACCCGGCCCCGGACGCCGAAGTGGGCGCCGCTCGACACGGGGTCGTTGGTGCCGGTGCGGACGCCGAAGCGGGCGAGCGGCGCGAGCAGCGCCGTGCCGACGGCGGCGCCGACGGCGATGGCGCTCGCCGAGGCCCACCAGCCGAGGCCGAACACGACGGGCAGCGCGCCGAGCACGACCGTGCCGAAGGAGAACTGCGCGGAGGGCCAGATCCAGCCGAAGTCGCCCGGGGTCGAGGTCCGTTCGGCCTCGGGGACCGGCGCGATGCCGTCGTGGTCGGCCGCCGCGGGGGGCGGCGTCGCGGTGGACGCCGCCCCCGTCGGTGTGGTGGTCATGAGGCGCCCCCGGACGGGGCCGCGCCGGGAGCGGCGGCCGCCTCGGCGGATGCGGCCGGGGCCCTGTCGTGCGCGGGGTCGCGCTGCTCGGGGACCGACAGGTCGCCCGGCAGCACGTCCACCACGCGGAGGGAGGCGCACGCCGCTCCCGACAGGCGCTCCCCGCTGCTCAGGTCGAAGGTGGTGTGGTGCAGGGGGCAGGTGATGCGCAGCCTGTCCCCGTCGACCCTGCCGTACTTGAGCCGGCCCCCGCGGTGGGGGCAGAGGGCGGCCGCGAGGACCTTGCGGCCGCCGACCTCGACGAGGACCAGGTCCTCGGTCACCTGGCGGACGGCGGGCTCGTCGGAGTCCCGCCGCCGCCCCGCGGGCACGGCCGTCATGCGGCCGTCTCCCGGGCTCGCGCCACCGCCGCCTCCGTGGCCGTGCCGACGATGTCGGAGGCCAGTCGCACGCCGGCCCAGATCTTCGCCAGGTCCGGCTCGTCGAGCGAGCGGATCGCCGTCCGCATGTGGTTGCTGTGGTACGAGTCGATGTACAGGTGCTCGGTGTAGTAGGCGTCGTGGGTGATGCCCAGCCGCCGGGCCGCCCGGGCGAAGCTCTGGAAGGCGTACAGCACGCTGGTCTCGAAGTAGGCGTACGCGCCCAGGAAGTACTGGGGCGAGGGGGCCCGGCTCGCCAGCCAGTGGAACATGTTGACGTAGGCGAAGCACTCCGGAACCGTCTCGTCGAGGTAGTCGTCGAGCCGGAGGCTCAGTCCGAGCTCGGTGAGCAGGTCCCGGTAGAGCTGGGAGTGGGCCTTCTCCTCGTTTCCGCAGCCGAGTTCGTCGATGAGGACGCGGAAGACCGCCATCGCCGAGCGGTACGGCAGCCGGGGCACGACCGGGAGCAGCGACTCCGACTCGGTGAGGCCGTCGAGCGCGAACTGCCGGACCACGGTCTTGAACTGGTCGAGCGTCGCGTGCTCGGCGAGGAAGGTCGCGCTCTCCGGGAGCGCGGCCTCCTCCTCGGCCAGGAACTCCTTGAGCGCCTGGAGGAGTTCGCCGGGCGAGGAGAAGCGGGGGGCGGAGGCCTCGTACGCCCGCGCCTTGGGCAGGATCCAGCGTTCCTCGATCGCGGTCATCGAGCCGTAGTCGCCGAGGTTGGGGACCCGGCGGTAGAGACCGTGCAGCTCGCGCTGGGCGGTCGCGGCCGGGGCCGTGATCGAGTGGGCGGCCACCGGGACGTCGGCCGGGGAGGGAGCGGCGGGGGTGGTGCTCATGCCGCCTTCGCCTCCTCGTGCACGGTGGGGGAGGCGATCACGCCGCGCTGGTGGAGTTCCTTCTTGACCCAGCGGTACCAGTCGTCCTTGAAGACGCCGTACCGCTCGCAGACGGCGTTGATCTCCGCCTGCCGGTCGGGGGTCGGGTCGACCAGCATCGCGTTGCAGAGGGAGGGTTCGAGGTTGGCCAGCGGGCCGATGAAGCCGTCGATGCCGCGGGCGTCGACGAGGAGGTTCTCCCAGCCCTCGAAGACCGGGATGCCGGTGCCGGCCTCTGCCATGTTCCGGGTGAAGGCGGCGTCGCCGCTGGACTCCTTGATGCCGACGATCCCCGGTATCTCCTTGCAGATCCGGATCAGGGTGTCGAACTCGATGCGGTTTCCCGAGAGCGCCTCCTCGTTGTAGAGGAAGATCGGGATGTCGAGGGCCGCGCGGATCGCCTTGTAGTGCTCGACGATCGCGTCCTGCGTCACGTCGGTGCCGAACGGCGTGGTGACGACGACGGCGTCGGCGCCGATCGCGGCCGCCGCCCGGGCCCGCTCGATCACGGCGTCGGTGTCGGGGAGCTGGATGCCGGCCAGGACGGGCAGGCCGCCCGCGTGCCGGACGGTGTACGTGACGACGTCCTGCCACTGCCGCGCGTCGAGCTTCCAGCCCTCGCCGGAGGTCAGGGCCGGCATGAAGCCGCTGACCTCGTTGCGGATGTGGTCCAGGAGGCGGACGACGCTCGCCTCGTCGACGACGCCGTGCTCGTCGAGGGGGGTGATCAGCGGGACGACGGTCCCGGAGTAGGTGCCAGGCATGAGTGGAGTGCCCTTCGGAACGAGTTCAGAGGGTTTCGGAGACGACCTTCAGGACCAGCGACCGCTGGTAGAGGTCTTCCAGGTACGCCGGGAACGAGGGCTCCTCGCCGGGGGCGGGAGCGTCGGCCGGGTCGAGCGGGACCAGGGGGACGACGGGCAGCGCGGCCGCCGTGCGGACGAGCCGGGGGCTCGCCGTGTGGAGCACGCCCCCGCGGCCGATGACCTGGGAGAGCAGCAGGCGTTCATGGGCGGGCAGTCCGTCGAGGGCGGGCTCGTCGAAGGCCCGGCGGACGTCGTCCTCGGTGTAGGGGATCCGGTCGACGGCCAGGTCCGTGTGGAGGACGTCCATGAACGGGTAGTACTCGTCCTGGAGTCCCCGCTCGTAGCCCCACACGAGGTCGTCGCAGCGGCCGACCTGCTCCCAGCTCATGACGACCCCGCCCGCCTCCCCCGCGGCCAGCCGGCCGGCGAAGAAGGCCTTGGCGGCCGTGCGGACCGCGTCGTCCTTGCTGTGCATGCCCATGAACGTCGTGGCGTCGATGAACACGGGTCCGCGGTCAGACGGCATAGCGCTCGAGCACCTTCCGCATCCGCTCCATCGCGCCGGCGAACAGCTCCGGCTCGCGGGCCAGGGCCAGGCGCACGAAGCGCTCGCCCTTCTCCTTGGTGTTCCAGTAGAAGAAGGTGCCCGGCAGGACGTACACCTCCTCGTCGAAGAGGACGGCCTGCAGCTGGGTGGCGGTGAGGTGCTCGGGCTTGATCCGGAACCAGGCGACGCTGGTGCCGACGACCGGCTCCTGGAACTCGAGGATCGTGCCGCTGAGCGCCTGGCGGGCGGCCTCGCCGTTGGTGCGGATGATGTCGCGGACGGAGGCGAAGCCGTCGGTGATGGAGTCCTCGACGTACTGCGTGACCATGTTGAGGACGAACGGCGAGACGTTCAGGAGGACGCTGGTGTGGAGGTTGTAGACCTCCTCCTGGATGTCCTGGCTGGCCGTGATCATGGCGCACTTGGCGTCCTGGATCGGCCAGGTCTTGCCGGTGTCCTCCATGACCATGTACGTCACGCCGGACTCCTCCAGGAGCCGGTAGATGTCCACCCGGCCGATGCCCTCGTCGCAGAGCGCGAAGGAGGCGAAGCAGAAGTCCATCACCAGGACCTTGTCGTGGTCCACGCAGTAGCGGACGACCTCGCGGAAGCCCTCCAGCTTCTCGGCGAGCAGGGTGAACCCGGTCGGGTTGTTCGGGTCGACGAGGTAGATCGCGTCCGCGGTGATCTCGTCGACGAGCCGCTGGTAGATGGAGTCCTTGTCGTGCAGCGCCGACTCGGCGAACGGGGCGATCGGCACCTGCATGTTGCGGAGCAGGTCGACCAGGTTGTCGAAGCAGGGCTCGACGAGCTGCACCGACATGTCGCGCTGCTTGAGGAACATGCCGGCGACCATCGTGGAGACGCTCGCCGAGTACGACAGGAGGGTGCGGCCCATCGCACGGGCGGTGGGCTGCTGGTGCAGCCGGAAGAAGGCGTCCAGGAACTGCCGCTCGAAGTGCGCCTGCTGCTTCGACTCGGACTCGTGCCAGAGCTCGGGGAGCCGCGAGACGATCCGCTCCTGGGAGGTGGACTGCCGCTGGTGGGTGTGCGCGTCGGCAAGGTTGAACCGGGTCTTCAGGGCTTCGATCTCGTGCTGGGTGAGGTCGACGAACGTGCTGACGTCTGCCTTGTCGGTCAACGACATGAAGAACTCCCGCTGTCGAAACGAATCTCCGTCCGGAATTCCGGCGGCGTGAATGACTGTAGGAGCTTCGAGCGGCCTTGCGAATAACGGCCGGGTCACGCAATTAATAATCACCGCGATGTTCTGCGGGCCGAAAAAAGGAACGACGGGTAGGCATTCCTCGAAAAGGAATGCCTACCCGTCGTTCCGGTACTGCGCCGCCTTTTTCGGCGGTGTTTCAACTATTCAGTGGCGGCCTTCAGGAGGATGTCCTCGAACACCTTCGGGTCGTCCGAGCCGATGACCGGCCAGCCGATGCCGTAGGCGCCCTCCCAGTCGACCTCGATGCCGGGGTTCGCGTGGTCGGAGCCGTCGGGCAGGAACAGGTGGGGGCTGCAGTTCACCCGGTCGCTCTGGGCGAGTGCCGACTGGTCCGCGAGGGTCCGGCGGGCCCGCCCGTCGTCCAGGGCCTCGGTGAGCGCCCCCACGTCGACGGCGCCGGTCTCGGCGGCCACGTCCAGGATCACCTTGCGGTGGCTGATGCAGCGCGACTCGGCCCAGAAGGCCCTGCGCAGCCCCAGGTCCAGCAGCTCGGAGGCGCGCAGACTCTGCTCCTTGGCGGCGAGCACGGCCTCCAGGGCGGGCAGGGTCGTCGACGGGTAGAGCCAGTCCTTGGCCTGCCACAGCTGCCAGCCGGCGGCCGGCTCCAGGCTGGCCATCCGGGCGACCTCGCTGTCCGTGCCGGGGCGCGGGCTCGGGGCGTCGTTGAGCAGTTCGAGGGGGAAGGCGCGCAGGTCGAAGGAGACCTGCTCCTCCAGGCCGAGGCGGGCCCGGGTGGCGTGCAGCCGGTGGATCGCGATGTGCGCGAAGGAACACCAGATGTCGGAGAAGACGGTGACGACTCCGCGCGGCGGCGTCAGGTCGGCGGTGGTCGGGTCGAACATGGTTCTCCTCGGTTCGTGCGGGGATCTCAGGCGGCGGGCGGCGGTTCGACGGCGTCGAGCGCCGCCTCCAGGTCGAGGTCGGCGCCGGGCAGCCAGGCCGGCAGGGAGGGGATGCGGGCCATCGCCTCGAAGAGCCGCGGTACGGCGGCCTCGCGGACGGTCGGCCCGTGGGCGCTCAGCAGCTTCGCCGGGCGCAGGGCGGCCAGCTCGTGCACCGGCGCCAGGAACTTCGTCTCGTCGACCAGCGCGGTCCACGGGGCTATCGCCCGGTTGAGGACCTCGAAGCCGTGGAAGAATTCCGCCTCCGAGAGGTCGGTGAACTCCTGGCTGATTTCCTCGACGACGGTGCCGAAACTGTCGGAGCTGTAGAGCGTTCCATCGGAATGGTCGAACACGGCGAGAGTCCCGGGTGAATCGAAGGTGGGCGGCCGGTGAAAACTCAGCTCGCGGTCGCCGACTTTCACGCGACTTCCCGGGTTCGCGGTCACGACACGTTCCTGCGGAATGGTGAACTCTTCCGATATTCGCGTCACCGATATCGCGTTGGCGAGCACCTTCGCGTTCGGCGCCGCCTCCAGGATGCGGGCGAGGGCGCCGGTGTGGTCCCGGTCGTCATGGGTGACGACGACCCAGCGCAGGTCGGCCGGCTCGATCAGCGACCAGAGGGAGTCCAGGAAGCCCTCCCGGTCCACGGGCATGCCGGTGTCCACGAGGATCGGCTCGCCGGAGCGGAGGAGGAAGGCGTTGACCGGCTGGTCGCCGAGGCCCGGGATGGGCAGTGCCGAGGGGAGGACGTGGAGGTCCGGCCCGGCGGTGTAGGACGCTTTCATGGCACACCTTTCATGACGACCGGGCGGGCCGCGCTCCCCCGGGAGGGGGTCCGGGGGAGCGCGGCCCCGGTCAGACGAGCTGGATGGTCAGGGAGCCGGCGATCAGCAGGGCGAGGCCCACGGCGCGCTCCTTGGTGAGGGAGCGCTGGGGGAGCTTGAAGAGGCCCTTGTGGTCGATCAGGGCCGAGGTGAGCTGCTGCCCGGTGACGGTGAGGGCGATGGTGACGGCCGCGCCGATCTCGGGGATGAGCAGGAAGGTGCCGGTGACGTAGGCGGCGGCGCAGGCGCCACCGAGCCAGCCCCACCAGGGCATCTTCTTCAGCGGGGCGATCTTGGGCGCCGGGGTCCTCCGGGTCGCGTACAGCACGAGCAGGACGACGGCGATCGTGAAGGTCGCCACGGCGAAGCTGATCACGGCGACGGTGACGGGCTGCTGGAGCTGGGCGCGCAGCTGGGCGTTGACCGCGCCCTGCACGGGCAGCACGGCTCCGGCGACGATGCCGAGGGCGAGCCAGCCGACCCGGCCGGCGCTCGACATCTTGGGGGCGCCGGGAGGCGCCGCGGCCTTCATGCCCCGGATGATCACGACGATGCCGACGAGCACGGCCACGGCGCCGATGACGATGCCGGCGCTCAGGTCCTGCTTCTGGAGGCCGAGCAGACCGAAGAGGTCGAGGGCGAGCGAGGCGAACATCTGGCCGGTGACGAAGAGTCCGACGGCCGCGAGGGCGCCGAGCCTGGGGAAGAGCAGGATGCCGCTGGTGATGTAGAGCGGACTGGCGAGTCCGCCGAGCAGCTGCCAGGGCTCGACGTCGGGCAGTTTGCCGAGCGCGCCGAGCGCTCCGGCCGCCACCGCGAGCACGGTCAGCAGACCGGTCGCGACGCCGAGCTGGATGGTCGAGGCGCCGTACGGGGTGCCGACGGCCGAGTTGAGCTGGAGGTTCACCGAGGCCTGGACGGCCAGGAGGCAGCCGACCAGCAGGGCCGCGGCGAGGAGCGCGGTGTGCATCTGGATCTCCCTGGGGCGGGGATGGCGAGCGGGTAAGTGGACACTGAGTCCGTTTAGCATGCCACGCGACACGTCAAACGGACAAGGTGTCCACTTAGCTTCGAGGGAAGTAAGGTCTGATCCATGAGCGACGACGAGCAGCGGGGTCGTGGAGCAGCCTCCGTCCACCGGGTCGGCGGGCTCCTCGGTGATCTCCAGGCCGCGGACGAACAGCCGGTCGCCCCGCGCAGACGCGCGGACGCCGAACGCAACCGCGCCCAGATCCTGGCCGCGGCCGAGCAGCTCTTCGCCCAGCAGGATCCGCGGACGGTCACCATGGACCGGATCGCCAAGGCCGCCGGAGTGGGCCGGGCCACGCTCTACCGGAGCTTCCCCGACCCCTCGTCGGTCGCCGTCGCGCTGCTCGACGAGCACGAGCGCAGGCTCCAGGGCCAGCTCATCTACGGGCCGCCGCCGCTCGGCCCGGGCGCTCCGGCGGGGGAGCGGCTCGCGGCGTTCTACCTCGCGATGCTCGACCTCCTGGAGCGGCACCTGCCGCTGGCCCTCGGCGCGGAGACCGGGCCCGCACGCTTCCGCACGGGTGCCTACGGCTTCTGGCGCGTGCACGTCCGCACGCTGCTCGTCGACCACGGGATCCAGGACCCGGACCCGCTGATCGACATCGCGCTCAGCCCGCTGTCACCCGAACTCTTCCAGTTCCAGCGGCACGAACTCGGCCTGTCGGCCGAACGCGTCGGCCGCTCGCTCGCGGACTTCGCCCGGCAGCTGCTGCGTTCGGGGGAGTGAGGCGGGGCGGCGCCCCCCTCCGGTTGCGACCCGGGGAGGGGCGTCCCGCGGGCGGGAGGGGCGCCCCGCGGGCGGGAGGGGCGTCCCGCCGGCCGGCGCCGCGGGTCCGGCGGGACGGCCCCCGGGGCGGCGCTCCGCCGGTCACGCCGGGCTCGTGCGGCCCGGTGCCGCTCCGCGGGGCGGCCCGATCGGCAAGGCCCCGCTAGGGGGCGGGCCGTCGGCCGGCCGGGTGGACCAGGCCGGGGAGGATCAACTTCCAGATACGGTCCAGCCGTTGCTCGGCGGGGCCGTGCAGGGCGGCGCTGTCCGCGCCCCTCGGGTCCTCGGTGGGCCAGCACTCGTCGGACGGGCCGTTCGGACAGCGCATCTCCAGCTCGACGCCGGTGATCACGTAGCCGATCAGCGCCGCGACCGCCGTCGCGTCCACACCGGGGCGCAGGGCCTTCTCGGCCTCCGCGTAACGAGCCAGGCGCGCCACCTCGCGCCGCCAGGGGCAGTCCCGGGATAACCCCGGGCCGGTTAACTGGAGCTCCCGTGCCAGGCGTTCACCCGCCCGCGCCGTCGGGTCGGTCTCGAAGAGCCGGATCAGCGCGTGCGTGGCGATGACCAGCTTGTCGATCGATGTCCCGCCGACTCCCTCCGTGGACAGGCAGGCCGACTCCACCGTGATCCCGGTGACCGCCCGGGCCCGCCCGTGGACGGCCGTCGCGAGCTCCGCCTTGGTGGCGAAGTGGAACACGAGGGCCCCGGTGGTGACCCGGGCCTCGCCTGCGATCCTGGCGAGCGACGCCCGCTCGTACCCCTGCCCGTCGAACACTTTCGCGGCCGCGGACAGGATTTCCTGTCTTGTGCGTTCCGCCCTCTGCTGAATCGCCATGAGCTCCCCCGTCGGCTTCCGAGAAGGTGCCGGAGCGTTGTGTTCCGGCCCGCGCCTGTGACCGACTCGAAACTATCCGGCCGAGGGGCCACGAAACGTACGCTCTCGCCGCAGGGGCCGAAACTGGGGCTTGACGCGCTCCTCCCGTCCAGGTCGCGGGCGCACACCCGGCGTCGGCGGCCGGTGAAGTGTCCGGAACCGAAGCCATGCCCTGTCAGGTGGATTCGGCCGTTCCGGCGCCGGCGGAGGTACGCGCCCGTGAGCGGGATACGGCCACCCCGGCGAGGCACAGCGCGCCGCCGGCGAGGGTGAGGAGCCCCGGCAGTTCGCCGAGCAGCAGCCAGGCCATCAGCACCACGAGGGCAGGTACGGCGTACGTCGTCGCGCCCATCCGGCCCGCGGTCGTCCGGGCCAGCGCGTAGGCCCACGTCGTGAAGGCGAGCGCGGTCGGGAACACCCCCAGGTAGACCATGTTCAGGGTGGCCGACAGCGGCGCCCGGGCCGCCTCGTCGACCAGCTGCCCGGCGAACGGCAGGCAGGCCGCCGCGCCCACCAGGCATCCGAACGTGGTCACCTGGAGCGCGCTGCCGTGGGCGAGCGCCGGCTTCTGCGCCACGACCCCGCCCGCGTATGCCATCGCCGCGAGGAGGCAGAGGAGCACCCCGAGCAGCGAGGCGTGCGCGCCGGAGGAGTCCCGGGACATCGAGAGGCCCACGACCACCGCCCCGGCGAAGGACACCGCCATGCCGGCCAGCAGCCGCGGCGGCAGGGACTCCTTGAGGAAGCGGGCGCCGAGCAGCGCGATCAGGACCGGTCCGATGTTCACCACCATCGCCGCGGTGCCCGCGTCGACCTCCTGCTCACCCCAGTTGAGCACCACCATGTACACCCCGAACCAGAGCAGTCCGGAGACCAGGATCCCCGGCCAGGCCGCCCGGGGCGGCAGCCCCTCCCGGCGTACCAGGAGGACGGCTCCCAGCACGAGGCCGCCGGCGAGCAGCCGGCCGAGCGCCAGCGCCCCGGGGGAGTAGGCCTCTCCCGCGCTGCGGATGGAGACGAAGGCGGAGGCCCACAGGACGACCGTGACACCGGCGGCGGCGAGGGCGAGCCGCGAGGATTGCTTCTGCATGGCTCGACCGTAGGGCGCGGACCCTTCGGCGCTCACCGCAATATCCCGGGTCCGCCGGGCCGGAACGGCCCCCCGCGCCGCCGCCGCTGGGGCCGCGAGCCGGTGCGGTCTCCTCGCGTCATCGCCGGAGCGGCCGGAGCGGCCGGAGCCGTCCGAGCGGCCGGAGCCGCCTGAGCCGTCTGAGCAGCCGGAGCGGCCCGAGCCGCCGGAGCGGCCCGAGCCGCCCGGGCCGCCGGGGCCGGCGGCGCGGTCTCACCGCAGACCCTCCGGCGCGATGCCCAGGTGCGCGTGGAGCTCGCGCTCGCCCCGCGCGGTCACCCTGACGGCCCGCTCCGAGCCGATCCGTTCGCACCACTCCGCCTCCAGCGCGTGCCGGCACAGCGCGGCGCCGGCGAGCCCCGCGAGGTGCGGCCTGCGCTCGGTCCAGTCGAGGCAGCCGCGCGCGAGGGGCCGCCGTCCGCGGCGCACGAGGGGGACGCCCAGCTCGTCGAACCAGGCCAGACCCCGGTCCGTGAGCGCGAACCCGGTGTCCTGGCGCAGCAGTCCGCGGACCGTCATCGCCTCGGTGATCGCGATGCCGAGCCGTCCGGCGAGATGGTCGTAGCAGGTCCGGCCGCGGGCCATCGCGCGCCCGGCGCTCGCGGCGCCCAGGGAGCGGGGCGGCGGCGCGACCGCCGGTTCGGAGCGGGCGGCCAGGTCCTCGACGAGGTGCGCGACGCCGGGGTCGGCGAGGCGCACGTACCGGTGGCGCCCCTGCCGCTCCTCGGCGAGCATCCCGCCGGCGACGAGCTTCCCGAGGTGCTCGCTGGCGGTGGACGGCGCCACGCCCGCGTGCCGGGCGAGTTCCCCGGAGGTCCAGGCCCGTCCGTCCAGCAGGGCGAGGAGGAAGGCGGCGCGGGTCTCGTCCGCGAAGAGCGCCGCGAGGGCGGCGAGGTCGGTGGCTGCCATGCACCCAGCGTCCCGCACTCACGCTTCGGCGGCGGCCGAACCGTCCCGTCGTCCCGGCGAGCCGGCCGCGGGCCGGGAGGGGGAGCCGGCGGCGGACCGACCGGGGGAGCCGGGCGCCAGGGCCTCGTACTGCAGCCGCAGCCCGTCGAGCAGCGCCCGCAGGCCCGTGCCGAAGGCGCCCTCGTCGACCTTCTGGCGGTGCTCGGCGAGGCGGTGCGCCTGGCCGAGGTGGGGGTAGTCGGCCGGGTCGTAGGCCGTCTCGTCGTCGACGAAGCCCCGCGCGAAGGAGCCGAGGGCGGAGCCGGTCACGAAGTACCGCATCAGCGCACCGATCGAGGTGGCCTGGGCCGGTGTCCAGCCGGCCCGGACCATCGCGCCGAAGACGGCGTCCGCGACGCGCAGTCCGGCGGGCCGGCGGCCGGGGCCCTGGGCGAGGACCGGGACGATGTGCGGGTGGTCGGCGAGGGCGGCGCGGTAGGAGACGGCCCAGTCGTGCAGCGCCGTCTGCCAGTCGCGGCCGTCGTCCTCCGCGAACATCGACAGGTCGATCTTGGCGCTCACCGCGTCGGCGACCGCGTCCAGGATCTCGTCCTTGGTCCGGAAGTGGTTGTAGAGCGAGGGCCCGCTCACCCCGAGTTCGGCCGCGAGCCGCCGGGTGGAGAGCGCGCCGAGGCCCTCCGCGTCCACGAGCGCGCCCGCCGTCTCGACGATGCGGTCTCGGCTGAGCAGGGGCTTGCGCGGTCGGGCCATGGCGCACATAGTAGGCCTGCACGCTGAAAACTAGCAGTGGTAATTAAACGGTCGGGTGAGGTGGGCGCCACGTGAATCTGGAACCGAGCGAGGAGCAGGAAGCCGCACGGCGGCTCGCCGAGGACTTCGTCGCGCGCGAGGTCGCCCCGCACGCCACCGCCTGGGACCGCGCCGAGGAGGTGGACCGGGCGATCGTGAAGAAGCTCGGGGCCGTCGGCTTCCTCGGGCTCACGATCCCGGAGGAGTACGGCGGTTCGGGCGGCGACCACCTCGCCTACTGCCTCGTGACCGAGGAGCTCGGCCGCGGCGACTCCTCGGTGCGCGGCATCGTCTCCGTCTCCCTCGGCCTGGTCGCCAAGACCGTCGCCGCCTGGGGCGACGAGGAGCAGAAGCGGGAGTGGCTGCCCCGGCTCGCCTCCGGCGACGCCCTCGGCTGCTTCGGCCTCACCGAGCCCGGCACCGGCTCCGACGCCGGGAACCTCGCCACCCGGGCCGTGCGCGACGGCGACGACTACCTCCTCAGCGGCACCAAGATGTTCATCACCAACGGCACCTGGGCCGACGTCGTGCTGCTCTTCGCGCGCACCGGAGGCGCCCCCGGCCACCGCGGGGTGTCCGCCTTCCTCGTCCCGACCGACAGTCCCGGCCTCACCCGGCGGGCCGTCCACGGCAAGCTCGGACTCCGCGGCCAGGCCACCGCCGAACTCGTCCTGGAGGACGTCCGCGTCCCGGCCGCCGCAATGCTCGGCCCCGAGGGCAAGGGCTTCGCCGTCGCCATGTCCGCCCTCGCCAAGGGCCGCATGTCGGTCGCCGCCGGCTGCGTCGGCATCGCCCAGGCCGCCCTCGACGCGGCCGTCCGGTACGCGGGGGAGCGTGAGCAGTTCGGCAAGCCCATCGCCTCGTACCAGCTCGTGCAGGAACTGATCAGCGACATCGCCGTCGACGTGGACGCCGCCCGGCTGCTCACCTGGCGGGTCGCCGACCTGATCGACCGGGGCCGGGACTTCGCGACCGCCGCCTCCAAGGCGAAGCTGTACGCCTCCGAGGCCGCCGTCCGCGCCGCGAACAACGCCCTCCAGGTCTTCGGCGGTTACGGCTACATCGACGAGTACCCGGTCGGAAAGCTCCTCAGGGACGCCCGCGTGATGACCCTGTACGAGGGCACCAGCCAGATCCAGAAGCTCATCATCGGCCGGGCGCTGACGGGGGTGTCCGCCTTCTGACCCCGGGCCCTTCTGAGTACCCGGCTGAGTACGCGGACGGATGTGGTGCCGGCCACATCCGGCCGATGCTGTGCCCATGAGTGACACACCGGTCAAGCAGCAGAACACCGCCGCCTACTACGCCCAGGCCGTCGCCTCCTTCTCGCTCGCCCTCGCGGCGGTGGCCATCGGCATCTATCAGCTGGAGGCCAGCGCCTGGGTCCGCGCCTTCCTCGCCGTCGCCGTCCTCTACCTCACCACCTCGTCCTTCACCCTCGCCAAGGTCGTCCGCGACCGCCAGGAGGCCGGGCAGATCGTCAGCCGCGTCGACCAGGCCCGGCTGGAGAAGCTGCTCGCCGAGCACGACCCCTTCCAGAAGCTCTGACCGCTCCGCGGGTCCTGAGCTGGCGTTCTCCGTCTCTAAGCGCTTGCTCACCCTCGTTGGTATGGTGGGCGTCCTGACGGGTCCGAGAGGGAGTGTGGGATGAGCGCGGCGGAGGAGACGCCCGGGGGCGAGGACATGCCCTGGGGCGAGGTCACGCCCGAGGCGGCCCGGCGACTGCTGGTGGCCGCCGTCGAGGCGTTCGCCGAGCGCGGCTACCACGCCACCACCACCCGGGACATCGCGGGCCGCGCCGGCATGAGCCCGGCCGCGCTCTACATCCACTACAAGACCAAGGAAGAGCTGCTCCACCGGATCAGCCGCATCGGCCACGACAAGGCCCTGGAGATCCTCCGGGCCGCGGCCGGCGGCGAGGGCACGGCGGCCGAGCGCCTCGCCGACGCCGTGCGCTCCTTCGTCCGCTGGCACGCCGAGCGCCACACCACCGCGCGGGTCGTCCAGTACGAGCTCGACGCCCTCGGCCCCGAGCACCGGGCCGAGATCGTGGAACTGCGCCGCCACTCCGACGCGGCGGTCCGCGGCATCATCGACGAGGGCGTGGCCGCGGGTGAGTTCGACGTGCCGGACGTCGCCGGCACCACCGTCGCCGTCCTGTCGCTCTGCATCGACGTCTCGCGCTGGTTCAACGTCCAGGGCCGCCGCTCGCCCGACGAGGTCGGCGCGCTCTACGCCGACCTCGTGCTCAGAATGGTCGGCGCTCAGAAGTAGTAGCGGGAGACGGACTCGGCGACGCAGACCGGCTTCTCGGAGCCCTCGCGCTCCACGGTCACGGCCGCCGTCACCTGGACCCCGCCGCCCGCCTCCTCGACCTTCGTCAGGACGGCCGTGGCGCGCAGCCGCGAACCGACCGGCACGGGCGCGGGGAAGCGCACCTTCTCCGTGCCGTAGTTGAGGCCCATCCTCATGCCCTCGACCCGCAGCACCTGCGGAACGAACAGCGGGAGCAGCGACAGGGTCAGGTAGCCGTGCGCGATGGTGGTGCCGAACGGGCCGGTGGCCGCGCGCTCCGGGTCCACGTGGATCCACTGGTGGTCCCCGGTCGCGTCCGCGAAGAGGTCGATCCGCTTCTGGTCGATCTCCACCCAGTCGCTGTGCCCCAGCTGTTCGCCGACTCCCGCGCGCAGCTCCTCGGCGGAGGTGAAGATCCTCGGCTCGGCCATGTTCCTGGTCCCTTCTGGTCCGGCATGCCCCACCTCGTACGGCATACCCAACGGTCGGTATCTAAGCGCTTGCTCAGCATGTGGGGTGAGCGGTCCGCTGTCAACGGACCGGACCAGTAGGGTCGCGGGGTGCCGCAGATTCCAGAGAAGATCCACGAGCTCACCGTCGGCCAGCTCTCCGCCCGCAGCGGGGCGGCCGTCTCCGCCCTCCACTTCTACGAGGCGAAGGGGCTCATCAGCAGCCGCCGCACCACCGGCAACCAGCGCCGCTACGGCCGGGACGCCCTGCGCCGGGTCGCGTTCGTCCGCGCCGCGCAGCGGGTCGGGATCCCCCTGGCGACCATCCGCGAGGCCCTGGCCCAGCTCCCCGAGGAGCGCACGCCGACCAACGAGGACTGGGCCCGGCTCTCCGCGACCTGGCGCACCGAGCTGGACGAGCGCATCAAGCAGCTCGGCCGGCTCCGCGACCACCTGACGGACTGCATCGGCTGCGGCTGCCTCTCCCTGGAGACCTGCGTCCTGTCCAACCCCGACGACGCCTTCGGCGCGCGCATGGCGGGCTCCCGGCTCCTCCCCGTCCGCCGCCCCGCCGACGCGGAGGACTAGGCCGTCTCTTTCGGATCTTGCCGGTCAGGCCCGCGTCGTCCGGTGCCGTGCCTCGCAAGGCGGAGAGGTACCCGGGTACTGGGCGTACCCGGGTGCCTCGACAACGCGGCGAGGTGCTGTGTCGGGCGGCGCGGGTCAGGCAAGATCCGAAAGAGACGGCCTAACCCTCCGGCTCCGGCGGCCGCGGGCCGGACGCGGCCCGCGCCGCGGCGACCAGTTCCGCGTTCGACCGCGCCGCCGTGCCGTCCGGCAGCAGCAGCGTGTCCTCCAGGCCGATCCGGGCGCCGAGGCCGAGCCGACCGGCGAGCCGCAGCACCGGCCACGCGCCGGGCCCCTCGCCGTGCAGCAGCACGGCGGTCCCGGCCGGCGGTCCCATGCCCGACAGGAAGGAGCGCGCGGCCCGTTCGGCGTCGCCGCCGGCCGACGGGTGCGGGACCTTCACCAGGATCCGCCGCACCCCGGGCGCGAGCGCCGAGCGGGCGAAGCGCTCCGCTCCGTCCGTACCGGCCCACAGCCCGGCCTCGACCCCGATCCCGCGGGCCAGGAGCGCCTCCGCCGCCTCCTCGGCCCCCGGCTCGTGCCAGTCGACCGACACCAGGTCGGGCAGCACCGTCCAGGACCGGATCCGCTCCACCCGGCGCCCCGCGTCGGGCTCGGCGGTCACCGCGGTCGCGATCCGCACGCCGCCGCCCACCGCCGCCCGCACCGCCTCCAGGACCGGTCCGAGCACCCGGGGCGAGAGCGACGTGCTCCCGCACGGCGTCCGGGGGTGCACCCGCACCTCGCCCGCACCCGCCGCCACCGCCCGCGCCGCGGACTCCGCGAGCGACTCGGGCGACATCGGCACCCCGGCGCAGTCCCCTGGCCCCCGCGTCCCGTTGAGGCAGACCTGGAGCACCGGCGGCACCTCGTCCCGGCGCGGACTCACGCCGCCGACGCGAGGGAGCGACTCCGCTCCCCGCGGGCGCGGGCCAGCGCCCCCGAGGTGAGCACCGCGCGCGGCACGCCCACCCCGCAGTCCCCGCAGACCGGACCGAGCCACGGCTCGTACGTGTCGCCGCCGGTCCATTCGATGCGCGGCCCCGTGCACACCGGGCACCGCTCGCCCGGGTCGCCCTCCAGGGCGGTGATCAACCGCCGCAGCACCTCGGGCAGCGGGTCCGAGGGGTGCACGGCCGGATCGCCGCACCGCACCACGCCGTTGCCGCCCCACACCCGCCGGTGCCAGTCGTCCAGGGCGCCGAGCCCGCGCAGCCCCTCGTGCTTCTCGCGCCGCCTTCGGGCGGCGAACTCCTCCTCGTACGCGAGCCACACGGCCCGCGCCTCCTCCAGCTCGTCGAGCGCGGCGATCAGCCGCCCGGGGTCGAGCTCCCGGTCCTCGGGTCCGAACCTGTGCCGGCGGCACAGGTGGTCCCACGTCGCCCTGTGTCCGTACGGCGCGAACCGCTCCAGGCACTTGCGCAGGGAGTACCTGCGCAGCGCCGTGTCGCACCCCGGATCGCGCACCTGTCTCGCGAGACTCCGGAAACCGGCCATCTCCCGCCACCTCCGTCGCTGGTCGTTCCGCGGTATCAGAGGGACGAACGAGCGCCCCGCGGTGTTCCATCGAAAATCGGATGGCAGCCATCAGCGGGGGTCCCGGGGCGCCGAAGGCGGGGCGGAACGGAGGAGTCCGCAGGCGCCCGAAGCGGCCCCGGGTGCGCGCCCGGGATGCCCCCCGCGACCCTCCTACCTGCCCGTTCGCGCGGCCGACACCACCACCCGGGCCAGCTCCGCACGGCAGATGTCGCCGTGGGAGCGGACCACGTCCGCCGTGTCGACGCTCACGCACCCCGAGGCCGGCACTCCCTCGCGCAGCACTGCCGCCAGCGGCCGCACCACCGTCCCCGGCACCGCCTGGACGCCGTCGTGCCCGATCGCCGCCCAGCGCGGATCGCCCGGCCCGAGCAGTCCGGCCGGGGCCAGCGAGGCGGAGTCGCCCGCCAGCCGGGACGCCAGCGGGTAGAACACCCCGAGCGCCGTGTCGTGCCGCGAGTAGCAGGCGACCACGGGCCCCCGGACCCGCTCGTGCACGCCCCGCAGGGAGCCGGCACGCCCGGGGTCGTGCGGCAGCCGCGCCGCGAACGCGTAGTGCGAGAAGGCGCCTTGGAGGAGGGTCACCGAGGCGACCGGGCGGACCCCGGGCGGCAGTCCCTTCAACGCGTGGGCGACGAGCCGCGCGCCCATGCTGTGGCCCACCAGATGGACCCGGAGGCGCGGGGCGGCGCGGGCGACCTCGCCGAGCAGCGGCCCGAGGCCGAACTCGCCGACCCGCCCGGCCCGTCTCTTCATCAGGTAGTACGTGGCCTGGCGCAGGACCTCGCGGGCACCCTTCCAGTACCGCGCGAGCCCCTCCCCGAAGCCCTCCGCCCGCCCTGCCGGGAGACCGGAGTCCGGCTCGGCCGCCTCCAGCGCCTCGGTGAACAGGGCGCACACCTCCACCGGGTCCGCGACCAGGAACGCGGGGACCGGCTCCCGGGGCCCCGCGGCTCCGGGCCCGTCCGGCCCGCCGCCGTCCACGTCCGTCAGCTCCCGCAGCAGCGCCCCGAACGCGGCGAACGCCGCCGCGTCCGACGGCGCCGTCACCAGGAGTTCGGTGAGCCGGTCGAGGACCGGCTCCTTCTCCGGCAGGACCGTCACCAGGGCCCGGTAGTCGGGGACCGGCTCGCCGGTGAACATCATCGAGGGCCAGATCACCCCCGCGTACCCGGCCTCGACGCCGGGCGCGAGCAGCCCGGGGAAGGGCTCGAAGAAGTCGGAGCAGAGCCGGGTGGCGCCGGCCGGTGAACTGTTCCACCCGTGCGCGAACACCACCAGGTCGGTGACGCCCTGCCGGGCGAGAGCGGCGAGGGCCGCGGGCTGACCCGCGGGCCCGTCGCCCTCCTTGTCGAAGGTGATCTCCCGGTACGGCTCCACACTCATCCCGGTCACGGCCCGGCCCTCTCCGTCGAGGTGGCCGTCGCACCCAGGACGCGCCGTGCGCGGGCGGCGGCTCCAGGCCAGCATGCCCGCGCGCGCCCCCGGCCAGACCTGGGACCCGGCGCCGGACGGGTCCCGGGCAGGGGCGGTTCCGTCTCGCCCGGACGACGGCCGGCCCCGTGCCGCACCGGGCGTCCCGCCCGTGCCTCCCGCCTCAGCGGAGGCGCGCCGTCGTGATCCGGGGGAAGTGGATCAGCAGGTCGTACCCGGTGGAGAGGCGCGCCGGATACACGGCGTCCGGCCACGGGTAGGCCGTACCGATGCTGCGGGTCGGGCGGGGGACGGCGAGCCAGTCCCGCGCGGCCGGTGACGCCCGCCGCATGTCCAGGTAGAAGGGGGCGGGCGAGACCCGGTCCAGGGTGTGGGCGTTGCTGTCCGGGCCGAGCGTGCCGAGCGTGAAGACCCGCCGCGGCTCCCCGGGGGCCTCGGTGTCGTGCGCGGTGAAGGAGCCCTGTCCGAAGGAGGCGCCGACGCTCACGTAGTCCCGTCCGAGGGCGTCCCGGAGGAAGGCGCCCTGGATCCGCGGGTACTGGTCGGCCTTCGGTGTCTCGTAGCCGACGTGCCCGTTGTGCGCCGAGAGCACGATCCGGTCGCCGGTTCGCCGCTGCCACCACACGGTGTTGTCGGCCATGGTCCGGTCGCGGTAGAGCATCGCCGCGGCCACGCCCTCCGGCGTCTCCAGGTCGTGGGCGTACTCGGTGCCGACCTGGGCGATCGCCCGCGCGTGCTGGACCGCCCACTCCGCCGCCTCCCGCGCGCGCGGGTCGCGCGCGGCGGGCAGCCGCCGCTCCAGGAGGGCGAGCGCGGTGTTCACGTCGGCGGCCATCCGCTGCCGTTCGGCCCGCGGCCGGTCCATGTACCCCCGCATCCAGGCCTCGACCCCGCCGGTGGGGCGCGAGCCCCGGTACAGCTCCTGGATGCGGGGGAGGAGTGCGGGCCGGGTGCGGGCCACGTACGAGGTCACCTCGTCGAAGACGTTCGCGCCCGCGTACCCGAGGTCGTTGCCCAGGAAGCGGACCGGATGGTCCGGATGGCGCTGGTTGTGCCGCCGCATCCACTGGAAGAGGTCGAGGTACTCCTCGGTGTTCCAGAGCCGGTACGACTCCTGGAACTCGTCCCGCATGATCGCCCGGATGTCCCCGCGGCCGGTGCGGACCCACTCGTCGACGAGCAGGCCCGTGGACCAGTTCGCCTCCAGGGCGAAGGCGGTGAAGCCCCTGCTCTCCACGAGGTGCTCGAAGACGCGGTGCTTGGTGGTGAAGAACTCCGCGGAGCTGTGCGTGGCCTCGCCGATCCCGACGACCCTGGCCGATCCGATCATCCGGTCCAGCGGCCGGAGGTCGGTCAACGGGTGCGCCGTGCGCGCGAGTTCGAGGGCGGGGTCGACGGGCGGTGCGGCGGCCCCCGCGGCGGGTGCCAGGGTGCCGAGGCAGGCGGCGAGGAGGAGACCGACGACGGGCAGACGGCGCCGTAAGGAGGAGGGGATGCGGTTCATGGGGTCCAGCCTGGTCGGCGGGGCGGGCGGGGGGACATCCCGCCCGCACCCCTGTCGATCATGGGGGCAGCCCCACCCCGTCGGACGCGCGCCGCCGGCTCCACCCCGTCCGACCTGCCCCGTCAGACCCGTCCCGTCAGCCCGGGTGACCCGGCGCGACCGTGTCTCACCGGTACAGCAGGTACTCCCTCCGTACCGCCCGGAACGCCGCCAGGTCCGCCTGCCACGCGCCGGCGACCTCGTCCACCCCGGCGCCCGCGTCGATCATCGTCCGCACCCGGGTCGATCCGGTCAGCTTGTCGATCCAGTGGTCCGCCCGCCAGGCGAAGCCGGACCACGAGCTCCGGGCGGTGACCAGGAGCCCGATGCCGGTCCGTACCGGATCGAAGGACTCCCGGTCGTGGACGTGCAGTTGCACGCCGCCCACGGTCTTCCCCTGGAACTTGGAGAAGGTCGGCGCGAAGTAGGCCTCCCGGAGGCGCACCCCGGGCAGGTCGAGCGCGTTCGCCGCCTCCGCCCACCGCCGGTCGACCCCCTCCGCGCCGAGGAGCTCGAAGGGGCGGGTGGTGCCCCGCCCCTCGGAGAGGTTCGTCCCCTCGAAGAGGCAGGTGCCCGAGTAGACCAGGGCGGTCTCCGGGGTCGGCATGTTGGGGCTGGGCGGCACCCAGGGCAGCCCCGTCGCGTCGAAGAAGTCGCCGCGGCGCCACCCCGTCATCCGCACGGTCTCCAGCGCGACCGGCGCCGCGAGGAACTCGCCGTTGAAGAGGCGGGCCAGCTCGGCCACCGTCATGCCGTGCGCCTGCGCGATCGGCTCGCGTCCGACGAAGGAGGCGAACGCCCGGTCCAGGACCGGACCCAGCGCCGCCCGCCCGGTGACCGGGTTCGGCCGGTCCAGGACGACGAACCGCTTCCCGGCGAGCGCGGCGGCCGCCATGCAGTCGTACAGCGTCCAGATGTAGGTGTAGAAGCGGGCGCCGGCGTCCTGGATGTCGAAGACGACCGTGTCCACGCCGGAGGCGGTGAAGACGTCCGCCAGCGGCCGGCCGCTCTTCAGGTACGTGTCGTAGACGGGCAGCCCCGTCGCCGGATCGTCGTACCGCCCCTCGGAGCCGCCCGCCTGCGCGGTGCCCCGGAAGCCGTGCTCCGGCCCGAAGACCGCCACCAGGTCCACCCGCTCGTCGGCGTGCATCACGTCGACGAGGTGCCGGGCGTCCCGGGTGACGCCGGTCGGGTTGGTGACGACGCCGACGCGCTCGCCGGCGAGGAGCGCGTACCCGTCGTCGGCGAGCCGGTCGAAGCCGGTCCGCACCCGCGCGTGCCCCTGCCCCGGCGCGGCGGCCGCGGCGCCGGGCGCGCCGGCCGCCACCGCCCCGAGGGCGCCACCGGCGGCCAGCAGACTCCGTCGCGACAGGTCCATGCGAAACCTCCTCGATCGCCGTCCCCGGCCGGGGCGCGTGACATGGGCACGCACGCTAGCGGTCCTGACCGCCCACGGGAACGAGGCGGGCCTCCGACACCCTTCCGTCTTTCCATACCGACTGGTTAGTCTGTCCCCGTCGTCACAGGTCGTCACAGGTCACCACAGGTCGTCGAGCGGAGGGGTGGGTCCATGAGCGAGGGCACGAACCAGGTCCAGGGCGCCGGAGTCGTCGTCACGGGAGCGGGCGGCGGCATCGGCGCCGCCCTCGCGCGCCGGTTCGCCGCCGAAGGGGCCCGTGTCGTCGTCAACGACCTCGACCCCGCGCGCACCAAGGCCGTCGCCGAGGAGATCGGCGCCCTCGCCGTGCCCGGCGACGCCTCCGCCGTCGTCGACGAGGCCCGCGAGGCCCTCGGCGGCACCGTCGACGTCTGGTGCGCCAACGCCGGCCTCTCCTCGCCCGGCGACGCCTTCGCCGAGGAGGACGTCTGGGCCGCCGCCTGGGACGTCAACGTCATGGCCCACGTCCGCGCCGCCCGCGCCCTCCTCCCGGACTGGCTGGAGCGCGGCAGCGGCCGCTTCGTCTCCACGGTCTCCGCCGCCGGACTGCTCACCATGATCGGAGCCGCGCCCTACAGCGTCTCCAAGCACGGCGCGTACGCCTTCGCCGAATGGCTCTCCCTCACCTACCGGCACCGCGGCCTCGCCGTCCACGCCATCTGCCCGCAGGGCGTCCGCACGGACATGCTCACGGCCGCCGGGACCGCCGGCGAACTCGTCCTCGCCCCCACCGCCATCGAGCCCGAGGACGTCGCCGACGCCCTCCTCGACGCGATCTCCGCCGACCGCTTCCTGGTGCTGCCCCACCCCGAGGTGGCCGGCTACTACCGCAACCGGGCCACCGATCCGGAACGCTGGCTCGGCACGATGAACCACGTCCAGCAGGCCTGGGAGACGGGTACGCGCTGACCGGGCCCCGCCGGATGCGAAGATCTACCGGCGGGAACTCGTTCCCCTGACCGGAAACCAGCATCGAGAACCACCCGAGAACGACCCCCAGGAAGGCGGCGGAGCATGGCCAGGACGACGGACGGGAGCGGCGCCCCCGTCCCCCAGAGGCTCCTCGCCGCCGCCACCCGGCTCTTCGCCGAGCGGGGGTACGACCGCACCTCCGTCCAGGAGATCGTCGAGGCGGCGGGGGTCACCAAGGGCGCGCTCTACCACTACTTCGGCTCCAAGGAGGACCTCCTCCAGGAGGTGTACTCCCGCGTCCTGCGCCTCCAGCAGGAGCGCCTCGACGCCTTCGCGGACGCCGACGCGCCCGTCGAGGACCGGCTGCGCGACGCCGCCGCCGACGTCGTCGTCACCACCATCGAGAACCTCGACGACGCCGCCATCTTCTTCCGCTCCATGCACCACCTCAGCCCGGAGAAGAACAAGCAGGTCAGGTCCGAGCGGCGGCGCTACCACGAGCGGTTCCGGGCCCTGATCGAGGAGGGGCAGCAGGCCGGGGTCTTCTCCGCGGCGACCCCCGCCGACCTGGTCGTCGACTACCACTTCGGCTCGGTCCACCATCTGTCCACCTGGTACCGCCCGGACGGCCCGCTCACCCCCGAGCAGGTCGCCGGCCACCTCGCCGACCTCCTCCTCCGGGCCCTGCGCCCCTGAGGCCCGTACGCCCGGAGCCCCGGGGGGCGTGACCGCCCCCGGCCGAGGGGCACGGCGTCCGCCCCGCGCACGGGGTGCACGGGGCGGACCGCGGGGACGGCGGAGCGGGAGGGCCGGGCTACAGGTACTTCTTCAGCTCGCGGCGCGCCAGCGACCGCTGGTGCACCTCGTCCGGACCGTCCGCGAGCTTCAGCGTCCGCGCCGCGGCCCAGAGTTCGGCCAGCGGGAAGTCCTGGGAGACCCCGCCCGCCCCATGCGCCTGCACCGCCCTGTCGATGATGTCGACCACCGCCCGCGGGGTCGCGATCTTGATGGCCTGGATCTCGGTGTGCGCGCCCCGGTTGCCGACGGTGTCCATGAGCCAGGCCGTCTTGAGGACGAGGAGCCGCAGCTGCTCGATCTGCACCCGGGCGTCCGCGATCCAGTTCTGGACGACGCCCTGCTGGGCCAGGGCCTTGCCGAAGGCGGTGCGCGAGACGGCCCGGCGGCACATCAGCTCCACCGCCCGCTCGGCCATGCCGATGAGCCGCATGCAGTGGTGGATGCGGCCGGGGCCGAGCCGGGCCTGGGCGATGGCGAAGCCGCCGCCCTCCTCGCCGATCAGGTGCGAGGCGGGGACGCGGACGCCGTCGAAGACCACCTCGGCGTGGCCGCCGTGGGAGTGGTCCTCGTAGCCGTAGACCTGCATCGCCCGCCGCACCTCGACACCGGGGGTGTCGCGCGGCACCAGGATCATCGACTGCTGACGGCGCGGGTCGGCCCCGTCGGGGTCGGTCTTGCCCATGACGATGAAGATCCGGCAGTCGGGGTTCATGGCCCCGGAGATGTACCACTTGCGGCCGTCGACGACGTACGCGTCCCCGTCCCGCCGGATCCGGGTCTCGATGTTCGTCGCGTCGGAGGAGGCGACCTCCGGCTCGGTCATCGCGAACGCCGAGCGGATCTCGCCCGCGAGCAGCGGCTCCAGCCACTGCTTGCGCTGGGCCTCGTCGCCGAACTGCGCGAGCAGCTCCATGTTCCCGGTGTCCGGGGCGGCGCAGTTGAGGGCGGTCGGCGCGAGGTGCGGGCTGCGGCCGGTGATCTCGGCGAGCGGCGCGTACTGGAGGTTGGTCAGCCCGGCGCCGTACTCCGCGTCCGGCAGGAAGAGGTTCCAGAGGCCCTGCCGCCTGGCCTCCGCCTTGAGCTCCTCGACGACCCGCGGGGTGTCCCACGGCGAGGCGAGCCGGGCGCGCTGCTCCTCGGCGACGGCCTCCGCCGGGTAGACGTGCTCGTCCATGAAGGCGAGGAGCCGGGCCCGCAGGTCCTCGGTGCGGGCGTCGTACGCGAAGTCCATGGCGGATCAGCCTTCCTGAAGGGTCGTGAGGCCGTGCTCGATGAAGACGGGGACGAGTTCGCCGATGCGGTCGAAGCCCGCGCCGACGGTCTGGCCGAGCGTCCAGCGGTAGTGGATGCCCTCCAGGATCACGGCGAGCTTGAACCAGGCGAAGGCGGTGTACCAGGCGAGCGCGGAGGTGTCGCGGCCCGAGCGGGCGGCGTAGCGCTCGACCAGTTCGGCGGCGGTCGGGTGCCCGGGTGCGGTGGCGGTGGTGGAGACGGGGGAGTCGGGCAGGTCGAGCGGCGTGCTGTACATGACGAGCAGGCCGAGGTCGGTCAGCGGGTCGCCGAGCGTCGACATCTCCCAGTCGAGGACGGCCCCGATGCGGTCGTCCTCGCCGATGAGGACGTTGTCGAGCCGGTAGTCCCCGTGGATCACGGTCGGCTCGGGCGAGCCGGGGAGCGCACGGCCGAGGGCGGCGTGCAGCTCGTCGATCCCGGCGAGCTCCCGTCCGCGCGAGGCGTCGAGCTGCTTGCCCCAGCGCCGCAGCTGCCGGTCGAGGAAGCCCTCGGGGCGCCCGAAGTCGGCGAGCCCGACGGACGCCGGATCCACGGCGTGCAGGTCGACGAGGGTGTCGACCAGTCCGAGCACGGCGGAGCGGGTGCGCTCGGGGCCGAGGGGGGCGAGCTCCGCCGCCGAGCGGTACGGCGTCCCGTCGACGAACTCCATGACGTAGAAGGGAGCTCCGAGCACGGAGTCGTCCTCGCAGAGCAGCAGCGTCTCCGGCACGGGCACGTCCGTGGCGTGCAGCGCGCTGATGACGCGGTGCTCGCGCCGCATGTCGTGCGCGGTGGCGAGGACGTGTCCCAGGGGCGGCCGGCGGACCACCCAGCGGCCGGCGCCGTCGGTCACGACGTACGTGAGGTTCGACCGGCCGCCTTCGATGAGCCGGGCTTCGAGGGGGCCGGACACCAGGCCGGGGCGCTCGCGGTCGAGGTGGCGGCGCAGCTGCTCGGGGTCGAGGCCTGGTGGCGGGGCGGAACTCATCGATGCGTACCTCCGGATCGGCTTCGGTCGGCGTTCATGATGACCGACCAGTCGGTATGTCGTCCAGAGGGGTGCCGTGAAACCGCCCCGCATCCTCTGGTCGTCGATCGCACCCCTGAATAGGGTTCACATATGGATGCGAAGCTGCTTGTCGATCACGTCCGGCCGACCCCGATCCTCATCGCCGACCCGCCCCTCCTCAACGTCCAGGGCGTTCACCAGCCCTATACGCCCCGGTTGGTGGTGGAGGTGGTCACCCGGGGCGGGGTGACCGGCCTGGGGGAGACGTACGGCGACGGCGCCTACCTGGACCTGGCCGGCCCGCTGGCCGAGACGTTGCCAGGACACGAGGTCACGGATGTGAACAGCCTCTTCGCGCTCGCCGAAACGCTCGACGGTGGGGCGGGCGGCGGAGCGGCCGACGAGGCCGGCGTCGACGCGGCCGGCCTGCGCGGGGTCCGTACCGCGGAGAAGCTCCGCCTCTCCGTCGTCTCGGCCTTCGAGACCGCCTTCCTCGACGCCCTCGGAAGGACCCTGGGGCTGCCCGTCCACGCCCTCCTCGGCGGCAAGGTCCGCGACTCCGTCGAGTACAGCGCCTACCTCTTCCACCGCTGGGCCACCCACCCCTCGTCCGGACCCGTCGACGACTGGGGCGCCGCCCTCGACCCCGCGGGCATCGTGGCCCAGGCCCGCCGCTTCGAGCGCCTCCACGGCTTCCGCTCGTTCAAGCTCAAGGGCGGGGTGTTCGCACCGGAGCGCGAGGTCGCCGCGATCGGCGCGCTCGCCGAGGAGTTCCCCGGCAGCCCGCTCCGCCTCGACCCCAACGGCGCCTGGTCCGTGGCGACCTCGCTCTCCGTCGCGCACGAGCTCCAGGACGTCCTGGAGTACCTGGAGGACCCGGCGTCCGGCACCGCGGCGATGGCCGAGGTCGCCGCCGGCACCCGCGTCCCGCTCGCCACCAACATGTGCGTGACCACCTTCGAGGAGGTCCCCGAGGCCTTCGCGAAGGGCGCCGTGGGGATCGTCCTCTGCGACCACCACTACTGGGGCGGACTCGGACGCACCCGCGAACTCGCCGCGCTCTGCCGGACGTACGGGGTCGGGCTCTCCATGCACTCCAACACCCACCTGGGGATCAGCCTCGCCGCCATGACGCAGGTCGCCGCGACCCTGCCCGGGCTCCGGCACGCCTGCGACACCCACTACCCGTGGCAGACCGAGGACGTGGTCACCGCCCGTCCCGTCTTCCGGGAGGGGCGGCTCGCCGTCTCCGACGCGCCCGGCCTCGGCATCGCACTCGACCGGGAGGCGCTCGCCGCCCTGCACCGCCGCTGGCTCGACGACGACGGCACCCTGCGGAACCGCGACGACGCGGCCGCCATGTGGGTGGCGGACCCGGGGTGGACCCAGGGCAGCTGGGAGACCCGCCGACCGGGGCCGGCGACCGACCCGCCACGCGCCCGCCTCGGGCCCGGCGGCCGGGCCCGAGCCGGGCGGCACCCGACCCGGAGGCCGGCCTCGCGCCTCCCGGCCACGCGCCTGGCCAGGGTTCGGCGGCCGGGCCCGCGACGGGCAGTCGGGCGACCAGGGGCGCGGCCGGGCGAGCCGGCGCCGCCCGCCGCTCCCACCCCGACCGTGCCGGGCTACGCGTGGCAGGCCACCGGCACCCCGCCGTTCATCACCGCCATGTCGCCGAAGACCGCCACCGGGTCGAGCGGCGACCCCTCCGGCAGGCCCGCCAGTTCCGCGTACGCCCGGTGCAGGTTCGCCACCAGGCGCTCGCTCTCCCGCCACGCGGCGAACTCGCCCAGCTCCGCCCGCCGCGCCGTCTCCAGCGGCGTCGCGCCCCGCGCGTGCCCCTCGGCCGCGAGCTCCCGCACCCAGAGCAGATACCGCTCGGTCGCGTCGTACGCCGAGGGGTCGGTCACCTGCCCGTGCCCCGGGACCACCGTCGGCGCGTCGAGCGAGCGCAGCACGTCGAGCGCCCGCAGCGACCCGGCCAGCGAACCCATCGGCAGGAACGGCGTCCCGCCGTGGAAGACCAGGTCGCCGGTGAAGACGACGCCCTGCTCGGGCAGGTGCACGATCGAGTCGCCCGTGGTGTGCGCGGGACCCGGGTGGACGACCCTGACCTCGATCCCGCCCACGTACAGCGTCAGCCGCTCGCGGTAGGTGACAGACGGCGCCACGATGTCGATCGCCCCGAAGTCCGTCTGCGGCCAGAGCAGATGGAGCTGGTGTCCGGCGGCGAGCTGCTCGCTCCGGCAGTTCTCGTGGCCGACGATCCGGGCCTCCGGCAGGAACACCCCGTTGCCGTAGGTGTGGTCGCCGTGGTGATGGGTGGAGACGATCGTCCCCGGCAGCGGGAGGCCCTCCGTGAGGACCGCGTCCCGCAGCAGCCGCGCCCGGCGCTCGGTGGCGGCGGTGTCGACGAGCAGCGTCTCGCGCGCGTCGCCGAGGAAGCCGGCGTTGTTCAGGCACCAGCCCCCGTCGGGCTGGAGGAAGGCGTGGACGTTCGGCGCGAGCGCGACCACACGGGGGGCGCGGGCGTCGAGGGCGGTGGTGGCAGGCACAGGGATTCCCCCGGTTGAGAGGCGTGAGAGCCCGATCGGACAGGGAGAGTCTCCCCGGTTGCGGGCGGACACCGCTGCGCGGAGGGTCGACACCATGAAGGCGATCAGCTACCGCCGGTACGGCGGCCCCGAGGTCCTGGAGTACGGAGAACTGCCCGACCCCAAGGTCGGACCCGACGCGGTGCTGGTCGCCGTGCGGGCCGCCGCGGTCAACCCGGTCGACTGGAAGTGCCAGGCGGGCTACCTCGACGGGATGATGGACGCGGTCTTCCCCGTGGTGCCCGGCTGGGACGTGTCCGGGGTGGTCGTCCGACCCGGCGTCTCCGTCACCGAGTTCGCCGAGGGCGACGAGGTCATGGGCTACGTCCGTGAGGACTTCCTCTCCCGGGGCACCTTCGCCGAGTACGTCGCCGCGCCCGTCCGCACCCTCGCCCGCAAGCCGCGCTCGGTGGGGTTCGAGGAGGCCGCCGCACTGCCGCTCGCCGGCCTCACCGCCTACCAGGCGCTCCGCGGGCCCCTCGCGGTCGGTCCCGGCGACACCGTCCTCGTGCACGCGGCGGCCGGCGGGGTCGGCTCGATGGGCGTGCAGATCGCCCGTCACCTCGGCTGCCGGGTCATCGGCGCGGCGCGCGAGGCCGGCCTGGAACGGGTCGCGCGGCTCGGCGCCGAGCCCGTCGTGTACGACGAGGCGCACTTCGCGGATCAGGTCCGCGCGCTCGCCCCGGAGGGCGTGGACGCGGTGCTCGACACCCTCGGCGGACCGTTCCTGCGGATCTCCGCCGGGCTGCTGGCGCCCGGCGGTCGGCTCGCCTCCATCGCCGACGGCGAGGTCCTCGCCCTCGGCGGCCGCTACTTCTGGGTCCGCCCCGACCCGGTCGACCTCGCGGCCCTCGCGGACCTGGTCGACGAGGGCGCGCTCACCGTCCGGGTGGCCAGGACGTTCCCCCTGGAGCAGGCCGCGGACGCGCAGCGGGCCAACGCGGCGGGCGGGCTGAACGGCAAGGTCGTCGTCACCGTCCCCTGAGCCGTCACCGTTCGGCCCCGTGCGTCACCGTCCCCTGAGCCGTCCCGGACCGGCCGGCTCCCCCTCGGACCGCGCGGCCCCGCGCCGGCGGGGCCGCTCACCAGATCAGCACCGCCCCGAACACCGCGAGCGCGATCGTGCAGCAGGCCGCGAGCAGCGCGCCCCGGTGGGAGAGGGGCTGCGGCCGGGCCGGGCTCAGGGAGCGGATCCGGCGGTGGGCGACGGCCAGGAAGCCGATCCACACCAGCGCCGACAGGGCGAGCCCGGTGAGGCCCGCGGCGGTGGTCTCGTCGCTCACGGCCAGTTTGACGGCGAGCACCGCCACCACCGTGCACGACAGGGTCGTACGCCGCCACGCGAGCCGGGTCCGTTCCGGCTGGAGCCCGGGATCACGCGCGTCGATCCCGGACGCGGACGCCGTCACCGCCCCGCCCAGCCGAAGAGCACGACCACGACCATCGCGACCGCCACCACGGCCACGACCAGGCTCAGCACCGCCGGGAAACGGGATCCGGGCAGGTCCTCGCCGCGCCGCATGGCCCGTTCGCAGCGCACCCAGTGGTTCACCGCCCGCAGCGCGCAGAGCACCCCGGCCGCGAGCAGGGCGAGCGCGAGCCCCACCCGGACGCCCCAGCGCAGGTCCGGCAGGAACTGGTCGACGGCGAAGCCGCCGCCCACCAGGGCGAGCGCGGTCCTGATCCAGGCCAGGAAGGTCCGCTCGTTGGCCAGGGAGAACCGGTAGTCGGGCGTCTCGCCCTCGTCCCGGATCCGCTGCGGCGCGAACCACAGGCGCACGCTCTGTACGAAATCGCTCACACGCGCACCCTAACGTTCGGATGATCCGACCGCCGGGCGCCGGGGGGCCACGGACCGCCCCGCCCCGCGCCCCTGACCTGCGCAGCCCGGACCGACGCCCTCCGGCCCCGGCCGACAGACCTGCACGCCCCGGACCTGTCATCCCCGGACCTGCGCAGCCCGGACCGACGCTCCCGCCCCCGGCCCGCGGGCTCAGCCCGAGAGGTGTCCGCCGCCCGCCGCCCCGTGCTCCCGCAGCCGCTCGTACGCCGCCAGCCCGTCCGGCACCCACGGCCAGTCGCCGAGCCGCTCCGCCAGCTCCGCCTCCGTCAGGAAGGCGTGCCAGGCGACCTCCTCCGCCTGCGGGTCCACCGGCAGCTCGCAGCGCACCTCGTAGACCGCCGACCACCACTTGCCGGCCACGCCCGCGGAGTCGTACAGAAAGGTCAGGACGGGCTCGGGCCGGGGCAGGCCCCGTACCCCCAGCTCCTCCTCGGCCTCGCGCAGCGCGGCCTCGTCGTAGGACTCGCCCGCGCCGACCACCCCGCCGACGAACATGTCGTACATCGACGGGAAGACCAGCTTCACGGGCGTCCTGCGGTGGACGAAGATCCGGCCCTCGGCGTCCCGGACCCGGACGAAGACGCAGCGGTGGATCAGGCCCCGCGCGTACACCTCCGCGCGCGGGGCCCGCCCGATCACCCGGTCCTGCTCGTCGACGACGTCGAGGATCTCTTCAGCGGCACTCATCCCGCCATCCAAGCAGCACGGGCCGGGTGCGGCGCGGGCCCGGGGCCGCGGAGGCGGGTCGCCGCGGGGTCACTGCCCCATGACGTACTTGACCGTCGGCCCGGTGGTCCAGCCGCCGTCCACCGCGAGCTCCGCGCCCGTCACGTACGAGGCGGCGTCCGACAGCAGGAAGACGACCGCGCCGGCGATCTCGTCGGCCTCGCCGACCCGGCCCATCGGCGTGTTCGGGTACCGGCCCGGGCCGCGCTCGATCCCGACCGCGGCCGTCATCGGGGTGTACGTCATGCCCGGGTGGACCGAGTTGACGCGGATGCCCGCCGTGCCGAGCTCCACCGCGCCGATCTTCGTCAGGCCCCGCACGCCCCACTTGGACGCGCCGTAGCCGGCGGTCAGCGCCAGGCCCATCAGGCCCGCGGCCGAGGAGATGTTCACGATGGAGCCCCCGCCGGAGGACTTCATCGCCGGTATCGCGGCCTTCATGCCGATGAAGACGCCGGTCAGGTTGATGTCGAGGACCTTGCGGAAGTGCTCGACGGACTCGCTCTCCAGGAGAGCGCCCGTGGAGATGCCCGCGTTGTTCACCAGGCCGTGCAGCCCGCCGAACTCCGCCACCGCGTACGCGACGGCCGCCGCCCACTCCTCCTCGGAGGTCACGTCGTGGTGCAGGAACCGCGCCCGCTCGCCGAGCGCCTCGGCGGTCGCCCGGCCGTCCTCGTCGAGCACGTCGGTGAGGACGACGTTCGCGCCGGCCGCGACCGCCTGCCGGGCGGCCTCCGCGCCCAGGCCGCGGGCGCCGCCGGTGATCAGCACGGTCCTGCCGGTGAGGTCGTTCATGGAAGATCCTTTCGGGGGAGGTGCGCCTGCTCCGGCTGTGCGGCACGCAGCAGGGCGGTGGTGGTCTCGACCAGATCGGCGAGGAAGAGCGCCTCACCGGTGAGGGGTTCGGTGCCGTCGAGGTACTGCCGGGCCCGGTCCGCCATCGCCGCGCCCACCAGGGTCAGCGCCAGATCGAGGCGCTCCAGGAGCAGCGGCCCCGGCAGCCCGTCCGCGCCCAGGCACTCCGCGATCCGCTCGATCAGGCGCCAGTAGCCGGTGCCGGCGAGCGTGGGGTGCGGGGTCCGGGCGCGGACCCCGCTCTCGTGGCTGAGCTGCGCGGAGATCCGCAGGCAGCGGCGGCCCCGGTCGGTGCGCAGCTCGCTCGCCTCGGCCGTGACGAGCGCGGCGACCAGCTCGTGCGGGGTGTCGGCCGCCGCCGCGAGGAGCGGGGCGAGCACGGCCTCCGTACGGGCCTGGCGGCCGGCCATCACGGCGTCGAGCAGTCCGGCGCGGGAGCCGAAGTGGTACTGCACGGCGGAGGGGTTGGCCTGTCCGGCCAGGCTCACGACGTCCCGCAGCTGCGCGCCGTGGACGCCCTGGGCGGCGAAGAGCTCCTCCGCCGCACGGATCAGTCTGTCCCGGGTCTCGGGACCCGATGTCCTTGCCATGCATTCATATTAATGCTCGACATTAGAAAACGGGAGGGGGTGCCGCGCGCGGCCCGCGCGGCGAAAAGGTTGACTCGATACATCCGTGTATCCAAGATGCGGTCCATGTCCTACGACGCAGATGTGATCGTGATCGGGGCGGGCCTCGCCGGCCTCGTCGCCACCGCCGAGCTGGTCGACGCCGGCCGCACCGTGATCCTCCTCGACCAGGAACCGGAGCAGTCCCTCGGCGGCCAGGCCCACTGGTCCTTCGGCGGCCTCTTCCTCGTCGACTCGCCCGAGCAGCGCAGGATGCGCGTCAAGGACAGCCACGCCCTGGCCCTCCAGGACTGGTACGGCACCGCCGGCTTCGACCGGACCGAGGACCGCTGGCCGCGGAAGTGGGCCGAGGCGTACGTCGACTTCGCCGCCGGCGAGAAGCGCTCCTGGCTCCACGCGCGCGGCGTGCGGTTCTTCCCCGTCGTCGGCTGGGCCGAGCGCGGCGGCTACGACGCCACCGGCCACGGCAACTCCGTCCCCCGCTTCCACATCACCTGGGGGACGGGCCCAGGCCTCGTCGCCCCCTTCGCGCGCAAGGTCCGCGAGGGCGCCGCCCGCGGCCTGGTCGACCTCCGCTTCCGGCACCGCGTCACCGGCCTCGGCCGCACGGCCGGGACGGTCGACACCGTGACCGGCGAGATCCTGGAACCCTCCGCGGCCGAGCGCGGCGCGGCCAGCAGCCGCACCGCCACCGGGGCCTTCGAGCTGCGCGCCCAGGCCGTGATCGTCACCTCCGGCGGCATCGGCGGCAACCACGAGCTGGTCCGCGCGCAGTGGCCCGACCGGCTCGGCACCCCGCCCGCGAAGCTGCTCTCCGGCGTCCCCGCCCACGTCGACGGCCTGATGCTCGGCATCGCCGAGAAGGCCGGCGCCAGCCACATCAACCGCGACCGGATGTGGCACTACACCGAGGGCATCGAGAACTGGAACCCCGTCTGGGCCAAGCACGGCATCCGGATCCTCCCCGGGCCGTCCTCGCTCTGGCTGGACGCGACCGGCAAGCGGCTCCCCGTCCCGCTCTTCCCGGGCTTCGACACCCTCGGCACCCTCGAACACATCATGCGGACCGGCCACGACCACACCTGGTTCGTCCTCGACAAGCGGATCATCGGCAAGGAGTTCGCCCTCTCCGGCTCCGAACAGAACCCCGACCTGACCGGCAAGTCGATCCGCGACGTCATCGGCCGGGCCCGCGCCGACGTCCCCGGCCCCGTCCAGGCGTTCATGGACAAGGGCGTCGACTTCGTCGTCGAGGACGACCTCTCCGCCCTCGTCCGCGGCATGAACCGGGTCACGGGCGAGGACCTCGTCGACGAGACGGCCCTGCGCCGCGAGATCAGCGCCCGCGACCGCGAGATCGCCAACCCCTTCACCAAGGACCTCCAGGTCACGGCGATCCACGGAGCCCGCAGGTACCTCGGCGACAAGCTCATCCGCACGGCCGCCCCGCACCGCATCCTGGACCCGAAGGCGGGCCCGCTGATCGCGGTCCGCCTCAACATCCTCACCCGCAAGTCCCTCGGCGGCCTGGAGACCGACCTGGACTCCCGCGTCCTGACGGAGGGCGGCGAGCCCCTGCCGGGCGTCTACGCGGCGGGTGAGGCGGCCGGCTTCGGCGGCGGAGGCGTCCACGGCTACCGCTCCCTCGAAGGCACCTTCCTCGGCGGCTGCATCTTCTCGGGCCGCGCGGCGGGCAGGGCGGCGGCGAAGGCGGTGAGCTGACGAGGGAGGCGGTGAGCTGACGGGGGAGGGCCCGCCGGGGCAAGATGACGGTGTGACAAGACGTGTAATGCTCATCGCCGTTGGCGGGTTCCTGGCCCTGGGCGGCCTGGCCGCCTTCCTCGTCCTCCAGGGTCTGGACGCCGCCGACAAGTGGAGCAGCGTCCTGAGTCTGTTCTTCACGGTGGCGGGCTTCGCACTGACCGCGTTCGGCCTGTTCAACCGCCCCGCCGCCCAGTCGGCGGACCGGGCCACGACCGGCGGATCGCTGCACCAGATCAGGAACGTCACCGGGGACGTGGTGATCAGGACCGGCGGCGGCACGGGCACCCCGCCCACCCCCGCCGGCGCCCCCACGGAGGGGCAGGGCGGCGGAACGCAGTCGGCCCACGGCGCCCGGACGGCGGGCGACCTGCACCAGATCGACGGGGTGGGCGGCTCGGTCCGCGTCGAACCGCCGACCTCCCCGACGCCGTGAAGGGCCTCTTCAAGCGCTGGACGGCACGCCAGTCGGCGCCGGGAGCCACCGTCCAGGGCCCCCTCACCCAGATCAGCGGCGTCCAGGGCAACGTCCACGTCACGCTCGCGCCCGTCCCGCCCCAGCCCGGACCGCCGGAGATCGAGTCGGCCCGTGAGGCCTACGCCACCCGCGTCCGCCAGCGCTACGGCCGTCTCGACCTGGAGGTCCTCACCCCTCTCCGGGAACAGGACGAGCGCCCGGTCCTGCACCTGCGGGACGTCTTCGTCCCCCAGTCCGTACGGGCCGACCCGCCGCCCGTGGAACTGCCCCAGGAACTCCTGCGCCGCCTCATGGACCCGGCCGAGGCCGAGCTGCACGACCTGCCGCCCGGCATCGACCGCGAGACCGTCGACCGCGTCCGCCGCGCCTACCGGGACCGGCCACCGCTGCCCGTTCTCGACGTCTTGGTCCGCCCCGAGCACGACCGGGTGGTCCTGCTCGGACACCCCGGCTCCGGCAAGTCCACCCTGGCCCGCTACCTGGCCCTCGTCCTCACCTCCCCCGAGCCGCCCCCCGGCCTCGCGGCACTGCACGGCACCCTCCCGCTGATCGTCGAACTCCGCGAGTACGCGCAGCCCGCCTGGCGCGAGCGGACCTTCGAGGACTTCCTGGCCCACCAGTACACGACGGAGGGCCTCGGCCTCCCGCCGGAGACGCTGACCGCGGTCCTGGCGGGGGAGGGCCCGTACCGCGCCCTCGTCCTCTTCGACGGCCTCGACGAGCTCTTCGAGAAGGACGTCAGGGACGCGGTCACCCGCCGCATCGCCGGCTTCGCCGCCCGCCACCCGCGGGCGAGGATCGTCGTCACCTCACGCGGCTACGGTTACCAGCGGGCCGTCCTGGACGGCGCGGGCTTCACCGACTTCATGCTCCAGGACCTCGACCGGGAACAGATCGGCGCGTTCGCGGAGCAGTGGTTCGCCCTGGCCTGCCCGGGCGACCCGGACCAGGCCCGGCGGCTGATCGAACGCGTCACGACGGCCGTCGACGCGTCGACCTCCGTCCGCGAGCTCGCGGGCAACCCCCTGATCCTCACGATCCTCGCCATCATCGGCCGCCGCCGCGAACTCCCGCGCGACCGGCGGACGGTGTACGAGCACGCCGTCGACGTCCTGGTGGAGCACTGGGACCCCAGCAAGTACCTCAGGGACCGGCAGGTCGAGGAACACCTCCCGTACCTCGGCCCCGAGGACAAGCGCGAACTCCTGCGGCTCATCGCGCGGCAGATGCAGGAGGGCCACGGCGGCATCTCCGGCAACCACATAGCGGGCCCGGACCTCTTGAAGAGCTTCGAGGAGTACCTGAGGGACCGCTACGCCCTCCCACCGGACCGCGCGGCGACGGCGGCCCGCGTGATGCTGGACCAGTTCCGCCACCGCAACTTCGTCCTCAGCCGCTACGGCGGCGAGATCTACGGCTTCGTCCACCGCACGTTCCTGGAGTACCTGGCGGCGACGGACCTGGCCCACCGCTTCAACCACGAACGAAGCCTGTCGGAGGAGGACCTCCAGAACCTCTTCGCGGACAAGGTCCACGACCCGACGTGGCACGAGATCCTGCTGCTGCTGGTGGGGCTGCTGGACGAACGGTTCGTAGCGGGAATCCTTGACCGGCTGCTGGCGCCGCGGGCGATCGCGGTGCCGCTGGGCTCCCGCCGCGACGACGCGTTCGCCGAAGTGGCCTTCGTGGCCCGCTGTCTCGCCGAGGTACGCCGGCTGGGGGTGCTGGCCCCGCAGAGCGCGGCCACGGTCCGGACGGTGATCCGGCTCTTCGAGTGCGCCAGAGTGCTGGGCGTTGGCCTCTTCTACCCTTACGCACACGTGGAGTCCCTCGGCCCGGCGCTGGCGGCCCTCGGGGACGACTGGGCGGGCAGGGAGGCGTACGCACGCTGGCACGAGGTGTGGCGGCTCGACGAGGGGGCCTACGACGACTGGTCCCTCTCGCTGAACTCGACGGACCAGCTCGCCACGGACATCCTTCTGTGCCTCCGGGGCGGGGGAGCGCTGCCCCACGCCGCCCACCTCGCGCAGACCTTCCTGACCAGTGACGACATGATGGCGAGGCTCGGGGCCGCCCGCCTGCTCGTCCGCTCCACGGGCCGGGATCCGGCCACCATGGAGCTGGTGGGCCGTTGCCTGCGCGCGGGCCCGGACGCCGACGCGCGAGCGGCCCTCCTGGGACACCTGGCCGGCGCGGAGGACGTCGACCCGGACTGGGCGGCCCGAATCACCGTCGAGCAGCTGGCGGACGACGACCTGCGGGTGCGGGTCGCGGCACTCCAGTGTTTGCAGGACCGCCGGACCGACAGCCCCGAGGCACGTGCCGAGCTCGCCCGTCTGATCGACGACCCCGACCCCTACGTCCGCCGACAGGCCGTGCGCCCGCTCGTCGCGCACACCGAGGACGGGGCGCGGGCGTTGGAACTCCTGCGGGAGGCCCTTGCGGACCCCGACCCCGGACTTCGGGCCACGGCGCTGTCCGCCGTGGCGGCGCGGGCCGGCGACGAGCCGGCCGTCCGCGCCTTCGTCCAGGAGCGGATGAGAACCGACGAGAGCCCCGAGGTCGTGGCCGCGGCGATCAACGCCGTCCGGCAGATCGGCTCCGACGCCCCGGACGCCCACGCGCTCCTGCACGAGCTGTCCGCCCACCCGGACAGCGAGGTCCGCAGGGCGGCCCTCCGCTGTCTGGCCGAGGGCGTCGCCCTGGATCCGTCGGCCGTGGAACTGCTTTCTCACAGGTTGGCGCATGACGAGTCCCGCTGGGTCCGGGAGACCGCGCTCCGGCTCTATGTGACGCACGTCGCGGACGACGCGGCCGTCAGAGGTGTCCTGCTCGACCGGGTGCGGAACGATCCGATTTCCTCGGTCCAGAACCAGGCTCTGAACGGGCTCGTGGAGCTGGACCGCGAGCTCGCCCGGGACCTGGTCGTCGACCGGGCCCGGACCCACCCCGACGAGGGAGGCCGGGAGGTGGCCTTCTTCCACCTGCTGACCACGTACGGAGACGACGCCGAGGCGGCGCGCCTGGTCTTCGGCCAGGCCGTGCACGCCGAGGACGGCGGCATACGGTTCGCGGCCCTGGACAGTCTCCGGGCGCTGAGCTCCGGTCCCGAGCTCGCCGCCGTCGCCCATGACCGCTTCGTCCACGACACCGATCCGTCGGTGCGGCTCATCGCCCTCCGCATCCTCGCCGACCTCCGTCGCGACGACCCCGCGCTCCTCCCGCTCGTCCGCCGGGCGACCGGGTCCGAGGACCAGAGGATCCGCGACCTCGCCGAAGCGCTGCTCATTGTCCTCGCCCCTCAGTCCCCCTGAGCCGCCTTCAGCCGCTCCACCACCTTGAACCACTCCACGACCAGCACCGTCTCCTCGTCCACCACGAACTCCGGGTCGCCGAGCGCCTCGCGCATCTCCTCGCCGTGCCAGAAGCTCTCGTGGCCCGCGCGCCACTCCGCGACCGAGCGATAGCCCTCGCCCTCGCCGAGCGCGAGCCGCAGGTCCGCGTCGCCCAGGGGCAAAACCTCCACCTCCGTGACCTCCACGACCGCCACCTCGCGACCGTCCGAGTCGATGAGCGCCGAGCGTTCGCCCGCCTCCGGCAGTTCCTCGTTCTCGACCTCGTACTCCACGAGGAGCCCCGTCGTGGCGGTCTTCTCGCCGGAGAGCACCGCCGCGACGAGCCGGTCCCGCAGGGGGCCGGGGTAGGCGAGGAGGAAGGGCTTGAGCGCGTGGGGGCCGGTCATGGCCGACAGTCTGTCAGCCACGACCGGCCCCCGAGCCGTGTCGGACGCGCCGGCTACAGCACCAGCGACAGCAGCAGCACGAACACGATGCCCACGACCGAGATGATCGTCTCCATCACCGACCAGGTCTTCACCGTCTGCCCGACGGTCATGCCGAAGTACTCCTTCACCAGCCAGAACCCGGCGTCGTTGACGTGGCTGAAGAAGAGCGAACCCGCGCCGATGGCCAGGACGAGCAGGGCCGCCTCGGTCGTCGACATGCCCTCCGCCAGCGGGGCCACGAGGCCCGCGGCCGAGATCGTCGCCACCGTCGCGGAGCCCGTCGCCAGCCGGATCGCGACCGCGATCAGCCAGGCGAGCAGCAGGGCGGGGATGGACCAGTCCTCGGAGAACTCCAGGATCATCTGACCGACGCCGATGTCGATCAGGGTCTGCTTGAAGCCGCCGCCCGCGCCGACGATCAGCAGCACGCCGGCGATCGGGGCGAGGGACTTCTCGACGGTCGAGGACAGCCGCTCCTTGCTGAAGCCGGCGGCGCGGCCCAGCGTGAACAGCGCGACTATGACGGCCGCGAGCAGGGCGATCAGCGGGGAGCCGATGACGTCCGTGACCTTCTGGACGCCGTTCTCCGGGTCGTCGACGACGATGTCGACGAGCGCCTTCACCAGCATCAGGACGACGGGCAGCATCACGGTCGCGACGGTGACGCCGAAGCCGGGGCGCTTCTCGAGGTCCTCGGAGGGGCGCACCGGGATCATGTTCTCGGGGGCCGGGATGTCCACCCAGCGGGCCGCGTACCGGGAGAAGACCGGGCCGGCGATGATCACGGTCGGAATCGCCACGACGAGACCGAGGGCGAGGGTGACGCCCAGGTTGGCGCCGACGGCGTCGATCGCGACGAGCGGGCCGGGGTGCGGCGGGATCAGGCCGTGCATCACGGAGAGGCCGGCGAGGGCCGGGATGCCGATCCGCATCAGCGAGTAGTTGCCGCGCTTGGCGACGAGCAGCACCACCGGGATCAGCAGCACGATGCCGACCTCGAAGAAGAGCGGCAGACCGATCACCGAGGCGATCAGGACCATGGCCCACGGCATGGCCCGCCCGCTCGCCCTGGCGAGGATGGTGTCGACGATCTGGTCGGCGCCGCCCGAGTCCGCGAGCAGCTTGCCGAGGATCGCGCCGAGGGCGATCAGGACGCCCACGCCGGCGACGGTGTTGCCGAGGCCGGTGGTGAAGGACTTGATGGTGTCCGCGAGCGGCGCACCGGCGAACGCGCCGAGGGCGAGCGACCCGATGGTCAGCGCCAGGAACGCGTGCAGCTTGAACTTGGTGATGAGCAGGACGATGACGGCGATGCCGGCGAGGACGGCGATGCCGAGCTGGGCGTTGCCTGCCGAGGTGATCGGTTCGGCGGCGTCCGCTGCCAGGATCTCGACGCTGAGACTGGTCACGGTGGTGTCCTTCGTACGAGCGGGGGCGGGGGAGCGGGGCTGGGACGGCGGGGGAGCGGGGCTGGGACGGCGGGGGAGCGGGGGATCAGCCGGCGAGGCCGCGCAGCGCGGCCGCGGCCCGGGCGGCGATCTCCTCGGGGGTGCCGGACACGTCGACGGCGACACCGGCCTCGTCCTGCTGCAGCGGCTGCAGGGTGGCGAACTGGGAGTCGAGGAGGGCCGTCGGCATGAAGTGGCCCCTGCGGGCCGCCATGCGCTGCTCGATCAGCTCCCGGTCGCCGGTCAGATGGAGGAAGACGACACCGGGGGCGGCGGCGCGGAGCCGGTCCCGGTAGCCGCGCTTCAGCGCGGAGCTGCTCACCACGCCGCCGAGCCCGGCCCGGTCGTGCGCCCAGGCGCCGATGGCGTCCAGCCAGGGCTCGCGGTCGCGGTCGTCCAGGGGGGTGCCCGCCGACATCTTGGCCACGTTCGCCGCCGGGTGGAAGTCGTCGCCTTCGGCGTAGGGGAGCCCGAGGGCCTCCGCGACCAGCGGACCGATCGTGGTCTTGCCGGTCCCGGCGACGCCCATCACGACGATGACGGCCCGCGTCCCAGGCCGGAGGGTGGAGTTCATGGGTACTGCCTCGCTGTCTTCTTCGACATCGATCCGTCGCGCCCATGAAACCCATTGGGTACGACGTATTCAAGAAGCTGTGACATAAAAGTAGTACTTTTAATCGCGGGGATTGATCGAGGTGATCGTCCCCGCGGGCGCGCATAGGCTTGTCGCCATGACGACACCGGCCCAGGGGCTCCACTCGCACGTCCTCGCCACCCTGGGTCTCGCGATCACCGCGGGGGAGTACCCGCCCGGCACCGTGCTCCGCACCGACGAGCTCGCCCAGCGCTTCGACGTGTCCCGGACCGTGGTCCGCGAGGTCGTCCGCGTCCTGGAGTCCATGCACCTCGTCGAGTCCCGCCGCCGCGTCGGCGTGACCGTCCTCCCGACCGCCAGCTGGAACGTGTACGACCCCCAGGTCATCCGCTGGCGGCTGGCCGGCGCCGACCGCCCCCGCCAGCTCCGCTCGCTCACCGTGCTCCGCTCGGCCGTCGAGCCCGTCGCCGCCGGCCTGGCCGCCGAGAACGCCACCCCCGAGCAGTGCCGCGAACTCACCGAGCACGCCCTCGGCATGGTCGCCACCTCCCGCGGCCGCCGCCTGGAGGAGTACCTCGTCCACGACATCGCCTTCCACCGGGTCGTGCTCAACGCCTCGGGGAACGAGATGTTCGCCCGCCTCGGCGACGTCGTCGCCGAGGTCCTCACCGGCCGCACCCATCACCACGTGATGTTCGAGGACCCCGACCCGGCCGCCGTCACCCTCCACGTGCAGGTCGCCGAGGCCGTCCGGGAGCGGGACGCGGCCCGCGCCGAGGAGCTCACCCGGCAGATCGCGGTCGGCGCCCTCCAGGAGCTGGACGTCCTCGCCCCCTGAGGGGTGTCGGCGAACCCCGCCCGAACGCCCCTCCACCGTGCCGTAAAGCGCCGGTAAAGCTCTGAACTAGCTCAAATATGGGCGTTCAGTGACATGGGCCACAGTCAGCTGCCGCACCTTGCCGTGAGGATGTGCGCTGGCCGTGCCGGGGACACCCCCCACCAGGCACGGCCGGGTACCGCACAGCCCCCTCACGAAGGCGAACCAGTCCATGAGTGACCGCGTCATCGCGGCCGACCCGCTGTCCGCCGCCAAGGCGAACCCGGCCGCCCCCCACGTCGACGCCGGCGACGCCGGATACCGCAAGGACCTCAAGTCCCGCCACATCAACATGATCGCCATCGGCGGCGCGATCGGCACCGGCCTCTTCCTGGGCGCCGGCGGCCGGATGGCCCAGGCGGGCCCCTCCCTCTTCATCGCGTACGCGGTCTGCGGCGTCTTCGCCTTCTTCGTCGTGCGGGCCCTCGGCGAGCTCGTGCTCTACCGCCCCTCGTCCGGCGCCTTCGTCTCCTACGCCCGCGAGTTCATGGGCGAGAAGGGCGCCTACACGGCCGGCTGGCTGTACTTCCTCAACTGGTCGACCACCGCCGTCGCCGACATCACCGCGGCCGCGACCTACGCCCACTTCTGGTCGATGTTCAGCGACGTCCCGCAGTGGATCCTCGCGCTGATCGCCCTCGCGGTCGTCCTCGCCGCCAACCTCATCTCCGTGAAGTACTTCGGCGAGATGGAGTTCTGGTTCGCGATCATCAAGGTGGGCGCCCTCGTCGCCTTCATGCTGGTCGGCATCTTCCTCATCGTGACCTCGCACGACGTCGGCGGCAGCACCCCGGGCCTCGCGAACATCACCGACAACGGCGGCATCTTCCCCAACGGCATGATGCCGATGCTGCTGCTCATCCAGGGCGTCGTGTTCGCCTACGCCTCCGTCGAGCTGTGCGGCGTCGCCGCCGGCGAGACCGAGAACCCCGAGAAGATCATGCCGAAGGCGATCAACTCGATCATGTGGCGCGTGGGCCTCTTCTACGTCGGCTCCGTCGTCCTGCTCGCGCTGATCCTCCCGTACACCGCGTACTCCGGCGACCAGAGCCCCTTCGTCACCGTCTTCGACAAGCTGGGCATCCCCGGCGCCGCCGGCGTGATGAACCTCGTCGTCCTCACGGCCGCCCTCTCCAGCCTCAACTCGGGCCTCTACTCCACCGGCCGCATCCTGCGCTCCATGTCGCTCTCCGGCTCCGCGCCGAAGTTCACCGGCGTCATGAACAAGGGCGGCGTCCCCTACGGCGGCATCCTGCTCACGGCCGCCTTCGGCGTCATGGGCGTCGCGCTCAACTACGTGATGCCCGGCGAGGCCTTCGAACTGGTCCTCAACTTCGCCTCCATCGGCATCATCGGCACCTGGGCCATGATCATGGTCTGCTCGCTCCTGTTCTGGCGCAACGCCCAGGAGGGCCGTCTGAACCGCCCCGGCTACAAGCTGCCCTGGGCCCCGTACACCCAGATCGTGACCCTGGTCTTCCTCGGCTCCGTCCTCGTCCTCATGTGGATGGACGGCGGCATCAGCCGCACCACCGTCAACTGCCTCCCGCTCATCGCGGCCGCCCTCGTCGCCGGCTGGTTCCTGGTCCGCAAGCGGGTCCGCGCGACCGCCGCGGCCACCCGCGACTGACCCTCCCCCACGGGAACGGCGAGACCCCCGCAGGCACGGCCTGCGGGGGTCTCGCCTTTTGTCAGGAGATAGTGGTACGCAAGAGCCTTACAAGATCCGGTCGGAGGAAGGGAAGTTCGCGATGCCGCAGCACGTCCAGGGGGTCATCGCCCCCGGCAGGAACGAACCGGTACGCGTCGAGACGATCGTGATCCCCGATCCCGGCCCCGGCGAGGCCGTCGTGAAGATCCAGGCCTGTGGCGTCTGCCACACCGATCTCCACTACAAGCAGGGTGCGATCAACGACGAGTTCCCCTTCCTGCTCGGCCACGAGGCCGCCGGAATCGTCGAGACCGTCGGCGAGGGCGTCACCGACGTCGAGCCCGGCGACTTCGTGATCCTCAACTGGCGCGCCGTGTGCGGCCAGTGCCGGGCCTGTCTGCGCGGCCGCCCCTGGTACTGCTTCGACACCCACAACGCCGCGCAGCGGATGACCCTCCTCGACGGCACCGAGCTGTCCCCGGCCCTCGGCATCGGCGCCTTCGCCGAGAAGACCCTCGTCGCCTCCGGCCAGTGCACCAAGGTCGACCCCGCCGTCGCCCCCGAGGTCGCGGGCCTCCTCGGCTGCGGCGTCATGGCCGGCATCGGCGCCGCGATCAACACCGGCGAGGTCGGCCGCGGCGACACCGTCGCCGTCATCGGCTGCGGAGGCGTCGGCGACGCGGCGATCGTCGGCTCCCGCCTCGCCGGAGCCGCGAAGATCATCGCCGTGGACATCGACGACCGGAAGCTGGAGACGGCGCGCACGATGGGCGCCACCCACGCCGTCAACTCCCGCTCCACCGACCCCGTCGAGGCGATCCGCGAGCTCACCGGCGGCTTCGGCGCCGACGTGGTCATCGAGGCCGTCGGCCGCCCCGAGACCTACCAGCAGGCCTTCTACGCCCGGGACCTCGCCGGTACCGTCGTCCTCGTCGGCGTCCCCACCCCCGAGATGAAGCTCGAACTCCCCCTCCTCGACGTCTTCGGCCGCGGCGGCTCGCTCAAGTCCTCCTGGTACGGGGACTGCCTGCCCTCCCGCGACTTCCCGATGCTCGTCGACCTGCACCAGCAGGGCCGCATCGACCTCTCCGCCTTCGTCACCGAGACCATCGGACTCGACGACGTCGAGAAGGCCTTCGGCCGCATGCACGAGGGCGACGTCCTGCGCTCGGTGGTGGTCTTCTGATGGCCGCCCGCATCGACCACGTCGTCACCTCCGGAACCTTCAGCCTCGACGGCGGCACCTGGGACGTCGACAACAACGTCTGGATCGTCGGCGACGACACCGAGGCGATCGTCATCGACGCCGCCCACGGCGCCGAGGCCATCCTCGCCGCCCTCGACGGCCGCGCCCTGCGCGCCATCGTCTGCACCCACGCCCACAACGACCACATCGACGCGGCCCCGGCGCTCGCGGCCGCCACCGGCGCCCGCATCCTGCTGCACCCCGCCGACCAGCCGCTGTGGAAGCAGACCCACCCCGACCACAGCCCCGACGGCGACCTCGCCGACGGCCAGGTCCTCACCATCGCCGGCACCGACCTCACGGTCCTGCACACCCCCGGCCACGCCCCCGGCGGCATCTGCCTGTACGCCCCCGACCTGGGCACGGTCTTCACCGGCGACACCCTCTTCCAGGGCGGCCCCGGCGCCACCGGCCGGTCCTTCTCGGACTTCCCGACGATCGTCGACTCGATCCGCGGGAAGCTCCTCACCCTCCCGCCGGAGACGGTGGTCCGCACCGGTCACGGCGACAGCACCACGATCGGAGCCGAGGCCCCCCACCTCCAGGAGTGGATCAACCGAGGCCACTGAGGGCCAGCCGGCTCCCGAACCGCCTCGGCGCACCCGTGAACGGGTCGGTGAACTCCAGCGTCCGCGCCAGCAGCTGCAGCGGACGCCGGAAGTCCTCCGGCCCGTCCTCACGCACCACCGGATAGACCGGATCGTGCAGGATCGGCAGCCCGAGCGCGTTCATGTGCACCCGCAGCTGGTGCGTCCGCCCGGTCTCCGGCACCAGCCGGTACAGACCGAGCCCGCCCCGCCGCTCCACGAGCGCGATCCGGCTCTCGCTGTTCGGCTCGCCCGGCACCTCCCGGGCGGCCATCACCCCGCGCTCCTTCTCGATCCGGCTCCGCACCGTCACCGGCAGCGCCACCGCCGGGTCGTACGGCGCCACCGCGGCGTACTCCTTGCGCACCAGCCGGTCACGGAACAGCGTCTGGTACGCCCCCCGGTCCTCCGGCCGTACGACGCACAGCACCAGGCCCGCCGTGAGCCGGTCGAGCCGGTGCGCGGGCTGGAGCCGCGGCAGGTCCAGCTCCCGCCGCAGCCGCGCCAGCACGGTCTCCGTGACGTGCCGGCCCCGCGGCATGGTGGCGAGGAAGTGCGGCTTGTCCGCGACGACGATCCGCTCGTCCCGGTACACCACCCCGACCGGGAACGGCACGGGCTCCTCCGCGGGGAAGTCCCGGTGGAACCAGACGTACCGGCCCGCGGTGTACGGGTCGTCCGCGGCGACCGGCCCGTCGACCCCGACGAACCGCCCCGCGCCGAGCATCTCCTCGACCCGCCCGGCCCCGACGGCCGCCCCGTACCGGTGGAGCAGGTGCTCCCGCACGGTCGCCCAGGCACCGTCCGGATCCTCCGGCAGCCGCAGCCGCACGGGATCGACCCCGTCCCGCTGCGGCAGCGGCGCCACCGGCGCCTTCGCTCTCCCTCTCACCGTTCCGCCTCGTGACCGCAGGTACACGTACGCATGCGGAAAGTCCCGGTCGATGAGATCGACCGGGACTTCCGTGTGGTGTCCGAGGGGGGACTTGAACCCCCACGCCCGATAAAGGGCACTAGCACCTCAAGCTAGCGCGTCTGCCATTCCGCCACCCGGACAAGGTGTCTGCCGTCCTGGCCGCTGGGCCCTTCCGACGAGGAAAACCATAGCAAACATTCGGGGTGGCGGATCACCACCCCGGGTGGCCCCCGTCATGTGACAGCCGCATGTCGGCCGGGGGCCGCCCTTGGGCGGGAAGGGGGGCGCGCGGGAGGATGGAGCGAGGACCGAAGCAACCACGTGGGGCACGTAGTGGGAGGAAGCAGCGTGAGCGAGTCGAACACGAGCCGGAACGGCGCGGCCGGGACCGCCGAGAACGAGGTCGTGGACCTCTGTCGCGACCTCATCCGCATCGACACCAGCAACTACGGGGACCACTCCGGGCCCGGCGAGCGCGCGGCGGCGGAGTACATCGCCGAGAAGCTCGCGGAGGTCGGGCTCGAACCGCAGATCATCGAGTCGCACAAGGGGCGGGCCTCCACCGTCGCCCGCATCGAGGGCGAGGACCCCTCGCGGCCCGCCCTGCTCATCCACGGCCACACCGACGTCGTCCCGGCCAACGCCGAGGACTGGACCCACCACCCCTTCTCCGGGGAGATCGCCGACGGCTGCGTCTGGGGCCGCGGGGCCGTCGACATGAAGGACATGGACGCGATGACCCTCGCGGTCGTCCGGGACCGGCTGCGCAGCGGCCGCAAGCCCCCGCGCGACATCGTCCTCGCCTTCCTCGCCGACGAGGAGGCCGGCGGCACCTACGGCGCCCGGCACCTGGTCGACAAGCACCGCGACCTCTTCGACGGGGTCGACGAGGCGATCGGCGAGGTCGGCGGCTTCTCCTTCACGGTGAACGAGAACCTGCGGCTCTACCTGGTCGAGACCGCCCAGAAGGGCATGCACTGGATGCGCCTGACCGTCGAGGGCACGGCCGGCCACGGCTCGATGACCAACGACGACAACGCCATCACCGAGCTGTGCGAGGCCGTCGGCCGCCTCGGCCGCCACCAGTGGCCGGTGCGGGTCACCAAGACCGTGCGCTCGTTCCTGGACGAGCTCTCCGACGCCCTGGGCACCCCCCTCGACCCCGAGGACATGGACGGCACCCTCGCCAAGCTCGGCGGCATCGCCAAGATGGTCGGCGCCACCCTGCGGAACTCGGCCGCCCCGACGATGCTGGGCGCCGGCTACAAGGTGAACGTCATCCCCGGCCAGGCCACCGCGCACGTCGACGGCCGCTTCCTGCCCGGTTACGAGCAGGAGTTCCTCGCCGACCTCGACCGGATCCTCGGGCCGAACGTGAAGCGCGAGGACGTGCACGGCGACAAGGCCCTGGAGACCAGCTTCGACGGAGCCCTGGTCGACGCCATGCAGCTGGCGCTGCGCGCCGAGGACCCGATCGCCCGGGCCGTGCCGTACATGCTCTCTGGCGGCACCGACGCGAAGTCCTTCGACGACCTCGGCATCCGCTGCTTCGGCTTCGCCCCGCTCCAGCTGCCCCCGGAGCTCGACTTCGCCGGCATGTTCCACGGGGTGGACGAGCGGGTCCCGGTGGAGGGCCTGAAGTTCGGCGCCCGGGTCCTGGACCGTTTCATCGACGCCTGCTGAATTCGACCGCGCGTTTGCATGTGACCGGAAAGAGTGAATGAACACGGGGGCTCGTAGCCCCCACCATTCCCCCTCGTTACAGGTGGTGCGGTCCGCGGCTGGGACCGCATTTCCAACTAGGAGGAATAATGATCAAGAAGGTCGTCGCTGCTGCGGCTGCCACTGGCGGTCTGGTTCTCGCGGGCGCGGGCATGGCCGTTGCCGACTCGGGTGCCCAGGGTGCGGCCATCGGTTCTCCCGGTGTCCTCTCGGGCAACGTCGTCCAGGTGCCGGTTCACGTTCCCGTGAACGTGTGCGGCAACACGGTCTCCGTCATCGGGCTGCTGAACCCCGCCTTCGGCAACACCTGCGTCAACGCCTGACGTTGTGCCTCGCCCCGTGAGGGTGTGAGCCGGTCCGGCCCCGGAGTGCGTGCCATGCACTCCGGGGCCGGTGGCCATTTCCGCCCCGGGTGTTCCACCCGGTGGCACTCTTTCGAAGCCGAGCAGGCAGGGAACGAACTATGCGACAGGTCACGCGCAAGGGTCTGATCACCGTTGCGGCAGCCGGCGGCGTCTTCGCCGCGGTCGGCGGCGGTTACGCGCACGCCGACTCCGCTGCGAACGGCGCGGCCGCCAACTCCCCGGGCGTCGCGTCCGGGAACTCCGTCCAGGTCCCGGTCCACGTACCGGTGAACGCCTGCGGAAACACCGTCAACGTCGTCGGACTGCTGAATCCGGCGATGGGCAACAAGTGCGCCAACACCTCCAAGCCGGGGAAGCCCGGCAAGCCGGGCGGCGGGTCCTCCGCCGGCGGACACACCGGCAACTCCCCGGGCGTCGGCTCCGGGAACACCGTCCAGGTGCCCGTCGACGTCCCGGTCAACGTGTGCGGCAACAGCATCACGGGCGTCGGCCTGGGCAACGCCGCGGCGGGCAGCACCTGCGGCAACGGCATCGAGCCGACGCATCCCGGGAACCCGGGGAACCCGGGCAATCCCGGTAACCCTGGGAATCCGGGTAACCCTGGGAATCCGGGTAACCCTGGCAACCCCGGGAATCCGGGTAACCCTGGGAATCCGGGTAACCCTGGCAACCCGGGTAACCCCGGTAACCCCGGTAACCCCGGTAACCCTGGGAACCCTGGGAATCCGGGTAACCCTGGGAACCCCGGCAACCCCGGCAACCCCGGTACTCCGGGCACGCCCGGTACTCCGGGAACCCCGGGTACGCCCGGTACGCCCGGTGGCGAGAACGGTCCGAACACCCCGGGTGCGCACGGCACCCCGCCGCGTGCCGTCGAGGAGCTCGCCGAGACCGGTTCCGGTCCGCTCGGCGTGATCGTCCCCGCCGGTGCGGGCCTGCTGCTCGCCGGTTCGCTGATCTACCGCCGCACCCGCAGCGCCGCCTGACCCGCGGCGCCCCCCGACGCCCCGCCGACCGGACATCCTGACGGTGATCCGGGCCGGGCGGCGCCGCGGCCGGCGCACCACGCAGAGGGGCCCCGCACACCGCGGGGCCCCTTCTCGTCGCGCTACCAGGTCGCGCGGACCTGGCGGATGATCCGCCGTTTCAGCCGCACTCTGCGGCTTCCGTCCCGGTGCAGGGTGAGACGGTCCAACTCCCAGTGTCCGTACTCGGCATGGTCGGTCAGCAGGCGCGTCGCCTCCTTGCGGGAGACACCGCGCGGCACGTACACGTCGACAAATTCGTATTCCGGCATCGCATCTATTGTGCGGGCACGGGCCCGCTACGGATAGCGTGCGTCCCATGTCTGATGCTGCGCAGCCCACCGCTGCCGAGGTACGCGCCGCCGCCGAGGCGGTCAAAGCCGCACTGGACCGTCACCTCACGGCGGTCGAACGCCGCACGGGTGACGACGACCCGGCCGTCTACGAAGCCTTCAACGCCCTCGCCGGAGCCGCCGAGGCGTACGACGAACTCCTCTACGACCGGTACGACGAGGTCACCCCCTTCGAGATCCCCGGCGCGGACGGCGCACTGCCGCCGTACGCCGGGCCCGACGCACCGCACGCGCTCAGCCTCCTGATCCGCCGCGACTACGCCGTCGCGGAGCCCAAGCGCCTGCTCGCCCAGGCCCGCCGCGTCGCCGAGGTCGACGGCGGTGCCGACCCCACCGGACCCGGTGCCCGGGCCGGGGTCTCGCCGCTCGCCGCCCTCGGGGTGCTCTTCGGCGAGTACGAACCGGACGAGATCGCCTCCCGGCACAAGGAGTTCGGCCTGGAGGAGGGCGACTCCACGCTGTGGGTCACCGCGGCCGAGGAACTGCCGGAACCGGGGGAGTGGCTCAACGCCCCCTTCGAGCAGGCCGATCCGGAGCGGATCGTCTGCCGCTTCGACGTCAGCTCCGTCTTCGACGACGATCTCGAAGACGCCGAAGACGCCGACGAGGCGGAGGACGCCGACATCGGTCGGGAGGCCGGGGCAGGCGCTCCCTGAGGGAGCCTCGGGGGAGCCTCGGGGGAGCGCGATACGCGGGGAGACGGCGGAGGGCCGGGACACCACGATCGGTGTCCCGGCCCTCCGCCGTTCCGCGTCCGCCCCGGACGCATGGCGCCCCGCGTCCTACTCCTCGGGCACGGCGAGCAGCGCCTCCAGGAGCGGACGCAGCCGGGTCGTCCGCTCCGGGGCCGTCCCTTCGGCCACCGCGCGCGGCAGCGCCTGGTCGACACCGTGCACGACGGACAGATGCCGCTCCGCGCGGCCGAACGCCGTGTACACCCACGGCCTGCTCAGGCCGCCGGCGGCGTCGCCCGGCAGCACCACGACCACCGCGGGCCAGCGCACCCCGGCCGCCTGGTGCGCGGTGACCGCCCAGCCGTGCCGCAGCGACGCCTCCACCCGCTCCTTCGGTACCAGGACCTCGGCGTCGCCGCAGCGGAGCCGCAGCCCCTCGGCGTCGGCCGACAGGACCGTGCCGGTCACCGTCCGCCCCGGCACCTCCGCGTACGCGACCCGGTCCCCGGGGTCGAAACCGCCGAAGCGGCCGGGGCCGGGGTTCAGCCGCTGCTTCAGCGCGGTGTTGAGGGCGCGGGTACCCGCGGAGCCGCCGTGCCCGACCGTGACCACCTGGGTCTGGTCGGTCGGCACCCCGATCGCCCGCGGCACCGAGTCGGCGACCAGCTGGACGGTGCGGTGCACGGCCTCGCCGGCGTCGCGCACCGGGACGATCACGATCTCCTTGCCGGGGGCCTCGACCTGGTTCAGCTCGCCGGCGCCGATGCCCGACACCAGCTCGCCGAGCGGCCCGGGATCGGGCAGGCGCGAGGCGATCCGCGGGCACACCCGGGCCGCGAGCAGGTCGCCGAAGACCTGGCCCGCTCCCGGGGCACCGAGGACGCCCGGGTCTCCGCCCAGCACCAGACGGCAGCCGTCGGGCAGCGACTCGACGAGCATCGCGGCGGTCTCCACGTCCAGCTGCGGAGCGTCGAGCACCACCAGGAGGTCCAGCGCGAAGGCCCCCTCCTCGTCGCGGCCGGGACCGGCGGCTCCGGAGAGCAGCGCGGCGACCGTGACCGCGTCCGCCCCCGCGGGGCCGAGCGCGCGCCGGCCGGCGTCCGCGTGGACGGCCACCAGGGCGCGCAGTCCCCGCCCGCGGGCGTCCGCGGCCAGGGCGACCGGCTCGGCGCGGGAGGCCTCGCCACCGGTGTGCAGGACGAGTCCGTGGGCCCCGGCGGCCCGTTCGAGCTCGGAGCCCTCCCAGGTGTCGGCCGTCGCCGTCCGGACGAGGCGGGCCAGTCCGTCCGCGAGGCTCTCCTCGGCGAGCGCGTACCGGTCGAGCCCGAGCAGCACCGGCGAGGCGGGCCCCTCGGCGGCCGCCCCGGCGGCCTCCTGCTCCTCCTCGTCCTCCCCGGGCGGTTCCTCGGCCGTCTCCTCCTGGAAGACGAGCACCGCGCCCGCGGACACCGCCTCCTCGACGCCCGCTCCGGGATCGGGCACCGCGTGCCCGGCGAGCCCGGCGCGCACGGTGTCGATCTCCAGCGCCGTGTGGCCCTGGAGCGCGGCCCGCTCCAGGAGCCACACGGTCAGGGCGACCGCCCGGCGCGGGTCGTCGGGCCCGCACTCCGCTCCGAGCAGGGCCCGGGCGAAGCCGTCGGCCTGCTCGGGGCGCACCCCGGAGACCGCGAGCAGCTGCCAGGGGTCGTCCAGCAGGGCCTGCGCCGCGCCCTCGCCGAGAACGGCCGCGACCTGCCCGGCCAGTGCCTCGGGCGCACCGCCCTTGGCCAGCACCTCCCGGACGGCGGCGGTCGTGCCGGGGGCCGGTGCGGACGCCTGCGCGGGGACCGGCGGACGCACCGTCATCGCGGAGGTCGCCTCGGGGGCGGTCCGGCGGGGCGCGGGCTCGGGGGCCTCGTAGAACGTGCTGCCGGAGGCCTTGCCGCCCTCCACGGCCCGGACGGCCGCCAGCAGGTCGGCCGCCGTGCCGCTCAGCTTGGCGCCGCTCGCCAGGGGCCCCTCCTTCTCGGCCTTCCGCGCCTCGATTCTCGCCCGCAGCTCCCGCTGCGCGGCGAGCTCGGCCTGCGCGTCGCTCAGCTCGGGCGTGTCGGAGGCCGCGGTCTCAGCCGACCCCCCGGTCGCCTCCGCCGTCCCGTCCCCGGCAGCCCCGGGGCTGCCGGACTGCTGTTCCGGGGCGTCCCCGGCGGCCTCGTCCGAGGACTCGGACGCATGGTCCCCGGCGGGTCCGTCCGCCCGGTCCGTCGCGGCCGCCTCGTCGGCGACGCCGGGCTCCCCGGCGGATGCGACACCCCCGTCCGCCGGCGGCTCCCCGCCGACCGCGGACTCCTCGGCCGTGGCCGGCTCCTCGGCCGCCTCCGGCGCCGCCGGCTCGGCGGCTCCCTCGCGTACGTCCCCCCGTACGTCGTCGGTGGGTGCCCCGTCCTCGGGTGCCTCGGGCGCGGTCTCCCCGGCAGGCTCGGTCACAAGGTGCTCCAGTCGTGATCCGGATAGCGGTGCACGGGCGCCGACACATCGTCCAGCGCCCGACAGATCTCGTCAGGAAGACTAAGGGTCTCCACCGACAACGCGGCCGCGAGCTGGCGCGCCGTGCGCGCGCCGACGATCGGCGCGGTCACCCCGGGCCGGTCGCGGACCCAGGCCAGCGCCACGTGCAGCGGGGTCGTCGCCAGGCCCTCCGCCGCCGTCGCGACCGCGTCCACGATCCTGCTCGCGGCATCGTCCAGGTACGGCTCCACGAACGGCGCCATCGTCTCCGACGCCCCGCGCGAGTCGGACGGCGTCCCGCCGCGGTACTTGCCCGTCAGGACCCCGCGGCCCAGCGGGGAGGAGGGCAGCAGGCCTATCCCGAGGTCCTGCGCCGCCGGCAGGACCTCGCGCTCCACGCCCCGCTGGAGCAGCGAGTACTCCAGCTGAGCCCCCGCGAGCCGGGTCCGGTCCCCGCCGAGCTGCCAGGTGCCCGCCTTGGCGAGCTGCCAGCCGCAGAAGTTGGCCACCCCCGCGTACCGCGCGCGCCCGCTGCGCACCGCGATGTCGAGGGCCTGGAGCGACTCCTCCAGCGGCGTGTACGGGTCGAAGGCGTGCAGCTGCCACAGGTCCACGTGGTCCGTGCCGAGCCGGGCGAGGGAGGCGTCGAGCGCGGCGAGCAGGTGGCCGCGCGAGCCGTCCGTGCGCCGGTCGGGGTCGGGGACGCTGCCCGCCTTGGTCGACAGCACCAGGTCCTGCCGGGACACCAGCCGCTCCATGAGACGCCCGAGCAGGTACTCCGCCTCGCCCCCGCCGTACACGTCGGCGGTGTCCACGAGCGTGCCGCCCGCGTCCCAGAACGACTTCAACTGCTCGGCGGCGTCGTGCTCGTCGGTGTCCCGGCCCCAGGTGAGGGTGCCGAGTCCGATGCGCGACACACGCAGGCCCGTACGTCCGAGATGCCTCTGCTCCATGGCCGCGAGATTACTGGCCAGGGCACCACGCGGAGAGAGCCTGTGGACAACCGCGTCCTGACGGCCGCCCCGGCCGCGCGCTAGAGTCCCGCCCACAAGGACGTTACCGATGGGTAAGGGGTGCGTGGACATGCGGCTCGGCATCAACCTCGGCTACTGGGGTGCGGGCATGGACGGCGACAACCTCGCCGTCGCTCAGGAGGCGGACCGCCTCGGTTACGACGTCTGCTGGGCCGCCGAGGCCTACGGCTCCGACGCGCCCACCGTGCTCGCCTGGGTCGCGGCGAAGACGGAGCGCATCGACGTCGGCTCCGCGATCATGCAGATCCCGGCCCGCCAGCCGGCCATGACGGCCATGACGGCCGCCACCCTCGACTCGCTCACCGGCGGCCGCTTCCGCCTCGGCCTCGGCGTCTCGGGACCGCAGGTCTCCGAGGGCTGGTACGGCGTCAAGTTCGACAAGCCGCTCGCCCGCACCCGCGAGTACGTCGAGATCGTCCGCAGGGCGATGACCCGCGAGCGCCTCAGCTACGACGGCGAGCACTGGACCCTGCCGCTGCCCGGCGGCCCCGGCAAGCCCATCAAGCTCACCGTCCACCCGGAGCGCGAGCACATCCCGCTCTACATCGCGGCGATCGGTCCCAAGAACCTGGAGCAGACCGGCGAGATCGCCGACGGCGCGCTGCTGATCTTCCCCTCCGCCGCGCACCTGGAGGAGACGGCGCTCCGGCACATCCGCGCCGGACGCGAGAAGGCCGGCCTGACGATGGACGGCTTCGACGTCTGTCCGACCGTCCCGCTGGCCCTGGGCGAGGACGTCGACGCCCTCGCCGACGTGTTCCGTCCGTACACCGCGCTGTACGTGGGCGGCATGGGCAGCCGCAAGCAGAACTTCTACAACCAGCTCGCGCAGCGCATGGGGTACGAGAAGGAGGCCGCCGAGATCCAGGACAAGTACCTGTCCGGCGACAAGACGGGGGCCGCCGCGGCCGTGCCGCAGAGCCTGATCGACCAGACCTCGCTGCTCGGCCCGGTGGAGCGGATCGCCGAGCGGATGACGGCCTACGCGGAGGCCGGGGTCACCACCCTGACCCTGGCCCCGGCCGGCTTCACCCTCGACGAGCGGGTGGCGGCGCTGCGGGCGGGCGTCGAGGCCATGGAGCGCGCCGGCCTCGCGTGACGCACGGACCGCCCGCCCGGCCCGCGGCGGGGGCCAGGGCGGGCGGATTCCGGCGCGGCCGGGCGAGGGCCCCGGGGGAGGTGAGCGCGGTCCGCGTGAGGTGGTCTGCGGCCGTGGTGGGGGCTCGGGGGTCTTCCCCGCCACGGCCGTCACGCTGCACAACGGCTCCGCGGGCCCCGCGGTTACGCCCTCCGGACTCACTCTTTCGGCCGAGTCGCCCGGCCCTCCTGTTGCCCCGGGCGGCGGAGCGCATTTGACTCGTTGTCCCGGGGGCCGGACGGAGTGCGGACTTGCGCACGGAGGTGGCGGCGATGCTCACGGCCAAGGGCCTGTTCCAGGAAATCATCGACAACGACGAGTCCTTCCGGCTCTTCTGCTCGATCGCGGCGAGCGGCGAGACCCAGGGCGGCTGGGAGAACGGCCGGATCGCGGCGCTCGTCGCCCCCGGGATGAGGGACCTCGCCCCCAAGATCACCCGGCACGGCGCCGACGAGGACAAGCACGGCCGGATCTTCAACGCGCTGATGAAGAAGCGCGGCCTGGAGCCGGTCCCGGTGCCGCCCGACACCGACTACACGATGCTGCTCGAACAGCGCGGCATCGGCCTCGCGCACGACAAGCTGCGCCGCGAGGAGCCGCTGAGCGAGGAGGACATCATCGTCTACCTCGCCCACAGCCGGGTCACCGAGCAGCGGGCCGCCGACCAGATGGACATGCTCGTCACGTACTTCGGGAGCCATCCCGAACTCGGCAAGGCCATCCACATGATCGACAACGACGAGGCGAACCACCTCGCCTACTGCCACGAGGAACTGCTGCGCCTCGCGCGCGCGGGGCACGGCCGGCTCATCCAGCGGACCCTGCGCGAGTCCGCCCTGGTCGAGATCGGGGTCTACCGCGACGTCAGCCTCGCCGTGATGGCGCACATGGGGCGGATCCTGCACTGGCCCCGGCCCAAGGCCGCCGTCCTCGCCGCGGGCATCCACGGGATGTACGCCTGGGAGCGCGCGGCCGGCTGGCACCGGATGGTCGGCCTGAAGATGCCCGAGCGACTCGACGCCCTCGGCGGGCCCGCGACCCCCGCGCCCGCCTTCTGACCGCGTCCGGGCCCGCCGCACGGCGGGCCCCTCCGCTCACATCCAGCCGCGCCGCTTGAACAGCCGGTACAGCGCCACCACGATGCCCGCCATCACGACGATCACCACCGGGTACGAGGCCGTCCAGTGCAGCTCCGGCATGTGGTCGAAGTTCATGCCGTAGATCCCCGCGACCATCGTGGGCACCGCGGCCATGGCCGCCCACGCCGAGATCTTCCGCATGTCGTCGTTCTGCCGCACTCCCATCTGCGCGAGATGGGCCGAGAGGACGTCGGACAGGAGCCGGTCGAGGCCCTCCACCTGCTCGTTGGAGCGCAGCAGGTGGTCGTTGACGTCCCGGAAGAACGGCTGCGACCGCTCGTTGACGAACGGCACCGAACCGCCCGTGAGCCGGGCCATCGGCCCGGAGAGCGGCCCGGCGGCCCGGCGGAACTCCAGGACCTGCCGCTTCGCCGTGTAGATCCGCTCCGCCGTGTTCGAGGGATTGCCGCCGGTGGGGGCGAAGACGTCCGCCTCCAGCTCCTCCAGGTCGACCTGGAGCTCACCCGCCACGTCGAGGTAGTGGTCCACGACCGCGTCGCTCACCGCGTACAGCACCGCCGTCGGCCCGTGCTTCAGGACCTCCTGGTCGGCCTCCAGCCGCTTGCGCACCTGCGCCAGCGGGGCGCCCTCGCCGTGCCGGACGGTCACCACGAAGGAGTCGCCCATGAACACCATCAGCTCGCCCGAGGAGACCCGGTCGCTCTCCGGCTCGTAGACGACCGGCTTGAGCACCACGAACAGCGAGTCGTCGTAGACCTCCAGCTTGGGCCGCTGATGGGCCTTGAGGGCGTCCTCGACGGCCAGCGGGTGGAGGGCGAACTCCGAGGCGACGTGCTCGAACTCCGCCTCCGTCGGCTCGTGGAGCCCCACCCACAGGAAGGCGTCCCCCGTGGCCCGCGCCTCGTCGAGCGCGTCGGAGAGGTCGGCGGGGCCGTCCGTACGGCGCCCGTCCCGGTAGATGGCTGAGTCCACGATCACGCGCCGTATTCTCCCTCGAACGGGCTCGCGACGCATCCATGCCCCTCCCGGGGCCCGCCGGGGACCCGTCGGGCACCTCCCGGCACCGCCTAGGCTGGCCGCCATGGCCACGCTGATCCTCGTCCGGCACGGACGCTCCACCGCCAACACCTCCGGGGTCCTCGCCGGGCGCACCCCCGGGATCTCCCTCGACGAGCGCGGCGCCGCGCAGGCCGCCGCGCTCCCCGGACGGCTCGCGGACGTCCCCCTCGCCGCCGTCGTCTCCAGCCCCCTCCAGCGCTGCCGGCAGACCGTACGGCCCCTCCTGGACGCCCGTCCCGGCCTCCCGCTGCACGTCGAGGACCGGATCAACGAGTGCGACTACGGCGACTGGTCCGGCCGGAAGCTGGCCGAGCTCAACGACGAACCCCTGATGGAGGTCGTCCAGGCGCACGCCTCCGCCGCCGCCTTCCCCGGCGGCGAGTCGATGCGCGCCATGCAGGCCCGCGCCGTCGAGGCGGTCCACGACTGGAACGCGCGGATCGAGGCCGAGCACGGCGAGGACGCCGCCTACGTCATGTGCTCGCACGGGGACATCGTCAAGTCCGTGGTGGCGGACGCCCTCGGCCTCCACCTCGACCTCTTCCAGCGCCTCCACGTCGACCCCTGCTCGGTCACCGTCATCCGCTACACGCGCCTGCGTCCCTTCCTCGTCCGCCTCGGCGACACCGGCGACTTCGCCGGCTTCGCGCCGCGCGAGCACCCGGACGGCACGGGGACCGCCGAGGTCGGTGGTGGTGCGGGCGCACCGTGATCCCTTCGCGCAGTAGGGTGGACGCGCCGCCGTAGTACGACTGTCGAGACGCAAGGGAGCCGGGAAACGTGTCCCGTCAGGTGTTCCTCTACGACCCACCGGAGCGTTTCGTGGCCGGTACGGTCGGGCTGCCTGGCCGCCGTACGTTCTTCCTCCAGGCGTCCGCCGCCGGCCGGGTCACCAGTGTGGCCCTGGAGAAGACCCAGGTCGCCGCGCTCGCCGAGCGGATGGACGAACTCCTCGACGAGGTCGTCCGCCGCACCGGGGGCAACGCCCCGGTCCCCGCCGTCGCGCCCGCCGAGGTGGCCGACACCGCCCCCCTCGACGTCCCCGTCGAGGAGGAGTTCCGGGTCGGCACCATGGCGCTCGCCTGGGACGGCGAGGAGCAGCGCATGATCGTCGAGGCGCAGGCGCTCGTCGAGCTCGACGCGGACTCCGAGGAGGACCTCGCCGAGGCCGAGGAGCGGCTGCTCCAGGACGAGGAGAACGGTCCGCCGATGCTCCGGGTCCGCCTCAGCGGCGCCCAGGCCCGCGCCTTCGCGAAGCGGGCCCTGGACGTGGTCAACGCCGGCCGCCCGCCCTGCCCGCTGTGCAGCCTGCCGCTCGACCCCGAGGGCCACGTCTGCCCGCGCCAGAACGGATACCGCCGCGGAGCATGAGCAGCAGCCCCCCGAGGCCGCGGGACGCCGAGCTGCTCGCCCGCGGTGAGCTGACCGTCCGCGGCCGGGTCCGCGAGGCCTCCAACGCCGTCCTGTACTGCTCCGTCGCGTACGAGGGCAGGGAGGCGGCCTGCGTGTACAAGCCGGTCGCCGGCGAGGCGCCGCTGTGGGACTTCCCCGACGGGACCCTGGCGCGCCGCGAGGTCGCCGCGTACGAGATCTCCGAGGCGACCGGCTGGGGCCTGGTCCCGCCGACCGTCCTCCGCGACGGGCCGTACGGGGAGGGCATGGTCCAGCTCTGGATCGAGGCCGACCCCGGCGCGCGCCTGCTCGCCCTGACCGAGGACGACGAGGCCGGCGAGGGCTGGAAGGCCGTCGGGCCCGCCCAGGTGGACGAGGACCGCACCGCGCTGCTCGTCCACGCGGACACCCCCGAACTGCGGCGGCTCGCCGTCCTCGACGCCGTCATCAACAACGCCGACCGGAAGGGTGGCCACCTGCTGCCGGCTCCCGGGGGCCACCTGTACGGCATCGACCACGGGGTCACCTTCCACGTCGACGACAAGCTGCGCACGCTGCTGTGGGGCTGGGCGGGCGAGGAGCTGCCCGCCGAGGCGGCCGACGTGCTCGGCGCGCTCGACCGCTCCCTGGCCCCCGGGGAGCCGCTCGCCACCCGTCTGGCGGAACTGCTCACCGAGGCCGAGGTGGCGGCCGTACGCGGGCGCGTGGCGGCGCTGCGGAGTTCGGGACGGCACCCCGAGCCCTCGGGGCAGTGGCCGGCCATCCCCTGGCCGCCGGTCTGACCAGACCGAAAAGTTTCGGCCATCCCTGGGAGAGGCCCTTCCGGGGCCGTGCACCCCTGGGGGGTATACACGCACGCCTCCGACCCGCAAGACCGCCTAATAGGTCAAGATCCCGGATCCGGTTCGTATCCGGAACACCTGTCCGGTTACGCTCGGGTCATGCATGCCTGGCCCGCTTCTGAGGTCCCCGCCCTTCCCGGCAAGGGCCGCGACCTCCGGATCCACGACACCGCGACCGGCGGACGAGTGACCCTCGCCCCCGGCCCCGTCGCCCGTATCTACGTCTGCGGCATCACGCCGTACGACGCGACCCACATGGGTCACGCGGCGACCTACAACGCGTTCGACCTCGTTCAGCGCGTGTGGCTCGACACCAAGCGGCAGGTGCACTACGTCCAGAACGTCACGGACGTGGACGACCCGCTCCTGGAGCGCGCGATCCGCGACGGCGTCGACTGGGTCGGCCTCGCCGAGCGGGAGACCGCCCTGTTCCGCGAGGACATGACCGCCCTGCGGATGCTGCCCCCGCAGCACTACGTCGGCGCCGTCGAGGCCATACCCGGCATCGTCCCGCTCGTCGAGCGCCTCCGGGACTCCGGGGCCGCCTACGAGCTCGAAGGGGACGTCTACTTCTCCGTCGACGCCGACCCGCACTTCGGACAGGTCTCGAACTACACCACCGAGCTGATGCGCCACCTCTCCGCCGAGCGCGGCGGGGACCCGGACCGTCCGGGCAAGAAGAACCCGCTCGACCCGATGCTCTGGATGGCCGCCCGCGAGGGCGAGCCGAGCTGGGACGGCGGCAGCCTCGGCGCCGGCCGCCCCGGCTGGCACATCGAGTGCGTCGCGATCGCCCTCGACCACCTCGGCATGGGATTCGACGTGCAGGGCGGCGGATCCGACCTGATCTTCCCGCACCACGAGATGGGCGCCTCCCACGCCCAGACCCTCACCGGCGAGTTCCCCATGGCGAAGGCGTACGTCCACGCCGGCATGGTCGGCCTCGACGGCGAGAAGATGTCCAAGTCCCGGGGCAACCTGGTCTTCGTCTCGAAGCTCCGCCGCGACGGCGTCGACCCGGCCGCCATCCGGCTCGCGCTGCTCTCGCACCGCTACCGCGACGACTGGGAGTGGACCGACCAGGTCCTCCAGGACGCCGTGGAGCGGCTCGACCGCTGGCGTGCCGCCGTCTCGCGCCCCGACGGACCGTCCGCCGACGCGCTCGTCGAGGAGCTCCGCGACGCCCTGGCCGACGACCTCGACACCCCCACCGCGCTCGCCGCGGTCGACCGCTGGGCCGCGCTCCAGACGGCCGGGGGCGGCACGGACGACTCCGCCCCGGGACTCGTCTCCCGCGCCGTCGACGCCCTGCTGGGCGTCGCCCTGTAGCGGACGGCACCGCACGACTCCCCTTCGGGCGACCGCCCCCGGACTTCTCACCGAAGTCCGGGGGCGGTTCCGTCGCGCCGAGAGGGCCGCCCCCACCGGCGACGGCCCCCGCGAGCGCCCGGTGCCGTCGTCGTGGACGCCACCCGCGGGCGCTCGCGATGCCACGGACGAGGGGCTTCCCTGCGGTCCGGTCGGCGGCGGACGGTCCATCAGGCCGACCGGCGGGGACCGGATCGAGGCCCGGCACGACGACGGGAGGGGCGCCCCGCAGGACACCCCTCCCGATCCGTTCCGTCCTCGGCGAGGCGACTACGCGCCGGGGCCGCTCCCCGGGCGGCCGTCCGCGTCGGAGCCGCCGTCCCGGTCCGCCTCCGCGCCGTCGCCCGACTCCGGGCCCGGCTCCGTGCCCGCGTCCAGGCCCTCGCCCGAACCCTCGTCCGGGGCGTCGGCCGATCCTGAGCCCGTCGCCGGGGTCTCCTCCGCGCCGCCCTCCGGCGCCGCCGGAGCATCCGGCTTCTCAGCCGTCTCACCCGTCTCGGGGGTCTCGGCCGCCTCCGCTCCCGGGACCGCCTCGGGGCCCGGCTGCTCGGGCTTCGGCGGGCGCGTCCGGCCGCTGCCGGTGTCCCGCAGGAAGGGCGTGTCGCCGCCCTCCATCGCCACCCCCGGGCCGCCCGGACCCGTGCCCGGCTCGCGGCGCCGCAGATACCGCTCGAACTCGCGGGCGATCGCCTCGCCCGAGGCCTCCGGCAGCTCCGCGGTGTCCCGGGCCTCCTCCAGCGTCTGCACGTACTCGGCGACCTCGCTGTCCTCCGCGGCCAGCTGGTCCACGCCCACCTGCCAGGCCCGCGCGTCCTCGGGCAGTTCGCCCAGCGGGATGCGCAGCCCGATCAGGTCCTCCAGGCGGTTGAGGAGGGCCAGGGTCGCCTTCGGGTTCGGCGGCTGCGACACGTAGTGCGGCACCGCCGCCCACAGGCTCACGGCCGGCACGCCCGCGTGGGTGCACGCCTCCTGGAGGATGCCCACGATGCCCGTCGGCCCCTCGTACCGGGTCTCCTCCAGGTCCATCGTGCGCGCCAGGTCCGGGTCGGACGTCACGCCGCTGACCGGGACGGGCCGGGTGTGTGGGGTGTCCCCGAGCAGCGCGCCCAGGATCACGACCATCTCCACCCCCAGCTCGTGGGCGAAGGCGAGGATCTCGTTGCAGAAGGAGCGCCAGCGCATCGACGGCTCGATCCCGCGCACGAGCACCAGGTCCCGTGGTTTCTCGCCGCCGACCCGGACCACGGAGAGCCGGGTCGTCGGCCAGGTGATCTTCCGGACGCCGTTGTCCAGGAAGACGGTGGGCCGGTTGACCTGGAAGTCGTAGTAGTCCTCGGCGTCGAGCGCCGCGAACACCTCGCCCTTCCATTCCCGGTCGAGATGGGCGACCGCGGTGGAGGCGGCGTCGCCGGCGTCGTTCCAGCCTTCGAACGCGGCCACCATGACCGGGTCGATCAGCTCGGGTACCCCCTCGAGCTCGATCACCCAGCGCCTCCTTTTCGAAGTTCCTGTCGTACGGACCAACCTTACGGCTTTCTCCAGGTCCGTCCGCAGCCTCCGGACATCCCCGAAAACCCGTGCGGCCTTGATCGACTACCCAGGAACCCGCCTCCGCACACGGCGCCCTCACTCCTCCCAGAGCGTGCTCGGCGCCTCCCTCCGGACCACCGGCGCGATCTCCTCGGCGAACCGCTGGAGCGTCTCGATCTGCTCGGCCGTCGACTGCCCGAAGGTGTCGACGGTGACGGACTGCAGGTCGTGCCCGTAGTGGGCGTGGTAGCCGAGGATCTTGTCGATGATCTGCTGCGGGGAGCCGATGAGCTGGGGGCCGTCCGCGACGGCGTCCTCGATCGTGCGGAACGGGGTGTTGTAACCCGCCTTGCCCTCCAGGTGCGGCTTGAAGCTCTGCCGCACCTTCGCCTCGTACAGGTCCTTGTGACGGGTGATCGCCTCCTGGGTGGTGTCGGCGATGAGCAGCCCGCCGGAGCCGGCCGCCACCCGCGCGTGCGCCGGGTCGTGCCCGTACTCCTCGAACTTCTCCCGGTAGTGGGCGATGAGCCGCGCGTACGCCTCACGGGGCTGGATCGCGTTGGCGGTGAAGAGCGGATCGCCGTGCTTCGCGGCGAGCTCGGGGGAGTTGAGGCTGGTGGCCGAGCCGTGCCAGATGCGGGGCGGTCCCGCGTACGGGCGGGGCACGGTGGTGACGTTCTTCAGCGGCGGCCGGAACTCGCCCTCCCAGTCGACGCCCTCCTCCGTCCAGAGCCGGCGCAGCAGCTCGTACTTCTCCTTCTGGAGGTCCCACTGGCGCTCCTCGTCCAGACCGAAGAGGTCGAAGTGGCCGGCCTCCGCGCCCTTGCCGACGACGAGTTCGAGCCGGCCGCGGGAGAGCTGGTCCAGGGTGGCGTAGTCCTCGGCGACCCGGACCGGGTCGAGGATCGCGACGACGGTGACGCCGGTGAGCAGCCTGATCCGGGTGGTGCGGGCGGCGAGCGCGGCGAGCAGCACGGTCGGGGCGGAGGAGAGGAACGGGCCGGCGTGCCGCTCGCCGACGGCGTACGCGTCGAAGCCGAGCCGTTCGGCGGTCTCGCCGAGCGTGACGACCTGCTCCAACCGGTCGGCGGCGGAGAGGAGTTCGCCGGTGAGCGGGTGCGGGGAGTGGTGGACGATCGAGAGCACCTGGAATTTCATGCGATCCACTCTGCGCGCCGAGTGTTGCGGCGGTGTGGACGGCGTGTGGCACGCCGCGGGGCGGCCCTCCGGAGAGGAACCGCCCCTGGGCGTACGGGATCCGGGTCCCGGCGCTACGCGTTCAGCATCGTCTCGACGCCGGCGCGGATCTCGTCCGTGGCGAGGCCGCGGATGGTCAGCGTGGTGCGGCGGCGCAGCACGTCGTCCGCGGTCTCGGCCCACTCGTGGTCGCGGGCGTAGGCCACCTGCGCCCAGATCTCCGGGGCGTCCGGGTGGATGCGCCGGGCGAGGTCCGGGTTCTCGTTCGCCATGCGCGCGATGTCGAAGGAGAGCGAGCCGTAGTGCGTCGCCAGGTGCTTGGCGGTGTCGGCGGCCATCCGCGGGCCGGGCGCCGGGCCGTCGACGAGCAGCCGGTGCGCGACCGCGTTCGGGTTGGCGATGCCGGGCAGCGGCAGCCGCTTCGGCAGCGTGGACACCGACTCGTAGTCCTCGCCGAGCGGGTGGCCGGGGAGCTGCTCCAGCTTCTTCATGACCGTGCGGCCGATGTGGCGGAAGGTGGTCCACTTGCCTCCGGCCACCGACAGCATGCCGCCGCGGCCCTCGGTGACGACCGTCTCGCGCTTGGCCTTCGAGGTGTCGCCGGGGCCGCCCGGGAGCACGCGCAGGCCGGCGAAGGCGTAGGTGATGAGGTCCCGCGACAGCTGCTGGTCGCGGATGGAGAAGGCGGCCTCGTCCAGGATCTGGGCGGTGTCCTTCTCGGTGACCTCGACCTGGCCGGGGTCGCCCTCGTACTCCTCGTCGGTGGTGCCGAGGAGCAGCATGTCCTCCCAGGGGAGGGCGAAGGTGATGCGGTACTTGTCGATCGGGGTGGCCAGGGCGGCCTTCCAGGGCGAGGTCCGCTTGAGGACCAGGTGCGCGCCCTTGGAGAGGCGTATGGAGGGCGCCGCGTTGGGGTCCTCCATGCGGCGCAGGTGGTCCACCCAGGGGCCGGTCGCGTTGAGCACGAGGCGGGCGGTGACGCCGAACTCGTCGCCGCTGGTGCGGTCCTTGAGCTCGGCGCCGGTGACCCGGCCCCGGGTGAAGCGGAGGCCGGTGACCTCGGCGTGGTTGAGGACGGTGGCGCCGGCGTCGACCGCCGCGCGGACCGTCATCAGCGCCATGCGGGCGTCGTTCATCTGGTCGTCGCCGTAGACGGCCACGGCCTTCAGGTTGTCCGTCCGCAGCTCCGGCACGTCCTGCGCGGCCTTGGCGGGGGAGAGCAGGTGCCCGACGCCGTCGCCGAAGGCCGAGAGGGCGCTGTAGGCGAAGACGCCGGCGCCGAGCTTGGCCGCGCCGTGCGGTCCGCCCTTGTAGACGGGCAGGTAGAAGGTGAGGGGGTTGGCGAGGTGCGGTGCCACCTGGCGGGAGACCGCACGCCGCTCGAAGTGGTTCTCCGCGACCAGCTTGACCGCGCCGGTCTGCAGGTAGCGCAGACCGCCGTGGAGCAGCTTCGAGGAGGCGGAGGAGGTGGCGCCGGCGAAGTCGCCGGCGTCCACCAGGGCCACCCGCAGGCCCGACTGCGCGGCGTGCCAGGCGGTGGAGATGCCCAGGATGCCGCCGCCGATCACCAGGAGGTCGTACGTCGCCTTGGAAAGCCGGTCCCGGGTCTCGGCGCGGCTCGGGAGGGAGCCGGACGCCGGGTGCGTCCCGAGGGCAGGGACGCTCTGCAGGGTGGTCATGTCGATCTACTCCTCGTCCTCGATCCAGCCCATGGTCCGCTCGACGGCCTTGAGCCAGCTCTTGTACTCGCTGTCGCGCCTGTCGGCGTCCATGCGAGGGGTCCATTCCGCCGCACGGCGCCAGTTGGCGCGCAGGGCGTCGGTGTCCGGCCAGAAGCCGACGGCCAGGCCGGCGGCGTAGGCGGCACCGAGGCAGGTGGTCTCGGCGACCATGGGACGCACGACGGGCGCGTCCAGGAAGTCCGAGAGGGTCTGCATCAGCAGGTTGTTGGAGGTCATGCCGCCGTCGACCTTGAGCGCGGTCAGCTCGACGCCGGAGTCCTTCGTCATGGCGTCGGTGATCTCGCGGGTCTGCCAGGCGGTGGCCTCCAGGACGGCACGGGCGATGTGCGCCTTGGTGACGTACCGGGTGAGGCCGGCGATCACGCCGCGGGCGTCGGAGCGCCAGTACGGGGCGAACAGGCCGGAGAAGGCCGGCACGAAGTAGGCGCCGCCGTTGTCCTCGACCGAGGACGCGAGGGTCTCGATCTCGGCGGCGGACTTGATGAGGCCCATCTGGTCGCGCATCCACTGCACCAGCGAACCGGTGACGGCGATGGAGCCCTCCAGGGCGTAGACCGGCTTCTGGTCGCCGATCTGGTAGCCGACCGTGGTCAGCAGGCCGCTGTAGGAGTTGATGATCTTGTCACCGGTGTTCATCAGCATGAAGGTGCCGGTGCCGTACGTGGACTTGGCCTCGCCCTCGGCGAAGCAGGTCTGGCCGAAGAGGGCGGCCTGCTGGTCGCCGAGCGCCGAGGCGACCGGGACGCCGGCGAGGACGCCGTCCTTGACGTGGCCGTAGACCTCGGCCGAGGAGCGGATCTCGGGGAGGACGTTGAGGGGGACCCCCATCGACTCCGCGATCTTCTCGTCCCAGGCCAGGGTGTGCAGGTTCATCAGCATGGTGCGCGAGGCGTTGGTGACGTCGGTGACGTGCACGCCGCCGTCGGTGCCGCCCGTGAGGTTCCAGATGACCCACGAGTCCATGGTGCCGAAGAGGATGTCGCCGGCCTCGGCGCGCTCGCGCAGGCCCTCGACGTTGTCGAGCATCCAGCGGATCTTCGGACCGGCGAAGTAGCTCGCGAGCGGCAGGCCCGTCTCGCGGCGGAAGCGGTCCTGGCCGACGTTGCGGCCGAGCTCCTTGCAGAGGGCGTCGGTGCGGGTGTCCTGCCAGACGAGGGCGTTGTGGACGGGCTCGCCGGTGTTCTTGTCCCAGAGCAGCGTGGTCTCGCGCTGGTTGGTGATGCCGATGGCCTTGACGTCGGCGGCGGCGATGCCGCCCTTGGTCAGGGCGCCGGCGACGACCTCCTGGACGTTGGTCCAGATCTCGGCGGCGTCGTGCTCGACCCAGCCCGGCTTCGGGAAGATCTGCTCGTGCTCCTTCTGGTCGACCGAGACGATCCGGCCGTCCTTGTCGAAGACGATGCAGCGGGAGGAGGTGGTGCCCTGGTCGATGGCCGCGATGAACGGGCCGGAGGTGTGTGCGTCGGTCACGGTTGGCTCCAAGGGAGGTCTGGAAGAAGGACGGCTCAGGCGAACGCGATGTTGTAGATACCCGCGGCGAGGGCTCCGCCGATCAGCGGACCGGCGACCGGGATCCAGGCGTAGCTCCAGTCGGAGCCGCCCTTGTGCTTCAGCGGGAGCAGGGCGTGCACGATGCGCGGGCCGAGGTCGCGGGCCGGGTTGATCGCGTAGCCGGTCGGGCCGCCGAGCGAGAGGCCGATGGAGACCACGACGAACGCGGTGATCAGGGCGCCTATGACGCCGAGGCCCTTGCCGCTGTCGTTGAGGCCCTGGGTGAGCACGGCCAGGACGAGCACGACGGTGCCGATGATCTCGGTGGCCAGGTTCTGCCAGGTGTTCCGGATCTCGGGGCCGGTGGAGAAGATGCCGAGCACCGGGCCGGGGCCCTCGATCGGCTTCTCGCCCGAGGCCTCGGGGTCGGCGAGGTGCGCCTGGAACTGCCCGTAGTAGGCCACCCAGACCAGCGCCGCGCCGATCATGGCGCCGAGCATCTGGCCCGCGATGTAGACGGGGACGTTGCTCCAGTCGCCGTCCTTGATCGCGATGCCGACCGTGACGGCGGGGTTCAGATGGGCGCCCGAGAGGGAAGCCGTCATGTAGACGGCCGTCATGACGGCGAAGCCCCACCCGAAGGTGATCGCGAGCCAGCCCGCGTTGCGGGCCTTGGAGCCCTTGAGCGTGACGGCGGCGCACACACCGCCGCCGAGCAGAATCAGAACGGCGGTACCGATGGTCTCGCCGAGGAAGATGTCGGAGCTGGACACCCGCGACTCCTTTGTCCTTCGTCCAGGGGAACGGCGGACTCCGGGTCCCTCCGGAGGTCCGCACCCTCGTGTGAGGGCTGTTTCCGGCCCTTGGCACTGCGACACTCTAACGCGTATTGCCGTCAAGTGTTCGGCATTGCCGACCGATGAACGGAAGTTTTGCCCGGGGTCAACAGCACGTCAAGGCCCCGGGATGCGAAAAACCCGCCGATGACGCGATCGTTACCGGCGGGTTCACTCAGGTCGGGGGGCGCGGTGGCGCAGGGTCAGAACCGCCCGGCCCCCAGGTCCCGGGAGACCGCGCGGGCGCAGTCCCGGACCGCCGCGACCAGCTCGGGCCGCAGCTCCCCGGCCGGGCACAGCCGCTCCACCGCGCCCGTCACCGCCACCGCGCCCACCGGCATGCGCCGCCGGTCGTGGATCGGCGCCGCCACCGAGGCGACCCCGTCCCAGGTCTCCTCCACGTCCGCCGCCCAGCCCTTGGCGCGCGTCATGTCGAGCAGCGACTCGAAGTCGCCGAGCGCCGTGGTCGTCCGGGGCGTGAACGCCTCCCGGTCGACCTCCACGACCTCGCTGTGCGCCACCGGGTCGTAGGCCGAGAGCACCTTGCCCAGCGCCGTGGAGTGCAGCGGCTGCATGGCCCCCACCTCCAGGACCTGCCGGCTGTCGTCCGGCCGGAAGACGTGGTGCACGATCAGCACGCCCTGCTGGTGCAGCACCCCCAGGTGCACGCTCTCGCCGCTGGACCGGGCCAGGTCGTCCGTCCAGACCAGCGCCCGCGCGCGCAGCTCGTGCACGTCGAGGTAGCTGTTGCCGAGCCGGAGCAGCTCCGCGCCGAGCTGGTAGCGGCCCGAGGCCGCGTCCTGCTCCACGAAGCCCTCCGCCTGGAGCGTGCGCAGGATCCCGTGGGCCGTCCCCTTGGCGAGTCCCAGTGAGGACGCGATGTCGGACAGGCCCAGTCGGCGCTCGCCGCCCGCGAGCAGTCGCAGCATGGCCGCCGCCCGTTCAAGCGACTGGATGTTCTTCGCCATCGCCCGACCCTTCTCCCTCTCACGCTGTTCGACAATGCTGAACACTATCGGTCGATGCCGACCTCGCGTTACACCTGACAGTGTCGACCGAGAACGGGCAGAACCGGGAGTCCCCGCACACAGGATGCCGTCCGCCCCCCGAGACGCCGTGTCCACCCCGACCGGCGCGCGGTTACGCTGGCCCCGTGCACCCTCCACCGAAGGTGCAAAGCCGACAGCCGTCGCAGCCCAGGGAGCTCATCCATGGCCTCGTTGCCGACCCCTTCCGCAGACAGCCGGAACCGCGCCGCAGCCCTCCGCGAGGCACTCGCCAGCCGAGTCGTCGTCGCCGACGGAGCCATGGGCACCATGCTCCAGGCACAGGACCCCAGCCTCGAGGACTTCGAGAACCTCGAAGGCTGCAACGAGATCCTGAACCTCACCAGGCCCGACATCGTCCGCTCGGTCCACCGGGAGTACTTCGCCGCCGGCGTCGACTGCGTCGAGACCAACACCTTCGGCGCCAACCACGCCGCCCTGGGCGAGTACGACATCCCCGAGCGCGTCCACGAGCTCTCCGAGGCCGGCGCCCGCATCGCACGCGAGGTCGCCGACGAGTTCACCGCCTCCACCGGACGCCAGCGCTGGGTCCTCGGCTCCATCGGCCCCGGCACCAAGCTCCCCACCCTGGGCCACGCCCCCTACACCCTGCTGCGCGACGCCTACCAGCAGAACGCCGAGGGCCTCCTCGCCGGCGGCGCCGACGCCCTCCTCGTCGAGACCACCCAGGACCTGCTCCAGACCAAGGCCTCCGTCATCGGCGCCCGCCGCGCCCTCGACGCCCTCGGCGCCGACGTGCCGCTCATCGTCTCCGTCACCGTCGAGACCACCGGCACCATGCTCCTCGGCTCCGAGATCGGCGCCGCCCTGACGGCCCTGGAGCCGCTCGGGATCGACATGATCGGCCTGAACTGCGCCACCGGCCCCGCCGAGATGAGCGAACACCTCCGCTACCTCGCCCGGCACTCGCGGATCCCGCTCTCCTGCATGCCCAACGCCGGCCTGCCGGTCCTCACCTCCGACGGCGCCCACTACCCGCTCGGCCCCGCCGAGCTCGCCGACGCCCAGGAGACCTTCGTCCGCGAGTACGGCCTCTCCCTGATCGGCGGCTGCTGCGGCACCACCCCCGAGCACCTCCGCCAGGTCGTCGAGCGCGTCCGCGACCTCACCCCCGGCACCCGCGACCCGCGCCCCGAGCCGGGCGCCGCCTCCCTCTACCAGACCGTGCCGTTCCGCCAGGACACCGCGTACATGGCGATCGGCGAGCGCACCAACGCCAACGGCTCCAAGAAGTTCCGCGAGGCGATGCTGGAGGCCCGCTGGGACGACTGCGTCGAGATGGCCCGCGACCAGATCCGCGAGGGCGCCCACATGCTCGACCTCTGCGTCGACTACGTGGGCCGCGACGGCGTCGCCGACATGCGGGAGCTCGCCGGCCGCTTCGCCACCGCCTCCACCCTGCCGATCGTCCTCGACTCCACCGAGGTCGACGTCCTCCAGGCCGGCCTGGAGAAGCTCGGCGGCCGCGCCGTCATCAACTCCGTCAACTACGAGGACGGCGACGGCCCCGACTCCCGCTTCGCCAAGGTCACCCGGCTGGCCCAGGAGCACGGCGCCGCGCTCATCGCGCTCACCATCGACGAGGAGGGCCAGGCCCGCACCTCCGAGCACAAGGTCGCCATCGCCGAGCGGCTCATCGACGACCTCACCGGCAACTGGGGCATCCACGAGTCGGACATCCTCATCGACACCCTGACCTTCACCATCTGCACCGGTCAGGAGGAGTCCCGCAAGGACGGCATCGCCACCATCGAGGCGATCCGCGAGCTGAAGCGGCGCCACCCGGACGTGCAGACGACCCTGGGCCTGTCCAACATCTCCTTCGGTCTGAACCCGGCCGCCCGCATCCTGCTGAACTCGGTCTTCCTCGACGAGTGCGTCAAGGCCGGCCTGGACTCGGCGATCGTGCACGCCTCGAAGATCCTGCCGATCGCCCGCTTCGACGACGAGCAGGTCGAGACAGCCCTCGACCTGATCTACGACCGCCGCCGCCCCGGACAGGGCGACGAACCCGCCTACGACCCGCTGCAGAAGCTGATGGCCCTCTTCGAGGGCGTCAACACCAAGTCGCTGAAGGCCGGCAAGACCGAGGAGCTCCTCGCCCTGCCGCTGGACGAGCGGCTGAAGCGCCGGATCGTCGACGGCGAGAAGAACGGCCTGGAGGCGGACCTCGACGAGGCGCTGACGGTCCGCCCCGCGCTGGAGATCGTCAACGAGATCCTGCTCGACGGGATGAAGACGGTCGGCGAGCTGTTCGGCTCGGGTCAGATGCAGCTGCCGTTCGTGCTCCAGTCCGCCGAGGTGATGAAGACCGCCGTCGCCTACCTCGAACCGCACATGGAGAAGACGGACGCGGACGGCAAGGGCACGATCGTGCTGGCCACCGTTCGCGGCGACGTCCACGACATCGGCAAGAACCTCGTCGACATCATCCTGTCCAACAACGGCTACAACGTCGTCAACATCGGCATCAAGCAGCCGGTCTCCGCGATCCTGGAGGCGGCCGAGGAGCACGGCGCCGACGTCATCGGCATGTCCGGCCTCCTGGTCAAGTCCACCGTGATCATGAAGGAGAACCTGGAGGAGCTGAACCAGCGCGAGCTGGCCGCCAAGTACCCCGTGATCCTCGGTGGCGCGGCCCTCACCAGGGCGTACGTCGAGCAGGACCTGCACGAGATCTACCAGGGCGAGGTCCGCTACGCCCGCGACGCCTTCGAGGGCCTGCGCCTCATGGACGCCCTCGTCGCCGTCAAGCGCGGCGTCCCCGGCGCCACGCTCCCCGAGCTCAAGCAGCGCCGCGTCCCCAAGCGCGACACCCCGGTCGTCCAGGTCGAGGAGGCGGACGAGCCCGGCGGCCGCTCCGACGTCGCCGTCGACAACCCCGTCCCCACCCCGCCGTTCTGGGGCACCCGCGTCGTCAAGGGCATCCCGCTCAAGGACTACGCCTCCTGGCTCGACGAGGGCGCCCTCTTCAAGGGCCAGTGGGGCCTCAAGCAGGCCCGCGCCGGCGGCGCCACGTACGAGGAGCTCGTCGAGAGCGAGGGCCGGCCGCGGCTCCGCGGCCTGCTCGACCGGCTGCACACCGAGAACCTGCTGGAGGCGGCCGTGGTCTACGGCTACTTCCCCTGCGTCTCCAAGGGCGACGACCTGATCATCCTCGACGACGACGGCAACGAGCGGACCCGCTTCACCTTCCCCCGCCAGCGCCGCGGCCGCCGCCTCTGCCTCGCGGACTTCTTCCGCCCCGAGGAGTCCGGCGAGACCGATGTCGTCGGCCTCCAGGTCGTCACCGTCGGCTCGAAGATCGGCGAGGCCACCGCCAAGCTGTTCGCCTCCGACTCCTACCGCGAGTACCTGGAGCTGCACGGGCTCTCCGTCCAGCTGGCCGAGGCCATGGCCGAGTACTGGCACGCCCGCGTCCGCGCCGAGCTCGGCTTCGGCGGCGAGGACCCGGCCGCGGTCGAGGACATGTTCGACCTCAAGTACCGCGGCGCGCGCTTCTCCCTCGGCTACGGCGCCTGCCCCGACCTGGAGGACCGCGCGAAGATCGCGGAGCTGCTGCGCCCCGAGCGGATCGGCGTCCACCTCTCCGAGGAGTTCCAGCTCCACCCCGAGCAGTCCACCGACGCCATCGTGATCCACCACCCGGAGGCGAAGTACTTCAACGCTCGGTGACCGGACCGGACCCCGTCCGCAAATCCGCGCCCTTTCGGTGATCCGGACGTACACTTGTCGGTCCAGTGCAGGCCGGTCTTCCTCCCCGTACCGGGGAGGGGGGCCGGCCTTCTCGTCCCTCCATGGAGGTGTGCCGGATGACCAGTACGGTCCCCGCGTCCCTGATCCGTACGAACGGAAGCTCCGCCCTGCAGGCGGTCTTCCTCGACATGGACGGGACCCTCGTCGACACGGAGGGCTTCTGGTGGGATGCGGAGGTCGAGGCCTTCGCCGACCTCGGACACCGGCTGGACGAGGCCTGGCGGGACGTCGTCGTCGGCGGCCCCATGACGCGGAGCGCGGGCTACCTCATCGAGTCCACCGGCGCCGACATCACCCTCGCCGAGCTGACCGTCCTGCTCAACGAGAAGTTCGAGCAGCGCATCGAGCGCGGCGTGCCCCTCATGCCGGGCGCCGACCGGCTGCTCGCCGAGCTGGCCCGGCACTCCATCCCGACCGCGCTGGTCTCCGCCTCGCACCGGCGGATCATCGACCGGGTCCTCGAATCCCTGGGCCCCGACCGCTTCGCCCTCACCGTGGCCGGCGACGAGGTCGTCCGGACCAAGCCGCACCCGGACCCCTACCTGACGGCCGCCAGAGGCGTCGGGGCCGACCCCGCGCTGTGCGCCGTGGTCGAGGACACCGCGACCGGTGTGGCGGCCGCCGAGGCGGCCGGCTGCCGGGTCGTCGCCGTCCCCTCGGTCGCGCCCATCGCGCCCTCCCCGGGCCGGGTCGTCGTGCGTTCCCTCGAAGAGGTCGACGTGCCCTTCCTCCGCACATTGATCACCGGAATCTGAGCTCCTTCTGAGCTTTCCCGGGCGGAATGCCATTTCGCCCGGGGAGGCGCCCCCGAGGAGCACGCCCGGGACACCCGGCGTGCACCCGGGGAACGCCCCGGGAAAACGATCAGGCCATTCGCCGAAAAGGCCTCCGCGTGACCTTGCTCACGCAGAGTGCCGGACGGCGGGTGGCCTTCCTGCGTCCCCCGCCCGATTGGGCAGGGTTTCGGCGCCCCCATGTGTCCCGGTTCGATGGGTGCCGTCCGCATCATCCGACGCATGACTATCGAGGCGACCGCATTCATGATCACTGTGCGATTACCCCCACCGCCGCCCGTGGTCAGGCAATAGGGACGCCGCCCACTAATCTTTCGCGAGTACTTCGCCGCATATCCCGCGTGCCCCGGCGCACACCCAAGTCGCCGTGAACACAGGACCGATCGCAACACCCGGCCCGATCGCTCCCGCCCCGACCGGGCGGCCGGCGGCGGAGTTCCACTGACCGCTGTATCCCAGTGCCGGATGAGGAGATCGTCCCTGATGAACCGCAAGACCCTGGTGCTGCCGGCCGTGGCCGGACTGCTCGCCCCCCTGCTCGCCGCCTGCGGCGGAGCCGAGGAGGGCGGAGCGATCGTCGTCGGCACCACGGACCAGTTCATCGCCACCGCCGACGCCCCCGCGCCGCTCGACCCCGCCTTCGCCTACGACACCGGCGCGTGGAACATCCTGCGGCAGACCGTGCAGACCCTGATGCACGTGCCCCGCGACAGCGGCGAGCCCGTCCCCGAGGCGGCCCAGACCTGCGGATTCTCCGACAAGGCCAGCGAGAGCTACCGCTGCAAGCTCCGCGCCGGACTCACCTTCGCCGACGGCACCCCGATCACCGCCGAGGACGTCAAGTTCTCCATCGAGCGCGTCCTGAAGATCAAGTCGGACAACGGCACCGCCGCCCTCCTCTCGAACATCGACACCATCGAGACCAAGGGCGCCGACGAGGTCGTCTTCCACCTGAAGACCCCCGACGCCACCTTCCCGTACAAGCTCTCCACCCCGGTCGCCGGCATCCTCAGCAAGGACAAGTACGAGGCAGGCAAGCTCCGCGACGGCTTCGACGTCGACGGCTCGGGCCCGTACACCATGAAGGCCGAGCTCGACGGCGACAAGGCCACCCGCTTCGTCTTCACCAAGAACCCCGCCTACAAGGGCGACATCACCCTCCGCAACGACAAGGTCGAACTGCGCGCCTACGCCGACGCCGGCACCATGGGCAAGGCCCTGGAGAGCGACGACATCGACATGATGGCCCGCTCCCTCTCCCGCAAGCAGGTCAAGGACCTCACCGAGACGCCCAAGGACGGCATCGAGGTCGTCGAGGTCCCCGGCCTCGAGATCCGCTACCTCGGCTTCAACACCAAGGCCCCCGCCGTCCAGGAGAAGGCCGTCCGCCAGGCCATGGCCGCCGTCGTCGACCGGGGCGCCCTCGTCAACCGGGTCTACGGCACCACCGCCGAGCCGCTCTACTCGCTGATCCCCTCCAGCATCACCGGCCACGCCACCCCCTTCTTCGACACCTACGGCGAGCCCGACCAGGACCGCGCCGCCAAGCTCCTCAAGGACGCCGGCGTCGAGACCCCGGTCAAGCTGACCCTGAACTACACCACCGACCACTACGGCGCCGAGACCGCCGAGGAGTTCGACGCCCTCAAGAAGCAGCTCGTCGGCAGCGAACTCTTCGACGTCACCCTCCAGGGCGCCGAGTGGTCGACCTTCCGCACCGCCCAGAAGCGCGGCGACTACGCCGTCTACGGACTCGGCTGGTTCCCGGACTACCCGGACCCGGACAACTACATCGCCCCGTTCCTCGACAGCGACAACTTCCTCAACACCCCGTACGTCAACAAGGTCGTCCGCGACAAGCTCATCCCGAGCTCGCGCCGACAGGCCGACCGCACCGCCGCGGGCCCCGTCTTCAACCAGATCCAGAAGATCGTCGCCGAGGACGTACCGATCCTGCCCCTCTGGCAGGGCAAGCAGTACGTCGCCGCGCGCGACGACCTCAACGGAGTCGAGTACGCGCTCAACACGTCCTCCGACCTCCTGCTCTGGGAACTGGGGCGCGGTACGGCCTAGAGCCCCCGCGGACCAGCCCCTTCGCGACACCCCCGGGGCCTGCCCACCGGACAGGCCCCACCCGTCGACAGATCGGTTACACCGGCCCCGCACCCGCGCGCGACCGGCCTGACAAGAGATCACGAGGCACGTTCTGTGAAGACGCACAACAAGTGGCTGACGGCCCCCCTCGCCGCCGGCCTGTCCGCCGCCCTCCTCAGCGGCTGCGGCACCGAGCAGGGCGGCCCGGGCGCCGCCGGCGGCGGCGTACGCGTCGGCATGTCCGACGAGATCCACACCACCGACCCGGCCGCCGGCTACGACCCCGGCTCCTGGCTGCTGTTCAACAACGTCTTCCAGTCCCTGATGGCCTTCCCCAAGGGCGGCTCCGAGCCCGAGCCCGAAGCCGCCGACAAGTGCGGCTTCGACACCGGCAGCACCGTCTACAGCTGCACCCTGCGCGACGGCCTCACCTTCTCCAACGGCAACAAGCTCACCTCGGAGGACGTCAAGTTCTCCTTCGAGCGCGCCCTCAAGATCGCCGACCCCTCCGGCCCCGCGCCGCTGCTCTCCACCATCAAGAGCATCGAGACCCCGGACGAGAAGACCGTCGTCTTCCACCTCAAGGTCCCCGACGCCACCTTCCCCAGCAAGATCGCCTCCGGCGCCGGCTCCATCGTCGACCACCGCGAGTACCCCGCCGACGCCCTGCGCACCGACGGCAAGGCCACCGGCTCCGGCCCCTACAAGCTGGACTCCTTCAGCGACACCGAGGCCACCTTCTCCGCCAACCCCGGCTACCGGGGCACCGCGGAGCGCAAGAGCGACGCCATCACCCTCAAGCTCTACGGCGGCGACCGCTCCGCCCTCGCCAAGGCCCTCACCGACGGGGACATAGACGTCGCCTACCGAGGCCTCTCCGCCGAGGACATCTCCGCCCTCGAGACCTCGGACACCACCGACGACAAGGGCATCGAGATCGTCCAGGGCAGCAGCGCCGAGGTCCAGCACCTCGTCTTCAACGTGAAGGACCCGGTCGTCGGCAAGCTCGGCGTCCGCAAGGCCATCGCCCACCTCGTCAACCGCGAGGCCCTCGTCGAGGACGTCTACAAGTCGACGGCCACCCCGCTGTACTCGATCGTCCCCGCCGGCATCGCCGGACACAACACCGCCTTCTACGACACCTACGGCGCCCCCGACCCGGCGAAGGCCAAGAAGGCCCTGCGCGCCGCCGGCATCACCGAGAAGGTGAAGCTCACCCTCTGGTCCACCCCCAGCCGCTACGGCCCCTCCACCGACGAGGAGCTCAAGGCGATCGCCGGCCAGCTCAACGCCAGCGGCCTCTTCGACGCCGACGTCAAGTCCGTCGCCTTCGAGCAGTACGAGAAGGACATCGCCGCCGGCAAGTACGGCGTCTACGTCAAGGGCTGGGTCCCCGACTACCCGGACGCCGACAACTTCACCACCCCCTTCTTCGGCGAGGGCAACGTCCTCGGCAACCACTACGAGAACGCCACCATCACCGGCAGCCTCCTCCCCAAGACCGCCGCCGCCGCGGACCGCTCCGCCACCGCCGACGAGTACGGCAGGCTCCAGGACCTCGTCGCCGAGCAGCTGCCGCTCCTGCCCCTCTGGCAGGGCAAGCAGTACGCCGTCGCCCGCCAGGACGTCACCGGCCTCGAATGGACCCTCGACGCCTCGACGGTCTTCCGCTTCTGGGAGATCCGCAAGGGCTGACCCGCCCGGCACACGACGAGAGGGGCCCGGCGCGCACCCCGCGCACCGGGCCCCTCCCCGTCCCCCGCCGGACGACCTACTGCCCGTTCGCCCCCGGCCGCACCAGACCGCTCTCGTACGCGTACACCGCCGCCTGCACCCGGTCCCGCAGCCCCAGCTTCGTCAGCACATGCCCCACGTGCGTCTTCACCGTCGTCTCGCTCACGAACAGGTCCGCCGCGATCTCCGCGTTCGACAGACCCCGCGCCACCAGCTTCAACACCTCGACCTCGCGGTCCGTCAGGGTGGTCAGCGTGTCCGGCATCTGCTCCTCGCCCGTCGGCAGGTGCGCCGAGTACTTGTCGAGCAGCCGCCGGGTGATCGACGGCGCCAGCATCGCCTCGCCGGCCGCCACCACCCGGATCGCCTGCACCAGCTCGTTCGCCGGAGCGTCCTTCAGCAGGAAGCCGCTCGCCCCCGCGCGGAGCGCCTCCACCACGTACTCGTCGAGGTCGAAGGTCGTCAGCACCAGCACCTTCGCCGGACCGTCCCGACCCGGACCCGTGATCTGCCGGGTCGCCTCCACCCCGTCCATCCGCGGCATGCGGATGTCCATCAGCACCACGTCCGGCTGCAGCGCCCGCACCTGGTCCTGCGCCTGGAGACCGTCCCCGGCCTCACCCACCACCGCGATGTCCTGCTCCGCCTCCAGAATCATCCGGAAGCCGGTGCGCAGCAGCGGCTGATCGTCGACCAACAGGACGCGGATCGTCACAGGGGCTCCTTCACGGTGCTGAGCTCACGAGGTACACCGGCACTACGGCGCCGGCGGGGCCAGGTCCATTCTGCCCTGACCCGAATCGCCCGAGTCCGGCGGGCGCACCGAAACGATCTTCAACGGATAGACCGGGGGAGTCCCCCCGAACTCCGGACAGACCGCCTGGTGGTCGCACCAGCCGCACAGCTTCGTCGGCCGCGGCCGCCAGTCACCCGTCTCCGTCGCCAGCCGGATCGCCTCCCACAGCGCGAGCAGCCTCCGCTCCACCCGCAGCAGGTCCGCCTCCACCGGGTCGTACGTCAGCACCTCCCCGCTGCCCAGGTACACCAGCTGCAACCGCCGGGGGATCACCCGCCTCAGCCGCCACACCACCAGCGCGTAGAACGTCATCTGGAACAGCGCGCCGTCCCGGTACTCCGGCCGCGGCGCCTTCCCCGTCTTGTAGTCCACGATCCGCACGTCGCCCGACGGCGCCACGTCGATCCGGTCGATCACCCCGCGCAGCCGCAGCCCCGAATCCAGCTCCGTCTCCACGAACAGCTCCCGCTCCGCCGGCTCCAGCCGCGTCGGGTCCTCCAACGTGAACCAGCGCTCGACCAGCCGCTCCGCCTCGCCCAGCCAGCCCGCCAGCCGCTCGCCCTCCGGATCCTCCGCGAACAGCTCGCCCAGCTCCGGCTTCGACTCCAGCAACCGGTCCCACTGACCCGGCACCATCGCCTTGGCCCGCGGCGCCGTCCGGTCCGCCGCCGGATCGTCGAAGAGCCGCTCGAGCACCGCGTGCACCAGCGTGCCCCGGGTCGCCGCCGGACTCGGCTTCTCCGGCAGCCGGTCGATCACCCGGAACCGGTACAGCAGCGGACACTGCATGAAATCGCTCGCCCGCGACGGCGACAACGACATGGGCGCCCGGGGCTCCACCGGCACCTGCTCGCTCGTACTCATGACGAAGACCCTACGACCCGCCGCCGACAACGAGCGGAATACCATCGACCTGGGACCCCGTCGCACTGCATGATCGAACCGTGACGCACCGACGCCGGGTCACCCCCCGCGACGAGAGGAACCCGTGAACCAGGACGAGCCCAAGCCGCAGCGGACCGAGGATCCCGGCGGCGGGATCCTCATGGGACGGCCCTTCGGCGTGCCCGTCTACGTCGCCCCCAGCTGGTTCCTCGTCGCCGCCCTCATCACCTGGGTCTTCGGCGACCAGATCGAGCGCGTGCTGCCCGAACTCGGCGCCGCCCGCTACCTCGTCTCCCTCTTCTTCGCCGTCGCCTTCTACGCCTCCGTACTCGTCCACGAGCTGGCCCACACCATCGCCGCGCTCCGCTTCAAGCTCCCGGTGCGCCGCATCCAGCTCCAGTTCTTCGGCGGCGTCTCCGAGATCGAGAAGGAGTCCGAGACCCCCGGCCGCGAGTTCGTCCTCGCCTTCGTCGGCCCCCTCCTCTCCCTCGTCCTCGCCGGCGTGTTCTACCTCTCCCTCTACGCCGTCGAGCCCGGCACCGTCCCCGGCGTCCTCCTCGCCGGCCTGATGATCTCCAACCTCATCGTCGCGATCTTCAACCTGCTCCCCGGCCTCCCGCTCGACGGCGGCCGCATGCTCCGCGCCGTCGTGTGGAAGATCACCGGCAAGCCCATGAGCGGCACCATCGCCGCCGCCTGGGTCGGCCGCGCCCTCGCCGTCCTCGTCCTCGTCGGACTGCCCCTGCTCACCCGCACCGGCCTCCTCGGCAACTCCACCGACGACATCAGCGGCCTCGACACCGTCACCGACGCCCTGCTCGCCGCGATCCTCGCCGCGATCATCTGGACCGGCGCCGGCAACAGCCTCCGCATGGCCAGGCTCCGCGAGCACCTCCCCGAGCTCCGCGCCCGCAGCCTCACCCGCCGCGCCATCCCCGTCGAACCCGCCACCCCGCTCTCCGAGGCCCTCCGCCGCGCCAACGCGGCCGGCGCCCGCGCCCTCGTCGCCGTCGACGGGAACGGCGAGCCCACCGGCATCGTCCGCGAGGCCGCCATCGCCGCCGTCCCCGAGCACCGCCGCCCCTGGGTCGCCGTCAGCACCCTCGTCCAGGACCTCACCGACGGCATGCGCGTCCCCGCCGAACTCACCGGCCAGCCCCTCCTCGACCACCTCCGCGCCAGCCCCGCCACCGAGTACCTCGTCGTCGAGGAGACCGGCGCGATCTACGGCGTCCTCTCCACCACCGACGTCGAGCGGGCCTTCGTCCGGGCCATGGCACGACCCTCCTCGTAGTCCTTGTACTCTGGTCACATGTCCGAACCGACCGGTGCCGCCCGCCGACGCGGGCCCTTCAAGGTCGGGGACCAGGTTCAGCTGACCGACCCCAAGGGCCGTCACTACACGTTCACGCTCGAAGAGGGAAAGAACTTCCACACCCACAAGGGTTCTTTCCCGCACGACGAACTGATCGGCGCCCCCGAGGGCAGCGTTGTCCGCACCACCGGAAACGTCGCCTACCTCGCGCTGCGCCCCCTGCTCCCCGACTACGTCCTGTCCATGCCCCGCGGCGCCGCCGTGGTCTACCCCAAGGACGCGGGGCAGATCCTGGCCTTCGCCGACATCTTCCCCGGCGCCCGCGTCGTGGAGGCGGGAGTGGGCTCGGGCTCGCTGAGCAGCTTCCTCCTGCGCGCCATCGGGGACAGCGGCATGCTGCACTCCTACGAGCGCCGCGAGGACTTCGCCGAGATCGCGAAGGGCAACGTCGAACGCTACTTCGGCGGACCCCACCCCGCGTGGCAGCTCACCGTCGGCGACCTCCAGGACAACCTCTCCGACACCGACGTCGACCGCGTCATCCTGGACATGCTCGCCCCCTGGGAATGCCTGGAGGCCGTCTCCAAGGCCCTCGTCCCCGGCGGCATCCTCTGCTGCTACGTGGCGACCACCACCCAGCTCGCCCGCACCGTGGAGTCCATCCGCGAGTTCGGCTGCTACGCCGAGCCGCAGCCCTGGGAGTCCATGATCCGCAACTGGCACGTCGAGGGCCTCGCCGTCCGCCCCGATCACCGCATGATCGGACACACCGGCTTCCTCGTCACCGCCCGCCGCCTCGCGGACGGCGTCGAGCCCCCGATGCGCCGCCGCCGCCCCGCCAAGGGCGCCTACGGCGAGGACTACGAGGGCCCCAACAAGGGCTGACGTCCCGACATCCACGGCACGCCGCCGCCGAGTTCCCCGCCAGCCCGGGAGAACTCGGCGGCGGCGTCCTCATGTTCGACCGGCCCTGGAGCCCGGCGGGCCGACCCCGACGGTTCCGTCCCCCTGTGACGTGTGGCACGATGCCGGAAACCCTCCGCACCACCCCTCAGGAGACGTCTCGCGTGCAGCCCTCCGCCGCCCCGGACCTCGCGGACCTCGCACACACCCACGCCCGGCCCGGCCACTGGCTGGCCACCGCCACCGCGACCGCCGCGGTCGTCGCCCTCGCGGGCCTGCTCCAGCCCGGCCCCGCCACCGCCACCGCCACGGCGCCCCCGGCCGCCGCGGCCCGCCCCGCGGCCGCCCCCGAGGCGGCCGGCGTCACCTACCCCCTGGACTGCGGGGGAGCACCCCACAAGGTCGCCACCCGCGCCTCCGGAGACCTCGACGGAGACGGGAACCCCGAGACCGTTGCGGTCGTGCACTGCGAAGCGGGCTCCGGCACGCCCCCGAGCGGCGTCTACGTCCTCACCCGGGGCCGGCAGGCCGGCGCACCCGCGCGCGTGGTCGCCACCCTCGTCGCCCCCGAGCAGCTGAAGACCGTCACCGGCTTCTCCGTACGCGACGGAGCGGTGCACGCCACCCTGCTCGGCTACTCGTCCCCCGACGTCCCCAGCTGCTGCCCCGACGAGAAGGAGCAGGTCAGCTGGTACTGGAAGGGCGGCGCCTTCGTCCGCACCGGACAGGCCGAAGCGCGCGGCGCCTGACCCGTCACTCCGCGTCGGGGCCGTACACCTCGACCCGGTCCGCGACCCGGCGCACGTGGATGCAGTCGCCCGGGCACTCCTTCGCGGAGTCCACCACGTCCTGGAGCAGCGTCAGCGGGACCGGCGTCGTCGCGCCGGCCTCCTGCAGCAGCTCGTCGTCCTCGCTCTTCACATACGCGAGCCCGTCGATGTCCAGCTCGAAGACCTCGGGAGCGTACTGCGCGCAGATGCCGTCCCCGGTGCACAGGTCCTGGTCGATCCAGACCTCCAGCGCCTCCGCGGCGCCCGTGGACGGAGCCTCGTGCTGCACGGTCATATCTCCTGCCGTTTCTGCTTCTGCTGCTTCTCGCGGGTAAGTCGGGCCGCCTCCGAAGGGTGTTGGCCCCACACGACGATACAACCGCCCGCTTTCAACCAGCGCAGGGTGGGTATTCCCCTGTCGACAGGGGAAGCGCAAGGGTGAAGATCGGACACACCTCGGAGTCTTTTTGATCTAGGGGTTTCAATCACCACCCACGCAGGTAGGGTCAGGAAGCGTCCAGCTCCCCTTGGAGGAGGTGAGGACCGTGGCAGCCCACGACGACGACATCAACCGCGGCATCCGGCCGGGGCGAGGGTCTGAGGACCCCGCCGGTCAGGTTGCCTATCTCGAGCAGGAAATCGCCGTCCTGCGCCGCAAGCTCGCCGACTCTCCGCGACACACGAGGATTCTCGAAGAGCGGATCGTCGAGCTGCAGACCAGCCTGGCCGGCGTGTCCGCGCAGAACGAAAGACTGGCGAACACGCTCCGTGAGGCCCGCGACCAGATCGTGGCCCTCAAGGAGGAGGTCGACCGGCTCGCGCAGCCGCCGGCCGGCTTCGGTGTCTTCCTGCAGGCGAACGAGGACGGCACGTGCGACATCTTCACCGGGGGCCGCAAGCTCCGGGTGAACGTCAGCCCGAGCATCGAGCTCGAAGAGCTCAAGCGCGGCCAGGAGGTCATGCTCAACGAAGCGCTCAACGTGGTCGAGGCCATGGAGTTCGAGCGCGCCGGGGACATCGTCACCCTCAAGGAGATCCTCGAGGACGGCGAGCGCGCCCTGGTGGTGGGGCACACCGACGAGGAACGGGTGGTGAGGCTCGCCGAGCCTCTGCTGGACGTCACCATCCGCCCCGGCGACGCCCTGCTGCTCGACTCCCGGTCCGGCTACGTGTACGAGGTGGTCCCCAAGAGCGAGGTCGAAGAGCTCGTTCTGGAAGAGGTCCCGGACGTCGACTACGAGAAGATCGGCGGCCTGGGCAACCAGATCGAGCTGATCAGGGACGCGGTCGAGCTCCCCTACCTCCACCCGGACCTCTTCAAGGAGCACGAACTCCGGCCGCCCAAGGGAATCCTGCTCTACGGCCCGCCCGGCTGCGGCAAGACGCTGATCGCGAAGGCCGTGGCCAACTCCCTGGCCAAGAAGGTCGCCGAGGTGACCGGCCAGCCCGCGGGGAAGTCCTACTTCCTCAACATCAAGGGCCCCGAGCTCCTCAACAAGTACGTCGGCGAGACCGAGCGGCACATCCGCCTCGTCTTCCAGCGTGCCCGGGAGAAGGCGAGCGAGGGCACCCCCGTCATCGTCTTCTTCGACGAGATGGAATCCCTCTTCCGCACCCGCGGATCCGGTGTCAGCTCGGACGTGGAGAACACCATCGTCCCCCAGCTGCTCGCCGAGATCGACGGTGTGGAGGGCCTGGAGAACGTCATCGTCATCGGCGCCTCCAACCGCGAGGACATGATCGACCCCGCGATCCTGCGGCCCGGCCGGCTCGACGTCAAGATCAAGATCGAGCGTCCGGACGCCGAGGCGGCGAAGGACATCTTCGCGAAGTACCTCACCGCCACCCTCCCGCTCCACACGGACGACATCTCCGAGCACAGCGGATCCAAGGCGGCGGCCGCCCACGGAATGATCCAGTCGGTCGTCGAGCAGATGTACGCCGAATCCGAGGAGAACCGCTTCCTCGAAGTGACGTACGCCAACGGCGACAAGGAAGTCCTCTACTTCAAGGACTTCAACTCCGGAGCGATGATCCAGAACATCGTCGACCGGGCCAAGAAGATGGCCATCAAGGCCTTCCTCGACCACAACCAGAAGGGCATCCGGGTCTCCCACCTCCTCCAGGCGTGCGTGGACGAGTTCAAGGAGAACGAGGACCTGCCCAACACCACCAACCCCGACGACTGGGCCCGGATCTCCGGAAAGAAGGGCGAGCGGATCGTGTTCATCCGCACCCTCGTCACCGGAAAGCAGGGCGCGGACACCGGACGCTCCATCGACACGGTGGCCAATACCGGTCAGTACCTGTAGAACGCCCCCGGCTGCGGATGTCCGGAAACCGGGCATCCGCAGCCGTCGCATTCCATCCAGCATTTCCCCCGGCACCGCAGGGAAATACGCAATCGATCTCCCCACCAGCGCGGAGCCGCTCTAGGCTCTTCGGTAACGCCGAGTCGCGCACTGTGAGCGACGCCGGGCAAGGAGGGCCGCATGACCGTACGGCGAGTAATGGGCATCGAGACGGAGTACGGGATCTCCGTCCCGGGACACCCGAACGCCAATGCCATGCTCACCTCGTCCCAGATCGTCAACGCCTACGCGGCGGCGATGCACCGGGCGCGCCGCGCCCGCTGGGACTTCGAGGAGGAGAACCCGCTGCGGGACGCCCGCGGCTTCGACCTCGCCCGCGAGGTCGCCGACTCCAGCCAGCTCACCGACGAGGACATCGGCCTCGCCAACGTGATCCTCACCAACGGGGCCCGCCTCTACGTGGACCACGCCCACCCCGAGTACAGCTCGCCCGAGATCACCAATCCGCGCGACGCCGTCCTCTGGGACAAGGCCGGCGAGCGGATCATGGCGGAGGCGGCCGTGCGCGCCGCCCAGCTCCCCGGGGCCCAGCCGATCCACCTCTACAAGAACAACACCGACAACAAGGGCGCCTCCTACGGCACGCACGAGAACTACCTGATGAAGCGGGAGACCCCCTTCTCGGACATCGTGCGCCACCTGACGCCCTTCTTCGTCTCCCGCCAGGTCGTGACCGGCGCGGGACGGGTCGGCATCGGCCAGGACGGCCGGGAGCACGGCTTCCAGATCAGCCAGCGCGCCGACTACTTCGAGGTCGAGGTCGGCCTGGAGACCACCCTCAAACGGCCCATCATCAACACCCGCGACGAACCGCACGCGGACGCGGAGCGGTACCGGCGCCTGCACGTGATCATCGGCGACGCCAACCTCTCCGAGATCTCCACCTACCTCAAGCTCGGCACCACGGCGCTGGTCCTCTCGATGATCGAGGACGGGTTCATCACCGTGGACCTCGCCGTCGACCAGCCCGTACGGACCCTCCACCAGGTCTCGCACGACCCGACCCTCCAGTACCTGGTGTCGCTCCGCAGCGGCCGGACCCTGACCGCGGTCCAGCTCCAGATGGAGTACTTCGAGCTGGCCAGGAAGTACGTGGAGGAGCGGTACGGCGCGGACGCCGACGAGCAGACCAAGGACGTCCTGGTCCGCTGGGAGGACACGCTCAACCGCCTCGAGAACAACCCCATGAGCCTGGCCGGCGAGCTCGACTGGATCGCCAAGCGGGAACTCATGGAGGGCTACCGGCGGCGGGACGGCCTGGACTGGGACGCCGCCCGGCTGCACCTGGTGGACCTCCAGTACGCGGACGTACGCCCCGAGAAGGGCCTCTACAACCGCCTGGTGGCCCGCGGACGCATGAAGCGGCTCCTGGACGAGACCGAGGTGACGCGCGCGCAGACGGCGCCCCCGGAGGACACGAGGGCCTACTTCCGGGGCCGCTGCCTGGAGCAGTACGCCGACGACGTCGCCGCGGCCTCCTGGGACTCGGTGATCTTCGACCTGCCCGGCCGCGACTCGCTCCAGCGCGTCCCGACCATGGAACCGCTGCGGGGCACCAAGGCCCATGTGCAGTCGCTCCTGGACCGCTGCCGGACCGCCGAGGAACTGGTCCGGGTGCTGTCCGGCGGCTGATCGGAGGCCCTCCGGGGGCCTGAAATGCCCCGGCACTGGGAATCATGGAATCAGTGCCCGGGCGTTGTCGAAACTGCGGGGCCGAAAGAGGACCCGCCCTATAGGGTCTGATCTTGTACGGACTCAACCGAGCGGGCCGATTCGAGCGGGGTGAGGGATATGGCGACCAAGGACAGCGGCGGCGGACAGCAGAAGGCGACGCGTTCCACGGAGGAGGTCGAGGAGACCACCACGGAGGCGAGCTCCGACCTCCAGGAGCGCCAGGAGAAGCTGAGCGAGGACGTGGACTCGGTCCTGGACGAGATCGACGACGTCCTGGAGGAGAACGCCGAGGACTTCGTCCGGTCGTTCGTACAGAAGGGCGGCGAGTAGCCGCACAGCGCGTCTGTCGTCCCCGTCCCCGGAGCCCCGGTGAAAGCCGTGGGCCCGGGGACGGATGACAAGCGGTGGCACGGGTAAGGTCCGTGCACAGCAAGCAAGATCGGCCGGCGCTTCCCACGGCGGGCCGATTCTCCCACCCGGAAGGAATCGCGTGGAAGCCAACCCTCGTAGCACCGGGCGTCTGCCGGCGGCCTTCCTGACGCCGGGCTCGTCCTCCTTCATCGACTTCCTGGCGGACCACTCGCCGGATCTGCTGCCGGGCGGGCGCAAGCTCCCCGAGGGGGTCGTCGAGGCCCCGCACGGCACGACCATCGTGGCGGCCACGTTCCCCGGCGGGGTCGTGCTCGCCGGTGACCGGCGGGCCACCATGGGCAACATGATCGCGCAGCGGGACATCGAGAAGGTCTTCCCTGCCGACGAGTACTCCGCCGTGGGCATCGCCGGCACCGCCGGCCTCGCCGTGGAGATGGTCAAGCTCTTCCAGCTGGAGCTGGAGCACTTCGAGAAGGTGGAGGGCGTCACGCTCTCCCTGGAGGGCAAGGCCAACCGCCTCTCCACCATGATCCGCGGCAACCTCGGCATGGCCATGCAGGGACTGGCCGTCGTGCCGCTCTTCGCCGGCTGGGACGAGGGCAAGGAGAAGGGCCGGATCTTCTCCTACGACGTGACCGGCGGCCGCTCCGAGGAGCACGGGTACGCCGCCACCGGCTCCGGCTCGATCTTCGCGCGCGGCGCGATGAAGAAGCTCTACCGCTCCGACCTGACCGAGCAGCAGGCCACCACGCTGGTCGTGCAGGCGCTCTACGACGCGGCGGACGACGACTCGGCGACCGGCGGTCCGGACCTGGCACGCCGGATCTTCCCGATCGTCACGGTCATCACGGACGAGGGCTACCGCAGGCTCACGGAGGAGGAGTCCTCCGTGCTGGCCCGGTCGGTCACCGAGCGGCGGCTGGAGGAGCCCGACGGGCCCCGCGCCGCCCTGCTCTGACCACTCGTCGCCCGACTGAAGCCCAGAAGAAAGGGACGGACCGCCGGTGTCCACTCCGTTCTACGTCTCACCCCAGCAGGCCATGGCCGACCGGGCGGAGTACGCCCGCAAGGGCATCGCCCGAGGCCGCAGCCTCGTCGTCCTCCAGTACACCGACGGGATCGTCTTCGTCGGTGAGAACCCGTCCCGCGCGCTGCACAAGTTCAGCGAGATCTACGACCGGATCGGCTTCGCCGCCGCCGGCAAGTACAACGAGTACGAGAACCTCCGCATCGGCGGCGTCCGCTACGCCGACCTGCGCGGCTACACCTACGACCGGGACGACGTCACCGCGCGCGGCCTGGCCAACGTGTACGCCCAGACGCTGGGCACCATCTTCTCCAGCGCGGGGGAGAAGCCGTACGAGGTGGAGCTGGTCGTCGCCGAGGTCGGCACCGAGCCGTCGGGCGACCAGATCTACCGGCTGCCGCACGACGGCTCGATCGTGGACGAGCACGGCTCGGTCGCGGTCGGCGGCAACGCCGAGCAGATCAGCTCCTTCCTGGACCAGCGGCACCGGGACGGCATGTCCCTGGCCGAGGCCCTGAGACTGGCCGTGCAGGCCCTCTCGCGGGACACCAACGGCACCGAGCGGGAGATCCCCGCGGAGCGCCTGGAGGTGGCCGTCCTGGACCGCACGCGGCCGCAGCAGCGCAAGTTCAAGCGGATCGTCGGCCGGCAGCTGTCGCGCCTCCTGGAGGCGGACGACGCCGCGGTGGCGAAGACCGACGAGCCCTCGGACGAGGCGCCCGAGGAGTAGTCGCCGAGCCCCGGAGGGGCCCCGGACCGCACCCGCGGTCCGGGGCCCCTCCGGCGTGTCCGGGCCTCTGGGATCTGTCCGGGCCCCTCCGTCGTGTCCGGGGGCCTCTGGGGCGTGTGCTCGGGCCTCACTGACGCGTCCGGGGGTCCTCCGGCGTGTCCGGGCCCTCCGGGCGCGCGGTGTCCGGACGCACGGCGTGTCCGGGCACCGCCCAGGAGGCGGGTGCGGGCCCCGAGGAGCCCCGGGCGACCAGGGAGACCGGCAGGGTGTCCGGGCCCGGCGTACCGCCCGCCAGGACGGCGAGGAGCGCCTCCATGCCCCGCCGGCCGAACTCCTCGGCCGGCAGCCGGACCGTGGTGAGCTCCGGCTCCACCACCGTCGCCAGCGCCATGTCGTCGAAACCGGTGACCGACAGGTCCTCCGGGACCCGCAGCCCGAGACCCCGGGCCGCCTTGCAGACGCCGACCGCGAGGATGTCGTCGTCGCAGACCACCGCCGTCGGCCGGGGCCCCGGCGCGGCGAGGGCCCGGCGCGCGGCCTCCCACGCGTCCGCGACGTTCAGCGGCGCGCGCACGGTGCGCACCTCCGCCCCGCGCAGGGCGTGGGCGAGCGTGGCGGCCCGCACGTCGAAGGTCCACGACGGGGCCGCGGACGCCAGGTGCAGGAAGCGGCGGTGGCCCAGTGCGAGGAGGTGCCCGGTCACCCGGCGCATGCCGTCGGCGACGTCGAGGTTCACATGGGCGGCGGCGCCGGCCTCGGCCGGGTCGCTGTCGAGCATGACGAGCGGCAGGTCGGTCCCCCGGAAGGCCTCCAGGGCGCCGGCGGCCATCGAGGAGGCGATGACGCCGTCGAGGGCGGCCTGCGCCGAGGCGAAGGGGTCCCGCGCGGGCCCCAGGCCGTCGGGGGAGGGGTAGAGCACGACGCCGAAGCCGTGCCGGGACGCCGCCGCCGCGGCGCCCGTGTAGACGTGCGCGAAGAACTCGTTGGTGAGGGCCGGGACGACGAGCATCGCGGTCCGGGTGCGGCCGAGGCGCAGGTTGCGGGCGGCGAGGTTGGGCCGGTAGCCGAGCTCCCGGGCCGCCCCCCGGACCGCCTCGGCCGTGCGTTCGGACACACGGCCGCGCCACTTGTCGCCCAGGACGAGGGAGACGGTGGCCTGGGAGACGCCCGCGATCCGCGCGACGTCCCGGCTGGTCGGGCGGCTGCCGCCGAGCGGCTCCGGGGTCTGCACACAAGCCTCCGCGTCGGGCGGCCCGCGGACCGCTCACTGGTCGCGGGGTGGACCCGCGCGCTGCCGACATGGTACGTATGACCTCGGAAGTTATACGTAAAACCTCGGCAGGGTCCGAGGCGAGGGGAGACCACATGGCCACCGGGGCCCCGGCACGAGGCGGCTATCTCGACATACTCCGGGCGCCGCACGCGGCCCGGCTCCTCGCCGGCACCCTCGTCGGGCGCCTGCCCAACGGCGTCGGCCCCATCGCCCTCACCCTCTACGTCCGCGACCAGGGCGGCAGCTACACCCTCGCCGGCGGCCTCATCGCCGCCTACGGCGTCGCCACCGCCATCGGCCAGCCCCTCCTCGGCCGCGCCGTCGACCTCAAGGGCCAGCCCCGGGTCCAGCTGCCCGCCGCCGTCCTCTCCGCCCTCGGCATGGCCCTGCTCGCCCTCGCCGGCATCGGCCACCTCGGCCTCGCCTACGCGGCCGTCGTCCTCGCCGGACTCTTCACCCCGCCCCTGGAGGGCGGACTGCGGGCCCTCTGGCCCAGCGTCCTCGGCCGCGAGGACCGGGTCCACCGCGCGTACGCCATGGACGCCGTCGCGCAGGAGGTCATGTTCACCGTCGGCCCGCTGCTGCTGACCCTCCTCGTCTCCCTCTGGTCGCCCGCCGCCGCCCTCCTCGCCGTCAACGTCCTCGGCGTCCTCGGCGCCCTCGCCGTCGTCCTCTCCGCGCCCTCCCGGGCCTGGCGCTCCGCGCCCCGGGAGGCCCACTGGCTCGGCGCCCTGCGCTCCCCGGGCCTCCTGGCCCTCCTCGGGTCGTTCTTCTTCGTCGGCCTCGCCCTCGGCTCCATCACCGTGGCTGCCGTCGCCTACGCCGACGACCGGGGCACCCCGTCCGTCTACGGCTGGCTGATGGCCGCCCTGGGCCTCGGCGCGCTCCTCGGCGGCGTCACCTACGGCGCCCGCGAATGGTCCGGAGCCCCCGAGCGGCGGCTGCGCGTCCTGGTGCTGCTCCTCGCCGTCTGCTACCTGCCACTGGTGCTGACCCCCGGCCCGGTCGCCATGGCCCTCCTCGCGGCCCTCGCGGGCGTCTTCCTGGCCCCGGTGCTGGCCTGCGCGTTCATCGTGGTGGACCGGCACGCCCCGCGCGGCACGGTCACCGAGGCCTTCTCCTGGCTCGTCACCACCTTCGGCGTCGGTTCGGCCCTCGGCTCCGCCGTGGCGGGCCCCGCCGTCGAACTCGCCGGGACGGTCGCCGGATTCGCCGTCGCCGGCGCGGGCGGCCTGGTCGCCCTCCTGGTCCTGCTCGCCACCGGGCGCGTCCTGCGCGTGCCCGCGGCCCCCGTGACCCCCGCGGCCGAGGCGCGACACGCCGTCGGCACGCCCGCCCCCGCCGCCGTACACACGGAAAAGAACACGCGCTGATCGGAAAATGATCGAAACGGGAGCGCCCAACCCGGTTTCAGCACAGGCCGTCAGGCGTAATGTTCAGTCATGGACCGCCGCATTTTCGGGCTGGAGAACGAGTACGGCGTCACGTGCACGTTCAGGGGACAGCGCCGACTGTCTCCTGACGAAGTGGCGCGCTACCTCTTCCGCCGTGTCGTGTCATGGGGCCGCAGCAGCAATGTCTTCCTGCGGAACGGCGCCCGCCTGTACCTGGACGTGGGATCGCATCCGGAATACGCAACACCGGAATGCGACAACGTGACCGAACTGGTCACCCACGACAAGGCCGGCGAGCGCATTCTCGAGGGCCTGCTCGTCGACGCCGAACGCCGCCTGCACGAGGAGGGAATCGCGGGCGACGTCTACCTCTTCAAGAACAACACCGACTCGGCCGGAAACTCCTACGGCTGCCACGAGAACTACCTCGTCGCCCGCCACGGCGAGTTCTCCCGGCTCGCGGACATCCTCATTCCGTTCCTGGTCACCCGCCAGCTGATCTGCGGCGCGGGAAAGGTCCTCCAGACCCCGCGCGGCGCGGTGTTCTGCGTCTCCCAGCGGGCCGAGCACATCTGGGAGGGCGTCAGCTCCGCGACCACCCGCTCCCGTCCCATCATCAACACCCGTGACGAGCCGCACGCCGACGCCGAGCGCTACCGCAGGCTCCACGTCATCGTCGGCGACTCGAACATGTCCGAGACGACCATGCTCCTCAAGGTCGGCGCCACCGACCTCGTCCTCCGCATGATCGAGGCCGGCACGGTGATGCGCGACCTGACCCTGGAGAACCCGATCCGGGCCATCCGCGAGGTCAGCCACGACATCACCGGCCAGCGCAAGGTCCGCCTCGCCAGCGGCCGCGAGGCCTCCGCCCTGGAGGTCCAGCGCGAGTACTACGAGAAGGCCGTCGACTTCGTCGACCGCCGCGGGATCCGCAACGGCACGGTCGCCCAGGTTCTGGAGCTGTGGGGCCGTACGCTCGACGCCATCGAGAGCGAGCGCCTCGACCGGATCGAGACCGAGATCGACTGGGTCATGAAGCACCGGCTCATCGAGCGCTACCGGGCCAAGCACAACATGACCATGTCGAACCCGCGGGTCGCGCAGATAGACCTCGCCTACCACGACATCCACCGGCGTCGCGGTCTCTACTACCTGCTGCAGAAGAACGGCCAGGCGGCCCGGATCTGCAACGACCTGAAGATCTTCGAGGGGAAGTCGGTGCCCCCGCAGACCACGCGCGCCCGCCTGCGCGGCGACTTCATCCGCCGCGCCCAGGAGCAGCGGCGAGACTTCACCGTCGACTGGGTGCACCTCAAGCTGAACGACCAGGCGCAGCGCACCGTGTTGTGCAAGGACCCGTTCCGCTCGGTCGACGACCGCGTCGAAAAGCTGATCGCCGGAATGTAGACCGGTCGTACCGGCGCTGTGGGCCCCGCACGTTTACCGTGCGGGGCCCTCGACGTGGCAGAGGGGTCCCCTAGAGTGTCGGGACAACTACTGTGCCGTCTGAGATCTGAGGAACACGTGCGCCGACTTGCCGGCCTTCTCGTCGTCCCGCTGCTGCTGCTCTCCACAGCAGCCTGCGGCAGCGACGACAAGGGCTCCGATTCCGCCTCGATGACGAACGGGCTGCCCGCCATCACCGCGGGGGCCAAGTTCGGCGAGAAGCCGACCCTCGCCAAGGGCGAGGGCGACCCGCCCAAGGAACTCAAGGTCAACGTCATCAGCGAGGGCAAGGGCGCTGAGACGAAGAAGGGCGACGCCCTCTCGGTGAACTACCTGGGTCAGGCCTGGGACTCCACCACCCCCTTCGACAACAGCTTCGACCGCGGCCAGCCCTTCAGCGTCACGCTGGGCGAGGGCCAGGTCATCAAGGGCTGGGAGCAGGCCCTCGAAGGACAGAAGGTCGGCAGCCGCATCGAGGTCGGCATCCCGCCGGAGCTCGGCTACGGCGAGAAGGGCTCGCCCCCGAGCATCAAGCCCAACGCCACCCTCGTCTTCGTCGTGGACATCCTGAAGTCCGTCACGATCCCCAAGTCCGCCACCGGCACCCCGGTCGCGCAGGACAACAAGGACCTGCCGAAGGTCGGGACGAACACCGACGGCAAGGCCCCCACGCTGACGATCCCCAAGGTCGACCCGCCGACCAAGCTCGTCTCGAACTACGTGCTCGAGGCCAAGGGCGAGGCCGTCAAGGCCACCGACACGGTCGTCGTGAACTACGTCGCCTCCCTGTGGAAGGACGGCAAGGTCTTCGACTCGACGTACACCGCGGGCAAGCCCGTGAACTTCCCGCTCCCGCAGCTCACGCTGAAGGGCCTCAAGGACGGCCTCGTCGGCAAGACGGTCGGCAGCCGCGTCCTCATCGTCGCCCCGCCGTCCGAGGCGTTCGGCGACAAGGAGCAGCAGGGCATTCCCAAGAACTCCACGCTGGTGTTCGCCGTGGACATCCTGACGAAGATGTAAGACTGTCCCGATCACGCAGTTCATCAGCATGAGGAGCAGTTCAGTGAGCATCGAGAAGCCCGAGATCGACTTCCCGGGTGGCGAGCCGCCGAAGGACCTGGAGATCAAGGACATCTGGGAGGGCGACGGCGAGCTCGCCGAAGCCGGTGACTTCGTGAAGGTCCACTACGTCGGTGTGTCCTTCGACTCCGGCGAGGAGTTCGACGCCTCCTGGAACCGCGGCGCCCCGCTCGACTTCAACCTCGGCGCCGGCCAGGTCATCCAGGGCTGGGACAAGGGCGTGCAGGGCATGAAGGTCGGCGGTCGCCGCCAGCTGGTCATCCCCGCGCACCTCGCCTACGGCGACCGCGGCGCCGGCGGCAAGATCGCCCCGGGCGAGACGCTGATCTTCGTCTGCGACCTCGTCGGCGTCACCAAGCGCTGACCCGCACGGCCCCGACCCCTTCCGGTCGGCCCGAGGGCCCCCGCCGTCCACGGCGGGGGCCCTCGGCGTGCTCCGGGCCGCTGCGGCACGCGTCGGGCGCCGGCGAGGCCCGCCTGCACGTCCCTCGGGACACGGGCCCGGGCGGTGCCCCCGTACCCGGGTCAGCGCCCCGGCAGCACCCCGCCCACCCCGTCCGCGGTCCGCCCTCCGGTCCCCGCTTTGGCCCCGACACCCCGGGGCGGTACGGTCGGACGTCCGAGAAGTGGATCCGGCGAAGGGGTGCGGGGCGTCGATGGCGATTGCCAAGTCCGAGCGGCTGATGAATCTCGCGCTGTGCCTGCTCGGGACACGCCGACCGCTGAGCAAGCGGGAGCTCCGCGGCTCCATCGAGGCCTACCTCGAGGCGAGCGGCGACGACGCCTTCAACCGCATGTTCGAGCGCGACAAGGACGACCTCCGCGAGCTCGGCCTCGTCATCGAGACCGTCGAGAACCTGGAGGGCGAGACCGGCTACCTCGCCCGCCGCGACTCCAACCGGCTGCCCCCCATCACCCTGGACGCCGAGGAGGCCGCCGCGCTCGGCCTCGCCGCCAAGGTCTGGCAGCAGGCCCGCCTCGCCGGAGCCGCCAGCGGCGCCCTGCAGAAGCTCCGCGCCGCGGGCATGCCCGAGGCGGAGGACTCGTACGACACCCAGCCCAGTGCCCTCGAACCGCGGATCCCCGTCCACGAGACCGCCTTCGAACCGCTCATGCTGGCGTGCCGCGACCGCCGGCCCGTCGCCTTCGACTACCGCAAGGCCAACGCCGCCCGCCCCGAGGCCCGCCAGGTCGAGCCCTGGACCCTCGAATGCTGGCGCGGCCACTGGTACCTGGCCGGCTGGGACCGCGACCGCGGCGCCGAGCGCGTCTTCCGGCTCTCCCGCATCACCGGCAAGGTCCGCTCCCGGGCTGGCGCCTTCACCGCGCCCGTGCCCGACGTCGTGACCGTCCGCGAGACCGTGGAGAGCTGGGCCGGCGAGACCGCCACCCGCTCCGCCCGGATCCGGCTGCGCGCCGGCTGCGGCTACCCGCTGCGCGCCCGCGCCCAGTCCGTGGCCGAGGGCACCGACGGATGGGACGAGCTGGAGATCCCGTACGGGCACGGCCTCGACGCCTGGCTCGTCGAGTTCGGCCCCGACGTCGTCGTACTGGAACCGGCCGATCTGCGGGCCGACGTGGTGGACCGGCTGCGCGCCGTCGCCAAGGGCTGAGGGGGAGACGTACCGCATGGCTGCCAACGCGATCGACCAGACGAGGCGGATGCTCTCGCTGGTCACCTATCTCCGCGAGCGCCCCGGCGCCCACGTCGCCGACGTCGCCCGCGCCTTCGGGATCACCGAGGACGAACTGATCTCCGACCTGGACGTGCTGCCCATGTGCGGCACCAGCTTCCGCGGCGGGGACCTCCTCGACATCGACACCGACGGCGACCGGATCTGGTGGCACAACCCGGACGACGTCGCCGCGCCGCTCCGGCTCGCCGCCGACGAGGCGACCGCCCTCCTGGTCGCCGCCCGCGCCGTCGCCACCCTCCCCGGACTCCGGGAGAGCGACCGCGAGGCACTCCTGCGCGCCACGGCCAAGCTGGAGGCCGCGGCCGGCGAGGCCGCCGGAGCCAGCTCCCGGCTCTCCGTCACCTTCGAATCCGAGGGCGGCGTCTTCGCCGAGGTCGACCGCGCCATCTCCGAGCGCCGCCGCCTCTGGGTCCGCTACTACTCGCCCGCCCGCGACGAACTCACCGAGCGCGAGGTCGACCCGATCCGCCTCTTCGCCGTCGGCCACACCTACATGGAGGCGTGGTGCCGGCTCTCCGAGGCGCGCCGCACCTTCCGCCTCGACCGCGTGGCCGAGATCCGCATCCTCGACGAGCACGCCGCGCCGCCGGAGCTCGAACTGCGCGACCTCTCCGCCGGGCTGGTCCAGCCCTCCGCCGACGACCCCGAGGTGGTCGTCGAGGTCGGCCCCGGCGGGCGCTGGGTCGCCGAGTACTACCCGCACGACCGGGCCGAGGAGCTGCCGGACGGCGGCCTGCGGATCACCCTGCGGACGCCCGACCCGGCCTCCCTGCGCCGGCTCGCGCTGCGCCTGGGCAGCGACGGGCGGATCGCCGAACCGCGGGAACTCGCCGACAACGCCAGGGCCGCGGCCGCCGCCGCGCTCGCCGCGTACGAGGGCGCGTGACGCTCCCCGCCCGGGGGACGCCGTGACAGACAGGTGACCGGCCGCAGGCCGGCGGTGCGACGGGAGCGGTGACCGGTACGGTCGCCGGCCCGCCGGGCCGGAGCAGGCACGGACACGGGAGCCGCGCCTGCGGACGTACGCGCTGCGCGTCGCGCGGGGTGCGGGAGCAGAGAGATGAGGGAAATGTCCGTGATGCACGATCTTACGGCGACGATCGCCCCGGTCCTCTTCAAGGCCGCCTGCCCCGACTGCCGCTCCCGCTGCGAACTCTCCGCGAACGCCCTGCGCCTCGCCATCGGCGCCAGCCGCCGCACCACCTTCTACTCCTTCACCTGCCCCGAGTGCGGCAGCTCCGTCCGCAAGCCCGCGGGCGAGCGCATCGTCGAACTCCTCACCGGCGGCGGCGTCCGGACCCTGCGGCTCCACACCACCGTCTGAGCGGCGACCGGACGCCCGGCCCGCCGCGCCCAACGTCTAGGCTCGCCTCATGTTCTGGCCCATGCTCGCCATCGCCCTCGGATTCCTCGGCATCGCCGTCCTCGGCGTCCTCGCCATCAGGGTCTTCGTCGAGGTCCAGCGCCTCGGCCGCCAAGTGGCCCACACCACAGAACGGATCAACCGCGCCGCCGAAGACCTCGAAACGGCCGCCGTCGGACTGGCCCGCACGGGCGACTCGCTGCGCTGATCCCGTGCCGTACCCTGCGTGAAGTGGCCCCGAACCGGTCACGTACGACGCAATCGGGAGTATGCAAGGGCATTGCCCTGCGTTTACTCCTGCGGGTTACGATCGCAGACAGCGCGGTGGCCGGACGCATGTCCGACCCGCCGGGCACGCACTCCATGTCGCCTCGGTGAAGAAGGTAAACAGCTATGGGTAGGCTCGGCCCCACCGAGATCATTCTCATCCTCGTCGTGATCATCCTGCTGTTCGGCGCCAAGAAGCTCCCGGACATGGCGCGCTCGCTCGGCAAGTCCGCCCGCATCCTCAAGAGCGAGGCCAAGGCGATGAAGTCGGACGACCAGCAGAGCGCCCCCGCCGACCCGCCGCAGGCCGCCACCGGTGCCCCCACCGCCCAGGAGCCCGCCCCGCGCACCATCCAGGCCGCTCCCGGCGACGTGACCAGCGCACGTCCCGTGACCGAGCCCTCGGACACCACCAAGCGCTGACCCGGTCCGCCGCGGCCGCCGCACCGGGCGGCGGCCTGCCGCATGAGATGAGGACGTGGGTTGCCCAAGTCTGCCCGCAAGCAGGACAAAGACCCCGAGGGCCGGATGCCCCTCGTGGAGCACCTGCGTGAACTCCGCAACCGACTGGCGAAGGGTCTCCTCGCCATCGTCGCGGTGACGATCGTCGCCCTCGTGTACAGCGAGGAGCTGCTGCAGTTCCTGCAGAAGTCGGTGCCCAAGTGCCCACCGGGCGTCAAGAGCAGCGGCGGCAACTGCGCCGAGGTCACCTTCGCCACGCTGACGGCTCCGTTCAGTACGACGATCCAGATCTCCCTGACCGTGGGCCTGGTCGTCGCGAGCCCCGTGTGGCTCTACCAGCTGTGGGCCTTCATCGCGCCCGGGCTGCACAAGAGCGAGAAGAAGTACACGTACGCCTTCGTCGGCGCGGCCGTCCCGCTGTTCGCGGCCGGTGCCTACCTCGCGTACAAGATCCTCCCCATCAGCGTGAAGGTCCTCATCAGCCTCACGCCCGACGGGGCCCAGAACCTCCTCTCGCTCGCTGACGTCCTCGACTTCACCCTGCGCATGGTGCTCGTCTTCGGGCTCGCCTTCGAGCTGCCGCTCGTCCTGGTCATGCTCAACCTCACCGGCGTCCTCACCGGCCGCCGGATGGCCGGCTGGTGGCGCGGCGTGATCATGGGCGTCTTCGTCTTCGGTGCCGTCATCACCCCGACCACCGACCCCGTCGGCATGATCGCCCTCGCGGGACCCGTCACCGTCCTGTACTTCGGTGCCGTCGGCTTCGCCCTCCTCAACGACCGGCGGCGCAGGCGCGACGACCCCGACGCCGAGCTCGACGACGACGAGGCATCTGTGCTGGACCTCCGCCCCGAGTCCGTCGGCGCGATCGAACCGGTCGGCGCCGCCCGGGCCCTGCCCGAGCAGGCCACCGGCGAACCCGGCGGCGCCGGCGTCCACCGCGCCAACGGGTACGACGACATCACCTGACGCCGCCCCCGCACACCCGCACGCCCCTCCGGACACCGTCCGGAACAGACGACCCCGCCGCGGCCCCGCGGCGGGGTCCTCGCGTTCCCGCCGGGACGGCGGCGCATCCGCAAGGCCCGGAACCCGGCCCTCCACATCCCCTCGATAAAGATCGCGTCACTGTCACAGGCGACGGGTAGGCTCGAGAACAAGATGACAGAGGACCTCACACCAGCCGAGGCGTACGCGGCCGCCCGCGCCCGCAACGCCGATGCGGCCACCGCGCTGGCCCCCTTCCGCGAGATGTACGAGTTCGGCCTGGACCCCTTCCAGATCGAGGCATGCCAGGCCCTCGAAGCGGGCAAGGGCGTGCTCGTCGCCGCGCCCACGGGCTCCGGCAAGACCATCGTCGGCGAGTTCGCCGTCCACCTCGCCCTGAACCAGGGCCGCAAGTGCTTCTACACGACCCCGATCAAGGCGCTCTCCAACCAGAAGTACGCCGACCTCGTCAAGCGCTACGGCAACGACAAGGTCGGCCTCCTCACCGGGGACAACAGCGTCAACGGCGACGCGCCGATCGTGGTCATGACCACCGAAGTCCTCCGCAACATGCTCTACGCGGGATCCCAGGCCCTCTCAGGCCTCGGCTACGTGGTCATGGACGAGGTCCACTACCTCTCCGACCGCTTCCGCGGCGCCGTCTGGGAGGAAGTGATCATCCACCTCCCCGAATCGGTCACCCTCGTCTCACTCTCCGCGACCGTCTCCAACGCCGAGGAGTTCGGCGACTGGCTCGACACCGTCCGCGGCGACACCGAGGTCATCGTCTCCGAAAGCCGCCCCGTCCCCCTCTGGCAGCACGTCCTCGCCGGACGCCGGATGTACGACCTCTTCGAGGAGGAGACCGACCACGGCGGCCGCGGCGCCTCCCGCCGCGAGGTCAACCCCGACCTCCAGCGCCTCGCCCGCACCGAGAACACGCGCACGTACAACCCGCGCGACCGGCGCCGCGGCAAGATGGTCCGCGAGGCCGACCGCGAGCGCGAGCGCCGCCAGCGCTCCCGCATCTGGACCCCCGGCCGCCCCGAGGTCATCGAGCGCCTCGACGCCGAAGGACTCCTGCCCGCCATCACCTTCATCTTCAGCCGCGCCGGCTGCGAGGCCGCCGTCCAGCAGTGCCTCTACGCCGGACTCCGCCTCAACGACGACGACGGACGCCGCCGCGTCCGAGAGATCGTCGAGGAGCGCACCGCCGCCATCCCCACCGAGGACCTCCACGTCCTCGGCTACTACGAATGGCTCGAAGCACTGGAGCGCGGCATCGCCGCCCACCACGCCGGCATGCTCCCCACCTTCAAGGAAGTCGTCGAGGACCTCTTCGTCAAGGGCCTCGTCAAAGCCGTCTTCGCCACCGAGACGCTCGCCCTCGGCATCAACATGCCCGCGCGCACCGTCATCCTGGAGAAGCTCGTCAAGTGGAACGGCGAGCAGCACGCCGACATCACCCCCGGCGAGTACACCCAGCTCACCGGCCGCGCCGGCCGCCGCGGCATCGACGTCGAAGGCCACGCCGTCGTCCTCTGGCAGCGCGGCCTCGACCCCGACCACCTCGCCGGCCTCGCCGGCACGCGCACCTACCCGCTGCGCTCCAGCTTCAAGCCCTCCTACAACATGGCGGTCAACCTCGTCGAGGGCTTCGGCCGGCACCGCTCCCGCGAACTCCTCGAAACGTCCTTCGCCCAGTTCCAGGCCGACCGCTCCGTCGTCGGCATCTCCCGACAGGTCCAGAAGAACGAAGAGGGCCTCGAAGGCTACCGGGAAGGCATGACCTGCCACCTCGGAGACTTCGAGGAGTACGCGCGACTCCGCCGCGACCTCAAGGACCGCGAGACCGAACTGGCCCGCCAGGGCGCCGCCCAGCGCCGCGCCCAGGCCGCCGGATCCCTGGAGAAGCTCAAGCCCGGCGACGTCATCCACGTCCCCACCGGCAAGTTCGCCGGACTCGCCCTCGTCCTCGACCCCGGCATCCCCGCCGGCCGCACCAACAACCACCGCGGCTTCGAGCACCACGACGGCCCCCGCCCCCTCGTCCTCACCGCCGAACGACAGGTCAAGAGGCTCGCCTCCATCGACTTCCCCGTCCCGGTCGAGGCACTGGAGCGGATGAGGATCCCCAAGTCCTTCAACCCCCGCTCCCCGCAGTCCCGCCGCGACCTCGCCTCCGCCCTGCGCAGCAAGGCCGGACACATCAACCCCGAGCGCCACCACAAGCAGCGCTCCGCCGCCGCCGACGACCGCGAGATCGCCCGGCTGCGCACCGAGATCCGCGCCCACCCCTGCCACGGCTGCGACGAGCGCGAGGACCACGCCCGCTGGGCCGAGCGCTACCACCGCCTCCAGCGCGACACCCAGCAGCTGGAGCGGCGCATCGAGGGCCGCACCAACACCATCGCGCGCACCTTCGACCGGATCGTCGCGCTCCTCACCGAACTCGACTACCTGCGCGGCAACGAGGTCACGGAGAACGGCAAGCGGCTCGCCCGGCTCTACGGCGAACTCGACCTCCTCGCCAGCGAATGCCTCCGCGACCGCGTCTGGGAGGGCCTGACCCCGGCCGAACTCGCCGCCTGCGTCTCGGCGCTGGTGTTCGAGGCACGTCAGTCCGACGACGCCGTCGCACCCAAGCTGCCCGCGGGCAACGCCAAGGCGGCACTCGGCGAGATGGTGCGGATCTGGGGCCGCCTCGACGCCCTCGAAGAGGAATTCAAGATCAACCAGGCGGAGGGCGTCGGCCAGCGCGAACCCGACCTCGGATTCGCCTGGGCCGCCTACCAGTGGGCCTCCGACAAGAGCCTCGACGAGGTGCTCCGCGAGGCCGAGATGCCCGCCGGTGACTTCGTCCGCTGGTGCAAGCAGGTCATCGACGTCCTCGGACAGATCGCGGCGGCGGCACCCAAGGAGAACAGCACCGTCGCCAGGAACGCCCGCAAGGCCGTCGACGCACTGCTGCGCGGAGTCGTCGCCTACAGCTCGGTGGGCTGACGACCCGCTTCCACCCTGCAGGCCGAGTGCCCGTGGCGACCACGCCGCGGGCACTCGGCCTTTCCGTTTCTCCCGTTCTCCCGGCCCTCGATCGTTCACGGCTGCCCGGTCTCCGCATGTCCGATGGTCATACCGAACCGGTGGACCCCCCCGTCGTCCACAGGCCGTCGTCCACAGGGGTGGCGCCCGCCCGGCCGTTCCGATTGCATGGACTCACAAGCAGGAAAGGCCAGTTGGGGAGGGGACGTTCATGACCACGCAAGCCGGTCATTCGCACACGGGGGCCCGGGACGAAGGGCGGCCGCCCACCGGGAAGCACGGCGAGCAGCATCCGCCGCAGACGCGGGCGGAGACTCCGCACGAACCACCGGCCGCGGTTCCGGTTGTCGTCGACGGCCCCCGCGGCATCCCCCTCCTCGGCAGCCTGCCCGCCTTCGGGAAGGACCCACTGGCCTTCTTCGAACAACTCCGGGACCGCGGCGACATCGTCCGCTGGCGCTTCGGCCGCAAGCCCTCCCTCTTCATCGCCCACCCCGACACCGTCGGCGAACTCCTCACCGAGGTCGAGCGGACCTTCGACCAGCCCGACCTCGGCATCGCCTTCCGCACCCTTCTCGGGAACGGCGTCATCGTCTCCAAGGGAGCCGACTGGCGCCGCAAGCGCTCCCTCGTGCAACCCTCCGTGCGCCCGAAGCAGGTCCGCTCCTACGCCGCCACCATGTCCGAATGCGCCGTGGCCCTCGCCGACCGCTGGTCCGACGGCGCGCACATCGACATCAAGAAGGAGATGGCCGCCCTCACCCAACTCGTCGCCGTCCGCACGATCTTCGGCGTCGACACCGCCGCCGACGCCGACGCCATCGGACAGGCCATGGACGTCGCGCAGAAGGAGATCGGCGCCGAGTTCAGCGGCATCGGCGCGATCCTCCCCGACTGGCTGCCCACCCCCGGACGCGCCCGCATCAAGCGCGCCACCGCCGTCATCGACGCCGAGGTCGCCCGCGTCGTCTCCCGCCACCGCGACGGCGACACCGAACGCCCCGACCTCCTCAGCCGCCTCCTCGCCGCCCGCGACGAGACCGGCGCACCCCTCTCCGACCAGGAGATCCGCGACGAGACCGTCACCCTCTACATCGGCGGCCACGAGACCACCAGCTCCACCCTCGTCTGGACCTGGTACCTGCTCTCCCGCAACCCCCACGTCCGGGCCGCCCTCACCGAGGAACTCGACCGGGTCCTCGCCGACCACGAACCCGGATACGACGACTACGCCTCCCTCACCTACACCCAGGCGGTCATCAAGGAGACCCTCCGGCTCTACCCCACGATCTGGCTGCTCACCGGCCTCGCGAAGGAGGGCGCCACCCTCGGTGGCAAGCCCGTCCCCGTCGGAACCCGTGTCTGGTCCAGCCAGTGGGCCACCCAGCGCGACCCCCGCTGGTACGGCGACGCGGAGGCCTTCCGCCCCGAGCGCTGGATCGAACGGGACGGACAGCCCGCCGAGGAGATACCCGAATACGCGTGGTTCCCCTTCGGCGGCGGTCCCCGCGTCTGCCTCGGCACCCGCTTCGCCCTCGTCGAAGCGGTCCTGATCCTCGCGGTCCTGGCCCGCCGCTACGACGTGGACGTCACCACCGAGGAGGTCCTCCCGGTCCCCAGCCTCACACTCCAGCCGGACCGGGACGTCCTGGCGACGGTACGGGCACGGGGCTGAACCCGGGGCTGAACCCGAGGCTGAACCCGGGAGGGCGCCGTCCTCGGTCGGTCCGAGGACGGCGATCACGGAGCCGACGGTCAGCGATCACGGACTGACCGATGGGCGGCGGTCGTGTGCCGAGTGAGGTCGGCGATCACGGGCCGGTGGAGGGGCGGTAGGAGGGAGAGGGTCGCGGAGGCCGCGGTCAGCAGGACGATCGCCCCCGCGGCCGCCACCGTCGCGCCGTCCGGGGCGAGCAGCGCCTGGCCGCGCAGCGCCTGCCAGGTGAGCAGGACGAAGGTCGCCGTGTACGCGGCGGCGGCCGTCAGGGTGAGGCGGAGGCGCACGCGTTCGTCGGCGAGACGGGTGAAGCGCGGGGCGAGCGCGGCGAGGACGAGCAGGAGCAGTGGCAGCACCTGGAGCGCGTGCATGCCGACGAAATGCGGGATGCGCAGGTCGCCGCCGTCGCTCGCCCAGCCGGTCACGGGCATCGACGGGCCCCCGTCCGGTACGCCGACGGAGTGGGCGCCCACGATCGGCGAACCGTCGACCGCCTGCTGCTCCGGTGTCGGACTGACCATCAGGAAGCCCACGGCCGCGCCCGCCAGGGCGATCAGCGAGGACAGCCGGACGGCCCAGGCCGTCGCCCGGTCGAGGATCCTGGCGCGCAGCAGGAGGACGGCGATGGCCAGCGCGCCCAGCCACAGCACGAGGACGGTGGCGCCCATGAGTTGGAAGACGGTGTTGTCGAAGGGCGTCGCCTGGTTGAAGTGACTCCGCTCGCCCCGGACGACCTGGAGGGTGATGAGCACCATCTCGGCGGCGCTCGCGGCGGTCACCACGGTGCCGGCCCACCAGCCGACCCGGCGGCCCCGGGGGAGCAGGGTCAGCATCCAGGCGAGCGAGAGCGCGTACGCGACGAACGAGACGGAGAACTTGAACGGCTTGGTCCAGATCGGTACGCCGACCAGGACGCGGTCGTCGACGGCGATGCCGACGGCGGAGACGAGGGCGAATACGCCCATGGAGGCGGCGAACCAGACGAGCGGCCGGTGGAGCCGTGCCGGTGCGGCGGTGGGCGATAAGGACATACGAATCCCCCCGTGGGAAAGTATGGATAGTGGCACTAGCCACTATCTGATAGCGCCACTATCTATGATGGGGAGTCGCTTCGGCAAGGCCGAAGCGGGATCAGAGAGGTGAACGCGCTTTGCGCATCGGAGAGTTGAGTCGCAGGACCGGGGTGTCCATCCCGACGATCAAGTTCTACGTACGGGAGGGACTGTTGCCGGCCGGGGAACTGACGAGCCCCAACCAGGCCTCGTACGGAGAGACGCACGTGCAGCGCCTCCGCCTGATCCGGGCGCTCCTCGATGTGGGAGGTCTGTCGGTGGCGGCGATCCGCGAGGTGATCGTCGCGGTCGACGACCCCGACCGCTCGGTGCACATGATGCTGGGCACGGTGGCCTCGGGCCTGGTGCCGCGCTACGACCGCGAACCGCACGCCGGGATCGAGGAGGCGCGGAAGCGGGTCGCGGCGCTGATCGCCGCGCGCGGCTGGCGGGTCGACCCCGGCAATCCCGCGTCCGAGGCGCTCGCGGTGGCCCTGGCCGCCGTCGACGAGGCCGGACACGGCGCGTTCGTGCAGGTCCTGGACACGTACGCGGACGCGGCGGAGCGGGTGGCGCGGACGGACCTCGACTACGTCGCGGGCAACGTGGCGCGCGAGGAACTGGTGGAGAGCGTGGTCGTCGGCACGGTCATCGGCGACGCGATCTTCTCCGCGCTCCGGAGGATGGTCCACACCGACACCTCGGACCGCATGTTCGGAGAGGCGACCTAGCGGGAGTCCGGCCGGGGGAGGGGCACGCGCCTCTCCGGTGCGGTGCGGTGCGGTGCGGTGCGCTGGGGTAGCCCTGGCCCGGCCTGGCCCCGCCTGGCGCGGGTCGGGCGGCGCCGGGCGCTCCCGGCCGGCCGCGTTCGGGAGTCGCGGGTGCGAACGGCGCGGGGCCCGGGGGTTCTGCCCCCGGGCCCCGCTCGCACGGTGAGCCGGCCTGCCGGCTCCGTGCCTCAGTTCTCCTGCTCGCGCTCCACCTGGTCGTTCCACTCGCGCTTGATCGCGCGCCAGGCCTCGTCCGACTTGCCCAGGCGCCAGTAGCCCGAGATCGACAGCCGCTCGCGCGGAACCCCGCGGTCCAGGCGCAGATGGCGGCGGAGGTCCTTCACGAAGCCCGCCTCGCCGTGGACGAAGGCGTGCACGTCGCCCGCCGGGAAGTCCAGTCCCTGCACGGCCTCGACGAGCGCCGCGCCCACCGGGCGGTCGCCGCGGTGCAGCCAGGTGACCTCGATGCCGTCCTCCGTCGCGAACTTCTGCTCCTCGGCGCCGTCCGGGATCTCCACGAACGCGTGCACCCGGGCGCCCGAGGGAAGCCGCTCCAGGGCCGCCGCGATCGCCGGCAGCGCGCTCTCGTCGCCCGCGAGCAGGTGCCAGTCCGCCGCCGGGTCCGGCGCGTAGCCGCCGCCGGGGCCGAGGAAGCGCACCGTCTCGCCGGCCCGCGCCCGGGCCGCCCAGGGGCCCGCGAGCCCCTCGTCGCCGTGCACGACGAAGTCGACGGTCAGCTCGCGGTGGACCGGGTCCCACGCCCGCACGGTGTACGTACGCGTCGTCGGCCACTCCTCCCGGGGGAATTCCGCCCGGATCCGGTCCATGTCGAACGGCTCCGGATAGGCGACGCCCTCGGGGGCGAAGAGCAGCTTCACGTAGTGGTCGGTGTACGTGCCGACCTCGAAGGCGTCGAGGCCGGGGCCGCCCAGGACGACCCGCACCATGTGCGGGGTGATGCGTTCGGTGCGGACCACGCGCGCTTCGGTGGCCTTCGGTGCCTTGCGGGGCTGCTCCGCCACGGGTGGCTCTCCTGACTCGACATGGCGCGACGCCGATGCGGCGCCGGGTTACTTAGGTATGCCTAAGCTAGCACCCCGGGGCGTGGTCGCCCCAGTGCGGCCGGTTTCCGTCAGCGTGCCAGGACCGGGAGCAGGCGGCCGACCGCCCCGCCCAGGCCCCAGCGCTTCGCGAGGGCGTCGAGGGCCGCCGGGTCGCGGGGTGCCTTCGGGAGAGTCGCGTCGAACTCCGGCAGCGGTACGTCCCCGGCGACGCGGACCACCGTCGGGGCGACGTCCAGGTACGCGGCCGCCTCCACGATGCCGCGCCGCTTGGCCGGCGTCAGCTTCGACGTACGGTCCTCGGCCGCCGCCCGCACGCCCGCCAGGTCTCCGTACTCCGTGACCAGCTGCGCCGCCGTCTTCTCGCCGATGCCCTTCACGCCGGGGAGACCGTCGCTGGCGTCGCCGCGCAGCGCCGCGAAGTCCGCGTACTGGTCGGGGCGCACCCCGTACTTGGTGCCGATGAACTCCGCGTCCACCAGGTCGCAGTCGCCGACGCCCTTGCGCGGGTACAGGACGCGTACGCCCCGGGCGTCGTCCACCAGCTGGAAGAGGTCCCGGTCGCCCGTGACGATGTCCACCGGCCCGGGGGCGCGGCCCGCGAGGGTCCCGATCACGTCGTCCGCCTCGTAGCCGGCGGCCCCGATCCGGGCGATGCCGAGCGCGGCCAGGACGTCCTCGATCACCGGCACCTGCGGGGACAGGGTGTCCGGGATCTCCTCCTCGTCCGGCCCGGTCTCCGTCTCCTCGGCCACCCGGTGCGCCTTGTACGAGGGGATCAGGTCGACCCGCCACTGGGGGCGCCAGTCGTCGTCCCAGCAGGCCACGAGCTCGTCCGGCCGGTGGTCCTGCACGAGCCGGGTGATGAAGTCGAGGAGACCGCGCACCGCGTTCACGGGCGAGCCGTCGGGGGCGCGGACGGAGTCCGGCACGCCGAAGTAGGCGCGGAAGTAGAGGCTGGCGGTGTCCAGGAGCATCAGGCGTTGAGTCACCTGCGTGATCCTAGGCCTCGGGGCGCCCGCGGGGTCGGGGGACGCGTGCGTCCGCCCGCCGGGGCAGCGGGGGTTCACCGGCAGGGGGCGGGCGCCCCTCGGCCCCGGCCCGCTCACCGTCGCCGTCCGAACGCTCCGTCCGCCCGCACCTGTCGGTGTCCCCCTCGCGGACGCCCGCGCGCCGTCCGCGGTTCCGGATCCCCTCGCGTGACCCCCGTCACCTTTGCGTTTGCACTCTTCGGGGCCCGGGCAGGCGCGAGCCCGGAGCGGAACCCGGTACGGGATTCAACGAAAGGATCCCCGTACGCGACGGGCCCGCGGGCCGATCCCGCCCGCTCCACGGCCCTACCGCGCGGGGGTGGCAGGGGCCGTTTTTCGTTGCTACCCGTGAGGTTCATGTGTCAAGGCTCCAGGCAGATCACCTGTTCAAGGTGTTCGGCAGACGACCCGAGGAAGCCGTCCGCAGGCTCGCCGCCGGCGCCGACCGGGAGGAGCTGCGGGCCGAGGGGACGACGGCGGCCGTCGTGGACGCGGGCTTCGTCGTGGAGCCCGGCCAGATCTTCGTCGTGATGGGCCTCTCCGGGTCCGGCAAGTCGACCCTCCTCCGCATGCTGAACGGCCTGCTGGAGCCCACCGCCGGCCGGGTCCTCTTCGACGGGCGGGACCTCACCGCGCTGTCGCCCCGCGAGCTGCGCGCGGTGCGCTCCACCAAGATCAGCATGGTGTTCCAGCACTTCGCGCTGTTCCCGCACCGGAACGTCCTGGAGAACGCCGCGTACGGCCTGGAGGTCCAGGGTGTCGCGCGTGCCGAGCGCGAGTCCCGGGCCGCCGAGGCCCTGGAACTCTGCGGCCTCGCCGGCTGGGAGAAGTCCTGGCCCGACGAGCTCTCCGGCGGCATGCAGCAGCGCGTCGGCCTGGCCCGCGCCCTCGCGACCGACGCCGACCTGCTCCTCATGGACGAGTCCTTCAGCGCCCTCGACCCGCTGATCCGCCGCGACATGCAGGACCAGCTCCTCGTCCTCCAGCAGCGGCTGAAGAAGACCATCGTCTTCATCACCCACGACCTGAACGAGGCGATGCGCCTCGGCGACCGGATCGCCGTCATGCGCGACGGCCGGATCGTGCAGCTCGGCACCGCCGAGGACATCCTGGTCCGCCCCGCCGACGACTACGTCGCCTCCTTCATCCAGGACGTCGACCGCTCCCGGGTGCTCACCGCCTCCGCCGTGATGACGGCGGGCGCCACCCCCGCCGAGTGCCCCGACGACTGCCCCTGCCGGCCCGTCGGACCGGACACGCTCGTCGCCGACCTGTGCGCCGTGGCCGCCCGCGCCCCACACCCCGTGACCGTGAAGGATTCCGACGGCGCCGTCCTCGGAGTCGTACCGGCGGAGCGGCTGCTCGCCGTGATGGGCGGACTGGGCGCCCGGGACGCCGACCACCCGGACGGCACGTCCGCCGGTGACCCCGCCGCCTCCGGCCGTACGCCCCGCGGCGCCGCGGACGACGTGCCCGCCGGCCCCGAGGGCGACGCGGACGACACCGCGGCCGCCACCCGCACGCAGAAGGAGCTGACCGCCCGTGCCTAGGCTTCCCCTCGGCGACTGGGTCGACAGCTCCGTCGACTGGCTCCAGTCCCAGTTCTCCTGGCTCTTCGACGCCGTCAGCGGCGGCGTCACCGGCCTCTACGACGGCATCGACGCCGTCCTCTCCGCGCCCCAGCCCCTGATCTTCGCCGGCATCCTCGCCGTCGTCGCCTGGTGGCTGCGCGGGCTCGCCGCCGGTGTGCTCGCCTTCGGCGGATTCGTGCTCGTCGACTCGGTCCAGCTGTGGGACGAGGCCATGGCGACGCTCTCGCTCGTCCTCGTCGCGACGCTGGTCACCCTCGTGATCGCCGTACCGCTCGGCATCTGGGCGGCCCGCTCGAAGCACGTCAGCGCCGTGCTCCGGCCGGTCCTCGACTTCATGCAGACCATGCCGGCCATGGTGTACCTCATCCCCGGCATCATCTTCTTCGGCGTCGGCGTCGTTCCCGGCATCATCGCCACCATCGTCTTCGCGCTGCCGCCGGGCGTCCGCATGACCGAGCTGGGCATCCGGCAGGTCGACGGCGAACTCGTCGAGGCCGCCGAGGCGTTCGGCACCACGCCCCGCAACACCCTGCTGCGCGTGCAGCTGCCGCTGGCCCTGCCGACGATCATGGCGGGCGTCAACCAGGTCATCATGCTCGGCCTGTCCATGGTCGTCATCGCCGGCATGGTCGGCGGCGGCGGGCTCGGCGGCGCCGTCTACCGCGCCATCGGCAACGTCGACATCGGCCTCGGCTTCGAGGCCGGCGTCTCCATCGTCGTCCTCGCCATGTACCTCGACCGGATGACCGGCGCCCTCGGCCGCCAGGTCTCCCCGCTCGGCCGCCGCGCCGCAGCCAAGGCCCGCGCCGCGCTCTCCGCCAAGCGCCCCGGGGCCAAGCTGTGGGCCCACCGCCCCCAGCCCGTCACCGCGCTCGTCGGCGTCGTCGTCCTCGCCCTCGTCGCCGGCGGCACCGGCATCCTCGGCGGCCACGGAGCGGGCTCGGCCACCGCCGGAAACGGCAAGAAGGTCAGCATCGGCTACATCCCCTGGGACGAGGGCATCGCCTCCACCTTCCTCTGGAAGGAGCTCCTGGAGCGCCGCGGGTACGAGGTCGACACCAAGCAGCTGGAGGCCGGCGCGCTCTACACCGGCCTGGCCGGCGGCCAGCTCGACTTCCAGACCGACTCCTGGCTGCCCGTCACCCACGCCCAGTACTGGGAGAAGTACAAGAACAAGCTGGAGGACCTCGGCTCCTGGTACGGCCCCACCTCCCTGGAGCTCTCCGTCCCCTCGTACGTGAAGGGCGTCGACTCGCTCGCCGACCTCAAGGGCAAGTCCGGGCAGTTCAAGGGCCGGATCGTCGGCATCGAGCCCAGCGCCGGCATGATGGGCATCCTCAAGGACAAGGTCCTCAAGGAGTACGGCCTCCAGGGCGAGTACAAGGTCGTCGACGGCTCCACGCCCGGCATGCTCGCCGAGCTGAAGCGCGCCTACGAGCGCAAGGAACCGGTCGTGGTGACGCTCTGGTCGCCGCACTGGGCCTACTCCGCCCACGACCTGAAGAAGCTCGCCGACCCCAAGGGCTCCTGGGGCAAGGGCGACGGCGTCCACACCCTGGCCCGCAAGGGATTCTCCGCCGAGAACCCCGAGGTCGGAGCCTGGCTGAAGAACTTCGAGCTCACCGAGAAGCAGCTCACCGACCTCGAAGCCGTCATCCAGAAGACCGGCAAGGGCAAGGAGCAGGAGGCCGTCCGCACCTGGCTGGACGACAACCCGGGCCTCGCCGAGAAGCTCACGCCGCAGTAGACCGCGGCCGCCTCCCGGCGGAGACAGGTGAACGGTACCTGTCCGAAAAGGGGTGGTCGCCGAACGTGTTCGGCGGCCACCCCTTTTCGTCACGACGCGAAACCCCGCCCCAAAGCTGCGTAAGGTTCAGGTAACCGCCCGGTACGGGTACGCACGAGGCACGAGGGAGGGGGCCGACATGGACGAGAAGGAATCACCCCGCGTGGGCGCGGCCGTCAAGAGGCGACGCAGAGCGCTCCAGCTGACGCTGGCCGTCGTCTCCTCGCGCAGCGGACTGTCCGTGCCCTTCCTCAGCCAGGTCGAGAACGACCGGGCCCGCCCCAGCTCCCGCTCCCTCGGGCTCGTCGCCGACGCCCTGGAGACCACCGCGGCCGAACTCCTGGCCGCCGCCGAGGCCTCCCGCACCGTCGACGTCGTCCGGGCGGACGAGCCCTCCCCCGCCCTCCCGCCCGGCGTCCGGGCGATCGTCCGCGGCCGGCACCAGCTGCACGCCCTGGAGTTCACCGGCGAGCAGGACGCGGGACGCGAGTTCCAGCACCGCAACGACGAACTGCTGTACGTGGCCGACGGAGCCGCCGAGGTCGAGGCGGAGGGACGCGCGTACCGCCTCGGGCGCGGCGACACCCTCTACCTCTCGGGCGGGGTCCGGCACCGCTGGCGCGCCACGGAGGCCGGCACCCGGCTCCTCGTCGTCGCCGTCGCCGAGCACGTCGAGGCCGAGGAGGAGTGAGCGCCGGCCGCGGCACGGTCGCCAGGGTCGTCTCCCTGGTGCCGTCCCTGACCGAGGCCGTCGCCGTCACCGCGCCCGGCCTGGTCGTCGGGGCCACGGACTGGTGCAGCCACCCGGCGGGCCTCGGCGCGGCGCGGATCGGCGGGACCAAGAACCCCGACGTCCACGCCATCGCCGGCCTCCGCCCCGACCTCGTCCTCGCCAACGAGGAGGAGAACCGGGCCGCCGACCTCGCCGAACTCCGGGCCGCCGGGCTCGACGTCCTGGTCACCGACATCCGCACCCTCGACGAGGGCTTCAGCGAGCTGGAGCGGGTCCTCGCCGCGTGCGGCGCGCCCCGCCGACCCCGCTGGCTCGACGACGCCGAGGCGGCCTGGGCCGCGGTCGCCCCCGAGAGGGAGTGCACGGCCGTGGTGCCGATCTGGCGGCGCCCCTGGATGGTCCTCGGCCGGGACACCTTCGCCGGCGACCTGCTGGCCCGCCTCGGCGTCCGCAACCTGTACGCCGACCACCCCGAGCGCTACCCCCGGCTGCCGCTCGACGAGCTCCGCGCCGCCGCGCCCGACCTCCTCGTCCTGCCCGACGAGCCGTACCGCTTCACGCCCGACGACGGCCCCGAGGCCTTCCCCGGGACCGCCGCCGCGCTCGTCGACGGACGTCACCTCACCTGGTACGGCCCGTCCCTCGTCGAGGCGCCGCGGGTGCTGGAGCGGGCCCTGCGGGCAGCGCGCCGCTGAGCAGACCGCGGACCGTGTGGGTCCCGGCCACCAGCCACGCCGCGACGAGGAACACGTACAGGCCGATCGCGAGCCACCGGAACGCGGCCAGACCGGTGTGCTGCGCGAGCCCCTCGGCGCCGGTCACACAGGTCCCGACGGGGAACGTGAACGCCCAGAAGGTCATCGCGAAGCCCATCCCGCGCCGCCGTGCCCGCAGCACCAGCGCGCCGGCGAGCGCCAGCCACAGCAGGGCGAAACCCGTCACGGGCACGCCGTAGAGGACGGCGAAGGACGCGAAGCCGTGCGCGTACGGGGCGGGGAGCACGCCCGGGGCGACGTCGGCGAACTTGTTCGCGGCGGTCGTCGACTGGCCGAGCGGGCCGAGGACGAGGAAGAGGGTGGGGGTGAGCGCGAGGGGCAGCGGGCCGCCCGTCACCAGCCGGCCGAACACCAGCGGCAGCATGACCAGGGTCGCGAGGAGGCTGAGGCCGAACATCGCCCAGCAGGCGAGGAGCAGGGTCTCCTGGGCCTGGCCCGCGGGCAGGTGGGGCACCAGCAGCGGGCCGAGCGCGGCGGAGACCATGGGGGCGACGACCGGGAGCAGCCACACCGGGGACGCGCCCTCGATCCGGTGGTGCGCGACCATGAGGTACGGGATGCCGACGGCGGCGGCCAGCCCGACGACCGTGCCGACGGTGAACAGGACGGCGTCCAGCGCGACGGCTGCGGGCAGCCCGATCCAGTCCCGGCCCACGATCACGGCGCCGCCGCCGACCGCGAGCAGCGCCATCGACAGACAGCCGTAGAACGGTGCCACGGCCGGGTCCAGGAGGTGGGCGCGGGCCTGGTCGCGGTGGTGGACCCAGTGCGCGGTGCGGGCGGCGACCAGGGCGAGCAGCATCGCGAGGGACAGCGCCCAGACCGCCGCGCAGGCCGTGCGGAGGCCGGGGAGGTCGACGGGGAGTCCCGCGCCCGCACTGGCCACGATCGCCGTCCCCATCACGGCGGCGTACCAGTTGGGTCCGAGGTGGCGGACGGAGCGGGCCGGTGAGGCGTCCGGCCGGGCGCCGGGGGTGGTGGCGCGGACGGCGGGGAGCGGAGGTGCGAGGCTTGCCATGACCCCACCGTCGTCCGATCGCCCCGGCCCCACCAGGGATCATGCGGCTATGACGTCATAAGCTGGCTTTATGGCCAGCAACGGGGAGCACCGCGAGCACCGCGGGGAGCGGCACGAGGAGCAGCAGGCGGGCGGGCGCCGGACCGAGGCGTACGGCTCCGGGGGCCGGGCCCAGCTCCATCACCGGGTCCCGGACCTCGGGGCGCTGGAACTGCTCCTCGCCGTCGCGCGGCACGGGAGCCTCGGCGCGGCCGCGCGGGAGGTCGGCATCACCCAGCCCGCGGCCAGCAGCCGGATCCGGTCGATGGAGCGGCAGCTCGGGGTGGCCCTGGTCGACCGTTCGCCGCGCGGTTCGCGGCTCACGGACGCGGGCGCGCTCGTCACCGACTGGGCGCGGCGCATCGTGGAGGCGGCCGAGGCCTTCGACGCGGGCGCGCAGGCGCTGCGGGGGAGGCGGGACTCCCGGCTGCGGGTGGCCGCGTCGATGACGATCGCCGAGTACCTGCTGCCCGGCTGGCTGATCGCGCTGCGCGCCGAACGCCCGGGCACGGCGGTGTCGCTCCAGGCGGGGAACTCGGCGGTCGTCGCGGAGCGGCTGCTCGCGAACGAGGCGGACATGGGCTTCGTGGAGGGCCTCGCGGTGCCGGACGGCCTCGACGGGGTCGTCGTCGCGCACGACCGGCTGGTCATCGTGGCCGCGCCCTCGCACCCCTGGGCCCGCCGCCGCGGCCCGCTGGACCCGGCGGAGCTCGCCGCCACCCCGCTGGTCCTGCGGGAACGCGGCTCGGGCACCCGGCAGGTGCTCGACGCGGCCCTCTCGGGCCACGGCGGCCTCGCGCAGCCGCTGCTCGAACTCGCCTCGACGACGGCGGTCAAGGCCGCGGCGGTCAGCGGGGCGGGGCCGGCCGTCCTCAGCGAACTCGCGGTCGCCGAGGAACTGGCCTCGCGGCGGCTGGTCGCCATCCCGGTGGAGGGGGCCCGGCTGCGCCGCGACCTCCGCGCGGTCTGGCCGTCCGGCCACCGCCCGACGGGCCCGGCCCGCGACCTCCTGTCCCTGACCCGGGCCCGCCCCACGGGCTGAACGGCGGGGCGGGCCCGCGCCGGTCCGGGCGGCGCTGGGAGGCCGGTCGAGAGGCCTGCTCCGGGGCGTTCCCGCCCGGAAGGCGTCGACACTCGGGAGGCGTCGACGTCCGGAAGGCGGTGCCGCGGGCGGGGGCCGGGCCTCGCTGGGCGGGCTCGCGCCGGTCCGGGCGGCGCTGGGAGGCCGGTCGAGAGGCCCGCTCCCGAGTGCTCCCGGAAGGCGCACCGGCACGATGGCCGGGCCGCGGCTCGGGCCCCGAGGGAGGCCCGGGCCCCGCACCCCGGGCCCGCAGCCCGGCTCCGCACCCCGGGCCCGCAGCCCGGCCCCGCACCCGGGCCCCGCACCCGGGCCCCGCACCCGGGCCCCGCAGCCCGGTGCCGCGCCCCAGGCCCCGGGCTCGCAGCCCCGCCCGCCGTCGTGCGCTCTGTCAGACCCCCGCGGCCCGGTGCGTGATCCGTCCGTCCAGGACCGTCAGCAGGACCGGGAGGTCGGGCAGGTCCGTCGCCGGGGTCGTCAGCGGGCTGTCCGCGAAGACCGTGAGGTCGGCGCGGAAGCCGAGCGCGAGCCGTCCCGCCTCGTGCTCCTCGCCCGCCGCGTACGCCGCCGCCGTCGTCATGCCGCGCAGCGCCTCCAGCGCGGTCAGGGCCTGCTCGGGGCCGTGCGGCGGGCTGCCGAGGTCGCGGCCCGGGCGCCGGTGCCGTGCGCCGGCCATGACGCCGAGCGGCGGGAAGGGGGCGATCGGCCAGTCGGAGCCGAGGACCACCGCGGCTCCCGAGTCGACCAGGTCCCGGCAGCGCCACGCGCGCGAGGCGCGCTCCTCGCCGAGGCGGCGCGACCAGTTGTCGGTGTGGTCGGCGCGGGTGAAGTCGCAGCAGTGGGTGGGCTGCATGGAGGCGATCACCTCCAGCTCCGCGAAGCGGCGCAGGGTGTCGTCCGGGACGGTCTCGATGTGCTCGACCCGGTGCCGCACCGTGCCCCGCTCGCCGGCCCGCGCCTTCTCGACGGCGTCGAGCGCGTGCCGCACGGCCGCGTCGCCGATGGCGTGGGTCGCGGTCGCGACCCCGGCCCGGTGCAGCTCGCCGATGATGCGGGTGTACGCCTCGGGGTCCGGCCAGAACGCGTGCGTGGACTCCCCGTGGCAGTCGGGCTTCTCCAGCCACGCGGTGCCGTTGTCGATGGTGCCGTCCATGAAGAGCTTCACGCCCGCGACCCGCCAGAGCGCGCCGCCGACTCCCTGCCCGGCGACGAGGTCCCGTACGCCGTCCTCGTCCGTGCCGGGCTGGCACCAGGGCGCCACCCGCAGGCGGAGCGCCAGGTCGCCGGCCGCGTCGAGCTCCCCGTACAGGGCGAGGCTGTCGCCGTTCGCGTCCATGACGTGGCCGCCGGTGAGTCCGGCCGCGGCCATGGACCGCAGGGCCGCGGCCAGCCGCTCGCGGCTCTCCCCGGCCGTCGGGCGCGGGGCGACCCGCTCGACGAGCTCGCAGGCGGCGTCCTCCTGGAGCAGTCCGGTCGGTCGGCCGGAGGCGTCGCAGACGACCTCGGCGGAGGCCTGGGCGAAGGCGCGGGGCCCGTCGACCCCGGCGAGTTCCAGGGCGCGGCGGCTGGCGAGCGCCGAGTGGGCGTCGAAGAGCAGCAGGAACGCGGGGATGCCGTCGAGGACGGCGTCGAAGGGGGCGATGCCGACGGGGTGGTCGCCGAAGACGTTCGGGTCGAGGCCCCAGCCGAAGAGCCAGTCGCCCCGGCCGAGGTTCCGGACCTCGCGGGCCAGGGCCTCCCGTACGTCGTCGAGGTCGGAGCAGTACGACAGGTCGAGGCCGTGGGTCAGCTCGGCGCCGGTCACGGGGTGCACGTGCCCGTCGACGAGCCCGGGGGTGACGACGGCGCCCTTGAGGTCCACGACGGTGGTGCCGGGCCCGGCGAGCGCGCGGATGTCGCGGTCGTCGCCGAGGGCGGCGATCCGTCCGTCGTCGGCGACGGCCAGCGCGGTGTCGGGCAGGAACGTCCCCGTGCCGGGGTCGAGCAGGCGGGCGGAGAGCAGGGCGAGTCGGATGCGCACGGGTGGCTCCAGGGAGGGACGGGGGAGGGGGTGAGGGTGGGTGCGGGGAGGCGCGGGGAGGTGTGGGGGTGATGGTCGGGTCCGGGACGGCGGGGCGGCCCGGCGTACGGGTCGGCCCCGGGTTCGGCGGCGGGCACGCGGGGGAGGCCCCCTCGGCACGCCGGTCCTCCCGGCCGCGGTCCGGTGGACGGGCCGCCTCCCGGCGCCGCGTGGCGGTACGCGGCCGTCGCCGGATGCCGTCGCCGGACGCCGCGTGCCGTCGGCGGGCCAGGGCCGGCCCCCGGTGCCGGGCCGGGTGCGGCCGCGGGTGCGGTCGGCCGGATACGCCCGGCCGACCGCCGGTGACGTCAGGCGGGTTCCCCCGGCGGCGGGACGTCGGACAGCGCGCCGTGCGGCAGCCCCAGTTCGCGTTCGGCGGTCGTGAGCGGCATGCGGGTCACCGCCGCCGGCCGGTCGGTCCGGTCGCTGTTGGCGTGGGCGCCGAGGCCGTCGAGCACCACCAGGATCTGGATGGCGGTGGCGCGCGGGTCGTCCGTGCGGAACTCGCCCCGCTCGACGCCCTCGCGGATCAGCTCCTCCAGGCGGTCGTCGGAGGCCATCTCCTGCTCGGTGACCCGGTCGCGCAGGACCGGGCGGTAGCGGCTCAGGTGCCGGGCGTTGATCCACAGGCGGCTGATGTCGTCGTACTCCTCGCCCGCGGAGAGGGCGAAGTAGCGCGCGAGGTACTGCGTGGGGGTCCCGTGCGGCCGCTCCGCGGGCAGCAGGGAGTCGAGCTCGCCGGTGGCGGCCACGCTGAACGCCTCGCCCACCAGATCCTCCGCCGAGGGGAAGTAATGGCTGATCAGCCCCGGTCGGACGGCGAGCTCCTCGGCGATCCGCCGGAGGGTGACGCACTCCAGCCCCTCGGTCAGGGCCACCCGGGCGGCGGTCTCCACGATCTCCGCCCGCCGGGCTTCCGGGGTTTTCCGCACTCTCTTGCGCTGGACGCTTGACGACATAACCGCGATGCTATTGAGTGTGCGACCAATAAGCAACCAGGTGGGCACCCCACGCACCGGAGGGCCGCATGACTTCCACGATCCCCGACCCGCTCCCGGGCTCCCGGGCCGCATCGGTCGCTCCGCCGGACGCCGACCGGCCCGGCCGGATCGAGGCCCACGGCATCGACCACATCCCCGACTCCGAGCGCCACGGACACCCCCGCGAGCTCTTCTCCGTCTGGGCGGCCGCGAACGTCAACTACCTGAGCCTGGTCATCGGCGGCGCCCTCGTCCTGATGGGCCTGAGCCTCTGGCAGGCCGTCGGCGTAATCGTCGTGGGCAACCTGCTCTGGGTGCTGCCCGGCCTCCTCGCCACCTCCGGCCCGGCCGCCGGCGCACCCAGCGAGGTCATCACCCGGGCCGTGTACGGCGTCCTCGGCAACCGCGTGAACAACGCGGTGGGCGGCTGGCTGGTCTCCGTCTGCTACTTCGCCCTCAACCTGGCCGCCGCGGCCACCGCCGCCTTCGCGCTCGTCGAGAAGGCCGGCATCACGGCGGGCACCCCCGTCGAGGTGGCCGTCATCGTGGTCATCGCCGCGCTCACGCTGATCATCAGCGTCTACGGGCACGCCCTGATCATCCGGCTGTACCTGCCGATCACCCTGGTCCTCGCCGGGGCCTTCACGGTCGTCGCCTTCGCGGTCCTGCGGCACGCCGACTTCTCGTACACCCCCGCCGAGCCGGCCCGCGGGGCCGGGCTCTGGGCCCTGCTGCTCGCCGGCACCACGATGATCGCCTCGGGCCCGCTCTCGTACACCACGAGCGCCGACTTCTCCCGCTACCTGCCCCGCACCGCATCGAAGCGGGCCGTCGCCGGCTGGACCGCGCTCGGCGCGTTCCTTCCCAGCGTCGTCGTCTGCTCGCTCGGGGCCTTCGCCGCCACCGCCGTCGACATGACCGACCCGCAGACCGCGCTCCAGGAGATCCTGCCCGGCTGGTTCGTCCCGCTCTTCCTGCTCGCCCTGGTCCTCGGCACCATCGCCATCAACGCCCTGACCGCCTACAGCGCGGGACTCGCGCTCCAGGCCGTCGGCCTGCGCGTCCGACGCTCCGTCAGCGTCCTGTTCGACGGGGCCGTCGCCGTCGCCCTCACCCTCTACGGGCTGCTGGTCTCCAACTTCCTCGACACCGTCAGCAACGCCCTCCAGGTGATCACCGTCCTGATCGGCCCCCTCATGGCGATCTACGCGACCGACGTCCTGCTGCGCCGGTGCCGCTACGACGGCCCCGCGCTCTCCGACGAGACCCCCGGCAGCCCCTTCTGGTACACCGGGGGCGTCAACCCGGCCGGCGCCCTCGCACTCGTCGCCGGTGTCACCGCGGCGGCCCTCTGCGTCGACACCCTCTACACGGGACCGGTCGCCGCCGCCCTCGGCGGGATCGACCTCTCCCTCCCCGCCGGCATGGGCGTCGCCGCCGCGCTCTACGCGCTCCTCATGCGGAAGGACCGCACCCTGCGCGACGCCCGGGCCGGGGGGTGACCGGACACCTCCCCTCCCGCCCCGGACGGGCGGACGCCCCGGACGCGCGGCGGCGGCCCGTGCCCGGCGACGCCCGGAGACCGGACCCGGCTCAGGGCGCCCCGGCGCCCGCCCCGGCCTGGCCCTCGGACGCCACCGGCCCCCGGGGGGCCGGGGCCGTCGGGGTCGGGCCGGCCGCCGCGCGGGCCGCCGCTTCGACGAGTCCGCGCATCACCCGCAGGTCCTCGCCCATCTCCGGGTGCCACTGGACGCCCAGGGCCCAGGCCGGGGCGGCCAGCTCGACCGCCTCGACGGTGCCGTCCTCCGCGTGGGCCGAGGCCGCGAGTCCGGCGCCGAGCCGGTCCACCGCCTGGTGGTGGTAGGTCGGGACCTCGGCGAGCTCGGGCACCAGGGCGGCGTACCGGCTCCCCGGCACCGGCTTCACCGGGTGGCGGCCGATCACCCCGACCGCCTCGACGTGCCCGTCCAGGTGCTGCACCAGCGTCCCGCCGCGGGCCACGTTCAGGAGCTGCATGCCCCGGCAGATGCCGAGCAGCGGGGTCCCGGACGCGAGGGCCGCGTCGATCAGGGCGAGCTCCCAGGCGTCCCGCTCCCGGGCCGGCGGACCGGTGCGCGGGTCGGGCTCGGCCCCGTACCGCACGGGTTCCACGTCCGCCCCGCCCGCGACCACCAGGCCGTCGAGCCGGGCCACGACCGCCGCCGCGGCCTCCGGCGCGTCCGGCGGCAGCATCACCGCGATCCCCCCGCTCTCCTGGACGAGCCGGGGGTACGGAGCGGGGAGCAGCGCGGCCCGCATGTCCCACACGCCCCAGCGGGCCTGGTCCAGATAGGTGGTCACGCCGATGAGCGGCTTGGACACGGAACGTCCTCCGGGAGTACGGGACTGCGGGAGTGCGGGGCGGTCGGGGGAGAGGGGCGGACGGGGGAGAGGGGCGGTAGGGGGTCAGTCGCGTGCGAGTTCGGCCTCGGCGGCCGCGAGTGCCGCGAACTCCTCCTCGGGCGCCCGGGCCACCAGATGGTGTCGACTGTAGAACGCGAAGTAGGCGAGGGCGATCGCGTACACCCCGACGGCCATGAACGCCGCGGTCCGGTCCACCAGGAACGTCGCGACGAGGGCCGACAGGGCCAGGACGAAGGCCACCGACGAGGTGACGATCCCGCCGGGCGTGCGGTACGGCCGGTGCAGCCCCGGCTCTCGGCGCCGCAGCACGATGTGGGAGAGCGCCATCAGGGCGTACGAGATGGTGGCGCCGAACACGGCGATGTTCAGCATCCGGGCCCCGTCCCCGGTCCCGGCGGCCAGCGCGAAGCCGATCGCGCCCGGGATGAGGAGCCCGAGGTACGGCGACTTGCGGCGGCTGGTCAGGGAGAGGAAGCGGGGCAGGTAGCCCGCGCGGGAGAGGGCGAAGAGCTGGCGCGATCCCGCGTAGATGAGGGAGAAGAAGGAGGCGACCAGGCCGGCGAGGCCCGCGTAGTTCACGAAGCGGCTGAGCGCGGTCGGGTCCCCGTCGCCCTGGAGCGCCACGACCAGCGGGTTGCCGGCCTCGGAGACGGCGGCCGAGCCGCGCGCCCCGGTCGCGGCGAAGAAGGTCATCACGGCGAGCAGCACCAGGATCCCCATGGAGATCGCGAGGGCCTTCGGCATGGACCGCACCGGGTCCTTGGCCTCCTCGGCGGCGAGCGGCACGCCCTCGACGCCGAGGAAGAACCACATGCCGAAGGGGAACGCGGCCCAGATCCCGAGCAGACCGAACGGCAGCCAGGAGTTCGCGCCGAAGGCCTCGCCGTCGACCGGGATGTCGTTCAGCCCGTCGACGTGGAAGTCGGTGAGGGCGCCGAGCGCGAAGACGACGAGCGCCGCGACCGCGATCGCCGTCACGATCAGGCTGAAGCGCAGGGCCTCGCCCACGCCCCACAGGTGGATGCCGATGAAGAGGGCGAAGCAGACCAGGTAGACCGGCCAGCCGGACTCCAGCCCGAACAGGCCGAGGGACTCGACGTAGTCGCCGATGAAGATGGAGATCGCGGCGGGCGCCAGGATGTACTCGATGAGGATCGCGGTGCCGGTGAGGAACCCGCCCCAGGTGCCGAGCGCCCGGCGGGCGAAGCCGTAGCCGCCGCCGGCGGTGGGCAGGATGGCGGAGAGCTCGGCGAGGGCGAAGACCAGGCAGGCGTACATCGCGCCCATCAGGACCGTGGCGATGGCGAGCCCGCCGAAGCCGCCCTTGGAGAGGCCGATGTTCCAGCCGGAGAAGTCGCCGGAGACGACGTAGGCGACGCCGAGCCCGGTGAGCAGCAGCCATCCGGCGCTGCCGCGGCGCAGGGCGCGGCGCTCCAGATAGTCGTCCTGCGGTGGGGTGGTGCCTCCGGCACTCCCGGTGGTGTCTTCGAGCGTCATGGCAGCGTCAGCTCCCCGCAACGGGCCCAATGGATTGGTGCCATACCTTTGCGGTGCCGACCGGAGAGCGCAACCCCCGTGCGTTACTTTCGGGTTACGTACCCGGGGGCGCCCCGGTCGTACACCCGGGGATCTCCCGGGGCGCCCGGGTCGCGTACCCCGGGGCGGCCCGCCTCATGTCAGGAACCCCCGGAGCAGCGCGGCCGTCCCCGAGCAGTGCTCCCGCATCACCTCGCGCGCGGCGTCCGCGTCGCCGTCCAGGACCGCGTCCACCAGGGCGGTGTGCTGGTGCTGGGAGTGCTCCAGGTTGCGGACGAGCAGCGGGATGCAGTCCAGCAGGTCGTTCACCGTCGCCCGGACGGCCGCGTACTGCGCGGTGAGGGTGGGGGAGCCGGACAGCTCCGCCAGCGTCAGGTGGAGCAGGGTGTCCTGGCGGCGGTAGTCGGCGAGCGGGGCGTCATGGGTGGCCGCCACGGCCGTCCGCAGCCGCTCGGCGCCCGCCGCGTCGAGGCCGTGGGCCGCGCAGAGCCCGGCGGCGCCGACCTCCAGGACCTCGCGGAAGCGCAGGGTGTCCTCCATGTCGACGGTGGCGATCCGGCGGCGCAGCTCGTCCTCGTCGGCGGTCTGGACGCGGGGCAGCACGAACGTTCCGCCGTAGCGGCCGCGCCGGCTCTCCACCAGGCCCTGCTCCTGGAGGACCTTGAGGACCTCGCGCAGGGTCACCCGGCTGATCCCCATCCGGTCGGCCAGCTCCCGCTCGGCGGGCAGCCGCTCGCCGCCGGGCACCAGTCCGAGCCGCACGACCTGGAGGATCTGCTCCAGGGCCTCCTCGAAGCCGTTGCCCGCCCGGACCGGTCGCAGCACGGGCGTCAGCCGGTCCGCCGATTCACTCGTACGGGACACGTTCTCGATTCCCTTTCGTCAGCACTTCCCAAGCAATGGTCTTCCGCAATACCTTATGGCTTCCGGCAGGCCGAAGGAGGAGCAATCCCGTGGCAGACCGCACACCCCCGCTCACCGTCGAGGAGCTCCGCGCCCTCGTCGCGAGCGGCGACATCGACACCGTCGTCCTGGCCTTCCCCGACATGCAGGGACGGCTCCAGGGCAAGCGGTTCGCCGCCCCGTTCTTCCTGGACGAGGTACTCGGCCACGGCACCGAGGGCTGCAACTACCTCCTGGCCGTCGACACCGAGATGAACACCGTCGACGGTTTCGAGATGTCCTCCTGGGACCGCGGCTACGGCGACTTCGCCATGCACCCCGACCTCACCACCCTCCGCCGCCTCCCCTGGAACGAGGCCACCGCCATGCTGACGGCGGACCTCGCGTGGGGCGACGGCAGCCCCGTCGTCGCGGCGCCCCGCCAGATCCTCCGGCGCCAGCTGGAGCGCCTCGCGGAGCACGGCTTCACCGCCCACGTCGGCACCGAGCTCGAGTTCATCGTCTTCAGGGACAGCTACGAGCAGGCCTGGGACGCGAACTACCGCGGCCTCACCCCCGCCAACCAGTACAACATCGACTACTCCGTCCTCGGCACCGGACGCATCGAACCCCTTCTGCGCCGCATCCGCAACGAGATGACCGGCGCCGGACTCACCGTCGAGTCCGCCAAGGGCGAGTGCAACCCCGGCCAGCACGAGATCGCCTTCAAGTACGACGAGGCCCTCGCCACCTGCGACGGACACGCCGTCTACAAGACGGGCGCCAAGGAGATCGCCGCCCAGGAGGGCTACGCGCTCACCTTCATGGCGAAGTACAACGAGCGCGAGGGCAACTCCTGCCACATCCACCTCTCCCTCCAGGACGCCGCGGGGACGAACGTGATGGCCGGCGACGACCGGTACGGGATGTCCGCGACCATGCGGCACTTCCTCGCCGGACAGCTCGCCGCCCTCCGCGACTTCTCCCTCCTCTACGCGCCCAACATCAACTCCTACAAGCGCTTCCAGCCCGGCTCCTTCGCGCCCACCGCCGTCGCCTGGGGCCACGACAACCGCACCTGCTCGCTCCGCGTCGTCGGCCACGGCCGCTCCACCCGCTTCGAGAACCGCCTCCCCGGCGGCGACGTCAACCCGTACCTCGCCGTCGCCGGCCTGGTCGCGGCCGGACTGCACGGCATCGAGCAGAAGCTCGAACTCCCCGAGCCGTGCACCGGGAACGCCTACACCGCCGACTACGCGCACGTGCCCACCACCCTGCGCGAGGCCGCCGAACTCTGGGAGACCAGCGAGATCGCCAAGGCCGCCTTCGGGGACGAGGTCGTCGCCCACTACCGCAACATGGCGCGGGTCGAGCTCGACGCCTTCGACGCGGCCGTCACGGACTGGGAGCTGCGCCGCTCCTTCGAGCGCCACTGAACCGCGCCGCCCGCGCCCCCGCTGCAGACGACTCCGCACCACCTCCGAACCGCCGCTGAGAGGAACGAGTTGCTCCAGGTACTGAACCCGGCGACCGAGGAGCCGGTCGCCACCGTCCCCGCCGCCACCCCGGCCGACGTCGACGCCGCCGTCGCACGCGCCGCCGCCGCCCAGCGCGGCTGGGCCGCCGCCGCGCCCGCCGACCGGGCCCGGCTGCTCCGCCGCTTCGCCCTCGTCGTCGACGACCACGTCGAGGAACTCGCCCGCCTCGAGGTGGCCGAGGCCGGCCACACCATCGGCAACGCCCGCTGGGAGGCCGGCAACGTCCGCGACCTGCTGGACTTCGCCGCCGGGGGAGCGGAGCGCCTCAACGGCCGCCAGATCCCCGTGGCCGGCGGCCTGGACGTCACGATCCTCGAACCGCTCGGCGTCGTCGGCGTCATCGCCCCGTGGAACTTCCCCATGCCGATCGCCGCCTGGGCCACCGCACCCGCCCTCGCCGCCGGCAACGCCGTCCTCCTCAAGCCCGCCGAGACCACCCCGCTCACCGCGCTCCGGCTCGCCGAACTCGCCCTGGAGGCGGGCCTGCCCGAAGGCCTCTTCCAGGTCCTCCCCGGCACCGGACCGGTCGCGGGCGACGCCCTCGTCGAACACCCCGGCGTCGCCAAGATCGTCTTCACCGGCTCCACCCGGGTCGGAAAGTCGATCATGGCGAAGTGCGCCGGCCAGGTGAAGCGCGTCACCCTCGAACTCGGCGGCAAGAGCCCCAACATCGTCTTCGCCGACGCCGACCTCGAAGCGGCCGCCGCGGCCACCCCCATGTCCTTCCTCGACAACAGCGGCCAGGACTGCTGCGCCCGTACCCGCATCCTCGTCCAGCGGAGCGCGTACGACCGCTTCATGGAGCTGCTCACCCCCGCCATCGAGGAGATCGTCGTCGGCGACCCCGCCGACGAGCGCACCCAGATGGGCCCGCTCATCTCCCGCGCCCAGCTCGACCGCGTCCGCTCCTACGTGCCGGACGACCTCCCCGGCATCCGCGGCAAGGCCCCCGAGGGCCCCGGCTTCTGGTTCCCGCCGACCGTCCTCACCGGCCTCCCCGAGGACGCCCCCTGCGCCGTCGAGGAGGTCTTCGGACCCGTCGCCGTCGTCCTCCCCTTCGAGGACGAGGCGGACGCGATCCGCCTCGCCAACGCCACCGAGTACGGCCTGTCCGGCTCGATCTGGACCCGGGACGTCGGCCGCGCCCTGCGCGCCTCCCGGGCCGTCCGGGCCGGCAACCTCTCCGTCAACTCCCACTCCAGCGTCCGCTACTGGACCCCGTTCGGCGGCTACGGGAAGTCCGGCCTCGGCCGCGAACTCGGCCCCGACGCACTGACCGCCTTCACCGAAACCAAGAACGTCTTCATCAGCACGGAGGCCTGAGCACCCATGACCAGCACCAGCACCGAAGAGATCGTCTGCCGCCGGCTCGTCGGCCGCACCGCCGTCATCACCGGGGCCGGCAGCGGCATCGGCCTCGCCACCGCCCGCCGCCTCGCCTCCGAGGGCGCGAACGTCGTCTGCGGCGACATCGACGAGACCGCCGGCAAGGCCGCCGCCGAGGAGGTCGGCGGCACCTTCATGAAGGTCGACGTCACCGACCCCGAGCAGGTCGAGGCGCTGTTCAGCACCGCCTTCGAGACCTACGGCTCCGTCGACATCGCCTTCAACAACGCCGGCATCTCGCCCCCCGACGACGACTCCATCCTGGAGACCGGCCTGGAGGCCTGGAAGCGCGTCCAGGACGTCAACCTCACCTCCGTCTACCTCTGCTGCAAGGCCGCCCTGCCGTACATGCGCCGCCAGGGCAAGGGCTCCATCATCAACACCGCCTCCTTCGTCGCGATCATGGGCGCGGCCACCAGCCAGATCTCCTACACCGCCTCCAAGGGCGGCGTGCTCGCGATGTCCCGCGAGCTGGGCGTGCAGTTCGCCCGCGAGGGCATCCGCGTCAACGCCCTGTGCCCCGGCCCGGTCAACACCCCGCTCCTCCAGGAGCTGTTCGCCAAGGATCCCGAGCGGGCCGCGCGCCGCCTCGTCCATATCCCGGTCGGCCGCTTCGCCGAGGCCGAGGAGATCGCCGCCGCGGTCGCCTTCCTCGCGAGCGACGACTCCTCCTTCGTCAACGCCAGCGACTTCCTGGTCGACGGAGGCATCGCGGGCGCGTACGTGACGCCCCTCTAGACCGCCGCCACATCCCCCACAGCCGCCACACCCCCACACCCCCACATCCCCACCCGGCAGCCGGGCGTCGCGAGGCGCCCGGCTGTTCGGCGTCCGCCGCAGCCCCGACAGGAGAGTGATCATGAACCAGCGCGTCCGGCTCCGCTCGTCCGCCGTCACCGCCGTCACCACCGCCCTCGCCCTCGCCCTGGCCGTGACGAGCCTCGTCCCGGCCACCGCCGCCGAGGCCGAGCCCCGGGACCCCCGCACGCCCCGGCCCTGCCCCACCCTGCGGGTCTCCGAGGGCTGGCACGGCGACAACGAGGCCCGGATCGACGCCCTCGTGGCCGCGCACTGCCACGACAGGGGCAGGAAGCCCGTCGCGGTCTTCGACTGGGACAACACCGTCGTCAAGAACGACGTCGGCGACGCCACCTTCCACTGGCTCCTCCGCAACGACCGCGTACGCCCGCCCCGGCACGGCGACTGGTCCGCCACCAGCCGCCACCTCACCCCGGCCGCGGCCACCGCCCTCGGCGCCGCCTGCCCCACCGCCGTCCGCGTCCTGCCCACCGCCACCGACACCCGCTGCGCCGACGAACTCCTCTCCGTCTACGCCTCCGGCACCACCACGGCCGGGAAAGCCGCCTTCGCGGGCCACGACCGCCGCCGCATGGAGCCCCCGTACGCCTGGCTCGCCCAGCTGCTGCACGGCTGGACCACCCGCCAGGTCGAGGCGTTCGCCGCCGCCGCCCGCGCCGAGAACCTCGCCGCCCCGCAGGGCGCCACCCAGCGCGTCGGCACCTCCCAGGTCACCGGCTGGGTCCGCTACTACCCCCAGCAGCGCGACCTGATCCGCACCCTCAAGGTGGCCGGCTTCGACGTCTGGATCGTCTCCGCCTCGCCCGAACCCGTCGTCGACGTCTGGGCGAAGGGCGTCGGCATCGACCCCTCCCACGCCCTCGGCATCCGCAACACCACCGACCGCGGCCGCCTCACGAGCCACCTCAAGGGCTGCGGAACCGTACGGGACGCCGAGGACACGATGATCACCTACATCGACGGCAAGCGCTGCTGGATCAACCAGGAGATCTTCGGGATCCGCGGCCCCGCCGCCGAGCGTGTCCAGCCCGCCTCCCGGCGCCCGGTGTTCGCCGCGGGCGACTCCGACACCGACGTGTCGTTCCTGCGGGACGCCACCGGCCTGCGCCTGGTCCTCAACCGCAACAAGAACGAACTCATGTGCCGGGCGTACGAGAACGGCGACGGCCGCTGGATCGTCAACCCCATGTTCATCGACCCGAAGCCGCGGAAGGCCGCCCCCTACCCCTGCGCGAGCACCGGCTACACGGCGGCCGACGGCAGCGCGCAGCCGGTCCGGCGGGCCGACGGCAGCGTGATCCCGGACCAGCAGGACCGGGTCTTCTGACGGCCCGGGCGGGGCCTGCCCGACCTCTCTAGAGGAAGGTCAGGCCCTCGCCCCGGTACGTGGGCACCGTGGCGGTGATCCGATCACCCTCGATCAGCGCCAGACTCGCGAACCGCTCGCACAGCTCGCCCGCCTTCGCGTGGCGGAACCACACCTTGTCGCCGATCCGCAGGTCGTCGGCGGGCGAGCCGAGCAGCGGGGTCTGCACCTCGCCGGGCCCCTCCTGGGGGTCGTACGCCAGCCCCTCGGGCAGGTACGGCACGGGGAGCCGGTCGGGCCCGGCGGCCCCCGAGGCCGGGTAGCCGCCGCCGAGGACCGTCACCACCCCGACCCCCGGACGGCGCACGACGGGCTGCGCGAAGAGCGCCGCGGGCCGCCCGCTGAACGACGTGTAGTTGTCGAAGAGCCGCGGCACGTAGAGCCCCGAACCCGCGGCGATCTCCGTCACCGCGTCCTCGGCGGCCGTGTGCTGCACACTGCCGGTGCCGCCGCCGTTCACGAACTCCAGGTCCGGCGCCACCGCCCGGACGGCCCGCACCACGGCCGCCCGGCGCTCGGCCAGCTCCCGGCGGGCCGCCGCCTGCATCAGCCGGATCGCCCGCGACCGCAGCGGCCGGCCCGCCAGCGCGTCCCCGACCCCCGCGACATGCCCCTCGTACGCCATGATCCCGACCAGCCGGAAACCGGGACGCCGCACCACGGAACGGGCCAGCTCCGCCAGCTCCGCGGGCGTACGCAGCGGGGAGCGGCGGGCGCCGACCCGGATCCGCCCGCCCAGCAGGCTGAGCGCCGTGTCCAGCTCCAGGCAGACCCGGACCTCCTCCGTCCCGCCCGCGCGGGAGGCGTCGATCAGATCCAGCTGCGCCACGTCGTCGACCATCACGGTCACGGCGGCGGCCAGCTTCGGATCGCGCGCCAGCTCGCCGAAGCCGGCCCGGTCGGCCGACGGATAGGCGAGGAGCACGTCCTCGAACCCGGCGCGGGCCAGCCACAGCGACTCGTCGAGCGTGAACGACATGATCCCGGCGAAACCCGGCCGCGCGAGCACCCGCTCCAGGAGCGCCCTGCACCGCACGGACTTGCTCGCGACCCGGATCGGCTTGCCGCCGGCCCGGCGCACGAGGTCGTCCGCGTTGGCGTCGAAGGCCTCCAGATCGACGATCGCCACGGGCGCGTCGAGATGAGCGGTGGCCCGGTCGTAACGGGCCCGGTCGGCGGCACGGGGAGTCATGGCCCGAGCTTGCCAGACAGGTTTACGGGTGGGTAGCCCCTGGGTTCCCGTACCAGGGGGAACAGCCCGTAGAGTGACGGGCATTGTCGACACGAGCGGGGGGACGGGGATGACCGGCGAACAGCGCCCCGGCACGACCTCCCGCATCACGGACGCCCTCCTCCGCCCGGACCCGGCGCCGGCCCCCTCCGAGGTTGAGACGACGACCCGGCTGCGCCCGATCGGGCCGGCCGAAGGGCCCCCGGGACCGGCCGCCCCGGCAGCGCCGCCGAAGCCGTCCGGCGCCACGGCGCCGACCGTGAGCCGGGCCGCCGCCGCGCCCGGTGCGGCGACGGGCACGCCGCCGCGCCCCGGCGGCACCCCGGCCGCCCCGACGGCTCCGCCGCGGGCGGGCTCGGGCACCGCGAGGCCGCTGCCCCCGACGGCGGCCCGGGCCACCCCCGCCGGGGCCCCGCCCCGCCCCGCCGACAGCCCCGACGGACCGGCACCCGTCCCCCCGGCCCGGCCGCCGGCCACGCCCTCGCGTCCCGCGACCGCGCCCGCCCCGTCGCGTCCCGTGGCTCCGCCCGCCCCCGCCGTTCCCCCGGCGGACACCGCGAAGGCCGCCGCGGCACCGCCGCCCCCGGCCGCGCCTCCGACCACCGCCGCCGCGAGGACCGCCACCGCCGCGAGGGCCACCGTCCCGGGGACGTCGGCGGCCGCTCCGTCCGCTCCGGCGCCCGGAGCCCCCTGGCAGCCCGCGTCCGCCGCCCCGGCCGGGCCCGCCCCGGCCGCCCGACCGGCACCCGCCCCCCTCCGTACGACGATCCCCGCGAGCGCCCCCGCCCGCCCGTCGTCCGCGGCCCCCGGCCCGGCTCCGGCGGTCCCCGGCCCGCTCCCGGCCGTTCCCGCGCCCGCGGGTCACGCCCCCGCCGCCGGCCCGCTCCCGAGGCCGGTGCCCCACCACGCCCGCCCCCACAGCACCCCGTTCGGCCACACGCCCCTCCACGGCCACGGCGCCCACCGCGCCGTCCTGCCGCCCGAGGCCCCCGTCGAGACCACCACCCGACTCCGGCCGGTACGGGAGCGGCGCACCGGCCGGGCCGTCGCCGTCGGCGTCTGCGCCGTCCTCGGGATCGGCCTCATCGGCGGCGCCCTCACCGGCATGTGGCTGGCCGCCGCCGAACCGGGCGCGCCCACCGAACCCCCCGGGTACACCGAGGCCAAGGACCTCTGGCACAACGCCCCCGTCGACACCCTCTTCCCCCGCACCCTCGCCGGACCCGGCGCCGGCCCGGGCGCCGCCGCCCGCACCTGGACCCGGATCGTCGTCGCCCCCGACGCCGCCTGCACCCCCGCCGTCCTCGCCGAGGGCCTCCTCGCCACCGTCCGGCCGCTGGGCTGCGAGCGCGTCCTGCGCGCCACGTACACCGACGCCACCGCCAGCAGCGTGATCACCGTCGGCCTCGTCTTCACCGACGCCGAGGCCGCCGTCCAGAGCACCCTCGGCCAGGGCCTCACGAGCCGCCTCGGGCAGGACGTCCCCCCGTCGCTTCCCGGGCCCGGCACCGTCGCCGCCCGCTTCGGCGCACAGCAGCGGGCCAGTTGGTGGCTGAACGCCCCCACCGACCTCCCCGTCGTCGTCACCGCCGTGTCCGGCTTCGCCGACGGGCGCCGCGTCGACTCCCCCCAGCCCGCCGACCGGGCCATGACGTCCGGCCGCACCGACGCCACCGCCCAGTCCGGCCTCGGCCACGAGGCCAAGAACATCACCGTCCGCTTCGAGCAGCTGCTGCGCACCGCCGTCGCCCCGCCGGCGAAGGACGCGGACGGCCAGACGAGCCGCGACGGCGACGGCACGGCGGAGGACGCCCGGTGATCCGCCTCCGCACCCCCGCGGCCCTCCTCCTGGCCACCGCGTTCGCCGTGCTCCCCGCCACCACCACCCCCGCGTACGCCGACACCATCAGGGCCCGGCAGTGGGGCCTCCAGGCACTCCACACCGAGGAGGCCTGGCGGACCACCAGGGGCGAGGGCGTCACGGTCGCCGTCCTCGACACCGGCGTCGACGCCGAGCACCCCGACCTCGAGGGCTCGGTCCTCGCCGGCCGCGACCTCGTCGGCTTCGGCGCCTCCCGCGGCGACCGCGCCTGGGCCCGGCACGGCACCGCCATGGCCGGGATCATCGCCGGGCACGGCCACGGACCCGACGGCGGCGACGGCGTCCTCGGCATCGCGCCCGACGCGAGGATCCTGCCCGTCCGGGTCATCCTCGAAAGCACCGACACGTCCCGCGACAAGGCCCGCAAGACCCGCGGCACCGCCCTCGCCGACGGCATCCGCTGGGCCGCCGACCACGGCGCCGACGTCATCAACATGTCCCTCGGCGACGACTCCAAGTCCGCCCACCCCGACGCGGGCGAGGACGCCGCCGTCCAGTACGCCCTCGCCAAGGGCGTCTCCGTCGTCGCCTCCGCCGGCAACGGCGGCGAGAAGGGCGACCACATCTCGTACCCCGCCGCGTACCCCGGCGTCATCGCCGTCACCGCCGTCGACCGCTACGGCACCCACGCCTCCTTCTCCACCCGCCGTTGGTACGCCACCGTCAGCGCCCCCGGCGTCGACATCGCCATCGCCGACCCCGACCAGCGCTACTACGAGGGCTGGGGCACCAGTGCCGCCGCCGCGTTCGCCTCCGGGGCCGTCGCCCTCGTCCGCTCCGCGCACCCCGACCTCACCCCGGCCCAGGTGAAGCGCCTGCTGATCGACACCGCCCGCAACCGGCCCGAGGGCGGACGCAGCGACGCCAAGGGCTACGGCACGGTCGACCCGGCCGCCGCGATCGAGGCGGGCGCGAAGATCGAGGGCGGCGACCCCAAGACCGCCTCCACCGGCTACCGCGGCCGTCACTTCGGCCCGGGCCCGCTCCCCGCCCCCGAGGAGGACCGCCCCGTCGGACTCCTCGCCCCCGCGGCCGGCGGCCTCGGCGTCCTGCTCCTCCTCACCGCCGTGATCCTCCGGCGCGCCCACCGCGCGGACTGAGCCGCCCCGCCGGGCGGAGGGCCCGGGCCGGGCGGTTAGGCTCGGTGCGTGGCGCTCAAGAACATCCCGGACCCCGGTTTCTCCGACGACGACGGCACCGCCGACCCGCGGCTCGCCGCGGCCCTCGCGGCCTGGGCGGAGGACCGGACCGCGCACGGCCCCGTCCTCGACGCCCTCCGGGAGGCCCGGCTGCTCGTCCCCGTCGTCGCCGTCCTCGGTGAGGTCGAGACCGACGAGAACGGCCTGCGACGCGAGAAGACCAGCGACATGGCCGTCCCCACCCTCACCGCGGGCGACCGGCGGGCTCTGCCCGCCTTCACCTCGATCGCCTCGCTCGCCCTCTGGGACCCGGAGGCCCGGCCGGTCGCGGTCCCGCTGCACCAGGCGCTCCAGGCGGCCGCGCACGAGAAGGCCGACACGGTCGTCCTCGACCTCGCGGGCCCGGTGCCGTACCAGCTGACCGGCCCGGCCCTGCTCGCCCTCGCCGAGGGCCGCACCAGCGCCGACCCGCTCGACGACCCCGCCGTGCGGGAGGCCGTCCGGGCCGCGGTCGCCGCGGAGCCCGCGGTGCTCCGCGCGCACCTGGGCCCCGGCGCCGCCGACGGCACCCTCGCCCTGGTCCTCGACGGGGCCGGCTCCCCCGCGGAGGCCGCCCAGCGCGTGGCCCGCGCGCTGGCCGCCGACGAGACACTGAGGGCCCGCCTGGTGCGGGGCCTCGACCTGGCACTCCTGCCGGCCTCGGCCACCCCTCCGGGCGAGCCCTTCTACGTGAGGAACTAGCTGCGCGCCCGCGTACCGCGGACCGGTCGGTCCTAGCCGAACACCGGCCCGGTGTACTTCTCGCCCGGCCCCTGGCCCGGCTCGTCCGGGACCAGGGAGGCCTCGCGGAAGGCGAGCTGGAGGGACTTCAGGCCGTCCCGCAGGGGAGCGGCGTGGAAGGACGAGACCTCCGTCGCCCCGGCGTCGAGCAGGCCCGCGAGCGCGTGCACCAGCTTCCGGGCCTCGTCGAGGTCCTTGTACTTGTCGCCCTCCTCGGTGAGCCCGAGCTTCACCGCGGCGGCGCTCATCAGGTTGACGGCGACGGTCACGATCACCTCGACCGCGGGGACCTCCGCGATGTCGCGGGTCATGGCGTCGAAGTCGGGGGAATCGGCGGTGTCGGGGGACTCGTTCTGGGGCGTCTCGCTCATGGCTCATACGATATGCCGGTCCTCGGTTAGCGGAGACCGCCGGGTCCTGCTAACCTTGTGTAACGACCGGCCGGACACCTGTGTGCCCGGCCCACAAGTGGAGGCTCCGCTCTCCCACCTGACCACCCTCGCGGGTGGCGGGTCACCGGTCAGGTGGCGCCCATCGTTCCGTACGGACGATGGAGCCGCCCGATGTGCGCCCCGCGGTTGACCGCGGCGGTGCTCCGGTATTCCCCTGGAGCCCCGCCTGTGTCCCGTCCGGGGCATTTTTCATGTACCGGCTCGGTTGGTCTCACCAGATACAGACATGCGCGTCCGTCCGCCAGGCGGTCGCGTGGTGCTACCGAGGAGGATCCATCAGCGCCGAGCCCCGCATCAACGACAGGATTCGCGTTCCCGAGGTGCGACTTGTCGGACCCAGCGGCGAGCAGGTCGGGATTGTTCCGCTTGCCAAGGCCCTGGAGCTCGCACAGGAGTACGACCTCGACCTGGTCGAGGTCGCGGCGAACGCCCGTCCGCCCGTGTGCAAGCTCATGGACTACGGGAAGTTCAAGTACGAGTCGGCCATGAAGGCCCGTGAGGCGCGCAAGAACCAGGCGCACACGGTCATCAAGGAGATGAAGCTCCGGCCGAAGATCGACCCGCACGACTACGACACCAAGAAGGGTCACGTCGTCCGGTTCCTCAAGCAGGGTGACAAGGTCAAGATCACGATCATGTTCCGTGGTCGTGAGCAGTCCCGTCCCGAGCTTGGCTTCCGGCTGCTTCAGCGGCTGGCGTCGGACGTCGAGGAGCTTGGCTTCATCGAGTCCAACCCGAAGCAGGACGGCCGGAACATGATCATGGTTCTCGGCCCGCACAAGAAGAAGACCGAGGCCATGGCCGAGGCGCGTGAGGCCCAGGCCGCACGCAAGGCCGAGCGCCAGGGTGTCGCCTCCGAGGAGACGCCCGCGGCCGCCGGTACCGAGGCTCCGGCCCCGGTCGCCGAGGCCGAGGCGGAAGCCCCGGCCGAGACCCCCGAGGCGTGATCCGCGGGGCTGCCAACCAGGCAGCCCCGGGCCCCGCCCGGAACCACCGAACGAAGAACTGACGCTCCCGGATCTCCGGTGCCCGCACCGGAGGGGAGCGCCACTGACGAGGAGATACGGCGCGATGCCGAAGAACAAGACGCACTCCGGTGCCAAGAAGCGCTTCAAGGTCACCGGCACCGGCAAGATCCTGCGCGAGCGCGCCGGCAAGCGCCACCTGCTCGAGCACAAGTCGTCCAAGCTGACGCGTCGCCTCACCGGCAACGCGGAGATGGCCCCGGGCGACGCGGCCAAGATCAAGAAGATGCTGGGCATCTGATCTGATCACCCGCCCTCGGCGACGAGGGCCACCGGCCAGGTCCGGGACCCATTCGTTTTTCGGGTCGTGTGAGTCCAACCACGACCCCGCTACAAGGAGTTAACAAGTGGCACGCGTCAAGCGGGCAGTCAACGCCCACAAGAAGCGCCGGGCGATCCTCGAGCAGGCCTCCGGCTACCGCGGTCAGCGTTCGCGCCTGTACCGCAAGGCCAAGGAGCAGGTCACCCACTCGCTGGTCTACAACTACAACGACCGCAAGAAGCGCAAGGGCGACTTCCGTCAGCTGTGGATCCAGCGCATCAACGCCGCTGCCCGCCAGAACGGCATGACGTACAACCGCCTCATCCAGGGTCTGAAGGCCGCCAACATCGAGGTGGACCGCAAGATCCTCGCCGAGCTGGCCGTCAACGACATCAACGCGTTCGCCGCGCTGGTCGAGGTCGCGCAGAAGGCCCTCCCGGCCGACGTCAACGCCCCGAAGGCCGCCGCCTGATCTTCCAGGCCGCAGTACTTCCGCCCGGACCCGCAGACGCGCACGCGCCTGCGGGTCCGGGTGCGTCCGCCCCCTGAAGGGTGTTCGGTGGAGGCGGGCCCCCGGCCCGACGCGCCACCGCCCCCGGTCCCGCGGACCGGCCCCGCAGCGCCGTGGAACCGGCCGCCCGGGCCCGGACCGTCCCGGACACCGCAGCCCACCGGCACCGAAGAGAGAACCGCCGCACCTCATGGTCACCCCCGAGCTGATCTCCCCGCGTTCCCCGCGCGTCGTCGCCGCCCGGCGGCTCGCCAAGCGCAACTTCCGGGGCAAGGACCGCCTCTTCATCGCCGAGGGCCCGCAGGCCGTCCGCGAGGCCGCCGAGCACCGCGGCTCCACCGGGGAGTCCACGCTCGTGGAGCTCTTCACCACCGTCGAGGCCGCCGAGCGCCACGGCGCCATCATCGAGGCCGCCCGCGCCGCCGGGGCCCGCGTGCACCACGCCTCCGACGCCGTCCTCGCCGAGGTGTCCCAGACCGTCACCCCGCAGGGCCTCGTCGGCGTCTGCCGGTTCCTCGACTCGCCGTTCGAGGAGATCGTCGCCGCCCGCCCCAGGCTGGTCGCCGTCCTCGCCCACGTACGCGACCCCGGCAACGCCGGCACCGTGCTGCGCTGCGCCGACGCGGCCGGCGCCGACGCGGTCGTCCTCACCGACGCCTCCGTCGACCTGTACAACCCCAAGTCCGTCCGCGCCTCGGTCGGTTCGCTCTTCCACCTGCCGGTCGCCGTCGGCGTCCCCGTCGAGCAGGCCGTCGCCGGGCTGAAGGGCGCGGGCGTCCGGATCCTCGCCGCCGACGGAGCCGGTCAGGACGACCTCGACGCCGAGCTCGACGCCGGCACCATGGGCGGACCCACCGCCTGGATCTTCGGCAACGAGGCCTGGGGGCTGCCCGAGGAGACCCGGGCCCTCGCCGACGCCGTCGTCCGCGTCCCCATCCACGGCAAGGCCGAGAGCCTCAACCTCGCGACGGCCGCCGCGGTCTGCCTGTACGCCTCCGCCCGCGCCCAGCGGCCCCGAACCTCCGCCTGAGGGGTCCATTCCGCTCTCTCCGCCCAGTAGAGTGACGCACTCGGGGGCCCACTGCGCTACACGGAGGGGTGGGGGTACGGCGATGACGGTCGGCACGGACAGTCCCGCGGACGCACGGAGCTCCGCGCCGCACGCCCAGGAACCACCGGAGGCCGCCGCGGACGCCCCGGAGGAGTCCGGGAGCGCCGCCGGGCGGCCCGGCGCCGACGGCGGGCCCCGGGAGGGCACGGTCCCCGGTGACACCGCCGGGGACCATGGGGACGGCGACGCGTTCGCCGGCGTCCTCCCCGACGACCTGCCCGACGGCCTCGTCGTCGCCGACGAGACCGGCCGGGTCGTCACCTTCAACGCCGCCGCCAGCCGCATCACGGCCGTCCCCGGCGAGCGGGCCCTCGGCCTCCCCCTCGACCTGGCCCTGCCGCTCGAAGACCTCAAGGGACGCCGCTGGTGGGCCCTGACCGACCCGTACGGCGGCCTCGCCACCCGCCGCGGCCAGCCCGAGCGCAACCTGCTGCTGCCCGGCGGCCGCGAGGTCCTCGTCTCCGCCCGCTACGTCCGCGAGCACCCCACCGGACCGGTCCGCCGGGTCGTGGTCTGCCTCCGCGGCACCGAGGCGCGCCGCCGCACCGAGCGCAGCCACGCCGAGCTCATCGCCACCGTCGCCCACGAGCTGCGCTCCCCGCTCACCTCGGTCAAGGGCTTCACCGCCACCCTGCTCGGCAAGTGGGACCGGTTCAACGACGAGCAGAAGCGGCTCATGCTGGAGACCGTCGACGCCGACGCAGGCCGCATCAAGCGGCTCATCGCCGAGCTCCTCGACATCTCCCGGATCGACTCCGGACGCCTCGAAGTGCGCCGCCAGCCCGTCGACATCGCCGCCGCCGTCGGCCGGCACGTCCAGGTGCACACCACCGGCGGCCAGTCGCCGGACCGGTTCTTCGTGCGGATCGTGCCCGGGCTGCCCGCGCTCTGGGCCGACCCCGACAAGATCGACCAGATCCTCGGGAACCTCCTCGAAAATGCGGTGCGCCACGGCGAGGGAACCGTCACCATCGAGGTGGCACCCGCCAGGACGTGCGCCGACGGAGAAGAGGGGACGGAGGTCACCGTGAGCGACGAGGGCCCCGGCATCCCCGAGGAGTCGATGAGCCGCGTCTTCACCCGCTTCTGGCGGGGCAGCAAGCGCGGCGGCACCGGCCTCGGCCTCTACATCGTCAAGGGCGTCGTCGAGGCCCACGGCGGAACCATCACCGTCGGCAGGGGCCCCCGAGGCGGGGCCGAGTTCCGATTTATGCTGCCCGTCGGCACCCCGGCCCATCTCGCCTGACGAGATCCAGCACGAAGTCCGACCGGATCGGACAGGATCGGACGAGATCGAAAGCCGCCCGGGGCGCCCACGGGCTCATTCGCATCCCCCCACCCCGTTAGACTCGTCCTTTGGCACGTTTGCGCCCTTGACGTCGAGCGGGGCCGCCCAGCCAAGCCAACGGAAGCACGGGAAGAGATGTCCGCACCCAATAAGTCGTACGACCCGGTTGAGGTCGAGGCACTGAAACCGGAAGAGATCGAGCGCATGCGGGACGAGGCGCTCGCCGCCTTCGCCGCCGCGGGCGACCTCGACGCGCTCGCGCACGCGAAGACGGCGCACACCGGCGGCACCTCGCCGCTGGCGCTCGCCAACCGGGAGATCGGCGCCCTGCCCCCGCAGGCCAAGGCCGCCGCCGGAAAGATCGTGGGCCAGGCCCGCGGCACCGTCTCCAAGGCGCTCGCCGCCCGCCAGGCGGAGCTGGAGGCCGAGCGCGACGCCCGCGTCCTCGTCGAGGAGGCCGTCGACGTCACCCTGCCGTACGACCGCGTCCCGGCCGGTGCCCGCCACCCGCTGACCACGCTCATGGAGCGCGTCTCCGACGTGTTCGTCTCCATGGGGTACGAGGTCGCCGAGGGCCCCGAGGTCGAGGCCGAGTGGTTCAACTTCGACGCACTGAACTTCGTGCCGGACCACCCGGCGCGCCAGATGCAGGACACCTTCTTCGTCGAGGGACCGGCCGGTACCAGCGGCGACGAGTCCGGCGTCGTGCTGCGGACGCACACCTCGCCGGTCCAGGCCCGCACGCTCATCGACCGGGAGCCCCCGGTCTACGTGGTGTGCCCCGGCCGCGTCTACCGCACCGACGAGCTCGACGCCACGCACACCCCGGTCTTCCACCAGATCGAACTGCTCGCCGTCGACGAGGGCCTGACCATGGCCGACCTCAAGGGCACCCTGGACCACATGGTCCAGGCGCTCTTCGGCCCGGACATGAAGACCCGGCTGCGCCCGAACTTCTTCCCGTTCACCGAGCCGTCGGCAGAGATGGACATGCTCTGCTACGTCTGCCGCGGCGAGTCCGTCGGCAACCCCGACCGCCCCTGCCGCACCTGCGGCAGCGAGGGCTGGATCGAGCTGGGCGGCTGCGGCATGGTCAACCCGAAGGTGCTCGTCGCCTGCGGAGTGGACCCCGAGAAGTACAGCGGATTCGCCTTCGGGTTCGGCATCGAGCGGATGCTGATGTTCCGCCACAACGTCGACGACATGCGAGACATGGTCGAGGGTGACGTCCGGTTCACCCGGCCGTTCGGGATGGAGATCTGATGCGGGTCCCGCTTTCTTGGCTGCGGGAGTACGTCGACCTGCCGGCGACGGAGACCGGCCGCGACGTCCAGGCCAAACTCGTTTCGGCGGGCCTCGAGGTCGAGACCGTCGAGCAGCTCGGCGCCGGCCTGACCGGCCCGCTGGTGGTCGGCAAGGTCCTCACCATCGAGGAGCTGACGGAGTTCAAGAAGCCCATCCGCTTCTGCACCGTCGACGTCGGCCAGGCCAACGGCACCGGCGAGCCCCAGGAGATCATCTGCGGCGCCCGGAACTTCGCCGCCGGCGACAAGGTCGTCGTGGCGCTGCCCGGCGCCGTGCTCCCCGGAGACTTCCGGATCGCCGAGCGCAAGACGTACGGCCGGGTCTCCCGGGGCATGATCTGCTCCGGCGACGAGCTCGGGATGGGCGACGACGGCACGCACGGCATCATCGTGCTGCCGCCGGAGCTGGAGATCGGCATCGACGCCACGAAGCTCCTGGAGCTGTACGACGAGGTCCTCGACATCGCCGTCACCCCGGACCGCGGCTACTGCCTCTCGATGCGCGGCGTCGCCCGCGAGACCGCCATCGCGTACGGCCTGCCGCTGCGCGACCCGGCGCTGCTCGACGTGCCCGCGCCCAACGCGTACGGACACCCGGTCCGGGTCACCGACCCCGTCGGCTGCGACCGCTTCACCGCGCGCACCGTCGTCGGTCTCCAGCCCGAGGCCCGGTCGCCGATCTGGCTGCGCCGCCGCCTCCAGAAGGCCGGCATGCGGCCGATCTCGCTCGCCGTCGACGTCACGAACTACGTGATGCTCGAACTCGGCCAGCCGCTGCACGCCTACGACCGGAGCCGTCTCGACGGCCCCATCGGGGTGCGCCGCGCCGAGGCCGGCGAGAAGATCACCACGCTGGACGGCACCGTCCGCGTCCTGGACGCGGCGGACCTGGTCATCACCGACGACCGCGGTCCGATCGGCATCGCCGGTGTCATGGGCGGCGCCAACACGGAGATCGCCGACCCGGAGACGGACCCGGAGACCGGCGTCGTCACCGGCACCTCCGAGATCGTCATCGAGGCCGCGCACTTCGACGCGATCTCGATCGCCCGCACCGCGCGCCGCCACCGGCTGGCCTCCGAGGCGTCCAAGCGCTTCGAGCGCGGGGTCGACCCGCAGGCCGGGGCGGCCGCCGCGCAGCGCTGCGTCGACCTGCTCGTGCTGCTCGCGGGCGGCACGGCCGAGGCCGGCGTCACCGAGATCAGCGCCCCGCCCGCGCCGCGCACCATCACCATGCCGGCCGACCACCCGGACCGGGTCGCGGGCGTCGGCTACGGCCGCGAGACCGTCGTCCGCCGCCTCCAGCAGGTCGGCTGCGACGTCTACGGCCAGGACGAGCTGATCGTCACCGTGCCGTCGTGGCGCCCCGACCTCAACGAGCCGAACGACCTGGCCGAAGAGGTCATCCGGCTGGAGGGCTACGAGAACCTGCCCTCCACGCTGCCGAAGCCGCCGGCCGGCCGTGGGCTCACCGAGCGCCAGCGCGTCCACCGCCGCGTGGGCCGCGCCCTGGCCGGCGCCGGCTACGTCGAGGCGCTGAACTACCCGTTCATCGGCGGGCAGGCCCTGGACGACCTCGGCCTCGACGCGGACGACGCCCGCCGCCGGGTCGTCAAGCTGGTGAACCCCCTCTCGGACGAGGAGCCCGGGCTCCGTACGACGCTGCTGCCGGGCCTGCTCGGCGCGCTGCGCCGGAACGACAGCCGGGGCAGCCACGACCTGGCGCTCTTCGAGACCGGTCTGGTCTTCCGGCCGGAGGGACAGCCGGGCGTCGCCGTCCGGCTGCCCGTCGACCGCCGTCCCACCGACGAGGAGATCGCCTCGGTCAACGCCGTGCTGCCCGCGCAGCCGCGCCGCGCCGCCGTCGTCCTCGCCGGAGCCCGCGAGCAGGCCGGCTGGTGGGGCAAGGGCCGTCCGTCCGACTGGGCGGACGCGGTCGAGGCCGGCCGTACCGTGGCCGCCGAGGCCGGGGTCGAGCTGATCATCAGCGCCGACCAGCACGCCCCGTGGCACCCGGGCCGCTGCGCCGCGTTCCACGTCGAGGTGGACGGCGAGAAGGTCCTCGTCGGCCACGCCGGCGAGCTCCACCCGCGCGTGGTCAAGGCCTTCGGCCTGCCGGCCCGCACCTGTGCGATGGAGATCGACCTGGACCTCCTGGAGAAGGCGAACGAGGGGCCCGTGAAGGCTCCCCGGATCTCCTCCTTCCCGGTCGCCACCCAGGACGTCGCCCTGGTCGTCGCGAGCGGCGTCCCGGCCTCCGAGGTCGAGGCCGCCCTCACCGAGGGAGCGGGTGAACTCCTGGAGTCCATCCGGCTGTTCGACGTCTACACCGGTGACCAGCTCGGCGAGGGCACCAAGTCCCTGGCGTACGCGCTGAAGTTCCGCGCCGCGGACCGCACGCTCACGGTCGAGGAGGCCAGCGCGGCCCGCGACGCCGCGGTCGCCCTGGCGTCCGAGCGCACCGGCGCCGTACTGCGCGGCGCCTGAGCGCCGTAGCGGAACCGCACGCAGGAGGGCCGCCCCGGGGGAATCCCCGGGGCGGCCCTCCGCCGTTCCCCGGGCCCGGGGAGTCGTTCGGGCGAGCGATCCTCGGGCACCCGTGCCGGTGGCGCAGGTCCGGCGCGGGACGGCGCGCCGAGGGCGCTCACTCCTTCGGGTGAGATCGCCGGGCGGTGTTCCCCGGCTGTCCGCGCGGTCGGGAGAATCGACGCGGCCGCAGGGGCGGACCTGTGGGCCGCAGGGCCTTCGGGCGCTGTCGGGGGCTCGGGAAGGGCCGTGCATGATCCGTACGAGGTCGTCACTCGCCGAAGGCTCCCGGCTCCGCCGGCTGGCCCCGCTCGCTCTTCCCACCGCCTGGGGCGCGGTGGCCGTGGCGTGGAGGTTCGGCTGTCCGCCGGCCAGTCAGCCGGGGCTGCCGATGAGGATCGCCACCAGCGTCGTCTTCCTCAGCGTCGGCATCGGTCTGGTGATCGGCCTGCGGCGCGGCCCGGCCCGGGAGCTGGCGCTGGTGCGGGCCGTCGCCGACGCCGCCCAGCAGGTGCTGCTGCGCCCGCCGCCCGCCCGGCTCGACGGGCTCTCCCTCGCCGCCGGGCAGTCGTCCGCCTCCCGTGGCGCGTCCGTCGGCGGGGACCTGTACGAGGCGGTGGCCACCCCGTACGGCGTGCGCATCGTGATCGGGGACGTGCGGGGCCACGGTCTCGCGGCGCTCGGCGCCGTGGTCGCGGTGCTGGGGAGCTTCCGCGAGGCCGCGCACGACGAGGCCGATCTGGTCGGGGTGCTGCGGCGTCTCGAGCGGGCCCTGGAGCGGCATCTGCGGGAGCGGGCGCGGGACGAGCACCCCGCGAGGGCGGCGGCGGCCCCGGAGCACCCGGCGGCGGAGGAGTTCGTGACGCTGCTGCTGCTGGAGGTCCGGGCCGACGGGCGGCTCTCCGTGCTCAACTGCGGTCATCCCGGGCCGTACCGCCTCGGGCGCACGGTGGAGCGGCTGCCGGTGGGCGACCCGCTGCCGCCGCTGGGGGTGCTCCCGCTGCCCGCCGCGCTCGCGCCGTACACCGGGGCCCGGCTGGCGCCCGGCGAGACGCTCGTCCTGCACACCGACGGCGCCGAGGAGGCGAGGGACCACCGGGGCCGGTTCCTCGACCTGGAGGCGGTGCTCGCGGAGGCCTGCGGGGCGGCTCCCGAAGGGGTGGTCCGCGCGGTCCGCACCGCTCTCCTGCACCACACGGGCGGGCGGCTCACCGATGACGTGGCCCTCCTCGTCGTGCGGAACGACCGTGTCCGGGTGCCGGCGCAGCCCGCCGAACCCGGGCTGCGCCGCCCCCGGCCCGCCCCCTCCACCCACTGTTGAGCGGAGGGGCCGGTGCCGGTGCCGCCCGCCCCGCCACGGAGTGTCGGGCAGATCAGCGGGGCGGGCGACACGGACCGGGCGGCCGCACTGTTTGAGGGGGGAGCCGGCGGCCCGGTCTTCGCCTTGCGGCGAGATGCACAGTCAACCGGTACGGGGAGGAGCGCGGCAGAGTACGCGGACCGGAAGAACGGGTACTTCGTTCACACCCCGTGCGAAACCCGCCTGTAGCGGTGGGCCGAGGCGATGCGGAGGGGGGATCTCCCGCTGGTTCGCTCCGTACGAATTCGGCCACCGCTACGCTGAGTTCACCGCGCTCGGAGCCGAGCGACCGGAGCGACCGGAGCGGTCATGCAGCCCAACACCTTGCTCGACGCCCTGCTCGACGAAGCAGGCGTCTCGAACGCCGGCCTCGCCGCCCGTGTGAACCGGGCCGGCCGGGCCAGGGGTCTCACCCTGCGCTACGAACACACCGCCGTGGCGCGCTGGTTGAAGGGTCAGCGGCCGCGCGGCCAGGTGCCGGACCTGATCTGCGAGGTCCTGGCCGCCCGGCTGCACCGGCAGGTGACCCTGGACGACATCGGCTTCGGGGTGCCCGGCGGGCCGGCGCCGGCGGTCGGTTCGCCGCTCTCCGGGTTCGTGGAGCGGGCGGCCGCCCTCTGGCGGTCCGACGAGCAGCAGCGGCCGCACATAGTCGCCGCCCCCGCGGTGACCGGCACTCCTGCCGTGATGCCGGTGTGGGAGTGGGAGAACCCGCCGGAGGACGTGGACGTCTCCCGGGTCGGCCGGACGACGGTGTCCGCCGCCGACATCACCGTGCTCAGCGCCGCCCGGTCCCACTACGAGCAGATGTACCGCAAGGCCGGGGGCATCGCGACCCGCGCCCGGATCGTCGGCTTCCTCACCGCCGAGACGGCGCCGCTGCTGCGCGGCTCGTACAGCGACGCCCTCGGCCGGCGGCTGCACCGCGCGACCGGGGGACTCGTGGCGGTGGCCGGCATCTGCGCGTACGACGCCGACGCGCACGGTCTCGCCCAGCGCTACTTCCACCAGGCGCTGCGGCTCGCGAAGGCGAGCGGGGACCGGGGGCTCGGCGCGTACGTGATCGCGCTCCTCGTCAACCAGTCGCTGTTCATGGGGGAGTACCGGCAGGCGGTGGCGTTCGCGGAGGCGGCGCTGCGGACGGCCGGGCGGCAGATCACCCCGGCGCTCGCCGCGGATCTCACGGCGATGCAGGCGAAGGCGTACGCGCACCTCGGCGACGGGGCGGCCGCCCTGGCCTGTATCCGGCGGGCGGAGACGGCGGCCGGGCGGATCACTCCGGGGGACGAGCCGGCCGAGACGGGCTATGTGCAGCCGGGGCTGGTCAACGTGCAGGTGGCCGAGGCGCTGCTCGATCTGGGTGATCTCTCCGCGGCCCACGAGCACGCGTCGACGGCGGTGCGGGCGCCCTCGCACGACCGGGGCCGGGTGCACCGGCTGGCCATGCTGTGCCAGATCGAGCTGCGCCAGGGGGAGGCGGACGCGGCGGCGCGGACCGCGGTCGAGATGACCGAGCGGGCGCGGGGGATGGAGTCGCGGCGGCTGCGCGACCGGCTGCGTCAGGTGCGGGAGTCTCTGCTGGCCAGCGGCGGCGGCGACGCCCGGGAGGCGGCCGCTCTCATCGACGGGGCGCTGCGCGTTCCCCTGTGACCCGCTGACTGCTGCGATATTGCCACCAAACAAGCACCGACCAGTCGGAAGGTGGCAAGAACGTGCAGTGGACGAAACTGAGTGAACACTCTGTCTATGAGAATCGCTGGTTCCAGGTGAACCTCGCGGACGTCGAACTCCCGGACGGCCGCCACCTCGACCACTATCTGATCCGGCTCCGCCCGGTCGCCGTCGCGACGGCGGTCAACGAGGCCGACGAAGTCCTGATGCTCTGGCGCCATCGCTTCATCACCGACAGCTGGGGCTGGGAACTGGCCGCAGGAGTCGTCGAGGACGGCGAGGCGGTCGAGGCCGCCGCCGCCCGCGAGATGGAGGAGGAGACCGGCTGGCGGCCGGGGCCGCTGCGCCATCTCCTCACCGTCGAACCGTCCAACGGCCTCACCGACGCCCGCCACCACCTCTACTGGGCGGAGACGGCCACCTACACGGGGCCGCCCGAGGACGCCTTCGAGTCCTCACGGCGGGCCTGGGTACCGCTCAAACAGGTCCCCGACATGATCGCCCGGGGCGAGGTCCCGGCCGCGAACATGGCGGCGGGGCTGCTGATGCTCCACCACCTGCGCCTGGGCTGAGGCGCCCGGGCCGGGGCGGCCCGTGACATGCCGGACGGCCCGTACCTGTGCGTGTGTACGGGCCGTCCGGGGTCGGGGGGATCAGGAGTACGGGTAGAAGCCCGAGCCCGTCTTCCGGCCGAGCCGGCCCGCGTCCACCATGCGCTGGAGCAGCGGGGGAGCGGCGTACAGCGGCTCCTTGAACTCGGAGTACATCGAGTCGGCGATCGACGCGATCGTGTCGAGGCCGATCAGGTCCGAGAGCTTCAGCGGACCCATCGGGTGGGCGCAGCCGAACTCCATGCCGTTGTCGATGTCGTCGCGGCTGGCGATGCCCGACTCGAACATCCGGATCGCGGAGAGCAGGTACGGCACGAGGAGTGCGTTGACCACGAAGCCGGAGCGGTCCTGGGCGCGGATCGCGTGCTTGCCGAGGGTCTTCTCCGCGAAGGCCTGGGCCCGGCTGATGGTGCCCTCGGAGGTGGTGAGGGCCGGGATCAGCTCGACGAGCTTCTGCACCGGGGCCGGGTTGAAGAAGTGGATGCCGATGACCTGGTCGGGGCGGGAGGTCGCCACGGCCAGCTTGACCAGCGGGATGGAGGAGGTGTTCGAGGCCAGGATGGCGTCGGGCCGGGTCATCACCTGGTCGAGGACCTGGAAGATCTCGGTCTTGACCTGCTCGTTCTCCACGACCGCCTCGATGACGAGGTCGCGGTCGGCGAACTCGCCCAGGTCGGTGGTGAAGCTGAGGCGGGCGAGCGTCGCGTCCCGCTCCTCCTCGCTGATCTTGCCGCGTTCGGCGGCCTTGGCCAGCGAGTTGTAGAGCCGTGTGCGGCCGATCTCCAGCGCCTCGCCGGTGGTCTCGGCGACCTTCACCTCAAGGCCGCTCCGGGCACACACCTCTGCGATGCCCGCGCCCATCTGGCCGCAGCCCACCACTCCGACGCGCTCAATGTCGGCCATGGAGTCCGTCACCTCGTGCCTTTCGCTCTTCTCTGGCGGCGGGGGCCCGTGCGATTCCGGTGCGTCCGCCTCGACCCCACGACGTTACCGCTCATTAACCGATGATCGATCGCCCGGGGCGGGCAGGCTGTCGCGGGGGGTGTGACGTATCCGACATGCGGGGGGTACAAGTGCGGCCTATCGGCAGAAGAGGCCTCGCGGCGGGGGCGGGCGGCGGGGCGGCCCGAGCCGTGTCGACCGAGGGCTCGGCGTGAGGATCTCCTCACGACGCGCGAAGAGGCGACGTGAGGAGATTCTCACGAGGAGCGAAGGGGCGGGACCCGGTCGGGGAGAGGTCCGCCGTCGTGGCGGACGTCCGCCCGACCGGGTCCCGGAGCAGGGGCGGGGGCCGGTCCGGACTCAGCCCGCGCCCTCCTCGGGGTGGTGGCGTACGACGGTGTCGGGACCCGGGGACATCAGGGCCTCGTGGCCGTCGTCGTCGAACTTGACGCGGTACGGGGGCGTGCCGTTCTCCCCCAGTACCTGAAGGACCTCGGCCGTACGGTCGTGGTGACCGACGGTCCGGCCGTGCACCAGCAGTGTGTCGCCCACGTTCGCCTGCATCGGGGATGACCTCCTCGCGACCGGGCCTGTGCTGTTCCGTGCGTATGTCTGCCATTGTGTCGCGGATCGCCCCGATCCGCCGGGCCGGCGGGTCAGCTCCTCGACCGCTGGGTCACCGCGATGCAGACCAGCACCGCCACCGCCGCGAGCGGCGCGGCGATGGGCAGGGTCTCGCCGAGCAGCGCGACCGACCAGACCAGGGTGAGCAGCGGCTGCGCGAGCTGGAGCTGGCTCGCCCTGGGGATGCCGATCGAGGCCATGCCCCGGTACCAGACGTACAGGCCGAAGAAGGTGGAGCCGATCGCCACCCAGGCCAGGCCGAGGACGCCGTGGGCGTTCAGGTGGACGGGTTCCACGGAGAGGGCCACGACCGAGCCGGCGGCCATCGGCGGGAGGCAGAGGATCAGGGCCCAGCCGATGACGTGCCAGCCCGGCATGAGCCGCGCGAGGCGCCCGCCCTCGGTGTAGCCGGCCGCGCAGACGAGCAGCGCGCCGAACAGGCACAGGTCGCCCCGGGACACCGCGCCGCCGCTCTGCTGGACCGTGAAGGCGAGCACGACGACCGCGCCCGCCACGGCCGCGCCCCAGAAGGTGCGGGACGGCCGACGGCCGGTGCGCAGCGCGGCGAACGCGGCCGTGGTGAGCGGCAGCAGGCCGACGACCACGGCGGCGTGCGAGGTGGTCGAGGTCTGCAGGGCCAGGGTCGTCAGGAGCGGGAAGCCGACGACGACACCGGCGGCGACCACGGCGAGGCCCGCCCAGTGGCGCCGGTCCGGCAGCGGTACCCGGCCGGCGAGGAGGAACCCGCCCGCGACGAGGGCGGCGAGGGTGGAGCGCACGGCCACGAGCGACCAGGGCCCGAAGCTCTCCAGGCCCCAGGCGGTCGACGGGAAGGTGAGCGAGAAGGCGACCACGCCGAGGGCGGCGAGCAGGGTGCCGCGGGGGAGCGGGTCGGCGGTGCCGGCGCCCGCGCCGCCGGCTGTCCGGGGCGCCGCGCCGCGGCCGGCGCTGCCCGCCACCACGGTGCCCCCCGTGCCGCCGGCCGCCGAGGTGCCGTTCGCGACGGCGGCGGAGCCCGCCGGACGGGCGGCCGCGTCTCCCGCGGAGTCCCCGTGGCCCGCGGAGTGACCGTCGGCGGGTCCGTCCGTCGTGGTGACCGCTATCGTCCTGTAGGCAGTAGCGCTATTCTGTGCTCTCATGAGTGAGCGTAGCAGTGTCGCGGAAATGGCGCAGTCCCTGAAAGCGGAGCTTGACCGCTACTCTCCCGGTGGAAAGCTGCCGTCGAGTCGTGCCCTCGTCGAGCGCTACCGGGTCTCCCCCGTGACCGTGACCCGGGCGCTCGCCCAGCTCGCCGCCGAGGGGCTGGTCGTCACCCGCCCCGGCGCCGGCGCCTTCCGTGCCGAGCCCCGCACCGCCGCGCCCGTCACCGGCGACACCTCCTGGCAGGAGGTCGCCCTCAGTGCCGATACCGCCACCGAGCTCGTCCCCCGGGCCGTCGACGCCTCCGGCGTCCTCGTCACCCTGGCCGCCCCGCCGCCCGGCGTGATCGAGTTCAACGGCGGCTACCTCCACCCCTCCCTCCAGCCGGAACAGGCCCTCGCCGGCGCGCTCGCCCGCGCCGGACGCCGCCCCGGAGCCTGGGGCAGACCGCCCACCGACGGCCTGCCCGAGCTGCGGGACTGGTTCGCCCGGGAGATCGGCGGCGGCGTCACCGCCGCCGAACTGCTCGTCACCGCCGGCGGCCAGTCCGCCATCACCACGGCCCTGCGCGCCCTCGCCCCGCCCGGCACGCCCGTCCTCGTCGAGTCGCCGACCTACCCGGGCATGCTCGCCGTGGCCCGCGCCGCCGGGCTGCGCCCCGTCCCCGTCCCGGTCGACGCCGACGGCGTCCGCCCCGAACTGCTCGACGCCGCCTTCCGGGCCACCGGCGCCCGCGTCTTCGTCTGCCAGCCGCTCTTCCAGAACCCCACCGGGGCGGTCCTGGGGCCCGAGCGGCGCCGCGAGGTGCTCCGCATCGCCCGCGCCGCCGGCGCCTTCGTCGTCGAGGACGACTTCGCCCGCCGGCTCGTCCACGAGGGCGCGCCGCCCCTCCCCGCACCGCTCGCCGCCGACGACCCCGACGGCGTCGTCGTGCACGTCTGCTCCCTCACCAAGGCCACCTCGCCGAGCCTGCGTGTCGGCGCCCTCGCCGCCCGCGGCCCCGTTCTGGAGCGGCTCCGCGCGATCCAGGTCGTCGACAGCTTCTTCGTACCCCGCCCCCTCCAGGAGGCCGCGCTCGAGCTCGTCGGCTCGCCCGCCTGGCACCGGCACCTGCGGAGCGTCGCGCAGGAACTGAGGAGCCGGCGGGACGTGCTGACCGCCGCCCTCGCCCACCGGCTGCCCGCGTTCGGCCTGCCGCACGTTCCGTACGGCGGCTTCCACCTCTGGCTCCGCCTCCCCGACGGCGTCCCGGAGGCGGGGCTGCACGCCGCGGCCCTGCGGGCCGGGGCCGCCGTGGCCCCCGGCCGCCCGTACTTCTGCGCCGAACCCCCCGCCGGCCACATCCGGCTGAGTTTCGCGGGTGTCGCCGGCCCCACGGAGATCGCGGAGGGCGTGCGCCGCCTGCGTACGGCCCTCGACGAGCTCACCGCTTGAGCGCCGGCGGTCCGCCGGGCGGCGCATCCGCCGCCGCCCGCCGGGCCCCGCCGCACCGCGGACCCCGGCAAATTCACCTGACAAACCCAGGAGTCACTGGAACGCTTCGCGCATGAGCGACAGCGCCGCCACGGACACCCCCGTAATGCACGGGGCGTACGAGATCTCAGCCGACTCCGCACGGATCGACGCCGCCCGGGTCCACCACTGGCTGTCCACCGACTCGTACTGGGCCCACGGCCGACCTCGGGAGAAGCAGGACCGGGCCATCGCGGGCTCGCTCAACCTCGGCGCCTACCACCGGGAGACCGGCGAGATGGCCGCCTACGCGCGCGTCGTCACCGACTACGCCACCTTCGCCTGGCTCTGCGACGTCTACGTCGACCGCCCGGCCCGCGGCACCGGCCTCGGCACGGCCCTCGTCGCCGCCGTCCGCGACCACCTCGCGCCCTGCGGACTGCGCCGCATCATGCTCGCCACGGCCGACGCGCACGGCGTGTACGAGAAGGTCGGTTTCGCGCCACTCCAGAATCCGGACAAGTGGATGGCTCTCGGGCAGCAGTGAGCCGGAGCCCCTCCGGCCCCGGCGAATGACCCCTTGACCTGCGGAGCCTCCGGCCCCACGATCGCGGCCATGGGTCTCAGGGTGACGCTCGTCACGGCGGCACGCAGCTCCTCCCTGCTCGCCGAGCGCTTCGAGGACGACCGGCCGCTCGACGAGGCCGGCTGGTACGACGTGCAGCAGGCCGCGCCCGCCCTCATCCCCCTCGGCGCGGCCGAACTGCGCTACTGCTCCCCGACCCCGCGCAGCCGCGCCACCGGAACCGCCCTCGGGTACGCCCCCCTGGCCCAGCCCGCGCTCCGCGACTGCGACATGGGCCGCTGGCGCGGCCTGACCCTCGCCGAGGTCGCCGCCCTCGAACCGGAGGCCGTCGACGCCTGGCTCGCCGACGCCCGCACCGCCCCGCACGGCGGCGAACCCCTCCTCGCCTTCATCACCCGGATAGGGAACTGGCTCGACACCCGCCCCGCCGACGACGTCGAGATCGTCGCCGTCGCCGAACCCTCCGTGGTCCGGGCCGCCCTCGTGTACGCCCTGAAGGCGCCGCCGGCCACGTACTGGAACGTCGACGTCCGCCCGCTCTCCACCGTCACCCTCACCGGCCGCCCCGGTCTGTGGCACCTCCAGCTCGACGCCGCCCTCCGCTGAGACGGCCGGTCGGCACGTGGCGGCGGGAGGGACCGGCCGCGACCGGCTAGCCTGAGAGCACGATGAACCGTTTGACCACGTCATGGGGCGCCTTCACGCTGACCCGCCATCCCGAGGACCCGCGCGACCAGTTGCGCGCCTGGGACGCGTCCGACGAGTACCTCCTGGCCAGACTGGCCGAGGAGGGCACCGACCTGTCCGGCACCGTCGCCGTCCTCGGCGACCGCTGGGGAGCCCTCGTCACCGCCCTCCAGGCCGCCGGCCCCGGAGAGCTCGTCCAGATCTCCGACTCGTACCTCGGACGGCGGGCCACCCGGACCAACCTCGCGCGCGCCGGGGCCGCCCGGGACTCCGTCCGGCTCCTCACCACCCAGGACCCGCCGCCCGAGCGGATCGACGTCCTCCTCGTCCGCGTCCCCAAGAGCCTCGCGCTCCTGGAGGACCAGCTGCACCGGCTCGCGCCGGCCGTGCACGAGGGCACCGTGATCCTCGGCACCGGCATGGTCAAGGAGATCCACACCTCCACCCTCCGGCTCTTCGAGCGGATCCTCGGGCCCACCCGCACCTCGCTCGCGGTGAAGAAGGCGCGGCTGATCCACACCACGCCCGACCCGTCGCTCACCCCGCGCCCGAACCCGTGGCCGCACCGCTACGACCTGCCGGCCGACACCCCGGCCCCCGGTCTGCCCGGTCTGACCGTCACCAACCAGGCCGGTGTCTTCTGCGCCGACCGCCTCGACATCGGCACCCGCTTCCTCCTGGCGAACCTGCCCGGCGGCATCGGCCGCGTCCGGGTCGCCGACCTGGGCTGCGGCAACGGCGTCGTCGGCCTCGCCATCGCGCTGCACGAGCCGCAGGCCGAACTGGTCTTCACCGACGAGTCGTACCAGGCGGTCGCCTCGGCCGAGGAGAACTTCCGCACGCACGTGGGCGAGGGGCGCAAGGCGGAGTTCCTCGTCGGCGACGGCCTCGCCGACGTCCCCGACGGCTCGGTGGACCTCGTCCTCAACAACCCCCCGTTCCACAGCCACCAGGCCACCACCGACCGCACAGCCCGCCGGATGTTCTCCGACGCGCGGCGCGCGCTGCGACCGGGCGGCGAACTCTGGGTCATCGGCAACCGCCACCTCGGCTACCACGTCACCCTCCGCCGGATCTTCGGCAACAGCGAACTGGTCGCGAGCGACGCCAAGTTCGTGGTCCTGCGCGCCGTACGGCAGGCCTAGGCCGTCGACAGGGGCGCGGCCTTCCGGCCGCGCCCCTTCGTCATGAGGGCCGGACCCCGCGAGCCCGGCCTGATCGGCAGGACACCCCCCGGGCGAGGCCGGGCCGGGCGGGCCTCCCCGGGCCGTCCGTCACGCCAGGCCCACCAGCCCCCGGTACCCCTCGCTCCACAGGTCCTCGTCCGCGTCCGGCAGCAGCAGGACCCGCTCGGGGCGCAGGGCGTCGAGCGCCTGCTCGTCGTGGGTGACCATCACGATCGCCCCCGGATAGGTGCCCACGGCGGCCAGGACCTCGTCGCGGGAGGCGGGGTCCAGGTTGTTCGTGGGCTCGTCGAGGAGCAGGACGTTGGCGCCCGAGTGGACGAGCGCGGCGAGCGCCAGCCGGGTCTTCTCGCCGCCGGAGAGCACCCCCGCGGGCTTCTCCGCGTCGTCGCCCCGGAACAGGAACGCGCCCAGGACCGCCCGTACCTCACCGTCCGTCAGCCGCGGAGCGGCGTCGGCGAGGTTCTCGCGGACCGTACGGGCCGGATCCAGCGTGTCGTGCTCCTGCGCGAAGTAGCCGATCCGCAGCCCCGGCCCGCGCACCACCCGCCCGCTGTCGGGCGCCTCCCGGCCGGCGAGCATCCGCAGCAGGGTCGTCTTGCCCGCCCCGTTGAGCCCGAGGACGACGAGCCTGCTGCCCCGGTCCACCGCGAGGTCCACCCCGTCGAGCACCGGGCGCGTCCCGTACGCCTTGGAGAGCGCGACCGCGCCGAGCGGCATCCGGCCGCAGGGGGCGGGCTCCGGCAGCCGGATCCGGGCGACCCGTTCCGCCTGCCGCGCCGGGTCGAGTCCGGCGAGCATCCGGTCGGCCCGGCGCGCCATGCTGCGGGCCGTCGTCGCCGTCGCCACCCGGGACTTCATGCGGTCCGCCTGCGCGTGCAGCGCCGCCGCCTTGCGCTCGGCGTTGACGCGCTCCCGCACCCGGCGCCGCTCGTCGGTCTCCCGCTGGGCGAGGTACGCCTCCCAGCCGGTGTGGTGGACGTCGAGGGCGGCGCGCCCCGGGTCGAGGTGGAAGACCCGGTTGACGGTGTCGGCGAGGAGCCGCACGTCGTGGCTGATCAGGACCAGGCCGCCGCGGTGGGCGGCCAGGTGGCCGCGCAGCCAGCCGACCGAGTCGGCGTCCAGGTGGTTGGTCGGCTCGTCGAGCAGCAGGGTGCCGTCCCGGCCGTGCCCCGCGAAGAGGATCCTGGCCAGTTCGACCCGGCGCTTCTGGCCGCCGGACAGCCGGCCGACCGGCAGGTCCATGGCCTCGGCGGGCAGGCCGAGGCCGGCGGCGACCCGGGCGGCCTCCGCCTCGGCCGCGTAGCCGCCGCCCGCCTCGAAGGCGGCCTCGGCCCGGTCGTACGCGGCGAGCGCCCGCGCGTCGGCGTTCTCGCCGAGCCGGCGGGCGGCCTCCTCCAGCCGCCGCACCGCCCCGTCGAGGCCGCGCGCGGAGAGGATCCGGTCGGTGACGGTCACGGTGGGGTCGGCGGCCCGCGAGTCCTGGGCGAGGTGCCCGACGGAGCCGGTACGGGTGACGGTGCCGGCGGCGGGCGGACGCAGCCCGGCCAGGGTGTCGAGGAAGGTGGTCTTGCCGGCGCCGTTGCGGCCGACGAGGCCGATCCGGTCGCCGGGGGCGACGTGGCAGGAGACGCCGGACAGCAGGAGCCGGGCGCCGACGCGCACGTCGGCACCACGAACGGTGATCATGGGGTAACGCTCCGAAAGGGCTTGAGGACACACGGGTGGCGTGGGTGTGGGTCCTCAGCTAGGAGATTCGGGGCGTCGACATGCCGCCGAGGCTAGCGGAGCGGGTGCTCGGGCGCACCGGGGTTTCCGTCCTGAGCCGCCCTCCGGGCGGGGGGACGGCGAAGGCCGGCTCGACGCGGGGGTCGTCGAGCCGGCCTGCCGGGGGTGTCGGGCACGGGTGCGCGACGGGGGAGTCGAGCGCGCGGTGCCCGACCGGAGGGGGTCAGTCGGTGCCGAACTCCATCGCGGCACGGTCCAGCATCTCGTCCTCGTCGGTGGCCTCGCCGCGGGACGCGATGGCCTCGGCGCCGCCCTCGGGGAGCTCGGTGAGGGTGCCGATGAGTCCGGTCGCGGCGGCCTGGGCCGCGCCGACGGCGGGGCTGTCGGCGCCGAGCAGGCCGAGGCCCGCGTACTGCTCCAGCTTGGCGCGCGAGTCGGCGATGTCGAGGTTCCGCATGGTGAGCTGGCCGATCCGGTCCACCGGCCCGAAGGCCGAGTCCTCGGTCCGCTCCATGGACAGCTTGTCCGGGTGGTAGCTGAACGCCGGGCCCGTGGTGTCGAGGATCGAGTAGTCCTCGCCGCGCCGCAGCCGCAGGGTCACCTCGCCCGTGACGGCCGCGCCGACCCAGCGCTGGAGCGACTCGCGCACCATCAGGGCCTGCGGGTCCAGCCACCGGCCCTCGTACATGAGCCGGCCGAGGCGACGGCCCTCGTTGTGGTACTGCGCGAGGGTGTCCTCGTTGTGGATGGCGTTGACCAGCCGCTCGTAGGCCGCGTGCAGCAGGGCCATGCCGGGCGCCTCGTAGATGCCCCGGCTCTTGGCCTCGATGATCCGGTTCTCGATCTGGTCGGACATGCCCATGCCGTGGCGGCCGCCGATGGCGTTGGCCTCCATGACCAGGTCGACGGCGGAGGCGAACTCCTTGCCGTTGACGGACACCGGCCGGCCCTGGGCGAAGCCGATCGTGACGTCCTCGGTGTCGATCTCGACCGACGGGTCCCAGAAGCGGACGCCCATGATGGGCTCGACGGTCTCCACGCCGGTGTCGAGGTGCTCCAGCGTCTTGGCCTCGTGGGTGGCGCCCCAGATGTTGGCGTCGGTGGAGTACGCCTTCTCCGTGCTGTCGCGGTAGGGGAGGTCGTGGGCGACGAGCCACTCCGACATCTCCTTGCGGCCGCCGAGCTCCGTCACGAAGTCCGCGTCCAGCCAGGGCTTGTAGATCCGCAGGTGCGGGTTGGCGAGCAGACCGTAGCGGTAGAACCGCTCGATGTCGTTGCCCTTGAAGGTCGAGCCGTCGCCCCAGATCTGGACGTCGTCCTCGAGCATCGCCCGCACGAGGAGGGTGCCGGTGACGGCGCGGCCGAGCGGCGTGGTGTTGAAGTACGCGCGGCCGCCGGAGCGGATGTGGAACGCCCCGCAGGTGAGTGCGGCGAGCCCCTCCTCGACCAGCGCGGCGCGGCAGTCGACCAGGCGCGCGATCTCGGCACCGTAGGCCTTGGCACGGCCGGGCACCGAGGCGATGTCGGGCTCGTCGTACTGACCGATGTCGGCGGTGTAGGTGCAGGGGATGGCGCCCTTGTCGCGCATCCATGCGACCGCGACGGAGGTGTCGAGGCCGCCGGAGAAGGCGATGCCGACGCGCTCGCCGGCGGGCAGGGAGGTGAGGACCTTGGACATAGGAAGAGTATGCATCATCTCGCATGGTCATGCAAAGGGGGGCTTCGTCGGGTCACGGAAAGCCGCCCGGTCGGGGCCTCCGCGAGGGGTGGGTCCGGGGGTGGGGTGAGGGGGGGGTGGGGTGCGTCCGGGTGGCCCCCGGGGGCGACCGCCCGCAGGCTGGAACCGGGCGACCCTCCCGCCTGCCCGTACGTCGTTGCATAAAACTGCGGCACCACGTATAGTCATGCCATCCATGAGGAGGGTTTCGATGACGGTACGAGTAGCAGTGGCGGGTGCGAGCGGATACGCGGGCGGAGAGCTCCTGCGTCTCCTCCTCGCCCACCCCCACGTGGAGATCGGCGCCCTGACCGGCCACTCCAACGCCGGCCAGCGGCTCGGGGCCCTCCAGCCCCACCTGCTGCCGCTCGCCGACCGCGTCCTCGTGCCCACCACCGCCGAGGAGCTCGCCGGCCGGGACCGTCCCCACGACGTGGTCTTCCTCGCCCTCCCGCACGGCCAGTCCGCCGCCGTCGCCGAACAGCTCGGCCCGGACGTCCTCGTCGTCGACATGGGCGCCGACTTCCGGCTCAGGGAGCCCGGCGACTGGGAGGCCTACTACGGCTCCCCGCACGCCGGCACCTGGCCCTACGGCCTCCCCGAACTGCCCGGCGCCCGCGCCGCGCTCCAGGGCTCCAAGCGGGTCGCGGTGCCGGGGTGCTACCCGACGGCCGTCTCCCTCGCCCTCTTCCCCGCGTACGAGCACGGCCTCGCCGAGCCCGAGGCCGTGATCGTCGCCGCCTCCGGCACCTCGGGCGCCGGCAAGGCGGCCAAGCCGCACCTGCTCGGCAGCGAGGTCATGGGCAGCATGTCGCCCTACGGCGTCGGCGGCGGCCACCGGCACACCCCCGAGATGATCCAGAACCTCAGCGGACCGGCCGGGGAGCGGGTCACCGTCTCCTTCACGCCGACCCTCGCGCCGATGCCCCGCGGCATCCTCGCCACCTGCACCGCCGCCGCGAAGCCCGGCGTCACCGCCGAGACCGTGCGGGCCGCGTACGAGAAGGCCTACGCCGACGAGCCGTTCGTCCACCTGCTCCCCGAGGGGCAGTGGCCGGCGACCGCCTCCGTCTACGGCTCCAACGCCGTCCAGGTGCAGGTCGCGTACGACGCCGCGGCGAACCGGATCATCGCGATCAGCGCCATCGACAACCTCACCAAGGGCACCGCCGGCGGCGCGGTGCAGAGCATGAACATCGCCCTCGGACTCCCCGAGAGCACCGGACTTTCCACGATCGGCGTGGCGCCGTGAGCGACGCGCGCGCAGCCACCGGTCCGCAGACGACGAAGAAGCCCGCACCGCCGCTCCTCCCGCCTCCGGCGGGCGGTACCCCCGGCGCCGGCGGAGAAGCGAACGGAGAAGCACAGTGAGTGTCACCGCAGCGAAGGGGTTCACGGCAGCGGGCATCGCCGCCGGAATCAAGGCGAACGGCAACCCGGACCTGGCCCTCGTGGTCAACACCGGGCCCCGCCGCGCCGCCGCGGGAGTCTTCACCTCCAACCGCGTCAAGGCCGCCCCGGTCGTCTGGTCCCAGCAGGTCCTCGCCGACGGCGAGCTCACCGCCGTCGTCCTCAACTCCGGCGGAGCCAACGCCTGCACCGGCCCCCAGGGCTTCCAGGACACCCACGCCACCGCCGAGAAGGTCGCCGAGGTCCTCAGCGCCGGCGGCGCCGAGGTCGGCGCGGGCGAGGTGGCCGTGGCCTCCACCGGGCTCATCGGCCTCCTGCTCCCCATGGACAAGCTCCTCCCCGGTGTCGAGAAGGCCGCCGCCGAACTGTCCGAGCACGGCGGCGAGAAGGCCGCCATCGCCATCAAGACCACCGACACCGTCCACAAGACCGCCGTGGTGACCGAGGAGGGCCCCGGCGGCGGCTGGACCGTCGGCGGGATGGCCAAGGGCGCGGGCATGCTCGCCCCCGGACTCGCCACCATGCTCGTCGTGCTCACCACGGACGCCGACGTCGACAGCGCGGGCCTGGACAGCGCCCTGCGGGGCGCCACCCGCGTCACCTTCGACCGGGTCGACTCCGACGGCTGCATGTCCACCAACGACACCGTCCTCCTCCTCGCCTCCGGTTCCTCCGGCGTGACGCCCGAGCAGGACGCGTTCACCGCGGCCGTGCGGGAGGTCTGCGACGACCTCGCCCGCCAGCTCATCGGCGACGCCGAGGGCGCCAGCAAGGACATCCGCATCGAGGTGGTCAACGCCGCCACCGAGGACGACGCCGTCGAGGTGGGCCGGTCCATCGCCCGCAACAACCTCCTCAAGTGCGCCATCCACGGCGAGGACCCCAACTGGGGCCGGGTGCTCTCCGCCATCGGCACCACCCGGGCCGCCTTCGAGCCCGACCGGCTGAACGTCGCCATCAACGGCGTCTGGGTCTGCAAGAACGGCTCCGTCGGCGAGGACCGCGACCTCGTCGACATGCGCTACCGGGAGGTCACCGTCACCGCCGACCTCGCCGCCGGCGACGAGTCCGCCGTCATCTGGGCGAACGACCTCACCGCCGACTACGTCCACGAGAACAGCGCGTACTCGTCATGAGCGACCCCAGGAACCCCGAGAGCACGACCCGGAAGCACACCGCGCTCCCCAAGGCGCAGACCCTCATCGAGGCCCTGCCCTGGCTCACCCGGCACAACGGCAAGACGGTCGTCATCAAGTTCGGCGGCAACGCCATGATCGACGAGGACCTCAAGGCCGCCTTCGCCCAGGACGTCGTCTTCCTGCGCCAGGCCGGCCTCAAGCCCGTCGTCGTGCACGGCGGCGGCCCCCAGATCAGCGCCGCCCTCGACCGGCACGGCATCGTCAGCGAGTTCAAGGCGGGCCTCCGGGTCACCACCGAGGACGCCATGGACGTCGTGCGGATGGTCCTCGCCGGACAGGTCCAGCGCGAACTCGTCGGGCTGCTCAACCAGCACGGCCCGCTCGCCGTCGGCCTCACCGGCGAGGACGCCCACACCATCACCGCCACCCGGCACCGCCCCTTCGTGGCCGGCGAGCACATCGACATCGGACGCGTCGGCGAGATCACCGCCATCGACACCGGCGCGATCCAGGCCCTCCTGGAGGACGGCCGGATCCCGGTCATCTCCTCCATCGCCCGCTCCCAGGACGACGGACATGTCTACAACGTCAATGCTGATACGGCGGCTGCGGCACTCGCTGCGGCGCTGGGCGCCGAGACCCTGATGGTCCTCACCGACGTCGAGGGCCTCTACGAGGACTGGCCGCACAGCGACGAGGTCATCAGCAGGCTCACCGCGAGCCAGCTGGAGAAGCTGCTGCCCGAGCTCTCCAGCGGCATGGTCCCCAAGATGGAGGGCTGCCTGCACGCCGTGCGGAACGGGGTCACCACGGCCCGCGTGATCGACGGCCGGGTCCCGCACTCCATCCTGCTGGAGATCTTCACCGACGAGGGCATCGGCACGATGGTCGTGCCGGACGGACAGGGGGACTGATGAGCGGCACCACGCAGACCGGGAACGAGCAGCTCACCGCACGGTGGCAGGGCTCGCTCATGAACAACTACGGCACCCCCCGGCTGCCCCTCGTCCGCGGCGAGGGCGCCCGGGTCTGGGACGCCGACGGCAACACGTACCTGGACTTCGTCGGCGGCATCGCCGTGAACGCCCTCGGCCACGGCCACCCGGCCGTCGTCGAGGCCGTCACCCGGCAGATCGGCACCCTCGGCCACGTCTCCAACCTGTTCGTCGCAGAGCCGCCCGTCGCCCTCGCCGAGCGGCTCCTCGCCCTCTTCGGCAGGCCCGGCAAGGTCTTCTTCTGCAACTCCGGCGCCGAGGCCGTCGAAGGCGCCTTCAAGATCGGCCGGCTCACCGGCCGCTCCCACATGGTCGCCACCCGGGGCGGATTCCACGGCCGCACCATGGGCTCCCTCGCGCTCACCGGGCAGCCCGCCAAGCAGACTCCGTTCCTGCCGCTCCCCGGCGATGTGACCCATGTGCCGTACGGGGACGCGGAGGCGCTCCGCGCCGCCGTCACCGAGGACACCGCCCTCGTGGTCATCGAGCCGATCCAGGGTGAGAACGGCGTCGTCGTCCCGCCCCTCGGCTACCTCAAGGCGGCGCGGGAGATCACCCGCGCCACCGGCACCCTCCTCGTCCTCGACGAGGTGCAGACCGGCATCGGCCGCTGCGGCCACTGGTTCGAGTACCAGGCGCACGAGGGCGTCGACCCCGATGTCGTGACCCTCGCCAAGGGGCTCGGCGGCGGCCTCCCGATCGGCGCCACCGTCGCCTTCGGCCCCGCGGCCGACCTCCTCGGACCCGGGCACCACGGCACCACCTTCGGCGGGAACCCGGTCGCCTGTGCCGCCGGGATCGCCGTTCTCGACACCCTCGGCGCCGACGCGGCCCTCGACCACGTGAAGGCGGTCGGCGAGCGGCTGCGGCAGGGAATCGAGGGTCTCGGCCACCCGCTGGTCTCCCACGTCCGTGGTGCGGGCCTCCTGCTGGGTATCGTGCTCACGGAGTCCCTCGCACCCCAGGTGCAGCAGGCGGCTCAGGACGCCGGCCTCCTGGTGAACGCGCCCGCCCCCGATGTCGTACGGATCATGCCTTCGCTGCTCCTCACCGACGCCGAGGCGGACGCCTTCCTCCAGGCCCTGCCCGGAGTCCTCGACGTGGTGAACGGGCAAGGACGAACCGGAGAATGAGACGACGATGACCGACGCGCAGGAAAATGAGCACGGCGGGCCGTCCGTTCCGCAGACCCGCACCGCACGCCACCGCAGGATCGTCGACATCCTCAACCGGCAGCCGGTGCGCTCGCAGAGCCAGCTCGCCAAGCTCCTCGCGGACGACGGGCTGAGCGTCACCCAGGCGACGCTCTCCCGCGACCTCGACGAGCTGGGCGCGGTCAAGATCCGCAACACCGGCGGCGAGCTGATCTACGCGGTGCCGAGCGAGGGGGGCTTCCGCACCCCGCAGGCCCCGCTCGGCGAGTCCGCGAAGGAGGAGCGCATGCGGCGCCTCTCCGGCGAACTGCTGATCTCCGCCGAGGCGTCCGCGAACCTCGTAGTCCTGCGGACCCCGCCGGGCGCCGCCCAGTTCCTCGCGTCGGCCATCGACCAGGCCGAACTCCACGCGATCCTCGGCACGATCGCGGGGGACGACACCCTGCTGCTCATCAGCCGCGACCCGGCGGGCGGCCAGGCGCTCGCCGACCACCTGCTGAAGCTCGCGCAGCAGTAGCCCGGCCTCAGTAGCGGGTGATCGCCGTCGGACCGCCGCGCGTTCCGACGGCGATGTGCGGCCGGCGCGAGGGATCGGCCCAGGTGAGCACCGCACGCATCGCCTCCGCCGGTACGGAGACGCAACCGGCCGTCGCGCCCCGCCCGTTGACGTGCAGGAAGATTCCGGCGCCGCGCCCGCGCACCGGCCGGTCGTAGTTGAAACCGATGACGAGCCCGTGCGCGTACGGCCGCCGGTAGGTGACCAGGTGCTCGGCCTCGGCGGCCCGGCAGTCCCGCGGCAGCCCCTCGACCCAGCGGTTGTACGCGCGCGAGTCGCCGTCCTGGCACCACCAGGAGCGCGGCGTCACGCGCGCGTAGCGGTACGAGGTCCCCGGCGGCGCGGCCTCGATCCCGAAGGCGTACGGCAGCCGGTAGAGCCCGGTGGGGGTGGTGTTCGTGCCCTGCCGCCGCCGCGCGCCCTCGACGAGCCCCTTCGCGCCGAACCGGGCGGGCGCCGACCCCGCCTTCACCCACCGGCCGCCGCGCCGGTCCCACCAGGTCAGGGTGCCCGTGGTGGAACCGGTCCCGGCGGCCTCGGCGGTGATCAGCTGGGAGCCGCCGCCGGTGTCCGCCATGCGGGCGGGCAGCGGCACGGGTGCGGGCCCCGCGCCGAGTGACAGCAGGGCGACCGCGAGGACGGCAAGGGTGCGGGGAAGTCCGGTGCGCATGGCCGCGACCCTAGGGCCGCCCCCCACTCCGCGCTCGCGGGGCGCGGCTATCCGGCGGTGTGCGGCTGCGGCGGCAGCGGGAGCGGCAGCGCCGGGAGGCCGTCGAGGCTGGTGCCGATGTGGTCCTTGCGCTCGCAGTACGCGTTGAACTCCTCGTCGGTCTTCCGGTTGAAGTACTCGGCGTGCATCCCCCGGTCCTCCTGGTACTCCATCAGCGGGACCGCGAACCCGCACGCGTCGCTGATCCGCCGCGCGTGCACGAGGACGATCGCCCGCGCGCTGCCCTGGCCCTCGACCGCCTCCGCGGGGAACCGCGCGAACAGCTCCGCCCAGCGCGGGTCGTCACGGAACACCGCCTCCCCGGTCCCGTGCACCCGCACGACGGTCGGCGGCCCCGAGAACGCCGTCCACATCAGGGTGATCCGCCCGTTGCCCGGCTCCCGCAGGTGCGCGACCGTCTCCGCGCTGCTGCCCCCGAAGTCGACGTAGGCGAGCGTCAGTTCGTCGAGCACCACGAGGGTGCCGCGGCGGCCCTTGGGGGAGAGGTTGACATGGCCGTCCCCGGAGAGGGGGGCGGTCGCGGTGAAGTACACCGGCTGGGCCTCGATGAAGGCACGGAGACGTCCGTCGATCCGCTCGTACGTTTTTCCCATGGTCGGGATTCTTTCGGAACGGCGGCTCCGACGCGAAGCCGGTCCGGTCCGTGGCCGGACCTCAGCGCCGCCGCGCCGCCCGGTTCCGCCGCCGTATCTCCTCGTACCAGAGCGGCAGCGCGGCGGCATGGCGTTCCACGAGCCGCCGGATCTCCTCCCCGTGCGGACCGCCGACCTCCTCGTCCAGCCGCCGCAGGGCGCGGACGGCCCTGAGCCGCGCCTCCCCGCGCAGCGCGGGGTCGGTGTCGTCGGCCAGCCGGAGGGCGGCGAGCAGCGCCCCAGCGTCATCGTGGTGGCCGACCAGGGCCAGCCCGACCGCGCGCTGGGCGAGCGGGCGGCCGGGGGCCGCGAGGCCGAGCAGGAAGGGGAGCGGCAGCTCGGAGGCGTTCCACCCCACCACCCGCCGCGCCACCCGTGTCACCCGCGGATCGGGGTCCTCCAGGAAGGGGACGGCTTCCCGCCAGTCGAGCCCGTGCCGGGAGGCCAGCAGGTCGAGCGCCGCCGCCCGCACGTCCCCGTGGGCGGTGGCCAGGCAGGCGCGCAGGGCGTCGGGGAGGCGGCGTACGGCCCGGAGGGCGGTGTGCCGCACGGCCCGGTCGGGGTCGTCGGCGAAGGCGACCGGCGCGCCGCCGGGCAGCGCGCCGAGCATGCGCAGCGCGCCCACCGCGCGAGCGCGCACCGGGCCGCGGGGATGGCGGGTCAGGGCGTGCAGCAGCGCCGGGTCCCCGGGGCCCGGGCGCTCCGCGAGCCCCGTGACGGCGGCCGGGGTGACGGCCGCCGGGTCCGCGCACAGGGCGCGGTACACCGGGTGCGCGTCGCCCCCGTCGGCCTCCAACTCGCGGCGCGCGACGGCGCGCACCGAGGCGTTCGGGTCCGTGAGGTGCCGGGTGAGTTCGCCGGCCCGGCCGGCGGACCGCAGCCGGGCGACGGCGGCCCTCCGGACGGCCGCGTCGCGGGCGTCCGCCAGGGCGTCGAGGTACGGGGTCGGGTCGTGCTCGGCCAGCAGCGTGCCGAGGGCGTGCCGACGCGCTCTCGGTTCGGGATGGCCGACGGCCAGCCGTGCCAGGTCCTCGGCCCGCAGGAGCCCCGACGCGTGGGCGGCGGTGAGGGCGGCCCGGCCGAGATCGGGGTCCCGGCGGGCGGCCATGAAGGCGTGGAACGGGGCGAGCGCCGTCGCGCGGGTGGGGCCGCCCGGGGTGTCGAGGGCCCGGCGGGTCAGGCGCGCCGCGGCGCGCGCCGCATGGCCGGCGACGCTCACGTCGGCCTCGGACTCCGCCATCGCGTAGGCCCCGGCCGCGTCCAGCAGTCCGGCCGACTCCGCGGCCCGCACCCCGGCGGTGCGGCATTCCGGCCGGCGGCTCGCCAGCAGTTCGGCCACCGCGTCGGCCGGGATGCCGCCGGTCCGGGCGAGGACGGCCTCCCGGGCCCAGCCGCCGTGCCGCCGCAGGTCCAGGAGCAGCGCGAGCGGGGCGAGGGCCCGTACGGTCGCGTCCCCGGCCGTGTCGAGCATCCCGCCGAGGACCGGGCGGGCGAGCCCGCGGACGGTCCCGTCCGTGTCGGCGCACCGGAGGAGGACCAGCGGCAGGGCGGCGGCGGGCAGCGTCCCGTCGGCGGAGAGCCGGAGCGCGGCCGCGCGGAGCCGCGGGTCGTCGTGGCAGAGGGCCAGCGCGATCTCGGACTCGGTGGGCGGCCGGGACCAGGCGACCCCGGCCGGGCGTCCGTCCGGCCCCGCCTCGTGCCAGTGCGGGGGTGCGCCGTGGGCGTCCAGTTCGCGGCTGTCGAACCAGTGGAAGCCGACCCGGACGCGACCGCTCGACCGCGCGGACCCCGTCCACCAGGTGGCGACGTGGGCGCTCTGGTCGAGCCCCGTCCAGTCCTCGGCGCGGACTCCGTCCGCCGCCGCGGCGACGCCCTTCCCGTGCAGCAGTCGTTCTCCGGGGGAGCGGTGCCGGGTCGGCAGCAGGGGCGGCAGGGGCTCGGGCGGTGTCATGCGCGGGACTGTAGTGGTCCGAGGCCCCGCCCACCTGCGAATATCCCGCCCGCGGACGGAGCCGACCCGGCCAGATTGACGAATCATGCAGAGTTCTGCATACTCATGCATATCGATGGTCGCGAAGACTGAGGAGCAGTTGTGAGCAGCAACAACGGTGACGTGCGGCTCTGGGGCGGACGGTTCGCCGACGGGCCCGCCGAGGCCCTGGCGAAGCTGTCCGCGTCGGTGCACTTCGACTGGCGCCTCGCGCCGTACGACATCGCCGGTTCCCGTGCCCACGCGCGCGTGCTGCACAAGGCCGGGCTCCTCACCGAGGACGAGCTGACCCGCATGCTCGCGGGTCTCGACCGGCTGGAGGTGGACGTCGCCGACGGCACCCTCGTCGGCACCATCGCGGACGAGGACGTCCACACCGCCCTGGAGCGCGGGCTCCTGGAGCGCGTCGGTCAGGACCTCGGCGGCAAGCTGCGGGCCGGCCGGTCCCGCAACGACCAGGTCGCCACCCTCTTCCGGATGTACCTGCGCGACCACGCCCGGATCATCGGCGGCCTCGTCGCCGACCTCCAGGACGCCCTCGTCGGGCTCGCCGAGGCGCACCCCGACGTCGCCATGCCCGGCCGTACGCACCTCCAGCACGCCCAGCCGGTGCTCTTCGCCCACCACGTGCTGGCCCACGCGCAGTCCCTCGCGCGGGACGCCGAGCGGCTGCGGCAGTGGGACACCCGCACGGCGGTCTCCCCGTACGGCTCCGGCGCCCTCGCCGGCTCCTCGCTCGGGCTGGACCCGGAGGCGGTCGCCAGGGACCTTGGCTTCGAGCGCGGCTCGGTCGGCAACTCGATCGACGGCACGGCCTCCCGCGACTTCGTCGCCGAGTTCGCCTTCATCACCGCGATGATCGGCGTCAACCTGTCGCGGATCGCCGAGGAGATCATCATCTGGAACACGAAGGAGTTCTCCTTCGTGACCCTCCACGACGCCTTCTCCACCGGTTCGTCGATCATGCCGCAGAAGAAGAACCCGGACATCGCCGAGCTCGCCCGGGGCAAGTCGGGCCGCCTGATCGGCAACCTCACGGGCCTCCTCGCCACGCTCAAGGCGCTGCCGCTCGCCTACAACCGCGACCTTCAGGAGGACAAGGAGCCGGTCTTCGACTCCTGCGACCAGCTGGAGGTCCTGCTGCCGGCCTTCACCGGCATGATGGCCACGCTCACCGTCAACCGGGAGCGCATGGAGGAACTGGCCCCGGCCGGCTTCTCCCTCGCCACCGACATCGCGGAGTGGCTGGTCAAGCAGGGCGTGCCGTTCCGGGTGGCCCACGAGGTCGCCGGCGAGTGCGTGAAGGTCGCCGAGTCCGAGGACAAGGAGCTCGACGAGCTGACGGACGAGCAGTTCGCCAAGATCTCCGAGCACCTGACCCCCGAGGTCCGCACCGTCCTCAACGTCCCGGGCGCCCTCGCCTCCCGCAGTGGCCGCGGCGGCACGGCCCCCTCCGCGGTCGCCGTCCAGCTCGTCGAGGTCAAGGCCGATCTGGTGATCCAGCACGCCTGGGCCGCCGCCAAGAAGAAGTAGCGCGCCGCCCTCGGGGCGTCACAGCGCCGCCGCCCAGTCCGCGAGCGCGTCGAAGTCCGGCCGGAGCAGTCCGAACCGGGGGTCGACGTGCAGCAGCAGGGCGGCGGCGAGGTGGTTCTGCTCCACGAACTCCCGGTCGTACCGGGTGATGTCGTCGTCCACCCAGGCGAACGGCCGCCCCGCCGCGTACTCCAGGATGTACTGCGTCTTCCAGAAGGTCCCGCGAGGGGCCTTTCCGTGCATCACGGGCCAGTCGATGAACGGCAGCGCGGGCAGCCCGAGGTGCGGCCCGATCCAGTCGTTCGCCTCGCCCTTCCAGGTCGTTGCCCAGACCAGCTCGTACGCCTCCGCCAGCGCGCGCAGCTCGCCCCCGTGCCCGGGGTTCAGCCACACCCGGAGCGGCTTCGTCTCGAACCAGCCGCCGGGCCTCATCCGGTGGGTCGTGTACCCCTCGGGGCGCCGCTCGCGCTGCGCCGCGTAGGGGTTCAGCGGCCCGTCGACGTCGAGCAGCAGCAGTGGCTTCGTCATGTTCACAGCATTCCGCTCCTGCCCCGAGTGAGGCGTCGAATTATTGAATGAGACATAGATGTCTCATCGGGTGTATGGTCGTCTCATGTCAGTCGATCGCACCCAGGTGCTCCACGCAGCCGCGGCCCTGCTCTCCCGCAAGGCGACCGCCACGATGGACGAGGTCGCCCGGTCCGCCGGGATCGGCCGGGCCACGCTGCACCGGCACTTCGCCGGGCGGGACGCGCTCGTGCGGGCGCTCGAGGAGCACGGGCTGCAGGAGATCGAGGCCGCGCTCGAACGGGCCGAGCCCGAGGCGGGGTCCGCCGACGAGGCGGTGCGCCGGATCGTGGCCGAGGTCGAGCACCTCGCCCCGCTGCTGTCCTTCCTCGTCACCGAGAACCAGCTCTTCGAGGGCGACCAGCAGAACGAGGGCTGGGCCCGCATCGACGCCCGCGTCTCGGCGCTCTTCCGGCGCGGCCAGGAGGACGGCGTCTTCCGGATCGACCTGACCCCCGCCTGGCTCACCGAGGCCTTCTACGGGCTCATCGGTTCCGGCGCCTGGGCCGTACAGGACGGCCGGGTCGCCGCCAAGGACTTCCAGTACATGATCGTCGAGCTGCTGCTCGGCGGAGCGCGCAGGAGCGTGGAGAAGTGACCACCAGCACCCTCAACACCACGGGCCATACCGAGGGCGTGCGCCGCCCCGGCCGGTGGCTCGCCCTCTCCGTCCTCGTCCTGGCCGTCCTGCTCGTGGCGGTCGACGCCACGGTGCTGGGCCTCGCCACCCCCTTCCTCTCCGAGGACCTGAAGCCCTCGGGCACCCAGCTGCTCTGGATCGGCGACGTCTACTCCTTCGTCATCGCCGGACTCCTGGTCTCCATGGGCAGCCTCGGCGACCGCATCGGCCGCAAGAAGCTGCTCCTGATCGGCGCCACCGCCTTCGGCGCCGTCTCCGTGCTGAACGCCTACGCGACCAGCCCCGAGATGATGATCGTGGCGCGCGCCCTGCTCGGCGTCGCCGGCGCGACCCTGATGCCGTCCACGCTGGCGCTCATCCGGAACCTCTTCCACGACCCGCGCGAGCGCAGCCTCGCCATCGGCATCTGGGGTGCCATGGCGTCGGCGGGCGCCGCCGTCGGACCGGTCGTCGGAGGCTTCCTCCTGGAGCACTTCTGGTGGGGCTCGGTCTTCCTGATCAACCTGCCCGTGATGGCCGTCCTGGTCGTCGTCGGCATCAAACTGATCCCGGAGTCCAGGAACCCGAACCCGGGTCCCTGGGACCTGCCGAGCGTCGGACTCTCCCTGATCGGCCTGATCGGGATCGTATACGCGATCAAGGAACTCGCCTCGCACGGCCGCTCCGCCGACGCGGGCCTCGCCGCCCTCCTCGGAGCGGGCGCCCTGACCTGGTTCGTCCGCCGGCAGCTGACCCTGCCCGCGCCGCTCCTGGACATGCGGCTCTTCCGCCACCGCGGCTTCTCGGGCGCGGTGCTCGCCGACCTGCTGACCATCCTGGGCCTCTCCGGCCTGGTCTTCTTCCTGTCCCAGTTCTTCCAGCTGGTGCAGGGCAGGCAGCCGCTGGAGGCCGGACTCGCCGAACTCCCGGCGGCGGTCGGCGCGGTCACGGCCGGTCTGATCGCGGGCGTCGTGGCCCGGCGCTTCTCCGTGCGGTCCGTGGTCGCCGGCGGTCTCGCGGCGGTCGGCCTCTCCCTGGCCGTCCTGACCACGCTCGACCAGCACACCGGCTACCCGCTGCTGGGCGCCGCGCTCCTCGTGGTCGGCGTGGGCGCCGGGTTCGCCTTCACCGTCACCGCGGACGTGATCCTCTCCAGCGTCCCGAAGGACCAGGCCGGCTCGGCCTCCGCCGTCTCCGAGACCGCGTACGAACTGGGCGCCGCGCTCGGCATCGCCGTCCTCGGGTCGATCGTGACCGGCGTCTACCGGGGCTTCGCCACCCCGGCCGACGTCCCCTCCGATGTCGCGTCCGCCGCCCACGAGTCCCTCGGCGGCGCGGTCGAGGCCTCCGGCGCCCTCGCCCCGGACACGGCGACCGCGCTGGTGTCCGCCGCCCAGGAGGCCTTCGTCGACGGTCTGCGGATCGCGGCCGGCGTCGGCGCCGCGGTCCTCCTCGCGACGGCGGTCGCGGCCTGGTTCCTGCTCAGGGGCCAGAAGCTGGAGGACGGCGTCGAGCACTGACGCTCCCGCACAGGGGCGTGCCCCGTACAGCCGGGCTGTACGGGGCACGCCCCTGCCGTCACGGTCGCGGCGTCACGCCGCCTTCGCCTTGGTGGCGTACATGTCCACGTACTCCTGGCCCGAGAGCCGCATGACCTCGGCCATCACCGAGTCGGTCACGGCCCGCAGCACGTAGCGGTCGCGGTCCATCCCGTCGTAGCGGGAGAACTCCATCGCCTCGCCGAAGCGGACCGTCACCCGGCCCGGACGCGGGATGCCCGCGCCGCCCGGCTGGATCTTGTCGGTGCCGATCATGGCGAAGGGGATCACCGGGGCGCCGGTCATCAGCGTCAAACGCGCGATGCCCGTACGGCCGCGGTACAGCCGGCCGTCGGGGGAGCGGGTGCCCTCCGGGTAGATCGAGAAGATCTTGCCCTCCTCCAGCACCCGGCGGCCGGTCATCAGGGCCGCCACGCCGCCGCGGCCGCCGTCCCGGTCCACCGGGATCATGCCCACGCTGGTGAAGAACCAGGCCATCGCGCGGCCCTTGAGGCCCTTGCCCGTCACGTACTCGTCCTTGCCGATGAAGAAGACCGGGCGGTCCAGGCAGATCGGCATGATCATCGAGTCGATGAAGGTCAGGTGGTTGCCCGCGAGGATGACGGGACCGGTCCCCGGGATGTTCTCGGCGCCCTCCACGCGGGGGCGGAACATCAGGCGCATGACCGGCCCGAGCACTGCCTTGATGATCGCGAGACGGGACAACGGTTCCTCCGGTGGGATGCGGGTCAGTCGAGCTGACGGTGCAGCTGGCGACGATACTCGCGGGTCACGTCCGTGCGCACATCGGGTTCACCGACCGGATACGCAGTGTTGACGTGTGTTTCCGCCATGTTCGGCGTAGGTCTGCCGCGCGGTGGGCCCCGGTGCCTAGCGTCGGGGGCACCCGTCGACAGGTGCGGGACATGACACAGGAGGACACCACATGACCCAGGGCGAACGCCGGATCCCGGCGCGGCGCACGGTTCTCGGAGCGGCGGGCGCCACGGTCCTCGGCGCCTCCACGGCCCTCACCGGCGGCGCGGCGCAGGCGGCGCCGGACACCGCCGGGGCCGCGTCCGCCGCGGCGGGCCGGGACCGCGGCTACCGCTCCCTCCCCGTCCCCACCGTCATCGCCCACCGCGGCGCCAGCGGCTACCGGCCCGAGCACACCCTGGGCTCCTACCGCCACGCCCTGGACCTCGGCGCCCATGTGATCGAACAGGACCTCGTCCCCACCAGGGACGGGCACCTGGTCTGCCGCCACGAGAACGACATCACCGGCACCACCGACGTCGCCGACCACCCCGAGTTCGCGTCCCGCAGGACCACCAAGAGCGTCGACGGCGTCGCCCTCACCGGCTGGTTCACCGAGGACTTCACGCTCGCCGAGCTGAAGACCCTCCGGGCCGAGGAGCGCATCCCGGCCGTCCGCCAGGAGAACACCCTGTACGACGGCCGCTGGACGATCCCCACCTTCGAGGAGGTGCTGCGCTGGGCCGAGGAGGAGGGCCGCCGCCGGGGCCGCCGGATCTGGCTCCACGTCGAGACCAAGCACCCCACCTACTTCCGCTCCCTCGGCCTCGGCCTCGAAGAGCGCCTCGCCCGGCTGCTGCGCCGGTACGGCCGCGACCGCGCCGACTCCCCGGTCTTCCTCCAGTCCTTCGAGCCGACCAGCGTCCGGCGGCTCGCCGAGCTGGTCGACCCGCCCGGTGTCGTCCTGCTCTCCGGCCCCACGAGCCGCCCCTGGGACTTCGTCGAGGCGGGGGACCCGCGCACCGTCGCCGACCTGGTCACCCCCGAGGGCCTGCGCTGGATCGCCTCGTACGCCAAGGGCATCGGCCCCTCGCTCGACCTGGTGATCCCGAAGGACGCGAGCGGCCGCCTCGGCGACCCGACCACCCTGGTCCGCGACGCGCACCGGGCCGGCCTGATCCTCCACCCGTACACCCACCGCAACGAGAACTCCTTCCTGCCCGTGGAGTTCCGCAGGGGAACCGACCCGGCGGCCTACGGGGACTCCTTCGGGGCGCTGCGGCGGTACCTGGCCACCGGGATCGACGGCATCTTCTCCGACAACCCGGACACGGCCCTGCTGGGCGCGGCGGACCTCACCGGCCGCGACTGAGCGGCCCGAGCGGCGCGCGGGTCCGCCGACCGGACCCGCACACCGCCCTCCCGGGTGGTTTGGCGCCCGAAGCGCAACCAAGCCCGCGTGCCCCGGCATGGTCCGGTGCATGACCACCCCCGTGACCACTCCCGCACCCACCCGGACCGGCCTCCCGACGCCCGCCCGGGACTCCGCCGCCGCCCGGGACTCCGCCCCCGCCGGGCACCCGGACACCGCCCCCGGACTCCTCGCCGCCCTCGCCCCGCTGCTCGCCGCCGAGTCGGACGCCGAGGCACCGGCCGCCGGCATCGAGGCCGGCGACCTGGAGCAGGCCGTCTGGCTCCGCCTCCTGGAGCGGCTCCGCGACACCGGAGCCGCCCCCGAGCGTCCCGCCGAATGGCTGCGCCGCGCCGTCCGGGCCGAGGCCCGCCGCGCCCGCAGGACCGGCGACCGCGAACGCCCCTACCGCGACGAACCCGGCCGCGAAACCGGCGCGGGGGAGCCCGAGGGGTCCCCCGAGCACGCGCTGATGGCCGCCGAGGGCCGCCGCTCGCTGCGGGACGCCGTCACCCGGACCCCCGGCCGCTGCCCCCGGGTGCTGGCGGCGATGCTCGATCCCGAGGACCCCACGTACCGCGAAATCGCAGGAGAGTTGGGTATCTCACAGGGCAGTCTGGGGCCGATGCGTTCCCGTTGCCTGGGATGCCTGCGCAGAATGCTGGCGGCAGAGGTTCCCGCCCCCGGCCGAAGGGGAAGGGTGCGGTAAACCGATGATCGACAGATGAGCGGGAGGCGTGCACACATGGGCCTGAGTGTGACCATCTCAGCGGCGGACGCGGCGGACGCGGAGCACATCCTGAAGCTGCAGTACCTCTGCTACCAGAGCGAGGCGGAGCTCTACGGGGACTGGTCCATCGAGCCGCTCACCCAGTCGCTCGACGCCCTGCGCGCCGAACTGGCCGAGGGGCACGGCCTGGTGGCGCGGCTGGGCGACGAGGTCGTCGCCTCCGTGCGGGCCAGGATCGACGAGGACGGCACCGTACGGATCGCCAAGCTCATCGTGCACCCCCGGATGCAGCGGCACGGCCTCGGCGGCCGCCTCCTCGACGGCATCGAGCGCCACTTCGCCGGGACGGACGGGGCCGTCCTCCGCGAGGCCCCGTCGCCCAAGCGCTTCCAGCTCTTCACCGGCCACCGCAGCGAGGGCAATCTGCGCCTCTACCGCAGCAAGGGCTACGCGCAGGTCGCCACCCGGGAGCTCGGCCCGAAGCTCACCCTGGTGACCCTGGAGAAGACGGCGGCCTGACTCAGCCGGCCGTCGCGGCGCGCGACCGGCGCAGCCACCAGATGCCGCTCAGCGGCAGCAGGACCGGGATGAACAGGTAGCCGTAGCCGTAGTCCGACCAGACCGTCGCGTCCGGGAAGGCGGACGGCTCGACCAGCGTCCAGGTCCCGACGACGAGTACGCCCGCGAGCTCGGCGGCGCAGCACACCAGCGCCGCCCTGCGGGCCTTCTCCCCGCCCCGTACCAGCGTGTACGTGATGAAGGCGTAGACGACCGCGGCCACCGCCGACAGCGTGTACGCGAGCGGCGCCCGGTCGAACTCGGTGGCGATCTGGTAGATCGAGCGCGAGACCGCGCCGACCGACATGACGCCGTAGAGCCACACCAGCAGGATGCCGGGACCGGAGACGAGCCGCGCCCGCGCGCCCACCGCCGCCTTCCGCTGCGTCTCGGTCATGGTCAGCCCACCGTCCAGATGTCGTAGAGACGCACTTCCAGCACGGCCAGGACGACCGCGCCCGCGGCCACCGTGGCCGAACCCCACCGGCTGCGCTCCGCCAGCGACATGAAGCCGGCGATGGGCACCGCGCACAGCGCCCCGAGCAGATAGGCGACGAAGATCGTCGCGCCCTCCTCGGCCTTCTCGCCGCGCGCCAGCTGCACGATCCCGACGACCAGCTGGACCAGGACGAGGAACGTCACCACGGCCATGCCGATGAAGTGCCAGTCCTTGGTCGACTGGTCGCGGAAGGCGGCGAAGCCGCACCAGGCGGCGAGGGCGAGCGCGGCCACGGAGACCGCGACCGTCAGGGCGTCAAGCATGCGCCCGAGGGTATTACGGTGCGCGCCCCTCCCCGCGCCCGCCCCCCGAGCCGTCGCCCGGCACCCCGCGCGGACCGTGGCCTTGGCCACACCGGGGCGCCCGCGAGGACTCCGGCGCACCCCGCGCGCACCCCGCCGGAGGGCGCCCGTCCCCGCAGGCCGCACGGGCAGAACGGGCGGAACGAGCACCTCCGCGGTGTCCGCATGGCGTCTCAATGGCGTCCGCTATTCGGACAGCCCCCTTTCGTTCGCACCTGCGCATGCTTTACTTGCAGACATGACCACGACGAGCAGCCGCACCCTTGCGACCGAGGCGACCATGACGCCCGGTGCTCGTTGTATGTGTCGAATGTGCGCCATCTGAGGGCCCCCGCCCGCGTCCCGCGCCCCGAAGCGGGACCGACGGCCGTGCCGTGCCACCCGCCTCGCGGCGGTGGACCGCGCCCGCCCCGCGCACCCGCCGACCCCCGGCCACCCGCCGGAACCGGCCTCCGTGCGCCTGACTGTCCGAAGACGAATGCCCCGTGCACGACGGACCCCGCGTCGCGCACTCGACAGTGACGGAAACCCCCTGTGATCACCACTTCGGGCCTGACCAAGGTCTACGAGTCGCGCGGCCGCCAGGTCACCGCTCTGGACGGTGTCGACCTCCACGTCCGCGAGGGCGAGGTGTTCGGCGTGATCGGCCAGAGCGGCGCCGGCAAGTCCTCGCTCATCCGCTGCGTGAACCTCCTGGAGCGCCCCACCTCCGGCACCGTGACCGTCGACGGCGTGGACCTCACCGCCCTCGCGGGCAGGGGCCGCCGCGCGGGCAGGGACCTGCGCCGGGCGCGCAGCAGCATCGGCATGGTCTTCCAGCACTTCAACCTGCTGTCCTCCCGCACGGTGAAGGACAACATCGAGCTCCCCCTGGAGATCCTCGGCGTCTCCGGAGCCGAGCGCTCCCGCCGCGCCCTGGAACTCCTCGACCTGGTCGGCCTCGCCGACAAGGCCAAGTCCTACCCGGGCCAGCTCTCCGGCGGCCAGAAGCAGCGCGTCGGCATCGCCCGCGCCCTCGCCGGCGAGCCCAAGGTCCTCCTCTCCGACGAGGCCACCAGCGCCCTCGACCCGGAGACCACCCGCTCCATCCTCCAGCTGCTGCGCGACCTCAACCGGCAGCTCGGTCTGACCGTCCTCCTCATCACACACGAGATGGACGTCGTGAAGACGATCTGCGACTCGGCCGCGCTGATGCAGAAGGGGCGGATCGTCGAGTCCGGCACCGTGAGCGAGCTGCTCGCCACCCCCGGCTCCCAGCTGGCCGCCGAGCTCTTCCCGGTCAGCGGCGCCCACACCGGCCCCGACCGCACGGTCGTCGACGTCACCTTCCACGGCGACGCCGCGAACCAGCCGGTGATCTCGCAGCTCTCCCGCACGTACAACATCGACATCTCGATCCTCGGGGCGGCGATGGACACCGTCGGCGGCAGGCAGATCGGCCGGATGCGGATCGAACTCCCCGGCCGGTACGAGGAGAACGTCGTCCCCGTCGGCTTCCTGCGCGAGCAGGGCCTCCAGGTCGAGGTCGTCGAGGAGACGCCCACCGAAGAAACGGTTGTCCAGGACGCGGCCACCCTGCTCGTGAAGGAAGGTGCCAAGTGACCTGGTCCGAGATGCAGCCGCTGCTGGAGCAGGGCACCGTCGACACCCTCTACATGGTCCTGTGGGCCACCGTCGTCACCGTCCTCGGCGGCCTCCCGCTCGGCATCCTCCTCGTCCTCACGGACAAGGGCGGACTGCTGCAGAACCTGCCGGTCAACAAGGTCGTCGGTGCGATCGTGAACATCGGGCGTTCGCTGCCGTTCATCATCCTGCTGATCGCCCTGATCCCCTTCACCACCCTCGTCGTCGGCACCTTCATCGGCCCCACCGCGATGATCGTCCCGCTCGCGATCGGCGCCATCCCCTTCTTCGCGCGCCTCGTCGAGACCTCCATCCGCGAGGTCGACCACGGGCTCGTCGAAGCCGTCCAGGCCATGGGCGGCGGCATCCCCACCATCGTCCGCAAGGTGCTGCTCCCGCAGGCCCTGCCGTCGCTGATCTCGGGCGTCACCACCACGGTCATCGTCCTCATCGGCTACTCGGCGATGGCCGGCGCGGTCGGCGGCGAGGGCCTCGGCTCCAAGGCCGTCACCTATGGATACCAGCGCTTCGACACCACGTTCATGCTGGTCACCGTCGTCGTCCTGGTCCTGATCGTGACCGTCGTCCAGCTCATCGGCGACGGAGTCGTACGACTCCTCGCCCGCCGGGGCCGCACCGCGTAACCGCCCCCGGCCACCCCAGACTTCGTCCCCTCGAAGAACACGGCCCGGACTTGTTGTCCAGGCGACCACCGCACCACCGGAAAGAGGCACTCTTCGTGCGTAAGAACATCAAGCTCACCGCCGGTATCGCCACCGCCGCCGCCCTGGCCCTCGGCATCAGCGCCTGCGGCACCTCCTCGGACCCGTCCTCCTCCAAGGACGCGGCAGGCGCCGCCGACAAGCCGCTCGTCGTCGCCGCGTCCCCGACGCCGCACGCCGACATCCTCAACTACGTCAAGGACCACCTGGCCGAGAAGGCCGGCCTGAAGCTGGAGGTGAAGGAGTTCACGGACTACGTCCTGCCGAACACCGCCACCCAGTCCGGCCAGGTCGACGCCAACTTCTTCCAGCACAAGCCGTACCTCGACGACTTCAACAAGAAGAACAAGACCACCATCGTCCCGGTGGTCAACGTGCACCTGGAGCCGCTGGGCCTCTACTCCAAGAGCCTCACGTCGGTGAAGGACATCAAGGCCGGCCAGACCGTCGCGGTCCCCAACGACACCACCAACGGCGGCCGCGCGCTCCAGCTGCTCGCCGAGAACGGCCTGATCACCCTCAAGCCCGGTGTCGGCACCAACGCCAAGATCTCCGACATCACCGACAAGAAGGGCCTGGAGTTCAAGGAGCTGGAGGCCGCCACCGTGCCCCGCGCCCTGAACGACGTGGACGCCGCCGTCATCAACGGCAACTACGCCATCGAGGCCAAGCTCTCCCCGGCCAAGGACGCCCTCGTCCTGGAGAAGGCGGACGGCAACCCGTACGCCAACTTCCTCGCCGTCAAGGAGGGCAACGAGAAGGACGCCCGCGTGCAGAAGCTCGCCAAGCTCCTCAACTCGCCCGAGGTGAAGAAGTACATCGAGGACACCTACAAGGGCTCGGTCATCCCGGCCTTCGGCGCCGCCCAGTAGGCTCCGGCGTCCGAGGGGCCGTCAGAACGGCACCCCCGTACAGTCCTTGAGCAGAAGGCCCCCGCACCCCGTCCGGTGCGGGGGCCTTCGCCACACCCCCCACCCGACACCGACCCGGCCATGCGCACCGGCGGCCGCATGCTGCATGCTGTGCGTTCACGGTCGATTCGGACGGTCCACGGCATGGAGCTGCGCATGACTACCACCTTTCCGGACATCTCCATCAACACGGACCGGTTGGTGCTGCGCGCGCTGGAGGAGGCGGACGCCCCCGCCCTCGCCGAGATGATGAACGACGAACTCGTCGGCGCCTGGACCGCGGTGCCCCAGCCCTACACCGAGGCCGCCGCCCGCCGCTGGATCACCGAGCACGCCCCCTCCGAACGCGCCGCGGGCCGGGGCATCGACCTCGCCGTCACCGAGTTCCTCACCCAGCGCCTGGTCGGCATCGTCCAGCTGGCCAAGACGGACTGGAAGGTCCGCTCCACCGAGATCTCCTACATCGTCGCCCCCTGGGCCCGCGGCGAGGGATACGCCTCCGAAGCCGCCCTCGCCACCGCCCAGTGGCTGTTCGGCGACCAGAAGTTCGAGCGCATCGAGCTGCGCACCGCCGCCGACAACACCGCCTCCCAGCAGGTCGCCCAGAAGATCGGCTGCATCAGCGAGGGCGTCCTGCGCAACGCGTGCATAGCCCGCACCCGCACCGAGGACGGCGGCTGGACCGAACTGCGCACCGACTACATCGTCTGGGGCCTCCTCCCGGAGGACCTCGACGGTGTCGCCGACCAGATGGCCGAGGCCGGATACTCCTCGTACACCGACTGGAGCTGACTCCCGCGCCCCCACCCGGGGTACGCTCGGCACGCCCCCGACCTGCGACGACACCAGGAGACGACGAATGGCCGACCGCGTCACGGTGATCGGCTGGGACGGTTCGCCCCTCACCGACGCGGCCCGGTCCGCGCTCTCCGCCGCCACCCTGGTGGCAGGGGCGGCCCACCACCTGGCGCTGCCCGAGATCCCGCCCGGCGCCGAGCGCATCCGCCTCGGCAGCGTCGACCTCGCCGCCCGCCGCATCGCCGGCCACCGGGGCACCGCCGTCGTCCTGGCCGACGGCGACCCCGGCTTCTTCGGCGTCGTCCGCACCCTGCGGGCCCCCGAGCACGGCCTGGAGGTCGAGGTCGTCCCCGCCGTCTCCTCCGTCGCCGCCGCCTTCGCCCGCGCCGGGATGCCCTGGGAGGACGCCCGGATCGTCGTCGCCCACCAGCGCACCCTGCGGCGCGCCGTCAACGTCTGCCGCGCCCACCCCAAGGTCGCCGTCCTCACCTCGCCCGGCGCCGGACCCGCCGAACTGGCCCTGCTGCTCGACGGCGTGCACCGCACCTTCGTCGTCTGCGAGGAGCTCGGCACCTCCCGCGAACAGGTCTCCGTCCTCACCTCCGACAAGGCCGCCGACCACAGCTGGCGCGACCCGAACGTGGTCCTCGTCATCGGCGGCACCTCGGGCGGAGCCCCCTCCGCCCCCTGGCTGATGGGCCTGGACGCGGCGGCGCCCGCGGTCCGCGGCTGGGGCCTGCCCGCCGAGGAGTACGACCCCGCCGCGGACGGCACACCGGCCCGGGCGGGCGAGGACCCCTCCCTGCGCGCCGCCCAGCTCGCCCGCCTCGGCCCCCGCACCGGCGACCTCGTCTGGGACATCGGCTGCGCGGGCGGCGCCTTCGCCGTCGAGGCCGCCCGCTTCGGCGCCGCCGTCATCGCCGTGGACGTCGACGCGACCGCCTGCGCCCGCACCGAGCAGGCCGCCCGCCGCCACGGCGTACGCCTCCAGACGGTGCGCGGCCGGGCCCCGCACGTCCTGGAGACCCTTCCCGAACCCGACGTCGTCCGCATCGCGGCCGGCGGCGCCGCCCTGGTCACCGCCTGCACCGACCGCCGTCCCGAACGGATCGTGGCCCACGCCTCCACCCGGGACGAGGCCGAGGCGATCGGCGCCGCACTCGCCGACGGCGGCTACACCGTGGAGAGCCTCCTCCTCCAGACCGTCGGACTCGATCCGCACGACTGGTCGGAACGCGAGCGCTCGGTCGTCTTCCTGCTCTCCGGACGCAGGACCGACGCCCCCTGAGCGGCGTCCCGCCGATCACGCCGCCCCTCGATCCGGCCGGATCGGCGCGACACCCTCCGGGCCGCGCCCCGGTACCCCCCTGACCCGGTCCGGGCACCCCCCACCCGTGACCGTTCGTCCCGTCTGGCCAGGTAGGCTGGCCGATTGTTGTACCGCATCCGGATGTTCGGCGGTACGCGACAAGGGGGGACCGCGCGACGTGGCGCAGTCCACAGCGCACCGTGGCAAATCTCCCTGCCACGAGGGCCCGGGGCCGCGACAATGTGCGGGTGTCCGCGTGTCCTTCGTGCCGCGCGGCGCGCGCGCTCGTTGTTGTCGACGGGCGCAGGTCTGAAGGAGCACACATGATGGGCGAGGGGTACGCATGACGGACACCGGCCAGGTCCCGGGCGAGGGGCTGCCGGAGAACGCAGGCATGGTCGAGCAGCCGGGCATCCCCGCACCGGGCGCGTACACCTTCCTGGACCCCTCCGAGCACACCGCAGAGGACGACGACCTGCTCCTGATGCCGGGCGCCCAGGGCGCCTGGAGCGAGCACCCGCCGGGCGTCGCGCCCGCGCCCCCGGTGGCCGTGCCGCCGCCGGCCGCACCCGTCGTCCCGCACCAGCAGGCCCCCCACCAGGGCGTGCCGGGCGGGCACCCGGCACCCGCCGAGGCGCCGGCCCCGATCGGCGACCCGCTCACCGATCCGCTCACGGCCCCCCTGGACTCCGTCGCCCTCGGCGACGTCCTCACGGCCCCGCAGCAGCACCAGACCCCTCCGCAGGGCACCCCGGCGCACGGCGTTCCGCTGGAGCAGCCGCAGGGCACGCCCGCCCACGGTGTCCCGCTGGACCACACCACCGGCACCCCGGCGCACGGCGTTCCGCCGGAGCAGCCGCAGGGCACGCCCGCCCACGGTGTCCCGCTGGACCACGCCACCGGCACCCCGGCGCACGGCGTCCCGTTCGACCACACCACGGGAACCCCCGCGCACGGCGTCCCCGCCCCGCAGGAGACGGTGCCGACCGACCACGGCTACGAGCCCGGCATCCTCGACACCGGCGCGCACGAGGCCGCGGGCCGCGACTCCGGCTCGGTCGACCTCGGCGGCGTACGAGTGCCCCCGCCGGCCCCCGCCCCGCAGCAGGCCCGCCGCCCGCTGCACATGGGCCCGCCGGTGCCCGAGGCCGGCGGCGTCGTCCTCTCGCTGGCCGACCGCGGTCCCGCCGCCGCGCCCGCCCCGCAGCCCGCGCAGGCCCCCGCGCCCGAGCCGCTCGTGGCCACCGGCCCCGCACCGGTGCCGGTCCGCACGCCGGGCCCGCCGACCGGCGGCCCCGAGTACTTCGAGATCGCCCAGGACCAGCAGCTCGCGCCGCAGGGCGCCGAGCCGTGGGGCGCCCAGCCGCAGCAGCCCGAGGCCCCGGCCGTCCCCGCAGAAACGGTCGTCCCGCAGGACGGACCGTTCGTCCAGGTCGACGGCGCCGTCGCCGCGGCCCCGCACGCGGAGCCGGAGCAGCAGCAGGTCCAGCCCGAGGCGCCGGTCGCCGAAGAGGCCCCGGCCGCCGCTGAGGAGACCGCGCCGGAGGCCCCCGCCGAGGCGCAGGTCCAGGCCACCGTTCCCGCCCCGCGCGAGGGCGAGCCGGCCGCCGAGGCCACCGCGCCCGCGGAGCCGGAGGAGGCCGAGGCCGCGCCCGTGGCCGAGCAGGCCCCGGAGGCCCGTCCCGAGGAGCAGCAGGCGCTCGTCGCGGAGGCGGTCGCCGAGACCCCGGCCGAGGCGTTCGCCGTGTCCGAGGCGCAGCCCGCGGAGGAGCAGGTCTCCGAGGAGGCCCCCGTGGAGGCGGTCGCCGACGAGATCCCGTTCGTACCGGAGGAGGCCCCGGAGCAGGCCCCCGAGGCCACCCCCGAGCCGGCCCCGGAGGCCGTTGCCGAGGAGCCCGTCGCCGAGGCCCCGGGCGAGGAGCCGTCGGCGCAGCCGGTGTCGGAGGAGCCCGTCGCGGACGAGCAGTCCGTCGCCCAGGCCGCTCCCGCGGAGGCCGTGGCCGCCGAGGCGCAGCCGGAGACGCTCCCCGAAGCCGAAGCCGAAGCCGAAGCCGAAGCCGAAGCCGAAGCCGAAGCCGAAGCCGCGCCCGTGGTCGCAGCCGCCGATGACGCCCAGGACGCCCAGGACGTGGCGGTCCCCGCGGCCGCGGACGCGCCGCAGACCACGGAGGGCACCCCGGCGGCGGACGACCCGGAGGGCCCGCAGGCCCTGCCGGAGGCCGCGTCGGCCCCCGCCCCCGGCTACGACGACGCCGAGCGCGAGGCCGTCCTCCGCGTGATGCGCGAGCGCCGCGACATCCGCAACGGCTTCCGCTCCGACCCGATCCCGCACGAGGTGCTGCTCCGCGTCCTGGAGGCCGCCCACACGGCCCCCAGCGTCGGCCACTCGCAGCCCTGGGACTTCGTCGTCATCCGCTCCGCCGAGACCCGGCAGTCGATGCACGAGCTGGCCCGGCGACAGCGCGAGGCGTACGCCAAGTCGCTGCCGAAGGCGCGGGCGAAGCAGTTCAAGGAACTGAAGATCGAGGCCATCCTCGACACCCCGGTCAACATCGTCGTGACGGCGGACCCGACCCGCGGCGGCCGGCACACCCTCGGCCGCTACACGCAGCCGCAGATGGCCCCGTACTCCTCGGCGCTCGCCGTCGAGAACCTCTGGCTCGCCGCCCGCGCCGAGGGCCTCGGCGTCGGCTGGGTGAGCTTCTTCGACGAGCGCGAGATGGTCCGCACCCTGGGCCTGCCCGAGCACCTCGAAGTGGTCGCGTACCTCTGCGTGGGATACGTCGACGAGTTCCCCGAGGAGCCCGAGCTGATGCAGGCGGGCTGGTCCAAGCGCCGCCCGCTGGCCTGGGTCGTGCACGAGGAGACGTACGGCCGCCGCGCGCTGCCCGGCGAGGAGCCGCACGACCTGCTCCAGGAGACCGTCGCCAACATCCGCCCGCTGGACGCGAAGGCGCTCGGCGAGGCCTGGGAGCGCCAGAAGCGGATGACCAAGCCGGCCGGCGCGCTCGGCATGCTGGAGATCATCGCGGCGCAGCTCTCGGGGCTCTCCCGGGTGTGCCCGCCGCCGATCCCGGAGCCGGCCGCCGTCGCGATCTTCGCCGGCGACCACGGCGTCCACGCCCAGGGCGTCACGCCCTGGCCGCAGGAGGTCACCGGCCAGATGGTGGCCAACTTCCTCGGCGGGGGAGCGGTCTGCAACGCCTTCGCCAACCAGGTGGGCGCGGAGGTCTGCGTCATCGACGTGGGCGTGGCGACCGAACTCCCGGCGACCCCCGGCCTGCTGCCCCGCAAGGTCCGCCCCGGCACCGCCGACTTCACCACGGGCCTCGCGATGAGCCGCGAGGAGGTGCTGGCCGCGATCGAGGTGGGCATCGAGACCGCCCGCGACCTCGTGGCGGCCGGCAACAAGGCCCTGCTCACGGGCGAGATGGGCATCGCGAACACCACGGCGTCCGCCGCGCTCATCTCCGTCTACACCGGTGTCGACCCCACCGAGGTCACGGGCCGCGGCACCGGCATCAACGACGAGACGCACGCCCGCAAGGTGGACGTCGTCCGCCGCGCCCTGGAGCTCCACACGCCGGACCCGGCGGACCCGATCGGCGTCCTGTCGGCGGTCGGCGGCCTGGAGCACGCGGCCCTCGTCGGCCTGATCCTGGGCGCGGCCTCCCTGCGTACCCCGGTGATCCTCGACGGCGTGTCCACCGGCGCGGCGGCCCTGGTCGCCCGCGCGATCGCACCGGAGTCGCTCGCGGCGTGCATCGCCGGCCACCGCAGCGCCGAGCCGGGCCACGTGGCCGCGCTCAACAAGCTGGGCCTGCGCCCCCTGGTCGACCTGGACCTCCGTCTCGGCGAGGGGACGGGCGCCCTGCTGGCCCTCCCGCTGGTGCAGAGCGCGGCCCGCGCGATGCACGAGGTGGCCACGTTCGACTCGGCGGGCGTCACCGAGAAGTAGCACCACCGGCGCGGCCCCCACCCACGTACGGGAGTGGGGGCCGCGCAGGAACAGGGTTCGGGACGTAAAGCGTGATTTGTGGCGCGACAAGCGGCTCAGCGTTCCCAGGGCCCGGGGCGCCGTAAATCATGCAGTCCCGAACCCTGTTCCGGAGTGGCCCCCACGTCACCCTCCACGACGGGGAGATCCGTCACAGCGTGACGTGACCCCGCCACAGATATCCTGGTCGCAGGCGCCCCGCCGCCGCCCACCAGCCGCTTCATCGCAGCAGCGGCCAGCACCCGCCCTCCGAGGAGCCGCTCACCCATGGCCGAGCACGCCGAGCACACCGCCCAGCCGTCGACGCACCCCGCCTACCCGGTGGGCCTGCGCCTGGCCGGCCGCCGCGTGGTCGTCCTGGGCGGCGGCCAGGTCGCCCAGCGACGCCTCCCCGCCCTGATCGCCGCGGGCGCGGACATCACGCTGATCTCCCCCTCGGCGACCCCGTCCGTGGACGTCATGGCGGAGACGGGTGAGATCACCTGGATCAAGCGCAGGTACGAGGAGGGCGACCTCGCCGACGCCTGGTACGTCCTGGTCGCGACCACCGACGCGGCCACGAACGCCGCCGCCTCCGCGGAGGCCGAGCGCACCAAGACCTGGTGCGTGCGCTCCGACGACGCCGAGGCCGCCACCGCCTGGACCCCGGCGACGGGCCGCAGCGAGGGCGTGACCGTCGCGGTGCTCACCGGCCACGACCCGCGCCGCTCCGCCGCCGTCCGCGACGCGATCGTCGAGGGCCTGCGGGACGGTTCGATCGCGGCCCCGCAGCACCGCGCGCGCACCCCCTTCGTGGCCCTGGTCGGCGGAGGCCCGGGCGACCCGGACCTGATCACGGTCCGGGGCCGCCGTCTGCTGACGGAGGCGGACGTGGTGATCGCGGACCGCCTGGGCCCCCGCGACCTGCTGGACGAGCTGCCCCCGCACGTCGAGGTGATCGACGCGGCGAAGATCCCGTACGGCCGGTTCATGGCCCAGGAGGCCATCAACAACGCCCTGATCGAGCACGCCAAGGCGGGCCGGTCCGTCGTCCGGCTCAAGGGCGGCGACCCGTTCGTCTTCGGCCGGGGGATGGAGGAGGCGCAGGCGCTCGCCGCCGAGGGCATCGCCTGCACGGTGGTCCCGGGCATCTCCAGCTCCATCTCGGTCCCGGGCGCCGCCGGCATCCCGGTGACGCACCGGGGCGTCGCGCACGAGTTCACGGTGGTGAGCGGGCACGTGGCCCCGGACGACCCGCGCTCGCTGGTCGACTGGGCGTCGCTGGCGAAGCTCACGGGCACGCTGGTGATCCTGATGGGCGTGGACAAGATCGGAAAGATCGCGGAGGCCCTGATCGCGCACGGCAAGGCCCCCGAGACCCCGTTGGCCCTGGTCCAGGAGGGCACGACGGCGGCCCAGCGCCGGGTGGACGCGACGCTGGCGACGGTCGCGGAGACGGTCCGGACCCAGGAGGTCCGTCCGCCGGCGGTCATCGTGATCGGCGAGGTCGTCGCGGAGGGCCCGGACCGCCTGGTCTCCTAGCACCGGTCGCGGACGGGCGACGCACAGCGGCACACACATTGGCACCACACCCCGGACAAGGCAGTATCACCTCGTGGCCGAACTCATCACGATCGACGACCCCGACGACCCGCGCCTGCGGGACTACACCGGTCTGACCGATGTCGAACTCCGCCGCAGGAGGGAGCCGGCCGAGGGCCTGTTCATCGCGGAGGGCGAGAAGGTCATCCGCCGGGCCCGGCAGGCCGGGTACGAGATGCGGTCGATGCTGCTCTCCGCCAAGTGGGTCGACGCGATGCGCGATGTCATCGACGAGGTGCCCGCGCCGGTCTACGCCATCCAGCCGGACCTCGCCGAGCGGGTCACCGGCTACCACGTGCACCGGGGCGCCCTGGCCTCCATGCAGCGCAAGCCGCTCCCGGACGCCGCGGAACTGCTCGGCGCCGCCCGCCGGGTGGTCGTCATGGAGTCGGTGAACGACCACACCAACATCGGTGCGATCTTCCGCAGCGCGGCGGCGCTCGGCATGGACGCCGTGCTGCTGTCGCCGGACTGCGCCGACCCGCTGTACCGCCGCTCGGTGAAGGTGTCGATGGGTGCGGTGTTCTCCGTGCCGTACGCCCGGCTGGACACCTGGCCGCGGGGTCTGGAGGCGGTCCGCGAGGCGGGCTTCAAGCTCCTGGCCCTGACGCCGGCGGAGAAGGCGATGTCGATCGACGAGGCCGCCCCGCACCGGATGGACCGGGTGGCCCTGATGCTGGGCGCGGAGGGCGACGGACTGTCCACGCAGGCCCTGCGGGCGGCGGACGAGTGGGTCCGCATCCCGATGGCCCACGGTGTCGACTCGCTGAACGTGGGCGCCGCGGCGGCGGTCGCCTTCTACGCGGTGGCGACGGGCCGCCCGGAGTCCTGAGGCCCGGAGGGCGGGCACCCGGGGACGAGGGGGCTCAGCCCTGGAGCGCCTGGGCCGCGGCGATGCCCAGCGCCACCACCAGCGTCACCACCACGAAGACGAAGAGGCGCTGCCGCAGCAGCCGCGGGTTGGCGGGCCGGCGGCCGGTGGACGTCGACCGCGCACCCGGCCGGGTCGCCGGACGGCCCCCGGTCCGGGGACCGGCAGAGGGCCGGGACGCGGGACCGGGACCCCGCCCGCCGCGCTCCGTGTTCCGCTCGGACCCCCGCTCCGGCCCGCGCCCCGGCACGTCCCGGTCGGTGTACCGCTCCGTCGGCCGCACGGTGTTCCGCTCCTCGGCGCGTTCCCGCTGCACCGGCGGCCGCGCGACCGGCAGGCCCTGCGCCTCGCGCGCCGCGATCTCCTTGAGCCGCATCGACAGCTGGAGGGTGCTGGGCCGGTCCTCGGGGTCCTTCGCGAGACAGGCCCGGACGAGGGGCGCCAGCGCGTCCGGTACGCCCTGCAGCTGCGGCTCCTCGTGCACCACCCGGTAGAGCATGACCTCGGAACTGCCGTGCCCGAAGGGCGAGTCGCCCATCGCCGCGTACGCCAGCGTGGCCCCGAGCGAGAACACGTCGGTGGCGGGGGTGACGGCCGCGCCGCGCACCTGCTCGGGGGCGAGGAAGCCGGGGGAGCCGACGGCGGTGCCGACGTGGGTCAGGGTGCTGGCCCCGGTCGCCCAGGCGATGCCGAAGTCGATGATGCGGGGGCCCTTGGGGGAGAGCAGGATGTTCGAGGGCTTGAGGTCGCGGTGCACGACCCCGGCCTCGTGGACGGCGACGAGCCCCTCCGACAGCGCGGCCCCGATGGAGGCGACGTCGGCGGCACGGAGCGAGCCCTCCTCGGCGACCCGGTCGTGCAGGGAGGGGCCGGGCACGTACTGGGTGGCGAACCAGGGGCGCTCGGCCTCCAGGTCGGCGGCGACGAGCCGGGCCGTGCAGCCGCCGCGGATCCGTCGGGCGGCCGAGACCTCCCGGGCGAACCGGGACCGGAACTCCTGGTCCTCGGCCAGGTCGGGCCGGATCACCTTGAGCGCCACGCGCTGGCCGCGCCGGTCGGACCCCAGGTACACGACGCCCATCCCGCCGGCCCCCAGCCTGCGGTGGAGCCGGAACGACCCGACGATCCGCGGATCCTCGCGCCGGAGCCGCATCATCGCCATGTCCGTCCCCTCGTCCGTTCGACGTGGCACAGCTTACGTAGTGGCGCCCGCACGCGCTCATAGGCCGCGCCCTCGCGCCCGGATCGATTGTCGACGCCGAGGCGCGGACACGGCGCGGGCCGCGTCCGGTGGTCACCCCAACCCCCTGGTGGGGCAATTCAGTTGACGATCTGTCGAAGAAGCCCTCCGGGCCCCCGGGGAGACGCACCGGCCCCCTCCGACCAGGGCGTTCGCACGACGCCTCGGCACGTGATCGAAGTCACGCCCCGGCCGGCCCTCCGGAGGTCTCCGGGGGGCGCCTCAGGGATGACCCCGGCTTCCGCACGGCCGTCTCCACCCAGGGGAGTACGCCGTACGGCCGCACGTCATCCTCCGGGAGGCCCGCAAGTCGGTACGCGGGCATGACGTCCGGCCGCCCCCGGATCCCTAGTGTTGAGGTCAAGCGGCGGGTGCAGCACTCGTCCCCCGAGGTCACGCACCCGCCGCGCCAGACACGACAGGAGAGGAACCATGGCCCTCACGGCATCGCGGACGAGCACCCAGCCTTCGAGCCGGCGTCACCCGCTGGTCGCCACCGCCATGGTCCTCCCTCTCGCGGCCCTGCTCGTGGTCGTCTTCGGCGGCTGGGAGGCAGTGGTCACACAGGCGTCGTCCGTGGGCGTGATGCTGGGGCGCTGACCAGCGCCCCGGACCCGGGAGAGCGGCCCGGGTCGGGACATCCGGCCATCAGCCCCGTGGGGACGGGGGTGCGGCGGACGGCAGCGTGGGGCCGGTCAGCTGGGGAGCTGACCGGCCCTCGCGCGTTCCCGCCCCGTACGCTCACCCCCGTGGACCTCCCCGACCGGCCCCTCTGCGACGCCCTCGCCGCGTACGCGCACACCGCCGCCCACCTCCCGGGCACGCCCTGCCGCTGCGCGAGCGGACGCGTCGGGGTGCTGGCCGACCGGGACGACGGAACGGTGGTCCGGCACGGGCACCTCGTCGCCAAGGCCCACGCCCCGGGCACCGACCCCGCGGAGCACCGCGCGCGGATCGCGCTCGCCGCCCATCCGGACCTCCGCGGGATCCTCCTCGCGCCCCTCCCGGGGCCCGGGCACGGCGAACCCGACGGCCGGCCGGTCAGCCTGTGGCCGTACGGCGCGCCCGTCGACCCGGCCGACCCCGACGACGCTCCCTGGGAGGAGGCGGCGGCCCTCCTCGCCCTGCTGCACCGCACGCCGCCGCCCGAGGGCCCGGCGGCGGGCCCGCTCCCCGCCATGCGGGCGCCCGTGAAGGTCGCCCTCGCCGTCGACCGGATGCGCCGGACCGCACCGGACCATCCGGCCGCCGCGACCGTCCTGGCCGCCTGGCGGTCTGTCCCCGACCGCGCCCCGGCGGACGGTCCGCGCCTCCTCTGCCACGGGGACTTCCACCTGGGCCAGCTGGTCCGCGGCCCGGGAGCCCCGGGCCCGGGCTCCTGGCTGCTCATCGACGTGGACGACGCCGGCCTGGGCGACCCCGCCTGGGATCTCGCCCGGCCCGCCGCCTGGTTCGCCGCCGGCATCCTGCCCCCGGAGGTCTGGTCCCGCTTCCTCGACGCGTACCGGGCGGCGGGCGGTCCCGCGGTGGGCGCCGACCCGTGGGCCGAACTCGACGTGCCCGCCCGCGCCCTGACGGTGCAGACGGCCGCGCTCGCCGTCGCGAAGTCGACGGCGGAGGGCCGGGCGCTGGACGAGGTCGAGGACGTGATGATCGACACCTGCGCCCGTATCGCCGGGCATCGAACCGACTCGGCCGCGGTGGCGTCCACGTAGGGTGAGGCCACCATTCGAACGGCGAAGTCAGGGAGTTGAGCCGACCATGCAGTGTCCCAAGTGTCACGCGGCCATGCACACGTACAACCGCAACGGCGTCCAGATCGAGCAGTGCAGCGGCTGCCGCGGCATATTCCTGGACTACGGCGAGCTGGAGGCCCTGACCCGCCTGGAGTCCCAGTGGGTCCAGCAGGCCCCGCCCGCGCCGCCGGCCCCGCAGGCCTACCCGGCCGCGCAGCCCGCCGCTCCCGCCTGGGGCGCCCCGCACCACGGCGGCCACCACGGCGGTCACTACCGGCAGCGCGGTTTCGGCCGGATGCTCTTCTCCTCCTGACCGGGTGACGCGGTGCACCGGGCCTCCCGGTGCATTCCTCCCGCCCCGGGCACGAAGAAGCGCCCGACCGCGATGCGGCCGGGGGCTTCCCGGATGGTGCGCGATACTGGGATTGAACCAGTGACCTCTTCCGTGTCAGGGAAGCGCTCTCCCGCTGAGCTAATCGCGCGGGTGGTGCACACGGCGTACCCGAAGGTACTGCGTACTGCGTGCGCGATACTGGGATTGAACCAGTGACCTCTTCCGTGTCAGGGAAGCGCTCTCCCGCTGAGCTAATCGCGCGGGACGGTCCATGCGGACCGGATCTTCGGTTGTTCTGCGTGCGCGATACTGGGATTGAACCAGTGACCTCTTCCGTGTCAGGGAAGCGCTCTCCCGCTGAGCTAATCGCGCTTGGAGGTGGAGACGGGATTTGAACCCGTGTAGACGGCTTTGCAGGCCGTTGCCTCGCCTCTCGGCCACTCCACCAGGAGTGAATACGGGGGTTCGGGAAGATCCCCCACATCGAGCGGACGACGAGATTCGAACTCGCGACCCTCACCTTGGCAAGGTGATGCTCTACCAACTGAGCCACGTCCGCTTGTCGTTTCCGTTTCGCTTGCGCGTCCCGGCGACGTGTTGAACTCTAGCGGATTCCTGGGCCAGCACAAAAACGCGTTTCCGCAGCGTGCTGACCTGCGGGCCGATCAGGGTGCCCGGCCGGGTGTCCCGGAGGGTTCGCGCCGCGTTCACTCGCCGTGTTCCCGGGGTGGCGGGGAGCCCCGTCCCCCGCGCCCCCGGTGCCCCTCCTCGGGCGGACCTAGACTCGATGCGTGTACGACCTTGCTCCGCTGGCCCGCTTCGGCGGCCTCCTCGCGACCGACCTCCGGGACGTCACCCACGACCCCGAGGCCCTGGACTCCGCCGGCTTCTGGGCCGTCTGCGCGGACTTCGAGGGACGGCTGACCTGCGCCCGCTTCGGCGACGTGCGCGCCGACCCGGTTCCCGCGCCCGTCCCCGGCGGCTGGCGCGGCCCCGCCGCCGGTGACTGGACGTCCTCGCTCGACCGCGCCGCGTACATCGCGGGCGTCCGGCGGGTGCGCGAGCACATCGCGCGCGGGGAGGTCTACCAGGCGAACCTCTGCCGGGTGCTGACCGCGCCGCTGCCGGACCCGGCCGCCGCCGACGTCGACGCCCTCACCGCGCTCCTCGCCCGGGGCAACCCCGCCCCCTACGCGGGCACGATCCGGCTGCCCGCGCACGGGGTGGAGATCGCCACCGCCTCTCCCGAGCTGTACCTCCGCAAGGAGGGGGCCCTGATCTCCTCCGGTCCCATCAAGGGGACCGGCCGCACCGCGGCGGACCTCCTGCCCAAGGACCACGCGGAGAACGTGATGATCGTCGACCTGGTCCGCAACGATCTGGGACGCGTCAGCGAGACCGGCTCCGTCGCCGTGCCCGCCCTCTGCGCCGTCGAGGAGCACCCCGGCCTCGTCCACCTCGTCTCCACGGTCACCGGACTGCTGCGGGAGGACGCCGGCTGGCCGGAGCTGCTGGGCGCCACCTTCCCGCCCGGCTCCGTGACCGGGGCGCCCAAGTCCAGTGCGCTGCGGATCATCGAGGCCCTGGAGACCGCCCCCCGCGGCCCGTACTGCGGAGGCCTCGGCTGGGTCGACGCCGACGCGGGCACGGCGCAGCTGGCCGTCGGCATACGGACCTTCTGGATCGACCGCGCCGAGGGCGTGCTCCGCTTCGGCACCGGCGCGGGGATCACCTGGGGCTCCGACCCGGAGCGCGAGTGGGAGGAGACCGAGCTGAAGGCGTCCCGGCTGGTCGCGATAGCGTCGGGCGCTCACGAGTCAGGCGCCCTCGAGGCGACCGGAAAGGCCACTTCCCGATGAAGATCTGGGTCAACGGCGGGCTGCACGACGCGGAGGCCGCCACGGTCTCCGTACTGGACCACGGACTGACCGTCGGCGACGGCGTCTTCGAGACGGTGAAGGCGGAGCGAGGCGGAACCTTCGCCCTCACCCTCCACCTGGAGCGCCTGACCCGGTCCGCCCGCGGACTCGGCCTGCCCGATCCGGACCTGGACGAGGTCCGCCGCGCCTGCGCCGCCGTCCTGGAGGCCAACCCGATGGAGCTGGGCCGGCTCCGCATCACGTACACCGGCGGCGTCTCGCCGCTCGGCTCCGAGCGGGGCGAGGCGGGGACCGGCCTGGTCGTCGGCCTGGGGGAGACCGCCCGCCGTGCCGACTCCACCGCCGTGATCACCGTGCCGTGGACCCGCAACGAGCGGGGCGCCCTCACCGGGCTCAAGACCACGTCGTACGCCGAGAACGTCGTCGCCCTGGCCCGGGCGCGCGAGCAGGGCGCCTCGGAGGCGCTGTTCGCCAACACGGTCGGGCGGCTCTGCGAGGGCACGGGCTCGAACGTCTTCGTCGTGGTCGGCGGCCGGATCCTCACCCCGCCCGTCGCCTCCGGCTGCCTCGCCGGCATCACCCGGGCCCTCACCGTGGAGTGGACGGGCGCGCAGGAGGCCGACCTGCCGCTGGACGTCCTGGAGAGCGCCGACGAGGTCTTCCTGACCTCGACGCTCCGCGACGTGCAGGCCGTGCACCGCGTCGACGGCCGCGAGCTGTCGCCCGTGCCGGGTCCGGTCACCGCCAAGGCCATGCGGATCTTCGACGAGCACGCCGCGCGGGACCGGGATCCGCGGCTCGGGTAGCCGCCCGCGCAAAACCTGATGACGGACGGCCCGCGGGTGGGTAGAACACGGTGGATGACCACCACCCTGCGGCCGGCCGAGCCGCTTCAGCAGACGCCCGACGGCGGCCGTTCCCGCACCTACGACGTGTGTGTGAACAGCCGCCGCGTCGGCTCCGTGCACCTCTCCACCGACCCCGGCTTCGGCGCCGCCTCCGGCGTGATCAGCCGCCTCGGGGTCCTGGAGCCGGACCGGGGGCGGGGCCGCGGCACCGTCGCGGCGCTCGCCTCGGAGGAGGTCCTGCGGGGCTGGGGCTGCGTCGAGGTGCAGATCTCCGTGCCCGCCGACGCCGGACCGGCGCTGCGGATGGCCGGCGCCCTCGGGTACACCGAGCGCAGCCGGAACATGGTCAAGGAACTGCCCGCCGAGCCGCCGGTCCTGCCGGAGGGCGTCGAGGTGCGGCCGATGACGGAGGCCGAGTACGCGGCCTGGGAGGTGCGGGCCAAGGAGGGCTTCGCGCGCAGCTGGACGGACCGCGGCGTGCCCGAGGAGCAGGCCCGCGCCAAGGCCGAGAGCAGCCACGCGAAGTACCTCCCGGAGGGGCTCGCCACCCCGGGCGTGGCGATCCACGTCGTCGTCCGGGACGGCCGGCCCGCCGGGCACCTGTGGACCGGCCGGATCGAGCTGGAGCCGGGACTGTGGGCGGCCTTCGTGTACGACATCGAGGTCGACGAGGCGCAGCGCGGCCACGGCTACGGGCGGGCGCTGATGCTGCTGGCCGAGCGGGTCGCGCGGGAGGCCGGGGACACCCGGATCGGACTGCACGTCTTCGCGGGCAACACCCCGGCGCTCCGGCTGTACGAGTCGCTGGGCTACCGCACGACGTACGTCAACAGCGCGAAGGAGCTGCGGTAGGGGGGCGACGGCGGGAGGCCCCCGGCGCCACCGGGCCGGACGTCGGGGCGCGGCGGGAAGGGCCGCGCGTCTCCGGTCCGTACGTCCGCGCCCTCCTGGCCGGGCGTCCGGGCGCCCGCGTCTCCGTTCCGCCCGCTAGGGCCCCGCGCGCACGGGTCTCGCGCGTCTCTCCGTCCCGTACGTCCGGCCGACGCGTCTCCGGCGCCCCGGTCCTCAGCCCTTCAGGAGGCGGTCGGCGATCTCCTCGATGCGCGCGCGCAGCCCGTCCTGGCTCTGGCCGCCGTCCAGCCGCTCGCCGTCGACCACGTACGTCGGCGTGCCGGTGACCTTGATCGCCTTGCCCTCGGCCTCGTCCGCGTCCACCGTCAGCAGGTGCCGCCCGTCGATCAGCGCCGTGTCGAACTCCTCCGCGTCCAGGCCGAGTTCGGCGGCGACCTCCAGGAGCACCGGCTCGCCCCGCTCGCCCAGCTCCGCGGTCCTGGCGAGCAGCGCCTCGGCGTACGGCCAGCCGCCGCCCTGGGCGAAGGCCTCCTCGGCCGCCTGCGCCGCGGCGTAGGCGTGCTTGTGCTTGGCGAGCGGGAAGTGCCGCAGCTGCACGTCGAGCCGGTCGCCGTACTTCTCGCGCAGCGCGCGGACGTCGTCGAGCGCCCGGAGGCAGTCGGGGCACTGGAGGTCGAACCACGCCTCGACGACGACGGGGGAGGCGGGTGCGGTGGTGGAGTCGCTCATGGCAGCAGTCTCCCTCACCGGGGAGGAGCGGGTGGTCCCCGCACCGGGACCAGGGGAGGAGACCGGGTCCGGGCGACCCGGAGATCTCCCTGAGACCGGGCCCGGGACGTGGCCCCGGAGCGCCTCCCCGGTGCAGGATGGAAGGGACGTATCACCCGGGACCTGGAGGACCGCATGCTCGCCGAGACCATCTGCTCCGCGGTGTCCGCGGCCGGCCTGGGCATCGCCGCGATCACGGCCTACCGGAAGCGGTTCCTGTCCGCCGCCCGGATCGCGGCCTACTCCCTGGTGCCCATCGGCCTGGTCATGACGGGGGCCGTCGAATGGCTCGCGGACACGGCGTTCAGCCCGGTCGCCTGGGCCGGCTTCGGCGTCCTGGGCGCCGCGTGGTTGCTCTTCCTGTCCACCCGGGCCGTCGAACGGCGTCGTGGCGGACGCCGGCGGGTCGAGGGCGCGCCGGAGCCGGGGGCCGTGGCGCCCGCCGCCTCGTCGCCCTCGCGTGCCGTCACGGCGAAGCCGCGGACCGGCGCGCCCGCGGGCGAGGACTTCAGCGACATCGAGGCGATTCTGAAGAAGCACGGAATCTGACCGCTTCTGGCCGTTCCCGCTTCCGTGATCGTCCGCCGATCCACGGGAAGGGGTGAACACCCCTTCCGATGATGCGTGTTGCGCATTTCCGGGGTCCGGCGTGCGCGATCATCCCCCCGAGATGCTGGATACCTCGCGGGAGACCGTCCCCGCCGCCCCCGATGCCCCCGCCGAAGAGCCGCGCGGCTGCCTGTTCGCGCTCTCGCAACCCCCGTTGATGATCTTTCTCGGGGTGATCGGCTGTCTGCTCCTCATGGCCGCCGTGCACGATCTCTTCGTCCTGTGACGGGCCCGGCCCGGATCGGGCCCCGGTCGCCGGGGCCGTCAGCCCGCCGCCTCCTTGCGGCGCGCCCGGTAGGCGGCCACGTGCAGCCGGTTGCCGCAGGTGCGGCTGTCGCAGTAGCGGCGCGAGCGGTTGCGGGAGAGGTCGACGAAGGCCCGGCCGCAGTCCGGTGCCTCGCAGCGCCGCAGCCGCTCCTGCTCGCCCGCCACCACGATGAACGCCAGCGCCATGCCGCAGTCGGCCGCGAGGTGGTCGGCCACCGACGCGCCCGGCGCGAAGTAGTGCACGTGCCAGTCGTAGCCGTCGTGGTCGGTGAGCTGGGGCGTCGTCCCCGCGCCCGCCACCAGCTGGTTGATCAGGGGGGCCGCGATCCGGGCCTCGGGGGCGGAGAAGACCGCCGCGAACTTCTCGCGCACCTCGCGCACCGCCCGCAGGTCGGCCGCCCCGAGGTCGCCCACGTCGCTGATCTTGTGCGCGCGTACGAAGGTCCGCAGCCCCTGGATGTCCGCGAGCTCGTCGGCCCGGTCGCCCTGCGGCGCGGTGTTCATCAGATCGACGACTGTGTCGAGGGCGATCCGGGTGTCGTGGGGGATCAGCACGATTCGCTCCCTGGCCGGCCGCGGGCGGGCTCCCGCGGAATGGCGCTGACTTTAGCGCGACCGGGAAAAGGACAACGGCGCCCTCCACCGCGCCGGCTGCGCGGCGGGGAGCGCCGGTGTCGTGCCTGGATGGCTGCCCGCGCGGCGCCGTCGCCCCGAGTCGGACGGCGCCGTACGGCTCTCGGCCTGGCTCAGCTGTCCGCCAGGATGTGGGAGAGCTCCGTATCGAGATCGAAGTGCCGGTGCTCGGTGCCCGGTGGCACGGCGGCGTCGGTCCGCTTCAGGAACGACTCCAGGGCCCGCGCCGGGGCCTCGAGCAGGGCTTCTCCCTCGGGGGAGCTCAACGCGATGCAGACGACTCCCTGGCCGTGACTACGCGACGGCCAGACGCGGACGTCGCCCGTGCCGGTGGGCCTGTGCAGCCCCTCGGCGAGAAGGTCGCGGGCGAAGACCCACTCGACCGTCTCCTCGGCTCCGGTGTGGAAGGTGGCGTGCACGGCATAGGGATCGGCCGTGTCATACCGCAGGCCCGCGGGTACAGGCAGTGAGGACTCGCTCGACACAACGAGGCGCAGGTGCAGCTCGCAGCTGACCGTGGTGTTCATAAGCGCCAGGGCCTTTCGCTCAGTGTGCGCTCGGGGATTCGCACGTCGGCGAAATCGACATGCCACCTCCGGTGCCGTTGTAAACCCCTCTGTCGGTTTTGTGATCGTTCAGGTCGCTCGATCGGGGGCGTGTGACCTGCGGTAATACCTCCATTCCGGTGAGGGCTCCGCGTCCGGTAAGTTGGTGACCATGAATGCGGAGAGTGACGAGCGCACCGGGGAGTCCGCAGACGGCAAGGACGCCGAACTGGGATCCCGCGCACCGGAGTTCATCAAGTCCCGACGGGGCCTCCATCTGAGCTGGCAGGTCGGCGTCTTCATCGTGGGACTCGCCGTGGTCGGCGCCGGAGTGGTCATGCTGCCGCTGCCGGGACCCGGCTGGCTGGTCATCTTCGCCGGCATGGCGATCTGGGCGACCGAGTTCGTCTGGGCGCAGCTCGTGCTCCGCTGGACCAAGCGCAAGGTCACGGAGGCCGCGCAGCGCGCCCTCGACCCCAAGGTCCGCCGCAGGAACATCATCCTCACCACCGTCGGGCTGGTGATCATCGCCGCCCTGCTCGGCGTCTACCTGTGGAAGTTCGGCCTCGTCATGCCGTGGAAGATCGACGAGTGACCCGCGGGTGGTGCGGGAGCCCCGCTGACATGCGGTAATGTTTGCGGTGCACCGGGGCGATTAGCTCAGTGGGAGAGCACTTCGTTCACACCGAAGGGGTCACTGGTTCGAACCCAGTATCGCCCACCACCCGGTCCGAAGGCCCGAGACGGAACACCGTCTCGGGCCTTCGGCGTGACGGCCCCCCGCCGTCCCGCCCGTCACCGCATCCGCGCGACCCGGTCCCGGAGCCTGCGGGCGTCCCGCAGCCGCTGCTCGTACGTGGCGCCCACCGCGAGCAGCAGGAGCCCGGCGAGGGCCGGGGGCAGCCAGCGCGGCAGCGCGCCCACCGCCTGTACCACGTAGGGCGCGAGCTCGTGCAGCCCGTCCAGGGCCAGCACCGAGCCGCCCAGGACCAGGAGCGCCTGGAGCCGGAACCGCGCCCCGAGCAGCGTCACGGCCAGCGCCGCGAGCCCCAGGGCCAGCGGGCGCGGCCACTCCGGGTCCGTCCAAGCCGCGACGAGGCTCGGCAGCAGGGTCGCGGCGAGACCCGGGCCGTACGCCGTCCAGGACGAGGCCTCCGGGTCCCGGCGCCGCCGCAGGAACCCGACGACGAGGGCGGGCACGGTCACCGGCAGGGTGTAGGCCTCCGGGGTCGTCACCTCCCACGCCGCGAGCCGCACCCAGGCGGCCAGCAGGAAGAGCACCGCGGCCGTCCACGAGGCGAACCGCCGCCGCTCGGGACGCACCGCCGTCGCCGCCGCGACCACCCCGCCCAGGGCGAGGGTCAGCGCCAGGAACGCGGGCCGGGGCGCGGCGAGCGCGAAGGCCGGGAGCGCCGCGACCGCACCGGTGATCTCGACCGGCAGGGCCACCGGGCGGGCCTTGGCGCCGACCGCGGCCGTGGCCGCCGTGACCCCCAGCAGGGCGAGCGCCGTCCAGTGGTCCTCGAATCCGCCGGCGGCGGCCGAGGCCACCACCAGCCCGGTCGCGGTGAGCACCGCGGCACAGGCGGCGACCACCCGGCGCGCGCCCGTGCCGAACGCGGCCGCGCCCCCGAGCAGGACCAGCAGCACGCCGAGCGTCGCGAACGTGGCTCCGCGCACGTCCAGGGAGAGCGCGACCGCGCTCACGGCGGACCCGAGCCCGAGGGCGTACGCGATCCGGCCCAGGGTGGTCCCGGCCTCCGCGCCGGAGGCCCGCGGACGGGGCCGGGAGGGCGCCCAGGCGGCCCAGGGGGTGCCGGGCGCGGCCGCCGGGTCATCCGGGGCGGCTTCGGGTCGGCCCGCACCCGCCGCCCCGGCCTCCGGTGCGGCTTCGGGGCGGCGCAGGCCGCGCGTCAGCGGTCCCGGGCGGACCGCGCCGGCCAGCGCCGCCGCGGTCGTCAGGAGCTGGAGGGCGAGCGTCGCCGCGTACGGCAGCCCGAGGGCGACCGGGAGCGCGGTCAGGAGCGCCCAGGCCAGGGCCAGGGCACCGCAGCGGGCCCACAGCCGGGGGACCGCCGCGAGCACGGCCGCCGCGACCGCCAGGACCAGGGCGGCCGTCCCCGGGAACGAGGCGAGCGGCCGTCCCGCGTGCTCGCCGGACCACACCCCGGTCGTCCGGGCCATCGGCCCCAGCAGCCCGGCCGCCACCGGCGGCAGCGCCCACACGACACCCAGCGCCGCGGCGCCGGCACCCGCGCAGGCGAGCCCCAGCCGGACGCCGTCCGGCAGCGCGCGCCGGCCCCGGGCCTCCGGCGGGGCCTCCCGGCGGCCGGTGAGCCACACCGACGCGACGGCCAGGCCGCACAGCACATACACCGGGACCGTCCAGTCCGAGGACACCGCCGAGCGCAGCAGACCGCCCGCGGCCGTGACCACCGCCAGGCCCGCGACCACCGCGCCCGCCACCGCCGGGGCGGACGTGCGCCACGCCGTGTACAGGGCGATCGCCGCGGCCGCCAGCAGCAGCGGCGCACCGCTCCAGGGGGAGACGAGGGAGAGCCAGCCGCCCGTCAGGAGGGCCCAGCCGCCCAGGGCCGCGGCACCGACCGCCGCCGTGATCCGCACCGGGGCCGGGCGGGTCCACAGGATCACCGCGCCGTCCGCCGCCGCCGTCGCGAGAGCCGCCCACGCGAAGGCCGTCGGTCCGCCGCCGGCCGCCAGCACGCCGAGCGGCAGCGGCAGCTGCCCCGCGACCACCGCCGCCGGCAGCGGGATCCGCAGCCGGGACAGCGCCGAGCCGTACGCCGTCCACCCGCCCGCGAGGACCGCGGCGGCCACCGCCGTGTACCCGAGTCCGTCCGCCCCCGGCAGGGCCACCCGGTGCAGCGCGTACGCGTCGAGCACCATCAGGACCAGGCCCAGCGCCGCCACCGACTCGGCCGTCGACACCAGCCCCCGGCGCAGCAGCGCCACCGGCGCCGCCAGCGCCGCCGAGGTCACCAGGAACAGGACGGCGGCCCGGCCCCCGATCCCCATCGATCCCCAGCTCACCAGCGTGAACGCGATCGCCGCGATCGTCAGCAGGGTGCCGCCGAGCGTCAGCAGCACGTTCTGCGCGCTCCGCGGCGTCGAGTCCGCCACCGGCGGGCGCGGACCGGGCGCCGCGGGCGCGGCCGGCGCGTACAGCGCCCGGACGAGCCAGGCCCGTCGGGTCAGCAACTGGGACCGACGTGCGTCGAGTCGGGCCAGCTCACGGTCGACGAGCACCAGCTCGTCAGCGGGCGGCAGGGAGTTGTCCATGACCGGAGTGTGGCCCCGGCCGCAACCGCCCGGAATGCGTCCGGGTACTCATCTTTCCGGTCCCCGTGGCCTGAGTACGTCCACACTGGGTGCATGGACTGGTGCCACTACCGCTTCCGCAGCGTCTGGCGCCTCGCCGCGCCGCCCCACGCCGTCTACGCCGTCCTGGAGCGGGCCGACGAGTACCCCCGGTGGTGGCCCCAGGTCCGCGAGGTCGTCCCCGTCGACGACACCACCGGCACCGCCCGCTTCCGCTCCCTGCTCCCGTACGACATCGTCGTCACCGCCCGCGCCCTGCGCCGCGACCCCGGGGCCCGGGTCCTGGAGATCGGGCTCGGCGGCGACCTGGAGGGCTGGGCCCGCTGGACCCTCGCCCCGGACGGGACCGGGACCCGCGTCCTCTACGAGCAGGAGGTCGAGGTCCGGGCCCGCCTGCTGCGCGCCCTCGCCGTCCCCGGCCGTCCCCTGTTCCGCGCCAACCACGCCCTCATGATGCGGGGCGGGCGCCGGGGGATCGCCGCCCGGCTGCGACCGGTTTGAACGAAGGGCTCCGGGGCCTGTATGGTTCAACCCGTTCCCGGGCGATTAGCTCAGCGGGAGAGCACTTCGTTCACACCGAAGGGGTCACTGGTTCGATCCCAGTATCGCCCACCGGGTAGAGGCCGGTCCGTCGAAAGACGGGCCGGCCTCTGTCATGTGCCGGGAATCCGGGCCCGGTTCAGGCCGCCGTGCCGAGCTCCGGCCGCAGCGGCCACGACGTGTCCACCGTCTCCGGAGTGCCCTGCCGGGTGAACCAGGCCTGGAGACCCCGCGCCTGGGCCGCGTGCCACACCGCCTGCAGCGTGTGCAGCTCGGCCGGTGTCAGCCGTTCCAGCCGCGACGAGAAGCGCCGCGCCACCGCCCGTACGACGTCGAGCGCCGCCGTCGCGTCCGCCGCCGCGTCGTGCGCCCCCGTCAGCTCCACCTCGTAGTGGGCGCACAGGTCCGTGAGCGTCCGGCGGCCCTTGCGATACCGGTCCAGGTGCTTGTCCAGCACCCGCGGGTCCAGGACGCACAGCGGGTTCCCCCCGAGGTAGTCGCCGAGCGTGGAGGCCCGGTGCCTGCGCAGCTCGCGGTCGAGGATCGTCAGGTCGAACGGCGCGTTCATCACCACCAGCGGACGCCCCGCCGCGCTCTGCTCCGCCAGCGCCCGCGCCAGCTCCTCCATCACCGGCGACGGCCACCGGCCGTACCGCTGGAGGTGATCGTCCGTCAGCCCGTGCACGGCGGTGGCCCCCGCGGGCACCGGTATGCCCGGATTGACCAGCCAGCGCGTCACCCGCGGACGCGCCCCCACCGTGTCCTGGACGACCAGGGCGGCGGACACGATCCGGTCGCCCTCGACGTCGACTCCGGTGGTCTCCGTGTCGAAAGCGGCCAGGGGCCCTTCGTACCAGTGCATCGTCATCCCTGAACTCCTCGCACACGTGCGGCAGATGGCCAACCCCCTGCCCCGAAACGGTGATACCCGGACTGTTTGCGCCGTACGCGGACCGGTCACAACACAAGGGACGGGGAAGGAAGAACACATGGCGCTCGCCCAGCCCGAGTCGGGAGGGCTGCCGCCCCAGCGGCTGGCACCGACGCGCGGCTCACTCGCCACCACCGCCTGCATGGAGACCCTCCAGGTGGGATACCTGCACGCCGTCGCCGCCGCGGCCGGCTGCTCGCTGTCCCAGCCCTTTCCGGACAACGGCATCGACTGGCACGTGAGCCACGGCTCGCCCGCCCACACGGTCGACGACGAGGTGACCATCAAGGTGCAGCTCAAGTGCACCTACCAGATCCCGCCGGGCCCGCCCGGGAAGACCTTCTCGTTCACCCTCGACAACGACCACCTGGTGAAGCTCGCCAGGACCCCGGTGTCCGTCCACAAGATCCTCGTCGTGATGCTCGTACCGAGGTCGCAGGACGACTGGCTGAGGGCGAGTCACGACCGGCTCGACCTGCGGCACTGCTGCTACTGGATCAACCTGGCCGGACACCCGGTCACCGGACGGCGCCGGACCACCGTGCGCGTGCCGACGACGCGGATCTTCGACGACCGGGCGCTCTGCGAGATCATGACCCGGGTCGGCGGGGGAGGGAGACCTTGATGCACCGGCCGATCGACGAACCGACGTTCGGGGACGAGGGGAACGGGGCCGGACACGGCCCCGTCTCCGTTCCCCCGCCCTACCGCCCCCACCCGGCGCCCGGGGACCTCCCCGGGCCCTGGACCGGGGTCCCCGGTCCGCCCGCCGGACCCTGGGCCGACAGCCAGGGCGCACCCGACCCCGGCAGGGTCGACCCGCGGGTCCTCGGCGCCCTGCTCGCCCGCCACGGCTGGCGGCGGCGGGGCGGCGCGGCCGGCCGGTACAGCCGCTGGACCCCGCCCGGCAGCACCGGCACCAGCCTCCTCGTCCCGGAGAGCCGGGCCTTCCCCGACTGCGAGGACCTGCTCGGCGAGGCGCTCACCGCCCTCGCCCGCAGCGGCACGCCCTCCGCCCGGGAGGTCCTCACCGGCCTCGCCGTGCCCAGCGACGAGATCCGCTGGTGGCGCGACGTCCCCCCGGGCCCGGCGGGCGTCGTCCCCTGGACCGTGCAGGAGCAGCTCCGGTCCGCCGCCCGCCAGCTCCTCCTCGCCGGGGCCCTGGCCGTGCGCGGCCGGGCCGGCTACTACGGGGCCCGGCACCGGCGCCCCGCCCAGGCCTCCCTGGAGACCGTCGTCGTCGGCGCGGCCCCCGGCGGGCGCGGCCTCACCGCGTTCCTGCCCGTCGCACCCGGCCGCCCCATCGCCGTGCGGCTCTACCACGCCCTCCACGCGGCCCGCGAGGCCACCGACTACCAGCGGGCCACCGGCGGGATGGAGGCCTTCGACGCCGCCGTCGAGGCGGGCGTCAGCCGTGAGCTCACCGAGGCGCTCGTGGCCCTGGTGCGGGGCACCGAGGGAGCCAGGATCGCCCTGGAGTGGGCCCCCTCCGCCGGGGCCCCCGAGGGGTGCGCCGCCCGGCCCGCACCCGTCGAGTTCTCGCCCGGCGACCTGCCCGCGCTGCGCGAGGCGAGCGCCCGCTACCTGACCGACGAGCCCTCCGTGCCGGTCCGGCTGACCGGCACCGTCGTCCGCATGCGCCGCTCCGGACCGCGCGGGGAGGGGACCGTACGGCTCCGGGTCCTCGGCGGGGCGGAGGTCCCGCACGTCCGGGTCGGCCTGGACGAGGAGGCGTACCGCACCGCAGGGCACGCCCATCTCGCCGGGCTCCCGATCCGGGTGGTGGGCCGGCTGGAGAGCCGGGGCGGCTTCCGCCGGCTCACGGACGCGTCCGGGGTCGTCCCCGTCCAGGTCGACGAGACCGAGCGGGACCGGCTGCTGAAGTCGCTCCGGGGGACCGCCGAGGACGCGGACTTCCTCGACGAGGACGGCGGTCCGGACGGGGAGTGAGCCGCCGGGCGTGGTCCGGCGGCCGGGAAACCGTTTCGCGGGCCGCCCGGACCCCTCGGTAGGATCGGCCGTGCGCGGCACCTCGTACCTGTCGTGCACCGCCGGCGCAGGCACCTCGTGTCTGCTTGCGCCCCTATGTACGGAGTACCCGTGTCTGAAGTCCGTGTGACCGTCCAGTCCGCCTCGGAAGCAGAGGAGAGGGCGGTGAGCGCGGGCACCACCGCCGGCGCGCTGTTCGCCGACGACCGCACCGTCATCGCCGCCCGCGTGGCCGGCGAGCTGAAGGACCTGTCGTACGAGCTCGCCGACGGCGATGTCGTCGAGGGCGTCGAGATCTCCTCCCCGGACGGTCTCGACATCCTGCGCCACTCGACCGCACACGTCATGGCCCAGGCCGTGCAGGAGCTCTTCCCCGAGGCCAAGCTGGGCATCGGCCCGCCGGTCCGGGACGGCTTCTACTACGACTTCGACGTCGAGAAGCCCTTCACCCCCGAGGACCTCAAGGTCATCGAGAAGAAGATGCAGGAGATCCAGAAGCGCGGCCAGCGCTTCGCCCGCCGCGTGGTGACCGACGAGGACGCCCGCGCCGAGCTGGCCGACGAGCCGTACAAGCTGGAGCTCATCGGCATCAAGGGCTCCGCGTCGACCGACGACGGCGCCAGCGTCGAGGTGGGCGGCGGCGAGCTGACCATCTACGACAACATCGACGCCAAGACCGGCGACCTGTGCTGGAAGGACCTCTGCCGCGGTCCGCACCTGCCCACCACCCGGAACATCCCGGCGTTCAAGCTGATGCGCAACGCCGCCGCCTACTGGCGCGGCAGCGAGAAGAACCCGATGCTCCAGCGCATCTACGGGACCGCCTGGCCGTCGAAGGACGAGCTGAAGGCCCACCTCGACTTCCTCGCCGAGGCCGAGAAGCGCGACCACCGCAAGCTCGGCAACGAGCTCGACCTCTTCTCCGTCCCGGACGAGATCGGCTCCGGCCTCGCCGTCTTCCACCCCAAGGGCGGCATCATCCGCCGGGTCATGGAGGACTACTCGCGCAAGCGCCACGAGGAGGAGGGCTACGAGTTCGTCTACTCGCCGCACGCCACCAAGGGCAAGCTGTTCGAGAAGTCGGGCCACCTCGACTGGTACGCCGAGGGCATGTACCCCCCCATGCAGCTCGACGAGGGCGTGGACTACTACCTCAAGCCCATGAACTGCCCGATGCACAACCTGATCTTCGACGCGCGCGGCCGTTCGTACCGTGAACTCCCGCTGCGGCTCTTCGAGTTCGGCACCGTGTACCGGTACGAGAAGTCCGGCGTCGTGCACGGTCTGACCCGCGCCCGCGGCTTCACCCAGGACGACGCGCACATCTACTGCACCAAGGAGCAGATGGCGGAGGAGCTCGACAAGACCCTCACCTTCGTCCTCAACCTGCTCCGCGACTACGGTCTGACCGACTTCTACCTGGAGCTCTCCACCAAGGACCCGGAGAAGTTCGTCGGCTCGGACGAGGTCTGGGAGGAGGCCACCGCGGTCCTCCAGCAGGTCGCCGAGAAGCAGGGCCTCCCGCTGACCCCCGACCCGGGCGGCGCCGCGTTCTACGGCCCGAAGATCTCCGTCCAGGCGCGGGACGCCATCGGGCGCACCTGGCAGATGTCGACCGTGCAGCTCGACTTCAACCTGCCGGAGCGCTTCGACCTGGAGTACACCGCCCCGGACGGCACCAAGCAGCGCCCGGTCATGATCCACCGCGCGCTGTTCGGCTCGATCGAGCGCTTCTTCGCCGTGCTCCTGGAGCACTACGCGGGCGCGATGCCGCCGTGGCTGGCCCCCGTCCAGGCGACCGGCATCCCGATCGGCGACGCGCACGTCGACTACCTGCACGAGTTCGCCGCCAAGGCGAAGAAGCAGGGGCTGCGGGTGGACGTCGACTCGTCCTCGGACCGGATGCAGAAGAAGATCCGCAACGCGCAGAAGCAGAAGGTCCCGTTCATGATCATCGCGGGCGACGAGGACATGGCCGCAGGCGCCGTCTCCTTCCGCTACCGCGACGGTTCGCAGGAGAACGGCATCCCCGTCGACGAGGCCATCGCCAAGATCGCCAAGATCGTCGAGGACCGCGTCCAGGTCTGATCGAGCGGCACCCCCGCGCCCCCGGGTCCGACGGACCCGGGGGCGCGGCTCAGGAGGCCCCCGGGAATCCCCCCGGGGGCCTCCCGCCGTCCTTCTCGTCGTCCCGGGTGAACGACTGGATCAGCCAGGACGAGAACGAACCCGTCACCGCGCCGAGCAGCGCGAGCCCGCAGGCCATCAGCCCCACCGCGGTCACCCGGCCCATCCGCGTCACCGGGACGACGTCCCCGTACCCGACGGTCGCGAGCGTGGCGCAGGTCCACCAGACCGAGTCGCCGAAGGTGACGATCGAGGCCCCGGGGGCGCCGGCCTCGTAGTGGTAGACGGTGAGCGCGCCGGCGAAGCCGAGCAGGGCCACGGTGAGACCGGCGTAGACCATCACGCGCGCGTAGAGGGTGAGGCGCGGCTGGTCCCGGCGGCGCTGCACCTGGTCGTACGTGCTCACCATCCGCACCGGCCGCAGAAGCGGCAGGAGCAGGACGACCGTGTCCAGGAGGTGGGTGCGCAGGAAGCGGAAGGGGCCGAGACCGCTGAGGCGCAGGCGCACCAGGTAGTCCGCGACGAAGACGCCCCAGGAGACGAAGGTGACGGTGAGGCAGACGTCGAGCCACTCCTGCGGAAGGTGGTCGTGGGCGAGGATGCGCACCGCGTAGCTCGCCAGGTAGAGGAGGGAGGCCACCGCGAGCGGCAGCTCCATGAGACGGTCCCAGCGTTCCTGACGCGGTGGTTTCGGGGGCCTGTCGCTCATCGCCTCAGCATGGCCGCTGCACGGATCTTCCGCCCCGGCGACACGTTCCGAACGGGCGACGCAATATGCTGCACAGCATGACGACTGAGCCGGAGCAGCAGATCGGAGTGGGGACGCGGGACGCGTTCCAGCGCCTCTGGACGCCTCATCGAATGGCGTACATCCAGGGCGAGAACAAGCCGACCGGGCCGGGTGCCGAGGACGGCTGTCCGTTCTGCTCGATTCCGTCGAAGTCGGACGAGGACGGTCTGGTGATCGCCCGGGGCCGGAGCGTGTACGCGGTCCTCAACCTGTACCCGTACAACGGCGGTCACCTCATGGTCGTCCCCTACCGCCATGTCGCCGACTACACGGACCTGGACGCGGCGGAGACGGCGGAGCTCGCCGACCTCACCAAGCGCGCGATGGTCGCGCTGCGGGCGGCCTCCGGCGCCCACGGCTTCAACATCGGCATGAACCAGGGCGCCGTCGCGGGCGCCGGGATCGCCGCCCACCTGCACCAGCACGTGGTGCCCCGCTGGGGCGGCGACACCAACTTCATGCCGGTCGTCGGGCACACCAAGGTGCTGCCGCAGCTCCTCGCGGACACCCGGAAGATGCTGGCCGACGCCTGGCCCGCCGCCGTCTGACCCGTACGCGAAGGGCCCGGGCCGCCGTCGTGGCCCGGGCCCTTCGCCGTCCGCGCCCCCGGCCGCCCGGGGTCCTCGCGCGCGGCCCCGTCACGTGTCGTAGACGTCGGCCTTCTTGGGGCCCGGCTCCTGGATGCCGCCGCTGAGGACCAGCGAGCGGTTGGTGAAGCGCTCCGTGTCCACGTTGTGCTCGTCGAGGAACTTCAGGGTCGCGGAGTGCACCGCGCGCAGCACCGGCGTCGCCATCCGTATGGCGTCGTCGGCCATGAAGCGGTTCTTCCAGAGCGGCCCGGCCCACACGTGCCGCAGGCCGAAGGGCTCGGGCAGCACCATCTTGCCGCCGAGGAACTCCAGCACCGGCGGGTACCAGGTGAGCGGGGCGCGCACCGCCAGCCGGACGACGTCGTCGGTGGTGAGCAGCGGCTGCTGGATCGACTTCGTCTCCCAGAACCGGACGGTCTTCGAGACCTCCCGGGTCTTGGCCGCGGGCTTCGTGCCGAAGAGGCCGTGCACCGGGCCCAGCGCGTGGCCGGTGACCTCGATCCGGAGCGTGTGGTGGAGCGAGGTCACCGTGACCATCATGGTCAGGACCAGGTTCCCGTCCCAGAGCGTGAACTGGACTCCCAGGTAGTGCCGGTTGCCCGCGCCGAACTGCTGGTCGTTGCAGATGCGCTGTATCTCGTGCGGCTTGACCTGGAAGTGGACGATGTTGTCGCCCTCGGGGCGGGTGACGGAGTCGGCGCCCTCGCCGACCGCGGAGACGATCCAGTGCTTGACCGTCGGCTTCGGGAAGCCGGTCTTGAGGGAGCCGCGCTCGAGCAGGGCGAGCTGGTCGTGGATCTTGCGGATGACGTCCCAGGCGCGGAAGTCGTGGATCTCCCGGCCGGCCACCGGCACGAGCTCCTCCGCGAGGGTCCAGCTGCCCCAGCGGGTGCCGAGACCGAGGATGCCCTTGGGCCCGGCGTAGAACGCGATGTTGGACTGCTGCTCGGCGGAGAGCTTCTCCAGGTTCAGCCGCAGCTCCTCCGCCGACTTCTCGCCCGGGTCCTGCGGGACGGACTTGGGGATCTGCGGTCCTGCGCCGCCGCCGCTGAGCAGCCCCGCCCAGCGCTCCCGCAGGTCCACGGCGGAGCGGTCGCAGACCCGGCGGGCCAGGAACCAGCCGATGACCGGGGCCACGATCATGGCGCGCAGGTAGTTCGGCAGGATCCCGTCGAGGGGCAGCTTGAGGAGCACGAGCGCGGCGAAGATGCCCGCCGCCCACAGCAGCACCGTGCCGACGACGCTCGTGCGCCTGTTGTCGGAGCCGGCCGCCAGCCGGCGCAGCTGGATGATGCCGAGCCACAGCAGCAGGCCGGGCAGGAAGAGGACGCCGCAGACGAAGGTGATCAGGGTCAGCTTGGTGTCCCGCTGGCGGCGGATGTGGGTGGCCGCGAGGCAGTGCTCGACGACCGGCTGCGGCTCGGCGCCGAACGACTGGATGAGCGCGGCGCGACCGCCGCCGAGCATGCGGACCTGGACCGCCCGGGAGAAGGCCTCGCCCAGGTCGGGGCGGAAGAGCTTCTCCCACTTCCCGCCCTTGAGGGTCGTCTTGTAGAGCTCGTTGTCCGCTTCCTGAATCGTCTTCAGTTCGCTGTCCCGGTACGCGGCGGACGCGAGCGCGTTCGTCGCCCCCGTGCCCCCGCCCGTGCCCGTGAGGGGGACCTGCGCCCCGGGTCCGAAGCCATCGATCGACACTGCCGCCCCCATCGCCGCGGTTCCTAGTGCGGGCTGTTCCCAACTGCCGCGCCCCGCACACCTTCTGAGCTGGGCACCACAGAGTAACCGGGGACCGTCGTGTGCGTCACCGCCTGTGGACAGCGAGGCCGAATGACGCACGCGCGGGCGTCCGCCCGGGCCGGGCCGGCCGGACGCCCGTCGCCGGCAGCGCCCCGGCGCAGTGCTCCCTCAGCCCTGCGCCCGGACCTTCTCCGCCAGGTGCGGCGGCATCGGCTCGTGCCGGGCGTACGCGCGGTCGAAGCGGCCCGTGCCGTGCGACACGGACCGCAGGTCGATCGCGTACCGTCCGATCTCGATCTCCGGCACCTCGGCCCGCACCACCGTCCGGCCGGACCCGGCCTGGTCCGTGCCCACGACCCGGCCCCGCCGGCCCGACAGGTCGCTCATCACCGGACCGACGTACTCGTCGGGCACCGTCACCCGCACCTCGGCGACCGGTTCCAGGAGGTGCACGGGGACGTCGGCCGCGGCCTCGCGGAGCGCGAGCGCGCCGGCCGTCTGGAAGGCGGCGTCCGAGGAGTCCACCGAGTGCGCCTTGCCGTCCCTGAGGGTGACCCGGACGTCGACGAGCGGGTACCCGGCCGCGACGCCGCGCGCGGCCTGGGCGCGAACGCCCTTCTCGACGGAGGAGATGAACGGGCGGGGCACCGCGCCGCCGACCACCTTGTCGACGAACTCGACGCCGCTGCCCGGCGGGAGCGGCTCCACCTCGATCTCGCAGACGGCGTACTGGCCGTGGCCGCCGGACTGCTTCACGTGCCGGCCCCGGCCCGCCGCCGCGCCGCCGAAGGTCTCGCGCAGCGCCACCTTGTACGGCACGGCGTCGACCTGGACCCCGTACCGGCCGCGGAGGCGTTCGAGGACGACGTCCTGGTGGGCCTCGCCCAGGCACCACAGGACCATCTGACGGGTGTCCGGGTTCTGTTCGAGCCGCAGGGCGGGATCCTCGGCGACCAGCCGGGCGAGGCCCTGCGAGAGCCGGTCCTCGTCGGCCTTCCCGTGGGCCTGCACGGCCAGCGGGAGCAGCGGCTCCGGCATGCTCCAGGGCTCGATCAGGAGGGGGTCGTCCTTGGCCGAGATCGTGTCGCCGGTCTCGGCCCGGCCCAGCCGGGCCACACAGGCGAGGTCCCCGGCGACGCAGTGCGCCATGGGCCGCTGCTGCTTGCCGAAGGGCGAGGTGAGGCCGCCGACCCGCTCGTCCGCCTCGTGCAGGTCCCGGTCCGCGTGCGCCCGGTCGGCCAGGCCGTGCCCCGACACGTGGACGGTCTCGTCGGGGCGCAGGGTGCCGGAGAAGACGCGGACCAGGGACACCCGGCCCACATAGGGGTCCGAGGAGGTCTTGACGACCTCGGCGACGAGCGGGCCCTCCGGGTCGCAGGCCAGGGGCGGACGGGGCTGCCCGTCGGGGGTGGTCACCATGGGCGGCTCGTGCTCGAGAGGCGAGGGGAAGCCGCCCGTGATCAGCTCCAGGATTTCGAGCGTGCCCAGCCCCTGCGACCCGCCGGCAGCCGCCGGGGCGGCCGCGAGCACCGGATGGAAGGCCCCGCGGGCCACCGCCTTCTCCAGGTCGCCGACGAGCGTCTGCACGTCGACCGACTCACCGCCGAGATAGCGGTCCATGAGGGTCTCGTCCTCGCTCTCGGCGATGATCCCCTCGATCAGCCGGGCGCGGGCCTCCGCGATCAGCGGCCGCTGCTCCTCGTCGGGAGGGCGTTCCGTCCGCACACCCGTCGAGTAGTCGAGGATCCGCTCCGAGAGCAGGCCGACCAGACCGGTGGCGGGCGCGTGCCCGTCGGCGCCCTCGGCCCCGCGCACCGGGAGGTAGAGGGGCAGGACGGCGTCCGGGTCGTCGTGGCCGAACAGCGAGGCGCAGACCCCGGTCAGCTCGCCGAAGTCGGTGCGGGCGGTGTCGAGGTGGGTGACGACGATGGCCCGCGGCATGCCGACGGCGGCGCACTCCTCCCAGACCATCCGGGTGGACGCGGCGACGGCGTCGGCCTCCTGGGCGGCCGAGACGACGAAGAGGGCCGCGTCCGCCGCGCGCAGACCGGCCCTCAGCTCCCCGACGAAGTCGGCGTACCCGGGGGTGTCGATGAGGTTGATCTTGTACCCGTCCCAGCCGACCGGAACGAGGGAGAGCTGCACCGAGCGGTGCTGGCGGTGCTCGATCTCGTCGTAGTCGGAGACGGTGCCGCCGTCCTCGACGCGGCCCGCCCGGTTGAGCGCCCCGGCGGTCTGGGCCAGCGCCTCGACCAGGGTCGTCTTGCCGGATCCGCTGTGGCCGACCAGCACCACGTTCCGTACGGCCGCGGGCCGGTCGGCCGTCAGAGCCCTTCCGGCGGCTCCGGCGGCCGTGTTCGCCTTCTCACCCATGATGTGTTCCTCCCGGCTGCTCGCACGGTGGGGTGGTACGGCGGGTGCCACGGGGGGAGTGGTCTCTCGCGGTACGGCTCCGGCCGGGGGCCCGCGGTGGTCCTTCGAGCTTTGCACCGACGCGGGGAGGCGTCCATACGTCGTACACGGGGAGGGCCCTCGCGGGGGACGCGGGCGCCGCGGGGCGGGTGCCACCCGTGCGCCGGGGCGCGCGTGGCTACGATGGGTGAGCCGGTGGTCGTAGGGGCCGCGGCCCACCGAACACCGGGAAGGCCATGCTGAACAAGTACGCGCGTGCATTCTTTACGCGTGTCCTCACACCGTTCGCCGCGTTTCTGCTCCGCAGGGGCGTCAGCCCCGACGCGGTCACGCTCATCGGCACGGCGGGGGTGATGGCCGGCGCACTGGTGTTCTTCCCCCGCGGGGAGTTCTTCTGGGGGACCATCGTCATCACCCTCTTCGTCTTCTCCGACCTCGTCGACGGCAACATGGCCCGGCAGGCGGGGATCTCCAGCCGCTGGGGAGCCTTCCTCGACTCGACCCTCGACCGGGTCGCCGACGGCGCCATCTTCGGCGGCTTCGCGCTCTGGTACGCGGGCAAGGGCGACGACAACGTGCTGTGCGCCGTGGCGATCTTCTGCCTGGCGAGCGGTCAGGTCGTCTCGTACACGAAGGCCCGGGGCGAGTCGATCGGGCTGCCCGTCGCCGTCAACGGCCTGATCGAGCGCGCCGAGCGCCTGGTGATCTCGCTGGTCGCGGCCGGCCTGGCCGGACTGCACGCCTTCGGCGTCCCCGGGGTGCAGGTGCTCCTGCCGATCGCCCTGTGGATCGTGGCCGTCGGCAGCGCCGTCACCCTGGGCCAGCGTGTGGTGACCGTACGGCGGGAATCGGCCGAGGCGGACGCCGCCGCGGCCGGCGGGAGCGGGGCGGCGACGTGAGCACGGTGAAGGACGGGGCGCCGCAGGGCGGCACCCCCGAGGGCGGCGGATCCCCCGCGGCCGGCCGGCCCGCCGGCGGCGTCCCGGAGGGCGGCGCGTCGGGCGGCGGCACGTTCAGGGAGCGGCTGAGCGACGGGCTGTACGGCGCCGGCTGGGCGACGGTCAAGAAGCTGCCCGAGCCGGTGGCCGCCGGGCTCGGCCGCAGGATCGCCGACCTCACGTGGAAGCGGCGCGGCAAGAGCGTCCTGCGCCTGGAGTCCAACCTCGCGCGCGTGGTGCCGGACGCCACCCCCGAGCGGCTCGCCGAGCTGTCGAAGGCCGGCATGCGCTCGTACATGCGGTACTGGATGGAGTCCTTCCGGCTGCCCACCTGGAGCAGGGAGCGCGTCGAGCGCGGGATAGACATCGAGGGCGTCCACCACCTCCAGGAGGGCCTCGCCGCCGGACGCGGCGTCGTCCTCGCCCTGCCGCACCTGGCGAACTGGGACCTCGCGGGCGTGTGGGTGACCCGCTCCCTCGGCGTGCCGTTCACCACCGTCGCCGAGCGGCTCAGGCCGGAGACGCTCTACGACCGCTTCGTGGCCTACCGCGAGTCCCTCGGCATGGAGGTCCTCCCGCACACCGGGGGCTCCGCCTTCGGCACGCTCGCGCGTCGCCTGCGCGCCGGCGGCCTGGTCTGCCTGGTCGCCGACCGCGACCTGTCGGCCTCCGGCACGGAGGTGACCTTCTTCGGCGACACCGCCAGGATGCCCGCGGGACCGGCCATCCTCGCCCAGCAGACGGGCGCGCTGCTGCTCCCCGTGACGCTCTGGTACGGCGACGCGTCCGTCATGCGGGGGCGCATCCACGCGCCGATCGCCGTGCCCGGGTCGGGCACGCGCGCGGAGAAGACCTCCGTGATGACCCAGGAGCTGGCCGACGCCTTCGCCTCCGGCATCGCGGAACACCCGGAGGACTGGCACATGCTGCAACGACTGTGGCTCGCGGACCTGGAGGAACGCCCCGGGACCGGCGGGGACGCCGGGGCCGCGGGCGCCGATCGGGACGGGGAGCGGGGCGCGTGAAGATCGGGATCGTCTGCCCGTACTCGTGGGACGTGCCGGGCGGCGTCCAGTTCCACATCCGCGACCTCGCCGAGCACCTGATCAGGCTCGGCCACGAGGTCTCGGTCCTCGCGCCCGCCGACGACGAGACGCCGCTGCCGCCGTACGTGGTGTCGGCGGGCCGGGCCGTCCCGGTGCCGTACAACGGCTCGGTGGCGCGGCTGAACTTCGGCTTCCTCTCCGCCGCGCGGGTCCGCCGCTGGCTGCACGACGGCACCTTCGACGTCGTCCACATCCACGAGCCGACCTCGCCGTCGCTCGGGCTGCTGACCTGCTGGGCCGCGCAGGGTCCGATCGTGGCGACCTTCCACACCTCGAACCCCCGCTCGCGGGCGATGATCGCCGCGTACCCGATCCTCCAGCCGGCGCTGGAGAAGATCAGCGCGCGCATCGCGGTGAGCGAGTACGCGCGGCGGACCCTCGTCGAGCACCTGGGCGGCGACGCCGTCGTCATCCCCAACGGGGTCGACGTCGACTTCTTCGCGCGCGCCGAGCCGAAGAAGGAGTGGCAGGGCGAGACGCTCGGCTTCATCGGGCGCATCGACGAGCCCAGGAAGGGCCTGCCGGTCCTCATGCGGGCGCTGCCCAGGATCCTCACCGAGCGGCCGGGGGCGCGGCTCCTGGTCGCCGGGCGAGGGGACGAAGAGGAGGCGGTCGCCTCGCTGCCGCGCGAGATGCGGTCCCGGGTGGAGTTCCTGGGCATGGTCAGCGACGAGGACAAGGCGCGGCTGCTCCGCAGCGTCGACGTCTACGTGGCGCCCAACACCGGCGGCGAGAGCTTCGGCATCATCCTCGTCGAGGCGCTCTCGGCCGGCGCGCCCGTCCTCGCCTCCGACCTGGACGCCTTCGCGCAGGTCCTGGACCAGGGCGCGGCGGGGGAGCTCTTCGCCAACGAGGACGCCGACGCGCTCGCGGACGCGGCGATCCGGCTCCTCGGCGACGAGGAGCGCCGCGCGGCGCTGAGCCTGCGGGGATCGGCGCACGTGCGGCGCTTCGACTGGTCGACGGTCGGCGCGGACATCCTGGCGGTCTACGAGACGGTGACGGACGGGGCGGCGGCGGTCGACACCGACGAACGCGTGGGCCTCCGCGCCCGGCTGGGCCTGTAGCTGCGCCTGTCGGCCGCTGGGCGTGTAGGCCGCGGCGCCCGTCGGCGCCCCGCGCAGCCCGGTCCTGCGGGCCCGGGTCCCTTCGTCGCGTGCCGCTGCGTCGGCTGGGAGCCCTCGTTGCGGCCATGTGTTCCGCCGGGGCGATGCCCGCCGCCCACCCCGTTGAGGGCACCTGTTCCGCCGGGGCGGTGCCCACCCCACCCACCCCCGTTGTGGGCATTCGTTCCGCTTGGGGGTCCCCCCTGGACGAAGTCCTTGGGGGAGGAACGGGTGGGCACAACGGAACGGCGCCCGTTGCCGGGCCTAGGCTTCCGCGCCCTGACCCGCACCCCGTGCCCGCCGCACAACTGGTGCGGGTCCAGGCACAAGGGGCGGAGGCGCCGCCAGAGCGCGCCGTCCCGTGTGCCCACCCGTCCCGCCCTGCGGGACGATTGCCCACACGGGCGGTGGGCACAGGTCGCACGGCGGGCGGCGCGCGCAAGCCTGCGCGGCGTATGCCCGCGCGGGCGGCGCAGGCAGCTGGCGTGGGCCGAGGGCGCAGCGCACATACGGGCAGCGGGGACGTCCGCCGGGCAGCGGGGACGTCCGCGCAGCCCGCACGCAGGCACGCCCGCGCGGCCCGCGCCCGCAGTGCCGGTTCCGCGTGCTCGTGGTTGCCGCCACCACGCCCGGGCAGGCTCCGCGCATGATCCTCGTCGACACGCTCGATCTCGGGCACTTCACCCGCCCCGCCGCCGAGTGGGGCGGCCCCCACCCCCGCGGGGAGCCCGTGCTCGGCTATCTCGTGCGGCACCGCCGCGGCGCGCTCCTCTTCGACACCGGCATGGGCACCGGTTCCGCCGAGACCGATGCCCACTACCGGCCCGTCCGCAAGCCGCTCGCCGTCGGTCCCGGGGACGTGGACACCGTCGTGAACTGCCATCTGCACTTCGATCACATCGGCGGCAACCAGCGCTTCCCCGACACCCCCGTCCTCGTCCAGCGCACCGAGCTCGCCCTGGCCCGCGCCGGCGGGCACACCATCGACTCGCTGCTGCCCGGCGTCCGCTACCGGGAGCTCGACGGCGAGCACGAGATCGCGCCGGGTGTGCTGATCGTGCCCACCCCCGGCCACACCGCGGGGCACCAGTCGCTGTTCCTCGACCACGGCGACCGCGTCACGGTCCTCGCGGGACAGGCGTACGACTTCGCGCACGAGTTCGGCGTCCCCCGCCGCCCGTGGCTCGACCGGCTCGCCGAGCTCGGCGCGGGCCGCCCCGCACGCGTCCTGTTCGCCCACGACCACGCCCTGTGGGAAGGGGTGCTGCCGCCGCCCCGGTAGCCTTTCGGCCCGTGACCGAAACCCTGATCTGGACCGTCGTCGCGCTGATCCTCGTCGGCGTCTACCTCAGCTGGACCGCCGGCCGGCTCGACCGGCTGCACTCCCGCATCGACGCCGCCCGCGCAGCCCTGGACGCGCAGTTGCTGCGCCGGGCCTCGGTCACCCAGGAACTGGCCACCTCCGGCGTCCTCGATCCGGCCGCCTCGATCGTGCTGTACGAGGCCGCGCACGCCGCGCGGCAGGCCGAGGAGGACCACCGGGAGGTCGCCGAGAGCGAGCTGAGCCAGGCCCTGCGGGTGGTGTTCGGCGAGCCCGAGCAGGTGGAGCTCGTACGGGAGGCCCCGGGCGGGGTGGAGGCCGCGGAGGAGCTGGCGGCGTCCGTCCGCCGGGTGCCGATGGCCCGCCGCTTCCACAACGACGCCGTCCGCGCCGCGCGCGCCCTGCGGCGCCACCGCACAGTCCGCTGGCTCCGGCTCGCGGGCCACGCGCCCTTCCCGCTGGCCTTCGAAATGGACGACGAAGCGCCGGTGGCCCTTGCCGACCGCCCGGCCTGACGCTCTCAGCCTGCGAAAACGATCCACCGGGTCCACATTGGCCCTTGCTGTGGACTGCAGGTGGACTGTTTCCTCGACCTAGTCGTCAACCCCCGTTGTCACGAGTGAGGTCCCCGTGTCCACCACGCCTTCCGTTTCCCCCCAGTCCCCCGAGACCGGCACCGCCCGTGTGAAGCGCGGCATGGCCGAGCAGCTCAAGGGCGGCGTGATCATGGACGTCGTCAACGCCGAGCAGGCGAAGATCGCCGAGGACGCCGGCGCCGTGGCCGTCATGGCCCTGGAGCGGGTCCCCGCGGACATCCGCAAGGACGGCGGCGTGGCCCGCATGTCCGACCCGAACATGATCGAGGAGATCATCGGCGCGGTCTCCATCCCCGTGATGGCCAAGTCCCGCATCGGCCACTTCGTCGAGGCCCAGGTCCTGCAGTCCCTCGGCGTCGACTACATCGACGAGTCCGAGGTCCTCACCCCGGCCGACGAGGTCAACCACTCCGACAAGTGGGCCTTCACGACCCCCTTCGTCTGCGGTGCCACCAACCTGGGCGAGGCCCTGCGCCGCATCGCCGAGGGCGCGGCCATGATCCGCTCCAAGGGCGAGGCCGGCACCGGCAACGTCGTCGAGGCCGTCCGCCACCTGCGCCAGATCAAGAACGAGATCGCCAAGCTGCGCGGCTTCGACAACAACGAGCTCTTCGCCGCCGCCAAGGACCTGCGCGCCCCGTACGAGCTGGTCAAGGAGGTCGCCGAGCTCGGCAAGCTCCCGGTCGTGCTGTTCTCCGCCGGTGGTGTCGCCACCCCCGCCGACGCCGCGCTCATGCGCCAGCTCGGCGCCGAGGGCGTCTTCGTCGGCTCCGGCATCTTCAAGTCCGGCGACCCGGCCAAGCGCGCCGCCGCCATCGTGAAGGCCACCACCTTCTACGACGACCCGAAGATCATCGCGGACGCCTCCCGCAACCTGGGCGAGGCCATGGTCGGCATCAACTGCGACACCCTCCCCGAGTCCGAGCGCTACGCCAACCGCGGCTGGTAACCACTGATGAGCACACCCGTGATCGGTGTCCTGGCACTCCAGGGCGACGTACGGGAGCACCTGATCGCCCTGGCCGCGGCTGACGCCGTGGCCAGGCCGGTCCGGCGCCCCGAAGAGCTGGCCGAGATCGACGGTCTGGTCATCCCCGGCGGGGAGTCCACCACCATCTCCAAGCTGGCCGAGCTGTTCGGCATGGCGGAGCCGCTGCGCGAGCGCATCGCCGCCGGCCTGCCGGTCTACGGCACCTGCGCCGGTCTGATCATGCTCGCCGAGAAGATCCTCGACCCGCGCTCGGGCCAGGAGACCTTCGGCGGCATCGACATGATCGTCCGCCGCAACGCCTTCGGGCGGCAGAACGAGTCCTTCGAGGCCGGCGTCACCGTCGCGGGCATCGAGGACGGCCCCGTCGAGGGCGTCTTCATCCGGGCCCCCTGGGTGGAGTCCGTCGGCGCCGAGGTCGAGGTGCTCGCCGAGCACGACGGCCACATCGTGGCCGTACGGCAGGGCCGGGTGCTCGCCACCTCGTTCCACCCCGAGCTCACCGGGGATCACCGCATTCACGCCCTGTTCGTCGACATGGTGCGCGCGGCACGCTGATCCGATCCCGGTAGGATCTCTGGGGTTCGTTCAGAAATGGGTTACGCGAAGGAGACAGGCAGATGTCCGGCCACTCTAAATGGGCTACGACGAAGCACAAGAAGGCCGTGATCGACGCCAAGCGCGGCAAGCTCTTCGCGAAGCTGATCAAGAACATCGAGGTCGCGGCCCGCACGGGCGGCGCCGACCTGGACGGCAACCCGACGCTGTTCGACGCCGTCCAGAAGGCGAAGAAGCAGTCGGTCCCGAACAAGAACATCGACTCCGCGCTCAAGCGCGGCGCGGGTCTCGAGGCCGGCGGCGCCGACTACGAGACGATCATGTACGAGGGCTACGGTCCGAACGGTGTCGCGGTGCTCATCGAGTGCCTCACCGACAACCGCAACCGCGCCGCCTCCGACGTGCGCGTGGCCATGACCCGCAACGGCGGCTCGATGGCCGACCCGGGCTCGGTCTCGTACCTGTTCAACCGCAAGGGCGTCATCGTGCTCCCCAAGGGCGAGCTGTCCGAGGACGACGTCCTGGAGTCGGTGCTGGAGGCCGGCGCCGAGGAGGTCAACGACCTCGGCGAGTCCTTCGAGATCATCAGCGAGGCCACCGACCTGGTCGCGGTCCGCACCGCGCTCCAGGAGGCCGGCATCGACTACGACTCGGCCGAGTCCAGCTTCGTCCCGACCATGCAGGTCGAGCTCGACGAAGAGGGCGCGCGCAAGATCTTCAAGCTGATCGACGCGCTGGAGGACAGCGACGACGTGCAGAACGTCTTCGCCAACTTCGACGTCAGCGACGAGGTCATGGCGAAGGTCGACGCCTGATCGGGGCCGCCGAGCGAGGCGGCCGCACAGCGGGCCGACGGGGACACGCCCCCGTCGGCCCGCTGTCGTTCGTACGGCGTTGTCGGTGGCAGCCGATAGCCTGCACAAACAGGTGAGCGAGAAGGGGGCGCGGCGTGCGTGTTCTCGGGGTGGACCCGGGCCTGACCCGGTGCGGCGTCGGCGTCGTCGAGGGGGTGGCCGGACGTCCCCTCACCATGCTCGACGTGGGGGTGGTGCGGACCGCCGCGGACGACGACATCGGGCTGCGCCTGGTGGGCATCGAGCGCGGCATCGAGGAGTGGCTCGACCGCTTCTCGCCCGAACTCGTCGCGGTGGAGCGGGTGTTCAGCCAGCACAACGTGCGTACGGTGATGGGCACCGCCCAGGCCAGCGCCGTCGCCATGCTCTGCGCCTCCCGCCGCGGCATCCCCGTCGCCCTGCACACCCCCAGCGAGGTCAAGGCCGCCGTCACCGGCAGCGGGCGCGCCGACAAGGCCCAGGTCGGCGCCATGGTGACCCGGCTGCTCCGGCTCTCCGCGCCGCCCAAGCCGGCCGACGCCGCCGACGCCCTCGCCCTCGCCATCTGCCACATCTGGCGCGCCCCCGCCCAGAACCGTCTCCAGCAGGCCGTCGCCGAGAACCGCCTCCAGCAGGCGGTCGCCCGGCAGGCGGCCGCAGTGAAAGGCCGAACCCGATGATCGCCTTCGTCAGCGGCCCGGTCGCCGCGCTCGCCCCCACCACGGCCGTCATCGAGGTCGGCGGCGTGGGCATGGCCGTCCAGTGCACCCCGGGCACGCTCGCGGCACTCCGGATCGGCGAGGACGCCCGGCTCGCCACCTCCCTCGTCGTACGGGAGGACTCCCTCACCCTGTACGGCTTCGCCGACGACGACGAGCGACAGGTCTTCGAGCTCCTCCAGACCGCCAGCGGCGTCGGCCCCCGCCTCGCCCAGGCCATGCTCGGGGTGCACAGCCCCGACGCCCTGCGCGTCGCCGTCTCCACCGGCGACGAGAAGGCCCTCACCGCCGTCCCCGGCATCGGCAAGAAGGGCGCGCAGAAACTCCTCCTCGAACTGAAGGACAAGCTCGGCGCCCCGCTCGGCAGCAGCGGCATGGTCGGCGCGCAGCGGGCCGCGGCCGCCGGCCCGGCGCCGTGGACGGAGCAGCTGGCCGCCGCCCTCATCGGCCTCGGCTACGCCTCCCGCGAGGCGGAGGAGGCGGTGGCGGCGGTGACGCCGCAGGCGGAGGAGGCCCTCGCAGCGGGCGGCTCGGCGCCGGTGCCGCAGCTGCTGCGGGCGGCCCTGCAGTCCCTGAACCGCGCCCGCTGACGGGACCGGCCGCGCGGGGCGGGGGAGCCGCCCCGCCGGGACCGCCGCCCCGCCGCACAGACCACCGCACCACCACCGAGAAGGCAGAACATCCGTGAACTGGGACGACGAGACCACCGGCGACGACGAGGCGCGCATCGTCGGGGCATCGGCCGAGGGGGACGACCAGGCCGTCGAGGCGGCCCTGCGGCCCAAGGACCTCAGCGAGTTCGTCGGCCAGGAGAAGGTCCGCCAGCAGCTCGACCTGGTGCTCAAGGCCGCCCGCCAGCGCGGTGCCACCGCCGACCACGTGCTGCTCTCCGGCGCCCCCGGCCTCGGCAAGACCACCCTGTCGATGATCATCGCCGCCGAGATGAACGCCCCGATCCGCATCACCTCGGGCCCCGCCATCCAGCACGCCGGCGACCTCGCCGCGATCCTCTCCTCCCTCCAGGAGGGCGAGATCCTCTTCCTCGACGAGATCCACCGGATGTCCCGGCCCGCCGAGGAGATGCTCTACATGGCGATGGAGGACTTCCGTGTCGACGTCATCGTCGGCAAGGGCCCCGGCGCCACCGCCATCCCGCTCGAACTCCCGCCGTTCACCCTGGTCGGCGCCACCACCCGGGCCGGACTCCTGCCGCCGCCGCTGCGCGACCGCTTCGGCTTCACCGGCCACATGGAGTTCTACGAACCGGCCGAGCTCCAGCGGGTCGTCCACCGCTCCGCCGGACTCCTCGACGTCGAGATCGACCCGGCCGGGGCCGCCGAGATCGCCGGCCGCTCCCGCGGAACCCCCCGCATCGCCAACCGGCTGCTCCGCCGCGTCCGCGACTACGCCCAGGTCAAGGCGGACGGCGCCATCACCCGGCAGATCGCCGAGGCCGCCCTCAGCGTCTACGAGGTCGACGGCCGTGGCCTCGACCGGCTCGACCGGGCCGTCTTGGAGGCCCTGCTCAAGCTCTTCGGCGGTGGCCCGGTCGGTCTCTCGACCCTCGCCGTCGCGGTGGGGGAGGAGCGCGAGACCGTAGAGGAGGTCGCCGAACCCTTCCTCGTACGGGAGGGTCTGCTGGCCCGTACGCCCCGTGGCCGGGTCGCCACTCCCGCGGCATGGGCGCACCTCGGACTGGCTCCACCGCAGGCAGCGGGCCCGGGAATCCCCGGGAGCGCTCCGGGAAAGGGACAACAGGGGCTCTTCGGGGCGTGACGGTGCTGACACTCGCCCGGACAGGAACCGGGGTGCGATGCTGGACGTTGTTCAGTCGATGCGGACTCGCCTAGACTCCGCCGTTGCCGCCCTTTCTGGTCGGCGCGCCCACCCCCGAAGATCAGGCCGCGGGTTCTCCGCGACCGTGCGAAGGAAACCCGTCCCGTGAGCATCGTGACCCTCCTCCCCTTCATCGTCCTCATCGGGGCCATGTTCCTGATGACCCGCTCCGCCAAGAAGAAGCAGCAGGCGGCGGCGCAGATGCGCGACGAGATGCAGCCCGGCACCGGCGTACGGACGATCGGGGGGATGTACGCCACCGTCAAGGAGATCGGCGACGAGACCGTCCTCCTCGAGGTCGCGCCCGGCGTGCACGCCGTCTACGCGAAGAACGCGATCGGCGCCGTCCTCCAGGACTCCGAGTACAACCGCATCGTCCACGGTGACGACGAGGACGCGGACACCGGCACCGTCGTGCCGGACGACGCGTCGTCGCTGACCGGGACCGTCGAGGACGCGGAGACCGTCGAGGACGCGCCGAAGGCCGATCTGACGAAGAAGTCGGACGTCGCCGACGCCGCGGAGGGCCAGAAGGACGGCAAGGCCGACGGCGAGACCGACGCGAAGTAGTCGCGGCCGAGGACACCGCGCGCGCCCACCGGCGTGCGCGGTTCTCGGAACGGTTCCACGTCTGCGGGGGAAGGTCCCCACACACACTTCGTGGCCGTCCCGCGCACACCCGGCGCGGGACGGTTGGACAGGGAGATACGACAGGTGGCAGCACCGAAGAAGGGCCGAAGGCCGGCGGGGGGACAGAGTCGGCCGGGCCGCGCCCTGGCACTCATCCTGATCGCCATGGTCGCGCTCACCGGCGGCATGTTCTGGTCGGGGCACACCACCCCGCGCCTGGGCATCGACCTCGCCGGCGGTACGTCGATCACGCTCAAGGCCAAGGCTGAGCCCGGCCTGGAGTCGGCGGTCAACGAGACCAACATGAACACCGCCGTCGGCATCATCGAGCGCCGGGTCAACGGTCTCGGTGTCTCCGAGGCCGAGGTCCAGACGCAGGGCAAAGAGAACATCATCGTCAACATCCCTCGCGGGACGAACGAGAAGCAGGCCCGGGAGCAGGTCGGTACCACCGCCCAGCTCTACTTCCGGCCCGTTCTCGCGGTGACGAACGGCGGACCCGCCCCGGCGCCCACCGCCGGCTCCTCCGGTTCTCCCTCCGCCACGCCGAAGCCTTCCTCCTCCGCCTCCGGCTCGACCGTGGGCGAGAAGCCGGCCACCCCGTCGGCCACCGGCTCCGCCCAGGGCCGCGCGCTCACCGAGGCCCTCAAGGCCCCGAGCCCCACCCCCACGCCGACCGGCGGCGCCTCCGGGACGCCGAAGGCCGGCGAGACCCCGAAGGCCAGTGGAACCCCGTCGGCGACCCCGACGCCGGACGCCGCCACCGCGGCGCTCCAGGAGAAGTACACCTCCCTGAACTGCCTCGACCCCAAGCAGCGCACCTCCGCCGGCCAGGGCGTCAAGCCCAGCGAGCCGACCGTCGCCTGCGGCGAGGACGCCCCCGGCGTCTGGTCGAAGTACCTCCTCGGCCCGGCCGAGGTCGAGGGCCGCGACGTCGACGACGCCAAGGGCCAGCTCGACCAGCAGCGCGGCATGTGGATCGTCACCATGGACTTCACGGACGCCGGTTCGAAGAAGTTCCAGGCGATCACCGGCAAGCTCTCCTCGCAGGCCGACCCGCAGAACCGCTTCGCGATCGTCCTGGACGGCGAGGTCGTCTCGGCCCCGTCCGTGCGCCAGACGCTGAGCGCCAGTGCCGAGATCTCCGGCAACTTCAACCAGCAGTCGGCCCAGGACCTCGGCAACATCCTGTCGTACGGTGCCCTGCCGCTGACCTTCGAGACGCAGAGCGTCGACACGGTCACCGCCGCGCTCGGCGGCGAGCAGCTGGAGGCCGGTCTGATCGCCGGCGCCATCGGCCTCGGTCTGGTCATCATCTACCTGGTCGCCTACTACCGCGGCCTGTCGCTGATCGCCATCCTGAGCCTCGGCGTCTCCGCACTGCTCACCTACGTGATCATGGCCCTGCTCGGCCCGGCCATCGGCTTCGCGCTGAACCTGCCGGCCGTCTGCGGCGCCATCGTCGCCATCGGCATCACCGCGGACTCGTTCATCGTGTACTTCGAGCGCATCCGCGACGAGCTCCGCGAGGGCCGCACGCTCCGCCCGGCCGTCGAGCGCGCCTGGCCGCGCGCCCGCCGCACCATCCTGGTCTCCGACTTCGTGTCGTTCCTGGCCGCGGCGGTGCTCTTCATCGTCACCGTCGGCAAGGTCCAGGGCTTCGCGTTCACGCTCGGCCTGACCACGCTGCTCGACGTCGTCGTGGTGTTCCTCTTCACCAAGCCGGTCATGACGCTCCTCGCGCGGACCAAGTTCTTCGGCGACGGCCACGCCTGGTCCGGACTGGACCCGAAGCGGCTCGGCGCCAAGCCGCCGCTGCGCCGCACCCGCCGTGCCAATGCCTCTGCCGCTGGCCCTGTCGACCCGAAGGAGGCGTGAGATGTCGAAGCTCGGCGATCTCGGCGCCCGGCTCCACCGTGGTGAGGTCGGCTACGACTTCATCGGCAACCGCAAGATCTGGTATGGCCTGTCCATCCTGATCACCATCACCGCCATCGTCGCCCTGGCCGTCCGCGGCCTCAACATGGGCATCGAGTTCCAGGGCGGCGCCGTCTTCACGACCCCGAAGTCGGACGTCACCGTCAGCCAGGCCCAGGAGTACGCGGAAGAGGCCTCCGGCCACGACGCGATCGTCCAGCAGCTCGGCAACGGCACCCTCCGCATCCAGGTCGGCGGCCTCGACACCGCGCAGTCCGACAAGGTCCGCACGGAGCTCGCCAAGGACCTGAACGTCGCCGAGGACAAGATCGCGGCGGAGCTGGTCGGTCCCAGCTGGGGCGAGCAGATCGCCACCAAGGCCTGGACCGGCCTGGGGGTCTTCATGATCCTCGTGGTGATCTACCTGGCCATCGCCTTCGAGTGGAGAATGGCGGTCGCGGCGCTCATCGCGCTGATCCACGACCTCACGATCACGGTCGGCATCTACTCGCTGGTGGGCTTCGAGGTCACCGTCGGCACGGTCATCGGTCTGCTGACGATCCTCGGTTATTCGCTGTACGACACAGTCGTCGTCTTCGACTCCCTCAAGGAGCAGACGAAGGACATCACGAAGCAGACCCGCTTCACGTACAGCGAGCTGGCCAACCGCTCGATCAACGGCACCCTCGTCCGTTCCATCAACACCACCGTCGTCGCGCTGCTGCCGGTCGCCGGCCTGCTCTTCATCGGTGGCGGCGTCCTCGGCGCCGGCATGCTGAACGACATCTCGCTGTCGCTGTTCGTCGGCCTCGCGGCCGGTGCGTACTCCTCGATCTTCATCGCCACCCCGCTGGTCGCCGACCTCAAGGAGCGCGACCCGGCGATCAAGGCCCTGAAGAAGCGCGTCCTCGCGAAGCGGGCCGGTGCGGCCGCCAAGGGAGAGGCGTACGACGGAGCGGACGACCGCGCCGACGACACCGAGATCGCCGTCGTCGGCCCGCGGGCGAGCCGTCGCGGCCGCTCCACGGAGCAGCGAGGATGACCGCCGAGGCCCAGGACGTCACCGGCCTCCTGCTCAGCCGCATCCGCGACGTACCGGACTACCCGAAGCCCGGCGTGCTGTTCAAGGACATCACGCCGCTGCTCGCGGACCCCGAGGCGTTCACGGCCCTCACCGACGCCCTCGCCGGGCTGTGCTCCGCGCACGGCGCGACGAAGATCGTCGGCCTGGAGGCGCGCGGCTTCATCCTGGCCGCCCCGGTGGCCGTCCGCGCGGGCCTGGGCTTCGTCCCGGTCCGCAAGGCCGGCAAGCTCCCCGGGGCCACGCTCCGCCAGGCGTACGAGCTGGAGTACGGCACCGCCGAGATCGAGGTGCACGCCGAGGACCTGGCCGCGGGCGACCGCGTCATGGTCATCGACGACGTCCTCGCCACCGGCGGCACGGCCGAGGCCTCCGTCGAGCTCATCCGCCGCGCGGGCGCCGAGGTGGCGGGCGTCGCGGTCCTGATGGAGCTCGGCTTCCTGCCGGGCCGGGCCCGGCTGGAGCCGGCCCTGAACGGCGCCCCGCTCACGGCGCTGATCACCGTCTGACATCGGGCTCCACCCCGCACGGGGCGCTCCGGGGAATCCCCGGGGCGCCCCGCCGGTTTTCCCGAGTGCCCAGGTCCGCGGACCGCCGGGGTCCGGCGCACCCCCGCCGGACCCGTCCGCGCCCCGGCCGCGTGAGCAGCGCGTGTCCGGGCTCGATACCATGGCCTTTCCGGGCCTGACCGGGGGACCCGGTGCCTCCCCCAGACTCCGTCCGGGGGGACCCCAGAGGAGCGCTCTTGCCAGACGAGGCCCAGTCACTCTCCGCCGCGCAGCCCGACCCGAAGGCCGAGAAGGCCGCGCCCGGGACCGGCACGCCCCAGAACAAGCCCGCGGAGACCGGGCCCCCGCCTGCCGCGTCGCAGGCTCCCAAGGCCCCGGCCCCCGAGGCCCCGGCCCCCACGCGCCCCGCCCCGGCGGCGCCCGCGCGCTCGGGCGGCTCGTCCAACCGCGTCCGCGCCCGCCTCGCCCGCCTCGGCGTCCAGCGCTCCTCCCCGTACAACCCGGTGCTCGAACCGCTGCTGCGGATCGTCCGCTCCAACGACCCCAAGATCGAGACGGCGACGCTCCGCCAGGTCGAGCGGGCGTACCAGGTCGCCGAGCGCTGGCACCGCGGCCAGAAGCGCAAGAGCGGCGACCCGTACATCACGCACCCGCTCGCCGTGACCACCATCCTCGCCGAGCTCGGCATGGACCCGGCGACCCTGATGGCCGGCCTGCTCCACGACACCGTCGAGGACACCGAGTACGGCCTGGACACCCTGCGCCGCGACTTCGGCGACCAGGTCGCGCTGCTCGTCGACGGCGTCACCAAGCTCGACAAGGTCAAGTTCGGCGAGGCCGCCCAGGCCGAGACCGTCCGCAAGATGGTCGTCGCCATGGCCAAGGACCCGCGCGTCCTGGTCATCAAGCTCGCCGACCGCCTGCACAACATGCGCACCATGCGCTACCTCAAGCGGGAGAAGCAGGAGAAGAAGGCCCGCGAGACCCTCGAGATCTACGCGCCGCTGGCCCACCGGCTGGGCATGAACACCATCAAGTGGGAGCTGGAGGACCTCGCCTTCGCGATCCTCTACCCCAAGATGTACGACGAGATCGTCCGGCTCGTCGCCGAGCGCGCCCCGAAGCGGGACGAGTACCTCGCGATAGTGACCGACGAGGTCCAGACCGACCTGCGTGCCGCCCGCATCAAGGCCACCGTCACCGGCCGCCCCAAGCACTACTACAGCGTCTACCAGAAGATGATCGTCCGCGGTCGCGACTTCGCGGAGATCTACGACCTGGTGGGCATCCGCGTCCTGGTCGACACGGTGCGCGACTGCTACGCCGCCCTCGGCACCGTCCACGCGCGATGGAACCCGGTCCCCGGCCGGTTCAAGGACTACATCGCGATGCCGAAGTTCAACATGTACCAGTCGCTGCACACGACGGTCATCGGACCCAACGGCAAGCCCGTCGAGCTGCAGATCCGCACCTTCGACATGCACCGCCGCGCCGAGTACGGCATCGCGGCGCACTGGAAGTACAAGCAGGAGGCCGTCGCCGGCGCCTCCAAGGTCCGTGCCGACGTCCCCAGGAAGGGCGGCAAGGACGACCACCTCAACGACATGGCGTGGCTGCGCCAGCTGCTCGACTGGCAGAAGGAGACCGAGGACCCCAGCGAGTTCCTGGAGTCCCTGCGCTTCGACCTCTCGCGCAACGAGGTCTTCGTCTTCACGCCCAAGGGCGACGTCATCGCGCTGCCCGCCGGCGCCACCCCCGTCGACTTCTCGTACGCCGTCCACACCGAGGTCGGCCACCGCACCATAGGAGCGCGGGTCAACGGACGGCTCGTGCCGCTCGAATCGACCCTCGACAACGGCGACCTGGTCGAGGTCTTCACCTCCAAGGCAGCCGGCGCCGGGCCCTCGCGCGACTGGCTGGGCTTCGTCAAGTCCCCGCGCGCCCGGAACAAGATCCGCGCCTGGTTCTCCAAGGAGCGCCGCGACGAGGCCATCGAGCAGGGCAAGGACGCCATCGCGCGGGCCATGCGCAAGCAGAACCTGCCGATCCAGCGGATCCTCACCGGCGACTCCCTCGTCACCCTCGCCCACGAGATGCGGTACACCGACATCTCCTCGCTGTACGCGGCGATCGGCGAGGGCCACGTCACCGCCCAGTCCATCGTGCAGAAGCTGGTCCAGGCGCTCGGCGGCGAGGAGGCCGCCACCGAGGACATCGAGGAGGTCGCCCCGCCGGCCCGCGGCCGCTCCAAGCGCCGCTCCAGCGCCGACCCGGGTGTCGTCGTCAAGGGCGTCGAGGACGTCTGGGTGAAGCTGGCCCGCTGCTGCACGCCCGTGCCCGGCGACCCGATCATCGGCTTCGTCACCCGCGGCAGCGGCGTGTCGGTCCACCGCAGCGACTGCGTCAACGTGGAGTCCCTCTCCCGGGAGCCGGAGCGGATCCTGGAGGTCGAGTGGGCGCCCACCCAGTCCTCCGTCTTCCTCGTCGCCATCCAGGTCGAGGCGCTGGACCGGTCGCGGCTGCTCTCGGACGTCACCCGGGTCCTCTCGGACCAGCACGTCAACATCCTGTCCGCGGCCGTCCAGACCTCCCGCGACCGGGTGGCCACCTCGCGCTTCACCTTCGAGATGGGCGACCCCAAGCACCTGGGTCACGTCCTGAAGGCCGTGCGGGGCGTGGAGGGCGTCTACGACGTGTACCGCGTGACCTCGGCCCGCAGGCCGTAGCCGGCGGTACGGAGGACACGAGGAAGGCCCCCCGGCGCACGGCCGGGGGGCCTTCCTCGTACGGGGCGGCCGATCAGCCGCCGAACTCCTCCAGGCCCTTCATGGCCTGGTCGAGCAGGGCCTGGCGGCCCTCCAGCTCGCGGGCGAGCTTGTCGGCCTTGGCGTCGTTGCCGGCGGCACGGGCCGCGTCGATCTGCTTGCGGAGCTTCTCGACGGCGTCCTGGAGCTGGCCGGTCAGACCCGCGGCACGCGCGCGTGCCTCCGGGTTCGTCCGGCGCCACTCGCTCTCCTCGGCCTCCTGGATGGCCCGCTCCACCGTGTGCATCCGGCCCTCGACCTTGGGACGGGCGTCACGCGGGACGTGGCCGACGGCCTCCCACCGCTCGTTGAGGGAGCGGAAGGCGGCACGCGCCGCCTTCAGGTCCGACACCGGCAGCAGCTTCTCGGCCTCGGTCGCGAGCTCCTCCTTGAGCTTGAGGTTCTCGGTCTGCTCCGCGTCCCGCTCGGCGAAGACCTCGCTGCGCGCCGCGAAGAAGACGTCCTGGGCGCCGCGGAAGCGGTTCCACAGGTCGTCCTCGTGCTCGCGCTGGGCGCGGCCGGCGGCCTTCCACTCGGTCATCAGGTCGCGGTACCGGGCCGCCGTGGCGCCCCAGTCGGTGGAGTTCGACAGCGACTCCGCCTCGGCGACCAGACGCTCCTTGGCCTTGCGGGCGTCCTCGCGCTGGGCGTCCAGCGAGGCGAAGTGGGCCTTGCGGCGCTTCGAGAACGCCGAGCGGGCGTGCGAGAAGCGGTGCCACAGCTCGTCGTCGGACTTGCGGTCGAGCCGGGGAAGGCCCTTCCAGGTGTCCACGAGCGCCCGCAGCCGCTCGCCCGCGGAGCGCCACTGCTCGCTCTGGGCCAGCTCCTCGGCCTCGGTGACGAGCTTCTCCTTGGCGGAGCGCGCCTCGTCGGTCTGCTTGGCCTTCTGGGCCTTGCGCTCCTCGCGGCGCGAGTCGACCGTCTCGACGAGCTTGTCGAGACGGGTCGCGAGCGCGGCGAGGTCGCCGACGGCGTGGTGCTCGTCGATCTGCTGCCGGATGTGCTCGATCGCCGCGGTGGCGTCCTTCGCCGAGAGGTCGGTGGTCTTCACCCGCTTCTCGAGGAGGCCGATCTCGACCACCAGGCCCTCGTACTTGCGCTCGAAGTAGGCCAGGGCCTCCTCAGGGGTGCCGGCCTGCCACGATCCGACGACCTTCTCGCCCTCGGCCGTCCGCACGTACACGGTGCCCGTCTCGTCGACGCGGCCCCACGGGTCGCTGCTCACAGCGCCTCCTCACCATGATGCCGTCGGGGGGTGGTACCCCCCGGGCATCGTCCACAGTTTCCCGGCGGGCCTCGCCCGCCTTCCGCAGCGCGGCCGACGGCACAACGCTGCACAACGCCAATCTAGGCGAACCGCGGCCCGGCTGTCCGCACTCAGCGCGACCGAGATTCGCGGTGACGCGCGCGTGCGGACCCCGGCTCACTTCTTCGCGACGGTCGCCTTCTCGATGGTGACGGCCTTCTTCGGGGCGCCGTCGCCGGCGCCGCCCGCGACACCGGCCGCGGCGACGTCCTCGACCACCTGGAGGCCGGCCGGGTCGATCTTCCCGAAGGGCGTGTAGCTGGGCGGCAGCTTGGTGTCCTTGTAGACGAGGAAGAACTGCGAGCCGCCGCTGCCCGGCTGCCCGGTGTTCGCCATCGCCACGGTGCCCGCGGGGTAGGTGACCGAGCCGTCCGCGCCCGCCTTGCCCAGGGCGTCCAGGTTCTCGTCCGGGATGGTGTAGCCCGGACCGCCGGTGCCGTCGCCCTTGGGGTCGCCGCACTGGAGCACGAAGATCCCGCTGGTGGTGAGGCGGTGGCACTTCGTCCCGTCGAAGTACTTCTTCCCGGCGAGGTGCGAGAAGGAGTTCACCGTGCGCGGGGTCTTCGCCGCGTCCATGGTGATCGTGATGTCGCCCTCGTTCGTCTTGAGCGCCATGGCGTACGTGGCCTCGGCGTCCACCGACATCTTCGGCTCGGCGCTCGCCGACTCGCTCCGGGAGGGCGTCGGGTCGGCGGAGGAGCTGCTCGCCGGCTTCTCGGGGTTCGCGTTGTCCTTGGTGTCGTCGCCCGTCAGCTTGACGGACGCGTACACCGCGCCGCCCGCCGCGAGGACCACCGCGAGGGAGGCCGCGACGACGGTGTTGCGGCGCTTCGCCCTGAGCCGCGCCTCCTCCCGCCGCTGCTGCTGCCGCGCGTACTTCTCCCTGGCAAGCTGCCGCCGCCGCTGATCGCTGGTGACCACCGGTTCCGCTCCTGTCGCTCGTCTGTTCCTGTCCTGGCCGGGTGTGCCCGTACCGTATACGGGTTGGCTGTGGAACCGGCACCGCCGGTAGGCTCTGATCTGCCGCATTCCGTGTTCTCCGCGAATCCCGCGGCCCCTGCCGGACGACATCTAAGGACGAACGTGCTGATTGCCGGGTTCCCCGCCGGGGCCTGGGGGACCAACTGCTACGTGGTCGCCCCCGCCGCGGGCGAGGAGTGCGTGATCATCGACCCGGGCCACCAGGCCGCCCAGGGTGTCGAGGAGACGCTGCGCAAGCATCGGCTCAAGCCCGTCGCCGTCGTCCTCACCCACGGACACATCGACCACGTCGCCTCCGTCGTCCCGGTGTGCGGCGCCCATGACGTCCCCGCGTGGATCCACCCGTCCGACCGCTACATGATGAGCGACCCGGAGAAGGCCCTCGGCCGCTCCATCGGGATGCCCCTCATGGGCGAGCTGACCGTGGGAGAGCCCAACGACGTGCGGGAGCTGGCGGACGGCGCCGAGCTGAAGCTCGCCGGTCTGGACTTCTCCGTCGCCCATGCGCCCGGTCATACCAAGGGGTCGGTGACCTTCAGGATGCCGGAGACCACGGAGATCCCCTCCGTGTTCTTCTCCGGGGACCTGCTGTTCGCCGGCTCCGTCGGACGCACCGACCTGCCCGGCGGTGACATGGACGAGATGCTCGCTTCGCTGGCGCGTGTGTGCCTGCCGCTCGACAACTCGACCGTGGTGCTGTCGGGACACGGTCCCCAGACGACCATCGGCCAGGAGCGCGCCACGAACCCCTATCTGCGGGACGTGGCCGCGAGCCGCCATGGGAGCGGCAGCACGGACGCTCCCCGACGAGGAATGTGACCAGACTTTCGTGAGCACCTTTCAGGCCCCCAAGGGCACGTACGACCTGATCCCGCCCCGCTCCGCCACCTTCCTGGCGGTCCGGGACGCGATCTCCACGCCGCTGAGGAACTCCGGCTACGGCTACATCGAGACGCCCGGCTTCGAGAACGTCGAGCTGTTCTCCCGCGGTGTCGGCGAGTCCACCGACATCGTGACCAAGGAGATGTACACCCTCACCACGAAGGGCAACGACCACCTCGCCCTCCGTCCGGAGGGCACCGCGTCCGTGCTGCGCGCGGCGCTCCAGGCCAACCTGCACAAGCAGGGCAACCTCCCCGTGAAGCTCTGGTACTCCGGCTCGTACTACCGCTACGAGCGGGCCCAGGCGGGCCGCTACCGCCACTTCTCGCAGGTCGGCGCCGAGGCCATCGGCGCCGAGGACCCGGCCCTCGACGCCGAGCTGATCATCCTGGCCGACCAGGCGTACCGCTCCCTGGGCCTGCGCGACTTCCGCATCCTGCTGAACTCGCTCGGCGACAAGGAGTGCCGCCCCGTCTACCGCGAGGCGCTCCAGGGCTTCCTGCGCGGGCTCGACCTCGACGAGGAGACCCTGCGCCGCGCCGAGATCAACCCGCTGCGGGTCCTCGACGACAAGCGCGAGTCCGTCCAGAAGCAGCTCGTCGGTGCCCCGCTGCTCGGCGACTACCTCTGCGACGCGTGCAAGGCGTACCACGAGGAGGTGCGCGCCCTGGTCACCGCGGCGGGCGTGGAGTTCGAGGACGACCCCAAGCTGGTGCGCGGCCTGGACTACTACACCCGGACGACCTTCGAGTTCGTCCACGGCGGTCTCGGCTCGCAGTCGGCGGTCGGCGGCGGCGGCCGCTACGACGGCCTCTCCGAGATGATCGGCGGCCCCGCGCTGCCGTCCGTCGGCTGGGCCCTCGGGGTGGACCGCACGGTCCTCGCCCTGGAGGCCGAGGGCATCGAGCTCGACCTCCCCGCCGTCACCAGCGTCTTCGCGGTGGCCATCGGCGAGGAGGCCCGCCGGATCCTCTTCGGCAAGGTCACCGAGCTGCGCCGGGAGGGCGTCTCCGCGGACTTCTCCTTCGGCGGCAAGGGCCTCAAGGGCGCGATGAAGGACGCCAACCGCTCGGGCGCCCGCCTCGCCGTCGTGGCCGGCGAGCGCGACCTGGCCGAGGGCGTCGTCCAGCTCAAGGACATGGAGTCCGGCGAGCAGCAGGCGGTCGCCGTGGACGCGCTGCTCGACGCGGTACGGGCCAAGCTGGCCTGACGGACCGTTCGACGGCGGGGGCCGGGACCACGCGCACGCGTGGTCCCGGCCCCCGCCGCTTCCCGTCCTTACGTCCCGCTCACTTATCTCCCGCGAACGGTGGGCGCCCCGCCCCGTACGGCAGAATGACCCCTGCCCACAAGGCCCGCGAGCGAGGGAAAAGGCGACATGACGAAGGCAGCGGTGGACGAGGCCGCGTCCGACCGGCAGGACGACGGCACGATCGGGGCGAGCAGGGCCTTCGCCTGGATGCTCGTGATCACCGGAGCGGCCGGACTGCTCGCCGCCTGGGTCATCACCATCGACAAGTTCAAGCTGCTGGAGGACCCCGACTTCGTCCCCGGGTGCAGCCTCAACCCGATCGTCTCCTGCGGCAACATCATGAAGAGCGAGCAGGCCTCGGTCTTCGGCTTCCCCAACCCGATGCTCGGCCTCGTCACCTACGCGATGGTGATCGCGATCGGCGTCGCGCTGCTCGCCGGGGCCCGCCACCGCCGCTGGTACTGGCTCGGTCTCAACGCCGGCACCCTCTTCGGCGTCGGCTTCTGCACCTGGCTCATGTACCAGTCGCTGTACGAGATCAACTCGCTCTGCCTGTGGTGCTGCCTGGCCTGGGCCGCCACCATCGTCATGTTCTGGTACGTGACCTCGCACAACGTGCGCAGCGGTGTCATCCCCGCCCCCCGCGGCCTCCGGACCTTCTTCGACGAGTTCACCTGGGTCCTGCCCGTCCTGCACATCGGGATCATCGGCATGCTGATCCTGACCCGCTGGTGGGACTTCTGGATCAGCTGACCGCCCGCCGGGCCCCGGCCGGCGGGGACGGCGCTGTCGGTGGCGTGTCCTAGGCTTCATGACGTGGAGCCCGACCTCTTTACCGCAGCAGCCGAAGACCGCCAGGAGAAGGACCCCGCCGGCAGCCCGCTGGCCGTCCGGATGCGCCCGCGCACCCTGGACGAGGTGGTGGGCCAGAAGCACCTGCTCAAGCCCGGGTCGCCCCTGCGCCGGCTCGTCGGCGACGGCGACGGCGGTCCCGCCGGGGCCTCCTCGGTGATCCTCTGGGGCCCGCCCGGCATCGGCAAGACCACCCTGGCGTACGTGGTCTCCAAGGCGACGAACAAGCGGTTCGTGGAGCTGTCGGCGATCACCGCGGGCGTCAAGGAGGTCCGCGCCGTCATCGAGGGGGCCCGGCGCGCGGTCGGCGGCTACGGCAAGGAGACCGTCCTCTTCCTCGACGAGATCCACCGCTTCTCCAAGGCCCAGCAGGACTCGCTGCTGCCCGCCGTCGAGAACCGCTGGGTGACGCTCATCGCCGCCACCACCGAGAACCCGTACTTCTCGGTGATCTCCCCGCTGCTCTCCCGCTCCCTGCTCCTGACCCTGGAGCCGCTGACCGACGAGGACCTGCGCGGGCTGATGGCCCGGGCGCTCACCGGCGAGCGCGGACTCGGCGGCGCCGTGACCCTCCCGGAGGACGCCGAGGCCCACCTCCTGCGGGTCGCCGGCGGCGACGCCCGGCGCGCCCTGACCGCCCTGGAGGCGGCGGCCGGCGCCGCCATCGCCAAGGGCGAGCCGGAGATCACCCTGGAGACCGTCGAGGAGACCGTCGACCGCGCCGCGGTGACGTACGACCGGGACGGCGACCAGCACTACGACGTCGCCAGCGCCCTCATCAAGTCGATCCGCGGCTCGGACGTGGACGCGGCCCTGCACTACCTGGCGCGGATGATCGAGGCGGGGGAGGACCCGCGCTTCATCGCCCGCCGTCTCATGATCTCCGCGAGCGAGGACATCGGACTGGCCGATCCGAACGCACTGCCGATCGCGGTCGCCGCCGCCCAGGCCGTCGCGATGATCGGCTTCCCCGAGGCCGCCCTCACCCTGAGCCACGCGACGATCGCCCTGGCCCTGGCCCCCAAGTCGAACGCGGCGACCACCGCGATCGGCGCCGCCCTCGCGGACGTCCGCAACGGCCTCGCGGGAGCGGTCCCGCCGCACCTGCGCGACGGGCACTACAAGGGCGCGGCCAAGCTCGGCCACGCCCAGGGCTACGTCTACCCCCACGACGTCCCGGGCGGCATCGCGGCCCAGCAGTACGCGCCGGACACGATCCACGGCAGGCAGTACTACGAACCCACCCGCTACGGAGCGGAGGCGCGGTACGCGGACGTGGTGGACCGGGTGCGGTCGCGGCTCAAGGGCGGCGAGTGAGGGACGCCGGCCCGCCGACGACCGGTCCCCGCCCGGTGCGCTGCGCCGCCCCCGGCGCCCCGTCCGTCTGGCCTCGCCCCATGATGCGTACAGCGGGCCTCCTGCTCCTGGCCCTCACCGCCGCGGCCTGCGCACCCGGCGGTGGCGCGCGCACCGCACCGCCCTCCGTCCCCGCCGTGCCCCTGGCGAGTCCCGGCTTCCCGCCCACCGCGGCCCGGGCGCGGACGCTGCTCGCCGGCCTCCGGGTCGCCCGCGGCGAGAACGGGCAGACGTACGAGCGCGCGAAGTTCGGGGACGGCTGGTCGGACGAGACCGACGCACCCGGTGGGCGCAACGGCTGCGACACCCGGGACGACGTGCTGCGCAGGGACCTCGACGAGGTCCGCCTCGGCGACCGGAACCCCTGCGTCGTCCTCTCCGGCGTCCTGCACGACCCGTACACGGGCAAGGAGCTGCCCTACTCGTACCGCAGGGCGTCCCAGATCCAGACCGACCACGTCGTCGCGCTCGGGGCGGCCTGGCGCGCGGGCGCCTGGGCGTGGACGCCCGGGCGGCGGCTGGCCTACGCCAACGACCTGGACGTGCTGCTCGCCACCGACAAGCAGACCAACCAGGACAAGAGCAGCAGGACCCCGGACACCTGGCGTCCGCCGCGGAGCGCGTACGGGTGCGAGTACGGCAGGCGCTGGACCGGGATCAAGGCGAAGTACGGGCTCACGGTCTCCGCGCCGGAGAAGAAGGCCGTCGAGGAGCTGCTCGCCGGCTGCGGATGAGGCCGCCGGACCGCGTGCGAGCGGGTCCCGCGGAGCGGGTACACTGGTCCGGATCGCTGCGTCCCGTGTCCGGCTCCGGTCGGCACCACCAGAACGGGACAGTCAGCCGGAGACCCGCCCCTCGGGTGGGTTTCCAGGAGCGTCGCGCACCTTCGAAGGTGTCGCGTGCCACCCACCACCACCCGGGATCCCGGAAGCGGCGGTGGGTCGTTCGCGTGCTGCACGTACGTGCCCAGACCTGGGAGCGGCTGCCCGGCACGGTCCGTCCTGGACGGACCCGACGGGTTTCCCGGGCTGCGGATGCGACCTCCCCTAACCCTGGTGAAGCCGTTTCGTACCAGTAGAGAGGTTGGTTCATGCCGAACCAGTCCCGTCCCAAGGTCAAGAAGTCGCGTGCCCTCGGCATCGCGCTGACCCCCAAGGCCGTCAAGTACTTCGAGGCCCGCCCCTACCCGCCGGGCGAGCACGGCCGCGGCCGCAAGCAGAACTCGGACTACAAGGTCCGTCTGCTCGAGAAGCAGCGTCTGCGCGCCCAGTACGACATCAGCGAGCGCCAGATGGCCCGCGCGTACGACCGCGCCAAGAAGGCCGAGGGCAAGACGGGCGAGGCGCTGGTCGTCGAGCTCGAGCGTCGCCTCGACGCCCTGGTCCTGCGTTCGGGCATCGCCCGCACCATCTACCAGGCCCGTCAGATGGTCGTCCACGGCCACATCCAGGTCAACGGTGGCAAGGTCGACAAGCCGTCGTTCCGCGTCCGTCCCGACGACGTCGTGATGGTCCGCGAGCGCAGCCGCACCAAGCCGCTGTTCGAGGTCGCCCGTGAGGGTGGCTTCGCCGCCGACGGTGAGACCCCGCGCTACCTGCAGGTCAACCTGAAGGCCCTGGCCTTCCGCCTCGACCGCGACCCGAACCGCAAGGAGATCCCGGTCATCTGCGACGAGCAGCTGGTCGTCGAGTACTACGCCCGCTGATCCTGGCGCCGTAGTACCACCTCCGCGGTGTTCAGCCCGCCGCTTCCCCGCCCTGACCGGTGGGGGAGCCGGCGGGCTTCCGCGTTCCCGGGACCCGCGCCGGGCCCGCCGTACGGAACGGGCGGGGCGCGGACCCCTCCGCGGAGCGGCCGACGGCAGGGTCCCGGCCGGCCAGCAGCGCGCGCTCCACGGTCTGGGCCGCCGACAGTCCCCGACCCTCCCGGAACGCCGCGCCGTACGCCTCCGCCCCCAGCGCCTCCTCGGCCCGCCGCGCGCACAGCGCCCTCGGCACGTCGAACGCCTCCGAGCCGAACAGCCGCACGCCCACCGCGTCCCACACCGGGACCGCCGCCCCCTGGAGGACCGCGGCCTCCACCGGATCGCCCTCGCTCACCGTCACCAGGGCGAGCAGCTCGACCGCGAGGACGAGCCCGACCAGGTCGCGGAAGCCGTCGTTGATCGACACGCAGTCGGTGAGCAGCTCCCGTGCCTCGCCGTACGCGCCCCCGGCCCACGCGAGATACCCGAGTACGTACAGGGCGTAGGCCTTCGTCCACAGCTCGCCCCGCTCCTCGCAGACCTCCCGCACCTCCCGGGAGAGGGCGCCCGCCCCCTCCCGGTCGCCGAGGAAGGCCCGCGCCATCGCCAGCTCGACCTGCGCCATCAGCACGTTGCTGTTCAGCTCGCCGAGTTCCCGGTACGCGTCGAGCGCGCGGCCGATCAGCTCCTCGGCCCGGGGCATGTCGTCCGTGAGCAGCGCGAGGCAGCCCATCCGGTGCGTCGCGTAGGCCTGCGCCAGCGCGTTCCGCGAGGCCTCCGCCCGCTCCCGGCACTCGTGCAGGGCGGCCACCGCCGCCGTTCCGTCGCCCTGCAGGACCGCCACGTACCCGAGCACCCAGAGCGCCTTGAGCCGCGCCTCCTCGTGACCGGACGCGAGCGCCAGCGCCCGGTCCAGCCAGTGCCGCCCCTCCGAGAGGCGTCCGCACCCCACCCACGCGAACCACAGCGTGCCGGCCAGGTGCTGGGCGAGATGCGCGTCCTCCGGCTGCTCCAGGCACAGGTCGAGGGCCGCCCGCAGATGAGGGAGCGCCGCCTCGGTCAGGACCGCGACCTCGGGCTGGCGCGGGCTGTACCACTCCAGCTCGCACCAGGTGGCGAGGCCCATGTACCAGTCGCGGTGCCGCCGCCGCATCCGCTCCGTGTCGTCCAGGGCCGCCAGCCACTCCGCCCCGTAGGCCGCGACCGTGTCGAGCATCCGGTACGCGGTCCCCGCCGGGGTGTCGTCCCGGACGAGCAGCGACTGGGCGAGCAGCCCGCCGAGCAGATCGAGGATCCGCTCCGGCGGCAGCTCCGGGCCCCCGCACACGTACTCCACCGCCTCCAGGTCGAAGGCGCCCGGGAAGACGGAGAGCCGCGCCCAGAGGAGCCGCTCCTCCGGAGTGCACAGCTCGTGGCTCCAGCCGATGGCGGTGCGCAGCGTCCGGTGGCGGGGGAGGGCCCCGCGCGTGCCGTCGGCGAGCAGCCGGAAGCGGTCGTCGAGGCGCCGCAGCAACTGCTCGACGGAGAGCAGCGGCAGCCGTCCCGCCGCCAGTTCGAGCGCGAGCGGGATGCCGTCCAGACGGCGGCACACCTCGCGTACGGCGTCCCCGCCCCCGGGGCGGGCCGGGGACGCGGCTCCCCGACCCGGGAGGTCGGGCGGGGCCGCGCCGGGACGGGCGGGGGCGCCCGTCAGGGCTTCGGCACCGAGCCGGGCCGCCGTGTCCGCGCCCGCCGTCCCCGGCAGGCCGGGCGCTCCCGCCTCCGCGGCCCGCTCCGCCAGCAGCTCCACCGCCTCCGCCTCGGACAGCGGCGCCAGCGCGAACACCGCCTCGCCCGTCACCCGCAGCGGTCGCCGGCCCGTGGCGAGGACGGTCAGGCCGGGCGCGTGCTCCAGGAGTTCCCGCACGAGGGGAGCGCAGTGCTCCACGAGGTGCTCGAAGCCGTCCACGACCAGCAGGGTCCGCCGCTCCGCCAGGTGCTCCAGGAGGACCTCGCGCGGCGGCCGGGGGGTGTGGTCGGTCAGGTCGAGCGCCTCGACCAGGGCGTACTCGATCAGAGCGGGGTCGCGCAGGGATGCGAGACCGGCCAGCCGGACTCCGTCGCCGTAGCGTTTCTGCACGTCGGCGGCGGTCCTCAGCGCGAGCCTGGTCTTGCCGACCCCGCCCACGCCCACGACCGTGACCAGGCGGGACGTCCCGAGGAGCGCCGTCAGTGCGGCCTGCTCGGTGGTCCGTCCGACGAACCGGTTGAGCTCCGCCGGGAGATTGCTCCGTCGCATGGGACACGGAGCGTACTCACCCCTGCGCGCTCCGTACAATCGGTTCGCGTAACTCCCGTCTCCCGCGCGGTAATGCGGTACGGGGCCGCAGCCCGGGCGCGATAGGGTCGGGGGACGACTTCCAGCAAGGGCCCAACGACAGCAGAGAGCGGTGCAGAGTGACCGGTGGAGAGGTTGCCGGGATCCTGGTGGCCGTCTTCTGGGCGATCCTGGTCTCCTTCCTCGCCGTGGTTCTGGCGAGGCTGGCGCAGACGCTCAGGGCGACCACCAAGATGGTGGCGGACGTGACGGAGCAGGCCGTTCCCCTCCTGGCAGACGCCTCCGCGACCGTCCGCTCGGCCCAGACCCAGCTCGACCGGGTCGACGCCATCGCCTCGGACGTCCAGGAGGTCACCTCCAACGCCTCCGCGCTCTCCTCCACCGTCGCGTCCACCTTCGGCGGTCCGCTCGTCAAGGTCGCCGCCTTCGGCTACGGGGTGCGCAAGGCGCTCGGCCGGGGCGGGGACGGCGCGGACGTGCCGCGGGGATCCTCGCGACGTACTGTGATCGTCGGCCGTACCGTGCCGTCCTCGCGACGCCGGAAGCAGAAGGGCTGAGCCGAGATGTTCCGCCGCACGTTCTGGTTCACGGCCGGCGCAGCCGCCGGCGTGTGGGCCACCGCCAAGGTCAACCGGAAGCTGAAGCAGCTGACCCCCGAGAGCCTCGCCGCCCAGGCGGCCGACAAGGCGATCGAGACCGGCCACCGCCTCAAGGACTTCGCCCTCGACGTGAGGGCGGGCATGGTCCAGCGGGAGGCCGAACTGGAGGAGGCGCTCGGCCTCGACGCTCCCGCCGAGCCGCACCCGGCCCGGGCCGGGGAGCTTCCGGAGCCCCGCCGCCGGGGTGCGCTCGGGCGCACCCCGAACCCGACCACGCACGTACTTCCCACGATCTCGTACAACCGGAATGAGGACCACTGATGGAGTCGGCTGAAATCCGCCGCCGCTGGCTGAGCTTCTTCGAGGAGCGCGGGCACACCGTCGTCCCTTCGGCGTCGCTCATCGCGGACGACCCGACTCTGCTGCTCGTCCCGGCCGGCATGGTGCCGTTCAAGCCCTACTTCCTGGGTGAGGTCAAGCCGCCCTTCACGCGCGCGTCCAGCGTGCAGAAGTGCGTGCGGACCCCCGACATCGAAGAGGTCGGCAAGACCACCCGCCACGGCACGTTCTTCCAGATGTGCGGCAACTTCTCCTTCGGCGACTACTTCAAGGAAGGCGCCATCAAGCTCGCCTGGGAGCTGCTGACCACCCCGGTGGAGCACGGCGGCTACGGGCTGGAGCCGGAGAAGCTCTGGATCACCGTCTACCAGGAGGACGACGAGGCCGAGCAGATCTGGCGCGACGTCGTCGGCGTGCCCGCCGAGCGCATCCAGCGCCTCGGCAAGAAGGACAACTACTGGTCGATGGGCGTCCCCGGTCCCTGCGGCCCCTGCTCCGAGATCAACTACGACCGCGGCCCCGAGTTCGGCGTCGAGGGCGGCCCGGCCGTCAACGACGAGCGGTACGTGGAGATCTGGAACCTGGTCTTCATGCAGTACGAGCGCGGCGAGGGCTCCGACAAGGAGAACTTCCCGATCCTCGGCGAGCTGCCGTCGAAGAACATCGACACGGGCCTCGGCCTGGAGCGCCTGGCGATGATCCTCCAGGGCGTCCAGAACATGTACGAGACGGACACCCTCCAGGTCGTCATCGACAAGGCCACCGAGCTCACCGGCGTCGCCTACGGCAAGGCCAAGGACAGCGACGTCTCGCTCCGTGTGGTCGCCGACCACATGCGGACCTCCGTCATGCTGATCGGCGACGGCGTCACCCCCGGCAACGAGGGCCGCGGCTACGTGCTGCGCCGCATCATGCGCCGCGCCGTCCGCAACATGCGCCTGCTCGGCGCCACCGGCCCGGTCGTCCAGGACCTCGTCGACACCGTGATCGACACCATGGGCGAGCAGTACCCGGAGCTGATCACCGACCGCAAGCGCATCGAGACCGTCGCGCTCGCCGAGGAGGCCGCCTTCCTGAAGGCCCTCAAGGGCGGCACGAACATCCTCGACACCGCCGTGACCGAGACCAAGGCCGCCGGCGGCACGGTCCTCTCCGGCGACAAGGCGTTCCTGCTCCACGACACCTGGGGCTTCCCGATCGACCTCACCCTGGAGATGGCCTCCGAGCAGGGCCTCTCCGTGGACGAGGACGGCTTCCGCCGCCTGATGAAGGAGCAGCGGGACCGCGCCAAGGCCGACGCCAAGGCGAAGAAGACCGGCCACGCCGACATGACCGCGTACCGGGAGATCGCCGACACCAGCGGCGCCACCGAGTTCACGGGCTACACCAACCTGGAGGGCGAGACCACGGTCGTCGGCCTCCTCGTCAACGGCGTCCCCTCGCCGGCCGCCACCGAGGGCGACGACGTCGAGGTCGTCCTGGACCGCACTCCCTTCTACGCCGAGGGCGGCGGCCAGATCGCCGACCAGGGCCGGATCAGGCTGCACAGCGGCGCGGTCATCGAGGTCCGCGACGTCCAGCAGCCGGTCCCCGGCGTCTCCGTGCACAAGGGCTCCGTGCAGGTCGGCGAGGTCACCGTGGGCGCCAGCGCCTACGCCACCATCGACGTGCGCCGCCGCCGGGCCATCGCCCGCGCCCACTCGGCCACCCACCTGACCCACCAGGCGCTGCGCGACGCGCTCGGCCCGACAGCCGCCCAGGCCGGTTCCGAGAACCAGCCGGGCCGCTTCCGCTTCGACTTCGGCTCGCCGAACGCCGTCCCCGGCACGGTCCTCACCGACGTCGAGCAGAAGATCAACGAGGTCCTCTCGCGCGAGCTGGAGGTCCACGCCGAGGTCATGCCGATCAACGAGGCCAAGCGCCAGGGCGCCATCGCCGAGTTCGGCGAGAAGTACGGCGAGCAGGTCCGCGTCGTCACCATCGGCGACTTCTCCAAGGAGCTGTGCGGCGGCACGCACGTCGGCAACACCGCCCAGCTGGGCCTGGTGAAGCTGCTCGGCGAGTCCTCCATCGGCTCCGGCGTGCGCCGCATCGAGGCCCTCGTCGGCGTCGACGCGTACAACTTCCTCGCCCGTGAGCACACGGTCGTCGCCCAGCTCCAGGAGCTGGTCAAGGGTCGTCCGGAGGAGCTCCCCGAGAAGATCTCCGCCATGCTCGGCAAGCTGAAGGACGCCGAGAAGGAGATCGAGAAGTTCCGCGCGGAGAAGGTCCTCCAGGCCGCCGCCGGCCTCGTCGAGTCCGCCCGGGACATCCGCGGACTGGCCCTCGTCACCGGCAAGGTCCAGGACGGCACCGGCGCCGACGACCTGCGCAAGCTGGTACTGGACGTGCGCGGCCGCATCCCCTCGGACCGCCCGGCCGTCGTGGCCCTCTTCACCACGGTGAACGGCAAGCCCCTCACGGTCATCGCCACCAACGAGGCCGCCCGTGAGCGCGGCCTCAAGGCCGGCGAGCTGGTCCGCACGGCGGCCAAGACCCTCGGTGGCGGTGGCGGCGGCAAGCCGGACGTCGCCCAGGGCGGCGGTCAGAACCCGGAGGCCGTCGGCGAGGCCATCGCCGCCGTCGAGCGCCTCGTGGTGGAGACGGCGTGACGATGCGTCGCGGCCGCCGTCTCGCGGTGGACGTCGGGGACGCCCGGATCGGGGTCGCCTCGTGCGACCCCGACGGGGTCCTCGCCACGCCGGTGGAGACCGTGCCGGGACGTGACGTCCCGGCCGCCCACCGGCGGCTCCGCCAGATCGTCGCGGAGTACGAGCCGATCGAGGTCGTCGTGGGCCTGCCCCGCTCGCTCAGCGGGCGGGAGGGGCCGGCCGCCACCAAGGTCCGCGCCTTCGCGGGGGAGATGGCCAAGGGCATCGCGCCCGTGCCGGTCCGCCTGGTCGACGAGCGGATGACCACGGTCACCGCGACCCAGGGGCTGCGCGCCTCCGGCGTGAAGGCCAAGAAGGGGCGGTCCGTCATCGACCAGGCCGCCGCTGTGATCATCCTTCAGAACGCTCTTGAGTCCGAACGGGTATCAGGTAATCCGCCCGGTGAGGGCGTCGAAGTGGTCATCTGATCGCGATACGGTAACGTTCCGCGCGATGCGGCGGTGTTCGAACAGCTGCCGCACTACGTAGAGGCGGATCGTCCGGAAGCCTCGCGGCTGTTTTGGGGATCGATGACTGAGTATGGCCGGAGCCCCGGCTCCGAACCGTGGCACCCCGGGGACCCGCTGTACGGGGACCAGGGGTGGGAGGGCCAGCAGCAGCACTACCCGCACCCGCAGCAGGCAAACCAGTACGGCCAGGGCTACCAGGACCCGTACGGGCAGGGCGGCCAGAACGGCCAGGTTCCCCAGGGGTACGAGGCCGACCCCTACCAGCAGCATGCCCAGCAGTACCAGCAGCAGCCGCAGGGGTACGTCGATCCGCAGACGCAGTACGAGCAGCAGGCGCAGCAGCAGTACCAGCAGCACCAGCAGCAGTACGGGACGGGGTACCAGGGCGGGTACGACACGCCCGGGCACCTCGGACAGCAGTACGACGGCAACTGGGAGACGGGCCAGGCGGCGATGCCGTACGGCGGGACCCCGGCCGATCCGTACGGCGGCCAGAACCCCGACCTGTACGGCACGCCCGAGGCGTACCCCCCGCCCCAGCCCCCCGGCCGTCGGCAGAACCCGCCGGAGCCCGTCGTCGACTGGGCCCCGGAGGAGGAGTCCCGCCCCGAGCCGGAGGAGGAGAAGCACCCCTTCTTCACCGGCGGGGAGGACCCGGACGACGACGCGTACGAGGAGGAGCCCGGCCGCGGCCGGGGCTCCCGCGGCGACGACCGCGACCGGGAGCGCCGGAGCAAGGACAACAAGCGCAAGGGCAAGAACGGCGTGGCCTGCCTCGTCGTCGCGATCGTGCTGGCCGGCGGCGTCGGCGGCGTCGGCTACTTCGGCTACCAGTTCTGGCAGGGCCAGTTCGGTGCGGCGGAGGACTACGCGGGCAGCGGCAGCGGGGACGTCCAGGTCGAGATCCCCAAGGGCGCGTTCGGCAACGAGATCGGCAACATCCTGAAGAAGGCCGGCGTCGTCAAGAGCGTCGACGCCTTCGTCTCCGCGCAGCAGCGGAACCCCAAGGGCACGTCGATCCAGGCGGGCGTCTACACGCTCAAGAAGGAGATGTCGGCGGAGAGCGCCGTCACGATGATGCTCGACCCGGCGAGCCAGAGCAATTTCGTCATTCCCGAGGGCCGGCGGAACGTCTGGGTCTACGAGCAGATCGACAAGAAGCTCGGTCTCGACCCCGGTACGACGAAGGACATCGCGAAGACGAAGGCCGACACCCTGGGACTCCCGGACTGGGCGAAGGGCCACAAGAACGTCAAGGACCCGCTGGAAGGATTCCTCTTCCCGGCGAGCTACCCCGTGGCGAAGGGCAGCAAGCCCGAGGACGCGCTGCGCAAGATGGTGAGCCGCGCGAGCCAGGAGTACGACAAGCTCGAACTGGACGCCAAGGCGCAGCAGCTCGGCGTCGACAGCCCCTGGGAGCTCGTCACGATCGCGAGCCTCGTGCAGGCGGAGGGCACCTCGCACGACGACTTCCGCAAGATGGGCGAGGTCGTCTACAACCGGCTCAAGCCGTCGAACCCGCAGACCTACGGCGGTCTCGAGTTCGACTCGACGTACAACTACATCAAGAACCAGAGCAAGCTGGACCTCTCGCTGGCGGAGGTCCGGAAGTACAACAGCCCGTACAACACGTACTTCGTCAAGGGCCTGCCGCCCGGGCCGATCGGCAACCCCGGTCTCGAAGCCCTGCAGGGCGCGCTCAACCCGACGCACGACGGGTGGTACTACTTCATCTCGCTCGACGGCAAGAGCTCCAAGTTCACGCGGACGAACGCCGAGCACCAGAAGCTCGTCGACGAGTTCAACGAGTCGAGGAAGAACTGATGGCGGCAGCACGGCGCGCGGCGGTCCTGGGATCGCCGATCGCGCACTCGCTCTCCCCGGTCCTGCACCGGGCCGCGTACGCCGCGCTCGGGCTCGGCGACTGGTCGTACGACCGCTTCGAGGTCGACGAGGCCGGGCTGGCCGGCTTCGTCGGCGAGCTGGACGGCAGCTGGGCCGGCCTGTCCCTGACCATGCCGCTCAAGCGGGCGGTCATCCCGCTCCTCGACGGGATCACCGACACGGCCGCCTCGGTCGAGGCCGTCAACACGGTCGTCCTCCACGAGGACGGGCGCAGGACCGGCGACAACACCGACATCCCCGGCATGCTCGCCGCCCTGCGGGAGCGGGGCGTCGAGAAGGTGGAGTCCGCGGCGGTCCTCGGCGCGGGCGCCACCGCCTCCTCCGCGCTCGCCGCGCTCGCCCGGATCTGCGACGGACCGGTCACCGCGTACGTGCGCAGCGAGGCGCGCGCCGAGGAGATGCGCGGCTGGGGCGAGCGGCTCGGTGTGGAGGTCAGGACGGCCGCCTGGGACGACGCGAGGGAGGCCTTCGCGGCCCCGCTGGTCGTCGCCACCACGCCCGCCGGTACGACGAACGCCCTCGCGAGTGCCGTTCCCGACGCCGTCGGGACCCTCTTCGACGTCCTGTACGACCCCTGGCCGACGGCGCTCGCCGCGGCCTGGTCCGACCGGGGCGGCAAGGTCGTCGGGGGGCTCGACCTCCTGGTCCACCAGGCCGTCCTCCAGGTCGAACAGATGACCGGCGTCCCCCGGGCGCCGCTGGCCGCGATGCGCGCGGCGGGCGAGCGGGCGCTGGCCGCCCGCTAGAGGTCGGCGGCCCGATCGGTGCCCCGATCGGGCCGCCGATCGGCTGGTGTCCGGTCTCCGCGGCGTCCGGGAACGGAGGGTGCCGCGTCCGACAGCTGGACCGGAGGACGGGTTCGTCCCGCGGACGTGGGAGGATCAGTGGTGGCGGGCCAGGGCCGCGCACCCGGTCGCGCCGTCGCAGTACCCAGGCGCGAGCATGAGGAGCATCGTTGAGCAGGTTGCGTTGGCTGACCGCTGGGGAATCCCACGGACCCGCGCTGGTCGCGACACTGGAGGGCCTCCCCGCCGGTGTCCCGGTCACCACTGAGCTGGTGGCGGACCACCTCGCGCGGCGACGCCTCGGCTATGGGCGCGGCGCCCGGATGAAGTTCGAGCAGGACGAGATCACCTTCCTGGGCGGAGTCCGGCACGGGCTCTCCCTGGGCTCCCCGATCGCCGTCATGGTCGGCAACACCGAGTGGCCGAAGTGGGAGAAGGTCATGGCGGCCGACCCCGTCGACCCCTCCGAACTCAAGGAGACGGGCCGCAACGCCCCCCTGACCCGGCCGCGTCCCGGTCACGCCGACCTCGCCGGCATGCAGAAGTACGGCTTCGACGAGGCCCGGCCGATCCTGGAGCGCGCCAGCGCCCGCGAGACCGCCGCCCGCGTCGCCCTCGGCGCGATCGCCCGCTCCTTCATCAAGGAGACCGCCGGCATCGAGATCGTCTCGCACGTCGTCGAGCTGGCCGCGGCCAAGGCGCCCTACGGCGTCTACCCGACCCCCGCCGACGTCGAGAAGCTCGACGCGGACCCGGTCCGCTGCCTCGACGCCGACGCGTCGAAGGCGATGGTCGCCGAGATCGACCAGGCCCACAAGGACGGCGACACCCTCGGCGGCGTCGTCGAGGTGCTGGCGTACGGCGTCCCCGTCGGCCTCGGCTCCCACGTCCACTGGGACCGCCGCCTCGACGCGCGGCTCGCCTCCGCCCTCATGGGCATCCAGGCCATCAAGGGTGTCGAGGTCGGCGACGGCTTCGACCTGGCCCGCGTGCCCGGCTCCAAGGCCCACGACGAGATCGTGAAGACCGACGAGGGCATCAAGCGCGCCTCCGGCCGCTCCGGCGGCACCGAGGGCGGCCTGACCACCGGCGAGCTGCTGCGCGTCCGCGCCGCGATGAAGCCCATCGCGACCGTGCCCCGCGCCCTCGCCACCGTCGACGTCGTCACCGGCGAGGCCACCCAGGCCCACCACCAGCGCTCCGACGTCTGCGCGGTCCCCGCGGCCGGCATCGTCGCCGAGGCCATGGTCGCCCTGGTCCTCGCGGACGCCGTCGTCGAGAAGTTCGGCGGCGACAGCGTCCCCGAGACCCGCCGCAACGTCCGGTCGTACCTCGACAACCTGCACATCCGGTGACCGGCGGTCCCCTGGTCGTCCTCGTCGGGCCCATGGGCTCCGGCAAGTCCACGGTGGGCGCGCTCCTGGCCGAGAGGCTGGGCGCGCCCTACCGGGACACCGACGCCGACATCGTCGCCGCCGAGGGCCGTGAGATCTCCGACATCTTCGTCGAGGACGGGGAGGAGCACTTCCGCGCCCTGGAGCGGGACGCGGTCGCCGCGGCCCTCGCCGGGCACGAGGGCGTCCTCTCCCTCGGCGGCGGCGCGATCCTCGACGCCGGGACCCGCGCCCTGCTCGCCGGGCTGCCCGTCGTCTACCTGTCGATGGACGTCGAGGAGGCGGTCCGCCGCGTCGGCCTCAACACCGCGCGCCCGCTGCTCGCCGTCAACCCGCGCCGGCAGTGGCGCGAGCTGATGGACGCCCGGCGCCACCTGTACACCGAAGTCGCCCGGACCGTCGTCACCACCGACGACCGCACCCCCGAAGAGGTCGCGGACGCGGTCCTCGCGGCACTGGATCTGAAGAAGGACGCATGACGACGGACCAGGAAGTCACCCGTATCCACGTCGGGGGCAGCGCCGGCACGGATCCGTACGAGGTGCTGGTCGGCCGGCAGCTGCTGGGCGAACTCCCGGCCCTCATCGGCACCCAGGCCAAGCGGGTCGCGGTGATCCACCCGGAGGCGCTCGCCGACACCGGAGAGGCGCTCCGCGCGGACCTCGCCGAGCAGGGCTACGAGGCGGTCGCCATCCAGGTGCCGAACGCCGAGGAGGCGAAGACCGTCGAGGTCGCCGCCTACTGCTGGAAGGCGCTCGGCCAGACCGGCTTCACCCGCAGCGACGTCATCGTCGGCGTCGGCGGCGGAGCCACGACGGACCTCGCGGGCTTCGTCGCCGCGAGCTGGCTGCGCGGCGTCCGCTGGATCGCCGTGCCGACCACCGTCCTCGCGATGGTCGACGCGGCCGTCGGCGGCAAGACCGGCATCAACACGGCCGAGGGCAAGAACCTCGTCGGCGCCTTCCACCCGCCCGCCGGGGTCCTCTGCGACCTGGCCGCGCTCGACTCGCTGCCGGTGCACGACTACGTCAGCGGTCTCGCGGAGATCATCAAGGCCGGCTTCATCGTCGACCCCGTCATCCTCGACCTCATCGAGGAGGACCCGCAGGCCGCCCGCACCCCGGCCGGCCCGCACACCGCCGAGCTGCTCGTCCGCTCGATCAGGGTCAAGGCCGAGGTCGTCTCCGGCGACCTCAAGGAGTCCGGCCGCCGGGAGATCCTCAACTACGGGCACACCCTCGCGCACGCCATCGAGAAGAACGAGCGGTACAAGTGGCGCCACGGTGCCGCCGTCTCCGTCGGCATGGTGTTCGCCGCCGAGCTGGGCCGGCTCGCCGGCCGCCTCGACGACGCCACCGCCGACCGGCACCGCGCGATCCTGGAGTCCGTCGGCCTGCCGCTCACCTACCGCGGCGACCAGTGGCCCAAGCTCCTGGAGACCATGCGGGTCGACAAGAAGTCCCGCGGGGACCTGCTGCGCTTCATCGTCCTGGACGGCATCGGCAAGCCGACCGTCCTGGAGGGCCCCGACCCGGCGGTGCTGATCGCGGCCTACGGCGAGGTGTCCGCGTGAGCGGGTCACGTCCGGTCCTGGTGCTCAACGGCCCCAACCTGGGGCGGCTCGGCTCCCGCGAGCCCGACATCTACGGCGCCACCAGCTACAAGGGGCTCGTCGAGTCCTGCACGACCCTCGGCGCGGAGCTCGGCTTCGACGTCGACGTGCGGGAGACGAACGACGAGGGCGAGATGATCCGCTGGCTGCACGAGGCGGCGGACGGCTCGATCCCCGTCGTGATCAACCCGGGTGCGTTCACGCACTACTCGTACGGGATGCGCGACGCGGCCGCCCAGCGGACCGCGCCGCTGATCGAGGTCCACCTCTCGAACCCGTACGCCCGGGAGGAGTTCCGGCACACTTCGGTCGTCGCGGCCGTGGCCACCGGGACGGTCGCCGGGTTCGGGATCGGCTCCTACCGGCTGGCCCTGCGGGCGCTCGCCGAGGAACTGACGGACTGACAGGGCACCAGAAGGACGCCCCGGCCGTTCCCCTGGCGGGGGCCGGGGGCGGTAACGTTCCGGCGCACCGGATACACCGGCTACAACAGGCGTACGAGACGGAGTGGGACCGGATGCAGCACGCAGTGGGGGGTCCGCTGCCACCGCCGGAGCGATCGGGCCGGGCGACCGGTCCCGGCACCGGCCCGGGGCCCGTCCCCGGTTCCGCCGTCCCGACCGGGGGCGTCCCCGGGACGGCGACCGGACCGGGTGGCGGCACCGGAGCCGGCGGCACAGGGGCAGGACCGGACCGTGGAGCCGGAACGGGGCCGGGACCCGCGTCCGCAGTGCCCGGCGCCGGGCCGACCGCCGGTGCGCCCGGCGGACTGCCGCCGATACCGCCGCCTCCGCCCGGCGCCCCGTACCAGGGGCCGCCGGCCGGTTCCCGGCTCGGCGTGCACCCGGCCGTCCAGGGCGGCACGCCCGGGCGCCCGCACCCCGCGCCCCCCGCCGGGCCCGGGACGTCCGGCTGGGGCGGTTCCGGAGCGGTGCCGCCGTCCGGCGGTTCCCACCACCCGGGCGGATCGCCGTATCCCGGCGGTCGGTCCCCGCGCGCCGACCTCACCGGCCAGGTGCCGCTGCCGCCCGTGAGCGCGCCGCTCGCGCCCGCCGTGGAGCAGGGCGGAGGAACCGGCGCCGCGACCCTCGCCGTGCTGCTCATCGGCCCCGCGGGAGCCGGCAAGACGACCGTCGCCCGGCACTGGGCGCAGCGCCGCCGGGTGCCCACCGCGCACATCAGCCTCGACGACGTCCGCGAGTGGGTCTGCTCCGGCTTCGCCGACCCGCAGTCCGGCTGGAACGAGCACTCCGAGGCGCAGTACCGGCTCGCCCGCCGCACCTGCGGCTTCGCCGCGCGCAACTTCCTCGCCAACGGCATCTCCTGCATCGTCGACGACGCCGTCTTCCCCGACCGGCCCGTCGTCGGCCTCGGCGGCTGGAAGCGCCACGTCGGCCCCGGTCTGCTGCCCGTGGTGCTCCTGCCCGGCCTGGAGATCGTCCTGGAGCGCAACGCCGAGCGCAGCGGCAACCGCCGCCTCTCGGACGAGGAGGTCGCCGCCATCCACGGGCGGATGGCCGGCTGGTACGGCTCGGGACTGCCGATCATCGACAACTCCACGTACGACGTCGAGACCACCGCCCGGGTGCTCGACGACGTCCTGGCCCGCGCGATCGCCAGCCCGCCCACCTGGTGACTCGCCCCCGGGCCCGACCGGGCCGGGGGAGGCCGGGCCGTCCCGTGCGCGCGTGCCGCCCGGCGCGGCCCCGCCCGGTCGGACGTCCTGAACAGGCCGCCCCGCCCCGCTGCTCGTAGGCTCGGAGCATGTCAGAGGTGTATGCGGACCGCCGTGTACGGCTGCGCGACCGGTGCGCGGCCGCGGGCAGCCCGGCGGCCCTGGTCTCCCGCCCCGCCAACGTCCGCTATCTCGCGGGCGGCTCGCCCGCGGGCGCCGTCCTCCTGGTCGGGCCCGAGCCCGAGGCGGACGTCCTGCTCTGCCCGGTCGCGCCGACCGGCGAACCGGCCGACGGACGGCTCGACGAACTCCTGCGCCGCCAGGTGCTCTCGGCGGGCGGCGGTGATCCGGCCGTCGCCGCGGTCGACCTCGCCCGCCGGGCCGGCGCCGACGCGCTGGCGGTCGAGGAGCACGATCTGACCGTGGCCCGGCACCGCGCCATGGGCGCCGTCTCGCCCGGACTGCGGCTCGCCGACCTGGCCTGCGCCGTCGAGCAGCTGAGGATCGTCAAGGACGAGGACGAGATCGCCTGCCTCCGGATCGCCGCGGAGATCGCCGACCAGGCCCTCGGCGAGCTCCTGGAGTCGATCCTGGTGGGGCGGACCGAGCGGCACCTCGCCCTGGAGCTGGAGCGGCGGCTCGTCGACCACGGCGCCGACGGGGCGGCCTTCCCGACCTCGGTCGCGACCGGCCCGCACTCCGGGCGCCGTGGGCACCGGCCCACCGACCGCCGGGTCGAGGAGGGCGATTTCCTCTCGGTCTGCCTCGGCGCCGACTACCGCGGCTACCGGTGCGAGATCGGCCGCACCTTCGTCATCGGAACGACGCCGGCCGACTGGCAGATCGAGCTGTACGAGCTCGTCTTCGCCGCTCAGCGGGCCGGCCGGGAGTCCCTCGCCCCGGGCGCCGAGTACCGCGACGTGGACCGGGCTGCCCGTCAGATCCTGCACTCCGCGGGGCACGGAGAGGCCGCCGTCCCCCTCACCGGGCACGGGGTGGGGCTCGAAATCGACGAGGACCCGCAGCTCTCACCCTCGGCCATGGGTAAACTGGACGCTTGTGTGCCGGTCACCGTCGAACCGGGGGTTCACCTCCCGGGACGGGGCGGGGTCCGGATCGATGACACGCTCGTCGTGCGCCAGGAGGCGGACGGCGGACCCGAGCTACTCACCATCACGACCAAGGAGCTGCTCGCGCTGTAGGGCGCGTACGTCTCCGAGGTCCCACGTCAGTCCAGGAGATTCCGCAACCGTGGCTTCCACGAACGACCTCAAGAACGGCATGGTGCTCAAGCTCGACGGGGGCCAGCTCTGGTCCGTCGTCGAGTTCCAGCACGTCAAGCCCGGCAAGGGCCCGGCCTTCGTGCGCACCAAGCTCAAGAACGTGCTGTCCGGCAAGGTCGTCGACAAGACCTTCAACGCCGGCGTGAAGGTCGATACGGCCACCATCGACCGCCGCGACATGCAGTTCTCCTACATGGACGGCGACTACTTCGTCTTCATGGACGAGCAGACCTACGACCAGCTGATGGTCGACCGCAAGTCCGTCGGCGACGCCGCCAACTTCCTCATCGAGGGCTTCACCGCCTCGGTCGCGCAGCACGAGGGCGAGGTGCTCTACGTCGAGCTCCCGGCCGCCGTCGAGCTGACGATCAAGCACACCGACCCGGGTGTCCAGGGCGACCGCTCCACCGGTGGCACCAAGCCCGCCACGCTGGAGACCGGCCACGAGATCCAGGTCCCGCTCTTCATCACCACCGGTGAGAAGATCAAGGTCGACACCCGCACCAGCGACTACCTCGGCCGGGTGAACAAGTAGCGTGGCCGCTCGGAGCAACGCCCGCAAGCGCGCCTTCCAGATCCTCTTCGAGGCGGACCAGCGCGGTGCCTCCGTCCAGGAGGTCCTCGCGGACCAGGTCCGGCACGCGCGGTCGGACGACCGCCAGCCGCCGGTGAACGACTTCACCATGCAGCTGGTCGAGGGCTACGCGTCCCACGTGGCCCGGATCGACGAGCTCATCGCGACCTACGCGGTGGACTGGGACCTCGACCGGATGCCGGTCGCCGACCGGAACATCGTGCGCCTCGGCGCGTACGAGCTGATCTGGGAGGACGGCACGCCGGACGCGGTCGCGATCGACGAGGCGGTGCAGCTCGCCAAGGAGTTCTCCACGGACGAGTCCCCGACCTTCGTCAACGGTCTGCTGGCGCGCTTCAAGGACCTGAAGCCGCGTCTGCGCCGGGACGCGGACGTCTGAGTCCGCAGACGTCACCGGCAGTCGAAGGGGCCCGCAGCACACGTGCTGCGGGCCCCTTCGGCGTCTCCGCGGGCCGTCGTCCGGGAGACGGCGCCCGCCGGCCCCGCCGGCGCGGGGGAGCCCGGCGCTCGCGGCGCGGTGGAACGCGAAGGGCCCGTGGACGTCGGATGACGGCCACGGGCCCGGCGGTACGTTTCTGCTGGCTCCCCCGAAGGGGTCAGTTCTCCTCGTGGGCGACCGCGCGGCGCGCGTCCGCGTCGAGGACGCCCCAGCTGATGAGCTGCTCGGTGAGGACCGAGGGCGACTGGTCGTAGATGACGGCCAGGGTGCGCAGGTCGTCCTGGCGGATCGACAGCACCTTGCCGTTGTAGTCGCCGCGCTGCGACTGGATCGTCGCCGCGTAGCGCTGGAGCGGGCCCGCCTTCTCCTGGGGGACGTGCGCCAGGCGCTCCAGGTCCAGAACGAGCTTCGGCGGCGGCTCGGCCGCGCCGCCCGGCGTCGTGCCCGGCAGGAGCTCCTGGACCGGCACACCGTAGAAGTCGGCCAGCTCGGCAAGACGCTGCACGGTCACCGCGCGGTCGCCGCGCTCGTACGAACCGACCACCACGGCCTTCCAGCGGCCCTGGGACTTCTCCTCCACCCCGTGGAGCGAGAGACCCTGCTGGGTGCGGATGGCACGGAGTTTGGCCCCGAGCTGCTTTGCGTATTCGCTGGACATAACGCTCCCGGACGCTGTGACGACATGCGGCTGCGCCGCGCGGCTGGTAACTCACTGTGAGGTTACGCAGCGTTACTCTTTCCCGTCAAGCCGAAAGGTCCGTACCGCCCCCTCCCGAGGGACGGTGCCCGCGGCGGGGGCGGGGGCGCCCCTGAAGCCTCCGCGCGCCCCTGGTATCGTGGTCGACGCACATCCGACGTCCTTTAAGAACCGTCCCGTGAGGCGGAGAAGGAGGTCCGTTTCTTCATGGACACCCAGCAGAAGTACGGCGACGACGCGCGGCCCGTTCTGGAGGCCCCGGACATCGCGCGGGTACTGACCCGCATCGCCCACGAGATCGTCGAGCGCGCCAAGGGCGCCGACGACGTGGTCCTCCTCGGCATCCCGACCCGCGGCGTCTACCTCGCCCGCCGGCTCGCCGAGAAGCTCGAATCGATCACCGGCACCAAGACCCCGGTCGGTTCCCTGGACATCACGATGTACCGGGACGACCTGCGGCTGAAGCCGGCCCGCGCCCTCGGCCGCACCGAGATCCCCGGTGACGGCGTCGACGGCCGCCTGGTCGTCCTCGTCGACGACGTGCTCTTCTCCGGGCGCACCATCCGCGCCGCCCTCGACGCCCTCGGCGACATCGGCCGCCCCCGCGCGGTCCAGCTCGCCGTCCTCGTCGACCGCGGCCACCGCGAGCTTCCGATCCGCGCCGACTACGTCGGCAAGAACCTCCCCACGTCGCTGCGGGAGACGGTCAAGGTCCAGCTCGCCGAAGAGGACGGTCGCGACACCGTCCTGCTCGGCGCCCGGCCCACCGCCTAGCCGGACCGGCTTTCCCCCGCGGGGCCGGGGCACCCCCCCTGCGCCCCCGCATGCCCTCACACCTCCCCACCACGGAGAGACACACCGATGATGCGTCACCTCATCTCGGCCGCCGACCTCACCCGCGACGACGCCGTCCTGATCCTCGACACCGCCGAGGAGATGGCCCGGGTGGCCGACCGGCCCATCCGGAAGCTGCCGACCCTGCGCGGCCGGACCGTCTGCAACCTGTTCTTCGAGGACTCCACCCGGACCCGGATCTCCTTCGAGGCCGCCGAGAAGCGCCTCTCCGCCGACGTCATCAACTTCGCGGCCAAGGGCTCCAGCGTCTCCAAGGGCGAGTCCCTCAAGGACACCGCGCAGACCCTGGAGGCCATGGGCGTCGACGCGGTCGTCATCCGCCACGGCGCCTCCGGCGCCCCGTACCGCCTCGCCACCTCCGGCTGGATCGACGCCCCCGTCATCAACGCCGGCGACGGCACCCACCAGCACCCCACCCAGGCCCTCCTGGACGCCTTCACGATGCGCCGCCGCCTGGTCGGCCGGGACGCTGGACTCGGCCAGGACCTCGCGGGCAAGCGGATCACCCTCGTCGGCGACGTCCTCCACAGCCGGGTCGCCCGCTCCAACGTCGACCTGCTGCACACCCTCGGCGCCGAGGTCACCCTGGTGGCCCCGCCCACCCTGGTCCCCGTCGGCGTCGAGACCTGGCCCTGCGAGGTCTCGTACGACCTCGACCGCGTGCTGCCGAAGTCCGACGCCGTCATGATGCTGCGGGTGCAGCGCGAGCGGATGAACGCCGCCTTCTTCCCCACCGAGCGCGAGTACTCGCGCCGGTACGGACTCGACGGCGAGCGCATGGCGAAGATGCCGGAGCACGCCATCGTCATGCACCCCGGCCCCATGGTCCGCGGCATGGAGATCACCGCCGAGGTCGCCGACTCCGACCGCTGCACGGTCGTCGAGCAGGTCGCCAACGGGGTGTCCGTCCGGATGGCCGTCCTCTACCTGCTGCTCGGCGGCAACGACTCCGCCGCCCCCGCCCCCAGCACCCCCCGCACCGAGGAGAGCAAGTGACCATGAGCAAGATCCTGATCCGTGGTGCGCAGGTGCTCGGCGGCGCCGTCCAGGACGTCCTCGTCGACGGCGAGACCGTCGCCGAGGTCGGCACGGGCCTCTCCGCCGAGGGCGCCACCGTCATCGAGGCCGAGGGCCTGATCCTGCTGCCCGGCCTCGTCGACCTCCACACCCACCTGCGCGAGCCCGGCCGCGAGGACTCCGAGACCGTCCTCACCGGCACCCGCGCCGCCGCCTCCGGCGGCTTCACGGCCGTCTTCGCCATGGCCAACACCCACCCGGTCGCCGACACCGCCGGCGTCGTCGAGCAGGTCTACCGGCTCGGCAAGGAGTCCGGCTACTGCGACGTGCAGCCCATCGGCGCCGTCACCGTCGGCCTGGAGGGGAAGAAGCTCGCCGAGCTGGGCGCCATGCACGAGTCCGCCGCCGGCGTCACCGTCTTCTCCGACGACGGCAAGTGCGTCGACGACGCGGTGATCATGCGCCGCGCCCTGGAGTACGTGAAGGCCTTCGACGGCGTCGTCGCCCAGCACGCCCAGGAGCCCCGCCTCACCGAGGGCGCCCAGATGAACGAGGGCATCGTCTCGGCCGAGCTCGGACTCGGCGGCTGGCCCGCCGTCGCCGAGGAGTCGATCATCGCCCGCGACGTCCTCCTCGCCGAGCACGTCGGCTCCCGCGTCCACATCTGCCACCTCTCCACCGCCGGCTCCGTCGAGATCGTCCGCTGGGCCAAGTCCCGCGGCATCGACGTCACCGCCGAGGTCACCCCGCACCACCTCCTCCTCACCGACGAGATGGTCCGGAGCTACAACCCGGTCTACAAGGTCAACCCGCCGCTGCGCACCGAGAAGGACGTCCTCGCGCTCCGCGAGGCGCTGGCCGACGGCACGATCGACATCGTCGCCACCGACCACGCCCCGCACCCCCACGAGGACAAGGACTGCGAGTGGGCCGCGGCCGCCATGGGCATGGTCGGCCTGGAGACCGCGCTCTCCGTCGTCCAGCAGACGATGGTCGAGACCGGCCTCCTCGACTGGGCCGGCGTCGCCGACCGGATGTCCTTCGCCCCCGCCCGCATCGGACGGGCCACCGGCCACGGACGACCCGTCTCGGCTGGTGAGCCCGCGAACCTGACGCTGGTCGATCCGGCTTACCGTGGTGTCGTGGACCCCGCGGACTTCGCCTCCCGCAGCCGCAACACCCCCTACGAGGGCCGCGAGCTGCCGGGACGCGTCACCCACACCTTCCTGCGGGGCCGGGCAACGGTCGTGGACGGGAAGCTGGCGTGACACCACTCATCGCAATCGCCGCAGAGGCTGCCGAGCAGAAGTCGGCGGAGGTGACCGACTGGGCCGGACGGCTCGGCTGGGTCGCCGGACTGCTCCTCTTCATCGCCTTCGTGTACTGGCTGATGCGCCAGGGCTGGAAGTGGCGCGGCAGCCTCCAGTCGGACCTCCCCGAGCTCCCCACCGCGCCCGAGGCCGCCGGTGAGGCGAGACTGACCCTCAGCGGGCGCTACCACGGGTCCACGACCGCCGGGCAGTGGCTCGACCGGATCGTGGCCCACGGACTCGGCACCCGCAGCCGCGTCGAGCTGACCCTCACCGACGCCGGACTGGTCGTCGTGCGCCCCGGGGCGAACGACTTCTTCGTCCCGGCCGGGGCCCTGCGCGAGGCACGCCTCGACAAGGGCATCGCGGGCAAGGTCCTCGCCGAGGGCGGCCTGCTGATCGTCACCTGGACGCACGGCGGCACGCTGCTCGACTCCGGCTTCCGGTCCGACCGGGCGGCCGAGCACGCCGCCTGGGTCGAGGCCATCAACTCCATGACCACCACGACGGAAGGCATCGCACGATGACGACCTCCACCCGGGGAACCAGCAAGGTTCCCGCCGTACTCGTCCTGGAGGACGGCCGCATCTTCCGCGGCCGCGCCTACGGGGCCGTGGGGGAGACCTTCGGCGAGGCCGTGTTCTCCACCGGCATGACCGGCTACCAGGAGACCCTCACCGACCCGTCGTACCACCGCCAGGTCGTCGTCATGACCGCCCCGCACGTCGGCAACACGGGCGTCAACGACGAGGACCCCGAGTCCGCGAGGATCTGGGTCTCCGGCTACGTGGTCCGCGACCCCGCCCGCGTCTCCTCCAACTGGCGCGCCCAGCGCTCGCTGGACGAGGAGCTGGAGCGCCAGGGCGTCGTCGGCATCTCCGGCGTCGACACCCGCGCCCTCACCCGCCACCTGCGCGAGCGCGGCGCCATGCGCGTCGGCATCTTCTCCGGCGAGGCCTGGTCCGGCATCCGCGACGAGGCCCTCCTCGACAAGGTCAAGGCCCAGCCCCAGATGAAGGGCGCGAACCTCTCCGCCGAGGTCGCCACCACCGAGACGTACGTCGTCCCCGCGATCGGCACCAAGAGGTTCACCGTCGCCGCGATCGACCTCGGCATCAAGGGCATGACCCCGCACCGCATGGCCGAGCGCGGCATCGAGGTCCACGTCCTGCCCGCCACCGCCACCGTCGAGGACGTGTACGCGGTCGCCCCGGACGGCGTGTTCTTCTCCAACGGCCCGGGCGACCCGGCCACCGCGGACGGCCCCGTCGCCCTCATGCAGGCCGTCCTGGAGCGCAAGACCCCGCTCTTCGGCATCTGCTTCGGCAACCAGATCCTCGGCCGCGCGCTCGGCTTCGGCACCTACAAGCTGAAGTACGGCCACCGGGGCATCAACCAGCCGGTCCAGGACCGTACGACCGGCAAGGTCGAGATCACCGCGCACAACCACGGCTTCGCCGTCGACGCGCCCCTCGACACGGTCTCCGAGACCCCCTACGGGCGTGCCGAGGTCTCGCACGTCTGCCTGAACGACAACGTCGTGGAGGGCCTCCAGCTGCTCGACCAGCCGGCCTTCTCGGTGCAGTACCACCCCGAGGCGGCCGCTGGCCCGCACGACGCCGCGTACCTCTTCGACCGTTTCACTTCTTTGATGGAGGCCGAGCGTGCCTAAGCGCACCGATATCCAGTCCGTCCTGGTCATCGGCTCCGGCCCGATCGTCATCGGCCAGGCCGCCGAGTTCGACTACTCCGGCACCCAGGCCTGCCGCATCCTCAAGGCCGAGGGCCTGCGGGTGATCCTGGTCAACTCCAACCCGGCCACGATCATGACCGACCCGGAGATCGCCGACGCCACGTACGTCGAGCCGATCACCCCCGAGTTCGTCGAGAAGATCATCGCCAAGGAGCGCCCCGACGCCCTCCTGCCCACCCTCGGCGGCCAGACCGCGCTCAACACCGCGATCTCCATGCACGAGCAGGGCGTCCTGGAGAAGTACGGCGTCGAGCTCATCGGCGCCAACGTCGAGGCCATCAACAAGGGCGAGGACCGCGACCTCTTCAAGGGCGTCGTCGAGGCCGTCAAGGCCAAGATCGGCTACGGCGAGTCGGCCCGCTCGGTCATCTGCCACACGATGGACGACGTCATCAAGGGCGTCGACACCCTCGGCGGCTACCCCGTCGTCGTCCGCCCCTCCTTCACCATGGGCGGCGCCGGCTCCGGCTTCGCCCACGACGAGGAGGAGCTGCGCCGCATCGCCGGCCAGGGCCTCACGCTCTCCCCGACCACCGAGGTGCTCCTGGAGGAGTCCATCCTCGGCTGGAAGGAGTACGAGCTGGAGCTGATGCGCGACAAGGCCGACAACGTCGTGGTCGTCTGCTCCATCGAGAACTTCGACCCGATGGGCGTCCACACCGGTGACTCGATCACCGTCGCCCCGGCGATGACCCTCACCGACCGCGAGTACCAGCGCCTCCGCGACATCGGCATCGCGATCATCCGCGAGGTCGGCGTCGACACCGGCGGCTGCAACATCCAGTTCGCGATCGACCCGGTCGACGGCCGGATCATCGTCATCGAGATGAACCCCCGCGTCTCCCGCTCCTCGGCCCTCGCCTCCAAGGCCACCGGCTTCCCGATCGCCAAGATCGCGGCGCGCCTCGCCGTCGGCTACACGCTGGACGAGATCCCGAACGACATCACGGAGCAGACCCCGGCGTCCTTCGAGCCCACGCTCGACTACGTCGTCGTCAAGGCCCCGCGGTTCGCCTTCGAGAAGTTCCCGCAGGCCGACTCCACCCTCACCACCACCATGAAGTCGGTGGGCGAGGCCATGGCCATCGGCCGCAACTTCACCGAGGCCCTCCAGAAGGCCCTGCGCTCCCTGGAGAAGAAGGGCTCGCAGTTCACCTTCGTCGGCGAGCCCGGCGACAAGGCCGAGCTGCTCCGCGAGGCGGTCCGCCCGACCGACGGCCGCATCAACACCGTCATGCAGGCCATCCGCGCCGGAGCCACCCCCGAGGAGGTCTTCGACGCCACGAAGATCGACCCGTGGTTCGTCGACCAGCTCTTCCTGATCAAGGAGATCGCCGACGAGCTCGGCGCCGCCGAGAAGCTCGAGCCCGAGCTCCTCGCCGAGGCCAAGCGCCACGGCTTCTCGGACGCCCAGATCGCCGAGATCCGCGGGCTGCGCGAGGACGTCGTCCGCGAGGTCCGGCACGCCCTCGGCGTCCGCCCGGTCTACAAGACGGTCGACACCTGCGCCGCCGAGTTCGCCGCCAAGACGCCGTACTTCTACTCCTCCTACGACGAGGAGTCCGAGGTCGCGCCCCGCGAGAAGCCCGCGGTGATCATCCTGGGCTCCGGCCCGAACCGCATCGGCCAGGGCATCGAGTTCGACTACTCCTGCGTCCACGCCTCCTTCGCCCTGAGCGACGCGGGCTACGAGACCGTGATGGTCAACTGCAACCCGGAGACCGTCTCCACCGACTACGACACCTCCGACCGCCTGTACTTCGAGCCGCTGACGCTCGAGGACGTGCTGGAGATCGTCCACGCGGAGACGCTGGCCGGCCCCGTCGCCGGTGTCGTCGTCCAGCTCGGCGGCCAGACCCCGCTGGGCCTGTCGCAGGCGCTCAAGGACAACGGCGTGCCGGTCGTCGGCACCTCCCCGGAGGCCATCCACGCCGCCGAGGACCGCGGCGCCTTCGGCCGGGTCCTCGCCGAGGCCGGCCTCCCGGCCCCCAAGCACGGCACCGCGACCACCTTCGCCGGCGCCAAGGCCATCGCCGACGAGATCGGCTACCCCGTCCTCGTACGCCCCTCGTACGTGCTCGGCGGCCGCGGCATGGAGATCGTGTACGACGAGGCCCGCCTGGAGTCGTACATCGCCGAGTCCACCGAGATCAGCCCCACCCGGCCGGTCCTGGTCGACCGCTTCCTCGACGACGCCATCGAGATCGACGTCGACGCCCTCTACGACGGCCACGAGCTCTACCTCGGCGGCGTCATGGAGCACATCGAGGAGGCCGGCATCCACTCCGGCGACTCGGCCTGCGCCCTGCCCCCGATCACCCTCGGCGGCTTCGACATCAAGCGCCTGCGCGCCTCCACCGAGGCCATCGCCAAGGGCGTCGGCGTGCGCGGCCTGATCAACATCCAGTTCGCCATGGCCGGCGACATCCTCTACGTCCTGGAGGCGAACCCGCGGGCCTCCCGGACCGTGCCCTTCACCTCGAAGGCGACCGCCGTCCCGCTCGCGAAGGCCGCCGCCCGCATCTCGCTCGGCGCCACCATCGCCGAGCTGCGCGCCGAGGGCCTGCTGCCCAGGACCGGCGACGGCGGCACCCTGCCGCTCGACGCGCCGATCTCCGTCAAGGAGGCCGTGATGCCGTGGTCGCGCTTCCGCGACGTGCACGGCCGCGGCGTCGACACGGTCCTCGGCCCGGAGATGCGCTCCACCGGCGAGGTCATGGGCATCGACGCGGTCTTCGGCACGGCGTACGCCAAGTCGCAGGCCGGCGCCTACGGCCCGCTGCCCACCAAGGGCCGCGCGTTCATCTCGGTCGCCAACCGCGACAAGCGCTCGATGATCTTCCCGGCGCGCGAGCTGGTCGCCCACGGCTTCGAGCTGCTCGCCACCTCGGGCACCGCCGAGGTCCTCAAGCGCAACGGCCTCAACGCCACGATCGTGCGCAAGCTGAGCGAGGGCGAGGGCCCGAACGGCGAGAAGACGATCGTCCAGCTCATCCACGACGGCCAGGTCGACCTGATCGTCAACACCCCGTACGGCACCGGCGGCCGCCTCGACGGCTACGAGATCCGTACGGCCGCGGTGGCCCGCAGCGTCCCGTGCCTCACCACGGTGCAGGCGCTCGCCGCCGCCGTCCAGGGCATCGACGCGCTCAACCGCGGCGACGTCGGCGTCCGCTCGCTCCAGGAGCACGCGGAGCACCTGATCGCGGCACGCGACTAGCAGCCCGTCAGAGGAGGGGGACACCGGCAGGATCTGCGGTGTCCCCCTCGTCATGAGCAGACCCGGACCGGAGCACATGTACAAGTTCTTCTTCAACGTCGTCTTCAAGCGCATGGACCCCGAGGAGGCCCACCACCTGGCCTTCCGCTGGATCCGGCTGGCCGCCCGCGTCCCCGTGCTGCGGACCTTCGTCGCCGCCGTCCTCGCGCCCCGGTACCAGGAGCTGCGCACCGAGGCCCTCGGCCTGCGGATGCACGGCCCCTTCGGGCTCGCCGCCGGCTTCGACAAGAACGCCGTCGCCATCGACGGCATGTCGATGCTCGGCTTCGACCACATCGAGATCGGCACGGTCACCGGCGAGGCCCAGCCCGGCAACCCCAGGAAGCGCCTCTTCCGGCTCGTGCCGGACCGCGCCCTGATCAACCGCATGGGCTTCAACAACGAGGGCTCCGCCGCCGTCGCCGCGCGCCTGGCCGCCCGCACACCGGTCTTCCGCACCGTCGTCGGCGTCAACATCGGCAAGACCAAGGTCGTCCCGGAGGCCGAGGCCGCCGCCGACTACGTGAAGTCCACCGAGCGCCTCGCCGCCCACGCCGACTACCTCGTCGTGAACGTCTCCTCGCCGAACACCCCCGGGCTGCGCAACCTCCAGGCCACCGAGTCCCTGCGCCCGCTGCTCACGGCCGTGCGCGAGGCCGCCGACCGCGCGGTCACCGGCCGCCGCGTCCCGCTCCTGGTGAAGATCGCGCCCGACCTGGCGGACGAGGACGTCGACGCGGTCGCCGACCTGGCCCTGGAACTCGGCCTCGACGGCATCATCGCCACCAACACCACCATCGCCCGCGAGGGACTCGGCCTGAGGTCCGACCCCGCGCTGGTCGGGGAGACGGGCGGGCTGTCCGGCGCGCCCGTCAAGGAGCGCTCCCTCGCCGTCCTGCGGCGCCTCCACGCGCGCGTGGGCGACCGCCTGGTCCTCGTCGGCGTCGGCGGCATCGAGAACGCCGAGGACGCCTGGCAGCGCATCCTGGCCGGCGCCACCCTGATCCAGGGCTACAGCGCCTTCATCTACGAGGGCCCGTTCTACGCCCGGGCGATCCACAAGGGCCTGGCCGCCCGCCTCGCGGCCTCCCCGTACGCCACCCTCGCCGAAGCCGTCGGCGCAGCCAACCGAAAGGCCGCCCAGTGACCGCCCTCCCGTCGCCCGACCACCGCCCCTCGACGACGCCCTCCGGGCGGCCCCTCGCCTTCGGCACCCGCCTGCGCTCCGCCATGGACGAGCGCGGCCCGCTCTGCGTCGGCATCGACCCGCACGCCGCCCTCCTCGCCTCGTGGGGGCTGACCGACGACGTCGCCGGTCTCGAGCGCTTCACCTTCACGGTGGTCGAGGCGCTCGCGGACACCGTCGCCGTCTTCAAGCCGCAGTCCGCCTTCTTCGAGCGCTTCGGCTCGCGCGGGATCGCCGTCCTGGAGCGCGCCGTCGCCGATCTGCGCGCGGCGGGCGGCCTGGTCGTCATGGACGCCAAGCGCGGCGACATCGGCTCCACCATGGCCGCGTACGCCGAGACGTACCTGCGCGAGGACTCCCCGCTGTTCTCCGACGCGCTCACGGTCTCCCCGTACCTGGGCTACGGCTCCCTGAAGCCGGCCGTCGACCTGGCGCGCGAGTCCGGGGCCGGCCTCTTCGTGCTCGCCCTGACCTCCAACCCGGAGGGCGCCGAGGTGCAGCGGGCCGTGCGCACCGACGACCCGGCCGGCCGCACGATCGCCGCGACCATGCTCGGCCACCTGGCCGCGGAGAACGCGGGCGAGACCCCGATGGGCTCCTTCGGCGCGGTGGTCGGCGCCACCCTCGGCGACCTGTCCTCGTTCGCGCTGGACATCAACGGTCCGCTGCTCGCCCCCGGCATCGGCGCCCAGGGCGCGACCCCGGCCGATCTCCCCGCCGTCTTCGGCGCGGCCGTCGGCAACGTCGTCCCGAACGTCAGCCGCGGTGTCCTGCGGCACGGTCCGGACGCGGCCGCCCTGCGGGACGCGGCGCACCGGTACGCGGACGAGATCCGCGCGGCCGTCGGCGGCTGACGGGCTCCGGGGTCTCTCCGCAGGTCGGAGCGGATCGACCCCGATGCGGGCGGTGTCACGGCCCGGTGGGACGACCCGTCCCGCCGGGCCGTCCCGCTCCTTGACGAAAACTTGGCTCAAAACCGGGTCGATATGCCGGAAAAGTCCCGGTCGGTCGATGCTGACCAGGACTTTTCCTTCGTTCTCGCTGACTGGAGCGGTCTCGGCCGCTAGTCTCCGGGGCAGAGCAGGCGTTCAACGGCCACTTCGTTGAGCGTTGCTCCACTGGTGTGGGGCGCGAGGTTCCTCACCGGTCCGTATCCGACAGATCGACATCCGAGGTGACGTAGGCGTGGCTCTTCCGCCCCTTACCCCTGAACAGCGCGCAGCCGCGCTCGAAAAGGCCGCCGCGGCTCGCCGGGAGCGGGCCGAGGTCAAGAATCGACTCAAGCACTCCGGCGCCTCCCTCCACGAGGTCATCAAGACCGGCCAGGAGAACGACGTCATCGGCAAGATGAAGGTCTCCGCCCTTCTCGAGTCCCTGCCGGGCGTGGGCAAGGTCCGCGCCAAGCAGATCATGGAGCGCCTCGGCATCTCCGAGAGCCGCCGCGTGCGCGGTCTCGGTTCCAACCAGATCGCCTCCCTGGAGCGCGAGTTCGGCAGCACCGGCGCCTGATCCGGGTGCCGGTCCGGCTTCCGATCCGGGACACGCGTCCCGGGCACCCCGGTGAAGCTGGAATAATCGCTGCATGGCAGCAGAGGTACGTCCGCGGCTGACCGTGCTCTCCGGCCCCTCCGGGGTCGGCAAGAGCACGGTCGTCGCTCATATGCGCAAGGTCCACCCCGAGGTCTGGCTCTCGGTGTCGGCGACGACACGGAAGCCCCGCCCCGGCGAGAAGCACGGCGTCCACTACTTCTTCGTGACGGACGACGAGTTCGACAAGCTGATCGCCAACGGTGAGCTCCTCGAATGGGCCGAGTTCGCGGGCAACCGCTACGGCACCCCGCGGCGCGCGGTCCTCGACCGCCTCGACGCGGGGGAGCCGGTGCTCCTGGAGATCGACCTCCAGGGCGCCCGCCAGGTGAAGGACTCGATGTCCGAGTCCCAGCTGGTCTTCCTCGCCCCGCCGAGCTGGGAGGAACTGGTCCGCCGCCTCACCGGCCGCGGCACCGAGTCGCCCGAGGTCATCGAGCGCCGCCTCGCCGCCGCGAAGGTCGAGCTGGCCGCCGAGGCGGAGTTCGACACCACGCTCGTCAACACCTCCGTCGAGGACGTCGCGCGTGAGCTGCTAACGTTGATGCTGTTGACTTCTGGGGAATGACCCACTGTTTCCCCCCCCCCGGACACCCACCGGCTGTCCGATCCTTTTTCCATCTTCGGAAGGTAGAGCGTGTCCTCTTCCATCACCGCGCCCGAGGGCATCATCAACCCGCCGATCGACGAGCTGCTCGAGGCCACGGACTCGAAGTACAGCCTCGTGATCTACGCGGCCAAGCGCGCGCGTCAGATCAACGCGTACTACTCCCAGCTCGGCGAGGGCCTGCTGGAGTACGTGGGTCCGCTGGTCGACACCCACGTCCACGAGAAGCCGCTCTCGATCGCCCTGCGCGAGATCAACGCGGGTCTGCTCACGTCCGAGGCCATCGAGGGCCCGGCCACGTAAGCACGGCACGTTCCTGCACCACAGGCCCGGCGGAACATCCGCCGGGCCTGTGGTGTCTCATGGAGTCGTAGGCAACCGAGTGCGGGGAGTGGCAGTGGTGACCAAGCCGAAGGTCGTTCTGGGGGTCAGCGGCGGCATCGCCGCTTACAAGGCCTGCGAGCTGCTGCGGCGGCTCGCCGAGTCGGGCCACGACGTCCGCGTCGTCCCCACCGACTCCGCCCTCCACTTCGTCGGCGCCGCCACCTGGTCCGCGCTCTCCGGCCACCCCGTCTCGACCGAGGTGTGGGACAGCGTCCACGAGGTGCCGCACGTCCGCATCGGCCAGGCCGCCGACCTCGTCGTGGTCGCCCCGGCCACCGCCGACATGCTGGCCAAGGCCGCCCACGGCCTCGCCGACGACCTCCTCACCAACACCCTGCTCACCGCACGCTGTCCCGTCGTCTTCGCCCCCGCCATGCACACCGAGATGTGGGAGCACCCGGCGACCCAGGAGAACGTGGCGACGCTCCGGCGCCGCGGGGCCGTCGTCATCGAGCCCGCCGTCGGCCGCCTCACCGGCGTCGACACCGGCAAGGGCCGGCTCCCCGACCCGGCGGAGATCTTCGAGATCTGCCGCCGCGTCCTGAACCGGCACGCCCTCACCGGCGGCACGGCCGCCCCCGACCTCGCCGGCCGCCACGTGGTGGTCAGCGCCGGCGGCACCCGCGAGCCCCTCGACCCCGTCCGCTACCTCGGCAACCGCTCCTCGGGCAAGCAGGGCTACGCGCTCGCGCGGGCGGCCGCCGCCCGGGGCGCCCGGGTCACCCTCGTCGAGGCGAACACCGGCATCCCCGACCCGGCCGGCGTCGACGTCGTCCACGTCGGCACCGCCGTCCAGCTCCGGGAGGCCGTCCTCAAGGCCGTCGCCGACGCCGACGCCGTGGTCATGGCGGCCGCCGTGGCCGACTTCCGGCCGGCCGTCTACGCCACCGGGAAGATCAAGAAGAAGGACGACGGCGGCGCCCCCACCGTGGAACTCGTCCGCAACCCCGACATCCTCGCCGAGATCTCCGCCGACCGCGCCCTGCCCGGCCAGGTGGTCGTCGGCTTCGCCGCCGAGACGGACGACGTCCTCGCCCACGGCCGCGAGAAGCTCCGCCGCAAGGGCTGCGACCTCCTCGTCGTCAACGAGGTGGGGGAGCGCAAGACCTTCGGCTCCGAGGAGAACGAGGCCGTGGTGCTCGCCGCGGACGGCGCCGAGACCCCCGTACCGTACGGTCCGAAGGAGGCGCTCGCCGAGACCGTCTGGGACCTGGTCCTGCCCCGGCTGCGCCCCGCGACCTGACGCATCTCACCCGAGCGGACCAGGAATCCAGCGCGAGGCGTGTGACGTACGCCCCATCAGGGCGTTCGTCCGCCGGGAAGGGGCAGGAATCACCCGCTCAGGGCATTCGCCAGGCGAGACACCTGGTCCATCCCGCGACCACGACCGATAGACTGTCCGCGGAACGTCTTGGGGCGCAGCCCCCTGCCGGTCCGTCAACGAAGAGCCAGCAGCCGCTGCAACCCCAGGGAGCGTTGTGTCCCGTCGTCTGTTCACCTCGGAGTCCGTCACCGAGGGACACCCCGACAAGATCGCTGACCAGATCAGCGACACCATCCTCGACGCGCTGCTCCGGGAGGACCCCACCTCCCGCGTCGCCGTCGAGACCCTGATCACGACCGGCCTCGTGCACGTCGCCGGCGAGGTGACCACCAAGGCGTGGGCGGACATTCCGACCCTCGTACGGAACAAGATCCTCGAGATCGGCTACGACTCCTCGAAGAAGGGCTTCGACGGCGCCTCCTGCGGCGTGTCGGTGTCCATCGGATCTCAGTCCGCGGACATCGCCCAGGGCGTGGACACCGCCTACGAGCAGCGGGTCGAGGGCGACGAGGACGAGCTGGACAAGCAGGGCGCCGGCGACCAGGGCCTGATGTTCGGCTACGCCTCGGACGAGACCCCCGAGCTGATGCCGCTGCCGATCCACATCGCGCACCGGCTGTCCCGCCGGCTGACCGAGGTCCGCAAGAACGGGACCATCCCGTACCTGCGCCCCGACGGCAAGACCCAGGTCACCATCGAGTACGACGGCGACAAGGCCGTCCGCCTCGACACGGTCGTCGTCTCCTCGCAGCACGCGTCCGACATCGACCTGGAGTCGCTGCTCGCGCCCGACATCCGCGAGTTCGTCGTCGAGCACGTGCTCAAGCAGCTCGTCGAGGACGGCATCAAGCTCGACACCGACGGCTACCGCCTCCTGGTGAACCCGACCGGCCGCTTCGAGATCGGCGGCCCGATGGGCGACGCCGGCCTCACCGGCCGCAAGATCATCATCGACACCTACGGCGGCATGGCCCGCCACGGCGGAGGCGCCTTCTCGGGCAAGGACCCGTCCAAGGTCGACCGCTCGGCCGCGTACGCCATGCGCTGGGTCGCCAAGAACGTCGTCGCCGCCGGCCTCGCCGCGCGCTGCGAGGTCCAGGTCGCCTACGCGATCGGCAAGGCCGAGCCCGTGGGTCTCTTCGTCGAGACCTTCGGCACCAACACCGTCGACAACGAGAAGATCGAGAACGCCATCGCCGAGGTCTTCGACCTCCGCCCGGCCGCGATCATCCGCGACCTCGACCTGCTCCGCCCGATCTACTCCCAGACCGCCGCCTACGGCCACTTCGGCCGCGAGCTGCCGGACTTCACCTGGGAGCGCACCGACCGCGTGGACGCCCTGAAGCAGGCCGCCGGCCTGTAGCGCACCCGTCGCACCGCGCCGAAGCCCGGTACCCCCGCGGGGGCACCGGGCTTCGGCCTGCCCGGCTGTCGGTGGCGTCTGGTAGGTATGAGGCTGTGAGCAGCGAGAAGGAGAGTCCCGGCGCGGCCCATGAGCCCGAGCAGCTCGCGCTCATCCGGGAGACCGTGCGGACGGCGAAGGTGCCGCGGGCCAAGCCGCGGACCTGGCGCGGTGCCGCGCTGGCCAAGGAGCTGCCCGTCGCCCGGGTCGTCGTCAACAAGGGATCGCTCCACCTCGACCAGTTCTTCGACTACGCGGTCCCCGAGGAGCTGGACGAGGCGGCCCGGCCCGGTGTCAGGGTCCGGGTGCGCTTCGGCGCGGGGGCCCACCAGGTCAAGAACGGGCGCCGGGAGGGCGGGCGGCTCATCGACGGCTTCCTCGTCGAGCGCCGGGCCACCTCCGACTACTCGGGACCGCTCGCCGCGCTCGCCGACGTGGTCTCCCCGGAGCCGGTCCTCGGCCCGGACCTCCTCGGGCTCGCCCGCGCCGTCGCCGACCGGTACGCCGGGAGCCTCGCCGACGTGCTCCAGCTGGCCGTGCCGCCGCGCAGCGCCCGCGCCGAGGGGCGGCCCTCGCCGGAGCCGCTGCCACCGCCCGCCGCGCCGGAACCGGCGAGCTGGACGCGGTACGAGCGGGGGCCCGCGTTCCTCGACTCCCTCGCCCGCGGCGGGACGCCACGGGCCGTGTGGAACGCCCTGCCGGGACCGCACTGGGCCGAGGAGATCGCCCGCGCCGTCGCCGCCACCCTGGCGTCCGGCCGGGGCGCCCTCGTCGTCGTGCCCGACGGCCGCGCCGCGGGCCGGGTCGACGCGGCCCTGACCGCCGTCCTGGGGGAGGGGCGGCACGCCCTGCTCACCGCCGACGCCGGCCCCGAGAAGCGGTACGCGCAGTGGCTCGCCGTGCGGCGCGGCGCCGTCCGCGCCGTCGTCGGCACCCGGGCCGCGATGTTCGCCCCCGTACGGGACCTCGGGCTGGTCGCCCTCTGGGACGACGGCGACGGAAGCCACAGCGAGCCGCACGCCCCGCAGCCGCACGCGCGCGAGGTGCTGCTGCTCCGCGCCGCCCACGACCGCTGCGGCTTCCTGCTCGGCAGCACCGCCTGCACCGTCGAGGCCGCCCAGCTCGTCGAGTCCGGCTGGGCCAAGGGGCTGTTCGCCGGACGGGAGCAGGTGCGCAGGGCGGCCCCGCTGATCCGCACCGTGGGCGACGGCGAACTGGCCCGCGACGAGGCCGCCCGGGCCGCCCGGCTGCCCTCGCTGGCCTGGCAGACCGTCCGCGAGGGGCTCAAGACGGGCCCGGTCCTGGTCCAGGTGCCCCGCCGGGGGTACGTACCGCGGCTCGCCTGCGAGCGGTGCCGGACGCCCGCCCGCTGCCGGCGCTGCGCCGGGCCCTTGGAGGCCCCAGAGCAGCAGGAGTTGCGCTGCGGCTGGTGCGGGCGCGGAGCGGGCGACTGGCACTGCGTCGAGTGCGGCTCGACCAGACTGCGGGCCCAGGTCGTCGGCGCACGCCGGACGGCGGAGGAGCTGGGCCGGGCCTTCCCCGCGGTGCCGGTCAGGACCTCCGGCCGCGACCACGTCCTCGACACCGTGCCCGGGCGCCCCGCGCTCGTCGTCTCCACTCCCGGCGCGGAGCCGGTCGCCGAGGGCGGCTACGCGGCCGCGCTGCTCCTCGACGGCTGGGCGATGCTCGGCCGTCCGGACCTGCGCGCGGGCGAGGAGGCCCTGCGCCGCTGGATCGACGCGGCCTCGCTCGTCCGGGGCCAGCCCGAGGGCGGCACCGTGGTCGTGGTCGCCGAGCCGACGCTCCGGCCCGTCCAGGCGCTGGTCCGCTGGGACCCGGTCGGGCACGCCCAGCGCGAGCTGGCCGAGCGGGCCGAGCTGGGCTTTCCGCCGGTCTCCCGGATGGCGGCGGTCACCGGTCCGCCGGAGGCCGTCGAAGGCCTCCTCGCGGCGGCCGGGCTGCCCTCCGACGCCGAGGTCCTCGGGCCGGTGCCGCTGCCGGTGGTCCGCCCCGGCGGACCCCGCAGACCGGGCGACCCGCCGCCGGGGGAGCAGTGGGAACGGGCGCTGGTGCGGGTCCCGCCGGGCAGCGGTGCGGCCCTGGCGGCCGCGCTCAAGCAGGCCCGGGCGAGCCGGCTGACGCGGGGCGGCGGCGACCCCGTACGGATCCGGGTGGATCCCCCGGACATCGGCTGAGCGGCGGGGGCGCGGCAGCGTGTCCGCCCCGCCCAGGGACGGCGAGGGCCGCCCGCCCCGGTGGGGGACGGGCGGCCCGGGGGCGTGCGCGGATCAGCCGTTGCGCGGGCCGGGGAAGGCCGAGGGGCGCGGCTCCTCGCGGAGCGCGGCGCTGCCCGAGGTCGGCTGCGGGGGCATCGAGCGGGCGGCCGGCACCGAGGGCAGGGGGCGGGGCGCGCTCGGCTCCACGATGGGGTCCTGGTCGACGCCGACGCCCGGCTGGGGGGCGCGCCGGGCACCGTAACGGCGGTGGACGGCCTGCTTGGTGACGCCGAGGGCGGAGCCCACCGCGTCCCAGGAGAAGCCGAGCGAGCGGTCGAAGTCGACCGCGGCGGTCACCAGGGTCTCGACGCTGTCCCGCAGCTCCTGGGCGAGACGGACGGTGGGGGCGGGGGCCCGCCCGTAGACGACGAAGCCCGTGGACGGGCCGGAGCGGCGAGGGCGGTAGACATTGCCCAGCTGGGCCGTGAGCGTGCGCAGTGCGTCCACCTGCCGCCGGACCCGCTCGATGTCCCGCACCAGCAGGTGCAGACTCGCCCGAGCCTGGGCGTCGTGGGTGGCGTGGTCGGCCATGTGAAAGCCTCTCGAACCGGCATGTAGGGGAAGGGCCGCAGGGGGGAACGGCGACCCGATTCGGTCAATCTCTCTTGACCAACGCGCCACCCGGGGTTGGGTCACGCTGCGGGGGCGTACACGCATATGCGCGGGGCGCTCGTCCTTCCGTACGCCCCCTCCGCCGGGGACGCCTAGACTGGTGCGCTGCCCGTAAAGCCCCCGGAGAGACAGGCAGTCGCCACCCATGAAGCTCGTCTTCGCAGGCACCCCCGAGGTCGCCGTTCCCGCCCTGGACGCCCTGCTCGCCTCCGGCCGGCACGAGGTGGCCGCCGTCGTCACCCGCCCGGACGCCCCGGCGGGACGCGGCCGGCGGCTGGTCGCGAGCCCGGTGGCCCAGCGGGCGGAGGAGGCGGGCATCGAGGTCCTCAAGCCGGCCCGGCCGCGGGACGAGGAGTTCCTGGCCCGGCTGCGGGAGATCGCCCCCGACTGCTGCCCGGTCGTCGCCTACGGCGCCCTGCTGCCCAAGGTGGCCCTGGACATCCCCGCCCGGGGCTGGGTCAACCTGCACTTCTCGCTGCTGCCGGCCTGGCGCGGCGCCGCGCCCGTGCAGCACTCGCTGATGGCGGGCGACGAGGTGACGGGCGCGTCGACCTTCCTCATCGAGGAGGGCCTGGACTCCGGACCGGTCTACGGCGTGGTCACCGAGGACATCCGGCCGACCGACACCAGCGGCGACCTGCTCACCCGGCTCGCCTTCGCGGGTGCCGGGCTGCTCGCCGCGACCATGGACGGCATCGAGGACGGCGCGCTCCAGGCCGTCCCGCAGCCGGTCGAGGGGATCACCCTCGCCCCGAAGATCCAGGTGGAGGACGCCCACGTCGACTTCGCCGCCCCCGCCCTGCGGGTGGACCGCGTGGTCCGCGGCTGCACCCCGGCCCCCGGCGCCTGGACCGTCTTCCGGGGCGAGCGCCTCAAGCTGATCCAGGTCGCCCCGCTGCCCGACCGCACCGAGCTCGCCCCGGGGCAGCTCGCCGTGGGGAAGAACAACGTGTACGCGGGCACCGGCTCGTACGCCGTGGAGCTCCTCTGGGTCCAGCCCCAGGGCAAGAAGCCGATGAAGGCCGCGGACTGGGCCCGCGGCGTGCGGATCGCCGAGGGCGAGCGCCTCGGCGTCTGACGGCGCCGCCGGTCCCGCCGCGGCGGGACCGGCGGCACGGCCGCGGGGTCGGGCCGGCCGCCGGCGGGGCCCGGACGGTCCGCCGGGGGCGTTTTCCCCGGCTGGCGCCGACGGACGTACGCTGAGGTGGTTCGACCCCTCATTTCGTCACGCGGAGCACCTTTGAGCGAGCAGGCACGTCGCCGTCCCCACAAGCCCTACCGGCGGCCCCAGAAGGACCCCGTCCGGATGCTCGCCTTCGAGGCGCTGAGGGCGGTGGACGAGCGCGACGCCTACGCGAACCTGGTGCTGCCGCCGCTGCTCAAGAAGGCCCGTGAGGGCGGGAGCTTCGACGGCCGGGACGCGGCGCTCGCCACGGAGCTGGTGTACGGGACGCTGCGCCGCCAGGGCACGTACGACGCGATCATCGCGGCCTGCATCGACCGGCCGCTCCGCGAGGTCGACCCGCCGGTGCTCGACGTGCTGTCGCTCGGCGCCCACCAGCTGCTCGGCACCCGGATCCCCACCCACGCCGCCGTCTCCGCCAGCGTCGAGCTGGCACGGGTCGTGCTCGGTGACGGGCGGGCCAAGTTCGTGAACGCGGTCCTGCGGAAGATCTCGCAGCAGGACCTGGACGCCTGGGTGGCCCAGGTCGCCCCGCCGTACGACGCGGACCCCGAGGACCACCTGGCGGTCGTCCACTCGCACCCCCGCTGGGTCGTCTCGGCGCTCTGGGACGCGCTGGGCGGCGGCCGCGCCGGGATCGAGGACCTCCTGGAGGCCGACAACGAGCGCCCCGAGGTCACCCTCGTGGCCCGCCCCGGCCGCTCGACCACCACCGAGCTCGCCGAGGCCACCGAGACCCTGCCGGGCCGCTGGTCCCCCTACGCCGTCCGGATGGCCGAGGGCGGCGAGCCCGGCGCCATCGAGGCGGTCAAGGAGGGCCGGGCCGGCGTGCAGGACGAGGGCAGCCAGCTCGTGGCGCTCGCCCTCGCGGCCGCGCCGCTCGACGGCCCGGACACCCGCTGGCTCGACGGCTGCGCGGGCCCCGGCGGCAAGGCCGCGCTCCTGGCGGCCCTCGCCTCCGAGCGGGGGGCCGCCCTGCTCGCCTCGGAGAAGCAGCCGCACCGCGCGCGCCTCGTCGAGCGCGCCCTCGCCGGGAACCCCGGCCCGTACCAGGTGATCGCCGCCGACGGCACCCGGCCGCCGTGGCGCCCCGGCTCCTTCGACCGCGTCCTCATGGACGTCCCCTGCTCGGGTCTCGGCGCGCTCCGCCGCCGGCCCGAGGCGCGGTGGCGGCGGCGCCCCGAGGACCTGGACGGCTTCGCGCCCCTCCAGCGGGCCCTGCTCACGGAGGCGCTCGCCGCGGTCCGCGTCGGCGGGGTCGTCGGGTACGCGACCTGCTCGCCGCACCTGGCCGAGACGCGGGTGGTCGTCGACGACGTCCTGAAGAAGGTCGGCGGCGCCGAGCTGATCGACGCCCGCCCGCTGATGCCCGGGGTGCCGGCGCTCGGCGACGGTCCCGACGTCCAGCTCTGGCCGCATCTGCACGGCACGGACGCCATGTACCTCGCCCTCGTCCGCCGTACGGCGTGAAGCCGGGCTCCGCCGATCCGCCGCACGGCGTGACGCCGGGCTCCGCCGACCCTTCGATCACCTGACCGTAATCTCCCGGTCTGATCCGGTCCCGACTCGTCGCTTCGCACCGAAAATGGTCTGGACCGGATCCGAAACCGCTCGGCGGCAAAGAAGTACCCAAGAACGTGGGAGGCTTGGCACATGGCGCAGATCAACCCCAGCATCCTGTCCGCGGACTTCGCCCGGCTCGCCGATGAGGCGCGGGCCGTCGAGGGGGCCGACTGGCTCCACGTCGACGTGATGGACAACCACTTCGTGCCCAACCTGACCCTCGGTGTGCCGATCGTGGAGTCGCTCGCCCGTGCGACCGACACCCCGCTCGACTGCCACCTGATGATCGAGGACCCCGACCGCTGGGCGCCCCAGTACGTCGAGGCGGGCGCCGGTTCGGTCACCTTCCACGTCGAGGCGGCCGCCGCGCCCGTCCGGCTCGCGCGGGAGATCCGGGCCAAGGGCGCGCGCGCGTCGATGGCGCTCAAGCCGGCCACGCCCATCGAGCCGTTCGAGGACCTGCTCCCCGAGCTCGACATGCTGCTGATCATGACCGTCGAGCCCGGCTTCGGCGGCCAGGCCTTCCTCGACATCATGCTGCCCAAGATCCGCCGCACCCGGGAGCTGATCTCCAAGCACGGTCTGGAGCTGTGGCTCCAGGTCGACGGCGGGGTCGCCGAGTCCACCATCGAGCGGTGCGCCGAGGCCGGTGCGGACGTCTTCGTGGCCGGTTCCGCGGTCTACGGCGCGGCCGACCCCGCGGCCGCCGTCGCCTCGCTGCGGGCCCGGGCGGAGGCCGTCACGGCCACCGCCCCGTGGGCGTGTGGCCACTGAGCCTCCGGTCGGTGAACGCGGTCCGTCGGGTCGTCGACGGGACTGATCAAGGCCCGCCGTATCTGACAGGATGGACGGCGAGTCCAGAGTGTGAACGACAACGGCACGCGAACGGCGTGACGTGGACGTCGGTACGTGAACAGCGGTACGAGAACAGGTGAGGAGATCGCGGTGGCGGGTATGTCGGCGGGACGGTCAGCCCTGCGGATGGGCCCCGCGGAGCTGGTGCAGGCGGCGGCCATGGCCCGTCGCTTCTACCTCGAGGGCAAGTCCAAGATCCAGATCGCCGAGGAGTTCGGCGTGAGCCGCTTCAAGGTGGCCCGGGTCCTGGAGACCGCCCTGGAGCGCGATCTCGTCCGCATCGAGATCCGCGTACCGGCCGAGCTGGACGCCGAGCGCTCCGACGCGCTCCGCGCCCGCTACGGGCTCCGCCACGCCGTCGTCGTCGAGTCCCCGGCGGAGGGCGAGGACGAGTCGCCCGACCCGGAGAACCTCGGCGAGGTCGCGGCCGACCTGCTCGGCGAGCTGGTCACCGAGGGCGACGTCCTGGGCCTCGCCTGGGGCCGCTCCACGATCCACATGGCGGCGGCGCTCGACCGGCTGCCCCCGTGCACCGTCGTCCAGCTCACCGGCGTGTACGACGCCGGGACCGCCGAGCGCGGCTCCGTCGAGGCCGTCCGCCGCGCCGCCCAGGTCTCCGGCGGCGAGGCCCACCCGATCTACGCGCCCATGCTGCTGCCCGACCCGGCGACCGCGGCCGCGCTGCGCAGCCAGACCGGCATCGCGCGGGCCTTCGAGTACTTCGACAAGGTGACCGTCGCCTGCGTCTCCATCGGCTCCTGGGAGCCGGGCATCTCCACCGTCCACGACATGCTCTCGGACGAGGAGCGCGCCCACTACGCCTCGCTCGGCGTCGCCGCCGAGATGTCCGCGCACCTCTTCGACGCCGAGGGCCGCCGGGTCGGACGCGACCTGGGCGAGCGCTGCATCACCGTCGAGGCCGACCGGCTGCGCCGGATCCCCGAGGTCGTGGCCATCGCCGGCGGCCAGCGCAAGGCGGCGGCGATCGGCGCGGTGCTCCGCTCCGGCCTCGTCACGAGCCTGGTCACCGACCGCGCCGCGGCGGACTACCTGCTCACCGAGTCCAGCCCGGGCACCCACCCGGCGCTCGACCGGACGGACCCCGACGGCGTCTGAACGAGGACCCGGCGTTCCGGGTCGTTCGAGGGCCGGAGCGTCCCGTGCCGGTAGGTTGCGGGACATGTCGCTCCGGCCCTCGCGCATGCTCCTCGCGCTCCTCCTCTGCGTCCTCCTGGCCGGGTGCTCCACGTCGGGCGGCGGTGCCGCACCGGCCGCGCCCGCCCGCACCAGCGCCGGCGCCACCGCCGAGGCGCCCGCCCCCACCGGGGACTCCGGACTGCCCGCCGTCCGGGCCGCCGACCTGCCGCCCGAGGCACGCCGGACGCTGGACCTCATCGCCCGCGGCGGCCCCTTCCCGTACGCCAAGGACGGCGCCGTCTTCTCCAACTTCGAACGGCTGCTGCCCCGCGAGCCGCGCGGGTACTACCGCGAGTTCACGGTGAAGACCCCGGGGGAGCGCGACCGGGGGGCGCGTCGGATCGTCACCGGCCGGGAAGGCGAGATCTACTGGACCGACGACCACTACGCGAGTTTCCGGGAGGTGATCACGGATGGGGATTGACGAACCCGTCGTCCTCGACCTGACCGGCGTCACGGACAAGGCCGGACTCATGGACCGGTGCGCCGCGGCCCTCGCCCTGCCCGACTGGTTCGGCCGCAACTGGGACGCCCTCGCCGACTGCCTGTCCGACCTGCCCGAGCCGGTCACGCTCGTCGTCACGGGCTGGCGGGAGTACGCCGGGAGACACCCGCGCGACTGGCGGACCGCCCAGGACGTCTTCGCCGCAGCCGTGGACGAGCGCCCCACCCGCCTCGCGGTCCTCCTCTCCCTGGGGCAGGCCTTCGGAGGATCCCACGAACCCCCTGCCGCAAGCCTCGGATGATTCGCCCGGGGCTGGTATTCGTACAGGCGTGGGACAATGAACTACGTGCTTTTTCCCCTGGCTGAAATGCCTAGGGGCCGATCCGAACGACTGGGATGTCAGCACGTGCGTTTCCTCAATGACGTCAAGCCGCCCTACGACCTGACGTACGACGATGTGTTCATGGTGCCGAGCCGCTCGGCCGTCGGTTCCCGCCAGGCGGTGGACCTCTCCTCGCCGGACGGAACCGGCACCACGATCCCGCTGGTCGTGGCCAACATGACCGCCATCGCCGGCCGTCGCATGGCCGAGACCGTCGCCCGCCGGGGCGGACTGGTCGTCATCCCGCAGGACATCCCGATCGAGGTCGTCACCGACGTGATCTCGTGGGTCAAGAGCCGCCACCACGTGCTCGACACCCCGATCGTCCTCGCCCCCCACCAGACCGTCGCCGACGCGCTGTCGCTGCTGCCCAAGCGGGCCCACGACGCCGGCGTCGTCGTCGACGAGGACCGCCGCCCGGTCGGTGTCGTCACCGACGCCGACCTGACCGGCGTGGACCGCTTCACCCGGCTCTCCGAGGTCATGTCGAAGGACCTGCTCCTCCTCGACGCCGACATCGAGCCGCGCGACGCGTTCAACACCCTCGACCACGCGAACCGCCGCTACGCCCCGGCCGTGGACAAGGACGGCCGCCTGGTCGGCATCCTGACCCGCAAGGGCGCGCTCCGCGCGACCCTGTACACCCCCGCCACCGACGCCGAGGGCAAGCTGCGCATCGCCGCCGCCGTCGGCATCAACGGCGACTTCACGGGCAAGGCCAAGCAGCTCCTCGACGCGGGCGTCGACACGCTCGTCATCGACACGGCGCACGGCCACCAGGAGTCGATGATCGCCGCGATCAAGGCCGTGCGCGCCCTCGACCCGCACGTCCCGATCGTCGCGGGCAACATCGTCGCCGCCGAGGGCGTGCGCGACCTCATCGAGGCCGGCGCGGACATCATCAAGGTCGGCGTGGGCCCCGGCGCCATGTGCACCACGCGCATGATGACCGGCGTCGGCCGCCCGCAGTTCTCCGCCGTCCTGGAGTGCGCCGCCGAGGCCGCGAAGTTCGGCAAGCACGTCTGGGCCGACGGCGGCGTCCGGCACCCGCGCGATGTCGCCATGGCGCTCGCCGCCGGCGCGTCGAACGTGATGATCGGCTCCTGGTTCGCCGGGACGTACGAGTCCCCGGGCGACCTCCAGCACACCGCCGACGGCCGCCCCTACAAGGAGTCCTTCGGCATGGCCTCGGCCCGCGCCGTGCAGAACCGCACGAGCGAGGAGTCGGCCTACGACCGCGCCCGCAAGGGCCTCTTCGAGGAGGGCATCTCCACCTCGCGCATGTTCCTCGACCCGGCCCGGCCGGGCGTCGAGGACCTGATCGACTCGATCATCGCGGGCGTCCGCTCCTCCTGCACCTACGCCGGTGCCGGCTCGCTCGCCGAGTTCGAGGAGAAGGCCGTGATCGGCATCCAGTCCGCCGCGGGCTACGCCGAGGGCAAGCCGCTGCACGCCAGCTGGAGCTAGTCCCGAGCGTTCGGTGACAGGTGCGGGCCCCCGGGAACTCCCTCCCGGGGGCCCGCCGCCGTCCCGTACGGTCACCGCATGGACCCTGTGGACCGTACCGAGATCCGGCCCTGCCGCGCCGCCGACCTGCCCCTGCTCGACCGGCACCTTCCCGCGCCCGGGGCGCCGACCCGGCACGCGGACCGGTTCGCCCGCCAGGAGGCCGGGGCGGGCACGTACCTCCTCGCCTGGCGGGACGGGGTGCCCGTCGGCCACGGGCAGGTCCGCTGGGACGGCTGCGCGGCCCCGGAGGTACGGGCCGCGGTGGGGGAGTGCCCGGAGTTCAACGGCCTCGACGTCCGGGAGGGGCTCCGCGGGCAGGGCATCGGCACGGCCCTGGTCCGCGCGGCCGAGGCGCTGGTGCGCGAGCGCGGCGGGACCGTCCTGGGGCTCGGTGTGGGACACGGCAACCCCCGGGCGGCGGCGCTCTACGCCCGGCTCGGCTACACGCCGGTCGTCGCCTACACGGACCGCTGGACCTGGACCGACCCGGAGGGCCGGACGCACGCCGACGCCGACGCCTGCACCTTCCTCGTCAGGACCCTGGAGGAAGCGGACGCCCGGCGGGCCGCGCCCCGTCCAGGACGCCGCTGAGGGCCTCCACGACGGCCGCCGCGATCCTGGCGTGGCCGCGGTCGTTGGGGTGCAGGCCGTCCGCGAGGTCCTCCGCGTCGAGCAGCGGCCGCCCCGGGAGGAGCAGCAGGTGCCCGTCGCCCTCCGCCGCCAGGTCCCGGCCGGCCCGCTCCATCGCCCGCCGCAGCTCCGTGAGGGTCGCTCCGAGGGCGTTGCGGGTGTGCTCCGCCTCCGGGCGCAGCACGGGCGAGACGAGCAGCAGCGGGGTCTCCGGGTGGCCCCGGCGCACCAGGCCCACGAAGGCCCGGACGGTGGCGTAGAGCCACTCGGCCGTCGCCGGGACCGTCGACCAGCAGTTGGTGCCGAACGCCAGGGTGATCACCTCGCCGGGCAGCCGCGCCAGATGCTCCGCGAGCGGCAGTTCGCCGCGCGCCCCTCCCGCGAACCCGAGGTTCACCGCGTCCAGCCCCAGCAGCCGGCCCGCCGTGGCGGGCCAGGAGTGCGCGGGGCGGGTCGACCACCAGCCCTCGGTGATCGAGTCGCCGTGGACCAGCCAGCGGGGCTGGGCGGGGGCGGGGGACAGCGCCCCGCCGAGGGGCTGGAGGGCGAGCGGCACCGGTGCCTGTCCCTCGGGGAGGTGGACGGTGAAGACGCCGCCTCCGGGGGGCAGCGGGAGCGTCACGGTGGCCTCGGCGGCCGGGGCGGCGCAGGCCTCGCCGACGAGCCGCGTACCGCTCCACAGGGCGAAGCAGTGGCGGAGCCCGGCGAGCGGGTCGTCGGCCTCCGGGACGGCCGCCCGGTAGCGCAGCCGCACCGCGCGCGTGCCGGGGGCGGCGGTGAACTCCAGCCGTACGCCGATGGGCAGCGCGGCCCGCTCGGCGATGTCCCACGGCAGTCGCCCGAGGTCGTCGGGGTCGGCGCGGACCGGCCTGTTCCCGTCCAGCCAGGCCGTGCCGCGCAGGAAGGGCGCCGGGTCGAGCCAGCCCACCGGGGCCTCCGATCGAGGGGGTCGTGGAGCCCTCGCAGCGTGGGTCATGGGGCCCGAGGAGTCAATGCGCGAGGGAGGTGGTTCACCTGCCCCCAATGGGTGGATTCATGCGGGGGAGCGCAATGTTTCCCCGTCTGCGATCCCAGCGCGCAATGATCATCCGGCAGTGCGCAACAACCCTGCATTACGAGTGCGAACCTCTGACCCTTAGGCTCGTGCCTCGTACCAGGAGTGGCGTGGACCGTCTGCTCGGCGGTTCCCCTCCCCCGTGGGCGTCTTCGGTGATGCCCGCGTACCGCTGCGGTCCCCGCGTCACGACGACAGGCAGCGATAAGGAGCCTCCGCAGTGCTGGACCACGGCGCAGCCCCACCGGTCGAGGAATCGACCACCCGCAAGACCTCCGCTCTCGGCGCACTGACCCGGCGCAAGCCGGTGGAACAGCTGGTCGCAGAGGGTGGACAGGGTGAGGGTGGCAGTCTCCGCCGCTCGCTCTCCATGTGGCAGCTGACCATGATCAGCATTGGCGCCACGCTGGGCACCGGCATCTTCGTCGTCCTCGGCGACGCCGTTCCGAAGGCCGGCCCGGCGGTCACCGTCGCCTTCGTCATCGCCGGTCTGACGGCGCTCTTCTCCGCGCTCTCCTACGCCGAGCTGGCCGGCTCCATACCGGTCGCGGGCTCCTCGTACTCGTACGCGTACGCAACGATGGGTGAACTCGTCGCCTGGGTCTGCGGCTGGTGCCTGGTCCTGGAGTACGGCGTCTCGGTCGCCGCCGTGGCCGTCGGCTGGGGCGAGTACCTCAACGAACTCCTCGACGGCACGATCGGCGTCACGCTCCCGGCGGCGGTCTCCTCGGCCCCCGGCGAGGGCGGTTTCATCAACCTGCCGGGCCTGATCGTCGTCCTGCTCGCGATGGTCTTCCTGCTCGGCGGCGCCCGCGAGTCCGCCGTCGTCAACACCATCATGGTCTTCGTGAAGATCGCCGCGCTGGTGCTCTTCTGCGCCATCGGCTTCATGGGCTTCAAGTCCGGCAACTACGAGGACTTCATGCCGCTCGGCATGGCGGGCGTCAGCGCCGCCGGAGCCAGCCTCTTCTTCTCGTACATCGGCTTCGACGCCGCCTCCACCGCCGGCGAGGAGGCCAAGGACCCGAAGCGCGACCTGCCCCGCGCGATCATGCTCTCGCTGCTGATCGTCACGGTCCTCTACGTCCTGGTCGCGGCCGTCGCCGTCGGCGCGTGGAACTGGAAGGACTTCGACGGTTCCGAGGCCACCCTCGCCGCGATCATGAACGACGTCAGCGGCCAGAAGTTCTGGGGCACCCTGCTCGCCGCCGGCGCCGTCATCTCGATCGCCAGCGTCGTGCTCACCGTCCTCTACGGCCAGACCCGCGTGCTCTTCGCGATGTCCCGCGACGGTCTCGTGCCCAAGGCCTTCGGCAAGGTCAACGCCAAGACCGGCACCCCCCGCATCAACACCGTCATCGTGTCGCTGTTCTGCGGCGCCCTCGCCTCCGTCATCCCGCTGGGCAAGCTCGTCGACGCCACCAGCATCGGCACCCTGTTCGCCTTCGCCCTGGTCAACATCGCGGTCATCGTGCTGCGCCGCACCCGCCCGACGATGGACCGCACCTTCCGCGTGCCGCTCGGCTGGACCTTCCCCGTCCTGGGCTTCCTGTTCTGCGTCTACAACATGTTCAGCCTCGACGCGGTCACCTGGGTGGTCTTCGGTTGCTGGATGGCGGCGGGCCTCGTGTTCTACTTCCTGTACGGCATGCGCCGCTCCCGGCTGGCCTCCGCGCCGGCCGTGGCAGAGACCTCAGCAGAGAAGTGATCCACCCGTAGTGCGACTCAACGACCTCGACGAACGCATCGTCCACGCCCTCGCGGAGGACGCCCGCCGCAGCTACGCCGACATCGGCTCGCTCGTCGGCCTCTCCGCCCCCGCCGTGAAGCGGCGCGTGGACCGGCTCCGGGCCGAGGGCGCCATCACCGGATTCACCGTACGGGTGGACCCGGCGGCGCTCGGCTGGGAGACCGAGGGCTTCGTCGAGATCTACTGTCGCCACAACACCTCGCCGGACGACATCCGGCGGGGTCTGGAGCGGTATCCCGAGGTGGTGTCCGCGTCGACCGTCACCGGCGACGCGGACGCCGTCGTCCAGGTCTTCGCCTCGGACATGCGCCACTTCGAGCGGGTCCTGGAACGCATCGCGGGCGAGCCCTTCGTGGAGCGCACCAAGTCCGTCCTGGTGCTGTCGCCCCTGCTCCGGCGCTTCTCCTCGGGCTCGCCCGCGTAGCGCCCGGCGGCTCGGGGGTCCGGGGCCGTGCGGCCCCGGGCGATAGGAGCGGCGCGGGCCGTGGTTCCCGCGCCGCCCCCGCCCGCCCACCCCCGTGGGGCGGTCTACTCGGTCGGGTACGGGACGTTCCACGGCACCACGTGGAAGTCACCCGTACCGGCCTTCACCTTCTCGAACGGGGCCGAGCTCAGGCACGGGGGCACTTCGAGATCCGACGCACGGCCGACCCAGCTGTAGCCGAGCCGGTCGCGCCGGCCGTCGTCGTTCACCGAGACGCCGACCCGCTTGCCCCGGAGGTGGTCCAGGTCGGTCTCCGTGACCACGCCCGTCACCACGGCGACCCGGCCGCCGGTGACGAGGCAGTCCACCTTCGCCACGGCGTAGCCGCCCTTCCCGTCCTTGTAGTGGCTGAACCGGAAGGTGCCCGTGGCCGCCTGCGGGTCCTTGACGTCCTTCTTCGCCAGACGGGCGTCGAAGGCGAACGTGATGTCGTCGCCGGCGGGCCGGTAGAGCTTGGCCGTGCCGGTCAGCGCGGCCGCCTCCCGGGACACGCGCGGGCCGTGCCCCTGCTCGACGTCCGCCGAGGCGACGGCGATTCCTCCGGCTCCCAGCGTGAGCAGGACGGCGGCGGCGACGGCGACGGTCTTCGTGCGGCGGTTCATGGTCGTTTCGGTCCTTTCGGCAGGTCAACCGGACGACCACCACTCTTCCGCGGCGCCCGCCGCCCGGCGTCGCGCCGCAGGACGGTTCCCCCTCCGCCGCGCGGCGGAGACGGACCCCGACTCCGGGCGGAGCCGTACGCAACGAATCGCCGCCGCACCCGTCGATCGCGCAACGGTTCGACGGTCGGTCCGCAACGCTGCCGTCTTGTCCCGACCGAGCGCGAAACCGTACCGTTTTTGACGTCTTCCCCCTGTACTCCGACCTCCGAGGATCACGCATGCCCGCGCTGCGCACCGCCCTGCTCCAGAACTCCGGTGAGCTCGGTGACGTGGCCGCCAACCTCAAGATCCTCGACGAGGCGGCCGGCCGCGCCGCCGCCGCCGGAGCGGACCTGCTGCTCGCCCCCGAGCTCTTCCTCACGGGGTACGCCATCGGCGCCGACATGGCGCGGCTGGCCGAGCCCGCCGACGGTCCGTCCGCCCGCGCCGTCGCGGCCGTCGCGGTCCGCCACGGCCTCGCCGTCGGCTACGGCTACCCGGAGCGCGACACCGAGCGGCACGGCGTCCTGTACAACGCGGCGCGGCTCGTCGGCGCCGACGGCGAACCGCTCGCCGACTACCGCAAGACCCACCTCTTCGGCGGATTCGAGACGACCTGGTTCACCCCCGGCGACCGGCCCGTCGTCCAGGCCGAGCTCGGCGGACTCACCGTCGGCATGATGATCTGCTACGACGTCGAGTTCCCCGAGAACGTACGGGCGCACGCGCTGGCCGGCACGGACCTCCTCCTCGTGCCGACCGCGCTCATGCACCCCGCCGAGATCGTGCCCCTGTCCGTGCTCCCGGTCCGCGCCTTCGAGAACCAGCTGTACATCGCGTACGCCAACCGGACCGGACCCGAGGGCGACTTCGAGTTCGTCGGCCTCTCCACCCTCGTGGGGCCCGACGGCACCGCCCGGGCCCGGGCCGGCCGCGGCGAGGACCTCGTCCTCGGCGATGTCGACCCCGCCTTCCTCGCGGCCTCCCGCGAGGAGAACCCCTACCTCCGCGACCGGCGCCCGGGGCTCTACGGCTCCCTCGTCTGAGCCGCCCCCCGCCCCGCGCAGTCGCCCAGTCTCACCCTTTTTCCGTGCAAGGAGTCCGTACCCCATGACGTCCACGGTGCCCACGACCGCCGTCCCCCACAGCGACGGCCAGCCGCCGATCACCATGTTCGGGCCGGACTTCCCGTACGCCTACGACGACTTCCTGGCCCACCCGGCCGGCCTCGGCCAGATACCGGCGACCGAGCACGGCACCGAGGTCGCGGTCATCGGCGGCGGCCTGTCCGGCATCATCGCCGCCTACGAGCTGATGAAGATGGGCCTCAAGCCCGTCGTGTACGAGGCCGACCAGATCGGCGGCCGGCTGCGGACCGTGGGCTTCGAGGGCACCGCCACCGAGGGCCTCACCGCCGAGATGGGCGCCATGCGCTTCCCGCCCTCGTCGACCGCGCTCCAGCACTACATCGACCTCGTCGGCCTGGAGACCACGCCGTTCCCCAACCCGCTGGCCGAGACGACCCCCTCGACCGTCGTCGACCTCAAGGGCGAGTCGCACTACGCCACCACCGTCGACGACCTCCCGCAGGTCTACCGCGACGTGATGAACGCGTGGAACGCCTGCCTCGACGAGGGCGCCGACTTCTCCGACATGAACCAGGCCATGCGCGAGCGCGACGTCCCGCGCATCCGCGAGATCTGGTCGAAGCTCGTCGAGAAGCTCGACAACCAGACCTTCTACGGCTTCCTCTGCGAGTCGGAGTCCTTCAAGTCCTTCCGGCACCGCGAGATCTTCGGCCAGGTCGGCTTCGGCACCGGCGGCTGGGACACCGACTTCCCCAACTCCATCCTGGAGATCCTCCGCGTCGTCTACACCGAGGCCGACGACCACCACCGCGGCATCGTCGGCGGCTCGCAGCAGCTGCCGCTGCGCCTGTGGGAGCGCGAGCCGGAGAAGATCGTCCACTGGGCGCCGGGCACCTCGCTCAGCTCCCTGCACGACGGCGCCCCGAAGCCGGCCGTGACCCGGCTGAACCGGACCGCCGGCAACCGGATCACCGTCACCGACGCCTCCGGCGACATCCGCACCTTCCAGGCGGCGATCTTCACCGCCCAGTCCTGGATGCTGCTCTCCAAGATCGCCTGCGACGACTCGCTCTTCCCGATCGACCACTGGACGGCGATCGAGCGCACCCACTACATGGAGAGCTCGAAGCTGTTCGTCCCGGTCGACCGGCCGTTCTGGCTGGACAAGGCCGTCGACGACGAGGGGAACCCGACCGGCCGGGACGTCATGTCGATGACGCTCACCGACCGGATGACCCGCGGCACGTACCTCCTGGACGACGGCCCGGACAAGCCCGCCACCATCTGCCTCTCGTACACCTGGTGCGACGACAGCCTGAAGTGGCTGCCGCTGTCCGCGAACGAGCGGATGGAGGTCATGCTGAAGTCGCTGGGCGAGATCTACCCGAAGGTCGACATCCGGAAGCACATCATCGGCAACCCGGTGACGGTCTCCTGGGAGAACGAGCCCTACTTCATGGGCGCGTTCAAGGCGAACCTGCCCGGTCACTACCGCTACCAGCGGCGCCTCTTCACGCACTTCATGCAGGACCGGCTGCCCGAGGACAAGCGGGGCATCTTCCTCGCGGGCGACGACATCTCGTGGACGGCCGGCTGGGCCGAGGGCGCGGTGCAGACGGCGCTCAACGCGGTGTGGGGCGTGATGCACCACTTCGGCGGCGCCACCGACGGGACGAACCCCGGTCCGGGCGACGTGTACGACGAGATCGCCCCGGTCGAGCTGCCGGAGGACTGAGCCGTCCGGCCGGGGCCGTGGAGGCCCGGCCGGTTCGGAGCGTGCTCAGGGCATGGTCAGGGGGGTGAGGAGCATCCGCCCCACCAGGCCCACCGAGCGGTCGAGGCGTTCCGTGAACTCCTCGGCCAGCTCGGGCAGGCCGCGCAGCTGCCACAGCGAGCGCGCCACCAGCCAGGCCCCGTCGCGGGCCCGGTCGAGGCTCCAGCAGCCGAGCAGATGCGTCAGCGGGTCCGCGACCTCCAGGAGGTCCGGGCCCGGCATCAGTTCCTCCCGGATGCGCTCCTCCAGGAGGACCAGGACGTCGCCGACCCGGTCGAACTCGTCCTCCAGATCGGCGGGCGCGCACTCCAGGACCCGGCAGGTGTCGACCACCGCGAGCGCCAGGTCGTGGCCGATGTGGGCGTTGATCCCGGCCAGCGCGAACTGCAGCGGCCGCACCCCGGGATGGCGGCGGTAGCGGAACAGCGGCCGCCAGCACGCGGGGGAGGGGAGTCCGGTGGCCGCCGCGTCCACCGCGGCCAGGTACCGCTCGGCGAACCGCACGTCGAGGGTGGCGGCGGCCCGCCGGTCGGCGAAGCCGCCCGCCTCGATCGCGTGGCCGATCTCCTCCGTGACGGTGAGGTAGACCCGGTTGAAGACGGCGACCCCGTCGGCCGGATGCCAGGCCGCGCGGAACGCCCGCATCCGGTCCACCACGGGGTCGACCGCGAGGAACGGGCCGGGCTGCCGCCCGACCCGCCGTGTCTGTTCGCTCTGCCCGATCTGCTGGGTCTGCGCCATGCGGGCAGGCTCCCAGCCGCCGGGCCCGGGAGGGAACTCCTCCGGCCCGGCTTCCCCAGAACGGGCGAATCCCTCAGCTCTTCGACGGCGGCTCGTCCCCGGACGTGCTCTCGTACGAGCTGGTGCCGGAGTCCAGCAGCGGCTCCTGCTGCTTGAGGTGGGCCGGGGCCAAGGCCCGCAGCACGTGGTAGCCGGTGATGACCACGATCGTGCCGAGCGCGATGCCGCCCAGCTCGAAGGTGTCCGTGAAGGTCAGCTTCACCCCGCCGACGCCGATGATGATGCCCGCGGCCGCCGGGACCAGGTTGAGCGGGTTGCGCAGGTCGACCTTGGCGTTGATCCAGATCTGGGCCCCGAGCAGGCCGATCATGCCGTACAGGATGACGGTGATGCCGCCGAGGACGCCGCCGGGGATGGCGGCGACGACCGCGCCGAACTTCGGGCAGAGGCCGAAGAGGAGGGCGAAGCAGGCGGCGGCCCAGTAGGCGGCCGTGGAGTAGACCCGGGTGGCGGCCATGACGCCGATGTTCTCCGAGTACGTGGTGTTCGGCGGGCCGCCCACGGCCGTCGACAGCATCGAGGCGGCGCCGTCGGCGGCGATCGCGGTGCCGAGCTGGTCGTCCAGCGGCTTGCCGGTCATCTCGCCGACGGCCTTCACGTGTCCGGCGTTCTCGGCGATCAGCGCGATGACGACGGGCAGCGCGACGAGGATCGCGGACCACTCGAAGCTGGGGGCGTGGAACGAGGGCAGTCCGACCCAGTCGGCCCGGCCGACCGCGGAGAGGTCGAGCCGCCAGTGGTCGGTGACCTCGCCGCTCGCGGACATCGAGTGGATCGTGCCGAAGACCAGGTCGGAGATCCACGAGACGGCGTAGCCGAAGATCAGGCCGAGGAAGATCGCGATGCGGGACCAGAAGCCGCGCAGACACACCACGGCCAGGCCGGTGAACAGCATCGTGAGGAGCGCCGTCCACTGGTCCTGCGGCCAGTACGTGGCCGCGGTGACCGGGGCCAGGTTGAAGCCGATCAGCATCACGACGGCGCCGGTCACGATCGGCGGCATCGCCGCGTGGATGATGCGCGCGCCGAACCGCCGCACCGCGAGACCGGCGAGGAAGAGCACCGCGCCGACGACGAACACCGCGCCCGTCACGGTGGCGCTGGTGCCGCCCGCGGCCCGGATGGCGGCGGCGACGCCGACGAAGGAGAGCGAGCAGCCCAGGTAGGAGGGGACCGTGCCGCGGGTCGCGAGCAGGAAGATCGCGGTCGCGAATCCCGACATCATGATCGCGAGGTTGGGGTCCAGGCCCATGAGGACCGGGGCGACGAACGAGGCGCCGAACATCGCCACGACGTGCTGCGCGCCGAGGCCGACCGTGCGGGGCCAGGAGAGCCGTTCGTCCGGGCGGACGACGGCTCCGGGAGCGGGTGTCTTCCCGTCGCCGTGCAGGGTCCAGCGCACGCCGAGGTTCATGAGGTGGCTCCCGTTCTACGGTTCAGGCGGCCGCGTCGCGACCGCAAAAGATCAGCCACATGGTATGCGCCGCCGGAGGCCGGGGACGGGCGCCCCGGCCTCCGGCGGCGCCGTCCGTCCGGACCGGGGCCGCTGAGGGGCCGTCTAGCCGACGGGGCCCGGGGTCCGCTCCGGGGCGGCCTCCGCCGGCGCGGACTCCCGCCCGCCGGAGCGGAGGACGCCCGCGCCCAGGACGAGCCCCAGGGCGAGCAGGGTGACCAGGCCGAACGAGAAGACCAGCGAGGTCGCGTCGGCGATGCCGCCGATCGCCGAGGGGGCGATGAGCCCCGAGGTGTACGTGATGGTGGCGACCCCCGCGATGGCCTGGCTCGGGTTCGGGCCGCTGCGCCCGGCCGCCGCGAAGGCCAGCGGGACGACGACCGCGACCCCGAGGCCGATGAAGCCGAAACCGGCCATGGCGACGGCGGCGTGCGGGGCGGCGACGACCATGACCCCGCCGAGGGTGGCGACGGCGCCTCCCACCCGTACCGTGCGGACCGCGCCGAAGCGGTCCACGACCCGGTCGCCGGCCAGCCGGGCGACGGTCATGGTCAGCGCGAAGGCGGTCGTGGAGGCGGCCGCCAGCCCGGCCGAGCCGCCCAGCTCGTCCCGGAGGTAGACGGCCGACCAGTCGAGGCTCGCGCCCTCCGCGAAGACCGCGCAGAAGCCGACCGCGCCGATGATCAGCGCGGACTTGGGCGGCAGCGAGAAGCGGGGCGGCGCCTCCCCGTCCGGGGTGCTGTGCACGTCCAGGACGCCCTGGCAGAAGACCAGGCCGAGGGCGGTGAGCACCAGGGCCGCGATCAGGTGGTGGAGCCGGGCGTCGGCGCCCAGGTGCGCGGCGACCGTGCCCGCGGCGGACCCGATGAGGGCGCCGGCGCTCCACATGCCGTGCAGGCTCGACATGATGGACCTGCCGAGCCGGTTCTCGGTCTCGACCCCCAGCGCGTTCATCGCCACGTCGGACATGCCGGCGGTCGCGCCGTACACGAAGAGGGCGGCGCACAGGCCCCAGACGTTCGGGGCGAGCGAGGGCAGGGTCAGGGCGAGGGTCCAGAGGGCGAGCAGGCCGCGCAGCGCCGTCCGGGCCCCGAGGCGGTGCGAGACGGCCCCGGCCAGCGGCATCGCGAGGGAGGCACCGAGCGCGGGGAAGGCGAGCGCGAGCCCGAGCTGGCCCGCGCTCACGCCCGCGTGCTCCTGGATCCAGGGGATGCGGGTGGCGAAGCTGCCGGTCACGGCGCCGTGGACGCAGAAGACTGCGGCGACGGCGAAGCGTGCCCGCCGCAGGCGATCGGTGCGGGTGACGGTCTCCGCCGCCATGGGCCCTCCCTGGGTGGTGTGGTGTCGTCGAACGGGTGCGGCCGTAAACTATCAGGAACCCTGCCTGATAAATAGACCGCGGAACGTCCTCCGCACCCGGACGCGTCTGAGAGGATCGCCGCATGGCCGCATCCCCGAGCACCGCACGAGCCATCAACGACCGGTTCGCCCTGCGACTGCTCCAGGACGAGGGACCGTTGACGGCCACTCAGCTCAAGACGCTCACCGGGCTCTCCCGGCCCACCGTCGCCGATCTCGTCGAGCGCCTCCGGGGCTCCGGGCTCGTCCATGTCGTCGGCGAGTCCGGAGCGGAGCGGCGGGGGCCCAACGCCAAGCTGTACGGGCTGGTCGCCGACCGCGCGCACCTGGCCGCCCTCGACGTCCGGACGCGGTCGGTCTCCGTCACCGTCACCGACCTGCTCGGCGCCACCCTCGCCGAGGCCGCCGTGCCCGTCGGCGACGACAGCGACACCGGGCCGGCCGTGGAGAAGGCCGTCGCGCTCCTGGAGCGGACCGTGCGGGAGGCGGGCGCCGACCGGCTGCACACCGTCGCCGTCGGCGCCCCCGGCCTGATCGACCCGGCCACCGGCGAACTCCGCGACTCCTCGGGCCTGCCCGCCTGGCACCGGCGGCTGGTCGGCGTCCTCCAGGAACGGCTGCCCGCGCGCGTCCTCGTCGAGAACGAGACCAACCTCGCCGCCGTCGCCGAACTGCGCGAGGGCGCGGCCCGCGAGCGGGAGGACTTCGTCCTGCTCTGGCTCGGTCAGGGCGTCGGTGCCGCGGTCGTGCTCGGCGGGCGGCTGCGCCGCGGCGCCTCCGGCGGCGCGGGCGAGATCGGCTTCCTGCCGGTGCCCGGCACATCCGGCCTCCCCTCGGCCACCGGCTGCGACGGCGGCTTCCACGAGCTGGCCTGCGCGGCCGCCGTGGAGGCGCTGGCGGCCGACCACGGCCTCACCGCGGCCGAGGCGCTCGCCTCGGGCCCCGGCCCCTTCCTCGACGCCCTGGCCCGCCGCCTCGCGATCGGCGCGGCGGCCGTCGTCTCGGTCCTCGACCCCGGCTGCGTGGTCCTGGCCGGGGAGACGGGCCACCAGGGCGGCGCCGCGCTCGCCGCGCGCGTGGAGGCCGAACTGGCCGCCCTCTCCCCGCTCCGCGCCGAGGTCCGCGCGACGGACCTGGGCGACACGGCGGTGCTGCGCGGAGCCCTGCTCCTCGCCCGCGACGCGGCCCAGGACGAGCTCTTCGGTGCACCGGCCGCGGGGCTCGGGAGCTGAGGCGGTGGCCGTGCCCCTCCCGTACGGCCCCGGAGACGCGAGCGCGCCGCGCCCCGGACAGGGGGGCGCGGCGCTGGGGGAGCCCGGCGGCGGCAAGGGCCGTGATGTTCCGCCGCCGGGGGTCTCGGAGGGGGTGCGTCAGCAGGGACCGAGGTCCTTCCAGACGCCCCACTCGCCGGTCGTGCCCGGCGTCTCGTTCTGGGTCCACCACTGGGCCTTGTACTTGCGGCCGTTGTGGGAGACCTCGTTGCCCGCGTTGTAGACCGTGCCCGCGACGTACGCCGGGACCGTGCCGCAGCCGGTGGGCGGCGTCGTCGGAGGCGTGGTCGGGGGAGTCGTGGGCGGGGTCGTCGGAGGCGTGGTGGGCGGAGTCGTCGGCGGCGTGGTCGGCGGGGTCGTGGTGCCCGGCTCCACCACCGTCGTGCCGCGCGCCAGGTCACCGGCGAGGGCGTACGTCGTGCCGTTGATGCTCACCGTCCAGTTGGAGGGGGTGGACACCGGCAGGTAGTAGTTGAACGCGAGGTCGACCGTGGCGCCCGGGGCCAGCGACTGCCAGGCCGGGAGCTTCAGGGAGACTCGGTGGAAGTCGCCCTTCAGGCCGCCCACGTTGCTGCCCGTGTGGTCGCTGCTGATCACCTTGGTGCCGAAGCCCGACTGGTCTGAGGCGTTCGCCGGGGCCGAGGTCCCGTAGTCGAACTGGAACTCCGTGCCGCCCGGGAGGGTGGCCGCCGTGTTGTTGGTGATCTTGATCTTCGGGGTGATCGGGTAGTTCGAGTCGCCGAGCTTGAACTCGGTGAACTGCGCGTCGATCTTCACGGCCTTGGTCGGCAGCGTCGCGTTGGACTTCTTCGCGCCGTACGGGGTGGCCGCCTTGAACTTGTCGTACATCAGCGAGGTGAGGGTGTCGCCGATCTCGTACTGGCCCTTGGTGGCGTTCCAGTCGTAGTCGCCGGCCATCTCCCAGACCATCGTGCCGCCGATGCCCTTGTTGACCACGTAGTCGGCCTTCGCGGCCACCGACTGCTCGTCCTCGGTGGAGAGGAAGACCTTCTTCTGCGCGTTCCACAGCCACGGCGCGACCAGGGTCGAGTCGTACTTGCGGGTGTAGGTGCCGGTCAGCGTGGTGTTCGCCGGGAAGCCGTACTGGGTGACGTAATCGCCGACGATCCCCTTCTCGAGGTTCTTGGCGTGCCACATCGGGTTGGAGCCGGCGGGCGACTCGACACCGTTGGTGTCCTTGTCGTGCCACAGGTTGTCGATGCCGGTGGCGCCGTCACCGCACTTGGTCAGACCGGCGCCGGCCGGGCAGGTGGTCGCGGTGGCCTTGCCCCACAGGCCGTCGGTGCCGCCCTGGACGTTCTTGTGGCCGCGGGTGTAGTACGGCAGGCCGATGTTGATGCGGCCGGCCGGCATCGAGCCGCGGAAGTAGTGGTAGGCCCAGTCGGTGTTGAGGTACCCGATGTTGCCGTACTGCGCGGAGCCGTAGACGTTGGCCGCGGCGAGCTCGCCGTCCTTGCCGTCGTCGAAGAGGGAGGCGTTGGGTCCGACGTACTCGTTCCAGGCGCCGTGCAGGTCGTAGGACATGATGTTGACGTAGTCCAGGTACTTCTGCACCTGGAAGGTCTCCATGCCGCGCAGCAGGTAGCCGGAGGAGGGGGCGGCGACGGTCAGCAGGTAGTGCTTGCCGTCGGCGGCGCCGGCCACGTCCAGCTTCTCGCGCAGGGACTTCATGAGGGCCGCGTAGCCCTGCACGAGCCCGGCGCGGCGCGCGTTGGCGATCTGCCAGTCGAGCGGGTTGCCGGCGTCCTTCATGGTCGTCGGGTACTCGTAGTCGATGTCGACGCCGTTGAAGCCGTACTTGCGGATGAAGTCGACGGACGAGGCGGCGAAGGTGTCGATCCCGGCCTGGTTGACCGAACCGTCGGCGTTGGTCGCCATCGAGTAGAAGCCGCCGGAGTTCACCCGGCTCCCGTTGTCCGCGAAGTAGCCGCCGGTCTCGGCCCAGCCGCCGACCGAGATCAGCGTCTTCACGTTCGGGTGCTGCTTCTTGAACTTGTTGAGCAGGTTGAAGTGGCCCTTGTAGGCGTACGCCGGGTCCATCTCGGCGCCTGCGACACCGGGCCAGGTCATCCCGGTGGCGGCGTTGTTCGGACCGTCCGTGCCGACGGAGAGCTTGTTGTCCGAGCCGATGTGCCCGAAGGCGTAGTTGATGTGGGTGATCTTCTCCCACGGGATGTCCTTGGCCAGGTACGCGGGCTGGCCGTTCTTGCCGTCGCGCCAGCCGGTGAAGTAGCCGATGACCCGGCGCTGGTGGTCCGCGCCCATCTTCTCGCGGCCCTCGGTGTCGTAGACCGAGCAGTACGGCACGTCGACGCCGGCCGTCTTGTAGAGCCCGTCGGGGCGACAGGACTCGTTGTCGGCCGCGTACGAGACGCCGCCGGAGAGCGAGCTGAGCAGCAGTCCGGCGACGGCTGCGCCGGACGAGAGCAGCGAGGCTCTCTTCGCGGTGGGGGACAACACGATCGGTTCCTCCTGGGGAGGTGGGAGAACACAACGAACAAGGGGGTGGGTCGTGTTGGGCCCGTGGGGTGCGCACCCCGCCGGACCGTTCCTCGGAGGTGACACGGAGATTAAGAGGACTAGACCAGTGCGTCAATAGGTCTGGACCAAAGAAGGGTTCTATGGGACCCTGTGAGCCAGACCACAGGAATCCGGCCACGACGCCCCTCGCGGGTCGTGGCACACTGGCCCTGTATCAGCAGCAGCGCACTCCGGGGTCGGTGTAATTCCGAACCGGCGGTATAGTCCGCGACCCGTCCGCAGCCAGCGGCCGGTTGACCAGGTGAGATTCCTGGACCGACGGTGAAAGTCCGGATGGGAGGCAGTGCGCGGCGGGCGACCCCTTTCCGGGGTGTGCCGGCCGTACGTCCGCTGGTCGCCGTATCGACACCGATCGGCGTACCCGTGCGACCGCGGCCCCGGCGCACCCTGCGCGAAGCGTCGTCCCGCTCTCTGTCGTCATCGACAGGCCCCGGAGTCCGTGCCCGAAGAGGCAGGAGGACCCGGTGGCCCAGCAGGCCGACATCACCGCCATGCGACGCGCCGTCGAGCTCGCCGCACGCGGTCTCGGCGCCACCAGCCCCAACCCCGTCGTCGGCTGCGTCATCACCGACGCCGCCGGACACGTGGTCGGCGAGGGCTACCACCGGCGCGCCGGCGGCCCCCACGCCGAGGTCCACGCCCTGCGCGAGGCGGGCGCCCTCGCCCGCGGCGCCACCGCCTACGTCACCCTCGAACCCTGCAACCACACCGGCCGCACCGGCCCCTGCGCGCAGGCCCTGATCGAGGCCGGGATCAGCCGCGTCCTCTACGCCGTCGGCGACCCGAACCCGCAGGCCACCGGAGGCGCCGACACGCTGCGCGCCGCCGGCGTCGAGGTCCGGCAGGGGCTCCTGGAGGCCGAGGCGGAGGCCGGCAACATCGCCTGGCTCACCTCCGTACGCCACGGCCGCCCCTTCGTCCGCTGGAAGTACGCCGCCACCCTCGACGGCCGGATCGCCGCCGCCGACGGCACCTCCCGCTGGATCACCTCCCCGGAGTCCCGCGCCGACGTCCACCGGCTGCGCGCCGAGGCCGACGCCGTCGTCGTCGGCTCCGGCACCGCCCGCGCCGACGACCCCCACCTCGCCGTCCGCGGCGTCGAGGGAGCCGTCCAGCCGCTCCGGGTGGTCGTCGACACCGAGGGGACCGCCGTGAAGCCCGGCGCCCGGATCCTCGACGACGCGGCCCCGACCCTGATCGCGATCGCGCGGGACGCCGCGACCGGCCTCGACGACGCCCGCGTCCTCCGCCTCCCCAGGGCGGACCGCGGCCTGTCCGTACCCGCCCTCCTGGACGCCCTCCACGCGCGCGGCGTCCGCTCCGTCCTCCTGGAGGGCGGCCCCACCCTCGCCGGCGCCTTCGTCGCCGCCGGCGCCGTCGACCAGGTCGTCGGCTACCTCGCCCCCGTCCTCCTCGGCGCCGGCCCGAACGCCCTCGCCGACGCAGGAATCACCACCATCACCGAAGCGTTGCGGCTCGACGTCACCGACACCGTCCGCATCGGACCCGACCTCCGCGTCACCGCCGCCCCGCACCCCACCGCCGTCCCCAAGGGAGCCTGACCGTGTTCACCGGAATCGTCGAAGAGCTGGGCGAGGTCACCGCCGTCGAGCAGCTGGCGGACGCCTCCCGCTTCCGCCTGCGCGGCCCCCTGGTCACGGAGGGCGCCCGGCACGGCGACTCCATCGCCGTCAACGGCGTCTGCCTCACGGTCGTCGAGACCGCCGACGGCGAGTTCACCGCCGACGTCATGGCCGAGACCCTCAAGCGGTCCAGCCTCGGCGCCCTGGAGACCGGCTCCCGCGTCAACCTGGAGCGGCCCATGGCCGTCGGCGGCCGCCTCGGCGGACACATCGTCCAGGGCCACGTGGACGGCACCGGCACGATCCTGGAGCGCACCCCGTCCGAGCACTGGGAACTCGTCAAGGTCGGCCTGCCCGCCCACCTCTCCCGCTACGTCGTCGAGAAGGGCTCCATCACGGTCGACGGCGTCAGCCTCACCGTCGTCGAGGTCGCCGACGACTGGTTCACCATCAGCCTCATCCCGACCACCCTCGACCTGACCACGCTCGGCATCAAGCGGTCCGGCGACCCGGTCAACCTCGAAGTGGACGTCATCGCCAAGTACGTCGAGCGGCTGCTCGGCCCGAACGCCGGGGAGGGCGACAAGTGAACTGGCTCAACTCCGAGGCCTTCAGCGCGTTCGGCCAGCACATCCTGTGGTCCGACATGATCGGCAACACGATCGGCCTCATCGCCCTCGCGCTCGGCTGGCGCCGGTCCATCCTCACCTGGCCCGCCCAGCTGCTCTCCGGCCTGATCCTCGTCGGCGCCTACGCCTCCGCCCACCTCGCCGGCGGCGTCGGCAAGCAGCTCCTCGTCATCGGCGTCGCCGCCTGGGGCTGGTGGCAGTGGAACCGCGGCCGGCAGCAGGCCCAGGACGGCTCCATCGCGGTCCGCTTCGCCACCTGGAAGGAGCGCGCGCTGCTCCTCGCCGGAGCGGCCCTCGGCACCCTCGCCGTCGGCGGCCTCTTCACCCTCTACCCGTCGCTCTCCTGGAGCCCGTGGGCCGACGCGTACATCTTCGTCGGCACCCTCGTCGCGATGATCGCCCAGGCCCGCGGCCTGGTCGAGTTCTGGTTCGCCTGGCTCCTCGTCGACCTCGTCGGCGTCCCGCTCGCCTTCAACAGCGGCCTCGCCTTCTCCGGCCTGGTCTACGTCATCTACTTCGCCCTCGTCGTCTGGGGCATGCGCGACTGGTGGCTCCGGACGCGCACGACCTCCGCCACCGCTCTGGAAGGAGCCCACGCATGAGCGCGCTGCCGATCTGGGACGCCACCGACCTGGCCCTCGACCCCGTCGAGCAGGCGATCCGCGACATCGCCGCCGGCCGGCCCGTCGTCGTCGTCGACGACGAGGACCGCGAGAACGAGGGCGACCTCGTCATCGCCGCCGAGAAGGCCACCCCCGAGGTCGTCGCCTTCATGATGAGCGAGTGCCGCGGCCTGATCTGCGCCCCCATGGAGCACGACGAGCTGGAGCGCCTGGAGCTCCCGCAGATGGTCGCGCACAACACCGAGTCGATGCGCACCGCCTTCACGGTCTCCGTCGACGCGGCTCCGGCCCACGGCGTCACCACCGGCATCTCCGCCGCCGACCGCGCCACCACCCTGCGGATGCTGGCGAGCGGCCGCCACGAGCCCTCCGACTTCGTGCGCCCCGGCCACATCTTCCCGCTCCGCGCCAAGGAGGGCGGCGTCCTCGCCCGCAACGGGCACACCGAGGCCGCCGTCGACCTCGCCCGCCTCGCGGGCCTCCGCCCGGCCGGCGCGATCGTCGAGATCGCCGGCGAGGACGGCGTCATGCTGCGCCTCCCGGAGCTGGTCCCCTTCGCCCGCAAGCACGGCCTCACGATCATCTCCATCGAGGACCTGATCGCCTACCGGCGCTCCGCCGAGCCGACCGTGCGCCGCGAGGCCGAGGTCCGGCTCCCCACCGCGCACGGCGACTTCACCGCCTACGGCTACCGCTCCACCGTGGACGGGGTCGAGCACGTCGCCCTCGTCCACGGCGACATCGCCGCAGGCGGCGCCGAGGACGTCCTGGTCCGGGTCCACTCCGAGTGCCTGACCGGCGACATCTTCCACTCGCTGCGCTGCGACTGCGGCCCCCAGCTGCAGGCCTCCATGGACCGCATCACCGAGGCGGGCCGGGGCGTCGTGGTCTACCTCCGGGGCCACGAGGGCCGCGGCATCGGCCTGCTGTCCAAGCTCCGCGCGTACGAGCTCCAGGAGCAGGGCCGCGACACCCTCGACGCCAACCTGGAACTCGGGCTGCCCGCCGACGCCCGCGACTACGCGGCCGGCGCGCAGATCCTCGTCGACCTCGGCGTCCGCAGCCTGCGCCTGATGACCAACAACCCCGACAAGATCGACGCCCTGACCCGGCACGGCCTCACGGTCAGGGGCCGCGAGCCCATGCCCGTCACGGCCGGCGAGCACAACCTCCGGTACCTGCGCACCAAGCGGGACCGGATGGGCCACGACCTGCCCTGGCTGGACGGCTCCCAGACGTCCACCTGCGGCAACCAGTGACCGCGGACGCATCCACCCACCACGTACGGATCCACCGGCAAGGAGAATCATGAGCGGCAAGGGCGCACCCGTCCTCAGCGTGAAGAACTGCGGCGACCTGCGGGTCGCGGTCATCGCGGCGCAGTGGCACGAGAAGATCATGGACGGACTCGTCGACGGCGCCCTGCGCGCCCTGAGCGAGCTCGGCATCGACGAGCCGACCCTCCTGCGCGTCCCCGGCAGCTTCGAGCTCCCGGTCGTGGCGAAGGTCCTCGCCGGGCGCGGCTACGATGCCATCGTGGCGCTCGGCGTCGTCATCCGCGGCGGAACGCCGCACTTCGAGTACGTGTGCCAGGGCGTCACCCACGGCCTCACCCAGGTCTCGATCGACACCGGCGTACCCGTCGGATTCGGGGTCCTCACCGTCGACACCGAGGAGCAGGCGCTCGACCGGGCCGGCCTCGAGGGATCCACCGAGGACAAGGGCCACGAGGCCGTCACCGCCGCCGTCGCGACCGCGACCACGCTGCGCACGGTGAGCGAACCCTGGCGCTGATGACGCGACCCTCACCCCGTACTCTTAGGACCATCATGGCGAACGGAACCCGCAAAACCTTCGAAGAGCTCTTCGCCGAGCTCAAGCTCAAGGCCGAGACCGGCGACCCGGCCACCTCCCGCACCGCGGAGCTGGTCGACAAGGGCGTCCATGCCATCGGCAAGAAGGTCGTCGAAGAGGCCGCCGAGGTCTGGATGGCCGCCGAGTACGAGGGCAAGGACGCGGCCGCCGAGGAGATCTCGCAGCTGCTGTACCACGTCCAGGTGATGATGGTCGCCCGCGGGATCTCGCTCGACGACGTCTACGCCCACCTCTGAGCACAGCCGTCCCCGGAGGCACGTCCTCCGGCGCACGGAACCGGACTCCCACCACTCCCAGGCAAAGGAAGCTCACCCCATGCTGCGCATCGCCGTTCCCAACAAGGGTTCCCTCTCCGGACCTGCGTCGGCAATGCTCCATGAGGCCGGCTACCGCCAGCGCAAGGAGTCCAAGGAGCTCGTCGTCATCGACCCCGACAACGAGGTCGAGTTCTTCTACCTGCGCCCGAAGGACATCGCGATCTACGTCGCCTCCGGGAAGCTGGACATCGGCATCACCGGCCGTGACCTGCTCCTGGACTCCGGCGCCAGCGCCGAGGAGATCCTCGCGCTGAACTTCGGCCGCTCCACCTTCCGCTACGCCACCCGCCCGGGCACGGCGAACGGCCCCGAGGACTTCGGCGGCATGACGATCGCCACCTCCTACGAGGGCATCGTCGCCAAGCACCTCGCGGACCAGGGCATCGACGCCTCCGTCGTGCACCTGGACGGGGCCGTGGAGACCGCGATCCAGCTGGGCGTCGCCCAGATCATCGCGGACGTCGTGGAGACCGGCACCAGCCTGCGCAACGCCGGCCTGGAGGTCATCGGCGAGCCGATCCTGACCTCCGAGGCCGTCGTCGTCCGCCGCCACGGCGCCACCGACGACAACCCGCAGGTCCAGCAGTTCATGCGCCGACTCCAGGGCGTCCTCGTCGCCCGCTCGTACGTGATGATGGACTACGACTGCCGCGCCGAGCACCTGGAGCAGGCCGTCGCCCTCACCCCGGGCCTGGAGTCGCCGACCGTCTCCCCGCTGCACAACGAGGGCTGGGTCGCCGTCCGCGCGATGGTCCCCGCCAAGGAGGCGCAGCGGATCATGGACGACCTCTACGAGATCGGTGCCCGCGCCATCCTCACCACCGCCATCCACGCCTGCCGCCTCTGACGGCACGGACCGCCCGCACCGAAGGCCCCGAGGAACCCCCGATGTCCCAGGCACCGACGCCCGCACTTCCGGTCACCTTCCGTCCCGGGCGCACCCGGGCCGTGCTGCTGACCCTGGGCGTCCTGATGTTCGTCGTCGTCACCGCCGTCGCGCTGATGCTGGAGCGGCTGGGACCGGGGGAGCGCCTCAGCTTCGTCTTCACCGCGGCGCTCCTGCTCGGGATCCTCGTCCTGCTGAGCCGCCCGAAGATCGTCGCCGACGACGAGGGCGTCACGGTCGTCAACATCACCCGCACCCGTCGGCTGGCCTGGGCGGAGATCCTCAAGGTCAACCTGCGGCCCGGCGACCCCTGGGTCTTCCTCGACCTGAGCGACGGCACCAGCCTGCCGGCGCTGGGCATCCAGCCCGGCATCGCCAAGGAGTCGGCCATCCGGGACGCCCGTGCCCTGCGGGCCCTGGCCGAGAGCCACGGCACGGGCACGGAGCAGGCGAAGGCCTGACGGGCCGCTCCGTGGGGCGGACGGACGTGTTCCGTCCCCCATCCGGGGCCGACCCCCTGCCCCTCGCGGGCTCCGCGTGACTACTCTGGAGGCGGTGGTGCCGAGCGGCACCACCGCCTCGCGTGTGCAGGGCCCCCGTACGGCGGCCCGCGAGGCACCCCCTTCGACCCGAGGAGTGACTCCCTCCAGCAATGGACGGATCGTCCGGTAGTACCTGCGCCGCCCCCTCCCAGGAGGCGGCGGCATGATCGTCTCCCTTCTGCTGCTCTTCGCGGCCTTCGTCCTGATCCTCGCCAACGGATTCTTCGTGGCCGCCGAGTTCGGCCTCGTCACCGTCGAGCGCGCCGAGGCCGAGCGGGCCGCGGCCGACGGCGACCGGCGCGCCCGCACCGTCGTCACCGCGCTGCGCGAGCTGTCCTTCCAGCTCTCCGGCACCCAGCTGGGCATCACCATCACCTCCCTCGTCGTCGGCATGCTCGCCGAGCCCGCGCTCGCCGGCCTGCTGCACGGACCGCTCACCGCGACCGGACTGCCCGCCGGGGCCGTCTCCGGGATCGCGGTGGTGATCGGGATGCTCCTCGCCTCCGCCGTCCAGATGGTGGTGGGCGAGCTCGTCCCGAAGAACTGGGCGGTCTCCCGGCCGCTGCAGGTGGCCCGCTTCGTCGCCACCCCGCAGCGCGCCTTCTCCGCCCTCTTCCGGCCGGTGATCTCCCTGCTCAACCGGGTCGCGAACCGGCTCGTCCGGCTCCTGGGCGTCGAGCCCACCGAGGAGCTGGACTCCGTCCGCACCCCCGGCGAACTGGTCTCCCTGGCCCGGCACTCCGCCGAGGCCGGCGCCCTCGAACAGGACACCGCCGACCTCTTCGTACGGACCCTGTCCCTCGGCGGCCTCACCGCCGAGCAGGTCATGACCCCGCGCGTGAAGGTGAACGCCCTCCAGTGGGACGCCACCGCGGCCGACGTCCTCAACCTCACCCGGGCCACCGGCCTCTCGCGCTTCCCCGTCTACCGGGACCGCATCGACGAGGTCGTCGGCATGGTCCACCTCAAGGACGCGCTCGCCGTCGCGCCGCACGCCCGGCTGCGGACCCCCGTCGGGCGGATCGCGGTCCCGCCGCTCCTGGTGCCCGAGTCGCTGCCCGCCCAGGCCCTGCTGGAGCGGCTGCGCCGGGAACAGCCCATCGCGGTCGTCGTCGACGAGTACGGCGGCACGGCCGGGGTCGTCACCCTGGAGGACATCGTGGAGGAGCTCGTCGGCGAGGTCCGCGACGAGCACGACACGGCTGCCGACGGACGGCCCGAGCTGGCCGCCGCGCCCGCCGAGGACGGGCGGCCCGCCTGGGACGCCGACGGCTCCTGCCGGGTCCACGCGCTGCGCCGGATAGGCCTCGACGTGCCCGACGGGCCGTACGAGACCGTCGCCGGGCTCGTCGCCGACCTCCTGGGTCGGATCCCCGCCCCGGGCGACCGGGCCGAGCTGCCCGGCTGGTGCCTCTCGGTCCGCGAGGTCGACCGCTACCGCGCCGAGCGCGTCCGGATCGTCCGGACGGAACCGGTGCCCGAGCCGGTGGCCGGACCCGCCTCCGGACGGGCGGTCGCCGAGACCGCCGACCCGGTGTCCGAGCCCTTCCCGCCCCCTGCCGACGTGCCCGTCCCGGTGGCTGCGGAGGCGGTCCGATGAGTACCCTTCCGCTGCTCTTCGCCGTCCTGCTCGTGCTGGCCAACGGCTTCTTCGTCGGGGCCGAGTTCGCGCTCGTCTCCGTCCGCCGCAGCCAGATCGAGCCGCTCGGCGGCGCCCGCGCCAAGCAGGTCCTGCACGGACTGGAGAACCTGCCGCAGATGATGGCGGCCGCGCAGTTCGGCATCACCGTCTGCTCCCTGACGCTCGGGGCCGTCGCGGAGCCGACCGTGGCCCGGCTCCTCGAACCCGTCTTCCACACGGTCGGCGTCCCGGACGGGCTGGTCCACCCGCTCGGCTACGTGATCGCCCTCGCCGCGGTCGTCGTCCTCCACCTCGTCATCGGCGAGATGGTCCCGAAGAACCTGGCGATGGCCGCGCCCGAGCGGACCGCGCTCTGGCTGGCCCCCGGCCTCGTCGGCTTCGCCCGGCTCTGCCGTCCCGTGACGGCCGCGCTCGGCGCCTGCGCCCGGCTGGTCCTGCGGGCGTTCAAGGTGGAGCCCAAGGACGAGGTGGAGGCGGTCTTCACCAGCGTCCAGCTCGGCCGCCTCGTCGAGGACGCCGGCCAGGCCGGTCTGCTCGACCCGGCCGAGCAGGAGCGCCTGGAGGACGCCCTCGAACTGGGCACCCGCCCGGTGACGGAGGTCCTGATCCCCCCGTCCTCCCTGGTCACGGTCGCACCGACGGTCACTCCGCGGGAGATCGAGGAGCTGACCGTGCGGACCGGGTACTCGCGCTTCCCGGTCCGTGCCGCGGAGGGCTCGGCCTTCCTGGGCTTCGTGCACGTGAAGGACGTCCTCGACCTGGACGAAAGGGAGCGGGCGGTCCCGCAGCGGCTGTGGCGCCCGATGGCCACGCTCCGCGCCGAACTCCCCCTCGACGACGCCCTCACGGTGATGCGCCGCGCCGCGACGCATCTGGCGCAGGTCGCGGACGGCTCGGGCCGGGTGCTCGGCCTGGTCGCCCTGGAGGACGTCCTGGAGATGCTGGTGGGCGAGGTCCGCGACCCAGCCCACCGGCTGAGGACGGTGTCGGCGGGCGCCGGGGTCTGACGGGCGGTCCCACCGCGACGGAACGGGCCCGGTCGGGGAGCGGCGCACGCCGCTCCCCGACCGGGCCCGTTCCTGTCGGGCGGGAGCGGAACCGTCGGGGGGATGCGGTCGGGTCGGGTCCGGTCCGGCCCACCGGTCCGGCGTGGTCCGCCCCGGCCTCCGACCGCGGTCCGACACCCCCTAGTAGCCCGGTGGCTCCTGCTGGGGGCCGCGGTCGACCGGGCCCCGGCCCGACAGGACCTCTCCGTACGCCTGCATCAGGTCGCCCAGCCGCAGGGTCGCCAGATCCTCCCGGGTCGGGGTGCTGGCGTAGCCCGAGAGCCGCAGGTCGCGGTAGGCGCAGGACTTCTCGTACAGGGTGCGCAGGAAGCGGCCGTTGCCCAGTTCGTCGATCCAGCCCTGTTCGACGACGTGCCCGCTGATCGAGCGCAGCTCGTCGCGGGCCTCGTCGTCCCAGCCGTCGCCGTTGGCCGCGGCGAGGACCTCTCCTATCGCGGTGAGCTCCAGCGGTCGGTACGAGGGGAAGTCGACCCGGGTGGTGAAACGGGAGGAGAGCCCGGGGTTGGTGCTGAGCAGCCGGTCCATGCCCTCGGGGTAGCCGGCCAGGATGACCACGAGGTGGTCGCGGTTGTCCTCGGCCCGCTTGAGGAGCACCTGGAGGGCCTCGTCCCCGTAGGCGTCGCCCTTGCTGTATCCGGTGTTGGAGAGCGCGTACGCCTCGTCCACGAAGAGCACGCCGCCGACGGCCGAGTCGATCAGCTCGTTCGCCTTGACCGCGGTCTGTCCGAGGAACTCGCCGACGAGGTCCGCCCGTTGGGCCTCCACCAGATGGTCGCCGCCGAGGAGCCCGAGGGCGTAGAACACCCGCCCCAGGATCCGGGCGACCGTGGTCTTCCCGGTGCCGGAGGGCCCGGAGAAGACGAAGTGGCGCTTGGGCGGCTGCACCGGCAGGCCCTGCCCCGCGCGAAGGCGCGCCATCTCAAGCTGCGCCGACAGCGCCTTGACCTGGCGCTTCACCGGTTCCAGGCCGACCATGCCCTCCAGCTCGGCGAGTGCCTCCGCGAGCAGCACGGGATCGGTGGGCCCCTCGGGGAAGCGCGGCGGCACCGGTTGGGACGGCAGCGGGGTCTTCTGCCGTACGGTCTCCGGCGGCGGGGCGGGCGCCGGCGGGACGGGATCGGGGGCGAGCCGCACCCCGTCGCCCAGCGGCCCGGCCGCCTCGGGCTCGGTGCCCGGCGCGGTGTCCGAGGCGTCCTGCCCGAGCCCGCCGCCGACGGTGCCCAGGGCGACCGCCGCGAGCCCGGCGGGGTCGTCGATCCCCTCGTACCCCTCGAAGCCGTCGTACTCGGCGATCGCCGCGAGCCGGGCGGCCGTGTCCATGAACGCCGGGTCGATCCGGTGCACGGCGCGGTAGAGCGGCAGGGCGGCGGCGCTGCGTCCGGTGCCCTCGTGGGCGCGGGCCAACCAGTAGCGCAGCTCCTTGCGTTGGGGCTGTTCGCTGCGACAGCGCATCAGCGCGGCCGACAGCAGCGGCTCGGCCTGCCCGTACATCTCCAGGCGCACCCGGGCCATGCCGCCGAACAGCCCCGCCTCGATGCCGAGCAGCGGGTCGTCGACGAGCGTCTCGGTGTGCCGGACCAGCTGGTCCCAGTCCTTGACGAGATAGGCCCGGCAGGCGTGCAGGAAGCGCACCTGCGGGTCGGTGTCGACCGGGGGGAGGCCCGCGAGGGCCCGGTCGAGCTCGGGTACGTGGCGCCCGTCGAGCCAGTGGGAGGCGTGCGCGAGCAGCAGGTCGCGGGGGCTCTCCAGGACCGGCTGCACCCACCAGCCGAGCCAGTACCAGGAGTTCAGCGGGCGCCGGTACCGGGTCCGCTGCTCGCCGAAGCGGTCGCGGTTGCGGTACATGCGCAGCAGCGCGGTCGTGGTGTCGGCCCGGAGCGCGTGCAGCCCGAGCCAGGCGTCCGCCATCCCGGGGTCGAGCCTTACCGCCGTCCGGAACTCGTCCTCCGCCTGCGGATACGCACCCATCGTGTAGGCGTCGATTCCGCGCAGCCAGGCGAGTTCGGCCGGGGCCTGCGCGCCCTGCGTGCCGATGTCCATCGGGTCCCCCACAACCGTCTTCGCATGGACGGGATTTGACCGCACCTGGGGGCATCGTACCTGCGCAGGGGGTGCGCGATTAAGGAGAAGCGCATGATCCGGAACCGGTGACCCTGGGTGAGCGTCAGGGGTCGCCGGAGGCGTCGGAGAGGGTGTTGAGGGGCAGAACGAAGCCCCCGATCACGGGGGAACAACCGGGGGCCTCGCGTCCGCGGCGGCTTCGAAAAGCCGCACATTCAGAACGTAAGACCTGTACGCCCCTTGGGTCAAGCGGAGTTGAGGCACTTGCGGAAGCGGACTTCCACCCCCTCAGTTCACGGACATGAAGCCGTCACGGTGCGTGATGATCTGGTCCGCGCCCGCTGTCACACCCGGCCCGGGGAGCCATTCGTATCCCTCGTCGCACTCCTGTACCAGGGTGTCGGCGAAGGGTCGGGAGGGGTCTCCGGCGAAATGGCGAGTCTCCGCCACGGTCCAGCCGTCCCAGAAGGACGCCTGCTCCGGTCCGTCCCGATGGCGGCCCCGCACCCAGGATTCCCCGGGACCGCGCTCCATCCACAGCAGCCACGCCAGGAACGGCCGTACCGCCGCCCGGCCCGCACCCACCCCCTCGACGAGGACGACCGGAGCCGCCGGCAGTTCGCGCGCCCCGCCGAACCGGCGCAGGTGCCAGTCGTAGGGGCGGTACGACGCGTTCTCGCCGTGCGCGAGGGGGTCGAGGACCTGCTCCCGCAGGCGCCCGGTCCACTCGAACAGCTCCTCGTGCGTGGCGAGGTCGTCGAGGCGGAGGACGGGCGCGCCGCCCAGGGCGGCGGCGAGCCCGGTGGCGAGCGTGGACTTGCCGGAGCCCGCGTGCCCGTCGACCGCGATCAGCCGGACCGGCCCGCAGGAGGGCGGGAGTCGGAGCAGCGCGTGGGCGGCGCGATCGAGGTCGTTCATGGGGCCAGGGTAGGGGAGTGGGGGACCTTCGCAGGTCAGGGAGGTACCACCGTCAGTGGTAGAGACCAATATTGGTGCGGCGACGCGGGGCGAAGTGCTGGCGGAGGCGTACCGGAAGCCGCGATAGTGGGGCGCGCCCGGTCCGCCCGGGCGCGCCCCACCCGGGCTTCCGGCGCGCGGAGGCCCGTACGCCCGTGTGCCCGTGTCCGCCCAGGTCCGCGTGTCCGTCGGCCCCTGTACCGGCGTGCTCGGACGCCACCAGGTCCGCCCGAAGCACCCGCCGGCCCACCGCGTACCGTCGCCGCCCCTCCACCCCCCCACCCCCTCCCACCTGCTCCCACCCTCTTCCTCCGCCTCCTTCCTCTGCCGGCTCGCCCGGTTCGTCCGCAGGTCCGTACGCCCACCGTTCTCGACTGGGGGTCACCGCCCATGACCAGCTCCACCCCGCGCAGAACCGTTCTCGCAGCGGCTCTCGCCGCCGCCGGAACGGCCGCGGCCGCTCCCGCCGCGGCCGCTGTTCCGGAGGGCCCCGCCGCCCCGCCCGCCGGGGCCGGAGCGGCCCCGGCCGCGGCTGCCGGACGGGACCACGACTCCGGACCGGGTCTCGTCGACAACCGCTTCTGGTCCTCGTACACGGACTGGAGGTGCGGCGGCGCGGCCGGGACGAAGGCGGTCGCGGGGCGCCGCCCCGGTCTGGTCCTCGCCCACCCGGCGGGGCGCACCGACTACACCGACCCGCACACCGGTCGGACCTCGGCCTGGGAGTACGCGAGCTGGACCTCCCCGGAACACACCCCGGCCGTGCCCGCCACCGAGGTCATCGCCTCGTGGAACGCCCGTACGCCGCCCGGCACCTGGCTCCAGGTCGAGCTGTCCGGCACCTACACCGACACGACCGCCACCCCCTGGTACGTGCTGGGGCGCTGGGCCTCCGGGGACGGCGACATCCGGCGGACGTCGGTCGACGACCAGACCGACGGCCGGAGCACCGTCTGGACCGACACCCTCGCGATCGACGACACGGCGAGCGGACTCCGGCTCGCCTCGTACCGGCTCCGCCTGACGCTGTACCGCGTCCCCGGCAGCGGCCTCACGCCCACGGTGTGGCGGCTCGGCGCGATGGCCTCCGACGTCCCGGACCGCTTCACCGTGCCCGCCTCCGAGCCGGGCGCGGCGCGCGAGCTGGCCGTGCCGCGCTACTCGCAGAACACCCACGTCGGGCAGTACCCCGAGTACGACAACGGCGGCGAGGCGTGGTGCAGCCCGACCTCCTCGCAGATGATCGTCGAGTACTGGGGCCGCAGGCCGTCGGCCGAGGAGCTGGCCTGGGTGAACCCGGACTTCGCCGACCCGCAGGTCTGCCACGCGGCCCGCCACACCTTCGACCACCAGTACGAGGGCTGCGGCAACTGGCCCTTCAACGCGGCGTACGCCGCCACGTACCCCGACATGAACGCCGTGGTCACCCGGCTCCGCTCGCTCACCGAGCTGGAGAGCCTGATCAGCGCCGGCATCCCGGCCATAACGTCCCAGTCGTTCCGCCAGGAGGAACTGACCGGGGCCGGCTACGGCACCTCCGGCCACCTGATGACCGTCATCGGCATCACGCCGGACGGCGACATCATCGCCAACGACCCCGCGTCCCCCAGCAACGAGGCCGTCCGCCGGGTCTACCGGCGGCACGAGTGGGAGAACATCTGGCTCCGTACGAAGCGCTACGACGCGAACGGCAAGGTGAGGAGCGGTACGGGCGGGGTCTGCTACGTCTTCTGGCCGGTGCGGCCGACACCACGCCAGCGCCGCGCACTGCAGGCGCTCGGTCTGGTGTGAGCGGGGGGTGGTCCGGCGGGCGTCCCGGGTGGTGCGCTCACGACGGGTCGGGGCTCCGCGCGGCGGTGCCGCCGCGAGTGGGAACGTGATCTCCGGCTCGGTGGGAACGTGGTCTCCGGCACAGGCGGCTTCTGCCGCCTCCGCCTCCCCGACCCGCCCTCGCCCGTGCGGCACAAGGCCCTCGCCGCGCCCGGGGACGTCCGGCGCGGCGCGGCGGGCCCGGGGGACGTGACCGACGTCTCTACCCCGGGGTCGCCCCCGTGTCGCAAGGTGGTCGCCATGACCTCCACCTCCGCCGCCACCCGACTCCTCCTCCGCGCCCGCACGGGCGGCCCGCAGGACGACCGGGGCCCCAAGCTCCTCGAGCACGTCCTCGGCTGGACCCTGGTCGTGCTCCTCGCCGTGCTGGTCACCCGCGCCGGCCTCATGTGACCGGGGGGCGGACCCCCGCCCCCCGCCCCCGCGATCCCCCGATCGCCGGGTGATCCCGTCGCCCCGAACGGGCATACTGCCCGCGACCCCGCGCGCCCCCGCACGCCCGTGCCCGTGCGCGCCCGGCAGGGAGGAGCGCCCGGCCATGGCCGACAGCACCCCGGACGGCGTCGAGCGCCGGCTGCCCACCGACGAGGCCCGCGAGCTGCTCGCCCTGACGCGGGACATCGCCCGGCGGGAGATCGCCCCGCGCGCCGCCGAGGAGGAGGACGCCGGGCACTTCCCCCGCGAGCTGTTCACCCTGCTCTCCCGCTCCGGACTGCTCGGACTGCCCTACGACCCCGAGTACGGCGGGGGCGGTCAGCCGTACGAGGTGTACCTCCAGGTCCTGGAGGAACTGGCCGCCGCGCGGCTCACCGTCGGACTCGGCGTCAGCGTCCACAGCCTCTCCTGCCACGCGCTCGCCCGGTATGGCACCGACGCGCAGCGCACCGCCCACCTGCCGGCGATGCTCGGCGGCGGCCTGCTCGGCGCGTACTGCCTCTCCGAGCCGTCCGCCGGCTCGGACGCGGCCGCCCTCCGGACCCGGGCCGTCCGGGACGGCGACGGCGGCGACTGGGCGATCGACGGTACCAAGGCCTGGATCACCCACGGCGGCATCGCCGACTTCTGCACGGTCATGGCCCGCACCGGCGAGGAGGGCCCCCGGGGCATCACCGCCTTCCTCGTGCCGGGCGACGCGCCCGGGCTGAGCGCGGCCCCGCCCGAACGGAAGATGGGCATGAAGGGCTCGCCGACCGCCCAGCTCCACTTCGACGGGGTACGGGTGCCCGACGCGCGGCGCCTCGGCGCCGAGGGACAGGGCTTCGCCATCGCCCTCGACGCGCTGGACTCGGGCCGGCTGGGCATCGCCGCCTGCGCCGTCGGGCTCGGCCAGGCCGCCCTCGACGCTGCCGTCGCCTACGCCGTGGAGCGCCGCCAGTTCGGCCGGCCGATCTCCGACTTCCAGGGCCTGCGCTTCCTCCTCGCCGACATGGCGACCCGGATCGAGGCCGGCCGTGCGCTGTACCTGGAGGCGGCGCGGCTGCGGGACGAGGGGCGGCCCTTCGGCCGCCGCGCGGCGATGGCCAAGCTGTTCTGCTCGGACGCCGCCATGGCGGTCACGACCGACGCGGTCCAGGTGCTGGGCGGGTACGGGTACACGGCGGAGTTCCCCGTGGAGCGGTACCTGCGGGAGGCGAAGATGCTCCAGATCGTCGAGGGCACCAATCAGATCCAGCGGGTCGTGATCAGCCGGTCCCTGCTGCAGGGCGGCTAGCGGCGGGCGTGGTCGGACCCGCCTCCGCACGGGACCCGTCGAGCGGGCGCGTGCGGGCGCGTGCGGGCGCACGGGCGCGAGGCGCGCGAGGGGGCGCGGCGGGCGCGGGGCCGGCGTGCATGCCGGGGCCCGGTTCCGAGTGGCCCGGCACCGAGGGGGCCGCGATCGGGTCCGTCCTGAGGTCAGGGCCGCGCCGCGAGGTCAGGACCGCGCCGCGAGAGGCGCGCGGGCGCGCGGTTCCGTTCCGGGCAGGCCGGATCGCCCCGTCGCGCTGCCGGTCCGCGGGACGGCGTTCGGCGGGGGCGTTCACTCAGATCAGGCGGGGACGCTCTCTCAGATCCGGCGGGCGGTCATCGCCCCGTCGCCCGGCCGGACCAGCGTGCCGCTGACCCGTACCGTGCGGTCCGCCCAGACCGGGCCGGCGGCGAGCCGGGCCCACTCCTGGTCGCGGTGGCCCGGGAGGGTGCGGCCCTGGCTCGCCCAGAGGGAGAGCACGGCCTTGTAGATGGGCGGGTCCGCGGGGAGGTGCGCCGCCGGGGCGGGACCCTGGACGGGCACGGGCACGGGCACGGGCACGGGGACCGGCACGGGCGGCTGTGCCGCCGGGGCCTGCGGGGCCACGGGTCGGTGCGCGGGTGCCGGTACGGGGGCGGCCACCGGCATCGGCGCCGGGGCCTGCGGGGCCACGGGGCGGGGTACGGGCGCCGGGAGGGGGGCGGCCACCGGCATCGGCGCCGACGACTGCGGAACCGATTCTTCGCGGCGCGGCTCGGCCTGTCGATGCCGACCGATCCCGCTGGGAGTGGTGTACAGCGTGGTCATGCCCTGACCAACGCCCCCCGGCGGCCCGTGGTCACCGCCGAGCGGAATCGTGCGGCAGTTCGTCCGGTACCCGGTGCACGACTCTGGCCGCGCGGAGCACGGCTGACGTACCGTCAGATTCTTCCGCGGAAGACACGCGCTCGCCGACCAGGAGGTCAGCCATGTCCGTGCACCGGCACGTCGACGACCGGCCCGTCCCACTCGACGAATACCCCGTGCACCAGGCCCCGCTCTCGATGAAGCACCACGTCAGCGGCGACCGCAACGCCTACGACCGGTGCATCTTCCACGTCTTCGACCACTCCGGCCGCGCCCTGCTCATCGCCGGCCTCGGGGTCTACCCGAACACCGGGGTCGTCGACGCCTACGCCACCCTCCGCGTCGGCGACCGGCTGCACGCCGTCCGCGCCTCCGACGCACTGGGCGACGACCGGACGGACCTCTCCGTCGGCCCCTTCGCCATCACGGTCGACGAGCCCCTCAAGCGCCTCTCCCTGCGCTGCGCCGCCGACCCGGACGACCCCGAGGGCCTCTCGTACGACCTGAGCTGGACCGGCGACTTCCCCGCCGTCTGGGAACCCCACCACACCCAGCGCCACGGCGGCCGGCTCACCCTCGAAGGGCGGCGCTTCGTCCAGGCCGGGCACTGCGCGGGGACCGTCAGGGCCGGCGGCGAGGAGTTCCGGGTGACCCCGGGGGAGTGGACCGGGACTCGCGACCGCAGCTGGGGAGTCCGCCCGATCCCCGGCGAGGAGCCGGGCCGCGCCGCCGAGTTCCGCCCCGAGGGCTTCCACTGGCTCTGGATACCGATGCGCTTCGAGGACCGCTTCCTCATGGTGATCGCGCAGGAGGACGCCGACGGCTACCGCACCCTCAACGAGGCCCTGCTCGTACGGAACGGCCACCGCGACACCCAACTCGGCTGGCCCCGCACCGAGATCACGTACCGCCCGGGCACCCGCCACCCGGAACGGGCCGCGGTCCACCTCACCGACCCGAGCGGCAAGCCCCTGGAGGTCGGCGTCGAGATCCTGGCCTCCTCCCCGCTCGCCGTCGGCGCGGGCTACCCGCCCGCCACCGACTGGCAGCACGGCACCTGGCAGGGCCGCGGCTGGACCGACCGGCGCGTCTACGACCTCACGGACCCCGCCGCGCACCCCATGGCGGCGTACGGCGTCACCGACCACGCCGCCCGCTTCACCCTCGACGGCCGCATCGGCCACGGCATCTTCGAACACGGCTCGTTCGGCCGCCACGACCCCAGCGGCTTCGCCGACCACACCTCGACGGCCCGCTGAACCCCCCTTGCCGCAGGCCGCGCCGAACAGCCCACCGAGGAGCCCCCGTGACCGCTGCGCCCCGTCCCCGCACCACCACCCGCGACCCCGAGGAGCTCGGCCGCCGGCTCACCCGCTGGCTGGACCGGCGGCTGCCGGGCGCCCGGGTGACCGGACTCGCCGTACCCGGTTCCAACGGCATGTCCAGCGAGACCCTGCTCTTCGACCTCGACCACCCCGACGCACCGGTCCGCGGCTGCGCCCTGCGGCTGGCCGCCGACCCCGAGGCGTACACCGTCTTCCCCGTCTACGACATGGCCCGCCAGCACCGGGTCATGCGTCTGGTCGGCGAGCACACCGACGTCCCCGTACCGCGCGTGCTGTGGTTCGAAGAGGACCACGGCCCGCTGGGCGCGTCCTTCTTCGTGATGGCCCGCGCCGAGGGCCGGGTCCCGCCGGACGTGATGCCCTACACGTACGAGGGGAACTGGCTGCACGACGCCACCGACGGGGAACGCGCCCTGCTGGAGGCCGAGTCCGTCGCCGTGATCGCCCGGCTGCACGACCAGTTCCCCGCGAAGGAGGCCGAGTTCCTGCTGCCCGACGGGCAGGGCACCCCGCTGCGCCGCCATGTCGACGCCCAACGCGCCTACTACGCCTGGGTGGTGGCGGGGCTCGCGCCCTCGCCGCTCATCGAGTCGGCCTTCGACTGGCTGGAGGCGCACTGGCCCGCGGACGAAGGGCCGGCGGTCCTGGGCTGGGGCGACGCGCGCATCGGGAACATCGTCTACGACGGATTCACCCCCGCGGCCGTCCTCGACTGGGAGATGGCCGCCTGCGTCCCGCGCGAGGTGGACCTCGGCTGGACGGTCTACCTGCACCGCTTCTTCCAGGACCTGACCGTCGGCTTCGGGCAGCCCGGGCTGCCCGACCTCCTGCGGCGCGACGCGGTCGAACGGCGCTACGCCGAACTGACCGGGCACACCCCGCGCGACATGGAGTTCCACACGCTCTACGCGGCACTGCGACACGCGATCGTCATGCTCAGGATCGCCTACCGGCAGGCCCACTTCGGCGAGGTCGAGGTGCCCGCGGACCCCGACGGGCTGATCCTGCACCACGCCACCCTGGCGGCGATGGTGCAGGGACGCTACTGGTGAGCGGAGGGGCCCCCGGGCCCCGTCCGGACCTGCCTCAGGCCGCGCGCCGCAGCTGCGTCACCCGGATCGGGCGCGAGCCCGGTCCGCCGACGTGAGAGAAGGGCTGCGTACGCCAGTCGAGGCCCTGGGGGAGCGTCAGGAGCAGGGCGGTGTCCTGCTCCTGGACCTCCAGGGTGTCGTCGGCCGGCCGGGCCTCGGCCGCCGCGAGGCCTGTGCCCCGGCAGACCGTCAGGACGAAGGGGTTCCACGGCGTCGGGCAGAGCGCGTGCTCCGGCAGCGCGTCCTCGTCCGCGAGCAGCGCGATCGGCTGCACGCACTCCGGGCAGATGACCCGGAACATCTCAAAGGTGTCGTACGCGTCGAGCTCATCGGACGTGTCGACCGAATCAACAGGCTCCTGCATGGAGAATCTCCCCCTCGGGTGGGTCGGCCGGATCTGTGCGGCCTCGACCACAGCAAGCACTTCCCATGCGGCCGTCCGCATAATCGTGTGGCAGTACCCAAGGCCGGACGAATGCCTGTGGCGTTCGTCACACGCCCGCCGCGGTCGTGTCGGGATGACCCATACCGCCCGATTGCGGTCGACCCCGCCGGTGCCGCACCTCCCCGGGAGCAATAAGGTCACCGCATGGAGGAGCTGGATCGTCAGATCGTCGAGTTGCTGGTCAAGGACGGGCGCATGAGCTACACCGACCTGGGCAAGGCCACGGGCCTGTCCACGTCGGCGGTGCATCAGCGCGTCCGCCGGCTCGAGCAGCGCGGAGTCATCCGCGGCTACGCCGCCGTCGTGGACCCGGAGGCCGTCGGCCTGCCGCTGACCGCCTTCATCTCGGTCAAACCCTTCGACCCCAGCGCCCCCGACGACACCCCCGACCGCCTCGCCGACATCCCCGAGATCGAGGCGTGCCACAGCGTCGCCGGCGACGAGAACTACATCCTCAAGGTCCGCGTCGCCACCCCGCTGGAGCTGGAGCACCTGCTCAGCCGGATCCGCTCCCAGGCCGGCGTCTCCAGCCGCACCACCGTCGTCCTCTCCACCCCGTACGAGGCCAGGCCCCCGCGCATCTGACGGCGGCTCGCCGCCCCCCCCGGGAGCCCGCCCACGCGCGCGAGGCGCCGTGCCGCACCCCACGCGCCTCCCCCGAGGGGGACCTGCCGGACAAACCGGGTCCCGGCAGGTCCTAGCCTGGTCGCATGAGTGAGTCCACGCCCCCCGCCTCTTCCGCCGAAGACCGCACCGTGCTGCTGCGCGGTGGAGAGGTCCACAGTCCCGCCGATCCCTTCGCCACCGCCATGGTGGTGGAGCGCGGGCACGTCGCCTGGGTGGGCTCCGAGGGCGCGGCCGACGCCTTCGCCACCGGCGTGGACGAGGTGGTGGACCTGGAGGGCGCGCTCGTCACCCCGGCGTTCGTCGACGCGCACGTCCACACCACCGCCACCGGGTTCGCCCTCACCGGGCTCGACCTGTCGGCCGCCGGCTCGCTCGCCGAGGCGGCCGAACTGATCCGCGCGCACGCCGCGGCCCGCCCCGAGGACCGCATCCTCATCGGCCACGGCTGGGACGCCGCGCGCTGGCCCGAGCGCCGCCCGCTCGCCCGCGCCGAACTCGACGAACTCACCGGTGGCCGACCGCTCTACCTCACCCGCATCGACGTCCACTCGGCCGTCGTCACCACCGCGCTCCTCGACCTCGTTCCGGGCGTCCGCGGACTGGACGGCTTCCACGACGGCCGGCAGCCGCTCACCGGGGACGCCCACCACGCCGTGCGGGCCGCCGCCTTCGGCGCCGTCTCCGACCGCCAGCGCACCGAGGCGCAGCGGGCCGCCCGGAACCGGGCCGCCGCCCTGGGCATCGGCACCCTGCACGAGTGCGGAGGCCCCCGGATCTCGTCCGAGGACGACTTCACCGGACTCCTGGACCTGGCCCGCGACGAGGCCGGGCCGCGCGTCGTCGGCTACTGGGCCGATCTGGACGTCGAGCGCGCCCGCGCCCTCGGCGCCCTGGGCGCGGCCGGCGACCTGTTCGCCGACGGTTCCCTCGGCTCGCACACCGCCTGTCTGCACGAGCCGTACGCCGATCACGCCGACGCCGGCCACACGGGAGCCGCCCACCTCGACGCGGCGACCATCGCCCTCCATGTCGTGGCCTGCACCGAGGCGGGCCTCCAGGCCGGCTTCCACGCCATCGGAGACGCCGCCGTGACCGCCGTCGTGGAGGGCGTCAGGGCCGCCGCGGAGAAGCTCGGCCTCGGCCGCGTCCGGGCCGCCCGGCACCGGGTCGAGCACGTCGAGATGCTCACCCCCGAGACGATCGCCGCCTTCGCCGAGCTCGGCCTCACCGCGTCCGTCCAGCCGGCCTTCGACGCCTTCTGGGGAGGCGAGGAGGGGATGTACGCCGACCGGCTCGGCGCCGAGCGGGCCCGCACCCTCAACCCGTACGCGGCCCTGCTGCGCGCCGGAGTGCCGCTGGCCTTCGGCTCGGACAGCCCGGTGACGCCGCTCGACCCCTGGGGCACCGTCCGGGCCGCCGCCTTCCACCGGACCCCGGAGCACCGGATCTCCGCCCGGGCCGCCTTCACCGCCCACACCCGGGGCGGCTGGCGCGCCGTGGGCCGGGACGACGCGGGCACCCTGGTGCCCGGCGCCCCCGCCGACTACGCGGTCTGGCGCACCGAGGAGCTCGTCGTCCAGGCCCCCGACGACCGGGTGGCCCGCTGGTCCACCGACCCGCGCTCCGGGACGCCCGGTCTGCCCGATCTGTCTCCTGGCGCGGAGCTGCCGGTGTGCCTGCGGACGGTGGTGCACGGGCAGACGGTGTTCGTACGGCCGAACGAGTGATGTAGGGATATGTCCCACCGGGAGGGCGGTCCCGCACGCTTGTCCCCGACCTGCGGATCTTCCCCTCCGGCCTGGGCTTTTGGGGAGTCTTCGCAGGTCAAACGGGTGTTGACAGTCGACCGTCCGGGGCGGGTAGGTTCTCCGCGTCCACCACAGGACGTCCGACCGGACAGCATCTCCACGCATTCGCCGTACGCCGCCCGCGCCTCGGCCGCGAGGGAAGGTTTCTCCGGCGGAAGGTGCGACCCGGGTGGGGCCCGGACGTTCAGTAGACAACGGCTCTCGGTCGATCCGCCGCCAGCGGATCCCAGGTCGGACCGAAGGACGACGGGCCCCGCACCGCACGTCCGCCCCTCGCAGCCGACCCGCCGCGCCGGAGCACTCCGGGGACCTCGCTATGGTGGGGGCCTGCGTATGTATCCGAAGGGGCAGTAGTGAACGACGGTGGCCAGAGGCGTTACGGCCCGCTCGGCAAGGCCTTGGTGATCATTCCGACCTACAACGAGGCGGAGAACATCAAGCCGATCGTCGCGCGGGTGCGGGAGTCCGTACCCGAGGTGCACATCCTCGTCGCCGACGACAACAGCCCCGACGGCACGGGCAAGTTCGCGGACGAGATCGCGTCCGAGGACGACCACGTGCACGTCCTGCACCGCAAGGGCAAGGAGGGCCTCGGCGCCGCCTACCTGGCCGGCTTCCGCTGGGGCATCGAGCACGGGTACGACGTCCTCGTCGAGATGGACGCCGACGGCTCCCACCAGCCCGAGGAGCTTCCGCGGCTGCTGACCGCCCTCAAGGGCGCGGACCTCGTCCTCGGCTCCCGCTGGGTGCCGGGCGGCCGCATCGTGAACTGGCCGAAGTCCCGCGAGTTCATCTCCCGCGGCGGCAGCCTCTACTCCCGCGTGATGCTCGACGTGCCGATCCGCGACGTCACCGGCGGCTACCGGGCCTTCCGCAAGGAGACCCTGGAGGGCCTGGGCCTGGAGGACGTGGCCTCGGCCGGCTACTGCTTCCAGGTCGACCTGGCCCGCCGCGCGGTCGCCGCCGGCTTCCACGTCGTCGAGGTCCCCATCACCTTCGTGGAGCGCGAGATCGGCGACTCGAAGATGAGCCGGAACATCGTCGTCGAGGCGCTCTGGCGGGTCACCGGCTGGGGCCTCTCGGCCCGGGCCGAGAAGGTCGGCAGGAAGCTCGGCCGCAAGACCTCCTGATCCCCGGCCGGGGCGTCCCGCACTGATCTTTCCTTTACGACGTTCCGGCGGGGCGCCAGGCACACTGGGGACCATGACGACCGGCGCAACGCCTCCCCTCGCCCCCCAGCGCTCCCGCGCGCGTACCTTCCTTCCGCTCGCCGTCGCCGCCTGGCTGGTCCTCGAGATCTGGCTGCTCACGGTGGTGGCGGACGCGGCGGGCGGACTGACCGTCTTCGCCCTGCTCGTCGGTGGCATCGTGCTCGGTGCCACCGTCGTCAAGCGGGCCGGCCGCCGTGCCTTCCGCAACCTCACGTCGACCTTCCAGCAGGCCCAGGCCGCCGCGCAGGCGGGCGCCGTGCCCCAGGCGCCCGAGCGGGCGGGCGCGGAGGACCGCAACGGCTTCCTGATGCTCGGCGGCATGCTCCTGATGCTCCCCGGCCTGATCTCGGACGTCCTCGGCCTGCTCCTGCTGATCCCGCCGGTCCGCTCCGTCCTCGGGCGGTACGCGGACCGGGCCGCCGAGCGGCGGATGGCCGCGGCCCCTCCCGGCAGCCTCCAGGACGCCTTCCAGCAGGCCCGCATCCACCGCCCGGACGGCAAGGTCGTCCAGGGCGAAGTGATCCGCGAGGACGCTGCCCAGGGCGCCCGTCGGGCCGACGAGCCCCGCCCGCCCCTGCTGCCCTGACGCCGGACCGACGCCCGTCCCCCCGCCGAAGCGGGGCGACGGGCGTTTTCGCGGGCACCGGTCACGATGGGCTCCCGGCAGACGGAGGGTGACAGGAGCGGCGGCCGGACGGCGGACCGAGGGCGGCGTGGACGGCGGGTGGACGGCTACACGGAAACGCCGCGGGGCCCGGTACACGATGCGTGTACCGGGCCCCGCGGCGTTCTTCCGCCGATGGGTCCGCTAGGCGGACTTGCGGCTGTCGCGCGGATGCACGGCGATGTTCATGGCGCCGGAACGAAGGACGGCCAGCCTCTCGGCGAGGACCTCCTCCAGCTCCTCGCGCGTGCGCCGCTCCATGAGCATGTCCCAATGCGTACGCGCAGGCTTGCCCTTCTTCTCCTCAGGTCCGTCCCCGTCCACCAGGAGAGCCTGGATTCCGCAGACCTTGCATTCCCACTCCGGCGGAATTTCCGCTTCCACAGAGAAGGGCATCTCAAAACGATGGCCCTTCTCGCATGCGTACTCCACGGCCTGGCGCGGGGCCAGATCGATGCCGCGGTCGGTCTCGTAGCTCGTCACCACGAGGCGCGTGCCGCGAAGAGCTCGCTCACTCATGAATCGTGCCTCCCGGGCTTGTCGCCCACAGGACAGGTGTCGCTGTCGTCGTTATCCGGTCAACGTCCGGTCGGCGGTAAAGATTCCCGTGCCGGGTCATGCGTCGCCCGTCGTGCCGCCCCTTGTTGTACCCACCAGTGCCCGTTTTGTCACATCTGACGGCAGATGTGACCCGGTGATTTCACTAAAGCAGCACGCAGTAACGGTCCGCCTGGCAGGCCAAACGCGTACACTACCGCCCTTTCACTGCCACGTCTAAATACGGTCGGGTATCGGGTTCCCGGCGGCCTCCACCGCGCGCCGCACCGGCACCCGGGCGAGCAGGGCGAAGCCGACCACGAAGAAGATCACCAGGGAGATGATGGCATCCCGGTAGCTCCCGGTCAGCTGATACGCGAGACCGAACACGAGCGGACCGAGCCAGCTGAGCCCCCGATCGCTCATCTCGTACGCCGAGAAGTACTCCGCCTCCTTGCCGCGCGGCACCAGATGGGAGAACAGCGAACGCGACAGGGCCTGGCTCCCGCCCAGCACCAGGCCGATCGCGGCCGCCAGGCAGTAGAAGAACGCGGGCGCGTCGGCCGGCAGGAAGTAGCCGGCCACCAGGATCAGGGTCCAGACCGCGAGCGACGCCAGAATCGTCCGCTTGGCGCCGTACGTCCGGGCGAGTCGCCCCATGCCGAGCGCGCCCGCCACGGCGAGCACCTGGACCAGCAGGACCGCCGTGATCAGCGTGGTCTGGTCGAGGCCGAGCTCCTCCGAGCCGAACACCGACGCCTGCGAGATCACCGTCTGCACGCCGTCGTTGTAGACGAGGTAGGCGAGCAGGAAGGAGAGCGTCAGCGGGTGCCGGCGCATGTCCTTGAGGGTCTCCCGCAGCTGCCGCCAGCCGCTGCCGACCGCCCCGCCGCCGGCACCCTCCCGGCCCTCCGGGCCGATCCGGCGGTCCCGCAGCCTCCGCAGCGGCACGACGGTGAAGGCGCCCCACCAGACGCCGGCCGAGGCCAGGCAGATCCGGACTGCCTCACCCTCGGTGAGGCCGAAGGAGTCGTGGCCCGAGTAGAGGACCAGGTTCAGCACCAGGACCAGCGCGCCCGAGGTGTACCCGAAGGCCCAGCCGCGCGAGGAGACCGCGTCCCGCTCGTCCGGCTCCGCGATCTGCGGCAGATAGGCGTTGTAGAGCACCATCGACACCGAGATCGAGGCGTTCGCCACGATCAGCAGGAACGTGCCCAGCAGGTACCGGTCGCCCGCGAGGAGGAACATCCCGGCCGTGGCCGCCGCGCCCGTGTAGGCCGCGGCCGCGAGCAGCGGCTTCTTCCGGCCCGTACGGTCGGCGATCGCGCCGACCAGCGGCATCAGCAGGACCGCGACCACGATCGAGGCGGACACCCCGTACGCGAAGAGCGAGCCGGCCCGCACGGGTATCCCGAGCGGGTGCACATAGCCCTCCGCGTCGGCCGCCTCCCGCGCCACCGAGGTCAGATAGGGGCCGAGGAACACGGTCAGCACGCTCGTCGAGTACACCGAGCAGGCGAAGTCGTAGAAGTACCAGCCCCGCTGCTCCCGCTTCCGCGCGGCGGGATCGGTGGCGTACTCCTCCGGTTCGGTGGTTCCAGCGGTCAAGGCCGCGCCCCCTCGTTCGTCCCCGTGGCCGGGCCCGGTGATCCGGGTCCGGAGGCACCGGGACGCGCGCTCAGACCCACACGCCCCGCTCGGTCAGCACCGAGCGCAGCGTCTCCAGTTGATCGGTCATGATGCCATCGACCCCCAGGTCGAGGAGAGAGTGCATCCGGGCCGGATCGTTCACGGTCCACACGTGGACCTGGATCCCGCGCGCGTGCGCCTCCCGGACGAAGCGGCGGTCCACCACGGGTATGCCGCCCTGCCGCTCGGGCACCTGGGCGGCGACCGCCCCGGCCCGGACCGAGGCCGGGACGCCGAGCGAGCGCAGCCGCAGCCCGACGACCCCCCGGACGCCGAACGAGGTGGCCAGGGCGGGGCCCGCCATCCGCTGGGCCCGCACGACCCGGGCCTCGGTGAAGGAGCCCACGCAGACCCGGTCCCAGGCGCGCTTCTTGCGGATCAGGTTCACCAGCGGGTGGAGGGCGGACTCGGCCTTGAGGTCCACGTTCCAGCGGGCCTCCGGGAACTCGTCGAGGAGGTCGGCGAAGAGCGGCAGCGGCTCCTTGCCCGCCACCCGCGCCTCCCGCACCGCCGCCCAGGGCAGGTCGGCGATCCGGCCCGAGGTGTCGGTGACGCGGTCGAGGGTCGCGTCGTGGAAGGCGACCAGGACCCCGTCCGACGTCGTGTGCACATCGGTCTCGAAGTAGCGGTAGCCCGCGGCGGCGGCCCGGCGGAAGGCGGCCGCGGTGTTCTCCAGGCCGTTCGCCGTGCCGCCGCGGTGAGCGAACGGGAGGGGCGCGGGATGGTCGAGGTAGGGGTGGCGTACGCGAGTCACCGCCGCAGTATGGCGCCTTCCGGTGGCGCGGGGGCGACCGCGGTGCTTCCGGATTCCGGCCCGGGGACGGCGAACCAGCGCAGGAAGAACTGCGCGAGGGGCCCGATGGCCAGCGCGTACAGCACCGTGCCGACGCCGACCGAGCCGCCCAGCAGGAAGCCGGTGGCGACCACCGCCACCTCGATCGCCGTGCGCACCAGCCGGATCGACCGGCCCGTGAGCCGGTGCAGACCGGTCATCAGGCCGTCGCGCGGGCCGGGCCCGAACCGCGCCGCGATGTACAGGCCGGTCGCCACCCCGTTGAGGACGATGCCGGCCGCGAGCAGCGGGATCCGCCCGGCCAGACCGTGCACGTCCGGGACGAGCGCCAGGGTGCCGTCCATCGCCAGACCGATCACGAACACGTTGGACACCGTGCCGAGGCCCGGCCGCTGCCGGATCGGGATCCACAGCAGCAGCACCACGGCCCCGACGATGATCGACACCACGCCGATGGTCAGGCCCGTCTTCTCGGCGAGGCCCTGGTGGAGCACGCCCCAGGGCTCCAGGCCGAGACCGCTGCGCACCAGCAGGGCCGAGCTGACCCCGTACAGCGTCAGCCCCGCGTAGAGCTGGACGAGCCGCCGGGTGAGGTGCCGGCCGTGGAGGCCGGAGGCGATGGACAAGGGACTTCCCCCAGGGTGGTGGTAGTGGACTGACTCATGACACTCTGTGGCGGGGGAAGAGATGCCAACCATGGCCAATTCGACGAAGGTGGACTGATTTCGATGGCCCAGTGGACTTCGGCGGTGGGTCCGGCGCAGCTCGCCCGACAGCTCCAGGCACAGCAGGCGCGGCCCGCCGGGCCCGGGACCCGGAAGCCGCCCGCCTACCGCGCACTGGCCGACGGGATCCGCCTGCTCGTCCTGGAGGGCCGGGTCCCGGTCGCCGCCCGGCTGCCCGCCGAGCGCGAACTCGCCCTGGCCCTGACCGTCAGCCGCACCACGGTGGCGGCGGCCTACGAGGCGCTCCGCGCCGAGGGCTTCCTGGAGTCGCGGCGGGGAGCCGGCAGCTGGACCGCGGTGCCGGCGGGGAACCCGCTGCCCGCGCGGGGCCTCGAACCCCTGCCCCCGGAGTCCCTCGGTTCGATGATCGACCTCGGCTGCGCGGCGCTGCCCGCGCCCGAGCCGTGGCTCACCCGCGGTGTCCAGGGCGCCCTGGAGGAGCTGCCCCCGTACGCGCACACGCACGGCGACTACCCGGCGGGGCTGCCCACGCTGCGGCAGATGCTCGCCGACCGGTACACCGCGCGCGGCATCCCCACGATGCCCGAGCAGATCATGGTCACGACCGGCGCCATGGGGGCCATCGACGCCATCTGCCACCTCTTCGCGGGGCGGGGCGAGCGGATCGCCGTCGAGTCCCCTTCGTACGCGAACATCCTCCAGCTGATGCGGGAGGCCGGGGCACGGCTGGTCCCCGTCGCCATGTCGGAGGGGCTCGGCAGCTGGGACCTGGGCCGCTGGCGGCAGGTGCTCCGGGACGCGGCTCCCCGCCTCGCGTACGTGGTGGCCGACTTCCACAACCCGACCGGGGCCCTCGCCGACGAGGACCAGCGCCGGCAGCTCGTGGACGCCGCCCGCTCGGCCGGCACCGTCCTCGTCGTCGACGAGACCATGGCCGAGCTCCACCTGGACGACGACGTGGAGATGCCGCGGCCGGTCTGCGCCTTCGACCCGGCGGGTTCCACGGTCCTCACCGTCGGCTCGGCGAGCAAGGCGTTCTGGGCGGGCATGCGCATCGGCTGGGTCCGGGCGGCGCCCGACGTCATCCGCTCCCTGGTGGCCGCGCGCGCGTACGCCGACCTCGGCACCCCCGTGCTCGAACAGCTCGGGGTGAACTGGCTGATGCGCACGGGCGGCTGGGAGGAGGCCGTGGCGCTCCGCCGGGAGCAGGCGCGGGAGAACCGGGACGCGCTCGTCGCCGCCGTCCGCAGGGAGCTCCCGGAGTGGGAGTTCTCGGTGCCGCGCGGCGGCCTCACCCTCTGGGTCCGCACCGGCGGCCTCTCCGGCTCGCGCCTGGCCGAGGCGGGGGAGCGGGTCGGCGTCCGGGTCCCCTCGGGTCCCCGGTTCGGGGTGGACGGGGCCTTCGAGGGCTTCGTCCGGCTGCCGTTCACGGTGGGCGGGCCGGTCGCCGACGAGGCCGCCGTCCGGCTGGCGGCCGCGGCCCGGCTGGTCGAGTCGGGCGCGGGCGGGGGCACCGAGCCCCCGCGCTCGTTCGTGGCGTAGCGCGGGCGCCCACACGTGAGGAGGCCGGTACGGACGGGGTCCGTACCGGCCTCCTCACGCGCGCGTGGCGCCGCTCAGCCCTCCGCGGGGACGGGGGCGTGCAGCGGGGCGGGCCCGGGGTCCGGTTCGGCGCGGGGTGCCGGGGCCGGTTCGGGGCTCTTCAGGGTGATCTTCTCGATCGCCATGGTCGCCGCCGCCCGGCGCTCGGGGAGGAGGGCCAGCACCGCCTGGCGGTGCGCCTCGCTCGTCTCCTCGTCGTACGGGTCGGGCGTCGCCGGCACCTGGAGGCGCAGCACCGGTCCGCCGCCGAGGCGGGCGTACCCGCGGCCCGCGGGGACGTGCGGGGTCGGGGTGGTGTGCGGTTCGGCGCCGAGGACGGCGGCGATCTGGTCGGGGGCGGCGGGGCCGAGCGCGATCCGGGCCCTGGTGTGGCTCCGTACCGCCTCGGTGAGGGTGTCCGTGCTGTCGAACTGCTCGGCGACCACCACGGTGACCTGGGCGGCCCGGCCGTGCCGCAGGGGCACCTGGAGCAGTTCCTGCGGGTCGGGGCGGCCGTCGGCCGCGGCGAGGTCGGCCAGGACGCCCGGCCGGTCGAGCAGGATCCAGAGCGGCCGCCGGGTGTCCTCCGGGACCGGCCCGCCCGCCTGGCGGGCCCGGTTGGCGGCGATCAGCCGCCGTTCCGTCTCGTGCGCCGCCCACTCCAGGGTGGTCAGCGCGCCGGCGAGCCCGCACTCGACGGCGAGGACGCCGTCGCGTCCGGCGAGGCACGCGTACTCGCCGGTGCCGCCGCCCTCGACGATCAGGACGTCGCCGTGGGGGAGGGCCTGGAGGGCGATCGAACGCAGCAGCGAGGTGGTGCCGCTGCCCGGCTGGCCGACCACGAGCAGGTGCGGCTCGGTGGAGCGGGGGCCGGTGCGCCAGACGACGGCCGGTGCGTCCTCGGTGCCGTCGGAGGCGACCACGGGCACGGTCCGCTGCACGGCGTCCGCGTCGGTGAAGCCCAGGACGGTCTCGCCCGGCACGGTGACGAAGCGCTGGGCGGCGATGGTGGTGGGCAGGGCGGGCAGCACGCTCATGGCGAGCCGGTTGCCCTCCTCGTCCCAGTCGAAGCGGTACTCGCGGCCGCGGCCGGACTTGGCGTGGAGCAGCTGCTCGATGCGCGCGCGTGCGGCGGGCTCGCCGTCGGCGAAGTACGGCGGGTAGGCGATGCGAAGCCGGGTGGGGCGCCCGTCCTCGTCGAAGGCGTACTCGGAGAGGGCGCCGCTCCAGTCGCCTCCGTGGGTGAAGAGCGGGGCGGGGTCCTCGGGGACGGAGAAGTAGGGGACGAGGGCCTCGTACAGGCCCTTGAGCCGTGCGACCTCGTCGTCGTCGGGGCCGGTCCTGACGACGGGACGCACGCGTCCCTTCCACGCGGCCGCGGCCATGAGCGTGACGAGCGCGAGGAGCGGCCCGTACGGCATCAGGGCGACGACCAGGACGCAGGCCGCGACCAGGAGCAGCGTCGGTCCACGCCGTTCCTTGGGGGTCGCGGCCCACCTGGCGCGCGCGGACGCGGCCAGCTTCCGCAGACCACGGGAGACCGTGATCAGTGGATGGAGCACGTCGGTGGCGCTGTCGGCGGCCGTGCGCGCGATCTCTCGACTGCGAGCGATCTGTGCGCTGCCGCTGCTCAGAATGCGGGGGAGTGGTCGCCGGGCCACGAAGTACTCCTGAGGTGGTGGAAGGGACGGAGGGGCGTCAGAACTTGATCCCGCCCAGGAGGCCGGCGAGGCTCTGCCCGCCCGCCGTGATGCTCGGGGCGATGGCCGTACCCGCGAGGTAGAAGCCGAACAGCGCGCTGACGAGGGCGTGCGAGGCCTTCATCCCGTCCTTCTTGAAGAACAGGAAGCAGATGATGCCGAGCAGGACCACGCCTGAGATGGACAGGATCATTGGTTGTTCTCCTGGGTGAGGGGACAGTCACCATCAGTCCTTCCAGGTTCACAGCGAGTATCTATGTGACTAAAGGTGCATTGGGGTGAAAAACCGGTGATTTCACTTGACCGGCGGACGTCGAACGAGCTGTCGAGTGGCGAAATGCCCGGCGTGCGCTAGAGGCGCCGCCGACTCCGGACTGCCGTGATGTTTGCCTCGGCCGGGCGCGGTCATGTCACTGAACGGGCAGTACCCTGTCGATTCACTCGTACGGCCGCGCTTGCCGTGCGCACGTCGTCGACACACGAGAAGGGCGGGCCCACCCGATGAGCGAGACTCCGGACCCCGAGGTCATCGAACTGGCGTCCAAGGTCTTCGACCTCGCGCGCACCGGGGACGCCGACGGGCTCGCCGCCTACGTCGACGCCGGGGTCCCGGCGAACCTCACCAACGACAAGGGCGACTCCCTCGTCATGCTCGCCGCCTACCACGGGCACGCCCCCGCGGTCGCCGCGCTCCTCGCGCGCGGCGCCGACGCCGACCGCGCCAACGACCGCGGCCAGACCCCGCTCGCCGGAGCCGTCTTCAAGGGCGAGGACGCCGTCGTCCGCGCCCTCCTCGACGGCGGCGCGAATCCGGAAGCCGGGACTCCGTCCGCCGTCGACACCGCGCGGATGTTCGGCAAGGCCGAACTCCTGGAACTCTTCGGATCCCGGTGAACGGGCGCTGAACCCCAGGTGAGAGCGGCGTCGTAAATGTGGTCGCGGTGGCGAAATGGGTGGGTCATCATGACGTCGGGCCCGGCAAAACGGGCCACCGACGAGAGGCTGAGGAAGATGGTCACTGGCAGGCGATGGACGACGAGCGGCCCGACATGTCGGCGCACGGCCTAGGCGTACGGGCGATGTACCGCCCGACCCGGGTCATCCCGGTATCCCCCGGTCGTGTCGACAGCTTGATGTGAGGCGTCTCCCCATGTTCGATCCAGTCATAGCGCCGAGCGGCACCCTGCTCGGCCTGCTGCAGCGGGGCCGCGGCGACGGCACCCTGCACGCGCTCGCCGCGCCACGTGCCGAGGCCCTCGCGGCCCTCAACCACTGCGTTCTCGCCGATCCCCGCCACGACTGGCGGGTCGAGAACCGCTCCCTCTACTACGCCCGTCTCTACCTGGACCTCCACGGAGGCCTCGACGAGATCGAGGCGCACCTCTTCGGCGCCGAGGACGTCCTCGACACCGAGGAGTCCCGGACCGGGCTCGCGCTCGCCGTCCTCGGGCACCTCGCGTCCTACGGACGCCAGGACGCCCTGCTGCTGCTCAGGCGGTACGCGGCGACCGGCACCAACTGGGCATGGGCCCTGGACGAGCTGGCGCTCCGCGACGACGACGCCGGCCTCCGCGCCCTCGCCGGCCCGGTGCTGGCCCGCTTCCCGGCCGACGCCGAGGGCGACGCCGAGCTGGCCGGGGTCGTCCGCGACGCCTTCGAGCCCCGGCCCTGGCGCCTGTGGGCCGAGGACCAGCGCGACGCCGTCGGCGCCCGGGTCAGGGCCGCCCAGGAACAGGGCTCCTTCGACCGCTGGCAGCGCCAGATGCGTCCGGCCGGACCCCGCCCCGGCTGGAGCGTCCGCGCCGTCCTCGACTGGGCGCAGGAGGGCTACGAGCGCGGAGCCGTGCTCCACGGGCCCGCCGCCCGCTGCCTCACCGCGGTCGCGGGCCCCGAGGACCGGCCCGAACTGCTCGCCGCCGCCCGCCACGGCTCCGTGGGCGCCCGGGGCGCCGCGCTGCACCACCTCGCCGAGTCACGGGACCCCGCCGTCCTCGACCTCGTCGAGGCGGCCGCCGACGGCGACTCCGCGGAGGCCGCCGAGGCCGCGATCGCCGCGTACCGCCGCATGTGCGGCGAGGACGCCGTCGCCCGCGCCCGCGCGTGGGTCCGCCGGACCGACGCCCTCGGCGCCGCCGCCGCCGATGTGCTCGCCTGCCGCGGCACCGCCCAGGACTCCCCCTCCGTCCTCGGCGCACTCCGCGGCACCATCCAGGCGGAAGGCCCCGACGCGCCCGCGCTCGGCGGCCTCGTGGACGGCGCGGGCCGCCTCGGCATCGCCTGCGCGGCCCCCGTGCTGCGCCACGTCTACCGCGAGACGGCCTCGTCCCAGCTCCGCGGGCGCGTGGCCCGCGCCCTCGCGGCCACCGACCCCACCTTCGCGACCGGCTTCGCCGTCGAATGCCTCTGGGACTGCGAGGAGACCACCCGCGAGGTGGCGGCCCTGCACGCCGAGACCGGTGACGTGCGCGTCGCCGAGCGATTGCGCCGCCTCGCGGCGGACCCGGCCGAGGAGGCCGAGGTCCAGACCGCGGTACGCAACCGCATAGGGCCCGACCTCCAGGTCTGACCCGGCCCGTCCGGCGCCCGGCCCCGCGGCCGGACCCGGTCGTCCCCGCCACCCGGCTCCGGGGCGGCGCGGCCCCCGGCGGAGAACCCGCCGCGCGAGGCCCCGCCCCGGACGACCGGTGGGGGACGGAGACGTACGCCGGGCTCGGGGACGTACGGCCGGCGGTGCCGCTCACGGACGGCGGTGCCGCCTAGGGACTCGGCCGGGATGTACGGCCGCGGGCCGGGCGCGTACGTCCGCGGCGGGCTCCACGGGTGCGGCCCGCCCCCGCGGCGGACCCGGGGCCACCGGCCTCCGGCGCGGCAGAGTGCGGTGAAGGGCGAGGGACCACAGGGCGCGAGCCCCTCAGTGCGATCCCTCCCCGCGACGGCCCGATCGTGCCCCCGGAGCGCCCGGCACGGCCCCTCGCCGCGATGCACCGCGTCGTGCGGCCACGGTGTGGTCCCTCCCGGCGACGGCCCGATCGTGCCGGCCCCCCGGATGTCCCCGGCACGGCCCCTCGCCGTGATGCCCCGCGTCGTGCGGCCCCCGGTGTGGTCCCTCCCCGTGACGGCTCCGTCGTGCCGGCCCCCGGCCGTCCGCGCGAAACGCTCGGCCCCTGGTCGTCCGCGCGGCCCGCGCGAAACGCTCATGGGACGTTCCCTCCCCGTCCAGATCGACGTCGGCGGGGACACGCCGAACGCGACGACAACACCCGTATGCGTGTCGTCATCGTCACCGAATCCTTCCCTCCCGACGTCAACGGTGTGGCGCACTGCGCCCTGCAGACCGCGCGCCACCTCGTTCGGCGGGGCCACACCCCGCTCGTCATCGCCCCCGCCGTCGCCGACCCGGCCGCGGACGCCGACGCCCCCTGCGCCGTCGTCCGGGTGCCGTCGCTCCCGCTCCCCGGCTATCCGCAGGTACGCGTCGCCCTGCCCAGCCGCCGCGTCGCCGCTGCCATCGCCGCCCACCGCGCCGACCTCGTGCACCTCGCCGGACCGTTCGTCCTCGGGGTGCGCGGCATGACCGCCGCCGCCCGCCTGGGCATCCCCGCCGTCGCCGTCTACCAGACCGATCTCGCCGGATACGCCCGCACCTACGTGGGCACGGGGGAGAGCGCCGCCTGGCGACGCCTCCGCACCGTCCACGGGGCCGCCGACCGCACCCTCGCCCCCTCCTCCGCCGCGGCCCGCGACCTGGCGGCCCACGGCATCGGCCGCATCCGGCTCTGGGGCCGCGGGGTGGACACCGTCCGCTTCCGCCCGGAGCTGCGCGACGACGCCCTGCGCCGGGAGCTCGCCCCGGACGGCGAGCTCCTCGTCGGCTACGTGGGCCGCCTCGCCCCGGAGAAGCGCGTCGACCTCCTCGCCGGAACAGGGAGCCTCCCCGGCGTACGGCTGGTGATCGTCGGGGACGGCCCGAGCGGACCCGCCCTGCGCGGCGCCCTGCCGGACGCCCGGTTCCTCGGCCGCCGCACCGGCGACGACCTCGCCCGGATCTTCGCCTCGTTCGACGTGTTCGCCCACACCGGCCCGTTCGAGACCTTCTGCCAGACGGTCCAGGAGGCGATGGCGAGCGGTCTCCCGGTCGTCGCCCCGGCGGCCGGGGGGCCGCTCGACCTGGTCGACCACGGGCGCACCGGGGTCCTCGTGCCTCCGGGGGACCCGGAGGCCCTGCGCACGGCCGTCGCCTGCCTCGCCGCGTCACCCGCACGGCGCGCCGCGTACGGCAGGGCCGGGCGCGCCGCCGTCGAGGGCCGTACCTGGGAGGCGCTCGGGGACGAACTGATCGGGCACTACACCGAGGTCCTGCGGGAGCGGACGGCGGTGGCGGCATGAGCGTCGAACACGTCAAGAAGGACGGGGAGCGGTCCTGCGCCGACCCCGTTCACCGGGAAACGCGTGTTGATCCGGTTCACAGCGGCGGGGCGGTGGGTGCCGTTCACGGCGGCGGGGCGGTCGGTGCCGTGCACGACGGCGGGACGGTCCGCCCGGTCCACGACGGCAGGGTCGTCGGCCCGGTCCACGCCGCCGGTGCCGTCGGCCCGGTCCGCGGTCGGCACGGCGGCGGGCTCCGCATCGTGCGGCTCGCGAACTTCGTCACCCCCACGTCGGGCGGCCTCCGTACCGCACTCGACCGGCTCGGCCGCGGCTACCGCGAGGCCGGTCACGAACCGGTCCTCGTCGTCCCGGGGGAGCGCGCGAGCGACGTCCGCATGGCGCAGGGCCGCGTCATCACCCTCCCCGGCCCGGTGCTGCCCGGCACCGGCGGCTACCGGGTCCTCGCCGACCGGCACCGGGTGCGCCGCCTCCTCGAAGACCTCGCGCCGGACCGGATCGAGGTCTCCGACCGCACGACCCTGCGGTGGACGGGGGAGTGGGCGCGACGCGCCCGCGTGCCCTCGGTGATGGTCTCCCACGAGACCGCGGACGGCGTCCTGCGCACCTGGGGCCTGCCGGCCCCCGTCGCGGCCCGCGCCGCGGACCGGCTCAACCGCCGCACGGCCTGGGCGTTCGCCCGGATCGTCTGCACCACCGCGTGGGCGGAGCGGGAGTTCCTCCGGATCGGGGCGCGCAACGTCGTACGAGCTCCGCTCGGCGTGGACCTGGAACGCTGCCGGCCCGGCCGCCGCAGCGCCCTGCTCAGGGACCGGTACGCGGACGGGGAGCGGGTGCTGCTGCTGCTCTGCTCGCGCCTCTCGGTCGAGAAGCGGCCCGGGGCCGCCCTGGACACCCTCGCCGAGCTCCGGAGCGCCGGCGTGGCGGCCGCGCTGGTGGTCGCGGGCGATGGGCCGCTGAAGGGCGCTCTGGAACGGCGGGCGCGGGAGCACCGGCTCCCGGTGCGGTTCCTCGGGCACGTCGCCGACCGGGACGCCCTGGCGGACCTCCAGGCGGCGGCCGACGTGTGCCTGGCCCCGGGGCCGGCCGAGACGTTCGGGCTCTCCGCCCTGGAGGCCCTCGCCTGCGGGACGCCGGTCGTCGTCAGTGCGTCCTCCGCGCTCCCGGAGGTCGTCGGTGCCGCGGGCGCCGCCGCCGTGGACACCCCCGGGGCCTTCGCCTCCGCCGTACGGGGTCTGCTCGCGGCGCCGGAGGACGCCCGCCGCCGCGCCGCACGCGCGCGGGCGGAGGCCTTCACCTGGGAGCGATCCGTCACCGCCTTCCTCGCGGCCCACGACGCCCTCCCGGCCGCCGGGGCGCGCCTCCCCGAGGAGGCACGGCGATGACCCCGGACCGGACGGCCGCCCCGGGCGCCGTCCGGGCCCGGGCCGCCGCGGACGCCGTCGTCCCGAGCCACCCCGGCGAGCGCGGCCACCGGGCCGTCGCCCGGGGCTTCCACCGGCTCCTCGCCGACCGGGGACTCGCCCACGGCGTCCCGCCCGCGCCGGAGCCGGCCCAGCCGCCGCCGAGCCGGGCGGACACCGTGCTCTGGCTCGCCACGGCGGGCACCGGATGGCTCCTGCGGCGCAGCCACGACCTGCTCCCGCAGCTGCTGCTGCTCGCCGGCGTGGAACTGCGCCACTGGGCGGACGGCACCGGGACGGCACCCCTCGACGCGCGCGCCGACACCGCCCTCGCCGCGGCCCTCACGGCCACAATGGAGAGATGAACGGGCGCTGGGAGTTCTGGATCGACCGGGGCGGAACCTTCACCGACGTCGTGGGCCGCCGGCCCGACGGCCGGCTCGTCACCCGCAAGGTGCTCTCCCACGACCCCGCCCGCCACCACGACGCCGCCGTGGCCGGAATCCGCCTCGTCCTCGGCCTCCGGCCCGGCGAGCCCGTACCGGCCGACCGGATCGCCGTCGTCAAGATGGGCACCACGGTCGCCACCAACGCCCTCCTGGAGCGGCGCGGCGAGCCGACGCTCCTCCTCGTCACCGAGGGGTTCCGGGACGCGCTCCGCATCGCGTACCAGAACCGGCCCCGGCTGTTCGACCGCCGCATCGTGCTCCCCGAAGCGGTCTACGCGCGCGTGGCCGAGGTTCCCGAGCGGGTCGACGCCCACGGCCGCGTCGTCCGCCCCCTGGACGAGCCGGCCGTCACCGAGGCCCTCGCCGCCGCCCACCGCGACGGGCTCCGGTCGGCCGCGGTCGTCCTCATGCACGGCTACCGCCATCCGGCGCACGAGGCCCGGGTCGCGTCCCTCGCGCGCGCCACGGGCTTCACACAGGTCAGCGCCTCCCACGAGGTGAGCCCGCTGATCAAGCTCGTCCCGCGCGGGGACACCACGGTCGTCGACGCCTACCTCTCGCCGATCCTCCGCCGGTACGTCGACGAGGTCGCCCGCGAACTCGCCGGAATCCGCCTCATGTTCATGCAGTCCAACGGCGGACTGCGCGAGGCCGCGCACTTCCGGGGCAAGGACGCCGTCCTGTCCGGGCCCGCGGGCGGCGTCGTCGGGATGGCCCGCACCGCGGCCCTCGCGGGCCACGACCGGGTCGTCGGCCTCGACATGGGCGGCACCTCCACCGACGTCTCGCACTACGCGGGCGCCTTCGAGCGGGAACTCGGCACCCAGGTCGCCGGGGTGCGCATGCGGGCGCCGATGATGAGCATCCACACCGTCGCGGCGGGCGGCGGCTCCGTCCTGCACTTCGACGGACGCCGCTACCGCGTCGGCCCCGACTCCGCGGGCGCCGTCCCCGGTCCCGCCTGCTACCGCCGGGGCGGCCCGCTCACGGTCACCGACGCCAACGTCATGCTGGGCCGCGTCCAGCCCGCCCGCTTCCCCGCCGTGTTCGGCGAGAGCGGCGACCTGCCCCTCGACGCCGACGTCGTACGGGAGCGGTTCACGGCCCTCGCCGAGGCGGTCGGCGGCGGCCGCACCCCCGAGGAGGTCGCCGCGGGGTTCCTGGAGATCGCCGTCCTCAACATGGCCAACGCGGTCAAGAGGATCTCCGTCCAGCGCGGCCACGACATCACCCGCTACGCGCTGACCAGCTTCGGCGGCGCGGGCGGCCAGCACGCCTGCGCCGTCGCCGACGCCCTGGGCGTCGACACCGTGCTCGTGCCCCCGCTCGCCGGCGTGCTCTCGGCGTACGGCATCGGACTTGCCGACGCGACCGCCATGCGGGAGCGGTCCGTCGAGGCCGAGCTCGACACCCCCGGACTGCACGCGCGCGTGGCGGCCCTCTGCGCCGAACTCGCCGACGGCACGCGCGCGGAGCTGCGCGCCGACGGGCTGCCCGACGAGGCGATCACGACCCACGCACGCGTACTCCTGCGCTACGCGGGCACCGACGCGAGCCTCCAGGTCGACCTCGCGACCCCCGACGCCATGGAGGCCGCGTTCACGGCGCTGCACCGCACGCGGTACGCCTTCACCCTGGACCGGCCGCTCGTCGTCGAGGCCGTGTCGGTGGAGGCCGTCGGCCGGGCGGGACCGCACGGACCGGTCCACGCCGACCCCGCGGACGACCCGCACGACCCCGCAGACGCCCCGCACGACCCCGCGGGCGGGCCCGCGGCCCCGCCCGCCACCGTCCGGATGTTCAGCGGCGGAGCACCCCGTGACGCCGCCCTGCACCGGCGCGCCGACCTGCGGCCCGGCGACACCGTGGACGGGCCGGCGATCGTCACCGAACCCGACGCCACCACCGTCGTCGACAGCGGCTGGCGGGCCGCGGCGACCGGCACCGGCCACCTCCTCCTGCGCCGCGTCGCCCCCCGCCCCGCGCGCGTGGCCGCAGGCACCGACGTCGACCCCGTCCTCCTGGAGGTCTTCAACAACCTCTTCATGGCGATCGCCGAACAGATGGGCGTCCGCCTGGAGAACACCTCCCAGTCCGTCAACATCAAGGAACGCCTCGACTTCTCCTGCGCGCTCTTCGACGCCGCGGGCAACCTCGTCGCCAACGCACCCCACATCCCCGTCCACCTCGGCTCCATGGGCGAGTCCATCAAGGAGGTCCTGCGGCGCCGCGGCGCCGACCTGCGCCCCGGCGACGTGTACGCGATCAACGACCCGTACCACGGCGGCACCCACCTGCCCGACGTCACGGTCGTGACCCCCGTCTTCGACGACGCGGGCACCGACCTCCGCTTCCTCGTCGCCTCCCGCGGCCACCACGCCGAGATCGGCGGCATCACCCCCGGCTCCATGCCCGCCTTCAGCCGGACCGTCGACGAGGAGGGCGTCCTCTTCGACAACTGGCTGCTCGTGCGGGACGGACACCTGCGCGAGGCGGAGACCCGGGCCCTGCTGACCGGCGCCGCCCACCCCTCCCGCGATCCGGACACCAACCTCGCCGACCTCCGCGCCCAGATCGCCGCCAACGAGAAGGGAATCGAGGAACTCCGCCGGGCCGTCGACGAGTTCGGCCTCGACGTCGTCCAGGCCTACATGCGGCACGTCCGCGCCAACGCCGAGGAGTCCGTGCGCCGCATCGTCGCCCGCCTCGACGACGGCGCGTACCGCTACGAGACCGACGACGGCGCGGTCATCCGGGTCGCCGTCCGCGTCGACCGCGAACGGCGCTCCGCCGTCCTCGACTTCACCGGCACCTCCCCGCAGCTGCCCGGGAACGCCAACGCGCCCACGGCCGTCGTCCTGGCCGCCGTCCTCTACGTCTTCCGGACCCTCGTCGACGAGGACATCCCGCTCAACAGCGGCTGCCTGGAGCCCCTGGAGGTCCGCGTCCCGCCCCGCTCCATGCTCGCCCCCGAACCGCCCGCGGCCACCGTCGCGGGCAACGTCGAGACCTCCCAGGCCGTCACGGGAGCGCTGTACGCCGCCCTGGGCGTCCAGGCCGAGGGCTCCGGAACCATGAACAACGTCACCTTCGGCAACGCGCGCACCCAGTACTACGAGACGGTCGCGAGCGGCTCCGGCGCCGGCGACGGATTCGACGGCGCCGACGCCGTCCAGACCCACATGACCAACTCCCGGCTCACCGACCCCGAGGTCCTGGAGTGGCGCCACCCGGTCAGGGTCGACGCCTTCGCGGTACGGGAGGACGGCGGCGGCCGCGGCCGCTGGCGGGGCGGCCACGGGGTGGAGCGCCGCATCCGGTTCCTGGAGCCGATGACGGTGGCCCTCCTCACCGGACACCGCAGGGTCCCCCCGTACGGCATGGCGGGCGGCGAACCGGGAGCCCTCGGCGAGAACCTGGTGGAACGCGCGGACGGGACCGTCGAGCACCTCGGCGGCGCGGCCACAACCGAGGTGGGGCCCGACGACGTCCTCGTCCTCCGCACACCCGGAGGCGGCGGCTACGGCCCGCCGCCCGAGGAGGAGTGACGGCCCGGGCGGCTCCAACCGGCCCGGACCCCGCCGCGGCGGCCGGGCGCCCTCAGCGCACCCGTACGAACCGGACCGGAGTCCCCGGCACGGCCTGCGCCGCCGCGCCCAGGTCCGCCTCCCGCACCACCCCGACCACCGGATAGCCCCCGGTCGTCGGGTGGTCGGCGAGGAACACCACGGGCCGCCCGTCGGGCGGCACCTGGACCGCGCCCAGGACCATGCCCTCGCTGGCCGGCTCGTCGTGGCGGGCCCGTTCCAGGGCGGGTCCGTCGAGGCGAAGGCCGATGCGGTTGCCGGTGGGGGACACGCGGTACGCGCGCGTGGTCAGGGTGCGCAGCGCCGCCGCCGTGAACCAGTCCTCGCGCGGCCCGAGCCGGACCCGCAGGACCAGCTCCCGGGGCGGGCCGGGCCACGGGGGCGCGTCGGCCGCACCGCGTTCCGCCGAGCGCGCCGCCGCGTCCGGCCCCAGGGGCAGGACGGTCTCCTCCGTCAGCGGCGCCGGACCGAGCCCGGACAGCAGGTCGGTGGAGCGGCTCCCGAGGACCGGTTCGACATCGACCCCGCCGCCGAACGCCACGTACGCGCGCAGCCCGTGCGTGGCCGCGCCGACCTCCAGGACCGACCCGGCGGGGACGCGCACCGCCCTGCCCCAGGCGGCCGGACGCCCGTCCACCCGTACCGGGCAGGGCGCGCCGCCCACCGCCACCGTGACCGCGCACCGGGGGCGCAGGGCGCAGCCGTCGACGGTGGTCTCCAGGACGGCCGCGGCCTCCGGGTTGCCGACGAGCCGGTTGACGAGGCGGGCGGCCGCCGGGTCGAGGGCGCCCGAGCGGGGCACCCCGAGATGCGCGTGGCCGAGACGCCCCAGGTCCTGCACGGTGGTCAGGGCACCGGCCCGGACCACGACGACGGCCCGGTCGGTCATCGTCCGACCCCTGCCGGGGCGTCGTCCGCGGTGAAGCGGACCCGCGTGCCGGGGGTCAGCAGCGCGGCCGGCTCCCGCGCGGTGTCCCAGAGGACCGCGGCGGTCGTGCCGATCAGCTGCCAGCCGCCGGGGGAGGAGCGCGGGTACACGCCCGTGTACGGACCCGCCAGCGCGACCGAGCCCGCCGGGACGTGCGTGCGCGGCGTGGCCCGCCGCGGCACCGCGTACCGCTCGCCGAGCCCCGTCAGATAGCCGAAGCCCGGGGCGAAGCCGCAGAACGCGACCCGGAACTCGGTCGCCGTGTGGATCCGTACCGCCGCCTCGACCGACACGCCCCACAGCGCGGCGACCTCCGCGAGGTCGGGTCCGCCGTAGCGGACCGGCAGCTCCACCGCCCCGCCCACGCGCGCGGGGAGCGGCGCCACCTCCCAGCCCTCCAGCTCGGCCGCGAGCCGGTCCGGCTCCGCCACCCCGTCGAGCAGCACCGTGCGCGCCGCCGGCACGATCTCGCAGACGGGGGGCAGCGCACCGGCCGCCCGCCGCCGCAGCAGCTCGGCGTGGAAGGCCTCCGTCTCCTCGCCCCCGGCGAGCTCCACCAGCAGGGCCCGCTCGCCCACGCGCAACACGCGCGGGGCGGCCGCGCTCATGCGAAGGCCTCCACCCGCACACCGGCCTCCGTCAGCCGCTCCCGCACCCGCCGGGCGAGGTCCACCGCGCCCGGGGTGTCGCCGTGCAGGCACAGCGACCGGGCCCGGACCGCGACGGAGCCGCCGCAGTCCGCGGTGACCACGCCGAACCGGGCCAGGGCCACCGAACGCTCCACCACGGCGTCCGGATCGCTGACGACCGCCCCCGCCCGCCCGCGCGGCACCAGCGTGCCGTCGGCCCGGTAGGCCCGGTCCCCGAAGGCCTCGGTCACGACCGGCAGTCCGGCCTCCGACGCGGCCTCGTGCAGCCGCGACCCGGGCAGCCCCAGGACCGGCAGGGTGCGGTCCGCGAGCAGCACGCCCTCGACCACCGCCGCCGCCTGCTCCTCGTCCCGGACCACCCGGTTGTAGAGCGCGCCGTGCGGCTTCACGTACGCCACGCGCGCGCCCGCCGCGCGTGCGAAGACCTGGAGGGCGCCGATCTGGTACGCGACCTCGGCGGCCAGCTCCGCCGCCGGCACGTCCATCGAGCGCCGTCCGAAACCCGCCAGGTCCCGGTACGAGACCTGGGCCCCGATCCGCACCCCGCGCGCGGCGGCGAGCTCGCAGACCCGCCGCATGGTCGCCGCGTCCCCGGCGTGGAAACCGCACGCGACGTTCGCACTCGTCACCACGGACAGGAGCTGCTCGTCGTCGGTGAGCGTCCAGCGTCCGAAGCCCTCGCCGAGATCGGCGTTGAGGTCGATCAGGGCCTCGGCCGGGCTCTGGTCCGGGGGCGTGCGCATCTGCACCTCGCAGCAGAGGGGAGTGCCGGGGCGCGGCACGGGGACCGTACGATGCCGTCAAGGTAGAGGATTGTTGAACGATCCGACAAGGAGCGCCGTGACCGCGAGCGAAGCCGGGGACCTCACCGACGATCGTGCGCTGCTCGGCCGCACCAGCACGGCGGAGCGGGTCGCGGACATCCTGCGCAACCGGGTGGCCGAGGGGTACTTCCCGCCCGGCACCCGGCTCTCCGAGGAGGGCATCGCGGGCGCGCTCGGCGTGTCCCGCAACACCCTCAGGGAGGCCTTCCGGCTCCTCTCCCACGAGCGTCTGCTCGTCCACGAGCTCAACCGGGGCGTCTTCGTCCGGGTCCTCGCGGTCGACGACGTGGACGACATCCACCGGACCCGCCGCCTCGTCGAGTGCGCCGTCGTCCGCGGCCTCGGCCGGCCCCCGTACGCCCTCGGCGCCCTCTCCGCCGCCGTCGCGGACGGCGAACGCGCCGCGCTCGCGGGCGACTGGCCCGGCGCCGCCACGGCCAACATCCGCTTCCACCGCGCACTCGTCGCCCTGGCGGGCAGCGCCCGCACCGACGAGCTGATGCGGGGCGTCCTCGCCGAGCTCCGCCTCGCGTTCCACGTGGTCGACGACCCGCGCTCCCTGCACGAGCCGTTCCTGGCGCGGAACCGCGAGATCCTGGACGCCCTGCGCGCCGGGGACCGCACGGCGGCCGAGCGGCTCCTCGCCCGCTACCTCGACGACTCCCGCGACCGGGTCGCCGCCGCGTACGCCCGGGCCGTCGACGCCCCGAAGGCCCCGCGGGACTGACCGTCGGAGCCGCCGGCCCGACCGCCCCGGGGCGTCGTACCGGCCGGCCGGGGGCGTCGTACCGGCCGCCCCCGAAGCCGCCGGTCCGGGCTCCCGGGGGCGCCGTGCCGACCTGCCCGGGTCCGTCGAGCCGACCGCCCGGGGCCCGGCGGACCGACCGCCCGTGGCCCCCGGGAGAGGCCGGTCGCATCTGCGCCGTTTCGACCGTTGTCAGTTCGAGGACCTAATCTGTCCACCGTGACTTCGCCTGCCTCGACGGACCTCGCTCCGCCCCAGCTCAGCGCGGGGCCGCGGCCCGCGCAGGGCCCGGCCGCCGACGAAGGGCTCGCGCGGCGCCTCCGCGCGCTCGCGTGCACCGCCCCGCTGCACGACCTGGACGCCCGCAAGGCGAACCTGGCGGGGGAGTACACGGTCTACGCGATGGCGGAGGTGGCCCTCTCGGCCATCGACCTCATCACGCTGAACATGGACTTCGACACCGGCGCCGACCACGAGCAGATCGTCGCCCGGTTGCTGCCCCGCGTCGCCGCCCAGGCCCCCGACCGCCCCGCCGCCGAGCACGAGCGCGTGGCCCGCTGGGTCCTGGAGAACCTGATCAACGTCGGCAGCGTCGACCGCGGCTTCCGCGCCGTCTACGGCACCTTCGGCACCGACGGCGTCTACGTCCGCAGGGACTACGACTTCAAGCTCATCGAGGAGGTCCCGGGATACGGCGGCGGCGTCTACCTCCGGACCACCGACGAGGCGGTCAACGTCCTGGTCGGCGCGCTCGACACCGACGTCACCAGCGCCCAGATCGCCGCCGAGGTGAAGCTGGAGGTCCTCATCAACCGGGGCCGCCTCGCCGACGCCCAGCTCGCCGCCGAGCAGGCCCGGTACCGGACCGTCCAGTACGCCGAGACGCTCCGCAAGACCCTGGAGGCCACCCGGCGCAACGTCCGCGCGGTGGACTGGCTCCAGACCGTGCCGGACATGATCGCCGAGGCGCTCGACCACGTCGCCGACCGCTACCGCCACGAGAACGCGATCCTCACCAACATCCGCAAGGCCCGCGACGAGGCCGAGGCCGCGTCCGACGCGAAGACGGCCGAGCACAAGCGGCGCGCCGCCGAGCTCGTGGACATAGTGAAGGACTGCATCCGGCGCCACACCCAGCTCCAGTCCCGCCTCCTGGACGCCGGGCCCCTCTTCCGCGCCGAGCAGGACAGGCAGGCCTTCGCCGCGCCCACGTCGTACACCGGCCTCGACCTGTACGGGCAGCTGGTGGCGCCGACCCTGCCGCTCCCCGTCGAGCAGGCCGCCCGGGTCACCGACGCGTTCTTCGCCCGCGGCACCGGTCTGCGGACCCCGGCCTCGGTCCGCCTCGGCGACCTGGTCGACCTGCTGCTGACCCCGCCCGTGGAGCGCGAGCACCTCGGCGCCGAGATGCCCGAGCCCGACCTCATCGCCACCCCGGACGACTCCCGCTTCAGCGAGGAGCAGCTCGCGAACGCCATGCGCCTGCTCGACCTGGAGCACGACGCGCCCCGGCGCCTCTCCGGTCTGCTGGCCGAGGCCCGCGAGCTCGACGCCGACCTGCCGTACCTGGTGGCCCTCCTCGCGGTCCACGCGGCGAGCCCCCCGGTCGGCACCGCCTACCGCCAGGGCGAGGAGCGCCTGCTCTTCGCCGTCGACGACGGGACCCCGCTCGACGACCCCGAGTTCGGCGGCGCCGACCTCGTCGTCGGTACGGCCCTGCTCGACGCCGCGGGCATGGCCGCCGGCCGCACGGAGGCCTCGTGACCCTCGTCCCGCCCGTCCCGACGGCCGTCCTCAGCTCCGAGGAGAAGGCCGCCGGGAAAGCCGCCCCCGTGGACCGCACGGTGGGGGACGCCGCCGTCGTGGTGGGTGCCGCTGCCGCTGACGTCGCCGCCCCGGACGCCGCCGTCGTGAGCGCCGTCGTCGTGGACGCCGCGCCCCTGGACGGTGCCGCAGCCGGTGCCGACGCGGCGAACGCCGCCGCGAACGCCGCCGTCGTCGACTGCGCCGTGCTGGACGCCGCCGCCTCCCGTCTCCCGGAGGCCCGCGACGCGCACACCCCGCCCGCCGCGCCCGGCCTGCCGGTACCGCCGCCCCGCGCGGCCGGACCGGAGCCGACGCAGGACGGGGAGCCCGAGGCCGGGCCGACGCAGGCGCGGGAGCCGGAGGCCGGGCCGGATCAGGACCAGGAGCCCGAGCCGGCGGGCGAGCCGCGGCCGGCGCCGGAGTCCGGGACCGCGCCGGAGCCCCGCGAGCCGGACGCCCCCGCTCCCGGCCCGCGACTGAGCCCCGTCCGGGTCGACGCGCCGGCTCCGGGGCGGACCGGGACGGACGGCCCGACCCCGAGCACGCCCGGCAGACCGCCCCGGTTCGGCGTCGTGGCGGTGCCCCCGCCGGCCCGCGCGACGCCCGACCGGCGCACCGGCACCCCGTCCGTGCGTCCCGTACGCCTCGCGGACCCCGGGAGCGCACCCGCCGCCCACCCCGGCGCCGGAGAGCGCCCGGCGGCGGTCACCCCGGTCCCGCTGCCCGTACCCCGCCCCACCGCCCCCGCAGTCCCCCCACCGACCGAGAGCCGTACCGAGGAGCCCCAGCCGTGAGCGAAACCCACGCCGAGTACGCCGACGCGTGGGGCGAGCAGGAGCCCCCGCAGCCCCCGGCCGCCCCCACGGGCGGAGCCGTCACCCCCGCCGACGCCTCCGACGCGGCCCGACTCGTCTCCTTCGGCCTCCAGCCCAAGCTGCTCCCCGCCCGCGACGCGGAGTACGCCGAGCTGCTCCGCCGCTACCGCGAGGACCCCGCCTTCGCGCGGCTCGCGGACGCCGTCGCGACCGGCCTCGGCCTGATCGTCCTGGAGGTCTCCCCGCGCGCGGGGATGGCCGTCACCGCCGACGAGGACTCCGTCTTCGCCGTCCGCATGGGCGACTACGCGCGCCGCGCCTCCACCGACTCCGCCGACCGCTTCCTGCACGGCCTGGCCCACCTCGCCGTCGCCGCCATGGCCTTCCCCCGGCCCGAGGACCTCGCGGACGACGCGTACATCGGCCGGCTCACCGTCAACGGCGTGGACGCGTTCGTCCGCCAGGCGTGCCACCGGCTGGAGCAGCGCGCCGAGGAGCAGGGCGAGAACACCGACCCGGCGTCCGACGCCCCCGGCCTGGAGGCCGCCTGGCGGATCTACGCCCGCCGCAGCGCCACCGGCGCCACGAAGGACGCCCGCCGCCTGGCCGGATCCACCACCGGCATCGTCGGCAAGGCCGCCGCCTTCCTCACCGACTCCGGCTTCCTCCAGCGCACCGGCGACGAGGGCGGCGGCTCCTACCGCACCACCGCCCGCTACCAGCTCCAGGTCCGCGACATGGCCGGATCGGCCGCCATGGCGGAGCTCCTCGACCTCGGGGTCGTCCCGGTCAGCGACGGCTCCGCGACCCTCCTGCCGCCGCCGCAGGGCGACGACCTGGAGATCGCGGCCGACGCGGGCCTGCCCTTCCACGCGCCACCGCGCGCGTGACGGCGCCCCGCGGCCCCGCCGCCCGCGCGCACCCCCCGGCACCGCCGGCCCGCGCCACCGCCCCGCACCGCCCCGCGTAACCGTTCTTCCCGAGCACGAGAGCACGAGAGTCCCTCGCCATGTACGAGCTGTCCCGGGTCCGCCTGTACTCCATCGGTCCCGCCGGTGCGCGCTACGCCGACACCGTCCTGGACCTGCGCGGGGTCGGCGCGCCCGTGCCCCACCCCGCCCCCACCCAGGCGGAGTTCTTCGAGGAGGAGCCGGTCGGCCCGCCGCGCCGCCCCGCGCCCGCCGGCGTGCTCTTCCTGGAGAACGGCGGCGGCAAGTCCGTCCTCCTCAAGCTGATCTTCTCGGTCATGCTCCCGGGCCACCGCAACACCCTGGGCGGCGCCAGCTCCGGCGTCCTGCGCAAGTTCCTCCTCGCCGACGACTGCGGGCACGTCGCCCTGGAGTGGCAGCACACCCTCACCGGCGAACTCGTCGTCGTCGGCAAGGCCAGCGAGTGGCGCGGCCGGCAGGTCTCGTCCGACCCGCGGAAGTTCGCCGAGGCCTGGTACTCGTTCCGTCCCGGTCCCGGCCTCAGCCTGGACAACCTCCCCGTCGCCGAGGCCACGTCCGTCCGCGCCCCCGTCGAGGGCGCCTCGGGCGCCACCGGCCGCCGCCGCACGATGAAGGGCTTCCGGGACGCGATCACCGAGGCGGGCAAGGCGTACCCGCACCTGGAGGTCTTCTGGGAGGAGATCCACGACCGCTGGAACGAGCACCTCGGCGACCTGGGACTCGACCCCGAACTCTTCCGCTACCAGCGCGAGATGAACGCCGACGAGGGCGAGGCGGCCGGCCTCTTCGCGGTCAAGAAGGACTCCGACTTCACCGACCTGCTGCTGCGCGCCGTCACCGACACCCGGGACACCGACGGCCTCGCCGACCTCGTCGGAGGCTTCGGCAACAAGCTCGGCCGCCGCGCCGAGCTCACCGCCGAGCGCGACTTCACGGCCGGCTCCGTGGACCTCCTCAACCGGATCGTCGAGGCGGCCGGAACCCGCTCCACCGCGCGCGACGTCCACACGGCGGCCGAGCGCCGCACCCGGACCCTCGCCCGCCGGCTCTCCGCCCGCGCCGGCGTGGAACGCGCCCGCGGAGCCGAACTCGCCCAGCAGGTCACCTCCGCGGGCCACGCCGTCGCCGAGGCCGAGACCGCGCGCGGGCGCGCCGCCCTCATCGCCGCCGAACTCGCCTACCGGCACGCCTCCCTGGCGCTCACCGCCGCCGAGAAGGGCGCCGCGTCCCAGCGCCGGGAACTCACCGACGCCCGCACCGTGCACTCCGCCTGGCAGGCGGCCGAGGTCGTGCTGCGCCACCGCGCCGCGGGCGACCGCTCCGCGCGCGTGGCCGCGGCGATCCGCGAGGCCGAGCGGGACGCCGCCCCGGCCCTCGCGGCCCGCGCCGAGGCCGCCGCCGACCTCGTACGCGCCCTGTCCGCCGCCGCCGAGGAGGGCGAGCGGCACGCGGCCGAGGAGGAGGAGCGCTCCACCGCCCTCCAGGAGGTCGGCGAGACCGCCCACCGCGACGCCACCGCCGCCGCGACCGAGGCCCAGCGCGCCCGCAGCGAGGCCGGACACCTCCGCCAGCGCCTCGCCGAGGTCGAGCAGGAGACCTCCGAGGCCGTACGGGCCGGCTGGCTCGACGACACCGCCCCCGACGCCGACCCCGCCCGCGCCGCGCTCGCCGCGAGCGACGCCGAGAAGACGACGGTCGCCGCCTGGGACACCGCACGCGAGGCCGCCCGCACGGCGGCGGACCGCGCCCGCGAGGCCGCCGGGGCCGAGGCCCGCGCCGAACTCGCCGCCGCCCGCGCCTCGGACGCCGCCGAGGCCGCAGGGAACGCCTACGACGCCGAGCGCCGCGCCGCCGAGTTCCTCGCCGGGGAGCAGCGGCTCGCCGAACTCCTGAGCCTGCCGTCCACCGGACCCGCCCGGCCCGCCGCCGGCTCGCCCCTGCCCGGGCAGCGCGCCGCCGCCCCCGGCACCCACACCGGCGAGGACACGGGCGCGGACGCCGCCGGGGAGCCCCAGGGCCCGCTCACCGTGACCGAGTTCGACCGGTACGCCGACGAGCTGCGCGGCATGCTCGACCAGGCCGTCACCTCCGCCGAGCGCCAGCTCTTCGACCTGCGCACCGCCGCGGCCGACGACTCCCGCATCCTCGGCGCCCTCGGCGACGGCGGCCTGCTGCCCCCGGGACCCGACGTCCTCGCCACCGTCGAGTACCTCGGCGAGCACGGCATCCCCGCCCTCCCCGGCTGGCGCTACCTCGCCCAGGCCGTCGACCCCGCCGACCACGCGCGCGTCCTCGCCGCCCGCCCCGAGCTCGTCGACGGCGTCGTCATCACCGACCCCGTCTCGTACGGGCGCGCCCGCGAGGTCCTCGGCGCCGCGGCCCTGCTGCCCCGCTCCGCCGTCGCCGTCGGCACGGCCGCCGCCCTCCTCGCCCCCGTACCGGCCCAGAGCACCGGCGACGACACGGGCGTCTTCCTCGTCCCGCCGAACCCGGCCATGCACGACGAGCACGCGGCGGACGAGGAGCGGCACGCCCTGCGCGCCCGCGCCGCCGCACGCGACGAGGAGATCCGCGCCCTCGCCGCCCGCCTCGCCGGAGACCGCTCCCTCGCGGCCCGGATCGGCTCCTGGCGCGCCGACTGCCCGCCCGGCATGCTCGCCGAGCTCGCCGCCGTCGCCACGACCGCGCGCGAGACCGCCGAGGCCGCCACCGCCACCCTGGAGGAGGCCCGCACCGCGCGCGCCGAGGCCGACGAGACCGCCGCCGAAGCCGCCCAGGTGCGCGACGAGCGCCAGGAGGCCGCCCAGCGCGCCCGCCGCGTCGCCGACGCCCTGGCGGGCCTCGCCTTCCGGCTCCGCGAGCGGTCCGCCTGGCAGGCCAAGCTCCGCGAACTCGCCGACGACGCCACCGAGGCCGAGGCCCGCGCCCAGACCTGCCTGGACCGGGCACGGGCCGCGGACGAGGACCGCCGCGCGGCCCAGCGATCCGCCGACGACGCCCACCGCACCGCCCGCGCCCTGCGGGCCGAGCGCGCCGAGATCGCCGGTGCTCCCGACACCCTCCCGGAGAGCGACACCCCGCCGCCCCGCGCCGCGCTGCCCACCCTGCGCGAGGCCTACCGGGCCGCGTCCCAGCTGTACGAGAAGGTCGGCGTCGGCGCCGACCTGCGCGCCGAGCAGGCCCGGGCCGAGGGCGACGAGTCCGCCGCCCTCGCCGAACTCGACCGCCTCACCAACAAGGTCCGCACCCGCGCCGAGCAGCTCCTGGAGTCCACCGACGGCGCCGACGGCCCCTCCCGGCAGGCCGCCGCGGCCCGCGCCGAGGCCCTCGTCCAGATGCTGGAGACGCGGGCGTCGGAGGCCAGCGAGAAGCTCGGACGTCTGCGCGGCGAGGCCGAGCGGCTCGCCCCCGAGGACGGCGAGCGGCACACCGAGCTGCCCGAGGACCTCGTCCCCGGCGACGCCGACCGCGCCCAGGCCCTGCTGCGGACCGCCACCGCCGAGCTCGCCGCCCGCACCGACGCCCTGGAGGCGGCCCGCGCCGCCCACACCCGTCTGCTCCGCGACCACCGGGCCGCCGAGGACGCCGGGGGCGGCTTCGACGAGACCTCCGCCCTGCTGCGGGACCTGCTCCGCGACCACGCGGACGAGGAGCGGGAGGAGGCCGAGCCGTACCCCGGCAGCCTGGAGGAGGCCCGTACGACGGCCGGCGAGGCGCGCCGCGCCCTGCGCGCCTGCACGGCGGAGCTGTCGTCGGCCGACGCGGCCGTCCGCGAGGCGAGCGACATCCTCGTACGCCACGCCAACTCCACCCGCTACGAGCAGGTCCGCACCCCGGCCCGCCAGCAGATCCGCGAACTCCCCGCCTCCGCGCTGCCCGAGCACGCCGCGAAGTGGGCCGAGGCCTTCGCGCCGCGGCTGAGGGTCCTCACCGACGAGCTGGAGCAGCTGGAGCGCAACCGCGACTCCATCGTCGACCGGCTGCGGGGCCTGGTGGAGTCCTCGCTCGCGACGCTCCGTTCGGCGCAGCGGCTCTCCCGCCTTCCCGAGGGCCTCGGCGAGTGGTCGGGCCAGGAGTTCCTGCGGATCCGCTTCGAGGAGCCCGACCAGGCCACCCTCGCCGAGCGGCTGGGCGAGGTCGTCGACGAGGCGACCCGCGCGGCCGTCAAGAAGAACTCCGACCTGCGCCGCGACGGCATGTCCCTGCTGCTCCGCGGGGTCCAGGCGGCCCTCGAACCGAAGGGGGTCTCCGTCGAGATCCTCAAGCCGGACGCGGTGCTGCGCGCCGAGCGGGTGCCCGTCGGGCAGATGGGCGACGTCTTCTCCGGCGGGCAGCTGCTCACCGCGGCCATCGCCCTGTACTGCACGATGGCGGCGCTCCGCTCCAACGACCGGGGCCGCGACAAGCACCGGCACGCGGGCACGCTGTTCCTGGACAACCCGATCGGCCGCGCGAACGCCACGTACCTCCTAGAGCTCCAGCGGGCCGTGTCGGACGCGCTGGGCGTGCAGCTCCTCTACACGACGGGCCTCTTCGACACGACGGCGCTCGCGGAGTTCCCGCTGGTGATCCGGCTGCGCAACGACGCCGACCTGCGGGCCGGCCTGAAGTACATCAGCGTGGAGGAGCACCTGCGCCCGGGCCTTCCGCAGACGGCGGCCGAGGGCGAGACGATCCACGGGGAGATCACCGCGACGAGGATGTTCCGCCGGCACACGGCCGACGAACCCGGCGCGACGGTGTCCTCCTAGGAGGCGTCGGGCGGATCGGAACCGACGCCCGGCACAACGGTGAGTGGCCGGGCCCCCCTTCGAAGGGGGGCCCGGCCACTCACCGTTGTCGCTTCTCCTCGAAGGCTCAGGCCGCCTCGGGCAGCGAGGCTGCCTCCGCCCGCTCCTCCTCGCGCTTCGCGCGGATCGGCGGCCGGGCCGCGCTGCTGGGCTCCGACACCACGCCGTTGCGCTGGCGCCACACCTGACGGGTGATCCAGACGTCGAGCACGCTCCAGGTGGCCACCACGGTGGAGACCACCGCGGTGACGGTCACCGGGAACGCCAGCCACGAGCCCGTCACGGAGCTGAAGAACGCGACGACCGCCTGGATGAGCGTCACCGATGTGATCATCACGGCCCGTACGGCGGCGGTGCGCACGGGGTCCGGCATGCGCCGGTGTGCCCGCTCGTCCTCCACCCACAACTGCCCTGACGACCGCGCCTCGTGTTCCATTGTCCTGTCACTCCCCACCACTGACCGACTCCAGGAGCGTCTGCCCGTCTTGAGCGCCTATACACGGACAGGGTCCACCCCGTACTTAATGACGCACGAGTGAGGGAAAAGGTTTCGTCCGATCGGGGACGAACCTGAGCGGCAGGGGACCGGAACACACAATTCCAGCCATCTCCGCAGGCCGGAGAAATGGCGCATCGTCAGGTGTCCTACGCCACATTGACCAACCCCAACTCCCCGAATACCCGGACATCTCATGATCAAGACTCACTCGACAGGCTGAAAATAGCCCGGACATGCCTTCGGGATGGCCGTGATGCAGTAGTAGGCTCGCGCCGCCGTTTGTTGAATCTCAAGGTTGACGCCGCGTGTTGACGCCGGACGTCACGGACGTGAAGGACCTCCGGGGACACGGAGGTCGAGCTGGGGGAGGCCATGCGCTTTCGCGGGAAGTCCATCCGCCGGAAGATCGTGGCGTTGCTGCTCGTACCGCTCGTCTCCCTGACCTGCCTCTGGGGCTTCTCCACGGTCCTCACCGGACGTGAGGCCGACCAACTCCTCGACGTCGGCTACATCGTCGACAAGGTCGGCTACCCCCTGGAGGACACCGCCCGGGTCATCCAGCTCGAACGGCGCCAGTCCCTCGTCTACCTCGCCGACCCCCGCGGCACCGACGCGCTCGGCTCCCTCAAGGAGACCCGCAGGGCGACCGACCGCCAGATCGCCCGGATCCGCGCCAACGCCGCCGACCCCGGCGTCCGCGAGGAGATGCGCCCCGTCACCGCCCAGCGGCTCGGCTCCCTCCTCGAAGCCCTGGAGGGCCTCACCTCCCTGCGCCGCTCCGTGGAGGAGCGCGACATCGGCCGCATGCAGGCGCTGGAGTTCTACAACCGGCTCGTCGACCCCTGCTACAGCTTCCTGGTCACCCTCCACGCCCTCGAGAACGTGGAGATGGACAAGCAGGGCCGCGCCCTCGTCGGCATCACCCGCGCGCGTGAACTGCTCTCCCGCGAGGACGCCCTCGTCCTGTCCGCGCTCGTCGCGGACCGCGTCACCGCCCAGGAGATCCGGGCGATATCCGACCTCGTCGCCAACCGGAAGCTGTTCTACGAGGTCAACCTCGAACTCCTGCCGGCCGCCGAGCGCAACCGCTTCGAGAAGTACTGGCGCAGCCCGGCCAGCCAGCCGCTGCGCACCGCCGAGAACGCGATCATCGAACAGGGCCCCACCGACGACCCGCGTGCCGTCACCCCCGCCTACTGGCAGGACAACGCCAGCCCCGTCCTCGACGACCTGGCCAGGGAGAACACCGCGGCCGGCGACCGCTACCAGGACCGCGTCCAGCCCGCCGCCTACAGCGTTCTGCTCAAGGCCGGCGTCGCCGGGGTCGTCGGCTTCCTCGCCCTGCTCGCCTCCCTCGTCATCTCCGTCCGCATCGGCCGCGACCTCGTCCGCGACCTCCGCCGCCTCCAGAAGGAGGCCCAGGAGGTCTCCGGCGTACGGCTGCCCAGCGTGATGCGCAGGCTCGCCGCGGGCGAACAGGTCGACGTCGGCACCGAGGTGCCCCACCTCGGCTACGGCCCGGACGAGGTCGGTCAGGTCGGCCAGGCGCTGAACACCCTCCAGCGCGCCGCCGTCGAGGCCGCGGTCAAGCAGTCCGAGCTCCGGCGCGGCGTCTCCGAGGTGTTCGTCAACCTCGCCCGCCGCAACCAGGTCCTCCTGCACCGCCAGCTCACCCTCCTCGACACCATGGAACGGCGCACCGAGGACACCGACGAGCTCGCCGACCTCTTCCGGCTGGACCACCTCACCACCCGCATGCGCCGCCACGCTGAGGGCCTCGTCATCCTCTCCGGCGCCGCGCCCTCCCGGCAGTGGCGCAAGCCCGTCCAGCTCATGGACGTGGTCCGTGCCGCCGTCGCCGAGGTCGAGGACTACGAGCGCATCGAGGTCCGCCGCCTCCCGCGCCTCGGCGTGGGCGGCCCCGCCGTCGCGGACCTCACCCACCTCATCGCCGAACTCCTGGAGAACGCCACGGTGTTCTCACCCCCGCACACCGCCGTGCAGGTGCTCGGCGAGCGGGTCGCCAACGGCTTCACCCTGGAGATCCACGACCGAGGCCTCGGCATGAACCCCGACGCCCTGCTCGACGCCAACCTCCGGCTCGCCGAGACCCCCGAGTTCGAGCTCTCGGACACCGACCGGCTCGGCCTCTTCGTGGTCAGCCGGCTCGCCCAGCGCCAGAACGTCCGCGTCTCGCTCCAGACCTCCCCGTACGGCGGGACCACCGCGGTCGTCTTCATCCCGGCCGCACTGCTCACCGACGCGCCTGAGACCCAGGGCGCCGGCTTCCGCCTCGACCGCAAGACCCTGGAGCGTCCCGGCCCGGCCGACCCGGAGACCGCCGCCGACGGCGTCCTGCCGAGCCGCCGCCCCGCGCTCGCCAGGGTCCCGGACGTCACCGGGACGCCCGCCCCCCTCGACGGACCCGTCGAACTGGAGGGCCCGCTCGGAAGCGAGGAGTACGACGTCCTCCTCGACGGCGCGGCGGACCTCCTCGACACCGAGAGCGAACGCGGCGGCCTCTTCCGGCCCCGGAGCCGCCGGGCCGGACTCGCCCCCGCGGGCGAGCAGCACCAGCAGACCCCCGACCGGCCGGGGGACCGCGGCGACGAGGACAAGCCCGCCGACGCCGCGACCACCGAGCCCGTCCCGCTGCCGCGCCGCCGCACCCCGACCCTCGTCGTGGACCACGGCCGCCGCCTCGACGCACCGGACCGGGGCCGAGCCGCGGACGGCCACGACCGCGGCACCGACGGACCGGACCGGCGCCGCGGCGACGACCGGGCGCACCCGCTCCCCGACGCGGATCCCGCGCCCACCGGCCGCGCGCACCCCGTCCCGGGCCGGGTGACCGACGGCACCGGCCGGACGCCGGCCGCCCCCGGACACCACGCCCACGGCGGCCGGGACGAACGCCCGGTGCCCCCCGGCGGCACCGGACGTCCGGGCGACCAGCCCGTCCCCCCGCGCGGCACGGGCCGCCGGCACGGTCTGCCCCCCGCCCCGCGGGGAACCGGCCCGACCCTCGTCCCCGTACCGCCGGAGACCCCCGAGCCGTTCGGCGGACTGCCCCGCCGCGTCCGCCAGGCCAGCCTCGCGCCCCAGCTGCGCGCCACGGACGGCCCGGCCGAGCGCGCCGACACCCGTGCGAGCGGCGCCGCCGCACCCGCGGACGCCGACTCCTTCGAGCGCGACGCCGAGGAGGTACGCGCCCGCATGGCCGCCATGCAGCGCGGCTGGCAGCGCGGCCGGCGGCACACCACCGACCCTGACGACCCGACAGCACCTGGAACGACACCCGAGGGGGACGGTCGATGACCGCACCGAACGCCGCAGCACCCAGCACCACCTCCGGAAACGGCGAGCTGAACTGGCTCCTCGACGAACTCGTGCAGCGCGTCGCCTCCATCCGGAAGGCCCTGGTGCTCTCCAGCGACGGCCTCCCCACCGGCGCCTCCCACGACCTGACCCGGGAGGACGGCGAGCACCTGGCCGCCGTGGCCTCCGGCTTCCACAGCCTCGCCAAGGGCGTCGGCCGCCACTTCGAGGCGGGCAAGGTCCGCCAGACCGTCGTCGAGCTGGAGGACGCCTTCCTGTTCGTCACGGCCGCCGGCGACGGCAGCTGCCTGGCCGTGCTCGCCGACGCCGACTCCGACGTCGGCCAGGTCGCCTACGAGATGACGCTGATGGTGAAGCGGGTCGGGGCCCACCTCGCGACGGCACCCCGGACCGGTCTGCCCGCGGGAGGGTGAGTGGGACGGCATGAGTGACGCAGCCGAGCGGAACCAGCTGAACCAGGAGAACCGGCACACGGAGCAGGACCAGAGCGCGGGCCAGGCCCACCACCACTGGTTCGACGACGAGGCCGGACCCGTGGTCCGTCCGTACGCGATGACCCGCGGCCGGACGAGCGCCGCCACCCGCCACCGGCTCGACCTGATCGCGGTGGTCGTGCCCGAGCCCGCCGCCGACGATCCCGGCCGGGACCAGACGCTCTCCCCCGAGCACGTGGAGATCGTCGAACGCTGCTCCGAGCAGCCCCAGTCGATCGCCGAGCTCGCCGCAGGACTCGACCTCCCCGTCGGGGTGGTCCGGGTCCTCGTCGGCGACCTCGTCGAGGACGAACTCGTCCACGTGACCCGCCCCGTTCCGCCGGCCGAGCTGCCGGACGTGAGCATTCTCCGCGAGGTGATCAATGGCCTTCGGGCGCTCTAGCCGCAAGAGGTCGTACGTCGAGCCGGTGACCCTGAAGATCCTCGTCGCCGGCGGGTTCGGGGTCGGCAAGACGACGCTGGTGGGCGCGGTCAGCGAGATCCGGCCGCTGCGGACCGAGGAGGTCCTCAGCGAGGCGGGGCGGCCCGTCGACGACCTGCACGGCGTCGAGGCCAAGACGACCACGACGGTCGCCATGGACTTCGGCCGGATCACCCTGCGCGAGGACCTCGTCCTGTACCTGTTCGGCACGCCGGGCCAGGACCGCTTCTGGTTCCTCTGGGACGAGCTGGCCCAGGGCGCGCTGGGCGCGGTCGTCCTCGCGGACACCCGCCGCCTGGAGGACAGCTTCGCCGCCATCGACTACTTCGAACGGCGCGGCATCCCGTTCACGGTCGCGGTCAACTGCTTCGAGGGCGCCCGCAGGTTCCCGGCGGAGAGCGTCCGCGGGGCCCTGGACCTCGACCCCGAGGTGGAGCTCGTGATGTGCGACGCGCGGGACCGCGAGTCCGTGAAGAACGTCCTCGTCGCCGTCGTCGAGCACGCGCTCGTCCTGGCGGACCGCAGCCACGCGACGGTCGGACCCTGACCACGGTGGGCCGGGGAACCCCGGCCCACCTCAGCGGACCGCCACCACGGCCGATCCGTGACCGAACAGCCCCTGGTTCGCGGTGATCCCGACCCGCGCCCGGGGCACCTGCCGCTCGCCCGCCGTACCCCGCAGCTGCCAGGTCAGCTCGCAGACCTGGGCGATCGCCTGGGCCGGCACGGCCTCCCCGAACGACGCCAGCCCGCCGCTGGTGTTGACCGGCACCCGCCCGCCGAGCGCGGTCGCCCCCTCCCGCAGCAGCTTGGCCCCCTCGCCGGCCGGGCACAGCCCGATGTCCTCATACCACTCCAGTTCCAGAGCGGTCGACAGGTCGTACACCTCCGCGAGCGACAGGTCCTCGGGACCGATCCCGGCCTCCTCGTAGGCGGCCCGCGCGATGGAGGCGCGGAAGGGGTGCGCGGCGGGCGGGACCGTCGCCGCCGAGTCCGTCGCGATGTCCGGCAGGTCCAGCACCGCCTTCGGGTAGACGGGGGAGACCGTCGACACGGCCCGGATCCGCACCGGGTCGGGGTGCCCGTGGGCGCGCGCGAAGTCCATGCCGGACAGCACGAGAGCGGCGCCCCCGTCCGAGGTGGCGCAGATGTCCAGGAGCCGCAGCGGGTCGGCGACGACGGCCGAGGCGGCGACCTCCTCGGCGCTCACGCGCGCGCGGTAGCGGGCCAGCGGGTTGAGCGCGCCGGCCGCCGCGTTCTTCACCTTCACCCGGGCGAAGTCCTCCGGCGTGTCCCCGTACAGGGCCGTCCGGCGGCGCGCGGAGAGGGCGAAGTACGCGGGGTTGGTGGCCCCGAGGATCCGGAACCGCAGCCAGTCCGGATCGTCGGGGCGTTCGCCGCCCGCCGGGGCGAGGAAGCCCTTCGGCGTCGCGTCCGCGCCGACCACCAGGACCACGTCCGCCAGCCCCGCCAGGATCTGGGCCCGGGCGGTCCCGATGGCCTGGGAACCCGAGGCGCAGGCCGCGTACACGCTGGTCACCCGGGCCCCCTGCCAGCCGAGGGCCTGGGCGAAGGTCGCGCCTGCCACCTGGCCCGGGTATCCGCAGCGCAGGGTGTTCGCCCCGACGACGGAGCCCACGTCCGTCCAGTCGAGACCGGCGTCCGCGAGCGCGGCGCGGGCGGCGGCGGTCCCGTATGCGATGAAGCTCCGACCCCACTTGCCCCAGGGGTGCATCCCCGCCCCGAGGACCGCGATGTCGTTCACGACCGCTCCTCCCGTGCGACGGGCCGCCAGTTCCAGGTGGTCCAGACGTGGTCGTCGTCCTCGTTCAGGACGCCGGGCACCAGCTCGACCTCGGTCCCGACCTCGAGATCGGCCGTCGTCACCCCGGGGGAGGCCTGCCCGAGGACGACCATCGCCTCGGCCGCCAGCTCCACGGCCACGAGGGTGTACGGCTCCCAGGGCGCCGCCGGATCGGAGACGTACGGGGCGGGCGGCCGGTAGCGTCCGTCGGTGTACGACCAGACCCGGCCGCGCCGCGAGAGCGGGTGCTCCAGCTGCTCCCCGCCGCCCGGGCAGACCGGATTGCGGCACCCGTCGTCCGCCCGTGGGAAGAAGACCGACGCGCAGGCCGTGCACCGCGTCCCGAGCAGCCGGAACTCCGCCTCCGGGACGGTGTCGTCGGTGAACCACCCGGCCACCACAGGTGTGCGCGTCCGTGCCATCGAGGCCTCCCGTGCCCGCTGCCGACCACTGATCTGACGAAGCGTCAGAAGTGTGACACGGGAGCCCCGCGGGCGAAAGGAGTCAGCGGCCGGCCACCGACCTCCGTGCCACCGGGAAGTCGAAGAACGTGCCCGGGAACGGCTCCGGCCCGAAGGTGAAGTGCCACCACTCCTCCGGCAGGTTCACGAAGCCCTGCTCCGCGAGCGCGTTGCCCAGCAGCTGCCGGTGGGCCCGCTGCGCGCCCCCGATCCGGGGATCCGCGGTGTGCGAGAGCGTGTCGAAGCAGTCGTACCCGGTCCCCATGTCCACGGAGGCGTCCGGGAATCGCTCCGCGCGCGGCGCGTAGCACTCCGTCAGCGGCTCGCCCGGCACGTACGCGCGCGTGGGCACGGCCGGGAGCCGGACGATCGTCACGTCCACCGTCGAGCCCCGGCTGTGCCCGGACTTCTCCGCGATGTAACCGTCGGCGAACAGCCTCGACTTGTCGACGAGCGGATAGAACTCCTTCTTCATCCGCTCGTCCGACAGGTCCTTCGCCCAGCGTACGAAGTGGTCGACGGCCCGCTGCGGCCGGTAGCAGTCGTACACCTTGAGCGTGTAGCCCCGGGCCAGCAGCCGCACCTGGGCGCGGTGCAGGGCCTCGGCGGCCGGCCGGGTGAGGATGCACAGGGGCTGCCGGTAGCCGTCCACCGGGACGCCCGTGAAGTTGTGCGGCGTGGAGTAGCGGATCTCCTGGAGGATCGTCCGGTCCACCGAGGCGAGGGCCACGAACTCCCGTGGCGCCTTCGGCTCCGGCGCGGCGGACGCCGCCGGAGGGGGCGCGGCGACGGCTCCGGTGACGGCGAGCAGTCCGGCCGCGGCCGTGACCGCGAGGGTGCGCAAGACGGAGGCGAGTGCTGTCATGCGCCCCGTCTACCAGTTCCAGCCGGCACCGGAAAAGCCCGTCTGCCAGTTCCGGCCGGCACCGGAAAAGCCCGTCTGCCAGTTCCGGCCGGCATCGGAAAAGCCCGTCTACCAGTTCCAGCCGGCACCGGAAAAGCCCGTCTGCCAGTTCCGGCAGCGCCGGGAAAGGGTGATCGCATACGGTCGGCCCGTGAAGGACTCCCACTGCACGTTCTGCGGCGCCGCCCACTCCGCCGACGCCGGCTGGCCCCGCACCTGCCCGGCCTGCGGACAGACCGCCTACCGCAATCCGCTGCCCGTCGCCGTCGCCCTCCTCCCCGTCACCGACGGGGAGGGCACCGGGCTCGTCGTCATCACCCGCACCATCGAACCCGCACGCGGCGGGATCGCCCTGCCCGGCGGCTTCATCGACCACGGCGAGGACTGGCGCGCCGCCGTGGCCCGCGAACTGCGCGAGGAGACCGGGATCCAGGCCGCCGCCGAGGAGGTGCGCCTCGCGGACGCGCTGAGCTCCCCGGCCGGCCACCTGCTCCTCTTCGGCCTGCTCCCGCCCCGTCCGGCCGCCGCGCTCCCGCCCTCCTCCCCGACGGACGAGACGAGCGGCCACCACGTCCTCCGCGCCCCCGGGGACCTCGCGTTCCCGCTCCACACGGAGGCGGTGCGCAAGTGGTTCGCGGGGGAGTACGGAGGAACCGGAACCGGACGGTGAGGCGAGCCGGGCCGTAGCGGAGCACGGCGCGACGGCAGGGCCACGACGGTCGAGTCGCCCGCTTCGGTCGGGACGCGGCGGCCCGACCGGCCGGCGCGCCCCCACCCGTCCCCGCCGCGGATCACGTCCCCCGCACCCGCACCGGCAGCCCCACCGCCTCCACCCCCTCGTCCGTCACCCGCTCCACGACCACCCGGCCGTCCACCCGCCGCGACTGGTACCGCTCGATCTCGGCCGTCTCCCAGCCGTCCCCCGTGTCCCGTACGACGAGCCCGCCGCCCGTGCGCCCGGCGGCGGGCGCCCACACCTCCAGGGCCGGCTCCCCGTCCTCACCGCGGACCGCGAGCACCGCCCCCGCCCGCGCCAGCACCGGCACCCGGGAGAGCGGCGCGTCGAGCAGCACCTGCCCGGGACCCTCGTACGCCCGGCCCGTCGCCGTGTCGTACCAGCGCCCGCGCGGCAGCCGCACCGCCCGCCGGTCGGCCCCCGCCGTCAGGACGGGCGCCACCAGCAGCGCGTCGCCCAGCAGGAAGGCGTCCTCGCAGTCGCGCAGCACCCGGTCCTCCGGCGTCCCCCACCACAGCGGACGGACGTACGGCGCACCCGTCATCCGGGCGAGCCGCGCCAGCGTCGTGAAGTACGGCCGCAGCCGCTCCCGTTCCGCCAGGACCGCGCGCGCGTGCTCCAGCACCTCCGGCCCGAACTCCCACGGTTCGCGCCGCCCCGCGTCGATCGCCGCGTGGGTGCGGAACAGCGGCAGCCACGCCCCCAGCTGGTACCAGCGCAGGAACAGTTCCGGGGTCGGAGTGCCGTCGAAGCCGCCCACGTCCGGACCGGAGTACGGCACCCCGCACAGCCCGAGCCCCAGCACCAGGGCGAGCGAGGCCCGCAGCCCCGGCCAGCCCGTCGCCACGTCCCCGGACCAGGTGCCCCCGTACCGCTGCATCCCCGCCCAGCCGGAACGGGAGAAGAGGAAGGGCCGCTCGTCGGGCCGCAGCCGGCGCAGCCCCTCGTACCCGGCGCGCGCCATCGCGAGTCCGTACACGTTGTGCGCCTCGCGGTGGTCGCCGCCCCGCCCGTCCAGGGCGTGCCGCGCCGAACGCGGCAGCGTCGTGTCGCCGAACGGCGCGAACGACACCGGCTCGTTCATGTCGTGCCAGACCCCGGCGAAGCCCTGCCGGAGCCGCTCCTCGTACAGCCGCCCCCACCACTCCCGTACCGCCGGATCGGTGAAGTCGGGATACGCGCACTCGCCCGGCCACACCATCCCGCGGACCTCGTCGCCCCGCGCGTCCCGGACGAAGGCCCGGGCCGCCCGGCCGTCGTCGTAGACCGCGTTCCCCGGTTCGGCCTTCACGGCCGGGTCCACGATCGAGACGAGCCGCACGCCCTGCTCCCGCAGCTCCTTCGCGAGGCCCGGCAGGTCGGGGAAGCGCTCCCGGTCGACCGTGAACACCCGGTGCCCGTCGTAGTGGTCGATGTCCAGGTGGACGGCGGACAGCGGCAGCCCCCGCTCGCGGTAGCCCGCCACGATCCGCCGCACCTCGCGCTCGCTGCCGAACCCCCAGCGTGCGTGCTGCGGCCCCAGCGCCCAGTCCGGCGGCAGCGCGGGCGCCCCGGTGAGCGCCGCCCAGCCGTGCAGCACGCGCGCGGGGGTGCCGACCACCACCCAGCAGCGCAGCGGACCGCCGCCCATCCGGACCTCGCTGGTCCCCGGCCGGTCGTGCCCGGAGCCCGCGCCCTCCTCGCCCTCGGCCAGCGTGACCCGGCCGTCCCAGGAGTTGTCGTGGAAGGCCAGGTGCGTCCCCGCGTCCGAGACGACGAACTGCACCGGCATGGTGATGGAGAGCGGATCGTCCCCCGGACCGAATCTCCCTCCGGGGTCGGTGTTCCAGAGGCGGTACGAGCCGTCCCGCAGCCGCGGACCGGCCGACCGCCCGCCCAGCCCGAAGAACCGCGCGTCCGCGGGCACCTCGCTGCGCTGCACCCAGCGCGCCGTCCCGCGGGCCGCCGAGCCCCCGCCCGCGGCGTCCCCGGCCGTCCCCGCACCGGCCGGAGCGCCGCCCGCCACCGGCTCCCACCAGCGCGGCGGCAGGTCCCGGCGCAGCATCACCCCGCCCGGCGTCCTGACCTCCACCGCCCCGTGCCGGGACACCGCGACGGTGACCCGCTCCGCCACGATCCGCCAGCCGCCGTCCGTGTCGGGCTCCAGGGCGGCCCGCGGATCCGGTTCCGGCCCCTCTCCGGCCACGGCGTACGAGGGCAGCGGCCCGGCCCCGTCCCATCCCCAGAAGACGGTGCCCCCCGAGGACACGGTGATCCGCAGCGAGGACCGGGCGAACCGGACGATCCCCCCACCGGGGGCGGGTTCCGCGTCCGTCGCGGGCCCCGGCACCCGGGCCCGCTCCGCCCCCCTCGGCGGCAGCGCCCGCGCGTCGGCACGGTGCCGGCGCCACGCCGTCCGCACCGTCCGCAACCCCCGCACGGAGCCGAACACCTTCATCGAACGCACCAGTCCACGACCGTCCATGCGGCTCACCCTGCCACCCGCCGGGCGCCGAACAGGCTCCGTTCAACCGGCGTTCACCCGTGGTGGGAGCACATATTCAACTACCCGACCATGGGCGGGCAGCCCTGGTGCGAATGACGATCACATGGCATCGTCCTGTCAGCCGCGTCACGCGCACACCCCAGCACGTGCGCCGGACACACGCCGACCCCGCGTACAGCCAGGGAGCCGCCCCATGACATCAGCGCACACCGAGCCGCCGCTCTGGCAGCCGGACGAGGAGCACATCGCCTCGGCCGCCGTGACCCGCTTCCAGACCTGGGCCGCCGAGCACCACGGCGCCCCGGCCCAGGGCGGATACCCGGCGCTCCACCGCTGGTCGGTCGAGGAGCTCGAAGCCTTCTGGCAGGCGGTCGTCGAGTGGTTCGACATCCGCTTCTCCACCCCGTACGAGCGCGTCCTCGGCGACCGCTCGATGCCCGGCGCCGACTGGTTCCCCGGCGCCACCCTGAACTACGCCGAGCACGCCCTGCGCGCCGCCGCCGAGCGCCCCCACGACACGGCCCTGCTCCATGTGGACGAAACCCACGAGCCCGCGCCGATCACCTGGGCCGAGCTCCGCCGCCAGGTCGGCTCCCTCGCCGCCGAGCTCCGCGCCCTGGGCGTCCGCCCCGGCGACCGGATCAGCGGCTACCTGCCGAACGTCCCGCAGTCCGTCGTGGCCCTCCTCGCCACCGCCGCGGTCGGCGGCGTGTGGACCTCCTGCGCCCCCGACTTCGGCGCCCGCAGCGTCCTCGACCGCTTCCAGCAGGTCGAGCCGGTCGTCCTCTTCACCGTCGACGGCTACCGCTACGGCGGGAAGGAGCACGACCGCCGCGAGACCGTCGCCGAGCTGCGCGCCGAGCTGCCCACCGTCCGCGCGGTCGTCCACATCCCGCTGCTCGGCACCCCCGCCCCCGAGGGCACCCTGGCCTGGGACGACCTGGTCGCCGGGGACGTCGAGCCGGTCTACGAGCAGGTCCCGTTCGCGCACCCGCTCTGGGTCCTGTACTCCTCCGGCACCACGGGTCTGCCGAAGGCGATCGTTCAGTCCCAGGGCGGCATCCTCGTCGAGCACCTCAAGCAGCTCGGCCTGCACTGCGACCTGGGCCCCGAGGACGTGTTCTTCTGGTACACCTCCACCGGCTGGATGATGTGGAACTTCCTCGTCTCCGGCCTGCTCACCGGCTCGACCGTCGTCCTGTACGACGGGAGTCCCGGCTACCCCGACACCGCCGCCCAGTGGCGGGTCGCCGAACGCACCCGCGCCACCCTGTACGGCACCTCCGCCGCGTACGTGATGGCCTGCGCCAAGGCGGACGTGCACCCGGGGCGCGACTTCGACCTGTCGGCGGTCAGGTGCGTCGCCACCACCGGCTCCCCGCTGCCGCCCGACGGCTTCCGCTGGCTCCACGACGAGGTCCGCGAGGACCTCTGGATCGCCTCCGTCAGCGGCGGCACCGACGTCTGCTCCTGCTTCGCGGGGGCCGTCCCCACCCTCCCGGTCCACATCGGCGAACTCCAGGCGGCCGGCCTCGGCACCGACCTCCAGGCCTGGGACGCGTCCGGCAAGGCCGTGATCGGGGAGGTCGGCGAACTCGTCGTCACCAACCCCATGCCCTCCATGCCGATCCACTTCTGGAACGACCCGGACGGCAGCCGCTACCGCGACAGCTACTTCGAGATGTACCCGGGCGTCTGGCGCCACGGCGACTGGATCACCCTCACCGACCGGGGCTCGGTCGTCATCCACGGCCGCTCCGACTCCACCCTGAACCGCCAGGGCGTCCGGATGGGCAGCGCCGACATCTACGAGGCCGTCGAGCGGCTCCCCGAGATCCGCGAGTCCCTCGTGATCGGCCTGGAGGAGCCGGACGGCGGCTACTGGATGCCGCTCTTCGTCCACCTCGTCGACGGCGCCACCCTGGACGAGGAGCTGACCGACCGCATCAAGCGGACGATCCGCACCGAACTGTCCCCCCGGCACGTCCCCGACGAGATCATCGAGGTACCGGGCGTCCCCCACACCCTCACGGGCAAGCGCATCGAGGTCCCGGTCAAGCGCCTCCTCCAGGGCACCCCCCTGGCCAAGGCCGTCAACGCCGGTTCGGTCGACGACCTCGGCCTCCTGCGCTTCTACGAGACCCTGGCGGCCGCCCGCCGGGCCTGACCCGCGCTACCCCTTCGGCGCCCCCGGCAGCTCGCCGGGGGCGCCGACCGCCGCCTCGCCCAGGACGGCGGACACCGCGAGGACGGCCCATGCGGGCCCCGCGGACGTCGTTCCGGTGAGGACGGTGCGCTCCCCGAGGTGAACCGGAGCGCCGGGGAGGCCCGCCCTCACCGGAGCTCCCGCGCGCGGCGGCCCGCCGCGTCCCGTCACGGCGTCAACCGCCGTACGTCGCCTGCGCGTCCCCCAGTACCTCGGCGAAGTCCGCCGCCAGGCGCACCGCGTCGGCGGGAGCGAGCGTCGAGGCGGTGATCCGCACGGCCGGCGGGGAGGCGATCCGGAACCGCGCCCCCGCGGCGACCCACCAGCCCTGTGTCCGCAGTCCGTTGACGACCGCGGACTCGTCCCGCACCGGCACCCACACGTTCAGCCCGCTCGCCCCGACCGATCGGATCCGGTGGTCGCCGAGCGCGCCGATCAGCGCCGCACGCCGCTCCGCGTACGCCGCCTCGCCGTCCGCCACGAGCGCGCGCACCGCCCCGTCGCGCAGCAGGCCGGACACCGTCTCCTGGAGGACGTGGCTGACCCAGCCCGAGGTCATCAGCATCCTGCCGTCGTGCCGCGCCAGCGTGATCGCGTCGCACGCCACCCCGGCCCAGCGGAGGTCGATCCCGAGGTGCTTCGACACCGTCCGCACCTGGGCCCACCGTTCGAGCCCGGCCGCCGCGAGCGTGTGCGCCGGAGCGCCGCCGATCTCCGCGTTGTGGTCGTCCTCGACGACCAGCACCTCGGGGAAGTCCCTCAGCACCGCGACCAGTTCGTCCCGTCGCGACCGGCTGAAGAAGGCCCCGGTCGGACACTGGGCCCGCGGACTGCACACCACGGCGCGCACGCCGCCCCGCAGTGCCGCCCGCAGCGACTCCGGTACGAGACCCTCGCCGTCCACGGTCACGGGGACGGTCCGCAGCCCCAACGCGGGGACCAGGTCGAGCAGATGGTGGAAGCCCGGATCCTCGACGGCCACCGCGTCGCCCGGCCGCAGCTCGGTCGAGAGGAGCCGGGCGATGCAGTCGAGCGCTCCGTGCGCGAAGGTCACGTGCCGTGCCGGGACCCCGTCGCGCGCGAACCACTGCCGGGTCGCCTCCTCCAGCGCGGCGAGGCGCGGGGCGGCGCGATGGGAGCCGTACACCGGGGTGACGGGCGACGGCGGACGCAGTACGGGAAGGAAGGCGGGGTCGGGATGGCCGCCGGCCAGGTCCACCAGGCCTTGCGGCACCCGCGGCGGACGGCGTGAGGCCACCGACGGCGTCTCCGCCACGACCGTCCCGCCCCGTCCCCGCGTGACGACGAGTCCGCGCTGCCGCAACTCCTTGTAAGCCGTCGCGACCGTCCCCGGACTCACCCCCAGCTCGTCGGCGAGCCGTCGCACGGGCGGCAGGGCGTCGCCGGGGGAGAGGCCGCCCTCGGCGACGCCCCGCTCCACGGACGCGGCAATCCCCTTGGCTGTCGTGCCGTCGATCGAATATTGTGCTGCCACGTACTCAAGTATGTATCAATACAAAGCAGTTCGCAAGGGGGATCCGATGAGCCGCTCCACCCACACCACCCGAACACCCTTCAAGGAACGCATCCCCGGCGGCCGGGACGGCCGCCGCATGCTCGTCATCGGCTTCATCGACAAGTGCGGCACCGGGCTCTGGTCCACGGCCATGGCCCTCTACTTCACCTTCGTCACCGGACTCGACCTCGGCCAGGTCGGCCTCCTCATCGCCGCCTCCGGCGCCGCCGGCATCGCGGGCGCCCCCCTCGGCGGACGGCTCGCCGACCGCTTCCCCCTCGTCCGCGTCATCATCTGCACCCAACTCCTCCGCGCCGCCGCCCTCCTCGCCCTCCTCACCACCGACGACTTCCCGCTGCTCGTCCTCTTCTCGGCCGCGGGAGCCCTCCCGGACCGCGCCACCAACGTCCTCACCAAGCTCTACGCCGCCCGCGTCGCCGGCCCCGACCGCATCCGCTACCAGGCCATCAACCGCACCACCTCCAACATCGGCTGGACCCTCGGCGGCCTGGGCGCCGCCGCCGCCCTCGCCGTCGGCACCAGCACCGCCTTCCACCTCCTGCTCATCGGCGACGCCCTCTCCTACCTCGTGATGGCCGCGCTCACCCTCCGCTGCGCCGAACCCCCGTCCCCCGCGGCCTCCCGCATCGCCGCCGCGTCCACCGATCCCGCCCCGGCCGCCAAGCCGCCCACCCCCTGGCGCGACCGGGGCTTCCTCGGCTTCACCGCCGCGGACTCGGTCTTCTACCTCCACGACTCGATCCTCCAGGTCGCCCTGCCACTCTGGATCGTCCACGCCACCGAGGCCCCCGTCGGACTCGCCCCGCTCCTGATGGTCGCCAACAGCGCCCTGGTCGTGCTCTTCCAGGTGCCGCTCTCCCGCCTCGGCTCCTCCACCGAGGCCGCCCGCCGCCTGCTCACACCCCTCGCGGCCCTCTTCGCCGTCGGCACGCTCGCCCTCGCCGTCTCGGCCCTCGGCGGCCGGAACCTCGCCGTCGCCGCGCTCCTCACCGCGGCCGTCGCCCTCACCTTCGCGGAGATGATCCACACCATCGCCTCCTGGGAGATCTCCGTCGCCCTCGCCCCCGACGACGCACAGGGCGCCTACCTCGGCGTCCACGGTCTCGCGCAGTCCACCCAGCGCTTCGTCGGCCCCCTCCTCATGACCGGCCTCGTCTCCGCCGGCCCCCTGGCCTGGCCCCTCCTCGGCGCCACCCTCGTCGCCACCACCGCCGCCCAGAACCGACTCGTCCGCCGACGCCTCCCCCGACCGTCACTGTCAGTGGCGAAGGTTACGGTGAGTGAGCACTGATCGGACCGTACCCAGGGGGAGACATGACACGGACCGGCACCACCACGGCAGACCTCCGGCGCGCCCTGCGCCGCGAGGTCCCCAGCACCGTCGGCCTCCTCGCCGACGAGCACGACTTCACGGCCATGCGCCGCTACCGCACCTTCGCCTTCGACGACCACCCCACCTACCTCCGCCACGTCGAGGCCCTCCTGAGGAGCCTCGCCGCCCGCGGCGGCCACACCACCGTCACCCTCTTCGACCCCGAGGAGTTCGCCGCGTACTGCGCGGAGACGGACCTGGACCCCGACGACCCCACCAGCCGCAGCCGCTTCACCGCCCACCTCGCCGCCACCGGCGCCCGCGTCACCTACACCGGACAACCCCTCAGCACCCTCCTGCCCGAGCTGGTCGACACCGCGGTCCGCCAGGCCACCTGGGAGTACGCCACCACCGTCCTCACCACCGCCGGCGACTGCGCCACCTGCGGCAAGGACATCGGCAGGGCCTCCTTCGAGCGCGCCGCCCGCCTCCTCGCCCGGCTCCTGGAAGCCGCCGGCACCGGCACCCACCACCTCGTCTGCAGCGTCCCGGCCGCCGACGACCGACTCCTCGCCGTCCTCCACGCCGACGGCGGCAGCCCGCACACGGACATCGAGGACGCGGCGGCCGCCGAGTTCACCGCCGTCCTCGCGGCCGGCATCGTCCTCGGAGCACCCGGCGGACTCGTCCTGCGCACCAGCCGGCCCGGCGCGCGCGACCGCCTCCACGGCTGGCGCCTCACCGGCGGCACCCTCACCCCCCTCACCGCGGCCGAGGTCTTCGCCGCCTACTGCACCGACGCCCGCACCGGAGAACCCCTCTCCCCGGAACCGGGAGTCGACCACCTGGCTGGCTTCCCCGTGACCCCCGACCCCGACGACGACTGGACCACCCACCACTGACCCCGGGCACGCCGAAGGGGCTCCCCGCCACCTCCGTGACGGAAAGCCCCTTCGTCGCTCACATCCGGGACATCACTCCCCGGACAGCACCGCCTGAGCGGCCACGCGCGCCTCGTGCGCCGTGTCCGCGGCACGCGCCGCGGCGGCCGCCCGCTCGCACTGCGCCAGCGTGTACTTGGCCAGCGTCGCCCGCACGTACGGGATCGACGCCGCACCCATGGAGAGGGAGGTGACCCCCAGACCGGTCAGCACACAGGCGAGCAGCGGGTCGGCCGCGGCCTCACCGCAGACGCCGCAGCTCTTCCCCTCGGCCTTCGCCGCCTCGGCGGACAGCGCCACCAGGTCGAGCAGCGCCGGCTGCCACGGGTCCTGGAGCCGCGACACCGCACCGACCTGACGGTCCGCCGCGAAGGTGTACTGCGCCAGGTCGTTGGTGCCGAGCGAGAGGAACTCGACCTCCTGGAGGATCGAGCGCGCCCGCAGCGCGGCCGAGGGGATCTCGACCATCGCACCGAACTTCGCCCGCAGCCCCGCCTCGCGGCACGCGTCGGCGAAGGCCTTGGCGTCCGTACGGTCGGCCACCATCGGAGCCATGACCTCGAGGTACACCGGCAGGCCCTCGACCGCCTTCGCGAGCGCGGTCAGCTGGGTCCGCAGGACCTCCGGGTGGTCCAGGAGCGACCGCAGACCCCGCACGCCCAGCGCCGGGTTCGGCTCGTCGGCCGGGGTCAGGAAGTCCAGCGGCTTGTCCGCACCGGCGTCGAGCACCCGCACGACCACACGGCCCTCGGGGAACGCCTCCAGCACCTGGCGGTACGCCTCGACCTGCTTCTCCTCGGACGGAGCCTTCTTGCTGTCGTCCAGGAAGAGGAACTCCGTACGGAACAGGCCGACGCCCTCGGCACCGGCCTCGACCGCCGCCGGGACGTCCGCGGGACCGCCGACGTTGGCGAGCAGCGGCACCTTGTGCCCGTCCGAGGTGGCGCCGGGACCGCTGGACGTCGCCAGCGCGGCCTTGCGCGCGGCGGCGGCCTTGGTCAGCTCCGCCTTCTTGTCCTCGCTCGGGTCCACGAAGATCTCACCGGTCGAACCGTCGACCGCGATCATCGTGCCCTCGGCGAGCTCGCCGGCGCCCGGCAGCGCGACGATGGCCGGCACACCCAGCGCCCGCGCGAGGATGGCGCTGTGGCTGGTCGGCCCGCCCTCCTCGGTCACGAAGCCGAGCACCAGCGCGGGGTCGAGCAGCGCGGTGTCGGCCGGCGCCAGGTCCCGCGCGATGAGCACGTACGGCTCGTCGCTGTCCGGCACGCCCGGCATCGGCACACCGAGGAGGCGCGCCACGATCCGGTTCCGGACGTCGTCGAGGTCGGCGACGCGCCCGGCCATGTACTCGCCGGCACCCGCGAGCAGCTCACGGTAGTGCGAGAAGGCGTCGTAGATGCCGCGCTCGGCCGTGCTGCCCACGGCGATGCGGCGGTCCACGTCGGCGATGAGCTCCGGGTCCTGGGCGATCATCGCCTGGGCCTCCAGCACGTGCTGGGCCTCGCCGCCCGCCAGGTTGCCGCGCGCATTGAGGTCGGCGGCGACAGCCTCGACGGCCTGGCGGGCGCGCCCCTGTTCGCGCTCCGCCTCGTCCGCCGGGATCTGCTTGGCCGGCGGTTCGAGGACCGCCGTGCCCATGTGCCGGACCTCGCCGATCGCCACACCGTGGCTGACGCCGACGCCTCGCAGCGTTGTCTCCATCTCACCCGTCTCCCATAGAGCGGCGGCACCTGCCGCCGCGATGAATGTCGAACTCGCGGTCGTCACGGGGACGATCCGGCTCAGCTCCAGCCGAAGAGCTGGTCGCCGGCCTTCACTTCGCCGTCCTCGACGACGTCGGAGAGCGAGTCCGCGGTGGCCTCCAGGGCCACGATGGGACAGATGGGGGACTTGCCGGCGGCCTCGACCGCGGCGGGGTTCCAGCGCACGACGGCCTGGCCGCGCGTGACGGTGTCACCCTTGCTCACGAGGAGCTCGAAGCCCTCGCCGTTGAGCTGAACGGTGTCGATCCCGAGGTGGGTCAGCACACCGTGGCCCTCGCCGTCGACGACGACGAAGGCGTGCGGGTGCATGGAGACGATGACCCCGTCGATGGGGGAGACGGCCTCGGAGGCCTCACGTACGGGATCGATGGCGGTGCCGGGCCCGACCATCGCACCGGAGAAGACCGGGTCGGGAACTGCGGCGAGACCGATGGCGCGTCCGGCAAGCGGCGACGTCACGGTTGTCATGGGAAGCCTCCCAGGGGCGGAGATTGTGTGGCGCCGTCACTACCTGTCCTGGACGGCGTACTGTTCAGAAGCGTAAGTCATAAGAAGTCCCGGTTCCGCACGAGACGTACCAGTTGGGCGGAGCTAGGGACTACCGGAAACGATTTGCCTCTACTGACGGTGGGATGTACTGTCGTACTCCTGCCTGACCCCAACGCGGCTTTGGGTCGCGGGTCGGCAGCACCTATCAAGCCAGATCCTAACCCCAGTGGTCTACACCTCTGCGTGCTCGCAGGGACGTGGTCAGGGGGACCGAGAAAGCCTGGTAATGTTCAACCCCGCCGGGAACGGAAAGCACGAAAGTGAATTCCTGCCCGGTGAACCCGGTCCAGCGGGTGGCAGAAACGGAAAATCGGATCTGCTAGGCTGGAAACACGAAATACCGAAGGGAAAGCCCGGAGGAAAACCCGAGAGGGTGAGTACGAAGGAAGCGTCCGTTCCTTGAGAACTCAACAGCGTGCCAAAAATCAACGCCAGATTAGTTGATACCCCGTCCATCTTCGGATGGCGAGGTTCCTTTGAAAGTCCTGCCGGCCCTTGTGGTTGGTAGGCGACATACACAGCGAGGACGCTGTGGACGGTCGGCCACATTCCGGCATGACCGTCCCGCTCAACGCGAGTGTCACCCGATTACGGGTAAACATTCACGGAGAGTTTGATCCTGGCTCAGGACGAACGCTGGCGGCGTGCTTAACACATGCAAGTCGAACGATGAAGCCCTTCGGGGTGGATTAGTGGCGAACGGGTGAGTAACACGTGGGCAATCTGCCCTTCACTCTGGGACAAGCCCTGGAAACGGGGTCTAATACCGGATAACACCGGCTTCCGCATGGGGGCTGGTTGAAAGCTCCGGCGGTGAAGGATGAGCCCGCGGCCTATCAGCTTGTTGGTGGGGTAATGGCCTACCAAGGCGACGACGGGTAGCCGGCCTGAGAGGGCGACCGGCCACACTGGGACTGAGACACGGCCCAGACTCCTACGGGAGGCAGCAGTGGGGAATATTGCACAATGGGCGAAAGCCTGATGCAGCGACGCCGCGTGAGGGATGACGGCCTTCGGGTTGTAAACCTCTTTCAGCAGGGAAGAAGCGAAAGTGACGGTACCTGCAGAAGAAGCGCCGGCTAACTACGTGCCAGCAGCCGCGGTAATACGTAGGGCGCAAGCGTTGTCCGGAATTATTGGGCGTAAAGAGCTCGTAGGCGGCTTGTCACGTCGGGTGTGAAAGCCCGGGGCTTAACCCCGGGTCTGCATCCGATACGGGCAGGCTAGAGTGTGGTAGGGGAGATCGGAATTCCTGGTGTAGCGGTGAAATGCGCAGATATCAGGAGGAACACCGGTGGCGAAGGCGGATCTCTGGGCCATTACTGACGCTGAGGAGCGAAAGCGTGGGGAGCGAACAGGATTAGATACCCTGGTAGTCCACGCCGTAAACGTTGGGAACTAGGTGTTGGCGACATTCCACGTCGTCGGTGCCGCAGCTAACGCATTAAGTTCCCCGCCTGGGGAGTACGGCCGCAAGGCTAAAACTCAAAGGAATTGACGGGGGCCCGCACAAGCAGCGGAGCATGTGGCTTAATTCGACGCAACGCGAAGAACCTTACCAAGGCTTGACATATACCGGAAAGCATTAGAGATAGTGCCCCCCTTGTGGTCGGTATACAGGTGGTGCATGGCTGTCGTCAGCTCGTGTCGTGAGATGTTGGGTTAAGTCCCGCAACGAGCGCAACCCTTGTCCTGTGTTGCCAGCATGCCCTTCGGGGTGATGGGGACTCACAGGAGACCGCCGGGGTCAACTCGGAGGAAGGTGGGGACGACGTCAAGTCATCATGCCCCTTATGTCTTGGGCTGCACACGTGCTACAATGGCCGGTACAAAGAGCTGCGATGCCGCGAGGCGGAGCGAATCTCAAAAAGCCGGTCTCAGTTCGGATTGGGGTCTGCAACTCGACCCCATGAAGTCGGAGTTGCTAGTAATCGCAGATCAGCATTGCTGCGGTGAATACGTTCCCGGGCCTTGTACACACCGCCCGTCACGTCACGAAAGTCGGTAACACCCGAAGCCGGTGGCCCAACCCCTTGTGGGAGGGAGCTGTCGAAGGTGGGACTGGCGATTGGGACGAAGTCGTAACAAGGTAGCCGTACCGGAAGGTGCGGCTGGATCACCTCCTTTCTAAGGAGCACAGTACCGATTGCAGGCAAACGTTCTGCACGGTCAGCTCATGGGTGGAACGTTGATTAGTTGGCGTGAGTGAACCTGATGGTTCTTCGAGTACTGCTTCGGCGTGGAAAGAAGGACACGGAGGGTGGCTCACGCTTGGCACGTTGTTGGGTGTCTGAGGGTACGGCCGGTTGGTCGTCCTTCAAGATTCCGGCCCCAGTAAAGCGTCACTTCGGTGGTGTGTGATGGGTGGCTGGTCGTTGTTTGAGAACTACACAGTGGACGCGAGCATCTGTGGCCAAGTTTTTAAGGGCGCACGGTGGATGCCTTGGCACCAGGAACCGATGAAGGACGTGGGAGGCCACGATAGTCCCCGGGGAGCCGTCAACCAGGCTTTGATCCGGGGGTTTCCGAATGGGGAAACCCGGCAGTCGTCATGGGCTGTCACCCATGCCTGAACACATAGGGCATGTGGAGGGAACGAGGGGAAGTGAAACATCTCAGTACCCTCAGGAAGAGAAAACAACCGTGATTCCGGGAGTAGTGGCGAGCGAAACCGGATGAGGCCAAACCGTATGCGTGTGATACCCGGCAGGGGTTGCGCATGCGGGGTTGTGGGATCTCTCTTTCACAGTCTGCCGGCTGTGAGGCGAGTCAGAAACCGTTGATGTAGGCGAAGGACATGCGAAAGGTCCGGCGTAGAGGGTAAGACCCCCGTAGCTGAAACATTGACGGCTCGTTTGAGAGACACCCAAGTAGCACGGGGCCCGAGAAATCCCGTGTGAATCTGGCGGGACCACCCGCTAAGCCTAAATATTCCCTGGTGACCGATAGCGGATAGTACCGTGAGGGAATGGTGAAAAGTACCGCGGGAGCGGAGTGAAATAGTACCTGAAACCGTGTGCCTACAAGCCGTGGGAGCGTCGGAGCCTTCGGGCTCTCGTGACTGCGTGCCTTTTGAAGAATGAGCCTGCGAGTTTGCGGTGCGTTGCGAGGTTAACCCGTGTGGGGAAGCCGTAGCGAAAGCGAGTCCGAATAGGGCGATTCAGTAGCGCGCTCAAGACCCGAAGCGGAGTGATCTAGCCATGGGCAGGTTGAAGCGGAGGTAAGACTTCGTGGAGGACCGAACCCACCAGGGTTGAAAACCTGGGGGATGACCTGTGGTTAGGGGTGAAAGGCCAATCAAACTCCGTGATAGCTGGTTCTCCCCGAAATGCATTTAGGTGCAGCGTCGTGTGTTTCTTGCCGGAGGTAGAGCACTGGATAGGCGATGGGCCCTACCGGGTTACTGACCTTAGCCAAACTCCGAATGCCGGTAAGTGAGAGCACGGCAGTGAGACTGTGGGGGATAAGCTCCATGGTCGAGAGGGAAACAGCCCAGAGCATCGACTAAGGCCCCTAAGCGTACGCTAAGTGGGAAAGGATGTGGAGTCGCAGAGACAACCAGGAGGTTGGCTTAGAAGCAGCCACCCTTGAAAGAGTGCGTAATAGCTCACTGGTCAAGTGATTCCGCGCCGACAATGTAGCGGGGCTCAAGCGTACCGCCGAAGTCGTGTCATTGCAGCGTTAAGCCCCAACGGGTGTTGTGATGGGTAGGGGAGCGTCGTGTGCCGGGTGAAGCAGCCGTGGAAGCGAGTTGTGGACGGTTCACGAGTGAGAATGCAGGCATGAGTAGCGATACACACGTGAGAAACGTGTGCGCCGATTGACTAAGGGTTCCTGGGTCAAGCTGATCTGCCCAGGGTAAGTCGGGACCTAAGGCGAGGCCGACAGGCGTAGTCGATGGACAACCGGTTGATATTCCGGTACCCGCTTTGAAACGCCCAATATCGAGCCCATTAATGCTAAGGCCGTGAAGCCGTTCCGGACCCTTCGGGGAATGGAAAGTGGTGGAGCCGTCGACCCAAGGTGGTAGTAGGTAAGCGATGGGGTGACGCAGGAAGGTAGTCCAGCCCGGGCGGTGGTTGTCCCGGGGTAAGGGTGTAGGCCGTGTGATAGGCAAATCCGTCACACATTAAGGCTGAGACCTGATGCCGAGCCGATTGTGGTGAAGTGGATGATCCTATGCTGTCGAGAAAAGCCTCTAGCGAGTTTCATGGCGGCCCGTACCCTAAACCGACTCAGGTGGTCAGGTAGAGAATACCGAGGCGTTCGGGTGAACTATGGTTAAGGAACTCGGCAAAATGCCCCCGTAACTTCGGGAGAAGGGGGGCCATCACTGGTGATCGGATTTACTCCGTGAGCTGGGGGTGGCCGCAGAGACCAGCGAGAAGCGACTGTTTACTAAAAACACAGGTCCGTGCGAAGCCGTAAGGCGATGTATACGGACTGACGCCTGCCCGGTGCTGGAACGTTAAGGGGACCGGTTAGCTCTGTTTCGACAGGGCGAAGCTGAGAACTTAAGCGCCAGTAAACGGCGGTGGTAACTATAACCATCCTAAGGTAGCGAAATTCCTTGTCGGGTAAGTTCCGACCTGCACGAATGGCGTAACGACTTCTCGACTGTCTCAACCATAGGCCCGGTGAAATTGCACTACGAGTAAAGATGCTCGTTTCGCGCAGCAGGACGGAAAGACCCCGGGACCTTTACTACAGTTTGATATTGGTGTTCGGTTCGGCTTGTGTAGGATAGGTGGGAGACTTTGAAGCCGTGACGCCAGTCATGGTGGAGTCGCCGTTGAAATACCACTCTGGTCGTGCTGGATGTCTAACCTCGGTCCGTGATCCGGATCAGGGACAGTGTCTGATGGGTAGTTTAACTGGGGCGGTTGCCTCCCAAAGGGTAACGGAGGCGCCCAAAGGTTCCCTCAGCCTGGTTGGCAATCAGGTGTTGAGTGTAAGTGCACAAGGGAGCTTGACTGTGAGACCGACGGGTCGAGCAGGGACGAAAGTCGGGACTAGTGATCCGGCGGTGGCTTGTGGAAGCGCCGTCGCTCAACGGATAAAAGGTACCCCGGGGATAACAGGCTGATCTTCCCCAAGAGTCCATATCGACGGGATGGTTTGGCACCTCGATGTCGGCTCGTCGCATCCTGGGGCTGGAGTCGGTCCCAAGGGTTGGGCTGTTCGCCCATTAAAGCGGTACGCGAGCTGGGTTTAGAACGTCGTGAGACAGTTCGGTCCCTATCCGCTGTGCGCGTAGGAATATTGAGAAGGGCTGTCCCTAGTACGAGAGGACCGGGACGGACGAACCTCTGGTGTGCCAGTTGTCCTGCCAAGGGCATGGCTGGTTGGCTACGTTCGGGAGGGATAACCGCTGAAAGCATCTAAGCGGGAAGCCTGCTTCGAGATGAGTATTCCCACCTCCTTGAGAGGGTAAGGCTCCCAGTAGACGACTGGGTTGATAGGCCGGATGTGGAAGCCCAGTAATGGGTGGAGCTGACCGGTACTAATAGGCCGAGGGCTTGTCCTCAGTTGCTCGCGTCCACTGTGTTAGTTCTGAAGCAATGAACTCCCTTTGCCGGTCGAGTTCAACTTCATAGTGTTTCGGTGGTCATAGCGTTAGGGAAACGCCCGGTTACATTCCGAACCCGGAAGCTAAGCCTTTCAGCGCCGATGGTACTGCAGGGGGGACCCTGTGGGAGAGTAGGACGCCGCCGAACAATCTTTAGCCTCAACCCCCGGACTTCGTCCGGGGGTTGAGGCATTTCTGCGTTCAGGGCCGGCCCGGCGCCCCCTGTGCAGCCGGGCGTGGTGGCTGAGGGTAAGGTCAGGGGGCATCGTCCGTACGTTCCCAGCAGGAGGCCCCCGGGTGGAGGTCCAGGAGACTCGCGTTCAGACCGACCGGGTCCTCACCATCCCCAACATTCTCAGCATGGCGCGTCTCGCCGGCGTGCCGCTGTTTCTGTGGTTGATTCTCCGTCCGGAGTTCGGTGGCCCCAACAGCGACGGCTGGGCGCTTCTCGTCCTGATGCTCAGCGGCGTCAGCGACTATCTCGACGGCAAACTGGCCCGGCGCTGGAACCAGATCAGCAACCTCGGCCGACTGCTCGATCCTGCCGCGGACCGGCTGTACATCCTGTCCACGCTCGTGGGTCTCACCTGGCGCGAGATCCTGCCGTGGTGGCTGACCGCCGCACTCCTGGCACGGGAGGCGATGCTGCTGGTGATGGTCGGAATCCTCCGCAGGCACGGCTACCCGCCGCCGCAGGTGAACTTCCTCGGCAAAGCTGCGACATTCAACCTGATGTACGCGTTCCCGTTGCTGCTTCTCAGTGACGGAACGGGCTGGCTTTCGTCACTCGCTGAAGTTTTCGGGTGGGCCTTCGCCGGATGGGGTACAACTCTGTATTGGTGGGCAGGGATCCTCTACGTGGTCCAGGTCCGTCGACTCGTGAAGGCGGATACCGAGGCCGATTGAGCCCGTCCGTCCTGTGCCGAGCAGCGTCGCCGGCAACATCGAGGACGTCCCAGGGCGACCGAGTGGACAGGTGAAGTCGGCAGGACCGTCGTCTCTTCAAGGAGGACGCTTCCGACATGAAGGCCGTCGTGATGGCCGGTGGCGAAGGAACCCGACTTCGCCCGATGACCTCGAGCATGCCCAAGCCTCTACTGCCGGTGGTGAACCGGCCGATCATGGAGCACGTCCTACGACTGCTCAAGAGGCACGGTCTCAACGAGACCGTCGTCACCGTGCAGTTTCTCGCCTCGCTCGTCAGGAACTACTTCGGCGACGGCGAGGAGCTCGGCATGGAGCTCACGTATGCCAACGAGGAAAAGCCACTCGGTACAGCGGGAAGTGTGAAGAACGCCGAGGAAGCGTTGAAGGACGACGCCTTCCTCGTCATCTCCGGTGACGCACTCACCGATTTCGACCTCACCGACCTCATCGCCTTCCACAAGGAGAAGGGCGCCCTCGTCACGGTCTGCCTGACCCGGGTCCCGAACCCGCTGGAATTCGGCATCACGATCGTCGACGAAGAGGGCAAGGTCGAGCGCTTCCTGGAGAAACCCACCTGGGGCCAGGTCTTCTCGGACACGGTGAACACGGGCATCTACGTGATGGAGCCCGAGGTCTTCGACTACGTCCAGGCGGACACCTCGGTCGACTGGTCGGGTGACGTCTTCCCGCAGCTGATGAAGGAGGGCAAGCCGATCTACGGCTATGTCGCCGAGGGCTACTGGGAGGACGTGGGCACCCACGAGAGTTATGTGAAGGCCCAGGCGGACGTCCTCGAGGGCAAGGTCCAGGTCGACATCGACGGTTTCGAGATCTCCCCGGGCGTATGGGTCTCCGAAGGCGCCGAGGTGCACCCCGACGCCGTGCTGCGCGGGCCCCTCTACATCGGCGACTACGCCAAGGTGGAGGCCGGCACCGAGATCCGCGAGCACACCGTCGTCGGCTCGAACGTCGTCGTGAAGAGCGGAGCCTTCCTGCACAAGGCCGTCGTCCACGACAACGTCTACGTCGGACAGCAGAGCAATCTGCGCGGCTGCGTGATCGGAAAGAACACCGACATCATGCGGGCCGCCCGGATCGAGGACGGAGCCGTCATCGGGGACGAGTGCCTGATCGGTGAGGAATCGATCGTGCAGGGCAACGTCCGCGTCTACCCGTTCAAGACGATCGAGGCAGGCGCCTTCGTCAACACCTCGGTCATCTGGGAGTCCCGCGGCCAGGCCCACCTCTTCGGGGCCCGCGGTGTCTCCGGCATCCTCAACGTGGAGATCACCCCGGAACTGGCCGTCCGGCTCGCGGGGGCGTACGCCACGACCCTGAAGAAGGGCTCGACCGTCACCACCGCCCGTGACCACTCGCGTGGCGCGCGGGCACTCAAACGAGCCGTGATCTCCGCGCTTCAGGCCAGCGCCATCGACGTACGGGACCTGGAGAACGTGCCGCTGCCGGTGGCACGGCAGCAGACCGCGCGGGGCAGCGCCGGCGGCATCATGGTCCGTACCTCGCCCGGCGTCCCCGACTCCGTCGACATCATGTTCTTCGACGAACGCGGAGCCGACCTCTCGCAGGGCGGCCAGCGCAAGCTCGACCGCGTGTTCGCGCGGCAGGAGTACCGGCGCGCGTTCCCCGGCGAGATCGGCGACCTCTCCTTCCCGGCCAGCGTCTTCGACTCGTACACCGGGTCCCTGCTGCGGAACGTCGACACCTCCGGGATCGCCGAGGCCGGGCTGAAGGTCGTCGTGGACGCGTCCAACGGCAGTGCCGGACTCGTCCTGCCCAGCCTCCTCGGGCGACTCCAGGTCGACTCGCTGACGATCAACCCCGGGCTCGACGAGTCCAGACCCACGGAGTCGGCCGAGAGCCGGCGGGCCGGGCTCGTCCGCCTCGGGGAGATCGTGGCCTCGGCGCGGGCCGCGTTCGGGGTGCGGTTCGACCCCGTCGGCGAACGGCTCTCGCTCGTGGACGAGCGGGGACGGATCATCGAGGACGACCGGGCCCTGCTCGTGATGCTGGACCTGGTGGCCGCCGAGCGGCGCTCGGGACGGGTCGCCCTGCCGGTCACCACCACCCGGATCGCCGAGCAGGTCGCCGCGTACCACGGCACGCAGGTGGAGTGGACGACCACCTCGCCGGACGACCTCACCCGGGTCGGTCGCGAGGAGTCGACGATCTTCGGCGGCGACGGGCGCGGCGGCTTCATCGTGCCCGAGTTCAGCAGCGTCTTCGACGGGGCCGCCGCCTTCGTGCGGCTCATCGGACTCGTCGCCCGGACCCAGCTCACGCTCAGCCAGATCGACGCGCGGATTCCGCGGGCGCACGTCCTCAAGCGGGACATCGCGACGCCGTGGGCCGTGAAGGGCCTCGTGATGCGCCGGGTCGTGGAGGCGGCGGGCAGCCGCTCCGTCGACACCACCGACGGCGTGCGGGTGGTCGAGGCCGACGGGCGCTGGGTGATGGTGCTGCCCGACCCCGCCGAGGCCGTCACCCATCTGTGGGCCGAGGGACCCGACGACGCCTCCGCCCAGGCCCTGCTCGACGAGTGGGCCGCGGTGGTCGACAGCGCAGGTAGCTGACCCGATCGGCCGGCCGGCGGGGAGCGCGCCACGGGCGCGTCCCCGCCGGCCGGGAGGGGCCATTCGGCGGTAGGCCGTGCGACGTGCGACGATGTGCGGCATGTCGCAGCAGCCCCCCGTTCGGAGCACCGGATCACCACCGCCGCGCCCGGACGCGTCGATGTCGCTGCTGAACAACGTGATAGACCACGCGCTCGACGACGGATACGCGGAGGCGACCGCCCGGCGGGCCGCCGAGGGCGCCGGTCTGCCCCGCAGCCTGCGGGCCAAGCTCGGCGTCGCCGCCGGCCTGCTGCTCGCCGCGGCCGTCGTGACCGTCGGCGCCGCGGAGGCACGGATCTCCGCGCCGGTCGTCGCCAAGGAGCGCCAGGACCTGATCGACCGGATCGAGGACGAGACGTCCTCGGCCGACCAGCTCGAGAAGGACGTCGAGCGGATCCGGTCCGAGGTCGGCGAGCGGCAGCGGGCGGCACTCCGGCAGCAGGGCGGCGGCCAGGCCGAGCTCCTGGGCCTGCTCTCGGGGGCGGCGCCCGTGCACGGACCCGGCGTGAAGCTGGTCGTCAACGACGCCAAGGACACCGAGAGCGGGGGAGGCGGACCGCGGGAGAGCAGCGGCTTCGCCGACACGGGCCGGGTGCGCGACCGGGACATGCAGCGGATCATCAACGGGCTCTGGGAGTCCGGCGCCGAGGCCGTCGCCATCAACGGCCAGCGGCTCACCTCGCTGTCCGCCATCCGGGCCGCGGGCGACGCCATACTGGTCGACAACAAGCCGCTGGTGCCGCCGTACACCATCCTCGCCATCGGGGACGGACAGCGGCTGAGCACCGCGTTCCAGGACAGCGCCGACGGGCAGTACCTGCACGCGCTGGTGGAGAACTTCGGGATCAGGAGCGGGATCACGGCCGAGGGCGACGTCAGTCTGCCGGCCGCGCCGAGCCTGACCGTACGTACCGCAGAGCCGAGGGGGGCCGGGGCGGCGACGCCGTCCGGTCGGGCCACGGCCGACACAGGGAAGGGCACATCGTGATCGCCGTACTGGGCCTGATCGTCGGAGTCGTGGTCGGACTGTTGGTCCGACCCGAAGTCCCGGCGGTGGTGGAGCCCTATCTCCCGATCGCCGTGGTCGCCGCCCTCGACGCGGTCTTCGGCGGCCTCCGGGCCATGCTCGACGGGATCTTCGTCGACAAGGTCTTCGTGGTCTCGTTCCTGTCGAACGTGGTCGTGGCCGCGCTGATCGTCTTCCTCGGCGACAAGCTGGGCGTCGGCGCGCAGCTGTCGACCGGCGTCGTCGTCGTGCTCGGCATCCGCATCTTCTCCAACGCGGCCGCCATCCGGCGCCACGTCTTCCGGGCGTGAGGCCGATGAGCGAGTACCCCGAGAACCCGGAGAACCCGAGGAACCCCTCCGACCCCGGGAACGCGGAGAACCCCGCGCGTCCCGCCGACGCGGGGAACGCGGGGAGTCCCGCCGGGCCCCCGCAGCGGCCCGAGGCGCCCCGCGCTCCCGAGGGCGCGCCGCACCCCGGCGTCGGCCTCGGGAAGCCGACGGGCACCAGGACGCCGCAGGGCGCGGGCGCCGCCGCGCGTGGCGGCGCCCCGGGGGAGCCCGAGGAGTCCGCCGACTCCGTCCACGACACCGGCGCCGACCACGACGTCCGGGTGGCCGTGCCGCCGGTCGACCCCGGCGCCGAGCCGAGCGGGCGCCGGCGGCTCGGCTCCGCGCTGTGGCCGCCGCGGGTGACCCGGGCCCAGCTCGTCGTCGCGCTCCTGCTGTTCGTCCTCGGTCTCGGCCTGGCCATCCAGGTCTCCTCCACCAGCGAGAACAGCGCCCTGCGCGGGGCCCGCCAGGAGGACCTGGTGCGGATCCTCGACGAGCTCGACGACCGCACCCAGCGGCTGGAGGACGAGAAGGCCCGGCTGGAGAAGCAGCGCACCGAGCTGGAGTCGAGCTCGGACCAGGCCGAGGAGGCGCGCAGGCAGACCCAGGAGCGGGAGCAGCAGCTCGGCATCCTCGCCGGCACGGTCGCCGCGGAGGGCCCCGGCATCACGCTGACCGTCGGCGACCCGAGCGGGGCCGTCGAGTCGGACATGCTGCTCGACGCCATCCAGGAGCTGCGTGCGGCGGGCGCCGAGGCCATCCAGGTCAACGGTGTGCGGGTGGTCGCGGACAGCTATTTCACCGGTGGCGGTGATGACATGCGAATCGATGGAACGAAGGTGACCGCTCCGTACGTCTTCAAGGTCATCGGCAAGCCGGAGGATCTCGAGCCCGCGCTCAACATCCCCGGCGGTGTCGTGCAGACCCTGGAGAAGGAGCAGGCCACGGCCACGGTGGAGCGGTCGGCGAAGATCGTCGTCGACGCCTTGCGACCGGCGAAGCGGCCTGACTACGCTCAGTCGTCCTCGCAGTGAGAGGGAGACACAGGGGGTCCCGCGACATGGGCACGACGTTGCGGGGGGTCGGCGCACCACATCGGTGGTGCGTGGTGGAAACTGTCCGGGGGATACGGACGTTGTGAAGGTGTCCGGGTCGGCAGGTGTGATGGATTTCGGTTCGTCCTGCCCCACGGGCGGGTCTGTTTCGGTCAAGGGGAATCGCCCGTGAGTTTTTTTGCGAAGTTGTTCGGCAAGAGCGGACGCGAGGACGGCGGTAACGCCAAGCACCGCGCGTCGCGCCACGCCCAGAGCGAGGAGCAGGGCGGCGAGCGCCCGCTGTTCCGCGACGAGGTCGGTGGCCAGGGCGGTGAGGCTCCGGGCGCGTACGGCGCGTCGTCTGTTGACCCCGCCGGGGCCGCCCGCATAGGTTTCGGAGAACCATCAACCTCAAGTACGGGTGGAGGGTTTACCCCCGATCCGTACGCGACACAGACCTCGGCGGGGCAGCCGCGGCAGGAGGATGCGTCCATGCCGGTGTGTACGAGGTGCGGTCACCGCAACGCGGCCGACAGCCGTTTCTGCTCCCACTGCGGTACGCCGCTGCGGGGCGGAGTCGCACCCGAGCGGGCTTCCGAGACGACGTCCACGATCTCCATCTCGGGTCTGGAGGCCTACGACGCGGAGGTCACCGGTCAGACCCAGCTGCCCTCGCTCTCTCCCGAGGCGCTGGCGGCCGTCGAGGCCCTGCCGCTCGGTTCCGCGCTCCTCGTGGTGCGTCGCGGGCCGAACTCCGGCAGCCGGTTCCTGCTCGACGGTGAGCTGACGACGGCCGGCCGCCACCCGCAGAGCGACATCTTCCTGGACGACTTCACGGTCTCCCGTCGCCATGTCGAGTTCCGGCGGGCCCAGGACGGCAGCTTCACCGTCTCGGACGTCGGCAGCCTCAACGGCACCTACGTCAACCGCGAGCCGATCGACTCGGTCGTTCTGTCGAACGGCGACGAGGTGCAGATCGGCAAGTACCGCCTGGTCTTCTACTCGAGCCAGCGGGGCGTGTAGCGCCTCGGAGAAGCCTTCAGGGAAGGTCCATGCTGCGAACACCGACGGGCGGTGCCGGATCCGGCACCGCCGCCGCGGGCGACCGGCTGGTCAGCATCGGCACGGTGCTGAACCAGCTGCGCGACGAATTTCCCGAAGTGACGATCTCCAAGATCCGGTTCCTGGAGGCCGAGGGGCTCGTGGAGCCCCGGCGCACGGCCTCCGGGTACCGGAAGTTCAGCCCGCAGGACGTCGAGCGGCTCGCTCAGATCCTGCGGATGCAGCGGGACCACTATCTTCCGCTGAAGGTCATCCGCGAGCACCTCGACGCCCTCGCCCGGGGCGAGCAGGTGAGGCTGCCGGCTCCCGGCCGGAGGCGCGACCTCGTCGAAGGGGCCTGGGAGCAGGACGCCGAGCCCCCCACCGCGGCGCGGATCGGGCGGGCGGAACTGCTGGCGGCCGCCGAGGTCACCGAGGCGGAGCTGCTCGAGTGGGAGTCGTACGGCCTGATCACCGAGTCGGACGGCGGCGGCTACGACCCGGAGTCCGTGACCGTCGCGCGGCTGGTCGCGGATCTGGGCCGCTTCGGCCTCGAACCCCGGCACCTGCGGGCCGTGAAGGCCGCCGCGGACCGGGAGGCGGGGCTGATCGAGCAGGTCGTCGCGCCGCTGCGCCGGCATCGCAACCCGCAGACCAGGGCCCATGCCGAGGCCACCGCCCAGGAGCTCGCCGCACAGTCGGTGCGGCTGCACGCGGCCCTGGTGCGGAGCGCGCTGGGGATCCGGCCGCAGTGAGCCCGTTCGGGCTCTCCGGGGCGTGATCCGGGCCGGTTCGTACCCGGCTCGGGGCGGGTTCGTGCCGTGCTCGGGAGGGGCCCGACTATCCAAACCGGTCGGGCACGTCCTAGGGTTGCTGTGTGAACGAGCTCGACGTTGTGGGTGTCCGGGTGGAAATGCCCTCCAACCAGCCGATCGTGCTCCTGCGTGAAGTGGGAGGCGATCGGTACCTCCCCATCTGGATCGGACCGGGTGAGGCGACCGCGATCGCCTTCGCCCAGCAGGGGATGGCCCCGCCGCGGCCGCTGACGCACGACCTGTTCAAGGACGTGCTGGAGGCCGTGGGTCAGGAACTCACCGAAGTCCGCATCACGGATCTGCGTGACGGGGTCTTCTACGCCGAACTGGTCTTCGCCAGCGGCGTCGAGGTGAGCGCGCGGCCTTCGGACGCGATAGCACTGGCCCTGCGGACCGGAACGCCGATCTACGGCAGTGACGGTGTGCTGGACGACGCCGGTATCGCGATTCCGGACGAGCAGGAGGACGAGGTGGAGAAGTTCCGCGAGTTCCTCGACCAGATCTCACCGGAGGATTTCGGGACCAACAGCCAGTGAGTCGTAGCGGCGCGGCCACGGGCCGTTCGCGGGGCGACGTCAGCGCATTCGGTTAGCCTTTCCCCGGCGAGAGGGTCGGGAAACCACCCTCAGGGTGATTATCACTCGGCGTGCCGAGTGTGGCGATCGTTGACGCACCCCGAGTGACTGCCTACCTTCGTGTGGGCAGGTCAAGGACGGAGGGTCGGCGTGATGAGCAGCGCGGACGGTACGGCAGGGAGCTCGCTCGGACGTGTGTCCGGGGAGAGCGGCCCGTACCCGCTTCACGGCAGTGTCGGCGACTTCGGTACGGAGACCGGTGGGGGCCCCGGGGGCGCCTCCGGCGGCCCGGACGCGGCGAGCGAGAAGGTCGGCTACCGCGGACCCACGGCCTGCGCCGCGGCCGGTATCACCTATCGCCAGCTGGACTACTGGGCTCGTACCGGCCTCGTGGAGCCGAGCGTGCGGCCGGCTTACGGCTCGGGGACCCAGCGGCTCTACAGCTTCCGCGACGTCGTCGTGCTGAAGATCGTCAAGCGGTTCCTGGACACCGGGGTCGCCCTCCAGAACATCCGGGCCGCCGTGCAGCACCTGCGGGCGCGGGGCTTTCGCGACCTGGAGCGGATGACCCTGATGAGCGACGGTGCCACGGTCTACGAGTGCTCCTCGCCGGACGAGGTCGTCGACCTGCTCCAGGGCGGCCAGGGCGTCTTCGGCATCGCCGTGGGCGTGGTCTGGCGGGACGTCGAGGCGGCGCTGTCGCAGCTGCACGGGGAGCGGGTCGACACGGGCGAGACGCTCGTGGGGCACAACCCGGGGGACGAACTGGCGCGCAGGCGGCGGGACAGGGCGGTCTGAGGCCCGCGGGGCCCGTCGCGGCCTTTCCCGGCCCGGCCCCGAACCCCGGGGCTCCGAGATCGGGCCTGGCCCGCGGTGGGGCTTCGAGGATCGCTTCCGGCCCGTGGTGGGGCTTGAAGGTCGCCGCCCCCGCCCCGGGTGGGGCTTCGAGGACGGCTCACGGCGCCGGTGGGGCTCCGAGGACGGCCCTGGTCCCTCCACGGTGTTGCGGGGCCCGTTGTCAGTGGTGTGAGGCAGCATCGGAGCTGTGAGAGCCGCGCCCACCATCCTCCATCTCGACATGGACGCCTTCTTCGCCGCCGCCGAGCAGGCGTCGAAGCCCAGCCTGCGCGGAAAGCCCGTGGTCGTCGGCGGCCTCGGGCCCCGGGGCGTGGTCGCCACCGCCTCCTACGAGGCGCGCCGCTTCGGAGTCCACTCGGCCATGCCCATGGGTCAGGCGCGGCGGCTCGCGCCGAACGCGGCCTACCTCGTGCCCCGCTTCTCCTTCTACCGGTCCATCAGCGAGCAGGTCATGGAGCTGCTGGGCCGGCTCTCGCCGCTCGTGGAGCCGCTCAGCCTCGACGAGGCCTTCGTGGACCTGGAGGCCGGGGGAGCGGCCCACGACAGCGCGAGCGCCCGCACGGCCGGCGAGCGGCTGCGGGTCGACATCCTGGCGACGACGGGGCTCACCGGGTCCGTGGGGCTCGCGGGATCCAAGATGATCGCGAAGATCGCCTCCGAGGAGGCGAAGCCCGACGGCCTCGTCCTGATCGAACCCGGGACCGAGCGGGAGCTCCTGGCCCCGCGGTCGGTGCGGATCCTGCCGGGGGTGGGTCCGGCGACCGGGGAGCACCTGCGGCGTGCCGGGATGACCACCGTGTCCGATCTGGCGGAGGCGGGCGAGGACGAGCTCGTACGACTGCTCGGGCGGGCGCACGGGGCCTCGCTGTACCGGATGGCCCGGGGGTTCGACGATCGGCCCGTGGTGGCCGAGCGGGACGCCAAGTCGGTCTCCGTCGAGGACACCTTCGACGTCGACCTGCACGACCGGGTGCGGATCAGGGTCGAGGTCGAACGGCTCGCGGAGCGGTGCGTGGGGAGGCTGCGGGCCTCCGGCCACTCCGGGCGGACCATCGTCCTGAAGGTGCGGCGCTTCGACTTCTCCACGCTGACGCGGTCCGAGACGCTCCGGGGGCCCACGGACGATCCGGTGGTGGTGCGGGAGGCCGCGGGGCGGCTGCTGGAGGCGGTGGACACCACCGGGGGCGTCCGGCTGCTCGGGGTCGGGGTGAGCGGACTCGCCGACTACACGCAGGAGGACCTCTTCGCGCAGGCGGAGGCGGAGGTCGCCGCGGCCTCGGTGGAGGCGGGGGGCGGGGTGGCGGCGGTCCCCGTCGACTCGGGTGGGGACGCCCCCTCGACCGCCGGTGAGGGAGGGGCCGACGAGCGCGCCGTCCGGCACTGGGCCCCGGGGCACGACGTCCGGCACGCCGTGTACGGCGCGGGGTGGGTGCAGGGCAGCGGGGTCGGGCGGGTCACGGTGCGGTTCGAGGAACCGGGGTCGAAGCCCGGGAGGGTGCGGACCTTCGCCGTGGACGATCCCGAGCTGGAGCCGGGGGAGGCGCTGCCGCTGGTGGAGGGCGAGGGATAGGAGGAGCCTCGGGCTGCGGGACTGCGGGACTGCGGGACTGCGGGGCTGCGGCTGCTCCTAGGGGCGCGGGGCCGCGGCTCTGCGGGACCACCGCCGGACCGTGCGGTGCCGGGCTTCGGGCGGCGTGCTCCCGGGAGGGGGCCGGCGTCCACGGGCGCCCTCGTGGTGGCCCGGCGGCCCGTCGGCCGCCGGGTGCGCGCGGCGAGGCCGCCGCGGTGGTCTACTGACCCGCCAGGCGGCCGAAGTCGGTGTCCGGGCTGTCGGTCGGGGGCGGGGGGAGCGCGAGGCTGTAGTGGCGGTAGAGCTGCAGCTCCTGTTCCGGGGAGAGGTGGCGCCCCACGCCGAAGTCGGGGGCGTCCTTGATGAGGGCCCGCTCGTACGGGATGTGGAGGCCGTTGTCGATCAGTTCGCTCGGTTCGAGCGGGACGAAGGCGTCCCGGCTGAACAGGCCGGTGCGGACGGCCGCCCATTCCGGGATGCCGGTCGCGTCGTCCAGGTACACCTCGTCCACGGTGCCGATCTTGTGTCCGTTCCGGTCGTACGCCTTGCGGCCGATCAGGCTGCGCGGATCGATATCGGTCTGCACGGTCCCTCCAACAGGTCGCAACTGCTCTGCACCCACCCCTACACCCCTACGAAAGTGCACAACTGGGATGTCGGCCACTTGAGCGATGGAAGCCGGAACCTCGCTGGTAGGCTGGGTGTGGCTGGCGACCCCGTGCGGGAGAGTCCCCCGGAGATCACTTCCGGTGGGCGCCGAAGGAGCAAATCCTCCCCGGAATCTCTCAGGCCCCTGTACCGCGCGGACGAGGTCACTCTGGAAAGCAGAGCGGTGTCCCACGGCACGCGCTCTCACCGACGGTGAAAGCCGGTGTGCCGTGAGGCGGGCCGGTGAAACTCTCAGGTTGAGATGACAGAGGGGGAGGCCGTCCGGGTACCCGCGCCGTGGTGCCCCTCGCAGGTCGTGACGACCAGGAGGCCTCCGTACATGACCGCCAACCGCATTCCGCTCTCCGAACTCGAACAGGGCATCCCGTTCGAGCAGCGGCACATCGGGCCCGACGCCGAGGCGCGCGCCAAGATGCTCGCCCAGGTCGGTTACGGCTCGCTCGACGAGCTCACGGCCGCCGCGGTGCCGGACGTCATCAAGAACACCGAGGCGCTGGCCCTGCCGGCCGCGCGCACGGAGGCCGAGGTGCTCGCCGAGCTGCGGGCGCTCGCCGACCGCAACCAGGTCCTCGCGCCGATGATCGGCCTCGGCTACTACGGCACCTTCACGCCGCCGGTGATCCTCCGGAACGTGATGGAGAACCCCGCCTGGTACACGGCGTACACGCCCTACCAGCCGGAGATCTCGCAGGGGCGCCTCGAGGCCCTGCTGAACTTCCAGACCGTCGTCGCCGACCTGACCGGGCTGCCCACCTCCGGCGCCTCGCTGCTCGACGAGGGCACCGCCGCCGCCGAGGCCATGGCGCTCGCCCGGCGCGTCGGCAAGGTCAAGAACGGCGTCTTCCTGATCGACGCGGACGCCCTGCCGCAGACGATCGCCGTCATCGAGACCCGCGCCGAGCCGACCGGCGTCGAGGTCGTCGTCGCCGACCTCAGCGAGGGCATCCCGGCCGAGGTCGCCGAGCGCGGCGTCTTCGGCGTGCTGCTCCAGTACCCCGGCGCCTCCGGCGCCGTCCGCGACATCAAGCCGCTGATCGACGCCGCCCACGAGCTCGGCGCGATCGTCACCGTCGCCGCCGACCTCCTCGCGCTCACCCTGCTCACCTCGCCCGGCGAGCTCGGCGCCGACATCGCCGTCGGCACCACCCAGCGCTTCGGCGTCCCGATGGGCTTCGGCGGTCCGCACGCCGGCTACATGGCCGTCCAGGACAAGCACGCGCGCTCGCTGCCCGGCCGCCTCGTGGGCGTCTCCGTCGACGCCGACGGCAACCGTGCCTACCGCCTGGCCCTGCAGACCCGCGAGCAGCACATCCGCCGCGAGAAGGCCACCAGCAACATCTGCACCGCCCAGGTGCTGCTCGCCGTCATGGCCGGCATGTACGCCGTCTACCACGGCCCCGAGGGCCTCCAGGGCATCGCGCGCCGCACCCACCGGTACGCCGCGATCCTCGCCGCCGGCCTCACCGCGGGCGGCGTCGAGCTGACCCAGGGCGCCTTCTTCGACACCCTCACCGCCCGCGTGCCCGGCAAGGCCGACACGGTCGTGGCCGCGGCCCGCGAGGCCGGTGTGAACCTCCACCGCGTCGACGCCGACCACGTCTCCATGTCCTGCGACGAGACCACCGGCCGCGCCCAGCTCACCGCCGTGTGGGGCGCCTTCGGCGTGACCGCCGACATCGAGGCCCTGGACGCCGCCACCGAGGACACCCTGCCCTCCGGTCTGCTCCGCTCCGACGCGTTCATGACCCACCCGGTCTTCCACGCGCACCGGTCCGAGACCTCGATGCTGCGCTACCTGCGCAAGCTCGCCGACCGCGACTACGCGCTCGACCGCGGCATGATCCCGCTCGGCTCCTGCACCATGAAGCTGAACGCGACGACCGAGATGGAGTCGGTGACCTGGCCCGAGTTCGGCCAGATGCACCCCTTCGCCCCGGTCGAGCAGGCCCAGGGCTACGTCACGCTCATCACCGAGCTGGAGGAGCGCCTCGCCGAGGTCACCGGCTACGACAAGGTGTCGATCCAGCCGAACGCCGGATCGCAGGGCGAGCTGGCCGGCCTGCTGGCCGTCCGCGCCTACCACCGCGCCAACGGCGACGAGCAGCGCACCGTGTGCCTCATCCCGTCCTCCGCGCACGGCACCAACGCCGCCTCCGCGGTGATGGCCGGCATGAAGGTCGTCGTCGTCAAGACCGCCGACGACGGCGAGGTCGACGTCGCGGACCTGCGCGCCAAGATCGAGCAGTACCGCGACGAGCTGTCCGTGCTCATGATCACCTACCCGTCGACGCACGGCGTCTTCGAGGAGCACGTCGCCGACATCTGCGCCGAGGTCCACGAGGCCGGCGGCCAGGTGTACGTCGACGGCGCCAACCTCAACGCGCTGGTCGGCCTCGCCAAGCCCGGCCACTTCGGCGGCGACGTCTCGCACCTGAACCTGCACAAGACCTTCTGCATCCCGCACGGCGGCGGCGGCCCCGGCGTCGGCCCGGTCGGCGTCCGCGCGCACCTGGCCCCGTACCTGCCGAACCACCCGCTCCAGCCCACCGCGGGCCCGGAGACCGGCGTGGGCCCGATCTCGGCCGCCCCGTGGGGCTCCGCGGGCATCCTGCCGATCTCGTGGTCGTACGTGCGCCTCATGGGCGGCGAGGGCCTCAAGCGGGCCACCCAGGTCGCCGTCCTCGCGGCGAACTACATCGCCAAGCGCCTGGAGCCGCACTTCCCGGTGCTCTACACCGGTCCGGCCGGACTGGTCGCCCACGAGTGCATCGTGGACCTGCGCCCGCTGTCCAAGGCCACCGGCGTCACGGTCGACGACATCGCCAAGCGCCTGATCGACTACGGCTTCCACGCGCCGACGATGTCGTTCCCGGTGGCCGGCACGCTGATGATCGAGCCCACCGAGTCCGAGGACCTGGCCGAGCTCGACCGCTTCTGCGACACGATGATCGCGATCCGCGCCGAGATCGAGAAGGTCGCCGGGGGCCAGTGGCCCGCCGACGACAACCCGCTGCGCAACGCCCCGCACACCGCGGCGGCGCTGGGCGGCGAGTGGAACCACGCGTACACCCGCGACGAGGCCGTCTTCCCGGCCGGCGTCTCGGCCGCCGACAAGTACTGGCCGCCGGTCCGCCGCATCGACGGCGCGTTCGGCGACCGGAACCTGGTCTGCTCCTGCCCGCCGCTGGACGAGTACGACAACTGATCACGGGCCCGGCCGGGTACGGCGGCCGGGCATGCGAACGAGGGCCGGTTCGGAGGAGTCTCCGGGCCGGCCCTCGGCGTCGCGCGGTCCCCTCAGGCGGCGGTCGTCACCTGGCCCGCCGACAACGGCCGGTGCGGGGCGATGATCTGCCCGTCCGGCAGCAGTTCCCCGGTGTCCTCGAAGAGCAGGACGCCGTTGCACAGCAGGCTCCAGCCCTGCTCCGGGTGGTGTGCCGTCAGTCGGGCCGCCTCACGGTCGGCGGATTCGGCAGTGGGACAGGCAGGCTGGTGCTGGCACATGGGTGGGTTCTTTCGCTGCGTCGTAGTGGATGTCCTGCGGCTCTTCGCGCTCATCGCCGCCCCCGTCGGTCGGTTCGGTTCCGATCCCAGTCTTGCCCCATGGACGGTCTTCCGCAGGGATTTCGCGGCAGCTCGTCCTTTCCTGGGAAGACGCATCACCCGCAGGGGCGGTTCAGGTCAACTGCACCGTCTCTTTGGGTGGTTCGGAGTGGTCCCAGTGGGCTAGTCCGTCCGGGAGGGGTGTTCGGGCGCGGTGTTCGGGCCGGAACGTCGGACAGCAGTGCGCCCCGTGACCCGGGCGGGGGTCACGGGGCGGCGACGCTCGTGCGGTGGATCAGGCGGGCGCCGCCGAGCCCAGCAGGGGCGGCGGCGCGAGGCGGGTGCTGAGCACGGGCAGGAGGTCGGCGACCTGGTACGGGCGGTGGGCCGCGATCCCCGGCGGGGCGGGCGCGAGCGGCACCATCAGGTCCGCCGCGCCCGGACCGCCGGCGGCTCCGTCCGCCTCCGGGTCGGCGTGCAGCCAGAGGGTCAGCATGTAGAGCTCCGGTACCGAGAGCAGCCGCGGCTGGTACGGGCCGGGCAGTGCCTCGGCCTGGTGCAGCGCCCGCTCCGTCGCGGTGACGTACGGCCCCTCGAAGAAGTGCGAGAAGGACCAGCCGTCCGGGGTCATCATGGTGTCCGCGGCGGCGATGGTCCGGCCCCCGTTCCTGATGAGGAAGCGCCAGCCGGCGAGGCGGGTGCGGGGGGCCTGCCCGGGTGTCCCGGCGACGCCGAGCACGTGGACGGGCAGGGGGAGTTCGGGGCTCAGCGGTCCCTGCGCGGCCCGCAGGGCGGGCGTTCGCGGCTCGCGGACGGCTGTCGGCGAGCCGAGGGCCGCGAGGACGCTGCGGAGGGCCGGCGCAGGGGCCGGGGAGGGTCGGAGCATGGTGGGTCGCCTCTCGCTCAGGAGACACGGTGACGCGTGGGCAGGTACGACGGCGCTGTCGGCGGCGGGGCCAGAGGAGTGCCATGTGGCCATGACCGGGCGCCAACACTCTGCCTCGTCCGCGGAGTTTATACGACACGTGTTCACGGAGTGTTTCCGCTAGACGTCGGCGATATTCCTGGCAAGGCTTCATCAGGCCGTAAAACAGCGGCTGCGGAAGCGGAATCCACGGGTATCAGTGCCCCCACCTGCGTATTCCTCGCGAAGTCGGACGGCCGAATTGACTCCCCGGGTTGGGGGACAATAGGACATTGGTATATGTCGATTGTTCCGTGCCATCGGGATGTGACGGAGGGGTGCTGCATCCAGCCTATCCTCCGGCGGCCCTCCTCCGCAGGCGTTGTGGATCAGCGCGCTGGGCATATGGTCCGAGACGCGCGGCCCCCTGACGGCCGCCCACACGTGGAGGGACGCTTCGATGGGGGAGAAGGTCGTGGCCGACGGGTTCGGCCCGTCCGACCGGCAGCAGTACCGGAGAAAGCTCCAGCAGTGCCTCGCGGGGCTCGCGAGGCTGCTGGCGGAGAAGAGGTTCGACCGTCCCCGCAATCTCATGGGAGTGGAGATCGAACTCAATCTCGCCGGTGCCGACGGACTGCCCCGCATGCTGAACGGACCGGTTCTGGAAAAGATCGCGAGCGCCGATTTCCAGACGGAACTCGGATTGTTCAACCTCGAAGTGAACATCGCGCCCCACCAGCTCGACGGGCGCGTATTCGACCGGCTCGCCGAGGAGATCGGCACCGGAATCGGATACGCCGACCGCAAGGCCGCGGAACTGGACGCGGGCGTCGTCATGATCGGCATACTGCCGACCCTGACGCAGGACGACCTGGTCCCGGAGAACCTCTCGGCGGCGGACCGCTACACCCTCCTCAACGACCAGATCCTCGCCGCCAGGGGCGAGGAGTTCACCCTGGACATCCACGGGGTCGAACGGCTCCTCTGCACCTCGGAGTCGATCGTGCCCGAGGCGGCCTGCACCTCGGTGCAGCTCCACCTCCAGGTGACACCGGCCCGCTTCGCCGCCGTGTGGAACGCGGCGCAGGCGGTGTCCGGCGTGCAGATCGCGCTCGGCGCCAACGCTCCCTTCGTCTTCGGGCGCGAGCTGTGGCGCGAGTCCCGGCCCCCGCTCTTCACCCAGGCCACCGACACCCGCCCGCCGGAACTCCAGGCACAGGGCGTGCGGCCGCGCACCTGGTTCGGCGAGCGGTGGGTGGACTCGGTGTACGACCTCTTCGAGGAGAACCTGCGCTACTTCCCCGCGCTGCTGCCGATCTGCGACGAGGAGGACCCGCTGCTCGTCCTCGACGGGGGCGGCGTCCCGCGGCTCCAGGAACTCGTCCTGCACAACGGCACGGTCTACCGCTGGAACCGGCCGGTGTACGGCTGGGTCGACGGCGTCCCGCACCTGCGCGTCGAGAACCGGGTCCTGCCGGCCGGGCCGACCGTCACCGACGTCATCGCCAACGCGGCCTTCTACTACGGGCTCGTCCGCTCCCTCGCCGACGACCCGCGGCCCGTGTGGAAGCGGATGGCCTTCGAGGACGCGGAGGCCAACTTCGACACGGCCTGCCGGCACGGCATCGAGGCGGAACTGCGCTGGCCCCGGTCGGGACGGGCCGGCGGCGTCGCGACCGTCCCCGCGGTGCGGCTGGTCCTCGACGAGCTGCTGCCGCTCGCCGCGGCCGGACTCGACGCCTGGCACATCGAACCGGCCGACCGGGACTTCTACCTCGGGGTGATCGAGCAGCGGTGCCTGCGGAAGGTGAACGGGGCCTCGTGGCAGGCCGACACCTTCCACCGGGCGCTGGAGTCGGGGCTCGACCGGGAGGCGGCGCTCGCCGCGACCACCCGCCGCTACCGGACCCTCATGCACGCGGGCGAGCCGGTGCACACCTGGCCGGTCGGGATCGACTGAGCGCGGCGCCCGGGGTCGCGGGCCGCGGCGGTGGCCGGTCATGGCACAGTGATCGGGATGCCGCCCGATCGGCGTCGGTCCGCGACCGGGAAGTGGAGACAGGTGTGGTGTCGGTGCAACGAGTCGGTGACGCTTCCCTGCCCCCCGACGGACTGTCGCGCCCGGTGCTGCGCAACGAGACGCTCATCGTCCTCGCGCTCTCGCTCGGCGCCAGCGCCCTGTCCTCCCTCATCAGCTTCGTCGGCTCGCTGACGAAGTCCGGTGCGCTGAAGGAGCAGGCGGCCACCCTCAACGGCTCGTACGCGCCGGGGCGGCCGTGGCTGGACCTGTCCTGGCAGCTCTTCGGGATCGCGTCGGCCCTGGTGCCGGTCCTGCTGGTCGCCCATCTGCTGCTCCGGGAGGGTTCGGGACTGCGCGCCATCGGCTTCGACCGGACGCGGCCCTGGCCCGACCTCGGGCGCGGGGCGCTGGTCGCGGCGGGCATCGGCAGCGCGGGCCTCGCCTTCTACCTGGCGGCGCGGGCGACCGGCTTCAACCTCACCGTGGTGCCCGAGTCGCTGCCCGACGTGTGGTGGAAGTACCCGGTGCTGATCCTGTCGGCGATCCAGAACTCCGTGCTGGAGGAGGTCATCGTCGTCGGCTACCTGCTGCGCAGGCTGGGGCAGTTGGGGTGGACGCCGATGGCCGCGCTGGTGGCGAGTTCGGTGCTGCGCGGCTCGTACCACCTCTACCAGGGGATCGGCGGCTTCATCGGCAACGTAGTGATGGGCGTGGTCTTCGTCCTGCTGTACCGGCGGTGGGGTCGGGTCGGGCCGCTGGTGGTGGCGCACGCGCTGCTCGACATCGTGGCCTTCGTCGGCTACGGGCTGCTCGCGGGCAAGGTGGGCTGGCTGCCGACCGTGTGAGGGGCCCGGCCGGGCCGCCGGCGGGACGTGAGGGGCGTACGGGTTCTCCGTACGCCCCTCACGCGTTCCGCCGCGGGCGTCAGGCGTGCAGTTCGCCCTCGATGACGGTGACCGCGTGGCCGTTCAGGAGCGTGCGGTCGCCGCGCAGTCGGGTGCGGACGATGCCGGTGCGGGCGCCGCCCTGCAGCCCGACCAGGTCGTCGCGGCCGAAGCGGGCCGACCAGAAGGGGGCGAGCGCGGTGTGGGCGCTGCCGGTCACCGGGTCCTCGTCGATGCCGACGGCGGGGAAGAAGCCGCGGGAGACGAAGTCGTGGCCGCTGCCGGGGTCCTGGGCGGCGGCGGTGGTGATGACGCCCCGGGTCGACAGCGCCTTGAGGGCGGCGAGGTCCGGGGCGAGGCCCCGCACGGTGGGCTCGTCGCGCAGCTCGACGACGAGGTCGCCGATGTGCTCGGCCGTGTCGTGGACGGCGACGACCTCGGCGCCGAGGGCCTTCTCCAGTCCGTCGGGGACGGCGACGGGGGTCAGGGAGGAGGTCGGGAAGTCCAGCGTGACGGTGCCGTCGGTCTCGGTGGTGGCGCCGAGGACGCCGCAGCGCGCCGCGAAGCGGACGGCGCCGCTCGCCGTGCCCGTGGAGTGCAGGACGTGGGCGGTGGCCAGGGTGGCGTGGCCGCACATGTCGACCTCGGTGGTGGGGGTGAACCAGCGCAGGGCCCAGTCGGCCACGCCGCCGGCGGGCAGCGGGTGGGCGAAGGCCGTCTCGGAGAGGTTGACCTCGGCGGCGACCCGCTGGAGCCAGGCGTCGTCCGGGAAGGCGTCCAGGAGCAGGACTCCGGCGGGGTTGCCGGAGAAGGGCCGGTCGGTGAAGGCGTCGACGATGCGGATCTTCATGGCGCCGACCGTACCGGGGCCGGAATCGGGCGGGCCAAGGCCAATCGCGGACGACTGGACCGGATCACGGACACCTGGACCGGACGGCCGCGCGCCGGCACTGCGCGCGCCGCCGCGTCCGTGACCTGGGCGGATCGTGCGCGCGGCCCGGCGGACCGCAGGCGCCGGGGGGCCCGGGGCGGCCGGGCGCGGCTCCGGGTCGGGCGCCGATGCTTGTCAGCCGAACAGTTCCGATATATCGTTGAGACATCGCGACAGTTCAGCGAGTGAATCCCGATGGAAGGAGCGTTGCGATGCGTTCACATGGACACGAATACGGAAACGGACGCGGGGCCGGCCGTGGAGGCTTCGGCCCCGGCCCCCGCGGTGACTTCGAGGGGCGGCGCGCGGCCTTCGGCCCCTTCGGGCCGGGCTTCGGCGGCGGAGGCCCCTTCGGGGGCGGACGCGGTCACGGCGGCGGTCGGGGACGGGCGCGGCGCGGCGACGTGCGCGCCTCGATCCTGGCGCTCCTCAAGGACCGCCCGATGCACGGCTACGAGATGATCAGGGAGATCGGCGAGCGCAGCGACGGGGCCTGGCGGCCCAGTCCCGGCTCCGTCTACCCCACCCTCCAGATGCTGGAGGACGAGGGCCTGATCGTCAGCGAGAGTGAGGGCGGCAAGAAGCTGTTCACGCTCACCGACACCGGACGGGCCGAGGCCGACGGCGGGCCCGAGGCGCCCTGGCAGGACGCCGGGCGCGGGGTCGACTGGGAGGCCATGAACGAGATCCGCCAGGCCGGCTTCGGCTTGATGGAGGCGTTCGGGCAGGTCTGGAAGGCCGGCAGCGCCGAGCAGCGCAAGAAGGCGGTCGGCGTGATCAACGAGGCCCGCAAGAAGCTGTACCTGATCCTCGCCGACGAGGACTGACCGGTGCCCGGTGGGACCGGAGTCGGCCGAAGGGCCCCGCGGCACCCGCCGCGGGGCCCTTCTCGGGTGTACGGGATGTCCTTCTCAGGCCACCAGGCCCGAGAGCTTGCGCAGCGACTCGGTCAGGGCGGCCGTCGCCGAGTCCCTGAGCTTGCCCGCCATCAGGGAGACCGCCGCGCCGGTGAACTCGCCGTCGATCCGGACCGCGGTGGCGTCCCCGTCCGCCGCGAGCGAGTAGCGGGTGGTGACCAGCACGCCCATCGGGCCCTTGCCCTTGATCGCGAAGGCGCGCTCGGACTCCAGCTCCTCGACCGTCCAGAGCACCTCCGCGGGGAAGCCCATCAGCTTCATGTTCTCGGTGAAGGTGGCGCCCTCCTCCAGGGTCGCCGGACCGCCGTTCGGGAAGTCGGTGTGGGTGGCGTTCCACTCGCCGTACGAGGGGAAGTCCATGAGCTGGGCCCAGACCTTTCCGGCCGGTGCCTCGATCCGTGCCTCCGCGCTGACTTCGGCCATGAGACCACCCCTTCACGCGTGCCTGCTGGGTTCCGGTGTCGCGGAACGTAGCCGGAGGACCGTGAACATTCAATACTGATGAACCGTCAGTTCTGCGGCGGCCGGACCCGCCCCGCCGCCGACCCACCAGATCTCGGAGGCGTCGAACCGGTCGGAGGCGCGAGGTCCCCCGGCCTCCTCGTGGTGGTGGAAGGCCGCCCAGAACAGATCGGCCGGCAGGGCGTCCCGGGGCGCGTACACCCGGTAGACGTACTGCCGCCCGTCGCGCGCGGGCAGGGCCACCATCCAGAACACGACCGGAGGACGTGGGCGGCGCGCCCCGTGGTTGCGTCGGGGGCGCGGGGCAAGGCGGCGCGCGCCCCGGGCGGTCGACGCGCGCGATCTCATCCGTAAGGAGGAGGAACCGTGCACGCGTGCCCGACTCCGGTGGGATGCGGACATGCTTCTCCCCGGCGATGCCCCGGCGGCCCGCGCCTGATGAGGTGAGAGGGTGCACCGTCCCGTCCCGTTCCACCAGCAGCCCCTCGGGCCGCCCGCCGCCCCGCGGGCGGAGCTCGCGCCCTGTCTGACGCCGTCCCTCATGACGGTCGTCACGGGGGCGCGCCGAAGAGCTCTCCGGGACGGCGACCGCCAGATCGACACCGCCCACCTGCTGCACGCGCTCATCGAGTCCGACCCCGAGGTCGCCGCCGCCTTCGAGGGAGGCCGGCGCGCCCGCGTCCTCGGCTACCTCGTGCAGCGCTCCATCGGATACGGACTGCGCTGGCAGCGCTCGGTCGAGGAGTCCGGCGCCGGACGCCGACTGCCCGCCGTGCGCGCGCCCGAGGTCCACGGCGGCCGCGGCTCCGGCTGGTCGCCTGCCGCGGCCGCGGTCCTGGAGGAGGCCTTCCGGCGGGCCGCCGAGCGGGGGGATCCGCAGGCCCGCGGCCTCGACCTGCTCGCGGTCGTCGCGGCCGACCCGGAGAGCCGGGCCGCCGAGGTGCTGCGGCGCGCCGGCGTCGATCCCGGCACCCTGAGCACCCGGGCCGGAGCACGCGCCGGAGACCTCGCCGGCGGCGGTGCCGCTGCCCTGGCGGAAGGTTCCGTTCCATGGGCTGACGGGGAGTCGTCTCAACAGGTGTAACGGGGGTTACGCCCCTGACCGCGTCCTGTCATCATGGCCCGATGCACGCGTCTCAGGGGAGAAGCGCCGGCCTGGGACTCGCCCTGGCCTCGGCCTTCGCATTCGGTGGTTCAGGAGTGGCGGCCAAGCCGCTGATCGAGGCGGGCCTCGACCCGCTCCACGTGGTGTGGCTCCGGGTCGCCGGCGCCGCACTCGTCATGCTCCCGGTGGCCTGGCGCCACCGCGACCTCCTGCGCCGCAAGCCGGCCCTCCTGGTGGGCTTCGGACTGCTCGCCGTCGCCGGCGTCCAGGCCTTCTACTTCGCCTCGATCTCCCGCATCCCGGTCGGCGTCGCGCTCCTCATCGAGTACCTCGCCCCGGCCCTCGTCCTCGGCTGGGTCCGCTTCGTCCAGCGCCGGCCCGTCACCCGGGCCGCCGCCCTCGGCGTCGTGCTGGCCGTCGGCGGTCTCGCCTGCGTCGTCCAGGTCTGGTCCGGGCTCACCTTCGACCTGGTCGGACTCCTCCTGGCGCTCGCCGCCGCCTGCTGCCAGGTCGGCTACTTCGTCCTGTCCGACCAGGGCTCGGGCGAGGCCGAGCAGGCGGACCCGATCGGCGTCATCGCCTACGGGCTCCTCATCGGCGCCGCCGTGCTCACCGTCGTCGCCCGCCCGTGGGGCATGGACTGGTCCCTGCTCGGGGGCCGCGCCGACATGGACGGCACCTCCGTCCCCGCGTGGCTGCTGCTCGGCTGGATCGTGCTGATCGCCACCGTGCTCGCGTACGTCACCGGCGTCGTCTCGGTCCGCCGGCTCTCGCCCCAGGTGGCGGGCGTCGTGGCCTGCCTGGAGGCGGTCATCGCCACGGTCCTCGCCTGGGTGCTGCTCGGGCAGTACCTCGACGCCCCGCAGATCATCGGCGGCGTGGTCGTCCTGGTCGGCGCCTTCATCGCCCAGTCCTCGACGCCGAAGGCGCCGGCCGCCGGACCGGTGGCGGGGTCCGCGGCGGAGGTGACGGCGGCCGGCGCGGTGCCGCTGGAGGGCGGCGTGGACGACGAGCGGAGGACCGGCTTGCCCGCCGGGCGGGCCGACACCTAGGGTGCCGATCATGCATGCGACCGTGCTTCCGCCTCCCGCCGCCTAGGGCGCGCGGAGACACTCCCGACGGAGACCGGGCTCGGCCGGGCGGACCCCCGCCCCCGAGCGGTTCGTCGCTGCCCGCGCGCGGAGCCCAGCGACCACCCTTCCTTCCGTCCTCCTCGGAGCACCCACGTGTCGAAGTCCTCGCCGTCCGCCCTGTCCGTCGGACGCAGCCTGCTCTATCTGATCGTCGCCGGAGTCGCCTGGGGCACGGCCGGCGCCGCCGCCTCACTGATCTTCCGCAGCAGCGACATGGGCCCCCTCGCCCTCTCCTTCTGGCGCTGCGTCGGCGGCCTCGTCCTGCTCCTCGGGGCACTCGCGCTGCGCCCCCGGCGCCGCATCCTCCGTCCGGCGGCGGAACCGCGCGGCCGCCGCACCGCCCGCATCCTCGGCACCGGGATCGGACTCACCGTCTTCCAGAGCGCCTACTTCGCCGCCGTCCAGGCCACCGGGCTGGCCGTCGGCACGGTCGTCACGCTGGGCGCGGGCCCCGTCCTCATCGCGGTCGGCGCCCGGATCACCATGGGCGAGCGCCTCGGCCGGGGCGGCATCGCCGCCGTCACCGGCGCGCTCGCCGGGCTCCTCGTCCTCGTCCTCGGCGGAGGAGCCGCCGAGGTCCGCCCGCTGGGGGTCGTCCTCGCGGTCGTCTCGGCCGCCGGCTACGCGGCGATCACCCTGCTGACCCGCTACCTCGGCCGCGACGGCGGCCGCACCGACGCGCTGTCCACCACGACCTGGGCCTTCGCGATCGGGGCCGTCGGGCTGCTGCCGGCGGCGCTCGCGGAGGGCCTCGTACCGCACACGGACGCGCCGCTGCAGGTGCTGCTCCTGCTCGGCTACGTGGCCGCCGTGCCGACCGCGCTCGCCTACGCGCTCTACTTCGCGGGGGCGGCGGTCGTCCGGGCCGCGACCGTCTCCGTGATCATGCTCCTGGAACCGGTGAGCGCGGCCGTGATCGCCGTGGGCCTGCTCGGCGAGCGGCTCACCGCCGCCGTCGTCCTCGGCACGCTGCTGCTGCTCACCGCCGTCACCGGCCTCGCGTTCGCCGAGGCGCGGACGGCGACGGCGGAACGGCGCCGGGAGGCCGTCGCGGTGTAGGAGCCGCCGGGCACCGGCGCCGGGCCCCGCCGCGGTTCAGCCGGCGGTGCGGCGGCGCAGCTGGTGCCCGCGCGCCGCCCGGTCGCGGGGGCCGTCGCGTTCGGCCAGCCGGTCCATGACCCGGTCCTGGACCTCCGGCGGCTTGTTCCCCGCGTACTTGAACTTGGCCCGCACGTCCGTGACCTCCAGCCGCAGCACCCGGATCCCGGCCAGCAGCCGGCCGAAGGGGGCCTCGCCGGGGACCGCGGGGGCCGTACCGCCGTCCGGCTGGAAGTGCGCGACTTGGCGGTTGAGCAGCTCCGCCTTCTCGGCCGGATCGTCGACCACGTGCGCGGTGCAGTGCAGCTGCACCGCCGCGTAGTACGAGGTCGGTGTGCCGTGGGAGGCCGGCGTCCCCTCCGGGGCCGTCCACGTGCCCGGCACGAAGACGTAGTCGTCGACCACGCTGAGGAGGACCGCCGGATCGGCCTCCAGGGCGCGCCACAGCGGGTTGGGGCGGGCCAGGTGGGTGAGCACCCGGCCGTACGGGCCGGGTTCGGCCTCGTACCGGAAGTGCGCCGGCTGCACCCACGGCGGTTCTCCGGGCAGTCCGTTGACGGCGAGCTGGCCGAAGTCGTGCCGGGAGAGCCAGGTGCGCCACTCGTCCTCGTCGCGGGGGGCGTCCCAGGGGTGGATCAGCATGGGGTGTCCGTCCTCGGCATCGTCGGTCCGTCCCTTCGCCTTCCGCCGTCCGCTAGAGCGCGGCCAGGTAGCCGGGCAGGCCGATGGACGGGTCGAGGTCGTCGGCCGGGACCGGGGTGCCGTAGCCGCCCCGCACCGGGACCACGCCGGACCAGTGGGGGAGGGCGAGGTCCTCGGCGTCGTCGTTGGGTCCGCCGGTGCGGACCTTCGCCGAGACCTCGTTCAGGTCGAGCCGGATCACGGCCGTGGCGGCGAGCTCCTTGGCGTTCGCCGGGCGCGAGTCGGCGGAGCGTCCCGGGACGACCTGGTCGACGAGGGCGTCCAGGGCGGTCCGCAGCTCCTCGGGGTCGGTGACCTGGTGGGCGGTGCCGAGCACCACGACCGAGCGGTAGTTGAGGGAGTGGTGGAAGGCGGAACGGGCGAGCACGAGACCGTCGACGTGGGTCACGGTGAGGCAGACGGGCAGCCCGGGGGAGGCCGTGCCGTCGCCGGCCGCCCGCAGCGGACGCGAGCCGGTGGATCCGTGCACGTAGAGGCGGTCGCCGATCCGTCCGAAGAGCGTCGGGAGCACGACCGGCGCGCCGTCCCGCACGAACCCGAGGTGGCAGACGTAGGCCTCGTCGAGTATCGAGTGCACCAGTGCCTTGTCGTACGAAGCGCGCTGCCGCGAGCGGGTGGGGACGGTCCGGTCGGTCGGCGTGTACGCGCCGGCGGAGGTTCCGGGGGTCTCGGCGGGGACCGTGTCGGCGGTGGTGCTCATTGCGCTCTCCATTGCACTAGTGCATACTAATGTTTGTGCTAGGAGAGTATCGGATCGAAGGTCGTCGCGCATCGGACATCGCCGCCAGCGTGGAGCGCGGGGTGGGGCTCGGGGCTCTGGAGCCCGGGCGACTCCTGCCTCCCATGAGGGAGTTGGCCGTCACGCTCGGGGTGAACCCGAACACCGTCGCCGCCGCCTACCGCACCCTGCGCGAACGCGGGGTCATCGAGACCGACGGGCGACGGGGCAGCCGGGTGCGCCCGCGCCCCGCCACGACCACCCGCGGATCGATCCGGGTGGAGGCCCCGGCCGGGGTCCGGGACGTCAGCAACGGCAGCCCCGACCCGGCGCTGCTGCCCCCGCTCGGGGAGGCCTTCGCCGAGGTCGCGCGTCGGTACGCCGAACGGCCCGGCATGTACGGGGAGGCCCCCGTCGACGAGGAGTTCGCGCGCCTCGCGCGCGCCGCCTTCGACGCCGACGGGGTGCCCGAGGGTCCCGTCGGTGTCGCCTCCGGGTCCCTCGACGCGGTCGAGCGCGTGCTCGCCGTGCACCTGCGGCCCGGGGACGCCGTCGCGGTCGAGGACCCCGGCTGGGGGAGCCTCCTCGACCTCGTGCCCGCGCTCGGGCTGCGGCCCGTACCGATGGCCGTGGACGAGGAGGGGCCGAGGCCGGAGGCCGTCGAGCGGGCGCTCGCCGTGGACGGGGCGCGGGCGGTGATCGTGACGGACCGGGCGCAGAACCCCACCGGGGCGTGTGTGACCGAGGCCCGCGCCGAGGAGCTGCGGCGGGTGCTCGCCCGGCATCCGGGTGTGCTGCTGATCGAGGACGACCATGGCCACGGGATCGTCGCGCAGCCCCTGCACCCGCTGGCCGGGGGCGGCGACCACTGGGTACTGATCCGCTCGGTGGCCAAGGCCTACGGTCCCGACCTGCGGGTCGCCGCCTTCACCGGCGACGCCGAGACCGTCGACCGGGTGCTCGGGAGGCAGCGGCTGGGGCCCGGCTGGGTCAGCAAGCTCCTCCAGCGGACCGTCGCCCACCTCTGGGCCGCGGAGGCGGTGGACCCGGCGGTCGTCTCCCGCGCCTACGGGAAGCGGCGCGACGGACTCGTCCGGGCCCTGGCCCGGCGGGGCGTCGAGGCCCACGGGCGCAGCGGCATGAACGTCTGGATCCCGGTGCCGGACGAGACCGGGGCGGTGGCCCGGCTGCTCGCCGCGGGCTGGGCGGTCGCGCCGGGGGCACGGTTCCGGATGGACACGGGGCCGGCCGTCCGGATCACCGTCTCGGGCCTCGCCCTCGCGGACGTGGAACCGCTGGCCGAGGCGGTGGTGGGGGCGGTGGGGCCGGTGGTGGCCCGGAGTTGGGGGTGAGGGGCCCGCTTCGCCTCAGGAACGAATGGCCGCAACGGGGTGGGTGGGGGTGCCGTTCCCGGCGGGCGCGCTGCCCGCGACGGGAGTGGGAGGGCTGCTGTGCGTGGCGGGTGTGTTGGCCGCGACGGGGTGGGGAGGGGTGCTGTTCGCCGGGGGCGTGAAGGGGGTGGGGGTGGCGGCCCGTCGGGGGGTTCGGCGGGTCTGGGTGAGGGCCGCTCCCGCCAGGACCACGATCGCGCCGACCGGGGTGTTCCAGGCGAGTTGCTCGTCGAGCAGGGCGACGCCCGCCACTGTCGCGATGACCGGGATGAAGTACGTGACCATCGCTGCCGTCGTCGGGCCGACCTCCGCCACCACCCCGTACTGGAGCAGCATCGCGTATCCCGTGCCGAGCGCGCCGAGCGCGATCACGGCGAGCAGCGGGAGCACCTCGACGGAGGTCGGAACAGACGTGAACAGCGGTGTGACGACCGCCAGTTGCAGCGTCGCGAGACCGACCTGCGAGCCGGCGAGCGAGAGGTTCGAGGCGCCCGTGCCGCTCAGCGTCCTGCGGACGTAGATCCAGCCGACGGCGTAGCTGAGGGACGCGAGCAGGGCCAGCGCCGTGCCCGTCACGTCGACGCCCGAGAAGCCCTGCCAGGCGCCGAGCACCGTCAGCACCCCGACGAAACCGATCCCGAGGCCCGCCGCGCGGACCCGGGTGGGGCGGTCCTCGGAGAGCGCCACGAGGGAGAGCAGCATGCCCCACAGCGGTGTCGTCGCGTTGCAGATGCCCGCCAGGGTCGACGGGATGGTCAGCTCGGCGTACGCGAAGAGGGAGAACGGCAGGGCGTTGAGCAGGAAGGCCGCGACGGTCAGATGGCCCCAGACGCGGGCGCCGCGCGGCAGCCGGTCGCGCTTCACGGCCAGGGCCACGGCGAGCACCGCCGTACCGAAGAGGAGTCGCCCGAAGGTCACCTGGAACGGGGCGAAGCCCTCCGTGCCGACCTTGATGAAGACGAAGCTGAATCCCCAGATCAGGGCCAGGACGCCGAAGCGGACGCGCCAGTCGAGCAGACGGGAGGCGGCGGGAGGGGATGCGGGCGGGAGCGGGGCTGCGGGGCTCATGCACTCAGAGTGGCGGCGGCGACCTCTTAGAACAAGCGAGAATTCCTCGACCCCTCCCCTTAGAATCGCTTACATGTTGAATCTGGAGCGCCTGCGCACCCTCGACGCCGTCGCCCGGCACGGCTCGGTCAGCGGCGCGGCCGACGGCCTGCACGTCACCACCTCCGCCGTCTCCCAGCAGCTGTCCAAACTGGAGCGCGAGGTGGGCCAGCAGCTGCTCGCCAAGAACGGCCGGGGGGTGCGGCTCACCGACGCCGGGATGCTGCTCGCCGAGCATGCCGCCCGGATCCTCTCCCAGGTCCAGATGGCCCAGGCCGACATCGAGGCCCAGCGCGGCCAGGTGGTGGGCGAGGTGCGGGTCGCCGCCTTTCCCACCGCCGCCCGGGGCCTGTTCCCCGCCGCGCTCGCCGCCCTGCGCGAGGGGCACCCCGACCTGCGGGTCCGCACGACGGAGCTGGAGCCGGAGGGCGGGGTGCGCGCGGTGCTCCGCGGCGACGCGGACCTCGCGCTCGTCCTGGACTGGAGCAACAAGCGGGCACCCGTGCCCGGGGGGCTCGAACGGGCCCACCTCCTCGACGACGCCGCCGACGTCGCCCTGCCCGCCGGGCACCGGCTCGCCGGCCGCGAGGCGGTGGACCTGGTGGACTTCGCCGACGAGGAGTGGGTCTCCTGGCCCGAGGGCGAGTTCTGCCACGACTGGCTGATGTTCACCCTGCGCTCGCAGGGCATCGAGCCGCGCATCGGACATCTGGCGGGGGAGCACCACACCCAGCTGGCGCTCGTCGCGGCGGGCCTCGGCGTGTGCGTCACGCCCCGGCTCGGGCGCCCGGTGCCGGAAGGGGTCGTCTTCGTCCCCGTACGGCAGCCGGTGCGGCGCCACATCTATGCCACCTGGCGCTCCGACGCGGGGCGCAGGCCGTCCGTACGGGCGGTGGTCGGGGCGCTGCGGGAGGCGGCCGGGCCGCTGGGGAGCTGACCGGGCTCCGGTCAGAGGCCCGCGAGCTTGCGGAAGTCCCAGGAGGCGATCGCGTCCGGTGTCAGCCGCATCCAGGCGTGCCTGCCGTCGTGCGGCATCGCGTCGAGCCCGAAGTTCTTGGCGGCGAACAGCTGCTCGGGCACGTCGAGTTCGGGGCACGGCTCGCCCGTGCGCGGCGCCTCGCCCACGAACTCGACCGTGCCCGACAGCTCCGCGCCGCGCAGTTCGCCGTACTCCACCCCGTCGTCCACCACGACGGCGATCCTCGGGTCGGCGCGCAGCTCCGCCCACCGCCGGCTGCGGGTCAGCGAGTACAGCCAGAGCGAGGAGCCGTCCCAGGCGAACCAGAGCGCGCTCACGTGCGGGCGGCCGTCGGCGGAGACGGTCGCGACCCGGCAGGTGCGCTGTTCGGCGAGGAAGGAGTCGAGCTCCGCCGGGGTCATCATGATCCGGCGTCCACGGCGCTGTGCGACGGTCATCGTCCGCACCCTTCTAGATTTCTGATGAGACGTCAGAAAGCATGGAGGGCCATTCGCGCGCGTGCAAGGGGAGAGGCCATGGAGCGGACTGCGAGAGAGCGGCTCGGAGAGCGGATCAGGCCGGACGGAGGTGTCGTGCTGCTCACCGTCGAATGCCAGCAGGGGGTCGTGGGACCGGACAGCGCCCTGCCCGAACTGGCCGCCGCCGCACGCGCGTCGGGCGCGCTGCGGAACGTGGCACGACTGGTGGCCGCCGCCCACGAGACGGACGTCCAGGTCATCCACGCCGTCGCCGAACGGCGCCCCGACGGGCGGGGCGCCGGCAGCAACGCCCGGCTCTTCCGGGCCGCGGCCCGGCTTCCCGTCCAGCAGCACAGCGGGAGCACGGCGGTACGCGTCGCCGAACCGATCCAGGTCGCCGAGGAGGACCTCGTCGTACGGCGGCTGCACGGGCTCTCGCCCCTGGCCGGGACCGGCGTCGACCCGCTGCTCCGCAACCTCGGCTGCCGGACCCTGATCGTCACCGGTGTCTCCGCCAACGTGGCCGTGCCCAACGCCGTCTTCGACGCCGTCAACCTCGGCTACACCGTGGTCGTGCCCGCGGACGCCATCGCGGGGGTGCCGGCCGACTACACCCCCGCGATGATCCGCCACACCCTGGCGCTCGTCGCCACGATCACCACGACCGACGACGTGCTCGCCTGCTGGAAGCTCCCCCGGCGGTCCGGGGTCGCGGGGAGGTCGCCGGGCGCCGGGGGCGCCGTCAGCCGAAGCTGATCGCGTCGCCGATCACCTGGATCGGCGTCGGCGGCAGCGGGGAGCCGGCCGGGCCGGACTTCACGCTGCCGTCCGACACGTCGAAGTGGCTCTGGTGGCAGGGGCAGACGATGACCCCGTCCCGGACGCTGCCGACGGCGCAGCCCGCGTGGGTGCACTTCGACGAGAAGGCCTTGAACTCGCCGGCCTTCGGCTGGGTGATCACCACGCCCTTGCCGGCGATGACCTTCCCGCCGCCCACCGGGATGTCCCCGGTCTGCGCGAGGGTCTCGGCCTCGGGGGTCGCGCCGCCGTCGTCCGTCCCGCCGCTCGCCGCGCCCCCGGTGCCGCCGCCGTCCCCGTCGGCGGTGCCGCCGCTCCCGCAGGCGGCCAGAACCGCGACCAGTCCCGTACCGCCCGCCGCCGCGACCACGGTCCGGCGTGCCACTCCGCTCATCTGCTGCCCCTCTTCCCTCGTGCGTTCGGGGCGTTTCCGCCCCAGCCCGAAGGTACGGCTGTGACCTGTGTCCCGTTCACAGGATCGGACGTTCTCCGCCTTACAGTTCTGACTAGAGTGTCTGATCCTGGACAAGTAAGGGTCGAACTGTCCACGGGGGAGGGGGTGGCGGGCATGCTGACGCAGTCGGTGAGCGCCCGTCACGTACGGGCCGTGCTGCTGGCGGCCGAGCGGCGCGGCGTCCCCACCGGGCCGCTGCTCGCCCGCGCGGGGCTGCCCGCCGCACTCGCCGAGGACCCCGGGACCGCGGAGCGGGTTCCGGCGGAGCGGTTCGGACAGCTCGTCAGAATGCTCTGGACCGCCCTCGACGACGAACTCATCGGCTTCGGCGGCGCCCCGAGCAAGGTGGGGACCTTCGCGATGATGGCCCACGCGGTGGTCCACGGCAGCCGTGACCTGCGCGAGGCGCTCCGGCGGGCCGGGGCCTTCTACGCCCTCTTCCCGGGCGGGCCGCGCCTCCGCCTCGTCGAACCGGCGGGGACGGCCGGCGCGACCGGCGACGCCGACGAGGCGCTGCTGGAGTTCGACCTCTCCGGGTACGACGACCCCCTCCACTTCGGCGCCGAGGCCACGGTGCTGGTCGCGCACCGCTTCGCCGGCTGGCTCGTCCGGCGGAGCGTCGGGCTGCGCCGGGTCGAGTTCGCCCACCCCGAACCCCGCCACGCCGGCGAGTGCGCCCTCCTGTTCGGGGCGCCCTGCGTGTTCGGCGCCCCGCGGACGGCCGCCGTCCTCGACCGCGCGGACCTCGACGAGCCGGTCCTGCGGGACGCGGCCGCGCTCCGGGTCTTCCTCCGGCGGGCCCCCGTCGACGTGCTCGTCCGCGTCGACCACGAGAGCACGGCGACCGGCCGGGTGCGGCACCTGATCGGCAGGTCCCTGCCCGCCGGTCCGGTCCCGACCCCCGAGGATCTCGCCGCCCTGCTGTCCGTCAGCCCGCAGACCCTCCGCCGCCGGCTGGCCGCCGAGGGCACCACGTACCAGCGGCTCCGCGACCAGGTGCGGCGCGACCACGCCCTCGCCGAGCTGGCCGGCGGCCGGATCTCCATCGAGCGTCTGTCGCACCGGCTCGGATTCTCCGAACCCAGCGCGTTCCACCGGGCGTTCCGCCGGTGGACCGGCGAGACGCCCCGGGCCTACCGGGCCCGGGCCGGGTCCGCGGACCAGCGCGCCCGCCCGGTCCCGGCGCCCGGTCAACAACCCTGAGCGGTACGGTCACGGCCGCCGTCCGCCGCCCGTCCTACCGTCCCGGCATGACCGAGATCGAACGGTCCGGCGGCGTACGGCTGCCGGACGTCCGGGACGGCCGTCCCGACGACGGACGCCCCCGCGGCACTCCCCGCGGCCGGCCGGGCTGCGCTGCTCGTGCCCGCCCCCGCGGCACTCCCCGCGACCGTCCCCACGGTCGCCTCCGTGCCGGTTCCCGTGGCGGCCGCGGGCGTCCCCGCGCCCGGAGCGGGTCCCGGTGACCGTGCGCCGGGCGGCGGCCGCCGCCCTCGGTGCCGGAGTGGTGCTCTGCCTGGTGGCGGTGGTGGCCGTGACGTCCCTCGGCGTGCGGGTCGACGGCACGAGCATGGCGCCGACCCTCCAGCCGGGGGACCGGGTGCTCGCGGCGCCGGGTTCCGAGGCGGCGGCGCGCCGCTTCGACGTCGTCCTGCTCCGGGCCACCGGAAGGGACACGCTCCTGGTCAAGCGGGTGATCGGACTGCCCGGTGACCGCGTCGCCATCGTGTCCACGCCCGAGGAGCCGTTCCAGGTGCTGCTGCAGGAGGCGGGCGAAGGCCCGCTCCGGCGGGTCGCGGCACCGCAGTGGGCGGCGCAGGCCCGTCGTACGGGGGCGTGCTGCGGTCCCGACGGGGCGCGTTCCGCGCGGTCCGCGCTGCGGACCGTGCCCGGGGGGTCGTTCTTCTACCTCGGTGACAACCCCGACCTGTCGGACGACTCGCGGGCGTACGGCTGGGGCGAGATCGCGCGGATCGAGGGCCGGGTCGGGGTACGGGCCTTTCCGGTCTCCGCGTCCGCGGAGATCGGCAACCGCCCCGTCCTGGAGGCCTATGCGGGGCCTGCCCCCTAGGGGTGTCCCGCCGGCCGGGCCGGGCGTCGCGAGCCGGGCGTGGCCCTGCCGGACCCGGCCCGGGAACCGCCGTCGGTCAGGCCGGGGGCGCGGCCTCCGGCACCCGCTCGGTGCCCGTGCTCAGCGCGACCCGGACGACGGTGTCCGCGATCCGCCGGGCGGACTCCTCCGGAGAGGAGGTCGCCTGGACGATGTGGCTCGCCGTCAGGCGCACCGCCGCGTCCACGGCCAGCTCCCGAGCCACCGGGTCGATCGTCGGCCAGGCCTCCGTGACGTACGCGTCGGCCATCGCCGTCGCGAGGTCGAAGGCCGCCGCCGAGCGGGTCGTCAGATAGGGGAGGAGGCCGTCCTCGCCGGTGCTCGTCAGCATGGCCTTGATCAGCGGGTTCCGGCCGGCCAGCGTGAGCGTGAAGCCGACGGACGCCTCGACCGCCGCCCTCAGGTCGTCCCGGTGGGCGTCCAGTCCCTCCTGGATGCCGACCAGGCAGCGCTCCAGCTCGCGCTGGAAGAGGGCCTCGCCGACGGCCTCCTTGGACGGGAACTCCGAGTACAGCGTCTGACGGCTGACCCCGACCGCGCCGGCCAGGTGGGACATCCGGAGCTTGTCGAAGCCGCGGTCGGCGACCGCCTCGTACGCGGCGTCCAGCAGCCGCTCGCGCAGCAGTGTCCGGACCGTCTCCCTGAACCGTGGCATCGGGCAAGCCTAGTCCAGTCGCATTTCTTCCCAGGATCGTCCGAACTATTGACACTCTTTATAAGAGTGTCCAATTCTCGAACAGGTAGCCGTGAAGTGTCACCGCTCCGGTCGGCCTCAACGGCCGGCACACCGGCCGCACCGGCCGCGGGGCGCGCGGCCGCATCCGGATCCCCCCGCGCGACTCGTGCGGGACGACGGTTGGAGACCACATGCAGCACGAGCCCCGAGGCGTCACCCGCTGGCGCAGATCCGCCTTCCTCGCCGTGCCGGCCACGGCGGCGGTCGCCGCCATGGCCACGGCCATGGTGCAGGGCGCGCTCGCCGCGAACCTCTCGCTGACCAGCGTCCCCTTCACCCTCAGCTCGAAGACGGTCGCCGCCCCGCAGGGCATCGGCGCCGTGATGCACACCATCGACGCCGGCGGTTCCAAGGGGGCCGCCGAGGTCGGCATCGCCAAGGCCGGACTGGACGGCATCTGCGTGCACGCCGTCCAGTCTGTCGACCTCCCGGTGATCGGCAGCCTCGGCACCTGGTCGCTCAACATCTCCTCACCGGCGGCGGCCACCCCGCTGACCAGCGACCAACTCGTCGCCGGCGCCGGACTCCAGGCCAACAAGCTGGTCCTGGACGCCCAGTCGCTGAAGGCCGCCACGGCCACGCTCAACGCGAGCACCACCACCCCGAACGTCATCGGCGCCGCCGCCGACGGCGCCGGGATCAAGGGCAGCGGCATCACCGACGGCACCCCGGGCCAGTTCGGCCTGGACGCCACCGGCGGCCGCACCGACATCAAGAACCTCAACGCCGATGCCAACGGCGCCACCATCTCGGGCGCCATCACCCTGCCGGACCTCGCCATCGGCATCGCCCACGGCGACAAGGGCTGCTGACCCGAACGGATCCCGGCCCGATCCCGCCCACCCGGAGGCCGAGTCCCCGGCGGAACCGGCCTCCGGCCCCTCCCGCCCCGACCCCAGCTGCGAGGCACCCATGACCACGGATCCACCGCCCGAACCGCCCGAACACCCCGTCGGAGCAGGCGAATCCGCCGCACCGGCTCCCCCCGGTCCCGCCGGAGGCACCCGCGGGGCCCGCGCGGCCTTCCGCCGCTGGCGGCGCACCCGGCCGTTCTGGGCGACGGTCTGGACCGCGCTCGGCGGATTCGTCATCTTCTTCCTGCCGATGGCCCCGCTCGGCAAGATCCTCCAGGTCGGCGTCGGAGGCGTCGCGGGCATGGCCGGCGGCGTCGTCCTCATGGCGATGGCCCTGCTCATGCTGTTCATGCCCGGTCAGCGGCACACCGCCGGAGTCATCGCCGTGATCGCGGGAGTCGCCTCCTTCCCCCTGTCCAACCTCGGCGGACTCTTCGCCGGCATGGTCCTCTCCGTCCTCGGCGGCTCCATGGCCTTCGCCTGGCTCCCCGAGAAGCCCGCCCCGCGTCGCGGGCTCCCGCGCCGCGGCCGGCCCGCCGACCGGACCGGCGGAGCCTCGGGACCCGGCGGCCCCTCCGTACCGCCCGTGTCCGTGAGGAGCGGATCCGCATGACGCAGACCCCGTCCCTTCCCCGCCGCATCGGCCCGGCCCTCGCCCGGATGCGCACGGCCGGCCCCCGGGCCGCCGCCGACTGGAACGCCCGGATGCTCGCCGAGGCGGCCGACGGCCGACGGCGCGGCACCCGCTGGGGGCGCTGCGCCCTCGCCCTCGCCCCCTCGGCCCTCGCCATCGGCGTCCTCGGCACCGCCCTGGCGCAGGGCGCGCTCGCCGCCAACTTCAGCGTCACGGGGCAGCCCTTCACCCTGACGTCCAACGGAGTCGAGGGCACCGGCTTCGGCGCCATCGTCAACACCCCCGCCGTCGGACGCCCGGACGGCAGCACCACCACCGACACCGCGATGGCCCGCGTCGGCTTCGCCAGCGCCGGGCTCGCCGGGCTCTGCGGGGTCGTCCACCAGACCATCGCGGGCGTCCCGTACTCGCTGCTCCTGACCGGCGGTCAGAAGGTGGCGGCCACCCCGCCCACCGCCTTCACCACCGACATCGACGCCTCGAACCTCTACATCCAGGCCACCGAACTGCGGGCGTACGGCAGGACCACCCTCCAGAACGCCGTCCTCGGCCAGTCCGCCGACCAGGTCACCGTCGCCGGCCGACCGCTCACCGGCGCCGTCCCCGGCGGGTTCGGGCTCGGCTCGGCGGGCGGCGAGGGCGGAAGCTCCATCACGCTCCACGGACTCGACGCCACCGCGTACGACGCCGAGATGGCCGGCGCCCTCGTCCTGCCCGACCTCAGGATCAGGGTCGTCGCCGGAACGGCCACCACGTGCTGAGCCGGGCGGCGCACGCGCGCGCCTGGTTCCGGGCCTTCCGGCGCACCCGGCCCTTCTGGGGCGGGCTGTGGCTGATCGCCGGGGGATGGACCGTCCTCAAGTTCTCCCTCAGCTCCCTGCAGTTGATCGTGAGCACGGGATTCGGGGGAGTGGCCGGCTACCTCGTCGGCGGCGGGATGATCCTGTGCGGACTCATCCCGCTGGCACTGCCCGGCCAGCGCTACACCTTCGGCCTCATCGGCACGGTCCTCGCGGTCGTCTCGCTCGTCGTGTCCAACCTCGGTGGCTTCCTCCTCGGCATGCTGCTCGGCGTCCTCGGCGGCTCCATGACGGTCGGCTGGGGCGTCCGCAGGCCCCGCCGCCGGGCACCGGCGGAGGCGGAGGGATGAGGCCGCCCGCCCGGCGCCGGACCGGGGCGCCGCACAGGGCGGCGGCCGTCGCCGCCGCGCTCCTCCTCGCCGTGGTCACCGCCCTCTGGTCCGGGCAGCCGAGCCGGGCCGCGGGGGAGGCGCCCGCAGTGGAGCCCCTGGGCGCGCCCTTCCTGCCGTCCCCGGACCCGCTCCGCGTCACCATCGCCAGCATGGTCGCCGTCTCCATGACCGTCGAGAAGAACGTCACCGTCCGGCTCTCCGACGGCACGACCCGGGTCACGAACCAGTACACCTTCACCAAGCTCAAGATCCGCTCGCACATGAACGTGACGCAGCGGGCGGCCGGTCACACCGTCACCATCGACGTCCCCGGCGAGGGGTCCCTCGGCGGCTACGACCGCGCGGGCAGGCCCGAGACGACCACGATGTGGGGCACCATCTCGAACGTCTGCGTCCGCGTCCTCGTCAGGATCTGCGGAGTGCAGGGCCTGCTCGACTTCTTCGGCTCCCTCATCCCGCTCACGGCCGGCGCCGAGGACTTCGTCGGGGACGTCTACGCCATCCGCACGGTCGACGACCACGCGGCCCTCGACTCCACCGACAACCCCGTCCACCTCCCCGGAACCATCACGGTGACCACTCCATGAGCCCCGAGCCCACCGAGGCCCCCCGGACCCCGGCACGCGACGAGCACGCCGGGCGCCCCCGCCGGCCCGGACACCCCCGGAACCCCGCCGGCCGGGGAGCGGAGGGCCGGACCCGCTGGCGGCGCTCGCTCGCTGTCGCCGTGCCCGCCCTCCTCGCGGCCGGCGGCCTCGGCTCGGCCATGGCGAGCGGCGCACTCGCCGTCGGCCTCCGCATCCAGGACCGGCCCGTCGACTTCACCACCAGCAGCCTGTACGGGACGCAGTACGGCGCCGCCGTAGTCGACCAGGCGGTCGTGCGGCCCGACGGCTCCACGGGGACCGTGCGGGTCCTCCGGATGGGCTTCGCCGACGGTGTCATCAACGGCCTCTGCATCAGCCGGCGGCAGGAGATCGCGGGAGCCGCGTACACCCTGCTCCTCACCCTCGGGGACGACGACCCGCGCTCCTGGGAGATCCGGACCAGGAACACCGTCCTCGACCTGCGGAACGCCACCGGCGTCCTCGACATGGACGGCGTGGTCGACCTCAACACCAACGGCGCCGACGTGAAGACGGTCAAGGACGCGAGCGGCGCGTACGTGGTGAACCCGCTGGGCAGCCCGCAGCACCGCTTCGGGATCCAGGCGCGGTACGCCAAGTTCGACCGGATCGTCGGCACCGCCCAGGACTTCCAGATCCCCGGCCTCCTCACCACGCCGAAACTCACGCTCTCCGTCCGGCCGGGTACGGTCGCCTGCCCCGCCCCGGCGGCACCCGTCGGGACCCCGGGCACGCCGTGACCCCCGGCCGCCCGGCCGTCCGCCGGGGCCCGTATCTGACGGACCGTGCGACCTGGCAGACTTCGGGTCTCAGCGTCGTGTCCCCGTGGCGTGAGCGGGCCGCTCCACCGGGGAGGCGGCAGGCGATTCCTGGAGGCCCCTCATGGCGCAGCAGCCCGGACGGCCGGCGGTCCGCACCAGCGGACGGCCCCACCGGCCACCGCACCGTCCCGGGAGCGGGGCGAGCAGCCGATGACGCTGTGCCCCACCCGCCGGGCCGACCCCGGCGCGTTCGTCGTCCGGAGCACGCCGGCCGTACCGACCGCGGCCGTGCTGCTGCTCCACGGCGGGCGGGCCGACGGCCCCGAGCCGCCGCCCGCCCTCAACCTGCCCGCGCTGCGCATGCGGCCCTTCGCCGCCGCCGTGAACCGCGCCGTCCGGGGCCGTGACGTGCTGATCGCCGAGGTGCGCTACCGGCACCGCGGCTGGAACGGCGCGAGCGCCGACGCCGCTCGGGACGCGGAGAGCGCGCTCGTACGCCTCCGGGGACAGGCCGGGCCCGTCCCCGTCGTCCTCATCGGCCACTCGATGGGGGGCCGCGCGGCCCTCGCCGCGGCGGGCGACCCCGCCGTCCGCGGAGTCGTCGCCCTCGCGCCCTGGTGCCCCACCGACGAGCCCGTCGACCACCTGGGCGGCCGACGCCTCTATCTGCTGCACGACGAGAGCGACCGCGTCACCTCGGCCCGCGCCTCCTGGGACTTCGTCCGCAGGGCCCGGGCGGCGGGGGCGGACGCGGCGGGCATCCCGATGCCGACGGGCGGCCACGCGATGCTGCGGGGCGCTCAGTTGTGGCACCGCCGGGCGGCCGAACTCACGGCGGCGCTGCTGTCGCACGGGTGAGGGCGGCGACCGCCGGTTCGGGCGGGGAGGGCGCCCGCGCAGGTTGGCGGGGTCCCTCTCGATGCGGGGTGGGACGTGGCTGGGGTCTTTGGCGCCGGGTGGGACGCGGCCCCGGGCGCCTTCCTCACGCCACTCGGGACCCGGTCCCGAGTGGCCCCTGGGGAGTGATCAGCTCCGCGCAGGCCGCCCGGGTCGCCGCGTGGACCGCTCGGGCCAGGCGGGCGCCCCACAGCGAGCGCGGCCCGGCGAAGGGCTGGACCGCGCCCGCAGTGGGGACGGGAGCCGCGACGCACACCGCGTCCGTCGGGGTCCCGGAGGCGTCGGCGCCCAGTTCCACCAGGGCCTGCACCTTCGCCTCGGTGGCGGTGGCGACCGCGTTCACCAGGGCCGCGTCCGTCAGGGGGACCGGCAGCGACACGACGATGTTGATGGTGCCGGGGCGGGGGACCGCCGTGTCGCCCACGCCCGGTTCCGCCGCCCAGCCCCGTACGCCGATCCCCGCGGTGACCACGGCCCGGGCGCCGCCGTCCTCGGCGTGGCGCAGGTCCGCGACCGAGGCGGCCGTCATCAGGCCCACGCCCGGGCCGGTGAGTCCCGCACCGGCGGCCAGCTCGCGGAGGTGGGCGGCGGGATCGAGCCGGTCGTAGCCGGGCGGGACCTGGGCGTTCAGCACCCACTCCCGCTCGCCGATGCCGCCGCCCAGCACCGCGCTCGACACCATGCGGACCCCCGGACCCGGTGCCCATGCCAGCAGCGGCCACGTCCGGCCCTGCTCGGTGTGGGCGAGCAGGGCCGCGTCGGCGAGAGACGGGCTGGTCAGGAGGGTTCGGGTAGCCACCCCCGCACCTTAGGGGCACGGCACCGCGCCGGGCGGCGCGGGGCCCGGGCGGCGACGGGCCGGCGGGGGCGGTGCGGGCGCGGTGGGCGACCGTGGCTCAGGCCAGGCCGTCCCAGCCCCACCGCGGTGTGGGGCCCGGCTCCCCGAGGTCCGTGCCGGGCGCGGAGGCCGAGACGTCCTTGGCGAGCCGGGTGCCCCAGTCGAAGTACTCGACCACGCGGCGGCGCAGCAGCGCGTCGTCCGGCAGCTCCTTCTCCACGGCCGCCGTCATCAACTCCATCCAGCGCAGGCGCTGTTCCTCGGTGATGGCGAGCCCGAGGTGGGCCCGGAGCAGGGCCTGGTGCCCGCCGAGCTCGGCGGTGAACGCCGCGGGGCCCGAGAACACCTCCGCCAGCCAGACGGCGACGTGTTCCACGTGGGCGGGGGTGAAGTCGGCGAAGACGGGGGCGAGGACGGGGTCGGCGAGGACGGCCTCGTAGAACGTCCCGGAGAGCCGGCGCAGCGCGTCGGCGCCGCCCACGGCCTCGTACAGGGTGTGCGGGTGCTCGGCGGTCATCGGGAGCCTCCGGATCCGTGGTGTGTCCGCCCAGCCTTACCCCAACGGGCCTCGGATCCAAGGATGTTCGCTCTCGGCGGGGCGGGCGCCCCAGGGGAGGGAGGGGCCGCCCGGGCGGCCCGGAGCCCAGAGTGGAGGCTTCGGGCGGCGGCGGGTGCCCGGCGGCGGTCAGCGCGGGGCGGCGCCGGGCTCGGGGGCCGGCCGCGGCTCGGGAGCCCTGCCGCCCGGCGGCTCGGGTTCCCCGCTGCTCCACGGCTCCGGCGGCCGGCGGCGGGCCAGCTGCTCCAGCTCCACGGAGATCGCCGCCCGCATCAGCTCCCGTGCGCGGTGCACGGGCAGCCCGCCGCTGAGCCAGCGCGTGCTGAGCCCCTCCGTGAGGGCGGTCAGGCGTTCCGCGGACGCCGTGAGCGTCGGCGCGGGAACGGTCGGGCAGGCCTCGCCCAAGAGCGCCGCCACGTCGTGGACCCAGGCGAGGCCGGTCCTGGCGAGCTCGCGCCGCAGCTCCGGGTCGAACACGGCGCTGGCCCGCAGCTCGCCCCAGGCCGTGCTGTTCTCCCGGACCTCGGGGAGGTCCTGGAACTCCAGCAGCAGCGAGCGCTCCAGCTCGCCGCGGGGGTCGAACCCCTCGGCCGCGCCCTCGTCGGCCGCCGTGTACCGGTCCGCCCGGTCGCTGATGAACTCCAACGTGTGGCGCAGGATGCCCGCGCGGTCCTTGAAGTGGTAATAGATCAGCGCGGTGGACACTCCGGCCTCGACCGCCAGTTCCTCCACCCGCAGTCCGCGGACCCCGCGCCGCGCGATGACGCGCGCTGCACCTTCCAAGATCGCGGTTCGGCGGTCTGTGGCCACGTGGTGCCTCCTCTTCGTCGCTCGCAGTATCTCATGCTGACTGAATCTTTAGTTGGATCCGACCCAAGGGGGCCGAGTCGGACGGGAGGGGCAGTGGTGCGGGTGCGCCGCCGAGTTCCGGGATCACCGCGGCCTCGTCGGCGGGCTGCCGCGTGACTCCGCGGATCGCCGAGGCGAACGCGTCTCCTGTTTGACTGAATGTTCAGTTCACGCCAGGATGGCCGGGCACCCACCGGTCCCACCGCTAGGGAGTTCCATGGACATGCCCCTCACGACGCGCCGCCGACTGCTCCGCTTCGGCGCCGCGGCCCTGCCGCTCGTCGCCCTCGGCACCGCACTGCCGTCGGTCGCCCGCGCGGCGACGGCCCGTCCGGCGCCACTCTGCGGATGCCCGCTGAGACCGACCACCACGTGCGCACCTTCATGGCCTGGCCCGCGCTGTCCTCGGTGTGGTCCAGCAACCTCGGCGCGGTGCGCCGGGACATCGCCACCGTCGCGCACGAGATCTCGCGGTACGAGCCGGTCGTCCTGCTCGCCCGCCCGGACCAGGCCGCCGACGCCCGCTACACCTGCGGGAGCGGCGCCTACTACGGCATCGACGTCGTCGAGATCCCCAACGACGACCTCTGGATCCGCGACTTCGGCCCCACCTTCGTCGTCGCTCCCGGCGCCGTCGCCGGGGTCGACACCCGTTTCAACGGCTGGGGCAAGACCGGCACCTCCTACGCGCAGCCGTACGCCAACGACGCCGTCGCGGCCGCGACGCTCCTCGGCCAGTACGGGATCGACCGCGTCCGGGCGCCGTTCGTCGGCGAGGGCGGATCGCTGGAGACCGACGGCGAGGGCACCCTGCTGGCCACGGTCAGCTCCCTGGTCAACGCCAACCGCAACCCCGGCATGACGCAGGACCAGGTCGAACAGGGAATGAGGTCCGTGCTCGGCGCCGACAAGGTCATCTGGGTGCCGGGCCTCGCCGGCCAGGACATCACCGACGCGCACATCGACTGCCTGGCCCGCTTCACCGCACCTGGGCGGGTCATCCTCGACAAGCCGGGCCCCGGCACCGACCCCAAGTGGATCGCCGTCTACGAGGAGACCCGGCGGATCCTGCAGGGCGCCACCGACGCCCGGGGCCGACGGCTGGCCGTCACCGAACTGCCCGGCCCGGACCGGCGGTACATCCGCGGCCGCGGCACCGAGTTCCTGTCCAGCTACACCAACTACTACACGGCGAACGGCGCCGTCCTCGTGCCGCAGTTCGGCGACGGGTACGCCGACGGGGTCGCCTACGCGATCCTCCAGGCCGCGTACCCCGGCCGGAACGTCGTGCAGCTCAACATCGACAACATCGCGAGCGGCGGCGGCGGCATCCACTGCGCCACCCAGTCGCAGCCGGTCGTCCCCCCGGCGGCCTGACCGGAGGATCCTCCGGCACTCGACGCGCCGGTCGCCGTCCTCACCGGCGACCGGCGCGTCGTACGCATGGCGACAGCCACCTCGTGAAGGGCGACACGGTGCGCACCCCACGGTCGCCGTACGGAACCACAGGAACCACAGGAACCACAGGAACCACAGGAACCACGGGGATCACTGCGCCCGGGGGCGTACCCCGTCCGACGCGGCACCGCCCCCACCGGCGGAACCCACCCCGCCCACGGCACCCCGCCCCACCGGCGGAGCCCGCCCGATCAGCGCAGCCCGTCACCCCGCGGGCCCGGCGGCCCGCGCCCCGGAGAGCCGGGCCGACCAGCCGGGACGAGCCCCGGCGCCTCAGGACGGCGGCGCGACCGACGCGTCCGCGCCCGGGGCCTCGGACCAGGACCGCGCCACCTCACCGAGCGCACCCACCGCGTCCTCGGCCGACTCGTCGTCGCCGCGCACCGAGCGGTTGAACTCGACGTGCAGGAACGGCACGTGCAGCGTGTCGGCCCGTACGCCCTGCACGTTGCGGCGGCCCTCCAGATCGCCGCAGTCCTCCCGGTCGGCCCGGCACACCGCCAAGCCGCGCAGGTCGAGGGCGTCCGCCAGCCGCTCCGCCGGCTGCCGCGCCGCGTCCCCGCGGCCGGTCGAGACGACCACGTCCTCGCCCGGCAGCGAGTCGTCGGCGAAGCCGTGGACCTGGATCGCGGGCATCCCCTGTCCGGCGAGCAGGTCGCAGACCGCGTCGAACACGGTGTCCTCGCGGTGCGCGACGTCCGCGCCGTCCCCGGAGCCCGCGTCGCGGTGCGCCCCGGCCAGCACCAGGACGCCGCGAGGCGCCGCGAGGAGGGTGTCCACGGCGAGCCGCTCGCTGTGCAGGTCGGCCACCGGATGGGGGGCCTGCACGCTCCAGCGCGCCCGTCCGCCGCCCAGGCCGACGTACACACGCCCCCAGCCGCGCTCCCGGGCCGTCGCGGAGTCCGCGTCGGCCAGCTCGGCGAACTCGCGGCCGCCGGCCCGGTCCCGCAGCGTCCGCACGGTCCAGCCGACCGGGGCGAGCCGCTCGCGCGCCGCCGCCAGGTCGCCGTCGAGCGTGAGGCGGACGCCGTCCGCCACCGCACGGCGCTGCGCGAGCCCCGGACCCCGGTAGCCACCGTCCGCGGACAGTCGACCGGTGAACGCGGTGATCCGCTTCCTGAGGTCCACGACCTTCCCGGTCGTGGACCCTGACCCGGAGGGACGCGGCCCCGGCGACGAGCCGTCGGAGTCGCCCGCGCCGTCGGAACACCCGGCCGCGCCGAGCACGCCGAGGGACAGCAGGGCCGCGAGCGCCGCGGCACGGGCAGACCGGACGGACGCCGCGCCACGGGCCCGGGCCCGCGGGTCACGGCGCACGGCACCCCCACCTGGCCGAGGAGCTGAACCGGAGATGAACGAAGACCGCATGACCGCCGATTCAACAGGACACCACCCCCGCCACGCATCCGGGGCCCCGCTCCGGTGTCCGCCGGGGACCTGGGCGGCACCGCCCGGCTCGACGGCGGGGGCTTCTACGCGAAGGGGCCGCGGAGCGCCGAGCGCCTGTAGCCGGGTGCCGTCGGCGGAGAACGACGACCGCCCCGGCCCGTGAGGGGCCGGGGCGGTGGCCGCGTTCCCGGGTGTCGGCGGCGGTCGTCGTCGCGACGACGGCCGTGTCAGGCGGCGGGCTTGCCCGGCTGGTCGTGGGTGGAGCAGTGGATCCCGCCGCCGCCGGAGGCGATCGTGTCGATGGGGACCATCCTGATGTCGCGCTTGGGGAAGTGCTCCTGGAGGATGCCCTTCGCCCGGTTGTCGGCCTTCCGGTCGCCGAACTTGGGGAGGAAGACGGCGTCGTTGGCGATGTAGAAGTTGGCGTACGTCGAGACGAAGTCGTCGCCCTCGCCGGTGATCCGGTCGAGGTCGGGCTGCGGGAGGTCGATGATCTCGAAGCGCCGGCCGCGGGCGTCGGTGGCCCGGCTGAGGACCGAGCGGGCCTGGTCGGCCGAGCGGGACCAGGAGTCCGGGGGAGTGCCCGGGAACGCCTGGTCCAGCAGGACCACGCCCGGGGCGACGAAGCGGACCAGGCTGTCGACGTGCGCGTCGGTGATGTCCTCGCCGCGGACGCCGGCCAGCCAGACCACCTTCTCGAAGCCCAGGGTCTCGATCAGCTCGTCCTCGATCGCGTCCCGGCTCATGCCCCGGTTGCGGTTGTCGTTGACGATCGAGCTCTCGGTGATGAGCAGCGTGCCCTCGCCGTCGGTCTCGAAGGAGCCGCCCTCGGCGACCAGCGGGGCCTCGACGCGGGGGATCCGGTACTTCGCGAGCAGGGTCTCGCCGACCAGGCCGTCGTTCTCGTGGTCCTGCTTCTCGCCCCAGCCGTTGAAGTTCAGGTCGACGCCGACGACCTCGCCCTCCTCCTCGACGAACAGGGGCACCGTGTCACGGGCCCACAGGTCGTCGACGTCCAGCGGGACGACCTCGACGAGGGATCCGCACGCCCGCTGCGCGGCCTTCGCCTGCGCGGGCCGGGCCATCATGACGACCTCCTCGTACTCGGCGATCTCCCGCGCGATCCGCGCGATGTCCTTCCGTACGTAGGAGAGGTCCTCCCCCCACACCGACTCCAGCGCCGGCCAGGACATGAAGGTACGGGTGTGGCTCTCCCACTCCGCGCCGAGCCGGCGCTCCCCGCCGTGCCCTCCGCGCGGTTTCGCGCCGCCCGAGGAGGGGGACGGCCCGGGGTCGCCGGGTCCGCACGCCGAGGCGCCGAGGACGAGCGCTGTGATTCCGGCGAAGGAGCGGAGGGCGGAACGCCGGGACGGGAGGAAGGTCATCGTGGACTCCGATCGTGGACTGGCGGGACGGAGGCGTCCGGCCGCGGTGGGGGGCGCGGGGAGAGGGGCGGCAGAACCGTCACGCGAGTCCTGCTTCAGAGGGTGCATCATCCGCACCGCGACCGCGCGGCGCCGTGGGAGCGGCGGCGGCCTCATGTCAAGCACTCTGACACTGACTGGAATTTCAGTCAAACGACGAGGGTGGGGTGCCGACATCCAGGGGCGGTGTACCGGCGTCCAAGGGCGGGGGAGGGCGGCCCGGATGCCGCCTCGGGGCGTCGACCGCCGGCGGATGCGCGGTGGCGCGCGCCCGCCGTCGCCCCGGGCGGGCCGGGAGTCAGCCGGTCGCGCCCCGGCGCGCGGCCAGGTGCGCGAGTTCCACCGTGATCGCCTCGCCCAGCAGCTCGCGGGCGTGCTCCGGCCGCAGGACTCCGCTGAGCCGGCGGGCGTTCAGCCCCTCGCGCAGGGCGGTCAGGCGCTCGCCGGAGGCGGCGGTCTCCGCCGCGTCCGCCTCCGGCCTCGCGAGGGCGAGGAGCCCCGCGACGTGCCGGACCCAGGCCGCGCTCGCCTCGGACAGCGCCCCGCGGAGCTCGGGCTCGAAGATCGCGCCGGCCCGCAGCTCCCCCCAGGCCGTGGCGTTCTCCCGCACCTCGGGGAGGTCCTGGAACTCCAGCTGGAGGGCCGCCCCGAGCAGCTCCACCGGGTCCGCCGGCAGCTCGGCCCCCGGGTGCACGGCGTGCTGCCGCGCCCGGTCGGTGATGAAGCCGAGGGTGTGCCGCAGGAGGCCGGCCCGGTCCTTGAAGTGGTAGTAGACCAGCGCGGTCGACACCCCGGCCTCGGCCGCCAGCTCCTCCGTGCGGAGGCCGCGCACGCCGCGCCGGGCGATGGTGCGGGCGGCCGCCTCCAGGATCGCGGTTCTGCGGTCCGTCGCCATGAGGGGTTCCTTCGTCGTCGGTCCGGGGCGGTCGCGACCGGGTCGGGCGGGTACCGCGGGGACGTGCCGATCGCGCCCGCCATCGTCTCATATTGACTGAAACTTTAGTTAAGGGCACGATGCGGGGACCGTCCCTGCGACAGGGGCCCACCCGCCGCCGCTCGGTCGGCGCACCGGCGCACCGGCCCACCGCCCGCGTCGCTCCGCGCGCCGCCCCGTTCCACCTCGCCGAAAGAGCCACCGCATGTCCGCTCAGCTGCCCGGTGCACAACCCGCCCCCACGGCTCTGTCCGACGACGACCCCCGCGAGATCGGCGGGTACCGCCTGCACGCCAGGCTGGGCGCGGGCGGCATGGGCGTCGTCTACCTGGCGTACACCCCCGGGGGACGCCCGATCGCGCTGAAGGCGGTGCGGGCCGAGTTCGCCGCGGACCCAGAGTTCCGCGAGCGCTTCGCCCAGGAGGTGGCCAGCGCCCGGCGGATCCACGGCCTGTTCACCGCGCAGGTGGTCGACCACGGCGTGGACGCCCGTACGCCGTGGCTGGCGACGGCGTACGTCCCGGGCCCCACCCTCCAGCAGGTGGTCCAGCGCCACGGACCGCTGCCGGTCCGCACCGTCCTCCTCCTCGTGGCCGGCATAGCCGAGGCCCTCCAGGGGATCCACGGCGTGGGCGTCGTGCACCGGGACCTCAAGCCCGCCAACGTGCTGATCGCCGCGGACGGCCCCCGGGTGATCGACTTCGGCATCGCGCGCGCGGCCGACGCCGCCGCGCTGACCGGCACGGGCCTGCGGATCGGCACCGCGGCCTTCATGGCGCCCGAGCAGGCACTGGGACTCCCGGCGACGGCGGCGACCGACGTGTTCGCCCTCGGCGCGCTCGCCGTGTACGTCTCGGGCGGGGCGCCGCCCTTCGGCAGCGGACCCGAGTCCGCCGCGCTCTACCGCGTGGTCCACGAGGCGCCCGACCTGACCCCCGTCCCCGCCGCCCTGCGCGACCTGCTCGGGCGCTGTCTGGCCAAGCGCCCCGAGGACCGCCCCACGACCGCCGAACTGATCGCCGCCGTCCACGCCCATCCCGCCGTGGGGCCGCGGCCCGGGTTCGCCGACGACTGGTTGCCGCACCCCGTCAGCGCCGACCTCGCGGGTCACGCGGCCGGACCGGAACCGGCCCACGTCCGGCCCACGGTCACGGCCACCGCGTTCGCCTCGCGAAACCCCCACCCGGGGGCCGGCGCGGGGCCGGGCCGTACCGGCGACGCGGGTACCGCTCCTCCCTCCGGCACCGGCACACCCCCGCCGGGCGGGGCGGGGGCCTCTCCCGCGGGCTCATCGGAGCGCGCCCCCGGATCGCGCCGGGCGCCCCGCCGCGGCGGCCGGCTCCTGGTCACCGTCCTCGTGGCACTCCTCGCGCTCGTCCTGGGCGGGGCGGCCGTCTACTACCTCGACCCCCCGCCGGAGGACGGGGCGGACCCCGCCGGGGCGACCGGCGCCCCCTCCGCCCGACCGCCCGTCACCGTGGGACCGCAGCCTTCCAGCGCCGCCCCGTCCCCGTCCGGCGCGACCCCCTACAGACCCGGGTACGCGGGCGTCGAGCTCACTTCCCCCGACACCACCTACGAGTTCGACCTCAAGGCGGGCAAGGTCGTGCCCGAGGAGACCGCGGCCTGGTATCTCGCCCGTACGGACTCGGCGTTCGTCCTGTCCGAGGAGAGCGACGCCTTCATCGCGTCCGGGGACGAGCTGAGTCCGGCCGAGTGCGTCCGCGGGATCGAGTCGGAGCCGGTGACGACGCTGAACTTCGCCGAACTCGCCGACGAGCGGCCCTTCTGCGTGCGCAGCGCCGACCAGAAGCAGATCGTGATCGCCCGCCTGGCCGAGGCGGCCGACGGCGGCGGGGCGGTGACGGTCGTCCTCGACCACCACCGGCGCGACGGATGACGCCGGGATCCGGACCCGCCGTCTCCGGCGGGGCGCGGCCCGGAACCCCTTCGGCCCTCCCCGGGCGGCACGGGGGACGGCGAACCCGCCGGACGGGGTGCGGGCATGGCGACGCGTAGCACCCGGATCCTCGAAGCGGCCGCGCGGGTCATCGCCCGCCGGGGGATCCGCGGCCTGCGGGTGGAGGAACTCGCCGCGGAGGCGGGCGTCTCCACGGCCCTCGTCTACTACTACTTCAAGGACCGCGCCGGAATCCTGCGCCACACACTGGAGTTCACCAGCCGGCGTGCCGAGCGCTACACGAGCGACCGCGCCCCGGACGCCCCGCCGCCGAGCCCGCGCGAGGAACTGGAGGGGACGCTCCTCCTGGAGCTCCAGGACACCCCCGAGGTGCGGGAGAACAGCGCGGCCTGGGGGGAGCTGAGGGCGAGCGCGGTCTTCGACGAACTGCTCCGCGAGGACCTGGCCCGAGCCACCCTCGTGTGGTCCCAGGACGTCGCCGTCCTGCTCGGCCAGGTGCGTCCCATGGCCTCGGCGTCCGCGCTGGCGGCGGCGGGTGAGCGGCTCACCGCTCTCCTCGAGGGGCTGAGCATGCGCTGGCTCGGGGGCGGCGTCGAGATCGACCACGCGCGGGCGCTGCTGCGGGGGGCCGTCGAGGCCGAACTGACCGCCCTCCACTGAGTCGCCTTCCAGTGAACCGGCGGCCTGGGGCCTGGCGGCCTGGCGGCCTGGGGCCTGGCGGCCTGGGGCCTGGGGCCTGGCGGCCCGGGGCCGGCCGGCCTGGGGCCCGGCGACCCGGGGGACTGGCGGTCCGGGGCCCGGCCGACCCGAGGCCCGGCGGCCTGGTGGCCCGGCGGCCCGGCGGCCTGGGGCCCGGCCCACCCGAGGCCTCGCGGCCCGGGCCGCCAGGCCCCGCGGCCGCCGCCGGCCTCTCGCGCCCCCGCCCGTCGCGCCTCGTACGCCGCCCCCCCCGCCCGTCGCGCCCCGCACCCCCCAGGCGGCCCGGGGCTCCGGATCATCCCGCCCCATGTTCCGCTCCAGCCGTTGACTGTTTTTTCAGTCAATGCCAGAGTGGAGCCATCGCCGAGAACGGACCGCTCACGCTTCCGTAGCGCCGGCCTTCCCAGTCGGCCGAGATCCCCTCGGCCCTCCCGTCGCCCCCGCGGTCTCCGGGGTCGTGACCCGGCCCGCCGCCCGGCGGCGACCCCTTCACCCCTCCCTGCCCCATCGTTCCGCTTCCCAGTGAACGCCCGTTGAATTCGCTCTTGACTGAAATTTCAGTCGAGGGGAAGATTCCCACCACCACGTACCCGTCCACGGCGCGATCCGGCCCCCGGGCCGGCTCCCGGCCGCCGACCGGTATCTCTGGCGAGAGAAGAGAGTCCTCGAATGACCGCATTCCGTATGCCCGCCGAGTGGTCCGAGCACGAGGGCTGCCTGATGGCCTGGCCCACCCGCCCCGACCTCTGGGGCAGCGTGCTGGCCGACGTCAAGGAGGAGTACGCGAACGTGGCCAAGGCCATCGCCGCGTTCGAGCCGGTGACGATGGTCGCCCCCGTCGGCCACGGCGACGACGCCCGCACCCACTGCGGCAGCGGGATCACCGTCGTGGAGCTCCCCCTCGACGACTCCTGGTTCCGCGACTCCGCCCCGCTCTTCGTCCTCGACGGGGACGGGCGCCGCGCCGGCGTCGACTTCCGCTTCAACGCCTGGGGCCGCAAACACCACCCGTACGACTCCGACGACCGGATCAGCGCACTGCTCCTGGAGCACCTCGGCGTCGACCGCGTCGCCTCCGAGATGATCCTGGAGGGCGGGGCGATCACGGTCGACGGCGAGGGCACGCTGATCACGACCGAGCAGTGCCTGCTGCACCCCAACAGGAACCCCGGCATGAACCGGGACGAGATCGAGGCCGAGCTGAAATCGCGGCTCGGCGTCACCAAGGTCGTATGGCTCCCGTACGGAGGCCTCCTGGACACGGAGACGGACGGGCACGTCGACGGCGTCTGCGCCTTCGCCGCACCCGGCCGGGTCGTCGTGTCGCTGCCCGACGACCCCGACCACCCGGACTACGCCCGGATGCGGGCCAACCGCGCGGTCCTGGAGGCCACCACCGACGCCCGGGGCCGGTCCCTGGAGATCGTCGACGTGCCGCAGACGGCCTTCGTCGACGTGGCCGAGGGCGAGGTGGAGGTCTCGTACCTGAACTACTACGTCGCCAACGGCGGTGTCGTCGTCCCCGTGGCCGGCCTGCCCCAGGACGACGAGGCGCTCGCGGTGATCGCGGCGGCCCACCCCGGCCGCAAGGTCGTCGGGGTGCAGGCGCTCGCCATCGCCTTCGGCGGCGGGGGAGTGCACTGCATCACGCAGCAGATCCCCGTCGCCCGCCCGCTCGCCTGACCCGGACCGATCGCTCCTGCCGGACCGTCCCCGCGGTCCGGCGGCCTCCCCCATCGCGTACGCACGAGACCGTACGGAAAGAGAGCGCGACGATGACCACAGCCGTACCCCGCCCCGGCAGACGCCGCGGTGCCGCCCGGGGCCGTCCGTCCGGCCGCCGCCGCGCGGCCGCGGCAGCCCTCCTGACCACGGCCGCCCTGGTCGTCTCCTGCTCGGGACCGCCCAAGGACGGCGTCGCGGGCGCCGGCGGCGTCACCCTCTCGAAGACCACGCCCGCCGCCAAGGGCGACATCGACTCCTTCACGTGGGCCGTGTACGCCGAGCCGCCGACGCTCGACTACACCGTGGCGTTCGACTACCCGCAGAACACCATCCTCTCCAACGTGTGCGAGAGCCTGATGCGCTGGACCCCCGGCCTCACGCTCGAACCCGGACTCGCCCGCAGGGCCGCCAACCCCGACCCGACCACCTGGGTCTACGACCTGCGGAGCGGGGTGCGCTTCCACGACGGCCGGACGATGACCGCCGACGACGTCGTCTTCAGCCTCGGCCGCCAGCGCGACCCGGACAACGCCGCCGCCTGGGCGCAGAACTTCGAGAACGTCGCCTCCGTACGCAAGACCGGCCCGCTCCAGGTCACCGTCAAGCTCAGGAAGCCCGACTCCCAGTTCCCCCAGTACATGGCGACCGCCGCCGGCGTGATCGCCTCCAAGGCCGGGGTCGAGGCGGCCGGCAAGGACTACGGCACCTCGGGAGGCCTCGCCTGCACCGGACCGTTCTCCCTCGGCACCTGGAACAAGGGCCAGTCCGTCGAGCTCGACCGCTTCGACGGCTACTGGGGCAGGAAGGCCAGGTCCGGCAAGGTCGTCTTCCGGTTCATGACCGACCCCTCGGCCCGTACGAACGCCATGCTCAGCGGCGAGGCCGACGGCGGCTACCTCATCCCCACCGAGAGCTACGGCCGGCTCAAGGACAGCGGCGTCGGCACCCTCCACTTCGGCGAGGGACTCAGCACCGTCAACGTCAACATCACGAACATGAAGGGCCCGCTCGGCGACGTCCGCGTCCGCCGCGCCCTCTCCCTCGCCCTCGACCGCTCCGGCTTCGTCAAGGCGGGCCTCGGGGGAGCCGGCACCGTCACCAACTCGCTCACCACCCGCGCCGCCTGGGCGGCCGGCTCCGAGCAGACCCGGAAGAACGCGCTCGACGCCCTGCCCCGGATCACGCCCGACATCGCGAAGGCCACCGCACTGGTCAAGGAGGCGGGCGCCACCGGGAAGACCCTGACCGTCGCCACCAGCTCCATCGGCCAGGACGTCTCCCTGCTCGCCACCGCCGTGCAGGCGGCGGGCGCCCGGATCGGTCTCGACATCCGGCTCAAGACCATCGCGCCCAACGCGTTCACCGCCCTGTTCACCGACCCCGAGGCCCGCGAGGGCATCGACATGTTCCCGCTCACCTACTACGACTCCATCACCGACCCGCTGGACCTGCTGCAGAACTTCAAGACCGGCGCCTACATGAACTTCGCCGGTTACAGCGACCAGGCCTACGACGCGGGCGTCGCCCGGGCGACCGCCGAGTACGACCCGGACAAGCGCCTGGTGATCGAGACGGAGCTGCAGAAGCACGCCGCGGAGAACCTGCTGTGGATCCCGGTCGCGGAATGGCCCACGGCCGTCTTCCTCAACAAGAGGATCACCGGAGCCCCCACCACCATCGCGTACATGTACTACCCGTGGGCCGCCGACGTGGGGGCCGCGCAGTGAACTTCGCCAGATTCGCCGTCCGGCGGGTGACGGAGATGGCCGTCACCCTCCTGGTGGCGTCGTTCGTGGTCTTCGGCGCGATGTACCTGGCGCCGGGCAGCCCCGCGAGCTTCCTGCTCTCCGGCCGCTCGGCCTCCCCGGAGGCACTCGCCGCGATCAACGCCCAGTACCACCTCGACGACCCCTTCCTCGTCCGCTACCTCAGCTGGCTCGGGGACATGCTCCAGGGCGACTTCGGGCGGTCCATCACCTACCGCGTCGACGTGTCCCGGCTGCTCGCCGACCGGCTCCCGACCACGCTCCTGCTGATCGCGATGGCCCTGGTGGTCGTCGTCGTCATCGGCCTGCTGCTCGGCTGGATCTCCGCCGTACGCGGCGGGGCGACCGACTCGGCCGTCCTGGTCACCACCACCTTCGCCGTCGGCACCCCGTCCTTCGTCGCGGCCGTCCTGCTCCAGGCCCTCTTCGCGGTGAACCTCGGCTGGTTCCCCAGCGGCGGCGCCGGCGAAGGCCTCCTCGACACGCTCTGGCACCTGACCCTGCCGGCGATCGCCCTCGCCCTCTACCTGATCGGCATGCTCGCCCGGGTCACCCGCTCGGCCATGCTCGAAGCCCTCGACAGCGAGCACGTCACCGTCGCCCGCAGCCGGGGCGTCCCGGAACGCCGGGTGATCGCCCGCCACGTCTTCCGGAACTCGCTCGGCACCGTCCTGACCACCGGCGGACTGATCGTCTCGACCCTGCTGGTCTGCACGATCCTCGTCGAGACCGCGTTCAGCATCGGCGGCATCGGCCAGCTCCTGGAACTGTCCACGACCACCAAGGACTTCCCGACCGTCCAGGCCATCTCGCTGATCGTCGTCGCCCTGTTCATGATCGTGAACCTCATCGTCGACCTGCTCCTCCCGCTGGTCGACCCGCGGATCACCCTCGGATCGAGGAGCACCTCCGCATGACCGCCGTCCTCACCCGCCGGCCCGGCCTCGCCAAGCTCCGCACGGCCCGGTCGCCGCTCCACCTCGTCTGCCTGGGCTTCGTCGTCCTCGTCGTCGCGGGCGCCCTGCTCGCCTCCCTCGTCGTGCCCTACGACCCCAACGCCGTCGACCTCGGCAACGCACTCGCCGGACCCTCCGCCGAGCACCTCCTCGGTGTGGACGCGGCGGGTCGCGACACCTTCTCCCGCCTCCTCCTCGGCGCCCGGACCTCGCTCCTCGGCCCCCTCGGCGTGGTCCTCTTCTCCACGATCGCGGGCGTCGTGATCGGCACGGCCGCGGCCTGGCGCGGCGGCTGGCTCGACTCGGTCCTCTCCCGCAGCACCGAACTGGTCTTCGCCTTCCCGGGCATGCTGCTCGCGATCCTCATCATCTCGATCTACGGCGAGGGCCTCCTGGCCCCGGTCATCGCCCTCGCCGTCGCCTACCTGCCCTACGTCAGCCGGCTGACGCGCTCCCTCGTCCTCGCCGAACGCGCCCGGCCGTACGTCAGCGCCTACCTGGTCCAGGGGCACTCGGCGCTCCAGATCTGCCTGCGCCACATCCTCCCCAACATCGCCCCCGTCGTCCTCGCCCAGTCCACCATCAACTTCGGCTACGCCCTCATGGACCTCGCCGGCCTCTCCTTCCTCGGCCTGGGCGTCCCGGCGCTCACCCCGGACTGGGGCCGCATGGTCTTCGACGGGCAGACCGCCGTCCAGCAGGGCTACCCGCTGTCCGCGATCCTGCCCAGCGTCCTGATCGTCCTCACCGTCGTCGCGTTCAACGTGGTCGGAGAGCGCTGGGCCGACCGCGTCGCCAGGAGAGACCGATGAACACGACCGACAGGCCGGTGCCCGCGCCCGACGGGCCGGCCCTCGACATCCGGGGCCTCCGGATCACCCTGCCCGGCACCGCCCGCCCCGTCCTCGACGGGATCGACCTCACCGTCGCCACCGGGGAGACCGTCGCCCTCGTCGGCGAGTCCGGCTCCGGGAAGAGCCTCACCTCGCGCAGCGCCCTGCGCCTGCTGCCGCCGGGCGCCGTCACCGAGGGCACCGTCCTCGTCGACGGACAGGACGTCCTCGGCCTCGACGCCGACCGGCTGCGCGCCCTGCGCACCGGCACCGCGGCCATGATCTTCCAGGACCCGCGAGCGGCCATCAACCCGCTCCGGCGCATCGGCGACTTCCTCACCGAGAGCGTCCGCGCGACCAGGAGGATGACCGCCGCGCAGGCGACCGGCCGGGCCGTCGAACTCCTCGACGCCGTGGGCCTGGACCGCACCGCCCTCGCCAAGTACCCCGGCCAGGTGTCCGGCGGCATGCTGCAACGCGTCATGATCGCCGCCGCGCTGATGGGGGAACCGACCCTGCTGCTCGCCGACGAGCCGACCACCGCCCTGGACGTCACCACCCAGGCCGAGGTCATCGCCCTCCTGGGCACCCTGCGCGAACGGTTCGGCACCGGCCTGCTCTTCGTCACCCACGACCTCGACCTCGCGGCCGCCATCAGCGACCGGGTGTACGTCATGTACGCCGGACGGATCGCCGAGAGCGGCCCCGCCGAGGAGCTCTTCGCGCGGCCGCGCCACCCGTACACGGCGGCCCTGCTGGCGTCCACCCCCCGCCTGGAGAACCCCAGGGGCCGGCTCGCCGCCATCGACGGCCAGCCCCCCGACCTCCGCGCGGCGCTCAGCGGCTGCGCCTTCGCCGCCCGCTGCCCGTTCGCCACCGAACTCTGCGAGAGGCAGGCCCCGGTGTCGCTGCCCGTCCCCGGCCGGCCGGGCCACCAGGCCGCCTGCCACCACAGCGACCGGCTCGAAGGGAGCACCGTCGATGCCTGACGACACCGAGAGCACGGTGGACACCGAGACCGCCGTGGACACCGGGACCGCCGTGGACACCGGGACCGCACCGGGCACCAGCGCCGGTGCCTCGGGCGAGGCCGGGAGCACCCGGTACGGAGAGGACGCCGAAGCCGTCCTGGTCGTCAAGGGCCTGCGCAGGACCTACGGATCCGTACGGGCCGTGGACGACGTGTCCTTCACCCTGCCGCACGGCGGATCCCTCGGCATCGTGGGGGAGTCCGGCTCGGGCAAGACCACCACGGCGCGGATCGTCGTCGGCCTGGAGCAGGCGGACGACGGGGAGGTGTTCGTACGGGGCCGGTCCCGGACCGAGCGACGGCGCGGCCGCGCGCAGCGCCTCGCCCGGGCGCGCGAGGTCCAGATGGTCTTCCAGGACCCGCTGCAGTCCCTCGACCCGCGGACCAGCGTCGAGGCGGCCCTCCGCGAGACGCTGCGGCTCCACTTCCCCGAGCGGGACCACGACCGGCGGGTGAGGCAGCTCCTCGACCAGGTCGGACTCGGCACGCGCGCCGGCGACGCGCTGCCGCGCCGGCTCTCCGGCGGCCAGCGGCAGCGCGTGGCCATCGCCCGCGCCCTGGCGGTGGAGCCGGCCGTCCTCGTCCTGGACGAGGCGGTCGCCGCCCTCGACGTGTCGGTGCAGGCGCAGATCCTCAACCTGCTCGCCGACATCAGGGAGGAGACCTCGATCGGCTACCTCTTCATCACCCACGACCTGGGCGTGGTCCGGTGCGTCACCGACGACGTCATCGTCATGCGCCACGGCGCGGTGGTGGAGGCCGGCCGCACCGAGGAGGTGCTCGCCGCGCCCCGGCACCCCTACACCCGGCTGCTCAGGGAGTCCGTGCCGCGCCCGGGCTGGGATCCGGAGCGGATCGCGGCCGCCCGCCGGGCCCTGTAGGACGGGCCCCGGGCCGGGAGCGCGACGACGGGGCCGGCGCGGCCCGGGCCGTTCAGACGCCGGCGGCGAGCGTGTGGACCAGGGTCCGCAGGACCGCGCCCGCGTCCACGTCGGCGTCCAGGGACTCCACCGCGGCCAGCCCGTCGACGGCCGCGGCGACGGCCTCGCCCAGCGGCCGGGGGTCGAGACCGCCGCCGCGCTCGTCGGACAGCACCTGGAAGAGGGCGACGAAGCAGGCGCGCCAGCGCCGGTACTCCGTCTCCAGGGCCTCCCTCACCCGGTCGTCGTTCAGGGCGTGCCAGTGCAGGGCGGAGTGCAGATGGGCCAGGTCGGCCTTCTCCGGCCTGCCGAGCAGGTCCAGCACCCGCTCGGCGCGCTCGGCGAAGGTCCCCGGGTCGGCCACGGCCTCCTCGAGAGGGGAGATCCACTCGGGACGGATGTCCGTGACGACGGCGAGGACCAGATCGGTGCGGTCCTGGAAGTGGTAGTGGCACATCCCGTGCGACACCCCGCACAGGGCCGCCACGTTCCGGGTGGTGAACCGCTCGCTCATCTCGCCCGCGAGCAGCGTGCGCGCGGCCGCGATCAACCGGGCCCGGGTCTGCTCGCCCTTCGCCGAGGCCCGTGACCGGCCGGCCGGGCGGGTCGGGGGAGCGGTCGGGGGCGGAGAGTCCTGCGCGGATGCTGCCATGCGCTCACTCTAGCCACGCTCCACGCCCGCGATCTGCGGGTTTCGCCGCCCCGTCGACCGGGGCGGCGGGGGGCCGTCCACCGGTTCCGCGCAATGCTGCGCGCAATGTTGACCGAGCGCTCGGTCAGTTTTAGATTTCCAGCCAACCGCGGACCCCCCGCGGGGAGTTCAAGCAGGAGGCACACGTGAGCCGACCCGAACCCAGCCGTCACGCACGCCGGAGCCTGAGCCGCCGCGGGTTCCTCGCCGCGGCCGGTGCGACCGCCGCCGGCGCCGCCCTCGCGACGACCCGCTTCCAGGCCGGCGCCGCCCCCGCGGCCGCCGCCTTCCGGGTCCCGGTCGAGGACGTCTGCCACACCCGTACGTGGATGGCCTGGCCGGACAGCACCTCGATCTGGGGCAACAAGCTGAGCGGCGTCCAGACGGACATCGCCCTCATCGCCCGCACCGTCGCGAAGTACGAGCCCGTCGTGATGTGCGCCAACTCCGGCGCCGCCGCCAAGGCCCGCCAGCTGTGCGGCTCCACGGTCACCGTGATCACCACGATCCCCGTCGACGACTGCTGGATGCGCGACTCCGGACCCGTCTTCCGTACCGACGGGGCCGGCGGCCTGGACGCGATCGGCCTCAACTTCAACGGCTGGGGCAACAAGCAGACCCACGCCAAGGACGCCCTGGTCGCCGGACGCGTCGCCTCGTACGTGGGCGTCCCCATCACGTACGCCGACATGGTCGGTGAGGGCGGCGCCATCGAGCAGGACGGCGCCGGCACCCTCATGGCCGCCCGCAGCAGCCTCGTGAACCGCAACCGCAACCCCGGGGTCACCGAGCGGCAGCTGGAGGCCGCCATGTGCAAGGCGTACGGCGCGTCCAAGGTCATCTGGTTCGACGGCGTCCGCGGCCAGGACATCACCGACGACCACGTCGACGCCACGTCCCGCTTCCTCGCCCCCGGCGAGGCCCTCGTCCAGCTGCCCCTCGCCTCCGAGACGGACGCCTACGCCCGGGACGCCCGCCAGCAGTTCAGCGTCCTGTCCGCCTCCACGACCGCCAACGGCGTCCCGATGGACACCATGCGCCTCCAGGGCCCGGACTACTACAAGATCCGCTCCACCAACCCGGACTTCCTGGCCTCCTACGCCAACTTCTACCTCTGCAACGGGGCCGTCATCAGCGCCCACTTCGGCGACACGCGCGCCGACCAGGCGGCGAAGGCGACCCTGCAGAACCTCTATCCCGACCGTGTCGTCGAGCAGTTGAACATCGACCGCCTCGGCACCGGGGGCGGCGGCATCCACTGCGTCACCCAGCAGCAGCCCGTCCGCTAGCGGACGGGGCCCGGCCGCGGAGGGCCCGGAGCGGGCCCGCGGAGAACCCGAGGGACGTCCGGCCGGCGCGGGGAGGACCCCGCACCGACCGGGCGTCCCGACCGACGTTCCGACCGTCCCGCCGACGGGTGGGCGCCCGGCGGGCCGCCCTCCGGTGTAGATTGGCAAGATCGTCGAGGCGCGCCCACAGAAAAGGGCTGAACCTTTGAATGCTTGGTTCAGCCCTGCGATAGCCTGTGAAAATGCTAACAGAGGTCACTGCAACCCGCTATGTCACGCCCTTGCGTGAGGGTGGCTCGCTCCCCGGGATCGTCGAGGCCGACGACCTCGGCACGTACGTCATGAAGTTCACCGGCGCGGGCCAGGGGCGCAAGACCCTGGTCGCCGAGGTCATCTGCGGCGGGCTCGCCCGCCGGCTCGGACTGCGGGTGCCCGAGCTCGTCACCATCCAGCTCGACCCCGTCATCGGACTCTCCGAGCCCGACCAGGAGGTCCAGGAGCTCCTCAAGGCCAGCGGCGGGCTGAACCTGGGCATGGACTACCTGCCCGGCTCGCTCGGCTTCGACCCGCTGGCGTACGAGGTGGACCCGGGGGAGGCGGGCCGGGTCGTCTGGTTCGACGCCGTGATCAACAACGTCGACCGGTCCTGGCGCAACCCCAACATGCTCGTCTGGCACGGCGACCTGTGGCTCATCGACCACGGCGCCACCATGATCTGGCACCACAACTGGCCCGGCGCCCAGGCCTCCGCGGCCAAGCCGTACGACGCCTCGGACCACGTACTCGCCCGCTACGCGCCGGACGTCGCCGCCGCGGCCGCCGAACTGGCCCCGCTCGTCACCCGCGGACTCCTCGACGAGGTCGCCGCCGACGTGCCCGACGAATGGCTCGTCGACGAACCCGGCTTCGACGGCCCGGACGAGGTGCGGGCCGCCTACGTCGAGGCGCTGCTGCCGCGCGCCGCCACCATCCACGAGCGCATCACGCTCGGCCCGCGGACCGAGCACCGGCCGCAGCAGCCGCCCGGCTGGCTCGCCGAACGCCTCGCGCCCCGGACGCACTCCACCGAGAAGGACGCCACCCCGTGACCGACCGCGATGTCTTCGAGTACGCGCTGCTGCGCGTGGTGCCGCGGGTCGAGCGCGGCGAGTGCTTCAACGCGGGCGTGGTCGTCTACTGCCGCGCCCGCTCCTACGTGGCCGCCCGCACCCATCTGGACGAGGCCAAGCTCTCCGTCCTGGACCCGGCGGCCGACGTGACCGGTGTCCGGGCCGCCCTCCGCGCCGTCGAGGGGGTCTGCCTCGGGGGCGAAGCCGCCGGTCAGGCCGCGGGCGACGACGCCGGCCGCCGCTTCCGCTGGCTGATCGCCCCGCGCTCCACGGTCGTCCAGCCCGGTCCGGTCCACACGGGACTCACCGCCGACCCGGAGGCCGAGGTCGAGCGGCTGCTCGACCTGCTCGTGCGCTGAGCCCCCCCGAGAGCGCCGCGCCCCGCGGGCCCGTTCGGCCGGCAGGGCGTCCCGGGCCCCGCGCGGCCCCTCCCGCGCGTGTCGTGCGGCCCCTCCCGGCCGCCCGCCTCCGCGCCCGGCGACGGGGAGTGACCGGGTGCACCCGGTGGGCCGTTGACACCGGGTGCCAGGGCTTCTAGCGTCTCGTTCTGCGGACGATACTAAGCGGTCGCTCACGTGCGGGACGCAGGAGCGCGCGACCGGTTCGACCGCGACCAGGGACGAACCAAGGGCGAGGAGAACCAGCATGTCCACCACCGAGCAGCGCGTAGCCGTCGTCACGGGTGCCGCACGGGGCATCGGGGCCGCCACGGCGCTCCGTCTCGCGGCCGAGGGCCGCGCCGTCGCCGTACTCGACCTCGACGAGGCGGCCTGCAAGGACACCGTCGAGAAGATCACCGCCGCGGGCGGCACCGCCCTCGCGGTCGGCTGCGACGTGTCCGACGGCGCCCAGGTGGAGGCGGCCGTCGCGCGCGTCGCCGCCGAGCTCGGCGCGCCGACGATCCTCGTCAACAACGCGGGTGTGCTCCGCGACAACCTGCTCTTCAAGATGTCGGAGTCCGACTGGGACCTCGTCATGAACGTGCACCTCAAGGGCGCCTTCCTGATGGCGAAGGCCTGCCAGAAGCACATGGTGGACGCGGGCTTCGGCAGGATCGTCTCGCTCTCCTCCTCCTCGGCCCTGGGCAACCGCGGCCAGGCCAACTACTCGGCCGTGAAGGCCGGTCTCCAGGGCCTCACCAAGACCCTCGCCAAGGAGCTCGGGAAGTTCGGCGTCACCGCCAACGCCGTGGCCCCCGGCTTCATCGTCACCGAGATGACCGCGCAGACCGCCGAGCGCGTCGGCATGGGCTTCGAGGACTTCCAGGCCGCCGCCGCGTCGATGATCCCGGTGCAGCGGGTCGGCCGCCCCGAGGACGTCGCCAACGCGATCGCGTTCTTCACCGGCGACGACGCCGGCTTCGTCTCCGGCCAGGTCATGTACGTGGCCGGCGGCCCCCTCAACTGACGACCGGCACCGAGAGGAGTACGGCAGACATGACCGCACAGGCACGGCCGGAGCTGTCCGGCAAGGTCGCCCTCGTCACCGGCGCGAGCCGGGGCATCGGCTACGGCATCGCCGAGGCGCTCGTCGCCCGCGGCGACCGGGTCGTCATCACCGGACGCGGCGAGGAGGCCCTCAAGGAGGCCGTCGAGCGCCTCGGCGCCGACCGGGCCATCGCCGTCCCCGGCAAGGCCCACGACGAGGCCCACCAGGCCGCCGCGGTGGAGGCGGCGATGGACGGCTTCGGCCGGGTGGACTTCCTGATCAACAACGCCGGCACGAACCCGGTCTTCGGCGCCATCGCCGACCTGGACCTCGGGGTGGCCCGCAAGGTCTTCGAGACCAACGTGGTCTCCGCCCTCGGCTTCGCCCAGCGGACCTGGCACGCCTGGCAGAAGGAGCACGGCGGGGCGATCGTGAACATCGCCTCGGTCGCCGGGGTCTCCGCCTCGCCCTTCATCGGCGCGTACGGGATCAGCAAGGCCGCGATGATCAATCTGACCATTCAGCTGGCCCATGAATTCGCCCCCCTGGTGCGGGTCAACGCGATCGCCCCCGCGGTCGTGAAGACGAAATTCGCGCAGGCCCTGTACGAGGGCCGCGAGGCGGAGGCGGCCGCCGCCTACCCGCTCGGCCGGCTCGGCGAGCCCGAGGACATCGGCGGCGCCGCCGCCTTCCTCACCTCGTCCCAGTCGGAGTGGATCACCGGCCAGACCCTCGTGGTCGACGGCGGGATTTTCCTGAACGCCGGAGTGGGCTGACCGATTATCGGACACTTTCCGGATTTCGTGTCCGGATTGAGCCCGGTTATACGTCGAATGCCTCAAGTGCCCCGTCAGGCTCGAACATTGACCTGACGGGGTGCTGCGGTATCGTCGGCCGACCCGTGGCTGAACGAGGAGCGTGCACGTGTTCAACCGGACCAGTCTGCAGGCCGCTGCAGCCCTTGTGTCCATATCCCTGGTAACCGGATGCAGTGTCTTCTCTGACAGTGATTCGGCCGGGGATCAGAGAATCGTCGTCGGTACGACGAGCTCTCCCACCACGCTTGACCCGGCTGCCGCCTGGGACAATTCGTGGGAGCTCTTCCGGAACGTATTCCAGACGCTGGTGAGTTTCCCGACGGGCAGCACCACCCCGGCCTCCGACGCCGCGGACTGCAAGTTCTCGGACACCTCCAGCCGGGTCTTCGAGTGCAAGCTCGTGGAGGGCCTCACGTTCTCCAACGGGCACAAGCTGGACGCCAAGGCCGTGCAGTACTCGATCGAGCGCATCCGCACGATCAACCACAAGGGCGGCCCGAACGGCATGCTCGGCTCGCTCGACAAGATCGAGACCGTCGGCGACCGGACCGTCGTCTTCAAGCTGAACAAGCCGGACGCCACCTTCCCGATGGTCCTGGCCACCCCCGCCATGTCCCTCGTGGACCCGGCCGAGTACCCGGCCGACCGCCTGCGCAAGGACGGCAAGCTCGTCGGCTCGGGGCCGTACGTCCTCGACTCGTACACCGACGGGGAGTCGGCCGAGCTGACCAAGAACCCCACCTACAAGGGCTTCGCCGACCGCAAGAACGGCGGCGTGACCATCCGGTACTTCGACGAGTCCGAGGCCATGGTCACGGCGCTCAAGAAGAAGGAGATCGACGCCACGTACCGCGGCCTCACCGCCGAGGAGGTCATCGAACTCCAGGACGACAAGCCCGAGAACCAGGGTCTCCAGATCGTCGAGTCGACCGGCGCCGACATCCGCTACCTGGTCTTCAACACCCAGGACCCCACGATCGCCAAGCCCGCGGTCCGCAAGGCCATCGCCCAGGTCGTCGACCGCGACGAGCTGGTCAGCAAGGTCTACCAGGGCACCGCCGAGCCCCTGTACTCCATGGTGCCCAAGGGGATCGCCGGTCACACCACCAAGTTCTTCGACCGGTTCGGCGACCCGGACGCCAAGAAGGCGAAGAAGATCCTCCGCGAGGCCGGCATCACCGACCCCGTCGAGCTGAAGTTCTGGTACACGACGGACCGCTACGGCTCCTCGACGGCCGCCGAGTTCAAGGAGCTCAAGCGCCAGCTGGAGGAGACCGGGCTCTTCGAGGTCACCATCGAGGGCAAGCCCTGGAAGGACTTCCAGGCGGGCTACCAGAAGGGCGAGTACCCGGTCTTCGGCCGCGGCTGGTTCCCCGACTTCCCGGACCCGGACAACTTCGTGGCGCCGTTCGTCGGCAAGGAGAACGTCCTCGGCACGCCGTACGAGAGCCCCCGGATCACCGGCGAACTGCTCCCGAAGTCCCGCCGCGAGAGCGACCGCGGGACCGTCACGGACGAGTTCGTCGAGGCCCAGGAGGTCATGGTCCAGGACGTCCGGCTGCTGCCCCTGTGGCAGGGCAAGCTGTACATCGCGGCCCAGGACGACATCGGCGGCGGCGAGGGCGCGCTCGACCCGCAGACCGTCATGCAGCTCTGGGAGCTGAGCCGCCGGGCCAGCTGGTAGCAGCCGGTCCGGCCGGCCGCCGGGAGCCCGCGGGGGTCACTGTCAGTGGCCCCCGGTAGGTTCGGGGACGGAGTTGAAGGAACGTCCACCGGAGGTTGTTGACCGTGACCGACACCAGCATGCTGCCCGAGTCCTGGCGGGGTGTCCTCGGCGAGGAGCTGCGCAAGCCGTACTTCGCCCAGCTCGCCGAGTTCGTCGAGCAGGAGCGCGCCCAGGGGCCGGTCTTCCCGCCGAAGGACGAGGTGTTCGCCGCCCTGGACGCCACCCCGTACGACAAGGTGAAGGTCCTGATCCTCGGTCAGGACCCCTACCACGGCGAGGGCCAGGGGCACGGCCTCTGCTTCTCCGTCCGGCCCGGGGTGAAGACCCCGCCCTCCCTGCGGAACATCTACAAGGAGATGCAGGCCGAGCTCGGCCACCCGGTGCCGGACAACGGCTATCTGATGCCGTGGGCCGAGCAGGGCGTCCTCCTGCTCAACGCCGTGCTGACGGTCCGCTCCGGCGAGGCGAACTCCCACAAGGGCAAGGGCTGGGAGAAGTTCACCGACGCGGTGATCACCGCCGTCGCCTCGCGGCCGGACCCCGCGGTCTTCGTCCTCTGGGGCAACTACGCCCAGAAGAAGCTGCCCCTCATCGACGAGGAGCGGCACGTGGTGGTCAAGGGGGCCCACCCCTCGCCCCTCTCGGCGAAGAAGTTCTTCGGATCGAAGCCCTTCACCCAGATCGACGCCGCCGTCGCGGCCCAGGGACACGAGCCGATCGACTGGCGCATTCCGGACCTCGGCTGAGCCTCGGCCCGATCCGGCCGCGGTGCGGCTAGCGTCGGCTCTCCCAGTGGGTGAGCGGGTGGAGGTCGCGTGACGGAGCAGCAGCAGGTGTCGGACGACGGGGTCATGACCAGGATCGGGCAGGCGATGATGCTGCTCCACGGCGGCGACCGCGAGGAGGCGCGCAACCGCTTCGGGCTGATCTGGCAGCAGATCGGCCCGGACGGGGACCCGCTGCACCGGTGCACCCTCGCGCACTACATGGCCGACGCCCAGGACGACCCCGACACCGAGCTGGCCTGGGACCTCCGGGCCCTGAGCGCGGCCGAGGGCCTGGCGGAGGAGCGGCTCGCCGAGCACAGCTCGGCGGTGGCCCTCCGCGCGCTCTACCCCTCGCTCCACCTCAACCTGGCCGCCGACTACGTCAAACTCCGGCGTCCCGACGCCGCGCGGGTCCATCTGGACCGGGCCCGCACCGCCTCCGACCACCTCGACGACGACGGCTACGGGAACGGGGTGCGGGCCGCGATCGAGCGCCTGGAGCTGCGGCTCCGCGCCATGTGACGACCGGGCCGGCGGTCGGCCGTCCCGCCCGCCGGCGCCGCGCACCGGGCGCCCATGCGGTCCGCGCGGAGCCTCAGCGGCCGTACGTGCCGTGGCAGATGCGGGACGGATCGCTGCCGGGCGCCCAGCCGCCGTACCGCTCGCCCAGCGCGCAGACGTCCGCCCTCGACAGCGGCGGCCTCGCCGACGATCCGTCCGCCGCCGAGGGCAGTACGGGCAGGGGCGGCCGGGTGCCGGGCGCCGCACGCTCCGGCTCCCGCGGCGCGGGTCCGGGCCGGGTCGTCGACGGGCGGGGCGCGGACGCCTCCTTCCGCCGCGCCCCGGGCGAGGGCGCCGGGCGTGGTGCGGCCGACGGCGGGGGAGCGGGTAACGCCGCTTCGAGGGCCTCCAGGGCCGGTCCCTGGAGGATCTGCGGGGCCGCGTCGCGACCCTGCCCCAAGGTCTCCGCGGCGGGCGCGGGGGCGGGTGGCGGCGGCGGGGCGGCGTCCACCGAGACGCAGCCCGCGAGGGCGGCCACGGCCGCCCCGACCAGGATCTTCACTGTGGTTCGGGTTCCATGCACCGCGCCACTCTGCTGTCCCGGTGGGGATCTTCGCGCCCCTACCGACGGGGAATGCCCCGCACGGGTGAGCCGACGCGCGACCGGCCTTGACCCGCCGGGCGGGGCGCCGGGCGTGGCGCTCGCGCGGCACGGTGAGGCCGGGCGCGGGTCGCGCGCTCCGCGGCGCGGCCGTCGCTCGGCCCGGTGTCGCCGGGGTGCCCCGCGGGGGTGCCGCGGCACGGTCGCTCCCCGGCGGAGGCGGCTCAGTCGCCGGTGGCCCCGTCGATCCGCTCCCGGATGAGGTCCGCGTGGCCGTTGTGGCGGGCGTACTCCTCGATCATGTGCAGATAGATCCAGCGCAGGTTGTAGCGCTTGCCCGAGTGGTGCCCGCCCTCGGCCACATGGTCGAGGTCGTGGGCGGCGGCCAGGGTGCGCGCGTGCGCGATCTGCTCCTGCCAGGTCGCGAGGGCCTCCTCGAAGGTGTCCTCCTCGCCGGGGTGGAAGTCCCGGTCGAGGTCCTCCTCGGTCGAGTAGACCCAGCCCGCCTTCTCGGCCCCCAGGACGTTGCGGAACCAGCCGTTCTCGACCTCCGCCATGTGACGGACGAGGCCCAGGAGGCTGAGCTCGGACGGCGGGGCGGACGGGGTGCGCAGCTGGGCGTCGTCGAGCCCCTCGCACTTCTGCGCCAGGGTCGCGCGGTGGAAGTCGAGCCACTGCTCCAGGGCCTCGCGTTCGCCCGAGGTGGTGGACGGGTCGACACGGGGTGAGGTCTCTGTGCGTTCGATGGTCATGCGCGGCATCGTCCCCCACGGCCATCGGCCGCGCCACCGCTTTCCGGCTGCCCCGGACCGGGCCCGGGGCCCAGCATCCCCCGCAGCAACTCCTCGAACCCGGTGCGCAGTTCCGCCCGGCTCGGTACGGCGGCGTGGAAGGAGCCGGCGGCGCAGGAGAACATCAGCCCCTCGCACCAGGCGATGAGCGAGAGCGCGTGGCGCTCGGGATCCGTCGAGCCGGCCGCCGCCGTCATCGCGACCAGGGGGCGGTGGAAGACGGAGCCCGCGGTGTCGAAGAAGGCGCGGAGCTCGGGGCGGCGGGTGGCCTCCAGGGCCAGTTCGTAGCGGGAGACGAGCAGGGCGCGGTGGTCGGTGAGGTACCGGTGCAGGGCCAGCGAGAGCGCGTCCACGAGGGCGTCGGCATCGAAGCGCGTCCCCGCCCCCGCCCCCGGGTGGGCCGCCCCGGCCCCCGCGTGCGCTGGGGCAGCCCCGGCCCCAGCGTGCGCTGTCCCGGTCCCCGCGTCCGGTCCGCCGTGCGCCGCCGCCGCGTCGGGGCGGTCCGCCGGCCCGGGCCCCGCGGCGCCCGGCAGCTCGTCCGGTGTCAGGACCCGTGACTCCAGCTGCACCTGGCGCCGGACGGCCGTCTCCAGGAGGGCCTGCCGGGTGCGCGCGTGGTTGGAGGTCGAGCCCTGCGGCAGTCCCGCCCGCTCGTCCACGGCCCGGTGGGTCAGACCCCGCATGCCGCGCTCCACGAGGAGGTCGAGGGCGGCGTCGCCGATCCGGTCCGCGCGGGAGGCGGGGGCGTCGGCGGCCCCCTGGGAGCCCCGCGGACCGAGGGGGGCGGCGGAGGGTGTCGCAGAGGTCATGGGGACAACCTACAGCGGCCCGCTTCCCGCCTCACTACAGCTGTAGTACGGTCGGATCAGCGAGCGCACTACACCTGTAGTCGCCTGATCCGGGGAGCAGCCATGGAACAGCACCGTGCCGTGATCGTCGGAGCCGGCATCGGCGGCCTCACCGCCGCCGTCGCCCTCCACCGCAACGGCTGGCGGGTCACCGTCCTGGAGCGGGCCGCCGACCTCGCCCCCGTCGGCGCCGGCATCGGCCTCGCCCCCAACGCCCAGCGCGCCCTCGACGTCATCGGCCTCGGCGACCGCGTCCGCGACCTCGCCGCCTGGCAGGGCGACGGCGGCATGCGGGCCCCCGGCGGCCGCTGGCTCGCCCGGACGAACGCCGCGGCTGCCGCCGCCCGCTTCGGCGGGCCGCTGGTCCTCCTCCACCGGGCCACCCTCGTCGACCTCCTCACCTCGGCCCTGCCCGACGGCACCGTCCGCACCGGCGCGGCCGCCGCCCTCGTCGACCCCGGCGGCGACCGGCGCCCCGCCCGGCTCGCCACCCCCGACGGCGAGATCGAGGCCCCGCTCGTGGTCGCCGCCGACGGCATCCGCTCCACCGTCCGGCACTCCCTCTTCCCCGCGCACCCCGGCCCGCGGTACGCCGGCTGCACCACCTGGCGGGTCGTCGTCCCGGCCCCCGAGCGGCCGTTCGCCCCGCACGAGACCTGGGGCGCCGGACGCCTGTGGGGGACTCAGCCCCTCAAGGACGGCCGGATCTACGCATACGCGATGGCCGCCGCCCCGGCCGGCGGGCGGGCGCCCGACGACGAGAAGGCCGAACTCCTGCGCCTCTTCGGCGACTGGCACCACCCCGTCCCCGAGATCCTCGCCGCCGTCGACCCCGACCAGGTCCTCCGCCACGACGTCCACCACCTGCCCGACCCGCTGCCGGCCTTCCACCGGGGCCGCGTCGCCCTCCTCGGCGACGCCGCGCACGCGATGATGCCGAGCCTCGGCCAGGGCGGGAACCAGGCGATCGAGGACGCCGTCGTCCTCGCCCACCACCTCGGCCCCGCCGACGCCCACGGCACCGGCTCCGCCCCGGACCGCGCCCTCGCCGCGTACACCGCCGACCGGCTCCCCCGTACCACCGCCATCGTGCGCAAGGCCGCCCGCACCGGCGCCGTCACCCTGCTCGCGGCCCGGCCCGCCGTCGCGCTCCGGTCCACGCTCGTCGGCGCGGTCTCCCGCTTCGGCCCCGGGCTCGTCCTGCGCGGGTTCGACGGCATCGCCGACTGGCGGCCCCCGGTGGCCCCCGGCCGGTCCGCGTAAGCTGACCGGCGCGAACGCCCCTCCCCGTGCCGGGGCGTGTGGACAAGGGAGAACCCGTGAAGGTCGGCTGCATCGGACTCGGCGACATCGCTCAGAAGGCCTACCTTCCGGTCCTCTCCACCCTCCCCGGGGTCGAGCTCCACCTCCAGACCCGCACCCCGACGACGCTCGACCGGGTCGCCGACACCCTCCACCTGCCCGCCGCGCAGCGCCACGGCGACCTCGACTCGCTGCTCGCCGCGGGACTCGACGCCGCCTTCGTCCACGCGCCGACCGCCTCGCACGCCGAGATCGCCGGCCGGCTCCTCGACGCCGGCGTCCCCACGTACGTCGACAAGCCCCTCGCCTACGAGTACGCCGCGTCCGAGGGCCTCGTGGAACTGGCCGAGAAGCGCTCGGTCGGCCTCGCCGTCGGCTTCAACCGCCGCCTCGCCCCCTCGTACGCCCAGTGCGTCGAGCACCCGCGCGAGCTGATCCTCCTGCAGAAGAACCGCGTCGGCCTCCCCGAGGACCCCCGCACCTTCGTCCTCGACGACTTCATCCACGTCGTCGACACCCTGCGGTTCCTGCTCCCCGGCGAGATCGAGCACGTCGACGTGCGCGCCCGCGTCCGCGAGGGGCTCATGCACCACGTCGTGCTCCAGCTCTCCGGCGACGGCTTCACCGCCATCGGCATGATGAACCGGATGAACGGCTCCACCGAGGAGGTCCTGGAGGTCTCCGGGCAGGACACCAAGCGCCAGGTCGTCAACCTCTCGGACGTCGTCGACCACAAGGGCCAGCCGACCCTGCGGCGGCGCGGCGACTGGGTGCCGGTCTCCCGTCAGCGCGGCATCGAGCAGGCCGTCCTGGCCTTCCTCGACGCCGTCCGCGACGGGCGGGTGCTCAGTGCCCGGGACGCCCTGCTGACCCACGAGCTGTGCGAGCGCGTCGTGCGCGAGGCGCTGAGCCAGGCCTCCTGAACGCGCCCGCGCCCTCGGCGGCGCACACCGTGCCCACCACGGCCAGCGCCCCGTACAGGGGCCAGTCGCCCCAGCGGACGTAGCCCGTCGTCGCGTCCGAGAGCGGCAGCTCGCGGACGGCGGCGGCACTGGCGTCCGTCCCGAGCACCGGACCGATCCTGCGTCCGTCCGGCCCGTACGCCGCGCTGACCCCGGTGAGCGTCGCGTGGGCCACCGGCCGGCCGGTCTCCGCGGCCCGCAGCGCCGCCAGGGAGGCGTGCTGGGCGGGCGCCCAGCTGTCCTGGAAGGTGCTCGTCGCCGACTGGACGACGAGCAGCCCGGCACCGTCCCGGACCAGGCGGCGGCTCATGTCGGGGAAGGCGGACTCGAAGCAGATGAGCGGGCCGACCAGCGGCGGCGGGGTGCCGTCGCCTCCGGCCGGCGCGGGCAGGGTCATCACGACCGGCTCGGTGCCCCGCCGGCGGTCCTCGGCGGCGGCCTTGCCGAACGACGTCACCCAGCCCAGGACCCCGCGCGCCGGGATGTACTCGCCGAACGGCACGAGCCGCATCTTGTCGTAGCGCTGCCCCGTCGGCCCCGCCGGGCCGACCAGGACCGCGCTCTTGTAGATGCCCGGGCGGTCGCTCCGGCGCGCGTCCACATTGACCAGCAGCGGCGCGCCGACCTCCCGGGACAGGGCGGTGAGCCGGGCGGCGAGATCGGGCCGTCCGGCCGGGTCGGCGCCGACCCCGCTCTCGCCCCACACCACCAGGTCGAGGCGCTGCCCGGAGAGCGAACGGGTGAGCTCCTCGGCGCGGTCGAACCGCCGCTCCGCCCCGTCCGCCCCGCCGAACACCCCGGGCTGTACGAGGGCCACCCGCACCGTCCCGGTCACGCGCGGGGCCCCCACCCCCCAGGCGGCCGTACCGGCCACGAGCGCGCAGCCCGCGATCCCCGCGACGCCGACGGCGCGGAGCCCCGGCGCGGCCACGAGCAGGGCCACGGCCGTGTTGGCGGCCACCACGAGCAGGGTCACCAGCCAGACCCCGCCGACCGAGGCGAGCCGCAGCGCCGCCGGCACCTGCCACTGGCTGGCCCCGAGCAGCCCCCAGGGGCCTCCGAGCCCCTCCCAGGACCGCACCAGCTCGATCAGCAGCCAGCCCGACGGCACGGCGACCAGCGCGACGGCGGCCCGCAGCGCCGACGGCGTCCCCCCGAGCAGGGACCGCACGAGCCAGGCCCAGGGCAGCCACAGCAGGCCGAGCAGCGCGGAGACCGGCAGGAGGAAGACGTGCAGGCTGGGCAGCAGCCAGTGGTGGACGGCGAGGACGAACCCGATTCCGCCGAGCCAGCCGTCCAGGGCGGCCCGGCGCGCTCCCGGAGCCGTCCGGATCAGGAGCAGCCAGGGGACGAGCGCCAGGTACGCCCACCACCAGAGGCCGGGTGCGGGGAAGGCGAGCGCGGGCAGCGCGCCGAAGCCGACCGCGAGCAGGGACCGGACGAGGGCGCGCCGACGGGCGGGGCGCCGCTCCCGGTCCCCGGGCCGGTCCCGGTCGGCGCCGGGCTCGCGGCCGCGGTCCCGGTCCTCGTGGCCGTCCTCGGCCGGGCCGCGGTCCCGCGGCCGTCCCCGTCGCACGAACGGATTTCGCATGGCATGCCTCCGCCCTTGCCTTCAGTGTCGGGCGTGACCGGGTGGGGCGCGGCTCGGGCGGTCCGTCGTGGTGACCCCGTGCCCGACGTCTCCCGGACCGGCGTCGGAGGGGGCGCCGGACGGGCCGGCGCCCGGTGGTCCGGCCCGCGGCGGTCAGCCGTGCCGGCGCCACCGCTCCTCAACGACGACCGAGGTGAGGCGCCAGCCGTCGGCGGTCCGGACCGCCCCGAAGGCGTATCTGCCCCCGCAGACGAAGTCCTCGCCGGAGGTGAAGCGCATCGGGTTGACGTAGTCGGCCCGGATCTCGGCGGTGTCCCCGCTCTCCGGGTACCCGGCGGGCCCGCGGAAGAGGACGCGGCGGTTCACGATGAGGTGCTGGCGCACGGGGAAGAGCGTGAGGGTCTCGGCGAGCCAGTCGGCGACCTCGGCCGCCGGCCCCTCGATGCCGCCCGAGCCTCGGTAGTCGGCCCTGCCGTCCGGGGAGAACAGGGCACGGTAGGCGGTCCAGTCGGCGTCGTCCACGGCCGCCGCGTACCCGGTGACCAGGTCGTCGACGGCGAGTCGGTCCATCACGGTCGCGAGGTCCACGCGCTGCGTCATCGGATCAGTGTCGGGCAGGCGCGGCCAGGGGAGAAGGGGTGTGCGCGGGGGGAGTCCCGGGGTCCGGCGCGCCTGGCCGGAACGCACCGTGCCGGACCCCGCGAGCGGGGCCCGGCACGCCGGTGGTGCCGCCCGCGCGGGGCGGCCGGGTCACTGTCCCGACTCGCCCGCGTGCGGGCTCAGGACGTCCGTCCCGACCAGCACGAACAGCAGGATGCCGAGCAGGATCCGGTAGATCACGAACGGCATGAAGGACTTCGTGGTGATGAACTTCATGAACCACGCGATCACCGCGTAGCCGACGGCGAAGGCGATGATCGTGGCGAAGATCGTCGGGCCCCAGGAGACGTGCCCCTCGCCCGCGTCCTTGAGTTCGTAGGCGCCGGAGGCGAGCACCGCGGGGATCGCGAGGAGGAACGAGTACCGCGCGGCCGCCTCGCGGGTGTAGCCCATGAGCAGACCGCCGGAGATCGTCGCGCCGGAGCGGGAGACGCCCGGGATCAGGGCCATCGCCTGGCAGAGGCCGAAGATCAGGCCGTCCTTGACGCCGAGTTCCTTGAGCGTCTTGCGCTCGCGGACGACGCGGTGGCGGCCGCCGATCTCGTCGCGCGCCGCGAGCCGGTCCGCGATGCCGAGGACGACGCCCATGACGATCAGGGTGGTGGCGATCAGCCGCAGGTCGCGGAAGGGGCCCTCGATCTGGTCCTTGAGCGTGATGCCGAGGACGCCGATCGGGATCGAGCCGACGATCACCAGCCAGCCCATCTGGGCGTCGTGGTCGGAGCGCATCGACCTGTCGGTGAGGGAGCGGAACCAGGCCGATACGATCCGGGCGATGTCCTTGCGGAAGTAGATCAGCACGGCGGTCTCCGTGCCGATCTGGGTGATGGCGGTGAAGGCCGCACCCGGGTCTTCCCAGCCCGCGAACGCCGCGGTGAGACGGAGGTGCGCGCTGGAGGAGATGGGAAGGAACTCCGTCAGCCCCTGGACGAGTCCGAGGATGAACGATTCGAACCAACTCATGGGGCTAAAGCCGTCCCGTTATGTACGTGTGCGGTCAGAAGGTCGTGCGCAGCGTACCGCCCCGAGATGACGGGACCGTGCTCAGGCCTCGCGGGGGGTCGTCGGGCCCGCGGCCGTCCAGCCGGGGGCCCGTACGTGGGCGGTGAGGCTGTCGCGGTCGGCCTCGTCCCCGCAGTGCGCGCAGACGATCCGGGGAGCGAGGACCTCGCCGCACCGGTGCTCCAGGACGACCGGCCGGTCGTCGGCGTTGAGGTGGCGGTCGCCCCAGGCCATCAGGGTCATCAGGACCGGTCCGAGCTCCTCGCCGGCCGTCGTGGCCCGGTACTCGAAGCGCTGGGGGCGCTCGCTGTACTGCACCTTCTCCAGGACTCCGGCCTCGACGAGCCGCTTGAGGCGGGTGGTGAGGATGTCGCGGGGCGCGCCGGTGTTGCGGGCGATCCGGTCGAAGCGGCGCACGCCGAGGGATACCTCGCGGAGCACCAGCAGGGAGTACTTCTCGCCGACGAGCGCCAGGGTGTCGGCGATCGAGCAGGGGCGGGGGGCGGCCTTCATGGATCAAGAGTAGGGCAGCGCGCGCCCGGTGAGTTGGGGAATCCAACTCACCGGCCTTGGCGGGTTGGAGAACCCGACGCGGCGGTCTGCGCGCCCTCGCTAGCGGGGGCCGCCCACCACCGCGGGCTCCGGCTCCGGCTCCGCGGCCACGGCCGCGGCCGGCGCCCGCAGGTGGTGCCGCTTGCGCCAGGCGACCACGGCCGCCGCCGCCATGGACAGGGCGATGAAGCCCGCCGACGCGAGGAACGCAGGAGAACCGGGCTCACCCGCCTGCGCCCCCGCCACGACGTACGCCGCGGTGTTGGGCACCGAGCCGAGCGCCGTCGCCACCAGGAACGGCACGTACCCCATGCGGGAGACGGCGGCGCAGTAGTTGGCCGCCGCGAACGGCACCCCCGGGAACAGCCGGATGGCCAGCATCGAGCGGAAACCGTGCCGGCTGAGCTGCCCGTCCGCCGCCGTCAGCCAGCGGCCCCGCAGCATCGGCCGCAGCGCGTCCTGCCCCAGGAAGCGGCCGAGGGTGAAGGAGATCCCGGCGCCGAGCACCGTCCCCGCGATCGCCGCGGTCAGCCCGAAGGCCGAGCCGAACAGCGCGCCCGCCGCCAGGTTGAGCACCGGCCGCGGGACGAACGCCGCCGTGCACACGCCGTACGCCAGACCGAAGAGCATCACCGCGCCCGTGCCCTCCGACTGCCGCGGCCAGCCCGAGGACAGCAGCCGCTGCGGTTCGTACAGCACGACGAGGGCCGCCGCCGTGAGCAGCAGCAGCGCGAGCAGCGAGAGCCGGGCGCGGGGCGCGAGCAGGGCCCGGGAGCAGCGGACGGCGAGGGAGCCCGGCGGCCGGGGCACGGGAGCGAGCATTCGGGGAGAGTAACGGACGCGTCCGTATGATCGCCGTAATGTGCGTCATGTCCGCCCGGGGGGACGGTTCTCCGCTTCCGCCCGAGCGGCGGCGCGCACTCGGCCGGCCCGGCACCGTCCGCGGGGCGGCCGACCCCCGGACGCACCCACCCCGGAAGGGCCCCATGACCGAGACCGCGCCGACGGACGTCCCCGACAGCGTCCTCGCCGACACCGTCCTCCAACGGCTCACCACGGTCTACCCCGCCGCGGGAAACCCCTTCCGGGCCCAGGAGATGGTCGCCTACATGAAGGGCGTCGCGCCCTTCCTCGGGATCCGCACCCCGGAGCGCCGCGCCCTGTCGCGGACCGTCCTCGACGGCACACCCCGCCCCGACGAGCACGACTGCGCCGCCGTGGCCCTGCGCTGCTTCGCCCTGCCCGAGCGCGAGTACCACTACTTCGCCGTCGACTACCTGCGCCGCCACGTGAAGCGCTGCTCGTCGGACTTCCTGCCCGTGGCCCGCCGGCTCGTCACCACCGTCTCGTGGTGGGACACCGTCGACCACCTGGCCGCCCACGTCGTCGGCGGCCTCGTCGCCGCCGATCCGGCCCTCGGCGCGCGCATGGACGAGTGGATCGGGGACGAGGACCCGTGGGTGGCCCGGACGGCCATCCTCCACCAGCTGCGCTTCAAGGAGGCCACCGACGCGGACCGGCTCTTCGCCCACTGCCTGCGCCGCGCCGGCGACACCGACTTCTTCCTGCGCAAGGCCATCGGCTGGAGCCTGCGCGAGTACGGCAAGACGGCCCCGGCCGAGGTCCGCTCCTTCGTCGCCGCGCACACCGGCCGGCTCTCGCCCCTCTCGGTGCGCGAGGCCCTCAAGCACCTCTGACGGCCCGCCCGGACCGCCCCGGCACAATGAGGGCGTGACAGAGCAGATTCCCGTCGTCCGCGAGGTCGACCAGGGCACCGCGCGCCTCATGCCCGACGTGGACCGGGAGCGGGCGTGGCTCCTGACGGTCGACGGCGCACCGCAGTCGTACGTCGACCTCGACGACCCGGCGTACCTGGAGTTCGAGTACGCGCGCCGGCTCGCCCACGTCGTCGACGGCGCCGCCGGGGACGGCGCGCCGCTGGACGTCCTGCACCTCGGCGGGGGCGCGCTCTCCCTGCCCCGCTACGTGGCCGCCACCCGGCCCGGCTCGCGCCAGGAGGTGGTCGAGGCCGACCGGGGACTGCTCGCGCTCGTCGCCGCGCACCTCCCGCTGCCCGAGGGGTCGGGGATCACCGTGCACGGCGCGGACGCCCGGAGCTGGCTGGAGGCCGCGCCCGCCACCTCGGCGGACCTGGTCGTCGGCGACGTCTTCGGCGGCTCCCGCGTGCCCGCCCACCTCACCTCGGTGGAGTACGCGCGCGAGGTCCGGCGCGTGCTGCGGCCCGGCGGCCTCTACGCCGCCAACCTGGCCGACGGGGCGCCCTTCGCGTTCCTCCGCTCCCAGCTCGCCACGTTCGCCGCCGTCTTCCCCGAGCTCGCGCTGGTCGCGGAACCGGGCGTGCTGCGCGGCCGCCGGTTCGGGAACGCGGTCCTGGTGGCCTCCGGCCGCGAGATCGACACCGCCCGCCTCGCGCGCCGGGCGGCGGCGGACGCGTTCCCCGCGCGGGTGGAGCACGGGGACTCCCTGAGGCGCTTCACGGGCGCCGCGGAACCCGTCCCCGACGCCGGGGCCGTGCCCTCACCCGTCCCGCCGGACGGCGCCTTCGGCATCGGCTGACGGGGGCGCCGGCAGGAAGGCGGCCGTCGGAGGGTTCGCGGAGGCCGAGCCGGCCGTCGCCGCGGCGGGTGCCGGCCCGGCCACCGGCTTCGCGTGCGGACGCCGGGTCATGTTCCGGACGTCCGGCACCAGCAGGACGAGCGCGGTGACCAGCACCATCAGGCCCGCCGCGCCCCACAGCGCCGTGCTCCGGCCGAAGGCGCCCTCGGCCGGCCCGGCGAGGGCGGTCGTCAGCGGCAGCAGGGCCGTCGAGCCGAACCAGTCGTACGCCGACACCCGGGAGAGCTTCTCTTCCGGGATCTCCTGGTGCATGGTCGTCATCCACGAGACGCCGAAGACCTCGATGGCCACGCCGCTGACGAACATCGCGGCCGTGAGCCCCACCGCGTCGAGGGGCACCGCGAGCGCCGCGGACGGCAGCGCGATCGGGAAGACGCAGAGCGTCCCGACGAACAGCATCCGGCGGGGCTTCCAGCGGGCCATCAGGAAGGCGCCCGCGAGCGTTCCCACGCCGTAGGCGGCGAGCGCGATGCCCCAGGGGCGGGCACCGCCCAGCTCGGCCTTGGCGACCAGCGGCCCGTACACCGCCTCGACCGCTCCGATGAGACCCACCACGACGGAGAACTGGGCGACGATCGACCACAGCCAGGGCCGGCCGACGAACTCGTGCCAGCCCTCGCGGAGGTCGGCGAAGAGGCCGCCGCCCGGACCGCGGTCGGGTATGCCGCCGACGTCCAGGAACGCGCGGAGCCCGCCCGCGACCGCGAAGGCCACGGCGTCGATCAGCAGGACCCAGCCCGGTCCGACGAACGCGACGAGCGCGCCGCCGAGGGCCGCGCCGCCGATCGAGGCGCCGTGCATGGCCATGCGGTAGACGGCGAACGCCCGGCCCGCCTGCTCCCCGGTGACGCTGGCCATCAGCATGCCCTCGGCGGCCGGGTTGAAGAAGGCCTGTCCGGTGCCGCAGAGCGCGGTGAGCACCATCATCTGCCAGATCTGCGCCGTGCCCGCGAGCACGAGCGCGGCGAAGACGGCCTGGGAGACGCAGTTGAGGACGTTCGCCGCGACCATCACGCGGTGCCGGGGCACCCGGTCGGCGACCGCGCCGCCGATCAGCAGGAAGAGGACGAGCGGCAGGAACCGCGCCATCGCCACGAGTCCCACGTCGCCCGCGTCGCCCCCGGACTCGAACACCGCCCAGGTGGTGGCGATCAGCGCGCCGTGCGTGCCGAGGTTCGTCACGATCGTGGCGGCGGTCAGGAGGACGTAGTTGCGCCCGGCCCATTCGGGGCGGCGGGAGGCCCGGCGGGGCGCGGTGGTGGGACTGTTCACCCCGGGACTATCCCTGTCGGGCCGCCCGGATGCCAACCCGATATCCGGACGGGGCGCCCTGGGGGCCGGACGTGGCCCGGCAGGACGGCGGACCGGGACGGGACCGGCGCCGGCCGGCCCCGGTGAGCGGACCCCTACGCGGACCGGCCCCGGTCGTGAGCGGGCCCCGACGCGGGCCGGCCCCGGTGAGCGGACCCCGACGCGGACCGGCCCCGGCGCGTGGACGGGCCGCGGGCCGGGGCCGGGGCGTCGGCGGCCGTCCGGTCAGGAGGCCGGCGCGAGCCGGACCGTCGACAGGATCTGCTTGATGGTGTCGTCCGGCAGCTCGTCCGCGACGCCGTCGGCCCCGTAGAGCACCCAGGTCGCGAAGTCGCCCTTGGCGTTCTTGAAGGTGAAGGCGATCGACTTGCCGTCCGTCTCGCACTTGTTGCGCTTCTTGACGCCCGGGGCCGTCGCGGTCGCCATGTGGCCGGTGAGACCCGACTTCGTGGTGTACGGCACCGGCTTGGAGATCTTGATGGTGCTCTGCGGCATGTGCTGGGCGTAGCCGCCCCACACCCAGGTGCCGGCCTCGCTGCGCGCGGCGTCCGAGGTGTTCTTGGCGCCCTGGCCGCCCTTGGTGCCGGCGGTGCTCAGGCCCCAGGTCTCCTTGCTGCCGTTCTTGTCCGTGTCGTAGGTGCACCACTCGCTCTTGAGGCGGGTCGGCGAGGACATGGTGACGAGCGGGCTGCCGTCGTTCTTCTTCTCGTCCTCGAAGAAGGTGATCATGCCCGGCTTCAGCACCTCCCACTCCGGCGGGACGTCGAAGAGGGTGCCGTACTTCGGGTTGTAGACGACCTTCCAGCCGGGGATCGTCGGCTGCTGGGCGGCGCCGTCCCGCGGGTTGGCGATCCCGGACGGGCTGTCGCTGGGGATGGTCGACGGGTCGGTCGTCGGGTCGGCGGGCGCGGACGACGCCGGCGGCTTCGGGTCGGCGGACGTCTTCTTGTCGTCGTCCTTGCCGAGGACGAGGAAGCCGGTGACACCGGCCGCGACGACGACGGCGGTCGCGGCGACGATCGCCACGAGCGTCGTCTTCTTCTTGCCGCCGCCGGGCCCGCCGGGCGGCACGGGGCCCGGCGCCGCGTACTGCTGCGCCACGGTGGGCTGCTGGTACGGGTTCGGCTGGCCGTAACCCTGCGGCTGGCCGTACCCCTGCTGGGGATAGCCGGGCTGGGTCGGCGGCTGCTGCGGGTAGCCGGGCTGCGTCGGCGGCTGCGGGTACCCGGGCTGGGCAGGCGGCTGCTGATATGGGTTCGGCTGCTGGTACCCCGACTGCTGGTAGGGGTTCTGACTCTGGTCCTGCGGGTTCTGCTCGCCCCCGGGCGGCTGCTGTCCTGGCCACATGGCCAGTAACCATAGAGGTGCGGAGCCTCCGCGACCACGTCCGCCCCCGCACAGCGTGCGCGTGAGGGATGGCCAAGGCTGCTACTGGTGGGTAACATCACGGGCATGAGCGCAGACCAGATGACCGTCGGCGAGATGCTCGCCGCCACGGTGCCCATGGCCGGAACCCTGAACCTGGAGTTCCTGGAGACCACCGCCGAGCGCGCCGTCGTGCGCCTGCCGGACCAGCCCGCCTACCACAACCACGTCGGCGGCCCGCACGCCGGAGCGATGTTCACGCTCGCCGAGTCCGCCAGCGGCGCCATCGTGCTCGCCGCGTTCGGCGACCAGCTGAGCCGCGCCGTGCCGCTCGCCGTCAGCGCCGAGATCGGCTACAAGAAGCTCGCGATGGGCGTCGTCACGGCCACCGCCACCCTGGGCCGCCCGGCCGCCGAGGTCGTCGCCGAGCTCGACGCGGGCGAGCGCCCGGAGTTCCCCGTGCGCATCGAGATCACCCGCGCGGACGGCGCCGTGACCGGCGAGATGACCGTCGTGTGGACGCTCCGTCCGAACGCCTGACCGGCCGCGCCCCGGACCGCCCCCCGTACCCCGCTCCCGGGGCGGCGGGGGCGGTCCCGTTCCGGGCGGCCGACGGGCCGGGCGCCCCGGCCCGACCCGGTAGGCTGCCCCGGCGTGCCCGCCGCCGGGCACGCCGGCGCCGCGGGCCCTCGACCAGGACCGGGCGCGGCAGGGCAGTCGAAACGGGAGGAAGCCGCGTTGCACGTCCAGGAGTGGCTGGAGACGATCCCCGCGGTCGCGGTCTACGTCCTCGTCGGAGTGGTGATCGGGCTGGAGAGCCTCGGCATCCCGCTGCCCGGCGAGATCGTGCTCGTGAGTTCGGCGCTGCTCGCCTCGCAGCACGGCGACATCAACCCGTACGTGCTCGGCGCGTGCGCCACCGCCGGCGCGATCATCGGCGACTCGATCGGCTACGCGATCGGCCGCAGGGGCGGCCGGCCGCTGCTCGCCTGGCTGGGGAAGAAGTTCCCCAAGCACTTCAGCGAGGCCAACATCGGCCTCGCCGAGCGCTCCTTCCAGAAGTGGGGCATGTGGGCGGTCTTCTTCGGCCGCTTCATCGCCCTGCTCCGCATCTTCGCCGGGCCGCTCGCGGGCGTCCTGCACATGCCGTACTGGAAGTTCCTGATCGCCAACGTCTTCGGCGGCATCCTGTGGGCCGGCGGCACCACGGCCGTCATCTACTCGGTCGGCATCGTCGCCGAGGCCTGGCTCAAGCGCTTCTCGTGGCTCGGGCTCGTCCTCGCGGTGCTGATCGGCGTCGCCTCGATGCTGATCATCAAGAACCGCGCCAAGAAGGCGGCCGCGGAGCGGGCCGAGACCCCCGAGCCGGCGCCGGTCGCGGTCGCGGACTGAGACCGGAGCGGCGGACACGGAGGAGGGAGGCACCCGTCGGCGGGTGCCTCCCTCCTCGCGTACCGGACGCCGTGCGGCTCAGTCCCGGAAGGCCTCCGCGTGACCCTTCGCGAGGTGCAGGTACATCTCGGCGTTGAGCCGGATCCCGGCCTGCTCCTCCTCGGTCAGCGGGCGGCGGACCTTCGCGGGCACGCCCGCGACGAGCGAACCCGGCGGGACCTCCATCCCCTGGGGGACGAGGGCCTGCGCGGCGATCAGGGAACCGGCGCCGATCCGCGCGCCGTTGAGGACGGTCGCGCCCATGCCCACCAGCACGTCGTCCTCGATGACGCAGCCGTGCACCGTCGCGTTGTGGCCCACGGTCACGCGGTCGCCGATCGAGACCGGGAAGCCGGGGTCGACGTGGACCGTGCAGTTGTCCTGGACGTTGGAGTCCTCGCCGATCACGATGGGGCCGCAGTCCGCGCGCAGCACCGCGTGGTACCAGATGCCGGTGCGCGCGCCGAGCGTCACCTCGCCGAGCACCACGGAGGTCGGGGCGGTGAAGGCGGTCGGGTCGATCCGCGGCTCCTTGCCGCCCACTCCCTTGATCAACGCCTCTGTCATGGTTCGCTCCTGATCGTCTGCCGTCGTGTCACGCCCGGGGGTGTCCCCGGCCGCACCCTATGCCGTGCTCATGACGGACATCACAGCGCACCGCGGTGATCAGGTACGACGGTGCCGACTACGGTGTCCGGGTGCCCAGGAACAGAAACACGTTCTCGTCCCTCGCCGCCTGGCGGCGCCGGATGCTCAACCGCGCCGTGCAGGGCGGCTGGCGCTGGGTGCAGGAGACCGGGTCCGTCACGGCCGAGCATCCCGGGCGGCTGAGGTTCCGCCGGATCGGCGCGGGCACCCGGCTGGCCTTCCCGCAGGGCACCGTCTTCGGCGAGCGCTGGATCGAGATCGGCGAGTGCTGCATCGTCGCCGAACAGGTCACGCTGACCGCGGGGATGCTGCCGGGCCTCGACCTGGGGGCGGACACGGTGCTGACGCTCGGCGACGGCGTCGTCCTCGGCCGGGGCAGCCATGTGATCGCCGACGCGAAGGTGACCATCGGCTCGGACACGTACTGCGGTCCCTACGTCTACATCACCTCGACCAACCACAGTTACGACGACCCGGACGAGCCGGTCGGCCGCCAGTGGCCCCGCTCGGAGCCGGTCGTCATCGGCCCCGGCTGCTGGCTGGGCACGGGCTCCGTGATCCTGCCCGGCGCGCGCCTCGGACGGAACGTGGTCGTCGCGGCGGGCGCCGTGGTGCGCGGCGAGGTCCCCGACCACGCGGTGGTCGCCGGCGCCCCGGCCCGAGTGGTGCGCAGCTGGGACGCGGAGAAGGGCTGGCAGCCCCCGCTCAGGACCCCGGCGCCCGTCCCGATCCCGGACCACGTCACCGCCGAACAGCTCGCGGCGCTCGCGGCGTGGGAGGTCGAGCAGGCGCGCTAGGGGGTGTCGTGCCGATCGGGCCGGGCCGACCGGTGGGGCGCGCCCCCGTCCCGGAGCCGGCGGCCCGGCTCTCGGCGGGGGCGGCGGATCGGTCGGCCTGCCGGGAATCGGATCGCCGTCGGCGGGGTTGGTGTGCGGGACGAGACGACAGGGGAGGGTCATGCGAGCGATTCGGATGGACGAAGTGGGCGGTCCCGAGGTGCTGCGGGAGGCCGAGGTGGACCAGCCGCGGCCGGGGCCGGGCGAGGCGGTCGTGGAGGTCGCCGCGTCGGGGGTCAACTTCCTCGACGTCTACCACCGCGAAGGCCGGTACGACGTCCCGCTGCCCTTCACCCCGGGCAGTGAGGGCGCCGGCACGGTCGTCGAGGTCGGACCCGGTGTCGCCGACGTCGCGGTCGGGGACCGGGTCGGCTGGGTGGAGGTTCCCGGCTCCTACGCCGAGCGGGCCGTCGTGGACGCCTCCCGGCTGGTGCCGCTGCCCGACGACATCGGCTTCGAGACGGCCGCCGCCGTGCTCCTCCAGGGCATGACCGCGCACTATCTCGTCAAGGACGCCTACCCCGTCCAGGAGGGCGACACGGTGCTCCTGCACGCGGCCGCCGGTGGCATGGGGCTGCTGCTGACCCAGCTCGTCACCCATCTCGGCGGCAGGGTGATCGGCACGACCTCGACCGAGGCGAAGGCCGAGCTGGCGAGGCGTGCCGGTGCCGCCGAGGTGATCCTCTCCTCCGCGGTCGACGACCTCCCGGCCGAGGTGAAGCGGCTCAACGGCGGGCAGGGGGTGCCGGTCGTCTTCGACGGCGTCGGCGCGCACACCTTCGACGCGAGCCTCGCCGCCCTGCGGGCCCGAGGCCGTCTCGTGCTGTTCGGCGCGGCGAGCGGTGCCGTGCCGCCGTTCGATCCGATGCGGCTCGCCCACGGCGGTTCGCTGACCCTGATCCGGCCCAGCCTCGGGGACTTCATCGCCGACCGGTCCGAACTGCTCCGGCGGGCCGACGACGTGTTCGCGTGGGTGCGCTCCAAGGCGCTCGAGGTCGCCGTGACGGGCCGCTACCCGTTGTCCGAGGCGGCCCGGGCCCACAGCGATCTGGAGGCACGGCGCACCACCGGCAAGCTGCTCCTCCTTCCCGGTGCGGCCGCCGTGGGACGCGAAGGGGAGCCGCGGAGCTGATCGCGGGCGGCGAGGCCGCGGATCGCCCGGCCGGGACCTGAGGGGTGGCTTGCCGATGAGGCCGGGCTCCGGCCTCATCGGCAAGGCACCCCCTAGCCGGTCGCCAGCAGCACCGTGCCCACCAGGGCGAGGCCCGCGCCCGCGGCCTGGACGGCACGGAGGCGTTCCTTGAGGACGGCGTAGGCCGCCAGGGCCGTGACCACCGGGTAGAGGCTGGCGAGGACGGCGGCGACGGTGACCGGGCCCTGCTGGGCCGCGACGGCGTACGTGCCGTTCGCGGCGACGTCGGCGAGGCCGACGAAGGCCAGGGCGGGGAGGGCCGCGCGGACCACCCCGGGCCCGCCCTCGGGCAGGGCCCGGCCCCCGCGCCTCACCGAGGCGTACAGGGCTCCGCCGCCCACCAGGACGTTGGTGACCCGCTGGACGAAGAGCGCCAGGAACAGGCCGGTGACCGTCGTGGAGGCCTCGGCGATGAGCGCCATCACCGAGCCGAAGCCGAAGGCGGCGACGAGGGTGAGCAGGACCGCCTGGCGCTGGACGGGCGCCCCGCGCAGTTCCGGTCCGCCGGCGAGGACCACGCCGAGGACCGCCACGCCGATCCCGGCGAACTGGACGAGTCCCGGGCGGTCGCCGACGAGCAGGCCGACCGAGACGGGGACGACGACGCCGAGCGAGCCGAGCGGGGAGACCACGCCCATCGGGCCCAGGGCGAGCGCCTTGTAGAAGGCGAGCATGGCCGCCGGGCCGACGACGCCCGCCCCCACCGCGTACCAGAGCTGCGGTCCCGCCTCGGTCCAGGCGCCGGTCGCGAGGACGACGGTGCCGAGGACGGCGACGGCGAGGAGCTGGGAGACCACGACGACCGTGAGGGCGGGGATCCGGCGGGTCAGGAGCCCGCCGCCGAAGTCGGCGAGGCCCCAGAGCAGGCTGGTGGCCAGGGCGAACAGGGCGGTCATGGGTCCTCGCAGTCACGGACGGCAGTACAGTGCAGTGAACCATCGGGTGCACCTCACCGTAGTTCAGCATAATGAACTCTGTCATCCAAAATATTGGACGGGAATGTGTCGGACCTCGACCAGCTCACGCAGTCGCTCGCCCGGAACCTGAAGCGCTGGCGCAAGGAGCGGGCCCTCACCCTCGACGCGCTCGCCGCCCGATCCGGCGTCAGCCGCGGCATGATCATCCAGATCGAGCAGGCCCGGACCAACCCCAGCGTCGGCACGACCGTCAAGCTCGCCGACGCGCTCGGCGTCTCCATCACGACCCTCCTCGACTACGAGCAGGGCCCCCAGGTCCGGATCGTCCCCCCGGACCAGGCCGTCCGCATGTGGTCCACCTCCACCGGCAGCCACACGACCCTGCTGGTCGGCACCGAGGCCCGCGGCCCCCTCGAACTGTGGTCCTGGACCCTCATGCCGGGCGACGGCAGCGCCTCCGACCCGCACCCCGACGGGACCGTCGAACTCCTCAGCGTCACCGCGGGCGTCCTCACCCTGGTCGTCGACGGCGCGGAACACCGCCTGCCCGCCGGCACCTCCGCCGTCTTCGAGGCCAACACGGGCCACGAGTACCGCAACGACGGCGACGAGCCCGCCGAGATGACGATGGCCGTCTCCATCCCGCCCGTCCGCTGACGGCCCGCACCCCGGGACCCGCCCGCGGGCCGGTCGGCCCGTACGGTGAGACGAAGGACCGGGCGCGGGCCGGTCGTTGTTAGCGTCGGCGCATGCGCGCACCCATCGGAGACTTCGCCGAAGCCCGTCCCGCCCCCGACTGCCTGGACCTGCTCACCGCCCCCGTCGCCGCCGCGGTCCGGTCCTGGACCGGCCCGGTCCCGGCCGATCGCCTGCTGTACGTGGACACCGACCCGGCCATCGCCGACACCGCCGTCTTCGTCGAGCACCACGGGTCCGACCTCCTGGACGCGTCCGCGAACTGCGTCGTGGTCGCGGGCCGGCGCGGCGAGACGACGACCCTCGCCGCGTGCGTCGTGAAGTCGGCGACACGGGTCGACGTCAACGGCGTCGTGCGCAAGCACCTCGGCGCGCGCAAGGCCTCGTTCGCCCCCGTGGACACCGCGACGGGGGAGACCGGCATGGAGTACGGCGGGATCACCCCGATCGGCCTCCCGGCCGACTGGCCCCTCCTCGTGGACGCCGCCGTCCTGGACACCGCATGGGTCCTGGTCGGCAGCGGACGCCGACGCGGCAAGCTCATCCTGCCGGGCAAGGCCTTCGCCCAACTCCCGGGCGCGGTCGTGCTGGACGGACTGGGCCTCCCCGCCGCCTGAGAGGCCCCCGCCGCGACCTCAGCCCAGGCGCGGGATCTCGATCGCGGGGCAGCGGTCCATGACCATGTCGAGGCCCGCCGCACGCGTACGGGCGAAGGCGGACTCGTCGACGACGCCCAGCTGGAACCAGACGGCCCGCGCGCCGATCTCCACCGCCTCGTCGGCGATCCCGCCCGCCTGCTCGCTGTTCACGAACACGTCCACCACGTCGACGGGGAACGGGATGTCGGCGAGCGAGGCGTACCCCCGCTCCCCGTGCACGGTCTCCGCCTTGGGGTGCACCGGCACGATCCGCTTCCCGAAGCGCTGCAGGACGGCCGCCACCCCGTACGCGGCCCGCCGCGTGTTCGTGGAGAGGCCGACCACCGCCCAGGTGTCGCCGGTGGACGTGAGGATCCGCCGTACCGTCTCCTCCTCGGAACGACCGGTCGGACCCGCGGTCTTCGTCTCGACGCCCATCGCGCTCGCTGCCTCTCCTCGGTGTGGCCCTTCCCCCACGTCAACCGGGCGCCACCTGCCGTGATTCCCGCCGACGGACCCGGTCCTCCCAGGCGCGCCGCTCCGCCTCGCGCGGGGCCTCCACCACGGACGGGAGGCCCGGGCCGAAGGTCATCACCGGACGGCTCCGGTCCCACCGGCGCCAGCCCGGGTCGCCCGTCGCCGCGAAGGACACCCAGGCCGCGTGCATCGCCGCCGCCAGCTCCCGGGGCGCGTCCGGCCCGGTCAGGGCCCGGGTCTCCGGCAGGTCGAGGGTGTCGAAGACGAAGCCGAGTTCGAGCGCGTGGCAGGCCCCCAGATCCAGCACGGGGGAGCGCCAGCCGAACTCGTAGAGGTACGTCCCCGCGTCCGCCCCCGCGCGGAGCCGGGCGTCGGCGAGGGCGTTCAGCGGGACCCGCAGCAGCTTGTCCGTGGCGAGGGCGCCCAGGACCTCGCCCGGCTTCTCCCCCGGACGTCCCGCACGGTAGACCCGGGCCGTCCGGGACGGCACCTTCGCCTTGCGCAGCAGGAGCCGCTGGACCAGCGGGCCCACCCGGTCCGTGACGCCGCTCGGCACGAACCACAGCCGGTACTCCTCGGTCGTCGTGCCCATCAGCAGGTCCACCGCGGCCGAGGCCCCGTCCGCGAGCGCCTCCGCCGGGTCGCGCGGCACCACCTCGCCGTCCACGGCGATCTGGAACGCGTGCCCGCCGGTCAGCGGCGACCCCTTGCCGGTCACCTCGGTCTGCGCCGCGAGCAGCCCGTCCCGGTCCACCCCCGCGAAGGCCTCCGCCGTGGCCGGCACCCCCAGCCGGGCCGCGATCGCCCGGGTCGTCCGGCGCGCCCGGTCGAGCGGCAGGGCGACGGGCGCCCCGCTCTGCACCACCGCCCGGTGGAGCAGCCCCTGCGCGAGCGGGGAGGCGAGCAGCGCCGCCGTGGAGACCGCCCCCGCCGACTCGCCGAAGACCGTCACCCGCCCCGGGTCGCCGCCGAAGGCCGCGACGCAGTCCCGCACCCAGGTCAGCGCGGCGATCTGGTCCCGCAGCCCGAGGTTGGCCGGGGCGTCGGGGAAGACACCGAACCCCTCGATCCCCAACCGGTAGTTGACCGAGACGAGGACGACCCCGTCCCGGGCGAAGGCGGTGCCGTCGTAGACGGGGACCGCCGAGGAGCCGTGGACGAGCGAGCCGCCGTGGATCCAGACCATCACCGGGAGCCCGGCTCCCGGACCGCCGCCGTCCCAGGGCGCCCACACGTTCAGGTTGAGGCAGCCGTCGCCCGCGACCTCGGGGTCCGGGAGCAGGGCGTCGAGCGGCGGGGCGTACGGGCGCTTCGGCGCGGTCGGCCCGAAGGCCGCGGCCTCCCGGACCCCCTCCCAGGGCTCCACCGGCTCCGGCGGCCGGAACCGCAGCGCGCCGACCGGGGGCCGCGCGTACGGCACGCCCAGGAAGGCGGCCACCCCGTCCGCCGCCGCGCCGCGCAGGGCTCCGTACCGCGTCAGGACCTCGGGTCCGCAATCCGCCATCGCTGCCGCCCTCCCTCGGGTCGTCGGAGGATCAGGCCCGCGGCCCGGCCTGCGCCACCAGCGCGCGCTTCAGGACCTTGCCCGTCGGACCGAGCGGCAGCTCCTCCACGAAGCGTACGATCCGCGGGTACTTGTGCCGGCCGAGCCGCTCGCGTGACCAGTCGACCAGCTCGTCCTCCGAGAGCGCGGCCGCGTCACCGCGGCGCACCACCACCGCGCAGACCTCCTCGCCCCTCGCGTCGTCGGGGACGCCGATCACCGCGACCTCCGAGACCGCGGGGTGCCGCACGAGCACCTCCTCGACCTCGCGCGGGTAGATGTTGAAGCCGCCCCGGATGACCAGGTCCTTCTTCCGGTCCACGATCCGCAGGAAGCCGTCGGCGTCCCGTACGCCCAGGTCACCGGTGCGGAACCAGCCGTCCACCACCGCCGCCGCGGTCGCCTCCGGGTCGTCGAGGTAGCCCGCGAAGACGTTGTGGCCGCGCACCACGACCTCCCCGATCCCGCCGTCCGCGAGCAGCCGGACCGCGTCGTCCACGGCCGCGTCCGCGATGCCGACCTCCACACCCCAGACGGGGTGGCCCACCGTGCCGGGGCGGCGGCCGAGGTGCGGCTGGTTGAAGGTCGCCACCGGCGAGGTCTCCGTCAGGCCGTACCCCTCCAGGACCTGGGTGCGGAACGTCTCCTCGAAGCGCTCCAGGACGGCGACGGGCAGCGCGGCGCCGCCCGACACGGCGGCCCGCAGGCCCTCCGGCCGTACGGCGGAGCCCGCGGCCGCCTCCACCAGCGCGTGGTACATCGTCGGCACGCCCATGAAGACCGTCACGCCCTCGTCGGCCAGCACCCGCAGGGCGGCCGGGCCGCTGAACCGCGGCATCAGCACCAGCGTCGCCCCCTGCCGGAGCGTCCCGTTCATGGCGCAGGTCTGGCCGTAGCTGTGGAACAGCGGCAGACAGCCGAGGACCACGTCCCCCGCGCCCAGCCCGAGCAGGTCCTGGGAGGTCACCGCCGCGTTCATGACGATGTTGAGATGGGTGAGCAGGGCCCCCTTCGGGCGGCCCGTCGTCCCGCTCGTGTAGAGGACCACCGCGGTGTCCGAGGGGTCCGCCGGCTCGGCCGCGAGCGCCGGGCGCGAAGCCGTGGGCGCCCCCTGGAAGGCCCGCACCCCGGCCGCGCGGGCCGCCTCGTCGGCGACGGCCCACAGCGGCCCGCCGCTGACGATGCCCACCGCGCCGCTGTGCTCCAGGACGTACCGCACCTCGTCGGCGACGAGCAGCGCGTGCACCGGGACCACCGTCGCACCGGCGGCGAGCGCCCCGTAGTACACGCGCAGGAACTCGATCGTGTTCGGGAGCAGGACGGCCAGCCGGTCGCCCGGCTTCACCCCCGCCTCGCGGAGCCCGGCGGCGCAGCGCAGCGCCTCCGTCCACAGCTCGTCGTAGGTCAGCCGGGTCGCACCCTCCACGACCGCGATCCGGTCGGGGAAGTGGCGGGCGGACTCGCCGAGGACGCCGGCGACGCTCAGTGACATGGCACGCTCCAGATAGGCGGCGTCGACCACTCCGTCGGCGCTCGGTGACACGGCACAGAATCCGCCCGGGGCAGGCCCCGGCGCCATGTGCAGGTGCACACCATGCGGCGCGTCGAGCTGGGCAGCGGCCCCGCCGTCGCGCCCGGCCCGTGGCATTCGCCAAATCCCGGCGCTACGGTGCGAGCCATGACGCACAGCTCGGACGCCCCCGGAGGGCCCCCGGGGGCGCACTCCGGCTCGGACCGCACCTCCCCGGTGCGCGCGAACGGCGCCGGCGCGCTCCGCCGCTCGCTGGCCACGGCGATGCTCGCCGACCTCGACCGGCTCACCGACCGCGCCGTCGACGACATCCGCGCCCACTCCGGCACGTACGCCTCCGGCGCCCCCGTCACCCGGGAGGACCTCTGGGAGATCTGCCGCGACAACCTGCTGCGGGCCCTGGAGGACTTCGGCGGGCTCGCCGCGACCGGCGGCGACTTCGAGTGGGCGGCCCGCGAGACCGGCCGCCGCCGCGCCGAACAGGGCGTGCCGCTCGACACCGTGCTCCGGGCCTACCGGCGCGGCGGACGGGTGCTGTGGCAGGTGATGGCCGAGTACCTCAGGGTCCGGGCCGGGCGGGACTCCGACAGCCGGGACGTCGAACTCGACATGGCGAGCGGCGTCTGGGAGACCATCGACCGCTACTCGGTCGCGATGGCCGACGCCTACCGGATCGCCCAGCTGGAACTCCAGAGCCGCCAGGACACCCGGCGCGTCGCCCTCTTCGAGGCGCTGCTCGACGGCCGCGCCGACGACCCGGCCGTCGCGGCCGCCGCCGCGGCCGCGCTCGGCGTCCCTCCGGTCGACCGCTACGTCGTGGTGGTCGCCGCCCAGGACCCGGCCGCCCCGCCGCACCCCACGCCCGCCCTGGAGGCCCGGGGCATGTGGTCGTACTGGCGCCCCCGCTCCGGCCGCTACGCCGGGATCGTCCGGCTGCCGCCGCGTGAGGCGCCCGCCGGCCGGGCCGCGGCGACCACCCCGCCCGGCGGAGCCGACCCGGCCGTCCGCGCCCTCCTCGCGGCCCTGCGGGAGCGGACCGGGGCGACCGCCGGGGTCTCGCCGGAGTTCGACCGGCTCTCCAAGGCCGGCCGGGCCCTGCGCCTGGCCGAGCAGACCCTGCGCACGCTGCCCGCCGGCAGCGGCGAGGCCGGCGTCTTCGACGACCGGCTCGCCCAGGTGCTCCTCAGCGGGCGCACCGACATCGCCGAACGGATCGTCGCCGTCCACCTCGGTCCGGTGCTCGCCACCGGCGGGGAGCGCGCCGCGCTCCTCACCACCCTGCGCGCCTGGCTCGACCACGGCTGCTCGGCCTCGCGGGCCGCCGACCAGCTCTACTGCCACCGCAACACCGTCCTCAACCGCATCGGCCGCATCGCGGAGCTCACCGGCCGCTCCAGCGAATCCGGCGAGGCCCGGCTGGGCTGGGCCCTCGCCCTGCGCGCCCTGCCCTACGCGGGCCTCGCGACCCCGCCCGAACCGGCCGCCGGGGAGCGCGAGCATGAGGCCGGGTAGCGGGCCGCCCCGACCGCCCGAGCCGGGCGGACGCGGCGGAACGTAGGCTGGCCGGATGCAGGAGCAGTACCGCACCCCTGCCCGCGAGGGTGTGCACGAGACCGAGATCAACCGCTCGCGCTTCCTCTGCGCGCTCGCGCCCGTCGCCGACGAGCGGGAGGCGCAGGAGTTCGTCGCGCGCGTCCGCAGGGAGCACCCGACCGCGAGCCACAACTGCTTCGCGTACGTCCTCGGCGCGGACGCCTCCGTCCAGAGGGCCAGCGACGACGGAGAGCCCGGCGGCACGGCCGGCACCCCGATGCTGCAGATGCTCCTGCGCCGCGAGATGCGGTACGTCGTCGCCGTCGTCACCCGCTACTACGGCGGGGTGAAGCTCGGCGCGGGCGGCCTCATCCGCGCCTACGGCGGAGTGGTCGGCGAGGCCCTCGACGCGCTCGGCACGGTGACCCGGCAGCGCTTCCGCATCGTCACGGTCACCGTCGACCACCAGCGGGCGGGAAAGCTGGAGAACGACCTGCGGGCCACCGGCAGGGCCGTCCGTGACGTGCGCTACAGCGAAGCCGTCACGATCGAGATCGGCCTCCCGGACGCGGACGTCCCCGGCTTCCGCGCCTGGCTCGCCGACGCCACCGCGGGCACGGCCTCGTTCGCACTCGGCGGCGAGGCGTACGGCGACGCCTGACCGCCGGCCCCCCCGGCCGAGGCCTCCCGGCGGAGCGGCCGAACGGCCCCGACCACACCCCCCGGCGGGATAGCGTGGAGGGCGCACAGGTACGGGAACAGCGGTGAGGAGCGGGGCACATGCGGGGTGGGACGGCATCGTGAGGCTCCTGCACACCTCGGACTGGCACCTCGGCCGCTCCTTCCACCGCGTCGGCCTCCTCGACGCCCAGGCCGCCTTCCTCGACCACCTCGTCGCGACCGTCCACGCGCACGAGGTCGACGCCGTCCTCGTCGCCGGCGACGTCTACGACCGTGCCGTGCCCCCGCTGTCGGCCGTCGAGCTCTTCGACACCGCGCTGCACCGCCTCGCCGGGGCGGGGGTGCCCACCGTGATGATCTCCGGCAACCACGACTCCGCCCGCCGCCTCGGCGTCGGCGCCGGACTCATGGAGCGCGCCGGCATCCACCTCCGCACCGATCCGGCCGGCGTCGGCACCCCCGTCGTCCTCACCGACGCCCACGGCGACGTCGCGCTCTACGGCCTGCCCTACCTCGAACCGGCCCTCGTCCGCGAACGGCTCGGCGCCGAGCGGGCCGGGCACGAGGCGGTGCTCGCCGCCGCCATGGACCGGGTCCGCGCCGACCTCGCCGCACGGCCCGCCGGCACCCGCTCCGTCGTCCTCGCCCACGCCTTCGTCGCGGGCGGCGCGCCCAGCGACAGCGAGCGGGACATCACCGTCGGCGGCGTCGCGGCCGTCCCCACCGGGGTCTTCGACGGCGTCGACTACGTCGCCCTCGGCCATCTCCACGGCAGCCAGACCGTCACCCCGCGCGTCCGGTACTCCGGATCCCCCCTCGCGTACTCCTTCTCCGAAGCGGACCACCGCAAGACCATGTGGCTCGTCGACCTCGGCCCGACCGGCCCCGACGGCGCGATCACCGCCGCCGAGCGGCTCGACTGCCCCGTCCCGCGCCCCCTCGCCCGGATCCGCGGGCGGCTCGACGACCTCCTCGCCGACCCCGCGCTCGCCCGCCACGAGCAGTCCTGGATCGAGGCCACGCTCACCGACCCGGCACGCCCCGCCGAGCCGATGAGCCGGCTCGCCGCGCGCTTCCCGCACACCCTGAACCTCGTCTTCGACCCCGAGCGGACCGCCGAGGACCCCGACGTCTCCTACGGACGGCGGCTCCGCGACCGCACCGACCAGCAGATCGCGGAGGACTTCGTGGCCCACGTCCGCGGCGGCACGGCCCTCGACGGCCCCGAGCGGGCCGTCCTCCACGGCGCCTTCGACGACGTCCGGGTCGACACGGCCGAACGCGAGGGGGGCCGATGAGGCTGCACCGCCTGGAGATCACCGCGTTCGGCCCCTTCGGCGGCACCCAGACCGTCGACTTCGACGCCCTCTCGGCCGCCGGCCTCTTCCTCCTCCACGGGCCCACCGGAGCCGGCAAGACCTCCGTCCTCGACGCGGTCTGCTTCGCCCTCTACGGAAGCGTGCCGGGCGTCCGGCAGACCCCCGGCGCCTCCCTGCGCAGCGACCACGCACCCGTCGGCACCCCCACCGAGGTCGTCCTCGAACTGACCGTGGGGGAGCGGCGCCTGGAGATCACCCGACGCCCGGCACAGCAGCGCCCCAAGAAGCGCGGCGACGGCTTCACCACCGAGAAGGCCCAGACCTGGCTGCGCGAGTACGACCCCGCCACCCGCGCGTGGAACGGCCTGAGCCGCTCCCACCAGGAGACCGGGGAGGAGATCACCCAGCTCGTCGGCATGAGCCGCGAGCAGTTCTGCCAGGTCGTCCTCCTCCCGCAGGGCGACTTCGCCCGCTTCCTGCGCGCCGACGCCGAGGCCCGCGGCCGGCTCCTGGGCCGGCTCTTCGACACCCGCCGCTTCGCCGCCGTGGAGGAGCGGCTCGCCGACCTCCGGCGCGCCGCGCAGCAGCAGGTCGAGGAGGGCGACGAGCGGCTCCTCGCCCTCGCCCACCGGATGGGCCAGGCCGCCGGCGGCCTCGGCGTCGCCCGCACCTCCGTCGACGGACGGCCCGGCGACCCCGGAGTCGCCGACGCCGTCCTCACCTGGGCCGCCGTCGCCCGCACGGAGGCACGCGAGACGGTCGACATCGCCCGCGTACGGCTCGACGCGGCCGAGACCCGGCGCGGGACGGCCCGCGCCGCACTCGACGCCGAGAACGACCTGGCCGCCCGCCAGGCCCGGCACGCCGACGCCCTCCGACGCCACGAGCGGCTCACCGCCCACGCCCCCGAGCGCGACCGGCTCCAGGCCGCCCTCGACCGCAGCCTCAAGGCGGACCGGGTGGCCCCCGCGCTCGGACTCCGGCAGGACGCCGAGCGCGAGCACTCCGCCGCCCACACGGACCGCGCGCGCTCCCGCGCCCAACTGCCCCCGGACCTCGCCGACGCCGGAGCCGAGCAACTCGCCGCCCGTGAGCACCGACTGCGCGCCGAACTCGGCGGACTGGAGGCCGCCCGCCGCGCCGAGCGCCGGGCCGCCGCTGTCGCCGACGAGCGCGCCGCGCTGACCCGCGAGGCCCGCGCCGACGACGACGTCCTCCGCGACACGGCGGACTGGCTCACCGGCTGGGAACCGCGCCGCGCCGCACTCGCCGAACGCGTCGAGGCCGCCCGCGACGCCGCCGCCCGCGCCGAGCACCTCGCCGGCCGCCTCGAACCCGCCCGCCGCCGCCGCGACGCCGCCCGCCGCCGCGACGCACTCGCCGAGGACACCCGGGCCGCCGAGGCGCGCCTCGGCGACGCACGCGAGCGCCGGAACGCCGCCCACGAGAGCTGGCTCGACGTCAAGTCCCGCCGCCTCGAAGGGATCGCCGCCGAACTCGCGGTCGCCCTCACCCCCGGCGACCCCTGCCAGGTCTGCGGTTCCACCGCCCACCCGGCCCCCGCGCGGACCACCGCCGACCACGTCGACCGCGCCACCGAGGAGGCCGCCTACGCCGCCTACGCCGGTGCCGAGGAGACCCGTACGGCCGCCGAGCGCGCGCTCGCCGTCACCCGCGAGTCCTGGTCCACGGCCCGCGCCGAGGTCCAGGCCGGCGCCCCGGACGGCGCGCCCGAGCCCACTGCCGGAGAACTCGCCGACGAGGTAGCCGAGTTGACGGCGCTCCACGCCGAGGCGCACGCGCTCGCCGGACAGACCCACAGCGCCCGGGAGACCCTGGCACGGGCCGATCGCGAGCACGAGGAGCGGGTCGCGGCGCAGCGGGAGGCCGAGCGGCGGGTCGCCGCGCGGACCTCGCGGCGCGAGGCCCTGGACCGCGAACAGCTCGCCCTCGACGAGGAACTCGCCCGGGGCCGCGGCGCGTTCGCCACCGTCGCCGAACACGCCACCCGGCTGGAGCGGCGGATCGCCCTCCTCGTCGACGCCACCGGCGCCGTCCGGGCCGCCGAACTCGCCGCCCAGCGCCTCAAGGAGGCCGACGACCGGCTGGCCGACGCCGCCTACCGGGCCGGCTTCGCCACCCCGGCCGAGGCCGCCGCCGCACTCCTGCGGGAGGGCGAGCGCCGCGACCACCAGCAGCGCGTCGACGCCTGGCAGGCCGAGGCCGCCGCCGTCGCCGACCGGCTCGCCGAGCCCGGCACCGCGGCCGCCGCCGCGCTGCCGCCGGCCGACCCGGCCGCGGCCGCCGCCGCCCACACCGCCGCCGAACGCGCCCTGCGCGAGGCGGACGCCGCGCTGGCCGCGGCCCGTGAGCGGGCCACCGGGCTGGCCGGACTCGCCCGGCAGGCCGCGGCCGAGGTCCGCCGCCTCGGCCCGCTCCGCGAGGAGTACGACCGGGTGGCCCGCCTCGCCGCCCTCACCGCCGGCACCTCGGCCGAGAACGAGCGGCGGATGCGCCTGGAGTCGTACGTCCTGGCCGCCCGCCTCGAACAGGTCGCCGCCGCCGCGACCGCCCGGCTCCAGCGGATGTCCGCGGGCCGCTACACCCTCGTCCACTCCGACGCGCGCGCCGGCGGCAAGCGGGCCGGACTCGGCCTGCACGTCGTCGACGCCTGGACCGGGAACGAGCGCGACACGGCCACCCTCTCGGGCGGCGAGACCTTCTTCGCCTCGCTGGCGCTCGCCCTGGGACTCGCCGACGTCGTCACGGACGAGGCGGGCGGCGTACGGCTCGACACCCTCTTCATCGACGAGGGCTTCGGCAGCCTCGACGAGCAGACGCTCGACGAGGTCCTCGACGTCCTGGACTCGCTGCGCGAGCGGGACCGCAGCGTCGGCATCGTCAGCCACGTCGGCGACCTGCGCCGCCGGATCCCGGCCCAGCTGGAGGTGGTCAAGGCGCGGCAGGGCTCGGCCGTGCGGCTGCGCACGGGCGGGGACGCGCTCAGCGGCTGAGCGAACGCCGCGGCAGCGGCGAGGAGTAGACCACGCTGGTGGTGACCGAGCCGAGCGTGGAGATCTTCCCGGTGATCTCCTCCAGGTGCCGCATGGACCGCGCGGCGACCTTGAGGACGAAGCAGTCGTCGCCCGTGACGTGGTGCGCCTCCAGGACCTCCGGGGTCGCGTCGAGCAGGTCGTGGAACGGCTTGTAGTTGCCGTGCGGATAGCGCAGCCGTACGAAGGCCAGGATCGGCAGCCCGAGCCGGTCCTGGTCGACGATCGCCGTGTACCCGGAGATCACCCCGGCCTCCTCCAGGCGCCGTACCCGCTCGGTCACCGCGGACGGCGACATCGCCACCGTCCGGGCGAGCTCGGCGAAGCTGGCGCGGCCCTCGGACTGGAGGGCTTCGAGGATGCGCCAGTCGGTGGCGTCCGGGCTGTATGCGGAGGTCATGCCCGAGGCATAGCAGGGGATTCCCCGGCCGATCAAGAGATCGGCCGGGGAATCCCACGGCGTGGTCCTCAGAGGCGCGACAGTTCCTCGACGAGGTCGTCGAGGCCCAGGGGGCCCTGCGAGAGGGCCGCCATGTGCCAGGCCTTCGCGTCGAACGCGTCGCCGTGCGCCGCCCGCGCGTTGGCCCGGCCCAGCAGCCAGGCCCGCTCGCCCAGCTTGTAGCCGATGGCCTGGCCGGGCATGGACAGGTACCGGGTCAGCTCGCTCTCCACGAAGGACGGCGGACGGCTGCTGTGCCGCTGGAAGAACTCCTGGGCGAGCTCCGGCGTCCACCGCTCGCCCGGGTGGAAGGGGGAGTCGGCCGGGATCTCCAGCCCCAGGTGCATGCCGATGTCCACGATCACCCGGCAGGCGCGCATCATCTGCCCGTCGAGGTAGCCGAGGCGCCGCTCCGCGTCGGGCAGGAAGCCGAGTTCGTCCATCAGCCGCTCCGCGTAGAGGGCCCAGCCCTCGCAGTTGGCGCTGACCTTGCCGATGGTCGCCTGGTAGCGGGAGAGGCGGTCGGCGACGTGCACCCACTGGGCCAGCTGGAGGTGGTGGCCGGGCACGCCCTCGTGGTACCAGGTCGACACCAGGTCGTAGACCGGGAAGCGGGTCACGCCGTCGACCGGGAGCCAGGTGCGGCCGGGACGGGAGAAGTCCTCGGACGGGCCGGTGTAGTACGGGGCGGCCGCGCCGCCCGCCGGGGCGATGCGGGACTCCACGCGGCGCACCCGGTCGGCGAGCTCGAAGTGCGTGCCGTCGAGGGCCTCGACGGCCTCGTCCATCAGCCGCTGGAGCCAGACCCGCACCTCGTCGACCCCCTCGACGTGGGTGCCGTGCTCGTCGAGGTGGGCGAGCGCCTCCCACGGGTCGGCGCCCGGGAGGATCCGCTCGGCCTCGGTCCGCATCTCGCCGAGCAGCCGGTGGTACTCGGTCCAGCCGTACGCGTAGGCCTGGTCGAGGTCCAGGTCCGTGCCGTTGAAGTACCGGGTCCAGCGCTGGTAGCGCTCGCGGCCCACCGTGTCGGGGGCGTCCGCCACGGCCGGGGCGTACACGTCGCGCATCCAGTCCCGCAGCGCCGCCACGGCCTCCGTGGCGACCCGGCCCGCCGCCGCCAGCTCGGCGCGCAGGGTCACGGGGAGGTCGGCCGGGGCCGCGCCGGCGAACTCCTCGAACCAGCCCGGCCGTCCGCCGTCCCCGCCGGCCCACTCGGTGAGCTGGCCGACGAAGGTGGCGGTGGGGCGCGGACCGCCGAAGCGCTTGTGCTCCAGGCCGAGGGCGAGCGCGGACCGGTAGCCGTACAGCGCGGCCGGGACGGCGCGGAGCCGGGTGGCGACCGCGGCCCAGTCCTCCTCGGTCTCCGTCGGCATCACCGTGAAGACGATCCGGACGCTGTGCGCGGGCGACCGCATATTGCTGACCGTGCAGAGGCCCTCCTCGGCCTCGAACATGGCGAGTTCCGCCGTCAGGCGCTCCCGGAGCAGCCGGGCGCACCGCCGCTCGGCCTCGCTGTCCGCGCCCGGCACGCGCTCCGCCGCGTCGAGCCGGTCGAGCGTCCGGCGGGCGAGCTCGGCCACCGCCCGCTGGCCGGCCGGCGAGAAGTCGGGCAGCAGTCCGGCGCTCTCCTTGACTCCCAGGTACGTACCGGTGATCGGGTCGAGGGCGATGAGTGCGTCGACGTGTTCGTCGGCGACCTGGCGGGGCAGCGGGCTGCTGGAAGTCTCTGGCATGGGGGCCATCCTGGCGTCTTCGGCACCTCGCGTCACCCTCGTCGAGGCTCAGTCGGCTGACATGGAGGGGCTCGAAGCGGGCGGCAGGAGCGGGCCGCACTCCCACTCCTGGAAGATCAGCCGCGTCTCGACGCGGGCCACCTCCCGGCGCGAGGTGAACTCGTCGAGGACGAGTCGTTGCAGGTCGGCGGGGTCCGCCACGGCCACGTGGACCAGGTAGTCGTCGGGTCCGGTCAGATGGAACAGGGCCCGGGACTCCGGCAGGCCCCGGATCCGGTCCACGAACGGACCGATCAGTTCCCGCCGGTGCGGCCGGACCTGGACGAGAAGGAGCGCTTCAAGCCCTCGGCCGAGTTTGGCCGGATCCAGTCGTAGTTGGTGTCCGAGGATCACGCCCGTGCGGCGCAGCCGCGCCACCCGGTCGAGGCAGGTGGAAGGCGCCACTCCGACCTCGGCGGCGAGTTCGCGGTAGGTGGTCCGGGCGTCGTTCTGCAGGAGGCGAAGAATGTGCAGATCGACCGCGTCCAGTACGACAGAATCGGCCATCTGGCGAACGTAGCACGGCGAATTCCCGCTACTTCCCGGTATCCGTTCACAGTGCCGCCATGGACGCCATGGACTGCGGCACCTCGGCCACCCCGAGGGCGCTCGCCACCGAAGCCGTGCACGCCGGCCGCGAAGACCTCGCCTCGCTCGGTCTGCACGCCCCGCCGATCGACCTGTCCACCACCTACCCCTCGTACGACGCCCGGGCCGAGGCCGCCCGGATCGACGAGTTCGCCACCACCGGGGCCCGGCTGGACGGACCGCCGGTCTACGCCCGGCTCGACAACCCGACGGTCGCCCGCTTCGAGGAGGCCCTCGCCCGTCTGGAGGGCGCCGAGGCCGCCGTCGCGTTCGCCAGCGGCATGGCGGCCCTCACCGCCGTCCTCCTCGCCCGGGCGAGCCAGGGGCTGCGCCATGTCGTCGCGGTCCGTCCGCTGTACGGCTGCAGCGACCACCTGCTCGACGCGGGGCTGCTCGGCACCGAGGTGACCTGGACCGACCCCGCGGGTGTGGCGGACGCGATCCGGCCCGACACCGGTCTCGTCATGGTGGAGTCGCCCGCCAACCCGACCCTGGCCGAGGCCGACATCCGCGCCCTCGCCCACTCCTGCGGCTCCGTGCCGCTCCTGGTCGACAACACGTTCGCGACGCCCGTGCTCCAGCGCCCGGTCGAGCAGGGCGCCCGCATCGTGCTGCACAGCGCGACCAAGTACCTCGGCGGCCACGGCGACGTGATGGGCGGCGTCGTCGCCTGCGACGAGGAGTTCGCCCGTACCCTCCGCCAGGTCCGCTTCGCCACCGGCGGGGTGCTCCACCCGCTGGCCGGCTACCTGCTGCTGCGGGGCCTCTCCACCCTGCCGGTACGGGTCCGGGCCGCGTCCGGCACGGCGGCGGAGCTCGTCCGGCGACTCGCCACCGACCCCCGCATCGCGCAGGTCCACTACCCGCGGATCGGCGGCGCCATGATCGCCTTCGAGGTGTACGGCGACCCGCACGACGTCATCGCCGGCGTCCGGCTCATCACCCCCGCCGTCAGCCTCGGCAGCGTCGACACCCTCATCCAGCACCCGGCCTCCATCAGCCACCGCATCGTGGCCGAGGGCGACCGGCGCTCGGCGGGCGTCAGCGACCGCCTGCTGAGGATGTCGGTGGGCCTGGAGGACGTCGAGGACCTCTGGCGGGACCTGACCTGGGCGCTCAGCGCTCCGCCGGCCGCGCCCCTTCGCGCGGCTGCTGCTCCGTCTCCCGGTGCTGCGGCCGGTCGGCCGGTCGCGGTGCCGAGGCCAGCCGGGCTGTGATCACCAGGGTGCCCTCCTCGATCTGGTAGTCCAGGGGCAGGTTGAGCGCCCGCATGGCGGCCACCATCCCGGTGTTGGACGACTGCGTCACGGCGTACACGCTCGCGCATCCGGCCTCCTCGGCCATCGCCACCAGCCTGCCGAGGAGCTCGGAGCCGATGCCCCGGCGCTGCCAGTCGTCCTCCACCATCAGCGCCACCTCGGTCTCGTCGCCGTCCCAGAGCAGGTGCCCGAGGGCGACGAGCCGGCCCGAGGCGGTCTGGACGGCGAGGGTGCGGCCGAAGCGGGGGCTGAGCAGGTGGTCGAGGTAGCGGTCGGCGTCGCCGACCGGGCCGTGGTAGCGCAGTCCGAGCGTGCGGGCCGAGCAGCGGTCGTGCATGGCGCGCGCGGCGGCCAGGTCGCGCCGGTCGGCCCGGCGGACGGTGATCTCGTTGCCCTCGGGGAGGGTCAGCACGTCCTGGCTGCGCGGCACGCGGGGGCCGAGCCGGGCGTCGAGTTCGACGAGGGCGCGGGCCCGGGCGAACTCCGTCGGGGTGAAGGGGAGGTAGGCGCGCTCCACGACGAGCGTGCCGCCGTGGGGGTCGCGCAGCCGCATCACGGTCTCCTCCAGCACGCCCTCGACCGGGGCGTGCTCGCCGGTGGGCCGGCCGGTGAGCGAGACGGCGGGCACGGAGTGCAGGGTGCAGCGGCCCAGGAGCTGGCGCAGCGCGAGCGGCAGCTCGGCCGCGTCCAGCGCCGTACGGGTGGCCAGGCCGAGGACCCGGGTGGGGGTGTCCACCAGGTCGTGGGCGTCGGCCCGTTCGGTCCAGGTGTCGCGGCCGCCGGCCGCTGCGGTCTCCCGGGTGAGGGCGTGGGCGGACAGGTCGGCCGGGGCCCGGAGCAGGAACTCGTCCACCGTGCCGTCGGCGAGCGGATGGGTCTGGAGGGTCAGGATGTCCACGCCCAGGCGGGCGAGGACCGTGCACAGGGCGGCGAGGCTGCCCGGTGCGTCCGCGACGGTGGTCCGCATCCGCCACAGCGCGGTCTCGACGGGCACCGCGGGCGCGGCCTCCCCGTCGGCCGCCGGCGCCTCGCCGGCGCCCTCGGGGCGGGCCGCCGCGGGATGCCCGCCGGTGTGTCCGGCGGGCGGGGCATGGCTCGCATGGCTCCGCCTCCGCGCCCACCAGGTGTGGAAGGCGGCGGTGGCGACCAGCGCGATCGCCGAGAACACCAGGAGCGAGGGGCCGTCGGGCCCCTTGGCGATGGTCTTGGCGATCGTGTCGGCCACCACCACCGCGGTGAACAGCGCGGCCAGCTCGATCAGGTCGTGCCGCCAGTGGTGCGGACGGCGGGTGCTCTTCGAGGACGTCACATCGGTCATGACCTCACTGTGACCCAACGGTGTTGCGTGATCACGAACGCTTTGTGACTGACGGGTTAAGCGCCCATCTAGCGGCTTAAAGAACGATTCAGACCGTTTCTGTCAGAGGCTGATCGGCCTCCCGGCGGAGTGCACCCGACAGCCGCTTCGCCTGGACGACGAACTGGGCGGAACTCCGCGTCGAGGCCAGCGCCTCCAGCCCGGCCACCTCGCCCGCGGCCCCGCACCGCTCCACGCAGTCCGCCGCGACCGCGAGGACCTCGCCCAGACCCCGGACCTGCTTCTCCGCGCCCAGCAGTTCCGGGAGCAGCGGCTCCAGGACCGCCCAGACCGTGCCGTACGCGCCCGTGGCCGCCGACGTCCGCAGCGCGTCCGCCAGCCGGTTCGGCTTCACCGAGCCCTCCAGCACCAGCCACGCCAGCTCCGTACCGAGCTGGCGGGCGTCCAGGTCGCCCCGCGACGCGAGGACGAGCAGCGCGTCCACCGCGCGCAGCCGGTCGTCCGCGTCCGGGCAGCCCAGACCGAACGCCAGCGCCAGATGGACGGAACGGCCCACCGGGCCGCCCGCCTCGGCGAGAGCCGTGAGCGGCTCGGCCAGGCCCCGCTGGTCGCCGTCGGCCCCCGACGCGAGGGAGGACAGGACGCACGCCGCCACGAACTCGCGGTCCACCGGCAGCGCCGCGGACCAGTGCGCCCGCGTGTCCAGCCAGTGGTAGCAGCGCCGGGGCGTCGCCCGCAGCTCACCGCCCAGCCAGCGGAACGCGGCCGGGAACTCCTCGCGCAGCACGGCCCGCTCGCCGATCTCGACGACGATCCGTTCCGCCAGCCACCACTTCTGCGAGGCCTGGTCCTTCCCCCGGGGCAGGAACCGCACCCGCGTCCCCAGCGGCTCCTCCGTCCGCAGCCACACGGCGAGCCGCCGGCCCGCCGCCGTGCCCAGCGCCTCGGCCCGCTCGGCCGCCTCCGCCGCCGCGGGCGCGGTCCGCCCGACCCGCAGCAGCGCCTGGGCGAAGTCCGCCGGAGCCGGCTCCACCCCCGCGTCCCCGTAGGCCCGCAGCCGCTCCACCAGCACCTCCGGGGCGATCTCCCCGGTGTGCAGCGTCGGCGCGGCGAGCAGGAACGGCAGCGCGTCCGAGCCGACCAGAGCGGCCATCTCCCACAGGCGCGCCTCGAGGAGACCCGACAGCGCCTCGTGGTGGCAGGCCGTCCGGTCGTTCCCCTTCGCACGCCCGGAGTCGACACGCCACCCGGGCAGCAGCCCCAGCAGCCCCGCGAGCACCACCTCCGCGTCGTGCGTGTAGTGGCTGAAGTAGTACTCGTGGGTCCAGTGCTCCGTCGGGAACGCCTCGCGGACCGCCGCCTCCAGCCCCGCCCGGTCGTGCCGCGCGAGCCGCACCAGACCGTCGAGCGTCCGCTCGAACGCCGCCGGGTCGTCGGACCGGCCCCGCGTCACCAGCTCCTCCACCAGCTCCTCCACCGAGGCCGCCGGAGGCGCCACCGGCTCCCGCTCCGGCACCGGCGGCAGGACCTCCTCGTACGGGACGCCGGCCTCCGCCTCCAGGTCCGCCCCGAACAGCTCGACGGCCGCCGGACGGTGCACCGGACTCAGCAGCCCGGCCTGCTCGGCGAGCTCGCGGCGCACGGAGGCCTCCACCCGTCCCGCATGGCGGCCCACCAGCTTCAGCGCCCGCTCCTGGATCGTGGTGTCCTCGTGCCCGAAGGCCTCCGCCACGGCCGGCAGCAGTTCCTCCGCCGCACCGGGCTCCCGCGCCAGCACCTTCCCGACCAGCGTCAACTGGGCCCGCACCAGCTTCTTCTCGGTACGGAACAGCACCCCGCCCGTCATCTCGGCCAGCGTCCCCGCCGACAGCGCGCCCTCGGCGGCCAGCCCCGCGAGCACCTCCTGGGCGTACGCCGCGACCGGGGACGGCGCGTCCGCCGTCATCCCGATCCAGTCGGGGACCCGCTCCCGGCGCTCGGCGGCGCCCGGTTCGACGAGCCGCAGCACCTCCAGCGGGAACCGCAGGTCCCGGGCCCGGCCGCCGCGCAGCAGCCGGGAGACGCACAGGTCCACCACCTGGGCCCGGTCGAGCACGCCCTCCGCGACGAGCGTCGCGAGCGCGGTCGGCCAGTGCGTCGGCGACTCGGGACCGACCGACCAGGTCAGCCGGTCGGGCGTCTCGGACATGGCGAGCGCGTGCGGCACCAGCACCCGCGTGTGCGCGTCCTCCCGCAGCCGCGCGAGCAGCCGCGAGTCGGTGATCTCCCGCGTCCAGGCGAGGACGTAGCCGTCGGTCGCCGGGACCGCGCACCCCGAGCGCTCCACGAGTCCCCGGATCAGCCCGTAACTGCTCTCCGCCACGGCCGTCCGCGCCGCCAGCCGCTGCGCCACGTCCGCCGTCCACGCCGGGTCCCGGTCGGCGAGCACCGACAGGACCAGGCCCCCGTCCTCGGAGCGCCGGCTCAGCAGGTCGCGCCCGCCGAGCCAGGCCGCCGTCGCCGCGGCACCCGTCTGACAGCCCGCGCCCGCCACGTACAGCGCCCGCCGGACGGCGGTCGCCTCGGTCCACCGCTTCCAGTCCCAGCCGCGCACCTCGGAGCGCAGGGCCTTCAGCGGGCCCAGGGCGCTCTTCCGGGCCGCGGCGTCCAGCGGCTCCAGCAGGGCCGGCACCTTGTGGGCGCGCCCCGCACGCACCGCCGCGAGCAACTGCTCGACCGGGGTGCCCCCCTCCGTACCGCCCGCGACCTCCGTGCCCTTCCCCGCCCCGCGCACCACCGCACTCCTCACCTTCGTCATCATGTCGCCCACCACTCTGTTCACCAGGCCGTCCGTCACCTCGGCACCCCCACCGCTCGCCGTCATCGCACCGCTCCCGCGACCGCCGCGCCCCCGCCCGGCCCGGGCACCGCGCCCCGCCGGACCATCCGCACCGCCAGCGCGTGCTTGCACGGACCCCGCCGGCCGCGGTAGTCGGCCCACCACTGGCAGGTGCAGCTCAGCACCCCGTCCGACTCCCGCACCCGGTAGCGCCGCTCGCCCGAGGCCACCGTCGCCAGTGCGCCCTCGACGGTCACCGCGCCCTCCGCGACCAGCCGGCGGGCGCTCAGCAGGCGCGGGTTGTGCCGCTCGGCGCGGTCCGCGTCGTACGGCAGCTCCCGGTGGAAGTACGCCGCGTCCGCCACGTCGTAGCCCACCCGCCCGGCCGTGCCGAGCCGGGTCAGCGCCGCCCGCACCCGGTCGATCGTGAGCCCGGCCTGCGCCGCGAGGTCGGCCGGGTCGACCCGCGGCTCCCAGGCGAGGAGCACCGCGACCAGCTCGGCGTCCTGCGCGGCCTCCTCCGTCGCCAGCGCCTCCAGGACCCCGCCCTCCCCGGAGAAGCCCCGGGCGGGGTCGGGCGACAGCGTCAGCGTCAGCCGCATCCCCGGCAGGAGCACCTCCCAGGCGCTCGCCGTGGCCAGGGCGCCGTCCGGCACCGGCCCGTACACCCGCAGCCCCTTCGCGTGCCGCAGCACCCGCTCCAGGGCGACCAGCCGGTCGGGCCCCGGCAGGCACACCGCTCCCGCGCCCGGCCGGGTCGTCGGCCGCAGCGTCCGGCCGGACTGGACGACCCACACCGGACCGCGCCCGCGCGCCTGGTTGCGCGGCAGGGACCGGAGGAAGCGGACGGCCTCCGCCCCGCTCAGCTCGGCCCGCAGATCGAACCGGGCGGAGGCGACCTGCGCCTCGGCGAAGCCCCGCAGCCAGCGGTCCGGCAGCGGCACCTTCTTCTCGACCACGGCGCCCGCGAGCGTGGTCACCGCCATCTCCTCCGGTCCCACCCGGAGATGCAGCGGGTCGTCCCCCGTCATCCGCGACAGCGCTTCGCGCAGCGGGTCGTTGACGTCGACGTTCGTGGTGCCGTGCCCGGTCTCCGTACCGCCGAGGCCCTCGTCGAGGACGTCCAGGCGGGCGTACACCCCGCCGCAGCCGGAGAAGGACTCGAACCGCAGCCGGTCGCCGTTCCCCGTCACCACCGGGTCGAGCGAACCCGGCCGTATCCGCTGGTGATAGCGGGCCGCGGCCACGTCGGCGACCGCGAGCAGGCCGCGGGCGGCGACCTGCGGAGAGGCCAGGAAGCCGGCGAAGAAGCGGGGGTGGGCCTCGGCCCCGCGGGGCGTGAGACCCCCCGCCGTCTCCAGACCGAGCAGCCGGCCGGAGCCCGTGGACTCCAGCGCGGAAGGGCGGACATAGGCGAGTGCCTGTACGGATCGCGTCATGGGAGGGACGTTAGGACCCGCCACTGACAATCACCGCGGGGCCGGCTCCACGGCGGCCTCCGCGGCCGCCGGGAACCGGCCCCGTACCCCCTCCGACCAGGCGTCACTGCCCGACGCGACCCGGCTGCAGCACCGTGCTGAACAGCACGGTCCCGCCCTCCGCCCGCAGACGGACCGTCAGTTCCCCGCTGTGGCCGTCGATGTCGACCTCTCCGAAGTACTGCGGGCTCTCCATCGGCGACAGGTTGCCCCGCTCGGGCGCCCGGACGAACACCCGCTCCGGACCGAACGTCGCGTCCAGCGCGCTGGCCGGGAACCCGCCCGCGGCCAGCGGCCCGGAGACGAACTCCCAGAACGGCGCGAAGTCCTGGAAGGCCGCCCGCTCCGGCGCGTAGTGCTGCGCGGAGGTGTGGTGCACGTCCGCCGTGAGCCACAGGGTGCCGGTGATCCTCCGGTGCTTGACGAACCGCAGCAGCTCCGCGATCTGCAGCTCGCGGCCCAGGGGCGCGCCCGGATCGCCCTGCGCCACCGCCTCGATGTTCGCGCCGTCCGGGACGACCAGGCCGAGCGGCATGTCGGCCGCGAGGACCTTCCACACCGCCGTGGACGCGGCCAGCTCCCGCTTGAGCCAGGCGAGCTGCTCGGCGCCCAGGATGCCGGTCGTGTCGTCGGCCTGCCGCCCGGGCGAGTTGGCGTTCCGGAACGAGCGCATGTCGAGCACGAACACGTCGAGCAGCGGCCCGTACCGCACCACGCGGTGCATCCGGGACGTCCGCGACCCCACGCGCGCGTGCAGCGTCGACACCGGCGTGTACTCGCCGAAGGCGCGCAGGGCCCGCGCGGCGAGCACGTCCACGTCCTTCTCCGTGTAGCGCGCGTCGTCCAGGATCTGGCCCGGGTACCAGTTGTTCCGCACCTCGTGGTCGTCCCACTGCGTCACCGTCGGCACCTGCGCGTTGAACGCCCGGACGTTGTGGTCGAGGAGGTTGTAGCGGAAGTTCCCCCGGTACTCGTCGAGGGTCTCCGCGACCTTCGACTTCTCGGGCGTCGTGACGTTCCGCCAGATCCGTCCGTCGGGCAGCGTCACACGGGGCTGCAGCGGCCCGTCGGCGTAGATCGAGTCGCCGCTGCACAGGAAGAAGTCCGGGTCGAGACGGCGCATCTCCTCGTACGCGCGGAAGCCGCCGATGTCCGGGTTGATGCCCCAGCCCTGCCCGGCGACGTCCCCCGACCAGAGGAAGCGGACGCCGTCCCGGCGCCGTTCGGGGGCGGTGCGGAAGGTGCCGGTGATCCGCTCGCCCGTCCGCCGCGGGTCGTCGGGGTCGGCGAGCGTGACCCGGTAGTGGATCTGCTCGCCGGCCGGCAGCCCCCGCAGCGGGACGGTGCCGGTGAAGTCCGTGCCCGTGCCGAGCAGCGGCCCGTGGTGGCGGCGCACGCGGCGGAACGACTCGCTCGCCGAGGTCTCCACGAGCATGCGCGCCGGCCGGTCCGAGCGCACCCACACCAGCCCCGAGGACGACGTGACGTCGCCCGTCTGCACGCCCCACCCGGCGCGGGGCCGGCCCGACAGCGCGAACGCCGGGGCGGCGAGACCGGAACCACCGAGGGCGAGCGCCGCCGACGCGGCGAGCGAACCGCGCAGCACGCCGCGACGGGCGGGGGAGGGGGAACGGCCGGGTGCGGACTGGGACATGCGGGTCCTCCGAGGGGGTCCGGGCGGGGGCGGCGGTGCGTCGCCCCATGCCTAGCGGCCGGGCACGGCGCCCACACGAACCCCGCGTGAACACTCGCCCGGGCCGCCGCAGGCCGCACGCGGTGTCCAATCCGGGCCGCCGCAGGCCGTACCCGTGTCCGGCCTCTGGCACCGCAGGCCGTACCCGCTGTCCGCCGCCGGAGACGCCGCAGCGCGCACCGCACCCACGTGTCCGCGGCCTGGCCGCGTCACCCCCGGCCCACCGCCGCCGCCACCGCGCGGATCCCGGCCGCCACGACGGACGGCGCCAGGTGCGCGTATCCGATCACCAGCCGCACGTCCCCGTCCCCCGGCCGTGCCGTGCCGTACTCCTCCAGGGGCCGCAGCACCACCCCGGCCGCCGCCGCCCGGGCCAGGAAGCGCTCCGTCGGGCCGTACCGCCCCGGTACGCGCGCGATGACGTGCAGTCCGGCCGCGATGCCGCTCACCTCCGTTCCCGGCAGGTGCTCCGCGAGGGCCGCGAGCAGGGCGTCCCGCCGCTCCCGGTAGGCGCGTTGGCAGCGGCGCAGCTGCCGGTCGTACGCGCCCCGCGTCACGAACTCCGCGAGCACCGCCTGGTCGAGCACCGGGTTGCCCAGGTCCATCGTCCGCTTGCGTTCGACGACCTCGGCCAGCAGCTCCCCGGGGACGAGCATCCAGCCGAGCCGCAGACCGGGCGCGAGCGACTTGCTGACCGAGCCCGCGTAGACCACCCGCTCGGGGTCGAGGCCCTGGAGCGCGCCGACCGGGGCCCGGTCGTACCGGAAGTCGCCGTCGTAGTCGTCCTCCAGGACGTGGCCGTCCACCGCCCGCGCCCAGGCGAGCAGCGCCGCCCGCCGCTCCGCCGACCAGCTGATCCCGGACGGGAACTGGTGCGAGGGGGTCACCACCACCGCCCGGACCCCCGAGGCGGCCAGCGGCTCCGGCCACAGCCCCTCCCCGTCGAGCGGCAGCCACAGCGTGTCCAGGCCGGTCGAGGAGAACAGCCGCCCGTGCTCCGGGCTGCCCGGATCCTCGACGCCGATCGCGCCGTGCCCCCGCGCCCGCAGCACGAAGCCGAGCAGGGTCGAGGCCTGCGCCACTCCGGAGCACACGACGAGCCGCTCCGGGTCGGCCACCACGCCCCGGCGCCGGGTCAGCAGGGCCGCCAGCGCCTCCCGCAGCTCGGGGAGACCGCGCGGGTCCGGGTACCCGAGGGAGGGGTGGGGGAGCCGGGCGAGGACGGCCCGCTGGGCCGCCGACCAGGCGGACCTGGGGAAGAGCGACAGATCGGGCGTCCCCGGGCGGAAGTCCACGCGCACGCGTGGTGCCCCCGCTCCCCGCGCGTGCGGCCCGGCGCCTCCCCGCGCGTGCGTCCCGTGGCCCGTGCCCCGGGCGTCGGCCGCCCGCGCGCGCGTGGCCGGGCCGGAGCCGCCGGCTGTCCCCGTGCCCCGACCCGGTGCCGGCGTTCCGGCGCCTTCCCGCGCGGGCGTGCCGCCCGGCCGGCCCCGCGCCGCCTCGCCCACCCAGGTGCCCGCCCCGCGGTCGCTGCGGAGATAGCCCTCGGCGGTGAGCTGCTCGTACGCCTCCGTGACCAGGCCCCGCGAGACGCCCAGGTCGGCCGCGAGCGCGCGGCTCGACGGCAGCCGGGTCCCGGGCGCGAGCCGGCCGGAGCGCACCGCGTCCCGCAGCGCCTCCTGGAGGGCCCGGCCGCGCCGCCGCGCGGGAGCGGCGGCGGCCGGCAGGAGCAGCTCCCAGGCCGCCTGCCCGTGGCTCGTCATCTGCGTGTGGCCCCTCTCCCCGTCCCCGGCCCGGCACTCCCGGCCGCGGCCCATGATGCCGCGCCGCGGAAAGTGGTCCCCGATGACGGTGCGGAAGTGGACCCCGAACAGGACCGCGCGCCTTCCTAACGTCGGAACCATGAACGCCAACGCCCTGCGCGGGGTCCTCCTCGTGACCGTCGCCTACGCCCTCGTCGGAGCCTCCTTCACCGCCAACAGCCTGCTCGGCGACTACCCGTACGCCGGCGGCCAGGCCCTCCGCTACGCCGCCGCCTGCCTGCTCCTGCTGCCCCTGCTCGGCCGCGGCGGGACGGCCCCGCTGCGGATCCTGACCGTCCGTCACTGGCTGCGGCTCGCCACCCTCGCGGGGGTCGGCATGGTCGGCTTCAACCTGGCCGTCCTCGCCGCCGAGCGCACCGCCGAACCCGCGGTGCCCGGCGTCCTCGTCGGCTGCGCCCCGGTCGTCGTCGCCGTCCTCGTCCCGCTGACCGAGGGCCGCAGGCCGGCCCCCGCCGTGCTGTACGGGGCGCTGCTCGTCGCCGCCGGCGCCTTCACGGTGCAGGGATGGGGGCGCACGGACCTGGCGGGGATCGGCTGGTCGGTGGCCGCGCTCGCGGGCGAGGTCGGCTTCACGGTGCTGGCCGTCCCCGTGCTCCGGCTGCTCGGGCCGAAGCTGCTCACGGCGGTCGTGTGCGGGATCGGCGCGGTCGAGGCGGCGCTGATCGGAGTGCTCGTGGACGGCGCCGGCGTCGTGCGGCTGCCGACGGGCACGGAGGCGGGCGCGCTGGTCTGGCAGGCCGCGCTCGCCACCGTCGTCGGATTCGTCCTGTTCTACATGGGCGTGCAGCGCATCGGCATGGAGCGGGCCACGCTCTTCACGGGCGCGATCCCGATCGCCGCCGCCCTGAGCGCGGCCCTGGTCGCGGGCGCCTCGTTCGGTCTCCCGCAGGCGTTCGGCAGCCTGCTGGTGGGGGCCGGCGCCGCCGTGGGCACCGGCCTGTTCGCCCGGCGCGTCCCGGTCACCGCCTCAGGCGCGGCTGCCGTCCAGGAGGACGCGCGCGACGAGAGCCGGGTCGTCGTTCATGGGCACGTGCCCGCAGCCGGGCAGCCGGACGAGCCGCGCGCCGGGGACGGTGTGCTTGGCGCGGACGCCCTGCCGGGGAAGGAGCAGCCGGTCGCGGGCGCCCCAGGCCACGGTGACCGGTAGGCCGGGGACGTCCTCGCGGAAGCGCACGCTCCCGCCGGCCGCCAGCGTCTGCCGGAACCCGGTGGCCCCGCGCAGCGCGAGCGTCTCGGCGTAGGCGGCCGCCGGTGAACGCCGCGCGGGGCGCGCGTAGATCGAGCTGGTGAGCACGGTGCGCCCCGCGGCCGTGCGGGAGAGGCGGTCGATCACCGGCACGGGAAGCGACAGCGCGGCGCCGCGCATCGCCCGGAGCGTCGCGAAGGCGTACCGCCGCTCGCCCTCCGACCAGAAGCCGGCGGGGGAGAGGGCGGTGACCGAGCGCACCAGCTTCTCCCGCCCCAACTGCAGGGCGAGCAGCCCGCCGAGCGAGTTCCCCGCCACGTGCGGGCGCTCGACGCCGAGGGCCTCGCAGAACGCGCCGAGGACGCTCCCGACGGTGGACAGGTCGTACGGGCAGCCCTCGGGCAGCGGGTCGGAGGCGCCGAACCCGGGCAGGTCCACGGCGATCACGTCCCGCTCGGCGGCCAGGATGTCCAGCACCGGCTCCCAGGCCTGCCAGTGGTGTCCGATGCCGTGCAGGAGCAGCAGCGGATCCCCCGCTCCGCGGCGTTCGTACGTGAGGGACGCCGTGCGGGGACCCGCCGGGGTCCCGATCGTGAACGTGATCCGTGCGGGCATGCGGACTCCCTGTCCTGAGGCTGTCAGACGTCCCGTCAACGAGAATTACCGATCAGTAGCCCTGAGTTCAAGCCTCCGCCCGAAACTGGACAGCGGCACCGCGGTGGGCGGGACGACCGGGTGGCCACCGACCTCCGACCGATCCCCCGACCGCGTGCTCCGAGGAGCACCGGGCCCTGTGGCCCGGCGTCGCCTACCGGATACTCGGCCGCGCCGCCGAGGCCGAGGACTCCCGTCCCGCGGCCGCCCCGCGCGAGGAACCGGCCCGATCGCGCCGATCGGCCGGAAGTCCACCCCGTCTCCCGCCCGGGAGACGGGGTGTTTTGCTGCGCCGGGCACACGGGGGCGCGAACGTCCTGTGAACGATCTAGGTCAGAGGGTCACATTCGGGGGCGTTCGACAGAGGATTGGTCTTGACCAAGGGGTGGGCTCGCCTTATGGTCACAGAGTTAGTGCAGGAACCTTTAATAAACAAGGGCGCGGAAAAACGCCGCGGGACACGGCGAATTGCGGAGGATCAGGGTGGGGACCACGCAGCTGACATCGGTACCGGAACCGAAGTACCAGCACCTCAAGACAGTCATCGGCGAAGCACTCGACTCGGACTTCGCGGTCGGGGAGATCCTTCCCAACGAGCGCGACCTCGCGGCCCGCTTCGGCGTGGCCCGGGCCACGCTGCGCCAGGCGCTGGAGCAGCTGGAGCTCGAAGGGCGGCTGCAGCGCCGCCGCGGCGTCGGCACCACCGTCGCCCCGCCGCGCGTCGGCGTCGACGTCTCCACCACGCAGCACGCCTGGCCGGGGGTCGGCGACGACGCCTGGCAGTCCCTTGACTCCGCCGCCGACGTGGCCCCGGCCGCCGTCGCCCGTGCCCTGGAGAGCGGCACCGAGGAGCGGGTGCACATCGTCCGACGGGTCCGCGCCAGCCAGGGCCAGACCGTCGCCGCCGAGCTGCTCTACGTGCCGGCCGCGTCCGTCCCGGGCCTCAGCGCCATCGACGCCCCCGCCGGACCCGCCCGCGCCCGCGCGGTGCTCCGCGAACTCCAGCACCTCGCCCTCGACGGCCAGGACCGCTCCGTCGAGCTCGGATCCGCCCGTGCCGACGACGCCAAGGAGCTCGACCGGCTGCCCGGCGCCCCGGTGCTCGTCGTCACGACCCGCTACCTGTCCGGCGGACGCACCGCCGCCGTCTCCGTGGCCACCTACCGCGCCGACACCTGCCGACTGACCTTCGGCGACTCGGTCGACCTGGTCATGGCCTCCTAGACACGGTCGCACCGCGCCCGACGGCCCGTCGCCGAGTACTCCTCAGCGGCGGGCCGTCACCGTGCCGTCGACCGCGAACAGCTGCTCCTCGACGTGGTCGAGCGCGAGCCGCAGCGCACCCGTCCCGACCGCGGCCTCGCCGAGCAGGGACAGCACCACCCGCGGCGGCCGCAGGCAGAACCGGGCCAGCTCCTCGCGGAGCGGCTGGAGCACGCCGTCCAGACCGGCCGCCCAGCCGCCGACGACCACCAGCTCGGGGTCGATCGCGAGGACCAGCGCGGCCACGTCGTGCACGAGCCGCTGGATGAAACGCTCGACCGCCGCCTCCGCGCGCGTGTCGCCCTTGCGGGCCAGCGCGAAGACCTCGGCGACCGCCTGCTCGTCCAGCGGGTGCAGCGGTTCGTCCGTCGTCGACAGCAGGTGCTCGGGGGTGACGCCCCGGCCGAGCAGGTGCAGGGCGCCGATCTCCCCGGCCGCGCCGCCGAAACCGCGGTGCAGCCGGCCGCCGATCAGCGACCCGGCGCCCGGGCTCAGCCCGGCGAGGACGAAGACGATGTCGTCGGAGTCGGTCGCGGCGCCCTTCCAGTGCTCGGCCACGGCCGCCGCGTTCGCGTCGTTCTCCACGATGACGGGGCACTTGAAGGAGCGGCGCAGCCGCTCGCCGAGCGCGAGCCCCGTCCACCCCGGCAGCGCCGTGCCGAGGCGGACCGTGCCGTCGGCCTCCACGATGCCGGGGGTGCCGACGCCGACGGCCCGCAGGTTCGACCGGGCGACGCCGGCGCGGCGCAGCACGTCGGCCACGACCGTACGGACCCGGTCCAGCCGCTCGTCCTCGGGGGCCGTCTCCGACACCTCGCGCGAGCCGGCCCCGATGATCCGCCCGTCCAGACCGGAGAGCAGCGCGGCCACCCGGTGCGGGCCGATCTCGATGCCCAGCAGATGCCCTGCCTCGGCGCGGAAGCGGAACCTCCGTGCGGGACGCCCCTGCCGCCGGGCCTCGCCCTCCTCGGGCGCCGCCTCGACGACGAGACCGCCCTCCATGAGCCCCTCGACGACCCCTTCGACGGTGGGCCTCGACAGACCCGTGATCCGGGTCAGATCGGTGAGCGTCGGCGCGTCGGCGCCGCGCAGCGCATGGAGTACCACCGCGGAGTTGATCCGCCGCAGCAGAGACGGATCCCCGCCGGTCAGCCGCCCCACAGTGTGTCCTCCCAGCTCGTGCACCTCTTCGGCGGATGGTACTCAATGGGTCCGGTCGCGGCGAGTGCCGCCCCCATGACGCTTTGGATTCGAAGCCGCCCCCGCGGAGGCTCCGCCGGGGCTCCGGACCCGGCCCGGACCCGGCCCGCGGGACCGTCGCGTCCCTGACGCGGCGCCAACTGTCAGTGCGGGCCGCTTTACTGGAGCCATGACCACGGCAGGCCTTCTGGCGGCGATCGACTTACTCAGGGCCCGGGGACACGACGAGGGCCGGGACCACCACCTCGCGGAGCTCGCGACCAGCGAGGACTTCTGGGAGGACGACGGCACCCGCCGGGAGATCGTCGAGGACCAGTACGAAGCGGAACGGGACGGGCTGGGCGTCCTGCTGGCCGCCCGCTGGGGCGAGCCCCGCACCGTCGACCTCTTCCCCGTCCTGGAGCGGAGCATGGAGGGCGAGCCGGTACCGGAGCCCTGGGCCACCCTCAGCTGCCACACCCCGAACCTGCGCCTGTGGCGGGCCGACGGGCAGTGGATCGGGCTCGGCGTCTCCCAGTGGGACAAGGAACTCCCGTTCCAGCTGCTCGCCGTGGTCACCACGGTCGACCCACCGGCCTGACACCCGGGGCGGCCGCTCCGGCCCCGGAAGCCCGCCCCCGGAAGCGCTCACGGCGACCGCCGGCGTCGCCGACGGCCCGCGTCGGCGGGCGACGCACCTACCCGGGCGGTGTCTCGGCGGCCGCGCGGAGCCGCGCGTACTCCGCGGCCATCGTCTCCGCCGTCCAGTGCGCGTTGAGGCCGCTCGGATTGGGCAGCGCCCAGACCCGGGTGGACCCGATCACGCGTTCCTGCGGCCCGATCACGGCCTTCGGCTCGTCGAACGCCGTGCGGTACGCGGTGACGCCGACGACCGCGAGCCAGCGGGGCGCGAGCCGCTCCACCTTCGCGGCGAGGATCCGGCCGCCCTCCCGGTACTCCTCGCGGGTCAGCTCGTCGGCCCGGGCGGTCGCCCGCGCGACGACGTTGGTGATCCCGAGGCCGTACCCCAGGAGTTCCTCCTGCTCGTCCGGCCGCAGCCGCCGCGGAGTGAAGCCGGACAGCTGGAGCACCGGCCAGAACCGGTTGCCGGGACGGGCGAAGTGGTGGCCCGTCGCCGCCGTCATGAGACCCGGGTTGATCCCGCAGAACAAGACCGAGAGGCCGCCCGTGACGACGTCGGGGACGACGCGGTCACGGGCGGCCTCCAGCTGCTCCCTGGTGAACCGGGGGCTCCCGGTCAGAGGATCGCGCCGGGGGCGTAGGCGGCGGCCTCCGGGTGCTGCTTGAGGATCTCCTCGATCCGCGCCACCACGGACGCGACCTGGTCGGCGGCGGCGCCGGTGAAGGACAGCTTGTCCGCCATCAGCTCGTCGAGCTGCGCGCGGTCCAGCGGGATCCGCTCGTCCGCGGCGAGCTTGTCGAGCAGCTCGTTCTGCACCGTGCCCTGCTCGCGCATGGCGAGGGCGGAGGCCACCGCGTTCTCCTTGATGGCCTCGTGCGCGACCTCGCGGCCGACACCGGCGCGCACCGCGCCCATCAGGACCTTGGTGGTCGCCAGGAAGGGCAGGTAGCGGTCGAGCTCGCGGGCGACGACGGCCGGGAACGCGCCGAACTCGTCCAGCACGGTCAGGAAGGTCTCCAGAAGGCCGTCGAGCGCGAAGAACGCGTCGGGCAGAGCGACCCGGCGGACCACCGAGCAGGAGACGTCGCCCTCGTTCCACTGGTCGCCCGCCAGCTCCCCGGTCATCGAGGCGTAGCCGCGCAGGATGACCATGAGGCCGTTGACGCGCTCGCAGGAGCGGGTGTTCATCTTGTGCGGCATCGCCGAGGAGCCGACCTGGCCGGGCTTGAAGCCCTCGGTGACCAGCTCGTGGCCGGCCATCAGGCGGATCGTCTTGGCGATCGACGAGGGCGCGGCGGCCAGCTGGACCAGCGAGGTGACCACGTCGTAGTCGAGCGAGCGCGGGTAGACCTGGCCGACCGAGGTGAAGGCGTGGGCGAAGCCGAGGTGACCGGCGATCCGCCGCTCCAGGTCGGCCAGCTTGTCGGCGTCGCCGCCGAGCAGGTCCAGCATGTCCTGCGCGGTGCCGACCGGGCCCTTGATGCCGCGCAGCGGGTAGCGGCCGAGCAGCTCCTCCAGGCGCGCGTAGGCCACGAGCAGCTCGTCGGCCGCCGTCGCGAAGCGCTTGCCGAGGGTGGTGGCCTGGGCGGCGACGTTGTGCGAGCGGCCCGCCATGACCAGCTCCGCGTACTCGGCGGACAGCTTGCCGAGGCGGCCGAGGACGGCGACGGTACGGTCCCGCATCAGCTCCAGGGAGAGGCGGATCTGCAGCTGCTCGACGTTCTCGGTGAGGTCGCGCGAGGTCATGCCCTTGTGGACGTGCTCGTGGCCGGCGAGGGCGTTGAACTCCTCGATGCGGGCCTTCACGTCGTGCCGGGTGACCTTCTCGCGCTCCGCGATGGAGCCGAGGTCGACCTGGTCGAGCACGCGCTCGTAGTCGGCGAGGGCGGCGTCCGGAACCTCGATCCCGAGGTCCTTCTGCGCACGCAGCACGGCGAGCCAGAGCCGGCGCTCCAGCTTGACCTTCTGCTCGGGGGACCAGAGGACGGCGAGCTCCGCGGAGGCGTAGCGGCCGGCCAGAACGTTGGGGATGCGGGGCTTCGCAGTCACAGCAGTCACGTGGACAGAGTTTACTGGCGATTTCTGCAGGCCAGCGCCACGGCCCGAGCTGGAGGTTGCTACGAGACGCAGCTCACGACGGCCGGCCGCGGACGGCCCGGCGCCGGAGGGCTCCACCTCCCGACCGGCGCGGTCCGGATCGACCAGGACCGGCCCCGCACCCCCGCCGGCGCGGACGGGGCCCGAGCGGACCGGCGCGGACGGCGCCGTTGCCCGGCTCCGACGCGAGCGGCCCCGGCTAGGGCTCCCGCGTCGGCTCGTAGGGCAGCAGCTCGGGGCGCTTGGGCGCGCGGCCGTCGCCCGACGAACGGCCGGTCAGGCGCCGTCCGATCCACGGGCCCAGGTGCTCCCTGGCGAAGCGGGCGTCCGCCGCCCGGCGGGTCGCCCAGCCCGGCTGCGGGGTCGGCGGCGGGGCCGCCCGCCAGTCCGTCTCCGGAGGCATGCCGAGGGTCTGCCACACGGCCTCGGCGACCCGCCGGTGCCCTTCGCCGGTGAGGTGCAGCCGGTCCACGTCCCAGAGCCGCGGATCGGCGAGCGAGGGGGCGCTGTACAGGTCGACGACCAGGGCCCCGTGCCGGGCGGCGAGCGCGTCGACGTGCGCGAACAGCTCCTCCATCCGGGGGCGGAAGCGCTCCAGGACCGGCCCGTTCCGCCCGGGGCTGCGCATCAGGACCAGCTGTCCGCAGGAGGGGGCGAGCCGTTCGACCGCCTCGGTGAGCAGTCCGCGCACCCTCCCCATGTCGACCTTGGGCCGCAGGGTGTCGTTGAGCCCGCCGACCAGGGTCACGACGTCGGCCTTCATGGCGACGGCCGTCTCGACCTGCTCGTCGACGATCTGGCCGATGAGCTTGCCGCGCACGGCGAGGTTGGCGTATCGGAAGTCGGTGGTCCGGGCGGCCAGCCGGTCCGCGAGGACGTCGGCCCAGCCCCGGTAGGAACCGTCGGGCTTCCGGTCCGACATCCCCTCGGTGAAGCTGTCGCCGAGTGCGACGAAACTGTTGTACGTGGCATTGATCTCCATGGCGGAGAAATCGTACCGCGCGGTATGCGCGGCCCGCCGCCGGAGCCCGGACGGGGACCCGGCCCTGCGGTGACCGGTGCCCGGCCGCCTCCGGCCGGGCACGGCGGAGGGGCCCCGGGAGCGCCTGCTCCCGGGGCCCCTCGCCCGTGTGACCTGCCGCTACGGGGCCGCCGGGCGGCCCACCAGTTCCCGCAGCACGTCCTCCATCGCCACGAGGCCGGCCGGCTTGCCGTCCTCGTCGAGCACCGCCGCGAGGTGCGTCCGGCTGCGGCGCATCGCGGTCAGGACGTCGTCCAGCGGCGTGGCCGCCCGGACCCGGGCGACCGGCCGCAGCGCGGACACCGGGAACGGCTCGTCGCGCGGCAGGACGTCGAGCGCGTCCTTGACGTGCAGATAGCCCAGGATCCGGCGGTTCTCGTCGACCGTCGGGAAGCGCGAGTAGCCGGTCCGCGCGGACAGCGCCTCCAGCTCCTCCGGAGTCGTGCCCACCTGCGCGTACACGACCTTCTCCGGCGGCATCACGACGTCCCGCACGGGCCGGCGGCCCAGTTCGAGGGCGTCGTGCAGCCGCTCCGCCGCCCGGTCGTCGAGCAGGCCGGCGTCACCGGCGTCGGTCACCATCCGGGCCAGTTCGTCGTCCGAGAACGTCGCCGAGACCTCGTCCTTGGCCTCCACCCGCAGGAGCTTGAGCAGCACGTTCGCGAAGGCGTTGATCGCGAAGATCACCGGCCGCAGCGCGCGGGCCAGCGTCACCAGCGGCGGGCCGAGCAGGAGCGCCGTCCGCGTGGGCTCCGCCAGGGCGATGTTCTTCGGCACCATCTCGCCGAGCAGCATGTGCAGGTACGTGGCGACGCTCAGCGCGATCACGAACGAGATCGGGTGGACCAGCCCGTGCGGCACGCCCACCGCGTCGAAGACCGGTTCGAGCAGGTGCGCGATGGCCGGTTCGGCGACGATGCCGAGGACCAGGGTGCAGAGGGTGATGCCGAGCTGCGCCGCGGCGAGCAGCGCGGAGACGTGCTCGAGCCCCCAGATGACGCTGCGGGCCCGCCGGTTCCCCTCCTCGGCCAGCGGCTCGATCTGGCTGCGCCTGACCGAGATCAGGGCGAACTCGGCGCCGACGAAGAAGGCGTTGACGATCAGGGTCAGCAGACCGATCAACAACTGGATCGCGATCATCGGCCGGCCTCCCCGGTCTCGTCCCCGTGCTCCCGCGCCGCGGGGGCGTGCAGCTGCACGCGGGCGGCGCGCCGACCGGAGGCGTCCGCGACGTCGAGCCGCCAGCCGTCCAGGTCCACGGTGTCCCCGACGGCCGGGATGCGGCCCAGCTCGTGGGCGACGAAGCCCGCGAGCGTCTCGTACGGTCCGTCCGGCACCCGGAGGCCGATGATCTCCACCTGGTCCGTGCGGGCGGCGCCGTCGGCGGACCAGAGCTCGCGCCCGTCCGCGTCCTCGCCCGCCCGCGCCAGGTCCGGCGTCTCGTGCGGGTCGTGCTCGTCGCGCACCTCGCCGACGACCTCCTCGACGATGTCCTCCAGGGTGGCGACCCCGGCGGTACCGCCGTACTCGTCGATGACGACGGCCATGGTCTGGCGGCCGGACAGCCGGTCGAGCAGCCGGTCCACGGTCAGCGTCTCGGGGACGAGCAGCGGCTCGCGCAGCAGCTCGCCCACCCCGCGGTGGCGCCGTTCCTCGGCCGGTATGGCCAGGACGTCCTTGATGTGGGCGATGCCGACGACCGCGTCGAGGCTGCCCCGGTAGACGGGGAAGCGGGAGAGGCCGGTCGCCCGGGTCGCGTTGGCGACGTCCTCGGCGGTGGCCTGCACGTCGAGCGCCGTGACCTGCACGCGGGGCGTCATCACGTTCTCCGCGGTGAGCTCCGCCAGGTTGAGGGTGCGGACGAACAGCTCGGCCGTGTCCGCCTCCAGGGCGCCCTCCTTGGCGGAGTGCCGGGCCAGCGCCACGAGCTCCTGCGGGGAGCGCGCCGAGGCCAGCTCCTCGGTCGGCTCCATGCCGAGCCGGCGCAGGATCCGGTTCGCGGTGTTGTTGAGGTGGCTGATCAGGGGCTTGAAGGCGGCGGTGAACACCCGCTGCGGGGTGGCGACCACCTTCGCGACCGCGAGGGGCGAGGAGATCGCCCAGTTCTTGGGGACCAGCTCGCCGACCACCATCAGGACGACGGTCGACAGGGCGGTGCCCAGGACCAGCGCCACGGAGGAGGCGACCGAGGCGGAGAAGCCGAGGTCCTCCAGGGGGCCGCGGATCAGCTTGGCGATCGAGGGCTCGGAGAGCATGCCGACGACCAGGTTCGTGACGGTGATGCCCAGCTGGGCGCCGGAGAGCTGGAAGGTCAGCGACCTGACGGCCTTGAGCGCTCCGGACGCGCCGCGCTCGCCGCGCTCCGCGGCGTCCTCCAGCTCGCGGCGCTCGACCGTGGTCAGCGAGAACTCGGCCGCGACGAACGCGCCGCACGCGACGGAGAGGAGGAGCGCCAGGAGGAGCAGAAGCACTTCGGTCATCGGTTCACCTCCGTCCCATGATCAGTCAGGGGGAGGAGGAACGCTCGATGTCGGCCGTCGGGGCCGGTGCTTTCGGGAGCAGTACCCGCGTCGGTACTACTGGGAGGCTCGCCCATGGGCGGACGCTCACGCCTTTCGGTCGGGGGGACGGATGGGAGACCATGGTAAAGGATCGGCAAAACGGCACGTCGGCGGGGGAGCGGCCGGGATCCGCGGCTCAGTCGGAGAGCGGCTTCACCCAGCGGCGCCAGTGGTCCTGTCGCTCGTACCCGGCCGCCGCCCACAGATGCCGGCCGGTCTCGTTCTCCTCCAGGACCATGGCGTCGACCCGCCGTCCGCCGAGGGCGGCGAAGCGCTCCTCGGCGGCCCGCAGGAGCGCCGTGGAGATGCCCCGGCGACGGTACGCGGGCAGGACCGCGAGCCGGTAGAGGGAGGCGCGCCAGCCGTCCCAGCCGGCGATGAGCGTCCCGACGAGGAGGCCGTCGGAGATCGCGAGCAGCAGCGCTCCGGGGTCGCGGGCGACGAGCCGGGTCACCCCGTCCAGGTCGTCGGAGACGGAGGTGCCCTCGGCGGACTCCTTCCAGAAGGCCAGGACCGCCTCGGCGTCCTCGGGGGTGGCGTGACGTATCTGCAGGTCGATCATGGCCGGATCCCATCACGCCGGGTCGGTCCGCTGCCAGGACTTCCGTTCCGCGAGACGGCACCCGCTACCGCCGGGCCGAGCCCAGGACACAGGGCGAGGAGGGGAGCCGCGGACCCTGCTCCGGCACGTCGAAGGAGCGGTACGGGCCCAGGGCGAACCCGGCCGCCTCGATCGCCGCGAGCGGGTCGCGGGAGGTGTGGCAGCCGCCGAAGAGCAGCGGCCAGACCGTCCGGTCGAGTCCCCGCTGCACCCGGGCGAGGCCGGGGGTGTCCGCCCGACCGTGCTCGAAGAAGCGCAGGTCCGCGCCGGGGCGCAGCACGCGGTGGAGTTCGGCGAGGGTCTGCGGGAGGTTCCGCACCGTGCAGAGGACGAGCGAGGCCACCGCCGCGTCGAAGGAGGCGTCCTCCAGCGGCAGCGCCTCGGCGGTGTCCGGGAGCAGGGTCACCGGCACCGGGGCGCGGAGCGCGGCCTCCCCGGCCAGCCGCCGGAGCCGGGACTCCGGTTCGAGCGCGACGACCTCGGTGACGGCGGGCGGGTAGTGCGCGAAGTTCAGACCGTTGCCCGCGCCGATCTCGATCACCCGGCCCGACAGCCCGGCGAGCAGCTCCGCCCGCAGTGCGCCGAGCCCGCCCTTGACGTCGGCGGACACGCTGAACCGGGCGTAGAAGCGGGCGAACAGCGGATGGTGGACGCCGGACGGCGCCGGGGGACCGGGCGGCGTCGACGGGGTGCGCGGCGGTGTCATCGGCGTCTCCTCAGCCCGTCACGAAGCAGAACTCGTTGCCCTCCGGGTCCCGTACGACCTGGAAGGACCCCTGCGCGTCGGTCACCGGGCCGCCGACCAGGGACGCCCCCGCCGCCACCGCCTCGTCGCCGGCGCGGACCGGGTCCGCGACCTCCAGGTCGAGATGGACGCGGTTCTTCGCGGTCTTGCCCTCGGGCACCCGCTGGAAGGCGAGCCGGACGAAGTCCGGCGGGTCCACGTACGACCAGTCGCCGCTCCGGTCGACCGGGACGCCACCGAGGAGGCCGGCCCAGAACCGGACCAGGGCCGCCGGGTCGGCGCAGTCGAAGACGATCTCCTGAACGTGAGCGCGCATGCCTCCACCCTACGGAGTGGAGGCGCGCGCGTCCCCGTCACGAGCGGCGTCCCCCGTCACGAGCGGCGTCCCCCGTCACCAGCAGCGTTCGCCGCCGCGCTCCCCGCGGGTGCACTCCCCGCGCGGTGCGCTGGCGAGCTCCGGGTCGCGGGCCGGACCCTCAGACTCCGGGGTACGGCTGCGTGAACCGCTCCCGGAAGGCCTCCCCGTCCCACCTGCCGCCGAGTTCCGGCCCCAGCCAGTCGGCCGCGGCCGCCCGGAAGTCCGCGGGGTCGAGCGAGCCCGACCCCTCGGGCACGGCCCCGAGCAGCGGAGCGCCCGCCTCCCTCGGCAGATCCGCCAGGTTGCAGCGCATCGCCAGGTCCGGCGCGTCCGGCCAGCTGCCGATCACCACGCCCAGCTGGGCGATCCCGCGCGCCCGCAGCGCCTCCGCGGTCAGGGTCGCGGAGTTGAGCGTCCCGAGACCGGCCGGGACCACCGTGAGCACCGGCGCGCCGAGCAGCGCGGCGGCGTCGGCGAGGGTGCCGCCGTCCTCGTCGAAGCGGACGAGCAGCCCGCCGGCCCCCTCCACGAGCACCAGGTCGTACTCCCCGGCCAGCTTCCGGGCGGCCTCGGCGACCTCCCCGGGCCCGACCGGGGCGAGCCCCGCCCGCCTGGCGGCCGTCCCCGGGGCCAGCGGCTCCGGGAAGCGCCCCAGTTCGGCGGAGCCCGCCGCGCCCGAGAGCCGGACGACCTCGTCCGCGTCCCCGCGCTCGTCCGGCCCGACGCCGGTCTGCGCGGGCTTGAGGACGGCGACCGTGCGGCCGGCGGCCGTGGCGAGCGCGGCGACGGCGGCCGTGACGACGGTCTTGCCGATCTCGGTCCCGGTACCGCTGACGACGATGATTCCCACTGTTCTCCTCGATCCGGCCGCCGGTCCGTCTGCCCGTCCCCGCGACCTGTCCGTTCCCGCGGCCTGTCCGTTCCCGCGGTGCCGGTGGTCAGCCCGCGCTCGCCGCCGCGCACACGGCGGCGCAGATCCGGGCCAGGTCCTCGTCGCCCGTCACGTACGGCGGCATCGTGTAGATCAGGTCGCGGAACGGCCGCAGCCACACGCCCGCCCGCACCGCAGCCGCCGTGGCCGCGGCCATGTCGACGTCGTGGTCGAGCTGGACGACGCCGATCGCGCCGAGCACCCGCACCTCACGGACGCCCGGAAGGCCGGCCGCCGGGGCGAGCCCGGCCCGCAGGCCGGTCTCGATCCGCTTGACCTCGACCTGCCAGTCCTGGGAGAGCAGCAGGTCGATCGAGGCGAGGGCGACGGCCGACGCCAGCGGGTTCCCCATGAACGTCGGCCCGTGCGCCAGGACGGGAACCTCGCCGCGCGAGATCCCGTCGGCCACCCGGCTCGTGCAGAGCGTCGCCGCCATCGAGAGGTAGCCGCCGGTCAGCGCCTTGCCCACGCACATCACATCGGGGGAGACCCCGGCCTGGTCGGCGGCGAAGAGCGTGCCCGTCCGGCCGAAACCGGTCGCGATCTCGTCGAAGACGAGCAGGACGTCATGCGCGTCGCACGCCTCGCGCAGCACCCGGAGGTACGCCGGGTCGTGGAAGCGCATCCCGCCCGCGCCCTGCACGACCGGCTCCACGACCACCGCGGCCAGCTCGTGCGCGTGCTCGGCGATCCGGGTCCGCAGCAGCTCCGCGTACGACTCCTCGTAGACGGCCGGCGGCGCGTCCACGAAGACCTGCCGCTGGAGCACCCCCGCCCACAGCTCGTGCATCCCGCCCTGCGGGTCGCACACGGACATCGGCTGCCAGGTGTCCCCGTGGTAGCCGCCGCGCCAGGTGAGGAGCCGCTGCTTCCCGGGACGGCCCAGCGAACGCCAGTACTGCAGGCACATCTTGGCCGCGACCTCGACGGAGACCGAGCCCGAGTCGCTGAGGAAGACGTGCCGCAGCGGCTCCGGGGTGATCTCCACGAGCCGTGCGGCGAGCCGGACGGCCGGCTCGTGCGTGAGCCCGCCGAACATGACGTGGCTCATCTTCTCCAGCTGCCCGCGCACCGCCTCGTTGAGCACGGGGTGGTTGTAGCCGTGGACCGCCGACCACCACGAGGACATGCCGTCGACCAGCTCGTCCCGGCCCTCGGCGGGCTCGGCGAGCCGGAGGCGCACGCCGGACGCGGACGCGACGACCAGCGGCTCCGCGCGGCCCGGCATGGGGCCGTACGGATGCCAGACGTGCGCCCGGTCCAGGGCGAGGAGTTCGCCGGTGCCGAGGGGCGCGCCGTCAGGCATTCGGCGCGAGGTCCGTGCCGGCGCCCCGGCGGCGCACGGCCACCAGGTCGGTGCGGGCGTCGCCCGCCGAGGCCGCCGCCGGAGCCGCGTGGCCGCCGCAGGGGCCGCAGCCCCCGCCCTCCTCGCCGTGCGGGCCGCAGCCGGCCGGGGCCCCGGAGCCGCAGCCGCCCGAGGACGCCGTCCCGCAGCCCTCCGTCGCGCCCGCCGCGGCGAGCGCGTCCGCGCGGTGCTTCGGCAGCGTCGTCGTGCCCGCGCCCTCCACCTCGAAGCCCGCGTCCGCGATCATGTCCAGGTCGGCCTGGCCGGCCTGGCCCTCGCTCGTCAGGTAGTCGCCGAGGAAGATCGAGTTCGCGATGTTCAGCGCGAGGGGCTGCATCGACCGCAGGTGCACCTCGCGCCCGCCGGCGATCCGGACCTCGACGTCGGGGCAGACGAACCGCACCATCGCCAGGATCCGCAGACACCGCTGCGGGGTCAGGTTCCACTCCTTGGCGAGCGGCGTCCCCTCGAAGGGGATGAGGAAGTTGACCGGCACCGAGTCGGAGTCGAGCTCACGCAGCGCGTAGACGACGTCGACGAGGTCCTCGTCCGTCTCGCCCATGCCCGCGATCAGGCCCGAGCAGGCGGACAGACCGGCGGCGTGCGCCTTCTGCACGGTGTCCACCCGGTCGGCGTACGTGTGGGTCTTGGTGATCCCCTCGTACGTCGCCTCGGACGTGTTCAGGTTGTGGTTGTACGCGTCGGCGCCGGCGTCCTTGAGCCGCTCGGCCTGCCCGTCCGAGAGGAGACCGAGGCAGGCGCACACCTCGATGCCCTCGTTCTCCTCCTTGATGGCCTCGATGGTCCTGCCGACCCGCTCGACGTCCCGGTCCGTCGGACCCCGGCCGCTCGCGACCAGGCAGACCCGCTTGGCCCCGCCCGCGACACCCGCGGCGGCGGCCCGCGAGGCCTCGTCCGGCTTCAGCCAGGTGTACTTGAGGATCTCGGCCTTCGAGCCGAGCCGCTGCGAGCAGTACGAGCAGTCCTCGGGGCACAGGCCCGACTTCAGGTTCACCAGGTAGTTGAGCTTCACCCGTCGCCCGAACCACTGGCGGCGCACCTTCCCGGCCGCCGCCACCACATCGAGCAGTTCGTCGTCGGAGGTCGCCAGGACGGCGAGTGCTTCTGCACGGCTCGGCAGCTCGCGCCGCAGCCCCTTGTCCACCAGCGTGTTCAGCAGGTCCATAAGCGCTGATCCTCGCCTACCGCCCACCCCCGGGCCAAGGAGGAACTGAACAAACGCCCCCGAGAGAGGTGTGTGGATGACCACATCCCGACCTCGGCACCCTGCGGTTAGGGTCTGTGCGCTGCCTACAAAAGGATCGCCGCATGCCACAGGCCGAGGACGCACGGACCGCGGGTGCCCGCCGCACCGCGTTCGACTGGACCGACGCCGAGGCGCGCCGCCGGGCCGACGCGGGTCTCGTCCGCACCCTGCGGCCGCGGGCCGCCGACTCGGACCTGCTCGACCTGGCGGGCAACGACTACCTGGGCCTCACCCGCCGTCCGGAGGTGACCGGGGCGGCGGCCGAGGCGGCCCGCCGGTGGGGGGCAGGGGCCACCGGCTCCCGGCTGGTCACCGGCACCACCCGGCTGCACACCCGGCTCGAACGGGAACTCGCCGCGTTCTGCGGATTCGAGGCGGCCCTCGTCTTCTCCTCGGGCTACACCGCCAACCTCGCCGCGCTCACCGCGCTCGGCGGCCGGGACTCCCTGCTCGTCTCCGACGCGGCCAACCACGCCTCGATCGTCGACGGGTGCCGGCTGGCCCGCGCCGAGACGTCCGTCGTGCCGCACGCCGACCCCGAGGCCGTACGCAAGACGCTCGGCGCGCACCCCGGCCGGCGGGCCCTGGTCGTCAGCGACTCCGTCTTCTCCGTCGACGGCGACAAGGCCCCGCTCGCGGAACTCGCCGAGGCCTGCCGCGCACACGGCGCCGGGCTCCTGGTGGACGACGCCCACGGCTTCGGCGTCCTCGGCGAAGGCGGCCGGGGCGCACTCCACGAGGCCGGCCTCGCGGGCGACGAGGACGTCGTCGCGACCCTGACCCTTTCCAAGTCCCTCGGCAGCCAGGGCGGCGCCGTCCTCGGCCCGGCCCGGGTGATCGAGCACCTGGTGAACGCGGCCCGCACCTTCATCTTCGACACGGGCCTCGCCCCGGCCGCCGTCGCCGGCGCGCTCGCGAGCCTGGGGCTGATCCGGGCCGAGCCCGGTCTCGCCGAGCGGGCCCGCACCGTGGCGGCCACCCTGCACCGGCTGCTCACCGAGGCCGGCCTCACGGCGGCCCGGCCCGACGCGGCCGTGGTGTCGGTGCGCGCGCCCTCCCCGGAGGCCGCGCTCGGCTGGGCCGCGGACTGCCGGGAGCAGGGCCTCTCGGTCGGCTGCTTCCGGCCCCCGTCGGTGCCCGACGGCATCTCGCGGCTGAGGCTCACGGCGCGGGCCGATCTGACGGACGCGCAGATCGACGCGGCGGTGGCGACGGTCCTGCGCACCGCGCCCTCCGCCGGGTAGCGGCCAAGAGCGTTCCCGGGCAGCAGAGTTCACCGCTTCGGGCGACAGATGGGGACATATCTTGGTGGAACGCCGCACGGCGCGGCGCGATCGGTGGCACTCTGACGCGAAGCGCAATCCGGGGCGTTGGCCCCGGTGGGAAAGGGACAGCGTCGCCATGGCAGATCACCAGGAAGCATCCGTCACACTGCCGAGCGATCCCGCCTCGGTCCCCACGGCCCGGCGGTACGTCGCCGGGGTCCTCGCGGACTGGGGCCTGGACGATGCCGCGGACATCGCGGACGCCATCCGGCTGATCGTCTCCGAGCTGGCGACCAACGCCGTGCTGCACACCCTGGGCCAGTCGCCGACCTTCACGGTCGACGTCCGCCTGGAGCGCGAGGAGCAGTTGTACATCGGTGTCACGGACAGCCATCCGCGCCGTCCGCGCCGTCTCCCGGCGGCGGTCCAGCAGGACAACGGCCGGGGCATGGTCATCATCCGCGTCCTGGCCGCGGAGGCCGGCGGCCGTCTGTCGGTCACGCCGACGGACGACGGGGGCAAGACGGTCTGGATCACTCTTCCCTGGACCGCGGTCCCGCTGGCCAGCTGTTAGTCCGCCGGAGCGCGGTCCCGCCCGCCGGCCGTGAGGAGGACCCGGCCCGGACGGCCGGGGTTCCCGGGGTCGAGTTCCGTCGGTCAGGGGTACGGCGGCGCCACCGCACCCCCCCCACAGACGAACCGCTACCGCCGCCTGATCAGCGGACGCGGCCGTAGTAGACCTTCGACGACCAGATCTTGTCGAGCTTCACCCAGGAACCCGTCTTGGGCGAGTGCCAGATTTTGCCGCTGCCGGCGTAGATGCCGACGTGGTACACCCTTCCGCCGGAGTGGAAGAAGACCAGGTCCCCCTTCTGCCTGGTGGAGGCGGAGATGTGCCGGGTCTTGTTGTACTGCTGCTGCGCGGTGCGGGGCAGCGACTTGCCCGCCTTCTTGTACGCGTAGAGCGTCAGACCGGAGCAGTCGAACCGGGAGGGCCCGCTGCTTCCGTACCGGTACGGAGCTCCCTTCTTGGACGCGGCGACGCTCAGTGCCTTGTTCGCGTGCGTGGTGGCTGCCTGGGCCTCGACCGCCGCACCGGGTGCGAACAGCGTGCCGCCGACGGCGGCGAGGGTGAGAGCCGAGACGGCTCCGGCCCGGGACAGCAGGGACGGGACGTGCATCTGCGCAGTCATGCGCAACCCTTCGTCAGCCGCCTGCGAAGGATGACCTGTCGGGTTCGGGCTGGCGAAGATGCCCGGCCGCTGACGCGGCTTCACCCCAAGGGACGATCCCGCTGCCGGAACAGCGCGTACGCCCCGTAAAAATCGGGTCCTCCACTCCTGCCGATCCACTTCTGTCGACCAGACGTCCGGGACAGCGGCAGGACTCGGCGTCCGCCCGGACCGCCCCGCCGCGGTGGCGGGGGCTTGTCGTCGACAGGGATCTTGACCCACAACAGGGCCGAAATCCGAGCTGAAACGGCGATATGTGAGGCTCCTCACGACTGATCCATTCGGGTGGACAGAGAGCCTTTGTGATCTTCGGAGGCGGGGCCGACGAGCCTCGCACCAGCGGTGGAACGTCCCATTCCGCCAAATGCGTACACCTGCTGTGCAAGTCACCCGGCACATATGTCGACTCGTCGACTACGCCGAACGAGGGAGCGAATCTGCGGTGCGCGTCGGCCGTCCGGACCTGGACACGACACGCGGTCCTGTCAACTCGCGGGGGTCTGCCGGACGGTGACGCGACCGGTCCTGCGCTCGCCGTCCAACACCCGCAGGGCGCGCGCCAATGTGTCCGCGTGCACCTCGCTCTCGCCCCGCAGGTGCATCAGCGTCACGGCCCGCAACAGCGCCTCCGCCCGCCCCACCAGGGCCTGAGCCGCGCGCAGGGCGCCGTAGGTGTGCGTGCCCCGGGACGGATTGATCTTCCCGAGCAGGTCGACGACCTCGAGGTAGGCGTCGACGAGTTCCCCCTCGGCGCGGGTCAGCGCGGGCAGCGGCGGCAACTCGGGGACCACGGCCGGGTCACCGCGCCGCGCCGCCGGCGACCGCGCGCCGACTCGTGATCACGTGGTCCACCAGGCCGTACGCGAGCGCCGCCGGGGCGTCCAGCACCGTGAGCCGGTCGAGGTCGGCCTCGACGCGGTCCCGCTCCCGGCCCGTGTGCTCGACCAGCATCCCCGTCATCAGCGTGCGGAGGCGGAGCAGTTCGCGGGCGTGGATGTCGAGGTCGCTCGGCTGGCCCTGGAGCGGCTCGTCCATCGCGGGCTGGCGGAGCGTCACCCGGGCGCCCGGCAGCATCATGCGCTTGCCCGGGGTTCCGGCGGCGAGCAGCACGGCGGCGGTGGAGACGGCCTGGCACAGGCAGGTGGTCTCGACGTCGCAGTGGAGCGAGCGCAGCGTGTCGTAGATCGCGGTCATGGAGCTGACCGAGCCGCCGGGGGAGTTGATGTAGAGCGAGACGTCCTGGTCCGGTCCCGCGTGGTCCAGGTAGAGGAGTTGGGCGATGACGTCGTTGGCCGACGTCTCGTCGATCGGCGTCCCGAGGAAGACGATGCGGGACTCGAGGAGCTTCGAGTAGGGGTCGAGGGTCCGGGTTCCGTGGCTGGTGCGCTCGGTGAACTCGGGCAGGACGTGGCGAGCCTCCATGGCGGGTACCTCCATCGGTAAAAAATGTACAGGATGTACAGACCGTAAGATGGGGAGCATGACCTACGAGATCCCGGTGACGCAAGCGAGAGCCGAGCTCGCCGACCTGATCAACCGAGTCGTGTACGGCGGCGAGCGCGTGGTCGTCACCCGCCACGGGAAGCCGCTCGTCGCCCTGGTCTCCGCCGCTGACCTGGAAGAACTCGAAGCGGCCGAGAAGCCCGCCGACGAGCAGGTGATCAGCTCCGTCTCCGGCCTGCACTCGCTCGACTCCGCTACCGGCGAACAGCGGCGCTTCGGCATCGCCGCGCACCACCGCGAACCGGGCGGCTCCTGACGCTCCACCCGCGCACACGGAAGAGCCGCGTGCCCCCGTCCGCTACAGCGGGGGCACGCGGCCGTCTTCTTCGCCCTGCCGGGCGGGCGGGTCAGCCCGCGCGTGCCGGGGCCGGGACCGCCACGGGCGGCTGCTCCACCGGTGCCGGACGGCTCCGCACGCCTCCCGCCACCGTCGCCGCCAGGCCCGCCGCCGCCCAGAGGGCGAGGACGAGCAGCGGGCCGCCCGCCGCCGCGCCGTCGAAGGACGAGACGGACCGGAGGGCCGAACCCGCCGCGCCCGGGGGCAGCCAGCCGCCGATGACCCCCACGGGGTTCGGCAGCAGCTCCGGCGCGCTCGCCACCCCCGAGAACGGGTTGCCGAGCAAGATCATCAGCAGCGCGCCCAGCCCGAGGCCCGGCTTCCCGATCAGCGCCGCGAGCCCCGCGAAGGTCGAGCCGATCGCCAGGACGGTGAGGCTCAGGACCCCGGCCTCCGCCCACCAGTTCCCGCCGAGCGCCCCGAGCCAGCTGTGCGCGAGGGCCGTACCGACGAGGCCGGCGAGCGCCGCCGCACCCGCGAGCGCGCCCGCCGCCCGTCCGCCGCGCAGCCCCAGGAGGGTGACGACGACGCCGGCCGCCGCTCCGGCCAGGGCGAGCGGCAGCAGGCTGGAGGAGAGGACGGCGCCCCGCGGGTCGCCCGCCGGGGCGGCGACCACGTCCGTGACCTGAACCGGCGTGCCGCCGGTGGTCGGCGCGGCGAAGGCCTCCCGCAGCAGCCCGGCCACCACGGGGCTCGCCGCGGACGCGGTGAGCAGCTCCGTGCCGCCGGGGGTCACGACCACCGCTCCGTATACACGGCGGTCCTCTATCGCGGCGCGGGCCGCGGCCCCGTCCTCGTAGCGGTGGACCTCGAAGGCGCCTTCGTGGCGGGCGAGACCGCGCTCCACGGCGGCGGCCGCCGGGGCGGGTCCCGCGACCCCGATCGGCAGGTCGCGGGGCGCCGTACGCGCCGCCGGCCAGGCGAAGGCCCAGAGGGTGAGGGCGACGACGACGGGGATGAGGGCCATCACCGCGATGGTCCTGCGCCCCGCGCCGAGGGCGGTGGCGTTGGCGGACATGGGGTCCTCGATTCAAAGAGAAGGATCGTTCGTTTTCGAGTGTCCACACTCCTGCGGACCCCGGGAGTTGTCAAGAATGAATATTCGTTTTAGGTTCGTGGCATGGCTCGTGTCTCCCAGGAACACCTCGACGCCCGGCGGCGCCAGATCCTCGACGGGGCGGGGCGCTGCTTCGCCCGCAACGGCTTCCACGCCACGTCGATGCAGGACGTGCTGGGCGAGGTCGGCCTGTCGGCCGGCGCGGTCTACCGGTACTTCCGCGGCAAGGACGAGATCATCGGAGCCATCGCGTCCGAGGCGTTCGCCGGGATCCGGGGAGCCTTCGAGGAGGCGTCCCGGACCACCCCGCCGCCCACTCCCGACGTGCTGATCGGCGCGGTCTTCCGGCTCTTCCTGGAGGAGCGGATCGAGGGCGCCGACGGGCAGGCCTTCGCCCGGCTGATCATCCAGGTGTGGACGGAGACCCTGCGCAACGAGCAGCTGGCGAAGACCCTCGCGGACGGGTACCACGGCATGCGGGTCGCCTGGACGGACCTGGTCACCGTGTACCGCGAGAGCGGCGTCCTCTCCGCCGACGTCCCCGCCGACCACATGGCCCGCACGCTCATCGCCGTCGTCCAGGGCTTCATCGCCCAGCAGGCCCTCTTCGGGGACGTCTCCGTCGAGGTTCTGGAGGACGGTCTGCGCGGACTGATGTCCATGTCTGTCGATCCGGTCGGACGATCATGAAAGAGCAAAGCCGCAGTTAACGAGCCGGAAAAACTTCCGCCCTAACGTGCAATGTCTGGCCGCGAGCCGCATCTCCGCAGTTCAACAAGGTGTTGACGGTCGGTAGGGTCCGCAGCTGCCGGGTGTCCCGGTCGACGACTGTGAGGTGGAAGAGTGCAACTGAGCCCGCACGAACAGGAACGCCTGCTCATCCATGTGGCCGCCGACGTGGCCGTCAAGCGCCTGGCCCGCGGCGTGCGCCTCAACCACCCCGAGGCCGTCGCCCTGCTCACCTCCCACGTCCTGGAAGGCGCCCGGGACGGCCGCACCGTCGCCGAACTCATGGCCTCGGGACGCAAGGTGCTCACCCGCGACGACGTCATGGAGGGCATCCCCGAGATGATCCACGACGTCCAGGTCGAGGCCACCTTCCCCGACGGCACCAAGCTCGTCACCCTCCACGACCCCATCGTCTGAACGGGCCGCGCAGATGATCCCCGGAGAGATCCTGTACGCGGAGGGACCCGTGACCCTCAACGAGGGCCGCCCCGTCACGCGACTGACCGTGCTCAACGCCGCCGACCGGCCCGTCCAGGTCGGCTCCCACTACCACTTCGCCGAGGTCAACCCCGGCCTGGACTTCGACCGCGCCGCCGCGCACGGCCTGCGGCTGCACATCGCCGCCGGCACCGCCGTCCGCTTCGAGCCGGGCATCCCGGTCGAGGTCGAACTCGTCCCGCTCGCCGGCCGCCGGATCGTGCCCGGCCTGCGCGGCGCGACCGCGGGCCCGCTCGACCGGACCCCCGCCGGGGCGCCCCGGGTCGACACGGCCGCCGAGCCTTCCGAGACCGAGGGGGCCGACCGTGCCTGACCTGCACCGCGCCGTCCACGCCGACCTGTTCGGCCCCACCACCGGCGACCGCATCCGGCTCGCCGACACCGACCTCCTCGTCGAGATCGAGGAGGACCGCAGCGGCGGCCCCGGCCGGGCCGGCGACGAGGCCGTCTTCGGCGGCGGCAAGGTGATCCGCGAGTCGATGGGCCAGGCCCGCACCACCCGGGCCGAGGGCGCCCCCGACACGGTGATCACCGGCGCCGTGGTCATCGACCACTGGGGTGTCGTCAAGGCCGACATCGGCATCCGGGACGGCCGGATCACCGCCCTCGGCAAGGCCGGCAACCCCGACACCATGGACGGCGTCCACCCCGACCTCGTGATCGGCCCCGAGACCGAGATCATCGTCGGCAACGGCCGGATCGTCACCGCCGGAGCCGTCGACGCCCACGTCCACTTCATCTCGCCGACCGTCGTCGAGCAGGCCCTCGCCACCGGTGTCACCACCCTCGTCGGCGGCGGAACGGGACCGGCCGAGGGCACCAAGGCCACCACGGTCACCCCCGGCCCCTGGCACACGGCCCGCATGTTCGAGGCCCTGGACGTCTTCCCCGTCAACATCGGCCTGCTCGGCAAGGGCAACACCATGTCCCGGGAGGCCATGCACTCCCAACTGCGCGGCGGGGCCCTGGGGTTCAAGATCCACGAGGACTGGGGGGCGACCCCCGCCGTGATCGACGCCTGCCTCCGGGTGTGCGAGGAGACCGGCGCCCAGCTCGCGATCCACACGGACACCCTCAACGAGGCCGGATTCGTCGGCGACACCCTCGCCGCCATCGCCGGACGGACCGTCCACGCCTACCACACGGAGGGCGCCGGCGGCGGGCACGCGCCCGACATCATCACCGTGGTCTCGGAGCCGTACGTCCTGCCGAGCTCCACCAACCCGACCCGGCCGCACACCGTCAACACCATCGAGGAACACCTCGACATGCTGATGGTCTGCCACCACCTCAACCCGGCCGTTCCCGAGGACCTCGCCTTCGCCGAGTCCCGGATCCGGCCCTCCACCATCGCCGCCGAGGACGTCCTCCACGACCTGGGGGCCATCTCGATCATCTCCTCCGACTCCCAGGCCATGGGCCGCATCGGCGAGGTGGTCCTGCGCACCTGGCAGACCGCCCACGTCATGAAGAAGCGCCGCGGGGCCCTGCCCGGAGACGGCCGCGCCGACAACCACCGCGCCCGCCGCTACGTCGCCAAGTACACGATCAACCCGGCCGTCGCCCAGGGCATGGACCACCTCATCGGCTCCGTCGAACCCGGGAAGCTCGCCGACCTGGTGCTCTGGGAACCCGCCTTCTTCGGGGTGAAGCCGCTCACCGTCCTCAAGGGCGGCCAGATCGCCTACGCCCAGATGGGGGACGCCAACGCCTCCATCCCCACCCCCCAGCCCGTCCTGCCCCGGCCGATGTTCGGCGCGCTCGGAAAGGCCGCGGCGGCCGGCTCGGTCAACTTCGTCGCCCAGGCGGCGATCGAGGACGACCTCGCGCAACGCCTGGGCGTGAACAAGGAGTTCACCCCGATCCGCAGCACCCGCCGGGTCTCCAAGACGGACATGAGGGAGAACGACGCGATGCCCCGGGTCGAGGTCGACGCCGACACCTTCACGGTCACGATCGACGGCGACGCGGTCGAACCCGCACCCGCCGCCGAACTGCCCATGGCCCAGCGTTACTTCCTCTTCTGATGACACGGCGCGCCGCACTCCTCGTGCTCGCCGACGGGCGGTTCCCCGCCGGCGGGCACGCCCACTCCGGCGGTGCCGAGGCCGCCGTCAGGGCCGGCCGCATCCGGGACGCGGCCGGACTGGAGGCCTTCTGCCGCGGCCGGCTGCACACCACCGGCCTCACCTCCGCCGCCCTGGCCGCCGCGGCGGCCCACGGACTCGACCCGGTCGACCTCGACGCGGCGGCCGACGCCCGCACCCCGTCGCCCGCCCTGCGCACCGCCGCCCGCCGACTCGGCCGCCAGATGATGCGGGCCGCCCGCGCCGCCTGGCCCTGCGCCGAACTCGACGCGCTCGCCGCCGCGTTCCCGCGCGGCGCCCACCAACCGGTCGTCCTCGGCGTCGCCGCCCGCGCCGCCGGGCTCGGCCCCGAGGACGCCGCCCACTGCGTCGCGTACGAGACGGTCGGCGGCCCCGCCACCGCGGTGGTCCGCCTGCTGGGCCTGGACCCCTTCCAGGCCACCGCCGTCCTCGCCCGCCTCGCCCCCGCCATGGACCTGGTCGCCGAGGAGGCGGCGCGCGCCGCGCGGCAGGGCGTCGACGCCCTGCCCGCGGCCTCCGCGCCCCTCCTCGACATCACCGCGGAGCAGCACGCCTCCTGGCCCGTCCGCCTCTTCGCCTCCTGACCCCCTGGAGTTCCCCCATGCACCTCGACCACGGCCACACCCACCACGGCGCCGTCTCCGCCGACGCCCACCGTCCCGACGGCACCCGCCGTGCCCTGCGCATCGGCCTCGGCGGACCGGTCGGCTCGGGCAAGACCGCCACCGTCGCCGCCCTCTGCCGGCTCCTGCGCGATTCCCTCTCCCTCGCCGTCGTCACCAACGACATCTACACCCGCGAGGACGCCGAGTTCCTGCTCCGCAACGCCGTCCTGCCGCCCGAGCGGATCCAGGCCGTGGAGACCGGGGCCTGCCCCCACACCGCCATCCGCGACGACATCTCCGCCAACCTCGAAGCCGTCGAGGAGCTCGAGGACGCCGTCGGCCCGCTCGACCTCATCCTGGTCGAGTCCGGCGGCGACAACCTCACCGCCACCTTCTCCAAGGGGCTCGTCGACGCCCAGATCTTCGTCATCGACGTGGCCGGCGGCGACGACATCCCGCGCAAGGGCGGCCCCGGCGTCACCACCGCCGACCTCCTCGTCGTCAACAAGACCGACCTCGCCCCCTACGTGGGCTCCGACCTGGAGCGGATGGCGCGCGACGCCGAGGAGCAGCGCGGCGACCTTCCCGTGGCCTTCACCTCGCTGCGCGCCGAGGGCGGCGTCGCCCCGGTCGCCGACTGGGTCAGGGCGCAGCTCGGGGCATGGACCGCGTGAGCCTGCGCGCCACCGCGCGGATCACCGCCGACGCCGACGGCGGCCTGCCGCTGCTCGTGAGCGACGGGCCCCTCGCGCTCCGCCGGACCAGGGCCGCCGGCCCGTACACCCGGGTCACCGTCGTCGGCGCGATGAGCGCGCCGCTCGGCGGGGACCGGCTCGCCGTCGAGACCGAGGTGCGGGCCGGGGCGCGGCTCCTGGTCGACTCGGCCGCCGCCACCCTCGCCCTGCCGGGCCGGAGCGCCGAACCGGCCGCGTACGACGTCCGGATCGGCGTCGGCGAGGACGGGGTGCTCCGCTGGCTGCCGGAGCAGGTGGTCTCGGTCCGCGGCTCCGACCTGCGGATGCGGACCGTCGTCGAGCTGGCCGCCACGGCCCGCCTGGTGCTCCGCGAGGAGCAGGTCCTCGGCCGCCACGGGGAGCCGCCCGGCAGCCTCGTCACGCGCCTCACCGTCCGCCGCGCCGGACGGCCCCTCCTCGACCAGGAGCTGGCCTTCGGTCCGGGCGCCCCCGGCGGCTGGGACGGCGGCGCGGTCCTCGGCGGTCACCGGGCCACCGGGCAACTCCTCGTCGTCGATCCGGCCTTCGAGGAGAAGCCGGTCCACCCGCGGCTGATCGGCGAGCACGCCGCCGTCACCCCGCTCGCCGGCCCGGCGGCCCTCGCCACCGCCGTCGCCCCGGACGCCCTGGCACTGCGGCGCCTGCTCGACGACGCCCTGTCCGAACTCGCCCCGTTCTGAGGCTGTTCGGACGGTCTGTGAGGGTGCGGTGAGGTCACCGCTGAGCGGTACACCGTTCACCGGTTATTGGTTCGGCAAAGAAACACGTGTTCGCCCTTTCATCGGGAGGCTCCCGGACGAAAGGATCCCCCGGACAGCCAACACACAGCGCCGCCACGGGGGGTGGCGCTCCTCCTGGGGGAGTACACGTTGAGACGTACGGCAATGCTCGGCTCGGCCGGCACCCTGATAGCGGGCACGCTCGTCGCGGGCGCGCTCGCGGCCCCGGCGGCGAACGCCGACAGCAACCGCCACCTGCGCGACGCCGAGTCGATCGGTGTCGCCGTCGCCGCGGCGCGCGCCGCCCAGGCGGGCATCGACTGGCAGGACTGTCCGGCCGACTGGGGCCTGGAGAAGCCGATCCAGTGCGGCTGGGTCACCGTCCCCGTCGACTACGCCAAGCCCAACGGCAAGAAGATCAAGATCGCGGTCGACCGGATCAACGCCACCGGCACCCCCTCCGAGCGCCAGGGCGCGCTCCTCTACAACCCCGGCGGCCCCGGCGGCTCCGGCCTGCGCTTCCCGCGCCGGGTCACCACCAAGAACGCCATCTGGGCGGGTGCCGCCAAGGCGTACGACTTCGTCGGCTTCGACCCGCGCGGCGTCGGCAAGTCCGCCCCCATCTCCTGCGTCGACCCCGCCGAGTTCGTCAAGGGCCCCAAGCCCGACCCGGTCCCCGACAGCGAGGCCGACAAGCGCGCGCAGCGCAAGCTCGCCGCCGAGTACGCCCAGGGCTGCGCCGAGAAGAGCGGCGACATGCTGCCCTTCATGACCACGCCCAACACCGCCCGCGACCTCGACGTCATCCGCGCCGCCCTCGGCGAGAAGAAGCTCAACTTCGTCGGCGTCTCCTACGGCACCTACCTGGGCGCGGTCTACGGCACCCTCTTCCCGACCCACGTCCGCCGCATGGTCCTCGACAGCGTCGTGAACCCCTCGACCCGGAAGATCTGGTACGAGGTCAACCTCGACCAGGACATCGCCTTCGAGGGCCGGCTCAAGGACTGGATGACCTGGGTCGCCCGGAACGACGCCACCTACCACCTCGGCGACACCCTCGCCGAGGTCCAGCAGCAGTGGGTGACCCTGCGGGCCGCCGCCAAGAAGGCGCCCCTCGGCGGCAAGGTCGGCCCGGCCGAGCTCATCGGCTTCTTCCAGAACGCGCCCTACTACGACTCCATGTGGGCGCCGGTGGCCGAGGCCTGGAGCGCGTACGCCGCGGGCGACCCGCAGCCGCTCATCGACAACGCGGCCTCGGACCCCACCGACACCGCCGGCAACGCCGCCTCGGAGAACGGCAACGCCGTCTACACCGCGGTCGAGTGCGCCGACGCCCCGTGGCCGACCAGCTGGAAGACGTGGGACCGGGACAACAGCCGGCTCCACCAGAAGTACCCCTTCATGACCTGGGCCAACGCATGGATGAACCTGCCGTGCGCCACCTGGTCCGCGCCCCGCCAGCGCCCGACCGAGGTCAAGACCGGCAAGGGCCTGCCGCCGGTGCTCATCGCCCAGTCCGAGCGCGACGCCGCCACCCCGTACGCCGGCGCCGTCGAGCTGCACAAGCGGTTCAAGGGCTCGCGCCTGATCACCGAGCGGGACGCCGGCTCGCACGGCATCACCGGCCTGGTCAACCCGTGCCTCAACACCAAGGTCGAGGCCTACCTGCTGACCGGCAAGCTGGACGCCAGGGACCAGACCTGCGCCCCGCACGCCACCCCGACGCCCTGACCGGCTGACGGCCCGGTGGGGGCGGGACGGCCGTCCCACCCCCACCGGGGTCACCCCCGGGAGGCCAGCCAGGCGTCCTCCGCCGCGTAGTCGAACAGGTCCACCCCGTACTTCGCGAGTCCCGGGAAGGCCTCCCGCCACTCCCGTCCCGCGAGCCGCTCGGTCAGCCACGCGACCGTCTCCGGCAGCGCGTCGGCGTACGACACCACCGGCCGGTACCCCAGCTCCCGCTCCGCCGCCGCCATGTCGTAGACCACGGACCGCGGGGCCGTCCACGGGGTGGCTCCCACGATGTCCCCCGGCGGTGCGCCCTCGATCAGCACCGTCTCGCTCTCGACGCCCATGACCGCGTCGACCGCCGCCCCGATCTCCGCGACCGTCGGCGCCTCCGGATCCCCGCCGTTGAGCACCCGGCTGCCCGGACTCGCCGCCGCCAGCCGGACGAGCTCCGCGAGGTTGTCCACGTGCACCGGGTGGAACCGGGAGGCCCCGCCGTACGCCAGCGGGCGCACCGCCCGCCCGTCGAGGATCCGCTTGACGAACCACAGCTCGCGCGGACCGGGGGAGTACGGCCCGTGGATCGCGCCGGGCCGCAGCACCGTCGTCGGCAGCGCCGGGCCGGCCGCGAGCACCTCCCGCTCCAGCGCCACCTTCCGCGTGCCGTAGGTGCCGTCTCCGGGCGCCACCGTCCGCCAGTCCGCCGGGATGGGCAGCGGGTAGTCGGGGAAGCCGTCCGGCCGGTCCTGGGTGTCGAAGCTCCGTCCCCGCGCGTCCTCGTAGACGGCGCCGCTGGACACCACCACCGCCGAGCCGATCCGGTCCGCGAGCCCCGTCACCTGCCGCCCGTGCCCCGCGTCGTACGCGACGACGTCCACCAGCACGTCGCAGCCCTCGCCCAGTCCGGCCGCGAGCGCGCCGTCCTCGTTCCGGTCGAGCGCCACCGACCGGACCTCGTCCGGCCACCTCGCGTCCCTGCCGCCGCCCCGCGACGCGGCCGTCACCTCCCAGCCGTCCGCGACGAGCGCCCGCACGGCCGCCCGCCCCACCTGTCCCGATCCACCCAGCACGAACACGGTTCCCTTGGTCATGATCGTGACGCTACGGCCGTCCGGTGCGGCGGCCCAGGGGTTTGCGCCGAGCGCGGATCCGCTCACAGCGTCCGCCGCCCGGGAACCCCGGACGGCGACTCAGTCGTCCGTCCGCGCCTCCGCCGCCTTCACGTCGGCCGCGTAGGCGTCCACGTACTCCTGTCCGGACAACCGGAGGATCTCGTACATGATCTCGTCGGTCACCGCACGGACCACGGTCCGCTCGCCGGCCGACCCGGCGAAGCGGGAGAAGTCCAGGGGCTCCCCGAACCTGATGGTGACCCGGCGGATCCTCGGCACCACCTTCCCCGGCGGCTGGATCTCGAAGGTCCCCACCATCGCGCAGGGCACCACGGGCACCCCGGCCGTCAGCGCCATCACCGCCACGCCCACCTTGCCCTTGTAGAGCCGGCCGTCGTGCGAGCGCGTCCCCTCCGGGTAGATGCCGAGCAGCTCACCCCGGTCCAGCACGCCGAGCCCCTCCCGGATCGCCGCCTTGCCCGCCTCCTTGCCCGAGCGGTCCACCGGGATCTGCCCGGCCGCCCGGAAGAACGCGGCCGTGAGCCGGCCCTTGATCCCCGGCCCCGTGAAGTACTCCTGCTTCGCCAGGAACGTGATCCGCCGGTCGAGCACCACCGGCATCAGGAAGTGGTCGGAGAAGGACAGGTGGTTCCCCGCGACGATCGCGGCCCCCTCCTCCGGGATGTGTGCGAGACCCTCGATGCGCGGCCGGAAGAGCAGCCTCAGCAGCGGTCCCAGCAGTACGTACTTCATCAGGTGGTAGAACACCCGCGACCCCCGTTCGTCGTCCGTCATGCCCGTTGTACGCGCGCACGCGCCCGTGGTCCACTGGTGGGGGAGCGTCATGACGACCGGCGAGCGAGGAATCGGACGCCCCGGCCGCGTCCTCACCGCGCTGCTGTGCGCTGTGGCGGCGGCCGGGCTGTACGGCTGCTCCGACGCGGGACGGCCGGAGCCGTCCCCCACGCCCACACCCGTGCCCGCCACCACCGCGCCGCCGCCCACGACGGCGCCGCCGGCCACGACCCCTCCCGCCGCCTCCGGCCTCTCCCCGTTCACCGGGCTCCCGGCCCGGTCCGGCCCCGTCCTCGCCGTCAAGATCGACAACGTGGCCGCGGCCCGCCCGCACACCGGGCTCGGCGCCGCCGACGTCGTCTACGTGGAGCAGGTCGAGGGCGGCGTGACCAGGCTCCTCGCGGTGTACTCCTCCCGCCTGCCCGAGCGCGTCGGACCCGTCCGCAGCGCCCGCGAGTCCGACGTGGAGCTGCTCGCCGCCTTCGGCCGACCGGTCCTCGGCTACTCGGGGGCCCAGTCCGCCCTCGACCCGCTCCTGCGGGCCGCGCCCCTGGACCCCGTCACCGAGTCCACCAGCCCCGGCGCCTTCCGCCGCTCCGCGGACCGGGCCGCCCCGCACAACCTGTACCTGCGACCCGGGCGGGCCCTCGACACCGTGGCCGCGCCCCAGGAGGCCCGGGACATCGGCTTCCGCTTCGGCCCCGCCCCGGCCGGCGGCACCGCGGTCCCGGCCGAGACCGTCCGCTACCCGGCGGCCCGCTACACCTTCACCTGGTCCGCCTCCGACCGGACCTGGCGCGTGGCGATGGACGGTCGACCGGCCCGCGACACCGCCACGGGGCCCCTCGCGCCGTCCACCGTGGTCGTGCAGCACGTCACCGTCCGCCCGTCCCGCTTCCACGACGTCACCGGCGCGGTCTCCCCGTACACCGAGACCGTCGGGAGCGGCACCGCGACGGTCCTGCGCGACGGGCGCGCGTACGAGGCGCGCTGGTCCCGCACGGCGGCGGCGTCGGGCACCGCGTTCACGACCCCGGACGGCGCGCCGCTGGCCTTCGCACCGGGGCAGGTCTGGGTGGTCCTCGCACCGCGCGGCTGACCGCGCGGCACCCCGGCCCGACGGGCTCAGGGGCTCGCCGGTCCGGGACCGGCCGGCGGGCGGCGGCGCGGGCCCGCCGGGGCCGCGCTGTCCGACGCGGCGAGGCCGATCGTCGCCACCGCGAGCACCACCGAGCCGAACCAGAGCCATCCGCTGCTGCCGAGCGCGACCGTGTACGCGGTCGTGAGCACCACCGCGGCGCAGGTGAGCACCGCCATCGTCTTCGTGCCACCGGACATGAGTCCGCCCTCCTCCCGACCGAGGTCGTGGAAGCCGTCCAGCCCATCGTGACCCCCCAGGCGGGGCGCGCGCTACTCCCCGGACGCTCCGGCGTGCGCCGGACATGCCGCCGGGCCCGGCTCCGGACCCCGTACGAGGTCCCGCGCCGGGCCCGGACGGGGGCCGCTCACCGCACGCCGGGCGTCACCGCCGGGCCTGGAGCGAGGCGAGGTACGCGTTGTACGCCTCCAGCTCCTTGTCCCCGTCCCGGTCGGCGGCCCGGTCCTTGCGGACCGCCTGCCGCTGCTCGGAGTGGTACCACTGGTAGACCAGCGCGATCAGCACCAGCACCGACGGGATCTCGCTGAACGCCCAGGCGATGCCGCCCGCCGCGTTCTGGTCGGTGAGCGCGTCGATCCCCAGCGAGGCCGGCGGGTTCTGGTAGGCCTTCACCATCGGCTCCGAGGCCATCATCAGCGCGATGCCGAAGAAGGCGTGGAACGGCATGCCCGCGAACAGCTCCAGCATCCGCATCACGTAGCCCGGCCGGTGCGGGCCCGGGTCGACGCCCATGATCGGCCAGAAGAACACGACGCCGACCATCAGGAAGTGGACCATCATGCCGATGTGCCCCGGCTTCGAACCCATCAGGAAGTCGAACAGCGGGGTGAAGTAGAGCCCGTAGAGGCTGGCGATGAACATCGGGATCGTGAAGCCCGGGTGCGTGATCACCTTCATGTACCGGCTGTGCAGCAGCTTCAGGAGCAGCTCGCGCGGGCCGGTCGAGCCGCGGCCCGCCACCGGCAGCGCCCGCAGGGCCAGCGTGACCGGCGCGCCGAGCAGCAGCAGGATCGGCGACAGCATGGAGATCACCATGTGCTGGACCATGTGCACGCTGAACATGACCATGCCGTAGTCGTTGAGCCTGGTGCACATGACGAGCGCGATCGTCAGCACGCCGACGGTGAAGAACACCGTCCGGCTCACCGGCCACGCGTCCCCGCGGCCGCGCAGCCGCGCCACGCCCCAGCCGTACAGACCGAGCGCCGCGAGGCAGCCGACCAGGAAGAAGGGGTCGGGAGAGAACTCCAGCCCCCGTCCCAGCGTGAACGGCGGCAGATCCATGGTCATGCCGTGCCCGCTGTGATCCATCGTGTGCACTCCTGGAGCCCGATTCGCGCTTGTTGTCCGCACCAGACTAGAACCGCCCCCGGCCGCGACTGCGACCGGGGGCGGTGTCGTGCGCGCGCGTCCGCGCGGGTGTGCGTCAGATCACGCACTCGGCCTCGGCGTAGCGGTCGGCGGGGACCGTCTTGAGGCTCTCCACGGCCTGGGCCAGCGGGACCATGGTGATGTCCGTGCCGCGCAGGGCCGTCAGCATGCCGAACTCGCCGCGGTGGGCGGCCTCGACCGCGTGCCAGCCGAAGCGGGTCGCCAGGACGCGGTCGTACGCGGTGGGGGTGCCGCCGCGCTGGACGTGGCCCAGGATCACGGGACGGGCCTCCTTGCCGAGGCGCCGCTCCAGCTCCACGGACAGCTGGTTGGCGATCCCGGTGAACCGCTCGTGGCCGTAGATGTCGGTGCCCGCGGTCTTGAAGTCCATCGAGCCCTCGCGGGGCTTCGCGCCCTCGGCGACGACCACGATCGCGAACCGCTTGCCGGCCTCGAAGCGCTCGCCGACCCGGGCCGTCAGCTCGTCCATGTCGAAGGGGCGCTCGGGGACGACCACGGCGTGCGCGCCGGCGGCCATGCCGGAGTGCAGCGCTATCCAGCCGGTGTGACGGCCCATGACCTCGACGACCAGGACGCGCTGGTGCGACTCGGCGGTGGTCTTCAGCCGGTCGAGGGCCTCGGTGGCGACGGTCACGGCCGTGTCGAAGCCGAAGGTGACGTCGGTGGAGGCGATGTCGTTGTCGATCGTCTTGGGGACGCCGACGATCGGGAGGCCCGCCTCGGAGAGCAGGTTCGCGGCCTTGAGGGTGCCCTCGCCGCCGATCGGGATGATCGCGTCCAGTCCGAGGTCCGCCACGTGGCCGCGGGCGCGCTCGACGCCGTCGACCAGGTGCGCCGGCTGGACCCGCGAGGAGCCGAGGATGGTGCCGCCGCGGGCCAGGATGCCGCCGACCGCTTCGAGGTCGAGCTTGCGGTAGTCGCACTCCAGCAGGCCCTTCCACCCGTCGTGGAAGCCGATGACCTCGTCGCCGTGGTCGACGACGGCGCGGTGCACGACGGAACGGATGACAGCGTTCAGACCGGGGCAGTCTCCGCCGGAGGTGAGCACGCCAATGCGCATAGCCCAAAAACCTTTGCAACGTGGGCCGACTCCCGGACCACGTCGTCCGGCTGGATCCCCGCCACCCTATCGGTGCAGGGTGGCGGGGCCGAACCGGATGTCCGCACAGTGGACAACGTACGTTCGTACGAGAGGCCGCCGGCGCCGTGCGTGCCGCCTCTCCGGGCCCGTCCGGCGCGGGCCGTGCGGACCGCTACGCGGGCTGCGTGGCGGCCGCGATGCGCTCGGCGCGCAGCGCCTCGTACCAGCGGTCGTCCGTCGGCGGCAGCGCGTTCACGTCGAGGGCCAGCTTCAGGAGCAGGTCCGCGATCTGCGGGTTGCGGGCCATGACGGGGCCGTGCATGTACGTACCGAAGACGGTGTCGTTGTACGCGCCTTCGGTGCCGTCGCCGGTCCCGTTGCCGTTGCCGAACACCGTCCGCGCGAACGGCCGGGCGGTCGGGCCGAGATGGGTGATGCCCTGGTGGTTCTCGAACCCGGTCAGCTGGGGGAGGCCGAGGCGCGGGTCGATGTCGCCGAGGACGTCGCCGACGCAGCGGGCGCCCTCGCCGCGGGTCGTGGTGACGTCGAGCAGGCCGAGGCCCGGCTGCCGCTCGCCGACGTCGTTGACGAACTCGTGCCCCAGGATCTGGTATCCGGCGCAGACCGAGAAGATGATCGCGCCGTTCGAGGCGGCCCGGGACAGGCCGCCGTCCCGGAGCAGCCGCTCGGCCGCGAGCCGCTGCGGGCGGTCCTCGCCGCCGCCGATCAGGTAGATGTCGCCCGAGGTCGGCACCGGCTGGTCGCTGCGGACGTCGACGCGCTCGACGCTGAGGCCGCGCTGTTCGGCGCGGCGCTGGACGACGAGCACGTTGCCCTGGTCGCCGTAGGTGCTGAGCAGGTCCGGGTAGACCCAGACCAGGCGCAGGCTGCTGTCACTCATGCTGCAAGTCCTCTACGGGTCAGTTGCCGACGCGGCGGCGGACGTCCTGGAAGGCGGTGTAGTTGGCGATCAGCTCGATCTGCCCGGGCGGGGCCATCGTGACGGCCTCGTCCAGCGTCTCGCAGACGCGGAAGTCCACACCCGCGACCTCCAGGCGGACGGCGAGGTCCAGCCGGCGGTCGCCGATCACCATGATCGGGTGCCCGGCGAGCCGGCCGTAGTCCACGTCCCACAGCCAGGAGGTGTCCGTGCCGTCGGCGCCGCGGGCGTTGACGGAGAGGATCACCGGGGCCGGCGGTCCGTCGATGAGCGAGAACGTCTCCAGCCAGCCGGCCGGGTTCTTGGCGAGCAGCAGGCGCAGCTCACGGCCCTGGAAGGACACCACGTCGTAGCGTCCGGCGACGGCCTGCACCGCGTACATGCGCTCCAGGGCGACCTGCGGCGGCACCCCGAAGACGGCGGCGACGGCGGCCGAGGTCGCGGCGTTCGCCTTGTTGGCGCGGCCGGGCAGCTGGAGCCGGATCGGCCACGCGGAGCCGTGCGGGTCGAGCACGTGGTCGCCGCTGAGCGCCCAGCTCGGGGCGGGGCGGCGGAAGCCGCACTCGCCGCAGAACCAGTCGTCGCCCGGGCGCTGCATCACACCGCCGCAGGCGGGGCACGACCAGGCGTCGTCCTTCCACTCCTGGCCGGCGGCGACCCACACCACGTTCGGCGAGGAGGAGGCGGCCCACACGATGAGCGGGTCGTCGGCGTTCGCGACGACGACGGCCTTCGTCCCGTTGAGGCCCTCGCGCCACTTCTCGGCGAGCATCCGGGTCTCGGCCGCGCGGTCGAGCTGGTCGCGGGAGAGGTTGAGCAGCGCGATCACCTTGGGCGTGGTGTCGCGGGCGACGCCGGCCAGGTACTTCTCGTCGACCTCGATGACGCCGTACTTGGAGTCCGAGCCGCCGGCCAGCGCCGAGGTGATGCCCGCGGGCATGTTGGCGCCGAGGGCGTTCGAGACGACCGGGCCGGCGGCGCGCAGGGCCTCCGCGATCAGCCGGGTCGTGGTGGTCTTGCCGTTCGTCGCGGACACCAGGACGACGTCCAGATGCTGGGCGAGCCGGCCGAGGAGGTCGGGGTCGAGCTTCAGCGCCACCTTGCCGCCGATCACCGATCCGCTGCCGCGCCCCGCCGCACGCGACACCGCGGCCGCGGCCCTGCCCGCCGTCACGGCCAGCTTGGCGCGCGGCGACAGCGGCTCTGGATTACCGGGGTGTCCTGACATCGTTCTTGTTCCTCCTTGCGTCGGTCCGGGCTCAGCCTATCGAGATCCGGCCAGCAGCCCGAACAGCGGCACCGTGGTGAGACACCCGAAACAGCCAGGTCACGGCGGACCGTACCCTTACGGCCATGCGAAACCGCCCCATCCCCGGCAGTTCCGGCCTGGTCCGAGCGATGACTCTGCTCGGCGACCCCGTCCTGCACGCGCCCTGCGCGCCCGTCACCGACTTCGGGCCCGAACTCGCCCGCCTCGTCGAGGACATGTTCGCCACGATGTACGCGGCGAACGGCGTCGGCCTGGCGGCGAACCAGGTGGGCGTCGGCCTGCGGGTCTTCGTGTACGACTGCCCGGACGACGAGGAGACCCGCCACCTGGGGCACGTCGTGAACCCGCGCCTGGTCGAGGCGGACGGCGACGTCGTGCGGGGTCCCGAGGGCTGCCTCTCCCTGCCGGGGCTCGAAGCCCCGACGCCCCGTTACGACCGCGCGGTGGTCGAGGGGGTGCGCCTGGACGGCACGCCGGTCCGGGTCGAGGGCACGGGCTTCTTCGCCCGCTGCCTCCAGCACGAGGCCGACCATCTGGACGGCGGGGTCTACGCGGACCGCGTCACGGGGTGGCGCAAGTCACGTCTGATCCGCGCGGTCCGCAAGCAGCCGTGGGGCGGCGGGGTCGGGGTGCTGGAGACCTGAGGCCCCCGCGGGGCGGCGGTACCGGAGGCCCGAGGGCCCCGCCCGCCGCGCCCCCCGGGTTCGCCGGCGGTGGCGGGAGGCCGGGCCCGGCCGGGGGCGGCGTCGCCCCCTCGCCGTCCCGTCCCGGCTAGAACCCCGGTCCGCCGGGGCGGTCGGACGCCTGGGCGAGGCGGCCCCAGAGGAGGTCGGCCAGACTGCGCACGAGTTCGGCGCGCGAGCAGGGGCGCTCGCCGAGCCACCAGTCGCCGGCCGCGTGCATCATGCCGACGATGCCGTGGCCCCAGATCCGGGCCTGGGCCTCGGCGCCGGGGCCCAGGTCGATGCGCTCGGCGATGACCTGGCCGAGATCCTCGCCCATGCGCCGGAGGAGCGGGGCGGAGTGCCGGCCGACGTCGAAACCCTGCTCGGTCTGGTGGGATTCCTCGGCGGGGTGCATGAGGAAGCGGTAGACCTGGGGCATCGCCTCGATCGAGGCGAGGTAGGTGTCGAGGGTGGATTCGACGCGGCGGCGGCGGTCGGACGGCGCGTCGAGCGCGGCCCGCAGGGCGGCGAGGAGGGCGTCCGTGTGACGGATGGCGAGCGCGCGGTAGAGGCCGCCCTTGTCGCCGAAGTGGCGGTAGAGGATCGGCTTGGTGATGCCGGCCTCCGCCGCGATCGCGTTCATGGAGGCCTTGGGGCCGTCCCGGAGCACCACCCGGTCCGCCGCCTCCAGCAGTTCGCGTCGCCGCTGCTCGGCGGGCGTCTGCTGGTCGGTGGTCCGGTGTGCGATGTCCATGTGCGTGTCTCCCCGCCCGTGCGATTCGTGAGGCTGTCGCAACGTAACACCCGGCCGGTGTCCGGTGCCGGTCGGCCGAACCGCTCCACCGCAGGTTGACAGCCCGTACCGACCGGTAACAGACTGGTGTTACCGCAAGTAACGTACTGCTGGGAGGGAATATGGGCGAGTTCACGCTCGAACTCAACGATGACCAGAAGCAGGTCCGCGACTGGCTCCACGGCTTCGCCGCCGACGTGATGCGCCCCGCGGCCGCCGAGTGGGACGAGCGTGAGGAGACTCCCTGGCCGATCATCCAGGAAGCGGCGAAGATCGGCATCTACTCGCTCGACTTCTACGCCCAGCAGTTCTTCGACCCCACCGGCCTCGGCATCCCCATGGCCATGGAGGAGCTCTTCTGGGGGGACGCCGGCATCGCGCTCTCCATCGTCGGCACCGGCCTCGCCGCCGTCGGCGTCCTCGCCAACGGCACCGAGGAGCAGATCGGCACCTGGGTCCCGCAGATGTACGGCGACGCGAACGACGTCAAGGTCGCCGCGTTCTGCTCGTCCGAGCCCGACGCCGGATCGGACGTCGCCTCGATGCGCACCCGCGCGGTCTACGACCAGGCCACCGACGAGTGGGTGCTCAACGGCACCAAGACCTGGGCCACCAACGGCGGCATCGCCAACGTCCACGTGGTCGTCGCGGTCGTCGACCCGGAGCTCGGCTCCAAGGGCCACGCCTCCTTCATCGTGCCCCCGAACACCCCCGGCCTCTCCCAGGGGCAGAAGTTCCAGAAACACGGCATCCGCGCCTCCCACACCGCCGAGGTCGTCCTGGAGGACGTCCGCGTCCCCGGCCACTGCCTCCTCGGAGGCAAGGAGAAGCTGGACGAGCGGCTGGCCCGGGCCCGCGAGAAGGCGAAGGCCGGCGGCGGCGAGCGCGTGAAGAACGCCGCCATGGCCACCTTCGAGGCCTCCCGCCCGGCGGTCGGCGCCATGGCGGTCGGCACGGCCCGCGCCGCCTACGAGGTCGCCCTCGACTACGCGCGGACCCGCGTCCAGTTCGGCCGCCCGATCATCGAGAACCAGGGCGTCGCCTTCCAGCTCGCCGACATGGCCACCCAGATCGACGCCGCCCGCCTCCTGGTCTGGCGCGCCTCCTGGATGGCGACCGCCGGCAAGCCCTTCACCGCCGCCGAGGGCTCGATGTCCAAGCTGTACGCGAGCGAGGTCGCGAAGAAGGTCACCGCCCAGGCGATCCAGATACTCGGCGGCAACGGCTACACCCGCGAGTACCCGGTGGAGCGCATGCACCGCGACGCGGCCATCTACACGATCTTCGAGGGCACCAGCGAGATCCAGCGCATGGTCATCAGCCGGGCCATCGCCAAGTAGCCGGGCCCGCACCGGATCCGGCCCGGTTCCGCACGGCGGGCGCGGCGCCGACCCCCGGTCCCCCGGAACGCTCCCGGCGGGCCGCCGGCTGCTCGTACAGTGAGGCCATCCGCCCGCGTCCGCACGCCGACGCGGCACCCGTACCCGCCCCGGCGCACCGCACCGGGGCGGGACGCCCTCCGGAGGGTCCCGTGGACGAACTGATCGCCTTCCTCACGGCGCGCTACGACGAGGAGACCGCGGCCGCGGCACGGCTCGGCGACACCGGGGAAGGCCTCCACCCGTGGGAGATCGTCCGGGAGGAGTCGGGGGACGGCGGCGGCCGCGCGTACCTGAGGGTCGCCCGGGCGCGCGTCCTGACGGAGATCCTCGCGAAGCGGCAGTTGCTCGCGGCCTCGGCCGTCACCTGCCCGCCCGCGTGCGGCCGGGACGGCGAGCACCTGTTCGGCGGGTCGTGCGCGCTCCGCTGGATGGGCCCGGTCGAGGAGGCGGACGGCCGGCGCTGGGTCCGAGACGACACCGGCGCCCGGTTCGCGGCCCCACCGGTGACGCCGGACTGGACCCTCCGCGTCCTCGCCCTGCCGTACGCGGGGCACCCGGCCTATCGCGCGGAGTGGCGACCCTAGGGGGCGTCCCGTCGATCAGGCCCGATCAGGCGCCGGACGCCGCGACCGCGACCGGCGCGGCCTCTCTAGGCGGCGAGCCCCTGGTCCGTCTGCGTCGCCTCGGCCCACGCGGCCACGAGTACCTGATAGATCCGCTGCTCGTCGGCGGTCAGTGCGCGGCGCTGCTCGCCGGCGCGCGCCCACAAGGTGCGGATGGCGTCGTTCAGGGCTTCGGGGCTCGGGGTCTCTCTGTGGCGATCGGACATGCGTACAAGGCTAGGCCCAGGGAGCGGTGAACCGTGCACCATTCGAGCGTGCGTTCCGCCACGCTCCGGCGGTCGGCGGCCCCGTTCCGGCCGTCCCGGGCGGGGCCGCGGGCCGCTCGCAGGCCGCCCCGCGGCGCCACGGGGCGGCGCGGTGGTGTCGGTCACGTGGGGTCCGACACGTCCGCCGCGAGCCCCGGCCCGCTCCGGAGGGCGCCCTCAGACCAGGCAGAACTCGTTGCCCTCGGGGTCCTGGAGGACCACCGCGTAGTAGTCCATGCCGTTCGGCTCGTCCATCGTGTACAGGATCGTCGCGCCCAGGGCCGTGAGCCGCGCCACCTCGCCGTCCACCCGCTCCCGGCGCACCGCGAGCGGAACCCCGCGGCCGCCCCCGACCTTCAGGTCCAGGTGGACGCGGTTCTTGACGGTCTTCGGCTCCGGGACGCGCTGGAACCACACCCGGGGACCGGCGCCCGCCGGGTCCACGATGGACTCCGGGAGCTCCCCGGCGTCCCCGCCCAGTTCGTCCTCGGGAACGCCGATCGACTCCCAGTACGCCCGCCAGGTGGCGTGGCCCTCCGGCGGCGGATCGGGCACGTAGCGCAGGGCCTCCAGCCAGAACGGCACCAGCCGCTGCGGGTCCGCGCAGTCGATCGTCAGTTGCAGGGTCATCTCGGGTCGCTCCATGCGGCGAGCCTCCCAGACGGCACTGACAACCGCCCGGTTCGAGCCGACCGGGCCGGATTCGGCCCGCCGTTCGAGCATCCCTACCGGTGGGTCACCCGCTGCGGGACAATCACCCGTCAGGCGACGATCGAGGGGAACGTTCATGGCCATCACCACCGGTACCGAGGCGCCCGAACTCGCGGGACTCCCGCTGCTCGGCTCCCTGTTCGACCTCAAGAACGACTCCCTGGGCACCTTCCTCCGCGCCCGCCGCGACCACGGCGACGTCGTGCGGATCTCCGCCGGCCCGCCCGGCATCCGCACCACCGTCTACGGCGTCTTCTCCGCCGCGGGCGCGCAGCAGGTCCTCGCCGGCGAGTCCGCCAACTTCCGCAAGGACAACGCCTTCTACCAGGAGGTCCGGGAGTCCTTCGGCAACGGACTGCTCACCAGCCAGGACGCGGACTACCTCCGCCAGCGCCGGCTCGTCCAGCCCCTCTTCACCCGCCGCCGCGTCGACGGCTACGCCGCCGCCGTCGCCGCGGAGACCGCCGCCCTCACCGAGGAGTGGCGGGACGCCGGCGCCGGCACCGTCGACGTCCTCCAGGCCATGACGCGCCTCTCCCTGCGCGCCGTCGCCCGCATCCTCTTCGGCACCGACGTCGACGCGGCCGTCGAGATCGTCGAGGACAACTTCCCCGACGTCGGCGCGTACGTCCTGCGCCGCGGCTACTCCCCGCTCAACGTCCCCCGCGACTGGCCCACCCCGGGCAACCGCCGCGCCGCCACCGTCCACCGGGCGCTCTACGAGGTCTGCGACCGCATCATCGCCGAGCGCCGGAGCTCCGGCGGGGCCCCCGGGGACGGACAGGACCTGCTGACCCTCCTCGTCGAGGCCGAGAGCGCCGAGGACGGCAGCTTCGACGCGACCGAACTGCGCGAGCAGGTCCTCGTCTTCCTGCTCGCCGGCCACGAGACCACCGCCACCTCGCTCGGCTTCGCCCTCCACCTGCTCGCCCTCCACCCGGAGGAGCGGAAGCGGGCCCACGAGGAGGTCGACCGCGTGCTGGCCGGCCGCACCCCCGGCGCCGGGGACCTCGACGCGCTGCCGTACGTCACCCGGGTCCTGAAGGAGGCCATGCGGCTCTTCCCGGCCGCCCCGGTCATCGGCCGCCGGGCCGTCGAGGCCACCGTGGTCGGCGGCGTCGCGATCCCGGCGGGCGCGGACGTCATCGTCGCCCCCTGGGTCACCCACCGGCACCCGGACTACTGGGAGGACGCGGAGCGCTTCGACCCCGACCGCTTCACGCCCGAGGCGGAGGCCGCCCGCCCCCGCTACGCCTGGTTCCCCTTCGGCGGGGGCCCGCGGGCCTGCATCGGCCAGCACTTCTCGATGCTGGAGTCGGTGATCGCCCTGGCGATGATCCTCCAGCGCCACGACCTGGAGGCCGTCGACACGGTGGTCCCCGTGGCCCCCGCCATCACCCTCCAGGCAGCGGGCCCGGCCCGCTGCCGCCTCACGCCGAGGCGGCCGTGACGGGTGCCGCAGGGGCTGGAAGGTCCCTCGCACCGGCCGCCGCTCGGCCGTGGGGCCCTCCCCGGTTCAGTCCCTGAGGCGGCCGCCCAGGTGGAGGGCGCGCAGGGCCGCTTCCAGGGCGAAGCGGTGGTCGGGGTCCAGGAGGCGGTCGCCGAAGTGGCTGTCCAGGTTCCGCAGCCGGTAGCGGACCGTCTGGGCGTGGACGCCGAGGAGTTCGCCGACCTGTTCGGCGGGCGCCCGGGTGGAGACGTGGACCCGCAGGGTCTCGATCAGCCGGTCGCGCCGGGTCCCGGACAGCTCGTCGAGCGGGGCGAGTTCGCGGCGGGCCAGCTGGTCCACCAGGGCCGTGTCCGCGAGCAGCCACAACGTTGTCAGGTGCTCCTCGCAGTGCACCAGCGGCGCGTCGGCGATCACGCCGTCGTCGATGAGCTGGAGGACCCGGCGGGCCCAGCGGAGGGAGTGGGCGGCCTGCGCCGGCGGCACCGTCAGGCCGACGACGGCCGACGTGCCGGCCAGGGCGGAGCCGAGCATCGCGAGGCGGTCGGCGGTGAGCGGGCCGGGGATCAGCAGGTACGGCTGGGGGAGGCTGAGGTCGGCGAGGACGTCCCGGTCCAGCCCCGCCTGGACGAGCTCGGCGAGCGGCGGCCGCAGGGCGACCAGCGTGCACTCGGCGGGGAGCTCCCAGGAGGCGTCCCGGCACAGTTCGGCGATCGTCGCGCGGGGCAGCGGCGGGCCGGCGACGACCAGGTGGAGTAACTGTCTTCGCAGTGCGGCCACATCGGACACCGCGCGGGTCTGCACCATGACGTAGCCCTCGCGCGACAGGGCCTCCAGCTCGTCGACGTACGCGAAGAGGGCGTCGGCGAAGGCGAGGATGAGGGTGGGGGAGAGGTTGTACGTCCGGCCGATGATCTTCGCCCGGCGCAGGGCGACGCGCGCGCCGAGGCGGTAGGCGCCCAGTAAGGTGTCGAGGTCGCGGCCCTCGTAGGCCTCCACCCGGCCGAACTTGCGGAGCAGTTCGTCACGGAGGGCCGAATTGGTGCCGGGGTCGGCCACCCGTTCCACGAAGGCGGCGAGCGCCTGCTCGACGCCCTGGCGGATCGCGTCCGAGTGCGGCCCGTTGAAGAGGTGGGCGTACACGGGGTAGGTCCGCTGGACCTCCATGCCGATCTCCTTGATGAGGCCGGGTATCTCCGGCCTCATCAGGGCGGCGAACTCCCTGGGGAGCGGTTCGAGCGGTTCACCGATGTCCGGCGACTGGGTGATTGCGGGCATGAACCGATCCCTTGCTCTCCTACGCGACCGGTGGGGGAGCGACGGTGCGGAGCCCAGCCTGGCGTGGTGGGCGCCGCCTTGGTCGTCAGGTGCGTACCAACGTGATCTGCTGAAGCTAGGTCACCTGCTTTGTGCTGTACACACGTTGCGCAAGAGTTGGCGTGCCTGAGGGGTACGCGCTTACCTAGTAGGCCGGGAATCGACCCTGGATGGCTGTTACCGCACGGCCGAGTGCCAGTTCCGGGAGAGGGCCTTGCCGGCGTCGGGGGCGGCGAGACCGGGGGCGAAGAGGCCCGTGAGGTGGGTCTGGGTGTTGTTGAGGGTGAGGCTGTTCTTGCCAGCGGCGGAGGGCAGTCCGGTCTTCAGGTTGACGGCGGCGTCGATCACTCCGAACCAGCCGAGGCCGCAGCCGCTGGCGCCGGGGACGGCGAAGGTCTTGTCGCTCTGGGTGGAGCCGAGGATGTTGAGGCGGCTCATGTCGCCCTCCTCGTTCGGGGAGCCGTCGCCGTTGAAGCGCTCGACGCCGAAGTCGGGCGAGGTGAGGTTGCTCGGGCGCAGGATGATCGGGTTGGCCTTCGTCCCGATGTAGCAGTTGCTCCCGAGGAACGGGTTCTCCAGGCGGATGCGGACCGGGATGGACACGATCGGCTTGTCGGTGAGGACGCCCGCGATCTGGTCGAAGTCCGAGGGCGTGCCGACCGACTCCATGGTGGCGGTGATCTTGTTGAGCTTGGCGTCCGTGAGCTGGCGGCAGATGTCGGTGATGAACGGGATGTCGCTGGGACACATCAGACCGAGGAGGCCGCCGGGGACGTTGGCCGGTGCGGCGATCAGCGCGCCGCCGGCCGGGGCCGCGACGGTGCTGGTGCCGTCGGCGTTCTGGACGACGCCGATCTGCAGGTTGGTGCTGCCGGTCGGCACGGTGGTGTTGCCCAGCTTGATGGAGCCGCTGACGGAGTACGACACGACGCACTGCGGCGAGGTGTCGAGCCCGTCGGACGCCAGCATGGCCGCCGCGTCGACGGGGCAGCGGTTGGACGGCCCCCAACTGCCGTTCAGCTGCGGGGCGGCGGCCGTCGCCGAGCCGATGGAGGCGAAGGCGCCGAGCGCGGTCAGGGCGGCGAGGGTGGCGAGACGGGTCCGGGAGGAGACGAGGGGCATGGCGATGCCTTTCGTTGAGGGGGTGCGGGGCGGGGTGGGGCGGGCGGTGCGGCGGGGTTCGGGGGCGACGGCCCGGGGGTGGCCCGGGCCGCGGTCTCAGCGCTCGGGCTTGGGGACCACGTACGGCTGGCGGTCCGCCGTGCACTGGCCCTCGGTGGGCACCTCCACGCCCACCGCGCAGGTCTGGCCCTGGATCTGGCGGATGTGGTTGCCGGGCCCGGAGATGGCGGCGGTGAGGAGCCGGTCGAGGTTCTCGCCGCCGGCGCCGCAGCCCTTGAACGCGGGGACCGTCACCTCGCCGGTGAGCGGCCCGCCGCTGGTGAGGACGTAGCCGGTGGCGTCGGTGCCGTTGAGCAGCTGGCCCTTGCCGAGCAGGACCAGGTGGTCGCCGGGGTACTTGTCGGGCTGGGGTTCGGGCGAGGCGAGCGGGGTGGCCGTTCGGCAGTCGGGACCGACGTCCAGCGGGGTGCCGTTGACCTCGACGTCGAGCACGCGCAGCACGAGGGGCACCCGGATGTAGGTCTCCGCGATGTTGTCGGGGAAGACCAGGAGGACGTCCGACTCGACGACGAGCGGGCCCGCCTGCTCCAGCACCAGGGTCGCGGTGGTGGGCGCGAAGCCGAAGGTCAGGAAGGTGGACGTGAAGGGCGGGGACTGCTTGCGCCCCTGGTAGAGGAGCGAGCCCTCCGACTTCTGGAGCAGGTGCAGGGTGCCGTCCGGACGGAAGTCGATCACCGGCTCGCCCTGTTCGAGCTGGACGCAGGAGACCGGGATGAGCGAGGCCCCGTCGAGCTTGCGCACGTTGGAGTAGCCGGTGATGTACGCGGAGAGCGAGGTGGACGTCGGCTTCTCGGTGACGCAGGGCGGCGCCTTCGGCCGGACGGCGGGGGCGCCGGGCGGGTCCTCGGTGGCCACCCGGGGCCCCTTGCCGGGGACCGCGGGGGACGCCGGGTCCGGTGCCCCGGTCGTCCCGCGCGCCGTCTCCCGGCCGGCCGGGGCCCCCGTCTGTCCGGGGGGTGCGGCGGAGGGCCGGGCCGGGACGGAGGGCGGGGCCGGGGAGGGGACCGTCGGGGGCGTGCTCGGCGCGCCGGGGCTCGGGGTGGCGCTGGAGCCCGGCGCGACGGGGATGGAGGCGAGCAGCGTCCGGTCCTCCGCGTCGGGCCCGGGGACGCAGCTGACCGCGAGGGACGCCGGACCGGTCGGCGTGCCGTCGGCCTTGCTCGGGGCCAGGCCGACGGTGAGGTTCCCGGCGCGGAGGGTGAGCTCGCCGGCGGTGTCCGTCGTGAGGGCGGGGACGTCGCCGGTGCCGGTGAGGACGAGCGGTCCGTCGCCGGGGACGGGGGTGGGCGGGGCCGTGCCGAGCCAGCCGACCTCGGTGCTGCCGCCGTTCTGGCCCACGCCGACCGTGAGCGCCGTCTCCGCCCGTACGGTGGCTGCTTCGAGGGCCGTGAGTTCGGCCGCGACCGCGGCCGGGAGTTCCAGCGTCGTGCTGACGTCGGCCGCCTCGATCGTCCCGCCGACGGACACCCGGTCGGGCAGGGTCGCCCTGATCCGCACCGTCGCCGGCTGCGGGCCCGAGGGCAGGGTGCAGAGGTAGGGGAGCCGGGTGTCGACCTCCTGCGGACCCAGGGCCACGGCCGCCGCGGGGAGGAGGGGGGCGAGTGCCACCAGTGCGGCGATCGCCGCGCCGCGCGTCTGGGCGCGGCCGGGCCGCAGGGCGGCTCGCTGGCCTCTCATCTGGTGCTCCGCTCGGATAGTGCGCGCGGGCGTCGGGTGCGCGGGCGCGAAGGGAGGGAAGTCCGTCGGGGGCGCGGACGGCCCTCGTCCGCCCGGCCGGGGTCGCCGGCCGGGCGGACGAGGGCTCGCACTGCTTACGGGTTGGAGCCGACGATCGTCGGGATGGTGGTCGTGTTGGCCACCTTGACGAGGTAGTCGCCCTTGAAGAGCGGCTTGGCGCCGACCGGGACGGCGGAGCCGCAGTTGGTCGAGGAGACGACGGTGAGCTCGCCGGTGACGCTGTTGACCGCCAGCTTGCCGGTCGAGTTGGTGTACGTGCCGGAGGCCTTGCCCGTCACGCGGAAGACGCAGGCGCCGACCGTCACCTTGGCGTCGACGTTGCCGACGTAGCCCTTGGTGACCCCGGTCGCGGCCGTGTAGTCCTGCGCCACCACGGTCCACGGGGTGGTCGCGACGGTGGTCACGTTGCCCAGGACGCTGGTGCAGGGCGCGCCGGTGGCGCCGAAGGCGATGGCGCTGATGGAGGCGACGGTCGCCGGGTTGCCGGTGGCGCTCGCCATGGTGCCCGAGGCCTTCGAGTTCGTACACGTCATCGCGATGCCGTTGACGCTGAGGACGACGTTGCCGCTGTTGGTCGCGGTGAAGCTGGCGGGCGTCGGGTTGACGGTCCAGACCGTCGACGGCACGGCCGAGGCGGGGGCGGCGGCGAGGGCGAACGCGGCGGTGGCCGCCCCGGCGACGACGGCGAGGTTTCTGATCTGCTTCTTCATGGGTCCCGGACTCTCCTTGTGGATTGACCAGCTGAGGGTGCGACCGCGGTGGGGGGAGCGGCCGGCGGCCCGGTATTTCTCGGCCGCGAAACCTGACGTTACTTGCGAGAAACTTAGCTGAACAATGGCGCAGTCCATGATTCTTTTGAGAAGGCTATTCGCCTGTCAAGCGGGTGAGCGGTGGCCGGAATCGCCTTGGTTCCGGGGTGCGTAATGTCGACAATTCTGATCGATCAGGGATGGCTGGAATCAGCAGTGCTCTCCCCGGTGACAAGCGGGGAATGGGAATTGTCTCCCGAATGACAAACACGGGCCCGCTCCTCACCTGTCGCCGAAAACTCCGGATCCGGTATTGCCGGAGGAGGTTACTCGGCCGTAACGTTCCCGGGGCGGCGAACGGAGCCGCAGGTCGGCACAGTCATGTGTCTCCCCGCAGACAAAGAACGACAAGGACTTTGTCTCCGTGGTGACAAAGAGCGGAGCGGATCAAGGATTTTGCGCCACGCCTCTTGTCCAAGTGATCCGCACCGACTTAACGTGCGCCCGCGGCGCACCCCCGACGCACGCTTGCTGGAGGTGGGATGGGAATCGAAGTAGTCGTTGAGGGTCTGACCATGTCCTTCGGCAAGCAGAATATCTGGCAGGACGTGACCCTGACCTTGCCGGCCGGAGAGGTGAGCGTGATGCTCGGCCCCTCCGGTACCGGGAAGACGGTCTTCCTGAAATCACTCATCGGGCTTCTCAAACCCCAGCGGGGCCGCGTTCTCATCAATGGCGTCGACATGGTGAGCAGCCCGGAACGGGACATCTACGAGACCCGGAAACTCTTCGGCCTCATGTTCCAGGACGGCGCCCTCTTCGGCTCCATGACCCTCTTCGACAACATCGCCTTCCCGCTGCGCGAGCACACCCGCAAGCGGGAGTCCGAGATCCGTCGCATCGTGATGGAGCGGATCGAACTCGTCGGCCTGCTGGGCGCGGAGGGGAAGCTCCCCGGCGAGATCAGCGGCGGCATGCGCAAGCGGGCCGGCCTGGCGAGGGCCCTCGTGCTCGACCCGCAGATCGTGCTCTGCGACGAGCCGGACTCCGGGCTCGACCCCGTCCGCACCGCCTACCTCTCGCAGCTGCTCATCGACCTCAACGCCCGCATCGACGCGACGATGCTGATCGTCACCCACAACCTGGACATCGCCGCCACGGTCCCCGACAACATGGGGATGTTCTTCCGGCGCAACCTCGTCACCTTCGGCCCCCGCGAGGTCCTCCTCACCAGCGAGGAACCGGTCGTCACCCAGTTCCTGGCCGGCCGCCGCGAAGGACCGATCGGCATGTCCGAGGAGAAGGACGCGGCCCTCCTCGCCGCCGAACTCGACGGCACCGCCGGCCGGCCCGCGGCGCCCCGCGCCATCGTCCCCCAGCTCGAACCGTCCCCCGGCCTCCCGCCGCGCGCCGCCGTGGGCCGCCGCCGGGAACGCGTCCTCGGCATGCTCGACCGACTGCCGCCCGCCGCCCAGGCCGCCATCCGCGACACCTACGCCAGGGACGACACGGTGTACACCCTGCCCAAGCGGGAGCGGATCACCGGGAGCGGCTCGTGATCACCGGCGCGCTGCGGCAGACCGGCCGGCTCTTCGCCCTCGCCGCCGAGGTCACCAGGGCCGTCTTCCGACGCCCCTTCCAGTTCCGCGAGTTCGTCGAGCAGTTCTGGTTCGTCGCCAGCGTCACCATCCTGCCCGCCGCGCTCGTCTCCATCCCGTTCGGCGCCGTGATCGCCCTCCAGGTCGGCTCGCTCACCCAGCAGCTGGGCGCCCAGTCGTTCACCGGCGGCGCCAGCGTCCTCGCCGTCATCCAGCAGGCGAGCCCCCTCATCGTCGCCCTCCTGATCGCCGGCGCCGGCGGCTCCGCCATCTGCGCCGACCTCGGCTCCCGCAAGATCCGCGAGGAGCTCGACGCGATGGAGGTCATGGGCGTCTCGCCCGTACAGCGGCTGGTCGTCCCCCGCGTCCTCGCCACCATGGCCGTCGCCGTCCTGCTCAACGGGATGGTCTCCGTCGTCGGCACGCTCGGCGGCTACTTCTTCAACATCATCCTCCAGGGCGGCACCCCCGGCGCCTACCTCTCCAGCTTCTCCGCCCTCGCCCAGCTCCCCGACCTCTACATCAGCGAACTCAAGGCGCTCATCTTCGGGTTCATCGCCGGCATCGTCGCCGCCTACCGGGGCCTCAACCCCCGCGGCGGCCCCAAGGGGGTCGGCGACGCCGTCAACCAGTCCGTCGTCATCACCTTCATGCTGCTGTTCTTCGTGAACATGGTGCTGACGGGCATCTACCTGCAGATCGTCCCGCCGAAGGGAGGCTGAGACCGATGGCCTCCCCGTTCGTCTGGCTCGACCGGTCCGGTGACCAGCTCCTGTTCTACGTCAAGGCCCTGCTCTGGGTCCCGCGCACCCTGCGCCGCTACCTCAAGGAGGTGCAACGCCTGCTCGCCGAGGTCGCCTTCGGCTCCGGCGGACTCGGCGTCATCGGCGGCACCATCGGCGTCATGATCGCGATGACGCTCTTCACCGGGACCGTCGTCGGCCTCCAGGGCTACGCCGCCCTGGAGCAGATCGGCACCGCGGCGTTCACCGGCTTCGTCTCCGCCTACTTCAACACCCGCGAGATCGCCCCGCTCGTCGCGGGGCTCGCCCTCTCCGCCACCGTCGGCGCCGGCTTCACCGCACAGCTCGGCGCCATGCGGATCAACGAGGAGGTCGACGCCCTCGAAGGCATGGGCATCCGCTCCATGCCCTACCTCGTCACCACCCGCATCATCGCCGGAGTCGTCGCCATCGTCCCGCTGTACGCGATCGGCCTCCTCTCCTCCTACCTGGCCTCCCGCTACGTGACCGTCCTGTTCAACGGCCAGTCCCAGGGCACGTACGACCACTACTTCAACCTCTTCCTGTCACCGACCGACGTCCTGCTGTCGGTGCTGAAAGTGCTGATCTTCAGCGTGATGGTGATCGTCGCCCACTGCTACTACGGCTTCCGAGCCTCCGGCGGCCCGGCCGGCGTCGGCATCGCGGTCGGCCGCTCCGTCCGCAACGCCATCGTGCTGATCAGCGTCACCGACTTCTTCCTGTCGCTGGCCCTCTGGGGCGCGACCACGACCGTGAAGGTGGCGGGGTGACATGAGCGACCCACGCGCCGAGACCCTGCGCCGCCGGTTCGCCGGCGTGGTCTTCCTCCTGGTGCCCGCCCTGCTCGCCTGGCTCGCGATCGCCGTCTACGAGAAGGAGTTCACCGACTCCGACCCGGTCGTCGTCGAGACCGGCAGCGTCGGCAACGAGATGCACCTCGGCGCCGAGGTGAAGCTCCGCGGCGTCGTCATCGGCGAGGTCCGCGCCATCGACGCCACCGACGCCGGAGCCCGGCTCACCCTCGCCATGCGCCCCGGCACCCTCCGCCACGTGCCCTCCGACGTCCGCGCCCAGATGCTCCCCACCACCCTCTTCGGCGAACGGTTCGTCGCCCTCGTACCCCCCGGCGACTCCACCGCCGCACCCCTCGCACCCGGCGCCGTCATCCCGGAGGACCGCTCCAGCAACGCCGTCGAACTCCAGCAGGTCCTCGACAACGTCCTCCCGCTGCTCACCGCCGTCCAGCCGCAGAAACTGTCGGCGACCCTGTCGGCCGTCTCCCGGGCCCTGGAGGGCCGCGGCGACACGCTCGGCGACACCCTCACCGAACTCGACGCCCACCTGCGCGAGTTCAACCCCCAACTGCCCGCCCTCACCCGCGACCTGAAAGAACTCGTGAAGGTCAGCCACGTCTACGCCGACGCCGCCCCCGACATCGTCACGGCGCTCACCGACTTCACCACCACCAGCGGCACCCTCGCCGAGAAGGAGGCCGACCTCGCCGGCACCCTCGGCGCCACCACCAGGACGGCCCAGGACCTGACCGCCTTCCTGCGCCAGAACAAGGACAACATCATCCGGCTCAGCGCCACCGGCCGGCCCACCCTGGAGCTGCTCGCCGAGTACGCGCCGTCCTTCCCCTGCACCCTGCGCACCCTCGCCCAGTTCGTGCCGGCCATGGACAAGGCCCTCGGCAAGGGCACCGACCAGCCGGGACTGCACGTCGACGTCACCACCGTGCCCTCGCGCGGCGCGTACGTCCCCGGCCCGGACACCCCGTCGTACGGCTCCGGCGGCGGCCCGCGCTGCTACCCCGTGCCCTACCTCGGCATCCCGGTGGCCCCCGCCGCACGGGCGGCGGCCGCGGCCGACCAAGACCTCGGCCCCGCCAACTCGCCGCAGGAGAACGACCTCGTCAACGAACTCCTCGCCCCCGCGGCGGGCAAGCGGCCCGGCGACCTCCCGGACTGGAGCAGCACGCTCGTCGGACCGGCGTTCCGCGGCGCGGAGGTGACCCTCGGATGAGCACGCGACCCGCCCACACCCGCCGGCGCGGACTGACCGGCACCGTTCTGAAGTCCCTCGCGTTCGTCCTGGTCACGGCGCTGGCAACCGCGATCCTCGGCCTCAGCATCGCCAACACCGGCGTCGGCTCCGCCACCCGCTCCTACAAGGCGCTGTTCACCGACGTCACCGGACTCGTCAAGGGCGACTCGGTGCGCATCGCCGGAGTCAAGGTCGGCGAGGTGACCGGCGTACGCGTCGTCGAACGGCGCACCGCGGAGGTCACCTTCTCGGTCCGCGAGGACCGCTCCGTGCCCCGCTCGGCGACCGCCGCCGTCAAGTACCTCAACATGGTCGGGCAGCGCTACGTCTCCCTCGGCCGCGGCAGCGGCGACCTCACCGGCACCCTGCACGACGGGGACACCATCCCCCTCGACCGCACCACCCCCGCCCTCGACCTGACCCTGCTCTTCAACGGGTTCAAGCCCCTCTTCGAGGGACTCTCGCCCGCCGACGTCAACGACCTCGCCGGATCGCTCGTGCAGGTCCTCCAGGGCGAGAGCGGCACCGTCGACAGCCTGCTGCGCCACATCGGCTCCCTGACCCGCACGGTCGCCGCCAAGGACGAGGTCATCGGCCAGGTCGTCACCCACCTCAACACCGTCCTCACCACCCTCAACAACCGCGAGGCCGCCTTCGACGACCTCGTCGTCACCCTCCGGAAACTGGTCACCGGCTTCAACACCGACCGCAAACCCCTCGGCGAGGCCGTCCAGGCCGTCAGCGCCCTCACCACGACGACCGCCGGGCTCTTCCAGGAGGCCCGGGCCCCCCTCAAGAAGGACATCCGCGAACTCGGCCGGCTCTCCGGCACCCTCGGCGCGAACACCCCCGCCATCGAGTCCTTCCTGGCCAACACCCCCGCCAAGATGACCGCCCTGGCCCGGCTGTCCTCGTACGGATCGTGGTTCAACCTCTACCTCTGCGAGGCGCGCGTGACCGGCGTGGGAACCTCCGACGGCTCGAAGCCGCCGACCGGGATCGCCGTGACCGAACCGAGGTGCCGCGGATGAGCCCCCGCCCCCGGTTCAAGCCGGCCAAGGAACGCAACCCCGTCGCGGTCGCCGTCGCCGGACTGGTCCTCCTCGCCCTGATCGCCGCGCTGGCGTTCAACGTGGAGCGCCTGCCCCTGGTCGGCGACGACACCACCTACAGCGCCGACTTCTCCGAGGCCGCCGGACTCGACGCCGGCGACGAGGTCCGCATCGCCGGCGTCAAGGTCGGCAAGGTCACCGAGGTCACCCTCGACGGACCCAAGGTCAAGGTGGCGTTCGAGGTCGGCGACGCCTGGGTCGGCGACCGGTCCACCGCCGCCATCGCCATCAAGACCCTCCTCGGCGAGAAGTACCTGGCGCTCGACCCCCTGGGCTCCGAGCGGCAGGACCCGGGCATCCGCATCCCGCAGTCCCGCACCACCTCCCCGTACGACGTCACCCAGGCCTTCCAGGATCTCAGCGGCACCGTCGACGACATCGACACCGCCAAGCTCGCGGAGAGCTTCGAGACGATCTCCGACACCTTCAAGAACTCCCCGCCGCACGTCCGCAACGCCGCCACCGGCCTCTCCGAGCTCTCCCGGTCGGTCTCGAAACGCGACACCGAACTGGCCCGGCTCCTCGCGAACAGCCGGAAGTTCACCAAGACCCTGGAGGACAAGAAGTCCAGCTTCGAGACCCTCATCGAGGACGGCGGCTCCCTGCTCGGCGAACTCCGGCAGCGTCGCGACGCCATCCGCGCCCTCCTCAAGGGAAGCCGGGCGCTCGGCACCGAACTCAGCGGCGTGGTCGCCGACAACGACCGCCAGCTCGGCCCCACCCTCAAGGCACTCGGCCGGGTCACCGGAGTCCTGGAGAGGAACAGCGGCCGGCTCGACGAGACGCTCGCGCTGATCGGCCCGTACTACCGCCTCGTCGGCAACACCCTCGGCAGCGGCCGCTGGTTCGACAGCTACCTGTGCGGCGTGGTGCCCCGCGCCTACCTGCCCGACACCTCGCAGCCCACGACCGGATGCCTGCCGCCGCGACCCAAGGCGACGGCCAAGGGGAGCGGTGAACGATGACCAGTCCCAGAAAGCCCCTCGTCGCCGGCCTGGCCCTCGCGGTGCTCGCCGCCTGCGGCCTCGTCGCCGTCCGCGTCCTCGACGACGAGGGCACCCGTATCACCGCCTGGTTCGACCGGGCGGTCGGCATCTACGCGGGCTCCGACCTGCGGGTCCTCGGCGTGCGGGTCGGCGAGGTCGAGTCCGTGGAGCCGCGGGGCACCCGGGTGCGCGTCCGGCTCCTCCTCGACGAGGGCGTCCGCGTCCCCGCCGACGCACGGGCCCTCGTCGTCGCCCCCAGCATCGTCGCCGACCGGTACGTGCAGCTCAGCCCGGCGTACAGCACCGGCCCGACCCTCTCCGACGGCGCCGAACTGCCCGCCTCCCGCAACCGCACCCCGGTCGAGATCGACCAGCTCTACGACTCCATCACCGAACTGAGCCGGGCCCTCGGCCCGGACGGAGCCAACTCCGCCGGCGCCCTGTCCGAACTCCTCGACACCGGCGCCAGGAACCTCAAGGGCAACGGCGCCTCCATCGGCACCTCCATCAAGGAGTTCGGCAAGGCCGCCAAGACCCTCGACGGCAGCAGCGAGGACCTCTTCACCACCCTCGGCCAGCTGCAGACCTTCACCACCATGCTCAAGGACAAGGACGGCGACGTCCGCACCGCGCAGGAACGCCTCGACGAGGTCGTCGGCTACTTCGCGGAGAACAAGGACGACCTCGCCGGCGCCCTCAAGGAACTCGGCAGGGCACTCGTCCAGGTCAAGGCGTTCATCAGGGACAACCGCGGCGAGCTCAAGAAGAACGTCGACCGCCTCGTCCCCCTCACCCAGACCCTCGTCGACCAGCGCGCCTCCCTCGCCGAGGCCCTCGACGTCGCCCCGCTCGCCGCCGCCAACGTCGTCAACGCCTACAACAAGGACACCCGCACCCTCGACGGCCGGGCCAACCTCAACGAGATCAGCATGGGCGGCCCCCTGCTGCCGCTGCCGGTCGCCGGAGGCTCCGCGTCCACCGGCGGATCCGCCGGGCCGGGCGGCGCGGCCGGACCCGGCGGCCCCACGCCGGGCACCTCCGCGCCGGCCGCCGGAGAGGGGGACCGATGAGAGGCCCCACCCCGCGGGCGGTCGGAGCGGGCGCCGCCGGCGCCGTCGTGCTCGGCCTCGGGCTCGCCCTCGTCCTCGGCGCGACCCCCGGGAACCCCTTCCGCTTCGACGGCATCGAGGACCTGCCCCTGCCCGGCGGAGCCGACCTCGGTCCCCACCCGTACACGGTCACCGCGGAACTCGACGACGTCCTCAGCCTCGTGCCGCAGTCCGCGGTCAAGGTCAACGACGTCGCCGTCGGACGCGTCACCGCCATCGAACTCGGCTCCGACAACTGGTCCGCCCGGGTCACCCTGAAGATCAACGGCGACGTCCGGCTGCCCGCCGACGCGGGCGCCCGGCTGGAACAGTCGAGCCTCCTCGGCGAGAAGTACATCCAGCTCGTCGCCCCGCCGAAGGACGGCGGCGGACGGCTCGCCGACGGCAGCGTCATCCCGCTCGCCCGCACCAGCCGCAACACCGAGGTCGAGGAGGTCTTCGGCGCCCTGTCCCTGCTCCTCAACGGCGGCGGAGTCAACCAGCTCAAGACGATCACCCGCGAACTCAACGCGGCGCTCGGCGGACGCGAACCCGAGGTCCGCTCGATGCTCCGGCGGGTCAACACCCTCGTGAAGACCCTCGACGCCCACCGCGGCGACATCACCCGCGCCCTCGACGGCATCAACCGGCTCTCCGCCACCCTCGCCGGCCGCAAGAAGGACGTCGACACCGTGCTCACCGACCTCTCGCCAGGCCTCCGGACGCTGGAGAACCAGCGGGGCTCCCTGCTGACCATGCTGCGCGCCCTGGACACCCTGTCCGGGGTCGCCGTCACCACCATCGACGCGAGCAAGAAGGACATGGTCGCCGACCTCAAGGCCCTCGCCCCCACCCTCACCGCACTCGCGGACGCCGGTGCCGACCTGCCCGACTCCCTCCAGGTGCTGCTCACCTACCCCTTCACCGACGAGGTGCTGCGCGGTGTCAAGGGCGACTACCTCAACACCTACCTGCACCTCGCCGCCGCCCCGGGGACCGAGGTGATCCCGCCCCTGATCCCCCGGACCGGGACCACTCCCACCCCGGCGCCCACCCCGTCCGACCCGGCGCCGGCCGCCCGCCGCGGAACCGGGCCGAGCGCCGGGACCCCGAGCACCGCCACGCCCCTGCCGCTGCCTCCGGCGGCCCCGCCGAAGGACGGAGGGCGGTCCCGGTGATCACCCGTACCGTACGGCTCAAGAACATCGCGTTCCTCGTCGTCGCCGTCCTCGTCCTCGGCTTCGTCGGCGTCCGCTACGCCGACCTCGGCCGCTACGCCGGCATCGCCGACCACTACACCGTGCGGGTCCACCTCGCCCGCACCGGCGGTCTGTTCACCCACTCCGACGTCACCTACCGGGGCGTCTCGGTGGGCCGGGTCGGCGACATCGGCCTCACCGCCGACGGCGTCGTGGCCGAACTGCGCATCAAGAACTCCGCCCCGCCGATCCCCGCCGACGCACAGGCCGTCGTCGCCGGCCTCTCCGCCGTCGGCGAGCAGTACATCGACCTGCGCCCGGAGAGCGACGGCGGCCCCTTCCTCGCCGACGGCGCCCGTATCGAGCAGTCCGACACCCGCGTACCGGCACCCGTCACCGACGTCCTCGCCGGCATGAACGACCTCACCTCCTCCGTCCCGCTGGAGTCCCTCCGCACGGTCGTCGACGAGCTCGGTAAGGCCTTCGAGGGCCACGGCGACGACCTCCAGGTCCTCCTCGACAGCGGCAGCCGCTTCGTCCAGGCCGCCGACACGGCCCTGCCGGCCACCACCCGCCTCATCGAGGACGGCGAGGTCGTGCTGCGCACCCAGGCCGAGGAGAGCCGCGCCATCCGGGACTTCGCCACCGGCGCCCGCACCCTGGCCGCCACCCTCAAGACCTCCGACGCCGACCTGCGCCGCCTCCTGGCCGTCACCCCCGACGCGACCGGACAGGTCAGCGGACTCCTGCGCGATCTCGACCCGAGCCTGGGCGTCGTCCTCGCCAACCTCCTGACCACCTCGGAGATCGCGGTCACCCGGCAGCGCGGCATGGAGGAGCTGTTCGTGAAGTACCCGGCGGCCGTGTCCGCCGGAGCCACCGCCGTCGAGGGAGGCCGCATGAACTTCGGCATGGCCGTCACCTTCTTCAAGCCGCTGCCGTGTACCGCGGGATACGGCGCCACGCGCTACCGCAACGGCCTCGACCTGGGCACCGCGCCCGCCCTCAACACCGGGGCGGCCTGCACGGGCTCCGCCGCGGCGGGGGTCAACGTGCGCGGCTCGGCCCAGGCGCCGAAGGGCGGCCCCGTGCCCGCCCCGGCCCGCCCCGGCTCCCTGCCCTCGGGGGCCGCGGGCGCCACGCGGGGCACCGGGCAGGCCCTGCCCGGCGCGCTCGCCCTGCCCGGCCAGAACGGCGGACCGACGGACATGGCGGGCCTCCTCGGCCTGGGCACCGGGAGCGCGCGATGAGGCGGGGCCGGATCCTCGGCGCCGTCGCCCTCGTCGCCGCCCTCGGCTTCTGCGGGACCGGAGCCTGGACCTACGCGCAGGCCCGTGGCGACGAGAGCCTGGCCTTCGGCCGCGAGCGCGACACGGCACTCGCCGAGGGCCGGGACCGCCTCACGGTCCTCCACACCCTCGACGCCTCGACCCGCGAACGCGCCGAGGCCGGCATCCGGGCCTGGCGCGAGGCCTCCACCGGACCGCTCCGCACCGAACTGGGGCGCACCGCGCCCGCGGTGGGCGCCTCGGCCCGCGCGACGGTCACCGAGGCCGCCCTGACCGCGCTCGACGCCCGGGCCGGTACGGCGAAGCTCATCGCGACGGTCCGGGTCGACGTCACCCCGCGCGGCGGCGGCGCGGCGTCCACCGACCGCAAACGCCTGGAGGCCGTCCTGACGCGCACCGGCGAGGACACCTGGCGGGTCGCGGCGCTGAGCGCCGTCCCCGTCGCCGGAGCGGAGAAGGGGGAGGACGAATGACGCGGCTCCTGCGAAGGTCGGCGACGGCCGGGTCGAGCGGAAGGCCTGGAGGGACCCCGGAGGGGGCCGAGCGGACGGCGGCGGCACGTGGCGGCACCGCGGGCGGGTCCGGCACGGTGGACGACGCCGGGGCGGTGGACGGGTCCGCGACCGCCGACGAGCACGAGCACGGGGCAGAGGGTGGGGCCGCGACCGATGACGCGGACGGGTCCGGCACGGCGGCCGGGTCCGGAACCACGGCCGGCCCCGGCACCGAGGACGGGTCCGGGGCCCCGGCAGGTGACGGCGAGTCCTCCGCGGGGCGCACCGTCCGCTTCCGCCCCGTCGCCTGGCGGCGAGCCGTGCTCGCCGGGGCCGTCGCCGTGCTCCTCCTCGCCGGAGGCGCCTTCTTCTACGGCGCCCACCGGCTGGCCGACACCCCCTCCGCGCGCAACCAGGCGCTCACCGACGCCGGGGCCACCGCCCGGGTCGGCGGTGACGTCGGCGAGGGCCTGGCCCGGATCTTCTCCTACACCCCCGAGAGCAACGACGGCGTCGAGCGCTCCGCGGGGACCGTCCTCGCCGGGCGGGCCGCACGTCAGTACACCGATCTGTTCGCCCAGGTCCGCGCTCGGCTCGTCGAGCAGCGGATCACCCTCGCCACGCAGACCGTCCGCACCGGAGTGATCGAGCTCGACGGTGACCGGGCACGCCTGCTCGTCTTCCTCGACCAGGTCTCGCGCCGGGAGGGATCGGGTCGTGACGGCGGGAAGACCACGTCCGCCGCAGCCCAACTCACCGTCACCGCACGGTTCCAGGACGACCGGTGGCTGATCGTCGACATCAAGGCCCGCTGAGCATGAGCGGGAGACGGGAGCACCCCATGACACGCCCGGTCCGCACCCCGGCGGGCAGCCGCCCGGCCCTGGCCGCGGCCCTCGTGCTCGTCCTCGCGGCGGGCGCCTCGGCCGCCTGGGCCGGGCGGGACTGGTACGCCGCAGCCCACGACGACTCCGCCGCGTACGCCGTGCAGCGCGACGAGGCGCTCGCGGCGGGGGAGCAGGCCGTGCAGAACCTGAACACGCTGGACCACCGGCGGGTGGAGCAGGGCCTCGACCTGTGGGAGTCCTCCACGACCGGGGAACTGCACGAGCAACTGGTCGAGGGACGCGAGGAGTTCACCGGTCAGGTCCGCACGGCCAGGACGGTGACCACGGCCCGGGTGCTGTCCGGCGCCGTCACCGAACTCGACGACCGGGCGGGGCGGGCCCGGCTGCTCGTCGCCCTGCGCATCACCGTCACGACGGCCGACAGCAAGAGCTCGGACAAGGACAGCCGGATGCTCGGCGAACTCACCCGCACCGACGGCGGCTGGAAGCTCAGCGCGCTGGGGCAGGCCCCCGTGGGCGGTTCGGCGGCCGGCTGAGCCGGCCGTACCGAGACCGCCGCCCGCACCCGAAAGGACACCCACGATGCCGACGCCCCGCCACCACCTCAACCGCCAGCGCCGCCGCCAGGCCCTCGCCGACCCTCCGGCACCGGCCCTCCGGTCACGGACCTCCGCCGGTGTCCTCACGGAACCGGCCCTCCCGGACGGGGAGGAGCGGGAGCGGCGGGAGGAACGGACGGAGCGACCCGCACGGCGCGGAGCGGACGGGGACGGCGGCGGCCGGAGGAGCGCCGGCCGGGAGACGAGCAGGAGGGAGGGCGGCAGCCGGGAGAGGACCGGACCCGAGAGGACCGGCCGGGCGAGGACCGGCCGGGTCCTGCTCGCCTCCCTGTGCGTCCTGACGCTCCTGCTCGGGGGTTTCGCCGGCTGGGCGTTCAGCCGGGCGGGGGAGCTCCGCGACGACCCGGCACGCGGCAACACCGCCCTCACGGACGTCGCCCGCACCAGCGAGATCAAGGGCCAGACGGGCGCCGCCGTCGCCGCCCTCTTCTCGTACGACCACGCCGACACCGCCCCCTTCGAACGGGCCGGCCGGACACTCCTCACCGGCAAGGCCGTCGACCAGCACCGGACGCTGCTCGCCGGGGTGCTCGCCAAGGCGGCCCAGCAGAAGACGGTGATCACGACGACGGTCACCGACAGCGCGGTCGAGCGGATCGACGGCGACCGCGCCCGTGTCCTCGTCTACGCCGACCAGAGCAGCGTGAGCACGGCCGGCACGCCGGCGAAGGGCAAGGCCGGGGCGGGCACGAAGACCGGTGACCAGGGGGTCTACGCGGGCGCGATGTTCGCCGTGGACGTCGTCCGCCGCGACGGCCGCTGGCTCGTCGAGAACATCGACACGTTCGGCCGCTGAGCCGCTGAGCCGCCGAGCCACGGAAGCGGAGCCGCTGCCGGGGCCGCCGGGTCGCGGCGAGGCAGATCCCACGGCGACGCGCATCACCGGCGGCGTCGCGCCGCCGGGCCGTCGCGCTGCCGGGCCGTCGCGCCGCCGGTCGGCGACGCCGACGCGCCCCGGAAGACCGGTGCCCCGGTCAGGCCGGCCGGGTCGCGAGGAGCACGGTCGCGTAGAGCTCCTCGCAGCTGAGGATCCGGGGCTCCAGGCCGTGCGCGGCGACCGCCTCGGCCGCCCGCTCCGCCTGCCGCTCGCTCGTCTCCACCAGCAGGCCGCCGCCCGGCGCCAGCCACTCCGGGGCCTCGGCGGCGACGCGGCGCAGCACGTCGAGGCCGTCCGGACCGCCGTCGAGCGTGACGAGCGGCTCGTGGTCGCGGGCCTCGGGGGGCAACAGTCCGATGTCGCCGGTCGGAACGTACGGGACGTTGGCGACCAGGACCTCGACGCGCCCCCGCAGCTCCGGGGGCAGCGGGGCGAACAGGTCGCCCTCGTGGACCAGGCCGCCGCGCGGTTCGACGTTCCGGCGGGCGCACCGCACCGCCGCGGGCTCGATGTCCGAGGCGTGCACCTCGGCGCCCTCGACCCGGTCGAGCAGGACGGCGCCCGCCGCGCCGGAGCCGCAGCACAGGTCGACGCAGACGGCGCCCGGGCGGGCCCGCTCCACGGCGTGGCCGATCAGGAACTCCGTACGGCGCCGGGGCACGAACACCCCGGGGTCCACCTCGACGCGCAGCCCGGCGAACTCGGCCCAGCCGACGACGTGCTCCAGCGGCAGGCCCGCGGCCCGCCGCTCGACCATGCGGTCGAGTGCGGCGGGGCCGCCCGCCGCCGCGCGCAGCAGCTCCGCCTCCTCCTCGGCGAAGACGCAGCCCGCGGCGCGCAGCCGCTCGACGACCCCGTCGCCGCTCAGGACGTCAGACAAGCCGGGCCTCGATGGCGGAGACGATCTCGGGGGCGCCGGGCTCGGTGCGGGGACGGAAGCGGGTGATCGAGCCGTCGCGGCCGATCAGGAACTTCTCGAAGTTCCACTGGACGTCCCCGGCCTCGCCGTCGGCGTCGGCGACCTTGACGAGCTCGGTGTAGAGCGGGTGGCGGTCCTCGCCGTTGACGTCGGTCTTCTCCAGGAGCGGGAAGGAGACGCCGTAGGTCGTCGAGCAGAAGGTCTGGATCTCCTCGGCGCTGCCGGGCTCCTGGCCGGCGAACTGGTTGCAGGGCACGCCGAGCACGGTGAAGCCGCGGTCGCCGTACTCCTTCTGCAGCTGCTCCAGGCCCTCGTACTGCGGGGTCAGGCCGCACTTGGAGGCGACGTTCACGACCAGGACCGCGCGGTCGCCGTAGTCGGCAAGGGAGACCGGCTCGCCGGTCAGGGTCTTCAGCGGGATGTCGTACAGGCTCATGGACTGCTCCTCGTCGGAATAGGGTTTGATCTCAGCATGGGAGACGAACCACTGGCAATCTCGATCGATTCCGCACCGGAGGCAGGACCGCGCAGGATCCTGTGCCGGCTGTGCGGCCGGCCCCTCACCGGCGCCGACTCCCGCCGCACCGGTCTGGGGCCCACCTGCGACGCCAAACTGCACCCGCCGGCGCCGGACGTCCGCACCCGCCGCCACGAGGTCGACCAGGACGCGCTTCCCGGCATCGACCAGGAGCTGTAGCGGCACCGCGCCGGAACCGCGTGACGCTAGCAGCCGGAAAACCCGATCGCCCAGCCCTTTCCCGGTCGGCACAGTGGGCCCCGATGAAACCGAAACCCGAGCACCCGGAGTCCTGAGATGTCGACCCTGCGCGTCACCGCCGAAGTCCTGACCGTCCATCCCCATCCGAACGCCGACGCCCTGGAGCTGGCGCAGGTCGGCCTCTACCGCGCCGTCGTCGCCAAGGGCGCGTACCGCACCGGGGACGCCGCCGTCTACATCCCCGAGCAGTCGGTGCTGCCCGCCGCGCTGATCGAGGAGCTGGGACTCACGGGGCGGCTGGCCGGCGGGAAGGCGGACCGGGTCAAGGCGGTACGGCTGCGCGGCGAGCTGTCGCAGGGGATCGTGTGCCGGCCCGGTGCCCTCGCGGAGGTCGACCTGGCCGGGGCCGCCGCCGAGGGGACGGACTTCGCCGAGGCGCTGGGGATCACGAAGTGGGTGCCGCCGATACCGCCGACGATGAGCGGTGACGTGGAGGCCGCGCCCGACCTGCTGCACTGGGTCGACATCGAGAACCTCCAGCGCTACCCGGACATCTTCGAGCCGGGGGAGCAGGTCGTCCTGACGGAGAAGCTGCACGGCACGGCCTGCCTGATGACGTACCTCGCCGAGGAGGACCGCGTCCAGGTCTCCTCCAAGGGCTTCGGCTCGAAGGGCCTCGCCCTCCAGGAGGACCCGCGCAACCTGTACTGGCGGGCCGTCCACGGCCACGGCCTGCCCGCCGTCGCCGAGCGGCTGGCGAAGCGGCTCGGCGCCCGCAGGGTCGGCCTGTTCGGCGAGGTCTACGGCTCCGGGGTGCAGGACCTGGCGTACGGCGCGGACGCCCGGTCCGAGACCGTCGGCTACGCGCTGTTCGACGTGTCGGCCGAGATCGACGGCCGGGTGGTGTGGCTGGACCCGGCCGAGGTCCTGGAGGCCGGCGAGGTCCCGCTCGTCCCGCGGCTGTACTCCGGTCCCTACGACCTGGACACGGTGCTGGTCCACGCGAGCGGCCGGGAGACCGTCTCGGGGCGGGAGGCGCACCTGCGGGAGGGCGTCGTGATCCGGCCCGCGACCGAGCGGTACAGCCCGGTCCTCGGGGGCCGTGCCATCGCCAAGGCGGTCAGCCCGGCCTACCTGACCCGCAAGGGCGGCACCGAGTACGAGTGACGGTCCGGGCCCGGGTGGTGAGCTGCCACCCGGGCCCGGGACCGGCTCAGAGCTTGCGGAACAGCCCCTCCTGGACCACCGACACCAGGAGCCGCCCCTCGCGGTCGTAGATCCGGCCCCGTGCGAGTCCGCGGCCGCCCGTCGCGATCGGGGACTCCTGGTCGTACAGGAACCACTCGTCCGCGCGGAACGGCCGGTGGAACCACATCGCGTGGTCGAGCGACGCCATGTCGAAGCCGCGCGGGCCCCAGAGCGGCTCGACCGGGATGCGGACCGCGTCGAGGAGCGTCATGTCCGAGGCGTACGTCAGGGCACAGGTGTGGATCAGCGGGTCGTCGCCGAGCGGCCCCACCGCCCGCATCCACACCGCGCTGCGCGGATCCGCGCCCCTGACCTCGTCCGCGGTCCAGCGCAGCCGGTCCACGTACCGGATGTCGAAGGGCTGCCGGCGGGCCATCCGCTCCAGCGCCTCCGGCAGCGCGCCGAGGTGCTCGCGGATCTCGTCCGCGAGGTTCGGCAGGCTCTCCGGGTCCGTCAGGTGCCGCGGCGGCAGCTGGTGCTCGAAGGCGCCGTCCTCCGGCTTGTGGAAGGAGGCGGTGAGATTGAAGATCGTCCGGCCCTCCTGGACGGCCGTGACCCGGCGGGTCGTGAACGACCTGCCGTCCCGCACGCGCTCCACCTGGTAGACGATCGGCACCCCCGGCCGCCCCGGCCGCAGGAAGTAGGCGTGCAGCGAGTGCACCGGCCGGTCGCCCTCGGTGGTGCGGCCCGCCGCGACCAGGGCCTGCCCGGCGACCTGCCCGCCGAAGACCCGTTGCAGCGACTCCTGCGGGCTCCGCCCGCGGAAGATGTTGACCTCGATCTGCTCCAGGTCGAGCAGGTCGACGAGCCTCTCGGCGGGATTGGTCACGTCCGGTCTCTCCTCTACAGCTGTCCGACGGACGTCACGCGGACGACCGCGCGGCCCTCCTCGTCGGAGGCCGCGAGATCCACCTCCGCGCTGATGCCCCAGTCGTGGTCGTCGTTCGGGTCGGCGAAGGTCTGCCGGACGCGCCACAGGCCGTGGGCCGCGTCCTCCTCGATGGCCAGCAGCTTCGGGCCGCGCGCGTCCGGGCCCGTCCCGAGGTCGTCGTACTCGTCCCAGTAGGCGTCCATCGCCTCGCCCCAGGCGTCCGCGTCCCAGCCGGCCTCGGCGTCCATCTCGCCGAGCGCGGTCAGGTTGTCGAGGGCGGCCAGCTCCACGCGGCGGAACATCGCGTTGCGCACCAGGACCCGGAAGGCACGGGCGTTGGCGGTGACCGGCTTGACCTGGTCGGCCTTCTCCTGGGCCTCCTCGGCGGTCTGGATCTCCGGATTGGCCAGCTGCTCCCACTCGTCGAGCAGCGAGGAGTCCACCTGGCGGACCATCTCGCCGAGCCAGGCGATCAGGTCCTCCAGGTCCTCGGTCTTGAGGTCGTCGGGGATGGTGTGGTCGAGCGCCTTGTACGCGCTCGCGAGGTAGCGCAGCACGATGCCCTCGGTCCGCGCCAGCTCGTACCAGGAGGTGAACTCCGTGAAGGTCAGAGCCCGTTCGTACATGTCGCGGATGACGGACTTCGGCGACACCGGGTGGTCGCCGACCCACGGGTGCGAGGTCCGGTAGACGTTGTACGCGTGCCAGAGCAGCTCTTCCAGCGGCTTCGGGTACGAGATGTCCTGGAGCCGCTCCATGCGCTCCTCGTACTCGACGCCGTCCGCCTTCATCTGCCCGACGGCCTCGCCGCGGGCCTTGTTCTGCATGGCGGCGAGGATCTGCCGGGGGTCGTCCAGGGTGGACTCGACGACCGAGACCATGTCCAGGGCGTACGAGGGCGATTCCGGGTCGAGCAGGTCGAAGGCGGCCAGCGCGAACGTCGACAGGGGCTGGTTCAGCGCGAAGTCCTGCTGGAGGTCGACCGTGAGGCGGATGGTGCGGCCCTCGGCGTCCGGGGTGTCCAACTGCTCGACGACACCGCCGTCGAGAAGGGAGCGGTAGATCGCGATGGCCCGGCGGATGTGGCGCAGCTGGGCCTTGCGCGGTTCGTGGTTGTCCTCCAGGAGCTTGCGCATGGCCTCGAAGGCGTTGCCCGGGCGGGCGATCACCGACAGCAGCATGATGTTGGTGACCTTGAAGCGGGAGGTCAGCGGCTCCGGCTCGGCCTCGATGAGCCGGTCGAAGGTGGTGTCGCTCCAGGCGACGAAGCCCTCCGGCGCCTTCTTGCGGACCACCTTGCGGCGCTTCTTCGGGTCGTCGCCGGCCTTGGCGAGCGCCTTCTCGTTCTCGATGACGTGCTCGGGTGCCTGGGCGACCACGTATCCGGCGGTGTCGAAGCCGGCCCGGCCGGCCCGGCCCGCGATCTGGTGGAACTCACGGGCCCGCAGGGTCCGGACCCGGTTGCCGTCGTACTTCGTGAGGGCGGTGAAGAGCACCGTGCGGATCGGGACGTTCACGCCCACGCCGAGGGTGTCCGTCCCGCAGATCACCTTGAGGAGACCGGCCTGCGCCAGCTTCTCGACGAGCCGCCGGTACTTCGGCAGCATGCCCGCGTGGTGGACGCCGATGCCGTGGCGGACGTAACGCGAGAGGTTCTGGCCGAACTTGGTGGTGAAGCGGAAGTTGCCGATCAGCTCGGCGATCTTGTCCTTCTCCTCGCGCGTGCACATGTTGATGCTCATCAGCGACTGCGCCCGCTCGACGGCCTGCGCCTGCGTGAAGTGGACGATGTAGACCGGCGCCTGCCTGGTCTCCAGGAGCTCCGTCAGGGTCTCCGTGATCGGGGTGAGCACGTACGAGTAGGAGAGCGGCACCGGCCGGGTCGCCGAGCGGACCACCGAGGTCGGCCGGCCCGTGCGCCGGGTCAGGTCCTTCTCGAACATCGACACGTCGCCGAGCGTCGCCGACATGAGGACGAACTGCGCCTGGGGGAGTTCCAGGATCGGGATCTGCCACGCCCAGCCGCGGTCCTGCTCGGCGTAGAAGTGGAACTCGTCCATGACGACCTGGCCGATGTCGGCGTACTTGCCGTCCCGCAGCGCGATCGACGCGAGCACCTCGGCCGTACAGCAGATCACCGGCGCGTCCGCGTTCACGGAGGCGTCGCCGGTCAGCATGCCGACGTTCTCGGTGCCGAAGATCTTGCACAGGTCGAAGAACTTCTCCGACACCAGCGCCTTGATCGGCGCGGTGTAGAAGGTCACCTGGTCGTTCGCGAGCGCGGTGAAGTGGGCAGCCGCCGCGACCAGCGACTTTCCCGATCCGGTGGGGGTGGAGAGGATCACGTTGGCCCCGGAGACGACCTCGATCAGCGCCTCTTCCTGGGCCGGGTAGAGCGTGATGCCCCGGTCCTCGGCCCAGGAGGAGAAGGCCTCGAAGAGGGCGTCGGGGTCGGCGGTCGGCGGCAGCTGATCGATAAGGGTCACACCCCCATCTTGCCTGGATTCCGACCGGATGAGGGAACCGGCCACCGCTACGAAGATCACGGGCGATAGGCTCGTCCGTCGACCGGTCGTCAACTGGGCGCCGGCAGGGGAGAAACGGGGCGGGCCAACCATGATGGGACCGGCGCACTCGCTGTCCGGAGCGGCGGCCTGGCTGGGTGTCGGAGCGGCCGCGGCCGCCTACGACCGACCGATGCCGTGGCCGGTTCTCGTCGTCGGCGCGCTCATCTGCGCGGGGGCGGCCCTCGCCCCCGACCTGGACCACAAGTCGGCGACGATCTCGCGCGCCTTCGGACCGGTCTCGAAGGCCCTGTGCGAGATCGTCGACAAGCTGTCCTACGCCGTCTACAAGGCGACCCGCTCCACCACCGACCCGCGCAGGTCGGGCGGGCACCGGACCCTCACCCACACCTGGCTCTGGGCGGTCCTGATCGGCGGCGGCGCGTCCGCCGCCGCCGTCACCGGCGGCCGCTGGGCGGTCCTCGCGATCCTCTTCGTCCACCTGGTGCTCGCCGTGGAGGGCCTGCTGTGGCGGGCCGCCCGGATGTCGAGCGACGTCCTGGTCTGGCTGCTCGGCGCGACCAGCGCGTGGATCCTGGCGGGCGTCCTCGACCAGCCGGGCAACGGTGCGGACTGGTTCTTCACCGCCCCCGGCCAGGAGTACCTGTGGCTGGGGCTCCCGATCCTGCTCGGCGCCCTGGTCCACGACATCGGCGACGCGCTGACCGTCTCCGGCTGCCCGATCCTGTGGCCGATCCCGGTGGGCCGGAAGCGCTGGTACCCGGTCGGCCCGCCCAAGGCCATGCGCTTCCGGGCCGGCAGCTGGGTGGAGCTGAAGGTCCTGATGCCGGCGTTCATGCTGCTCGGCGGGGTGGGCGGCGCCGCCGCGCTCGGGTTCATCTAGCGCACGGGGGAGGGGCCGCGCCGGTGCTCCGGCGCGGCCCCTCCCCTTGTCCCTCCCCGTACGTCAGCCGTGCCACGACCGCCACAGCGCGGCGTACGCCCCGTCCGCCGCGACGAGTTCGGCGTGGCTGCCCAGTTCGCTGATCCGGCCGGACTCGACCACCGCGATCAGGTCCGCGTCGTGCGCGGTGTGCAGCCGGTGCGCGATGGCCACGACCGTCCGCCCGTCCAGGACGCGGCCCAGGGAGCGCTCCAGGTGCCGGGCCGCCCGCGGGTCGAGCAGCGAGGTCGCCTCGTCCAGGACCAGGGTGTGCGGATCGGCCAGGACGAGCCGGGCCAGGGCGATCTGCTGGGCCTGCGCCGGGGTCGTCGCACGGCCGCCCGAGCCGACCTCGGTGTCCAGCCCCTCGTCCAGCCCGCGCGCCCAGGACTCCGCGTCCACCGCGGCGAGCGCGGCCCACAGCTCGGCGTCCGAGGCGCCCGTCCGGGCCAGCAGCAGGTTGTCCCGGAGCGAGCCCACGAACACGTGGTGCTCCTGGTTCACCAGGGCCACGTGCTCGCGCACCCGCTCGGCCGGCATCCGCGACAGCTCGGCCGCGCCGAGGGTGACCGAACCGGTCCGCGGCCCGTAGATGCCCGCGAGGAGCCGGCCGAGGGTGGACTTGCCGGCGCCGGACGGACCGACGAGGGCCAGCCGGGTGCCGGGCGCCACCTTCAGGGACACCTCGTGCAGGACGTCGACGCCCTCGCGGTAGCCGAACCGGACGTCGTCGGCCCGGACGGCCCGGCCCTCGGGCCGCACCTCTGCGTCGCCCGCCTCCGGCTCGATGTCGCGGACACCGACCAGCCGGGCCAGGGACACCTGCGCGACCTGGAGCTCGTCGTACCAGCGGAGCACGATGCCGATCGGATCGACCAGCATCTGGGACAGCAGCGCGCCCGTCGTCAGCTGACCGACGTCGATCCAGCCCTGGAGGACGAAGACACCGCCGAACAGCAGCACCGCGCACAGCACCGTCACATGGGTGAGGTTGACCGCGGGGAACAGCACCGAGCGGAGGAAGAGCGTGTACCGCTCCCAGGCCACCCACTCCGAGATGCGCCGGTCCGACAGGGCGATCCGGCGCGCGCCGAGCCGGTGCGACTCGACCGTGCGGCCCGCGTCGACCGTCTCGGCCAGGGCGGCGGCCACCGCGGCGTACCCCGCGGACTCCGAGCGGTAGGCGGCCGGCGCCCGCCGGAAGTACCAGCGGGAGACCACGACGAGCAGGGGCGCCGCGACCAGCGCGGCGAGTGCGAGCGGCGGCGCCGTGACGGCGAGGCCGCCGAGCAGCAGTCCCGCCCACACCACGCCGATGGCCAGCTGGGGCACGGCCTCGCGCATCGCGTTGGACAGCCGGTCCACGTCGGTCGTGATCCGGGAGAGGAGGTCGCCGGTGCCGGCCCGCTCCAGGACGCCCGGCGGCAGGCCGACCGCACGGACCAGGAAGTCCTCCCGCAGGTCGGCCAGCATCTCCTCGCCGAGCATGGCCCCGCGCAGCCGGACCAGCCGGACGAAGACGGTCTGGACGAGCAGCGCGACCGCGAACAGGGCGACCGTGCGCTCCAGATGGAGGTCGCGCGCCCCCGAGGCCAGCCGGTCGACCACCGAGCCCAGCAGGTACGGGCCGGCCATCGAGGCGATCACCGCGACCGCGTTCACCCCGACGAGCAGGGAGAACGCCCGGCGGTGGCGGCGCAGCAGACCGCGGGCGTAGTCGCGGACGGTCGCGTGGGCGGCGACGGGCAGTGTCGTCGCCGTCGTCGGGGCCGCCGGGTCGTACTCCGGAGGCGCCAGGCCGATCATGCCGATTCCCCTTCCAGTGCTTCGAGTGCGTCGGTCGCGTCGAGCGCGCCGGCCGGGGCCGGCACGGCCCGCTCCTCGTCGGTCTCGCGGGTGACGACCGCGCGGTAGCGGGGCTCACGGGCGAGCAGTTCGCGGTGGGTGCCGACGGCGACCGCCTGGCCCTCGTGGACCAGGACGACCCGGTCGGCGCGGTCCAGGAGCAGCGGCGAGGAGGCCAGGACCACCGTGGTCCGGCCCGCCCGCAGGGCGCCGACGCCGCCGGCCACCCGGGCCTCGGTGTGCGCGTCGACCGCCGAGGTGGGCTCGTCGAGGACCAGCACCTCCGGGTCGGTGACCAGCGACCGGGCGAGGGCGAGCCGCTGGCGCTGGCCGCCCGAGAGCGACCGGCCCCGCTCGGTGATGCGGGTGCGCATCGGGTCGCCGTCGGAGTCCGCGGACGCCTGGGCCAGCGCGTCGAGGACGTCGCCGCACTCGGCGGCGGCCAGGGCCCGGTCCGGCGCCACCGCGCCGGAGCGGGGCACGTCCAGGAGCTCCCGGAGGGTGCCCGAGAGCAGGACCGGGTCCTTGTCCTGGACGAGCACCGCCGTGCGGGCGGTGTCCAGCGACAGCTCGTCGAGGGGGACCCCGCCGAGCAGCACCGAGGTGTGGTCGCCGCCCGGGTCCGCCGGGTGCCCGCCGAGCCGGTCGGCCAGCCGCCCGGCCACGTCCGGGTCGCCGCAGACGACCGCCGTGAACCGCCCGGCCGGAGCGAGCAGTCCGGTCAGCGGGTCGTAGAGGTCACCGGTCGGCTCCTCGGCCCCGTCCGCCGCCGTGGCGGGGCCGGTCGTGCGGTTCAGCGCCAGGACCCGGGCGGCCCGCTTCGCGGACGGCCGGGAGAAGGAGAAGGCCATGGCGATCTCCTCGAAGTTGCGCAGCGGGTGGTAGGTCAGGGCGACCGCGCTGTAGACCGTGACCAGTTCCCCTACCGTGATCCGCCCGTCGAGGGCGAGGCGGGCGCCGTACGCGACCACGACGATGAGCAGGATGCCCGGCAGCACGACCTGGATCGCGGAGATCAGCGCCCACATGCGCGCGCTGTGCACGGCCGCCGTGCGGACCTCCTGGGAGGCGGCGCGGTAACGGCCGAGGAACAGGTCCTCGCCGCCGATGCCGCGCAGCACGCGGAGCCCGGCGACGGTGTCGGAGGCCAGCTCGGTGGCCCGTCCCGCCTTCTCCCGCTGGAGGTCGGCCCGGCGCGTGGCGCGGGGGAGCAGCGGCAGGACGGCGAGGGCGAGGATCGGGATGCCGACGGCCACCACGACGCCGAGGGCGGGCTGGTAGACGACGAGGCCGGCGCAGATGACGACCAGGACGACGGCGCCCGCGGCGAACCTCGACAGGGCCTCGACGAACCAGCCGATCTTCTCGACGTCGCCGGTGGACACGGCGACGACCTCGCCGGCGGCGACCCGCCGGGTCAGGAGCGAGCCCAGTTCGGCGGTCTTGCGGGAGAGGAGCTGCTGGACCCGGGCCGCGGCCGTGATCCAGTTGGTGACGGCGGTGCGGTGCAGCATCACGTCACCCACCGAGATCGCGGCGCCCAGGACCACCAGCAGCACTCCGGCGAGTCCGAGGCGCCCGCCGTCGCGGTCCACCACCGACTGCACGGCGATGCCCATGCCGAGGGGCAGTCCGGCGATGCCCAGGTGGTGCAGGAGCCCCCACAGCATGGACTTCACCTGCCCGCCGAGCTGCTGACGGCCGAGCCACACGAGGAACCGGGTGCCCGAGCGGACATCGGGGACCCCTGGGTCGGCGAAGGGAAGGTCTCGAATCTGCATGGCGTCCCAGGGTCTCCGGGTCTGGTCTGGGGGAACGCGCGCCGAGGGGGTGCGACGGCGGGGGAAAGCGGTGCAAGGTTCGCGTCTTCCCCCGGGAGCGGCAATCGATTTTCCACAGGGGCGAACAGATCGCGCCATGTCCGCTCATCGTCCTCTGGACCGCACGGGGGCGGGCGCGCTTCACTCCGGCCCCATGAGACCACTCAAGATCATGAGCATGCTCAGCGGTCTGGTCCTCGCCGCGGGCGTGCTCCTCGCCGCCCCCGCGCAGGCCGCCGCCGACGGTCCGCACGGCCCGACGCCCCCGGCCGAGTTCACCGGCGACTGGCACGACCCGGTCACCGCCGCCCCGCCCGTGGAGACCCCCGGCACCCGTAGCTGCGAGGTCCTCCTCGCCGCCGCCGAGTTCCGGGACTTCACGCCCTACCAGGGGAGTTACACCCCTCCGAAGGAGTGCGGCACGCGCTGGAACAAGGTCGTCCTGCGCCTGGAGGGGAGCGTCAAGGGCCGCCAGTACGACCGCCTCGGCCACCTCGGCGTCGGGGGCGTGGAGATCCTCCGCACCTCCACGCCCCAGCCCTCGCCCGAGGGCATCGCCTGGTCCGTGGAGAAGGACGTCACCCGGTACCGCGACACCCTCAGCCGTCCCGGCGCCGTCGAGATGCTCATCGGCAATGTCGTGAACGAGACCTACACGGGCGTCCTCGACGTCCGCGTCACCCTCACCTTCCACACCGCGCGGGGCCGGGTGAAACCGGCCGCCGGTACGCCCGACCGGGTGATCCCCCTCGCCGGCGCCACCCTCACCACCCCGCGCAACACCGAGCGCGTCCTCGCCGAGGTCTACGCCACCGGCTCCGGCGGCGGCTGCGAGGAGTACTGGTACCTCTCCGTCCCCGACGCCGCCCCCTACTCCTGCCACGCCACCGGCGGACCGCACCGGGAGGTGCGGGTCTCCGTCGACGGACGCCTCGCCGGCATCGCCGCGCCCTTCCCCACGGTCTGGACCGGGGGCTGGTCGAACCCCTTCCTCTGGTACGTCGTCCCCGGCCCGCGCGCCTTCGACGTCCAGCCGATCGTCTACGACCTGACGCCCTTCGCCGCCGTCCTCAACGACGGCCGCGCGCACCGCGTGGAGGTCTCCGTGGCCGGCGTCCCGGCCGGGCAGTCGGGCTGGTCCATCCCCGCCAACGTGCTCCTCTGGCAGGACGAGGGCAGCCGGGTCGTCACCGGGGCCCTCGACCGCCACGAGGAGACCCCGCCGCGCGGCTCCTCCGTCCACACGCCCGCCACCGGCGACGCCCTCCACCGGCTCGACACCGAAGCCGGGCACCGGCTCACCGTCGCCGGCCACCTGAACACCTCGCACGGGCGCGTCGACACCACCGTCGACCGGACCGTCGCCCACCGCTCCGTGCACCGCTGGGGCGAGGGCGAGAACCCGGACGCCCTCACCGCGCGCTGGACCGACCGCGAGACCGTGACCCGCGGCCGGACCGCCACCCGCACCGACCGGACGTACACCATGGACGGCGAGACCACCGTCGGCGCGGGCGACCGGCTGCGGACCGTCCTCACCCTCGGGGACCGCGCCGACACCGCCGTCCTGCGCGACGGCCGCCGCCTGTCCTGGTCGCGGCTCGACGACACGTACACCGGGGACGCCACGTACACCACCGGGGTCCCGCGCGACCAGCGCCACGCGGTCGGCACCACGCGCGAGCGCTACCGGCTGTACGGCTCCGGGGGCTGCTACGACCGGAGCCTGACGACCGTTCAGGGAACGGTCACCCGGGACCTGCGCCGCTGCTGACCCCGGCCGGTGCCCGGCCGCGGAGGCCGGGCACCCCAGCGTGCGACGGGACCGGTCACCCCGCCCGTCAGGCGGGCTTCACCGAGTCCACGCCCGAGCGGGCCCGCTGCCATGCGCCGCGCGTGAAGTCGGGGATCTCCTGCGGCGCGCCCTGCGCGTTGATCGAGGCGTGGCTGAGCGGCACGGGAGCCGTCCAGGTGGCGGCGTCGTAGACGTCGAAGTCCGGCGGCAGCCCGAGCCGCATGCACTGCATCAGGCGGTAGACCATGAGGTAGTCCATGCCGCCGTGGGCGCCCGGCGGGTCGGCGTGCTCCTTCCAGAGCCAGTGGTCGAACTCGGCCGCGTATGCCGAGAAGTCGGCCCACTGGTCGTCCGTGTGGTCCGGCTCCAGGTAGATCCGGGCCGGGTAGTCCTCGAAGACGCCCCGGGTGCCGCCCAGACTGTTCACCCTGCTGTACGGGTGCGGGGTGGAGACGTCGTGCTCCAGGCGGATGACCCGGCCCAGGGCCGTCTGGACCAGGCTGATCGTCCGGTCGCTCCCGACGTACGTCTCCTTCCAGCTGGGGTCGCCGGACGGCACGTGCTCGCGGCGGTACTCGGCGAGCCCCAGCGCCGGGGTGCCGAAGCTGCTGATGCTCACCGCCCGGTCGCCCCGGTTGATGTCCATGTACATGGCGACGGGGCCGAAGCCGTGGTTGGGGTAGAGGTCGCCCTTCAGCTGCGTGTGCCACCGCCGGCGCCACGGGCCCTCGTAGTACGTGGGGGAGAACATCAGGGCGCGCAGGTCGTGGTTGTACGCCCCCGCCCCGTGCAGCAGCCGGCCGAACCTCCCGGCGTGCGCCATCCGCAGCACCCGCATCTCGTTCCGGCCGTAGCAGCAGTTCTCCAGCTGCATGCAGTGGCGGCGGGTCTGCTCCGACAGGTCGACGAGTTCCCAGAGTTCGTCGAGCCGCATGGCGACCGGGCACTCCACGCCGACGTGCTTGCCGCCCAGCATCGCCGCGCGGGCGATCGGGAAGTGGGTCTCCCAGGGGGTGGCCACGTACACGAGGTCGAGGTCCGTGCGGGCGCAGAGCTTCTCGAAGTCGTTCTCGCCGTTCGCGTAGACGGCGGGGGCGGGCTGGCCCGCTGCCGCGACCGCCGCGGCGGCCTTCTCGGCCTTGTCGCGCACGGGGTCGCAGACGGCGTTCACCCGGACCCCGGGGAGCGAGAGGAAGTGACCGATCATGCCGGCGCCCCGGTTGCCGTAGCCGACGATGCCGACCCGGACGGTGGAGCGGCGTTCGAAGGGGACGCCCGCCATGGTGGCCCCGAGGCGCCGCCGCCCGGCGGCGGGGTCGGCGACCGGCGCGGCGGCCGGGGCGCCCGGGGTGGCCGCCTCCGCGGCCGGGGCGCCGAGGGCGCCGAGCGCGAGTCCCGTCCCGGCCGCGCCAGCGGTGGCCCGGAGGACCTTGCGGCGGCTCGGCTCGTGCGGTGGCTGCTCGTTCACGGAACCTCCCGGAGCTGTGGCACGGCTGACTCACGCATCCTGCGACGGGTGATGTTCCGGATCTCGCACCGAGCCGCACCGGGCGCCCACCCTCACCCGAACGTACGAAGGGCCCCTCGCCGCGAAGGGCGAGGGGCCGTCGGGCGCCGGGGGACGCCCGGAACCAGGTGGCGTCGGGAACCGGGGGACGTCAGGGGCGGGTCGCGTGCTCCAGGGCGAGGAGCACCGATCCGTAACCGCGGCCCGTCGCCCGGTCCATCCCGATCTCGCACATCCGGTTGGCCGAGAGGTGCGCGTCGAAGGGCCGGGCGGTCACCTCGGCGGCCTCCCGGGCCGTCGCCGCGGCCGTCAGCTCCGGGTGCAGCATCCCCCGGTCGCCCGCGAAGGCGCAGCAGCCCGCGTCGGCGGGGACGACGACCTCGTCGGCGCAGGCCCGCGCCAGCTCCGCCAGCCGGTCCTCGTCGCCCAGATGCCGCATCGAACAGGTCGGATGGACCACGGCGGAGCCCACCCGGCGGCGCACCTCCAGCCGGGGGAGCAGCTCGTCCGCCGCCCACACCAGCGAGTCCACCACCGTCATCCCGGCGTGCAGCGCCCGGTTCTCCTCCGTCAGGTACGGCACGACCTCGTGGGCGATGCCCAGGGTGCACGAGGAGGCGTCCACGACGAGCGGCAGCGTCCCGCCCGCGGTCCACCCCCAGGCCGCCTCCACGATCCGGTTCGCCATCACCTCGTTGCCCCGCTCGTACCCCTTCGAGTGCCAGATGGTGGCGCAGCAGGTTCCGGTCACGTCGTCGGGGATCCACACCGGCCTCCCGGCGCGGGCCGACAGCGCGACCACGGCCTCCGGCAGCGAGGGGCCGCGCATCCCCTCCGGATTGCCGAAGATCCGGTTCACACAGGCGGGGTAGTAGACGGCGACGGCCGCGGGGCGGTGGGTGCGGGGCAGCCGCCGGGCCGCCGCTCCGGGGATCTCGGGCAGCCACTCGGGGACGAGGTCCGGGCTGACCGCCCGGCGGGCCAGGCCGGTCACCGAGGCCAGGACCCGGTCGCCGATCCGGTCGGCGGCGGCGACCGCGAGCCGCGCCGAGGCCTCCGCCGCCCGGAAGTTCCTCGCGGCCAGGGCGGCCACCCGCTCCTCGCGCGCACTGTGCCGCTCGTGCCGGAACTCCTTCATCAGCGCGCCCGTGTCGATGCCGACCGGGCAGGCGAGCTTGCAGGTGGAGTCCCCGGCGCAGGTGTCGACGGCGTCGTACCCGTACGACTCCAGGAGCCGGGCCTCCACCGGGGAGCCGGCCCGCTGCCGCATCATCTCCCGGCGCAGCACGATCCGCTGGCGCGGAGTGGTCGTCAGGTCCTGGCTGGGGCAGGTCGGTTCGCAGAAGCCGCACTCGATGCAGGGATCGGCGATCCGCTCCACGGCGGGGATCGTCTTGAGGCCGCGCAGATGGGCGTGCGGGTCGCGGTCCAGGACGATCCGGGGGGCCAGCACCCCGTCGGGGTCGATGGCCTCCTTGACCCGCCACATCAGGTCGGTCGCCTGGGTCCCCCACTCCAGCTCCAGGAACGGGGCGATGTTGCGGCCGGTGGCGTGCTCCGCCTTCAGGGAGCCGTCGAAGCGCTCCACGGTGAGCTTGCAGAACTCGTCCATGAAGGCCGCGTAGCGCTCGACGTCGGCCGGGTCGGCCGCGTCGAAGGCGAGCAGGAAGTGGAGGTTGCCGTGCGCGGCGTGGCCCGCGACGGCGGCGTCGAAGCCGTGGCGCGCCTGCAGGTCGAGCAGCGCCTGGCAGGCCTCCGCCAGCCGGGCCGGGGGCACCGCGAAGTCCTCGGTGATCAGGGTCGTGCCGGAGGGCCGGGAGCCGCCGACCGCCGTCACGAAGGCCTTGCGGGCCTTCCAGTAGCCGGCGATCCGCTTCGGGTCGGTGGTGAAGGCGTTCTCCACGGAGGCCACCGGGGCCACCAGGCGCAGACCGGCGAGGACCTCGTCCGCCGCCCGTTCGTACGCCTCCCGCGCCGCCGCGTCGGGCGCGCGGAACTCGACGAGGAGGGCCGCCGTCTCCTTGGGCAGCTCCGCCCAGTCCGCCGGGACGCCCGCCACGCTCACCGAGGCCCGCAGGGTGTTGCCGTCCATGAGCTCGACGGCCAGCGCGCCGGCCGCGTTGAAGAGGGGCACGGCCTCGGCCGCCGCCGGCAGCGAGGGGAAGAACAGCAGGGCCGAGGACACCTCGCGGTCCAGCGGCAGGGTGTCGAAGACGACCTCGGAGATGAAGCCGAAGGTGCCCTCCGAGCCCACCATGAGGCCCCGCAGGATGCGCACCGGGGTGTCGCCGTCGAGGAAGGCGTCCAGCCGGTAGCCGTTGGTGTTCTTGATCGCGTACTTGGCGCGGATCCGCGCGGTCAGCGCGGGGTCCGCCTCGATCTCGGCCTTGAGCCGCATCAGCTCCGCGCAGAGTCTCGGCTCGGCGTGCGCGAGCTCCTCGTCGGCGGCCGGGTCGGCGGTGTCGACCACGGTGCCGCTCGGCAGCACGAAGGTGAGCGAGGAGACGGTCCGGTACGAGTTCCTGGTGGTGCCCGCCGTCATGCCGGAGGCGTTGTTGGCGACGACTCCGCCGATCGTGCAGGCGATCGCGCTGGCCGGGTCGGGACCCAGGACCCGTCCGTGCGGGGCGAGGGCGGCGTTGGCGCGCACGACGGTGGTGCCGGGGCGGATCCGGGCCCGCGCACCGCCGTCCAGGACCTCGACGCCGGCCCAGTGGCGGCGGACGTCGACCAGGATGTCCTCGCCCTGCGCCTGGCCGTTGAGACTGGTCCCGGCGGCCCGGAAGACCACTTCGCGGCCCTTGCCGTGGGCGTACGAGAGGATCGTGGAGATGTCGTCGATGTCCTCGGCGACCACCACGGCCTGCGGGACGAAGCGGTAGGGGCTGGCGTCGGAGGCGTACCGCACGAGGTCCGAGATCTTCGAGAGCACCTTCTCGGGGCCGAGGAGCTCGGTGAGCTCCTCGCGCAGCCGCCTCGGCGTCCCCCGCGCCTGGAGCTCCGGCACGCGGTCCGGGGACGGACTCCGGTGCGCGCCGGGGCGGAGGGCCTGCGGGTTCGGCTCGAACAGCGGCATGTCACGGCTCCCCTTCGCGCGTCCGCGTGCCCGGGGTCAGCAGCCGCCCTCCGGGCCGGGGTCGACCAGGGCGGACAGGAGACCTCCGAGTGCCTCGCGCTGTGCGGCGGTCAATGGAGCAAGGATGTCCTCTGCGGCCGCCCGGCGCGCGCTGCGCAGCTCCCGCAGCGTGGCGCGGCCCGCGTCCGTGAGCTCGATCCGCACGACCCGGCGGTTGCTCGGATCGGGCACCCGTCGCACCCGGTCGACGGCCTCCAGACCGTCGACCAGACTGGTCACCGCGCGCGGGACGACCTCCAGGCGGGCGGCGAGGTCGGCCATCCGGGGCGGCTCCCCGAAGTGCGCGACCGTGCGGAGCAGCCTGGACTGGGCGGGTGTGATGCCGACCGGCTCCAGGTGGCGCTTCTGGATCCGGTGCAGGCGCCGGGTCAGGCGCAGCAGCTGCTCGGCGAGGAGGCCGTCGGCGCCCTCGGTGTCGGGTTCCCCCGAACGGCCGGAGCCGGTCGGAACGGCGGAGGTGCTCATGCGGGAACAATATCAGGACCTCGTTCATTGTGAGCATAGGTAACAATGAGCTAAGCTCTCGACGACGTCGCCGAACCCCCGAAGGAGCCCATGCGCCCCCACGACCAGTCCGACTGGACGCCCCCGCCGCGCGACCCCGGCCAGCCGAAGGAGCCCGCGCAGCTGCGGCGCATCCTGCGGCTCTTCCGCCCCTACCGCGCCCGCCTGGTACTCGTCGGCCTCCTGGTCGGCGCCGCCTCGCTGGTCACGGTCGCCTCCCCGTTCCTGCTCAAGGAGATCCTCGACACCGCCATCCCCCAGGGGCGCACCGGGCTGCTCAGCCTGCTCGCCCTCGGCATGATCGCCACCGCGGTGCTGACCAGCGTCTTCGGCGTGCTCCAGACCCTGATCTCCACCACCGTCGGCCAGCGCGTCATGCACGACCTGCGCACCGGGGTCTACGAGCAGCTCCAGCGGATGCCGCTCGCGTTCTTCACGCGCACGCGTACCGGCGAGGTCCAGTCCCGCATCGCCAACGACATCGGCGGCATGCAGGCCACCGTGACCTCCACCGCCACCTCCCTCGTCTCCAACCTCACCGCGGTCGTCGCCACCGTCGCCGCGATGGTCGCCCTCGACTGGCGGCTCACCCTCGTCTCGCTGCTCCTGCTCCCCGTCTTCGTGTGGATCAGCCGGCGCGTCGGCAACGAGCGCAAGCGCATCACCACCCAGCGCCAGAAGCAGATGGCCGCCATGGCCGCGACCGTCACCGAGTCCCTCTCGGTCAGCGGCATCCTGCTCGGCCGCACCATGGGCCGCGCCGACTCCCTCACCGCGTCCTTCGCCGAGGAGTCCGAGCGCCTCGTCGACCTGGAGGTGCGCTCCTCCATGGCCGGGCGGTGGCGGATGTCCACCATCGGCATCGTCATGGCGGCCATGCCCGCCCTGATCTACTGGGCCGCCGGCATCGCCCTGGGCTCCGGCGGCGCCGCGATCTCGCTCGGCACCCTCGTCGCCTTCGTCTCGCTCCAGCAGGGCCTCTTCCGCCCCGCCGTCAGCCTGCTCTCCACCGGCGTGCAGATGCAGACCTCCCTCGCGCTCTTCCAGCGCATCTTCGAGTACCTCGACCTGCCCGTGGACATCACGGAGCCCGCCGAGCCCGTCCGCCTCCCCGAGATCCGCGGCGAGGTCGCGTTCGAGAAGGTGGAGTTCCGCTACGACCCGGAGGGCACCGGACGGCCCACCCTCGACGCCGTCGACCTGACCGTGCCCGCCGGGGGCAGCCTGGCCGTCGTCGGCCCCACCGGCTCCGGGAAGTCCACCCTCAGCTACCTGGTGCCGCGGCTGTACGACGTCACCGGCGGCCGCGTCACCCTCGACGGGGTCGACGTGCGCGACCTCGACTTCGACACCCTCGCCCGCGCGGTCGGCGTCGTCTCCCAGGAGACGTACCTCTTCCACGCCTCGGTCGCCGACAACCTCCGCTTCGCCAAGCCCGACGCGACCGACGAGGAGATCGAGGCCGCCGCCCGCGCCGCCCAGATCCACGACCACATCGCCTCGCTGCCCGAGGGGTACGACACCCTGGTCGGCGAGCGCGGCTACCGCTTCTCGGGCGGCGAGAAGCAGCGCCTCGCCATCGCCCGCACCATCCTGCGCGACCCGCCCGTCCTCATCCTCGACGAGGCCACCAGCGCCCTCGACACCCGCACGGAGCACGCCGTGCAGCAGGCCATCGACTCCCTGTCCGCCGGCCGGACCACCGTCACCATCGCCCACCGGCTCTCCACCGTGCGCGACGCCGACCAGATCGTCGTCCTCGACGCGGGCCGGATCGCGGAGCGCGGCACGCACGACGAGCTGCTCGCCCTGGACGGGAAGTACGCGGCCCTCGTGAGGCGGGACGCCCGGAGCGCCGGCGCGGCGACCGGGGCCGGAACGGCGACCGGGGCCGGATCCGGGGTCGGTGCCGAACAGGCGAACGTGGGAGCGGTTGTTCCCCAGAACGTGTGATCGCTCCGGAATTCGTTGCCCCAGGCACGTACGGCGTCGGATGATTGCGGTGCGCGATCGACGGGCTGCAGAACGTCACCGCGCGGTCCCGATCACGCACCGGTCCCACGGTGCACCTGTACGAGGAGAAGCACCACCATGAACGTCATCACCAACCTGCTCGCCGGCGTCCTCCACTTCCTGGGCTGGCTCGTCTGACGATCGCAGTGCCCGGCGCCGCCGGTCCCCCGTCCCAGGGGACCGGCGGCGCCGCCGTGTGCACGGCCTCCCGGGATTCCCGTCCGCGCCGGGTTAGCGTGCGGCCATGACGTACCGGCCGCCGTCCCCGTACGCACCCCCACGCCGCCGCCCCTCCCTCCGCACCCGTCTCCGGCCGTCCCGCCGCCGCCCCCGGCTCACCCGCCGCGGCCGCCTGGCGCTCGTCCTCGGAGTCCTCGTCGCGGTGGCCGCGGGCGTCACCCTGCCGCTGCTCCTGACGCGGGACGAACCGCCCGCCGAGCAGCCCCGTGCCTTCCTCGTCCCCGAGGGCTGGCGGGCCGGCCAGGTCTACACCGCCGTCGACCGGGCGCTCGGCCTGTCCCGGGGCACCGCCCGCACGACCGCGACCGCGTCCGCCACCGCCCTCCCGCTGCCGGCGGCCGCCGGCGGGAACCCCGAGGGCTACCTCTTCCCCGCCACGTATCCCGTGCTCGACGCCACCACCCCGGAGGAGCTGCTCCGCTTCATGGTGGACACGGCGGGGAAGCGCTTCGGGACCGCCCGGATCGCCGAGGGGGCGCGGGCGCACGGCATGAGCGTGTACGAGACGGTGATCGCGGCCAGCATCGTCCAGGCCGAGGCCGACAACCCGGAGGACATGGCCAAGGTCGCCCGGGTCGTCCACAACCGGCTGGCCCGGGGCATGGCCCTGCAGATGGACTCGACCCTCAACTACGCCCTCGGCCGGAGCACGGTGGACACCTCGCGGGAGGACACCCGTCTCCGGAGCCCCTACAACACCTACGCGCGCAAGGGCCTGCCGCCTACTCCCATCGGCAATCCGGGGGACCAGGCCATGGACGCGGTGGTCCGCCCGGCGGACGGGGACTGGCTCTACTTCGTGACGGTGGCGCCCGGGGACACCCGGTTCACCGCCGACTACGCGGTCCACCGGGCGAACGTCGCCGAGTTCAACGCCAACCGGGGCGCCGAGAAGGGCTGAGCGGGGTTCAGCCGGCGGCCGTCGCCGGAGCGGGTGCCACGGCGCCCCCGGGGAAGGCCGTCGGAGGGGTCGGGGCCGGGACCGCCGGAGGCGTCGCCGGGACGGCCGGCCCGGCCGCCGTCTCGCGGCGCAGCAGACGCCGTACGTCCGAGACCGCCGCCCGCCCGGCCCGGTTGGCGCCGATCGTCGACGCCGAGGGGCCGTACCCCACCAGGTGGACGCGCTCGTCCCGGACGGCGCGGGTGCCCTCCACCCGGATGCCGCCGCCCGGCTCGCGCAGCCGCAGCGGGGTGAGATGGTCGATCGCGGCCCGGAAGCCGGTCGCCCAGAGGATCACGTCCACGTCGACGGTCCGCCCGTCGTCCCAGGCCACCCCGGTCGGCGTGATCCGGTCGAACATCGGGAGGCGGTCGAGGATCCCGCGCGCGCGGGCCGCGCGGATCGCGTCGTTCAGGGGGAGTCCGGTGACCGAGACGACGCTCTTCGGGGGCAGGCCCCGCCGCACCCGCTCCTCCACCAGCGCCACGGCGGCCCGCCCCTCCGTCTCCCCGAACGGCCCCTCGCGCCAGACCGGCTCGCGCCGGGTCACCCAGAAGGTGTCGGCGGCGACGTCCGCGATCTCCATGAGGTGCTGGGTGCCCGAGGCCCCGCCGCCGACGACGAGGACCCGCAGACCGGTGAACGCCTCGGGACCGGGGTAGCCCGCGGTGTGCAGCTGACGCCCGCGGAAGGTCTCCTGGCCCGGATAGCGCGGCCAGAACGGGCGGTCCCAGGTGCCGGTGGCGTTGATCAGGGCACGGGCCGCGTACGTCCCCTCGGAGGTCTCGACGAGGAGCCGCCCCGCCTCGCCGTCCCGTACGGCCGTGACGTCCACGGGGCGGTGGATCCGCAGGTCGAAGGTCTGCTCGTACGCGTCGAAGTATCCGCCGATCACCTCGGACGAGGGCCGGGCGGGGTCGGCGCCGGTGAGTTCCATGCCGGGCAGCGCGTGCATCCCGTGGACCTTGCCGTACGTGAGCGAGGGCCAGCGGAACTGCCAGGCGCCGCCGGGCCGCGGGGCGTGGTCGAGGACGACGAAGTCCCGGTCCGGTTCCAGGCCGCCGCGCCGCAGGTGGAAGGCGGCCGAGAGTCCGGCCTGCCCCGCGCCGATGACGACGACGTCCACCGGCCTCGGCGGCCGCGCCGCCGTGCCCCCTGCCTCTTCGACCCGGTCATCGTTCACGGTTCTACCAACAGGGGCGGGGGCGCGGATCTTCCCCGCACCCCCGCCCCGGCTCGTCGCCCGGTGAGCCGGCTGCCGGCTACCGCCCGCCCGCCACGAGCAGCGGGGCGCCGCCCGGCGCGGAGGCCGGCCGGCCGTTCGCGGCCGGGACCCCGAGGAGCGGGGAGGGGACGGCCGTCGGCAGCAGACCGCGCGCGGCCAGCTCCGGCCGCACCCCCTCGCCGAACCAGTACGCCTCCTCCAGATGGGGGTAGCCGGACAGGACGAAGTGCTCCACGCCCAGGTCGTGGTACTCCTCGATCCGGTCCGCGACCTCGGCGTGGCTGCCGACCAGCGCGGTGCCGGCCCCGCCCCGCACGAGCCCGACCCCGGCCCACAGGTTCGGCGAGATCTCCAGCCGGTCGCGGCCCAGGGAGCCGCCCTCGTGCAGGGCCAGCATCCGCTGCTGGCCGACCGACTCGCTGCGGCTCAGGACCTGCTGCGCGGCGGCGACCGTCTCGGCGTCGAGATCGGAGAGGAGCCGGTCGGCCGTCGCCCAGGCCTCGCGCGACGAGTCGCGGGAGATCGTGTGGAGCCGGATCCCGAAGCGGACCGTGCGGCCGCGCTCCGCCGCGAGCTCCCGGATCCAGTCGATCTTCTCCTTGACCTGCCACGGGGGCTCGCCCCAGGTCAGGTACACGTCGGCGTGTTCGGCGGCCACCGGGCCCGCGGCGGCGGAGGAGCCGCCGAAGAAGATCTCGGGCAGCGGGTCCGGCGGCAGCGCCGTGAGCCCGCCCTCGATCCGGAAGTGCTCGCCCTCGTAGTCGAAGGGCCGGCCGCTCCAGGCGCCCCGCACGACCGACAGGAACTCCGCCGTGCGCGCGTACCGCCGGTCGTGGTCCAGGTGGTCGCCGAAGCGGCGCTGCTCGGCCGAGTCCCCGCCGGTCACCACGTTCAGCAGGAGCCTGCCGCGGGTGATCCGCTGGTACGTGGACGCCATCTGGGCCGCGAGCACCGGCGAGATCACCCCCGGCCGGAACGCCACCAGGAACTTGAGCCGCTCGGTGTGCTGGGCGAGCGCCACCGTCGTGAGCCAGGCGTCCTCGCACCACGTGCCGGTCGGGGTCAGCACGGCTTCGAAGCCCAGCTGTTCGGCCGCCTTGGCGATCTGGATCAGGTAGTCGATGTCGGGCGCCCGCACCCCGGACACGGCGCGGTCGCGGGTGATCCCGCCGTCCGTGTAGGCGTGCCGGTCGACGAGGGTCCGGCCGTCGCCGCCGGTGGGCAGGAACCAGTTCAGGTGGACGGTCACGAGGAGGCCTTTCCGTAGCTGCGCGCCGGGGTGGTGGACGGCGGCAGGTTCTTGTTGAAGCGGGTGTCGACGTAGTCGGCGAAGCGGAACGTGCGGGGGATGAGCTTGAGGGCGGCGAAGGTGTCGGCGATCTTCTGCTCGGAGGCGACGGCCGCGTCGTCGAGGGCGACCGCGATGCGGGTGCCGTTGCTGCGCTTCACGGCCGCCAGTGCCACCTCGTAGGGCAGTCCGGTCTCCTTCGCCCAGACCTTCGCCCAGGCCTCGGGGTGCTCGAACACCCAGTCCTGGGCGCGCCGCAGGCGCTCGACGAAGTCACCGATGGCCTTCGCCTTCTCGGGGTCCGCGAGCGCCGAGGGAGCGGCGACCTGGAAGCCGAGGCCGTTGGTGAGCCCGCGCCCGTCGGCGAGGACCCGGCCCTTGCCGCTCAGCAGCACCTGCGAGGTGTACGGGTCCCAGGTCGCCCAGGCCTCCACCTTGCCGCTGGTGAACGCGGCCAGGGCGTCGGCCGGTTGGAGCAGCGACACCCGGACGTCGCCCGGCTTCAGGCCGGCCCTGCCGAGCGAGGCGACGAGCTGGAAGTGGGCGGAGCTGCCCTGGGCGACGGCGACCCGCTTGCCCCGCAGGTCCGCCACGGAGCGCACGGGCGAGTTCTTCGGGACGAGGATCGCCTCGCCCGCGGAGTCGCCGTGGGTGGCGGCGACGACCGTGATCTTCGAGTCGGCGCCCGCGGCGAACACCGGTGGCGTGTTGCCGACCGATCCGATGTCGACGGCCTTGGCGTTGACCGCCTCCAGGAGGGGTGGTCCCGAGGTGAACGTCGACCAGGTGATCCGGTACGGGAGGTCGTCGAGTTCGCCGGCGGCCCGCAGCAGGGCCTCGGACCCGCCCTTCTGGTCGCCTACGTTCAGGACCAGGGAGCCCTTGCCGTCGGAGTTCGAGGACGAGCCGGCCGCGGAGGCGCCGGAGCAGGCGGAGGCGAGGAGCGCGAGCGGCACGAGCAGTGCCGCGGTGGACAGGCGGAAGGACTTCACGGGGGCTCTCCTGGGTGAGGGACGGAAGGGGGAGGGGAGGGGAGCGGTGGACCGGACGGTGCGCGTCCTGCGCGGGCCGCGGATCAGACCGGCTGGGGGGTCGACCGGCCCTCGTGGACGCCGAGTTCGGCGAGCAGCCGGGTGCGGAGCGCGGCCAGGGCGGGATCGCCGGGTGAGCGGGGGCGGTCCAGGTCCACGGTGGTGTCGTAGGCGATGACCCCGTCCCGCATGACCAGGGCGCGGTCCGCCAGTTGGAGGGCCTCGTCCACGTCGTGGGTGACGAGCAGCACCGTGCAGCCCCGCCGCTGCCACAGCTCGGCGACCAGCCGCTGCGCCGTGATCCGGGTCAGGGCGTCGAGGGCGCCGAACGGCTCGTCGAGCAGCAGGAGGTCGGGGTCCCGCACCAGGGCGCGGGCGAGGGAGGCCCGTTGGGCCTCGCCGCCGGAGAGGGTCTTCGGCCAGGCTCCCGAGCGGTGGCCGAGCCCGACCTCGGCGAGCGCCTGCTCCGCCACCGCGCGGCCCGGCTTGCCGGGCAGCCCGAGGAGCACGTTGCGCCAGACCCGCTTCCACGGCATGAGGCGCGGCGCCTGGAAGGCGACGGCGCGGCGGCGCGGGACGAGGACGGTGCCGGAGATCTCCCGGTCGAGCCCGGCCAGCACCCGCAGGAGCGTCGACTTGCCGCAGCCGCTGTGACCGAGGAGGGCGGTGAACTGCCCCGAGCGCAGGGTGAGATCGAGCCCGTCGATGACGGGGCGGCCGTCGAAGGACCGGGTGAGGCCCTGGACGGTCACTGCCCGGTGAAGGTCGGTCGCCATTGCAGCAGCAGCCTTTCGAGAGTACGGACGACGGCGTCGGCGAGCAGGCCGAGGAAGGCGTAGACGACGAGGCAGACGACGATGACGTCGGTGCGGAAGAACTCCCGCGCCTGGTTCATGAGGAAGCCGATGCCGGCGTCGGCGTTGATCGACTCCCCGAAGACCAGGGCGAGCCAGGCCGTCGCGAGGGAGTAGCGCAGGCCCGTCATGGCTCCGGGCAGCGCCCCCGGAAGCACCACGTGCCGGACGAGCCCCCAGCGTCCGAGGCCCAGGGACTGCCCGGCCTCGACGAGTTGGGCGTCGACGCCGCGGATGCCGGCGTACACGTTCAGATAGAGGTGGAAGGCGACGCCGAGCGCGATGAGCGCCACCTTGGGGGCCTCCCCGATGCCCAGCCAGATGATGAGGAGCGGGATCAACCCGACCCAGGGCACGGTCCGGAGCATCTGGACGGGGGCGTCGACGAGGTCCTCGCCGAGCCGGGAGAGCCCGGAGACCAGGGCGAGGGTGATGCCGACGATCCCGCCGATCAGCAGTCCGGCGGCGACGCGCCGCAGGGAGACGCCCATCGCGGTGGGCAGGGTCCCGTCGCCGATGAGCTCGCCGGCGGCGCGGGCGATGGTGCCCGGGGAGGCGAGCGCCTCGGGCGGCAGCACTCCCGTGGCGCTGAGGGTCTGCCACAGGGCGAGGAGCAGGACGGGGCCCACGGTGCGGCGCAGCCAGCGCGGCACGGCGGGGGCGCGGCCGGGACCGCGCTCGGGGGTGAGGGGCTCCAGATCCGGCAAAGGCGATATGTCGGGCGGAGCGGAGGGAGGGGCGTGGTCGACCGTCATGGCGGGACTCCGGGGGAGTGGGGCGGAAGAGGGCGTGGGGGTACGCCTCGGCGACCGCGGGCGGCGCGGGACGAGCGCGGGCGCGGAGGGTCAGGTGGTCAGCGGGGGTACGGCTGCGGCGCGCACGCCCGAGCTCCCCGGCGCCCGGACGTGCGAGCGCGCGGCGTCAGGGGAATGACGGGGCGTCGGAGGCGTGGAAGGGCGTCAGCGGCCGCGGCGACACGCGGCGGAGGCCACCCGCAGCAGGTCGATGTGACCGCGCGTGGTGAGCAGGGCTGTACGCAACATGGCGCGAAGGTAGCGACGCACGCGCCCCGGGTCAACGGTGTCTCGGAGCGTGGACGCGCCACGACGACCCAAGAGGAACAGGACAGCGGCGACAGCTTGGCCGGAATGCGCCTTGCGCCCAGGATCGGAGGCCCCCTTTTGCCGATCGGTAAGGTTAGGCTAACCTCCTCGACGTGCAAGCAGGTGAAGAGACCGACGCGACTCCCCGTCCCCCCGGTCATGAACTCTCGGCCACGGGCGTCACCGTGGCGTACGAAGGCGTCGACGTCGTCCACGACGCCGCCATGACACTGCGCCCCGGCGAGGTGACGGTCCTCGTCGGACCCAACGGCAGTGGCAAGTCGACGCTGCTCCGCACCCTCGCGCGGCTGCAGCCGGCGCGCTCCGCCACGCTCCTGCTCGACGGGGCCCTGGACGCCCTCGCGCTGAGCCCCCGTGAGTTCTCGCGGCACGTCGCCCTGCTCACCCAGGGACGCCCCACCCCCAGCGGGCTGACCGTCCGCGACCTGGTCGAGTTCGGCCGCTACCCCTACCGGGGACGCTGGGGCCGGGCCGACCCGGGCGGCACGGCCGCCGTGGACCGCGCGCTCGCCATGACGGGCGTCACCGAACTCGCCGAGCGCGGCGCCGAGCACCTCTCCGGCGGCCAGCTCCAGCGCGTCTGGCTCGCCGGCTGCCTCGCCCAGCAGACGGGCGTGCTGCTCCTCGACGAGCCCACCACCTACCTCGACCTGCGCTACCAGGTCGAACTCCTCGACCTCATGCGCGACCTGGCGGACGACCACGGCATCGCCGTGGGCGCCGTCCTCCACGACCTCGACCAGGCGGCGGCCGTCGCCGACCGGATCGTCCTGCTCGACACGGGACGCGTCGTCGCCGACGGCAGCCCCTCGGACGTCCTCACGCCCGAGCGGCTGACCGACACGTACGGCATCCGCATCGAGGTCGACACCGATCCCCTCACCGGCCGGCTCCGCACCCGTGCGCTGGGCCGGCACCACTCGCGAAGCGAAAGGCTCAGCAGCACCTCATGAGACGCCTCCTCCTCACCACGGCGGTCGCCACCACCGCGGCCCTCACCCTCACCGCCTGCGGCACCACCGAGCCCGCCGCCGACGACGCGAAGAAGACCACCGAGCGCATCACCCTCACCGACGCCACGGGCACCAAGGTGGAGCTCGACGGTCCGGCCAAGAAGGTCATCGGCACCGAGTGGAACGTCGTCGAGCACCTCATCGAGCTCGGCGTCGACCCGGTGGGCGTCTCCGACGTCAAGGGCTACAAGACCTGGGACACCGCCGTCCCGCTGAAGAACGAGCCCAAGGACATCGGCACCCGCGGCGAGCCGAGCATGGAGACCGTCGCGGCCCTCAAGCCCGACCTCATCCTCGCCACCTCCGACCTGCCGCCGGCCGCCGTCAAGCAGCTGCGGAAGATCGCCCCGGTCCTCGAGGTCAAGGCCGCCGACGCCGCCGACCCGATCGGCCGGATGACCGAGAACCTCGACCTGATCGCCAAGGCCACCGGCACCACGGACAAGGCCGCCGAGCTCAAGAAGCAGTTCGAGGCGAAGCTGGAGGAGGGCCGCAAGGCCCTCGCCGACGCGAAGCTCGCCGGTGCGAAGTACGCCTTCGCCGACGGGTACGTCGTCTCCAACCAGGTCTCCATCCGCCCCTACACCAGCGGTTCGCTCATCGGCGCCGTCAACGAGAAGCTCGGCCTGAAGAACGCCTGGACGGTCAAGGGCGACCCGGCCTACGGTCTCGGCGCCACCGACGTCGAGGGCCTCACCAAGATCGGCGACGTGCAGTTCGCCTACATCGGCAACGACGGCGACGCCTCCAGCAACCCGTTCGCCGGCGTCCTCGCCAAGGACAAGGTGTGGACCTCGCTGCCGTTCGTCAAGAAGGGCAACGTCCACCGCCTGCCCGACGGCGTCTGGATGTTCGGCGGTCCCGGCTCGATGAACAAGTACGTCGACTCCCTCGTCGCCGCCCTGACGAAGTAGCACCATGGCCGTCACCGCAACCACCCCCGCCACCCGTCCGCCGACGGCCACGTCCCGGACGGGCGCGGCCCCGGTGACGGCCGCTCTCGTCCTCCTCGTCGCCGTCCTCGCGGTCGTGGACCTCACCCAGGGCACGGCCGCGGTCGGCGCCGCCGAGGTCTGGAAGGCGCTCACCGGCCAGGCCGACGCGACGGACGCGTCCGTCGTCGTCGCCTCACGGCTGCCCCGGATGGCCGCGGGCCTGCTCGTCGGCGCCGTGCTCGGCATGGCCGGCGCCGCCCTCCAGGCCGTCAGCCGCAACGTCCTCGCCTCACCGGACACCCTCTCGGTCAACGCCGGCTCCTACTTCGTCCTCGGACTCGCCTCGGCCACCGGCGTCTCGCTGCCGCTGCTCGCCTCCTCCGGCCTCGCCTTCGTCGGCGGCCTCGCCGCCGCCGCCGTCGTCCTCGGCCTGTCCGGCCTCGGCACCGGCACCGTCCGGCTCGTCCTCGCCGGCAGCGCCCTCACGCTCGGCCTGACCGCCGTCACCGAAGGCCTCCTGCTGCTGTTCCCGCAGCAGACCGAGGGCATCTACCACTGGAACCAGGGCAGCATCGCCCAGAACGGCTTCGACGGCGTCCTCCAGATGCTGCCGATCGCCGTCGTCGGCGTCGTCGGACTCCTGCTCCTCGGCCGCCGGATCGACGCCCTCGCCCTCGGCGACGACGCCGCCCGCGGCCTCGGCGTGCCCGTCCGCGCCACCCGGCTCACCGCCGTGGTGCTCGCCGCGCTCCTCTCCACGACCGCGGTCACCCTCGCCGGACCCATCGGCTTCGTCGGACTGTGCGCGCCCGCGCTCGTGCGGCCGCTCGCGCGGCGCTTCCGCGCCTTCGCGCGGACCCGCGGCGGCCTCCCGGTCGCCGGACTCACCGGCGCCGCCCTGGTCCTCGGCTCCGACGTCGTCCTGCGGGTCCTGGTGCCCGCGGACGTCGCCGTCGCCGTCCCCACGGGCGTCGTCACCAGCGTCGTCGGCGCGGTCTTCCTCATCGTGATGGCGACCCGCACCCGGGACACGGCCGCGGCCTCCGCGCCCGACCGGCTGCGCCTCCGCAGCCGCACCGCCTTCCTCACCACCACCGCCGTCCTGGTCGTCGCCCTCGTCGGCGTCACCGTCGCGGCCCTGCTCCTCGGCGACGCCAAGCTGCTCTTCGGCGACCTCCTCAACTGGGCGCAGGGACAGGCCGGCCGGACCACCGCCTTCGTCCTCGAGACCCGGGTGCCCCGCGTCCTCGCCGCGCTCCTCGCCGGCGCCGCCCTCGCCCTGGCCGGCACCCTCGTCCAGGCCGTCACCCGCAACCCGCTCGCCGAACCCAGCATCCTGGGCGTCTCCGGCGGAGCCGCGCTCGGCGCGGTCCTGCTCGTCACCACCGTGCCCATGGTCGGCTCCTGGGGCGTGGCGGGCGCCGCCTTCGCCGGGGCCGCCGCCAGCTCCGTCCTCGTCTTCGGGCTCGCCGCGAAGGACGGCTTCCGGCAGAACCGGCTCGTCCTCGTCGGCTTCGGCGTCGCGACCGGCGCCGCGGCCCTGATCAGCCTCCTCATCATCCTCACCGACCCGTTCAACGCGACCAAGGCGCTGACCTGGCTCTCGGGCTCCACGTACGGGCGGACGACGCCCGACATCGTCCCCCTCGCCGCCGTCCTGGCCGTGGGCGTCGTCGTCGCGGCCGCCCGCCGCACCGAGCTCGACCTGGTGTCCCTCGACGACGACACGCCGCGACTCCTCGGCCTGAACCTGGGCCGCGGCCGCCTCGGCTTCCTGGTTCTCTCCGTCCTGCTCACCGCCACCGCCGTCGCCGCCGCCGGCACGATCGGCTTCGTGGGCCTCGTCGCCCCCCACGCGGCCCGCGCCCTGGTCGGCCGCCCGCACGCGCGCGTGGTCCCGGTCTCCGTCCTCCTCGGCGCGGTCCTCGTCTGCGCCGCCGACCTGGTGGGCCGCACGGTGATCGCCCCCGCCCAGCTCGGCGCGGGCCTGATGACGGCGGTCATCGGCACGCCGTACTTCCTCTACCTGCTGGTACGGAGCCGGCGCGGCTAGGCCGCGTCATGCCGATCGGGCCGGGCTCACGGGGAGCGCCGCGCCGCCGGACCGGAGGGCGGACGACCTAAGCTGCCCTCCGGCACAGGCCTCGACCCAGGAGTACGCACCATGACCGACCGCGACCGGCAGCACCCGTACCCCGACGCCCTCCGGCCGGACGCGGCGCCGGCCCCGCACGAGCTCCTCGTCCCGGTCGCCGGGCTCCTCGGCACCTGGGTCGGCACCGGCACGGGCGGGTACCCGACGCTCGACGAGGACTTCGCGTACGCGCAGGAGGTCACCTTCAGCCACGACGGCCGCCCCTTCCTCCACTACGAGGCGCGCGCCTGGCTGATCGACGCGGACGGCGCCCCCGTCCGCCCCGCGGCCCGGGAGAGCGGCTGGTGGCGTCTCAAGCCCGAGGGCGCCATCGAGGCCCTCGTCACCCAGCCCACCGGCATCACCGAGATCCTGGTCGGCCGCGTCGAGGACGGCGCGATCGACCTCACCACCCACACCGTGGCCCTCGCCCCCACCGCCAAGAACGTCGAGGCCACCCGCCGCCGCTACACCCCGGTGGACGGGGACACCCTGGACTTCGTCCACGACCTGGCCGCGGTGGGACACCGGCTCCAGCACCACCTGTCGGCCCGGCTGCGACGCGAGGACGGGAAGTAGACCCATGCAGAGCCCGAACGACCACGACCCGTACCTGTGGCTGGAGGACGTCTCCGGAGAGGCCGCGCTCGCCTGGGTGGCCGAACGGAACGCGGAGACCGCCGACGAGGTCTCCGCCGACCCCGGGTTCGCGGGGCTGAAGGCACGCCTGCGCGACGTCCTCGACGCCGCCGACCGGATCCCGTACACCGTGCGGCGCGGCGAGCACCTGTACAACTTCTGGCGCGACGCCGACCACCCGCGGGGAGTCTGGCGGCGGACCACCCTGGAGCGGTACCGCGCGGACGACCCCGAGTGGGAGGTGCTCCTCGACGTCGACGCGCTGGCCGCCGCCGAGGACGAGAAGTGGGTCTGGGACGGCGCCCGGGTCCGCAGGCCGGCCTGCGACCGGGCCCTGGTGCGGCTCTCGCGGGACGGCGGGGACGCCGTCGTCGTGCGCGAGTTCGACCTCGCCGCCAAGGAGTTCACCGCGGACGGCTTCACGCTGCCCGAGGCCAAGACGCGGATCGGCTGGGCCGGAGACGACGCCGTCCTCGTCGGTACGGACCTGGGCCCGGGATCGCTCACCGACTCCGGCTACCCGCGCACCGTCCGCCGCTGGCGCCGCGGCACACCCGTCGAGGACGCGCCCCTCGTCTACGAGGCCGACCCGGCGGACGTGGCCGCCTGGGGATACCGGGACACGACGCCCGGCTTCGAGCGGGAGTTCGTCGGCCGCTCCCTGGACTTCTACCGCAGCGAGACGTACCTCCTGCGGCCCGACGGCACCCTCGCCCGGATCGACGTGCCCGAGGACGCGAGCGCCTACGCCCACCGCGAGCACCTGATCGTCACCCTCAAGTCCCCGTGGCTCGGGCAGCCCACCGGCGCGCTGCTCGCCTTCGGCTTCGACGCCTTCCTGGCCGGCAACCGCACCCCCGAGGTCCTGTTCACGCCGGACGCCCGGACCGCCCTCGCCGGGCACACCTGGACGCGCCACCACCTCCTCCTGGAGACGATGCGGGACGTCAGCACCCACATCGAGGTGCTCACCCCCGGAGAGGCCGGCTGGACCCGCGAGCCGCTCGTCGGGGTGCCGCCGCTCTCCGCCGTGAGCATCGTCGACACCGACCCGGACGTCTCCGACGAGTACTTCCTCGACGTGTCCGGCTTCCTCCAGCCCTCCAGCCTCCACCACGGCCGGATCGGCGGCGGCTCCGAGGTCCTCAAGCAGGCCCCGCACCGCTTCGACACCACCGGCCTCACCGTCGACCAGCACTTCGCGACCTCCCGGGACGGCACGCGCGTCCCGTACTTCGTCGTCGGCCCCGACCGCACCGCGGAGCCCGGCCCCGGGCCCACCCTGCTCTACGGCTACGGCGGCTTCGAGGTCTCCCTCACCCCCTTCTACGGCGGGGTGATCGGCCGGGCCTGGCTGGAACGCGGCGGCACCCACGTCATCGCCAACATCCGAGGCGGCGGCGAGTACGGCCCCGACTGGCACCAGGCCGCCCTCGGCGCCGAACGCCCGCGCGCCTTCGAGGACTTCGCCGCCGTCGCCGAGGACCTGGTCGCCCGCGGCATCACCACCCCGGCCATGCTGGGCGCCAAGGGAGGCAGCAACGGCGGCCTCCTCATGGGCGCCATGCTGACCCGCCGTCCCGAGCTCTTCGGCGCGATCGTCGCCCAGGTCCCGCTCCTCGACATGACCCGCTTCCACAAGCTCCTCGCGGGCGCCTCCTGGATCGCCGAGTACGGCGACCCGGACGACGAGGCCGACCTCCCCCACCTGCTCGAACTCTCCCCGTACCACCGGATCGCGGCGGACCGGGACTACCCGCCGGTCCTGCTGATGACCTCGACCCGCGACGACCGCGTCCACCCCGGGCACGCCCGGAAGACCGCGGCCCGGCTGCGGGAGCTCGGCCACCGGGTCCTCTTCCACGAGAACACCGGCGGGGGACACGCGGGCGCCGGGGACAACGAACAGGCCGCCCACAACAGCGCGCTCGTGCACACCTACCTGTGGCAGCGGCTCGCGGCGGGCACGACCGCGCCCGCCATCCCCGGACCGCTCACAGCCACCCCGACCGCTGCGCCTGCAGCGCCATCTGGAACCGGCTCGTAGCGCCGAGCCTGGCCATCAGGACCTGCACGCGGCGGAAGAGCGTACGACGGCTGACGCCGATCTCCCGGGCGATCACCTCGTCGCCGGCGCCCGCCGCGAGCAGCCGGAGCAGACGCCGGTCGGCGGGCAGCAGCCCCGCCGGCCGGGCCGAACGCCCGTGGAACGGCAGCGCGTTCCGCCACGCCTGCTCGAACAGCGCGACCAGCGCGGACAGCAGGCCGCAGGGCTGGACCACCAGCATCGTGTTGTACACGTCCGTCTCCCTGATCGACAGGGCGACCAGGGCGTAGGCGTCGTCGATGATCACGAGCTTGACCGGCACCGACGGAAGGACCCGCGCCTGCTCGCCGGCCTCGACGCACGGCTCGATCGAGTGCTCCAGCCGCCCGGGGTGCTCCAGGGACTCCCGCGAGTACACGACCCGCTGGGTCACCCCCCGCGCGAGGGTGGCCAGCGCGTCCTCCGTGGCCCCGACGAGGGGGAAGTACGGCGGCGAGTCGAACTGCCGGATCTGCTCCCGGGCGCTCGCCCACGCCTGCCGCATCCGGAGTCCGATGGCGTCCCCGGTCACGACCTCCACCAGGGGGTCGTGGTACCCGGCGAGCCGCTGCCGCCGGAACGACTCGAACGCGCCCCCGACGGTGATCCGGGACGCGTCCAGCTCGGCCGCCCGCCGCCGCCCGAGGATCTCGAGCCCCGCGGCCGGCGGCACGGGGGCCACCACGTCGGACCCCTCCTCGGCGGCACTCGCGAGACCGCAGTCGACCAGCTCGCGGTACGCCTCCGCCGACGCCCGCTCCCCGAGCCTGGCCGCGTCCCCCACCGAACGCAACGGCGCGGGCCCGCACTCCAGGAGCACCCGGTACACCAGGGAGGCCTCCTCCCCGATCCCGAGCAGCCGCAGCGCCTCACCGAGTCTCTCGTTCGCCATGCCCCGATTATCGACTCACCCGATCCGGGGCCGGCACCCGCGCCGTGCCCCCGGATGGCCGATTCGTGCCAGTGGCGGTTCTCGGCAACCGGGGGCCGCGGCGGGGAGTACCTTCCGGGGGTCGCCGGACCGCGGCGGTCGAGGAATCCCATCCGGAAGAAGGTGCAGGACGTGGCGAAGGGTCGCAAGAACGGCCTCTACGAAGGCGTCTCCGAGGAGCTCTCCACCCTGATGAGGTCGGGGTGGGCGGACACCGAGCGGCACGGGCTCGTGCCCGACGAGCAGGCGCCGTACGCGGCCCGCCGTCGTGCGGCGCTCTCCGCGCGCTTCCCCGGCGAGCGCCTCGTCATCCCCTCCGGCAACCTCAAGACCCGCTCCAACGACGACACGTACCCCTTCCGCCCGTACACCGGGTACGTCCACCTGACCGGGGACCAGGCGCGCGACGGCGCCCTCGTGCTCGAACCGCGGGCCGACGGCGGCCACGACGCCTACTGCTACCAGCTGCCGCGCGACGGCCGCGACGACGACGAGTTCTGGATCGGCTACACGGCCGAGCTCTGGATGGGCCGCCGCCGCTCGCTCGCGGAGGCCGGGACGGTCCTCGGGCTGCCCTGCCGCGACGTCCGCACGGCCGCCGAGGACCTGGCCGCCGTCACCGGCGTCCCCACCCGGATCGTCCGCGGCGTCGACCCGGCGCTGGAGGCCGCGGTCACCACGGACGAGGACCGGGACGACGAGCTGGAGGAGGCGCTGTCCGAGCTCCGGCTCGTCAAGGACGCATGGGAGATCGGCGAGCTGCGCAAGGCGGTCGACTCGACCGTGCGTGGGTTCACCGACTGCGTCGGCGAGCTGTCGCGGGCCGTCGCCTCGTCCGAGCGGTGGATCGAGGGCACCTTCTTCCGCCGGGCGCGGCTGGAGGGCAACGCCGTCGGCTACGGCTCCATCTGCGCCGCCGGCGAGCACGCCACGATCATGCACTGGACGGAGAACGACGGCCCGGTCCGGCCCGGCGAGCTGCTGCTGCTCGACGCGGGCGTGGAGACCCGCTCCCTCTACACCGCCGACGTCACCCGCACGCTCCCGATCAGCGGCAGGTTCACCCCGGTCCAGCGCCGGGTGTACGACGCCGTGTACGAGGCGCAGGAGGCCGGGATGGCCGCGGTCAAGCCGGGGGCGCCGTACCGCGACTTCCACGAGGCCGCCCAGCGCAGTCTGGCGGCGCGGCTCGTGGAGTGGGGCTTCATCGAGGGCCCCGTCGACCGTGCGTACGCGCTGGGCCTCCAGCGCCGCTTCACCATGGCCGGCACCGGGCACATGCTCGGCCTGGACGTCCACGACTGCGCGCAGGCCCGCACGGGCGAGTACGTCGACGCCGTCCTCGTGCCGGGGATGGTGCTCACCGTGGAGCCGGGGCTGTACTTCCAGCCCGACGACCTGACCGTGCCGGAGGAGTGGCGGGGCATCGGCGTGCGGATCGAGGACGACCTGCTCGTCACCGAGGAGGGCCACGAGAACCTGTCGGCGGGCCTTCCGCGCTCCTCGGCCGAGGTCGAGTCGTGGATGGCGCGTTTCGCCGGCTGACCCGATCCGGGGAGCGGACCGCGGCCCCGGCGGTCAGGGAGAGGCCGTCGAGGTCGCGATCGGCCTGCGGATCTCGGCGCGTATCCTCCGGGTCTCCTCCGCCGCCGCTTCGAGGGCGGCGCTCGGGGTGAACCGGATCGCGACGGCCGAGTTGGCGTCGCCCCAGCCGCACACGGTCTTCGCGTCCACCGTCGTGCAGCGGATGTCGACGTCCGAGCCGGGCGGCCTGATCGTCCGGGGCGGATCGCCGACGGTCTCGCCGCCCGTGACGGTCATCGCGTCCATCAGGCCGTCCCGGTGCTCCTCCGGATCCTTGTACCGTCCGGACGAGCCGTACACCTCCACCGTGCGGAACGCGACCCCCTTCTCGGTGCCGGTACTCGTGACGGTGTAGTCGGCGGAATAGTGCGTCGCCCCCTTCCGGCCCGCGTCGTCGGGCAGCGGGTCCGGGGGAAGCCGGTGCTCGACGTCGCGCCCGTAGGCGCCGTCGACCATCGATTCGGGCAGCACGAGCTCGTGCGTGGCCGGGGGGAAGGAGCTGTCGTCGTACGAGGAGACGGCGTACACCGCACCGCCGAGCACGAGCAGGGCGCCGGCGGCAGCGGCGACGACCCGACCGACGGGCCGCTTGTCCGGAGGAGACCCGGGGACCTCCGCCGCTGCCTTCGGGCGGGCCGAGACGGTCGCCGCGTCGGCGAGGCCTCCGGCTGCGACCGGTGCCGCGGCCGACACGGCGGCCGACACGGCGGTCGGCGTCGGCGAGAGCGCCGGCAGGGGTGTCGCCGGCGAGAGTGCCGGCGGGGGTGTCGCCGGGGAGACCTCGGTCGCCGGGTGGGCGGCCGCGTCCGGCGCCGGCTCCGCGGTGCTCAGCGGGGCAAGGAGGTCCAGCAGCGCCCGGGGAGTGGGCCTTCGCTCCGGGGCTTTGGCCAGGCATGCGGCCGCCACCAGGCGGAGGCCCTGCGGGAGCGCCGACAGGTCCGCCGGCTCGTGCACGGCCCGGTACATCAGCATCATGGGGGTGCCCTCCCCGAACGGCTGTCCTCCGGCCGCCGCCACCAGCACCCCGCCCAGCGCGAACACATCGGCCGCGCCGCTCACCTCGAGCCCCTGGGCCTGCTCGGGGGCCAGGAAGCCGGGGGTGCCGAAGGCTGCGCCGGTGGAGGTCAGCCGGGTCGCCTCCAGAGCCCGGGCGATGCCGAAGTCGAGCACCCGTGGACCGTCTTCGGCCATGATGATGTTGCCGGGCTTGAGGTCGCGGTGGATCAGGCCGCACCCGTGGATGGCCTGCAGTGCCTCGGCCAGCGCCGCGCCGAGCACCCGCAGTCGGGCCTCGTCCATCGGGCCCCGCTCGGCGATCAGCCCGGCGAGCGTCGGTCCCGGGATGTACGCGGTCGCGAGCCAGGGAGCGGGCGCGTCCGGGTCGGCGTCGACCACCTGGGCGGTGTGGAACCCGCCGACCTTGCGGGCGGCGTCGACCTCGGCGCGGAACCGGGCACGGAAGTGCGGATCGGCGGCCAGCTCGGGGCGTGCCACCTTGACCGCCACGGTGCGCCCGCCCCGCGATCGTGCCAGGTACACCGTCCCCATACCGCCGGAACCCAGCTCGCGCTCCACGGCGTAGTCTCCGATGCGCTCCGGCAGCTCGACGCCGTCCACTCGCCACCCCCTGTGCGGCACGCCCCCGTGGGAATGCCGCGGGCCAGTATGGCCGACCCGCCGCCCGTCGTCACTCGCGGACGATCACGTCGCAGGCGTACGCGGTGGGGCTTCCGACGCGGCGCAGAGGCGGGGGGCATCGGGCCCCTGGACGTCTTCCGGACGATGAGGTTAGCTGCACCTGCACCTAATCAAAAAGTTGCATAGGAGCTGTCATGCATCCCTTCCGCGCCGCCGTCGAGAACCGTGACCACGCCGCCATCGAGGCCCTCCTCGCCGAGGACGTCGTCTTCACCAGCCCGGTGGCCTTCCGGCCGTACCCCGGCAAGGCCATCACCGCGGCGATCCTGCGCGGGGTCATGCGGGTCTTCACCGACTTCGCCTACGTGCGCGAGATCGCCGGCGAGGACGGCCGGGACCACGCCCTGGTCTTCACCGCGAAGGTCGGCGACATGGAGATCAACGGCTGCGACTTCCTCCACTTCGACGAGGACGGGCGGATCGACGACTTCACGGTCATGGTCAGGCCGCTCTCCGCGGCGCAGGCGCTCTCGGCCGCCATGGGGGCCCAGTTCGACCGCATCAAGGAGGAAGCGCTCGCCGAGGCGGGTGCCGCCGAGGGCGGGCACTGAGCGGCCGGACCGTGCCCGGGGGCGCTGCCCCCCGCGCCCCCTGGGCGCGCAGACGTACGCACATCGGTCGCCCGTACGAGGGGAAGGGGCGCCCACATTCACCGATTCAGGTGACAGCGGCCGAGGCGAAACGTCCCTTCCGGGAGAGGGGCGGCCAGGCTCGAAGCGACACACGGAGCCACCCTGTGGAGCACCCGATGCAGCTGATCCCCCGTCATGACCCCTATCTGGCCGTCCGCTCCACCGGCGGCGTCACCGTCGCCGCCCTCCGGGGCGAACTCGACCTGGTGCTCGTCCGCCACCTGCGGCCCGAGCTCGACGCCCTGGTGCGGGAGTCCGACGCCCTGACCGTCGACATCAGGCGCCTCACCTTCTGCGACGCCACCGGGCTCGGCCTGCTCGCCCAGTGCGCCGGGGGCACCCGCCGGCGCGGAGCGCGCTGGCGGCTCCTCTGCGACCAGCCGCGGATCCTCCGGCTCATCCGCCTGACCGCGCTCGCCGAGGTCCTGTGCCCGGAGAGCGATCCGGTCGGGGTGCTTCCGTTCGCCGGGGAGGAGGGGCCGGCGGCCGCACTGCCGGCGGTCGGCGCCCTCCACTGGGACCCGGTCGGGCCCGGCCCGTACCGCCCCGGCGCGAGCCGCCCCCTCCCGTAGTCCGCGCGATACCGTCGACGCATGTCTGAAGTCCGCCTGACCACGCCCTCCTTCCTCGTCCTCGGGATCATCGACAAGCTGGGCGAGGCCAGCCCGTACGACGTGAAGGTGGAGGCCGCGCGGACCGTGGCGCCGTTCTGGTCGATGCCGCACGCGCAGGTCTACGCCCAGTGCGACCGGCTCCTGGAGGCGGGGCTCCTCTCGGAGGCCAGGCAGCCCGGCGGGCGGAACCGGCGTCTGATGCGGCTCACCGACGAGGGGGCGGCGGCGCTCCGGGGCTGGCTGGCCGACCCCGCCTTCGTGCCGGTCGAGGCCCGCGAACGCGGCATCCTCAAGCTGTGGTTCGGGGCGAGCCCCGCCGTCCACGCCCCGGTCCAGATCGAGGAGCACCGGCGGACCCTGGACGCGTACGAGGCCCTCGCCGGCGAGGTGGGCGAGCTGCTGACGCGCGGGCAGCGCGAGGCCCTGGAGTTCGGCATCCGGTACGAGCGGATGATGGTCGACTTCTGGGGCTGGGTCGAGGGCCGCGAGTCCTGATCCCCCGTCCCGCGCCGGGCAGTCGTTACCGACCGGTTGACCCCGGCGACGCCCCGCCCTACCTTCCTCCATAGTCCAGAAAGGACTATCGCGGCCCGGGTGGCACGCGAGGCTGCGGGAGGGGGATGCGCCGTGGGACGTCCGAGGAGCGACACGGGGACCAGGTGGGGGCGGGTGTCCGCGCTCGCCGTGACGGCGGTCTGCCTCGTGTACGCGCCGATCGCCATGACCGAGCTCTGGCCGTACGCCACCCCGGGGGCACCCGCCCTCGGCGAGTGGCTCCTCGGCCGCACCGTCTCCCCGGAGTTCGTGGCCGACGCCGTCCGCGACCGGATGGGGCCGTACACCCGCAGTCTGGTCCCGCTGATCGTCCACTCCGTCCTGGGCGGCCTGCTGATGCTGCTCGGCCCGGTGCAGCTCCTGTCGGCGGTGCGCCGCCGGATCCGTCTGCACCGGGTCCTCGGGACCGTCTTCGCCGTCACCGCGTACGTGTCGATGGCCGGCGCCGCGCTCTACCTCCTGCGCACCCCGCCGGAGGAGGCCTTCAGCGGCGCCTCGTTCTGGATCGTCCTCGCGACGATCCTGGTCGGCACCGTCGGCAGCGTGACCTCCGGTGTCCTCGCCGCCCTGCGCGGCCTCCCGGACCTGCACCAGCGCTGGCTGCTGCTCTGCTACGGCTTCCTGATGACCGCTCCGCTGCTGCGCCTGGAGTGGGGAGCGCTGCCCGCCCTGTACCCCGGACTGCCCCTCCAGGACGTCAACCGCGTCGCGATCATGCACCTCGGCGCCCTCGTCGCCTTCGGTGCCCTGCTGGCCTCCCGGGCCCTCGACCGGCGCACCGACGTCCCCGGCCTGACCGGCACCTGGGCCCCCGGCCCGGTCCTCGCCGCCGCCCACGTCCTCGGCGCCGCGGGCCTGGGATGGATCGCCCACGCGCTGCTCGGCCAGGGGACGCAGGGGCGGCGGATGCTCGTGGCCTACCTCGTCCCGTACGTCCTGATCTACGCCGTCGTCGCGGTCCGGGCGGCACGGGCCCGCGCCCGGGGAGCGGCCTGGGCGCGCGAGGAGTGGCGGCTGCACCTGGCGGCCCAGTGCCTGGCGCCCGCCTTCTCGGCGCTGACCGTGCCGGTCCTGGAGCGGACGATGGGCCTCGACCGGCTCACGTCCCTGATCGCGGGCGTCGGGATCGGCGCCGGGATGCTGGCGTACGCCGCGGTCACGGTGGTGAGCCTGCGGGTGCTGCACGGGCGCGAGGTCCTGAGGCGGCGGGGCGGGTCCGCCGACCGGCCGGCCGGCGGTACGACCGGAGCCCCGGACGACGAGGGCGGGGGCGGGGGCGGGACGGCCGCCGGTGCGCGCGCCGGTGCCGGGACTCCCGCCGGTGTCCGCGCCGGTGGGAAGGGGAGCACCGCATGACCGCGAGGAGGGAGCTGTCGCCCGGGATCGTCGTCCTCGGCGCCGTCGTCGGCGGCGTCAGCCTCGCGACGGGCGCGCTGCTGGCCGTGACCAGCCTGTTCGGCTACGCGGCGGGCGCCTGGGTCTCCCCGGAGGCGCTGAGCCCCGGACTGGTCGGGGCGGCGATGGCCGGGGTGGCGCCCGCGCTCCTCACCCTCGGGCGGGCCCGCGCCTGGGAGGAGGCACGGAGCCTGGTGCTGCCGACGGTGATCGTGCTGGTCGGCCTGTTCGCGGTGAGTGTGGTGAACGGCCGCTCGCTCCGGGCGATCGAGGGCGGTCCGCTGTTCCTCGCCCTCTTCAGCCTCGGCTGGGTCGCCGTGCTCGGACTGCTCGCCCTGGGGGCGGTGGGCTGCCTCCTCGCGCAGTACCGGCGGCCGCCGACATCGGCGGCGGGCCCGGCGGCCGGTTCCGCGGGCGCGGCGGAGCCGACCGGAGTCCCGCTGCCCGGCTGGTCGAAGCCGCCGCTCGCCGTCGTCGGCTCGGGATGGCTCGGCGTCGGCGCCGGGCTGCTGGTCCTGCCCGGCTTCTGGGGCGCGCTGGTGCCGTGGACGGTGAACCGGGCGGACGCGCAGGGACTCGGCGTGTGGGCGCTCGCCCTGGGCGTCGGCGTCCTCGCCGCGCTCGCCGAGGACGACCTGACCCGTATCCGTCCCGCGCTGCGGGCGGTTCCGCTGATCGCGCTCGCCGCGGCCGTCGTCCTCGCGGTCCACTTCCGCTCGGTCGACTGGGCCTCGGGTCCGGGCGCCTCCCTCGTCGCCCTCGTCGCCGGGCTGCTCACGACCGGGGTATCGGGTCTCTGGCTGCTCTCCCGCGCCGACCGCCGGGAGGGTGCCGCGCCGTCCGGCACCGGGTCCGGAGCGCCGGCCGCGAACCCGAAGGGAACGTCCACGGCTTGTCGATCAGGCCGACGAGACATCTCCTAGCGCGGGCGGTCCGGTGTCGTTCCGGGGAGCCGGACCGTGACGAGGAGGCCGCCGGCCGGGCGGGGTGCGACGTCGAGGGAGCCGTCGTGGGCGCGGACGACGCTCTGCACGATGGCCAGACCGAGGCCCACGCCGGCGTGCTCGTCGGTGCGGACGCGCTCCGCGCCGCGCCGGAACGGCTCGGTCAGGGTCGGCACCAGGTCCGCCGGGAGCCGCGGGCCGGTGTTCTCGACCGTGAGGACCGCCGTGCCGCCCTCCGTGGCGGTGCGGACCGTCGCGGTGCCCCCGGAGGGGAGGTTGTGGACGACGGCGTTCTGGACGAGGTTGGTCACCAGGTGCAACAGGAGTTCCGCGGATCCGCTGGTGGCGGCCGCGCCGCCGGTGACGTCGAGGGCGACCCCGCGCCGTTCGGCGAGGGGGAGGAGCGTCTCGGCCGCCTCCTCGGCGAGCAGGGACAGGTCGACGTCCTCGCGGGCGAAGGCGCCGGTGTCGCCGCGGCTGAGCAGCAGAAGGGCCTCGGTCAGGGCGACGGCCCGGGTGTTGACGGCCCGCAGGCGGGCCACGAGTTCGCCGCGGTCCGCGGTGGGGTCCTTGGCGGCGACGTCGAGGAGCGCGGCCGAGACGGCCAGCGGGGTGCGCAGTTCGTGGGAGGCGTTCGCGGCGAACCGCCGCTGCTCCGCGACGTGCGATTCGAGCCGGTGGAGCATCGCGTCGAAGGCGTCGGCGAGTTCGCGGAACTCGTCCCCGCGGTCCGTCATCCGGATCCGGTGGGACAGGGACCCGTCGCCCGCCCGGCGGGCCGCGTCCCCGATCCGGCTGAGCGGTGCGAGCATCCGCCCGGCGAGGAGCCACCCTCCGACGAGCCCGAAGACGAGGAGGAAGGCCATCGCCGTGCCCGCCGCCGGGAAGAAGATGCGGACGAGGAGGTAGCGGTTGGGCGACACCCCGAGGAGTCCCTGCGGGTTGTCGGGCACGTAGCGCAGCAGGTACCACCACACCACGGCCAGCAGGAGGGCTCCGGCGACGGCGAGGAACCCGGCGTAGCTGAGGGTCAGTTTCATCCGGGCGCTGAGCCCCCGCCGGCTACCCACGGACCGTGCCGGGGGTGTCGGCGGCGGTCCCGATGCGATAGCCGACGCCCGGGACGGTGGCGATGAGCCACGGTTCGCCGAGTCGTTTGCGCAGGGCGGAGACGGTGATGCGGACGGCGTTGGTGAGCGGGTCGACGTTCTCGTCCCAGGCCCGTTCGAGCAGCTCCTCCGCGCTGACGACCCCGCCCTCGGCGGCGACGAGCACCTCCAGGACGGCGAACTGCTTCCGGGTGAGGGCGACGTAGCGCCCGTCGCGGAAGACCTCCCGGCGGAAGGGATCGACGCGCAGACCCGCGAGCTCGCGGACCGGGGGCCGGGCGTGCGCGCGCCGGCGGTCGAGCGCCCTCAGCCGCAGCACCAGTTCGCGCAGCTCGAACGGTTTGGTGAGGTAGTCGTCCGCGCCGAGCCCGAACCCGGAGGCCTTGTCGTCGATCCGGTCGGCGGCGGTGAGCATGAGGATGGGGATGCCGCTCCCGGAGGCGACGATGCGCCGGGCCACCTCGTCGCCGGAGGGGCCGGGGATGTCACGGTCGAGGACGGCGAGGTCGTACGAGTGGAGGGCCAGCAGCTCCAGGGCGGTGTCGCCGTCTCCGGCGATGTCCGCGGCGATCGCCTCCAGCCGCAGTCCGTCACGGACGGCCTCGGCCAGGTAGGGCTCGTCCTCCACGATCAGTACACGCATGACTGAAGCCTAAGCAGCGGTGCGCGGCGCGGAAGGCGGCGAGGCCGGCCGCGGTGTCCGGGGTGCCGGGGGGTCACGGCTCAGGCCGCCGACGCCACGGCGGGGCGGACCGGTTCCGGCGGGGCGTCCTGCGCGGTGCGCCACCAGCGCCGCGAGGCCAGGGCGGCCAGTACGGCTCCGGTGGCGTTGACCAGGACGTCGTCGACCGAGGACACCCGGTCGAGCCGGAGGGCGTACTGGGCCGTCTCGACCAGGATCGAGCAGCCCGCGCCGAGCGCCAGGATCCGGGGCGCGGACGCCAGGGCGGCGGAGCGCATCGGGGCGAAGAAGCCCAGCGAGGCGAAGACCAGCAGGTTCCCGGTGATCCCGAGCGCCCCCATGGTGGCCAGGTCCCTCAGCGGGACCAGGCTCACCCGGGCGGGGGCGACGCCGGGCGCGGCGCCCGGCATCAGGGTCAGCCAGAGGAACGGCACCGTCCCGTGCACCAGTCCCACCTCGGCCAGCGACGTCCGCCACGCCAGGGCCCTGCCGGCGGCCCGGCGCCAGCGCGCCAGGGCCCAGACCCCGAGGAGAGACAGGGGCACCATCGCCAGCGTCACGAGCACCACGCCGTTGAACGTGTCGAGGCAGCCGTGCCACTGCCCGGCCGCGCAGCGGGGGGCGGCCATCAGCAGCGGTCCCCGCAGGGCGAACAGCGCCCCCGCCGTTCCGAGGACCGCCAGGCCGAGGAGCGCGAGGCGGCGGGCGCGGCGGGGCGGAGGGAGCGGAGGTGTGCGGTGGGTCATGCCCCCATTGAAGAGGGTGGGCGGTTGCCGGGGCGTATGCGGTTTTCCCTACACGGGCGATACACGCGGGCGGGCGTCCGCGGCCCGCGGGAACGCGCGCGGCCGACGGCGGTACGGTCCGAAATCCCCTGGCAGCAAGGGCCGGTGGACGGGATCATGGCCGGATGAGCCAGTACGCCGAGACCGCCCCGCCCACCGGGGAGACGCCGGACCTCCCGCCCGTGGACGCCCTGATCGTGGTGGACGTGCAGGCCGCCTTCGTGACCGGTGACGGGGCGGTGCCCGCGGCCGCGCGGCTCGTCGACCGCACGGCCGACCTCCTCGCGCGCGCCCGCCGGGACGGGGCGCTGGTCGTGCACCTGCAGAACGACGGCGAGCCCGGCGCGGAGGACGAACCCCACACGCCGGGCTGGGAGCTGCACCACCCCGTGGAGTCCGGGCCGAGGGAGCTCGTCATCCGCAAGCCGCACGACGACGGCTTCGAGGAGACCGCGCTGGGCGACGTGCTCGCCGACGCCGGGGTGCGGGCGATCGCCGTCTGCGGCGTGATGTCCGAGATGTGCGTGTACGCCACGGCGCGTACGGCGCTGGCGCGCGACTACCGGGTCGTCGTCCCGCACGACGCCCACGCCACCCAGGACGTGCCGGCGGCGCCCGGCATCAGCGAGGCGGTCCCCGCGGCGACGGTCTCCCGGGTCGCGGCCTACGCCCTGGGCAGCGACGCGGAGATCACCGTGCGGGCCTCCGACGTCACGTTCGCGGCCCCCGTCCCCGCCCCGGCCGTCGGCTGAGGCCGGTGGGGGAGCGGGGGCGGCAGGGGGCCCGGTGTCGGCCGCCGTGTCGCCGCCGGTCGGTGCGCGGTCAGCCCCGGAAGCCCTCGGGGCGCTCGGGCGAGGCCTCCGCCAGTGCCTTCGCCACGCCGTCCACGCCCTCCCGCAGGCCGTAGACCGGGGTGTCGGGCTGCTGGCGCCAGGAGTCGTCGATCCCGCCCGCGTCGACCGAGTCGAAGCCCAGCTCGTCGAGGAGGAGCCGCACCTTCTCCTTCGCCGCCGCGTCGTCGCCCGCCACCGGAAGGGCGAGGCGCTCCGCGTCACCCGACGGGCGCGGCCGGTCCAGGATGTCCTGCGCGTAGGTGCCGTTGAACGCCTTGACGACCGGATGGCCGATCCGCTGCTCGGTCCAGCGGCTCTCCGTCAGGCCCTCGTCCTCGATCGCGGCGATCCGGCCGTCCCTCTCGCGCGGGTAGTAGTTCCCGGTGTCGATGACCGCGAACCCCTCCGCCGCGCCGTCGAGGAACCCCTCCGGGAGGTCGGGGACGTTCTTCAGCGGAACCGTCACGACGACGATCTCGGCGCCTCGCGCGGCCTCCGAGGCGGTGACGGCGCGGGCGCCGGTCTCCTCGACGAGTGCGGCGAGGGTCTCCGGGCCGCGCGAGTTCGCCACGGACACGTCGTGGCCCAGGGCCGTGAGGCGGCGGGTCAGATTGCCGCCGATGTTGCCGGCGCCGATGATGCCGATCTTCATGGTGCTTCCTTCTGTCCGTTCCGGTCTTCCGTCCCGGCTGCCCGCTCCGGTCCTCTGGTGCAGCCACCGCGACCCGGCGTCTGTTCCCGGCGGCGCGGGCCTGATTCCCGTGCCGCCGCGACCGGACCGTCTCAGAACGTGACATAGGTAAATTGCACATTCCTGCAATTCGATACATCCTGGTCGGACCGCGCCCGTGGATGCCCGCCGGACCGCGGCGACCGCCCGCGCACCCCGCGCCCCCGGAGGACACCGTGCCGGTTCCGCTGCACCAGGCCAAGGCCAGGTTCTTCCGCATGCTGGGCCATCCCGTGCGCGTCCGGGTCCTCGAACTGCTGCAGGGCGGGCCCCTGCCCGTCCGGGACCTGCTCAGCCGTATCGACGTCGAGCCGGCCGCGCTCTCGCAGCAGCTCGCCGTGCTCCGCCGCTCCGGCATCGTGACCGCCACCCGCGAGGGCCCCACCGTCGTGTACGCCCTCGCCGCCGGCGACGTGGCCCCGCTCATGCGGGCCGCCCGGCGGATCCTCGCCGAGATCGCCTCCGCCCCGCCGCCCCCGCGGCCCACCCGTGCTTCCGCAGCGACCGCCGTACGAGAAGGATGACGACGCACATGACCATCGAATGGCGTTACACCGTCCAGCAGGACCTGGGCGTGCTGTCCCTGGCCGGCTTCCTCGGAGCCGACGCCGTGAGCCGGTTCAGCGGGGCCGTGGGCTGGGCGGTCGCCCGCGGCACGGGACCGGTCGTCCTCGACCTGACCCGGCTGCGGGGCTGGTCGGCCGGCGGCCAGGTCGCCGTCGCGCAGGCCGCGCTCCGGCTGCGGGCGGCGGGCCGCGCCCTCGAACTGGCCGCGATACCCGCCGACGGATCCCTGGTTCCGGCGGGCGAGGGACCCCCCGTCCCCATCCACCGCGACCTGGCCGCGGCGCTCGCCGCGCACCGCGACGCGGGCGCCGAGCAGCGGGCCTGGCGCAGCGACGCCTGGCCGATCGCCTGATCCGCACCGCCGGCGCCGCTCACGTACCGTCCGATTCCGGTCAGGCGGGCACCCGGACGCCGGACGGACCTGGCAGGTTCCGGCCATGATCCGGTCCCGCGCCGTCCCTGGTGGGTTTCCGCCGCGGCAGGGGCGAGGATGGAGGCATGCTGCAGAGTGCCGGGTCGACGTGCGGGGTGGGTGCGATGAGTGTGCCGCTCTACCGATTGAAGGCCGAGTTCTTCAAGACACTCGGACACCCCGTCCGCATCCGCGTCCTGGAGCTGCTGAGCGAACGCGAGCACGGCGTCGCCGAGATGCTCCGCGACACCGGCGTCGAACCGGCCTACCTCTCCCAGCAGTTGGCCGTCCTCCGCCGGGCCGACCTGGTCGTCGCCCGGCGCGAGGGAACCGCCGTGTACTACGCGCTGACGAGCCCTCAGGTGTCCGAACTGCTGCGGACCGCACGGCTGATCCTCTCCGGCGTCCTCGCCGGCCGGGCGGAACTCCTCGACGACCTGCGGGCCCCGGCGCCCCGGGAGGAGAACCCCTGACGGGCCCCGCCCGGCACGTGTACGCGCGGTCCGCCTCCGGATACCCCCCACTTGGCGGCGGGCAAGGGCGTGCGTCACGCTGAGCAGCATGTACGCAGTGGTGCAGAACGTGGCGATCGACTGTACGGATGCCTATGGCCTGGCTCGGTTCTGGAGCGGGGTGACGGGCGGTCCGCTGGACCCGGAGAGCGGACCGGGCTCCCCGGAGACCCAGGTGGAGCTCCCCGACGGGCCGGTCCTCTACTTCCAGCAGGTGCCGGAGGCGAAGACGGTCAAGAACCGTCTCCACCTGTGCCTGCGCCCGACGACCTCGCGCGACGAGGAGGTCGAGCGGCTGCTGGCGCTGGGCGCCACCCTCGCCGCCGACCACCGCAACGCCGACGGCACGGGCTGGGCGGTCCTCGCCGACCCCGAGGGCAACGAGTTCTGCGTCCTCCGCAGCACGTCCGACCGCGCGGCCACCCCTGCCTGAACGGGGACCGCCCGGCCGTGCACCGCCGCCCGGGCCGGGACCGTACGTCCTCCCGCGCGGCGGGGCGGGTTCTCGGCGCGGGCGTCGTCGCGAAGCCGGCGGCGTCCGCGCGGGTCAGTTCTCGCGGGGGTAGGTCGCCGTCACCCGGCCCTTCGCGTCGGCCGTCAGATAGGCGGAGCCGTACCCGTCGGACAGGTAGACGCTCATGCCCGGCTTGGTCCCGAAGACGGACGAGGCGGGGTTGAGCAGGAAGTACCGGCTGGTGGGCTCGTCGATCCCCAGCTCCTTGTCCGCGCGCTTCATCAGGGCCGGCAGGACGTCCCAGTCGAAGTCGTTCAGGTCGACCGGGACCGAGCCGGGGAAGGCCGTGCCCGAGCCCTGGCGGACGGCGGCGTCCTCGCCCCGGTACATGTACCGGTCGTACCGCTTCGTACTGCCCCTGACCACCGACTCGGCGATCGCGTAGTCGGGGTACACGACGAAGCTGGTGACCATGGTCCCGCCGGACGCCTCCTTGATCGCGGCGATGGCGGCCCGGATCCCGGCGGGCGTCAGGAGGTCCTTCTTCACCGGCCCGGAGTCCTCCGACGGCTCCGTCGACGGGGTCGTCCCCGCGGTCGGCGTCCCGGACGCGCCGGGCCCCTGGGCGACCGGGCTCCGGTGCGACGGGGACGTGCCGGTCGGCCCGCTCCCCGGATCCTCCGGCCGCCAGTCCCACGACAGGGCGGCGACCGGTATCCCCACGGCGAGCACGACGGCCGCGGCCGCCCCCACGACCTTGCCGGTGCGCCTGCGCGGGCCGCCGCCGGCCGAGGCGGCGGAGGGCGCGGTCGCGGGGGAGCCGGCGGAGGGTGCGAACCCGGCCGGAGGGACGGTCGGCGGAGGCCCGAAGGAGCCCGGGACGCCCTGGGACGGCGACGCGGCGAAGCCCCGAGCCGCGCCCGCGGCCGCCGGAGGGGCCAGGTGGAACGAGGTCGTCCCACCCGCGCCGTAAGGCGAGCCCCCGGTCCCCGCGGGGCCGCCGTAGGGTGCCGCGCCGGCGCCGTCCGCGGGAGCCGGCGGCCGGTCCCGCACCGATTCGGCGTCCCCCGGCGGGACCCGGTCCGCCGCCGGGTCCTGCGCCGCGACCGCCGCGAGCACGCGGTCGAGCTCCGCCGCGTCCGGGCGCGCGTCCGGCTCCCGCACCAGCAGCCGGGCCAGGACGTCCGTGAGCGCGCCGGCCCGCCGCGGCGGCGGCACGTCGTCGGAGAGGACCGCCGCCAGCGTGGCGAGGGTGTTCTCCCGGCGCAGCGGGTGGTGGCCCTCGACCGCCACGTACAGCACCATGCCGAGCGACCACAGGTCGGAGGCCGGACCGGTGCCGCCGCCCCCGCGGATCCGCTCGGGCGACATGTAGTCGGGCGAGCCGATGATCGAGCCCGAGGCGGTCAGGACGGTGTTCTCCCGGATCGCGGCGATCCCGAAGTCGGTGAGCACCGGCCGCCCGTCGGGGCGCAGCAGGACGTTGGGCGGCTTGACGTCGCGGTGCTCGATGCCCCGCTCGTGGGCGGCCCGCAGGGCGGAGAGCAGCTCGCGGCCCAGCACGGCGGCCTCGACCGGGGTCAGCGGGCCGCGGTCGAGCCGGTCCTGGAGGGACCCGCCGGTGACCAACTCCATCACGAGCCAGGGGTAGGTGCCCTCGCCGGCGTCGACGATGTGGTGGATGGTCACCACGTTCGGGTGGTCGATCCGGGCGAGGGCGCGCGCCTCGCGCAGGACGCGCTCCCGGAGGGTCCGGGCGCCCTCGACGTCGTGCTCGGCGAGCGCGGGGTCCGGCGGCCGCACCTCCTTGACCGCCACGTCGCGGTGGAGGGCCAGGTCGCGGGCGCGCCAGACCGTCCCCATCCCACCCCCGCCCAGCCGCTCCACCAGCTCGAAACGACCGTCGATCACTCTGTTCACTCGTACCCCTGTCCCCCCGGGCGGCGGGCCGAGGCCCGGTCCCGCCCACTTCGCCGTACACGTCGACCCGGTGGCGTCCGGGCGGCCCGCAGGGCCCCGGTCGGCGGTGCCGTCCCGGCCCCGGCCCGTCCGTGCCACCGCCCGCGACGCCGGCCACCGCCTCCGCCCCCTGCCGGCACCGGCGGCGGACCCGGCCTCCGTGTCGGCGACGACCGTACCGCCCCGCGCGCGATCCCCGGGCACCGGGCGGCCCGTCCCGTCCCCGGCATCCTTCTCCCACCCGGGCCCCGCGCCGTCCGCACGCGCCGCGCCCGACCCATCGATCGGCCGCACCGGGCAGCGCTCGCCCCCGGCTCCTCGGCTAGGGTGATTCGACAGGGAATGCGCCCCCAGGGGCCGGGCCGATGCGTAGGTCGATGCGTTGGAGACTCACGAGCCGTCGAGCAGGGTTCCGCAGCCGCCCCGGGCGGCCGTCGGGGACGCGGGCGTGCTCCGCGAGCTGCTCCCGATCGCCCTGTGGCGCGAGGACGCCGAGGGGCACATCGTCGAGTGGTCGCTCGCCGCGCAGGACCTCCTCGGGCACCGCCCCGAGCACGTGCTCGGACGGCTCGCCACGCCGCTCCTCGTCCCCGACGCCAACCGGGAGCTCGCCGAGCGGCTGACCCTCCGCGTCCAGGCCGGCGAGACGATGGTCGGCACCCTGCCCGTACGGCACCGCGACGGCCACACGATCGCCATGGAGATGTGGATCGTGCCGGCCGCCGACCCGGACGGCCGGCCGGGCGCCCTGCTCATCGCGGTGGAGACCTCCGAGGTCCTGCGGATGCGGGAGAACCTCGCGGCGATGGAGAGCCTCTTCACCCAGTCGCCCATCGGCCTCGCCCTGCTCGGCCCCGACCTGCGGTTCCTCCGGGTCAACGACGCCCTGGCCCGGATGAACGGGGTGCCCGCCCCCGAGCACGTGGGCCGCCGCCTCACGGAGGTCGTCCCCGGGGTCAACGCCGCCTCGCTCGAATCCCTGATGCGCCAGGTCATGGAGAGCGGGCACGCCGTCGTCGACGCCCGCCGCGTCGGCCGCACCCCCGCCGACCCCGACCGCGACCACATCTGGTCCTGCTCGTACGCCCCGCTGGTCGACCGCGCCGACCGGCGGTCGCTCGGCCTCATCGCCTCCCTCGTCGACATCACCGAGAGCCAGGAGGCGCACACCGAGGTCGAACGGGCCCGCCACCGCTTCGCCCTGCTCGCCGAGGCCGGTGCGCGGATCGGCACGACGCTGGACCTGCAGCGCACGGCGGAGGAGGCGGTCCGCTTCCTCGTGCCGCAGCTGGCCGACTCGGCGGACGTCCAGATGCTGGAGTCCGTCCTCGAACCGGACGACCCGGTCGCCTCCACCCGCGGAGTGCTCCGGCGCCTCGCCGCCCGCTTCCCGGACCCCACGGCCCCGACCGCCCTGCTCGTCCCGGGCCAGACCTTCCAGATCCCGCTGGACTCCGTGTACGAGGAGGTCGTCGCCCGGGGACGGCCCACCGACCTCCACACCACCGACATCCCCGAGCTCTTCACCGACCCGCGCACCGAGGCGCTCCGCACCTACTTCGCCACCCGCATCGGCTCGGCCCGCCTCGTCCCCATGGTGGCCCGCGGCCAGGTCCTCGGCTCGGTCACGGTGACCCGGCTGCGCACCCGCGAGCCCTTCGACGCCCAGGACCGCGTCCTGATCGACGAGGTGGTGGCCCGCGCCGCCCTCAACATCGACAACGCCCGCCTCTACACCACCCAGCGGGAGGCCGCCCTCACCCTCCAGCGCAGCCTCACCAACAGCGAGCTGCCCGCCGTCACCGGGCTCGAACTCACCGGACGCTACCTTCCCGCGAGCGCCCACGACGTCGGCGGCGACTGGTTCGACGTCATCGCGCTGCCCGGCGGCAGGACGGGGCTCGTCATCGGCGACGTCATGGGGCACGGCATCCACGCGGCCGCCGTCATGGGCCAACTGCGCACGGCGGTACGCACCCTGGCCCGCCACGACATCCCGCCCGCCGAGATGCTCGGCTCCCTGGACGCCGTCGTCGCCGACATCGGCGAGGACACGATGGCGACCTGCGTGTACGCCGTCCACGACCCGGCCACCGCCGGCTGGGTCATCGCGCGGGCCGGGCACCCGCCGCCGGCCGTGGCCGACCCGGACGGGACGGTCACCTTCCTCCACGGCCGGCCCGGGACCCCGCTGGGCACGGGCGCCCACGACTTCGGCACCCAGGAGGTCGCCCTGGGCGCCGGCGGTCTGCTCGTCCTCTACACGGACGGCCTCATCGAGGCCCGCGACCGCGACCTCGACGAGGGGATGCGCCAGCTCGGCCGCGCGCTGCGGCACCTGGAGCGCCCGCTGGACGTGCTGTGCGACGAGATCCTCAAGAGGCTCCTGACGGGGCCCGCGCAGGACGACGTGGCGATCCTGATGGCCCGCACGGTCGACTGAGCTCCCGCACGGAGGAGCCGAGTCGGCGCCCGGGTGGGGCCGGGGCACGCTGGGGACCCCCGGTGGAAGGAGGACCCCGCCGCTCCCCCCCCCGCCCCTGGGGCGGACGAGCCGTGGTTCCCCTGGCCCCGCTGTTCAGATGGGATCCGGGCGTCGGCCGACCGACTCGACCAGCGGGAGCAGCCGGTGTGCCACCCGCTCCCGCAGGGCGATCTCCGTTCGGGTGCGGACCACCCCGGGCAGTCGGATCAGGCGCTGGATGACGTCCTCCAGGTGCCCGGCGTCGCGGGCGACCACGCGGGTGAGGAGATCGCCGCCGCCGGTGATGGAGAAGGCCTCCACGATCTCCGGCACGGCCGCGAGGGCGTCGCCGACCTCGTCGAGGTGCCCCTGGGTGACCTCGACGTGCACGAACGCGAGCACCGGGTGGCCCAGGGCGGCGGGGGAGAGGACCGGGCCGGTCGAGGTGATCACCCCGTCGCGCTCCAGCCGGTCGATCCTGGCCTGGACGGTGCCCCGTGCCACGCCCAGGATCCGCGCGTACTCACGCACGCTCGTGCGCGGCTGCTCGATGAGCAGCCGCAGGATCCGGGTGTCGAGCTCGTCCACGGCCATGCTTCCGGGGCCTCCTCTGTCCAGCGGTCCGGTACGGGATACCTGGGTGGTGAATCGTTTCACTCCGATACGGCCCGCGCTCCTCCAGGGTCCCCCGGGCCGCACGGGAGTGGCCGGAACGGGACGGCGGCCGGACGCTGGAAGGAGACAGAGGGGGAACGCCGCGTGCCGGCCGCCGGGCACCGCGGAGAGGAGCCATCATGCGACGCGGATCCGGGACCCCGTACGGGATGACGTCGGCGCCGCCGTCCGGCACCCCCCACCCGCCCCCGGACGGCGACCTCGTCGCCGACGTCGCCGTCGTCGGTGCCGGGGTGGCCGGGGTGTGCGCCGCACGGGAGCTGGTCCTGGCCGGGGCCGACGTGGTCCTCCTGGAGGCCGACCGGGTCGCGGCGGGGGTGACCGGGCACGCGGCCGGCGCCCTGACCTCCCTCCACGGCCTCTGCTACGCCCGCCTGCGGCACCGTCTGGACGTCGAGGCCGCCGCCCTCTACGCCGACGCGCAGGAGGACGCCCTGCGCCGGGCCGTGGCCCTCTGCGCGGACCTCGACGTCGACGCCGACGTCGAACGCCGGCCCGCCTTCACCTGCACGGTCGACGAGGGACGCGCGGCCGGGATCCGCGAGGAGGCGGACGCCGCCGCCGAGGCCGGCCTGAAGGCGACCTTCGTCACGGAGACCGGGCTCCCGTTCCCGGTCGCGGCCGCCGTGCGGGTGGCGGACCAGCTGCAGTTCCACCCGCGCCGCCTCCTCCTCGCCCTCGCGGACGACGTCGTCGCGCGGGGCGGCCGCCTCCACGAGGGCACGCGGGTCACCGGACTCCACGACGGCGCCGCATGCCGACTGGACGTGGCGGGCGGAACCTCGGTCCACGCCCGGGACGTCGTCCTCGCCACCCACTTCCCGCTCCGCTGCCACAGCAGCCTCCTGGTGCGTCTGTCGGTGCGGCGCGAGCTGGTCGTCGCCGCGTCCGTGGACGCGCACCACGCCCCGTACGGCATGTACCTGGCCGTCGACGACGACGGCACCCGCTCGGTGCGTTCGGCCCCGCTGCCGGACGGCAGGCGCCTGCTGACGGTGGCCGGTGAGGCGTCCGAGCCGGGGAGCGGGGGCGTGCGCGAGCGGTACGACCGGCTGGAGGCCTGGGCCCGCGGGCGTCTGCCGGGCTTCGCCGAGGCCTCGGAGACCCACCGGTGGGCGGCCCAGGACGTGTACACGCCGGACGGGATGCCCTGCGTGGGCCACGAGCACCCGGACACGCAGCACGTGTTCCTCGCGACCGGCTTCGGAGGCTGGGGCCTCAGCAACGGCATCGCCGCGGGCCCGCTCCTCGCCGCCCATGTGACCGGCGCCCCGCGCCCCGCCTGGACCGAGCTGGTCGACCCGCGCCGCCACCTGCCGGTACGGGAGATCCCCGGCGTCGTCCGCCGCCAGTCCGAGGTGGCGCGCCACTACGCGGCCGGTCGGCGGACGGCCCCGCGCTGCACCCACCGGGGCTGTGAGCTGGGCTTCGACGAGACCGAGGGCACCTGGGAGTGCCCCTGCCACGGCTCGCGGTTCGCGGCCGACGGCAGCGTCCTCCAGGGGCCCGCCACCCGCCCGCTGGACGAGACCTGAGCGACGACCCGGCCGTCACGGGCGCCCGCTCCGGGGTCCCCTCGCCGTCCGTGACGCACCGGGGGAGACGACCCGGCCGTCCCCGGCGCGCGCCGAGGACACGTCCCGGCCGCCCCGGCGCCGCACCCGGGGACGGGCCGACCGATCATCCGCCCGCGAGGGTGATCGGACCGGGCATCCGGCGGAGGCGGCGAGCGGGATCCCCGCCTCCGGGCACGGTCGGCGCAGAGTGGGCCCGTGGATGTCGAGGAAGTCGCCGAGGAGCTGTACGGGCTGAGGCCGGCGGAGTTCGTGGCCGCGCGGGACACGTACGTAGCCCGGGCCCGCGCGGCCAAGGACGCGCGGGCCGCCAAGGCCGTCGCCGCGCTGCGGCGCCCGTCCATCGCCGCGTGGGCGGCGAACCGGCTGGCGCGGCAGCGGCAGCGGGAGGCCCAGCAGTTCCTCGCCCTGGGGACGACCCTCAGGGAGGCCTACCGGACGCTCGACGCCGAGCAGCTGCGGGCGGCGGGTGCGCAGCGGCAGGAGCTGATCGCCGCGCTCGCCCGCACGGCCGCCGCGCTCGCGGGGGAGGCGGGGCTGTCCGTGAGCGACACGGTGCAGCACGAGATCGAGCAGACCCTGCACGCCGTCCTCGCCGACCGGGAGGTGGCCGAGCAGTGGGCGAGGGGGCGGCTCGTCAGGACGCCCGAGGCGGCCGTCGGTTTCCCCGCGGTCGCGCCGGAGGCCGTGCCGCCCCGTCGGCCTCCGGTCCCCCCGCCGGCGGAGACCGCCGGGGCCTCCGGAGCCGGGACGGCGGAGGGCCGGGCGGAGAGGCGCGGCCACGCGGGGGAGGGCGAGGAGCCGACCGGAGCCGTCGGCCGCTCGGCCGCGGGGCGGAAGCCGGCCCGGGGCGGGGACGCGCGGCGCCGGCGCGCGCTGGAACGCGCCCGTACGGAGGCGGGGGAGGCCGACGGCGACGTCGCCCGGAGGGAGCGCGAGCTCGCCGGGGCGCGTGAGGCCCGGCAGGCCGCGGTGGAGGAGGCCGACTCCTCGGCCGAGCGGGTCGGTCGGCTGGAGCGGGAGCTGCACGCGGCGCGACGGGCCAGGCAGGAGGCGCGGACGGCGGCCACGGCGGCGGGCAAGGAGGTGACCGCGGCGGAGCACGCCCTGCGGGAGGCCCGCAGGGTCGCCGCCCAGAAGGCCCGTGCGCTCCAGGATCTGGAGCGACGGGACGGGGCCTGACGGAGCCGGGGGAGAGGCACAGGGGGCTGAGACGGTGCGTCGGCGGCGGTGGGTCGGGTACGCCAAGGTAACGGACGCCTGGAAGAACTTGAAGAGATCTTGCAAATGATGCACTGCATTCCGCAGGTCTCGGTGCGGTGACAGTCCCGCGCCCCAGCTGCTCCTGGCCTCGCGTCTCGGCGCGCGGCTCCTGTGTGGCGTAGGGCCCTGCCCCCAACAGTCCGACAGGAATCGAGTTGTCGAGCAATTACGAAATGAGCGCGATATCTTGCGTTCACTTGTTGGGGGTGGTTGAGTGTGCCGCGCCCCACCACGCAGTCGCCGACTCCGGTGGGGCGACCTCCACGTTCTTGCCCGAAGGGGACCACTCGATGAGAAGTGCCAGGCTCCGCCGTACCCGCCGCGCCAGCGCGGTCACCCTCGTCTCCGCGATGACGCTCACCGCTCTCGCCGCCTGCGGCACGAGCAGCAGCGACGACGACGGCGGCGGTACTTCGCAGCAGACCGGCTCGTCCGACGCCTCCGCTCCGCTGGACCCCAAGACCAAGGTGTCCCTCACGATCGACTGCATGCCCCCGGCGGCCAAGGCGGCCGAGCTCAAGGAGTGGAAGGAGGACGTCGCCGAGTTCAACAAGACGTACCCGAACGTCACCATCGAGGGCCGCTCCACCCCCGGTCAGTGCCTGGAGCCGCCGCGCTTCACCGCGATGCTCAAGGCCAAGTCGCAGCCGGACGTCTTCTACACCTACTTCACGGACCTCCCGCAGGTCCTGTCGGAGAACGGCGCCGAGGACATCTCCGCGTACGTGACCGACAAGACGGTCCCGGGGCTCAAGGACATCGACCCGAACGTCCTCGGCACCCTCAAGCAGGACGGCAAGCTGTACGGCCTGCCCACCAGCAACTACACGATGGGCCTGCTGATCAACCGCAAGCTCTTCAAGGACGCCGGGCTCGACCCCGACACCCCGCCGAAGACCTGGGAGGAGGTCCGCGCCGCCGCGAAGAAGATCGCGGGCCTCGGCGAGGGCGTCTCGGGCTTCGGCGAGTACAGCGCCGGCAACACCGGCGGATGGCACTTCACCGCCCAGATGTACAGCCTCGGCGGGGACATCGTCGACGCGAGCGGCAAGAAGGCGGCGTTCAACAACGAGTTCGGCAAGCAGATCGCGAAGAACCTCCACGCCATGCGCTGGGAGGACGACAGCATGGGCAAGACCCAGCTGCTCAAGTGGGGCGACCTGCAGAAGCAGATAGCCACCGACAAGCTCGGCATGTTCCTCGCCGCCCCCGACGACATCACGTACATGGTCCAGCAGCTGGGCGCCAAGTACGAGAACTTCGGCATGGGCCCGATCCCCGGCGGCAAGAACACCCTGGCCGGCGGCAACGGGTACATGATCAAGAAGGGCATCTCGCCCGACAAGGTCAAGGCCGGCATCGCCTGGCTCAACTTCAAGTTCACCACCGTCGGCAAGGGACAGTTCGACTGGGCCCGCACCAAGGCCGACAGCCTGCCGGTCGGCCTCCCGCAGCCGAACTTCTGGCTGAACGAGTCCAAGACCGAGGACGACGCCTCCCGCGTCCAGAACGCCACCATGCCGGTCGCCAACTTCAAGGCGTTCATGGACAGCCCCGTCCCCGGCAAGGCCGAGCCGCCGAAGGCCCAGGAGGTCTACAAGGTGCTCGACAACGTGATGTCCGGTCTCCTCACCAACAAGGACGCCGACGTCGACAAGCTCCTGTCGACCGCCGAGACGCAGGTCAACCAGGTCCTGGCCAACCAGTGACGGAACCGGGCGGGGCGGGCGTCCTCCACGCCCGCCCCGCCCGGAACGCCCGACCCGCCGGCAGACCCGGCAGTCCCGTACCGAGGAGCACGCATGTCGGCCCCGAGCCTGACCCCGAGCAAGGCGGCGCGTCCCCGCCACTCCACGCCGCGCCAGCAGGGCCCCGGCGCCCCCGGCGGCGCCTTCGCCAAGAACCTGCGGCGGAACCTCACCGCCCACGGCTTCCTCATCGGCGCCGTCGTCTGCTTCGCCCTGTTCTCCTGGTATCCGATGGTCAGGGAGTTCCTCCTGGCCTTCCAGAAGACCGAGAGCGGCGAGTCCGTCTGGGTCGGACTGGACAACTTCCGCACCGTCTTCAACGATCCGGCCTTCTGGCAGGCCTGGGGCAACACCCTCTGGTACACCGCCCTCGCGCTGGTCCTCGGCTTCGCCGTCCCGTTCGTCCTGGCGATCACCATCAACGAGTTCCGGCACGGCAAGAGCTACCTGCGGCTCCTGGTCTACCTGCCCGTCATGCTCCCGCCGGTCGCCGCGGTCCTGCTCTTCCAGTACCTGTACGACCCGGGCTACGGCCTCCTCAACGAGCTGCTCGGCCTCCTCCACCTGCCCGAACAGCAGTGGCTCCAGGACGCGGACATCGCGATGTTCTCCCTCGTCCTCGCCTCGACCTGGATGAACATGGGCGGCGCGACCCTGATCTACCTCGCCGCGCTCCAGGGCATCCCGGGCGAGCTGTACGAGGCCGCCGAGCTCGACGGCGCCGGCCTGTTCCGCAAGATCTGGCACGTGACGATCCCGCAGACCCGCCTCATCCTCTCGCTGATGCTGCTCATGCAGATCATCGCGACCATGCAGGTCTTCGTCGAGCCGTTCCTGCTCACCGGCGGCGCCGGACCCGAGGGGTCCACCACCACGGTCGTCTACCTCATCTACCAGTACGCCTTCAACTTCAACAACTACGGCGCCGCGGCGGCCCTCGGCCTGCTCCTGCTCGTACTGCTCGCCGGCTTCTCGGCGGCGTACGTCAAGCTCAGCCGCGCCGAGGAAGAGTAGGACCGGGAGACCAGCATGTCCACACGTACGCTCATCTCGCCGGCCGTCCTCGCCAAGAGCCGCGGCAAGCGCCTCTACTGGAGCGCCTTCACCCTCGTCACCGGCGGCTTCACCCTGGTGTTCCTCGGCCCCCTGTACTGGCTGATATCCAGCGGGTTCAAGGACACCCAGGAGGTCGTCAGGACCCCGCCCAGCCTGGTGCCGGAGAGCTTCACCCCCGAGAACTACAGCCGCGCCTGGGAGGTCATGGACCTGTCCTCGCTGCTGCTCAACACCTTCTACTACGCCTTCGGCGCCCTCGCCTTCCAGCTCGTCCTCGACGTCGCGGCGGCCTACTCGCTGTCCAAGCTGCGTCCGGTGCTCGGCAAGGCGATCCTCGGACTGATGCTCGCCACCCTGATGATCCCGGCGACGGTCCTCGTCGTCCCCCAGTACCTGACCGTCCTCGACGTCCCGATCGTCGAGCGGAACCTGCTCAACACCCCGTGGGCGATCTGGCTGCCGTCCGTCACCAACGCCTTCAACATCTTCCTGCTGAAGCGGTTCTTCGACTCCATCCCGAAGGAACTCCTCGACGCCGCCTCCATGGACGGCGCGAGCCCCCTGCGGATCCTGTGGTCGATCGTCCTCCCGATCTCCCGGCCGATCCTCGGCGTGGTGTCGATCTTCGCGGTGGTCGGCGTGTGGAAGGACTTCCTCTGGCCGATGCTCACCCTCCCCGACCCGGCGAAGCAGACCCTCAACGTGGGCATCTACTCGCTCTCCAACGGGGTCCCGGTGAACATCCTCATCGCCGCCCTCACCATCGCGTCCCTCCCGACGCTGCTCGTCTTCCTCGTCTTCCAGCGCAACATCATGGGCGGCCTCACCGCCGGCAGCCTCAAGGGCTGACCCCGCGCCACCGCCCTCCTCCCGAAGCCTTCGCCGCCGTCCCGGCCCATCCTGCCCCCGCTCTCCGGGACGGCGGCGAAGAACCCCGACCTGCCCGAAAGGACCGTTCCGTGGCAGCCTCCTCGCCGTCCCGCACCGCCGACTGGTGGCGCGACGCCGTCATCTACCAGGTCTACCCGCGCAGTTTCGCCGACGGCGACGGCGACGGCACCGGAGACCTCGCGGGCGTCCGGGCGAGACTGCCCCACCTCGCCGAACTCGGCGTCGACGCGGTCTGGTTCACCCCCTGGTACGCCTCGCCGATGGTCGACGGCGGCTACGACGTCGCCGACTACCGGGCCATCGACCCCGCCTTCGGCACCCTCGACGAGGCCGAGAAGCTCATCGCCGAAGCGGCCGAACTCGGCCTGCGCGTCATCGTCGACATCGTCCCCAACCACGTCTCCGACCAGCACGCCTGGTTCCGCGCCGCCCTCGCCGCAGGACCCGGCAGCCCCGAACGGGCCCGCTTCCACTTCCGGCCCGGCCGCGGCGAGCACGGCGAACTCCCGCCCAACGACTGGCCCTCCCAGTTCTCCGGCACCACCTGGACCCGCGTCCCCGACGGCGAGTGGTACCTCCACCTCTTCACGCCCGAGCAGCCCGACCTCAACTGGTCCCACCCCGACGTCCGCCGCGAGCACGAGGACGTCCTGCGCTTCTGGTTCGAGCGCGGCGTCGCCGGCGTCCGCATCGACTCCGCCGCCCTCCTCACCAAGGACCCCGACCTCCGCGACTTCGTCGAGGGCGTCGACCCCCACCCGTACATCGACCAGGACGAGATCCACGACGTCTACCGCTCCTGGCGCGCGATAGCCGACGCGTACGACGGCGTCTTCGTCGGCGAGGTCTGGCTCCCCGACGCCGAACGCTTCGCCCGCTACCTCCGGCCCGACGAGCTCCACACGGCCTTCAACTTCAACTTCCTCGCCTGCCCCTGGGAGCCGGACCGGCTCCGCCGCACCATCGACGACACCCTCGCCGAACACGCCCCGGTCCACGCCCCCGCCACCTGGGTGCTCTGCAACCACGACGTCACCCGCACCGCCACCCGCTACGGCCGCACCGACACCGCCTTCGACTTCGCCACCAAGGCCTTCGGCACCCCCACCGACCTGGAACTCGGCACCCGCCGCGCCCGCGCCGCCGCGCTCCTCACCCTCGCCCTGCCCGGCTCCGTCTACCTCTACCAGGGCGAGGAACTCGGCCTGCCCGAGGCCGACGTCCCCCGGGACCGCATCCAGGACCCCATGCACTTCCGCTCCGGCGGCAGCGACCCCGGCCGCGACGGCTGCCGCGTCCCCCTCCCCTGGGAGGCCGAGGCACCCTCGTACGGCTTCGGCGCCGGATCGGACCCGTGGCTCCCGCAGCCCGCCGACTGGGCCCGCTACGCCGTCGACCGGCAGCGCTCCGACGCCGACTCCATGCTCACCCTCTACCGCACCGCCCTCGAACTGCGCCGCACCGTCCCCGGCTTCGGCGACGGCCCGCTCAGCTGGCTCCCCGCCGGGGACGGCGTCCTCGCCTTCGCCCGCGACCACGGCCTGATCTGCGTCGTCAACCTCTCCCCGGACGCCGCGGAACTCCCCGCCCACTCCGCACTCCTGCTCACCAGCGGCCCCCTCGCCCCCGACGGCACCCTCCCCCCGGACACCGCCGCCTGGCTGCGCGCCTGAGCCGGGGCCGCTCCGGCAGCCCCGCCCCCGCCCGCACGCGGGCGCGGACGGCGGCCCGTGGAAAGACCCCACCGTGCGGCCGAGGCCGCTCAGCCGACTCCGTCGGCCACGGCGCACGGTGGTCGAGGCCGGGACCTGACCCGGCCGTGACGGAAGCCCCGATCCCGTTCCGTGGGGGGCCGGGAGCGGGGCTTCCGTGCGCGCGGCGCACCCTCCCCACCCGGTCGCCGCGCGCCTCGCCCCACCCGCGGCGACGCCCGTCCGCCGCGGGTCCCCACCGTCCGAGAAGCGAGCCCAGATGATCCCCAGCCGCGTCCGTCCGCGCGTCCGCGCCGGTGCCAGAGCCACCGCCGTCGCCTGCGCCCTCCTCTGCCTCGGCCAGACGGCCGTCACCACCGCCGGCGCCGCCCCGGCCCCCCGGTCCGGTACGCCCGTCACCACCCGTGCGGCACTCGACCCCGCGCTGGTGGCCGGACGCGGCGCCGACGTCGCCTTCGACGAGCAGGAGGCGGAGAACGCCCGCTCCACCGGCACCGTCATCGGCCCGGACCGCACCCCGTACACCCTCGCCTCGGAGGCCTCCGGCCGGAAGGCGGTCCGGCTCGTCCCCGGCCAGTACGTCGAGTTCACCCTGCCCCGCGCGGCCAACGCCCTGACCGTGCGCTACAGCATCCCCGACGCGGCCGGCGGCGGCGGGATCACCGCCCCGCTGGACGTCTCCGCCGGCCGCGACCGCCGCACGATGACGCTCACCTCGCAGTACTCCTGGCTCTACAACCAGTACCCCTTCACCAACGACCCCGGCGCCGACCTGCTCCACCCGGACTGGTGGCTCGCCGAGTGCTCCTGCGTGCCGGCCGCCACCACACCCGCGCCCGAGTTCCCCAAGCCCTTCCGGCCCACCCACTTCTACGACGAGCAGCGCCTGCTCCTCGGCACGACCCACCGCGCGGGGGAGAAGGTACGGCTCACGGTGCCGGCCGGCAGCCCGGCCGCCTGGACGGTCATCGACCTCCTCGACACCGAGCTGGTCGCCCCGCCGCACGTCGAGCGGGGCGGCGTCGACGTGCGCCTGCTCGGCGCCGACCCCACCGGCCGCCGGGACGCGGCCCCCGCCATCGAGCGGGCCATCGCCCTCGCCCGCCGCCTGGACCGCCCCGTCTACCTCCCGCCGGGCACCTTCCGCGTCGACCGGCACATCGTCGTCGACGACGTCACCCTCGTGGGCGCCGGCAACTGGCACACCGTCCTCAAGGGCCGTCAGGTCACCCTCGCCGAACCCGCCCCCGACGGCTCCCGGCACACCGGCGTCGGCCTCTACGGGAAGCCCGCGGCCGAGGGCGGCAGCCGCAACGTCCACCTGCGCGGGTTCGCCATCGAGGGCGACGTCCGCGAGCGCGTCGACACCGACCAGGTGAACGCCGTCGGCGGGGCCATGAGCGACTCCACCATCGACGGCCTCCACCTCCACCACACCAAGGTGGGCCTCTGGTTCGACGGCCCGATGCGGAACGTCAAGGTCGTGAACAACATCGTCACCGACCAGATCGCCGACGCCCTCAACTTCCACACCGGGGTCACCGACTCGCTCGTCCGCGACAACTTCATCCGCAACACCGGCGACGACGGCATCGCCCTCTGGTCGGAGAAGACCGCCGACGCCCGCAACACCGTCGCCCGCAACACCGTCCAGTCACCCACCCTCGCCAACGGGATCGCCGTCTACGGCGGAGCCGACACGACCGTCACCGGCAACCTCGTCGCCGACCCCGTACGCGAGGGCAGCGGACTCCACGCGGGCGCCCGCTTCGGAGCCGAACCCTTCACCGGGACGCTCCGCTTCACCGACAACACCACCGTCCGGGCCGGCACCCTCGACCTCAACTGGCGGATCGGACTCGGAGCCCTCTGGTTCTACGCGCTCGACGGTTCGATCGACGCCGACGTACGGGTCACCGGGGACCACTACCTCGACTCCACCCACAACGCGATCATGCTGGTCAGCGAGTACGGGGTGAAGGACCGCTACGGCATCCCGTCGGTCCACTTCAAGGACATCCGCGTCGACGGCACCGGGAACTCCGTGGTCAGCGCCCGCACGGCCGGCTCGGCGACCTTCGAGAACGTCGACGCCCGCAACGTCGGAGCCGTCGGGGTCAACAACTGCGGCTCGTTCCACTTCCCCTCCACGGGCTCGGAGTTCACCCTCACCGACCGCGGCGGCAACGACGGCGGCTGGCTGGCGCCCTGGCTCCTGCCCAACACGATCACCTGCGACGACCGGCCGCCGGTCGTCGCACCCCCGGCGCCCTCGCCCTGGTCCTGACGGCACGGCCGCCCGCGGGGACGCCCCCGATCCTCCGGTGGGCGCGGCACCGCGCCCGCGCCCACCGCGGGGCCCCGCGGCGGCCTCCCAGGACGGGCGGCGCCCCTCCCATCCCACCGACGCCAGGCGGAGGTCCGCATGAGCCGCACCATCACGCTACGGAACGTCAGCAAGAGGTTCCCCGACTCCGGCGCTCCGGTGGTGCGGAACCTCTCGCTCACCGTCGGGCCCGGCGAGTTCCTCGTCCTGCTGGGGCCCTCGGGCTGCGGCAAGTCGACGGTCCTGCGCATGATCGCCGGCCTCGAGGACATCAGCGAGGGAGAGCTGTACCTCGACGACCGGCTCGCGAACCACATGACCGCCCGCGAGCGCGACATCGCCATGGTGTTCCAGAACTTCGCGCTCTACCCCGCCATGACGGCACGCGACAACATCGGCTTCCCGCTGCGGCTGAAGGACCCCTCGGCCGACCCCGACCCGCGTGTGGTGGCGACCGCCCGGATGCTGTCCGTCGAGGACCTGCTGGACCGAAGACCCGGCCAGATGTCCGGCGGTGAGCGGCAGCGGGTGGCCATGGGGCGGGCGATCTCCCGAAGACCCTCGGTCTTCCTGATGGACGAACCGCTCTCCAGCCTGGACGCCAAGCTCCGCGGTCACCTGCGCGCCGAGATCGCGCGGCTGACCGCGGAGCTCGACGTGACGACGGTCTACGTCACCCACGACCAGGCGGAGGCGATGTCGCTGGGCGACCGCGTCGCGGTCATCCGCGAAGGGGTCCTCCAGCAGGTCAGCCCGCCCAGGGAGCTGTACGCCCGGCCCGCGAACGTGTTCGTGGCCGCCTTCGTCGGGACTCCGCGCATCAACCTCCTCGAAGGCCTCGTGCACGCCCCGCTCGACGGGCCCATGCGGCTCGTCCTCGGACCCCAGAGCCTGGCGCTGCCCGAGCCGCTGAGCGTCGACCACCAGTTGCTCCGCATCCAGCAGGGGCTCCGCATCACGGTCGGACTGCGCCCGGAGGCCGTGCGCCTCGCCGCCCCCGGCCGGGCGCGACCGGGCGAGGTGCCGCTGGTCGGTGTCGTGGAGCACGTCGAGTACCAGGGACACGAGGTGCTGGTGCACCTGGACACCGGCTCCCGGCCGGCGTCCGTGGCCGACCTGGAGGCGGCCCGCGCCCGCGCGGCGCCCCGGCGCCGGAGCGATCCGTGGTGGCGCGGGTTCGGCCGGGGCGCGGCCCGGAGGGGGACCGCCCCGGCCGGGCCGCCGCATCCCCGGGCCGAGGAGCGGGACGCGGCCGGCGGACTCGCGGACGGGGAGCGCCGCGGCCGTGCGCACGGTGACCTCGTGGTGCGGACCGGACCCCAGGGGCGGCCGCCGCGGGTGGGTGCCCAGGTCCCGCTGCTGGTGGATCTGGAGCGGCTGTACGTCTTCGACCACCGGGGGGACAGGATCTGCCCCGCGCCGGACGCGCCGGCCACCCTGGGGCGGTGACGGCGGGTCGTACCGGAGCACCGCACGGTTTGCGCTGACCGGTTTCATCGGTCGTCAGATTGGCGCAATTCTCTTGCGTTGTTTGCGCTAGAGTTGCGTGTATGACGCGACGACTTGCTCAGGTGGCGAAGAAGGTGGGGGTCAGCGAGGCGACGGTGAGCCGTGTCCTCAACGGCAAGCCCGGGGTCTCGGAGGCGACCCGGCGGTCCGTGCTGACGGCGCTCGACGTGCTCGGCTACGAACGGCCGACGCAGCTGCGGGGCGAGCGCGCCCGACTCGTCGGCCTCGTGCTGCCCGAGCTCCAGAACCCGATCTTCCCGGCGTTCGCCGAGGTCATCGGTGGTGCGCTGGCGCAGCAGGGGCTCACCCCGGTGCTCTGCACCCAGACCAAGGGGGGTGTCTCCGAGGCCGACTACGTCGAACTGCTGCTCCAGCAGCAGGTCTCCGGAGTGGTCTTCGCCGGCGGACTCTTCGCGCAGGCCGACGCCCCGCACGACCACTACTACCGGCTGGCCGAGCGCAGCATCCCCGTCGTCCTCGTCAACGCGTCGATCGAGGGCCTCGACCTGCCCTGCGTCTCCTGCGACGACGCCGTCGCCATCGAGCAGGCCTGGCGGCACCTCAGCTCGCTGGGTCACGAGCGGATCGGCCTGGTGGTGGGCCCGGAGGACCACATTCCGTCGCGCCGCAAGGTGGAGGCCGCCCGTGCGGCCGCCGCGGCGGCCGGCATGCCCTGGTCCGACGACCTCGTCGAGCGGTCGATCTTCTCGCTGGAGGGCGGGCAGGCCGCCACCGCGCGCCTCCTGGCCCGCGGGGTGACCGGCATCGCCTGCGGCAGCGACCCCCTGGCACTCGGCGCGATCAGGGCGGCCAGGCGGCGCGGGCTCTCCGTGCCCGGGGACGTCTCGGTGGTCGGTTTCGACGACTCCGCCCTCATGACCTGCACGGAACCTCCGCTGTCGACGGTCCGTCAGCCGATCGAGGCCATGGGCCGCGCCGCCGTCGACCTGCTCATCGCGCAGATCCGGGGCACGCAGCAGCACCCCGGCGAGCTGCTCTTCGAGCCCGAGCTCGTCGTCCGCGGATCGACCGCCCCGCCGACCCCGCGCTGATCCGCCGGGCCCCGACCCCGCCCCGGACGATCGTCGACTCCGTTCGCGACCCATACAACTGACCGCCTCTCACCCGACGGCACCGGTGTCACCGCCCCGCGCGGCTCCGACACCGGTGCCGTCGGCGTTTCCGAAACATGACGGATGTTTGCAAGTGAACGAGGACCGTTGACAAAGTCGTCATCCAGTAGAAACCTTGCGGGCTGACGGCGCAAATGAGTCACAGAGTTACTCAAGAAGATGGCTAGCTGTCATTTGATCCTTGTCGGAGTCATGTCGGGCTCCAGGCGCGTGACCCTGTCGAACTCGTCCGAGCTCCCCTGCCGCGTGCCGCGCCGGGGGACCGCACGCACGGAGACGGGCCACGGGCCACGCCCGCATCGCGGAGAGGTCACCATGAGACGCATACATCCGAGCAGGCGTCTGGGGGTCGGTCTGCTGACGGCAGGCCTGATCTCCGTAGGACTGCTCCCCGTCCCCGCGCAGGCCGCGGGCGAGACCAACCTCGCCCTCGGCCGGGCGGCGACGGCCGGCGGTGCGAACGGCGGCTACCCGGCCTCCAACGTCACCGACGGCAGCCAGCAGTCCTACTGGGAAGGCCCGTCGGGCTCCTTCCCGCAGTGGGTCCAGGTCGATCTGGGCACCCAGGTCGACCTCGACCGCCTCGCGCTGAAGCTGCCCACCGGCTGGGAGGCGCGCAACCAGTCCCTCGCCGTCCTCGGCAGCGCCGACGGCAGCACCTTCAGCACCATCACCGCGGCGCAGACCCGGTCGTTCACGCCGTCCGCCGCCAACACGGTCGCCCTCGACCTGCCCTCCGCGACGGCCCGCTTCGTCCGGGTCCAGGTGGCCTCCAACACGGGCTGGAACGCCGCGCAGCTCTCCGAACTGGAGATCTACGGGGAGGCCGACGGCGGCGACCCGGGCGACCCGCCGCCGGTCACCGGCACCAACCTGGCGCGGAACAAGCCGATCGAGGCCAGCTCCGCGACCCAGAACTACACCGCGGCCAACGCCAACGACGACAGCACCTCCACCTACTGGGAGTCGGCCGGTTTCCCCGGCTCGCTGACCGTCAAGCTGGGCTCGGACGCCGACGTCGAGGCCGTCGTCGTCAAACTCAACCCGGACGCCGCCTGGGGCCCGCGGACCCAGTCCCTCGAAGTCCTCGGCCGGGCCTCGGCGGCCGGCGGCTTCACCACGCTGAAGGCGCGCGCCGACTACGTCTTCAGCCCCTCGGCCGGGCAGAACACCGTCACCATCCCGGTCACCGGCCGGGTGTCCGACCTGCGGCTCACCGGCTTCTCCAACACCGGCGCCCCGGGCGTCCAGGTGGCGGAGATCCAGGTCCTCGGCAAGGCCGCGCCCGCCCCCGACTTCGTCGTCAACGACCTGACCTGGGAGCCGGCCACCCCGTCCGAGGCGGACGACGTGACCGCCAAGGTCACCGTCCGCAACGCGGGCACGGCCGCCGCCGCGGCGACGACCGTGAACGTCAGCGCCGAGGGCACGGTCGCGGGATCCGCCCCGGTGCCCGTGCTCGCCGCGGGCCAGTCGACGACCGTGAACGTCCCCATCGGCAAGCGCCCGATGGGCTCCTACACGGTCTCGGCCGCCGTCGACCCGACCGACACGGTGCCCGAGCTCGACAACGGCAACAACAGCCGGACCGCGACGAACAAGCTGACGGTCACCCAGACCCCCGGCCCGGACCTCACGGTCACCGGCATCACCCCCAACCCGGCCACCCCCGCCGTCGGGGCGCCCGTCTCCTTCACGGTCGCCGTCAAGAACCGCGGCACCTCCGCGGTCCCGGCCGGCAGCGTCACCCGGCTCACGGCCGGGACGACCACCCTGTCGGGCACGACCCCGGCCATCGCCGCCGGCGACACGGCGAACGTCGCCCTCAGCGGCACGTGGACGGCCACCAACGGCGGCGTCACGCTGACCGCGACCGCCGACGCCACCGGCACCGTGACCGAGACGAACGAGAACAACAACGTCTTCGGCCGCTCCCTCGTCGTGGGGCGCGGCGCGGCCGTCCCGTACACGGAGTACGAGGCGGAGAAGGCCAGTTACCGCGGCTCGCTGCTGTACACCGACTCCACCCGTCCGTTCGGCCACACCAACTACGCCACCGAGTCCTCGGGCCGCGAGTCGGTGCGCCTCAACTCCACCGGCGACTACGTGGAGTTCACCTCCACCAACGCCGCGAACTCCATCGTCGTACGGAACTCCATCCCGGACGCCCCGGGCGGCGGCGGCCAGGAGGCCACGCTCAGCCTCTACGCGAACGGCCAGTTCGTGCGGAAGCTGACCCTCTCCTCCAAGCACAGCTGGCTCTACGGCAACACCGACCAGCCGGAGGGGCTCACCAACACCCCCGGCGGTGACGCGCGGCGGCTCTTCGACGAGTCCAACGCCCTGCTGACCCAGTCCTACCCGGCCGGCACGAAGTTCCGCCTCCAGCGCGACGCGGGCGACACCGCCGCGTTCTACGTCGTCGACCTGATCGACCTGGAGCAGGTCGCACCCGCGGCCGCCAAGCCCGCCGAGTGCGTCTCGATCACCGAGTACGGGGCCGTCCCCAACGACGGCATCGACGACACCGACGCCCTCCAGCGCGCCGTCACCGCCGATCAGAAGGGCGAGATCCCCTGTGTGTGGATCCCGGCCGGCCAGTGGCGCCAGGAGCAGAAGATCCTCACCGACGACCCGCTGAACCGCGGCACCCACAACCAGGTCGGCATCCGGGACGTCACCATCCGCGGCGCGGGCATGTGGCACTCCCAGCTCTACACGCTGACCCCGCCGCACCTGGCGAACGGCATCAACCACCCGCACGAGGGCAACTTCGGCTTCGACATCGACGACAACACCAAGATCTCGGACATCGCCATCTTCGGCTCGGGCACGATCCGCGGCGGTGACGGCAACGCCGAGGGCGGCGTCGGCCTCAACGGCCGCTTCGGCAAGAACACGAAGATCAGCAACGTCTGGATCGAGCACGCCAACGTCGGCGTGTGGGCGGGCCGCGACTACTCCAACATCCCCGAGCTGTGGGGGCCGGGCGACGGCCTGGAGTTCACCGGCATGCGGATCCGCAACACCTACGCCGACGGCATCAACTTCGCCAACGGAACCCGCAACTCCACCGTCTACGACTCCTCCTTCCGCAACACCGGCGACGACGCCCTCGCGGTGTGGGCCAGCAAGTACGTCAAGGACACCTCCGTCGACGTCGGCCACGACAACCACTTCCGCAACAACACCGTCCAGCTGCCCTGGCGGGCCAACGGCATCGCGGTCTACGGCGGTTACGGCAACACGATCGAGAACAACGTGATCGCCGACACCATGAACTACCCGGGCATCATGCTCGCCACCGACCACGACCCGCTGCCCTTCACCGGGCAGACCCTCATCGCCAACAACGCCCTGTACCGCACGGGCGGCGCGTTCTGGAACGAGGACCAGGAGTTCGGCGCCATCACCCTCTTCGCCCAGGGGCCGGACATCCCGGGCGTGACCATCCGCGACACCGAGATCCACGAGTCGACCTACGACGGCATCCAGTTCAAGACCGGCGGCGGCGCCATGCCGAACGTCAAGGTCACGAACGTCAAGATCGACAAGTCGCTCAACGGCTGCGGAGTCCTCGCCATGAGCGGTGCCCGCGGCAGCGCCACCCTCACGAACGTCACCGTCACGAACTCCGCCAAGGGCGACATCTGCTCGCAGCCCGGCACGCAGTTCGTCTTCAACCAGGGCTGATCCGACCGGCCCCGCGGCAGCGAGGCCGACGCCCCCCGGCGGGGCACCCGGATCCCTGTCCGGGCGCCCCGCCCGCACCTCCGCACCCCCGCCTTCCACCACCCCCGTTCCGTGCCCGCCCGCACTCCCGGGCGGGCACGGGACCGAGAAGCGAGGAACGATGAGAACCCCCACCTGGCGATCACGGTGCCTGAGCGCCGCGATCGCGGCCAGCCTGCTGAGCCTGGGAGGCCCCCTGATGGCCGCCCAGGCGGCCGGCGGACCCAACATCGCGCTCGGCGACGCCGCCGCCGCGAGCAGCGCGCAGTCCGGCTACGGCGCCGGCAGCGTCACGGACGGCGACCAGGGCTCGTACTGGGAGAGCGCCGGCGCCGGCCTGCCCCAGTGGGTCCAGGCCGACCTCGGCACCTCCACCCGCGTCGACGAGGTGGTGCTCAAGCTGCCGGCCGGCTGGGAGACCCGGAACCAGACCCTGTCCCTCCAGGGCAGCGCCGACGGCACCAGCTTCAGCACCCTGAAGAGCTCCGCCACCTACACCTTCAGCCCCGGCTCGGCGAACACGGTCACCATCGCCTTCCCGGCGACCCAGGCCCGCTTCGTCCGCGTCAACGTCACCGCCAACAGCGGCTGGCAGGCGGCCCAGCTCTCCGAGCTGGAGGTGCACGCGGCCGAGGGCTCCTCGGCCAACCTGGCCGCGGGCAAGACCCTCACGGCCAGCAGCCACACCGAGGTGTACGCCGCGCCCAACGCCAACGACGGCAACCGGGCCAGCTACTGGGAGAGCGGCAACAACGCCCTGCCGCAATGGCTCCAGGCCGATCTCGGCGCCGCCGTCGCCGTCAACCGCGTCGTCCTGAAGCTGCCGGCCGGCTGGGGCGCCCGCAGCCAGACCCTGAAGATCCAGGGCAGCACCAACGGGACCGCCTTCACCGACCTCTCGGCGTCCCAGGCCTACGCCTTCAACCCGGGCAACGACAACACCGTGACGATCACGCTGGACTCCACCACCACCCGCTACGTGCGGGTCCTGGTGACCGCGAACACCGTCCAGCCCGCCGCGCAGATCTCCGAGCTGGAGGTCTACGGACCCGCCACCGGCGACACCCAGGCCCCGACCGCCCCCGCGAACCTGGCCTACACCCAGCCCGCCACCGGGCAGATCAAGCTCACCTGGAACGCCTCGACCGACAACCAGGGCGTCACCGCGTACGACGTCTACGCCAACAACGTCCTGCTCACCACCGTCGCCGGCGACGTCACGACCTTCACCGACAACCGGCCGGCCGGCCAGACCGTCTCGTACCGGGTCCGGGCGAAGGACGCGGCGGGCAACCAGTCCGGCGACAGCAACACCGTCACCCGCGTCGGCGACGCCGGGGACACCCAGGCCCCGACCGCCCCCGCGAACCTCGGCCTCACCGAGCCCGCGAGCGGCCAGGTCAGGCTGACCTGGACCGCCTCCACCGACGACAAGGGCGTCACGGCCTACGACGTCTACGCGAACAACGTCCTGCGCGGCACCGTCTCCGGCAGCGTCACCACGTACACGGACACCCAGCCGGCGAGCGCCACCGTCACGTACCACGTGGTGGCCAAGGACGCGGCGGGCAACACCTCGGCGGCCTCCAACAGCGTCACCCGCAACGGCAGCGGAGGAGGCGGCTCCAACCTCTCCGTCGGCAAGGCGATCGAGGCGTCCTCGGCCACGGGCGGCTTCACCGCGGCCAACGCCAACGACAACGACACCGCCACCTACTGGGAGGGCGGCGGTGGCAGCTACCCGCAGACCCTCACCGTCAAGCTCGGCGCCAACGCCGACGTCGACCGGCTCGTGCTGAAGCTCAACCCTGCCCAGGCCTGGCAGGCCCGCACCCAGACCATCGAGGTCCTCGGCCGCGAGCAGAGCGCCACCGGCTTCACCAGCAAGGTCGCGGCCAAGAGCTACGCCTTCGACCCCGGGAGCGCCAACACCGTCACCGTCCCGCTCACCGGCCGCCTCGCGGACGTCCAGCTCCGGTTCACCGCCAACTCCGGCGCCCCGGCGGGCCAGCTCGCCGAGTTCCAGGTCGTCGGCGTCCCCGCGCCCAACCCGGACCTCACCGTCACCGGACTGTCCACCACGCCCGCCGCCCCGGACGAGGACGACGAGATCACCGTCTCCGCGGTCGTCCGCAACGACGGCTCCGCGCCCGCCGCCGCGAGCCGGATCGCCGTCCGCCTCGGCGGCACCAAGGTCGCGACCGGGCAGGTCCCGGCCCTCGCCACCGGCGCGCAGGCCACCGTGCAGGTCCCCGTCGGCGTGCGCGCCGCCGGTTCCTACGAGCTCGGCGCCGTCGCGGACGAGGCCAACGAGGTCCTGGAGCAGAACGAGACCAACAACGCGTACACCCGTCCCACCGCCCTCGTGGTGAAGCCGCTGGCGAGCGCGGACCTCGTCGCCACCTCGGTGACGACCGTCCCGTCCAGCCCGGCCGCCGGGGACTCCGTGACGTTCAAGGTCGCCGTGAAGAACCAGGGCACCGAGGCGACCACCGCCGGCAGCCACGGCGTGACGCTGGAACTGGTCAACGCCCAGGGCGGCGTGGTCAAGACGCTGACCGGGGCACACAGCGGGGCACTCGCGCCCGGCGCGTCGACCGAGGCGAGCCTCGGCACCTGGACCGCGGTGAACGGCTCGTACACCGTCCGCACCGTGCTCGCCGACGACGCGAACGAGCTCCCGGTGAAGCGCGGGAACAACACCCGCACGCAGCCGCTCTTCGTCGGCCGCGGCGCGAACATGCCGTACACGACGTACGAGGCGGAGGACGCCGCCACCGGCGGCGGAGCCTCGGTCGTCGGCCCCAACCGCACCATCGGCGACATCGCCGGGGAGGCGTCCGGCCGCAAGGCCGTCACCCTGGACGCGACCGGCGAGTACGTCGAGTTCACCACCCGCGCGGCAACGAACACCCTGGTCACCCGCTTCTCCATCCCGGACGCCGCGGGCGGCGGGGGGATCAGCTCCAGCATCAACGTCTACGTCGACGGCGTGTTCAAGAAGGCCCTGCCGCTCACCTCGAAGTACGCCTGGCTGTACGGAGCCGAGGCCGGCCCCGGCAACGACCCGGGCTCCGGCGCCCCGCGCCACATCTACGACGAGGCGAACCTGATGTTCGGGGAGACGATCCCCGCGGGCAGCAGGATCAGGCTCCAGAAGGACGCCGCCAACACCGCCGCCCACTACGCGATCGACTTCGTCGACCTGGAGCAGGTCGCGCCGGTCGCCAACCCGGACCCGGCCACCTACACGGTGCCGGCCGGCTTCGGCCACCAGGACGTGCAGAACGCGCTGGACAAGGTCCGGATGGACACCACCGGAAAGCTCGTCGGCGTGTACCTGCCGCCCGGTGACTACCAGACCTCCAGCAAGTTCCAGGTCTACGGCAAGGCGGTCAAGGTCGTCGGCGCCGGCCCCTGGTACACGAAGTTCCACGCGCCCTCGACGCAGGACAACACCGACATCGGCTTCCGCGCCGAGGCCGCGGCGAACGGCTCGCTCTTCAAGGGCTTCGCCTACTTCGGGAACTACGTCACCCGCATCGACGGCCCGGGCAAGGTCTTCGACTTCGCCAACGTCGCGGACATCGTCATCGACGACATCTGGAACGAGCACATGGTCTGCCTCTACTGGGGCGCCAACACCGACCGGATGACGATCAAGAACTCGCGGATCCGGAACCTGTTCGCCGACGGCGTCAACATGACCAACGGGTCGACGGACAACCTCGTGTCGAACAACGACGCCCGCGCGACCGGCGACGACAGCTTCGCGCTCTTCTCGGCGATCGACGCCGGCGGCGCGGACATGAAGAACAACGTCTACGAGAACCTCAGCACGACGCTCACCTGGCGCGCCGCGGGCATCGCGGTGTACGGCGGCTACAACAACACCTTCCGGAACATCCACATCGCCGACACCCTGGTGTACTCCGGCATCACCATCTCCTCGCTGGACTTCGGCTACCCGATGAACGGCTTCGGGACCATCCCGACGAACTTCGAGAACATCTCGATCGTCCGGGCCGGCGGCCACTTCTGGGGCAACCAGTCCTTCCCCGGGATCTGGGTCTTCTCCGCCTCGAAGGTCTTCCAGGGGATCCGGGTCAGCCACGTGGACATCGTCGACCCCACCTACAGCGGGATCATGTTCCAGACGAAGTACACCGGCTCGCAGCCCGAGAACCCGGTGAAGGACACCGTCTTCACCGACATCTCCATCACGGGCGCCAAGCGGAGCGGCGACGCCTGGGACGCCAGGTCCGGCATCGGCGTCTGGGCCAACGAGATGCCCGAGCCCGGTCAGGGCCCGGCCGTCGGCGAGGTGACGTTCAACTGCCTGCGCCTCCAGGACAACGCCGAGAACATCCGGAACACGACCAACTTCAAGATCAACATCAACCCCTGCTGAACCGCACCTCCCGAGCACACGGACACCGGCGCCCCCGCATTCAGCGGCGGGCGCCGGCCCCGTGCCCGGGGTAAACCGCTCGCGGCGCCGCGCGAACCCTCCTAGCCTGCGTCGGATGATGAGCGCTGACGACGTACGAGCAGTCCTGGACCTGCTGCGCCGCGCGGGGGCGGACGTCTGGACCGGCGGGGGATGGGGCGTCGACGCCCTGATCGGCGAGCAGACCCGGGACCACCACGACCTGGACCTCATGCACCGCGAGGAACAGGAGGAGGCCGTGGTGGCCGCCCTCCGCCGGGCCGGCTTCGCGCAGGCCCTCGACCAGAGGCCCGTCCGCTTCGTCATGACGGCACCGGACGGGCGGGAGATCGACCTCCACCCGCTTGTCTTCGCCGAGGACGGCTCGGCGGTCCAGGCGTCGCCCGAACCCGGGAAGCCCTTCCCCTACCCGGCCTCGGCCTTCGTGACCGGCGCGATCGAGGGCACCCCCGTGCCGTGCCTCTCGGCCGAGCAGCAGGTCTTCTTCCACCAGGGCTACGAGCCCCGGGACCGCGACCTCCACGACATGGCCCGGCTGCGCCGCGCCTTCGGCATCGCCACGCACTTCTGAACCGCGCGGCTCCGACCGCGGGCGTCGCCCCGCGCGTCCGCCCCCGCGCCGCGCCCCCTATCCGGCGCGACTCCCGCACAGGTAGAACAGCTCGGGATCGCCCTCGTCGAGGCCGTGCAGCAGACCGACGGGGCTCCAGCCCGCCCGCCCGAGCAGCCGCTGCATCGGCTGGTTGGAGACGTTGGTCGAGGTGAACAGCTTCGGCGTCGTGCACGAGGCCGCCGCGGCCTCCAGCAGGCGCCGGCCCACCCCGCCGCCACGGGCCGCGGGGGCCACCGTCAGCATCGTGACGAAGCCGTGCCCGAAGAAGGTGTACTCGACCACGCAGTAGCCCAGCGGGCCCGCGGCGCCCTCCGCCACCGAGGCCAGGCCCTGCCCGCACCACCGGCGGATGCCCGCCCGCCGCTCGGCGTCCCCCTCGGCGGCGATCGAGTCGACCTCCACCAGCGCGTCCGCGTCCGCCGCCACCGCGGGGCGCACGACCACCTCGTCGAGATGCTCACGGTCTGCCATGGCCGGATTCTGGCACGGGTCCCCGCGGCACGGGGCGGGTCCGTCCAGGGACGGCGGCCGGGGCGCCGCGGCGACGGGCCGGTCCGCCGCGGAGCCGCGGACCGGCGGGCGGTCCCGGTGCGGAGCCGCGGACCGGCGGGCGGCCCTGGCGCGGAGCCGCGGACCGGCGGGCGGTCCCGGTGCGTGGGCCAATGGCCCCCGTGCGGTCACCCGAACCGGCGGGCAGCCGGGCCGATGGCCCAGTCATCGGCCCGCGAGTTGAGCCGCCGTCCCCCTCTCGGGCTATCCTTGTAGCCATCACACATCTTCGGCGCCGCGCAGCGCCGTCCGGCGACGAGGCCGGACCGGCCCGCGGTGCCTTCGTCGTGTCCGAGCCCCCACCACCCCCGGGGACGCCCGTACGCGGCGAGGAACACAGATCAAGGGGGGCGGGATTGGCCGCCGTGCGCTCGTACTTCATGGCCCCGGACCCGGGGCTCGTCCGGCTCAGGGTCTCGCTGCGCGCCGTCCTCGGCATCGCGCTCGCGGTCGCCCTGGCCGAGCTGCTCGGCCTCTCCCTCGTCGCCTCGATCACCGCCGGCCTCGCCGCGCTGCTCGCCCTCTTCACGGTCGCCGACCCCACGGTCCGCCGTCAGGCCGTCACCACCGCCCTGCTGCCCGCGGCCGGGTTCCCCGTCCTCGCCCTCGCGACCCTCCTGCACGGCACGCCGACGCTCCGCGACGCCGCCTGGCTGCTCGTGATCTTCGCCGGCGTCTACGCCCGCCGCTGGGGCCCGCGCGGCCACGCGCTCGGCATCTTCGCCTTCATGCAGTTCTTCGTCACCCAGTTCCTGCACGCCGTCCCCGCCCAGCTCCCCGAGCTGTACGCGGCCACCGGCGTCGCCCTGGCCGCGGCCGCGGCCGTGCGCTTCGCGCTCTGGCCCATCGAGCGCCGGGTCCCGCCGCCGGCCGTGCCCGCCGCCCTGCCCGGGACCGGCTTCGCCCGGTCCACCACCCGCCAGGCCGTCCAGGTCACGGTCGCCTCGGGGGCCGCCCTCGTCATCGGGCAGTTCCTCTCCGAGGAGCGCTGGTACTGGGCCGTCGGCACCGTCTGGTGGATCTTCGTGAACACCGCCTCGCGCGGCGAGACGCTCGTCCGGGGCTTCCGCCGCGTCCTCGGCACCGTCACCGGCATCGTCGGCGGGTTCCTCGTCGCCGTCCCGCTGGGCGGCACTCCCGTCGCCACCGCCCTGCTGGTCGCCGTGTGCGTGTTCGGCATCTTCTACACGGCCGCCGTGTCCTACAGCTGGATGATCCTCGCGGTCACCGTGATGGCCAGCCTGCTCTACGGCCTCCTGGGCGTCCTCGACGGGCCGCTGCTCCTGCTCCGCGTGGCCGAGACCGTCGCCGGCGCCGTCTGCGCCGGCCTCGCCGTGACCCTGGTCCTCCCCGTGCGGACGCACACCACGAACGACACCTGGATCCAGCGGGCGCTCCTCTGCGTCCGGTCCGCCACCTCGGCCGCCGCCCGGCGCCTGGCCGGCGACGAGGCCGCCGACCCGACCCCGCACGCCGCCGAGCTGGAGGCGCTCCTCGGACGCGTACGGCTCTCGGTCGCCCCGCTGGTCCACCCGCTGACCCCCTTCAGGGGGCGCAAGCAGCGGGCCCGCCGCGTGCTCGTGCTCCTCGACGAGGCCGCCCGCGAGGTGCGGGGGCTCGTCTCCGTGGCCGCCGACCCGGACGCCTCCCACGACGCCCGCCTGGCCGCCGCCTGCTGGCGGGTCGAGGCCGCCGTCGAAGCCCTGATCTCCCGCCAGGGGGCCGCGGCCGAGCCGGACGGCCACGTCCGGACCGAAGGCGAGGTACACCCCGGCGCCCCCGCCCTCGCCCACGCGAGGGGCCTCGCCCGGGTGCTCACGGAGCTGGACGCCCCGCTGCGGACCCCGCCGGGCGCGTGGCTGCTGCGCTCCTGACCGGCACGCCCCACCCCGGCCCCGCCGGCCGGGGCCGGCGGGCCGCCGCCCACCCCACCGCTTTGGTCTAGACCGCCTGCTACCGTCGGCCGCACGCAGGCCGGTCGACCGCGACCGGCCGCGGGGACTGGGGAGGCGCCGTGGGCGACACAGGGACGGTTCGGGACCGGAGCGCGGTACGGGCGTACATCGGCTCCTTCACCTCGGCGGGCGGGCGGGGCGTCCTCGCCGCCGACGTCGACCCGGAGACGGGGGCGCTGACCCTCACCGGCGGCAGCGACGCCGTCGCCGACCCCTCGTTCCTCGCCCTCGCCGGTCCGGTGCTCCACGCCGTGTCCGAGACCGGGGCGGGCGCCGTCGCCGCCTTCGACGTCACCGGTCCGGCGCCCCGGCCGCTCGGCGCCCCCGTCCCCGTCGACGGCGAGGCCCCGACCCACCTCTCCCTCGCCGCCGGGCACCTCCTCACCGCCAACTACACCTCCGGCAGCGTCACCGCCCTGCCGCTGGCGCAGGACGGCACCGCCCGCCCCGCCGCGGCCGTCCTCCGGCACGAGGGCGACGGCCCCGTCACCGCCCGCCAGGCCGGCCCGCACGCCCACCAGGTGCTCCCCGACCCCAGCGGCCGCTGGATCGTCAGCGTGGACCTCGGCACCGACTCCGTGCGGATCTGCGCGCTCGACCCCGCCACCGGAGCCCTCACCCTCCACGCCGAGACCCCGCTGCGTCCCGGCACCGGACCGCGCCACCTCGCCTTCCACCCCGCCGGGACGCACGCGTACGTCCTGAACGAGCTGGCGCCCACCCTCACCGTCTGCCGCTGGGACGCCGAGGCCGGGGTCCTCGAACCCCTCGGCGAGACCTCCGTCGTCCCCGAGGGCACCCCCGGCCCCAGCTACCCCTCCGAGGTGGTCGCCGCCCCCGACGGGCGCTTCCTCTGGGCGGCCGTGCGCGGCGACGACACCCTCGCCGTCCTCGCCCTCGCCCCCGACGGGGCCGCGGCGAGGCTCGTCGCCACCGTGCCCTGCGGCGGCACCTGGCCCCGCGACCTGACCCTGGACCCCTCCGGCCGGTACCTGTACGCGGCCAACGAGCGCTCCGGCGACGTGACCTGGTTCGCCCTCGACCCCGAGACGGGCATCCCGGCGCGCGCGGGATCCGTCGAGGCGCCCGCGGCCTCCTGCGTCGTCCTCGGCTGAGACCGGACCCCGCCCGGCCGGGACCGTGCGCGGTCGTCCGGGGAACGCCGAGGGGCCCGTACCGGACATCCGGTGCGGGCCCCTCGGCGTACGGGCGGGATGGCGGGCGCCCTCAGAGCGAGGACGCGCCCTGCGGCTGCTGCGGCGGGATGCCGAGTGCGGCCGTGTACTGCGAGAGCACGAGCTTGCCGATCGCCGGGTAGGCCCCCAGCGGCTCGGCGGAAGCGCAGCCGGCCTCCTTCGAGGCCTCGTCGAGCAGACCGTCGGCCAGCTCCGGGCCGATGAGGTACGGCGCCAGCGCGAGCTGCTCGGAACCGGCGCCGCGCAGCTGCTCGGCGACGGAGGCGATCGAGCCCTCCTGGTCGAGCGCGGCGGCGATCACCGGCACCGCGAGGCGGGCGGCCAGCAGCATGCCGGTGATGCCCGCGGCCTGGACGGCCTCCTCGCCGCCCACGGTGGCGAGGATGATGCCGTCGGCGGCCGTCGCGACCGTGAAGAGGCGGGCGCGGTCCGCGCGGGCCAGACCCGCCTCGGAGAGGCGCACGTGCAGCGCCTCGGCGAGCAGCGGGTGCGGGCCGAGGACGTCGGTGAGCTCGGCGGTGTTGCCGCCGTCCATGACCGCCTGCCGGATGTGCCGCGTCTGCGCGCTGTCCGGACCCGCGAGCAGCGGCACGACGACGGCGGACGGGCCGGTGGGCGCGCTGACCTCGCGGCCGGCGGCCACGGCCAGCTCGTACCGCTCGGTGCGCAGCGTGGCGGCGACCGTCAGGACGGTCGCGAGCGAGGGGAACTCGCTGTCGTCGCCCTCGACGAAGCCGATCAGCGCGTCGAGGCCGGGCAGCTCGGAACGGGCGATGCTCACGACCTCCTCGGCCAGCGAGAGTATGGCGGCGGAGGGCGCGCCGGGCACAGCGAGAACCAGTGCGGGAGCGCCCTCGGGCGCCGCCGCGGGTTCGGGGCGACGGTGCCGCCCGGACTGACGGGGTCGAGGCATTCGTACAGGCAGGCCGGAAGCAGGCCCATTGGGGGAGCTCATGGCGCCGCATGCTACTGGCTTCGCCGGGGGCGGCGTCGGCTGAGGTGCGATCATGCGCCTTCTGCCCCCTATGTCCCCCTCGGCTCCGTCCGGAATGCGGTCTCCGCCCTCGCCGGAGCGCGACACACCGTCTCCCACCTGGGCGGATGTCAGCGCTCGGGGACGTCCCCGCCGAACAGCCGCAGCAGCGAGGGGTCCTCCGGAAGCCGCAGCGTGCCGGTGGCGAGGGCCGCCGCGAGCCCGACGGCCCCGGCCAGCGGGTCCCCTGCGGGATCCGCGGTCCGGGCCTCCGGAAGGCGTCGGCCGAGCTCCGCCCGCAGCGGTACGAGCAGCGGGTCCCCCGTCTTGAACAGTCCGCCGGTCAGTGCCACCAGGGCACCCGGCCCGGCCGGGCACACGGCCTCGGCGGCCTCGGCGATGTGCCGGGCGGCCCGCACCAGGATGTCCGCCGCCACCGGGTCCTCGGCGGCGCACCGGGCCACCTCGGGGGCGAAGGAGGCGAGCACCGCGGGCCGGTCGGTGCGGGGGTAGACCGCCCCCGGCAGCCCGGCCGCGGGACCGAAGGCCTTCTCCGCCCGGGCCAGCAGGGCCGCCGATCCGCCGCTCCGCCCGTCGTACGCCCGCAGGGCGGCCTCCAGGCCGGCCCGGCCGATCCACGCCCCGCTGCCGCAGTCGCCGAGGAGGTGCCCCCAGCCGTCGGCCCGCCGCCAGGACGCGAGATCCGTGCCGAGCGCGATCATGCCCGTACCGCCCGCGACGACGGCCCCCGGCCGCTGCCCGAGCGCGCCGGCGTAGGCGGTGACGGCGTCGGCCGCCAGTGCGAGCCGCCGCACCCCCCAGGCCTCGGCGAAGGCGCCGGGCAGTTCGGCCCGGAGCTCGTCCCCGAGGGTCGCCATCCCGGCGGCCCCGACGGCGACGGCGACGACCGGGCGCCCGCGGTGGGACTCCGTCAGGGTGCGCACGGCCGGCAGGACCTGGTCGAGGAGGTGACGGGCGGAGATGCCGGCGGGACCGGTCCGGACCGGCTCGCGCGAGGAGCGGACGCCGAGCACCGTGCCGTCCGCCGCTCCGGCCAGGGCGATCCGGAGCCCCGACCCCCCGGAGTCGACGCCGACGACGAGGGCGTCGGCCGGGTCGGACCCGGAGGCGGCGGAGGGGACTGGGGGCACGGTGCACCGTCCTCGGGCTGTGAGGGGGGTGAGGGGCGTGGGGCGGGAGAGGCGGGGGCGGGGGAGTGGCCGGAGTCTAGGGGGTGGCCCGCGGCCGCGGGCGAGCCGGGGTGTCACTGTAGGCCGGTAGAGTGACGGACCGTGACAGCGCGACCTTTGAACGAACTGGTGGAGCCCGGCTGGGCGGAGGCTCTGAGCCCCGTGGCGGGACGCGTGGCGGAGATGGGCGACTTCCTGCGGGCGGAGATCGCCGCGGGCCGCACCTACCTGCCGTCCGGGCAGCACGTCCTGCGGGCGTTCCAGCAGCCCTTCGACGACGTGCGGGTCCTGATCGTGGGTCAGGACCCGTATCCGACGCCGGGAATGGCGATCGGACTGAGCTTCGCCGTGGCGCCCGAGGTCCGGCAGCTGCCGGGCAGCCTGGAGAACATCTTCCGCGAGCTGCACACCGACCTCGGGCTGCCCCGGCCGTCGAACGGCGACCTGACGCCCTGGACGCGGCAGGGCGTCCTCCTCCTCAACAGGGCGCTCACCACCGCCCCGCGCAAGCCGGCCGCCCACCGGGGCAAGGGCTGGGAGGAGGTGACCGAGCAGGCGATCCGCGCCCTGGCCGCGCGGGGCAAGCCGCTGGTGTCGATCCTGTGGGGGCGCGACGCGCGCAACGCCCGTCCGCTGCTCGGCAGTCTGCCGGCGATCGAGTCCGCGCACCCGTCCCCGATGTCGGCGGACCGCGGCTTCTTCGGCTCCCGCCCCTTCAGCCGGGCCAACGACCTCCTGCTGGAGCAGGGCGCCCAGCCGGTCGACTGGCGCCTGCCCTGACCTGTCGCGGCCCCTCCGGCGCGGAGGGGCCGCGACACATCGGGCGGCGGCTCAGACGACCGCCGCCCGAACGCACAGCACGTCGGGCAGGTGCTCGGCGAGAAGCTGCCAGCTGTCGCCGTCGTCGGCGCTCGCGTACACCTCGCCGTTGCGGTTGCCGAAGTACACGCCCGCCGGATCGGCGTCGTCCGTGCACAGCGCGTCGCGGAGGACGGTGCCGTAGTGGTCGCCCTCGGGCAGCCCCCGGCTCAGCGGCTCCCAGGTGGCTCCGGCGTCGGTCGTGCGGTAGACGCGGCACCGGCGGCCCGCCGGGACCCGGTCGGAGTCCGCGGTGATGGGGAAGACGTAGGCGGTGTCCGGCCGGTGCGGGTGCGCCGCGACCGCGAAGCCGAAGTCCGAGGGCAGCCCCGCGCCGATGTCCGTCCAGGTCGCGCCGGCGTCGTCGCTGCGGAAGACGCCCCAGTGGTTCTGCAGGTAGAGCCGGTCGAGATCGCCGGCGTCCTGGGCGATCTTGTGGACGCACTGCCCGAAGACGGGGTTCGGGTCCGGCAGGAACACCGCCGACACCCCCTTGTTGGAGGGCTCCCACGCGTTCCCGCCGTCCTGGGACCGGAACACCCCGGCGGTGGACACGGCGACGGTGACGGCCGACGGGTCGCGCCGGTCGGTGACCACGGTGTGGACGGCCTCGCCGCCGCCGCCCGGCTCCCACGCGGAGCGGGTGGGGTGCTCCCACAGCGGGCGCACCAGTTCGAAGGACTCCCCGCCGTCCCCGGAGCGGAAGAGCGCGGCCGGCTCGGTCCCGGCGTACACGACCCCGGGGGAGTGCTCCGGCGCCGGGTGCAGCTGCCAGACGCGCTCCAGGGAGGCACCGGTGTCCTCGGGGAACTTCACGGCCGGCCGCGCCGGCTCGGTCCAGGTCCTGCCGAGGTCGTCGGAGTGGAAGACGGACGGGCCCCAGTGGGCGCTGTCCCCGCCGACGAGGAGCCGCGGGGCGGGCCCGCGGGTGTCGATGGCGACCGAGTAGACCGCCTGCGCGGGGAAGGCCGGATCGTCGAACTCCCATCGGCCGTCGTGCCTGCGGCCGATGAAGAGTCCCTTGCGGGTGCCTACGGTGAGGAGTACGTCGGGCATGGCTGCCAACCTCCAGGACGCCGTTGTCGCGGACTCCGGCCAGTCTGCACCCGGCCACTGACAACGTCTTCCGGACACTCCCGGAACCCGCCGGCGCGGGGCCGCCGGCGACCGCGGGAGCGCCCGCCGCCGGCCCCGTGCCCGGCGGCGGGCGCCGTCCTCGGCCGCCGGGCTCAGATCGCCCAGGCGTACTGCGGCGGAGCCGCGTGCGTCGAGGCGCCGAGGTCGCGGGCGGCGCGGCGGGCCCAGGAGGCGTCCCGCAGCAGCTCGCGGCCGAGGAGGACGGCGTCGGCCTCGCCGTTGGCGACGATCTTCTCCGCCTGGTCGCTCTCGGTGATCAGCCCGACGGCGGCCACCGGAAGCCCGGTCTCGGCCCTCACGCGGGCCGCGAAGGGGACCTGGTAGCCCGGGCCGACCGGGATCCGGGCCGGTCCGCCGTTGCCGCCGCTGGAGACGTCGAGGAGGTCGACGCCGTGCTCGCGGAGGAGCGCGGCGAACCGGACGGTCTCGTCGGCGGTCCAGCCCTGCTCGTCCAGCCAGTCGGTGGCCGAGACGCGGAAGAAGACGGGCAGTTCCTCGGGCCACACGGACCGCACGGCGTCGACGACCTCCAGGGCGAACCGCGTCCGGTTCTCGAAGGAGCCGCCGTACGCGTCGGTGCGGTGGTTGCTGTGCGGGGAGAGGAACTCGCCGATCAGGTAGCCGTGGGCGCCGTGCACCTCGACGACCTGGAAGCCGGCGTCCAGCGCGCGGCGGGCGGCGTCCGCGAACTGCGCGGTGATCTCCCGGATCCCGTCGACCGTCAGCTCGGTCGGCACCGGGTGGCCCTCGGCGAAGCGGACGGGGCTCGGTCCGACGGGCTGCCATCCGGGGCCGTCCGCGGAGACCGGTCCGCGGCCCTCCCAGGGGCGCTCGGTGGAGGCCTTGCGCCCGGCGTGTCCGAGCTGGATGCCGGGCACGGTGCCGTGGTCGGCGAGGAAGGAGGCGATCCGGCGCAGGGCCTCGGTCTGGGTGTCGTTCCAGAGGCCGAGGTCCGCCGGGCTGATCCGGCCCTCGGGGGAGACGGCGGTCGCCTCGACCAGGATCAGCCCCGTGCCGCCGGTGGCCCGGGAGGCGTAGTGGGCGAAGTGCCAGTCGGTCGCCACGCCCGCGTGCGGTCCGGTCGTCTCCGCCGAGTACTGGCACATGGGCGCCATCCACACCCGGTTGGGGACGGTCAGCGACCGCAGCGTGTAGGGCTCGAAGAGGGCGACGCTCATGACGGACTCCGTTCGGGGTGCCTCGTGGGGACGCTAGTACGGTAACCATCGTAGTACGGCATCTGTCAAACTACGAGGGTTCTCGTACAATGGCCGGTATCCCGGATGAAGTGGAGCCGCCGCCATGACGACCGCCACCAGCCCGCGCGCCCTGGAGCACCCCGCGCGCGACCAGATACGCCTGGAGGCGGTGCTCCACGCGCTCTCCGACCCGGTGCGGCTGCAGATCGTGCGGGACATGGCGCGCGAGCGCACCGAACTGAGCTGCTCGTACTTCGACCTGCCGGTCACCAAGTCCACGACGACGCACCACTTCCGGGTGCTGCGCGAGGGCGGAGTCATCCGGCAGACGTACCGCGGTACGGCCAAGCTCAACGCCCTGCGCGAGGACGACCTCGAAGCGCTCTTCCCCGGCCTGCTCGCCACGGTCCTGGCGGCGGCCGTCGCCCAGACCGACCGCGACGCGGCGGCCCGGGCTCCCGGTATCGGCGCCTAGCTCCCGGTATCGGCGCCTCGGGCGTCGACTCCCGGCCGGGCCGGGCCGGGCTCGCGCGCGACCGCCGGGGCCGGCCCCGCCCCGCCCCAGGCGTCCGCGCGCCCGGGGCCTTCCGTCCCCGGCTTCCCCCTAGAGGTCCCGCATCCTGCCGATCTCCGCCGTCTGCTGGGCGATCACGTCGTTCGCCATCTCCTCCACGAGGACGTTGTTGCCCTCGCTCAGCACCTCGGCCGCCATCGTCACGGCCCCCTCGTGATGGGTGATCATCAGCTTCAGGAACAGCTCGTCGAAGGCCTTCCCCCTCGCGGCGCCCAGCTGTCTCAGCTGGGCCTCCGTCGCCATCCCCGGCATCGTGTGATGGTCGTGGCCCGCCTGTTCGCGCGGCCCGCCGTTGTTTTTCAGCCAACCTTCCATCGCGCCGATCTCGGGCTTCTGGGCGGCCGCGATCCGCTCGGCCACCTTCTTCACCTGAGGGGAGTCCGCCCGCTCCGGAGCGAGCGCGGTCATGGCCAGGGCCTGCCGGTGGTGCACGATCATCATCTGCGCGTAGGTGAAGTCCGCGCCGTTCGGGCTCTCGTCCGGCAGCAGCCGGGCGGCCTCCTCGGGGGATATCCGCCGGGCCGGTTCACCGGGTCTGCCCGGAGCGACCACCGTCCCCGCCGACTTCCCGGCCTCCGGGGCGCCCTTGTCCGCCCCCGACTCGCAGGCGGTCAGGCCGAGTACGGCGACGGCGGACAGGGCCACGGCGACGACGGCACGCTGACGGCGGATCAACAACGCGACCTCCAGATGTTCTTGCGGGGACAGTGACCGTTCCTAGCACTTTTCTCGGGGCTACCGATCAAAAACCTTCATTACGTCTGTGTTGCCATCTGTTGAGATGTGCACGGCAAGGAAGATACTGCCGGGGTCCCACACCCGTTCACAGCTGAACGGACACCCAGGAGGACGGAGTGACTTCGTTGCGTACCCCGCGTACCACGGCCACCACGCGCGACCCGCGTGCCGGGCTCAGACGCCTGGGCGTGGCATCCGCCGCGGCCGGACTGATGGCCACCCTGCTCATGGCGGGCCCCGCCACCGCGACCCCCGACCCCGGCGACGTCCCGGTCCAGGGCAAGGTGTCCTCGGAGCAGGCCGCCGAGGCGCGCTCCGCGATACAGAGCGGTGAGATACCCGGCGTGGACGAGATCGTCCACAGCTCGAACATCGAGCACCTCGCCAACATCCCGAAGGACGCCCTCCCGGGCACCAACTCGGACCTCGCCTTCCAGGGCAGGTACGCCTTCGCCGGCAACTACGACGGCTTCCGGATCTTCGACATCAGCAACCCGAAGTCCCCGAAGACCGTCGCCCAGGTCCTCTGCCCGGGCTCCCAGAACGACATCTCCGTCTCCGGGAACCTGCTCTTCCTCTCCACGGACTCCTCCCGGAGCGACGACTCGTGCGCCAGCACGTCGCAGCCCGCCACGGTCAAGGAGTCCTGGGAGGGCATGAAGATCTTCGACATCAGCGACATCCGCAACCCGCGGTACGTCGCCGCCGTCGAGACCGCGTGCGGTTCGCACACCCACACGCTGGTTCCCAAGAAGCGGGACGTCTACGTGTACGTCTCCTCGTACTCGCCGAACGCCGCCTTCCCCGACTGCCAGCCCCCGCACGACGGCATCTCGGTCATCAAGGTGCCCCGCAAGTCCCCCGAGAAGGCGGCGCTCGTCGGCTTCCCGGTGCTGTTCCCGGGCGAGGGCCCGGACGGCGGCGGCAACCCGGGCGGCCCGACCAACCCGGGCGTCTCCAAGACCACGGGCTGCCACGACATCACCGTGCTGCCGGAGAAGGACCTCGCGGCCGGCGCCTGCATGGGTGACGGCATCCTCTTCGACATCGAGGACCCCGAGCACCCGCGGGTCATCGACCAGGTCCAGGACAACGTGAACTTCGCGTTCTGGCACTCCGCCACCTTCAACCAGAAGGCGAACAAGGTCGTCTTCACCGACGAGCTCGGCGGCGGCGGCGCGGCGACCTGCAACGCCGAGGTCGGACCGAACCGCGGCGCCGACGGCATCTACGACATCGTCGGCAAGGGCAAGAAGAGCAAGCTCGTCTTCCGCAGCTACTTCAAGATCCCGCGCCACCAGGCCGACACCGAGAACTGCGTCGCCCACAACGGCTCGCTGATCCCGGTCAAGGGCAAGGACCTGATGGTCCAGGCCTGGTACCAGGGCGGCATCTCCGTCTGGGACTTCACCGACTCCCGCAAGCCCAAGGAGATCGCCTACTTCGAGCGCGGCCCGCTGTCCGCCACCACCATCGCCACCGGCGGCTCGTGGTCCGCGTACTACTACAACGGCCACATCTACTCGAACGACATCGCCAAGGGCTTCGACGTCCTGAAGCTCTCCGACCGCCGTACCGACCCCGCGAAGCGGATCCGGATGGACGAGCTCAACGTCCAGACCCAGCCGGACTACTTCGACTTCGACGACTGACCTGAGTCGTGAGCGCCGGCCGTCGCCCGCCGACGGCCGGTCGACGTCCTGACCGCGGGCGCGCCGTCGGGCGGACCCCCGTCCGGCGGCGCGCCCGCCTCCCAGTCCAGGTCGTAGCGGTGGAACAGCTCCGACCGCAGGCGCGCCAGCGGCATCTTGGCGCCCGGGAGCAGCACCGCCACCACCGCCCCCATCAGCAGCGCGCGCAGCATCGGGTAGTCGGTGTCCACGTCCTCGGAGCCGTACCGGGTGACCGTGTCCCGCAGCAGGAACGCCAGGCGCTGCTGCTCCTCGCACTGCACGAACCCCTCGGCCTGCAGGATGCCCGCCATGTGCGTCCGCATCAGGGTGGGCCGCGCCGCAGCCAGCCCCAGGATCGCGTCGATCGCACGCGCCATGCGCTCGCGGCCGTCCTCCGTGCGCGGCTCGCGCTCCAGCGCCTCCTCCAGGGTGAGGTGCATCAGCCGGTGCACCGCCGCCTGCAGGAGCTGCCGCTTGCCGGGGAAGTAGTACGAGATCAGCCCCCGTGCCGAGCCCGCCCGCTCCGCGATGTCGCCGAGCGTGGTCGCCTCGTAGCCACGCGTGTCGACCAGCTCCACCGTGGCCTGCAGAATGCGCTCCCGCGACCTGCGGCGAAGCTCTTCATTGACCGATGGGCTACGCGGGGACATGCTGGACTCCTGCGTTGACTGGCTGCCAGCCAATATACTCGGCGCATCCCGTCGGCATGCCTGCGTGGCAGACCGCCGGGTATGCCGTCTGTTCTGGGCGACACGGGGGATCGTCCAGAACAGGCGGCTTCATCGTGTGTCTCCCATTCTGCTCCCGTCACCGGTCGCGTCCCCGGGGCCGACCCGGGAGAGGCGCCGCTCGTTCCAGCGGTACGTCAGGATCGCCACGGCCACGCAGCACCAGCCGAGCAGCCAGCCCCCGAGGACGTCCGAGGGCCAGTGCACGCCCAGGTAGACCCGGGTCCACCCGACCCCCAGCACCGAGACGACCGCGGCGGTGGCGAGGGCGCCCCAGCCGCGCCGGTCGTCGCGCCAGTGGAGCGACAGCACCCACAGCAGCAGCCCGCAGGTCACCATGGCGGTCATCGCGTGCCCGGACGGGAAGGCGGCGAAGCGCGCCGAGTCGACCGGGTCGGTCCACTGCGGCCGGTCCCGCCCCACCAGCGTCTTGAGGCCCTGCTGGAGCCCGACCGCGAGCAGGCTCGTGACGCCGACCCAGACGGCGAGGCGCCGCTCGTGGCCCCACCACAGCAGCACCACGGCCGCGGCGGCCAGCGCGCGCATCGTCCAGGGGTCCCACACCCAGTCGCTGAACACGCGGTGCACCCGGGTCAACCCGGGGTGGGCCACCGCGTCCCGGTGCAGGGCCTCGACCACCGCGCGGTCGAAGGAGAGCAGGGGTTCCCAGCCGACGGCGACGAGGGCGAGCAGCAGAAGGGCCAGGACTCCGGAGACCACGGCGGAGGAGCGCATGCGTCGATCCTGCCCGATGACCGCCTCCCGGCCGTCCTCCGCCCCCGCGCGCGCCGTCGCGCCCGCCCGGACCGGCGGGCCCGCCGTCACCCCTGGCGCAGCGCGCTGAGCGCGGGGACGAAGGCCACGAGCACCGGGACCACCGGCACGAGGGAGGCCGCCGCCGTGAGCCGCAGGCGGCGGCCGGCGGTGAGCCGGGGGGCCGCGGTCAGCAGCCGGTTCACCCGGCGCGGCAGGTCGCCGTACGGTGCCTGGCCGGGGCCGAACACGCCCCGGTCCTCGTTGAGTTCGACCAGGGCCAGGGCGATCGTGAGCCGCCCGAACCGGCGCGAGGCCACATCGTCGGCGGCCAGCTCCACCAGCCGGTGCATCTCCTCGCGGAAGGCCGCGAAGACCGGGATCCCCGGGAATCCGGCGGCCAGTGCCGCCGAGGAGTGCAGCAGCCAGTCGTGCCGGGCGCGCGCGTGCCCCTGCTCGTGCGCCAGGACCGCGTCCAGCTGACGCCCCTTCAGGCGCCGCAGCGCCGCGGTCGTGATGACCAGCTGGGGCGTGCTCCCCGCGAGCCACCAGGCGTTCGGCCGCTCGCCCTCCAGGACCACGAGGCGCTCGCCGCCCTGCTGCTCGCCGGGGAGCAGGGGCGCGCGGACGAGGAGTTCGCAGCGGCGCTGCCTGCGGCGCGAGCGGGCCTGGCTGAACTCCCGGCCGAGCATGGCCCCGGTCCAGACCCCGCCGGCGGCCAGCGCCACCGCGAGCACCGCGGACCAGGGGCCGGTCGTGCCCAGCTGGTACGCGTCGATGACCGCGCGCGGCGCGGGGGCGAAGATCTGGCCCCGCACGGCCTGCCAGGCGGTCGACGCGCTGAACGTCATGGAGAGCGCGAAGCTCAGCAGCACGGCGCCGACCACGCACTGCCAGACCCAGAGGGCCACCACGGGTTCTCGCTCGACCCAGTCCGCCCGGGAGAGCAGCCGGGGGGCCGCGAGGGCGGTCAGGACGCCGAGCAGGAACAGCGCGAGGGAGACCCACATACGGCCAGCCTATGAGCGCCGTACTGGTCGGGGGTATGCCTCGGGGCGGCAAGTGACGTACGCCACGGTTTGGTTGGGCCCCGCCGGCCCCTCCGGGGGTGGCGGGACGCAGGGTGGGGATCAGAGCGCCACCAGCATGGCCAGGGTCGCGAGCGCCATCGACAGCCGGCAGGCGAGCGCCAGCTCGGGCCGCGCCGCCCAGGCGGGCCGCGGCCCGGGGCGACGCGGCGCCGGGACTCCGCCCGGCGGGGTGCCCGCGCCCGCCGTCGCAGGCGCGGGCACCCCGCCGGGCGCGAGCCTCGCGCCCGTGTGCAGCACGTAGACCGTGAAGTAGAGGAGGAGCGCGCCCGTGAGGACGGGGGTGCCGCCCGCCCCGCCCGCCGTGTGCCCCGCGTGCGCCCCCGCGCCCGGCGCCGCCATGGACACGGCCATGTAGACCATGGCGAGGGAGCCGACGACGTGGTGCAGATGGTGGCCGCCGCGCCGGACCCCGGCGAGGCCGTGCAGCGCGGCGCCGCCGAACACCGCCGCGTACACCGCCCAGCTCCACTCCGGGGGCGAGAGCGCCGCGGACGGCAGCGCCATCGACGCCATCCCGAAGCCCATCACGGTCTCGCCGCCCGCCGCCCGCCGCTCCTCCCCGGAGCAGGCACGCATCCGCAGCAGGCAGGAGAGGCCCGTCATCGCGCAGAGCGCGACCATCAGCCACCCGGGCAGGGCCGGTCCGTGCACGGCACACCACCCCCTCGACGCCGTCCCCTCCCCGGAGGATGCCCGCGGCCGGTCGGGCGCACGCGGGCGCACGGGCGCGCACAGGCGTACGAGGGGGAGCGAAAGAGACGGGCGTTAGGCTCGGGACGATCGCGTACGGCGATCGTCAGCACCGAGGGGAGCCCCGCTCACATGGACACCGCCACGTCGCAGGAGACCGGCAGGATCAGCTACCGCGAGGCGGTCCTGGACGACGTCCCCGCCCTCGTCCCGCTCGTCGAGTCGGCCTACCGCGGCGACGCCAGCCGGGGCGGCTGGACCACCGAGGCGGACATCCTCCAGGGGCAGCGCACCGACCCCGAGGGCGTGGCGGCCGTGATCACCGCGCCCGACAGCCGGCTCCTGGTCGTCGAGCGCGACGGCGGAATCGTCGCCTGCTGTCAGCTGGAGCACCGCGGCGAGGCCGCCTACTTCGGGATGTTCGCGGTCCGCCCGGAGCTCCAGGGCGCGGGTCTCGGCAAGCAGATCATCGCGGAGGCCGAGCGCCGGGTCCGCGAGCTGTGGGGCGCCCGCGAGATGCACATGACGGTGATCTCCGTGCGCGAGGAGCTGATCGCCTGGTACGAGCGCCGCGGCTACCGGCGCACGGGTCGGATGACCCCCTTCCCGTACGGCGACGACCGCTTCGGCCTGCCCCAGCGCGACGACCTGGAGTTCGAGCTCCTGGTGAAGCCGCTGGGGTGACGAAGGCGACGGAAGAGTGGCTTCCCCCCCCTGGCTGACAGGAAAAACTTCTGTGATCAGGGGGGTGGCGCAGGATAATTTCCCTTGCCCCCTCTTGTGGCCGAGAACCGTCCACGGTTACGGTGTCTTAACGCGAGGTTCTCCTGTGGAGGAAGAGGCATGACGGAAATTCTTGTGCAGGACGTGACTGGTGGGGCGATATCCACCGCCACCCGGGTGATCGACCACCCCGCCTGGCCCGAGCTCAAGAATGCCGTGGAGGAATTCCGTACCTGGCAGAGCGCGGACGGCTCCATCGACTTCGAGCGCGAGGACGCGCCCGCCCGGGCCCTGGTCGAGCTGACCCTGGACCGGGTCGCCGCCGCCGTCGAGCAGCTCTCCCCGCTCGTCCCGCACGACGACGCCTACCACCGCGCCCTCGTCGCCGACCTGCGCCGGTGGGCCGCGGGCGGCTTCGCCGTCCCGGACTTCCTGGACTCGCTGCTCGCCTTCCAGCCGGCCGCCGACCGCGTGGACGGGCTCCAGCATCTGGTGCTCTTCCCGATGTACACGCAGAACGGCAACCCCGACCGCAACCTCGAAGCCGTCGTGCTGCGCATGGTGTGGCCGGAGTGGCTCGCCGAGCTGGAGCGCACCCGCTACGACAACCCGCTGTTCTGCGGGATCACCTTCGAGGACTTCACCGCCGGGTACGACACCAACTCGGCCGTCCTCTTCCCGGAGACCATCGCCGTCCGCGAGGCCCCCGAGCGCTTCACCTGGGGCGGGATCTTCTGCGACCGCGAGGCCGCCCGCTTCCGCAAGGTCACCGAGGCCGCCGTCGACACCCTCGGCATCGAGCTGCCGACCGACATCGCCGCGATGATCGACGACCAGGAGCGCTGCGAGAAGGCCTTCGTGCTCTGGGACATGGTCCACGACCGCACCCACAGCCACGGCGACCTGCCCTTCGACCCCTTCATGATCAAGCAGCGCCAGCCGTTCTGGATGTACGGCCTGGAGGAGCTCCGCTGCGACCTCACCGCCTTCAAGGAGGCCGTGAAGCTGGAGGCCGAGGGCAACACCCACGGCCGTGACGTGCAGTACGCGGTGCTCTTCGACCGGATGTTCCGCTTCCCGCTCTCCGGCGACCGCAACCGCAACTACGACGGTCTGGGCGGCCAGCTCCTCTTCGCGTACCTCCACAAGAACGACGTGGTGCGCTGGACGGACAACACCCTCAAGATCGACTGGCAGCGTGCCCCCGAGGTCACCAACCAGCTCTGCGCCGACATCGAGAAGCTCTACCGCGACGGCATCGACCGTCCCAAGCTCGTCCACTGGTTCAAGGCGTACGAGCTCGTCTCCACCTACCTCGCCCCGCACCCGGGCTCGAAGTGGGCCAAGGGTCCCGACGCCCTCGACCTCTCCCTCCCGCCCCGCAAGCTCGTCGACGACGTGCTTCCGGACGAGTTTCCCCTCAGCATGTTCTTCGAGGCCCTCGCCAAGAAGCTGAAGGGCGTGATCGCCGACACGAAGGGGATCACCGCCGCCGGAGTCTCCCGGACCGAGCAGGCCGAGCGGGCCGCCGCGTGAGCGCTCGTACCGACGACACGGAGGAGTCGCCCATGACCGCCAACGGAAACGGCGGGCCGCTCGACGGCGCCGTCATCGCGGTGGCCGGTGCGGCCGGCCCGGCCGGCCGCGCGACCCTGATGCGCCTGGCCGAGGCCGGTGCGACCGTGGTCGGCGCCGACGCCGACCCGGCGCGCCTCGCGGAGGCCGTCGACGCCGCGGGCGAAGCCCACGGCGGCGCCGCCAAGGTCGTCGGCGACACCGTCGACCTGCTCGACCTCGACGCCACCCGTGACTGGGCCGCGAAGACCGAGAAGGAGTTCGGCCGCATCGACGGCCTGGTCCACCTGGTCGGCGGCTGGCGCGGCAGCTCCTCCTTCACGGAGACGGACATCGCGGACTGGGACTTCCTGGAGAAGCTCCTCATCCGCACCGTCCAGCACACCTCGCTCGCCTTCCACGACGGTCTGCTGCGGGCCGGCGGCCGCGGCCGGTACGCCCTGGTGAGCCAGGTCGGCGCGCACAAGCCGCTCGCCGGCAACGCCGCGTACAACGCGGGCAAGGCGGCAGCCGAGGCCTGGACGCTCGCGATGGCCGACTCGTTCCGCAAGCTGGGGGGCGACGACGGCCCGCAAGCCGCGGCTGCGATCCTGGTGATCAAGGCATTGGTGCACGACGCCATGCGCGCCGAGCGCCCCAACGCGAAGTTCGCGGGCTTCACCGACGTGAAGGACCTGGCCGACGAGATCGCCGGGCTCTGGGACAAGCCCGCCCAGGAAGTGAATGGACAGCGTCTGTGGCTGACCCCCAAGCCGTGACCGCGGCCCTCGGCCCCAGGACCGACGCGCGTCGTCACCACGACCCGTCGGTCCGGGGCTTCGCCAGCGACAACTACGCCGGCGCCCACCCCGAGGTCCTCGCGGCCCTCGCCCTCGCCAACGACGGCCACCAGGTCGCCTACGGAGAGGACCAGTACACCGAGCACCTGCAGCGGGTCATGCACGGCCACTTCGGCCCCACCGCCGAAGCCTTCCCCGTCTTCAACGGCACCGGCGCGAACGTGACCGCCCTCCAGGCGCTCACCGACCGCTGGGGCGCCGTCGTCTGCGCCGAGTCCGCACACATCAACGTGGACGAGGGCGGCGCGCCGGAGCGCATGGGCGGCCTCAAGCTGCTCACCGTGCCCACCCCGGACGGCAAGCTCACCCCCGAGCTCATCGACCGGCAGGCCTGGGGCTGGGAGGACGAGCACCGGGCGATGCCGCAGGTCGTCTCGATCACCCAGAACACCGAGCTGGGCACCGTCTACACGGTGGACGAGATCCGCGCGATCGTCGAGCACTCCCACGCCAAGGGCATGAAGGTGCACCTCGACGGGGCCCGGATAGCCAACGCCGCCGCCTCGCTCGACGTGCCTATGCGCGCCTTCACCAACGCGGTGGGCGTCGACGTCATCTCGTACGGCGGCACGAAGAACGGCATGCTCTTCGGCGAGGCGGTCGTGGTCCTGAACCCCGACGCGGTGAGCCACATGAAGCACCTGCGCAAGCTGTCCATGCAGCTCGCCTCGAAGATGCGCTTCGTGTCGGTGCAGCTGGAGGCCCTCCTCGCGAAGGACCTGTGGCTGCGCAACGCCCGGCACGCCAACGCCATGGCGCAGCGGCTCGCGGCCGGGGTGCGGGAGGTCGACGGGGTGGAGATCCTCTACCCCGTGCAGGCCAACGCGGTCTTCGCCCGCCTGCCGCACGAGGTCACCCGCCGGCTCCAGGAGCGGTTCCGCTTCTACTTCTGGGACGAGGCGGCCGGCGACGTGCGCTGGATGTGCGCCTTCGACACCACGGAGGACGACGTGGACTCCTTCCTCCAGGCGCTGAAGGAGGAGCTGGCCCGCTAGGGTCTGCATGAGTATGCGGCCGGACGGAAAGTCATTGACTTCCGTCCGGCCGTCTCCGTACGCTCCCCCCGCATGGAGCGCAGCGAACTCGTCCAGCAGAACCCCGACCTCACCGCCTATCTGGCCGCCGGCGAGGCCGTCGACCACGAGCATCCGGTGGTCCGGGCCGTCGTCCGGCGGCTCGCCGAACACCACCCCGACGCACACGCGTACGCGGAGGCGGCCTACCGGCATGTGCGCGACACGGTCCCGCACTCCGCCGACGCCGACGACCCCCGGGTCACCTGGCGCGCCTCCGACGTCCTGGAGCTGCGCACCGGCATCTGCTACGCCAAGTCGATCGCGTACGCCGCCCTCCTGCGGGCCCGCGGCATCCCGGCCGCCCTCTGCTACCAGCGGCTCGCCGAGGACGACGGCTCGCACCCGGTGCTCCACGGCCTCGTGGCCGTCCTGCTGCCGGGGGAGCGCCACTGGGCCCGCCAGGACGTGCGCGGGAACAGGCCCGGGCTGGACGCCCGGTTCTCCCTGGACGGGGAGCGGCTGGCCTGGACCGTCCGCCCGGAGTGCAACGAAGTGGATTATCCGGTGCTCTACACTGAACCGCCTACGGTCGTGCTGGCTGCGCTGCGCGCCGCGCCGGACCGGCCGTCCCTCTGGCGGACGCTCCCCACCGAGCTCTGACCCCGGACACCAGCGAACGGCGGACCATGACTCCCACGCTCACCGTCTCCGACGAGGTGCGCACCCTCGTACCCGGCTTCACGGCCCTGGTGGTCGAGGCCCACGGCCTGGTCAACGGGCCCGGCGACGAGGCCTCCTCGGCCCTCCTCGACGACGCCGCGCGCCGGCTCGCCGCGCGGCTGGACGGCCGCACCCCGGACCAGGACCCGCACATCGCCGCCTGGCGCGCCGCGTACTCCGCGTTCGGCGCCAAGCCCTCCCGCACCCGCAACTCAGCGGAGGCGCTCGCCCGGAGGGCGCTCGCCGACGGCGGACTGCCCCGGATCAACCGCCTCGTCGACGCCTACAACGCGGTGAGCGTCGCCCACCTCGTCCCGGTCGGCGGCGAGGACCTGGGCCGGATCAAGGGCGCCATGCGCCTGGTCCGCGCCGTCGGCGACGAACCCTTCGTCACCGCCGCGGGGGGCGCGGAGACGGTCGAGCACCCCGAGCCGGGGGAGATCGTCTGGTGCGACGAAGAGGGCGTGACCTGCCGCCGGTGGAACTGGCGCCAGGGTCCCCGCACCCGCATCGACGACGACACCGTCGACGCCTTCTTCCTCCTGGAGGCGCTGCCCCCGATGACCCGGGACGAGCTCCTGGCGGCGGGCACCGAGCTGGCGGAGTCGCTGGAGCGGCTCAGCCCGGGAGCCCGGATCACCGTCCACGCGCCGGAGTGACGATGCGGCGGGCCGCCCCCGGCACCGCCCCGCCGTCGGCCGGCGCGTCCCGTCCGCCGGCCGGCGTCCCGCCGTGCGTCAGCCGGCGTCCTTGACCTCGGCCGGCGTCGGCGCCGTGCCCCCGAGGTGCGCGGGCACCCACCACGTGTCGTTCGCGTCCTTGGGGCGGACCGGGTAGGCCCGCTGAGCGGCTTCCAGGAGCTCCTGGACGCGCCCGCGCAGCCGCCGGGTGATGGCGCCCGCGTACTGGTCGGCGGGAGCCTCCATGGGCTCGCCGACGCGGATGGTCACCGGGATGTGGCTGCGCTTGAAGTTGCGCGGCCGGCCCTTGGTCCACACCCGCTGCGTGCCCCAGAGCGCCATCGGGACCAGCGGGACCCCGGCCTCCTGGGCGAGCCGCGCCGCACCCGTCTTGAAGGCCTTGAGCGTGAAGGACTGGGAGATGGTCGCCTCGGGGAACACGCCGATGATCTCGCCGGCCTTCAGCGACTCCAGGGCGTGCCGGTAGGCGTGCTCGCCCGCCGAGCGGTCCACCGGGATGTGCTTCATGCCGCGCATGAGCGGCCCCGAGACCTTGTGGCGGAAGACCGAGTCCTTCGCCATGAAGCGCACCAGGCGCTTCTGCGGCAGCGCGGCCAGGCCCGTGAAGATGAAGTCCAGATAGCTGATGTGATTGGAGACGAGCACCGCGCCGCCCGTGCGCGGGATGTGCTCCGAACCCTGCGTGTCGATCTTCAGGTCGAGCGCCTTGAACATCGTCAGAGCGGCGCCGATGACCGGCCGATACACGAGTTCTGCCATCGGAGAGGAACCCTTCTTCTGTGCCTGGGGAGGGTTCTCCCGGCGAAGTTACGCAGCCGTAGGTTTTCGGCTTTGGGCAGATGGTGCCCCATGTGGGCCGCCGAGACCAGCCCAGGCGGCTTCGTACAGGGAGATTCTCGTCACTCGCGGTGGCCATGGCGGGAATCGATCGCCCTCGTGCGACGCTGCACCAGGGGAGACGGCCGACGGAAGAGGGGGCAGGGGTGACCGACACACCCGGAACCGACACACCCGGAACCGACACGCTGGGACCCGAGGTGCTCGGATCGCCGCTGGGGGAGCGCGCCACCCTCGTCCAGTTCTCCACCGCGTTCTGCCAGCCCTGCCGGGCCACCCGGCGCACGCTCGCCGAGGTCGCCGCGATGGTCCCGGGCGTCGGGCACGTGGAGATCGACGCCGAGGAACGGCTCGATCTCGTGCGCGGACTCGGCATCGCCAGGACCCCCACCGTCCTCGTCCTGGACCGGCACGGCCGCGTCGTCCGCCGGGCCGCCGGGCAGCCGCGCCGGGCCGACGTCATCGCGGCCCTCGGGCGGGCGGTCTGACGCCGTGACACTTCTCCCACAATCCGGTACGCACTTGACTGCACGCGGCAACGATCGCCACTCTGGCGGGGTGCCCCAGGAACTCCTTCTCTACGGCCGGACCCATGTGGACCTGGCCCGCAACGCGAGCGCGCGCTGTCCGGGCGTCTGACGACCCCCGGACCTCTCTCATGCCGCCCTCGCAGAAGGACAACTCCATGACGGTCACGCCCGATCTCCGACCCGCCGCCGTTCCCACCGTCGGCGCGCCCCGGCAGGCCTCGCCCGATCTGCTCCGCTCCGTCTTCCGCCGGCACGCCGCCGGCGTCGCGGTCGTCACCGCGCACGGGGAGCGACCCGTCGGTTTCACCGCGACCTCGCTCAACTCCGTCGCCGCCGAACCCCCGCTCCTCTCCTTCGGGGTGGGCACGACCTCCTCCAGCTGGCCGGTGCTCGCCGAGGCCGAGCACATCGGCGTCCACATACTCGGCGAGCACCAGCAGGAGCTCGCGGCCACCTTCGCCCGCAGCGGGGCCGACCGCTTCGGCGCGGGGACGCGCTGGAGCGTGGGGCCCGAGGGCGTGCCGGTGCTCGACGGCGTCCTGGCCTGGCTCGTCTGCCGCGTGGTCGCGCGGGTGCCCGCCGGAGACCACCGGATCGTGATCGCCCAGGCGGTCGCCGGGGACCCGGACGGGGCCGGCCGGCCGCTGCTCTACCATCACGGTCGCTTCAACGCGCTGCGCGACTGAGAGTTCCCGCGCGCGCCGCTCTCCGCGCGTTGGGCAGATCACATCGCTGAGCGCTTGCTTACTGGTAACGGACTGGGTGTACTGGCGAGTAATATTCCGGTCGGGGCGTCCGGCGCCCCGACCGGAAACCCGCCCTTCAGGCGCCTATGCTGCGAGCAACAAGGCAGCCCCGTTATGACGATGCAGTAGGAGAGCCGGCGTGAGCTTGAGGATCGTTGTCTGTGTGAAGTACGTGCCCGACGCGACCGGAGACCGTAAGTTCGCGGACGACCTGACGGTCGACCGCGACGACGTCGACGGCCTGCTGTCGGAGCTCGACGAGTACGCCGTCGAGCAGGCACTGCAGATCGCCGAGGAGGCGGACGACGCCGAGGTCACCGTGCTGACGGTCGGCCCCGAGGACGCCAAGGACGCGCTGCGCAAGGCGCTCTCGATGGGCGCCGACAAGGCCGTCCACGTCGAGGACGACGACCTGCACGGCACCGACGTCATGGGCACCTCGCTGGTGCTCGCCAAGGCGATCGAGAAGACGGGCTACGACGTCGTCATCGCCGGCATGGCCTCCACCGACGGCACCATGGGTGTCCTCCCGGCCATCCTCGCCGAGCGCCTGGGCGTCCCGCAGGTCACCCTGCTCTCCGAGGTCTCCGTCGAGGACGGCGTCGTGAAGGGCCGCCGCGACGGCGACACGGCCTCCGAGCAGCTGGAGGCCTCCCTCCCGGCGGTCGTCTCGGTGACCGACCAGTCGGGCGAGGCGCGCTACCCCTCCTTCAAGGGCATCATGGCCGCGAAGAAGAAGCCGGTGGAGTCCCTGGAGCTGGACGACCTGGACATCGACGCGGACGAGGTCGGCCTGGCCGGCGCCTGGACCGCGGTCGACTCCGCCGCCGAGCGTCCGGCGCGCACCGCCGGCACGATCGTCAAGGACGAGGGCGAGGGCGGCAAGCAGCTCGCCGCCTTCCTTGCGGAGCAGAAGTTCATCTAGGAGGCAGTCTCGCGGGCCAGAAGTTCATCTAAGGCTCGCGCGAGCCCCTCAGACCGCCCCTTTCGTTCGCAGGAGATTGAAGTCCCATGGCTGAGATTCTCGTCTACGTCGACCACGTCGACGGAGCCGTCCGCAAGCCCACCCTGGAGCTGCTGACCCTCGCCCGCCGCATCGGCGAGCCGGTCGCCGTCGCGCTGGGCAACGGCGCCGCCGACACCGCGGCCGTGCTGGCCGAGCACGGTGCGGTGAAGGTCCTCACGGCCGACGCCCCCGAGTTCACCGACTACCTCGTCGTCCCGAAGGTCGACGCCCTCCAGGCCGCGCACGCGGCCGTCTCCCCGGCGGCGGTGCTCGTCCCGTCCTCCGCCGAGGGCAAGGAGATCGCCGCCCGCCTCGCGGTGCGCATCGGCTCCGGCATCATCACCGACGCCGTCGACCTGGAGGCCGGTGACGAGGGCCCGGTCGCGACGCAGTCCGCGTTCGCCGCCTCCTTCACCACCAAGTCGCGCGTCTCCAAGGGCACCCCGGTCATCACGGTCAAGCCGAACTCGGCTCCCGTCGAGGCCGCCCCCGCCGCCGGCGCCGTCGAGGCCCTCGCGGTCTCCTTCGGCGAGCTGGCCACCGGCACCAAGGTGACCGCGCGCACCCCGCGCGAGTCCACCGGCCGTCCGGAGCTGACCGAGGCCGCGATCGTGGTCTCCGGCGGCCGTGGCGTCAACGGTGCCGAGAACTTCGGCGTCATCGAGGCCCTCGCCGACTCGCTCGGCGCCGCCGTCGGCGCCTCGCGCGCCGCCGTGGACGCCGGCTGGTACCCGCACTCCAACCAGGTCGGCCAGACCGGCAAGTCGGTCTCGCCGCAGCTGTACATCGCCTCCGGCATCTCCGGCGCGATCCAGCACCGCGCGGGCATGCAGACCTCGAAGACGATCGTCGCGATCAACAAGGACGCCGAGGCGCCGATCTTCGACCTCGTCGACTACGGCGTGGTGGGCGACCTCTTCGACGTCGTCCCGCAGCTGACCGAAGAGGTCAAGTCCCGCAAGGGCTGATCTTGCTCCGCAGGGCTGACCTGCGCTTCTGTACGGCCCGGGGGCCGCGTGGTGAGGATCGCCGCGCGGCCCCCGGTCGTTTCGGACAACCATTGACTCAGGTCCCGAGGGGCTACTAACTTCACCATACGGATTGTTGATTCCGTGAAGCGGAAAGATGGAGGATCTGGGATGGGTCAGCAGGAGAAGGTGTCGACGAGCCTCGCGGGCGCGGTCAGCGAGGGCATCAGCGCCTCCCTCGCGGCGGTGGACGCCGAGCTGGACCGGCGCTACCCGGGAGACCCCGGCACCCGCCAGCCCGTCCACACGGTCTACGTCCCCGGAAACCTCTTCGACGCCGGCACCGTCCGCTCCTGGGGCGACCAGGCCCTCGCCGCGCTCGACGAGCACGCCCCCGACGCGGCCTCCTTCGCGGCCGTCCTCGGCCTCTCCGACGCCCTCGCCGAGGACGTCCACGCCCGCGTACGGGCCAAGCTGCAGCGCGAGCCGATCGAGGACCTCCGGGTCGACTTCGAGGACGGCTACGCCGGCGCCGACGAGGACCAGGACGCCGCCCGCGCCGCCCGGCTGATCTCCGAGGCGTACCGGAACGGCACGGCCGCCCCGTACATGGGCATCCGGATGAAGTGCATGGAATCGGCCGTTCGCGACCGGGGCATCCGCACCACCGACGTCTTCCTCACCGGCCTCCTGGAGAACGGCGGCCTGCCCGACGGCCTCGTCCTCACCCTCCCGAAGGTCACCTACCCCGAGCAGGTCTCCGCCTTCGTCCGCCTCCTGGAGGAGTTCGAGAAGGCCCACGGCCTGGACGCCGGACGCCTCGGCTTCGAGATCCAGATCGAGACCAGCCAGTCCATCCTCGCGACCGACGGGACCGCCGCCGTCGCCCGCATGATCGGCGCCGCCGAGGGCCGCGCCACCGGGCTGCACTACGGCACCTTCGACTACAGCGCCTGCCTCGGCGTCTCCGCCGCCTACCAGGCCAGCGACCACCCGGCCGCCGACCACGCCAAGGCGATCATGCAGGTCGCCGCCGCGGGCACCGGCGTACGCGTCTCCGACGGCTCCACCAACGTCCTGCCGGTCGGCTCCACCGAGCACGTCCACGAGGCCTGGCGCCTGCACTACGGCCTCACCCGCCGCGCCCTCGCCCGCGCCTACTACCAGGGCTGGGACATGCACCCGGGGCACATCCCCACCCGCTACGCCGCCGTCTTCGCCTTCTACCGCGAGGGCTTCGAGGCCGCCGCCAAGCGCCTCTCCGCGTACGCCAACCACGCCGGCGGCGACGTCATGGACGAGCCGGCGACGGCCAAGGCGCTCAGCTCCTACCTGCTGCGCGGCATCGACTGCGGCGCCCTCGACACCGCCGAGGTCGACGCCCTCACCGGCATGGACCGGGCCGCCCTCGACCGCTTCGCGGCCCCGCGACGCGGTGACCTGACGGCCTCCGCCGAGTAGCCGGGACCCCGTCGGGGCCCGCCGCGCCGGCGGCCCCGACGGGCCCCGTTCAGCGGGCCGTCGGCGGGATCTCGCCCGAGCCGCGGGCCACCAGCGTCGTGCCGAGCACCACCCGCTCCGGCGCGTCCTCGACCCCGTCCAGGCGACGGAAGAGACGCTCCGCCGCCGTCCGGCCGAGGGCCGCCGCGTCCTGGGCGATCACGGTGATGCCGAGCAGGTCGGCCAGCTCCATGTCGTCGAAGCCGACCAGGGCCACCGGCCGCGGATGCCCCGCCAGGGTGCGGACCACCGTCACCATCACCCGGTTGTTGCCCGCGAACAGTGCCGTCACGGGCTCCGGGGCCGCCAGCATGCCCCGTACGGCCGCCGCCACCCGCTCCGGCTCCGTGGAGCCCGGCGAGACCCAGGCCTCGTCGACCGGCAGCCCCGCGTCCTCCATCGCCGAGCGGTAGCCGCGCAGCCGCTCGGACGCGGTGTGGATGCGGGGCCGGTCGCCGATGAAGCCGATCCTGTGGTGGCCGTGCGCGATCAGGTGCGCCACCCCGTCGCGCGCCCCGCCGAAGCTGTCGGACAGCACGGCGTCGACGTCGAGCCGCCCCGCGGGGCGGTCGACGAAGACGGTGGCCACGCCCGCCCTGATCTCGGGCTCCAGGTACCGGTGGTCGTCGCCCGCGGGAATGACGATCAGCCCGTCGACCCGCCGCGCGCAGAGGGCGAGCGCCAGCTCCTGCTCCCGGTCGGGGTCCTCGGCGCTCGAACCGTTGATGAGCAGCGCCCCGTGCGCCCGGGCGACCTCCTCGACCGCCCGGCTCAGCGGCCCGTAGAACGGGTCGGCGAGATCCTCCAGGACCAGGCCCACGGTCGCCGTCCTGCCCTTGCGCAGCACCCGCGCACTGTCGTTGCGGCGGAAGCCGAGGATCTCGATGGCCTCCTGGACCCGCCGCTCGGTGTCCGGGGTGACCCCGGCCTCGCCGTTCACCACACGGGACACCGTCTTCAGGCCGACGCCCGCGCGCGCGGCGACGTCCTTCATCGTGGGCCGGTTGCCGTAGCGGTGTTCGGTGCGGCGGGCGATGTCGGCCACGGTGCGCGGTTCCTCCGTCGAAGGCGGGTCGTCCGGCCGGAGGCGAGTGGTGCGGCCGGTCGTACGGGGGCGTCCGATCGACTCCCTGGCCGCATCATAGGGCCTGGACAACGTTGTCACCGGCGGGGAGAATGGACGGAACGGGACACGAAGGACCCGGTTCCGCCTCCGCCGCCGACGGGAGACCCCTCGCCCATGCAGACCGATCCCGCCGCGGGCCCCGCCGACGGCCTCGTCGTCGCCCTCGACATCGGGGGAACCAAGATCGCCGGCGCCCTGGTCGACGGAGCGGGGCGCATCCGCGTCCGCGGCCGGCGGCCCACGCCCGCGCGTGAGGACGGCGAGACGGTGATGGCCGCGGTCGAGGAGGTGCTCGCCGAGCTCGCGGTCTCGCCCCTGTGGGAGTCCGCCGCGGCGGTCGGCATCGGCAGCGCCGGCCCGGTCGACGCGCACCGGGGGACCGTCAGCCCGGTCAACGTGCCCGGCTGGCGCGACTTCCCGCTCGTCGAGCGGGTCCACAAGGCGGCCGGCGGCCGCCCCGTCACCCTGGTCGGCGACGGCGTCGCCATGACGGCGGCCGAGCACTGGCTGGGCGCCGCCCGCGGTCACGACAACGCCCTCTGCCTGGTGGTCTCCACCGGGGTCGGCGGCGGCCTCGTGCTCGACGGCAGACTTCACCCGGGCCCCACCGGAAACGCCGGCCACATCGGCCACATCGCGGTGGACCTGGACGGCGAGCCCTGCGCCTGCGGCGGACGCGGCTGCGTCGAACGCATCGCCGGCGGCCCGCACATCGCCCGCCGCGCCCTGGAGAACGGCTGGCGCCCCGGCCCCGGCGGCGACGCCTCGGCGGCCGCCGTGGCCGCGGCCGCGCACGCGGGCGACCCGGTGGCGCTGGCCTCGTTCGAGCGGGCGGCCCAGGCCCTGGCGGCGGGCATCGCCGCGACGGCGACCCTCGTCGAGATCGACATCGCGGTCGTCGGCGGTGGGGTGGCGGGCGCCGGCGAGGTGCTCTTCGCGCCGCTGCGCCGCTTCCTCGCCGCGTACGCCACCCTCGACTTCGTCCGGGACCTGACCGTGGTCCCGGCCCTCACGGGCACCGACGCGGGCCTCCTGGGCGCCGCCGCGGCGGCCTCCTGACCCGGGCTCGGCCGGCGGGGGCTCGACCGCCCGTCCCCGGACCCGGCGGCCGGGGCCCCACCGCCGCCGCTCGGGGGCCCGGCCGGACGGCCCGGGTCACTCCTCGCGTACGCGCTCCGGCGTCCGCTGCTCGACGATCACCAGGAAGGTGTCGGACTCCAGGTCCATGACGACCCGGGCCGGCACCCCCTCGTCCCGCCGCGCACCGGCGAACTCCTCCGCCGGCCAACTGCCCCGCGGGCCGCCGGCCGGAAAGCGCTCCAGAACCCTACGGCTCATGCTCCGCACCCCCTCGTGCTCGACGTTCTCAACGACACCCGCGCGGAAGTGTCACGCACATGCCCACGGGGACGCATATGCCAGGACATGCGTTCGTGGTTTTCGTGGCAGGGTGTTGGGGGCAATCCACAGGGGGCCGTCGAAGAGGGGGAAACGTGATCGTCTGGGTCAACGGTGCGTTCGGTGCGGGGAAGTCCAGCACCGCGCGCGAGCTGGTCGATCTGATCCCGAACAGCACGCTGTACGACCCCGAGGTCACCGGCGGGGGCCTGCGCGGCCTCCTCCCGGCCAAGCGGCTCGCCGAGGTCGAGGACTACCAGGACCTGCCGATCTGGCGCCGGTTGGTGGTCGACACCGCCGCCGCCCTGCTCGCCGAGGTCGGCGGCGTCCTGGTCGTCCCCATGACCCTGCTGCGCCAGGAGTACCGGGACGAGATCTTCGGCGGGCTCGCCGCCCGCCGCATCGACGTCCGCCATGTGCTGCTCGCCCCGGAGGAAACGATCCTGCGGCAACGGATCGACGGCCGGTCCGAGTACGGCGACCCCGACGTCGACGCCCGGGTCCGCGCGTGGTGCCACGGCCACCTCCAGCCGTACCGGGACGCGCTCGACTGGCTCACCGGGGACGCGTACACCCTCGACACCTCGGCGCTCACGGCGGCCGAGGCCGCCCGGTCCGTCGCCGACGCCGTCCTGGCCGGCCGCGCCGCCCCCTGCGGCATCGTCCAGACCCCGGAACCCACCGGCCAGACCGTCGCCGCCGGAGTCCTGCTCTTCGACGACCGGGACCGCTTCCTCCTGGTCGACCCCACGTACAAGCCCGGCTGGGAGTTCCCCGGCGGGGTCGTCGAGACCGGCGAACCCCCGGCCCGCGCCGGCATGCGCGAGGTCGCCGAGGAGATAGGCCACGAACTCGACACCGTGCCCCGCCTCCTGCTGGTCGACTGGGAGCGCCCCCAGCCCCCGGGACACGGCGGGCTCCGGCTCCTCTTCGACGGCGGCACCCTCGACCCGGCCGACACCGAACGCCTCCGGCTGCCCGGCGCCGAACTCCGCGACTGGCGCTTCGTCACCGAGGAGGAGGCGGCCGACCTCCTGCCCCCCGTCCGCTACCGCCGCCTCCGCTGGGCCCTGCGCGCCCGGGAGCGCGGCACCGTGCTCAATCTGGAGGCCGGGAACCCGGTGGGCTGACGGCGCCCCGCCGGGCTCCCGTCGGGACGGTCAGGCCGCCGCCTCGGCCGCCGCAGCGGTGAGCCGCGCCGCCGTCTCCGAGGTCACCGGCGCACCGTGGCCGCAGCACAGCACCGAGGGCTCCAGCTTCGCCAGCAGCCGCATCGACGCGGCGGCCGCCGCCCGGTCGACGTGGAACACGCCGAACATGACGTCCGGCACCGACGCCACCGTGTCCCCGGCGAACAGCACCCCGTGGCGCGGCAGATGGACGGCGAGGGAGCCGGGGGTGTGGCCCGGCACGTGCACCACCACCGCGCCGTCGCCGAAGTCGAGCACCTCGCCGTCCCGGACCTCCCGGTCCACCCGGGTCGGCGGGGCCTCCGGGACGGTCAGCCCGTGCGCGAAGAGCGGCACCTCCCAGTCCAGCAGGTGCGGCTCCGGCACCGGCGCCTCGCCCCGGATCACCGGCGCGTCGAGGCCGTGTGCCAGGATCTCGGCCCCGTGCCGGTCCGCCAGCTCCTGGGCCGCGCCCACGTGGTCGCGGTGGCAGTGCGTCAGCACGATGCGGCGCAGCCGGTCGGGGTCCAGGCCGGCGGACCGTATCGCCGCCGCCGTCCCGTCGGCGGTGCCGGCCCAGCCGGCGTCGATCAGGGTCAGCTCCCCGTCGTCCTGCCAGAGATAGGACTGGCCGACGGAGTGGTCGAGGAGGTGCAGTCGCGGGGTGATCCTGGTCGGTTCGATGGATGCCATACGGCGAACCTACGCATCCGCGCAGGTCCGCCGTACCCCTCTACGCTCTCCGCGAGCTTCGCCCGACGCTGAACGGCGTCGCGCGTCAGTTCTGCTTCGAGCGCGCGTAGTTGACCAGGAAGTGGGCCTCGGCGACCGAGAGCCGCTCCAGCTCGTCCGGCGACACGGACTCGTTGGGCGCGTGGATCTGCGCCTCCGGCTCGCTCAGACCGATGAGCAGGATCTCCGACTCCGGGTACAGCGAGGCCAGCGTGTTGCACAGCGGGATCGAGCCGCCCATGCCCGCCGTCTGCATCTCCTGGCCGGGGTACGCGACCCGCATCGCCTCGGCCATCGAGGCGTACGCGGGGCTCGACGTGTCCGCCTGGAACGGCTGGCCCTGGCCGACCTGTTCGAGCGAGACCCGGGCGTTCCACGGGGTGTGCTTCTCGATGTGCGCGAAGAGCAGCTTCGTCACCTCGGCCGAGTCCAGGCCCGGCGGCACGCGCAGGCTGATCTGGGCGCGGGCCGACGACGGGATCGACGGGGTCGCCCCGGCCACCGGGTGGCAGTCGATGCCGATGACGGTGACGGCGGGACGCGCCCAGATCCGGTCGGCGACCGTTCCGGTGCCCGGCAGCGTCAGCCCGGCGAGGACCTTGGCGTCCTGGCGGAAGTCCTCCTCCGGGTACTGCAGTCCCTCCCACACCTGGTCGCCCGGCAGCCCGTCGATGACGGTCGAGCCGTCCGGGCCGCGCAGCGAGTCCAGGACGCGGATCAGCGCGGCGAGCGCGTCCGGGGCCGCGCCGCCGAACTGACCGGAGTGCAGGTTGCCCTCCAGGGTGTCGATCCCCACCCGGATCATCGTCATGCCGCGCAGGGTCGCGGTCACGGTCGGCAGCCCGACCCGGAAGTTGCCCGCGTCGCCGATCACGATCGCGTCGGAGGCGAGCAGTTCGGGGTGCTGCTCCGCGTACCGCTCCAGGCCTCCGGTGCCCTGCTCCTCGGAACCCTCGACGATCACCTTCACCGTCACGGGGACGCCGCCGTTCGCCTTGAGGGCGCGCAGCGCGAGCAGGTGCAGGATGAAGCCGCCCTTGCAGTCGGCGGTGCCGCGGCCGTACCAGCGGCCGTCCCGCTCGGTCAGCTCGAACGGCGGGGTGAGCCAGGCGGACTCGTCCAGCTTCGGCTGCACGTCGTAGTGCGCGTACAGCAGGACGGTCGGCGCGCCGGCCGGGCCGGGCAGGACGCCGTAGACCGACTGCGAGCCGTCCGGGGTGTCCAGCAGGGCCACGTCCCGGAAGTCCTCCGCGCGCAGCGCGTCCGCGACCCAGTTCGCGGCGCCCTCGCACTCGCTGCGGGGCGCCACGGCCTCGTCCGCCACCGACTCGAAGGCCACCAGCTGCGTGAGCTCGGCCTTGGCCCGGGGCATCAGGGACCGGACGGTCTCGGCGATCGGATTCGAGGTCATGGGCACGCTCCTGGTGGGTGCGACGTTTACGACGTAGGGACGGTGTTCGGCGTATGTCGTGGTACGGCGAACGCACCGCCGATCCTACGGCGCGGGCCTCTGGCTACCGCGCCGTAGGATGCGTCAGGAGCAGACCACCGGTCGGATCAGGAGCAGAAGGACATCGTGAGCAGCGAGCAAGCGGAGAACGCCGGTCCGGAGAACACCGCGCCCGGGGGCGCGGCTCCCGAGGGCCTCACGGACGCCGTGCCGGACGAGCCCGCGGGCGCCGCGGACTCCCCGGCGCCGGACGCCGGAGCCCCGGCCGAGGAGGCCCCGGACGTCGTGGCCGCCGCGGCCTCCCCGGAGGACGCGGACGACGCGGACACCGAGGTCTGGGACGTCGTCGTGGTCGGCGCGGGACCCGGCGGCGCGTCCGCGGCCTACGCGGCCGCGGTGGCCGGCCGGCGGGTGCTGCTCCTGGAGAAGTCCGAGCTGCCCCGGTACAAGACGTGCGGCGGCGGCATCATCGGCCCGTCCCGCGACTGCCTGCCGCCCGGCTTCGAACTGCCCCTCCAGGACCGGGTGCACGCCGTCACCTTCTCCCTGGACGGCCGCTTCGCCCGGACGCGCCGCTCGCGGAAGATGCTCTTCGGGCTCATCAACCGGCCGGAGTTCGACGCCCAGCTGGTCGAGCACGCGCAGAAGGCCGGCGCGGAGCTGCGGACCGGCGTCACGGTGACCCGGGTGGAGCAGCACGGCCCGGCGGTGCCGGACCGGCGGACGGTCGCCGTGGTCCTGGCGGACGGCGAGACCGTGCTGGCCCGCGCGGTCGTCGGCGCCGACGGCAGTGCCAGCCGCATAGGCGCGCACGTCGGGGTGAAGCTCGGTCAGGTCGACCTCGGCCTGGAGGCCGAGATCCCCGTCCCGCCGTCCGTGGCCGAGGACTGGAAGGGCCGTGTCCTCATCGACTGGGGTCCGATGCCCGGCAGTTACGGGTGGGTCTTCCCGAAGGGCGACACCCTGACGGTCGGCGTCATCTCGGCCCGCGGCGAGGGCGCCGCCACCAAGCGGTACATGGAGGACTTCGTCGCGCGGCTCGGGCTCTCCGGCTTCGAGCCGACGATCTCCTCGGGCCACCTGACGCGCTGCCGCACGGACGACTCGCCGCTCTCCCGCGGCCGGGTCCTGGTCTGCGGCGACGCGGCCGGGCTCCTGGAGCCGTGGACCCGCGAGGGCATCTCGTACGCGCTCCGCTCGGGTCGGCTGGCCGGCGAGTGGGCGGTGCGGGTCGCCGAGGCGAACGACGCGGTCGACGCCCGGCGCCAGGCGCTGAACTACGCCTTCGCCATCAAGGCGGGCCTCGGCGTCGAGATGGCCGTCGGACGGCGGATGCTCGCCGTCTTCGAGCGCCGGCCGGGACTGCTGCACGCGACCCTGACCGGGCTGCGCCCCGCCTGGAACGCTTTCGCCGACATCACCCGCGGCTCGGCGACGCTCGGCGGCATGGTCCGTTCGAACGGCATGGCGCGGCGGGCCCTGGAGATGCTCGACAAGCGCATGGACACCTCGTCGGGCGTCGGCCCGGCGGGCCGGGGCGTCGGCAGGGCCGAGCGCCCGGCGCCCGAGGGCGAAGGGGCCGTGGAGGCGCGGGACGGGGCGAGGGCCGGGGCCGTGGCGGACGCGGCGGCCGATCCGGCGGCGGAGGCGGAGCCGACGGCCGACGTGACGCCGGGAGCCGCTGCGGACGCGGGCGCGGAGCGGCCGGTCGAGGCCTCCGCGAAGCCCGAGGCCCCCGAGACCCCGGGAGCGGTCTGAGGGTTCGGACCGCGGGCGCGCACGGGCGCCCCGCGTCGGCGCGCGCCGACGCGCGTCGAGTGAGTGAGGCGGACGGGCTCCGCCGCTCCGGCCGGTTTCACGCGGCGGGAGTGGCGGGGCCCGTCGGCGTGATGCGGAAGACCGGGTGCTTCGGGGCGACGGCACGCAGCTCCTCGTCGGAGGAGTCGGGGCCGACGCCGCCGAAGAAGACGCCGACCTCGGCCTTCCAGCGCTTGAGGTAGGCGCGCAGCAGCACCGGCTTGTCGTCGTCGGCGACCTCGACGGCGGTGAAGTCCTGCACGTGCTTGCCGAGGATCAGCTGCCCGCCGCCGGCGGCCCGCATGTTGTGGGTCCACTGGACGTGGCCGCGGGGGGCCACGAGGTAGCGCTCCCCGTCCACGGTCAGCAGGTTGACGGGGGTGCGGCGCCACTCGCCGCTCTTGCGGCCGCGGACGGCGAGGACACGGGAGCCCCAGACGCTGATGCCGCGCCGGGTCGCCCAGGCGACCGTGGGGTTGAGGACGTTCACGGTGAACCAGCCGGGCTTCATGACGTGGGCGGCGGGGGTGGAGCCGGTGGGCCGTGCGGACATGGTTCCTCCTGCGGACGTCCGGTACCGGGGCGGTGCCGGGGTGGCGTGGGCGGTGCGGGGCGGGGCCGGTGCGGGTGGTGCCGGGCGAGGGCGGGGCGACGACCCTGGGAAGCAAAGTGTGAGCACTGCTCTCGCTTGGTTCGAGTGTGCGGGAAAGGGCGCTCACATTCAAGAGCAGTGCTCTCATTTCGTATCGGCGATCCGAAAGTGGCACACTGCTCTCCATGACGACCGTCCGAGGAGCCCGCGCCCGCGCCCGCATCGAGATCACCGCCGCCATCAAGGACGAGGCACGCACCCAGCTGGCCGCCGAGGGCGCCGCCAAGCTGTCCCTGCGGGCCGTCGCCCGGGAGCTGGGCATGGTCTCCTCCGCCCTCTACCGCTACTTCCCCAGCCGCGACGACCTCCTCACCGCCCTGATCGTCGACGCGTACGACGCGATCGGCGCCGCCGCGGAGGAGGCCGCCACCGGCGCCGCCGGGCAGCGCCCCCTCGACCGGTGGACCGCCGTCTGCCGGGCCGTCCGCGCCTGGGCCGTGGCCCACCCCCACGAGTACGCCCTGATCTACGGCTCTCCGGTCCCCGGCTACCGCGCGCCCCAGGACACGGTCGTCCCCGCCGCCCGCGTCGGTCTCGTCCTCATCGAGACGGCGCGGAGCGCGCACGCGGGGGAGGGCGTCGCCCCGCCCCCGCTCCCGGAGGGGCTCCGCCCCGAGGCCGCGCGCCTCGCCGCCGACGTCGCCCCGGACCTCCCCCCGGCCCTCGCCGTCGCGCTCGTGGCCGCCTGGTCCCAGCTCTTCGGGCTGGTCTCCTTCGAGGTGTTCGGACACTTCCACAACGTCGTCGAGGACCGCGAGACCTTCTTCGTGACGGCGGCCCGCCGCCTCGGTCAGGACGTGGGACTGCTCCCGCGGGGCTGAGACCGGGCGACGGACACCCCGCACGGGCCGACCACCGTCTACTCCGCCGGGAGTACGGGTGACCACCCCGTCGGGCTGACGTCCGCACGGGTGCCGCGCGGTCAGCGTGGCGGACATGGATCAAGAGCGGAGGCGGGAGCCGGGGAACGGGCCCGCCGGCCCGACGCCGACGACGCGCGCGCCCGGCGGGCGGCGGACGCGTGAACGCCAGGCGCGCCCGGCCCGGGCCGCCGGTCGCGCGATGGGCCGATGGCAGCGCGGAGCCGGCGACGGCGGCCTGCCCTGGCGGTCCACGGTCCTCATCGGCGTTGTCGTGATGGCGGGGACGAGTTTCGCCACCGCCGCCCAACCCGACCGGGAGGCCCTCGACGCGCTCGGGCGCGCCCTGCTGCTCCTCGGCGCGGCGCCCCTCCTCCTCCGTCACCGGCGGCCGGTGGCGGTGGTGTTCGGCGTCGCGGCCGTCACCCTCGGCTACCTCCTGGCCGGTTACCCGTACGGGCCGGTGTTCGCCCTGGTCGCCGTCGCCTGCTTCGCGGCCGTCGTGCACGGGCACCGGACCGCGGCGGCCTGGGCTCTCGGCCTGCTGTGGGCCGGGCATCTGCTGCTCTCGCACTGGCTGTACCGGTGGCTGCCCCCGGCGGGGGACGGTCCGGCCCCCTGGGGGCAGGAGCTGCCCGCGGCCGCGTTCGCCGTCGCCGTGCTCGCGGCCTCCGAGACCGTCCGCGTGCGCCGTGAGCAGCGGGCGCAGCTGCGGGCCGACCGGGCCGCCGCCGAGCGGCGGCGCTCCCGGCGGGTGAGCCGCCGGCGGCCGCGCCGCTCGCGGGCTCCGCGACCGTGCCGCTCGCGGACGGCGCGGAGCGGGCCACGACGACCGACGCTTCGAACGGCCGTTCCCGTCGGGTCCGCAGGCCCGGCAGGGTGACGAGCAGCCCGGCCAGCGCGATGACGGTGACGACGGCGAGGCCCGGCCGGAAGTCGTCGAGGACGGCCTGCGGGGACGCGGTGAGGACCGGCGCGGCGTCCAGGTGAAGCTGACGGAGAAGGGGCTTGCCCGGCACGCCGAGGTCAAGCCGATCCAGCGCGAGGTGCTGACCCGGATGCTGGACGGGGCGGTCTGACCGCTCCCCGCCTCAGGACCAGGTGATCGCGGAGGTCTCGCGCCACAGCCGGGCGAGATCCTCGTCGCCGGCGAGCGTCACGGCGTCGACGGGCAGCCGGTTCCACAGCACGAGGTACAGCCGCCCTGCGGGCCCGGAGAGTTCGGTGTCCGCCGGCCCCTCGGCGGCGTTCCGCTCGGTGCGCGGCGGCTCGTCCGCCGAGAGCCGTACGGTCCACACGTCTCCCGTGTCGGTCGCGCGCACCCGCAGCGTCCGCGGCCCGGCGGTCCGCACCCGGCTGCGCTCCCGCGCGTGGAAGCGGAGCAGCAGCTCGTCGATGCCGTCCACGGCGACCGGCGGCGCCACCGCTCCCGGCCCCGCGGCGAGCGCCGACTCGGCGTCCGCCCGGTGGACGGTGGTCTCGTGCGTCTGGCGCCGCGCCCAGAAGGCGAGCGGCGAGGGCGCGGGCAGGAAGGTCCAGCAGTCGAGGGAGGCGGGCGCCGCGCGCAGGGCGGCGACCAGGTCCGCGTGGCCCTCGCGGAAGTGGGTCAGCAGGGCGTCGCCGTCGAGCGTGGTCTCGCCCTCGCCCGGCCGGTACGTGGTGCGCGCGTGGACCACGAGGTCCGTCCCCCAGCGGTGCACCATCGAGACGTGCCGGAGGAGGTCCCGGATCCGCCAGCCGGGGCAGGTCGGCACCGCCGCGTCCGGCCCGGCCGCGGCCGCCGCGTCGCCGAGGGCCCGCCCGGCCGCCTCCAGGGCTTCGGTGTACTCGGCGGTGCTCGGCGTTCCTCCGTCGGCGGTGTCCATGGCCCGATTCTGGCAGCCGGGGGCGTGCCGCGCGGTCAACTCGGTCGGGCTGCTCCGGCGTTCCGCGCCCAGTAGCCCATGGCGGCCGCGCCGGCGGCGAGGACGGCGACGGTCGTGAGCGCCACCGGCAGGGAGAACCAGTCGGCGAGGAACCCGATCGACGGCGGGCCGAGCAGCATGCCTCCGTAGCCGAGCGTGGACGCGGTCGCCACGCCCCCGGGTCCGGCGACGGCGCCGGCGCGGGCCACGGCGACGGGGAAGATGTTGGCGAGCCCGAGGCCGGTGATCGCGAAGCCGAGGAGGGTGGCCCAGATGCTCGGCGCCAGCGCGCCGAGCAGCATCCCGGCGGCGGCGGTGGCCCCGCCCAGGACCAGGGTCCGGGTCTGGCCCAGGCGTTCGAGCAGGGCGGTGCCGGAGAGGCGTCCGGCGGTCATGGTCAGTGCGAACACGGAGTACCCGGCGGCGGCCACCCCCGGGTGTGCGCCGAGGTCCTGCTCCAGGTGGAGGGCCCCCCAGTCGGCGAGCGCTCCCTCGCCGTACGCCGTGCACAGCGCGATCACCCCGAAGACGAGCACGATCCGCCGCGATCCGCCGGACCGCCCGTCCCGTGGCCCGGCCGCGGGAGCCAGGGACTCGGGCGGCGGAGCGGGGGCGGGGTGGCGCAGGAGGACGGGCCCGGCGGCGGCCGTGAGCGCGAGTCCGACCACGGTCAGGCCGAGGAGGTGGGCGGTGGGGGACAGGCCGCCGGCGAGCAGTCCGCCGAGTCCCGCCCCGATCACGCCGCCGAGGCTGAACGCGGCGTGGAAGCCGGGCATCACCGGCCGCCGGAGCGCGGTCACGAGGTCGACGGCCGCGCTGTTCATGGCGACGTTGATCCCGCCGTACGCGGCCCCGAACACGAGCAGGACGAGGCCGAGGGCGAGCGGCGACCGGGTCAGCGCGGGCAGGGAGACCGACAGGGACAGGAGTACGGCGGTGGCCACGGTGACGGCGTGCGAGCCGTAGCGGCGGCAGAGCCGTCCGGTCAGCGTCATGGTGACGACGGCGCCGGCGGAGACCCCGAGCAGGGCCAGGCCGAGGTCGCCGGCCGAGGCGCCGGTCTGCTGCTTGACGGCGGGGATCCGGACGACCCAGCCGGCGAACAGGAAGCCGTCGAGGGCGAAGAAGAGGGTCAGGGCGACGCGGAGGCGGGACAGGGGGTGGGTGGCGGTGTCTCCGCCGGAGCCCCCCGAGACCGTCCGTACTTTGTTTAGTAGCGGCACAAACTCAGGATAGGGGGATCCTCCCGCCGCAATCAAGCGAGCGGTCGCCGGACGCCGGGCGGGACGCACGCGGGCGTGACGGCCGTCCGGGTGACAAAGGCCAGGTCATCGCGGTGGGGCCGGTGCCCAACGGGCCGTTGGAGAGCATCGTTTCTGCGCGAGCGCGGCCCCGGGAGCGGGCTGCCCGGCATTGGAGTGAGACGCCGTGTCTCGCCTTTTCCGCAGGCGTTTGACCGGCAGACGAGCACCTTCCGGCACGTCATTCCGAGATCTTGAGGAGTAGCTATGCGTTCTCTCGCCGCGTCTGTCCTGGCCGTGGGCATCCTGCTGGGCGGCGCCGGTGGCGCGCTCGCCAACGACGGATTCGGAGCGGGGTACTTCTCCGCCGGCGGCGCGGGCTTCAGCTCGCACTGCGCGGTGGCCGGCGTCCCGGCCGTGTACGGAACGATCTTCACGGGCTCCTGCTCGGAGAAGGCCTGGGAGAAGGGCCCCGAGGGCGCCTTCCTCGGCGCGCACTGACCCGGCGCCGCAGTCGGCCCGGGCGGGGCGCAGGCCCCGCCCGGGCCGCCGTGCTGCGGGGGCGGCTCGCACCGGAGCACGGAGCACGGAGCACGTCGCGTCGGGGGCGGCCGGACGGGGAATCCGGCCGCCCCGCACGCACGGCCCCGGCGGACGCACGGGACGGGGCGGCCGGGGCACGGCGCCACGGGCGCGACCGCGGCCGGCGGGCGGCCCGGACTCCGTCCGTGACCGGCCGTCCGTGTCCGGCCGTCCGTGTCCGGCCGTCCGTGTCCGGCCGTCCGTGTCCGGCCGTCCGTGTCCGGCCGTTCGTGACCGGCCGACCGCGGCCGTCGGGATGACCGGACTCCGTCTCCCGACCGGGTCCCCGGCCGTCGGCCCCGAACGCCGGCCCCGGTGCGGGAACCCTGCCGGCCGGAGGCCCAGACCTCGTCCCCCCCGGCCAGGCGCCTCCCGGACGGTCGTCGACCCCGTAGATCCGCCGACCCGCGGCGGCGCACCGGCGGACTCGGGGTCTCCCGGCCGGGCGCGGGTGTCGTCCCCGGGTGCGGCCGGCCCCGGGCGGGGCGGCCAGGGGGACGGCCCACCCTCCGATCATGGGAGACTCCACCCCATGAACGGCAAGGCGACGACGACCCGGACACGGCTGGACAGGGGGCGCAACGCGCTCGGCCCCGCGCTGGAGCTGGTGCACACCGGCAGGGCTCCGACCAGGGCCGTCCTCACCGCCGAGCTGGGCGTCACCCGGGCCACGGCCGGCGCGGTCGCCGCCGAACTGGAGGCCCTCGGCCTCATCCGCGTGGACTCCAACCCCGGCGCCGCCGCGGGGTCCCAGGGCCGCCCCTCCCACCGCCTCGCCGTCGACGAGAAGGGCCCCGTCGCCCTCGCCGCCCAGGTCCACGCCGACGGCTTCCGCGCCGCGCTCGTCGGCCTCGGCGGCACCATCGTGGCCACCGTCCCCGGCTGCGTCACCGTCTCCGCCGACCCCGCCCAGGTCCTCGGCGAGGTCGTCGAGGCCGGGGTCGCCCTGCTCAGGGACAGCGGCCGCCGCTGCGTCGGCGCCGGGCTCGCCGCCCCCTCCGCCGTGGCGGAGCCCGAGGGCACCGCGCTGAACCCGCTGCACCTCGCCTGGCCCGCCGGCGCGCAGGTCCGCGAGATCTTCGCCGAGCGGGTACGGGCCGCCGGCATCGACGGCCCCGCCTTCACCGGCAACGACGTGAACCTCGCCGCCCTGGCCGAGCACCGCCACGGCGCCGGCCGCGGAGCCCGCGACCTGCTCTGCGTGGCCACCGGCCACCGGGGCGTCGGCGGCGCGCTCGTCCTCGACGGGCGCCTGCACACCGGAAGCGCGGGCCTCGCCCTGGAGGTCGGCCACCTCACGGTCAACCCGGAGGGCCGTCCCTGCCACTGCGGCAGCCGCGGCTGCCTGGACGTCGAGACCGACCCGCTCGCCTTCCTCACGGCGGCGGGCCGTGCCCCCGGGCCCGAGGTGTCCCTGCTCCAGCAGTCCCGGGACCTGCTGCGCACCAGCCCCGACGACCCGGGCGTACGGGTCGCGGTGGGGGAGCTGATCGACCGTCTGGGCCTCGGTCTCGCGGGCCTGGTAAACATCCTCAATCCGGACCGGATCATCCTCGGCGGGCTCCACCGCGAGCTCCTCGACGCCGACCCGGAGCGCCTGCGTGCCGTCGTCGCCGACCGGAGCCTGTGGGGCCGCAGCGGCGGCGTACCGATCCTCCCCTGCACCCTCGACCACAACAGCCTCGTCGGCGCGGCCGAGCTGGCGTGGCAGCCGGTCCTGGACGACCCGCTGGCCGCGCTCGGCCGCGAGCCGGTCTGACCTGCGCCGCGACCCGGGCGGTCACGCCCCCGGGTCGGGCCGCCCCTCGGCCAGCGCGGCCAGCCGGTCCAGGGCGGTCCGCGTACCGGCCTCGTTGTCGGCGGCGGGCACGCCGTCGGGCACCCCCTCGTGCAGGAGGACCACCTCCGTGCCGCCCTCCAGGGCGATCAGGGTCGTGGTGAGGGTCATGGGCCCCTGGAGCTCCGGGTCCGAGGTCTCGAACTCGGTGATCTCGACGACCCGTTCGTCCGGGAGCAGTTCCACGAAGCGCCCGTGGTACGTGTCGGTGCGGGCCCCCGACTTGCCCGTGCCGTCGGCGGTGCCGTAGGTGAGGGAGACCCGGAAGGTCCCCCCTTCGCGCGCGTCGAACGCGTGGACCTCGCAGCTCATGCCGTACGGCACGCGCCATCGGGCGACGGCGTCGGGATCGAGCAGCGCCCGGTAGACGGCCGAGGGCGGGGCGGCGACATGGCGGGACACGCGCGTGGTGTACACGGCTCCCACGCTAGGCGGAATCCCTCCCCGACGCGAGACACTGCGCCCCGGAACCCCTCGCGGCCGCCGGCCGGGCGGGTCGGCCGCGGACCGCTACCGGTCGACCTCCACGGGAACACCGCCGCGCCGCAACCGGCCGCCGAGGAACTCCATCTCCGCCGCCGTGCCCTCCAGCCCCTCCCGGCTCAGCTCCTCGACCAGCTCACGGGCCCGCGGCAGCGACACCGACAGGACCTCCCGCAGGACCTTCCACGCCGGGACCCGCGAGGGCAGGGGGCCGACCAGCCGCAACCGGACCGGTCCGTGGGCGGCGAGCAGCGCCGCGCGGACGTCGTCGGGCACCGGCTCCGGCCCCGCGTGCTCGCACAGGGCGGCGCCGCAGGCCCCACAGGAGAACTCCGCGTCCCACCACAGCACGTCGTGGAGCACGAACTGGTTCACCCGGCGCACCGCCGCGCTCCCGCACGCGCACCGCACCGCGATCTCCGCCGTCCGACCCGTCACCGCCACCCCCTCGCTGCCGCTCCTCGCCCCGGTGCCCGGTCGCGGACCGTCGCCCGGTGCGATATCCCGTGGTCCGGGGTGCGCCGACACCGTACCGTTCCCCTCCATGATCTCTTCCGAATCCGGTCCTCCTCCGCGTCTCGGCGGTCTCACCTTCCACGGCCCGCTCTCCGAGGCCCGCGCCGCCCGCATGGTCGGGCGGCTCGCCGCCCTGGAGCCCGCCGACGTGCTCGACATCGGCTGCGGCTGGGGCGAGTTGCTGCTCCGCGTCGTGGCGGCGGCGCCGTCCGCCTCCGGCACCGGCATCGACGTCGACGGCGAGGATCTCGCCCGCGGCCGGGCCCTCGCCGAGGCCCGTGGCCTCGGCGACCGCGTCGCGTTCGTCGAGGAGTCGGCGCTCGGCACCGGCCGGGGCCCCGCCGACGTGGTGCTCTGCCACGGATCGAGCCAGGCCCTCTCCGACCCCGGACAGCCGCACGACCTCGCCGCCGCACTGGGCGAACTCCGCCGTCTCGTCCGGCCCGGAGGGCACGTGGTGCTCGGGGAGTGCTTCTGGGAGCGCCCGCCCACGGACGAGGAGCTGGCCGGCATGTGGCCCGGCGCGCACGAGGGGGAGCACACCTCCCTCGGCGCCCTGGTGGACCTGGCGGTCGCGGCGGGGTTCCGGCCCGCGTGGATCGAGACGGCGACGGCGGAGGAGTGGGAGGAGTTCGAGTCGGGCTACCGCTACGGCACCGAACGGTGGCTCGCCGCCCACCCCGACCACCCGCTCGCCGCGGAGACCCGCGCGCGCGTCGACCGGCAGCGCTCCACCTGGGTGAACGGCTACCGCCGCGTCCTCGGCATGGCCTACCTGACGCTCGTCGCCGTCGCCTGACGGCGGGGCGGCGGCCCGCCGGGGCCGGCTCCCCGACGCCCCCGGCTCACCACTGCCGGCCCGTCCCCAGCCGGTCGCGGTCCGGCGCGGACAGGTGGAGCACGCGATAGCGCTCGCCCTCCTCGGCGGCCGGCTCCGGCCCGGCGGGCCGCCCGGCCCCGGCCCACAGGGTGAAGGCCAGCAGCTCCCAGTGGCGCGGATCGACCGCCAGGGCGGACGCCACCACCCCGTCCCGCCGCGCCTCGCGCGCGTGCCGGGCCAGGGCGTCCTCCACGGCCCGGCCGGGCGCGACGCCCTCACCGAGCGGCGTCCTGCGACGCGTCGCCGTGGCCGGCACCGTCCCGGACGCGGGCCCCTCCTCGTACGCCAAGCCCGTCCAGTGCTGCACCACCGGCCGGCCGAAGTCGTCCACGATGCCCTGGAAACCCGGGCCCCAGAGGAAGGAGTTCATGCCCTCGGGAGCGGCCCAGAGGTAGAAGGGCGCGTACTGGTTCACCGGCGACCCCTCCCCGCGCTCCCGCACCAGGTACGCCTTCAGGCCGAGCCCGGGGAAGGCGTCGAGCAGACGGCCCCGGGTGGCCACCCGCTCCTCGATGATTCCCATGTCGTAGTCGGCGGGCAGGGTGATCTCGTACTGCATGACGTGCACGGAAGGCTCCCGTCGTCGCGGGTGGAGGGGTGTCGGGGCCGGCGCGCGGGCCGCGGTCAGTGCCCGGGGGTACGGGGGGCCAGCAGGCCGAGCAGTCCGCGCACCGCGCGGTCGAAGGAGTCCCGCGTCCCCGCCGCGCGCGCCGAGACGTAACCGCCCTGCACGGTCGCCAGGATGGTCGCGGCCACGTCCTCGGCGTCGAGCGGGGCGCCGAACTCGCCGTCGTCCAGGCCCTCCTGGACGACGGCGGCGAGCCGTGCGCGCACCCGCCCGAGCACCTCGTCGACCGGTGCCCGCAGGACGGGGTCGGCGACGACCTCGGGGTCCATGGTCAGCCGGCCCACCGGGCAGCCCCGCAGCACGTCCCGCTCCCGCAGCAGATACGCCTCGACGCGGGAGTACGCCGTGCCGCCGCCGCCCAGCACGGCCTCCACCTCGGCGCCCAGGTCCTCGGCCGTCCGCCGGATCGCGGCGAGCGCCAGGTCGGACTTGCCCGCGAAGTGGTGGTACATGCTGCCCTGACCCGCGCCCGCCGCCTGCTGCACGGCCTTGGGGCTGGTCCCCACGTACCCCCGGTCCCACAGGAGTGCGCGGGTCGCCTCGATCAGTCGCTCCGGGGTGCTCATGACCGCACTGTACATACCAGTAGGTACAGAACGGAAGCAGGGGGCGGAGCCCCGGCGTACTCCCCGTGTCGTACACGCGGTGCCGCTGCCCGTACGACGCGCCGGGACCCGGTCCGGAGGGAGTCTCGGAGCACGGAGCAAGACCACCGCAGCGCACCGGCCGAGGCGCTCCCGCCACGGGGCCGCCGGCCGCGGTGCACCGAGGAGCTGAAACCCCATGAACACACTCGCGCACACGGGCCCCGGCCCGTGGGTCCTCTTCTTCCCCCTCGTCTGGGCGGCGGCGATCGTCGGCATCGTCGCGGTCGCCCGCCGCGCCGGACTGCGCCGCGGGCGCGGCCCGTGGCGCGACGGCGGACCCGGCCGTTCCGACGGACCCGCCGGCGACTCGCCCATCGCCCTCCTCGGCCACCGCTTCGCCGCCGGGGAGATCGACGAGGACGAGTACTGGCGCCGGCTGACCGTCCTGGAGGAGCAGTTCGGCCGGCGTCCCGACACCGGGGGGAAGCGGGCATGACCGCCACCGGGACGCACCTCCGGACCGCCCCCGCCGCCGTCCGTGTCGTCGACGCCGTCGAGGTCTACGGGCGCGGCGGCACGGAGGTCAGGGCCCTCGACGGGGTGAGCGTGGACTTCCCCTGGGCGGGGCCCGCGCGGGTGGGCCGGTTCGTCAGCCCGCGCGGCCCGCCGGCACCCGGCGGGCCGTCGCGACGGCGGTCGCCGGGGCGAGGACGGGGGCCGGGGCGGCGGCCGGTTCGGCCGGAGCGCTGAGCGGGACGCCCGGGAAGGGCGCGTACGCGGGGAAGAGGCCGTCGGCGACGGGGACGTACACGGCGCCGGCGCGGGTCTCGGCCGGGGCGGCGGGCGGCGGCGCGGCGAGCGTGAACCACACCACCTTGCCGTCGGCTCCGCACGGGCGGACGCCCCAACTCTCGCTGAGCGCGCCGACGATGGCGAGGCCGCGACCGGAGGTGGCCAGCTCCTCGCCCGGGTCGTACGCGTCGAGGGGGTCCTGGCAGGCGACCGCCTCCGGTATGCGGGGGTCGTGGTCGCGGACGGAGACCGTGAGGCGGTCGAGCAGGAGCTCGATCTCGACGGTGCACCGCTTGTCCGGCCGGGCGTGCCGGTGGACGTTCGTCAGAAGCTCGGTGACACCGAGCACGGCATGGTCGACCAGCGCGTCGAGCTGCCAGTGGCGAAGATGGGCGGAAACGATTCTGCGGATCTGTCCGATCCGCGACGGCAGGGCCTGGAGCTCCACCGCGTAATACCTGCTCGGCTCGCTGATCACGGCTGCGACTCCCCGAAGTAGTCCGGAAGAAGACGAAGATTCGGATCTCACATGCGGTACAGCAGGGTGGTGGACTGAGCTCAGTGTCACCACCGGTCAACCCTCGGTGAGGTGCTACCAGCCTGGACCAGCGGTGAACCTCCCGCAACTCACGGCGACCCGCGGCCCTCGGCGGCCCCGGCCGCGGCTCGGGGAGGCCGGGCGGCCCGCGGTTCCGCGCGGCGGCCCCGGCGCGGCCCCGCCGTGCAGGTCAGCGGCGTCGGGCCGCCCGCTTCAGGGCTGCCAGGAAGCGCCCCGACCCCTCGGCCCGGTCGGGGCCCTCGTCGCCGCCGTCCTTGTGCAGGGTGAGCCGGTAGCGCGTGCCGTTCACGGTGGCCACCGCCTCGTCGGGTTTCGCGAACCAGGGGCGGCCGGCCCGGACCGCGGTCACCGGCGCGCTGTCGATCTCGCTGCCGTAGCTCGTGAGGAGGGCGAGCCGCCCGTCCTCGATCCGCACCTCGCCGGCGCGCGTCAGCGAACGCGGCCAGCGGTCGATCCGCACGCGCCTGGCGCTGAACTCGGGTTCCGACATGCCGATCCGCCCCTTTCACCCGGTTGCCGCCTCCAGTGTGCCGGGCCGTCGCGGCCTGCGCCAGAGGCCCTTTCCGACGGCGTCCTCAAGTCATCCCTATGGACAGTCAAAGGAAACGTTTGCCCAGGTGGGAGGGGTATTGTCGGCAGTGGGGGAGTACGCGGGACGTGATCGAGGAGAAGCGCGCATGAGCACCACCGGGAACAGCGTGGAGAGCGGTGTCGCCGCGGCGGCGGTGACCGTGGACGTCGACCGCTCCGATCCGGCCTACCGGTCCTGGCTCAAGGAGGCCGTCCGCAAGGTCCAGGCCGACGCCAACCGCTCGGCCGACACGCACCTGCTGCGGTTCCCGCTCCCCGAGAAGTGGGGCATCGACCTCTACCTCAAGGACGAGTCCACCCACCCCACCGGCAGCCTCAAGCACCGCCTCGCCCGCTCCCTCTTCCTGTACGGGCTCTGCAACGGCTGGATCCGGCCCGTAAAGCCCGTCATCGAGGCCTCCAGCGGCTCGACCGCGGTCTCCGAGGCGTACTTCGCCAAGCTGATCGGCGTCCCCTTCATCGCGGTGATGCCCCGGACGACCAGCCCCGAGAAGTGCCGGCTGATCGAATTCCACGGCGGGCAGTGCCACTTCGTCGACGACTCGCGGACCATGTACGAGGAGGCCGCCGCACTCGCCGAGCGCACCGGCGGCCACTACATGGACCAGTTCACGTACGCGGAGCGGGCCACCGACTGGCGCGGCAACAACAACATCGCCGAATCGATGTACCAGCAGCTCAGGTTGGAGCGCTACCCGACGCCCGCCTGGATCGTGGCCACCGCGGGCACCGGCGGCACCTCGGCCACCATCGCCCGCTACGTCCACTACATGCAGCACGACACCCGCATCTGCGTCGCCGACCCCGAGAACTCCTGCTTCTTCGACGGCTGGACGCACCACGACCCGCACGCCACCGCCGACTGCGGCTCGCGGATCGAGGGCATCGGCCGCCCCCGGATGGAGCCGAGCTTCGTGCCCGGGGCCGTCGACCGGATGATGAAGGTGCCCGACGCGGCCAGCGTCGCCGCCGTCCGCGCCCTGGAGTCCGCGATCGGCCGCAAGGCGGGCGGCTCCACCGGCACCGGCCTGTGGAGCGCCTTCAAGATCATCGCCGAGATGGTCGCCCACGAGCGGACCGGCAGTGTCGTCACCCTGATCTGCGACGGCGGCGAGCGGTACCTCGACAAGTACTACTCCGACGACTGGCTCGCCTCGCAGGGCCTGGACATCGGCCCGTACAGCGCCGCTATCGAACGCTTCCTGGCGACGGGGGCCTGGCCGGAGTGAGCCGCCGGTCGAGCCGGCGTGCGGCGTCCCGGAAGGACAGCCCCACACCCGGCCCCGCGAGGCGCAGGGCCAGCCGGAACGGCGGGGCGCCGTCGGCGGCCATGACCCACCGCAGCCGGGTGCCCCGGCCGGCGGGGGAGAGGGTCCACTCCTCCGCGAGGGCCGCCATGCCGGGCGCGTTGGTCGAGTCGACCCGGTAGGCGTACCGGGTGTCGGGCTCGGCGGCGAGGATCGTCTCCTCGAAGACGATCCCGCCCCGGAGGCGCACCGTACGGCCCGCGCCGTCGGCCGACGGGACGGCCGAGGCCACCGCCGTGAACCAGGAGGGCATGCTGCCCACCTCCACGGCGAGGGACCGGTAGACGGTCGGCGGCGGGGCGGCGAGCGTCGCCGAGAAGACCAGACGGACGGGTGCGGACGCGGTGAAGTCGAGCTCCACCGGCCTCAGTCGGCGTGCCATGGACCAACCCTCCCCAGGAAGGAACCGGACGGAAGCGAAAGGGCACCCTAGCTGACGCGTTGTCAACAGCACAGGGGGTGCGGAGGGTGGCCCGCCTCACCCGTCCCGCAGCAGCCCGTCCACCGCCCGGCCGAACAGGGTCCGCCCCGCCAGGCCGAGCACCGGGTCGAGGACCCGCGGCACGCCCCGCACCGTCAGCTCCTCCGTCCACACCACCCGGCTCCCGCCGTGCGGCGCCCCGTACACCTCCACGAGCGCCCAGCCCCGCACCACCCGACCGGACTTCTCCAGGCGGCACACCCCCGGCCGACCGGCCTCCGGCGGCTCCCAGCGCACGACCTCCATCGGGTCGTCGAAGGACAGCCGGCCGATGCCGGTACGGGCCGTGAAGCGGGTCCCCGTCCGGTTCGGGCCCGGGGTCAGGACCCTCGTCCGGGTCAGCGGCACCTGCCGCCCGTGCGCCGGCCAGTCCGTGAGCCTGCGCCACACCTCCTCCGGAGCCGGTGACACGGTCCGCTCGACCCGGAAGAGGCTCATGCCTGCTCCTCGCCCGCCACCGCGAGCCCCGGCAGGTGCTCCGCGACCTCGGTCCGCACCTCCTCGGGCAGCCCCCGGTCCGTCACCCAGGTGTCGACCTCGTCCAGACCGGCGAACGAACTCAGCCCCACCGTGCCCCACTTGGTGTGGTCGGCCACCACCACGACCCGGCGCGCCGACCGCATCAGGCAGCCGTTCGTCTCGGCCTCCGCCAGGTTCGGCGTCGAGAGCCCCGCCTCCACCGAGATGCCGTGCACCCCGAGGAACAGCAGGTCGAAGTGGAGCGAGCGGACCGCCCGGTCCGCCACCGGTCCCACCAGGGCGTCGGACGGCGTGCGCACCCCGCCCGTGAGGACGACGGTGGCCGCCCCGCGCCGCGATTCCCCGCCGCCCCCGCTCAGTTGGGCCTCGTGGAAGACGTCCGCGACCCGGACCGAGTTCGTCACCACCGTCAGGTCCGGCACCTCCAGCAGATGCCGCGCCAGGGCGTACGTCGTGGTGCCGCCGGACAGGGCGATCGCGCTGCCCGGGGCGACCATTCCCGCCGCCGCCCGGGCGATCTCGTCCTTGGCGCTCGGTTCGAGCACCGACTTGGCCTCGAAACCCGGCTCGTGGGTACTCGCCTCGACCACCGGAACGGCCCCGCCGTGCACCTTCGCCAGCATGCCCTGCCGGGCCAGCGCGTCCAGGTCGCGACGGATCGTCATGTCCGAGACGCTGAGGCGCCGGGTCAGCTCGTTGACCCGTACACCGCCGCGCCGCCGTACCTCGTCGAGGATCAGGGCGCGCCGCTGCTCCGCGAGGAGGTTCTGGTTGTCAGTCACCGCCGGGGCCGGTCCTTCCGCAGGGGACAAGGGGATGGGTGTCGGATTCGGTGAGGAACGGTGCGCGGGCGCACCTTCGTCCGCGATCCTGGTGCCGACGTCGCATCTTCCCACTCTGAGAGGAAGTCCCCTCAGTGTCCCCTGCCACACCCGCTCCGGAGAGCGGCGGCGCGGCGCTCGAACTCCTCGTCCACGGAGTCGGCGGAGCCACCCCCCAGGACATGCTCGACGACCCGAGGACCGTACGGATCACCGGCGACCGGACCGCCGCGATGCACCGGCGCGCCGAGGACCTGGACGCCGAGGACCACCCGGAGCGGTACGCCGCCCGCCCGGTCCCGGAGGCGTACGTCTGGTCCAACCTGACCTCGGGCGACGGCGCCCGCGCCCTGTGGCTGCTCCTGCTGCCCTTCATGGTCGCCAACCTCGCGCACTGGATGCGCCCGCCGTCCCGGGGCCGCCCGGGCCTCGTCCGGCTCTACGGGGTCCTCGTCCGGCTCGTCGCCCTCACCCTCACCGTGCTGCTCACCGCCGCGGCCTGCGAGGTCGCGCTCGACCTGACGGCCTGGCAGTGCGCCGCGAGCGCCGCCTGCACCGACGCGTACTCCTGGCTCGGCTTCCTCTCCGAGGCCCGGGGCGGCTGGTGGTCGGCGCCCGGCCGCCGCCTCGCCCTCGCCGCCCTGGTGCCGACCCTGCTGGTCGGCCTCCTCTGGTACCTGTCGAACCGGACGTGGAGCGCCTACGAGGCCCAGCGGCCGCCCACCGGGTACGACGAACCCGGCGCGCCGTCCTCGGCCGGGTCCGCCGACACCGAGAGCGCGGACCGCGGCGACGAGGGCCCCGGCCCGGTCGGACCGCGGCCGGCCCTCGGGCGCCCCGGGTTCTGGTACGGACGCCGGCTCGTGGCGCGCCTCCGGGCCGCCCACACCGCCGCCGGGTTCCTCACCGTCGCCGCCGCCCTCGCCACGGCCGCCGCCCGGCACGACGCCACCGCCCCGGGCGCCGGCGCCGTCCTCGGCCGGGCCCTCCTGGCCGCCGTGGCCGCCCTCGCGCTGCTCGTCCTCTGGGTCGTCTGCCGCCGCGGCCGCAGCGAGCGCCGCCTCGACTTCCGCGTCGAACGCGCCCTCGTGTCCTGGCTGCCCGGCGCCTCGCTCGCCGTGCTGGCGCTCGCCGTCCTGTACGCGGGCTGGGCGCGGCCCGGCTGGACCTCCGCGGGGGCGCTCCCCGGCAACAACGCCGCCTTCGGCGGGCTCACCCTCGCCCAGGGCGCCCTCGTCGTGACCCTCGGCGTCGTCGCCGTGCTCCTCCAGCGGCCCCGGGCGGACAGCGGCCGGACCGCGCTCCGCGGGCTCGGCGGCCCCGCCGTCGCCATGCTCGCCTGCGCCCTCGCCGGGGTGATGTCGGGCGGCGTCGCGCAGCGCGTCGCCGACTGGCTCGACGGGCCCGCCACGCCCGGCATGGGCGACCGGGGTCCCAGGATCGGCCCGCCCGTCCTGCTCAGCTGGCAGGCCTCGGTCATCCCCGTCCTGCTCCTGCTGCTGCTCGTCCCCGCCGTCCTCCTCGCCGTGCGGACCGTCCTCGCCGGACGGCGGCTGCGCGCCCTGGTCGAGGCCGACTACGCCGCGGCCGACGAGCGCGACCCCGTCCGCACCGGCCAGATCGCCGCCGGCCGGGCCCGGGCCTCGCTCACCGACTCGGCGCCCGTCCTCGTCGGCGTCGTCTCCGGGGCCACCCTCCTCCTCGGAGCGGGCTCCGTCGCCGGCGCCTGGGCCAGCGGGAACGTCCCCGGCCGGGCCTTCGACGGGGCCCACCCGGCGATCGCCTCGCTGGCCACCGCCACCCAGGCCATCGGCTCCTGGATGATCGGCTTCGGTTTCCTGCTCTTCGTCACCTGGGGGCGCCGCGCCTACCGCGACGCCTCCGCGCGCCGCACCATCGGCATCCTCTGGGACGTCGGCACCTTCTGGCCGCGCGCCGCCCACCCGTTCGCCCCGCCCTGCTACGCGGAACGGGCGGTGCCCGACCTGACCTGGCGGATGAGCTCCTGGACCAGGAGCACCGGCGGCCGGCTCGTCATCTCCGGGCACTCGCAGGGCAGTGTCCTCGCCGCCGCCGCGGTCTGGCAGCTGCCGCCCGCGACCCGCGGCCGGGTCGCGCTGCTCACCTACGGCTCACCGCTGGAGCGGCTCTACGGCCGCTGGTTCCCGGCCTACTTCGGCCCCGAGGCGCTCCGCGGGCTCAACCGCACGGTGCACTGCTGGACCAACCTCCACCGCGCCACCGATCCCATCGGCGGACCCGTGCGGGTCCCCGCCGAGGACGGCCGCCCGGCCGTCGACGCGGCGGTCCTGCTCGACCCGGTCGCCTACGGCCGCACCCGCGCGCACCCGCTCCCCGAACCCATCCTCGGCCACTCCGACTACCAGGCCGACCCGGCGTTCGCCCGGCGGCGGGGCGCCCTGCTCGACCGGCTGCCGCCGGCCGTGCCCCACCAGCGCGAGCCGAACCCGGCCGCGGATCAGGGGAGTTCGGGGAGATCCTCCGGATAGAGCAGGGTCAGGTCGTCGGTGCTCGCCTCGGCGAGCTCGGCGACCCGCCCCGCGTGCCGCTCCACCATCGACTCGAAGGTCTGCCGCGCCGTGCGCCCGTTGCCGAAGGCCGGGCCCTTGGGCAGCTTCGTGAAGTACGCGAGCAGCGCCTCGTCGGTGCCCGGGGCGAGACGGTACTCGTGCTCGTCCGCCTGCTGGCCCACGATGCGGAGCAGCTCGTCCGGCTCGTAGTCGCCGAAGGTGATGGTCCGCGAGAAGCGGGACGCCACACCGGGGTTGACGGTGAGGAAGCGCTCCATCTCCGCCGTGTAGCCGGCGACGATGACCACCACCGCGTCCCGGTGGTCCTCCATCAGCTTCACGAGCGTGTCGATCGCCTCACGGCCGAAGTCCCGGCCCGAGTCCTCGGGGGACAGCGCGTACGCCTCGTCGACGAACAGCACTCCGCCGCGCGCCCGGTCGAAGGCCTCCTGGGTGCGGATCGCGGTCGAGCCGATGTGCTCGCCCACCAGGTCGACCCGGGAGACCTCCACCAGGTGCCCGCGCTCCAGGACGCCGAGCGAGGCGAGGATCTCGCCGTACAGCCGGGCCACCGTGGTCTTTCCCGTGCCGGGGTTGCCCGTGAAGACCAGGTGCCGACGGACCGAGGCCGCCTTGAGCCCCGCCTCCTGGCGCCTGCGCCCCACCTCGATCATGTTGGTGAGGGTGCGCACCTCCAGCTTGACGCTGTCCAGGCCCACCAGCCCGTCCAGTTCGCCGAGGACGTCCTGCGAGGACCGGGCGTCCACGACCGGAGCGTCCGGGACCGGCGGGGCCGCCACGACGCGCGGTGCGGGGACCGTCCCGAGCAGGCCGCCCGTCTGGGTGGCCGTCAGGACCGTGCCGCCCTCGGGCACGGAGGAGCGGACCGCGCTCTCGTCGCTGGTGCAGTCCTCGGCGCTCGCGCCCTCCTCGGGGAACTCGTACCCGCCGCGGGCGCAGCGCTCCGTGCGGCACTTGCGCAGGGTGGTCCGGCAGCCGTCGGTGACGTGGAACCCGTATCCGCCGCTGCCCGTGACCCGGCAGCCGGTGAAGGAGCCGCGGCCCTCCGCCGACACGTAGAAGCCGGCCTCGGCGGGCGAGGTGACCGTGCACCGGTCGATCGTGGGGTCGGCGCCCTTGGTGACGATGACCCCGGTCTGCACGGAGTCGATGGTGCAGCCGCCGAGCGTGCCGCCGCTGCCGTGGTCCCGGAACCAGGCCCCCGTCGACGCCTCCCTGATCCGGCAGTCGTCGAGCTGCGCGGTGGCACCGTCGCTCACCGACACCGCGGTGTTCCGCACCTGCGACAGATCACTGTCGACGACGTCCACGCGCGACCCGCGGTCGAGGACGAACAGCGCGTCGGGCACGTCGTGCACCCGGCAGGCGTCGAGGACGGCGGTCGCCCCGTCGCTCACCCACACCGCCGGGTAGTCACCCGTGCTGTCGTGGATCTCGCACTGGTTGGCGTCCACCCGCGTCCCCGGGTCCCAGACCGAGAGGCCGTTGCGGCCGAAGCGGCGCACGGTGGACCGGGTGAGCGTGAGGACGGAGCGGGAGCGCAGGTCGACGGCGTTCTCCGGGACGTCGTGGATGTCGCAGTCGGAGAGCGTCAGCACCGCGTCGGTGTCGAGCGTGATGCCGTCCCCGGAGGTGCGGTGGACCGAGGAGTCGGAGAGGTGTGCGGTGGCGCGGGCCGCGATCTGGAGTCCGGCGCCCTTGATCTCGTACACCTCGCAGCCGACGCCCTCCAGCCCGCTGCCCTCGCCGGTGACGGCGATCCCGGCGCCGGAGGCGTGGTGGACCCGGCAGCGCTCGAACCGGGGGTGCGCGCCGCCCCGTACGGAGACGCCGGCCTGCCCGGCGGAGACCACCTCGCACTCCTCGAACACCCCGCCCGCCCCGTCGACCACGGCGATGCCGACCCCGGCGGGATTGTCGACGGTGCAGCGGCGGACCGTCGGCCGGGCCGTGCCCCGCACCTCGATCCCGGCCGCCGAGCGGGTCATGATCCGCAGGTCGAGGAGCTCGGGGGTGCCGTCCTCGACGAGGAGGGCCGGGGCGGCGACGTCCTGGCCCTCGATGTGGAGGTCCTGGACGGTGACGGAGGCGCGCAGCGTCAGCGGCACCCCGTCCGGCGGGGCGATCCGCACCGAGCCGATCGCGCCCTCGGGGCCGCGCAGGGTGACCGCCTGCCGCACCACGAGGTTCTCCCGGTAGGTGCCGGGGGCGATCGTGAGCACGTCGCCGTCCCCGGCCGCCTCGAGTGCGGCGGCGAGCGAGGGGTACTCACCCGTGCGGCGCCGCCACCGCGATGTGCCGGTGTGCGTCACCTGGACCGTGCCCTGTGCCATGGGTGTGTCCTGCCCCCGCCTCATGCCGTGCCGCTGATCCGATGCCCCACCGTAGCGCGCGCGGAGGCACCGGGTTGACGGGTCGTGGACGCGGGTGGGCACCCGTACGGGATGGGCACCGGGCTCATGTCACGCCCGGTCAGGGGACGGTCGCCGATGGTCGAGGTCGGTCGGGCTCGATCGGTCCGCGACCGCCGGGCGACAGGTCCCGCTCCGTGCCCGCGAGCCCTCGCGCCGTCAGCTGCCGGTCCCGGTGCGTCCCCAGTCGGGTCCGGCCGCCGCCCAGGCGCGGTCGAGGCGGGCGTACCGGGTCAGCACCAGGCGGCGCACGGCGAGCCGCCGGACCACCTCCACCAGGAGGCCGGCCGACAGGGCGGCGGTGAGACCGGCCACGATCGCGTGGGCGCGGGCGGTGTCCGCGCGCATCGGCGGGGAGACGGGGCGGCCGTCCCGGTCGGTCCAGAGGGGGAAGGCGGAGCCGGGGGCGGAGGTCCGCCGGGCCGTCGCCACGGTTCCCGTACGGGCCGACCCGTCGGGCGCCGTCCACGCGGCCACGACGGAGCGGCGCGACCGCTCCCCGCCGGCCGCCTCGGCGGTCCGGGCGGCGCCCGCGGGTCGGTCGGCGGCCACGAGGACCCGGGCCGTCGTCGGGTGGCGCTGCTCCTGCTGGGCGCGGACCGCGCGCTGCAGGGAGTCGTGCGCGGAGGCGCCGGCCGCCAGTCCGGTCAGGGGCACCACGAGGCAGAGCAGCACCACGGCCGTGAAGGCCACCCAGGCCTCGGCGAGATCGGTGGTCCGGCGCAGGGGGTTGTGCCGCCAGCGCCAGAGTCCGATGGCAGCGCGCACGCCGAACCCCCTCGTCCTCCACGGTCCTTCGACGAGTGTGCCCCGGGCGCGGGCTCCCCGCCCGTCGGGCCGGGAAAGTGTGACGGGGGTCCCGCCGTCGGAGGCGGGGCGGCCGGGCGCGACGGAAGGGCGGAGGGACGGGGGAGCGGTGGCCGGGGACGGCCGACCGGGCTCAGTCCAGGATCTTCACCTCGTCGCCGACCCGGACGGTGCCGGTGTGCTCGGGGACGAGGTTCTGGCCGAAGACGACCCGGCCGTCGCTCCTGCGGTGCCGGGCGAGGGTGCGCAGCGGTTCCTTGCCGCGCGCGGCGGTGACCTGGTCGGTGGTGGTGACGACGCAGCGCCCGCACGGGCGGGCGACGCGGAAGGAGACCTCACCCACGGCGAGGCGCGTCCAGCCGTCCTCGGCCCAGGGCGCGGTCCCCTCGACGACCAGGTTCGGCCGGAAGCGGTTCATCGGGAGGGGGCCCTCGTGGGCGTGGTCCCCCTGCTCGACGAGGGAGTTGAGGGCGTCGAGGGATGCCGTGGTGGTGACGAGCAGCGGATAGCCGTCCGCGAAGCTCACGGTCTCGCCGGGCAGCGCGTAGTCGGGGTCGACCGGGCGCCGGTGCTCGGGCGCGTCCATGTGCACGAGCCGGAACTCGCCCTCCAGAAAGGCCGAGAGCCAGCCGGCCGCCTCGGGGCCGGCCGGCACGGCTTCCACCGGCTTGTCGAAGATCTCGACCGTGACCGTGGACGAGGGGTGCGGTACCTCGACGGTCAGCGGCGCGTGACCCGGCGCGGAGAGGGCGATCGCTCCGCCGGGCAGCGGCTCCGCCGCGGCCAACGCCATCCGGGGGTGACGGCGTTGGGTCACGACCTTGTCCGCCGCGTCGACGACGGCCCAGCGGCGGTCTCCGGCCAGGCCCCAGGGCTGGACCTCGGCCTCGATGGCGGCCAGCGCGCGCATGGCCTTCACCGGATGGACGTGGACGGAGCGGAGCACAGGAGTCGGCATGCCGTCATCCTGCCAGCCGCTCCGGACCCGACGTCCGGCAGACGGTGAAAGCCGCTCAGTAGCCCCCGCCCTGGTAGGGGCGGTTGTACGGGTCCTCGTACTGCATCGGCGCGGGCGCCGGCCGGGGTGCGGCCGGACGCATCGCCTCGTACCCCGCGGGGGCGGGGCGCGGCGGCTGTGCGTACTGCCCCGCCTGGAAGCCGCGCGGGGCCGCCTGCTGCTGCGGGATGTACGGGGTGGGGGCGTGCTGCAGGGGCACGGGGGCCATCTGCTGCGCCGGCTGCGGGTATCCGTAGCCGTTGCCGTAGGAGGGCTGCGGGCCGGGAGCCGCCGGGAGGGCGGGCAGGGCCGCGGGGAGCGCCGGCAGGTAGGAGCCGCTGGAGGGGAAGCTGCTCCCGGTGGCCGGGAAGCCGCTGCCGGTGTCGTAGGCGGCGGGCACTCGGATCGGGGCGATCTGAGGCGTGCCCCGCTCCGCGACCAGGGAGTCGTAGATCGGGGTGTCCGGGAAGGACGGCGCGGTGTGGTAACCGCCTCCATAGGTGGAGCGGGGGGAGGTCATGGCACATAAGTTAAGCCCACGATGTGCTGGTTGGGGAGCCTGATTAGAGGGTTGTTTGACGGGCTTGCGGAAGAACCGGATCCCCAATCCGAGCGAACATGCCAAAAACGGGCGGCGGAACGTCTCAAGATCATGTAAAAGCCGAGTTCGGAGGGGGTTACCGGCGGGTCCGGAGCCCCGGACCACCCGGCCGCGCCCGGGCATGAAGAACAGATAAAGAAAGGGTGCCCGGAAGGGGTGCGCGGAGTGATCATGGGCATGCTTAACCGTCAATCCGCGGATCTCCGGGGCGATGTGTACACGCCGAATTGACGGCGCTACTCCCCGTGTCGGGAAAACTATTTCCGTTAAGGGGTGCCGCCCGTCCGAGGCGGCGCCACCCCCCGGGCCCGGCCGCGGAAGCGACGGTCACTCGCCCGGAGCGGCGTCCCGGCACCGACCGGTAACCGCCCCGGGCCGCGCGTACGTCCGGCCCTTCCACGCCGCGCCGACCCCCCGGTAGTGCCGGACCGCCGAGTCCACCGTCATCAGGAGGTACAGGAACGCGGTGAAGGGGAGCAGCGGAGCGAGCCAGGGCGGCTGACGGTAGTAGCGGAGCATCGGCAGGTACGTCCCCGTCATCACCGCCCAGGCCGCGCCCCCCGCCCACGCCGCCGTCCCGTCCCCCCGCACGGCCCCCGCGCACAGGGCCGCCGGCGGCACCAGATACACCAGCACGAGTCCGGCCACCGTGCCCAGGAGCAGCAGAGGGTTGTGCCGCAGCTGCGCGTACGCGCTGCGGGCCACCATGCGCCACAGGTCGCCCAGCCCGGGATAGGGGCGCACGCTGTCCACCCGCTCCGCGAGGCCCAGCCAGATCCGGCCGCCGGTCCGCCGCACGGCACGCGCCAGCGACACGTCGTCGATCACCGCCTGCCGGATCGCCTCCGGCACGTCCGCCGCCACCGCCGTCTCCGTCCGCAGCAGCACGCACCCGCCCGCGGCCGCCGTCGCCAGCGGGCGCGGCCGGTTGATCCAGCGGAACGGATAGAGCTGGGCGAAGAAGTAGACGAAGGCCGGCACCACCAGCCGCTCCCAGAGGCTCGCCACCCGCAGCCGCGCCATCTGCGACACCAGGTCGAGTCCGTTCGCCTCCGCCGCCGACACCAGCAGGCGCAGACTGTCCGGCTCGTGGGCGATGTCCGCGTCCGTCAGGAGGAGGAACCCGGGCCCACGCGTGCGCGCCAGCGCCATCCCGCTCCGCAGCGCCCACAGCTTCCCCGTCCAGCCCGGCTCCGGCTCGCCCGGCGACACCACGGTCAGCGGCAGCCCGCCGCACCGGACCGCGAGCTCCCCGGCGAGGCGCCCCGTGCCGTCCGTGCTCCCGTCGTCCACCAGGATCACCTCGGCGACGCCCGGATAGTCCTGGGCGAGCAGCGACGGCAGGCTCAGCGGCAGCACCTCGGCCTCGTCGCGGGCCGGCACCACGACGGCCACCCGGGGCCACCCGTCCGGCTCCCCGGCCTCCCGCCCCGCCCCGCCGCCGGAGGCCCGACGGCGCCCGTCCCGGGGCGCGGACGGCAGCCGCTGGTCCGTGCGCCAGAAGAAGCCCTGGCCGAACAGCAGCCAGACCCAGACGGCCAGGGAGGCGAGCGCGAACCAGGCGAGGGTGCTCATTCGCGGCAGTCTGCCCCAGATCGCGGGCCCCGGAACGCTCATCGGCTAGGGTGACCGGGTGAAGATCGCGCTCATGGACTCCGGGATCGGCCTCCTCGCGGCAGCGGCCGCGGTGCGGCGGCTCCGGCCGGACGCCGACCTCCTCCTCTCGAACGACCCCGACGGAATGCCCTGGGGACCGCGTACCCCCGAGGACCTCACGGAGCGCGCCCTCGCCGTCGCCCTCGCCGCGGCCGAGCACCGTCCGCAGGCCCTGATCGTGGCCTGCAACACCGCCACCGTGCACGCCCTCCCGGCCATCCGCGCGGCCCTCGAACCGGACATCCCCGTCATCGGCACCGTCCCCGCGATCAAGCCCGCGGCCGCCGGCGGCGGCAAGGTCGCCATCTGGGCCACCCCGGCCACCACCGGCAGCGCCTACCAGCGGGGACTCATCCGCGACTTCGCCGACGGCGCGGACGTCACCGAGGTGCCCTGCCCCGGACTGGCCGACGCCGTGGAGCACGCCGACCCCGACGCCGTGGACCGCGCCGTCGTCGCCGCGGCCGCGCTCACCCCCCGGGACGTCCGCACCGTCGTCCTCGGCTGCACCCACTACGAACTGGTGGAGGAGCGGATCCTCGCCGCCCTCCAGGCCCGCGGCCGCGCCGGACTGCCCCCGCTCGTCTTCCACGGCTCCGCCGAGGCCGTCGCGGCGCAGGCGCTGCGCCGGGCCGGCGCGCAGCCCGCGCCCGACGCGGACCCCACCGGCGGCCTCTCGGTGCTCCTCGGCGGACGCCCGGGCCGGCTCCCCGCCACCGCCCTCGGGTACGCCGAGGGGCGCCTCCTCGCGGCGGCGGCCGCCGCCCACTGAGCCGCCGGGCGGCGCCGCCTGCCGAGCGGGGCCCGACGCCCGCGGATCGGCGGACTCCGACGTCCATCGACCACCGGGCCGCGGCGCCCGTCGAGCGCCGACCCCGACGCCCACCGAGCGCGGGGCGCCGACCTCCATGGACGGGCGGGCTCCGACGTCCGCTGGGCGCCGGCGCCGACGCCCCTCCACCCGGCCGCGGGCGAGACGACGTCATCCGACCCTGGACGAGACCACGTCAGCCCACCCCGGACGAGACCACGTCACCCGACCCCGGACGAGACCACGTCACCCGACCCCGGACGAGACGACGTCACCCGACCCCGGACGAGACGACGTCACCCGACCCCGGACGAGACGACGTCACCCGACCCCGGACGAGACAACGGTCACCCCTCGGACGGAGTCGCCCGCCCCTCGTCGGGGCCCGCTCACCCCGCGTGCCCGGAAGACCTCGCTCCGTCGCGCTGTTCCGGCCGATCCTGGGTACTCTTCCCGATATGAGGGACCTTGCCCGGAATCAGTACGCCGACGAGCGGTCGCCCGCCGTCTGGACCGGACGCGCCACGAACCGCTTCCAATGGGTCGCGGCGGTCGCCGGTGCCGCCTGCATGGCCCTCGGCATCGCCATCGCCGTCGAGTCGGCCTGGACCTCGGGCATCGCGCCCCTTCTCATGGCCGTGATCGGCTGCGTCGCCGCCGGACTGCTGGTTCTCTTCGGCACCCTCGCCTTCGTCCACGTGGCCGTGAAGGTCGACGACAGCGCCATGGAGGTCCGCTGCGGCCACATCGGCGTGCCGCGCCGCCGCATCCTCCTCTCCCACGTCGTCGGCGCCGACTTCGAGCCGAGCGTCACCCCCCGCCACTGGGGCGGCTGGGGCTACCGCTGGCGCCCCGAGCAGGGCACGGCCGTGGTCGTCCGGCGGGGCGAGGGCCTGAGCCTGCGCCTCGGCGACGGACGGACGTTCACCGTCACCGTCGACGACGCCGAGTCCGCGGTACGCGTCATCCGCGACCGCCTCCGCGGCATGGCCCCGCCCGCGCCGCCCGCCCCGACCGGCCGCCCCGTCTGATCCGCCGGCGTCGCGGCCACGGGCATCGGCCCGCGCGATGCCGGCTCCGGATCCGGCCCGACAGGGCGGGAATCCCGCAGGCCGTCGGAGTCCGCGTCGGACTCCGTTCGCGTCCGTCCGAGCCCGTTCACGGGGCCACACGCCCGGGACTCCCGCCCGCCGGTGCCGACAGGAACGACCCGTAGACTCCGCAAGGTGAGCGCCACCATCACCCCCGTCGACGCGTCCGCAGCCGACACCGCACCCGCACCGTCCTCCCGGCTGCGGCGGTACGCACGGCCCGGGGCGGCTCTGCTGTCCGGACTCCTGCTCTACCTGAGCTTCCCGCCGCGCCCCCTCTGGTGGCTCGCGCTGCCCGCCTTCGCCCTGCTGGGCTGGAGCCTGCGGGGCCGCCGGCTCCGCGCCGGATTCGGCCTCGGCTACCTCGCCGGGCTCGGCTTCCTGCTGCCGCTCCTCGTCTGGACCGGCGAGGAGGTCGGCCCCGGCCCCTGGATCGCGCTGGCCGCGGTGGAGGCGCTGTTCATCGCCCTCGCCGGTCTCGGCATCGCCGCGGTCTCCCGGCTCCCGTGGTGGCCGTTCTTCGCCGCCGGCGTGTGGATCCTCGCGGAGGCGGCACGCGCCCGCGTGCCCTTCGGCGGCTTCCCCTGGGGCAAGATCGCCTTCGGCCAGGCCGACGGGGTCTTCCTCCCGCTGGCCGCCGTCGGCGGCACTCCGGTGCTCGGCTTCGCCGTCGCCCTCTGCGGTTTCGGCCTGTACGAGGCCTGCCGGCAGATCCGGGCCCGCCGGGGCGCGGGCACGCACACCGGAACCCCTGACGAGACCGCCGCCGCACCGGCCCGCCCGGACGGCGCGTCCGACGGCGGCGTCGAGCCGGCGGCCGGAGCCCGGCCCGGACGGCTCCCGCACGGACCGCTCGTGGCCGCGGCGCTCGCCGTGCTCGTCCCCGTCACCGGCGCCCTCGCCGCACTGCCGCTCGTCGACGACTCCGCCGAGGACGGCACCGCCACCGTCGCCGCCGTCCAGGGCAACGTCCCCCGCCTCGGCCTCGACTTCAACGCCCAGCGCCGGGCCGTCCTCGACAACCACGTCGCCCGGACCCGCGAGCTCGCCGCGGACGTCAAGGCCGGCCGCGCCCCGCAGCCCGACTTCGTGCTGTGGCCGGAGAACTCCTCGGACATCGACCCGTACGCGAACGCCGACGCGGCCGAGGTCATCGACGGCGCCGTCCGCGCGATCGGCGTGCCGACCGTGATCGGGGCGGTCGTCGCCCCCGAGACCGGCAAGCTCCGGAACACCCTCATCGAGTGGGAGCCGGACCGCGGTCCCGTCGCCACCTACGACAAGCGGCACGTGCAGCCCTTCGGCGAGTACATCCCGATGCGCCCCCTCGTCCGCATCTTCAACAGCAACGTCGACCGCGTGAGCCGCGACTTCGGGGCCGGCACGAAGATCGGGGTCTTCGACCTGGCGGGCACCAAGGTCGGCCTCGCCACCTGCTACGAGGCCGCCTTCGACTGGGCCGTGCGCGACACCGTCACCCACGGCGCCCAGCTGATCAGCGTCCCCAGCAACAACGCCACCTTCGGCCGCAGCGAGATGACCTACCAGCAGCTGGCCATGTCGCGGGTGCGGGCCGTCGAACACAGCCGCTCGGTGGTCGTCCCCGTGACCAGCGGGGTCAGCGCCGTCATCCGCCCCGACGGAGAGATCGTCGCGGAGACGAAGATGTTCACCCCGGACGTCCTGGTCGAGAAGGTGCCGCTGCGCTCCTCGCTGACCCCGGCGACCCGGATGGGCACCCTGCCCGAGGCCCTTCTCGCGGCCCTCGCCGCCGTCGGCCTCGGCTGGTCGGCCCTCCGCGCGGTACGGGCCCGGCGCACCCGCGTCCCGTAGAACGCGGTGGGACGGCGCCGTCCCGTGCACCGCGCCGACCGGGCCTCCCGCGGGCTGGCCGCCGGTGGCCCGGCCCGCGGGACAGGGCCGTCCGCGGCCGGACCCGGGGGTGATCTAGGGTCGGTGCCATGGCTACCCCTGACTTCATCCGGGCCCTGCGCGAGACTGCCGGCCACCAGCTCCTCTTCCTGCCCGGAGTGAGCGCCGTCGTCTTCGACGACCGGGGCAGGGTGCTGCTCGGCCGCCGCGCCGACAACGGGCGCTGGGCGATTGTCGGGGGCATCGTCGAACCGGGGGAGCAGCCCGCCGACTGCGCGGTGCGCGAGGTCTTCGAGGAGACGGCCGTGCACTGCGAGGCCGAGCGGATCGTGCTCGTCGAGACCCTGCGCAAGCCCGTCGTCTACCCCAACGGCGACCAGTGCCAGTTCGTGGACGTCACCTTCCGCTGCCGCGCCGTGGGCGGCGAGGCCCGGGTCAACGACGACGAGTCCCTGGAAGTCGGCTGGTTCGACGTGGACGACCTGCCCGAGATGAAGCGCTTCTCGCTGATGCGGATCGAGAAGGCGCTGGCCGACGAACCCACCTGGTTCCGCACCACGGCGACCGACTGAACCACGGGCCCGAGGCGCGTCGACGGGAGAACGGACGCTCCCCGGGCCACGGAGCGCGCGTGCTCCTCACCGCCCTCGGAGCCGTACCCGACCCCGGCGCGACCGGCGGCGCGCCGACCCCGTCAAGGTCGTCCACAGGGGTGGTGCGACCACATGGTCGGCAGGTATCCCTGTGTCCATGTCCCACGAACCCGCCTCCTTCCTCGAACTCCTCGCCAGGGGAGCCGCGACGGAGGCCTACGACCGGCCCGTGCTGCTCGCCCGCGCGAGCGGCGCCGGCCCCGAGGCGCTGGCCGAACTCGAAGAGGCCAAGCAGCTCGCCCTGCGGGTCCGGGCGGAGCTGGAGGGACGACGGAGGCGCGAGGCGGAGCTGTCCGCGCTCTTCGAGACCGCCCACGACCTCGCGGGACTGCGGGACCTCGACGCCGTGCTGCGTGCCATCGTCCAGCGCGCCCGGTCCCTCCTCGGCACCGAGGTCGCCTATCTGAGCCTCAACGACCCGGTGGCGGGCGACACGTACATGCGGGTCACCGAGGGCTCCGTCTCGGCGCGCTTCCAGCAGGTGCGCCTCGGCATGGGGGAGGGCCTCGGCGGGCTCGTCGCACAGACCGCCCGCCCGTACGTCACGGACGACTACTTCGGCGACGCGCGCTTCCAGCACACCCGGACGATCGACACGGCGGTACGGGACGAGGGCCTCGTCGCCATCCTGGGCGTACCGCTCAGCCTCGGCGCCCAGGTCATCGGCGTCCTCTTCGCCGCCGACCGCCGGGCCAGGGTCTTCGAGCGCGAGCAGGTCGCCCTGCTCTGCTCCTTCGCCGCGCACGCCGCCGTCGCCATCGACACCGCCAACCTCCTCGGGGAGACCCGCTCGGCCCTCGCCGAGCTGGAGCGCGCCAACGGCATCATCCGCGAGCACAGCGCCGTCATCGAGCGGGCGTCCGAGGTCCACGACCGGCTCTCCGAACTGGTGCTGCACGGCGGCGGCGTCCACGACGTCGCGCACGCCGTCTCCGAGGTCCTCGGCGGCACCGTCGCGTTCACGGAGGAGCGCGCCGGGGCCGCTCCGGGCGCCGACGGGCACGCGGTCCGCGAGGGCGACGACTGGGTCGCCGCCGTCTCCGCCGGAGGCGAGACCCTGGGCGCCCTCGTCCTGCACGGCCGACCGGAGCTCGACCCCGTCGACCAGCGCACCCTGGAGCGCGCCGCCCTCGTCACCTCCCTCCTCCTGCTCGCCCGCCGCTCGGCGGGCGAGGCCGAGCAGCGGGTACGGGGCGAGCTCCTCGACGACCTCCTCGACGCCCCCGACCGCGACCGGCTGCTGCTCCGCGAGCGGGCGGCCCGGCTCCGCACCGACAGCGAGGCCCCGCACGTGGTGCTCGCCGCGCGCGTCGACCGGGCCGGCGGCCCGGCCGAGCCGGACGCCGGCGGCCGCGAGAGCGCCGACCGGCAGCGCCTCTGGTCCGCGGCGACCCACCTGGCCGCGACCCGTCGCGGACTCGCCTCCGCCCGCGACGGCGGAACGGTCCTGCTGCTGCCCCTCGGCCCCGGCGAGAGCGCCGCCGACCTCGCCCGGCAGACCGCGCACGGTCTCGGCTCCACCCTGCGCGAACCGGTCACCGTGGGCGCCTCCGCCCCCGTACGGGCCCCGCTCGACCGCCCGGACCAGGTGGCCGTGGCGTACGCGGAGGCCCGCCGCTGCCTCGACGCGCTCCGGCTCCTGCACCGCTCCGGACAGGGCGCCGCCGCCGAGGACCTCGGCTTCCTCGGGCTTCTGCTCGCCGACAGCCGGGACATCGACGGCTTCGTCGACCGCACGGTCGGCCAGGTCGTCGCCTACGACCGGCGGCGGGGCACCGACCTGGTCCGCACTCTGGACGCCTACTTCGCGAGCGGCATGAGCCCCGCCCGTACCAAGGACGCGCTCCACGTCCACGTCAACACGGTGGCGCAGCGCCTGGAACGGGTGGGCCGCCTCCTGGGCACCGACTGGCAGTCCCCCGCCCGCGCCCTGGAGATCCAGCTGGCACTGCGCCTGCACGCCCTGGCCGACTAGGCGCCGACCGGTCCCACCGGCACCGGCGCCGACCCCGGCTCCTTATTGCACATATATTGCAGATGCAAGCAGAGTGCATAAGGAGTGGCGCAGTGGGTGGACCGATCGTCCTGGGAATCGAGTCGTCGTGCGACGAGACCGGCGCGGGGATCGTGCGGGACGGGAAGCTGCTCGCGCACGTCGTGGCGTCGAGCATGGACGAGCACGCCCTCTTCGGCGGGGTGGTGCCGGAGATCGCCGCGCGGGCGCACCTCCAGGCGTTCAACCCGGTCGTGCGGGGAGCCCTGGAACAGGCGGGGCTGCGGCTGGGGCAGATCGACGCGGTCGCCGTCACCACCGGTCCCGGCCTCTCCGGCGCCCTCCAGGTCGGTCTCGCCGGGGCGAAGACCCTGGCCTACGCGGCGGGCGTGCCGCTCTACGGAGTGCACCACCTGGCCGGTCACGTCGCCGCCGACACCCTGGAGCACGGCCCCCTGCCCACCCCGTGCGTCGTCCTCATCGTCTCCGGCGGCCACACCTCCCTCCTGCTCGTCCGCGACCTCGTGCGCGAACCGATCCTGCACCTCGGCGACACGCTCGACGACGCGGCGGGGGAGTGCTTCGACAAGGTCGCCCGCATCATGGGCCTGTCCTACCCCGGCGGGCCCGCCATCGACCGGGCCGCCCGGGACGGCGACCCGCGTGCGGTCGACTTCCCCCGGCCCCTCACGCGGCCCGGCGACGATCCGTACGCCTTCTCCTTCTCCGGCCTCAAGACGGCCGCGGCCCGCTGGGTCGAGAAGCACCGGGCCCAGGGTCTCGACCTGCCCGTCGCGGACGGGGCCGCCGCCCTCCAGGAGGCCGTCGCCGACGTCCTGACCCGCAAGGCGCTCGCCGCCTGCGCGGCGTACGACGTCGGGACGCTGATCGTGGTCGGCGGCGTCGCCGCGAACTCCCGCGTCCGCGGCCTGGCCGAGCAGCGCTGCGCCGCCGCCGGGGTGGAGCTGCGCGTGCCGCCGATGACGCTCTGCACGGACAACGGCGCCATGATCGCGGCCGTCGGCGACCTCCTCGTCCGGTCCGGCGCCGAGCCCGCCCCGCTCGCCGTCTCGATCGACCCGTCGGCACCCCTGGAGTACGCCTCCCTCACCCCGCTGCCCGCGCCCCCGGCCCGAGCCGCCTGATGAACGCCCCGCTCGACAGGCCGCCGCCGGCCCGCGACATCGGGACCCGTCCGGCCCGTGCACCCTTTCGGGTCGCACCGGGCCGGCGCCGTCGACAGGGACGGCACCCGACGCCAGACTGGTTCCGGAGGTGACGCGGGTGGAGCAGGTGGAGATGCGGGCCGCGGTCCGGGAGACGTACGGGCCGGCCGACCTCAGTTCGGTGCCGGTGTTCGCCGGCGGATTCATCAACTTCGGCTCCTGGCGGTCGATCGACCTCGCCGGGCCCCTCACGGTCGACGACCGGGTCCGCAGCCAGCAGGACCTGTACCGCCGGGTGCTCGACGCCGCCGGGCCGCTCACCGGCCGGCGGATCGCGGAGGTCGGCTGCGGTCTCGGCGTCGGCTGCGCCCTCGCCCTGCGCGAGTACGGCCCGGAGCGGGTGACCGGCATGGACATCCACCCCGAGCAGCTGGAGCGGGCCCGCCGGACCAACGCCGAGCTGCTGGCGGCGTCGCCCCAGGGGCTGCGCTTCGTCCAGGGCGCGGCGGAGGACATGCCGTTCGGCGACGGCGAGTTCGACTGCGTCTACAGCGTCGAGGCCGCCCAGCACTTCGACGACATGGCCGCCTTCACCCGCGAGGCGGCCCGGGTGCTGCGCCCCGGCGGGCGGCTGGTCGTCGCGAGCTTCTTCACCCCCGGCACCGACCCGGAGAGCGGAGCACGCCTCGCGTCCGCCCTGGAGACGTTCGCCGACGGACTCGACATCGCGCGCCCCGTCACCCTCGTCACCGACGCCCTCACCCGGGCGGGCCTGACCGACGCGCGGGCCGTGTCCATCGGACCGGACGTGTGGCCGGGCTGGGACCGCTGGCTCTCGGACCAGTGGGCGCCGGGCACCTGGCCGCGCAACTTCCTCACGGCGTACGAGCGGCGCGACCTCGACTACTACCTCGTGACGGCGACCCGCCCGGGGGCCTGACCCGGCACGGCCGGCCCGGCGTGGGCGGCGCCTCCTGCCGTTCGGCAGGCGTTCACCCGACAACGGGCCGGACGCCGAACGGCGTTCGGCGTCGGGCGTGATTCTCGTGACGCCCTTCGCCCCTCTTCCAGGACGGACCCCCCGTGCCCGAAGAACGTGCTCCCCGGAGCCGTCGCCTCCTCCCGATCCGCGTCGCCGTCGCCGGTGCCACGCTGCTCGCCGCCGCCTCCCTGGTCGCACCGACCGCGCACGCCGCCCCGGCCGATGACGTCCGGATCAACGAGGTGGTGACGACCGGCGCCGTGGACGACTCGATCGAGCTGTACAACAAGGGAGCGGCCGCGGTCGACCTCTCCGGCTGGGTCCTCAAGGACGACGACGCGAGCCACACCTTCACCGTCCCGGCCGGGACGACCCTCGCCCCGGGCGCGGCGCGCGCCTTCACGGTGGCCTCCGCGTTCGGCCTCGGATCCGGCGACAAGGCCCGGCTCTACCTGCCCGGCGGCAGCACCCTCGTCGACAGCTTCGCGTGGAGCGCGCACTCCGCCCCCTCCTGGTCGCGCTGCCCCGACGGCACGGGCGCCTTCGGGAAGGCGGCCCTGACGCTGGGCGCCCCCAACGACTGCGGCTCCGGCGGCGGTACGAACCCGGTCGCCTGGCCCGGCGGCGGCTCGGTCGCGACGGCCGACGCGACCGACGTCTTCGGCGGCGACCTCAGCGGCCTGTACCAGGAGGGCTCCGTCCTCTGGGCCGCCCAGAACTCCGGCAGGCTGTGGCGCCTGGTCCGCGACGGCTCCGGCGGCTGGCGCCCGGACACCGCGAACGGCTGGAGCACCGGCAAGACCCTGCGCTACCCCGGCGGCAGCGGCAGCCCCGACAGCGAGGCCGTCACCCTGACGGGCGCCGGGGCCGCCGGCGGCGCGTACGTCGCCACCGAGCGCAACGGCGACGCCTCCGGGACCAGCCGGCTCTCCGTCCTGCGCTACGAGGTCACCGCCGGCACCGGCGGCTCCCTCACCGCCACGAAGGAGTGGAACCTGACCGCCGGCCTCCCGGCGGTGGGCGCCAACCTCGGCTTCGAGGCGATCACCTGGATCCCCGACGGCACCCTCGTCGCGGCCGGGTTCAAGGACCAGTCGACGGGCACGGCCTACGACCCGAGCCGGTACGGCGCGCACACCGGAGGGGTCTTCCTGCTCGGCGTGGAGGGCACCGGTGCGGTCCACGCGTACGTCCTCCAGGACGGCGGCGGCGCCACCCGCGTCGCGACGATCGCGAGCGGCACGGCCGGCGTGATGGAGCTCCAGTGGGAGCCGCAGGCCGCCCGGCTGTGGGTGGTCTGCGACGACACCTGCGGCGGCGTGCACCGGACCCTGAAGATCGACGCCACGGGCGCCTTCGCGCCGGTGGCCTCCTACCAGCGCCCGAGCGGCATGCCCGACCTCAATAACGAGGGCTTCGCCCCGGCCGGGGCCGACGAGTGCGTCGGTGGCAGCAAGCCCGTCTACTGGGCCGACGACGGCAACACCGGCGGCCACGCCCTGCGGCGGGGCACGATCAGCTGCTGAACCGCGGCGGCGGGCGGTCCGGCGGGCGCGGGGTCCGTCCGCCCCGGGGCCGTGACCCGGCCCCCGGGGCGGGGGCCCGGGCCCGGCCGGTCCCTGCCGGGGTCAGGGCCGGCGGGTGGCCGCCGCGAGGGCGTCCCTGACCTCCCGGGCCACGCGGTCCGCGTCCTCGGGGTTGTTGACGACGTCCGTGTGGTTCATGTCGATCACGAGGACGTCGCTCGCCGAGTAGTGCTCGTGCACCCAGTCGTCGTAGCCGGACCACAGGGTCCGGTAGTACTCGACGAGGCCCTCGTCCTGCTCGAAGTCCCGGCCGCGCAGACCGATGCGGTGCAGCACGGTCGCGAAGTCGGCCTTGAGGTAGACCATGAGGTCGGGCGCCTTGCGGTAGGGCAGACCGTCGATCTCGCGCATCATCTCGCCGAGCAGCCCCTCGTACACCTGCATCTCGAGGGAGGTGATCCGGCCCAGGTCGTGGTTGACCCGGGCGAAGTACCAGTCCTCGTAGATCGACCGGTCGAGGACGTTGTGGCCCTGCTTGTAGGCCTCCTTGATCGCGGCGAAGCGGGTCTGGAGGAAGTACAGCTGGAGGAGGAACGGGTACCGCTTCTCCTGGATCTCCTCGGGGCTCGCCGTGTAGAAGAGCGGGAGGATCGGGTTGTCCTCGACGCTCTCGTAGAAGACGTCGCTGCCGAGATCCTTGGCGATCAGCTCGGCCACACTCGTCTTGCCGATTCCGATCATGCCGCCGACGCAGATCACGGACATACCTCACTTCTCCCTGGGAGTCTTCCTTGCACGGGCGGGTGAGCCGGATGAGCCGGGAACTCCGCACCAGTGAGACGCACGTCGGTGGTCACCCGATTCCCCGGGATCTTCGTGATCAGCGTCGTCGGCCCCGAGGCCGCCCTGAATCTTAGATGACGAACGCGCCCGGGCGTCCGGCCCCGCGGCGGCTACGGGGTGAGCCAGCGGCGCAGCAGCCTGCTCACGGCGGGCATCGCCACGTACGTCATCAGCACGTTGAAGACGCACGCCACGACGGCGCTGCTGACCAGGAGCGGGAGGCCGGTCAGCCGGGGGATCAGCAGCAGGCTGCCCAGGACCGAGATCGGGTAGATCGCCAGGGTCGCGCTGATCGCCATCTTCCACCGGGGCGGCGCGGGCCGGGTCGAGCCCGGCTTCGCGAACCACGTCTCCATGCCGGTCAGCGTCCGCCGGGCGATCTCCGTGTGGTGGTGGCCCTCGCAGTCGGCGAACCAGGACGCCCGCTCCGGCGACTCCTGCCACGCCCGGCACGCGGCCTCGTCCCGGAAGCGGTGGACGAGGAACCACGGGGCGTCGCCGCCGGAGGAGCGGAAGAAGCCGTAGCCCAGGTGACCGGGGAAGGCGGCGGCGCTCTCCAGGATGCCCTTCGCCCAGAGCTCGAAGGCCGCCTCGTAGCCCGGTTCGACCCGGCGGGCTATGAGGAGGGTCACCTCGCCGGTGTCGGCGGGGACGGCGGTGTGCTCAAGGCTGGTCACGCTCACAGGAACTCCATCCGATCGCGCCGCGCCCGGCCGTACTCTACGCAGGGCCCGCCGCGCCCGGTCAACCGCCGGTCACACCCCGGTCGCGGCGACGCACCCCCTCCCTACGACGCGGCCCGGTCGCCGGTCCGGGCCGGACCGGGGGTCACGGGCCGGTGAGGCGGTCCAACTCGTCGCCGATCGCGTCGCGGAGGGCGTCGTGCCGCGGGCCGAGCGCGTACGCCTGGTCGCTCCAGCGCTCCCTCGGGTACAGCCACACCGGCATCCCCACGAGGTCGTCCGGCTCCCAGGAGTACCGGGGCCAGACGTGGGCGTGCAGGAAGCCGTCGGTGTTGCCGAGGATCTCCAGGTTCACGCGCCGGAAGGCGGGGTCGAGCCGCCGGCAGGCGCGCTCGACGGCCTCCCCGAGGCGGTCCATGTCGGAGAGGAACCGCAGGCGCCGGTCCCGAGAGAGCTCCGACAGCCGCTGGACGTCGGGGTCGTCCACCAGGAGCACGGAGTACCCCGGGAGGAACTGGACGTCCCCGATGACCGCGAACCCGGCGTCGAGCCGGCGGAGCACCGAGGGGTTCGCACCGCGCAGCGCACTGCCGATGCGGTCCGACCGCCAGCCGCCCGCCTCGCCCGTCGTGTCGTTCGCCGCGCTGTTCGTGATGTCGTTCGTCATGACGCCGGACCCTACCGGCGCGTGATCGGGGGCCGGTGCTCCCCGGTCAGGGCCGGTCGGCGGCCGGTTCGGCCCGCGCCGGGCCGGCGGCCGCGGGTCCCGGCGCGGGGCCTCCGCTCAGGGGTGCAGGTGCTGCCGCCAGTCGTCCGGGACGCGGCCGACCGGCCCGGGAGCCGGCTGGTCGGCCGGGTGGCCGCCCGGCGGGGCCAGCGCGGGGCCGCCGTCGTACAGGTCGTCGGTGGCGTAGTTCCAGAACCAGTCCTCGCCCGGCTCGAAGCTCTGCACGAGCGGGTGACCGGTGGACTTCCAGTGGGCGGTGGCGTGTCGGGCGGGGGAGGAGTCGCAGCAGCCGACGTGCCCGCACTGGGCGCAGCGCCGCAGGTGGAACCACCAGCCGCCGACCGCGTCGCAGTCCGTGCAGCCGGTCCCGCTGGGCGGGACGCTCGGGTCGAGTCCCTCGATCTCGGTCATGCGCGCTCCTCGTCGGTGCGGGCGCCGGTCCCCGTGGCGGTACCGGGCTTCGGGTCGGTCTCCGGGGCGGTCTCCGGATCGGTCTCCGCCCGGGTCCCGGGGGCGGTCAGCGGCAGCAGCACCTGGAAGCGGGTGTCGCCCGGGACGGACTCGACCTCGAGGCTGCCGTGGTGCTTGCTCACCACGATCCGCCAGGAGATGTCCAGTCCGAGACCGGTGCCCTCGCCGACCGGCTTGGTGGTGAAGAAGGGGTCGAAGATGCGGCTGCGGATCTCCTCGGGGACGCCGGGCCCCGTGTCGCGGAACTCCACGAGCAGCCGGTCGCCCTCGCGGGCCGTGCGGACCGTCAGGGTCCCCTCGCCCCCGGTGCTCCGGATGGCCGCCACCGCGTTGTCGATGAGGTTGGTCCACACCTGGTTCAGCTCCGCCGGGTACGCGGGCACGTCGGGGAGGGAGCGGTCGTACTCCTTCACGACGCGCACCCCGGAGCCGATCTTCCTCGACAGCATCAGCAGGGTGCTGTCGAGGAGTTCGTGGACGTCCACGTCGCGGTGCGGGGCGCGGTCGAGCTGCGCGTACTGCTTGGCCGCGTCCACCAGGTGGGAGATGCGGTCGGTGGAGTCGCCGATCTCGTCCATCAGCAGCTCGGTCTCGACCGTGTAGTTGAGCCAGCCGACCGCCCCCGGCAGGACGTCCTCGGCCACGGTCGCCGCCACCTGCTCCAGCCAGTCCGTGTCGAGACCGGCCTGGACGAAGACGGGCGCGTACCGCCAGCCCTCCCGGATGCCGTGGTCCTCCAGCCAGTCGGCGAGCTCGTCCTCCCGGTCGGAGGCCTCCAGCGGGCTGAGCGCCGGTGCCTTGGCGACCCGCTCCGCGGTGCGCTCCTGGATCTCGATCAGGTCGGCGAGCGCCTCCCGGGAGTAGGGGCCGCGGGCGATGACGGACAGCTTGTGCCGCATCTTCCCGACCCGCTCCCGCAGCGCCGCCGTGGCCCGCACGGCCGCGGCGGCCGGGTTGTTCAGCTCGTGGGTGAGGCCGGCGGACAACGAGCCCAGGGCCAGGAGCCGTTCGCGCTGGCCGATGGCGCGCTGGGTGTTCTTGGACCCGAAGAACAGCCCTTCGAGGAGGTGCACCGCCATGGGGAACCACTCGGCCATGATGTCCGCGAACGACTGCGCCGGCATCACGAAGAACCGGGTGGGCTCGGTCACCCGCAGGGAGTTGTTGTACGTCTGGGGCACCCGGTCGCCCAGGTACGCCTGCATGGCGCCCGCGTACACACCGCGCTGCGCGGTCCGGCTCACCTCGACGTCGTCGCCGCCGACCCGGCGGTACAGCACGACGGTGCCCTCGATCATCACGTAGAAGCAGGTCGCGGGATCGCCCTCGGTGTAGACGGGCCCGGGCCCGAAGAGCTCCACCCGCCCCTCGGCGCACAGCCGGTCGAGCTGCTCCGGCGAGAGCTTCTCGAACAGGAACAGCGAGCCGATCTCGTGCCGGTCGCAGGGCGTCACCCGGCCGCCCGTGTTCTGACCGCCCGTGTCCTGACCGGTCATGACTGCTCCAGATAGCGGTGGACGAGCATCACGGCCATGGCTCCCTCTCCGACGGCGGAGGCGACGCGCTTCGCGGACTGGGCGCGCGCGTCGCCCGCCACGAACACCCCGGGGACGTTCGTCTCCAGGTGGTAGGGCGGCCGGTCGAGGCCCCACTCGGCCGGCGGCCGCCCGTCCGGCGTGAGGTCGGGGCCGGCCAGGATGAACCCGTGCTCGTCGCGCAGCACCGTCCCGTCGAGCCAGTCGGTCAGCGGTGCCGCGCCGATGAAGACGAACAGCCACTGGGCGTCGACGTCCTCGGTGCCGCCGGTCACGGCGTCCCGCAGGGTCAGCCGCTCCAGGTGCTCCGCGCCGTGCGCCGCCTCGACGACCGTCCTGGGACGCACGGTGATGTTCGGCGCCTCCTCGATCTGCTGGATCAGGTAGTACGACATCGTCGCCGCCGGCGACTCCCCGCGGACGAGCAGCGTCACCGACTTCGCGCCCCGGGCGAGGAACACCGCGGCCTGCCCGGCGGAGTTCGCGCCGCCGACGATGTACACGTCCTGGTCCTCGCAGGAGGACGCCTCGGTGAGGGACGAGCCGTAGTAGACGCCGCGACCGGTGAGGTCCTCGCAGCCGGGAGCCGGGAGCTGCCGGTAGGACACCCCGGTCGCGAGGATCACGCTGTGCGCGGCGACCTCGGTTCCGTCCGAGAACCGCACGACGCGGGCCGCGCCGTTGGCCTCCAGACCGGTGACCTCGCGGGCGGTGAGGATCTCGGCGCCGAAGCGGCTCGCCTGGCGGCGGGCGCGCTCGGTGAGCTGCCCGCCGGACACGCCGTCCGGGAAGCCGAGGTAGTTCTCGATCCGGGAGCTCTGGCCGGCCTGCCCGCCGGTCGCCGACCGCTCGACCAGCACGGTCCGCAGCCCCTCGGAGGCCCCGTACACCGCCGCGCCGAGCCCGGCCGGTCCGCCGCCGATGACGACCAGGTCGTAGAAGTCGGCGGCCGGGGTCGTCGCGAGCCCCACGTGGGCGGCGAGTCCGGGCGCGTCCGGTTCGACCAGGACCGTGCCGTCGGGGGTGATCACCAGGGGCAGCCGGTGGTCGTCGGCACCGGCGGCGGCGAGGAGGCGCAGGCCCTCGGGCTCGTCGGAGGAGTACCAGCGGTACGGCACCTGGTTGCGGGCCAGGAACTCGCGCACCGACGAGGAGCGCGCCGACCAGCGGTGGCCGACCACCTTCGTCGCCGGCACCGGACGGTAGTCGCTGGCGCGCCAGGCCGTCAGCAGGTCGTCCACGACCGGGTAGAGCTTCTCCTCCGGCGGGTCCCAGGGCTTGAGGAGGTAGTGGTCGAGGTCGACGACGTTGATCGCGTCGATGGCCGCGCCGGTGTCGGCGTACGCGGTCAGCAGGACGCGGCGGGCCCCCGGGTACACCCCGAGGGCCTGTTCGAGGAACTCGATGCCGTTCATCTGCGGCATGCGGTAGTCGGCCAGGATCACGGCGACCAGGTCGCCCCGCAGCTTCAGCTCGCGGAGCGCGTCGAGCGCGGCCTCGCCGGATTCGGCGCGCACGACGCGGTAGCCCCCGCCGTAGCGGCGCCGCAGGTCGCGGGCGATGGCGCGGGACACTCCCGGGTCGTCGTCCACGGTCAGGATGACGGTCCGTGCCGCGTCGGTGGCCTGTGCCATGCGTCTCCGCCCTGCTCGCCTCGGCCGGCCGGCACGGCGGGCTGCCGACGCCGGCTCCCGCCCATCGTATGTTCGATCGCGGAGGCCCGCCCGGGACGCGGGAGCCCGCCGGGGGACCTTTCTCCGTCCGCTCCCTTACGCACCGGGCGCTCTTCCGCCTAGCCTCGCCACAGCCCGTACGTCACCGGCCGGTCGCCCGACCGTCGCCGGGCGCTCCGGCCCCGGGGGGTTGAGTTGAGTTCCGCGCCGCACCTGCTCGAAAGCCGCCCGCCGTCGATGGCGCACATCCTCCTCGCCCGGGTCGGGGCCACCCCCGACCGGGAGGCCTACCGCCACCCCGTCGCGGCCGGGAACGGCCCGCCCGGCACCGAGGAATGGCGCTCGCTGACCTGGGCGCAGACCGGCGAGCGCGTGAAGGCGATCGCGGCCGGCCTGCTCACCCTCGGGCTGGCGCCGGAGGACCGGGTGGCCATCTCCTCCTCGACGCGGATCGAGTGGATCCTCGCCGACCTGGGCATGATGTGCGCCGGCGTCGCCGCCACCGCGGTCTACCCGAGCACCGACGGCGAGGAGACGGCGTACATCCTCGCCGACTCCGGCAGCCGGGCGATCTTCGTGGAGAACGCCGAGCAGCTGGCCAAGGTCGCCGCCCACACGGCCGGGCTGCCCGCGCTGGCCACCGCCGTCGTCATCGACGCGCCGGCGGACCCGCCCCGGGCCGAGGGGCTGGACGTGCTCACCCTCGCCGAGCTGGAGCAGCGGGGCGCGGCGCACCTGAAGGAGCACCCGGACGCGGTCGACACCCGGGTCGGGGCCATCCGCCGCGACCAGCTCGCCACCCTCATCTACACCTCGGGCACGACCGGCCGCCCGAAGGGCGTGCGCCTGGCGCACGACTGCTGGTCCTACCAGGCCGCCGCGCAGGAGGTCAGCGGACTGCTGCTGCCCGACGACGTCCAGTTCCTGTGGCTCCCGCTCTCCCACGTGTTCGGCAACGCCCTGATCGCCGGCCAGGTGAAGACCGGCAGCGTGATCGCCGTGGACGGGCGGATCGACCGCATCATCACCAACCTCCCCGCCGTCCGGCCCACCGTGATGGCGTCCGCGCCGAGGATCTTCGAGAAGGTCTACAACGGCCTCGCCGCCCGCTCCAGGGCCGAGGGCGGCCTGAAGCACCGGATCTTCCTCTGGGCGGCGAGGGTCGCCCGCGACCACGCCAGGACCGGGCAGGAGACCCTGGTGGCGACGGGACGGCGGGCCGTGCCCCGGTGGCTGTCCGTGCAGCACGCGGTGGCGGACCGGCTCGTCTACGGCAGGATCCGGGCGGCCTTCGGCGGCGCGCTCCGCGGCAGCGCCTCCGGCAGCGCGGCGCTCGCCCCCGACATCGGCTATTTCTTCGCCGGGGCGGGGGTGCCCGTCCTGGAGGGCTACGGCCTGACGGAGACCAGCGCGGCCGTCACGGTCAACCCGGTCGAGGACTTCCGGGTGGGCACCGTCGGCCGGCCCCTGCCCGGGACCGAGGTCCGCATCGCCGAGGACGGGGAGATCCTGCTGAGGGGGCCCGGCGTGATGCGGGGCTACCACAACCTGCCGGAGCGGACCGCCGAAGTGCTGGACGCCGACGGCTGGTTCAGCACCGGCGACATCGGCGAGATCGACAAGGACGGCTTCGTCCGGATCACCGACCGCAAGAAGGACCTGTTCAAGACCTCGGGCGGCAAGTACATCGCGCCCACGGAGATCGAGAGCCGCTTCAAGGCCGTCTGCCCGTACGCGAGCAACATCGTGGTCATCGGCAGCGACCGGAACTACTGCACCGCGCTGATCGCGCTCGACGAGACCGTGATCATGCCCTGGGCGGAGGCCGAGGGCCTCGGCGGGCGCGGCTACGCGGAGGTCGTCTCGTCGCCGGAGGCGCACGCGCTGATCGACGGCTTCGTGCAGCGGGTCAACGACGGCCTCCAGCGCTGGCAGACGATCAAGAGGTTCGCGGTGCTCCCGCGCGACCTCACCGTCGAGCACGGCGAGCTGACCCCGAGCCTCAAGGTCAAGAGGCCCGTGGTGGAACGGACGTACGCCGACGTCGTCGAGGCGATGTACGAGGGCGCCCGGGAGGCCTGACACCGGGGGAGCCCACCCCCTAGGCGGAGGCCCTGCCGAGCCCCCCCGATCCGCCGTTCGTCGGCGGGTACGAGGGGCGTGCCGGTACCGACGGGGAGCCGTGCGGGGCCGGGAAGGGCGGCAGGGCCGGCTGCTGCAGCCACGCCGTGAGCAGGGCGTCGACCGGCTCGGCCGCGTAGCGGGACACGTGCGCCGCGAACGACGCCGTGGTCACCACGCCGTGGCGGTGCACGGTCGCCCAGTCGCGCAGCATGCGGAAGAAGGCCTCGTCGCCCAGGGCGCAGCGGACCGCGTGCACGGTCAGGCCGCCGCGCTCGTACAGCCGGTCGTCGAACATCAGCTTGCGCCCCGGGTCGGCGAGCTTCAGGTCCTGCGGCAGCCCGGCGAGGAACCGGTGCGCGACGGCCGCCAGTTCGTGCGCGGTCCGGCCGCCCGAGCGCTCCGACCAGAGCCACTCGGCGTACTTGGCCAGGCCCTCGTTCAGCCAGATGTGCCGCCAGTCGGCGATGGTCACGCTGTTGCCGAACCACTGGTGCGCGAGCTCGTGCGCGACCAGGCGCTCGGAACCGCGAACGCCGTCCACGTGGTTGGCGCCGAACAGGGAGAGCCCCTGGGCCTCCACCGGCACGTCCAGCTCCTCGTCGGCGACGACCACCGCGTACTCGCCGAACGGGTACGGCCCGAACAGCTCCTCGAACAACCGCATCATCGCGGGCTGCCGGGCGAAGTCGCGCGAGAAGCGGGACAGCAGGTGCGCCGGCACATGGGCGCTCTGCGGCACCCCGCCGAGCCCCGGGTCCCCCAGCAGCACCGTCTGGTACATGCCGATGGAGAGCCCCACCAGGTAACTGGACGTCGGCGCGGCCTGCTCGTACACCCAGGTGGTCGTACTGGCCTTGGTCGTGCGGGTGAGCAGCCGCCCGCCCGCCACCACCGTGTACGCCGACGGCGTGTTGACCGAGATCTGGTACGAGGCCTTGTCGGCGGGCCGGTCGTTGCACGGGTACCAGGAGGGCGCGCCCACGGGCTGGCTCGCGACCAGCGCGCCGTCGGTCAGCTCCTCCCAGCCCAGCCCGCCCCAGGGACTCCGCACCGGCTTGGGGTTGCCCGCGTAGTGCACCTCCACGGTGAACGCGGCGCCCGCGGACAGCGGCTTGGCCGGGCGGACCCGGAGCCTGCCGCCGCGGTGGGTGTAGTGCGGGGCCCGCCCGTTCACCAGGATCCGGCCGACCCGGAAGTCGGACAGGTTCAGCTGGAACTCGGTGAGCGGCGCCCGGCCGGCGATCGCGCTGAGCCGCGCCGTCCCCGCCAGCCGGTTGGGGCCCGGTCGGTACTCCAGAGCGAGTTCGTACCGGTGCACGCGGTAACGGGAGTCGCCGTGGTCAGGGAAGTACGGGTCCGTCGCCGTCGTCCGCTCGCCGCTCACTGCCGCTCCCGCTCCCTGCCCTGTGCCGTGCCCGTGCTGCCCGTTCAGGGCCGCCACGCCTCGATCGGATTGCCCAGCCAGCGGGTGTCGGCGGGGACGGATTCCCCGGCCATCACGAGCGAGGCGGGACCCAGCGTGCTGCGGGCCCCGACCGAACTGCCGGGCAGGACGATGCCGCCCGGGCCCAGGGTGGCGCCCTCGCGGAGAACCACAGTATCCGTCCTCAAGATCCGGTCGTGGAAGAGGTGCGTCTGCAGGACGCAGCCGCGGTTCACGGTGGCCCCGTCGCCGAGGGCGACCAGATCGGTCTCCGGCAGCCAGTAGCTCTCGCACCACACCCCCCGGCCGACCCGGGCCCCGAGGCCGCGCAGCCACAGGGTGAGCAGCGGCGTGCCCGGCACGGCCCCGACCAGCCACGGCACGGCGAGGACCTCGACGAAGGTGTCGGCCAGCTCGTTGCGCCACACGAATCCGGACCACAGGGGGTGCTCGCCCGTCCGGTGCCGGCCCACGAGCAGCCACTTGGCGGCCACCGAGAGCAGGCAGGCGGCCGCTCCGGCGCCGAGCAGGACCGGCCCGGACAGCAGGGCCGCGGCCGGGAGACCCGCCACCGCCGCCAGGGCGCACAGCGTCGCCGCGGTCAGGACCGCCAGGGCGGCCGAGGCGAACACCGGGAGCAGTCGGCAGAGCTCCACCAGGCCGCGCGCCCAGAGCAGCCGGGCGGGCGGGTCGTACGTCCTGCTGAGGTCGGAGTCCGCCGCGGACCGGGGCAGCCGGACCGGCGGCAGGCCCAGGTACGAGCTGCCCTTCTTGGCCTTCTTCGGCGTCGCCGAGAGCACCCCCACCAGCCCGTCGTCCGGCACCGTGCGGCCCGGCGCGGTCATGCCGGAGTTGCCGAGGAAGGCCCGGCGGCCGATCTCGGAGTGCCCGATCCGCACCCAGCCGCCGCCCAGCTCGTACGGGGCGGTCAGGGTGTCGTCCGCGAGGAACGCGCCCTCGCCGACCGTGGTGAGGCTCGGCAGGGCCAGCACCGTGGACACCTCGGCGCCGCGGCCGATCCGCATGCCGAGCAGCCGCAGCCAGACCGGCGTGATCAGCCCGGCGTACAGCGGGAACAGGGTCTCCCGCGCCCGGTCCATCAGCTGGGTCACGGTCCACGCCTGCCACGCGACCCGGCTGTGCGTCGGATGACTGCCGGTCCGCAGCCCGAGGCTGAGCAGCCGCACGGCCACGAGCACCAGCGACGCGTACGCGAGACCGTAGGCGAGGGCCCCCGGCACCACGGCGACCAGGGCTCCCCGCAGGGCCCCGGTGAGCCCGGCGCCGGCGGGCACGAACCGGGTCGCCACCAGGAGCGCGGGCAGGGTGGCGAGCACCGGCAGCAGCGTGAGCAGGAAGCCGGTCGCGCCGTAGACCGCCCGCCAGCGGAGCGGGCGCGCCGGGCGGTCCCCGGGCCAGTTCCGCTTGGCCTTGCCGAGCTTGCCCGCGGGCGCCCCCGCCCAGCGCTGCCCGGTCGGGATCTGCCCGGCCACCGCGGACCCGGGGGCCACCTCGGCCCGCTTGCCGACCCGCGCCCCGGGGAACAGCAGGCTGCGGGTGCCGACCACGGCGCCCGCCCCGACCTTCACCGGTCCGATCTCCAGCCGGTCGCCGTCCAGCCAGTACCCGGAGAGGTCCACCTCGGACTCCACCGCGCAGCCGCGCCCCAGCTTGAGCATGCCGGTGACCGGCGGCAGCGAGTGGAGGTCCACGTCGGGCCCGACCTTGGCGCCCAGAGCCCGCGCGTAGCGCTCCAGCCAGGACCCGGTGAGCGAGGTCGCGCCGGACAGCTCGGCGAGCCGTTCGGCCGTCCACAGGCGCAGGTGCACCCGGCCGCCGCGCGGATGGCGGCCCGCCCGCACCCCGCGCAGCAGCAGCCGCGCGCCGCCCGCCGCGATCGCGAGCCGGCCGGGCGGGCTGAAGAACAGCGCCGCCCCGGCGGCCACCAGCCACCACGAGGCGGTCGGCGCCCACGGCGCGGACCCGGACCACGCCAGCACGTTGCCCAGGGCGAGCAGGGCCACCGTCCAGCGGAGTCCGACGACGGTGAAGAGCGGCACCAGCAGGAGGGACTGGAGCAGACCGGCCCGGAACGGGACCGGGGGGATCGTCCGGACGGCCCCGTCGTCCTGGACGGACCGCTCCAGCCGCCGGGCCAGCTTGCGCAGCGTGGGCTGCTGGTAGACGTCGACGACGGCCGCGCTCGGATAGCGGGTGCGGAGCCGGGTGGTGAGCTGTGCGGCGGCGAGGCTGCCGCCGCCGATGGCGAAGAAGTCGTCGGCGGCGCTCGTGACGGCCACCCCGAGGGTCTCGCTCCACTGCTCGGCCAGCCACGCCTCCGTGCCGTACAGCTGCTCGGCGGGGCCGGCGGTCTCCAGGTCGGGCAGGGGCCACGGCAGCGCGTCCCGGTCGACCTTGCCCGATGTACGGGTGGGCAGCTCGGCGACCGGGGCGAGGAGCGGCACCAGGGCCGCCGGGAGCTCGGCGCGCAGCCGCTCGACCGCGGCGGCGCGGTCCCAGCCCTCCTGGGTCACCAGGTACCCGACGAGCAGCTGGTTGCCGCTGCGCGCGGTGCGGACGGCGGCGGCCGCCCCGGCGACACCGGGCAGCCCCTGGAGGGCCGAGTCCACCTCGCCCAGTTCGATGCGGCGGCCGCCGAGCTTGATCTGCTCGTCGCCGCGGCCGAGGAAGACCAGGCCCTCGGGTTCCGCCCGGACCAGGTCGCCGCTGCGGTAGGCGCGCTCCCAGCCGAGGGCCTCCAGCGGCGCGTACTTCTCCGCGTCCTTCTCGGGATCGAGGTACCGGGCCAGCCCGACGCCGCCGATGACCAGCTGGCCGCTGCCGCCCATCGGCACCGGCTCACCGGACTCGTCGACCACGGCCAGCTCCCAGCCGTTCAGCGGGAGACCGATCCTGATCGGCTCCGCGCCGGTCAGCAGGGAGGCGCAGGCGACGACGGTGGCCTCGGTGGGCCCGTACGTGTTCCACACCTCGCGGCCCTCGGTGACCAGCCGCTGGGTCAGTTCCGGCGGGCAGGCCTCGCCGCCGAAGATCAGCAGCCGGACCTCGGCCAGGGTCTCCGGTTCCCACAGCGCGGCGAGCGTCGGCACGGTGGAGACCACGGTGATCTCCTGCTCCACCAGCCAGGGGCCGAGGTCGGCGCCGCTGCGCACCTGCGACCGGGGGACGGGGACCAGGCAGGCGCCGTAGCGCCAGGCCAGCCACATCTCCTCGCAGGAGGCGTCGAAGGCGACGGAGAGCCCCGCCATCACCCGGTCGCCGGGACCGATCGGCTCGTCGACGAGGAACAGCGCGGCCTCGGCGTCCACGAACGCGGCGGCGCTGCGGTGGCTGACGGCGACGCCCTTGGGCCGACCCGTGGAACCGGAGGTGAAGATGATCCACGCGTCGTGCTCGGGTCCGGGGCGTCCGGCCGGGGCGCGCTCGCCCTCGCGGCCGGTGGCGTCGATCCGGCCTCCGCCGCCGACGACCGCCCGTACCCCGGCCTCGCCGAAGACCAGCCCGGCCCGCTCGTCCGGGTCCTCGGCGTCGACCGGCACGTAGGCCGCCCCCGCGGCGAGCACCGCGAGGATCGACGCGTACAGCTCGTTCGTCCCGGACGGCACCCGGATCCCCACCCGGTCGCCGAGGCCCACGCCGGCCGCCGCCAGCGCCCGGCGCCGGTCCTCCACCTCGGCGGCGAGCGCCCGGTAGGTCAGCTGCGCGGTGCCGTCGTCCAGGGCGAGTTCGTCGGGGTGGGCCCGTACCGACGCCTCGAAGACGTCGACGAGGGTGCGCACCGGGGCCGCCGGGCCGGCGGAGAACCGGGCCGACTTGTCGGCCTCCTCCTCCCTGCCGTCCGCGTCGTGGAGCAGAGCGGTCTCACCGTGCTCGGGTGTGGCTGCCATCGGACCTCGCGTCTCGTTCCCGGCAACGTCCGGGTCGCCGGCGGAGCCCGGGTCTGCCCGGGTTGTTCCGTTCCGACGCCAAACAGCCCGCCAGTCTAGTGTGTCGGCCCGGATTCTCCGGGCGACACCTTGCGCGTGGCTGGTGCCCAGCGGTATAGGAGGCGTCTTCCGGCTGACCGGGCGGTGGCCGGCACCGCCCGGTCCCGCGCCGGCTCAGGCACCGGCCGACAGCACGGCCGTCCCCGGACCGCGGAGGTCCTCCAGCACCGCCGCGCGCCCGGTCACCGCAAGCAGCAGGGACAGCGCGGGCCCCTCCGCCGCCGGCCCGTCGCCGAGTGCCAGGCCGGTGTCGGTCGCGGTGATCCGCACGCGGGACAGCAGTTCCTTCGCACCGCCGAAGGCGACCGGGGTACGGGCCTGGAGGCGCAGGGCCCGCTCCACGGCCCGCGGCGGGTACGAGCGGGTGAGGCCCAGGGGGCGGCGGATGTCCTCCCCGTGGACGAGTTCCTCCACGAGCCTGCTGTCCAGGGGCGCGGGCGGCGCCGAGGTCCTCGGCGCCGCCCGGCGGAACCGGTCCAGGGTCTCCGCCGGTGTGGCCCCGCGCTCCCGTTCCACCCCGCGCGTGTTCAGGCGGTCGAAGTCGAACCGCGCGCGCACCAGGCCCGCGAGGAACCCCAGGCGTGTCGCCCGCGCGTTGTCGACGAGGTGGGCGAGCACGTCGTGCACGGTCCATCCCGCGCAGAGCGACGGGCGCCGCCACTGCTCGTCGTCGAGGCGCGCGAGGTCGCCGATCAGCGCCGCGCGCTCCGCGTGCACCAGGGTCCAGACGTCGTCCGTCACGGTGTCTCCTCCGTCGTCCGTCGGTATCACTGCCGACACCGGTAGGGACCTCCGGAACGGCCGGAACTCATCGGCGGGCCGCGGCCAGTGCCGTCCGCACCTCGCCCGCCAGGGCGACGGGGTCGCCCGCGGGCTCCGTCGGATAGCTCTGGCGGCCGTGCGCCCAGGCGTCGTCGCGGGCGAACCAGTCGATCGCGGCCGGCGCCGTCCCGGTCGCGAGTGCCCGGTCGAGACTCGCGAAGTAGGCGGCCCAGCGCGGCGCGTGGACGTCCTGGACGAGGCCCGCCCACTCGCGGTTGGCGTAGTCGCGCAGACCGCCCGTCTCGCTCGGCCCCCGGTCGCCCCAGGTGGTGAGGATCGAGCGGGCGTCGTACTCCAGCCGGTCGCGCTCCGCCGGATCGGCGCCCCAGGAGCGCGCGTCCTCGAGCCAGGGACCGACCAGGAACCGCCGGTCGGAGCCGACGAGCCGGCCGAGCAGCTCGTGGTGCGCCTGCCACTCCCGCACCAGCGTCCGGAAGCCGTCGAGGTCCTTGGTCTCGTACGCGGTCCTGATGCGGGGCAGCAGGACCCTGCTGCGGTTGGTGAGGGCCTGCCGGGCCACGTCCACGAGGTCGAAGCGGTACGCGTCCGTGGTCCGCAGCGGGGCGGCCACCCGGAGGAGTTCGCCGAGCGCCCGCTCGACCGTGGCGGCGTCGTACCGCATGGCCTTCGGGCTCCACTTGGCCGCGGTCGACGCCGTCAGCGACGGCCGTGCGGCGAAGAGACTGTCCTGCGGCTCGCTCCAGGTGCCGGTCTGCAGGGTGTACGGGCCGCGGCGCAGTTCCTCCCACGCGGCGGCCGCGTGCGGGTCCACGCCGCCGTAGCGGCGGGCGGCGTACGCGGCGAACCAGCTCTTCTGGTCGATCGGCCCGGACCGCCAGGCGAGTGCGGTGAAGAGGTCGAAGGCCGCGGGGTTCCCCCCGGTGCCCTCGGGGAGGTACGCGATACCGCGCAGCGCGCTGCCCTCCTTGCCGAGCCAGGCGTGGAAGCGGTCGAGCCAGGCGCCCGTGTTGGCGCCGATGCTGGTGTGCCCGCCGAAGTTGGGGATCGTGCCGAAGGCGTACGGCGTGCCGCCCCAGCGGGCCTCGCGGTCGAGTCCGTCGTACCGGTCGGAGAGTCCGTCGACGATCAGCACCCGGCTGCGGTCGACGCCGCTCAGGAGGGCCGGGGCCGGGTTGTCCTGCCAGCCGAGCATGACCCAGGTGGCACCGGGACGCGCGGTGTCCAGGGCCCGCTGGACGGCTCCGGCGGCCGCCGCGACGTCGACCCCGCCCGCGCTGCCGCCCTCGTGCAGCAGGTCCATCTTGACCATGTCGCTGGGGCCGAAACGGGCCTGCTGGAAACGGTAGTAGGAGGCGGCGAGCCGGTCGAAGACCGGTCCGGTCGGGTCCAGCCAGGCGGGCCGGTCGAAGCCCACCCACCGGCCCTGCGGCACGGTGACCGCGCCGTCGTTCCGGCCCGCGAAGTCCGCGGGCACGGTGCCGAAGAACCCCGGCAGCACGGGCGTCATCCCCAGCGACCGGAGGTGGTGGGCGATCCGGGCGCCGAGCGCCGCGCGGGCCTCGACCAGCTGCTCGGAGACCGGCCCGGCGAAGCCCGACAGGTTCTGCAGCAGCCACCAGCCCTGATGGGCCGGGCCGGGGATCCACGCGCGCAGCTCCGCCGCGCTGTAGCCGAACTCCTGGAGCGCCCGGTAGTACGGGTACTCGCCGCCGGTCGGGACGAAGACCTCGTTCACGCCGTGCAGCGCCATCAGGTCGATGTCGTGCTGGTAGGAGGCGAAGTCGCGGTAGGCGCCGGAGTATCCCTCGTCGGTGTCGTTGAGGGCGTAGCGGTGGGGCACGGACGCCGAGCGGGTGAGCGTCCCGGTGACCGCGGGGAGCGTCGTGGGCAGCCGGCCGACGCTGGAGCCGGGCCAGCCGAGGTCCACGCCCGCGACCTCCTCCAGGTACCGGCCGACGCCGGTGAGGAGTGTGGCCGGCGAGGTGCCGCGGACCACGATCGCCCCGGCCCGGCCCGAGACCGTGAAGGAGTCGCCCGAGGCGGACTCCTCGACGGGCACCAGGGTGAACTGCGCGGCCCGGGACGGCAGCAGGCGCTCCAGGGCAGCCCGGGCGGGCGCGGGGTCGAAGAGGGCCCTCGGGCCGTGGGCCCCCGACGGGCCGACGGGCGGCGCGGCCGCGGAGGCGGTGGCGCCCGGCAGGGGGCGGACCCCCGGCGCGGCCGCCGCCAGGGCGGCGAGCACCGCGACGGCGAGGGCCGTGCGCCGGCGGCGGGAGGGGGCGCCGCGGCGGGTCGCGAGGAGGGAGCGGCATCGGGGGAACAGGCGGCGGCCCATGTGGCTCCTGCGGGGAAGAGGTCGGCGGCGGGGCGGGGTTCAGCGGTCGGGGGTGCGCTCGGTGACCCGCGTCCCAGGGTGGGCGAGCGCGCACAGGAACGCCACGGCCAGGGCGATCGCCATGCCGTAGAACACCCATTGGTTGGCCTCGGCGAAGTCCATCCGGATCGCGTCCCCGGCCCCCTGCAGGGCCTTCGCCACCGGCCCGTCGCCGGGGGGCCCTTGGCCGTCCGGGTGGCCGGTGACGGCCTCGGCGACCTTCTCGGCCGTGGCCAAGGCCTCCGCGGGCGGCAGACCGCGGGCCTGGAGCGTGGCGGTGATGCGGTCCGTGGAGACATGGGCCAGCAGGGTACTGAAGACGGCCATCCCGATCGCGGCGGCGTAGTTCCGGATCGTCTGGGTGATTCCGGTGACCTCGCCGTACGAGGCGCCGATGGCCCGGTTGACGGCGTCGGTGGAGGCGGGGGCGAGGAGGAAGCCGATGCCGGCGCCGGCCATGGCCGCGTACGGCCACTGGTCGTGCATGGACAGGTCGGTCATCTTCTGGGCCCACAGGTAGAACCCGACCGCGCCGAGCGCACAGCCGATCTTCATCGCCGGCCGGGCGCCGCGCTTGTCGAGGATCCGTCCGCCCCACTGAGAGGCGATGCCGAAGCCGATGAAGAAGTAGAGGAGGAACAGCGCGGCCTGGTTCGGCGAGGCGCTCAGCGAGACCTGGGCGTACACGGAGGAGAAGAAGAACACCGGCACGAAGGCGAGCATCGCGAAGAACAGGACGAGGCTGTCCACGGTGAAGGCGCGGTCCCGGAAGACGTCGAAGTCGATCAGCGGGTGCGTCGTGCGCCGCTCGTAGCCGAAGAACAGGACGAGGACGTGCAGGCCTCCGATGATGCAGGCCCAGGTCGCGACGCTGCCCCAGCCCCAGGACGAGGCCTGCTGGAAGCCGAGCACGCTCAGTCCCATGCCGACGGCGACGAGCGCCGCCCCGACGACGTCGAGCCGCTCGGGGCGACGGCTCTCGGGGATCCGGGCGAGCAGGGCGAGGACGATGGCGACGACGGCCACCGGCACGTTGACCCAGAAGATCGCCCGCCAGGTCCACGCGGTCAGCCAGCCGCCGAGCAGGGGTCCGACGGCGGTGAGGGCGCCGGAGAGCCCGAAGAAGAGGGCGAGTGCCCGGCCGCGCCGCTCGACGGGGAAGACGGCGATGACGACGGCGAGGGCGGCCGGGAACATCAGGGCGGCGCCGAGGCCCTGGGTGGCGCGGAAGACGATCAGCCAGGTCTGCGCGAAGTCGCCGGCCGGGACGCAGCCGCACAGCACCGAGGAGAGGACGAAGACCAGGGTGCCGATCAGCATCACCAGGCGGTGTCCGAAGAGGTCGGAGAGCCGGCCGCCGAGCGCGAAGAACGCGGCGAGCGAGAGCAGGTAGGCGTTGACGACCCACTGCATGCCGGAGGCGGAGAGCCCGAGCTCGGAGGTGATGTTCGGGGCGGCGATCGAGACGATGGTCTGGTCGATGAAGGTCATCGACACCGCGAAGAGCATGGCCGCCAGTGCGAGGTTCTGACGGGGCGCCCGGGCGGCCGCGGGACCGGTCGGTTCGGGGTGCGGGGAGGTACCTGCCATGTACGGATGATCGTCCCGGGTCACCGTGCGTGCATGCCGGAGCCGCCGCCCGAGGGGGCGGCGGCTCCGGACGGGTGAACCGCGGGAGCGGATCTGCGTCTGTGTGGGTGAGGCCCCCGGTGGCGGGCGGGCCCGGCCCGCGGGTGAGGCGCCTCCAGGCGGGTGAGGCGCCTCCGTTGTGGGCCCTCCCTAGGACACCAGCCCCTGGCCCTCCAGTTCGGTCAGCCGCACGGTGCAGAGTCCTCCGCGCTCGGACGTCACCTCCGTCACCTTCAACCGGGTGCCCGGCGCGAGGATGTACTCCTCCTCGCCCGTGAACGCGGAGAACCTGCGGATCGCCACCGCGCGCGCCGGGGTGACCTCGAACAGGGTCCGCCTGCCGCGGCTGCCGAGGAACGCCTTCGCGACGCCCAGCTCGGACGTGCAGGACGACACGCCCCACCACGTCACCGTCTGCCCCTGCGGGTACTGCGACCGCAGGTCCAGGGCCACGCCGCGCCACAGCGGCCGGGTCTGCGCCGGGAGCGCCTCCACCGCCGAGAACAGCAGCCGCAGGTACGGCAGGTAGGGCACCAGCCGCTGCCGGTCCGGGGACCGCAGGACGGCGTTGATCTCGCGGTAGAACGCCGACTCGCAGGTGTACAGGTGCAGGGCCGCGATCGCGTCCGCGGACAGCCCCTCCGCGGCGGCGCCCGCGCCGGCCGCCTCCGCCTCGGCGATCCGCGCCTCGCCGAACGTGCTCGACCTCTCGATGTGGCGGTCCAGCCGGGCCAGGACCCGCGACACCGGCTCGACGGCCGTCCGGAAGTCCATCAGCGGGGTGTCGAACACCCCGGTGACGGCGGGCAGGACGAGCCCCTCGTCCTTGACGCTGGTGAGCCGCTCCAGATAGAGCTGGTGCAGCTCCATGGTGGAGGCGATGAAGGCCCCCATCCGCTCGGCGACGTCACCGCGCGGCGCGCCGCCCGCGCCGGCCGGCTGCCGGTCCCAGCCCTTGCCGGGCAGCCAGTCGACCGGCTCGGCGCCCACCGCCGCCAGGGCGTCGTTCACCTGGGCGAAGTGGTCCCCTTCGCAGAAGGCGTCACCCTGCGCGGCCGGGTTCGCGTGGTCGAGGTGCCGCACCTCGACACCCGGGTACTTCTTCTCCAGGCGCTGGACGACCCGCTTCAGGCTCCGGGCGTGCGCACCCCACCAGGCGAACACCACGCCCCGGTCCTCCGGCGCGGCGTTCTGCTTGGCGCGGAGGATCTCCTCCACGATCTGCTCGGCCACCGGCCGCCAGAAGGCGGTGTGGCGATCGGTCGGCACGGCACCGTCGGCGCTCGCCGTGAGCGAGGCGTTGAGTAGGAGCACGCCCTGGGTCAGCATCGCCTGGAACCACTCGGGCGGTGCGACGGTGTCCTCCTTCTTCAGGAGGGCGCGGACGTCGGCGATCGGGGTCTTCTTGACGATGCCGTACTTCCACATCGCGGCGGCCTTGATGATGCAGCGGATGCTGACCACGCGGCCGAACTGACTGTCCTTCCAGTCGTTGAAGGTGTTGTCGAACATCGCGATGCCGGTCGCGCTCTCCGGCCGCGGGTAGGGGTTCTGCCCGAAGGCGACCACCTTCCACTTGTGCGGCGGGTGGGGCTTGAGCGCCTGGAAGGTCAGTTCGCGTACCGGTACGACCTCCGGACTGCGCTGGGGGCCGATGAAGTCCGCCGCTCCCGGCAGTCCCTCGATGACCGGCGCCAGCAGCGGCAGCCAGGGCTCGCCGCCGCCGGTGAAGAGGTCCGCGAGGGCCAGGGGGTCGCCCGCGGGGGAACCCGCGTCGCCCGCGGTGGTCGGAGAGGCGTCGCTCACGAGGTCGGAACTCCCTGAGATCGGACCGGCCGCCGCCGCGGGCGCGCCGGAATGCTGTGCGGATGCGGATGCGGATGCGGGTGCGCCGGCGCCGGCGGTCTTCGCGGTCGTCGCGGCGCCGGTCTGCGGGGGCGTGGCGTCAGCGGCGAAAGGAGGGACGCCGCGGGACGTCGATCCGGACCCGCCGCGCGGACCCCGCTCCCTCGATGTCGTCGAGCCGGCCGAGCACCGCGGCCCGCAGCTCGTCGTAGTCCGCGAAACCGTGGTCGTGGTAGAGGGTGTACCCCGTCCACATCAGGTTCGCGCACACCCCCGCCGGCACCCGGCCGGTCTGCGCGCCCATCCCGACGAGCGCCACCGAGCGGATGCTTCCGGGCTTCGCCCGGTTCTGCAGGTGGATCGCCTGGAACGCCGCGGCGCAGGCCAGGGCCACGTTCATCGTCTCGCTGACGTTCTGCGAGGACTGCCGCATGGTGGGCGTCGAGATCAGATACCGCGGCACGGCCGCCCCGGAGGGCACGCACACCGCGCTGCCCACCGGCAGGCTCCCGCCGAACCGGTCGCGGATCGCCCGCTGCACCCTCACCTGGATGCCGGCACCGAGGTGCCGCTTGACGAGGGCGTCCACGCCGCCGTCCATCCGGCCCCGGGCGTTGGTGGGGGAGACCCAGGCGTCGACGTCCACGTCGAGCAGGGATCCCCGCCGGATCTCGACCTCGGGCGTGTCCGCGAACGCGGACCGCCAGGCGGCCACCACCTCGTCGTTGACATCGACCAGCACCACCCTCAACGCACGTTCGACACGCACGGATTCGCCCCTCTCGTCCAACCGATCGAACAAGATCGAAGCTATCGCGGGGCACTGACAACGCGGCCGCGGCGAAGGCCGCCGGACGACCGGACGGCTCCGCCGCGACTTGATAGGCAAGTGAACGCTTGCCTATGCTGGCGTGGTGGCCGACGATCTCTTCAAGGCACTGGCCGACCCCACCCGACGGACCATCCTCGACGAGCTGACGCAGAAGTCCGGGCAGACGCTGTTCGAGATCTGCGCCCGGCTGAGCATGAAGCACGAGCTCGGCCTCTCGCGTCAGGGCGTCTCCCAGCACCTCGCGGTGCTGGAGGCGGCCGGGCTCGTCGCGACCAGGCGGGAGGGGCGCTACAAGTTCCACGACCTGAACACGGCCCCGCTGCGGCACATAGCCGAGCGCTGGCCCGCACCCCATCCGCCCGGACCGGAGGAGAACACCCCATGAAGATCCATCTGACCAGCGTCTTCGTCGACGACCAGGCCAAGGCCGAGCGCTTCTACACGGAGATCCTCGGCTTCGTGAAGAAGCACGACGTGCCGCTGGGCGGCACGGACCGGTGGCTGACCGTCGTCTCGCCCGACGCGCCGGCCGGCACCGAACTGCTCCTGGAGCCCGCCGGACACCCGGCGGTCAAGCCGTACCGCGACGCGCTCGCCCAGGACGGCATCCCGCTCGCCCAGTTCGCCGTGGAGGACGTGCGGGCGGAGTTCGAGCGACTGACCGCCCTCGGGGTCCGCTTCACGCAGGAGCCCCTGGAGATGGGGCCCGTCACCACCGCCGTCTTCGACGACACCTGCGGCAACCTGATCCAGATCGCGACCGAGCCCCGGTAGGACGGGCGGCCTTCCGGGCCCCGCGCCCCCGTCAGGGATACCGCGGGGCCCTTCGCAGGCGGGAGGCCGCCAGTGCCGTGACCCCGCTTCCCAGGCCGGCCCCGAGCACACCCCAGGTCACCGGATGCGTCCAGGCGGCGGCGGGCAGCTGCCCGGCCAGGACGGAGGCCCCCATGACGACGGTGAACCAGCCGAAGGCGGCCCGCAGGGCGTCCGGCGGGATGCGGCCCGCGAGCCGCGCACCGAACGTCCCGCCCAGCACGGCGGCCGCGGTGACGGTCAGGGCGAGGCCCCAGTCGACCGTCACGTCCGCGAGATGGCCGGCGAGCCCGGCGAAGGAGTTCATCGCGATGGTGAGGAGCGAGGTCCCGACGGCCACCCCCGCGGGCAGTCCGCCGAGGAGCACCAGAGCGGGGACGACGAGGAACCCGCCGCCGGCGCCGACCAGCCCGGTCACGGCCCCCACCGCCAGGCCCTTGACGGCCAGCCCGCCGAGCGCGGGCCGCCGCTCCTCCGCCCGCTCCGGGTCGCCGGACGCGTCCCGGGACGCCGCCGCGATCCCGCCGGCGTCCGCGCCGACCGCGCAAGCCGCGCCGCCCCCGCCGGACCCGCCGCGCGGCCTGCGCAGCATCGCGACCGCCGTGGCCAGCATCATCAGCGCGAAGCCGACCAGGAGGACGGTGCCGGGCACGTACGCGGCCAGGCGCCCGCCCCCGTAGGCGCCGGCCATGCTGAATGCGCCGAAGAGCAGACCGGTGCGCACGCGGACCCGCCGCGCCCGCGCGTGCGGGACCAGGGCGGCCAGGCTGGTGACGCCGACCACGAACAGCGAGGTGGCGATGGCCTCCTCGGTGCCCCGGCCCGCCAGGTACACGAGGATCGGCACGGTCAGGATCGACCCGCCGCCGCCGAGCACGCCGAGGCTGACGCCGATGAGCAGGGAGGCGCCGACGACGAGCACGGTCACGGCGTGCTCCGCAGCTCCGCGATCACCGAGCGGACGTCCGGGCGGGGGCCGCGGTTGTACGGCAGTCGGGAGAGCAGGACGCCCATCAGGCAGGAGTTGCTCAGGGCCGCGTAGGTCAGTCCCGCGCCGATCGCCGTGCCGATGAGGTGGACGCCCGGCACCAGGACGCCGACGAGGCCGGTGGCGAGGACCACGGAGCCGGCGACCAGGCGGACCTGCCGCTCCATGTCCCAGCGCTCGGGGCCGCGGTTCACCGGCGCTCCGGCCGCCTCCCAGGCGTTCACGCCGCCTTCGAGGACGCGGAGGTTCGGCAGCCCCGCCCCGGCGAGCGCCTGCTCGGCCTGTGCGGCCCGGGCCCCCGACCGGCAGACCAGGACGACCTCCTCGTCGAGGTGGGCGAGGAGTTCGGCGCGGTGCTCGCGCAGGGTGTCCAGGGGGACGTTGTACGAGCCCGGGATGTGGACGGTGCGGAACTCCCCGGGCGTGCGGACGTCCAGCAGGCGCGGGGCGCGTCCTTCCCGGACGAGTCCGTGCAGGGCGGCGGCGCCGAGGGAGGGCCTGGTGGGCGGGGGTGTGGCGGTCATGCGGGACTCCTGGGGGGTGGGGACCCCGCCGGGCGGGGTCCGAGGGGTGCCGCGGGGGAGCGGTGCCGCCCCGGGCGGTCGACGGGGTGGGGTCAGGCCTGGGCGGGTGCGGCCGCGGAGAGGGCCGCGTATCCGCCGAGGACGTCGGAGACGTCGGCGAAGCCCCGGTGACGCAGCAGGCTCGCCGCGACGGAGGAGCGGTGGCCGCCCGCGCAGTGCACGACCAGGGGCCGGTCCGCGGGCAGCTCGGCGGTCCGCCGGGGGAGTTCGCTCAGGGGGATGTGCAGGGCGTCGTCGAGGAAGCCGGCCGCCTCGCGCTCCCCGCGGGTGCGGACGTCGATGAGCAGGGGAGGGCGGTCGCCCGCGAGCGCCGCCCGGAGCCGGACGGCGGTGAGCCGGCTCGCCGGGTGGACCTCGTCGGCCAGTTCCTCCAGGGCCTCCTCCGGGTCGCGCAGGTGGCCGGCCACGCGGTCGAGGCCGATCCTGGCGAGTCGGGTGACGACCTCCTCCGCGCGGTTCTCCGGGGCGATGACGAGCAGTTCGTCGGCCGGGTCGAGGACCGTGCCGGCCTGTTCGGCGAACCGGCCGTCGGCCGGCACGTTCACCGCTCCGCGCACATGGCCCGCCGCGAAGTCCTGGGGGGTCCGCGCGTCGACGACGACCGCGCCCGAGCGCCGCAGTCCGGCGAACTCGGCCCGGGAGAGCGGGCGCGCCGCCGACGCGTCGTAGCGCTCCCGGTCCCTGCGGTTGAGGTCGGCGTCGTAGGCGAAGTAGCCCGGTGCGGCGGGCTGCCCCGCGGTGACCAGCGCGACGAAGGCGTCACGGCTCATCGGCGCGCAGGCGTAGTTGGTGGCGCGCTGCGCTCCGATCGTGGACTGCCGCTCGGTGGAGAGGTTCTTGCCGCAGGCGGATCCGGCCCCGTGCGCGGGGAAGACCCGCACCGCGTCGGGGAGCGCCATCAGCTTGTTCTGCACGCTGTCGTGGAGCATCGCGCCGAGCTCCTCGGCGGTGACGCCGACGGAGGCGAGGAGGTCGGGGCGGCCGACGTCGCCGATGAAGAGGGCGTCGCCGGTGAGGACGCCGTAGGGGACGGTGTCCTCGGCGTGCTCGTACACCAGGACGCTGATCGACTCGGGGGTGTGCCCGGGCGTCTCCATGATCTCCAGGACGACATCGCCGAGGACGATCCGCTCGCCCTCGGACAGGGTGCGGATCGGGTACTCGGTCTCCGCCCGGCTGCCGTAGCCGATCCAGGCGCCGGTGCTGTCGGCCAGTTCCAGGTGGCCGGCGACGAAGTCGGCGTGGAAGTGGGTGTTGACGACGCCGACCACGGTCAGGCCGTGGGCCCGGGCGTCCGCGAGGTACTCCGAGACGTCCCGGCGGGGGTCGACGACCACCGCCCGGCCCGTGCCCTCGTCGGCGATCAGGTAGGACGCCTGGGAGAGGCAGTCGAGGTAGTACTGGGCGAAGAACACGGCGATCCTTTCGTGTGTCATGCACGTATCGGGGTATCCCTTAGCCTCGAATACCCCCCTGGGTATGAGTTCGACCGTACGGGGGAGCATCGCGGCAAGTCAAATACCCCCCTAGGTATCTGCACCGAGGGGGGTGGGGGGTACGGGCACCCCGCAGGACGAGGCCGCCCTCCGGTCGGGACGTGGTCCCGGCCGGAGGGCGGCCTCGTGGCGTGCTCGTGGTGCCGGCCCGTCCGGGGAGGGGCCGTCACCGGGTCACCGGGTCACGGTCAGTGGCGGGCACCCGCCCGGCGGCGGCGGACGACCACGAGGATCGCGGCGCCGGCCGCGCCCAGGGCCGCGGCGGCGACGGCGTACGGCGTGAGCTGGGCGCCGGTGGTCGCGAGGGAGCCGTCGCCGGGTCCGGTGGCGGACGGCGAGGGCGTCGTCCCGGGCGCGGCGGGGGCGGAGCTCGTCCCGGGCGGCGGTGTGGAGCCGCCGGGGGCGGTGGTCTCCGGGGCGCCCGGAGTCTCCTCCGAGGGCGTCGGGGAGGAGGGGGCGGGCGACGAGGTCGTGGGCGTCAGGGAGGACGAGGTCGGCGTCGGGGTCGCCGTCGGGCCCCCGGGGGTGGGCTTGCAGGTGAACGTGGAGGACCCGGTCCACGGGTAGTTGTGGGTCTCGTTGCCCGTGCCGTGGGTGCGCAGGTCCCCGCCGACGTAGACGCGGCCGTTCGTGCTGGCGGTCAGGTCCGCCGAGGCCTCGGGGGCGAGGATCGACCCCATGAAGTTCCCCCCGCCGCGCAGGGTGATCGAGGGGGCCGCCTCGAAGTTGTAGAGGATCCGCGAGGCGGCCTCGCCGAAGTGCGCGGACGAGTAGGCGTCGACGCGGTCGCCGTTGAACCCGACGGACAGCGGGGCGATGCCCACCGCCTGACGCCCGGTCACGTTCACGACCACGGCGGACCGCCCGGGGATCGTGAGGAAGTCGAAGGACGAGGCGCCGTCGAGCTCCTTGGCGGAGATCTCGAACACCTGCGGTCCGTCGGCGGCCGGGCCGCCCCGGAAGGTGACGGTGTCCCCGCTGCGCGCGGTCGTGCCCGTGGGCTTCAGCGCCCCGAGGGCCGCCGACTCGTCCCGCACGGTGCGGGCGAACGCGTCGTACGGGGCGAGGGCCGCTCCGGCGCCCGTGCCCTCCGTACGGCTCCCGCCGTTCGTCTCCAGCCTGCCCTTCTCGTGGAGGGAGCCGCCGACGCGGACGGCGCCGCCGTGGCCGGTGGCGGAGGTGAGGCCGTGACCCACGTCGACCGTCGTCCCGGCGGCTATCGACAGGTCCCCGCCGACGGCCAGCATGACCGAACCGGCCGGCGGCACGATGCCCGAACCCGCCCCGGCACGGCCGACGTTGAAGACGCCGCCGGACGCCTTCGCGAAGGTGGCGTCGCCGCCGACGACCAGCAGGCCCTCGGCCTCGGCGGACGCGCCGTCGGCGGTGTAGTCGCCGCCGGCGAAGAGCGACACGTTGGTGTCGGTGAACCGCGGTTCGTGACCGATGCCGGGTTCCTCGCCGGGGGCCGGGCAGGTCCGGTTCCCCGCCGGGGCGGGGGTGGCGGCGGGCGCGGCGAGGGCGGGGCCCGCGGCGGTGGCGCCGAGGACGACGCCGAGTGCCACGGCGGTGCTCAGCCGAAGGCCCGTTCTTCCGGTGGTGCTCATGTGCTGGTCCTTGTCTGGATGGCGCGGGAGGTGGCGCGAGGGGTGCGGTGGTGGTGGGTGGACTCAGTCGGTCTCGGCCCGCAGGGCGGAGCGGGTGAGGGGGCCGTAGACGCCCGGCCGCTCCGGGATGTTCCGGGCGATCTGGAAGCGGCTCAGGGCCTCGCCCACGTACGCGGTGAAGACGCCGTCGGCCGAACCGAGGTAGAGGGAGAGCCGCTGGAGCCGCCGCTGGAGGTCGGCGACCTCGGGGCCGGTGCTGCCCACGGCGAGATCGCTCGACCCGGGGTGCGGAGGGCGCGGGGAGTGCCGGGGGCGGTACGAGGGGGACCGCGGCGGGGGAGGCGCGGTCGTGCGGGCGGGGGCCGGTGTGCGCGTGGCCGGGGAGCGGGGCGGAACCGACGGCGATGGGGCGGCCGTGGAGGGCGCCGGGATCGCGGGCGGGGTGATCCGCGCGGAGGTCGCGGGCGTGCCCGCCCCGGACGCGGCGGACGCGGCGGGTGCGTCGGACGAGCGGATCGGGCGGGGGGCGACGGCCGTCGCCAGGTCGGGGAGCGGCAGGGAGAGGGCGGGCGGCGCGTCCGGGCCGGGCTCGGGCTCCGCGGAGAGCCAGACCGTCAGGGCCCCCGCGAGCCCCGCGGAGACCACGCCCGTGACCACCAGCGGCAGCGAGGCCGACCGCCGCGCGGCCGGTGCCGGGCGGTCCGCGCGGGACCGCCGCGGGGCGGAGGAGGGGGCGGCGGCGTGCGCGGTGGCCCGCGGCAGCGTCACGGGGGCGTCGAAGAGTTCGACGTCCTGCCCGCGTACCCCCGCGCCGACGAGGTCCGGCCCGGCGATCATCCCGAAGACGTGGTCGGACGGGTGCTCCGGGTGCGCGGGTTCCCGGGGCGCGGTCGTGACCGCTGTGGTCAGGGCAGCCCTGTGGCGCATCGAGTGCTCCAGATGAGGAGAAGCCGGGTGGGGTGGGGTGAAGTCGTGGAGATCTTGACCATCGTTCAAAGGGGGCGTCAACTGCCGTCCGACCACCGCAAACCGGTCTCTTCGCGACCTTGCTCCTTAAAGGACTTTTAAGGCGTGGCGCACGTCACAGGGGACGGGTCGGGGAGTCGCCCGTTCCCGCGTCCCGGAGGGGGGTGCGCGCAAGGCGGTCGTCTGTTCGGAGGCCGTGAAATCTGATGAATAGGCGCCTCGATGTGATCGGTTCATTGCATTTTCCGAGCAGTGAACGGTCGTTATATGAGTCGAGATTGACCACTGGAGGCAGCCCTTCCAGCACGGGCCCATGGCGAACCCGAACTGACTATGCTCCCCCGTGTGTTGCGCTGCGGTCACAGCGAGTCATGAACGCTGTGGTGTACGCGGACGGAAAAGGGCACTCGCCCGAATGAAGCCCGATTCGTTCCGGTCGGTGCATCGCATCACCTCAGTCCGTTCGTTCCAGACTGATTAGGGACCCCTTGATGGTTCGTGCAGGTTCGTTTTCCAGAGCCCGGCCACCCGCGGTCGATCGCGTTTGGCTCCTTCCCCCCGGAGTTCTGGCCGGAGCCTTTGCCCTGGCGTTTCTCTTCTCCTCTGCGCAGATACGGACACCCGTCGCCTGGTGCGGACTGGCCGCGGTCGCGCTGACGGCCGTCACGTCCGCCCTGACCGCGCGCCGACTGCGGTCGGGAGAGGCGGCGCGCCACGAGCGCGCGATCGTCGACGCGCAGGAGTACTACGCGCAGCGCGAGGCCGCACTCCTCGGCCGGCTGGCCGACCAGCGCGCCACCACCGTCTGGCTCGCCGAGGAACTGCTCCCGGCCGCGGTCGCCCGCATGAAGAAGGGCGACCCCGCCTCCGAGATCCTGCGGTCCGTCGACTTCGGCCAGCACCTCGACGAGGAGTTCACCGAAGCCGTCCGCGGCGCCCTCCAGACGCTCCTGGAGGCCGTGGAGGCCGAGGAGTACACCAGGGACGCCTCGCAGCGCGCCCTCGTCGCCGTCGCCCGCCGCGTCCAGGCGATCGTGCACCAGCTCGCCAAGGACCTGCACGCGATGCAGATCCTCCACGGCACCGACCTCGTGGTCTCCCGCGGTCTCCAGGGCGTCGACCACCGCACCGCCCTGATCGGCCGCCTCGCGGCCAGCATCGCGGTCCTCGGCGACGCCCGCCCCGGCCGGCAGTGGTCGAAGGCGATCCCGCTCTACGACGTCCTGCGCGGAGCCATGTCCCGCATCGTCGACTTCCCGCGGGTCAAGCTCCAGTCGGTGACCGCCGTGGCCGTCGTCGGCCCCGGAGCCGAGCCGCTCATGCACCTGCTGGCCGAACTGCTCGACAACGCCACCACGTTCTCGCCCCCGCACACCCCGGTCGAGGTGTCCGCGAGCGAGGTGCCCTCCGGCATCGCCATCGAGATCGAGGACCGCGGCGTCGGACTCACCGAGGAGGTCCGGCAGCGCGTCGAGCGCATCATGGCCCAGTCGGCGTCGGGCATCCACCTGGCCGGACTCGGCGAGGTGACCCAGCTCGGACTGCCCGTGGTCAGCCGGCTGGCCCGCGAGCACGGCTGCGAGGTCGACCTGCGCACCTCCGCCTACGGAGGCGTCCGGGCCGTGGTCCTGGTCCCGCGCAATCTGATCACCACGGTGCCGCAGTCCGCCGTGCGCTACCCGCAGCCGCCCGCCCGGCGGCGCACGGGAGGCCCGGTCCTGCCCCGGCCGACGCCCCCGGTCGACGTCCCGAAGGAGTCCGCCGAGGTCGGGAAGACCGTCAACGGACTCCCGCAGCGGCGCCGCGACACCCCCGTCCAGACCCCGATCGTCCAGGTGGGCCCCACGCCCCCCGCGCCCTCCGCGTCCCGTCGGCCCACCGGCACGACCCGCCAGCCGGGTCTGATGTGGGAGGCCTTCAACGGCGACAAGCGAGGGGCCGCCGCTCCCTCCCCTTCACTCAGCGAGCCTTCAGATGAGGTCGAGTAACATGCTGCCACTGCCGAACATGGACTGGATGCTCAAGGAGCTCGTGGGCGGCGTCCCGTACGTACGACACGTCGTCGTGTTGTCGGCGGACGGCCTGTGCATCGGGCAGTCGAACACGGAGCCCGACACGGCCGACGCGATCGCCGCCGCCTGCTCCGGCATCCAGAGCCTGGCGAGGGCCATCGCCCAGCGGTTCCCCGAGGGGGACGGCTCGACGCGGATGGTCGGGATCGAGGCCGACGGCGGTTACTTCTCCCTGATGGCGGCCGGGCCCGGCGCCTACCTCGCGGTCCTCGCCGACGACCAGGTCGACGCCGGTCTGCTCGGCGACCGCATGCGGACCCTGGTCGTGCGGATCGGCCAGCACATGACCAGCCCTCCTCGTGAGGACGTCGGGCAGGCGATGTGACATCGGAGAACCAGGACCCCTGGAATGAAACCGATCCCGTTCCGCTCTACGTCATTACCGGGGGCTCGGGCTCCGCGGCCAACACCTTCAACCTGGTCACCCTCATCGCGACGCGCTCCGAGCCCGACGCGGCGATGCAGCCCGAGCAGGCCGCCATCCTCACGATGTGCGCCTATCCGCTGTCGGTGGCCGAGGTCTCGGCCTACCTCAGCCTTCCGTTCAGCGTCGTCACCACGCTGCTCTCCCAACTCGTCGAGGACGAACGGGTCGAGGCCATCGCACCCGTGCCCGTCGCGGCGTTCCCCGAACGCGGCCTGCTGGAGGCGGTGATCCATGGACTACGCAAGCTCTGACGTACGCGATGCCGGCCCACGCGGCACAGACATGCCGCTGCCCCACAGTGCCAGGGGCGTCAAGGTCGTGGTCGTCGGAGGCTTCGGGGTCGGCAAGACGACCATGGTCGGGGCGGTCAGCGAGATCCCGCCCCTGACCACCGAGGAGACCATGACGCAGGCGGGTGTGGGCATCGACCACAACCCCGGCGCCCAGGGCAAGAACACCACCACCGTCGCGATGGACTTCGGACGGATCAGCATCAACGAGGAGCTGATCCTCTACCTGTTCGGGACCCCGGGGCAGGAGCGCTTCTGGTTCCTGTGGAACGGCATCTTCGAGGGCGCGCTCGGCGCCGTCGTGCTCGTCGACACCCGCAGGATCGAGGTCTGCTTCGAGGTCATCACCCGCCTGGAGGACCGCCGCGTCCCCTTCGTCGTCGCCGTCAACACCTTCCCGGAGGCCCCGCACCACCCCGTAGACGACCTGCGCACCGCTCTGGCCCTCAGCGAGTCCGTGCCCATCGTCACCTGTGACGCACGGGACCGGGCGTCCTGCCGCGACGCCCTGCTCTCGCTGATGGTCTACCTGAGTAACCTCGCCGCCGCCCAGGAGACCGTATGACCCTCCCACCCGCCGAACACACCACAGAGACGCCCGGGACGATCCCCCCGCCGGGCTGTCCGGCCCACGTCGCCACGGGACCCGGGGGAGCGACCCGCCTCTACGGCGGCGCCGCCGAGACGGACCCCATGGGCCTGTACGAGGAACTGCGCGCCAAGCACGGCCCGGTGGCGCCCGTGCTGCTCGACGGGGACGTCCGCGCCTGGCTCGTCCTCGGCTACCTGGAGAACCGCGACGTCGCCAGCCGGCCCACCCAGTTCTCCCGCGACCCGCGGGTCTGGCACGGCTGGCGCAGCGGCGAGATCGACCCCGCCACCTCCCCGCTCGTCCCGATGATCGGCTGGCGCCCCGACTGCGTCTGCGCGGACGGCGAGGAGCACCAGCGGCTGCGCGGCGCGGTCACCGCCGGCCTCAGCCAGTTCGACCACCGCGGCATCCGCCGCCACATCACCCGCTTCGCCCACCAGGTCATCGACACGTTCTGCGAGGACGGCGAGGCGGAGCTGGTCGGCCAGTTCACCGAGCACGTCCCGATGCTGACGCTGACCCACCTGCTCGGCATGTCGGACGAGGCGGGACCGCGACTCGTCCACGCCGCACGGGACCTGTTCAAGGCCACCGAGACCTCGCTCGCCAGCAACGCCTACGTGCTGGAGAGCCTCGCGCAGCTCGTCGACGCCAAGCGGGTCCGCCCGGGGCAGGACATCGCGTCCGCCCTGATGGCGCACCCGGCGAACCTCTCGGACGAGGAGGTCCAGCACCACCTGCGTCTCATCCTCCTGGCCGGGTACGAGACGACCGCCAACCTCATGTCCAACGTGCTGCGGATGGTCGTCACCGACCCGCGCTTCCGCGGCTCGCTGGCCGGCGGGCAGATGACCCTGCCGGAGGCGGTGGAGCAGGTCCTCTGGGACGAGCCCCCGCTGATGGTGTGCCCCGGCCGCTGGGCCAACGGCGACACCACCCTCGGAGGGCAGCAGATCAAGGCGGGGGACATGCTCCTGCTCGGTCTCGCCGCGGGCAACGTCGACGAGGCCATCCGGCCCGACCCCTCGACGCCGGTGCACCACAACCGGGCGCACCTGTCGTTCAGCGCCGGCACCCACGAGTGCCCCGGCCAGGACATCGGCCGCATCATCGCCGACACCGGCATCGACATCCTGCTCACCCGGCTGCCGGACATCGCCCTGTCCGTCCCCGAGGAGGACCTCGCCTGGCGTTCCTCCACCTGGGCCCGGCACCTGACGGCCCTGCCGGTGAGCTTCGCCGCCCGCGCGCCGCAGCACTTCGACGTCCCCAGCCCGCTGCCGGCACCGCCGGCGCCGAGCGTGGGGATGCCCGAGGCGCCGCCGTGGCAGACCGCCGCGGCCGGTCCCGGGGCCGGGCCCGAGCACCGGCCCGCGTCCCGCCCCTCGTGGCGGGCGCGGCTCAAGCGCCTGCTCCGCAGGGGGTGAGGACCCCCGTCGAGGGGGCTGCCGGCCCGGTCCGCCGGTGTCCCCCTCGGCGCGTCAGGAGCGCTGCCGCTGCTCCGGGACCGAGAGGTCGGCGGCGGCGTAGCGGGGCGCCCCCGTGTACCAGGCGTGCAGGCCGGAGAGGAAGCCGCACGCCCCCTGGAGCCAGGTCTCCAGTTCCGCCCGCTCCTCGTGGTCGAGCCCCGACCGCCTTACCAGTTGCGGCAGTTCGCTCTGCCGCAGGTGCTCGAAGTCGCGCAGCCGGGTGTTCACCAGGTTGAGCGCGGCAGGTACGGCGTCGTGCAGGGCGATGCCCAGTGACGTCCCGAGGACGACGACCAGGTTGTTGACGTCGTGCTCCTCGTGCACCTCCCGCTCGTACGAGGCGAGGTCGTTGGCCAGTCCCATGTAGTCCATGAACGCGTCCAGCAGGGCCCGCACGGTCCGGCTGTACCGGATCTGCTCCGGGATGCGGGCCCCGGTCGCCAGCTCGACGGAGTACGGGGCGGTGTGCGCGGCGAAGCTCTCGCGCCGGAACGGGGCGTACTCGATCAGATGGGGGACGCGCCCGCCGCGGCTGTTGGCGAGCTCCTCCACCCCCGCGTCGACGTAGCGCACCAGGGCGCGGTTGAACTCGTGCCGCCAGTGCGCGAGTCGGGGCGGGAAGAACTGCCGCTGCAGGTCGGCGATGCCCCGCTCGACCGGGTTCGTCGGCTCGGGCGTCCGGGTGCCGTGGTCCGGCCGCAGGAACTCGTGGAGCCGCGCGGTGAAGGCCACGGCGCCGGGCAGGTCACCGGTCTGCTTGAAGGCGGCGGCGAAGTAGTCGTCCCAGGCCAGTGCCCAGATGTTGAAGCGGTGGTTGAGGCGGAGGTCGGCGAACGAGGCGTCGGGCAGGGCCCAGGCGGTCAACTGGTCGACCGTCATGGCGTGGAACTGCGCGCGGGTCCATATCGGGGGGTGGTCCGACGGCCCCTCCGGGCCGTCCAGCATGCCCATCGCGCGCGCCCAGGTCTCGCTCTCCTCGTGCAGGGCCGACAGATACGGATTCACCCGCAGCGGATAGGGCATCCACAGACGGGGCTGCTCGGGAGCGCGCACGGTCATGGGGACCAACCTCCTTCTTCGTTCGGCCGCGGAGGGACGCGGTGGGCTGTGTGTTCTCCCGCTCGTGGCGACGGCCGCACTGCCGTGACGCCGGACGATGCCCGGCCCACGGCCCTCCAAACCTGCCCGCCAGGCACGATCGTCAACCCCTCAACTGTTCCTGACCAGTATTCAGAACAGCTTCATGCGGAAGGAAACGATCCCTGCGGAGAACGTTCCGTAATTCTGCGCACACTGTCGTCATTCTTCCCAGGCGTTTCCACCCCCGACGACCGGGGACGCCGGGCCAGGACGGAGAGCAGCAGGACGGCCATCACGGCGACGCCCGCCCACATGGCCTGCTGCCGGCCGTCGACGAAGGACTCCCGGGCCGCGCGGAGCACCGCCGGTCCGTGGGAACCGGCTCGGCCGGCCGCCTCGACGGCGTTCGCGACGCCCTCGCGCGCGGTGCCGGCGATCTCCCGCGGCACGCCGTCGAGCCGGGCGTCGAAGGGGGACGGGCTGGTTCGGATGCATGCCCCGACGGTAGGCAGACCTTGCGGAGCGGGCATACGATGATGCCTATGACGCAAGAAGACGGCGAGCTGGACAGCCTGGTGCGCAAGAGGATCCGCGCCCTGCGGGTCGCCCAGGGCTGGTCCCTGGAGGAACTGGCCACCCGCGCGAACCTCAGCCAGTCCTCCCTGAGCCGGATCGAGAACGGCCGGCGACGTCTGGCCCTGGACCAGCTGGTCACCCTCGCCCGGGCCCTGGACACCACGCTCGACCAGCTGGTCGAGACGGCCACCGACGACGTCGTCACCAGCCCGATGATCGACGGGGCCCACGGGCTGATGCGCTGGCCCATCAAGGCGGAGCCCGGCATGACCGTCGTACGCCAGCGGATGACGGAACCCCCGCCGGACAGTCCCGCGCGCCTGCGGGCCCACCCGGGGCGCGAGTGGCTGGTCGTCCTCTCCGGCACCGCCGTCCTGCTGCTCGGCAACCGCCGCTTCCGCGTGGAGACCAACCAGGCCGCGGAGTTCCCCACGATGCTGCCGCACGCCATCGGCGCCGAGGGCGGCCCGTGCGAGATCCTCGGCATCTTCGACCGCGACGCGCGACGCGGCCACCGCGCGGAGAAGGAACCCGGCGGGACCCCGTAGGCGGTGTCCCGTCGGTCGGGCCGGGCTCGCCGGCAGGACGCCCCCTGGCACCCGCCCCGAGGGACCCGCCTCCCGCGACACGAAAACGGGGTGCCCGAGGAGTGGCGGCGCGCTACGGTCGTGCGTATGAACGTCACCGGCCGAAGCCTCACCGCGACCGCGCGAGCGACCAGCTCGCCGGTTGCCGCCGCCTGACCTTCCCCCCTCCCCCCGGCGACCGGAAACGGCCCGCCGGTGGCTCCGCGGCGCTCTCCGCCCGCTTCGACGACCGTGCCGGCCCGTTCTCCGGCGCCTCCCTTGCCGTACGCGAAGGAGTCGTCCCATGAAGACCGAGCACCTCGTCCGCACGTTCGTCGAGTACTTCGAGGAGCGCGGGCACCACCGCATCACCGGATCCACCCTGCTGCCGCCGCCCGGCGACCCGGTCCTCTTCACCACCTCCGGCATGCACCCGCTCACCCCCTACCTGGAGGGACGCCCCCACCCGGGAGGACGGCGGCTCGTCAACGTGCAGCGCTGCCTGCGCACCACGGACCTGGACGAGGTCGGCGACGCCACCCATCTGACCGTCTTCGAGATGCTCGGGACCTGGTCCCTGGGCGACTACGAGGGCCCCCAGAGCCTCGCCTGGGGATACGACCTGCTCACCGAGGGGCTCGGGGTCGACCCCGGCCTCCTCCACGCCACCGTGTACGCCGGGGACGAGCGGACCGGGCAGGACAGCGCCTCGCTGGAACTCTGGCAGAGCCGCGGCGTCCCCGTGGAGCTCACCGTCACCGACAACTGGTGGTCCAACGGGCCGACCGGCCCCTGCGGCCCCGACTCGGAGATCTTCCTGTGGAGCGGGGACAGCCCGCCCCGCTCCACGCCCACCCGGGACGAGCGCTGGGTGGAGGTGTGGAACCACGTGACGATGCGCCACCGGCGCCTCGACGACGGCTCCCTCCGCCCCCTGCCGCAGCGCAACGTCGACACCGGACTCGGCCTGGAACGGCTCGCCTCGCTGCTCCAGGGGAACCGGTCCGTCTTCGACTGCGACGTCTTCGACCCCTGGCGCCGGCTCGTCCCCGGCGTCTGGACCCTGGACGAACCGACCCGGCGGCTCGTCCACGACCATCTGCGCTCGGCCGTCGTGATCGGCGGCGACGGGGTGCGCCCGGGCAGCACCGGACGCGGCTACGTGCTGCGCCGACTGGTCCGCCGGGTGCTCACCGCCCTGTGGCGGGACGATCCGACGCGGAGCGTCGGGGACCTGCCGCCCGGGCTCGTCGAGCACACCCTGGACCACTTCCGCCAGGACACGGACCCGGGCGAGGTGCGCCGGATGCTCCTCGACGAGGAACGCCGGTTCCGGCGGCTCCTGGAGCGCGGCCGGCAGGTGCTCGCCCGGCCGCGGTTCCGCGGCCCGCTGGACGAGGAGGACCTGCACTACCTCCACGACACGCACGGCCTGCCCCGGGAGCTGGTCACCACCCTGCGGGGGGAGTGAGCGGACGACCCCGCGGATCCCGCCGCCCCGCCGGCAGCCCGCCGTGACCGGGTTCACCCGTGACGGTGGACCCGGTCCGTGCCGCCCCCGCGCACCGCGCCGGATCGGGCACGGTGATCCCCATGCACCCCCGCCGCACGACGTTCCTGCTGCTGTCCGTCCTCCTCACCGCCGGTTGCGTCGCCGTTCCCCGTCCGCCGTCGCCCGAGCCCCGGCCCGCGCCCGGCCGTCCCGCGCCGGCCGCGGAGCGGCCCCCGGTCCCCCTTCCCGCCTGGCCGGTTCCCGCGCAGCCCGTACCGCACGAGGAGATCGCCGTCACGGAACCCCTCCCCGGAGATCCGTCCGGCACGCCGCGGGCCCGGCCGGGATCCCGCGAGCAGGCCGGTCCCGCCGCCGGGGCCGCGACGGAACGGCGGACCGCGCCGCCGGCGGCCCGCCGGACCGCGCGGACCGAGCGTGAGGCGGCGCGGCCGTCCGCCGGGAGGCCGCGTGCGTCCGGGCCGAAGGACCGGGCGGCACCCCGCCCGAAGGCGCCCGCCGCCCCGCGCGGGTCGCGGCCGGCGGCCGACGGCGACCCGGCCATGCGCCGACTGTGCCGCCAGGCCCAGGACATCGACGCCCCCATGGGCGCGGCGGAGCTGTGCCGGGGCATGTACGGCCGCTGACCGCGGGCCGTACGACCGGTGGGTCAGGTGCCGTCCGCCCCGGTGTCCAGGGACTCCAGCGCCTCCTCGGCCCGCCTGGCCACCTCCTCGTCCGACACGTCCTCGACGTGGGAGGCGACGTTCCAGCGGTGCCCGAAGGGATCCTCGAACCGGCCGGTGCGGTCGCCGTAGAACTCGTCCCTGACCGCCGACAGCTCCTTCGCGCCGCGGGCCAGGGCCCGGGCGAACACCGCGTCGACGTCCTCCACGTACACATGGAGGGTGATCGGCGTGCCGCCGATCGTCGAGGGGGCGCGGAACCCGATGTCCGGGAACTCGTCGGCCAGCATCAGGACCGAGTTCCCGAGCGCGAGCTCCGCGTGGCCGATCCTGCCGTCGGGGGCCGGCATCCGCATGCGCTCCTCGGCGCCGAGCACGGCCACGTAGAAGTCGATCGCCGCCGCGGCCCCGTCGACGCAGAGGTAGGGAGTGACCCGCGGGTACCCCTCGGGGATGGGTCGTACGGTCACCGTGTCCGCCTCTCCCGTCACGGGCGGCCGCCACCGGCCGCCACCACCGCCCATTGACGGCCAGGCATCCGGTCGGGGCCGTGCGCCGCGCGCGGGCCCGCTCCTGGGATGCCCCGAACAGCGGCAGCCGGACCGGCGGCGGCCCCGGGGGCTGCCTCGGGGTGCGCCGCCGGACGCCCCGGCTCCGTCGCGCGGTCGCCGGGCGGCCGACGTATCGTCCGAATATGCGTGACGGGCGCGTGTGCCGCCGACGACCGCGTACCGGGCCGCCGGGCCCGGTGACGTGGGCCGACCCGCGCGGAGCTCCGGCCGCGGTCCTGCGTCGTGCTCCGGTCGCCGTCCTGTGCCGCGCTCCGGCCGTGGACCCGCGCCGCGCTCCGGCCGTGGACCCGCGCCGCGCTCCGGCCGCCGACCGGCGCCGCGCTCCTGCTCTCGACCCGTGCCACGGTCCCGCCCCGGACCCCCGCCGCGCTCCGGTCGCCGGTCCGCGTCGCGTCGCGCGGGCGAGCGCCGGGGGCGGGTGAGGCCCGTGGGCGGGAGTGCGGGCAGCGGGCCGGAGGACGTCTTCGCCGACGGCCGGATGGCCGCCGTGCTCACCGGCCTCATGCGCGACACCGAGGCCTCGGTGGGGCTGGTCTACCTGCTGGTCCCGGGCGAGCGGATGCTGCGCCTGGTGCTCCTCTCGGGTCTCTCCCGGGAGATCGCCGCCCCCTGGGTGCGGATCCCCGCCGACTCCCCGATCCCGGTCGCCGACGCCATCCGGGAGCGGAGGACGGTGTGGCTGGGCGGCCGCGAGGAGATCGCCCACCGCTATCCGCGGATCGGCATCGTGTTGCCCTACGACTTCATGCTGGCGGCCGCGCCCGTCGCCGACGACACGACCGTGTGGGGCGGTGTCGTCCTGCTCTGGCCGGTGTCGCACCCGCCGCAGCTGGACGCGCGGGAACACGCGACGCTCGACGCCCACTGCCGCCTCGCGGCCCGGCTGCTGCGGCGCGCCGCCGACCAGGATCCCCCGCCGCCCCACCCCGCCGAGCCGCTGGTCGTGCACCCCGAGCGCCCCTCCGAGGCCGATCCCGCGCTCGCGGCGGCCGCCTTCGACCTCGCGGAGCGGCTGCCCGTGGGGTGCTGCGCCCTGGACCTCGACGGCCGCATCACCTTCATCAACACCGCCGCCGCCGAGCTGGTGAACGCCGGCGCGGCCGCTCTCCTCGGGAAACGGCCCTGGGAGACGCTGCTGTGGCTGAACGACCCCGCCTTCGAGGACCGCTACCGCGCGGCCGTCGTGACACGCCGGCCGACGTCCTTCGTCGTGGCGCGCCGACCGGAGCGGCCGCTGCTCTTCGAGCTCTATCCCGACGCGACCGGCATCAGCGTCCTCATCGTCCCCACGGCGGAGGAGGCCGCGCCGCCCGCCGGGCCCCCGCCTCCCGAGAGCGACGCCCCCGGACCCGAGCCCGGCCCCGGACCCCCGTCCGGATCGCCGACGGCGCCCCCGGCCGCGACGGCGCCGGACCCGACACCCGCCCCCGGGCCGCCGGCCTCCGCCGGCGCGCCGCCCCTCCCGGGGGCCGCCGCCCGCCACGCGCCCGGCACCGTCCCGGTGCTCCCGACCCGGCCCGGCGAACCGGTCGGTGCCACCGCCGTGTACCAGCTGATGCATCTCGCGGCCTCCCTGGCGGAGGCGGCCGGCGTGCGCGACGTGGTCGAGCTCGTCGCCGACCAGATCGTGCCCGCGTTCGGTCCGGAGGGCCTCGTCGTGATGACCGCGGGCGAGGGCCGGCTCCGGGTCATCGGGCACCGCGGCTACAGCCGGGCGTTCGTCGACCGCTACGACGGCAAACCGCTCACCGCGCCGGTCGCCGACGCCCAGGTGCTCTCCACCGGCGTCCCGCTCTTCTTCCCCAGCTACGAGGAGCTCCGCCGCGCCCACCCGCACGCCCCGCGCTACGAGGGCCGCCACGCCTGGGCCTTCCTCCCGCTGATCGCCTCCGGCCGTCCCGTGGGCTCGCTGATCCTCTCGTACGCACGGCCGCGCCCCTTCCCCTCCGCGGAGCGCGCGCTGCTCACCTCGCTGGCCGGGCTCATCGCCCAGGCGCTGGACCGGGCCCGGCTGTACGACGCCCACCACTCCATGGCGCGCAGCCTCCAGACCGCGCTGCTGCCGCACAGCCTGGCCCCGCTGCCGGGGATGGACGTCGCCGCCCGCTACCTGCCGGCGGGCCACGGCATGGACATCGGCGGGGACTTCTACGACCTCGTCCGCGCGACCCCCGCCTCGGTGGTGGCCGTCATCGGGGACGTCCAGGGGCACAACACGACCGCCGCCGCGCTCATGGGACAGGTGCGGACCGCCGTCCACGCGCACGCGACGGCCGGGGCGTCGCCCGGCGACATCCTGGCGCGCACCAACCGGCTCCTCGACGATCTGGACGCGGACCGCTTCACCAGCTGCCTGGTCGCCGAGTTCGACCTCGCCCGGCACCGGCTGCGGCTGGCGAGCGCGGGCCATCCGCCGCCGCTGCTCCGCCGGGCCGACGGCGGCGCGGAGGTGCTCTCGGTCCCGCCGGGGCTGCTCCTCGGGATCGCGACCGACGTCACGTACGAGACGGTGGAGTTCCCCTGGGACCCGGGCTCCGTCCTCGCCCTGTACACCGACGGTCTCGTGGAGGCGCCGGGCCTGGACATCGGCACCGCGACGGCGGACCTGGCGGAGCGGCTCGGGGTGTCCTCCGCGCCCGATCTGGACAGCCTCGCCGACGAGTTGACCCTGCACGTCAGGGACGGCGCCCACCGCACCGACGACGTGGCCCTGCTCCTGGTGCGCAGGCCGTCGCCGGGCTGATCCGGCGAGGCCCGTCCCGTCCGGGCAGGTCCCGGCCCGGACCCGGCGACCTATGCTCTGACGTGTGGTGAACCCCAGCGATCTCCAGGACCCCTCGGCCGGCCCCGTCGTCTCCGCCCCCGAGCTGCTCGCGCTGCACGCGGTCCGGCTGAAGGGAGTGGCCGACGACGCGGAGGCGGCGGCGCGCTACGGGCTCGACGCCGAGGTGGTGGGGGAGGCCCTGCTCGACCACGAGGCGAGGGGCTGGGTGACCCGGCGCGCGTTCGCGGGGACGCGGGGCTGGACCCTGACGGACTCCGGGCGGGCCGAGGGAGAGCGCCTGCTCGCCGGGGAGCTGGCGCGGGCGGGGCTCGGCCCCTTCGTCCGGCAGCGCTACGAGACCTTCCTCGCCCACAACGCCCGCTGTCTCCGGGCCTGCACGGACTGGCAGGTGCGGGCGGACGGCACGGGGCGGCTCGCGGTGAACGACCACGGGGACGCGGTCTGGGACGGGCGGGTGCTCGACGAACTCACCGCGCTGGGACGGGTGATCGAGGGGCTGACGGAGGAGCTGGGGGCCCGGATCGACCGCTTCGCCGGGTACGGTCCCCGCTTCACGGGCGCGCTCGCGAGGGTCCGGCGCGGCGAGCTGTCCTGGGTCGACCGGGTCAAGGAGGACTCCTGCCACACGGTGTGGATGGAACTCCACGAGGACCTGCTGGCCACCCTCGGCATCGCCCGGGGCGAGGAGCCGGCGGTCGCCGCCGGGACCTGAGGGGACGCCGGAGCCGCCGTTCCACGGGTGGGGCGACCCGGTGGAGCGGGCCCGTCCGGGATGCGGGAGGATGGGCGCCGGAGGGGATTTGAATGCGTTCAGAAACTGCGGGGTCCGGTCCGGCCGGGATGGGCGACAGATTCGGTGAGGTACTGCTGACCTCGATGGCCGTGCTGTTCGTCGAGGCGGTGGTCGCGGTACCGGCCCTCGTCGTCTGGGGCGACACCCAGGAGGCCCCGGGGCCGACGTACAACCCCCTGGGGATCCTGCTGCTGTTGGTGGTGTTCCCGCTCGGAGCCGGCGTGGGGGCCGCGTTGTCCCTCGGGCTCGTCATGCCGCTCCTGGCCGCTGCCGGGTGGCTCGGGCGGCGGACGTCCGCGGGCGACGTGTGGTGGTGGGTTCCGACACTGGCCGCCGCCGGTGCCGCCGTACCGGTGCTCGTCCTCGCCGTCCTGGCGGAGGCCGGTCCGGTGGCCGCGCTCGTCGGCTGGCTCGCGGCGGTCGCGGCGCTCACCGCCCCGGCTCTCGCCGCCCGCGGGATGCTGCCTCCGCGGCGCCCGCGCCTCTCGGTCCGGGCGATGTTCGGACGGGTGGCGCTGTACGGCACGCTCGCCGTGGTCACGGCCTTCACGCTCGCCGGGATCGCGCTGTACGCCGGCGTCGGATACGAGCCCCCGCGGCTGAGCGCCGCACGCGTGGCCGGCACCTGGTCCGACGGCAGGGGCGGGACGCTCACCCTCGCGGCGGACGGCAGGGCCACGACCACCCGCGTCGAGACCTTCGACCACGCGGCACCGTTCGAGCCGCGGGTGCGCCCGTGCACGGGCGCCGGCACGTGGACCTACGACCCGGGGACCGGGCCGGCATCCCAGCGGGTCACGGTGTCCGTCGACGGCTGCACCATGGACGACTGGCTCGTCTCGGGCGACGCCGAACGACCGAAGCTGTACGTCACCTACGGCGACCCCGACGAGGGCCACGCCTACATCCTGCTGCACGACGGCCGTTGAACGCGCGGTACGGCGGTCACCGAACCCACGGCACGGGGGACCGCCCCCGATGCCCACCCGACCGCCGCGCCGCCCCGGGCCGCGCGTGGGTGCCCCGCACGGACGGCCCGCCCCCGCCGGGGCACAGCCCCCCCCGGCCGGGCGTCCCCCACGGACGGGGGCGCCGCCGACCGCCCGGCCGCGCACCGGCGAAAACATGGGGGCTCGTTCCCCATGCCCCGCGGGCCCACCCCGTACGAGGATCGGTTCCGGCCCGGAGCACCCGCCCGGGAGGCGGTGCGAGGAGGAGCGATGGCGGTGACAGCCGGGCACGAGCGGGCGGCGAACCCGCTGTCCGCGGTCGAGCGCTGGTGGGACGGCGGACTCGTCAGCGGCGACGCGGCCGAGGAGCGCCCCGACTGGGCCGAACTGGCCGAGGAGGCCGTGGCCGCCGCCCCGGCGACGGCCGTGGCCGATGCCCCCCGAGCCGCCCCCGCCGACGGTGACCTCGCGGCCGCCGGTTTGCCCGAGGGCCGCGCCCCCGCGAGCGACGGACGAGGCCCGGCCGCCGCGCCGCCCACCGGCCCCCTGCCCGGTCTCAGCGGGTTCGCCTGGGTCCTGCGTCCGTTCACCCGCTGCGCGGGGGACCGGCTGGAGCGGCGCCTGTCCCGCGGGGCGCGCGAGCGCGTGGACCTGACCGCCGTACGCGACGACCTGGAGCGGCGGCTCGACGGCAGACTGGCACGGGCCGCGGCACGCACCCTCGTCCTCGAACTCCACGAGGCGCGCGGCGCGGGACGCCTCGCGGGGGAGGACCCGCGGGCCCGGTTCCGGGACTTCCTGGCCCGCACCGCGTCCCGGCGCGGCCTCTCCGACCTGCTGGCCGGCCGCCCGGTCCTCGCCCGCATCCTCGGGCGCACCGCGATCGACGCCGCGGACGCCGTGGCGGAGGCCCTGGAGCGGCTCGCGGACGACCGCGCCCTCCTGACGGCCTCCGGCCCCCTCGCCGGGTCAGGCGACCCGGGACCGCTCGTCGGCGTCGAACCGGGCGCCGGCGACGGACACCGGGGCGGGCGCAGCGTGATGCTGCTGCGCTTCGCCGACGGCACGCGGCTCGTCTACAAGCCCCGTCCCCTCGCCGTGCACCGCCGCTTCAACGCGCTCGTCGACCGGTTCAACGCGCTCCCCGGGACCGCGGACCTGCGCACCCTGCGGCTGCTCGACCGGGGCGCCTACGGATGGGTGGAGTTCGTCGCCGCACGCCCCTGCGACTCCGCGGCGGAGATCGAGACCTTCTACCGCCGCCAGGGCGCGCTGCTCGCCCTGCTCCACCTGCTCGACGGAACCGACCTGCACCACGAGAACCTGATCGCCGCCGGCGCCCACCCCGTACTCGTCGACGTGGAGACCCTGTTCCACCCGCCGCTGCCGGGCTCCGCCACCGCCGACCCGGCCGCCCGCGCGCTGCACGACTCGGTGTACCGCGTCGGGCTGCTCCCACAGCTCCTGCTCGGCGACCACAGCGCCCTGGACGTGTCGGCCGTCGGCGGCGGCCGCGCGGGCGTCTCGCCCGTCGAACGCGCCGACTTCGCCGACGCCGGCACCGACCGGATGCGGCTCGTCCGCAGGGCCGGGACGTTCGGCGAGTCCGCCAACCTGCCCCGCGTCGCGGACGGCGGGCCGGTCGACCCGGGCGCCCATGTCGACTCCCTCTGCGCCGGGTTCCGGGCCGCCTACACGGCCGTGGGCGCGGCCCGCGACGCACTGCTGCGCCCCGGCGGTCCGCTGCGGGCCTTCGCCGAGGACGAGGTGCGGGTGGTCCTCCGCCCCACCTGGGTGTACACGCTCCTGCTCGACGAGTCGACGCACCCCGACCTCCTGAAGGACGCGGACGCCCGGCAGCGGGTCCTGGAGACCCTGCGGACCGAGCAGTTCGGCCCCCTCCTCCCGTCCCGCGTGGTCGACGAGGAGATCGCCCAGCTGTGGTCGGGCGACGTGCCGCTGTTCACCGCGCGGCCGGGCCGCGCCGGCCTCCGGGGCACGCCGGGACGGCCGCCGGTCGACCGGACGGAGCCGCCGGGGATCGACCGCGTCGCCGCGCGACTGGGCGCCCTCGACACCGTCGACCGGCAGGACCAGGAGTGGATCGTGCGGGCCGCGATGGCGACGACCTCGCGGGTCCCCGCGCACCGGCCGGCCGCGGTCCGGCGCACCCGTACCGCGGGCCGCGCACCCGAGCCGGACCGCCTGCTCTCGGCGGCCCGGTCCGTCGGCGACCAGCTGGTCTCGCTCGCCTACCGCGAAGGACCGCGCAGCAACTGGATCGGCCTGGAACTCCTCGACGACCGCTACTGGCAGATCGGTCCGATGGCCGCCGACCTCGCCGGCGGCTACACCGGACCCGCGCTGTTCCTCGCCCAGTTGTCCGCGCTGACCGGCGCCGCGCACTACGCCGAGGCGGCGCGTACGGCCCTGGCGCCGGTCCCCGGACTCCTCGACGTGCTGCGCGCCCGGCCGGAGGAGCTGGGCGCGGTGGGTTCCGGGGCCCTCTCAGGGCTCGGCGGCATCGCGTACGCCCTCGGCGAGACGGGGCGCCTGCTGGGCGATCCGGAGGTCGGCGACTGGGCCGAGGGAGCCCTGCGGCTGGCCGCCGCGGCGACCGCGACCGAAGCGGAGCACGGGGTGGGCGCGGGGCTCGCCGGCGGTCTCGCGGCACTGCTCTCCGCGGGCCGCCCGGCGCGCACCGACCGCGGGGCGGCGAACCGCGCGGGGGCGCGAGCCGGCACGGGCGACGGCGCCGACGCGTGGCTCGCCCGGGCCGCGCGGGCCTGCGCGGACCGGCTGCTCGCCGCCTGCTCCACCACCGGCCCGGCGGACTCCGGATCCGTCCCGCGCGGCCGGGGGTTCACGCACGGCGCCGCCGGCATCGGCTGGGCCCTCCTGCGGTACGCGGAGGCCGAGGCCGCCGCCGAGGCCGCCGCCGAGGAAGCGGCCCGGGCCGGGGCCGGCGCCGCGGGGCCGGACCGCACCGGCGCCGGAGCCCGGGCCGCCGGCCCGGCCGCGGGGGGCGCGGGACCGGAGGGCGCCGCGGGGACCGGGCGTCCGGCCGCCGAGCGGTACCGGCTCGCGGGACTGTCCGCGCTCCGCGCCGCCGTCGGCGCCGATGATCAGGGACGGGCGCCGGGAGAGGACGGAGACCGCAGGGGAGTCCCCGCCCCTCTCCCGGACGCCGGCCCCGCCGCCGCCAGGGCTTCGGCCTGGTGCCGGGGGGACGCGGGCATCGCGCTCGCCGTGCTGGACGCCCCCGGAGCCCTGGCGGACCCGCGGCCGGCCGCCTGGGCCCGCGCGACCGCCGAGCGGCTGGGGCGGAGCGGCGCGGCCCCCGACGACAGCCTCTGCCACGGCGAGGCGGGTCTGTGCGAACTCCTCGGCCACCCGGCGCTCCCCGAGGCGCGGGCCCACTGGATCCGCCGCGCGGGGGCGCTCCTGGCGTCCGTGGAGGAGAACGACGCCAGGAGCGGCGCCCCGGACGGAGTCCCGCATCCCGGTCTGCTGACCGGACTCGCGGGTATCGGCCACGGGCTCCTCCGGGCGGGCTTCCCGGAACGCGTACCGTCGCTCCTCCTCCTGCGGGGAACGTAGGGGGACGGGAACCGGGAGCCCCACCGGCCGCACCCGACCGCTCCACCGGCGCCGACCGCCCCGACTGCACCACCCGAACCGACCGCTCCACCCCCACCGACTGCACCACCAGCACCGCCGCTCCACTCGCACCACCGGCACCAAAGGGCACGACCACCACTCCCGCGGACACGAAGGACGAGTGAGGACCATGCAGATCAGTGACTCGGTGACGTACGTCAACGGCGGCGCCAGCGCGGAGGCCGCGGCCCAGGACGACCCGATCGGCGAGGTGACGCTCGTGACCGGCGGCCTGCTCGGGCGGCGCGGCCGCCTGCTCCGCACGGCCGATGTGGAAGCGGTCGCCTCGTGGGACATGCCCTACACCACCGGCACCATCACCGTGTCCTGACGCGAAGGCGGTGTGGGCCGGGAGCCTCCGGCCCACTGCCGTGCACGAAAAGGATCAAGTAGCCTGCGGACATGCGTGCGACGTCGTCGGTCATCGTGGGGCGGGACGCCGAGATCGGGTTACTGGACGATGCCCTGGAGAGCGCCCGGAGGGGGGCCGGACGGGCCGTGTTCCTCGTCGGCGAGGCGGGGATCGGCAAGTCCAGGCTGGCCGGTGAGTGCGCTCTCCGCGCCTACGACCACGACATGCCGGTGCTCCGCGGGCGCGCCACCTCCACCGGACTCGTCGTCCCCTTCCGGCCCCTGGCCGAAGCGCTCTCCTCGCGCTTCCGGGCGGCCGGCGCACCGGACGACCCGGAACTCGACCCCTACCGGCCCGCGTTGGCCGGCCTCGTGCCGGAATGGCGGGCCGCGGCGGCGACGCCCGGCTACACGATCTCGCTCGTCGAGCTGGCCGAGGCGCTGCTCAGGCTGCTCGCCGTGCTGGGCCGCGAGCGCGGCTGCGTGATCCTCCTGGAGGACCTGCACGACTCCGACACCGAGACGATCGCGGTCGTCGAGTACGTCGCCGACAACGTGGCCGACCTCCCCGTCCTGCTGGTCGGGACGCTCCGGCCCGACCCCGGACCGGCGGCCGACCTCGCGCTCGCCGCCGAACTGCGCAACTCCGCCTCGGTGACGGAGCTGGGGCCGCTCGACGAGACCGCCGTACGCACCATGGTGGACGCCTGCCTGGACGCCGCCCCCGGCGAGGTGCCCCCGGCGGCGCACCGGCACCTCGCGGAGCGCGCCGGCGGGAACCCGTACCTGGTCGAGGTGCTGCTGGCCGACCTGCTGGACCTCGGGCGGCTGAGCCGGGCGGAGGACGGATGGCTCCTCGCCGACCACGGCGAGGCGACGGTCCCCACGGGGGCGGTGCGCAGTTGGGCGCGCCGGCTCGCCCGGCTCGACGAGCCGGTGCGCGAACTCCTCCTGATCGCCGCGACGCTCGGCGGCCGGTTCTCGGTCGGCGCGCTGAGAGCGGTGACCGGACTGGACGACCGGGCCCTCTTCGCCCACCTGCGGTCCGCCTCCGAGGCAGGGATCATCGCCCCGGACGGAGCCGCCCACGACCACTACACCTTTCGCCACGTCCTGACCGCGGACGCGCTCAGGGCGTCCCTGCCGCCCGCCGAGCAGGCCGCGCTGGCGCGCCGCGCGGCATCGGCGATCGAGGAGCACGCCGGGGCGTCGCTCACCGGCGGCGGCGCTGACGGGACGAGCGGGGAGCAGAGCCAGCTGGTGGCCACCCTGCGCCTCGCGGCCGGCGACAAGGTCGCGGCCTCCCGGCAGTTCGCCCAGGTCGGCCGCCAGATGCTCGACGCCGGGGCCTCGGGCTCCGCGGCCGTCCTCCTCGAACGGGCCCGGGGCCTCGCGGCCGAGGGGGAGCGGGACGAGGTGACCGTACAACTCGCCATCGCGCAGGCGGAGTCCGGGCGGGTCGACGAGGCGTCGGCGCTGCTCGACGACCTGGCCCCGGTGCCCGCCGGGTCCCCCGCGGCGGAGGAGCGGGCCCAGGCGCACACCCAGGTCGCCTGGGTGGCGACGATGGCCGAGCAGCAGCAGGAGGCCCGCCGCCGGATCCGGGCGGCCCGCGCCCTGCTCGGGGCCGAGCCACGCCCGGAGCAGGAGGCGGCGCTCGTGGTCGTCGAGGGCCATCTGGCCCTCCTCCCCGATCAGGACGACGGCGAGCCGGCCGGCCTGGACCCCGCCGACCGGGACCGCGGGGCCGGGGCCCGGGAGCGGGGCGGCCGGGACCGGCTGCGGCAGGCGGAACGTTCCGCCAGGAGTGCCGCGCTCACCGCCGAGCAGCGCGGCCGTCCCGTGGTGGCCTGCCAGGCGTGGCAGCTCCTCGCCCTGCTGTCCCGCCGGCGCGGCTTCGACGAGGCCGACGCCTGTCTGGCGCGGATGCTGGAGGTCGCCGAGAAGCACCGGCTCGCGGTGTCGCGGGCCGAGGCCCTGGTCCGGCTCGGGACCAACGCCTTCATGCGGACCGGCGAGGCCACCCAGCTGGAGACCGCCCGGGCCGCCGCGCACGAGCTCGGCTCCCTCACCGTGCTCCAGACCGTCGACGGACTGCTCGCCATGCAGAGCGTCCTCGCCGGCCGGTGGGACCGGGCCCGCGAGATCGTCGACCGCTCCGTGGAGGCCAGCGCGCGCCTCCAGAACCACTCGGCCCATCGCTACCTGCTCCTCGTGGACGCCACGCTCGCCGCCCACCGGGGCCGGGCCCGCGAACAGGAGCGCGCCCTCGCCCGGTTCCGCCGGGCGGGAGGCGAGGAGTCCATGCTCGTACCGCTGCAGCGCGGACTGTGCCAGGCCGTCGGGGCGCTCATGGCGGAGGACCGCGGGCGGGCCGCGGCCGAGCTGGACACCGCACGCGCCTGGGAGCGGGAGCACCCGAGCTTCTTCTACCTCAGCGGCCGGTACGGTCTCCGCCCCCTGCTGCGGATCCTCGACGGCGACGGTCCCGACGGCGGGGACGGCGGCCGCGAGGCGTACCGGGAGGCGCTCGCCTCGCCGGGCGGTCAACTGGCGTGGAACCGCTTGTTCCTCGGGATGGCGGACGCGGTCCTGCGCGGCAGGTCAGGGGATCCGGCCGGCGCGCGCCGGGCGGTCGACGAGGCCGGCCGTGCGGCGGCGGTGTTCCCGCAGGCCTGGCACCTCGCCCTCCGGCTGGTCGCCGAGGCCGCGCTCGCGGACGGCTGGGGCGAACCGGTCGCCTGGCTGCGGACCGCGGAGGAGTACTTCCACGAGGCGGGCGTCCCACCGGTGGCCGGGGCCTGCCGGGCACTGCTGCGGCAGGCCGGCGTCAGCGTGCCGCAGCGCCGGGGCGGCCGCGAGCGGATCCCCGCGGAGCTGCGCACCGCCGGCGTCACACCGCGCGAGTACGAGGTGTTCGTGCTGCTCCTGGAACGCCCGGGGAACCTGCAGATCGCCCAGCGGCTGTGCATCTCGCCCCGGACGGTGGAGAAGCACATGGCGAGCCTCATGGCCAAGACCGGCTGCGTCGACCGGTCGGCGCTGTGCGCCCTGTCGGCGGAGCGGGCGGAGGACGGAGGGCCCGCGGCGCTCGCCGTCCACCGGCCCACGGCCTGACCGGAACGGCCGCGCGACGCCTCACCTCCGGGCGGTGCACGGCCGGGGCCCGCGACGTGGGGGCCCCGCGGACCCGGGATGGGGGGAGTTCCGGCCGACATGGGGGTCGCGTCCCCCAGGACGCGGCCGGGGAGGGTGCGACTGTGCGGGTCCGGTACCGATGTGTGAAGGTTCCGCGCGCCGGATCATCGAGCAGACCGACCAACTCCCGTCACCATACGGAGGTTCGCTCGATGCCGAGTCCGTCCGCGCAGCCCGCCGCCTCACCCGGCGCACTCCGGTTCACCGTCCTCGGCCCGCTCGCGGTCCATCGGGACGGCCGGGACCTGCCCCTCGGCCCGTTGAAGCAGCGCATGGTGCTGGCGACCCTGCTCGCCGCCGCCAACGCGCCCGTCTCCGTCGACGCGTTGACCGAGGCGGTCTGGCCGGACGAGCCCCCGCGGACCGCCCGCAAGAACATCCAGGTGTACGTGAGCGCCCTGCGCGCCCTGTTCTGCCCGGGCGAAGGGGACACGGGCGACCGGCCGCGGCTCACCCACACGTGCGGGGGCTACGTCCTGCGCGCGGCGGAGGACGAGCTCGACCTCCTGGAATTCCGCTCCCTGGTCCGGGCCGCCGAGGGCCGCCCTCCCCGGGAGGCCGCGCAGCTGCTGGGACGGGCCCTCGACCTGTGGCGGGGCGCCCCGCTCGGGGACGACCTCCGGCAGTCGCCCGCCCTGGCCGAGGAGGCCGAGCGCCTGCGGCTGCGTCACGTGGCGGCGTACGAGAGCTGGGCGGAGGCCGAACTGGAGCTCGGTGGCGCACCGGCCGTGGTCGAGGGGCTGCGTGACCTGGTGGAGCGCCACCCGCTGCGGGAACGGCTCCGCTCGGCCTGGATGCGCGCGCTCAGCGGCGCGGGCCGGCAGCCCGAGGCGCTCGCCGTCTACGACGACTACCGTCAGCTGCTGGCACGGGAGTTGGGGCTGGAGCCCAGTGGAGCCATGACCGCCCGCTACCGGGACGTCCTCGCCGGCGACACCCGGCCGGGCGCGGGCGCCGGCGCCCCGCCGAGCGGCGGAAGACCCGCCGTACCACCCGCACCGGCGGTGCTGCTGCCGCCCGACCTGGTCGACTTCACGGGACACGGCCAGGAACTCCACGACGTCCTCGACCTGCTGGAGGACGGCGACGCCCCGGCCCCGGCCGGGCCGGGCGGCGCCGGTAGGAGGGGCGGCGCGGCGGGGGACGCGGGCGGGGTCGTGCTGCTGTCGGGCCCGGCCGGCTCGGGGAAGACCGCGCTGGCGGTGCGGGCCGCCCACCTCCTCGCCGCCCGGTTCCCCGAGGGCCGCCTCTGCGTCTCCCTCCGGGACGCGGACGGCGCGGCCCGCCCCCTCTCCGCCGTCCTCGCGGAGCTCGGCGAGCGGACGGGGCGGACCGTTCCGCCGAGCCCCGAGGCCTGGCGTGAGTGGCTGGCCCGCCACCGCGTCCTGGTGATCCTCGACGACGTGCCCGAGGAGCGTGCCGTGCGCGCGCTGCTCCCGTGCGGCGGACGCGGCAGGGTCCTGCTCACCGCCCGCGGCCAACTCGGCGGACTGGCACCGGTCCACCGGATCACCGTCCCCCCGCTCGACACGGCCGACGCCGTGCAGCTGCTCACCGGGCTCGTCGGCCCGCGGCGGGTCCGGGCCGACCGGGAGGCGGCGCTGCGGATCGTCCGCGCGTGCGGCGGGTCGCCGCTGGCGGTCCGGGTCAGCGGCATGCGGCTCGCGGTGCTCCGCCACGTCCCGCTGCGGGAGTTCGCCGACCGGCTGACGGATCCCGCGGGGGCCCTGGACGAGCTGACCGCGGGTGACGTCTCCGTACGGCAGCGGCTCGCCCACGGCTGGGAGGCGCTTCCGGAGGACCGGGGCCGGGACGCCGGCCGGCTGGCCGCGGGCACCGGGGACGGTCCGTTCGGCCTGACGGAGGCGGCGGAGGCGCTCGGCTGCGACGAACGGCACGCGGTGCGGGTGGTGGAGGCGCTCATCGACGCCGGCATGGTCACGTCGCCGGGCGGCGAGGTCACCGCGCACGCGGTGCAGTACGACATGCCGCACCTGATCCGGCTCTACGCCCGCGGCGTCGGCCACGGGACACCGGTGCTCACCTAGGCCGTCTCTTCCGGATCCTGCCTGACCCGCGCCGCACCTCGCCGCGTGGTCGAGGTACCCGGGTACGTCCCGTACGCGGGTACCTCTCCGCCGTGCGATCCACGGCGCCGGACCCCGCTCCCTGATCCGGCCCGATCGACACGACACCCCCTGGGGGGTGGGGAGCCGGGACCCGGGCGGACGCGGCGGCGGGGCCCGGAGCGGGCCCCGCCGCCGGGGGTCACCGGGGCCCGGCGCCCGCCCGCGGGGCCGGGGCCGGGAGGCCCACGTGGGACGCGAGGAAGGCCAGGCACTCCGCCTGGAGCGCCGCCGCGCGGGACGCGGCCCGGTCGCCGTGGCCGACGCCCTGTTCGAGCCGGAGCAGGACCGGGCCGGGGCCCGAGGTGGCGTGCTGGAGCGCGGCGCACATCTTGCGGGCGTGCAGGGGGTCGGTCCGGGTGTCACCGTCCGCGGCGGTCAGGAGCACCGCCGGGTACGCGGTCCCCGGCGCGATCCGGTGGTACGGCGAGTAGCCGAGCAGCACCGGCAGCCCCGCCGGGTCCTGCGCGCTGCCGTACTCGGGCCTCCAGCTGGGGCCGAGGCCGGACCGTTCGTAGCGGACCATGTCCAGGAGCGGCGAGGAGCAGACCACGGCGGCGTACTTCCCCGGCTCCTGGGTGAGCGCCGCGCCGACCAGCAGCCCGCCGTTGGAACCTCCCATGATCGCGATGCGGCCGGGCTCGGTCCAGCCCTCCTCGACGAGCCGGTCGGCCGCCGCGGAGAAGTCGTCGAAGGTGTTCTGCTTGTGCGCGCCGCTCCCGGCCCGGTGCCACGCCTCCCCCTCCTCGCCGCCGCCGCGGAGCCCCGCCCAGGCGAAGACCCCGCCGGCCCGGACCCAGGCGAGGACCTGGGCGCGGTAGCGGGGTGACATCGTGCGGCCGAAGCCGCCGTACCCGGTGAGCAGCGCCGGGCGCGGCCGGTCCGGGCGTCCGGTGGGGGAGATCACGAACATCCGCACGGTCGTCCCGTCGCGCGAGGGGAACGCGACCTGGCGTGTGACGGCCCCGACCGCGGCCGACCCGCCGGCCGGGGTCACCGGGGCGGGACCGGAGGCCCCGCCGGCCCCGGCACCGTCCGGGTCCCAGTGGGTCAGGCGGTGCGTCCGCGCGTCGAAGTGGAGGATCTGCACGGGGGTGACGAAGTCCGTGTACGCGAACCACGCCTCGTGGCCGTCGGCCGACGCCGAGAAGTCGCCGACCGCGCCGGTGCCGGGGAGCGGCACGGTGGCGACCGGCCGGCCCTCGGCCAGGTCGTGCAGCGTCACCTCGGCCACGGTGTCGCGGGTCCAGGCGACGAGTCCCAGCGGGTGCGCGAGTGCGGGACCGGAGAGCACCGTCAGATGGGTCAGTACCGCGTCCGGCCGCTCGGGGACGACCTCCTCCCAGGCGTCGGGGCCGCGTTCGAGGGCGTCGGGCCGGCACGCGACGACCCGGCCGCGCTCCGCGCCGCGGTCGGTCCGCAGCCACATCCGGTCCGTCGGCCCGGTGCCGGGCACGGCGTGCAGCCGGGTGGCGGCGCCCCTGCCCTCCTGGACGGGCCGGAGCGGCGGACGGTCCGCCGGCGCGGCGGACAGGTCGGCCACGTGGACGTCGGTCCCGCGGCCGGTGCCGAGGGTGGCCGTGATGCCGAGCCAGCGCCCGTCCGCCGTCACCGAGACGCTGTAGAACTCGGTACGGTCGCGTCCCTCGCCGAAGACCACGGCGTCCGTCTCCGGGGACGTGCCGAGCCGGTGCAGGCAGACCCGGCGGTGGTAGCGCTCCTCGCCGGGGTGCAGCCGGGGGTCGAGCCGGCGGACGTAGTAGAACGCGCGTCCGCCGGGCAGCCAGCCGACCGACGACTTCCGCACCCGGTCCAGCGGTCCGTCCACGACCTCCCCCGTGGCCACGTCGATCACCCGCAGCAGGGAGTCCTCCGTGCCGTCCCGCGACACCTGATAGGCCAGCAGGTCGCCCTCCACGGAGGGCTCCCAGGCGTCGAGCACCGTACGGCCGGTCGGATCGAGGGCGCCGGGGTCGAGCAGCACCCGCCCGGCGGCGGCCGGGGGAAGGGCGGTCTCCGGGGCGGGACCGGCGGCCGCGCCCGCCCCGGCCCCTCTCCCCACCGCCGCGGTCTCGGCCACCATCAGCACCGGATGCTCCTGGCCCGGCTCCTGCCGCAGCCAGAAGACCCTGCCGCCGCGGACCTCGGGCGTCCGGACCCGGACGCCGGCGCCGAGCGCGGCGACCTCCGCCTCCCACCGCTCCAGACCGGGCCAGCCCGCCCGCTCCACCGCGTACAGGGCGTCCTGCTCGGCGCTCCAGCGGCGGGTCGCGGCGGTGTCGGCCTCCTCCAGCCACCGGTACGGGTCGGGGACGCGCACCCCGTGGAGCTCCTCGACGACGTCCTGCCGCTCCGCGTGCGGGTAGGGGTGCCGTGTCGGTCGGGCGTCGGTGGTCACTCCGGTCTCCCTCGTTCGTCGTCGTGCGGACGGCGGCCGCGCGGTCCGGCCGCGGCGGTGGCGTCGACCGTGAGCGCGTCGGCCCCGTCCGGTGCCGGCTCCGGCTCGTCCCCCGGCTCCCCGGCGCCGCCCGGAGCGCCTTCCACGCCGTCCCCGGGGGACTCCCCGGCGTCCTTCGCCGCGGTCCCCGTCCCCGGCAGCGCGAGCCACGCGAAGACGCCCGACAGGACGACGACGAGTCCGGACACCGCGAAGATCGTGTCGATGGGGCCGAACCGGACCCCGGCGACCGAGCCCGCGACGTCGGTGAGCACCGAACCGGCGAGCCAGCCGGACAGGACGGCGGCCAGCATCGACGCCAGCTTCGTGACCGGGTAGAAGACCGCCATCACCCGCCCCCGGAGGTCCGGGGGCGCCGCCGCGAGCAGCAGCGGCGCCATCGCGGTGTTGAGGACGGTCAGCGGGACCGTGAAGACGAAGAGCAGCGCGATGCCGCCCAGGAAGGTGGTCTGCCGGGAGTAGGCGACCAGCAGCACACCGCTGACCAGCAGGCTGATCCAGGTGCTCCGGCGCGCCCCGAGCCACTGCACGACCCGGCCCCCGCTCAGCGCGCCGGTGATGCCGCCGATGCCCATCGCCATGCCGATGTAGCCGTAGAGGTGGGCGTCGGCGTTGAGGTTGTCGGTGGTGAAGAAGACGTTCAGGGTGCTGAGCGCCCCGAGCCCGAACTGCCCGATGACGGCGAGCAGCAGGAGCACGACCAGGAACCGGCTGCGGGCGAAGAAGCGCACGCCGTCCGCGAACTCGCCGCGCAGGCTGGGCCGGAGGCGCGCCGGTGCCGGGCCGCTCGCGGCGGCCCCGGAGGCGGAGGCCGCGCGGCCGGCCGCGGCGGGCGGGACCTCGATGGACCGGATCGCGACGTACGACACGGCGTACGACACCGCGTTGAACAGAAGGGCCCACTGGATGCCCGCGGCGAACAGCAGCGGCGCGGCGAGCGGGGGGCCGATGATCCAGGCGGTCTCGCCGGTGGCCTGCCCGATGCCGGCGGCGCGGGCGCGGTCGGCGTCCCCCTTCACCAGGTCGGCGAGGATCGCGAAGCGGGCCGGCGAGAAGAACTGGCCGGAGGCGTGCAGCAGGAGCACCGTCGCGTAGACGAGGGCGAGCCACACGCCCACCGGGAGCGCGTCGGTCGGCAGCAGGGAGACGAGGGTCAGCACCACCACGAGCGCCCCGCGCACCACCTCGGTGCGCAGGAGCGTGGCCAGCTTGTCCCAGCGGTCGACGAACACGCCCGCGAGCGGGCCGATGCCGAGGACGGCGACGCTCGACGCCATGAGCACGCCGCTGACCGCGAGCGGCGCCCAGGCCTCGTCCTTCGCCAGGACCGTCGCCACCCACAGGACCAGCGTCGTGCTGAAGACGGCGTCCCCGACGGAGGAGACGGCCTGGCCGAACCAGAGGCGCGTGTAGTCGCGGTTGATCAGGGTGAGGCGCGGCGTCATGGGAGCCTCCTCGGCGACGTGACGACGGACGCCATGAGGGCCGTCACCAGGGTGGTGTGGTACGCGCTCCGGAAGAACGCGCCCGCCGGGGCGCCGGGTTCGGCCGCGCGCGCGGGCGACCTCCCGGGCAGCGCCCCGTCGGGTCGCTGGGCGCGCGCGAGGCACTCCACGGCCGCGGCTCCGGAGGGCGTGCGCATTGGGTCCTCCCCGAGGACGAACTGGGTGAGGACGAGCTCCGCCGCCAGGTCCCAGAGGTCCTCCGCGACGCAGTGGCCCAGCATCGCGTGCGTCAGGGAGCGGGCGTGGTCGAGGTCGGCGCCGGAGAGCCCGGGGTCGACGCGGCCGAAGTCGCCGAGGTAGAAGGCGGTGTGCGTGAGGGCGTACGCCTGCGGGACGGTGAGCGGCGCCGTCGGGACCCCCGGGGCCGCGGGTGCGGCGGCCCGGAAGGCGACGAGCGGGCTCCGCGGGAGCAGCTCCGCGTACGGCTCGATGCCGTGCCGGAGCCCCGCCTTGTCGGCGTAGTACCGGACCTCGGCGCGCAGGTACGGCGACTTGCCCTCCGGGCTCAGGAAGCCGGGGTCGAGTGCCGCGAGGGCCTGGCGGCAGGGGGTGGGGTCGATGCCGTGGGGGGCGAGCGCGGCGTAGACCAGCCGGTACGTGGAGGCGTACGCCGGGCTGTCCTCGAAGAGCCGGGGGAAGTCCGGGTCCTGCCAGAGCTTGCGGACGAGCGCGGTCGCCGGGGCCAGCGGATCCGGGGCGTCGCCGGGCCGCTCGGCCCGGTGGCAGAGCAGGCCGAGCTCCAGCGCCGCCTTGGCCCTCGCGTGGTGCGTCGAGGGGACGGGCGCCCGGAACGGGTCGAAGTGGTCGAGGTTCCCGACCAGCCAGTCCAGGGTGCCGGCGGCGAGCTGCTCCAGTGCTGAGGGAGGCATGGCTACAGGCGCCCCGTCTCGTGCAGGTGGTCCAGCAGGGCGGTGTCGACCGTGTCGCGGAACCTGGCGAGGGTACGGGCGTCCTCGTCGTAGCTGTAGAGGTCCTGGCAGGCGATCCACCGGTCGCCGGTGCCCGCGCCGGGCCGGTAGCCGTCGGTGACCGTGCCGACCTCCCAGTCGGGTTTGCCGGCGGTCTCCCAGCAACTGGCCAGGGTCCCGTCCGCGCTCACCACCGCGCCGTAGCGCCCGTCGGCGTGGCCGCAGGTGACGCAGGTCTTCCGGCCGCCGGGGCGGTTCACGGCGAAGCCCAGTTCGAGGGCCCTGCGCTGCCAGCGGGTGAAGGCCGCGGAGAGTTCCCCGTTGTGCAGGAGGCTGTTCGCGTAGCCGACGCCGACGTCGCCGATCCGGGCGAAGTACAGCGTGCAGCGCGCCGGGTCGAGCGCGGCGCCCAGCCGGTCGATCAGGGCGTCGACGCCGTGGAAGGTCTCCTGGGAGACGTTGACCCGCAGGGTCCAGCGGATCGGGGTGGCCTCGGAGGCCTTCACGATGTTCCGGACGATCTTGTCGAAGGTGCCGCTGCCGTCCGCCCGCCCGACCCTGATCCGGTCGTGGTCGTCGCGGTCGCCGTCGAAGGTGACCTGGACGGAGGTCAGGCCGCGGTCGTGGAGCCGGCGGGCCAGGGACGGGGTGAGGAGGGTGGCGTTCGAGATCATCCAGGCGGAGGTGGGGGCGAGGCCGGCGGCCCGCTCCAGGAGTTCGAGGCAGCCGCGGGGATTGAGCAGGGGCTCGCCGCCGAACAGCAGGATCCGGAGCTTCTCCAGGCCGGCCTCGGCCATCCGCTCCCCGGTGAACCCGAGGATCGAGGTGATCGTCTCCGAGGTGAGCCGGGTCCGGGCGATCCGGGGCGGCCGGCTGCCGCCCGCCAGGTCCTGGGCGGTGTTCTGGAAGCAGTAGCCGCAGCCCAGGTTGCAGTGGGTGCTGGTGAGGACGGTGAGGGCGTACGACCGGATCGCGACCGGGGTGAACATCCCGCTCGCGCGCAGCCGCCGCTCGGCCTCGGGGCGCAGGCCGCCGTCGGGGGTGACGTGGCGGTCGGCGAGCCGGGCGACGCCGCCCGGGCCGAGGAACCACCAGGTGCGGTCGCCGCGCAGGAGGCGCGCTCCGGAGGAGGCGAGGTCGGTGCCGGGCGCCGGGGCGGGGTCCGCCGCCCGAGCCGTGACCGTCGACTGGTCGATGCTCACCGCCTCGCCTCCCGTACCGCCGTCGCCGCGGGGGTGCCCGGGCCGGCCGGGCCTCCCACGCCGCCCGCCGCGGGGCCGCGGAGGGCGGCGGCGGGCCGGCCGCTCCCGACGACCAGGGTGGTGAGCGCGGTGACGAGGGTCGCCTGGTACGACTTCCGGAAGTACTGCACGGGCGTCGCGTCCGCCGGGGCGCGCCGGACGACGGACTTCCCGGGGATCGCCCCGTCCGGCGCCTGCACCTCGGCGAGCATGCGGATGCCGGCCGCCCCCGAGGGCGTGCCGAGGGGGTCCGCGCCCAGGCAGTACTGCGCGAGGACCAGCTTGCCGACGAGGTCCCACTCGCCGAGGCCCAGGCAGTGGTGGGTCAGCCGCTCCACGACCTGGAGGGCCTGCTCGCGGGCCTCGTCGCCGAGGCCCGCGTCCCGCAGGCCGAAGTCGGTGAGGTAGAAGACGGTGTGGGTGACCACGCAGGCGTCCAGGTCGGCCACGGGGAGGGTGGCCGCCCGGGCCGTCAGGCTGGCCGCGTACAGCTCCGCGTAGGAGGCGAACGTGTGCTCCGCGCCCGCGAGATCGGCGTAGAACCGGGCCTCCAGGTGGAGGTACGGAGCCTTCCGCCCGGGTGCGAGGTAGCCGTCGCGCGCCAGCCGGGCCAGGACGGCGCGCGGGGCGTCGGCGGCGGTCCCCGCGGGGACGAGCGCCGCGTACATCAGCTCGAACTGCCGGGCGTACCGCGCGTCGAGGGTGAGGAGCCGCGGGAAGTCGGGTCGCTCAAAGGCCCGTTCGACGATCGCGGTGGTCTCCCGCAGGGCGGTCTCGTCCGGTGCGGACTCGTTCCAGTAGCGGCGGAGCAGCGCCAGCTGCAGGAGCGCCTTGACGCGCGGGGTCACCGGCAGCTCCGCGTGCCCGGCGGGGGAGTCCAGGTACCCCGCGTGCCGCGCTATCCAGTGCCGCGCGCCCATGGACAGGCTCGCCACGGCCTCATCGAGGCCGACTGATCGCGTACTCATGGTTCTCCTTCGGGATCGCGGATGCCTGAGCCACCCGCTCGACGATGTCGGCCGCGAGGGCCGCGCCGTCCGCCGCGGCCAGCCTGTCGCCGAGCGCTCGGGCTCGGGTCCGCAGCCCTTCGTCGCGCGCCGCCGACTCCAGCAGCGCCGACAGGTCCACGGACGGGGTCTTCGGGTCGCGCACGGCCACGCCGGCCCGCACGCAGGCGCCGGTCAGCAGCGGCTGTTCGGAGCCGTTGGGGGAGAGCGCGAGGGGGCGGCCCCGCAGCAGGGCCGACAGGACCGGTGCCGACGTGCCGTTGGCCAGCACCAGGTCGGCCGCGTCGACGAGCGGCCCCATCCACGGCTTCCGTACGAGCAGGATGTCGGCGTCCGGAGCGGGCGCGGGGTCGGTCGAACGGCCCTGCTCGACCACCGCCCGGAACGGCCCGCCGGTGAACGCCTCGTTGAGCCGCGGCCACAGGGTCCGGCCGCCGAAGAAACGTCCCAGGTGCACGTAGACGACGGGCCGGTCCCCGCCGGTCCGCGCCAGGTGCTGCTCGACCGCCTCCCACTCGCCGGGACCCGGCGCCGGCTCCCAGGCCAGCGGCCCCACGTGGTGGACCCGGTCGGGCAGTTCGGCCCCCGGGTACTCCAGCTCCGGATCGCCGCGGAGCAGGAGCGCGTCACCGAGGAGCGGATCGTCCCCCCAGCGGGAGGACCGCCCCGAGAGCCCGGTCTCCTCCCGCACTGCGGCGTGGAGCTCCAGGCTGTCCCGGGTCCGGCTCTCCCGGGTCCTGCCGAGGGACGGCTCCCCTTCGCCGCCGCTCCGGTAGTCCCACAGGTGGACCGAGAGCCCGACCACGACGACCGGGATGTCCAGGGTCTCGGCGGCGAGCAGGGCCCCGTTGCACAGCACCGAGGTCACGAGGGCGTCGGCCCGCGCGGCGCGGGCCGCGCGCAGGACCGCCCGGTACTGGGCGGCACCGGTACGGCCCCACCACGTGGCGGAGAAGGCCCGGTGGCCGCCGAAGTCCTCGGCCGTCGCGCAGGGCAGTCCGGCCTCGGCCACGACGGGCCCGGCGGAGGACCGGGCGAGCACGCCGACGTCATGGCCGCGGCGGCGCAGCTCCCGGCCGGCCGCGAGCGCCGGGTAGAGGTAGCCGCCGTCGCTGAGCGGGCAGAGCAGGATCTTCACGACGTGCGCGCTCCCTCGGGATCGGGCGGGCGAGTGGCCGCGGGCCCCCCGGTTCCTGGCGTGATCCGCCGAGAACCGGGTGGCCCGCGAGGTACTCAGGACGAGACGCGTCGCGTCAGGAGATGTCGCTGGAGTTGTTGATGATGCAGCCGGCCTCGTCCTCCTCGGCCTCCCCGTGCGCCACGACCTCGATGTCCTCGTCCTCGACCGGCTTCGGGTTCGTGTTCTCGGGCATGTTCGTCCTCCTCGTTTGGCGGCGTCGCTGCGCCGGCTGGGAAAAACGTACGAACGGCGGGTATGGGAACGCCTGGTCGGCGGTTGGACGCCGGTATACGCCGACGACGCGGCCCCGGCACGCCCCCGCGGCGGGCGCCCGAGCCCCCGTCCGGACGCCGCACCGGGACGCCCGCGGCCCGTCCGCCCCCTCCCGGCCAGGGACTTAACCGATCGCCAGGCGTTCGTGAACCGGAAGCCTGCCGCCCCGGGCCACGATCCGGGCATGCTCCGCGCGCGCCACGGGTGCGGCGGTCACGGACCGCACGCCGGCCGGCGGTGGGCCGGGGCACGCGCCCGTGCACCCGGCCCGGGACGAACCCACGGAAGAGGAGGCGGACATGGACCTGGCGGAGCTCATCGGCCTGCGGCCGGTGCCCTGCGGCGGTCTCATGGTCGCGCTGACCCGCCGCTGCCCCCTCAGCTGCGCCCACTGCTCCACGAACTCCTCCATGACGGCCTCCGAGGAACCGGACCGCGGACGACTCCTGGACTTCATCGCCTCGTTCGGCGCCGACGACCGGCCCGAGGTCGTCATGCTGACCGGCGGGGAGCCGCTGCTGCTGCCCGAACTGGCCGCCCGCGCGGCCGGCCTCGCCCGCGCCAAGGGCTCCCGGGTGGCACTGCTCAGCGGCATGTTCTTCGCCCGCGGGGGCCGCGTCCCCGAACGGATCATGCGGACGATCACCACCCTCGACCACTTCTCGGCGAGTCTGGACGTCCACCACGAGCGCGAGGTCCCGCGCGCGGACGTCCTGCGCGCCCTCCGCGCCGTCCTCGACGCCGGGGTCCCGGCCAGCATCCACCTGACCGGCGGCGCCACCGGAGCGGACGGCGGGGACCCGTACCTCGCTGAGGTCGTCGCCGACGTGCGCCGCGCCTTCGGGTCCCGGATGCCCCTCCTGGTCAACGAGGTGCGGCCGCTCGGCCGCGCCGCCGGCCTCGTCCGGCCGACACCGCGCGGCCCGGACGACGGCCTGACGGCCCCCTGCACCCTCGCCGCCTGGCCGGTCGTCGCCTTCGACGGGACGGTCGCCGCCTGCTGCAACCAGTGGACCGTCGACCGGCGCCCCGTCCCCCCGCACCTGCGCCTCGGACACATCGCCGACGACGACTGGCCGACCGTCCGCGAACGCTCCCTCGGCTCCCCGGTGCTGCGGATGCTGCGCGCGGTCGGCCCGCGGCGGCTGCACGCCCGCTACGAGACCGCGCCGGCCCCGGACGGCTACTGCCGCAGCTGCCACGCCCTCGCCGACCGGCCCGCCGTCCTGGCCGGCGCGGCCCGCGACGCCGGCGGCCGGGTCGGCGAACTCCTCGACCGGCTCACCACGCAGGAGCAGCGCGCGGCGGGCCCCGCCGCGCTCGTCCGGCGCATGGGCTGCGCGCGCTACGCGCACCTGGTCGACCCCTCGTCCGGAGAGGGGTCCGCGCCCGCGGACCCCGCACCGCTCACCGAAGCGCCGCCCACCGCAGAGGAGAGAAGCCCCCGATGAACGCCCTCGCCACCGCGACCACCGCCACCCCCGACACGGCCACGCCCGACGCCACCGCCGCACTCACCGCCGGATCCGCCACCCCGGAGACCGGCACCGCGACGGCCGGCACCCCGGCGCCCGGCACGGCGACGGCCGGGGGCACCGCTCCGGTCCGGGCGTCCCTCGCCCTGCGGACCAAGCTCGCCCCCACCGCGCCCGTCCTCCGGGCCGCCACCGCCGCTCTGTGGCGACCCGACGGCCTGCGCCCGCGGTACGTGCGCTACCTGGCCGCCATGCATCCGCTCGTACGCGCCTCGGTGCCCCTCCTGCTGCGGGCCGCCGAACGGTGCGCCGAGCGGCCCGACGACCCGGCCGCGCGGCTCCTCGCCGCGTACTTCCTCCGCCACGCCGAGGAGGAGCGCGACCACGACGTCTGGCTGCTCGACGACCTGGCCGCCGCCGGCGCGGGCCCGGCCGCCGTCCCGCACCCCGTCGCCGTGGAACTCGCCGGGGCGCAGTACTACCGGATCGAGCACGAGCACCCCGTCGCGCTCCTCGGCTACATCGCCGTCCTGGAGGGCAACGCCCCCGGCCCCCGGCTCGCCGACCACCTGGCCGGGGCCACCGGGCTGCCGGGCCGCGCGTTCCGCACCCTCAGGGAGCACGCCGCACTCGACGGCGGGCACCTCGACGACCTGTACCGGGTCCTCGACGCGCTCGCGCCCGGCCCGGCCCGGCAGACCGCCGTCGCCGTCAGCGCCCTGCACACCGCGAACCTGCTCACCCGTCTGTTCCTTTCCCTCGCCGAGGACCCCGGAGGCCACCGATGAGCCACGACGCCACCCCACACGGCACGGAGCCCACCCTGGAGGCGCTGACCGCCGCGGGCTTCGACGTGCACGCCCTGAGCGACGAGCAGCAGGACGTGATCAGGGCACTGACCCCGGAGGAGCTCGCCCTGCTCGTCGACATCCGGGGCCGGCTCGACGCCGCGGCCCCCGAGGTCCAGGCCCACGCGGACGTGGCGGGCGGCGCCCTCTTCTGACACCGGCGCCCCGGCCGCCCGCCGCCCGGGCGGCACCCCGCCCCACCGCCGAACCCGCCGACCCCCGCCGACCGGAGGAACCCATGACCTGCGCCTCGTGCCGGAGCGCACTGCCGCCCGGAGCCCGGTTCTGCCCGTCCTGCGGCAGCCCGTGCGCTCCCGGGCCGGTCACGGCCCGGCCCACCGGCCGCAAGGTCGTGACGGTCCTCTTCTGCGACCTGGTCGGCTCCACCGCGCTCTCGGGGGCCCTCGACGCGGAGACCCTGAGATCGGTCTCGCTCCGCTGGTTCGACCTGATGCGGCTGCGGATCGAGGAACAGGGCGGCACCGTGGAGAAGTTCATCGGGGACGCGGTGATGGCGGTCTTCGGCGTGCCGACGGTCCGCGAGGACGACGCACGCAGGGCGGCCTCCGCGGCCCTGGCCATGCGGGAGGCCCTCACCGGGTTCAACGCGCGCCTGGAGGAGGCCGTGGGCGTACGGCTCGACATGCGCATCGGCATCAACACCGGTCAGGCCGTGACGGGTTCGGCCACGCAGCGGCAGGCCATGGTCTCGGGCGAGGTGGTGAACGTCGCCGCCCGCCTGGAGCAGAACGCGGCGGCCGGGGAGATCCTCCTCGGCCCCGACACGCTGGCGGCCGTCGGACCCGGCCTCCGCACCGCGCCGACGGGCCCCCTGCTCCTCAAGGGCAAGAGCGACCGGGTGGCCGCGCACCGCCTCCTCGCCCTGGACGACGAGGACGGCCCCGAGGCCCTGCGCCGCTTCGACGTCGGCTTCGTCGGACGTGAGCGCGAACTGGCCCTGATGACACAGGTACTGGGCCGGGTGGAGCACGGGCGGAGCGCCGACCGGCTCGTCGTGGTCGGCGAGGCGGGCCAGGGCAAGACCCGGCTGGTACGGGAGTGGCTGCACCGGGCCTCCGAGCCCACGCCCCTCCCCGCCGCCGTCCCCCGCCACGGGGTCGGCCGCTGCCGGTCCCGGGGCGCCCAGCCCAGCCTCGGACCCCTCGCCGACGCCGTGGCCGGGCTGCTCAAGAACGCCGGCACGGTCCCGCCCTCGCCCGAACTCGACCTCCTCCACCAGGGCCTCCTCCTCGACGGGACCCCCAACCCGTCCCCCGCGGACACCTGCGCCGCCCTCGCCAAGGTGCTCGCCGAGCTGTCCGGGACGCAGCCCGTCGTGCTGGTCGTCGACGACTGTCAGTGGGCCGCCCCGCCGCTCTTCGACGCCCTCGACCGGCTCCTGCGCGCCCTCGCCGACGCGCCCGTGCTCCTCGTCCTGCTCACCCGCCCCCAGCTGTTCGACACCCGGCCGGCCCTCGCCGAGGGGGCCGTCCTGGTGGGCGGCCTCTCCGACGCCGAGGCCCAGCTCCTGGCGGCCGGGCTGACCGGCCGAACGGCCGGCAGCGCGCCCCTCGCCCCCCAGGTCCTGGCACGGGTCGGCGGGAACCCGCTGCACCTGGAGCAACTGCTGGTCGCCGGCGGGCCCGTCGACGCGGACCGCGTCCCGCTGCCGCTCCAGGCCCTGATCGGGGCCCGGATCGACGCCCTCGCGCCACCCGAGCAGCAGGCCCTCGGCCTGGCGTCCGTCCTCGACGGCGACTTCACCTCCGACGAACTCCTCGCGCTCGCCGCGCCCCCCGCGGAGACGTGGACCGCGTCCCAGCTCCGCACCACCCTGCACCGACTGGTCCGGCACCGCCTCATCAGGCCCGACGGCGGGGCGTTCCGCTTCGCCGGAGGGCTCGTCCAGGAGGTCGTCCACACCACCCAGTCCAAGCAGGACCGGGCCGACCGGCACGAGCGCGCGGCCCGCCTCGACACGGTCCGGCGGCGCGGCAGCGCGGCGGTCGGCGCCCATCTGGAACAGGCGTACCGCTACCGCGTCGAGCTGGGCGCCCAGGACCCGCACACCGACGGACTGCGCCGCCGCGCCGCCGACGCCCTCGCCGAGGGCGGCCGCGTGGCCCTCGCCCACGCCGACCCCGTCTGGGCCGCCGACCTGCTGGGCCGGGCCGCCGCCCGCTACACGGAGGGGGAGCCCGGCCGCACCGCGACCCGACGGCGGCTCGGCCAGACCCTGCTCGACCTCGGGCGCGTCCCGGAGGGCCGGACGCTGCTCGAAGAGGTCCTGGCGGAGCCCCCGACGGCCGCGACGGACACGGTGGAGGCCGTGGAGGCCGCCCACGCCCGACTGAGCCTGGCGTCCGTCGGCCCGCCGCCGGGCGATCCCACGGACGCCCAAGGAACGGACGCCCGGCGGACGGGCCCGGAGCGACGGGCGGCGACCACGATCGCCGCGCACGACCCGATGGACCCCACCCAGACGCCCGGCGACCCGGCCGAGACGACTGTCGAGCCCGCCGGGCCGCCGGGCGGCCCCGCCGAGACCCCGGCCGGCGCCGCCGCCGCCACGCTGCCCGTCTTCGCCGCGGCCGGCGACGAGTTCGGCCAGGCCCGGGCCTGCCTGCGACTCGCCCAGCACGCCCAGGAGCAGGGCCGCCACCGCGACGCGGAGCGGCTCCTCGACCGGGCCCTCGGCCACGCCGTACGGGCCGACGCCGAGCCGGAGCGGGCCGCGACCCTCGGAGCGATGGGGGTCTCCCTCTGGCGCGGGCCCCTGCCCGTCGCGGACGCCGTGACCCGCTGCCGCGCCCTGCTGGCGGAACAGGGCGCCGGCCGCCGGGCCGTGCGGCTCACCCTCAACTGCCCGCTGGCCGTCGTCCTCGCCCTCCACGACGACCGCGACGGCGCGCTCGCCTGCCTCGCCGAGGCCGAACGGCTCGCCCAGCGCCTCGGATACGCCGAGACCGACGCCTTCCTGCCGCTCTTCACCGCGACCGTCGACGAGCTCGCCGGGCGTCGCGAGGAGGCCCTGGACGGCCTCGAACGGGCCGCCACCGCCGCACGCGCCCTCGGCGCCACGGGACTGCTGCGCAGCGCGCTCCTCGACGCCACCCGGATCCGCCTCGACCTGGGGGAGTGGCATACCGCCCACGGCATCCTCGCCGCCCTGGAGCAGGCGGGCGGCCCGGCCGAGGCCTCCCGGCCGCGCGCCGAGTCGGCCGACCTCGACGGCCTGCGCGCCCGGATCGCCGCCGAACGGGGGGACGCCGAGGCCGCCGCCCGGCTGGCCGACCGGGCCCTCGCCACCGCCGCCCTCACCGACTCGCCCATCGTCCAGGGCCTCGCCGCCCTGGACGCGGCCAGGACGTCCCTCGCCCTGGGACGGACGGATGACGCGGGCGAGGCGGCGGCGCGCGCCCGGCGGAGCTTCGCCGCCAAGGGGCACCTCCCCGCCGCGCGCCGGGCCGAGGAGGTCGCCCTGCGCTGCCAGGGCCGAGCGCCCCGGACCGAGCCCGTCGGCCCGGCGCCCGCCGGAACCGGAAAGGACGCACCACGATGACCACCGGTCAGCAAGCGGCCCGTGCCGCGGCCCCCGCCCCCGGACTCACCTGGGGCCTGCGCGGACGCGGCCCCGCCGACGTGCCCGTGGAGGCCGACCACCCACCGGAGCCGCCCGAGGGCGGCCTGCTCGGCGGGACCGGGCGCGGCGTACGCGTCTGCGTGGTCGACTCGGGGGTCGAGCGGGACCACCCCATGGTCGGCCCCGTCGACCGGTCCTGGCGCGTCGTCAAGGACGACGACGGCGTGCACGTCGAGGAGACCGACGAGGGAGACGCCTGCGGCCACGGCACCGCCTGCGCCGGCATCATCCGCCGCACCGCGCCGGACTGCGAGCTGTCCAGCGTCCGGGTGCTCGGCGAGCGCTTCTCCGGCAGCGGCGACATCCTCCTCGAAGGGATCCGGTGGGCCGTCCGGCAGCGCTTCGACGTCGTCAACCTCTCCCTCTCCACCAGCCGCGACCGCTTCGTGGAGGAGCTGCGCAGGCTGGCCGACGAGGCGTACTTCCAGCAGACCGTGATCGTCGCCTCCGCGCACAACACCCATGTCGAGAGCTTCCCCTGGCGCTTCTCCTCGGTGATCTCCGTGGGCAGCCACCAGGAGGACGACCCCGACCTCCACCTCTACAACCCCGAACCTCCGGTGGAGTTCTTCGCCCCGGGCCAGCGGGTGCAGGTGGCGTGGCTCGGCGGCACGTCGATCCGCACCTCGGGCAACAGCTTCGCCACCCCGTTCGTCGCCGGGCTCTGCGCGCGGATCCTGTCCGTCCGGCCGCGGCTGACCCCGTTCCAGCTGAAGAACGCCCTGTACCTGTCCGCCGCCAACGTCCGTGTCCACGACAGCCGGTAACGACCGGCGCCGGAAGGGAATCCCCATGGCCCAGACGATCGCCCCCGCCGTGTCACCCGCGCCCCGGCCCGATCCGGCCATGGCGGAGCTTCTGCAGTCGGTCGTGGACACCGCGCGCGCCATCTTCGGCGCCGAGGCGAGCTCCATCCTGCTCCTGGAGGCGGAGGCGGACGAGCTCGTCTTCGAGGCCGTCTCCGGGCAGGGGCAGGAGTTCCTGGTGGGCCGACGCTTCCCGGCGGGCCGGGGGATCGCCGGCTGGGTCGCCGCCTCGGGCGAGCCGATGGTCGTCGACGACCTCCACGACAGCACGTCCTTCGACCGGGACGTCGCCCGCTCCACCGGCTTCGTCCCGAACGCGCTGATGGCCGCGCCGCTCGTGCACGGGGACCGGGTCCTCGGCGTACTGGAGGTCCTCGACCCCTCGCAGCAGGCCCGGTCCAGCCTGTCCGAGCTGGACCTGCTGAGCCTCTTCGCCCGGCAGGCCGCCGTCGCCCTGCACGTCCTCACCACCCACGCGCCGCGCGGGGCGGCGCCCGCCGCCCCCGAGGACCCGGCGCGCACCGAACTCCTCCGGCTCCTCGCGGAGGCCCGCCGACTCCTGGAGGAGTGAGAGCGCCCGGGGCGCGGCTCAGGAGAGGTCGAACCGGTCCAGCTCCATGACCTTGTGCCAGGCCGCCACGAAGTCGCGGACGAACTTCTCGCCCCCGTCCCGCGACCCGTAGACCTCCGACAGCGCGCGGAGCTGCGAGTTCGAGCCGAACACGAGGTCGGCGGCGGTGGCCGTCCAGCGGACCTCGCCGGTGGTCCGGTCCCGGCCCTCGTAGACGTTCTCGGTGGCCGCCGACGGCTTCCACTCCGTGCCCATGTCGAGCAGGTTCACGAAGAAGTCGTTGGTGAGGACCCCGGGACGGTCGGTCAGCACCCCGTGCCGGGACGTGCGGAAGCCGGTGTCCAGCGCCCGCATGCCGCCGACGAGGACCGTCATCTCCGGCGCGGTCAGCGTCAGCAGGTTCGCCCGGTCGAGGAGCAGGGTCTCCGGCGACAGCTTCTCGCCCGCCCGGAGGTAGTTGCGGAAGCCGTCGGCCCGCGGTTCGAGCACGGCGAACGACTCCACGTCCGTCTGCTCCTGCGACGCGTCGGTGCGCCCCGGCGAGAAGGGCACCGTGATGTCGTGGCCGGCGTCCTTCGCGGCCCGCTCGACGGCCGCGCAGCCGCCCAGCACGATCAGGTCGGCGAGCGAGATCCGCACCCCGTCGGAGCGGGAGCCGTCGAACTCCCCGCGGATCCGGTCGAGGGCGGCCACCGTCTCGGTCACCTCCGGGACGGCGTTGGACTCCCAGTCCTTCTGCGGCGCGAGCCGGATCCGCGCGCCGTTGGCGCCGCCGCGCTTGTCCGTGCCGCGGAAGCCGGCCGCCGCCGCCCACGCGGTGGCGGCCAGCGCGGAGACGGAGAGCCCCGAGTCGAGGATCCGGGTCTTCAGGGCGGCGACGTCCGCGTCGGAGACCAGCGTGTGGTCGACCGCCGGGACCGGGTCCTGCCAGAGCTGCGGCTCCGGGATCCAGGGGCCGAGGTACCGGGAGACGGGCCCCATGTCACGGTGCAGCAGCTTGTACCAGGCGCGGGCGAAGGCGTCCGCGAGCTGGTCCGGGTTCTCGTGGAAGCGCTTCGCGATCGGTGCGTAGACGGGATCGAGCTTCAGCGAGAGGTCCGTGGTGAGCATCATCGGAGCGTGCCGCTTCGACGGGTCGTGGGCGTCCGGCACCGTGTCCCGCGCCGCGGGGTCGGTGGGGGTCCACTGCCGGGCCCCGGCCGGACTCGTCGTCAGTTCCCAGTCGTACCGGAAGAGGTTGTCCAGGTAGCCGTTGTCCCAGCGGGTGGGCGCGGTCGTCCACGCCCCCTCCAGGCCGCTGGTGAGCGCGTCGGCGCCCTTGCCGCTGCCGCAGGTGTTGCGCCAGCCGAGGGCCTGCTGCTCGACGGGGGCGGCCTCGGGCTCCGGCCCGACGCACGAGGGGTCGACCGCCCCGTGGCACTTCCCGAAGGTGTGACCGCCGATGATCAGCGCGGCCGTCTCCTCGTCGTCCATCGCCATCCGGCCGAACGTCTCGCGGATGTCGCGGGCCGCGGCGATCGGGTCCGGATTTCCGTTGGGGCCCTCGGGATTGACGTAGATCAGGCCCATCTGAACCGCTCCGAAAGGACCGGTGAGTTCCCGGTCCCCGCTGTACCGCTCGTCTCCGAGCCAGGTGTCCTCGGGGCCCCAGAAGACCTCCTCGGGCTCCCAGATGTCCTCCCGGCCGAATCCGAATCCGAACGTCTTGAATCCCATGGACTCCATCGCGCAGTTCCCGGCGAAGACCAGGAGATCGGCCCAGGAGACCTTCCGGCCGTACTTCTGCTTCACCGGCCACAGAAGCCGGCGCGCCTTGTCCAGGCTGGCGTTGTCGGGCCAGCTGTTGAGCGGGGCGAAACGCTGCGCGCCGGAGCCGCCGCCGCCCCGGCCGTCCTCGATGCGGTACGTCCCCGCCGCGTGCCAGCTCATCCGGATGAAGAGCGGGCCGTAGTGGCCGTAGTCGGCCGGCCACCAGTCCTGCGAGGCCGTCATCACCTCGAAGACGTCCCGCTTCAGGGCGTCGACGTCGAGGGTCGCGAACTCCGCCGCGTAGTCGAAGTCCTCGTCCATCGGACTGGCCTGGGGCGAGTGCTGGTGGAGGACCGAGAGGTCCAGCTGGTTCGGCCACCAGTCCCGGTTCGTCCTGGGGCGCGTCTCCTTCGGGGCCGGGGAGGGGATTGCCGGGTTCTCGCTCTCGGACACGTACGTCCTTCTTCCTGTCGCGATGTTTCCGTCGGCCGGCCGCGTGCGCGTGACGTCGCTTCTCCGGTGTCGGGCACGGCGACTCGGCGTCCGTATGGTCGCGCACCGCGGACCGCACCGCTAAGAGAACACGCAGGGCGCCGCCGCGTAACCGGCGGGCGGAATGCGAAAAGGCGGCCGAGCGGAGAATCCGGGGCCGGGAATCGCCCCGGCCCAGGAATGCGTGCGAGAAGAGGGAAATCCTATGAGCGGCCCACGGAAAAGGCGGCGGGGGTGCGGGGCGACCTCGCCCCGCACCCCCGCCGCATTTCCCTCAGAGCCCCGCGACCCTGGAGCTCGCCGACAGCTCGTACACCAGCGTGACGGTGCGCCGCCCGCCGGGCGGCAGGGTGACGTCCCAGCGGGCGATGCCCTCGGCGTCGATCGTGTCGGGCGCCGGGGAGCAGGCCTCCTTGCGGAGCCGCACCTCCACCGCCGAGACCTCCGAGACCGGGATCCGCTCCCGGAGCACGACCACCCGGTCGTCCGACTCCCCGGGGGCCGAGAACCGGGACACGTGCAGCCGGACCGTGCGGGTCACCACCGTCCGCTGGGTGATCCCGGTGGTGTCCCGGGTCTCCTCCGCCTCCCGGACCACCCGGTGGTCGTCGCGGCTGCCGAAGGCGATCTCGACGGGGGCGCCGGGGGTGGTGAACCCGAGCGTGCCCCGGCCGCCGAACCCGCCGCCGCGGACCAGGTCCACGGGTCCCGCGAGCAGCACGTGCCCGGACCGGTTGTCGAACCGCACCACCTGGGTGACCAGCGGCGACACCTCGGGCGAGCAGGCGTACTCGCTCCGCGCGGCCGTGCCGAAGACGGAGAGCGGCACCCGGTGCGCGCGCCCGTCGGAGGGCACCGAGACCGGCGCGGGGGAGTGCAGCACCCGCGTCTCGCCGCCGTCGTCCACGCCGGGCAGGCCGAGGACCGGGACGGGGCCCAGGTCGCTGACGTCCTCCTCGCGCAGTTCGACGTCGACCGTACGGCGCTCGGCCGCCGTGCGGTCCTTGAGCGCCAGCCGGTCCTCGTCCAGCGAGGGCGGCTCGGTGGCCGTGGACGACCGGGCGGTCGACAGCGTCAGCCCGACCCCGCTCCAGTCCTCGCCCGTACGCTGCCAGACCATGGCGTCCGTCTCCAGGGTCACCTCCGGCCCGTCGAGCACCGCCCGGTAGGCCGGCCGCCACAGGGCGCACGGCACGAGGTGGCTCAGCACCAGCCCGACCGGGCCGGCCGCCGTCGCCTCCACGGTCAGCTCGACGTGGGCCACCAGCTCGGCGGGCTCCTCCTCGGCGTCGTCCACGGCCCGCAGGACCTCGTCGAGTTCGGCCCCGAGGGCGGCCGACCGGGTGTCGGCCGCGCGCAGCCGCTCGCCGCAGGTGTCGCGCTCGGCGTCCACCCGGTCCAGTGCGCGGCTCCAGCGGGGTCCTTCGGCCTCGCCGGAACCGGCGCCCTCGCCGATGTCCCGCAGCAGGTCGGCGGCGAGTCCGCCGAGGACGTCGAGCCGGGTCCTGAGCCGCTCGCGCCGCCGCTCCAGGGCGACCTGCTCCTCTTCGAGGGCGTGGACGCGGTGGCGCAGGGCGGAGTCGTCGTCGCCGGGCCGCGGTGCGCGCGGCTCCCAGGAACGGACGATCCGGACGTCGTGCACGGTGGCGGGACGGCCGGCGGTCTGGTCGGCGTGCAGGGTGCGGTCGACGGCCAGCGCGGTGACCGGTCCGAGCCGCAGCCGCTGGACCCCGCCCGCCAGGTCGAGCTCGACGGCCCGCTCGATCTGGGCGCGGTCCTCCAGGCAGGTGACGGCGGTGACGGGAGCGGGGATCACGGGAACGGGCCCGTGGGCGCCGGGAGCGGCCGTGCCGCCTCCGGCGATCGTCTTCGAGTCGGTGGACATGGGGTGCCTCAGCTCCTGCGGTTTCCGCCGACCAGGGCTTTGCCGGCCGGGATGCGGATCTCGTACCCGCCGTCGAGGGCGGTGGTGCCGCCGGCGGGCAGCTCCACCCGCCAGACGCGGGTGCCCGGGGCGTGCCGCTCGGCGTCCCCGTCCGCGGGCGTCGTCCAGTCGGCCCGCTCCTCGATGCGCACGTCGGCGTCGGAGGTGACCGGCACGCGCTCGCGGATCTCGACCGGGGCGGGCCGCGCGAGCCCGTTGACCAGCTCGACGTGGACGCGGTGGTCGAGCACGGTGACGTTGTTCCGCAGGCCCGCGGTCGACTCGTTCAGATGGGTGCGCCGGGTGACCCGGATGCCCTCGGCCGGTCCGAGACCCACCCTGCGGACGCCGCCGGGGGCGAGCGTGGGCAGCGCGGTGGTCAGCAGGAAGTCGTCGTCGACGGAGACCTCCACCGGTCCCGCGAGCAGCGCCTGGTCCGTGGCGTTGGACAGGACCAGGGTCGCGTACACGGTCTGCTCCACCGACGGAACGCACAGGTACTCGGTGCGCAGCCCGACGGGGATCTCCCCGACGGTGACGGTGTGCCAGGTCCCGTCCGACGGCACGTCGGCGCGGGCCGCGGCGTCGAAGCGGTGGTCGAAGGAGCCCGCGGACTCCCGCGGCCGCACGGCGTGGCCGGGCAGCGGCAGCGAGGCCACGGCGTCGGCGCGGCGGCGGTACTCCGCTCCCACGGCGTCGAAGGACGGGCCGGGGAACAGTCGGCCCCTGCGCGCGGCCGGCTCGTCGGGGCCGGACAGGACCAGGGCGGCGTAGTCGAGTTCGTCGCCGCTCGGGCGCGGCGGTCCCGGCGGGGGCGGCGGCGGTGCAGGGACGCCCCCCGGGGGCGCGGGAGCCGCGGGGGCCATGGCGGCGGGGGCCGGAGCGCCCGCGAACGACTGACCGCCGCCCCGCGGCCGGCCGCCCGGCCGCATCGGAGCGGCCGCGCGTGCGAAGGCCTCGGGAGCGGAGCCGTACCCCCCGGGCGGAGGCGGTGCTCCGTAGGGCTGCGGGGCCGGAGGGGGCACCGGCGGCCCGGCGGAGACCGCCGGGGGCATCGGGACCGGACCGGGGACGGACCCTCCTCCGGTGGCGACGGGCACCGCGGGGCCGTCCAGGGGTGCGCGCCGCGCGGCGGGGCGCGGTCCCGCCGCCGCGTAGCCGGTGAAGAGGTCGGCGAGCCCCGCCGGGGGCTCGCGCCAGCCGGACGGGGCGGGGGCCTCCTGGCGGCGCCCGATCCGGATCGAGCGGAGCTTCGGCAGGTCGGTGCGGCGGCGCAGGTCGGCCGTGGCCAGGGCGATGCGGACTCCGCTCCAGTCCTCGCCGGTGCGCTGTGCGACCGAGGCGCGCAGCACCAGCCGCCCGGTGCCGTCGCCCTGACGGTGCGTGAGCCGGTAGGCGGGCACCCAGACGGCGCCCGGCACCCCGTACTCCACTTCCAGCCGCACCTCGGGCGCGTCCGGCCCCGACGCGGCCTCCCCGCCGTCCGCCGGGGCTGCGCCGCCCGTTCCCGCCACCAGGGTGAGGACGGCGGACACGGTGGTCTCCACGTGGGGCGAAGGGGCGGCGCCGGAGGCACGGGCGAGCCGGTCCGCGGCCACCGACCGGGCGTGCTCGGCCCGGACCAGCTCCTCCTCCAGCTCCGCGAGCCGGGCGTGCAGCCCGGTGAGCCGCTCGTCGACGAAGTCGGCGAGCTCCAGCCAGGCCTCGACCGGGGTGCGGCGGTGCGGGTCGTCCCGCTTGCGGGGCGGCGGCACCGGGCGCACCCCGGCGACCTCGGCGATCAGGGCCCGCTGACGGTCCCGCCGCCCCCGGGCCGCCGCGTGCGCCTCGGTGAGCCGCTCCACCTCCTGCCGCAGGCTCTCGGAGGCGCCGGGGTCGGCGGTGAGCGGCTCGGCCTCGATCCGCAGCCGGGCCTCGGTGACCCGTACCCCGGAGTCGCCCAGGACCCGGGCGCGCAGCGAGCCGGGGTCGAGCGAGCGCGGCAGTCCCGTGACCCGCACCCGGCCGTCCGGGGGCAGGACGCCCCGCGCCAGGCGGCGGCAGAGCGCCCCCTGCGCGTACACGACGACCGAGTCGAGCTCCGATCCCCACGCCGGCGCGGTCCCGGCCGTGCCGTCCGCCCCGCTCGTGCCCGCCGTGCCGTCCGTCCCGTCGGCTCCGGCCGTCGTACCAGCTGTTCCAGGCGTCATGCGCCCCCGCCCCCGTCCTGTCGTGCCGTCCCGCCTCGCCCGCGGCGTGACGAAGCCTACGCCCGGGCACCGACACCCACCGAGGGCTTCGCCCGGACCGCCCGCCGCGGGCCGCGCGGGAAGGGCCCCCGGGCCGCTTCGGTGGTTGGCGGGCGCCGGGAGTGGGACGCTGGTAGCCGGGGGTCCGTGCCGACGAGACTCGGGAGGGCCCGATGGGACGTGACGTCCCGGCGCAGGAGTTCACCCGGGAAGACCGTCGCCGGTTCCGGAACAAGGTGCACGCGTGCCTCGACGTGTTCGCGCGGATGCTGCGCGAGTCGCGGTTCGACTTCGAGCGGCCGCAGGTCGGCCTGGAGATCGAGCTGAACGTGGTGGACGCCACCGGGGAACCGGCCATGCGCAGCACCGACGTGCTCGACGCGATCGCCGACCCGGCCTGGTCGACGGAGCTGGGCCGGTTCAACCTGGAGATCAACCTCGAACCGCGGCGGCTGAGCGCGGGCGGCGGCCCCGACTCCTGGGAGCAGGAGATCCGCGACGCGCTCAACCACGCCGAGCAGCAGGCGGCGGGCATCGGCGCGCACCTGGTCATGATCGGCATCCTGCCGACGCTGGAGCGGGACGACGCGGGTCCCTCCTCGCTCTCCGAGAACCCCCGCTACCACCTGCTGAACGAGCAGATCTTCGCCGCCCGCGGCGAGGACCTGCTGATCTCGGTGGACGGGGTGGAGCGGCTGCGCACCCGCGCGGAGACGATCACGCCGGAGGCGGCCTGCACCAGCACCCAGTTCCACCTCCAGGTGGCCCCGGACGAGTTCGCCGGCTACTGGAACGCCGCACAGGCCGTGGCGGGCGTGCAGGTGGCGCTTGCGGCGAACTCGCCGTTCCTGTTCTCCAAGGAGTTGTGGCGGGAGACGCGGATCCCCCTCTTCGAGCAGGCCACCGACACCCGGCCGGACGAGCTCAAGGTGCAGGGCGTGCGGCCGCGGGTGTGGTTCGGCGAGCGGTGGATCACCTCCGTGTTCGACCTCTTCGAGGAGAACGCGCGCTACTTCCCGGCGCTGCTGCCCCTCTGCGACGAGGAGGACCCGGAGGAGGTCCTCGACCGGGGCGGGGCGCCGACGCTGTCCGAGCTCACCCTCCACAACGGCACCGTCTACCGCTGGAACCGTCCCGTCTACGACGTGGTCGACGACGTCCCGCACCTCCGCGTGGAGAACCGGGTGCTGCCCGCCGGGCCCACCGTCGCCGACACGCTGGCGAACGGCGCGTTCTACTACGGTCTGGTCCGCGCCCTGGTCGACGAGGACCGGCCGGTCTGGTCGCGGATGTCCTTCGCCACCGCCGAGGACAACCTGCACACCGCCGCCCGCCACGGCATCGACGCGCAGGTGTACTGGCCGGGGATGGGCGAGGTGCCGGTGACGGAGCTGGTCCTGCGGCGGCTGCTGCCCCTCGCGGACCGCGGACTCGAGCGGATGGGCCTGGAGGCGTCCCGGCGCGAGCCGCTCCTGGGCGTCATCGAGCAGCGGTGCGTCAGCGGTCGCAACGGAGCGGTGTGGCAGTCCGAGATGTTCCATCACCTCCACGACATCGACCACGCGGACCGACACGAGGCGCTGCGGCGGATGACACAGCAGTACATCGAGTTCATGCACCTGAACGCGCCGGCCCACACCTGGCCGGTCGACTGAGGCGTACGGCGGGGGGACCGCGGGCAGGGCGTGATCATGACCGACACGCCTCCCGCGCCCGACGCGTCCACCCGCCCCGCCTCCGACGCCCCCGCGCCGTACCCGGCCGAGGCCCCCGGCCCCGGGACCGCGGGGCCGTCGCCGCGACCACCCGCCGCCCGGCGTCCGTTACGCCAGCTCCTCGCGGCCTCCGTCGGCAACGCCGTGGAGTGGTACGACTGGTACGCCTACACCTTCCTCGCCGCCTACCTCGCGCACCAGGTCTTCCCCCGGAGCTCGGGGAACTCCCTCGTCCCCCTCCTGTCGACCTTCGCCGTCTTCGCCGTCGGCTTCTTCATGCGCCCCGTCGGAGGACTCCTCATGGGCGCGCTCGCCGACCGGCGCGGACGGCGGGCCGCCCTCACGGCGACGATCCTGCTCATGGGCGGCAGCAGCCTGCTGGTCGGCCTCACCCCGACGTACGCGACGGCCGGGGTCCTCGCCCCCGTCGTGCTCGTGATCGCCCGCCTGCTCCAGGGCCTGTCGGTGGGCGGGGAGTTCGCGGCCTCGACCACCTTCCTCGTCGAGTCGGCGGGCCCCGGCCGGCGCGGGCTGTTCTCCTCCTTCCAGTACGTCTCCACCTCCGCCGGCCAGCTCGCCGCCTCCGGCATCGCCGCTCTGCTGGTCGGCCTGCTCGGCGAGGACCGGATGAACGGCTGGGGCTGGCGCATTCCGTTCCTGCTCGGCGCGGTGTTCAGCCTCGCCGGGTTCTGGATCCGCCGGGGCGCGGAGGAGACCCGGAGCGCCGCGCAGCGCGAGGCCCCGCGGCCGGGGCTCTTCGACGCCCTGCGCCACCACCCCCGGGCCTCCCTGCTGATCGGGGGCATCACGGCCGGCGGCACGCTCGCGTACTACACGTGGACCTCCTACCTCCCCACGTACGCCGAGCTCAACACCGGTATCGACAAGGCGGACGCGCTGCTGGCGGGGACGCTCTCGCTGGCGTTCTTCGCTCTGTTGCAACCGGTCGGCGGACTGCTCTCCGACCGGTTCGGCCGCAAGCCCTCGCTGCTCTTCTTCGGCATCGGGTTCGCTGTGCTCGCCGTCCCGCTGCTGCGCTCGCTGGACGGGTCGTTCCTCTCGCTGCTCCTCGTCCAGTGCGCGGGCATGGTGCTGCTGACCGGCTTCACCTCGATCTCCGCCGCCGTCAACGCGGAGATGTTCCCCGCCCGGGTGCGGGCGGCCGGGATCGGCTTCCCGTACTCGCTGACGGTGGCGCTCTTCGGCGGCACGGCGCCGTACGTCGGCACGCTCTTCAAGGAGTGGGACGTGCCGGGGGCGTTCCCCTGGTACGTGGCCGCGCTGTGCCTGGTCTCCTCGGCGGTGTACCTCAGGCTTCCGGAGACCGCCCACCGGGACCTGGACCGCTGACGCCGAGAGGCCGGCGGTCCGTGGGGGACCGCCGGCCTCGGTGCGCCGGTCGAGAGGGGTGGGGCTAGAAGACGCTCACGCCGTACGCGCTCAGCGCCTCGGTCACCGGCTGGAAGAAGGTGGTGCCGCCGCTGCTGCAGTTGCCGCTGCCGCCCGAGGTGAGGCCCAGCGCGGTGGTGCCGGAGAAGAGCGCGCCGCCGCTGTCGCCGGGCTCGGCGCAGACGTTGGTCTGGATCAGGCCGTAGACGACGTCGCCGCCGCCGTAGTTGACGGTCGCGTTGAGGCCGGTGACCGTGCCGCTGCGCAGACCGGTGGTGCTGCCGCTGCGCTGCACCGACTGGCCGACGGAGGGGTTGCCCGCCCCGGTGATGTCGCGGTAGCTGCCGTTGTAGAGGTAGACCCGGCCGTCCGCCGCCGAGGCGTTGGAGTGCCGGATGATGCCGTAGTCGTTGGTCGGGAAGCTGGAGCCGGCCCGGGTGCCGAGCACCGTGGTGTTGGCCGAGTTGGTGTACCAGGTGCTGCCGATGTTGGTGCAGTGGCCGGCGGTGAGGGCGTAGTAGGTGGATCCGCTGCGAACGTTGAAGCCGAGCGAGCAGCGTCCGCCGCCCGCGTAGATGGCCTGGCCGCCCGCGATGAGCTTGTTGAACGTGCCGGGCGTCCGCTTGATGTCCAGGCTGCCGGCGCGGTCGCCCGCCGCCTTCTTGATCTTGGCGATCTCGGCGGCGGAGACGGTGGAGTCGGCGGTGAGGACGATCTTCCCGGTCGCCTGGTCGGTGTACCACGCGGTGCCGGGCACATCGGCTCCGCGTACGGCCTGGTCCGCGACCGCGAGTTGGGCGGCGGTGGCCCGGCCCTCCACCGCGGTGGCGGCGTTCGAGGCGGGGACTGCAAGCGCCGAGGCGGCGAGCAGGGCCGAGGCCACGGCGATCAGCCGTGCGCCCTTGGCCGCGCCGCCGAGGGGGGACAGACGCTTGAGGTTCACTGGATCCTCCGGTGGGGGAGTGGGGGGAACCGCTGGGTGGGCGGTCCCGTCGGCGCCGAGCGGGCGGGCCCCGGACGAGGGAGTCAGCTCGCCATGGACCTGTCATCTCGACAGGGGAATCCTCGAATCCGGGCGGCCCGGCGACAAGGATTCCTTTCGGCCGATCTACGCGCGTTCCTGGCGCCCGAGCGCCGCGAGGGGGTCGTCGCGGCGGAGGGGGCGTCCCGGTGGAGGGGGACGCGGGGCGGTGTGCAAGTGCTTACGGAAACTTGCCGACACCCCTTCAGGGGAACGATTCCGGACGGTGGTTGAAGACGGGAGGACACGTCCGGGAAGCGGCAGGGCGGATGTCGACGCCCCAGTTCAGCCCCCGGCCCCGCGCCGGTTCCGCACCCCGGGGCCCACCGTCGGCGCGGCCGGGCGGGTGAGGGCGCCGACGGCCGGCCGGGGGCGTAGCAACCGCACAGAGCCGGGCCCCGCGGCACCCGAGGGCCAGGTGCGCGGGCGGACCTCCCGCCGCGTGCCGAAGAGGCGTCCCCGCGCCGGTGCTCCGGACGCGACCGCCCCCTCAATGCCGGAATCGTGCCCTCCGTCCGGGCGACCGAATGGCCGGTTCGCGCCCTGGCCCGTCGTCGCGGAGCCGCGTACGCCGAAGCCCCGGCGAGGCGCGGTTCGCCCGGTCGGTCCCTCCGCGTTGCCGGTCCGCCACCCGCCGGGTTGGGTGGATCCGAGCAGTGGCACCGGAGGCCCGGAGCCGCGGGAGAATCGAGGTGGCTCGTGCCCGAGTACCCTCCGATCGCCAACCACGGACTGATCGGCGACCTGCAGACCGCCGCCCTGGTCTCCGCCGACGGCGCCGTCGACTGGTTCTGCGCCCCCCGCTTCGACTCGCCGAGCATCTTCGCCTCGCTGCTCGACCAGGAGCGCGGCGGCCACTTCACCATCGCGCCCGCGCACGAGGACGTCACCGTCCGCCAGCTCTACCTGCCCGACACCGCCGTCCTCATCACCCGGTTCCTCACCCCGGAGGGCGTCGGCGAGGTCGTCGACTTCATGCCCGTCGGCCCGCGGCCCGAGGCGGCCACCGACCGGCACCGCCTCGTGCGGGCCCTGCGGGTGGTCCGCGGCACCCTCACCTTCGACGTCGCCTGCCGGCCGCGCTTCGACTACGGCCGCGCGCCGCACACCCTCACCCTCGACGGCGCCGCCGCCGCCTTCCACGGCCCCGGCCTCGACGTGCACCTGCGCAGCAGCATCCCCCTGGAGGCCGACGGGCGGGACGTCCGCGGCACCGTCACCCTCCGGCACGGCGAGACCGCCGGAATCGTCCTGGAGACCTGCGCACCGGAAGGCGCCGCCCCCGAGCCGATCACCGAGGAGGCCCTGGAGGCCGCCCTGGAGGAGACCCGCCTCTTCTGGCACGGATGGATGCGCCGCTGCCGCTACCGGGGACGCTGGCAGAGCATGGTCAACCGCTCGGCCATCACCCTCAAACTGCTCATCTACGCCCCGTCCGGCGCGCCGATCGCCGCCCCCACCATGGGCCTCCCGGAGCAGATCGGCGGCGAGCGGAACTGGGACTACCGCTACACCTGGATCCGCGACGCCTCCTTCTCGGTGCGGGTCCTCCTCGACCTCGGGTACATCGAGGAGGCCGACGCGTTCCGCCGCTGGCTCGGCGGGCGCGGGCGCGCTCCCCGACCGCCCGGCGGGGAGCCGATGCAGATCATGTACCGGGTCGACGGGGACCCCCACCTCTCGGAGGAGGTCCTGGAGCACCTGTCCGGCTACCGCGACTCCTTCCCCGTCCGCGCCGGCAACGGCGCCGCCGACCAGCTCCAGCTCGACATCTACGGCGAGTTCGCCTACGCCGTGACCCACTCGTCGGACGTGGCCGAGCTCGCCGGCTACGAGGGGTGGAAGGGGTTCGCAGCGCTCCTCGACTGGCTCTGCGACCACTGGGACCGGCCCGACGAGGGCATCTGGGAGACACGGGGCGGGCGCAAGGACTTCACGTACAGCCGGATGATGTGCTGGGTGGCCCTCGACCGCGGCATCCGGCTCGCCACCGCGTACGCCCGCCCCGCCGACCTCGTCCGCTGGACCGCTCAGCGCGACGCGATCCTGGTCCAGGTCATGGAGCGAGGCTGGAACCCCGAGCGTCGGGCCTTCGTCCAGCACTACGACAGCGAGGTGCTCGACGCCTCCCTGCTGCTCATGCCGCTCGTCGGCTTCATCTCGCCGAGGGCGCCCTCCTGGCTCTCCACGCTCGACGCCATGGACCGCGAGCTGGTCACCGACAGCCTGGTCTACCGCTACAACCCCGAGGCGTCCCCGGACGGGCTGCGCGGCGAGGAGGGCACCTTCTCGCTCTGCAGCTTCCTCTACGTGGAGGCCCTCGCCCGGGCCGGCCGCCTCGACCAGGCCCGCTTCGCGATGGACAAGATGCTGACCTACGCCAACCACGTCGGCCTCTTCGCGGAGGAGATCGGCCGCACCGGCGAACAGCTCGGGAACTTCCCGCAGGCGTTCACCCACCTCGCCCTCATCACGGCCGCGATGGCCCTCGACGAGGAACTGGACAGGGCCGCCGAGCGGGGCTGAGCCGTCGTGCCCCGGGGCGGCGACCGGGCCCGTGCGCGGTGAGCCGCGTCTCACCGGAGCGCCCGGACTTGCCTATGCAACGAGTTGCATAGAAGGATTCCGGTGTGGCGATCGAACACGCGATTCTCGTGTCCCTGCTGGAGAAGCCCGGGTCCGGCTACGAGCTGGCCCGCCGCTTCGAGCGGTCCATCGGATACTTCTGGACGGCCAGCCACCAGCAGATCTACCGCGTCCTCAAGCGGATGGAGAACGACGGCTGGATCGACGTCCGCGACGTGCCGCAGCAGGGCCGTCCGGACAAGAAGGAGTACACCGTCGCCGACCTCGGGCAGGCCGTCCTGTCCAGCTGGCTGCACGAGCCCATCGAGCCCGAGAGCATCCGGCACGACCTCGCGGTCAAGATCCGGGGCGCCGCCTTCGACGACCCCGCCGCGCTGATCGCGGAGGTCGAGCGGCACCACCGGGCGCACACCGACCGCCTCGCCCACTACCTGGCCGGCGAGGCCCGCGACTTCCCGGCGCCGCCCGCCCCCGACGCGCCCGCGGCCACCGGCCCGCTCGACGCCGGCCGTGAGCTCCAGCACGTCGTCCTGCGCGGCGGCATCGCGTACGAGCGGATGACGCTCGCCTGGCTCGACGACGTCCTCGCCACCCTCCACCGGCTCGCCGCCGCGCGCTGAGGCGCGCCCCCGCACCGCCACGCCCACCGCACTCCACCGGACCGAAAGACGGAGCCCATGGCCGACTCGCTGCTCTTCAACCCGCACACCTACGACCCGGCGCACTTCGACCCGGAGACCCGGCGGCTGCTCCGCGCCACCGTCGACTGGTTCGAGGCCCGCGGCAAGCGCCGGCTGATCGAGGACTACCGCACCCGCGCCTGGCTCGGCGACTTCCTCGCCTTCTCCGCCGAGGAGGGACTCTTCGAGACCTTCCTGACGCCCTCCGCCGAGGCCGGCGACGCCGGGGACGGGACGGACAAGCGCTGGGACACCGCCCGGATCGCCGCCCTCAACGAGATCCTCGGCTTCTACGGCCTCGACTACTGGTACGCCTGGCAGGTCACCATCCTCGGCCTCGGCCCGGTCTGGCAGAGCGACAACGCCGCCGCCCGTGCCCGCGCCGCCGCACTCCTCGCCCAGGGCGAGGTGTTCGCCTTCGGCCTCTCCGAGAAGACCCACGGCGCCGACATCTACTCCACCGACATGCTCCTGGAGCCGCAGGCCGACGGCGGCTTCCGCGCCACCGGTTCCAAGTACTACATCGGCAACGGCAACGCCGCCGGACTCGTCTCCGTCTTCGGCCGCCGCACCGACGTCGAGGGCCCCGACGGCTACGTCTTCTTCGCCGCCGACAGCCGCCACCCGGCCTACCACCTGGTCAAGAACGTCGTCGACTCCTCCAAGTTCGTCAGCGAGTTCCGCCTGGAGGACTACCCGGTCGCCGCCGAGGACGTCCTGCACACCGGCCGGGCCGCCTTCGACGCCGCGCTCAACACCGTCAACGTCGGCAAGTTCAACCTGTGCACCGCCTCGATCGGCATCTGCGAGCACGCGATGTACGAGGCCGTCACCCACGCCCAGAACCGCATCCTCTACGGCCGCCCGGTCACCGCCTTCCCGCACGTGCGGCGCGAGCTGGCCGACGCGTACGTCCGGCTGGTCGGCATGAAGCTGTTCAGCGACCGCGCCGTCGACTACTTCCGCTCCGCCGGCCCCGAGGACCGCCGCTACCTCCTCTTCAACCCGATGACGAAGATGAAGGTGACCACGGAGGGCGAGAAGGTCATCGACCTGATGTGGGACGTCATCGCCGCCAAGGGCTTCGAGAAGGACACCTACTTCGCGCAGGCGGCCGTCGAGATCCGCGGCCTCCCCAAGCTGGAGGGCACGGTCCACGTCAACCTGGCGCTGATCCTGAAGTTCATGCGGAACCACCTCCTCGCCCCGGCCGAGTACGCGCCCGTGCCGACCCGGCTGGACGCCGCCGACGACACCTTCCTCTTCCGGCAGGGACCGGCCCGGGGACTGGGCTCCGTCCGCTTCCACGACTGGCGGCCAGCGTACGACGCGTACGCGACCGTGCCGAACGTCGCCCGCTTCCGCGAGCAGGCCGACGCGCTCTGCGCGTTCGTGCGCACCGCCGCGCCCGACGAGGAGCAGAGCCGCGACCTCGACCTCCTGCTCGCCGTCGGCCAGCTCTTCGCGCTCGTCGTCCACGGCCAGCTGGTCCTGGAGCAGGCGCGCCTGACCGGCCTCGACGAGGACGTCCTCGACGAGCTGTTCGCCGTGCTCGTCCGGGACTTCTCGGCGCACGCCGTGGAACTGCATGGCAAGGACTCCGCGACCGGGCAGCAGCAGGCCTGGGCGCTCGGTGCCGTCCGCCGTCCGGTGGTCGACGAGGCCCGCTCGGGCCGGGTCTGGCAGCGCGTGGAGGCGCTGTCGGGGACGTACGAGACGGCGCGGTAGCGGCCCGCCGTCGAGGACCGGCCCCGGAGGTCTCCGGGGCCGGTCCCGTAGAATCGTCCGCGGCGTGGGCGGCGTACGGCGGCCCCGCCGTCGTCATGTCGGGGCCGAAGACGCCCCCGGCCCCGTTCCCCCACGCCCCGGATCCGTCCCCCGAGGGGCGTGCCCACGCGTGACAGGTTCCCCCTCCCTTGTCCTCTTCGCCCGCCCGTGCGTCCCTCGCGCGCCTGCGTCCCGACTGGCTGGCCGACCCCGCGGTGTGGCGCACCGAGGTGCTGGCCGGCCTGGTCGTCGCCCTCGCGCTGATCCCCGAGGCGATCTCCTTCTCGATCATCGCCGGGGTCGACCCCGCGATCGGTCTCTTCGCGTCCTTCACCATGGCCGTGACCATCGCGGTCGTCGGCGGACGACGGGCGATGATCTCCGCCGCGACCGGTGCCGTCGCGCTCGTCATCGCCCCGCTCAACCGTGAGCACGGCTTCGGTCACCTGGTCGCCGCCGTGATCCTGGCCGGCGTCTTCCAGGTGGTGCTCGGCCTGCTCGGGGTGGCGAAGCTGATGCGGTTCATCCCGCGCTCCGTGATGGTCGGATTCGTGAACGCGCTGGCCGTCCTGATCTTCATCACCCAGATGTCGGAGCTGACGGACGTCCCCTGGGCGGTCTATCCGCTCCTGGCGGCCGGACTGCTCCTGTTGGTGTTCCTCCCCAGGATCACCACGGTGGTCCCGGCGCCGCTGGTCTCCATCGTGGTCCTCACCGTCGTGACCGTGGGCGCCGGGATCGCCGTCCCCACGGTGGGGGACAAGGGCGAGCTGCCGTCCGCGCTGCCGACGCCCGGTCTGCCGGACGTGCCGTTCACCGCCGACACGCTGACGACGATCGCGCCGTACGCCTTCGCGATGGCGCTCGTCGGTCTGATGGAGTCCCTGATGACCGCGCGGCTCGTCGACGACATCACCGACACCCCTTCGGACAAGACCCGGGAGTCCGTCGGCCAGGGCGTCGCGAACATCGTCACCGGCTTCTTCGGCGGCATGGGCGGCTGCGCCATGATCGGCCAGACGATGATCAACGTGAAGGTGTCCGGCGCCCGGACCCGGCTGTCGACGTTCCTCGCCGGGGCGTTCCTGATGGTGCTCTGCCTCGTCTTCGGGCCGCTCGTCTCGGACATCCCCATGGCCGCGCTCGTCGCCGTCATGATCATGGTCTGCTTCGCGACCTTCGACTGGCACTCGATCGCCCCCGCGACCCTCCGGCGCATGCCCGCCGGGGAGATCGCCGTCATGGTGATCACCGTGGTGTGCGTGGTCGCCACGCACAACCTCGCCGTCGGCGTCGTCGCCGGCTCGGTCACCGCCGCGCTGATCTTCGCGCGGCGGGTGGCCCGCCACGCCGAGGTCACCGCCGTGACCGGTCCCGACGGCACGACCGCGGTCTACCGGGTGACGGGCGCGCTGTTCTTCGCGTCGGTCGACGGGCTCGTGGACCGGTTCGCGTACGCCACGGATCCGGACCGGGTCGTCATCGACCTCTCGGCGGCCCACGTCTGGGACGCCTCGTCCGTCGCCGTCCTCGACGCGATCGAGGCGAAGTACGCGCAGCGCGGCAAGGCGGTGGAGATCACCGGCCTGAACGACCCCAGCGCCGCGCTGCACGGCCGGCTCAGCGGAGAACTCGCGGGCGGCTGAGGAGCATGGCCGCGGGGTGCCCCCGCCGGGCCCCGCGGCCGTCCCGGAAACGAAGGTGAAGTGCAGGTCAGAGCCCTGATATATTCATCTTGTCGCCGCGAGTGATCACCACTCGCCGGGACGCACACCCTGTCCGGGTGGCGGAATGGCAGACGCGCTAGCTTGAGGTGCTAGTGCCCTTTATCGGGCGTGGGGGTTCAAGTCCCCCCTCGGACACGACGGTTCGCCGTACGAAGCGGTGGCCGGGAGCTCTCCCGGCCACCGCTTCGCCGTCTCCACGCCGCACGGCCGCCCGCCCGCCTCACATCAGCAGCGCGCCCGGGTCCCTCACCAGCGGCGCCGTGCCCACCGAGTTGCTCACGTTGAACGTCACGCTGCCCGCGCGGTAGCGGTCGTCGGTCCATTCGATCGGGCGCCCGTCCGGGTTGCTGGTGAGGTGCCGCTGGCGCAGCAGCGGGCTTCCCCTACGGACCCCGAGGAGCCGGGCGTCGTCGCTGCCGGCCGGGACGGCGTCGATGAGGTGCTCGCCGTAGTGGGCGACGATCCCGGCCTCCTCCGCCATGCTGTCCATGATCGAGGCGCAGTCGACGGGCAGCGCCTCGACCACGGGGGCCACCCAGCCCGCGTACGCCGTGCGCTCCACCATCACGGGCTCGTCGTCCAGCATCCGCAGCCGCAGGACGTCCAGGACCCCGCCGCCCTCCGGCAGGACCAGCCGGCGGGCCTCCTCGGGGCCGGCCGGCCGGCGCTCCCGGTGCAGGAAGCGGCTGGTGGCCCGGTAGCCCATGGCCCGGGCCCACTGGGCGAAGCTGTGCAGCTCGGCGAAGCTGTGCCGGCGCTCGCGCCGCAGGACGATGCGGCGGGCGCCCTGGCGGGAACCGACGAGGCCCTCCGAGGTGAGCAGGGCGACGGCCTGGCGCACCGTGCCGCGCGAGGCGGCCCAGCGGGCGGCGAGGTCGCTCTCGGACGGCAGCCGGGCCCCGACGGCGTACTCACCGCTGAGGATCGAGCGGCGGAGCCCCTCCGCGATCTCCACGTAGAGCGCCGTCACGGCATCCCCCTTCCCTCGCGCGACTGCGCGCAGTCGGTCACGGCATGTGCTGTCCCGGGATCAGCCTAACCCGACCGGACGGTCTTTTCGTGAGGCGCCCGATCATCCCAAGTGCACCGCATTCACCTGCTGTTCACCGCATCCGGCTCTTCCGTGAGGCGCCCGGATCCGGTCATGCCCCGTTCACTTCGCGGACAGCGCGCACAGGCGAACTGAGGGCGGCTTGTTCAGACAAGTTCCTTCACTCGCCTCTGGGAGAACCCGTGCGCAGAACCCCTCTCCGCGGTGCCGCCGTGCTGCTCGGCGCCGCCGTCCTGACCACCGCCACCGCCTGCGGCGCCGCACCCGAGGGCGCGGCCGGTGCCGAGGGCGGCGGTGCCGAGGCGGCCACCGCGACCTCCGCCAAGGACTTCGGCGGCATGGACGCCCTCGTCGCGGCGGCCAGGAAGGAGGGCGCCCTCCACGTCATCGCGCTGCCGCCGGACTGGGCCAACTACGGCGAACTCATCAAGACCTTCGAGGCCAAGTACGGCATCAGGATCGAGAGCGAGAACCCGGACGCCGCGAGCGCCGACGAGATCGCCGCCGTCAAGTCCCGCAAGGGCCAGAAGCGCGCCCCCGACGTCCTGGACCTCGGCATCGCCTTCGCCCGCAGCGGCGCCGACGAAGGACTCTTCGCCCCCTACAAGGTCGAGGCCTGGGACAAGATCCCCGCCGCCCAGAAGGACGAGGCAGGCCGCTGGTACAACGACTACGGCGGCTACGTCTCCATCGGCTGCGACGCCAAGCGCGTCCCGAACTGCCCCAAGACCTTCGCCGACCTGCTCAAGCCCGAGTACAAGGGCAAGGTCGCGCTCAACGGCAACCCGACCAAGTCCGGCTCCGCCTTCGGCGGCGTCTACGCGGCCGCCCTCGCCAACAAGGGCTCCTTCGCCGACATCCAGCCCGGCATCGACTTCTTCGGCAAGCTCAAGCAGAGCGGCAACTTCATCCCCGTCGAGTCCACCCCGGCCACGGTCGAGAAGGGGGAGACCCCCATCAGCATCGACTGGGACTACCTGAACGCCGGCTACGCCGACCAGTTCAAGGACAAGGGCGTCGACTGGCAGGTGGCCGTGCCCACCGACGGCGTCTACGCCCAGTTCTACTCGCAGGCCGTCAACAAGGACGCCCCGCACCCCGCGGCCGCCCGCCTGTGGATGGAGTTCCTCTACAGCACCGAGGGCCAGAACCTCTGGCTCAAGGGCTACGCCCGCCCGGTGCTGCTCCCGGCCATGACCGCCGACGGCACCGCCGACAAGACCTTCGTCGCGAAGCTGCCCGCCGTCACCGGCACCCCCGCCTTCCCGGCCTCCGCCGAGCTCGACCAGGCCAAGGCCACCCTCGCCGAGAAGTGGGACAAGGCCGTCTCCTGATGACCGACGCCTCCTCCACCCCCACCGGGGGACCCGCCGGCGGCACCCGCCGCCGGCGGCGCGGCCCGCGCACCTGGCTCGCCGTCCTCCCCCTCCTCGCCTTCACCTGCCTCTGCTTCGGCCTGCCGCTCGGCGCCCTCCTGTACGGCGCCGTGACCCGCACCGACCCCGGCACCGGCGCCACCGCCCTGACCGGCGAGCACCTCGGCCGCTCCCTCCAGGGCCCCTACCTGGGCTCGCTCGTCGGCAGCGTGCAGCTCTCCGCCCTCACGGCCCTCATCGGCTCCGTCCTCGGCGTCCTCATCGCCCAGGCGGTCGTCACCTCCCGCTCCCGGGTCCTGCGCGACGCCGTGCAGACCGCCTCCGGCGTCCTCGCCAACTTCGGCGGCGTCCCCCTCGCGTTCGCGTTCATCGCGACCGTCGGCATCTCGGGCGTCGTGACACAGCTCGCCGACCTGGACCGTCTCGGCTGGAACCTGTACTCGTTCACCGGACTCGCCGTGGTCTACCTGTACTTCCTCGTCCCGCTGATGGTCCTGGTGATCCTCCCCGCGCTCGACGGCCTGCGCCCCCAGTGGCGCGAGGCCGCGCAGAACGCGGGCGCCGGAGGATGGCAGTACTGGCGCCACGTCGGCATCCCCGTCCTCGCGCCGTCCCTGCTCGGCGGGTTCGTACTGCTCTTCGGCAGCGCCTTCGCCGCGCACGCCACCGCGGCCGCCCTCGTCGGCGGCTCCGTCCCGCTGGTCACCCTCAAGATCGCGGACGCGCTCTCCGGGAACGTCCTCGTCGGCCAGGAGAACGTCGCGCTCGCCCTCGGCCTCGACATGATCCTCGTCGCCGGACTCGTCATGGCCGTCCACCTCCCCCTCCAGCGCAGGAGCGCCCGATGGCTGCGATGACCCCCACCGCGCGGGAGGCCGCGCCGCAGCCCGCCGCCCCCGCGGACCCGCAGCCCGCCCGCGGGCGGTCCCGCCGCAGGCCCCGCGTCTGGCGCGGACTCGTCCTCGGCCTCGGCGGCGCCTACTTCCTCGTCCCGCTGGTCGCCTCGTTCGTGTTCACCGTGCACACGCCCGGCCGGGGCGTCTCCTTCGAGGCGTACACCGAACTGCTCGCCGCCGACGGCTTCACGGAGAGCCTCCTGCTCTCCCTCGGCCTTGCGGCCGCGACGATCGCCCTCGCGCTGCTGCTCGTCGTGCCCGCCCTGGTCGCCGTACGGCTCGGGGCGCCGCGCCTGCGGCCCGTCGTCGAGGTGGTGTGCATGCTGCCGCTGGTGGTACCGCCCATCGCGCTCGTCACCGGCATCAGCACCGTACTGCGCTGGGGTCCCGACCACTTCTCCCGGACGCCGCTCTACCAGACGTTCCTCGCGGTGCAGAACGAGAGCTTCCCCTTCGTCCTGGTCCTCGCGTACACGGTGCTGGCCCTGCCCTTCGTGTACCGGTCCCTCGACGCCGGACTGCGCGCCGTCGACGTCCCCACCCTGGTGGAGGCCGCGCGCAACTGCGGTGCGGGCCGGCTGTACGTGATGCTCCGCGTCGTCCTGCCCAACCTCCGGCCCTCCCTCGCGGGCGCCGCCTTCCTCACCCTGGCCCTCGTCCTGGGCGAGTTCACCATCGCCTCGCTGCTCGGCTTCCGGCCCTTCGCCGTGTGGATCGTGTCCATCTCGGGGGCCCACGCCCGCATGTCGGTCGCCGTGTCCCTGCTCAGCCTGGTCGTCACCTGGCTCCTGCTGCTCGTCCTCTCCCGGGCGGGAACGGCGCCGACCGGCACGCCCGGCCCACCGAGCCCCGCCCACCCGTCCCGCACCTCGCCCAAGGAGTCCTGACCATGTCCTCGTCCACAGCGACGCCCGCGGCGGAGCGGACCGAGCCGGTCGCCCCCTGTGGGGCGCGCGTCGAGTTCCGGGGCCTGCGCCGCGCGTTCGGCGGCACCACCGCGCTCGACGGACTCGACCTCACCGTCGAGCCCGGCGAACTCCTCGCCCTGCTCGGCCCCTCGGGCTGCGGCAAGACCACCGCGCTCCGCGTCCTGGCCGGCTTCGAGCGCCCCGACTCCGGCGACGTCCTCGTCGACGGCGCCGACATCACCCACGTCCCGGCCAACCGCCGGGACGCGGGCATGGTGTTCCAGTCGTACAGCCTCTTCCCCCACCTGACGGCCGCCGAGAACGTCGCCTTCGGCCTCCGCGTACGGAAGGCCGGGACGGCCGAGCGGCGCGCCAGGGCCGCCGAACTCCTCGACCTCGTCGGCCTGCCCGAGCACGGCGACCGCTACCCGCACCAGATGTCCGGCGGCCAGCAGCAGCGCGTCGCGCTCGCCCGGGCGCTCGCCCTCCGCCCCCGCGTCCTGCTCCTCGACGAGCCGCTCTCCGCGCTCGACGCCAAGGTCAGGCTGAGCCTCCGTGAGGAGATCCGCCGACTCCAGCTCTCCCTCGGCATCACCACCGTCTTCGTCACCCACGACCAGGAGGAGGCGCTGTCCATGGCCGACCGCGTCGCCGTCCTCAACGCCGGAAGGCTGGAGCAGTGCGCCGCCCCGGCCGAGCTCTACCGCCGTCCGGCCACCCCCTTCGTCGCCGAGTTCGTCGGCACGATGAACCGCCTCCCGGGCCTCCTCACGGACTCCGGCGAGGTGGCGGTGGCGGGCACCCGGCTGCCCGTCGACGGCGAGGCCCCGCGGCTCCGCGAGGTCGACGTCCTGGTCCGCCCCGAGAACGTCACCGTCACCGAGGCCGCCGACGGGGACGCGACCGTCGTCTCCACCTCCTTCCTCGGCTCCGTCACCCGCGTCCACCTCGACCACGCCGGTACGCGCGTCACGGCGGACCTCTCCTCCCGGACGGCCGACGGCCTCGTCCCCGGCGCCCGCGCGGCCCTCGGCCTCGCCCCGCACCCCGCGCTCGTCGCGCCGAGGGCGGAGCGGTGACCGAACTCGCCGCCGTCCTCTTCGACATGGACGGCACCCTCGTCGACACCGAGGTTCTCTGGTGGGAGGCCACCGCCGAGACCGCGGCCCGGATCGGCCACCGGCTGACGGACGCGGACGCCCCCGAGGTCGTCGGCCGCGCCGTCCCGGACACCGCGGCCCACCTCGTCCGCGTGACGGGCCACACGGACGAGGACGGCCTGGCGGCCGCACTGTCCTCCGCCTTCCAGGAGCGGGTCGACCGGGGAGCGCCGCTGCGTCCCGGCGCCGACCGGCTGCTGGCCGAACTCGCTGCGGAGGGCGTCCCGTTCGCCCTGGTGAGCGCCTCGCCGCGGCCGGTGGTCGACTCGGTGGTCGGGGGTGCGCTCGCGCACGTCCCCTTCGCCTTCACCCTCTCGGCCGACGACACCGCGCGGACGAAGCCGCACCCCGACCCCTACCGCGCCGCCGCCCGCCGGTTCGGCGTCCCGGAGGCGGCCTGCCTGGCCGTCGAGGACTCCCCGGACGGAACGGCGTCGGCCGACGCGGCCGGCTGCACGGTCCTCGTCGTGCCGTCCATGCTGCCCGTGCCCGGGGGGCCGGGCCGGATCTTCGCGGAGACCCTGGAAGGGGTCTCGGTCGCGGGACTGCGCCGCCACGTCGCCGAAAGCCGCGGCCGATCCGCGGCGGGCGGGACGGCGGCGGGCGGGACGGCGACGGGTCCGTGAGGCGCGTGCGCGGCCGCCGGCTCGCCGGGGGGCGGGATAATCGGTGGCGTGCGGTTCGGCGGCCCGCCTAGGTTGGTTCCCGCGACCGCGCCTCCGATGCGCCCGGCTGCGGCTACTTCTTCCGAAAGCCAAGTGACGCCGCCGCCACCTCCGATCTCGGCGGCGCGGCCGCCCCGGCCCGGTGGACCCTTCCCGGGCCGTCCTTTCCTCTTCCTCGGATCCGGGGGGATTCACTGCCTCGCTACACCCGACGCGTCTCGAAGACCTGGTCCGAGATGCTCGTGGCCCCGCACGTCGCGGCGGCCGCCCGCGCGATGCCCGTACGGCCGGCGCCTCCGGCCCCGGTCCCCGCGGACCCGACCACCTACGAGGGCGGTCCCACCTTCACCAGGGAACCCCGCGACGAGCTGTTCCTGCTCGCCGTCGGGAACTTCGTCTCGCAGCCCGCCGGTTACGAGAGCGGCGCGGAACGCGACGGGCGGTACGCGCGGCTCGTCGGCGAACTCGCCGTGGCGGACCCCGCGTGGACCGCCGGACTGCTGCGCTGGCTGCGCGGCGAGGGCAACATGCGCACGGCGTCCCTGGTGGGCGCCGCCGTGTACGTACGGGCCCGGCTGGCGGCCGGGGCGACCGACGGCCCCTCCAACCGGTCCGTCATCGACTCCGTACTCCAACGCGCCGACGAGCCGGGGGAGTTGCTCGCCCACTGGACCGCCACGTACGGGCGGACCGTGCCGCAGCCCGTGAAGCGCGGCATCGCCGACGCCGTGCGCAGGCTGTACTCGTCGCGGTCCCTGGTCAAGTACGACACCGCGTCCCACGCGTTCCGCTTCGGCGACGTGCTCAACCTGGTGCACGCCGCGCCCGACCCGGCCAAGCCCTGGCAGGGCGCCCTCTTCCGGTACGCCCTGGACCGCCGCCACCACCCGGAGACGGCCGTGCCGCCGGAGGCGGACCCCGTGCTCACCGCGCACCGCGCCCTCATGGAGCTGCCCGTGGACGAGCGGCGCGCCCTGGTCACCGGCCCCGGGGGCAGCGAGCGGCTCGCCGCCGCGGGCATGACGTGGGAGGCCCTGGCGGGCTGGCTGCACGGCCCGCTCGACGCCGCCGTGTGGGAGGCCGTGATCCCCGCGATGGGCCCGATGGCCCTCCTGCGGAACCTGCGCAACTTCGACTCCGCGAAGATCTCGGCCGGGGCCGCGGCCTCCGTCGCCGCCCGGATCTCGGACGCCGACGAGGTCGCCAGGTCCCGGCAGTTCCCCATGCGCTACCTGGCCGCGCGCAGGAACGCGCCCAAGCGGCGCTGGGCCGCCGCGCTGGAGGAGGCCCTGGGCCACTCGCTGGCCAACGTGCCGGCGCTGCCCGGCCGGACGCTGATCCTGGTCGACCGCTCGGACTCCATGTTCTGGGACGCCGTCTCCGCACGGTCCGAGCTCACCAGGGCGGCCGCGGCCGCCGTGTTCGGCAGCGCGCTGGCCCTGCGGGCGGAGCAGGCGGACCTGGTGGAGTTCGGCTGGTCCAGCAAGGAGGTGCCCTTCACCCGGGGCGAACCGGTCCTGGACGTGCAGAAGCGCTTCCACCGCCTGGGCGGCACCCACACCACGAAGGCCGTGCGCGAGCACTACCGGGGGCACGACCGCGTCCTGATCGTCACCGACGAGCAGGCCGCGCCCTGCCTCCCCGGGGGCCCGGCGGAACCGGTCCCGCCGGAGGTCCCCGTCTACACCTGGAACCTGGCGGGCTACCGGCCGGCCCACGCGCCCACCGGTCCGCACCGCCACACCTTCGGCGGGCTGACGGACGCGGCCTTCCGGATGATCCCCCTCATCGAATCCGGCCGACATGCCGGCTGGCCCTGGGCGGCGGACCTCAGCCGACCAGCCGGCGGCGCCAGTCCAGCGGGGTGACGGTGATGGCCCGGCCGGGGGTCCGGTCCCACGCGGTGGAGAGGCCCACCGCCTCCAGGGCCGTCACCACCTCGTGCCCCACGGCGGTCGTCGTCGCGGGGGAGCCGTCGAAGCCGCCGTACAGCAGGGTCAGTCCGTGGCCCGCGGCGGCGGAGTCCGTGCACTGGGTGTGGAAGTAGACGAAGCCCCGGGCGTCCGGGTCACCCTCCGCCCCGATCTCGGACTCGCCGCAGGTGCGGCAGCAGGTGAAGTGCTCGCGGGCCGTGATGCCGGCCTCCCGGAGGGACGCGAAGGCCCGGGTGAGGCGCTCCGGGTCCGTCTCGCCCCGCCAGTCCGCCTGCTCCGCGACGCGCTCCAGCCACATCCGGTCGGCCAGCGCCGTGGCCTGCTCGCGCGAGACCGGCCGACGGCCCTCGTCGACCAGGTACTCCTCGGCGATCTCGGCCAGGAAGGCACGGTCCGCGTAGCCGCCGACCAGCACCTCCCGGACGCGCTCCTCCAGCATCACGGCCTCGGCCTCGCCGAGGTCGAGCGGCGGCACCTCGCGGGCCGGTCCCATGTCCAGGAGCGACCATCCCGGTCCGGAGACCGCGTCGCTCTCCCCGCGCGCCCAGCGGGTCAGCACCGCGGCGACGTCCGCGGGCTCCTCGGCCGTCGTCCCGAAGTGCCGTACGGCGGCCCCGTCCCGGTGCTCCACCGTGTAGTCGCCCCCGGTCCGGTGCCAGACCTGGGCGAAGACGTCGGGCAGGTCCGGGATCCGCTGGAGCACCAGGAACCTGTCCCCCTCCTCGCCGATGCGCCGGACGAGCCCGGCCAGTTCCTCGGCGGACACGCGGACGTGCCGTTCCCCGTTCTCCGTCTTCACCACGATCTCGAGCATGCGCAGACTCTGGCACACGCCACCGACAGCCGGTCGCGGCGCCCTGGGGGTGCCGTGCCGACCGGGCCGGGCTCGCGGAGCCCGGCACCGCGCCGCTGATCCGGCCTGATCGACAAGACACCCCCTAGGCCCTCTCCCTGAGCGAGCGGACGTACGTCGCCGTCAGCGCCACCGCCCGGTCCTCGTCGCGCGCCAGGGACTCCAGGGCGCGTGACGCCGTGTCCCCCGGGATGTCCGCGAGGGCCTGCGCGAGCCGCCGGCGCACCGCCGGGTCGTCGCCCGCCGCCGCGAGGCGGGCGACGAGACCGGCCGCGATCCCGTCCGCCCGCCCGGGGCGCGCCGCCAGCGCGGCGAGCACGTCGGCCGCGTCGACGTCGTTCGTGGCCGCCACGACCATGTCGACGAGCGCCGGGACCGCCTCGTCCGCCCCGCGCGCCCCGAGCGCGACGGCCGCGTGCCCGCGGACCACGGGGTCGGTGTCCCCGAGGGCCTCGTGCAGCAGCGCGGTCGCCTCGTCGCCGGTGATCTCGGTCAGGGCCTCCACCGCACGCTCCCGCACCTCGGCCGTCGAAGAACGGAGGCCCTCCGCGAGGAGCGGGAGCGCCGCGCCGCCGCCCGGCTGCGCCAGCGCCCAGCGCAGGGCGCCGGCGACGTGCGGGTCCGTCTCGGTGAGGGCCGCCTCGACGAGCGCCTCGACGGGCACGGCGCTCTCCTCGCCCGAGGACAGCGCCGCGCGCTGCCGCCGGCCCGCGCTCTCCGAGCCCAGCCCGTGCAGGAGGCCCACGATCTGCAGGACCTCCTCCCAGTCCGACGGCTCCGCGGCGCCGATCCGGAGCAGCCGGGTGAGCAGGGCCGTCTCGGCCGCGATGCGCTCCCGCGTCCCGCGGACGAGGTCCTCGACGAGCTCCGCCGGCGCGAAGCCCGGATCGTCGAGCGCGCTCCCCACCTCCCGCAGCGACAGTCCGAGCGACCGCAGGCTCTCGATGTGGAAGATCCGCCGGATGTCCTCGCCGGAGTACTCGCGATAGCCCGACCCGGTGCGACCCGTCGGCCGCACCAGGCCCAGCGACTCGTAGTGCCGGAGCATCCGGGCGCTGACCCCGGACCGCCGCGCCACGTCGCCGATCCGCATGCGCTACCGCTCCTCCGGGCCGGTCGTCCCGAGCACCGCCACGCGCTTGGCCTCCTCGATCGCGAACTCGAACCCGGCGTCCGGGTCGTGGAGCAGCCGCTCCGTGGCGATCGCGTGCCGGCGCGCGCCCGGGGAGCCCTGCGCCGTCGCCTCCGCCAGCGTCGGCAGCGCGGCCTCGCCGAGGGCGATCAGCGCCCTGCTGAGGCTCAGCTGCGTCTCCCGCCCACCGCGCCCCAGCTGCGTCGCCAGCGCCCCGGCCAGCGCGGCCCGCTCCTCCTCGGGTGCCAGCACGACCGCCGCCCGCCACGCGCTCCGCGCCACCTCGTCGTCCGCGTCGGTCAGCAGCCCGTGCGTGATCGCCGGCCACGCGCGCGCGTCGCCGATCTTGGACAGGGTGTGCAGCGCCTGGCTCCGGGCCTGGGCCCGCTCCGAGCGGACCTCGCCGAGCAGCCCCGGGAGGGTGAGGTCCGGCGCGTGCCGGGTGAGGGCCCAGGTGAGCATCTCGCGCACCGAGAAGTCGGGCTCGACCGCGCAGCGGTCGACGAGGGCGCCGACGAACCGCGGGTCTGGTGCCGTACCGGCCGCGAGCGCCGCCCGGAGCCGCACCGACGCGCGGTCGTCCGCGAGGCCCAGGAGGGCGCGTGTCACGCCCGTGTCGTGTGTGGCCATGGTCATGGGGACCACCTCCTTGCCCGCAGTCAAGACCTTGTCATCGTGTCAAGGTCAAGCGCGGAGCCACGCCGACTCGGTGCGGCGGGGCGCCGCCGGCCCGCCCCTGGTGAGGGACCTACGGTCGGGCGAGCGCCACCGCGGCCGCGTACGAGGGGGCGACCCGCACGTCGGTGAGCGACCAGCCGGGTACCGGGGCCGGCTCGGGGCCCATGCCCGTGTACGTACGGTCGAGGCCTCCGGCGAGTCCCTCCCCGGTGCCCTTGAGGTAGGCCTCCTTGCGGGCCCAGCACTGCGCGAACGCGGCCGGCCGGGCCTCCGCGGGCAGCCGCGCGAACTCCTCGCGCTCCCTCGGGTGGAGGCTGTCCGCCACGAGGGTCGACACCTCGGCCTCCGGGTGCGCCTCGACGTCCACGCCCACGGGGGCGGCGGCGACGCCGACGAGCGCGAGGTCGCCGCTGTGCGACAGCGAGAAGTGGAGCCCCCCGCCGCGCACGGCCGGCCGGCCGTGCGGACCGCCGCAGACCGGGCAGTCCTCCCGGACGAACACCACCTGCTCCGGCCGGGTCCCGAGGTAGTGCCCGAGCAGCCGCCGGAGTCCGCTGTGGGCGGCGAGGTAGCGGGCCCGGTGGTCCTCCCGGATCAGGGCCTTCCACCGGCGGTGCTCCTCGGCGTCGAGGAGGGCGGGTGCGCCGGGGTCCTCCGCCATGGGCAGCAGCCACAGGGCCACCGTTCCGTCGGCGACGGGCAGGACGGCCGACTCCGGTGCCTCGCCGGCGCGCAGCACCCGTACGGGGGTGGTCTCCATGGTCATGCCACCATTCTGCACGGCCCGCCGGGCCTGTCCGGCCGCCGACCGGCCCGACCCGTCCCGCGTGCGCGGGCAGCGGCCGGCGGGCCGGAGCGGGCAGCCGGCCGAAGCGGTCACCTGCCGAAGCTGTCACCGGCCGAAGGCCTCAGCCGGTCGGCGTGCCGAACCATCTCGACAGCCCCGCGAACAGCTCCTGCTGGTCCTCGCCGGCCCAGGCCACGTGCCCGTCCGGCCGCAACAGGACCGCGGGCGCGTCCAGTTCCGCGTCGGCGTCGACGACGACGTCGACCCGGTCCGCCCAGCCGCCGGCCGACAGCAGGCCGGTCCGGTCGAGGAGGAGGCCGCGGCCCTCGTGCATCCGCTCGTAGAGCCGTCCCTGCTTCAGCTCCAGGTCGCGCAGCCGCCTCCCCACCGGCTCGTCGCCCCCGCCGAGGTCGTAGCGCACCGAGATCGCCGTGATCTTCTCGATCAGGTACCGGTTGACGTCCTCGAACTCCACGAGTTCGGCGAGCAGTCGGCGCACCGCCTGCGCCCCCGGCTCGGTCGACATGAGCTGGATCTGCGCCCGGGTGTTGTCCAGGACGTCCGCGGCCACCGGGTGGCGCTCGGCGTGGTAGCTGTCGAGAAGGTCCTCGGGCGCCCAGCCGGCGACCGCGGCGGCCAGCTTCCAGCCCAGGTTGAACGCGTCCTGGAGGCCGAGGTTGAGCCCCTGACCGCCGGTCGGCGGGTGGATGTGCGCCGCGTCGCCGGCGAGGAACACCCGGTCGACCCGGTACCGCTCGGCCTGCCGGGTGGCGTCCCCGAACCGCGACAGCCAGCGCGGTGCGTGCGCGCCGAAGTCGGTCCCCGCGGTCGCCCGCAGCTGCTCCTTGAACTCGTCGAGCGTCGGCGCGGCCGAGCGGTCCTCGGCCACCCCGCTCGCGGGCACGACGACCCGGTACACCCCGTCGCCCAAGGGCATGGCACCGAACCTGAGTTGCGTCTTGCGGACCTCCGCCATGACCGCGGTCAGCTCGTCCTGCGCGACGTCCAGCTCCATCTCGCCCAGCAGTGTCTCGACCCGGGAGGGCTCGCCGGGGAACGCGACGCCGAGCAGCCTGCGCACCGTGCTGCGGCCGCCGTCGCAGCCGACGACGTACCGGGCGCGGAGCTCCTCGCCGCCGGCCAGTCCGACGGTCACGCCGTCCGCGTCCTGGCTCAGCGCGACGACCTCGCGGCCGCGCCGGATCTCCGCGCCGGCCTCCACGGCGTGCTCCGCCAGCAGGCGCTCGGTGACCTGCTGCGGAATGGCCAGTACGTACGAGTGGGCGGTGTCGAGGCCGTCCGGCCACTTCTTCGCCAGCCCGGCGAAGAAGCCGCCGACCGCGACCTGCTGTCCGAGCGAGAGGAACCGCTCCAGCAGGCCGCGCTGCGCCATCACCTCGATGCTGCGCACGTGCAGGCCCTGCGCCCGCGACTGCACGGTCGGCTCGGCCTCCTTGTCCAGTACGAGTACGTGGACGCCGTGCAGCCGCAGCTCGCCGGCCAGCATCAAGCCGGTCGGACCGCTGCCCACAACGATCACGTCAAACATGGGTACCGCCCCGTTTCGATAGGTCGCGTCCGTTCGGCCGCCGTCGCCCGCGCACCCCGCGCCCTGCCGTGCGGGAGGGCCGCGGGCCGTCGATCTCCGCAGGTCAACGGCGACGGCTGCAGATTCTGCAGCACGACGGGGGCCTTGCCGCAAGGCCCCCTGTGCGCTATACCTTGAGAGTGGCGAGGAGATGTTCGAACTCCTTGCCCTTTTGCTTTTCATCCTCCGGCGCCTCCGGAGCGGCCGCCCGCGGTGCCGCCCGTCCGGCCGCGCCCGTCCCCCGAACGCCTCGGACGCCCCCGACCACTCGCGTGTTACTGGTTGGTAGGGCATGCTGGCGGCCAACCATCCACACGGCCGGGGGCTGAGGCAGCGGTGACGACTTTCGAGGAACAGACCACGGTGCACGCGTTCCGGGACGACGCCCTGGGCGAGCACGACGCCGTCGGACTGGCCGCGGCGATCCGCCGCGGCGAGGTCGGGGCCGCCGAGGCCGCCCGGGACGCGGCCGCGCGCGTACGGGAGGTCGAATCCCGGCTCCACGCGGTCCAGACGTACATCGACGCGCCCTCGCCCGCCGGATCCCCGGCCACCGGGGCCTTCGCCGGGGTGCCGACCTTCGTCAAGGACAACACCGACTACCTGGGCCTGCCCACCGGCCACGGCAGCGCGTCCTTCACCCCGCGCCCCGCCCGCGCTCACGCCCCCTTCGCCCGCCAGCTCCTGAGCAGCGGCGTCACGGTCCTCGGCAAGACGCGGCTGCCCGAGTTCGGGTTCAGCCCCTCCACCGAGTACGAGGGCGCCGAACCCGTCCGCAACCCGTGGAACACCGGCTACTCGGCGGGCGGTTCGTCCGGCGGAAGCGCCGCGCTCGTCGCCGCGGGAGCGGTGCCGATCGCCCACGCCAACGACGGCGGCGGGTCGATCCGGATTCCCGCCGCCTGCTGCGGACTCGTCGGCCTCAAGCCGACCCGCGGCCGGGTCGTGACCAACGCCCAGAGCGGCCGGCTCCCGCTGGACATCGTCTCCGACGGCATCGTCAGCCGCTCCGTACGGGACACCGCCGCGTTCCTCGCCGCCGCCGAGACCCACTGGCGGAACCCGAAGCTGCCGCCCGTGGGGCTCGTCGAGGGCCCGTCCGGGCGCCGGTTGCGCATCGGGTACCTGATCGACTCGCCGAACGGCGTCCCGGCCGACGCCGCGACCCGCGCGGCCGTCCTGGACACCGTCGCCACGCTCGAACGGCTCGGCCACACCGTGGAACCGGTCGAACTGCGCCTCGACCCGCGCTTCACCGAGGACTTCCTGACCTACTGGGGGATGCTCTCGTTCCTTCTCGGCGTCACGGGCCGGACCCTCGGCCAGGGCTTCGACCGCAGCCGGATGGACGGCCTCAGCCGGGGGCTGCGCGAGGAGTACCTGAAGGGCTGGCGGACCACGCCGGGCGTGCTGCGGCGGCTGAGGCGCACGAAGGAGGCGTACGCGGCGGCCTTCCGCGGACTCGACCTCGTCCTCACCCCCGTACTGGCCCACACCACCCCGAGGATCGGCCACCTCAGCCCGACCGTGCCGTACGCGACGCTGGTGGGGCGGATCCTCGCCTACGTCGCCTTCACCCCGGTCAACAACGTCGTCGGGACGCCGTCGATCTCGGTTCCCGCGGCCACCGCGACCGAGGACGGGCTGCCCGTCGGGGTGATGTTCTCCGGTCGTCCCGGCAGCGAACGCACCCTCCTGGACGTCGCGTTCGGCCTGGAGGCGGACCGCCCGTTCCGACGCGTCCAGGACGTCTGACACGGCCGGCGCGGCCGGGCACCCCGAGGTGCCCGGCCGCGCCGGTCCGCGTTCCGCGGGCGATCAGCCCGCGTCGTCGAGGGCCCGCTTCAGCTGCGCCTTGTTCATCTTCGAACGCCCGTCGACGTTCCGGCGCCTGGCCTCCTCGTACAGCTGCTCGTAGGTGCGCCCCCGGGCCCCGCTGTGGGAGCGCCGCCCGCCGCGCTCGCCGGACGACATGTCCTCCAGGGAGAGCCGGCTCGCGGTCTCGGACTCGCCGTGCCGGGCGCGCTCCTTGTTCACGGTGCGGGCGGCGATCTCCGCGGCGCGCTCCTCGCTCTCGCCGCGCCGCTCGGCACTCTCCTTGATGTGCTCGTACTGCCGCTCCCGCTTGGGGCTCGATCCGCGAGGCATGACGTGCTCCTTCCCGTGGGACCCGCCGCCGGTAGGCGCCGGTCGCGCGTGCACCGCTCTCCGTGCCGGTGGCCGGGCGGCACTCGTGCGGCTACCCGCCGCCGAGGACCGTACGCACCGGACCCCCGGCAGCCGGGTCAGTCCTCCCGCTCCACGGTGTGCCGGGCGCGGGCCCAGAACGGCAGCGCGAACCAGCACAGGAGGTACCAGGCGAGGACGGCGCCCACCAGCCACGGCACGAATTCGTTGTCGGTGGCGACCCGGAGGATGAGGACGAGCGCGCTGGTGAGGGTGGCGACCAGCAGCAGGATCCCGGTGAAGGTCAGCCGGGAGGCCCAGTCGACCGCCTTGTGCTTGATCTGCCGCCCCGAGACGATCCGGTGGAAGGACACCGGGCCGATCAGCGCGCCGGCGGTGAGGAAGCCGAGTACCACCGTCAGGACGTAGATGGCCTCGTCGGTCGGACCGAGCTCGGCGTACCGAGGGGTGAACACGACCGTCAGGAGGAAGCCCAGGAGGATCTGGACGCCGGTCTGCACGACGCGTATCTCCTGCAGGAGGTCCTGCCACTGGCGGTCGGCGCGCTCGTCCGGCGTCTCCTGGCGCCCGCGGGGGCCGTCGTCCGTTCCGGGACGTGCGCCTCCGCCGTCCTGCGAGGATCTCTCGGCTCCACGCCGGTCCTCCTCCACCCGCACGGTCTCCCCGTGTCCGTGCTCGCGGTCCGTCATCCGTCTCACCCTCCGGTTCGAAGGGCCCGTGTGGGCCCGGGTCGTAGCACGCGTGTTCCCCATCGGGCCGGTCGCAGCCGTTCCGGCGCTCCTCTTCGTCGGTTCGTACAAGAATCCGGTCGGGAGCCGGCCCGAGCAGCGGCGGATACGCCACACGGCCGACGGCCTCCGTTCGCCGCGGCCGGACTCCCCGGCGTATCGTCGGCCTCAGCTCGGAAAGCTGCGCCGACGGGAACCGGGGTGCCGGATGCCAAGGGATGCGACGGGGACGGACGTGGCCGGGCCCGACCCGGGACCCCGCCTGACGGCCGAGGTCCGGTGGCGCGGCGAGACGGCCGTCGTCACGGTCACGGGGGAGCTGGACCGCGACTCCCAGGCGCTCCTGCACACCGTGCTCACCGAGGTCCTGGACCGGCGTCCCGAGCGGGTCGTCGTGGACTGCGCCCTCCTGACGTTCTGCGATTCGACCGGGCTGAACCTCCTGCTCACGACGCGGCTGGAGGCGACCGCGGCCGGCAGCCGGCTGGAACTCGCCGCGCTGCGCCCGCCCGTCGACCGGGTCTTCGACGTCACCGGTGTCGTGGCGGTCTTCACGGTGCACGCCGAGCTGCCCGCGGAGCTGGCCGAGGGGGAGCAGCCGTGACGAAGGACGGCGGCGCGCGGCGGAGGCACCCATGACGGAACCCGTCCGGGCCAGGGGCCAGATCCGGCGGCTCGTCCTGCGGAGCGGAGAGTCCGTGGTCGCGCGGTGCCGCGACTTCTGCCGGGTGGCGCTCGGCGACTGGGACTGGCCCGGCCCACCGCGGGACACCGGGCTTACGGCGGAGGAGCGGGACCTCGCGATCGAGGACGTGCTCCTGATCGTCTCGGAGGCCGTCACCAACGCCTGCCTGCACGCGGGCGGTCCCACGGAGCTCGTCGTCCGGCTCGTCCCCGCCGGTCCGCCGCGGGGAGACGGGGACGGGGCGGCGCCCTCGGCCGGGAACCTGCGGATCGAGGTGCACGACCGGAGCAGCAGGGTCCCGGCGTTCCGGCCCCGGGGTGCGCCGGGCCAGCCCGGCGGCAACGGCCTGATCGTGATCGACCGGCTCGCCCGGGCCTGGGGGACCGTGCCCCGGGCCGAGGGCGGGACCGGCGAGCTCGGCAAGGCCTTCTGGATGGAGGTGGCGCCCCCGGTCCCGGAGAACGGCCCGCCGCCCGCCGGCGAGGCGTCGCGGGCCGAGCCCGGCTGAGCCGCCGGGGGAGGCCCGCGAGGCTACCCCGCCCGACGAGGCGCGCGACACCTCCGCGGCCCCGGACCCCGGTCCCGTCTCCCTGGCCGGACATGCCCGGCGGCCCCGGGTGCGGAGGGCACCCGGGGCCGCCGGGACGGCGTCAGACCTCCGTCAGTTCGGTCCGCAGGCCGCCGAGGATGCGGCTGAGCAGGCGCGACACGTGCATCTGCGAGAGGCCGAGGCGTTCACCGATCTCCGCCTGCGTCAGCTCCTCGCCGAACCGCAGCGCCAGGATCGTGCGGTCGCGCTCGCCGAGGGCGGCGACGAGGGGCTTGAGCGCCTCCAGGTTCTCGATCTTCTCGAAGGCGTCGTCGTCGCTGCCGAGGGAGCGGGCGAGCATGCCGGGGCCGCTGTCGTCGTCGTCCGCGGGAACGTCGAGCGACCGGCTGGTGAAGCCGTTCGCGGCGATCCGGCCCTCGCGCAGCTCGGCCTGGGTGAGATGCAGGCGGTCGCCCAGCTCGGCGGAGGTCGGCGGGCGTCCCAGCTCCTGTTCGAGGGCGTCCCCCGCCTTGGCCAGGTCGAGCCGCAGCTCCTGGAGCCGCCGCGGTACGTGCACGCTCCAGCCGGTGTCCCGCAGGTGGCGCCTGATCTCGCCGAGCACGGTCGGCAGCGCGAAGGACATGAACTCGTTGCCCCGCGCGGGGTCGAACCGGTTGATGGCCTTGATCAGACCGACGGTGCCGACCTGGACGATGTCCTCCCAGGACTCGTTGGAGCGGCGGAAGCGGGTCGCGGCGTACTTGACCAGGCTGAGGTTCAGCTCGACGAGGGTGTTGCGCACGTACGAGTACTCCGCCGTGCCCTCCTCCAGCGAGCACAGTCGCTCGAAGAGGCCGATCGACAGCGTGCGGGCGTCCGCGGTGCTCACCGCCAGCGGGTCGGCGATCTCCGGGAGCCCGGCCAGGGGCTCGGGAACGCGACGGACGGACCCACGGGCGCTCGGCGCTGCCCGGTGGACCCGGCCGGCCGACGGGCCGCGGCTACGGACGGTGGTGCGGTGGTTCGTCATCAAGGCTCCTCGTCGGAGGGCCCCCATGGGCCTCTACCCGCTCTCGTCGGCCGCAAGCGGTGTGACGGGTGCGACTGGCGGGAGAAGAGGGAGAAATGTGTGGAATGCGTCTCGCTCATCGGGGCAGGGGCCCGATGGGATGCGCCCGGGGGAGAGGCGGACAGAACGGCGGGGTGGGACGACGGCAGGGGCGGGCGACGAGCGAGTGGGAGTGCCACAGTGGCCATGGGACATCGTGCGGGACCTCTCAAGCCTGACACCGACCGCCCCACCCTGCCGCGGGACGCCTCCCAGGCGCGCGCCCGGGTGGCGGAGGCGCTGGCGGGAGCCGCGGCCGCGACGGGCGGTCCGCCGTCCGCCACCGCGGTGGGCGACGCGCTGCTCGTGACGTCCGAGCTGGTGACGAACGCGTTGCGGCACGGGGGCGGCCTCACCGGATTCCGGGTGGAGGTCGACCAGGACGCGCTGGCGGTCACCGTCGCGGACGCGAGCCGCGAGCTGCCGCACGTGCGCCGGAGGCGGGCCCAGCGGGTCTCCGGACCGGGCGAGGGCGGCTTCGGGTGGCCTCTGGTCAGGCTGCTCGCCCGCGGGATCAGGCTGACCCTGCCGCCGGGCGGCGGGAAGATCATCGAGGTGCGGCTGCCGCTTCACTGAGACCCGCCCCTCTCCGGCGGGGAGAAGGACCTTCCCGTGCCGGTGAGCAGGAGGAGTCGGGCCATCCTGGGGCTCGTGGGTCCGAGGATGAACGGGGTCCGGGGGGTCGGGGCGGCGTGCCCGGCGAGACGCCGGTGCCGGGAGGCCCGTGCGGCGTGCGCGTCCCACGCGGCCCGGGCGGTGAGAAAGGCCCGCAGGCCCGCGCAGTCGCAGAAGGTGACGTCGCCGAGGTCGAGCCTGATGCCCTCGGGGTGCCGGTCCAGCGCGGCGCGCAGGATCCGGTAGAGGCGCGGCGCGCCGGCGCTGTCGATCTCGCCGCCGACGGCGACGGTGCCGTCCGGTGTGGTCTCCACGGTCATCCGTGTGCCCGCGCGGGTCGCGGGCGGAAGGACGCCGGTGTCGTCGGCGAGCGCCCGCGGAGCGGTGGAGCTGTCGGAAAGGGGGTGCATGGTGAGCTCCCACGTCCGGCCGAACCTCAGTCTGAACTCGACATTTCGTATCAATCGTCCCTTCTCGCCGATAACACGTCAACAATCACATGAGATGAATTTCCGGTCTTGCGGCTCGTGAAAGGGGGGTCGCACAATGGGGGTATGAGCGGCAGCTCCGGTGAGCGTCCGTCGTGGACCTTCCTGACGAACCACGCCCGGGTGCTCGTGGTGATCGCCCGGGACCCCGGCGTGCGGCTCCGGGACGTGGCCGCGGCGTGCGGGGTCACCGAGCGGACGGTGCAGGCGATCGTCGCCGATCTGGAGGACGCCGGGTACCTCACCCACGCGCGCGAGGGCCGGCGCAACCGCTACCGGCTCGCCCCCGGCAAGCGGTTCCGTCACCCCCTGGAGGGCGACTACGAGATCACCGGTCTGCTGGATCTGCTCAAGGCCGCACCGCGCAACGGCGGGACACCGGCGCGCGAGGCCGCGACCGGGAACGTCCTCGGCCCCCGCCCCGACGAGGCCGGCCCCGACTCCGTCCCCCGCCCCGGCCTGACCGAGACCGACCCTGATTCCGTCTCCTGCCCCGACGCGACCGAGACCGACGCGGACCTCGCGTCGCGCACGTCCGCGACCGACACCGACCTCGCGTCCCGCAGCGGCGCGACCGTCGCCGACGGCCGCGGTCACCCCCGGGCGATCGACAGCTGACGGGACGCCCGGGCCACCCTGCCGCGCCTCCTACCCGGCGGCGCCGCTCAACGCGGCGCGGGCACCGGCCCGCCTTCGGGCGGGTCGGGGAGGAACCTGGCCGACTTGCGGGCGAGGACCGAGGCGAAGAACTCCGGTGCGTCGTCGGGACGCATCCGCGCGAGGGCCACCATGCCCGTGACCACGACGTCGACGACCTCCTCCTGCACCTGCTCCCAGTCGTGGCTGCGACCCTTGCGCGGGTTCACCGCCCGTACCCCGATGACGGCCTGCGCGGCCTCGCCGACCTCCTCCGCGAGCTTGAGGACCTGGAGCGACCACTGCTCCTCCGCCGAGATGCCCCGCCCGGTGTCGAGCGCCGAGAAGCGCGCGGCGAGCGAACGGATCGTGTCCCACGGGTCGTTTTCCCTCACGGGATCTCCTCTGCTGCGCTGCCGGCGGACGCGGCCCCGGGCCGGCCCCGGGGGAGCCTACTTGCCCCGGCGGATGCGCGCGGCCTGCCTCGCCTCGGCCGTCTTGCGGGCCTCGGCGGCCTTCCGGGACTCGTTCTTGGCGCGCCCCGGGCGGCCCGGGACGGTGCCCATGCCGCGGAAGGCCGCACCGCCGCGCCTGACGCCCTCCTGGCTGGGCGCGGCTCCGTCGACGGGGACGCCCGAGGGGGTCCGGGCGCCGGTGATGCGGCTCAGGGCGGCCTCGCCCGAGCGGACCTGGGTGACCTGGGGGCGGATGCCCGCGTCCGCCATCAGCCGGGCCACCTCGCGCCGCTCCTCGGAGGTCACCAGGGTGACGACCAGACCGGACTCCCCGGCGCGCGCGGTGCGCCCGCCGCGGTGCAGGTAGTCCTTGTGGTCGGCGGGCGGGTCGACGTTGACGACGAGGTCGATCGCGTCGACGTGGATGCCCCGCGCCGCCACGTTGGTGGCGACGAGGACCGGGACCTCCCCGGACCGGAAGCGGTCCAGGGTGCGGGTGCGCAGGGGCTGGGACTTCCCGCCGTGCAGGGCGGCGGCGCGCACGCCGCTGCCGAGGAGGTGCTTGGTGAACCGGTCGACGGCCGCCTTCGTCGCCAGGAACATGATGACCCGCCCGTCGCGGGCGGCGATCTCCGTGGCGGTGGCGAACTTGTCGGGCCCGTGCACGTGGAGCACGTGGTGGTCCATCGTGGCGACGGCCGCCGCCGAGGGGTCGACGGAATGGACGACCGGGTCGCTGAGGTACCGCTCGACCAGGAGGTCGACGTTGCGGTCGAGGGTGGCGGAGAACAGCAGCCGCTGACCCTCCGCCGGCACCAGGTCGAGGAGCGCGGTGACCTGATCCGTGAACCCCATGTCGGCCATCTGGTCGGCCTCGTCGAGGACGGTGGCGCGCACCCGGTCGAGCCGGCAGTCCTTGCGCTCGACCAGGTCCATGAGGCGGCCCGGCGTGGCGATGAGGACCTCGGCCCCGTCGCGCAGCGCCGTGGCCTGCCGGCCGATCGACATCCCGCCGACGACGGTGGCCAGTCGCAGTCCCAGGGCCCGTGCGAACGGGTCGAGCGCGTCCGTCACCTGCTGGGCGAGTTCGCGGGTGGGGACCAGGACGAGCCCGAGCGGCTTGCGGGCCTCGGCGCGCCGTCCGGCGAGCCGGACCAGCAGCGGGAGGCCGAAGGCGAGGGTCTTGCCGGATCCGGTGCGTCCGCGTCCCAGGACGTCGCGGCCCGCGAGGGCGTCGGGCAGGGTGGCGGACTGGATCGGGAATGGCGTGTCGACGCCGAGCCGGGCCAGGACCTCGTGGACCGCGGCCGGCAGGTCGAGTGCGGCGAAGGTCGCGGCGGGCGGCAGGGCGGGGGTGCCGGCCGGCAGGGCCGCCCAGGCGTCCTCGGCGGGAGTGCCGCGTCCGGCCCGGTCGGTCCGCCGGGCGCTCGTCGTGTCGTGCGTGTCGTTCATGGGTCCTCCTCGAAACGGTGCGCTTCGAGGAATTCGCGTGGGGCCGCGGGCCCGATGAATTACTGGAACGAACCGAATGCCTCGGGCGTGCGGTTCCGGCCGTGCCGAGGGGGTGAAATCGGCGGCCGGTCGGTGAATGGCCCGGGAAATGTTGGCAAAGCCTGGAAAATGCGACGAGCCGGGGCCCTCACCACACGGGTGAGGACACCGGCTGCGTCGGACGTGTCAACGTCAGGCGGGGAGGATGTTCTCCGCCTGGGGGCCCTTCTGGCCCTGCGTGACGTCGAAGGTCACCTTCTGGCCTTCCTGGAGCTCACGGAAGCCCGAGGTGGCGATGTTGGAGTAGTGGGCGAACACGTCCGGGCCGCCACCCTCCTGCTCGATGAAGCCGAAGCCCTTTTCCGAGTTGAACCACTTCACGGTGCCGTTGGCCATGTCATTTCTCCTTCGGGGCGTAGCCCAGGGGGCCGCACTGTGCGGACCCCGGAGTCGCCGTGATGATTGCCCCGTTCGGAAAACTGCACCGAAAACAAAGAAAGTGCCTGACGATGTCGAATCGTCAAAGGCACTTGTAAGCTTCTTTGGGAACCACAACTGCAACTGTCGTCGACTGTACCACGGCCCCTGCACCGGTGCACGGAATTGCTCCTCAATTCTCGTGTCGCGTCTCCTGCCGCACCGAGCGGGAGGACATGGCGAGGACGAACGTGACGGTCATCAGCAGGGCCCAGGCGCCGAACTTGGCGAGGGACACCGGCTGCCAGCCGTCCAGTTGGTGCGGGTAGCTCCAGGCGCCGACATAGGTGGCCGCGTTCTCCGCGACCCAGAGGAAGAATCCGATCAGGACGAACGACAGCGCCAGCGGCATGCGGTGGTCCCGGTCGCCCACCCGGAACCGCACCCAGGTGCCGGCCGTGGCCACGAGGAGCAGTCCGGCCAGGGCCCAGCGGGCGTCGGGCAGCCAGTGGTGGCTGAAGAAGTTCACGTACACGGCGGCGGCGAGCGCGGCCGTCACCCGCGGGCGGTAGCCGGTCAGCCGCAGGTCGAACAGGCGCCGGGCCCGGCAGACGTAGCTCCCGAGGGCCGCGTACAGGAATCCGCCGTACAGCGGCACCCCGCCGATCTTCGTCAGTGCCTCCTCCGGGTAGCTCCACGAGCCCATCCGCACCTTGACCAGTTCGAAGAGCAGCCCGGTCGCGTGGCAGGCGGCGATCACCGCGATGTCCCGCCCGGTGTCCCATCCGACCTTCCAGGCGACGACGGTCAGGGCGATCCCGTACAGCAGCAGGAGGTCGTACCGGGCGACGGGCAGCTCGGGCAGGACGGAGGACACGGCGATCCCCCCGACGAGCGCGACGGCGAAGGCGCAGCACCGCACCTCCAGCAGCGCGAACCGCAGCAGCTGGCGCATTCCGGCCGTGAACGTGTCCATGCGGTGAGGGACGCCGGGCGGCGGCGGACGGTTTCGCCCGGTGGGCGGGGTGCGAGCGGGGTGTGGGCGGGGTGCGGGCGGGGGCCGGGCGCCGAGCCTCCACGGCGTGGGCGGTGGAACGGCGACGCGCCGCACCTCGCGGGGAGGTACGGCGCGCGGTGGTGCCGGGGGCGTCCGGGGATCAGACCGCCGGGACCGGGAAGGTCGGGTACTCCACGCCGGAGACGTGCTGGACCACCCGGATGACCTGGCACGAGTAGCCGAACTCGTTGTCGTACCACAGGTAGAGGATCGCGTTGTCGCCGTCGACCTTGGTCGCGCCGGCGTCCACGATCGACGCGTGGCGCGAGCCCACGAAGTCCATCGAGACGGCGTCGGGGGCCGTGGTGAAGTCGATCTGGCGCTTCAGCGGCGAGTGCAGCGAGACGTCGCGGAGGTACTCCAGCACCTCGTCGCGGGTGGTCTCGCGGCCCAGGCGCAGGCTCAGGATGGCGATCGAGACGTCCGGGACGGGGACGCGGATCGAGCTGCCCGTGATCGGGGCCTTGAGCTCCGGCAGCGCCTTGGCGACGGCCGAGGCGGCACCGGTCTCGGTGATCACCATGTTGAGCGGCGCGGAACGGCCGCGGCGGTCCGCCTTGTGGTAGTTGTCCAGGAGGTTCTGGTCGTTCGTGAACGAGTGGACCGTCTCCACGTGGCCGCGCAGCACGCCGTACTCGTCGTCCATCGCCTTCAGCGGCGGCACGATCGCGTTGGTGGTGCAGGAGGCGCAGGACAGGATCTGCTCGTCCGGCTTGATCGTGTCGTGGTTGACACCGTGCACGATGTTCGGCACGTCGCCCTTGCCGGGCGCGGTCAGGACGACCTTGTCGATGCCGGGGCGCAGGTGCTTCGACAGGCCCTCGCGGTCGCGCCACTTGCCCGTGTTGTCGATGAGGATGGCGTTCTCGATGCCGTACGCCGTGTAGTCGACCTCGGAGGGGTCGTTGGCGTAGATCACCTTGATCGTGTTGCCGTTGGCGACGATCGTGCTGTTCGCCTCGTCGACCGTGATCGTGCCCTGGAACTGGCCGTGGATGGAGTCCCGGCGCAGCAGCGAGGCGCGCTTCACGAGGTCCTGCTCACCGCCGCCGCGGACGACGATCGCGCGCAGGCGCAGACCGTTGCCCGAGCCGGACTTCTCGATGAGGAGGCGGGCCACGAGGCGGCCGATACGGCCGAAGCCGTAGAGGACGACGTCGCGTCCGTCGCGGCGCTCGATCTTGTTCTCACCGGTGGCACCGGCGACGGCCTCCGCGGTGAACTCCTCCACCGTGAGACCGCGGTTGTCCGTCTTGTAGTCCGCGGCCAGCACGCCGATGTCGATCTGGCAGGGGCCGAGGTCGAGGGTCGTCAGCGTCCGGAGGAAGGGCAGCGTCTCGACGACCGAGAGCTCCTCGCCGGCGATCTGGCGGGCGAAGCGGTGGGTCTTGAGGATGCTGACCACCGACTTGTTCACCAGGGAGCGGCTGTGGACCAGGACGGTGATGTCCTGCTCCCGGTGCAGCTTCCCGATGATCGGGATCATCGACTCCGCGATCTCCTCGCGGTTCTTCCAGCTGGTGAACGAGTCGTCATTGACAGTCACAAGTTTATCTTTCGAGCTAGGCGGCGCTCATATGCTAACCCCCGGCCCGTTTGATCGATCAAGAGGGTGGCGAAGGTCACGGGAAGGCCAGCTTCCGGAACACCTCGCGGGCCCTCGCCAGCGGACCGGGGTCGCGCGTCAGGTGGAGGCGGTTGGTGAGCAGGACCGCCCAGCGGCCCCGGGTCGGCGAGACCCACATGCCCGTGCCGGTGAAGCCGAAGTGCGACCAGACGTCGTCCCCGGGCTCCGTGTACGGGGCCGGGTGCCAGAACAGGCCGCGGGGCGGTTCGAGCCCGCCGGTGCGGACCCGCAGCGATCCCGCCGTCCACTCGGGCGAGAAGGTGCCGGGCCGCGGCGCCAGCAGGTGGCGGAGGAAGCCGCCGACGTCCCCCGCGGTGGTGAACACCCCGGAGATCCCGCAGGCGCCCCCGAGGAGCCGGGTCGAGAAGTCGTGCACGGTCCCCTTGAGGTGCCGGCCGCTCTCCTCGTCGTACTCGGTGGGCGCGCACCGCTCCCTGAGGTCGGCGGGCAGCGGACCGTACCGGGTCTCCGCCATCCCGAGCGGCGACCAGACCAGGTCCCGTGCGAGCCGGGGGAGCGGGCGGCGGGTGAGGTGCTCGGCGAGGTAGCCGAGGATCAGGGCCGCGCGGTCGGTGTACGCGACGGCCTCCCCGGGCCGGTGCCGGAGCCGCTCGGCGAGGACGCCGTCCCGCACGTCCTGCGGGTCGGAACCGTACAGGTGCCGGAGGTTGGCGCGGAGCGGCAGGCCCGCGGTGTGGGTCAGGAGGTGGTGCGCCGTCACGTCCGCGAGCGGCCGGCCCGCGGCCTCGGGCCAGTAGTCGCCCAGGGGCGCGGTCAGGTCGAGCTTGCCGGCGTCGACGAGGACGCCGGTGACGGCCCACACCGAGAGGATCTTGGTGAGGCTGGCGACGTCGAAGAGGGTGTCGTCCCGCATCGGTCCGCCGGGGTCCGTCGGATCGAGCAGGCCGACGGCCCCTGCGGACAGGGTCGTCCGGGCGTCGCCGACGGCCCACACCATGCCCGGGCAGACGCCCGCGCGCACGGCGTCGGAGAGGAGCCGCTCGAAGGGGTCGCTGCGCTGCGCCAAGGCGGGCCTCCGGACGGTTGAGGGCGGCCCTGGCCTGGTGGGCCGTGCTCCGGAGTCATGCCCCGGCGGTACGGGAAGACACCCTTCCGGCGCTCCGTCTCCCGCCGGACGTCAGCCGGTCACCCGGCGTCCGCCTCCTTGTCGGGCTCCTCGACCGGCTTGCAGGTGACCTCGTCGCGGGGGGTGTAGTGGGTCTTGAACGTCTCGCGCTTGACCTCGGCGCCGTCGTTCTTGAACACCCGGTCCACCGAGATGTCGAAGCCCTCCAGCGGCGGCTGGGGCACGCAGGCCTTGCCGGTGCCCTCGGCCTTCTCGGGCTTCGTCAGGTTGGTGCGCTTTCCGGCGACCGCCTCCACGGAGTCGTACTTCTTCGTCCCGAGGAAGCTCACGGTGACGGACGAGTCCGTCGCGTTCGCCTTGATGTAGATCGGCTTGCCCGAGTCGTTGCGGAACTTGAGGTCGAGCGAGCCCCAGGCGACGGTCGCCTCCCGGCCGGCCGGGTAGCGCTCGATGTAGAAGGAGTGGGCGCCGTACTCGACCGGCTTCACGCCGGCGAAGAACATGGCGTTGAAGACGGTGGTGGCCATCGCCGAGACGCCGCCGCCGGGCGCGGAGCGGTACTGCCCGTCCAGGATCATCGTGCCGTCGACGAAGCCGTTGTCCGGGGTGCGCTCGCCGACCGTCTTGTTGAAGCTCCACACCTCGCCGGGTTGCACGAGCGAACCGTTGATGAGCTCGGCGGCGCGGCCGATGTTCGTCGTCCGGTACGGGGCCGTCGGGAAGTTCACCGTGAACGACGACATCTGCTCGGTGATCCCGAGGCGCGCCAGGGACTCCGAGGTCAGCTCCGGCTGCGTGACCTTCGTGGCCACCGGGGCGGTGCGCGCGGCGTCGCCGGAGCGGGTGAGCAGCGGGCGGACGGCGTCGCCGAGGGCCTTCGCGGTCACCTCGTGCCCCGGTCTGCCCTCCGACTCGACGTACGCCTTGCCGTCCCGCACGCCGAGGGTCGCCTCGACGGGCGCGCCCGTCAGGGCGGAGATCGGGTCGGCGACGTCCGGGTCGCGCAGCAGCGCCTCGGCGTCGAGGGCGGCCGTGAGCCGGCCGGCCTCGTTCTTCACGGTCAGGTGGTCGCCGAGGGTGGCGGCGGAGATCCGCAGCCGGTCCGCTCCGGCGGTGAGCGTCACCGGGCCGGAGACGGCCGGCTTCGCGTACGTGTCGAGGAAGCGGGTCACCTCGGCCGCGGGCAGCTTCGGCTCGGTCACGGCGACGGGGAGGGCGACGGGGGCGGCGCCGGTGGTGGCGGGGTAGGCCGCGCGCAGCGCGTCGACCGCCTTCCCGGTGTCCAGCTTCTGCCCGGTCACGGGCCGGGTCTCGACCGCCTTGCCCGCGCGGAAGGCCACGGACCCCTCGCGCACCGCGCGGTCGCTCTTCCGGGCCAGCTCCGCCACGGTGGACTTCGCCTTGTCCGCGTCGTACGCGAGGACCGGCTCGACCTCGCGCTCACCGGACGAGAAGAGCCGCCCGATGACGGTGAACGGGTCGCGGGCCGGGTCGGCCGCCAGCTCGGCGGTCTTCGCCACGTCCACGGTGAGTCCGGCGGACGCCGGGGCGATCGTGGAGGCGCGGTCGCCGACCCGCACGGGTATCGGCGCGCTCCACGCGGCCGGTGCCTCGGCCGCCAGCCTGGCCTGGGCTTCGGCACGGCTCATGCCGCCGATGTCCACGCCGCCGACCCGGGTGCCGGCGGATATGTCGTCGCCGGTGGCGACGAGCCCGGCCACGTACAGGCCGCCCGCCGCGACGGCGACGACGCCCGCCGCGATCGCGGCCGTCCGCAGACGCGGACGGCGCCCCTGCGGGGGCGTCGGGGCATGGTGGGTCGTGGAGCGGGGCACACGCTCTCCCGTGGCGTCGAGGAACAGGGGAACACCCGACGGTACGCCGAAAGAGTGTCTTATGCACATAAGGGTGGTTTGACCTGCGGAGATACCGAGAGGCCCGACGGAGTCGCGGAGAGTCACCGCCGCCGCCCCGGACGTCCCGCCCTCCGGCCCCACCCGCCTAAGCTGGAGCGATGCCCGCCCCGCCCCCGAGTCCCGGTCCCCAGTCCGTCGACCGGGCCCTCGCCGTCCTCGACGCCGTCGCCGACGCCGACCGGCCCGTCGGGGCGAAGGCGCTGGCCAGACGGCTCGGCTGCGCCCTCTCGACCGTCTACCACCTCGCCGGACCCCTGCTCGCCCGCGGCTACCTCGTCCGCACCGCCGAGGGGTACGCCCCAGGGCCCCGCGTCCCCGCCCTGCACCGCTCCCACCAGCGGCACCACGGGCTGGGCGCCGGCACCGGCGAACTGCTCGGCCGGCTGCGGCGCGCCACCGGCGCGGAGGCCTACCACACCGCCTACCGCGACGGCCTGATCACCGTGGTCGACACCACCGCCCCCGTCACCGACGCCGCCCACCCCTTCGTGCCGGGCCCCGAGCAGCGCGCCCACGCCACCGCCCACGGCAAGGCGCTGCTGGCCGCCCTGCCGCGGCCGCTCCGCCGCCGCTATCTCGCCGACCACGGGATGGCCCGCTTCACCGAGCGGACGATCACCACGGCCGACCGCTTCGAGGCCGAGGTGGACCGGGTGCGCGAGCAGGGCGTCGCCGTGTCCGTGGGCGAGGCGGACCTCGCGTACACCTGCCTCGCCGTCGCCCTGCCCGAGCGCGGCGACGGCATCGTGCACGCGCTCTCCGTCTCCCTGCCCACCGCCGACTTCGCGCGGCTGCAGGGCGGGATCCGGGCCGCCCTCACCCGGGCGGTACCGGAGTTTCCGGCCCTGCCGGAATCCTGACCGGGCCGACTGGCCGCCCCGGCCCGGGCGGCGCAGGCTGACCCCATGATCTTCATCGCCGTACGTTTCACCGCCCGCCCCGACCAGGCCGACCGCTGGCTCGACCTGGTGGCCGACTTCACCCGCGCCACCCGCGAGGAGCCCGGCAACCTCTTCTTCGACTGGTCGCGCAGCGTCGACGACCCGAACGTCTTCGTCCTCCTGGAGGCCTTCGCGGACGCGGAGGCCGGTGCCGCCCACGTCGCCTCCCCGCACTTCACGGCCGGCCTCGACGCCATGGCCGGAGCCATCGCCACCACGCCCGAGATCATCAACGTCGAGGTGCCGCAGCAGGGTTGGGGTGCGATGGCGGAGCTTTCCCCGACCGCTTCCTGAGCCCCGCACCGGCCGGGTCCCCCACCGGGCCGGCCCGGAGCCCGGCCCCGCGCCGGACCGGCTCCCGAGCCTCCCCGGCGCCCGGTGGACGCGTCCCGCGAGCGTCCGCGGCGCCCCACGGATCACTCCCGCCCCGCCTGATAGGTTCGCGTGCACACGAACGCGGGGCGGGCGGCCCGAGGGGAGCGCACATGGCGGTGAGCGGGCGGCAGACCGGCAGGCCCACCCTCGAGGAGGTCGCGGCCCGGGCGGGCGTCGGCCGCGGCACCGTGTCCCGGGTCATCAACGGCTCCCCGCGGGTGAGCGCGCAGGCCAAGGCCGCCGTCGAACGGGCCGTCGCCGAGCTCGGCTACGTCCCCAACCGGGCCGCCCGCGCCCTCGCCGGCAGCCGGACCGACGCCGTCGCCCTGGTGATCCCCGAAACCGAGGCACGGCTCTTCGCGGAGCCGTACTTCCTGGACATCATCCGCGGCGTGAGCAGCGAACTCGCCGACGCGGACAAGCAGTTGCTGCTCACCCTGATCCGCAGCGAGCAGGAGCGGCAGCGCTTCGAGCAGTACCTCGCCGCCCAGCGCGTCGACGGCGTCCTGCTCGTCTCCGTGCACGCCGCAGACCCGCTGCCCGACCAGGTCCGCGCCCTCGGTCTGCCCGCCGTCCTCAACGGCCGCCGCACCGAGGACGAACCCGTCGCCTTCGTCGACTCCGACAACACCGGGGCCGGCCGGGCCGCCGTCGCCCACCTCGCCGGGCGCGGCCGGCGCGCGATCGCCACGATCACCGGACCGCTCGACATGTACGTGGCCCGCTGCCGCCTCGACGGCTACCGCGAGGGCCTGGCAGAAGCCGGACTCGACGCCGGCGAAGAGCTCGTCGCCACCGGCGACTTCACCGAGGAGGGCGGCCGGCAGGCCATGCGGCTGCTGCTGGAGCGCCGACCGGACCTGGACGCCGTCTTCGCCGCGTCCGACGTCATGGCGGCGGGCGCGCGCGGCGTCCTGCGCGAGGCGGGGCGCAGGGTCCCCGAGGACGTGGCGCTCGTCGGCGTCGACGACTCGGCCGTCGCCCGGCACATGGACCCGCCGCTGACCAGCGTCCGCCAGCCCATCGAGGAGATGGGCCGCACGATGGCCCGGCTGCTCCTCCAGGAGATCGCCGAGCCCGGCGAGTCGGCCGAGCAGCCCCGCCGGATGCTCCCCACGGAGCTCGTGGTCCGCGCCTCCTCCTGAGCCCCGGCCGCCCGCACCCCCTCCGGGCCCGCCCGACCCGCGCCGAGATGCACGGCCCCCGAGGGCCCCGGAGAATGGACACCGTACGGGGTCCCCCCACGACAAGGGCGCTTCCGACGGCGTCCGTCCGACCCGGCAAGGGGGCGGTCGACGATGTCGCTGCGCCAGCCCGACCGGCCGCACACCGCGACCGGGGCACTGCGCCGCTGGACCCTGCTGTACCTCCTGGCCGTGGCCGGACTCACGGTCGCCTACCTGGAGTTCCCGGAACGGCACACCACCCTGTGGGCTCTCATCGGCCTCAGCGGAGTCGTCGCGATCCTCGTCGGCGTCCGCCTCCACAAGCCCTCCCGGCGCTGGCCCTGGCTGGTCCTCGCCGCCGCCAACCTGGCCTTCGTGGGCGGCGACACCGCGTACAACGCCCTGGAGGCCTTCTTCGGCCAGACCAGGCCGTTCCCCTCCATCGCCGACGCCCTGTACCTGGCCACCTACCCGCTCTTCGCCATCGGTCTGTTCGGCTTCATCCGCTACCGGGCCGTCGGCCGCGACCTCGGCGTCGTCCTCGACGCGCTCATCCTCACCTCGGGCCTCGCCCTGCTCTCCTGGGTCAACCTCATCACCCCGCTGGCCAGGAGCGAGGACATGAGCTGGACCGAGAAGGCCATCTCCATCGCGTATCCCCTGGGCGACGTGCTGATGCTGGCGATGCTGGCCCGGCTCCTCGTACCCGGCGGCCTCAGATCCCGGTCCGTGCAGCTCCTCGCGCTCGGCACCTGCGGCATCCTCGCCTCCGACGTCATCTACGGCACGCTCCAGTTGCGCGGCACCTGGCAGGTGGGCACCCCCTGGGACCTGGGCTGGGTCGTCTTCTTCACCGCCTGGGGCCTCGCGGCCCTCCACCCGTCGATGACCGGCCTCACCGAACGCGCGCCCGAACCCGCGCCGCACGTGGCCGAGCGGCGCCTGGCCCTGCTCGCGGGAGCCTCGCTGGTCGCCCCCGCGCTGCTCCTCTTCCAGTCCCTGCGCGACGACCGTGACCAGGACATCGCCGTCATCGCGATCTTCTCCGCGCTGATGTTCCTGCTGGTCCTCGCCCGGCTCTGGGGCATGATGAACGACCACGGCAAGGCCGAGGCGCGCGAGCGCAGCCTCCGCACGGCCGCCGCCTCCCTCGTCGCCGCCCTGAGCCCCCGAGAGGTCGCCGGGGCCGTGGAGACCGCGTCCGCCACCCTCTTCGGCCCCGGCACGGGGCACCGGACCCTCCTGCTCACCCGGGACCGCCGCGGCGGTCTCTCCGGGGTGGCCACCGCCGGCCACCCCTGGAGCTGCCGGACGGACGAGCTGACCCGGCCCTCGACCGCGGTCCGCGGGGCGCCGCGCCGGCGGCCACCGGCGGGGCCCGTGCCCCCGGGAGCCGGCACCGGCCCCACCTCCGCCGGACCCGCCCCGACGTCCGCCGGGTCCGCCGCCCCGCCCCCGCCCGGAACCCCGTCGGCGCCCTCCGCGCACCCCGGGCCGGCGGACGGCGCGAGCGGGCCCGGGACCTCCTCCGGCAACGGCTCCGGCGACCACCCCGCGGACCCGCCCGGCGCCCCGCCCGAGGACCCCGGGTACCCCTGGCCCGAGATCCTGTCCGACGGCACCCGGCTCCTGCCCGTCTCCCGGCTCGACCCGGCCGTCGCGGCCGAGCTCGCCCCCGAGCCGTACGTCCTCCTCTGCCCCCTGGAACTCCAGGCCCCGGCAGGCCCCGAACCGCTGCTCGGCGTGCTGCTCATCGCCGGCCCCGAGAAGAAGCTCGCGGAGATCTCCGGCCCCGCCCAGTCCCTCGCCTCCCAGGCGGCCCTCGCCCTCGAACGCTTCGCCCTCAGCGAGGAGGTCAACCGCCGCACCAGCGAGGCCTACTTCCGCACCCTCGTGCACAACACCTCGGACGTCATCCTCATCGTCGACGACGACGACACCGTCCGGTACGCCAGCCCCTCCGCCGAGACCCTCTTCGGCCGCACCCTGCTCCCCGGCACCCCCCTCACCGACCTCGTCGCCCCCGCCGACACGGCCGCCGCCCTGCGCGTCCTGGCCGACGCCCGTACCCGCTCCGCGGTGGACGCCCGGGACGACTGGAAGCTCCTCCACGGCGGTTCGGCCGACCTGGAGGTGGAGGTCCGCGTCAGCAACCTCCGTGACGAGCACACCGTGCACGGCCTCGTCCTCACCCTCCGCGACGTGACCGAGCAGCGGAAACTGGAACGCGAGCTGACCCACCGGGCGTTCCACGACTCGCTCACCGGGCTCCCCAACCGGGTCCTGCTCCTGGAACGGGTCGAGCGCGCCCTGCTCCGGGGCCGCCGCGAATCCACCCTGACCTGCATGCTCTTCGTCGACCTCGACGACTTCAAGGTCGTCAACGACACCATGGGGCACTCCGTCGGCGACGAACTCCTCGTCGCCGTCGCCCGCCGCCTCACCTCCGTGCTGCGGCTCACCGACACCGCGGCCCGGCTCGGCGGCGACGAGTTCGCCGTCCTCATCGAGGGCGCGCGCGAACCCCGCGACGCCGAGGCCCTGGCGGCGGAGATCGTGCACACCCTGAGCCAGCCGTTCCACCTCGCCGACGGAGCCGTCTCCGTCTCCACCAGCGTCGGCGTCGCCACCGTCCTCGACAGCGCCCACGCCGAGGAACTCCTCGGCCACGCCGACCTCGCGCTGTACGCGGCCAAGGCCGCCGGGAAGAAGCGCTGGCGGCTCTTCCACCCCGAGTTCCACTCCCGGCTCGTCGCCCGCCACGAACTCCAGGCAGGCATGGACACGGCCATCGCCGAGCACGCGTTCGCCCTGCGCTACCAGCCGATCGTCGAGGTCAAGGACGGCGCACCGGCCGGCCTCGAAGCGCTCATCCGCTGGCCGCACGCCCGCCGCGGCATGGTCCCGCCGGACCAGTTCATCGCCCTGGCCGAGGAGAGCGGCCACATCATGCCGCTCGGCGCCTGGGTGCTCGAACACGCCGCGCTCGACATCGCCCGCTGGCAGCGCGGCCGCTCGCGGAAGTCCCCGCTGTACGCCAGCGTCAACGTCTCCGCCCGCCAGTTCCGCGACCCCGGGTTCCTCGAAGGCGTCCGCCGCACCCTGCACTCCTCCGGGCTGGAGCCCGGCTCCCTCGTCCTGGAGCTCACCGAGAGCGTCCTGATGCGCAGGGACGCCCAGATCAGGACCACCATGGCCGCCCTGAAGGACCTGGGCGTCTCCATCGCCATCGACGACTTCGGCACCGGGTTCTCCTCGCTCAGCTACCTCCGCGAGTTCCCCATCGACGTCCTCAAGGTCGACAAGTCGTTCATCGACAACATCACCACCGACCCGCAGCAGGTGGCCCTCGTGGAGGGCATCGTGCGCATCGCCGACGTCCTCGGCCTCCAGGTCGTCGCCGAAGGCATCGAGCACGAGGAACAGCGGGCCCTGCTCGCCGACATGGGCTGCCGCTACGGGCAGGGCTACCTCTTCGCCCGCCCCATGACCGCCCACCAGGCCGAGTCCTATCTGCACCGCGCCCCGCCGTCCGGAGCCCGCCCGCCCGCCCGGCCCGCCGTCCGGCCCGCCGCCCGGGCGGCCCACCCGCCGCGCCCGTCCCGCTGGCGCGACCTCGAACACCTCCACCGCACCAGCCGCATGTGCGACGCCGTCATCGACGAGGTCGACGGACGCCGCATCAGGGTCGGCGACGACTGGCTCATCGACTTCGCCTCCTGCAACTACCTCGGTCTCGACCTCGACCCGGCCGTCATGGACGCGATCGAGCCGGAGGTCAGGCGCTGGGGCACCCACCCGAGCTGGTCCCGGCTCATCGGCAGCCCCCGCCTCTACCCCCGGATCGAGGAGCGGCTCACCGAACTCCTCGGCGCCTCCGACACCCTGCTGCTGCCGACCATCACCCTCATCCACCAGTCGGTCATCCCGCTCCTCGCCGGGACCGGACAGGTCTTCGTGGAGGCACAGGCCCACCGCACGGTGTACGACGGCTGCGTCGCCGCCCGCGGCCAGGGCGCCGAGATCCACCGTTTCCACGCCGACCGGCCCGACGAGCTGGAGGCGCTGCTCCGCGGCGCGCCCGGTGACGCGAACCGGCTCATCTGCATGGACGGCGTCAACAGCATGACCGGCAACTTCCCCGACCTGCCCACCCTGGCCCGGATCTCCCGCGAGAACGGAGCGCTGCTCTACGTCGACGACGCCCACGGCTTCGGCGTGATCGGCGAGCGCCGCCCCGACGAGACCAGCCCCTACGGCGCGCGCGGCAACAGCATCGTCCGCCACCTCGGCGAGACCTACGACGACCTGGTCCTGGTCGGCGGCTTCTCCAAGGCCTTCTCCTCGCTGCTCGCCTTCCTCGCCGTGCCGAAGTGGCTCAAGGACCACCTCAAGGTGGCGGCGGCCCCCTACCTCTACTCCGGGCCCTCGCCGACGGCCTCGCTCGCCACCGCCCTCGCCGGCCTCGACGTCAACGACGCGCGCGGGGACGAGATCCGGGCCGCGCTCCACCGCATGACGGCCCGCGTCCTCGACCACGTGCGGGCCCTCGGCATCGCCACCCCCAACATCGACGGACTGCCGATCGTGGAGATCCCGCTCGCGGAGGCGGACGACCTCGACGCGGTCGCCGCCTTCCTGTGGGAGCGCGGCATCTACGTGACGCTCGCCTCCTACCCCCTCGTCCCGCGCGACCAGGTCGGCTTCCGCGTCCAGGTCACCGCCGCCAACACCGACGAGGAGATCGAGGTGCTCTGCTCGGCCCTCACCGAACTCGCCGGCCGCTTCTCCCTCCAGCGCGCCGACGCACCGCACCCCTCCTCGGTCGCGGCCGGCCGGACCCCGGAGCGCTGATGGGCACCGTCCGGGCGCGCCGGAACCGGGACGCCGACTGGGACGTCTGGCCCGTCGCGGACTACCTCGCCGAGAACTACCGCCTGCTGCACCCCTGCGACATCGGCGTCATCCACCACCACGCCGCCGTCTACCGGGACTACGGCCCCGGCAGCCTGGCCCGCACCCTCGAACTCGGCGCCGGCCCCAACCTGTACCCGCTGCTGCTCGCCGGCGCGGCGAGCCGCCGGATCGACGCCCTCGAACCGAGCGCCGCCAACCTCCGCTATCTGCGCCGGCAGCTCGACGAGGGCCCGGACGCCAGCTGGCGGCCCTTCCACGCCCTGTGCCGCTCCCTGGACCCCGCCCTGCCCGAGAGCTGCGCCGAGGCGCTGCGCCCGGTGCGGGTGGTGCCGGGCTCCGTCGACGACGTGGTCCCCGGCACGTACGACCTGGCCTCGATGAACTTCGTCGCCGAGAGCGTCACCGAGGACTTCGAGGAGTTCACCCGCTTCTGCGACGCCTTCGTCCGGGCCGTCCGCCCCGGCGGGCGGCTCCTCGCCGCCTTCATGGCACGCATGCCGAGCTACCGCATCGGCGCGGGTCCGGTGTGGCCCGCCTGCCCGGTCGACGAGGACGTCCTGCGCGCCGTCTTCGCGCCCCGTACCACCGGACTGCGGATCGACCGCGTCGCCAAGGACCCGACGCTGCCCGAGTACGGGGACACCGGCATCCTGCTCCTCACCGCCGAGCGGCCGGCCGCCCCCGGCGGTCACGACAGCAGCTCGCGGTAGAGGGACGCGTACCGGGCGGCGAACCGCTCGGGGCCGAAGTGGTCCTCGACGAGCGCCCGGCCCCGTTCGGCGAGCACCTCCCAGGAGCGCGGCCGGTCGAGCAGCCAGGCCAACTGCTGCCCGGTGCGGCGGTCGTCGCCCGTCGGCGCCCGGAGCACCGCGTTGCCGAGATCGGCGAACCGGGGGAGGTCGCTGAGGATCGCCGGGCGGCCCGAGGCGAGCGACTGGAGGACGGTCAGCGGGATGTCGACCTTTCCGCCGAGGGCCGTGGGCGGGAACAGCAGGACGTGGACGGTGGCGAGCAGTCCGTGCATGTCGTCGACGTAGCCGCGCACCTCGACGTCCCTGAGCCCCGCCGCGCCGGCCCGTTCCCGCAGGGCCTCGTCGAGCATGGCGCTGTCCTGCCCCCGCCGGCCGCGCATCGCGAGCACCAGGCGGAACCGCGCCCCCGCCCGTTGGGCCTCGGCGGCCGCCGCGATGGCCGTCTCCGCACCGCCCCGCGGCTCGTGGCGTCCCGCGAACAGCACGACCGGGAACCCCTCGGGGCGGGGGAGGTACGGCCACTCGGCCAGGTCGATCATGGGCGGGATCACCCGTACGTCGCCGAAGTGGGAGGCCCTCAGCCGCCGGGCCATCGACTCCGACAGGGCGACCGTCGTCCCCAGCGGGCGGATGCGCCGCAGGGCGCGGGTGTCCGGCACCCCGGGCACGGTGTGGACGACCGGCCCCCCTCCGAGGAGCAGGGGGCGCAGCCACGAGAAGGCCGGGAAGGCCCGTCCGACGCCGAGGAAGGCGTGCACCAGGTCGACGCGCCGGGCCCACACGGTGGAGGCGAGCGCCGCCTGGGCCCGCTCGGGAGGGTGCGGCAGCCCGTCGCGGGACAGGACGCGGACGGGCCGGCCCCGCTCCGGCCGGAGCAGCCCGCGGGACGGCCACTGGGAGAACCAGACGAAGTCCACGTCGGGGAGGGAGTCGAGGACGTCGGCGGCGAGCCGCACCTCGCCCCCGTCCGGCCCGTCCAGCGGACCGGCGGTGAGCAGCAGGACGCGCGGGCGCCGCTCAACCCGGCGCATCGCCCGCTCCCGCCCTGCCGGCCCGGGAACCGGGCACGGCCCCCGCAGCGGACCACGACTCCGCGCTCCCGGTGCCGACAGCACGGCACGGTGGCAGGGCGTCGTCTCGTCGTGGTGCGCCGGCCGGCGCGTCCTCGGACCGGGCCGGCCGGTGGCCGCGGCTCCGCCGCGCGGTGCGCGTGCGGGCGCGCACGGCGCGGGCACGGCGGCGGCGGGCCGATCCCCGCGGTCGGCACGCACGGCTCCGGGGCGGCGGCGGGGCGGCGGCGGTGATCCGGTCGGCGGCCCGGCGGCCCGGACGGGCGGTCGGGCGGGGCGCGCGGCGGCGCTGGTGCGGGCCGCGCCGGACGTCCGCGAACGGCCAGTCGGTCACCCGCCGCAGAGGGTGCGGCCCGGGGACCGCCGGCGCCCGGTCGAACTGGCTGGAGGTCACGACGTGCCTCTTCCGGCAACCGACCCTGCCGAGGGTCTGTCCTGAAACACTGCACCTTCCAGCCTCTGTCCCCCCAGGACGTTCGTCAACCGGAACGGCCGCCGGGGGAACCGCCCGGGGCGGGCCGCGCGGGGCGCGGCCGCCGCCCGTGCGCGAGGCGCGACAGGGCGTTGCGCGGCCGCTCCTCCAGCAGCGTGCCCAGGATCCGCGTCCCGTCGCGGAGGGTGCTCAGCCGGGTCGGCTCGTGGGGGCGCGGACGTTCGAGGCTGGGCACCTCCGCGACGCGCAGACCGTAGTGCAGGGCGTGCGCGACCAGTTCCGCCCCCATCTCGACCCCGTCCTCGCGCAGGTCGAGCAGATCCACGAAGGGGCGCCGGAACGCGCAGAACCCGTACCAGAGATCGGTCAGGTGCTGGCCGTACAACCGGTGCGCGACCCGCAGCAGCGCCCGGTGGCCGAGCCGCCGCGAGAGCGGGTAGTCGGCGAAGTCGCCGCCCGCGATGAAGCGGGATCCCTTGACGAAGTCGTAGCCGCTCTCCAGGTAGTGCAGGTAGTGCGGGATCTCGTGCGGCGACATGCTGCCGTCGGCGTTCATCAGCACGACCAGGTCGCCGGTCGCCGCGAGCAGTCCCGCGTGCGGGACGTCGCCGCGGGACGCGTCCCACGCGCCGAGCCCCCGCACGGTGAGCCCGGGGCGCACGAGCCGCTCGCCGGGCGGGTCGCCGACGACGACCACGTCCCCGACGCTCGACGGCACCTGATCGAGCAGCAGGTCGAGCGCGGGCCCGGGCTCCGCGCGGCCGGGCCGGACCGTGAGGACGAGGCTGACCGACCGCGTGCCGGAACCGGGCCCGCGGTCGGTGGAGCGGCGCAGGGGGTGCGGATCTCTACTCATGGGTACGGCCTTCCGCGCGGAGAAATGCGCGCATTTCAGAATCCTGCGCCCGGCCATCCGCGTCAAGAAACGCGGATGGTTATGCGGAGACCTCCGAATCGATGACCCGCGGCCCTTCTGCGACGGCCTGCGTTCCGGCATAGAATCCGTTCATGGCAGGGCGAATTGAGGACTACGCCCTCGTCGGTGATCTGGAGACCGCTGCGCTCGTGGGGACCGACGGGTCCGTCGACTGGTGGTGCGCGCCGCGTTTCGACTCACCCGCGTGCCTGGCGGCCCTGCTCGGGGATCCGGGGCACGGCCGCTGGCTCCTCGCCCCCGTCGGCGGAACCCGCTGCACGCGCAGGAGTTACCGGGGCGACACGCTCGTCCTCGACACGGTCTGGGAGTCCCTCACCGGAACCGTGCGCGTCACGGACTTCATGCCCCCGCGCTCCCCGAGCGAGGAAGCGGCGCGCATCGTGCGCGTGGTGGAGGGGATCGCCGGACGGGTCGACGTCCGCAGCGACCTGACCGTCCGGTTCCACCACGGGAGCATCGTGCCCTGGATCCGCTCGGTGGACCCCCGCACCGTCGCCTGGGTCGCCGGACCCGACGCCGCCTACCTCTCCTGCGGGCCCGGTGTCGAACCCGTCGTCACCCCGGGTCGCGCCACCGCCGACTTCACCGTCGCGGCCGGCCGGCGCGTCGCCTTCTCCCTCGGCTGGCGCCCCTCGCACGCCCCCGTGCCCGCCCCCGCGCCGCCCGCCGACCTCGACGCGGCCCTGGCCCGCACCCTCGCCCTGTGGAACGACTGGGCCGACGCGCTCCGTTACGAGGGCCCGGCCCGCGCGGCGGTCATCCGCTCCCTGCTCACCCTGAAGGCCCTCACCTACGCCCCCACGGGCGGAATCGTCGCCGCCGCCACCGCCTCGCTCCCCGAGTCCCTGGGCGGGCAGCGCAACTGGGACTACCGCTTCTGCTGGCTGCGCGACTCCACCTTCACCCTCTCCTGCCTGCTGCGCGGCGGATACCGCAGGGAGGCGCTCGCCTGGAAGGACTGGCTGGTCCGCGCCGTCGCGGGCGATCCCGCCGACCTCCAGCCGCTGTACGGGGTCGAGGGCCAGCGGCAGTTGCCCGAGACGTACGCCGACTGGCTCCCCGGCTACGAGGGTTCACGCCCCGTCAGGTTCGGCAACGCCGCCGTCGACCAGTTCCAGCTCGACATCTACGGCGAGGTCCTCAACACCGTCTACTCGGCCGTCCGGGCCGGCGTCGCGCTGGACGCCCCCGACTGGTCGCTGGTCGCCTCGCTCCTGGAGTACCTCGGCAAGCGCTGGCAGGAACCGGACGAGGGCATCTGGGAGGTCCGCGGCCCGCGCCGCCACTTCGTGCACTCCAAGGTCATGGCCTGGGTCGGCGCCGACCGCGCCGTGCGCCTCGCCCGGGTCGCCGGGCTCCGCGGCTCGCTGGGCCGCTGGCAGGCCCTGCGCAACGAGCTGCGCGCGGAGATCTGCGCCCGCGGCTGGAGCGACGAGCAGCAGTCCTTCACCCAGTACTACGGGAGCCACCAGGTCGACGCCACCGCCCTGCTGATCCCCCGGCTCGGCTTCCTCCCCGCCGACGACCCCCGGGTGCTCGGCACCGTCCGGGCGATGGAGCGCCTCGACGACCACGGCTTCCTGCGCCGCTACGGAGACGTGCGGGACGGCGGGACCCACGACCTCGACGACCTCGGCGGCACCGAGGGCGCCTTCGTCGCCTGCACGCTCTGGTACGCCGACGCACTCGCCATGACCGGCCGCACCGACGAGGCCCGCGCGGTCTTCGAGCGGGTGCTCGGCGTCCGCAACGACGTCGGCCTGCTCGCCGAGGAGTGGGACCCGGTCGCCGGCCGTCAGCTCGGCAACACGCCGCAGGCGCTGAGCCACGTGGCGCTGGTGAACACGGCGTTCACGCTGTACGGCACCCGGCGCCGCGAACGTCCCGGTCCGGGCCGTCTCGCCGTGGCGTGACCCCGCCCGCTCCGGGGCCGCTTCGTTCGGGTGCGTCCAGCGGGCGGGGCCGCCGCGCGTGGGTTCGAATCGGGGCATGGCTTCCTACGACAGGCCCCGCGCGGGCGGCTCCCCGAGGCCGCTGGAGACCAGTGCCACGTGGTGGTACGCCGCTGTGGCGGGCGAGGCCGCCGGATCGTTCAGCACCCGGGTCCGCACCCGGACGCGGCGCGGCTGCCTCGGGGCCGTGCTCCTCCTCACCGTCGTCTACGCCGGGCTCGTCCTCACCGCGACCGGTCGGCGCTGGGGCGACGCGGCCATGACCGGCCGGCGCGCCGACGGCGTCGCCGTCACCCTGCTCCGCGAGCACCCCTCGCTCACCGGGCTCGGCACCCTGTCCCTGGTCCTCGGCTGCGTGCTCCTGCTCGCCCTCGGGCTGATACGCAGGCGGTACGCCCTCACCGGTCTCGCCGCCGGCGGAGTCGTCACCGCCCTCGCCGTCACCGGGCTCCTCCAGCGGTACGCCCCCCGCCCCCGGGCCGCCGACGCCGGAGGGCTCCTGTCCAGCGGCTTCCCCAGCGCCCAGACCACCCTCGCCCTCGGCGTCGCGTTCGGTCTGGCCCTCGTCGTCCCCTACCGGCTGCGCAGCGTCGCCGTCGGCGCCGGCACGCTCTGGGCCGTCGCCGTCGGCGCCCACACCATCGCCGCCGGCCAGCACCGCCCCGGCGACGTGATCGCCGCCGCCCTGGTGGTGCTCGCCGTCTTCTGCGGTCTCCTCGCCCTCCTCGCCCGCAAGGGCAAGGTGCGCCCCGGCGCCCGGCGGGGGCCCGCCGCCCCCGGCCTCCCGGTCACCGTGCCGCTCGCCCTGCTCGCCGCCGCCGGGCTCGGCGCCGGCCTCTGGCTCCTCGGCGACACCCTCACGCTCCCGGCCACCGCCCCCTACGACCCGGCCGAGCTGAGGCTCGCCCACCGCTGCGGCCAGGCCCTCGCCGCGGGCGTGGTCGCCGCAGCCGGCCTCGTCCTGCTCGGTCTGCTCCGCCGCGTCGACATCGAGGGCGCCCCCACCCCGTACCGCCTCGGCGGACCCTACGCCGAGGCCGCCGGCGTACCCGCCGACGCCGAGGTCGTGGGCCCCTTTACCGAGGACCTCGATCACGAGATATCTTGATGTCGAGCAATCTCGCAGACGCAGACGTGGAGCGGAGCACCCGGTGACTGACTCGACCATCATCTACACCCACACTGACGAGGCGCCTGCCCTGGCGACGTACTCGTTCCTGCCCGTGATCCAGGCGTACGCCTCGCAGGCCGGCGTCACGGTCGAGACGCGGGACATCTCCCTCGCGGGCCGCATCATCGCCGTCTTCCCCGAGTTCCTGGAGGAGGGCCAGCGCATCGCCGACGCCCTCTCCGAGCTCGGCGACCTGGCCAAGACCCCCGGCGCCAACATCATCAAGCTGCCGAACGTCTCGGCGTCCATCCCCCAGCTCAAGGCCGCGATCGCCGAGCTCCAGGGCCAGGGCTACGCCCTCCCGGACTACCCGGACGACCCGAAGACGGACCAGGACAAGGACGTCCGCGCCCGCTACGACAAGATCAAGGGCTCGGCCGTCAACCCGGTCCTGCGCGAGGGCAACTCCGACCGCCGCGCGCCCGGCTCGGTCAAGAACTACGCCAAGAACCACCCCCACCGCATGGGCGCCTGGACCCCCGAGTCCAAGACCAACGTCGCCACCATGACCGACAACGACTTCGCCTCCACCGAGAAGTCCGTCGTCGTCACCGCGGACGACACCCTCCGCTTCGAGTTCACCGCCGCCGACGGCACCACCAGCGAACTCCGCGAGCCGCTGAAGGTCATCGCCGGCGAGGTCGTCGACGCCGCCGTCATGCGCGCCGCCGCCCTGCGCACCTTCCTCGGCGAGCAGGTCGCCCGCGCCAAGGCCGAGAACGTGCTCTTCTCCGTGCACCTCAAGGCCACGATGATGAAGGTCTCGGACCCGATCGTCTTCGGCCACGTCGTCCGCGCCTTCTTCCCCGAGACCTTCGCCGCGTACGGCGAGGTGCTCGCCGGCGCCGGCCTCTCCCCGAACGACGGCCTCGGCGGCGTCCTGAAGGGCCTGGAGTCCCTCCCGCAGGGCGACGAGATCAAGGCCTCCTTCGAAGCCGAGCTCGCCGCGGGCCCCGCGCTGGCCATGGTCGACTCCGACAAGGGCATCACCAACCTGCACGTGCCGTCCGACGTCATCGTCGACGCCTCGATGCCGGCCATGATCCGCACCTCCGGCCACATGTGGGGCCCGGACGGCCAGGAGGCCGACACCCTCGCCGTCCTCCCGGACCACAGCTACTCCGGCGTGTACCAGGCGGTCATCGAGGACTGCCGCGCCCACGGCGCCTTCGACCCGTCGACCATGGGCTCCGTCCCGAACGTCGGCCTCATGGCCCAGAAGGCCGAGGAGTACGGCTCCCACGACAAGACCTTCGAGATCGCCGAGGCCGGCACCGTCCGCCTGGTCGACTCCGAGGGCAACGTCGTCCTGGAGCAGGAGGTCGCCCCGGGCGACATCTTCCGCGCCTGCCAGACCAAGGACCTGCCCATCCAGGACTGGGTCAAGCTCGCCGTCACCCGCGCCCGCGCCACCGGCGCCCCGGCCGTCTTCTGGCTGGACGAGAACCGCGCCCACGACGCCCAGCTGATCGCCAAGGTCCGGCAGTACCTCCCGGAGCACGACACCGAGGGCCTGGACATCAAGATCCTCTCCCCGGTCGAGGCCACGGCCTTCTCCCTGGAGCGGATCCGCCGCGGCGAGGACACCATCTCCGTCACCGGCAACGTCCTCCGCGACTACCTGACCGACCTCTTCCCGATCCTGGAGCTGGGCACCAGCGCCAAGATGCTGTCGGTCGTCCCGCTCATGGCGGGCGGCGGCCTCTTCGAGACCGGCGCCGGCGGCTCCGCCCCGAAGCACGTCCAGCAGCTCGTCAAGGAGAACTACCTCCGCTGGGACAGCCTCGGCGAGTTCTTCGCCCTGGCCGCCAGCTTCGAGCACCTCGCGACCTCCACGGGCAACGCCCGCGCCCAGGTCCTCGCCGACACCCTCGACCGCGCCACCGGCACCTTCCTCAACGAGGACAAGTCGCCGACCCGTCGCCTCGGTGGTATCGACAACCGCGGCAGCCACTTCTACCTGGCCCTGTACTGGGCCCAGGAGCTGGCCGCCCAGACCGAGGACGCGGAGCTCGCCAAGGCCTTCGCCCCGCTGGCCGAGACCCTCTCGACCAACGAGCAGAAGATCGTCGACGAGCTGAACGCCGTCCAGGGCTCCCCGGCCGAGATCGGCGGCTACTACCAGCCCGACCCGGCCAAGGCCGCCGCCGTGATGCGCCCCTCCACCACCTTCAACGAGGCCGTCGCCGCCCTCGTCTGACCCGGCCGGAGGAGGCCCGCGCCTCCTCCGTCCCGGTGGGCACGCGCGTGGCGCCGCCCCGGACGGAACTCCTCCGACCGGGGCGGTCCCGTCGGTGGCGCATCCGCCGTTCGGGTGTGAACCTGGATGGATGAGCTGGGCATCTTGGACGACCGCCGGTGTCTACACCGGGCGAGGTGGGGTGCTGACCGTCGAGGCGGGCGTGGTCACGGGAGATCTGACCGTGCACACGACCTGGGCCGACAGGGAGGCACGCGTGGCCGTGCAGTACAGCGGCGCGTCCGACTGGTTCACCATGTCGGGCAGTCCCGTTCCGTGCGCGTCGGAGGAGGAGAGCCGCGATCTGCACGACGCCGTCGTGGCAGCCGTCCGGGAGGGGAACGGGGCCACGGTCCCGAACCTGCCCGTCCCACCGGCCTGACGGACACCGGCGTCGATCACCGATAAGTGTTATCCCTCCCTCGCCCGCGGGTCTCCGAACCACGGGGGACTCGCACCACGGATGAGGGAGCAGATCCATGCACAGCGACGAGCGCCGCACCACCGTGCTGGTGGAGGCCGCGAGGGCCGGTGACGCGCACGCCAGGGACGCGCTGGTCCGCGCCTACCTGCCCCTCGTCCACAACATCGTCGGCCGGGCCCTCGACGGCCACGCCGACACCGACGACATCGTCCAGGAGACGATGGTCCGCGCCCTCGACGGCCTCGGCGGCCTCCGCGATCCGGCCCGCTTCCGGTCCTGGCTCGTCGCCATCGCCATGAACGGGATCCGCCGCCGCTGGCGCGAACGCCAGCAGGCTCCCGTGCCCGGCCTCGACCGGGCCGCCGACCTCGCCGACCCGGCGGCCGGCGACTTCACCGAGGCCACCATCCTCCGGCTCGGTCTGTCCGGACAGCGCCGCGACGTGGCCCGGGCGACCCGCTGGCTCGACGAGGACGACCGCGAGCTGCTCGCCCTCTGGTGGCTGGAGGCCGCCGGCGAGCTGACCCGCGCCGAGCTCGCCGAGGGCCTCGGCGGGATATCCCCGCAGCACGCCGCCGTCCGCGTCCAGCGCATGAAGGAGCGGCTGGAGACGGGCCGCACCGTCGTCCGCGCCCTCGACGCCGTCCCGATCTGCCCGGGCCTCGCGGACACCGTCGACGCCTGGGACGGCCGTCCCTCCCCGCTCTGGCGCAAACGCGTCGCCCGCCATGTCCGCGACTGCACCGCCTGCTCGGCGCGGGTGTCCGGCCGCAGCGGACTGGCCCCCGTCGAGGGCCTGCTCGTCGGCCTCGGTCTCGTACCCCCGCTGGTCGCCGGGCTCGGCGAGGCGTCGGCCCCCGAGGCCCTCGCGTACGACACGGCGGCGTCCGGCTCCGCCGTTCCCGATCCCACCGCCCCCGGCCTCGGGACCCCGGACCCGGCCGCCATCGCCCCGCAGACCCCGGCCGCCGCCCGCCCCGACGGGGCCGGCGGGTCCGCCCCGGACCCGGCGGCGACCGGCACCGGCACCCGCTGGACACCCCTGCGCAAGGCCGGGGTCGCCGGAGCCGCGGCCGTGGCCGTCCTCGGCGCCGTCGCCCTCCTCGTACCCCAGCCGCACGCGCGCATGGAGCCGGGCAGCCCGGTCGCCGCGCCCCCCGCGACCCCCGCCCCGACGACGCCCCCGGCCACCCCCGGCCCGACCCGCACCGCCACCCCCACCCCCACGCCGACGACCGCGACCCCGACCCCCCGCCGCACCCCGCGCCCCACGCCCGCCCCCAGCCGCGAGGAGCGGGTCACCGGCCTCGTCAACCGGCTCCGGGCGGAAGCCGGTTGCGCCCCGCTGCGCATCGACCCCCGCCTCACCGAGGCGGCCCGCGGCTACGCCCGCGACATGGCCGCGCGCGGCTACTTCGGGCACGCCAGCCCCGAGGGCGAGTACGCCGACTCCCGGATCTCGGCCGCCGGTTACTCCTGGAGCGCCTGGGCCGAGAACCTGGACCGGGGGACGACCGATCCGGCCTCCGTCGTCGACGACTGGACGGACGGGTCGATGCACGAGGAGAACATGCTCGACTGCCGGTACCGGGACACCGGCGTGGCGTCGGCGCCCGGGCCCGCCGGCACGGTCTGGGTGCAGAAGCTCGCCGCTCCCGCCTCCTGACCGCCCGGCGCCGGGCTCGGCTCAGCGCCGGACACCGAAGTTCTGCACCCACCAGGGGCCGTTGGCCGTCAGCGTCACCCCGACGCCGATGTCCTCGAACGTGCAGTTGAGGATGTTCGCCCGGTGTCCGGGGCTGTCCATCCAGTCCGCCATCGCGCGCGCCGGGGTCTTCGGCCCGCGGTGGATGTTCTCGCCCCAGGTCGACCACGCGTACCCGGCGCCGGTCATCCGGTCGCCCGCGTCCCGGCCCTCCGGGTCGTCGTGCTCGTAGTAGTCGCGGGCGGACATGTCGTCGGCGTGCCGCTGGGCGGCCGTCCGCAGGTGCCGCTCGGAGCGGAGCGGCCCGCATCCCGCTTTCTCGCGCTCGGCGTTGGCCAGTGCCACCACGTCCTTGACGAACCGGTCGGCCGTCTTCGCGGGCGCCGCGGCGACGGGGGCCGGGCCCTGCGGCGCCGGCCGGGGGAGCCCGGGCGGCTCGGGACCCGGTCGCTCCGGGAGGAGCGCGCCCCGTGGAGCGAGCCTCCGCTCCGTCTCGGCCTTCGGGGTCTCCGGCGTCGCGGGCGCGGCGCCGGCCGGGGTCACCGTCCGTGCGGCGAGGGGCGGGGGCGCGGACGGGATCGAGGAGGCCGTCCGGACCGGTCGGCCGGCCTCCGTCGTCCGGGCGCCCCCCGGCTCTGCGGCGCCCGCGGTCCGTCCGGGCCCCGTCTCCCCGGCGGCCGCCCGACGTCCGCCCTCCGGCTCGGCGTGTGCGGCCCCGGCGACGGAGGAGCGGGTCGGCACGGGGGACGCGGCCGTCGCGTGGGCGCCGGTGCTCCGGCCGGTGCCGAGGGTGGCCACGTACATCCCCGCGGCCACGGTCAGGACGGCGGCCGCGGTCCCGGTGACCGTGACGACGGTCCGGAAGCCGGGCCTGCGCCGGGCCCGCCGCCCGTGGCCGTCCGCCTTCCGGTGCCGCCCGCCGGTCCGCGCCTGGACCTGGCGGGGCGGGACCTCGCGCGCCGGGGGTGTGTGCCGCCCGGCGCGGCTCCCCGGGCGGTCGTCCGCCGCCGTGCCGTCCCGCGCGGCCGCGGCGGCGAGCGGCGGGGCGGGGTCGGGCTGTCCGGGCCGGTCGTGGTGCCGCATGGAGCTCCGCTCTCTCGCCGTGGTCGCCGAACGGGCCGGCGCTGGGAGAGCCACCGGGGCGACGGCGGTATCACTGTCCGGCCCCGGCCGCCCCGACACTCCTCGTCAACAGGACGCGTCAACCCCGCGCGTCAACCTTTTCGCACCCTCTCAGCCCTGCGGGACGACCGCCACCGGACAGGGCGCGAGGTGCAGGGCGGCGTGCGCCACGGAGCCGATGCGCGGCCCGACGGCCCCGCGCCGCGCCCGTCGGCCGACCACCAGGAGCTGGGCGGCCCCCGCCGAGGAGAGCAGCACCTGTCCGGCGCTGCCCAGCTCGACGTGCTCGGTCACGGGCACCTCGGGGTAGCGCTCGCGCCAAGGGGCCAGGGCCTCCCGCAGCGCCTTCTCCTCGAACGGGACGAGCCCGCCCGCCTCGTCGGCGAGCCGCATGGAGGCCGGGCTGTACGCGTAGAGGGTCGGCAGGCTCCACGCGCGCACGGCCCGTACGGACGCCCCGCGGGCGGCGGCGGTGGCGAAGGCGAAGCCGAGCGCCGCGGCGCTGTCCTCCGGGCTGCCGAGCTGGCCGACCAGCACGTGGCCGGCGGGCGGTTCGGCCGGTTCGCCGTCGCGGGACCGGACGGCCACCACGGGACGGGTGGCGCCGGCGATGATCTGCTGCCCGTAGGAGCCGAGCAGGAACCCGGCGACGGCTCCGTGGCCGCGCGAGCCGATCACGAGCATCTCGGCCCGGTCCTCGGTGCCGAGGAGCGCGGCGACCGGCGTGTCGTCGAGCACCCCGGCCGTGAGGGCGAGGTCCGGGTAGCGGCGGGCCAGGGTTTCCCGCGCGTCGCTCAGCAGCGCGTCCGCGACGCCCTCCTGCGAGGCGCGGTCCTGGAGCAGGGGGAGGTCGAGCGGCTCCCACCGCCACGCGTGCGCGAGCCGTAGCGGGAGGTCCCGGTGGAGCGCCTCCCGGGCGGCCCAGTCCGCCGCGGCGAGGCTCTCCGGGGATCCGTCCACTCCTGCGACGATCTCACGACTCATCAGGCTGCCTCCGTGGGTTGCCGGGCCGGGCCGGCCGGACGGCCGGACCCGCACCTCCCAGCTTGGGCCCTTCGGCCGCCGGGGGAGAGGGCCGGACGTCCCGACATGCCGGTCCGTCCGTCCCTTCGCCGCCCCGCCGGCGCGGGGCGGGCCCCTGTCAGGCCAGCAGGGTCAGCCGCGCGTGGGTGCCGTTGAGGTAGTGGTCCCCGATGTCGCGGAGCCGGTGGGCCGCCTGGGTGGGCGCGGTGAGCGCCCGGGCGTTGCGCCAGAAGCGGTCGAAGCCGGGCCCGCCGGAGCGCGCGTCGGCGCCCGCCGTGCCGTCGACGAGTTCGAGGACGCGCGTCGTGATGTGCACGGCGGCCCGGCCGGTGACGGTCTCGGCGGCCGCCACCAGGACGGCGATGTCCGCGCGTTCCTCCACCCCGAGCGACCACGCGGCGAGCAGCCCGTGGGCCAGGGCGTCGGTCGCGCGTTCCACCACGGCCGCCGCCGCGTGCGCGGCCGTCGCCAGCTCCCCGTACGCGAGCAGGAGGTACGGATCGTCCCCGGCGCCCGGCGCCGTCCCGTCCCCGGCCGCGCCCGCCGGTGCCGGGCCGGCGTGGTCGGCGCGGCTGATGTCGCGGGCCTCGGCGAGCGCGCCCTCGGCGATGCCGAGCCCGACGTGGACCAGGAGCAGGCGCAGCGCGAGCGGGGCGAGGGTGGAGAAGGGGGCGACGGCGTGCTCGTCGTGGGGGAGGACGCCCAGGACGTCCGCCGGTCTCACCGGCACCCGGTCGAAGGTGACGCTGCCCGCGCCGGCGAGCCGTTGGCCGACCCGTTCGGCCCCGGGCTCCGTGAACACCCCGGGTTCGGCCGGGTCCACCAGGACGACGAAGAGGTCGCCGCTCCCGCCGGGGCGGGCCCCGACGACGAGCCGGTCGGCGACGGTCACGGCGGACGCGAAGGCGCGGGTCCCGTCGAGGAGCCAGCCGCCGGAGTCGGCGGGGGTGAGCGTGAGGCCGGTGCCGGCCTCGGAGTGCGGCCCCTCGACGCCCCCGGCGAGCAGCCAGCGTCCCTCGGTGGTCCGCACGTCGAGCGGGTGGTCGTCGCCGAGGAGGGCTCCGGGGTCCCGTCCCGGGCCGCCGAAGAAGCGGCTGCTCCAGGACAGCGCGTAGTGGTGGGCGAGGAGTTCGCCGACCGAGCTGTCGGAGGCGGAGATCTCCCGTACGACCGCACAGGCGGCCTGCCACTCGGCCCCGCGCCGGTTGGGGCCGGGGGCCGTCAGGAGGGCGGGGAGCCCGGCCTCCTGGAGCCGTGCGACCTCGTCGAACGGCGCCTTGCCCGCCCGGTCCCTGGTGAGGGCGTCGACGGCCAGGTCGTCGGCGAGTTCGCGGGTGACGCGGGGCCACAGGGCGTCGTCGGCGGGCCGGTCGACCGGGCTCTCACCCGGCCGTTCGGCGGCCCGTGGCACGGGGGCCGCGACCGGTGCGGAGGCGGTGCGTATCGCTGGTCTCTTCGGCGATCTCCTCGGCGTACTCACGTCACCTCACATGGTTTCCCGTATCCCCACTGGAACAGTAGGGATAGTGGCAGAGGTGGGGTGGTCGCCCCAAGGGGCGTCCGAAAGCTGGACAGTGTCGTCTCGGAGGATGAGAAGAAGTCAGGTCACCGCAGGTCGTGGGCGGTTGGCCGAGGGCTCAGGGGTTGGTCCACGCCTCCGGATCGTCCGCGAGCGCGACGATCGTGTCCGGCAGCTGGGCCGCCGCGACCTCCGCCAGCGAGACCCCGAGGACCTCGCGGACACCGGCCCGCAGCGCGATCCACAGGGTCAGCAGCGACTCCGCGGGGCCCGTGTACGACAGGTCCGGCGGCCGCTCCCCGCGGACCGAGACCAGAGGACCCTCCACGCAGCGAATGACCTCCGCGACCGAGATCGACTCGGCGGGCCTCGCCAGCCAGTAACCGCCGTTGCCACCCCGCTGGCTCAGCACGAGACCGCCCTTGCGCATGTCCCCGAGGATCCCTTCGAGGAACTTGTGCGAGATGCCCTGGTCCTCGGCGATCGCCTCGGCCTTCAGCGGGCCCGCGTCCCGGGCGGCGGCGAGCTGGAGGGCGGCACGCACCGCGTAGTCGGCCCTGGCTGAAATGCGCATGCGCGCATTATTCCGCACACCGCCGGAGGTGGCCCGTACCGCACCCTTGACGCCGCCAGGAGCCGGTCGGACACTCAGGACGGGGAAACCGAGCGAACAGGTAGGAAACCATGGGACGCAGCGGGCGACACGACACGCCACCCGCCGCACCCCTCCCGCGCTCCCTGCCCCTCACGTCCCGCCGCCACATCGACCTGCTCCGGGTCTGCAGCGCGGCGCATCGCCGACACCGCCGGACGGCCCACCCCGCCGGCTGAGGATCTGTCCGCCGAGGGGCGCCGCCCCCGCGGGCGCAGCGTCGCGCCCCACTCCTCCTCTTCCCGTACCTCTGCCGCCTCCGCGCCCCGCGGGGCCGGCGCCGTCGCGCCTCCGCGACCGGCGCCGCACCGCGCGCCGCCCGGACCCGGCACCGAGCACCCTCAAGGGAGAAGCATGTCCGTCGTCCCGTCCTCGCTGCTGCCCGCCTCCGCCGTGCCCGCCTTCCGCGGCCGGATCGGCCGCGACGTCCACAGCGGCCACTACGCGGTGCCCCACCGCTACCGCCTCCACGTCGCCCCCTACGACCCCGACTGTCTGAGCATCGTCCTGACCCACAGCCTGCTCGGCCTCGACGACACGCTCCCGCTGTCCGTCCTGCCCGAGACCCCCGACACGCCCGACGGCGGGTACACCGCCCTCCGCCCGCTGTACGACGCGAGCGCCCACCTCTACGAGGGACCGGCCGCGGCGCCCGTCCTCAGCGACGGATGGACCGGACGGATCGTCAGCACGCACGTCCCCGACATCCTGCGGGACCTCGCCCTCCGCTTCCGCGGCGACGGCCCCGACCTGCTCCCCGAGCGGCACCGCGACGAGATCGAGGCGATCGCCGACCTCTGCGAGCGCAGCGTCAACCGGGCCGCCCAGCGGGCCGGAGAGCTCGGACTCGACGGCGAGGCCGCCCACCGGGACCCCCTCACCGTCCTCTTCGCGGCCCTCGCCGCCCTGGAGCGGCGCCTCGCCCACCACCCGTACGTGCTCGGCGACGCGCCCACCGCGGCCGACGTCCAGGTCTGGGTCACCCTCGTCCAGCTCGACACCGTCCACCGCTGGCACCTCGACGCCGCCGCCATGGACCGGGTCGCCGGACACCCCGCCCTCTGGTCCTACGCCCGACGCCTCGCCGCCCGACCCGAGTTCGCCCGCCGGCTCGACATCGACGGCATCCTCCGCCGCCACCGCACCCACTGCCGGGGCCGCGAGGCCGCCGGTGCGGGCATCCGCCTCGTCGACTGGTCCGGCGCGACCGGCTGACCCGTCGCGCCGCCGGGGACGTCCGACGGGAGGCGCGCCGCTAGCACCGCACCCCGGCCGCCGGGGACGCGCCCCCGGCTCAGCCGATACGGTGACCCGCCAGCGGACCCGTGTCGTCGCCCGCCCCCGCGCGGACCCCGCGCAGGAACTCCTCCAGCACCGCCACGGAACCGCGCGACGGCTCCCACTCCAGCTCCTCGCGGGCCCGGTCGGTGGCGAGCAGCGGCATGTGCCGCAGGGCGTCGAAGAGATCGGGCGACGCCGAGGCGAGGCGCAGCCGCCAGGCCGCCGCCAGGGCGCCCCGCACGGCGCCCGCCGGCACCCGCACCGGTCTGGCGTCGAAGAGTTCGCCCAGGGCCGCGCCGTCGAGCACCGGATCCGCGGCCAGGTTGAACGCGCCGCGGACGTCCCGCAGCAGCGCCCGCCGGTAGGCGTCGGCCGCGTCGTCCGTGTGCAGCACCTGGAAGCGGAGCCCGTCGAACTCCGGGAGCACCGGCAGCAGATCGGGCCGCAGCAGCTGCCCCGGGAAGAAGCGCCCGGCGAAGATCCGCCGCTGCCCGCTGGCCGACTCCTCCTTGAAGAGGAACGCCGGGCGCATCCGCACCACCCGGATCAGCGGATGGTCCCGCTCGAAGGTGTCGAGGACCCGCTCCAGATAGGCCTTCTCCCGCGTGTACGCGGCGCCGGGCCAGCCGTGCGTCGGCCAGCTCTCGGACACCGGGGCGCCGTCGGCGGGCCCGGGGGAGTAGGCCCCCACCGACGAGGCGTGCACCAGGACCGGCACCCGCGCCGCCGCGACCGCGTCGAACACGCGCACCGCGCCCAGGACGTTGGTCCGCCAGGTCTCCACCGGATCGTGGGTCGGCCCGAACCGCCAGACCAGGTGCACCACGGCGTCCGCGTCGGCGAGGTGCCGGGCCAGCAGCGGCTCGTCGCCCTCCCGCGACAGGTCCACCTCCGCCCACTCCACCCCGGGCAGGTCCAGGCCGGGCCGCCGCCGGGCCAGGCCGAGGACCGAGCCGACGCGCGGCTCGCGCGCCAGGAGCCGGACGAGGCTGGTTCCCACGTTGCCGGTGGCGCCGGTGACGACCACCCGCGAGATGTCGCTCGGGTTCATGTCTCCGACCCTCCGCCATGCGCGCCGGAACCGCACTCCGGGGGCACCCCGCGGCCCCTCCCGTCACGGAGCGTGTCCGTGTCGGTCGCGGGGGTGGCCGACGACCGGGACGATGGAGCGACTCAGGAGAAGGAGGACGCCATGCTGCTGCCCGACAGGAACACGGTCGACCGGCTGCTCCGGCACTACCGCGCCCAGGAGCGGACCGTGCTGGACAGGCCGTGCGACCTGTCGGCGCGCCGGCGCTTCGAGGACACGGCGTACACGCTCTGCGTCCTCATGGGGGAGCGGACCGCCAGGGAGGCCGCCGACGCCGCCGAGCGCTTCGTGGCGGGCGGCCGCCCGGCGCCGCGCCAGGCGCTGGAGGGACTCCCGGGAGCCTGACCGGATCATCGATCAGGAAGCGAGAAGCGTCCGCGTCCGGCCGCCGCTAGCGTGGCTGCCACGGACCCCGCGATACGGCCGCCGTCGTTCGGGACGCACCGCGCCGGTCCGCCACAGGCCCCGCGCGACAGCTGGAGAGACGATGAGCAAGGCCCCCAGGGCGGACAAGCAGCCGCACCCGGCCGACCGGCACGACCTGATCCGGGTCCACGGCGCGCGGGAGAACAACCTCAAGGACGTCAGCATCGAGATCCCGAAGCGCCGGCTCACCGTCTTCACCGGCGTCTCCGGCTCGGGCAAGAGCTCGCTCGTCTTCGACACCATCGCCGCCGAGTCCCAGCGGCTGATCAACGAGACGTACAGCGCCTTCGTCCAGGGCTTCATGCCGACCCAGGCCCGGCCCGAGGTCGACGTGCTCGACGGCCTGACGACGGCGATCATCGTCGACCAGCAGCGGATGGGCGCCGATCCCCGCTCCACCGTCGGCACCGCCACCGACGCCAACGCGATGCTCCGCATCCTCTTCAGCCGCCTCGGCAAGCCCCACATCGGCCCGCCCAGCGCCTACGCGTTCAACGTCCCCTCGGTCAGGGCGAGCGGCGCCATCACCGTCGAGCGCGGTGCTAAGAAGACCGTCCGGGCCACCTTCAACCGCACCGGCGGCATGTGCCCGCACTGCGAGGGCCGCGGCACGGTCTCCGACATCGACCTCACCCAGCTGTACGACGACTCCAAGTCACTCGACGAGGGCGCGCTCACCATCCCCGGCTACACCCCCGGTGGCTGGAACTACCGCCTCTACAGCGAGTCCGGACTCGTCGACCCCGCCAAGCCGATCCGGAAGTACACGAAGAAGGAACTCCAGGCCTTCCTCCACCACGAGCCCACCCGCATGAAGATCGCGGGCATCAACATGACGTACGAGGGGCTCGTCCCCCGGATCCAGAAGTCCTTCCTGGCCAAGGACAAGGAGGGCATGCAGCCCCACATCCGGGCCTTCGTGGACCGGGCCGTCACCTTCACCACCTGCCCCGAGTGCGGGGGCACCCGCCTCGCCGAGGGCGCCAGGGAGTCGAAGATCAGGCGCGTCAGCATCGCCGACGCCTGCGCCCTGCAGATCAGCGACCTCGCCCAGTGGGTCCGGGGCATCAAGGAGCCCTCGGTCGCGCCTCTGCTCACCGCGCTCCAGCTGACCCTCGACTCCTTCGTGGAGATCGGTCTCGGCTACCTCTCGCTCGACCGGTCCGCCGGCACGCTGTCCGGCGGCGAGGCGCAGCGCGTGAAGATGATCCGCCACCTCGGCTCCTCGCTCACCGACGTCACCTACGTCTTCGACGAGCCCACCGTCGGCCTGCACCCCCACGACATCCAGCGGATGAACGAACTGCTCCTGCAACTGCGCGACAAGGGCAACACCGTGCTCGTCGTGGAGCACAAGCCCGAGACCATCGCGATCGCCGACCACGTCGTCGACCTCGGTCCCGGCGCCGGCACGGCGGGCGGCACCGTCTGCTTCGAGGGCACGGTCGACGGGCTGCGGGCCGGCGACACCGTCACCGGCCGGCACTTCGACGACCGCGCCTCCGTGAAGGACTCCGTGCGGGAACCCACCGGCACCCTGGAGATCCGCGGCGCGACGACCCACAACCTCCGTGACGTCGACGTCGACATCCCGCTCGGGGTCCTCACCGTCGTCACCGGCGTCGCGGGCTCCGGCAAGAGCTCGCTGGTGCACGGCTCCCTCCCGGCGAGCGACGACGTGGTGTCGATCGACCAGAGCCCGATCCGCGGCTCGCGCCGCAGCAACCCGGCGACGTACACCGGACTCCTCGACCCGATCCGCAAGGCCTTCGCCAAGGCCAACGGCGTGAAGCCGGCGCTCTTCAGCGCGAACTCCGAGGGCGCCTGCCCCACCTGCAACGGCGCGGGCGTGATCTACACCGACCTCGGCATGATGGCCGGGGTCTCCTCGACCTGCGAGGACTGCGAGGGCAAGCGGTTCCAGGCCTCGGTCCTCGGATACCTCCTCGGCGGCCGCGACATCAGCGAGGTCCTCGCGATGCCGGTGTCCGAGGCGGTGGAGTTCTTCGGCTCCGGCGAGGCGAGCACCCCGGCCGCCCAGCGCATCCTCGCGCGCCTCGCGGACGTCGGGCTCGGCTACCTGAGTCTCGGCCAGCCCCTCACCACGCTCTCGGGCGGCGAGCGCCAGCGGCTGAAGCTGGCCACGAACATGGCCGAGAAGGGCGGGGTCTACATCCTCGACGAGCCGACCACCGGGCTGCACCTCGCCGACGTCGAGCAGCTCCTCGGACTGCTCGACCGGCTCGTGGACTCCGGCAAGTCGGTCATCGTCGTCGAGCACCACCAGGCGGTCATGGCCCATGCCGACTGGATCATCGACCTCGGCCCCGGGGCCGGCCACGACGGCGGCACGGTCGTGTTCGAGGGCACCCCCGCGGAGCTGGTGGCCGCACGCTCGACGCTCACCGGTGAGCACCTCGCGGCGTACGTGGGCGCCCGACCGGACACCGACCGGACGGCCCGCGGCCCCCGTCGGTGACGGGGACCGTGGGCCGTTCACCGGTCAGTCCGCCCGCCGGGCCGCCCGGCGCCGCCGCCCCCACAGGAGCAGCGCGGCCGCGCAGGCCGAGCCCACCAGGCCCAGCGGGAAGCCGGCCGACGCGCCCGCGGACTCCGTGCCCTGCGCCGGGGCCTCGGCGGGCGCGGCCACCGCCACCGCCTCGGCACCGGCCCGGGGCGCCCGCCCCTCCGGGCCCGCCGGGCGGTCCTCACGGGCCACCGACACCGGCCGGGTCTCCGCGGTGGCCGCCGGCTTCGGCTGCTCGGGGAGCAGCGAGCCCACCGGCCGGACCCGGTCCGCCGCCGCGAAGCCCCAGTCGAGGAGTTCGCGCGCCTCCTCGTACACCGCGAGCCCGCCGCCGCCCTGCGGGTTCATCACCGACACCACCAGCGTCCGGTCGCCGCGCCGGGCCGCCGAGATCAGGGTGTTGCCCGCGTTGCTCGTGTAGCCGTTCTTGATGCCGATGAGCCCCGGGTAGCGGGCGACACCGTCCGCTCCGGTCAGGAGCCGGTTGGTGTTGGCGATGCCGTAGGACCAGCTGCCCGCGGGGAAGTCGGCGTAGGCCGTCGAGCAGTACCGGGTGAACGCCGGGTCCTGGAGCCCGGCCCTGCCGAACACCGCCAGGTCGTACGCGGAGGACACCTGCCCCGGCGCGTCGTACCCGTCGGGGGAGACCACATGGGTGTCCAGCGCCCCCAGCGACCTGGCCTTCTCCTGCATCCGCCGGGCCATCGACTCCCAGCCGCCGTTCATCGCCGCCAGCACGTGCACCGCGTCGTTCCCCGAACTGAGGAAGACCCCGTTCCACAGGTCCGACACCTTGTACGTGTACCCCTCCTTCACCCCGACCAGGCTGCTTCCGTCGCCGATCCCGGTCAGCTCGGCATCGGCCACGGTGTGCTGCTCGGAGGGCTCGTGTCCGGGCAGCGCCGTCAGGGCGAACAGGGCCTTGAGGGTGCTGGCCGGCGGCAGCTTCCGGTGCGCGTTCCGGGCGGCGAGCACCTCGCCCGTGGACACGTCCGCGACGACCCAGGACAGCGCGGACGGCGAGGGCACGGCCGGTGCGTCCGGCAGCGGCTGCACCTGCGTGCCCTTCCGGTCGAGCCGGGCCCGGTCGACGGGCCGGCGGACGGGCGGCGTGGGCTCCCGACGGGCGGTGTCCCGCGACCGGAGCGACGAGGGGACCCCCGCGGAGGCCGCGCGCGGAGCGCCGGTCGCGGAGGACATGAAGGCCGAGGTCGAGGTGGCAGCCGCGGCCGACGGGGCGGGAGACGCCACGGCCGAGGGAGCGGGCAGCACGAGCAGCACCGCCGCGGTACCGGCGGCGGCATGACGGACAGCTGACATGACGATCATTCAGTCACCGTAGGGAGGAGGTGCCGCGCCCGCAGATCGAAGTGCGCCGACCGGGGGAGCGGCTGCGGCGGACGGCGGCGCGTCGTGCGCCCGCACGGGTGGTGCCACCCGCCGTGACCCGCTGTCGGCGGGGCAGGGCATGCTGGTGACGTGCCCTCACCACCCCACCAGAGCAACGCCGTTCCGGCCGAGAGCGCCGGAGCGCCCGCCGCCGCACCCTCCTCCCGGCCCGTGCCGGGACCCGCCGGGCCCCCGGCCTCCGGCGGCGGCCCCTTCGGCGCGCCCGCCGTCCGCGCCGAGCGGCCGCCGGCACCGACCGGCACCGGGCACATGATCGTCTGCGGGGACGACGCACTCGCCCACCGCCTGGCGGGAGAGCTGCACGAGGTGTACGGGGAGCAGGTCACCCTCCTCGTCCCGGTACGGCCCGACGCCCCGCGCACCCCCGCCGCCCGCACCGGCCGCGCGCTGGCCCTCTTCGGACGGGTCACGGCCGCCGTCATCCGCACCACCGGCACCCCCGGCACCGCCGCCCCGCACGGGCCCGGCGCCGACGCCGAACCCGCCGGGGCGCTGCACGTCGTCGAGTCGGCCGAGGCCGACGACCGGGCCCTGACGGACGCCGGTGTGGAGCGGGCCGCCGCCCTGGCCCTCGTCCACGAGGACGACGAGACCAACATCCGGGCGGCTCTCACCGCCCGCCGCCTCAACCCCCGGCTGCGCCTGGTCATCCGGCTCTACAACCGCAAGCTCGGCCAGCACCTCGAAACCCTCCTCGACCAGGCCGCCGCCGTCGCGGAACCGGGCCTCGACCCCGAGGAACTCGACGCCGCCACCACGGTCCTCTCGGACGTCGACACCGCCGCCCCCGGCCTCGCCGCGGCCGCCGTCGCCGGCACCAGCAAGGTGGTCCAGGCCGGCGGGCTCCTCCTGCACGCCGTGGAGCGGCTGCCCGCCCCCGGAGCGGCCCCCGACCCGGGACGGTGCACGCTGGCCCTGCTCTCCGCCACCACCGGCGACCCGGCGGGCTGCGAGGGGTCCGAGCGGAGCGGCGACGCGGGACCCCGGCTGCTGCCGGACGACCGGACGGTGGCCGCCGCCACCGGCCGCGCCGCCGTCACCCTCGAAGCGGTCACCGCGGCGGGCCCGGCACCCGCCGCCGCCCGGATCGCCGCGTCCGCGCTCCCGGTCGCCTCGCTCTTCTCCCGCCGGCTGAGGTGGTCGCTCGCCGGGGCGGCCGCCGCCGTCCTCGCGCTCGCCCTGGCCTCCACCGTCACCACCGGCGACCACCCGCTGCACGCCGCCTACCTGACGCTCCTCGACATCTTCGCCATCGGCGACCCCGCGGTGGGGGAGTCGACCAGCCGCCAGGTCCTCCAGATCCTCGCCGGGTTCGTCGGGCTGCTCCTGCTGCCGGTGATCGTGGCCGCCCTCATCGAGGGCCTCGGCACCTTCCGCACGGCCACGGCCCTGCGCCGCCCGCCGCGCGGCCTCTCCGGACACGTCGTCCTCCTCGGCCTCGGCAAGGTCGGCACCCGGGTCCTCGCCCGGCTCCGCCGGCTGGACATCCCCGTGGTCTGCGTGGAGTCCGACCCGGAGGCCCGCGGCATCGCGGTCGCCCGGCGACTGCGCGTCCCCACCGTCATCGGCGACGTCGCCGAGGAGGGTGTCCTGGAGGCGGCCCGTATCGACCGCGCCCACGCCCTGCTCGCCCTGACCAGCGTCGACATCACCAACCTGGAGGCCGCGCTCTCCGCCCGCGCCGTCAGCCCCGAACTCCGGGTGGTCCTGCGCCTCTACGACGACGACTTCGCCACGGCCGTCTTCCGCACCCTCCGCACCGCCCATCCGGCCGCGCTCACCCGCAGCCGCAGCGTCTCCCACCTCGCCGCCCCCGCCTTCGCCGGCGCCATGCTGGGCCGTCAGGTGCTCGGCGCCGTCCCCGTCGAGCGGCGCGTCCTCCTCTTCGCCGCGGTGGACGTCGCCGACCACCCCCTCCTGGACGGCCTGACGGTCGCCGAGGCCTTCCACCCCGGCAAGTGGCGCGTCATCGCCCTGGACGGCGTGGCCGTGAGGCCCGGTACGGGCCGGGACTGGGGCCTGGACCCCGGCCGCGTCCTGAAACCCGAGGACCGGGTCGTCGTGGCGGCCACCCGCCGGGGCCTGGCCGAACTCCTGGGCTGCCGCGGCCGCCCCGCCGCGTCCCCCGACCCCCGACCCCCGGTCAACCCCGTACGAACGGGGCGGGGTTGACCGTAGGATGCGGCTTCACCGACCGCCCGACCCCGGCCCGCCGCCGGGGGCGGCCTCGCGGGGCGTCCGGGGGCGGTCCGCGAGGCCGCCCTCCCGCCGCGCGGGCCCCGTCCCCGGGGACCGCGGCGCCCTGGTTCCCGTACCGCACGCGCCCCCGTCGACAGGAGCTCGCCCGTGGACACCTCGTCAGTGAACGCCCCGCACCCCGCCGCCCCGGGCGAGCGCCCGGCCCACCTCATGGACCCCGCCGGCGGCTGCCCCCACGCGGACAACGCCCGCCTCCTCGCCGCCGGGGCCGTCACCCCGGTGACCCTGCCCGGCGGGATCGACGGCATGGCGGTCCTCGGCCACGACGCCCTCCGGGACTTCCTCTCCCACCCCGACGTGGCCAAGGGCCCCCGGCACTTCACCGCCCTGGCCGAGGGCCGCATACCCGAGGGCTGGCCGCTGCGCACCTTCGCCACCGTGCCGGGCATGATCACCGCGGACGGGGCCGACCACCGCCGCCTCCGGACCCTGGTGAGCAGCGCCTTCACGGCCCGCCGGGTGGAGCGGCTCCGCCCGCGCGTCGAGGCGGTCACCGCCGGGCTCCTCGACGGGCTCGCCGAAGCGGCCGCCGCCGGCGACGGCGTCGCCGACCTGCGCCGCCACTACGCCCTTCCGCTGCCGCTCGGCGTCATCTGCGAACTGCTGGGTGTCGACCCCGCCCACCAGGACCGGCTGCACCGCCTCTCCGCCCTGGTCGTCGCGACCGACACGACGCCCGCGCAGGCGGTCGCCGCCAACCGCGACCTCGTCGAACTCCTCGCCGCCATCGCCGCCGACAAGGCCGCGGCCCCCGGCGACGACCTGACGAGCGCGCTCCTCGCCGCCCGGGACGAGGGCGGCGACCGGCTGGACCAGGCCGAGCTGATCGGCACCCTGCTCCTGCTGATCGTCGCGGGGCACGAGACGACCCTGAACCTGCTCACCAACGCGGTCCGGGCCCTCTGCACCCACCGCGACCAGCTCGCCCTGGTCGTCGAGGGACACGCGAGCTGGGCGGACGTGGTGGAGGAGACCCTCCGCTGGGACAGCCCCGTCAGCTACTTCCCGTTCCGCTACCCCACCCGCGACCTGACGGTCGACGGCACCCTGATCCCGCGGGGCACGCCCGTCCTGGCCGGCTACTCGGCGGCGGGCCGCGACCCCGGCGCCCACGGCCCGGACGCCGACCGCTTCGACGTGACCCGCACGGCGACGGCGAAGCACCTCTCGCTCGGGCACGGCCCCCACTACTGCCTGGGCGCCCCGCTCGCCCGGATGGAGGCCACCCTCGCCCTGGAGGCCCTCTTCACCCGCTTCCCGGACCTGGACCTGGCCGTCCCGGAGTCCGAGCTGCCCCGCCACGCCGGCTTCGTCGGCAACAGCGTCAGGACGCTCCCGGTCCGGCCGGGCGGCTGACGGCCCGGCGAGCGACCGGACCGGCCCGCCGCGCGCCGCTCACCCCGCCCTCCCCCGCGCATGCGTGGGGGAGGTGCGCAGGGAGGAGACCAGACGCATCAGACGTGCCTCGTTCCCCACGAGACCGGCGGCCCGCAGCGCCTCGTCCGCCTCGGCCATCGGATGGGTGAGCATCACCCCCGCGTACGGGGCGAGCTGCGGATCGGTCAGCACGGCCTGGGTGGATTCGAGCAACCGCAGGTAGGCCTGGGCGGCCGCACGCTCGCTCGCGGTGATCGTGGTCGTGGTCATGTCGGGCTCCCTCTCGACAGTTCGGCGCTCACCACCCTCTCGTACGGGTCTGACAATCGCGCTCAGCCCCGCCCGTCGAGCCGCTCCGTCAGCCGCTCCAGGAAGACCCGCTGCCCCTCCACGAGCAGCGGGGCGGCCACCTCGGGGGCGAACCAGCCGACCCGGTCGATCTCCGGGAACTCCCCCTGCGCACCGGACCGGGGCGGCCACTCCATGGTGAACGTGCCGGGGGTGATGCCGGCCGGGTCGAGCGTCCCCTCGACGGCCCAGACGGTGACGAGCTTTCCGTTGCGCTGCCGGGACTCGCCGAGGTCCAGCCACTCGCCCTCCGGCGCCGGCAGTCCCAGCTCCTCCTCGAACTCCCGGCTCGCCGCCGCCTCCGGGGTCTCGTCCGGCTCGTACTCCCCCTTGGGGATCGACCAGGCCGACTGCTCGCGCGAAGCCCACAAGGGCCCGCCCATATGACCGATCAGCACCTCGACGCCACCGTCCGCCGTACGACGGTAGACCAGCAGGCCCGCACTGCGTTTGTCAGACATGCGGTCCAGTCTGGCCGACCGGGCGCCGCGGCGCGGGTCGCGCCTCACCACTCGGCGCCGACCACCACCGGACCGCCCGCGGGATCCACCCCGTCCGCCCACCCGGGCGGCAGCCGCACCGAGCGCCGGGGGAGGAGCGGACCGTCGAGCCGCACCCGCCCGACCGGGCCGCCGTCCTGGGTGAAGGTCAGGACCGGGCGCACGAGCCGGTGCACGGGCCGCACCAGCAGCGGCGAGGCCGCCGGCCCGAGCAGACCGGGCGTCACCCACCGCAGCGGACCCGCCGTCACCACCCCCACCGGCACCCGGCCCTCCGGCCAGGGCCGCCCCGCGAGCAGCTCGGCGACGGCCGCCGCGGCGGCCCGGCCCTCGGCGGCTGCCGCCACCGCCGGCTCCGCACCGCGCAGCAGGTTGCCCGCCGCGAAGACCCCGGGGACGGCGGTCCGACAGGCGCCGTCCACCGCGGGGCCCCGGGTGCCGGGCGCGAGCGGCAGGCCGCCGGTCCGGGCCAGTTCGTGGTCCGGGATCCAGTCCCCGGTGAAGACCACCGTGTCGCAGCGCAGGGTGTGCCCGTCCGCCCGCCCCGCCCCGGTCCGCACCGCGACCCCGGTCAGCCGGCCGCGACCGAGGAGTTCCGTCACGAGCGCACCGGAGAGCACCGGCACGGACCCGAACGCCGACCTCCTCACCGGCTGTTCGCAGACGACCGCCACCACCTCGACCCCGGCGGCGCGCAGCGTCCGCACGGCGCTGCGGGCCACCGGGTCGCCGCCGACGACCACCGCCCGCCGTCCGATGCGTCCGGGCCGGGACCCGAAGCGGAGCACCAGCCGCTGGAGCTCGCCGGTGGTCAGCACCCCGGCGGGCCGTGAGCCGGGCACCAGCCGTGCCGCGCGGGGCCGTTCGCGGGCTCCGGTGGCCAGCACGACCGCGCGGGCCCGGATGCGCTCCAGCCCGGTCGGCGCGGTGACGTCGAGGGTGAGCGGCCCGGCCCACCCGGTGGCGGACACCTCCGTGCGGACGGCGGCCCCGGCGCGCAGCGCCGCGCGCACCGAGCGGCGCGCGTATCCGGGACCGTCCAGAGGGCGGCCCCGTGCGTCCGCGCCGAACCCCGGGCGTGCGCAGTGCCGCGGAACCCCGCCGGCCGCCCGCTCCCGCTCCAGGACCTCGACGCGCCCCGCGCCCGCGGCGGCGAGCCGCGCGGCGGCGGCCAGTCCGGCGGGTCCCGCGCCCACCACGAGCACGTCGACCGTGCGGTTCACCGGAACCCTCCTCGTACCCGTGCGGCCTCACTCGTACGGTTCACCGCGTCCCCCGGCGGTGCTCCGTGTGCTCCTCGAACAGGGCGCGCACCTCCGCGCCGCAGTGCTGGCCCTGGCAGCGGCCCGCACGCGCGCGCGTGCGGCGGCGCAGTCCGTCGAGGCCGGCCGGCGGGATCGTGGAGGCGAGCGCGGACCGGATCTCCCCGCGGGTGACCCGCTCGCAGTGGCACACGACCGCGCCGAAGTCCGGGTCCCGGGCGATGAGAGCGGCGTCCCGGTAGGGGCGGGGGAAGGCCTCGCCGAGGTTCGGCATCCGGAGCGGGGCGAGCGGCCGCTCGGGGCCGGGGTCGAGTCCGCAGTCGGCGAGCAGCCCGCGGACGTGCTCGGCGACGGCGAGGGAGGCGGTGAGTCCGGTGGAGCGGATCCCGCCCACGGTGACGTACCGGAGGCCGGGGTGCGCGGCGATCCGGTAGTCCTCCTGCCCGGTGGCGGCGCGCAGCCCCGCGTAGACGGCGGTGACCTCCTCGTCGAGCAGGGCGGGGAGGATGCGGCCGCCCTGCGCGCGCAGCCCGGCGAGCCCCTCCGCCGTGGTGCCGGTGGCGGTCTTGTCGTCCAGGTCCTCGGCGGTGGGCCCGAGGAGGACGTTCCCGTACACCGTCGGCGCGATCAGCACGCCCTTGCCGAGCGGACCCGGTACGGGCAGCAGGATGTGCCGGACCAGGTCGCGGGCGAACCTGTCGAAGACCAGGAGCTGTCCCCGGCGCGGGGTGACGGCGAAGTCCTCGCGGCCGACCAGTGCGTCGAAGGAGTCGGCGTGGAGTCCGCAGGCGTTGACGAGATGGCGGGTCCGCAGCACTCCGCGACGTGTCACGAGCCGGTGGTGCGGATCGCCCGTGCGGACCGCCTCCACCCGGCAACCGAGGTGCAGGTCGACGCCCGAGCGGACGGCCTGGGTGGCGTACGCGAGCGTGGTGGTCCACGGGCAGATCACCGACTCACCCGGCACGGCGAGCGCGGCGAGCGCCCCCGGTCCCAGGTGCGGCTCGCGGGCGGGGAGTTCGGCGGCGCCGAGCGGTTCCGTGGTGCGGTGCCCGTTGAGCGCGGCCTTCGCCGCGAGCCGGGGGAGGGCGGCGCGCTGCTGCTCGTCCCAGGCGACGAGCAGGGCGCCGACGGGCTCCACCGGGATCCCGGTCTCCCGCGCGTAGGCGGAGAGGAGACCGTGCCCCTCCCGGACGAGCCGAGCCTCCAGCGTGCCAGGGAGGGCGTCGAAACCGGTGTGCAGGATCGCGGTGTTCGCCTTGGAGGTCCCGTCGCCGACGTCGTCCGCCGCCTCCACGAGGGCGACCCGCAGCGGGTGGCGGGCCAGCGTCCGCGCGATCGCGGCGCCGACGACCCCGGCGCCGACGACCACGACGTCGTACGTGGCGTCGGCACCCGTGGGGAGGGGGCCGGTCCGTGTGACGCTCATGAGGAGCCGGAGCCGGAGCCTGGGCCCGCATCGGAGAGGGCCGTCGAGCCGGGGTCGGCGTCGGCTTCTGTGCCGGTGCCGGCGCCGGCACCGGACGCGGCGCCGGTGCCCGTCCGCTCGACCAGCGACGCCACCTCCGCCCGGAACCGGCCGAGTCGTTCGGCCGCCTCCGCGGCGGAGATCCGCGGTTCGTAGACCGCCGAGGGCTTCCATTCCGGGACGGCCTCGCCGATCGCGAGTCCCCGGTCGTGTCCGAGCCGGGCGACGGCGCCGACCCCGAGCGCCGTCGCATCGGGCAGCGAGGAGACCTCGACGGGCCGTTGGAGGAGGTCGGCCTGCGTCTGCATGAGCAGCGCGGACCGGGTGAGGCCGCCGTCGGCGCGCAGCGAGGTCAGCGGGGTCCCGCGGTCCGCGGCGACGGCGGAGGCGAGGTCCACGACCTGGGCGGCGATGCCCTCGCACAGGGCGCGGACCAGATGGCCCGGTGTCGTGTCGAGGCCGAGGCCGGTGAGCGAGCCGCGGACGTCGCCCCGCCACCAGGGCGCGGCGAGCCCCGCGAGCGCGGGCACGAACACGACGCCGCCGGAGTCCGCGACCCCGCCGCCCACCGGGTCGATCTCCGCCGCGCCGGCGATGACACCGAGGTCGGTGAGCCAGCGCACGGCGGAGGCGACCGTGTACACCTGCCCGTCCAGGCAGTGGGCGACCTGCCCGCGGAGCCGCCAGGCGACACAGCTCACCAGGCCCGAGGACGCGCGCCGGGGCACGGGTCCGGTCTGCGCGAGGAGGAAGGCCCCCGTGCCGTAGGTGCACTTGGCGGCGGCCGGTTCGCCGGCGCTCTGCGTGAGCAGGGCGGCCTGCTGGTCGACCAGGAGGCCGGTCAGCGGCAGCGGCGGGCCGAAGGCGGTCGTGGTGCCGACCGGGGTGTCGCAGTCCACGACCCGGGGAAGACGCTCGCCGCCGAGGCCGTACAGGTCGAGTGCGGTGTCCGACCAGGCGACCGTGTCCAGGTCGAGGAGCCCCGTGCGGCCCGCGGTCGCCGCGTCGGTCACGAAGGCGCCGGTCAGCCGGTGGACGAGCCAGGAGTCGCTCGTCGTGACGACGCCGGCGCCGGTGGCGTGGCGGCGGATCCAGGCCATCTTGGGCGCGGCGAAGTAGGGGTCGAGGGGGAGGCCCGTCAGCTGCCTCAACCGGGGCCCGTGGGGAGCGAGATCGGCACAGACCGAGGCGGCCCTGCGGTCCTGCCACACCAGGGCGTCGGTGAGCGGTTCGCCGGTGGCGGGGTCCCAGGCGAGGACCGTCTCCCCCTGGTTGGCGAGCCCCACCGCGACGACCGGCGTGCCGGCCTCGGCGAGTGCGGCACGCCCCGCGGCGACCACGGAGTCGTACAGCTCACGCGGGTCGACCTCGACCAGGCCGCCCGGCAGATGGCGGGGCCGGACGGGGGCCGTCCCGCTGCCGAGGACTCCGCGCCGGGGACAGAGGACGAGGGCCTTGGTGCCCGAGGTGCCCTGGTCCACGGCGAGTACCGGGCCCGTCATCGTGCTGCTCCCGTCCCTGGACGTTCGGTGATCATCCGGTCACCGAAAAGGGTCAGGGTGCCGTCCTCGCCGCGGCCCGTCAAGCCTCGGGGGCCGACCGCGTCAGGTCCGTCGGCAAACCTGACAGTAAGTCAAATTCAGTCGTTGGCTTGATAATTACCGTCACAAAAGAAAGTGGACCGGTCGCATCCAGAGCCCTCTATAGTGATCGCCGATCAACGGCCGGGACGCCCGCCGGGGGACTGACCACCCCCTCCCATCCACCGAGGACCCATGTCATCCACACCACGCACCACCCCCTGATGGCCGGTCACGGCTTCAGACCCGTCTACCACCCCGCGGGCCACGACCACGCCCTGCGCAACGCCGTCCAGGACTTACGGACCGGGCGCTGGGTGGCGATGGCGCGGCTCCTGGACGAGACGACGGGCTGGGACGGCTGGACGCGGCGCACCCAGGTCCTCGCCGCCGTCGCCGCCGGCACCGACGTCGTCCACATGTGGCGCACCGAGCAGCCCGGAAGCCTCGCCGCCACCGTGATGCACAGCCGCGTCACCGTCGAACGGGCCGTCCGGGCCCACCGCGCCGGCCACGCCCGCACCCGGGAGCTCTGGCAGGAGGCCTGGACCGCCTGCCGGGAGGCCGCCGACCTGGCCCCCGACGATCCGGTGCCCTGGATCGGCCTGATCGCCCTCGCCGCCCTCGACGGCCGGCAGCGCATGGAGGAGCACCGGCTGTCCCCGCCGGCCCCCATGCTGCCGCCCGGTCCGTGGGGCCTGCTCGCCGAGGCCGAGAAGCGCGACCCGCACAACCGCGAGGCGCACCACCGGATGCTCCAGTTCGTCTACGCCCGACGGCCCGGCCCCCTCTCCGAGGCCGTCAACTACGCCCACTGGGCCGCCTCCTCGGCGCCCGTCGGCTCCGCCCTGCACGTGCTCCCGCTGTACGTCCGCGTCGAGCGCTACCGGCGCGAGCGCGGCCACGAACGCGCCCTCGACCTGCACTGGGTCGCCGAGGACGCCGTCCGCGAGGCACAGCGGGCCCTCGACGCGTGGTTCCTCTTCTGCGCCACCGAAGAGGCCTCCCTGCTCGACCTCAACCACCTGGCGCACGCCCTCTTCGGCGCCCTCCGCTTCGCCGACGCGGCCCGCGTCCTCGAAGCGCTCGGCCCGTACTACACGACCCTCCCGTGGGCGTACCGGACCCCGCGTCCGGACGACCGCACGCTCGCGGAAGAGGTCTTCCTGCGCGCCCGCGCCCGCTGTCTCGGCGGCTGAGCCCCCGTCACCCGCCCCGCACCGCCCCCACTCCGCTCACCCCCCGTCCCCGGAGGAACGCATGTCCCGCACCGCCCCCGACCCCACCGACGCGCTGCGCAAGCCACCCCCGGCCCAGGACGAGGAGGCGCGGCTTCGGGAGCTGGGCTACCAGCCCGTCCTCGCCCGCCGCATGGGCGGCTTCGGCAACTTCGCGATCAGCTTCTCGGTCATCTCCGTGCTCTCCGGATGCATGACCCTGTACGGCTTCGGTCTGGGCACCGGGGGCCCCGCCGTCATGCTGTGGGGCTGGGTCGGCGTCGGCCTCTTCGTGCTGTGCGTGGGCCTCGCGCTCGCCGAGGTCACCAGCGCCTACCCGACCTCGGGCGCCCTCTACTACATGGCCGACCGGCTCGGCGGACGCCGCTGGGGCTGGTACACCGGCTGGCTGAACCTGCTCGGCCTGCTCGGCGCCATCGCGGGCATCGACTACGGCGCCGCGCTCTTCACCGGAGCCTTCCTCAACCTCCAGTGGGGCTTCGAACCCACCGCGGGCTCCACCTTCCTGATCTTCCTCGCGATCCTGCTGCTCCACGCCGTGCTCAACCTCTTCGGCGTCCGTCTGGTCAGCGTGCTCAACTCGATCAGCGTGTGGTGGCACCTCGCGGGCGTGGCCGTCATCGTCGGCGCCCTGGCGTTCGTCCCGGACCGGCACCAGTCCGTCGACTTCGTGTTCACCGAGTTCGTCAACGACACCGGCTGGGCCAACCCGTTCTACGTGGCCGCGATCGGCCTGCTCCTGGCCCAGTACACGTTCTCCGGCTACGACGCCTCGGCGCACCTCTCCGAGGAGACCTCGAACGCCTCCGTCGCCGCCTCCCGGGGCATCGTGCGGGCGATCTGGGTCTCCTGGCTCGCCGGGTTCGCCCTCCTCGCCGGGCTGACCTTCGCCATCCAGGACTACTCCGCCACGCAGAACAGCGCCACGGGCGTCCCGCCCGCCCAGATCTTCCTGGACGCGCTCGGCACCGGCGGCGCCACCGCCCTGCTCCTTGTCGTCATCGTCGCGCAGCTCTTCTGCGGCAACGCCGAGGTGGCCGCCGCCAGCCGCATGGTCTTCGCGTTCAGCCGCGACAACGCCCTGCCCGGATCGACGATCTGGCGCAAGGTCAGCGGCCGCACCCAGACCCCCGTCCCGGCCGTCTGGCTCTCCGTCGCCGTCGCGGCGGTGCTCGCCCTGCCGTCGCTGTACTCCGCCACCGCGTACGGCGCCGTCACCGCGATCAACGTCATCGGCATCACGCCCGCCTACGCCATCCCGATCTACCTGCGCCTGCGCGCCGGCAAGCGGTTCACCCCCGGCCCGTGGAGCCTGGGGCGCTGGAGCAGGCCGATCGGCTGGACGGCCGTCGCCTGGGTGGCGTGCGTGACCGTGCTGTTCTGCCTGCCGCAGAAGTCCCCGGTGACGGTCGACACCATGAACTACGCCGTGATCGCGCTGGCCGTCGTGCTCGTCCTGGCGAGCGTCTGGTGGTACGTCGCACGCCGCTCGTACGGCACGCCGACGACGTACGGCAACGCCCGCGAGGAGGCGGAGATCTCCGAGGGCATCATCTGACGGAGCGCCGGGCCGCGCCCGGACCCGCGCCGTCGGGGGAGCCGGCCCCCGTCCCCGTACCGGACGGGGACCGGCTCGCCGTCAGGCGCTGAACTCGTACGTCCAGGCCGCGGACTGGGCCGAGAAGTCGATGTCCGTGATCTCCAGCGCGTGACCGTGCTGGTCGCTCACCACCCGGTGGACGAGCAGCCGGGCCGCGCCGCCGGCCGCCGTCGCGGTCGGGCCCGGCACGCCGACCGACTCCCGGTGCGTGACGCGCAGGCCCGCCTGGTGCATCCAGTGGTAGAGCAGCCGGAGATCGGGCTGCCGGCGCCCGTCGCGCCCGCGCCGGTAGCGGGCGAGCTGCGGGATCTCGGTGAGTGCCGGCCGGGAGAACCAGGACACCGCCCGCTGGAGCGCCGTCCCCTGCGGGCCGAGCACCACGTGCCGGTGGACCAGCGTCGGCTCACCCGGCGCGAGCATCAGCCGCGCCGTCAGCGGCGTGGGCGCGGGCTCCCAGGTGAGCGAGGCCCGGACCAGCGCCTCCGCGGCGCGGGGGCCGCCGGGGAAGGTCCGCCGGACGGCGCTGGGGGCCGGGGCGGTGGCCTCGCTCCCGCCCTCCGTCCCGGAGGCTGCGAAGGTGCCGCGCCGGTCGGTCACCACGAGTCTCTCGTCCCGGAGCAGCTGGAGCGCACTGCGCACCGTCTGCCGGTTGACGTGGTAGCGCTGGGACAGGGATCGTTCCGAAGGAAGCCTGGCGCCGGGGGAGATGCGGCGGTGGGCGAGGTCCTCGCGCAGCGCGGCGGCGACCCGGAGATAGAGCGGCGCTTCTGCCGCCGCCTCGGATTCGGGCTCGGCCATGTTCAACCCTCTCTTCACTCAACGTGACCACATGGGCCGTGTGGGTGATCAATTCCTATCATTGGTCTAAACCATTTTGCCAGTGCCGCCCCGCAGAGTGGCCGAAACGAGCAAGTCGCCTTGTAATGAGGTGCCAGGTGACGGCGGTGGGACCGCGACCGACGGGAAAGGCGGGTGAGGCCGGATGATGACACCGTCCGCGCGTGCCGAGCGGGGCAGGGCGGCCCGCAAGCGCGTCCCCCGCTCCTCCCACGGCCGCTGGATACCCAGCTCGCAGCGCCCCGACCCCGTCGACGTGCTCGAACGCCAGGCCCTCGACCGGCTGCCCGAGCTGGCACCCCTCCGCTACGGGCGGATGGCGTCCTCCCCCTTCGCCTTCCTCCGCGGCGCGGCCGCCGTCATGGCCGCCGACCTCGGCGCCCAGCGCCACACCGGACTCACGGTCCAGCTCTGCGGCGACGCCCACCTCCTCAACTTCGGGGTCTACGCCTCACCCGAACGGACGCTCCTCTTCGACGTGAACGACTTCGACGAGACGCTCCCCGGACCGTTCGAGTGGGACGTGAAGAGGCTCGCCGCCAGCGTCACCGTCGCCGCCCTCCAGAACGGCAGCAGCCGGCCCAAGGCGCACCGCGCGGCGCTCGTCGCCGTGGAGTCGTACCGGAGCACCATGCGCCGCCTCGCCGACCTGGGAGAACTCACCGTCTGGTACGAGCGGATCGCCGCCGACGACCTCGTCCCGCTGGTCCGGCGCGACGAACGCGCCCGGTTCGAGAACCGGCTGGCCCGCGCCCGCCGGCGCACCAGCCTCCACGCCCTCGCCAAGCTCACCGAGACCGACGCGACCGGCGCCCGGCACATCGTCGACGACCCGCCGCTCCTCGAACGCACCACGGACGTCGACCGCGTCACCCTCGGCAAGATCTACAACGACTACCGCAGCTCGCTCGCCGAGGACCGGCGGGTCCTCCTGGACCGCTTCCGCTTCCTGGAGGCCGCCCGCAAGGTCGTCGGCGTCGGCAGCGTCGGCACCCGCTGCTTCGTGCTCCTCCTCGAGGGCCGCGACGACGGCGACCCGCTCATCCTCCAGATCAAGGAGGCCGGCCGGTCGGTCCTGGAGCCCTACCTGGAGCCGAGCGCGTACGACCACCAGGGGCACCGCGTGGTGTCCGGGCAGCGCCTCATCCAGGCCGCCAGCGACATCTTCCTCGGCTGGATGACCGGCCCCGAGCGACGCCACTTCTACTGGCGCCAGCTCCGCGACATGAAGGGTTCCGCCGAGGTCGAGACCATGTCCCCCGCGATGCTGCGGGACTACGCGCGGCTCTGCGGACGCGCCCTCGCCCGCGCCCACGCCCGCTCCGGAGACCGCATCGCGATCGCGGCCTACCTCGGCGGCTCCGACGTCTTCGACCGCGCGCTCGCCGACTTCGCCGTCTCCTACGCGACCCAGAACGCCGACGACTACGCGGCGCTCGGCGGGGCCATCGCCGCGGGGATGGTCACCGCGGCGCCCGGCGCCTGAGGAGCGGCCGCCCGCCGGCCGGGCCCCACCAGGGGCCCCGACCGGCCGCGCGCCGCTACGCGTCCCGCAGCAGGGGCGGCTCCGAAGGCGTCCCGGGAGCCGGCCCGAACAGCACGGCCCGTGCCACCGAAGGGGCGAAGAGACGCGTCAGCGGAGCCGTCAGGGTGATCGCCTCACGGTACGGCGCCCCCACCTGCGGATCGCCCGCGGCCCGCTCCACCACCCGACCCAGGTACCAGCCGACGCCCCGGTCCAGCGGACCCGGCCGGGCCGCGTCACCGGTCGCCCCGGGCATCTTCTTGTCCGCGCCCGCCGAGATGTCCCAGGCCTGCCGCGAGGCGTCCAGCAGCGCCCGCTGCACCCTCCGGGTCGTCGGGGTGCGCTTCGGGTCCGCGAGCGCCGCGCGCAGCGCGACCGCGGTGAGGGCGGCCACGGCCATGCCCTGCCCGTAGATGGGGTTGAACGAGCACAGCGCGTCGCCGACGGCCAGGAAGCCGGCCGGACGGCGGCCCGGACGGTCGTACCGGCGCCGGACGTTCGCGGTGTTGCGGAAGCCGTACACCGGGGACACCGCCTCGGCCCGCGCCATCCAGTCGCTGATCACCGGGTGCGGCAGCCGCTTCGCGAACTCCTCGAACGCGACCTCGTCCGTGGGCGGTTCGTCGCCGCGCAGCCCCGAGAGGGTCACCAGGTGGTGGCCGTCGCCCAGGGGAAGCACCACACCGCCGTACACCTGGGCGGGGTTGGGCACGATGTAGTACCCCCGGGCGTCGGTGCCCCCGTCCTCGGCGGGAGCGCGGTACACCCGCGTGCCGTACGCGAGCCCCGTGTCCAGGGTCTCCTCGTGCGGCGCCTCCGCGCCGATCCCCGCCAGCCAGTCGCCGGCCCTGGTGGACCGCCCGGAGGCGTCCACCACCAGGTCGGCGGTGAGCGTACGGGTCTCCCCGCCGGCCCCCTTGCCCCGCTCGCGCAGCCGTACGCCCCCGACCCGCGAGGAGTCACCGGTCAGACCCACGGTCTCGGTGCCCTCGATCAGTTCGATCCGGGGGTCGGCCAGCACCCGCCGCCGCACCAGCCACTCCAGCTGCGGCCGCGAGCCGGTGTAGTGGTGGACGGTGGCGGCCGTGCGGCGGAACCACTTGCCGTTCTGCCACTGGACCATGTCGCCCGGAGCGCCCACCGCGGGCGCCCCCAGCCCCGCCAGCTCGTCCGTGAACCCCGGCAGCAGCTCGTCCAGCGCCCGCTGCCCGCCGGCGATCAGGACGTGCAGGTGCCGCCCCTGCGGAACGCCCGCCCGCGCCTCCGGCCCCTCGGGCAACCGGTCGCGCTCGACGACCGTGACCCGCTCGGCGTGCTCGGCCAGCACCCGGGCGGCCAGCAGCCCGGCGAGACTTCCCCCGATGACCACCGCGTGACGCGTCGCGCGATGCCCCAAGTCGTCGGCCATACCCGCCCTTTCGTGTCGTGGAACTCCCACGTCCCAGTATCCACGGGGCCACGCGCCGAAGGCCGCCACCACCACACCGTTTCGGCCGCGCGGGGGCGGTCCTACTCCGCGCCCAGCTCCGCCAGCGCCCCCGTCAGCCACTCCACCCAGAAGCGTTCCATCTCGATCCCGCCCCGCAGGACGAGATGGCGCAGCCGGTCGGGTTCCGAGTGGCGGCGCTCGTTCGGGAAGTCGCGCACCTCGATCGCCAGGTACTCGTCCAACTGCTCTCGGTGCAGCGCGAGGTGGCGGTTCAGTTCGGCGCGCAGGCCGGAGGCGCCGACGACCGCGGCCGCCCGCATCCGGAGCAGCAGCGCGGCCCGCATCGGCTTGGGGTCCTCCGACCTCGCCACCCACGCGCCGAGCTCCTCGCGGCCCGCGGGCAGCACCTCGTACTCCTTGCGCTGCCCCCGCACCGGTACCGGGGAGGGCAGGGCGCGGATGTGCCCCGCCTCCTCCAGCCTGCCCAGCTCGCGGTAGATCTGCTGGTGCGTGGCCGACCAGAAGTAGCCGATCGACCTGTCGAAGCGGCGCGTCAGTTCGAGACCGGAGGACGGCTTCTCGAGCAGGGCGGTCAGGATCGCGTGCGGGAGGGACATGAGCGCATCCTAGGAGCGGCCGGCCACCGCGGTCACAGGCCGGCCGCGAGCCGGGTGCCCTGGTCGATGGCCCGCTTGGCGTCCAGCTCGGCGGCCACGTCGGCCCCGCCGATCAGGTGCGCCGTGCGGCCCGCCGCGATCAGCTCCTCGTAGAGGTCGCGGCGCGGCTCCTGGCCCGCGCAGAGCACGACGGTGTCGACGGGCAGCAGCTGCCGCTCCCCGCCGATCGTGAGGTGCAGGCCCTCGTCGTCGATCCGGTCGTACGACACGCCCGCGACCATCGCGACGCCGCGGTGCTTGAGCTCGGTGCGGTGGATCCACCCGGTGGTCTTGCCGAGACCGGCGCCGACCTTGGACTCCTTGCGCTGGAGCAGGTGCACCTGGCGCGGCGGTGCGGCGCGCTCCGGGGTGCGCAGGCCGCCGCGGTTCTCGTAGGAGGTGTCGACGCCCCACTGGCGGAAGTACGTCTCGGGGTCCTGGCTCGCGCCCTCCCCGCCGTCCGTCAGGAACTCCGCGACGTCGAAGCCGATGCCGCCCGCGCCGATGATCGCGACCCGCTCGCCGACGGGCGCGCCGTCCCGCAGCACGTCCAGGTAGCTGAGGACGCTCGGGTGGTCCACGCCCGCGATGCCGGGGGTGCGGGGCGAGACGCCGGTGGCGACGACGACCTCGTCGAAGTCGTCCAGGTCGCCGGCCGAGACCGGGGTGCCGAGGCGCACGTCGACCCCGCGCTCGTCGAGCTGGACGCGGAAGTAGCGGAGCGTCTCGTCGAACTCCTCCTTGCCGGGGACCTTCTTCGCGATGTTCAGCTGGCCGCCGATCTCGGAGGCCGCGTCGAACAGGGTCACGGAGTGCCCGCGCTCGGCCGCCGAGACCGCGCAGGACAGCCCCGCCGGGCCCGCGCCGACGACGGCGATCCGCTTGGTGCGGCGGGTGGGGGAGAGGACCAGTTCGGTCTCGTGGCAGGCGCGCGGGTTGACCAGGCAGGACGTGATCTTCAGGTTGAAGGTGTGGTCCAGGCAGGCCTGGTTGCAGCCGATGCAGGTGTTGATGGTGTCGGCGCGGTCGGCCGCGGCCTTGGCGACGAAGTCCGGGTCGGCGAGGAACGGGCGGGCGAGCGAGACGAGGTCGGCGCGGCCGTCGGCGAGGATCTCCTCGGCGACCTCGGGGGTGTTGATGCGGTTGCTGGTGACGAGCGGCACGGAGACCTCGCCCATCAGCTTCTTGGTGACCCAGGTGTAGGCGCCGCGCGGCACGGAGGTGGCGATGGTGGGGATGCGCGCCTCGTGCCAGCCGATGCCGGTGTTGATGATGGTGGCGCCGGCCGCCTCGATCTCCTTGGCGAGCCGGACGACCTCCTCCAGGGTGGAGCCGCCGGGCACGAGGTCCAGCATGGAGAGGCGGTAGACCAGGATGAAGTCCTCGCCGACGCGCTCGCGGATCCGGCGGACGATCTCCAGCGGGAAGCGGACGCGGTTCTCGTAGGAGCCGCCCCAGCGGTCGGTGCGCCGGTTGGTCGCGGCGGCGATGAACTCGTTGATGAGGTAGCCCTCGGAGCCCATCACCTCGACGCCGTCGTATCCGGCCTCCTTGGCGAGCTCGGCGCAGCGGGCGTAGTCCTCGACGGTCTGCTCGACCTCGGTGTCGGTCAGCTCGTTCGGCACGAAGGGGCTGATGGGGGCCTTGAGGGCGCTGGGCGCGACGAGCGCGGGGTGGTAGGCGTACCGGCCGAAGTGCAGGATCTGCATCGCGATCCGGCCGCCTTCGGCGTGCACGGCGTCGGTGATCAGCCGGTGCTCGGCGACCTCGTCCGCGGTGGTGAGCTTGGCGCCGCCGTCCCAGGGGCGACCGGCGTCGTTGGGCGCGATGCCGCCGGTGACGATGAGGCCCGCGCCGCCGCGGGCCCGCTCGGCGTAGAAGGCCGCCATGCGCTCGAAGCCGTGCTCGGTCTCCTCGAGCCCGACGTGCATGGATCCCATGATCACCCGGTTGGGCAGGGTGGTGAACCCGAGGTCGAGCGGGCTCAGCAGGTGCGGGTACGGGGTCATGCGGGCGCCTCCTCGCGCAGGATCGTCGCCCTCAGTTCTAGAGGAGCCCCTCTCGTTATGCAACTAGTTGCAGAAGATTCGGGATGTGACCTCTACTACTCGGTAGCTTTCTCGGGTGGCGCCGTGTGCGCGGTGCCGTGCGGTGACCGGACCGGGGCGGAGGGACTGGGGCGGAGCGAGACGGAGCGGGGTGGACAGTGGTGGACCGGACCGGACCGGACCGGACCGGACCGGACCGGACCGGACCGGGGCGGGGCGCCGGGCGGGTACGCAGCGCCTGGCGGGCGCCCTGTCGAGCACGGGGCGGTGCCCGGCCCCGGGATTCCGGCCGCGGCGGGCGCGTGACGCCGCGGCCCCCGGCCTACTCCGTCCCGCGCGACGCCGCCGCCCCGAGCCAGGCGTCCAGTTCCTCCGGGGTGCGCGGCTCGGCCGCCCCCTCCGGAAGCAGCCCGTGGCCGCGGAGCAGCCGGGCCACCGCCGTGCCCCAGGGGCGGCGCAGCCGGGCCGCGGCGAGCAGCACGTCGTCCGCGAGGAGCTCCGCGACCGGTCCGGTCCGCAGCCCCGACGGGGCGAGCACCGCCGCCTCGTCCGCCCAGCGCAGCGCCAGGTCCACGTCGTGCGTGGCCATCAGCACCGTCGTGCCGCCCTCCCGCAGCCGCCCGAGCGCGTCGAGCAGCCGCTCCTGCCCGTGCGGGTCGAGGCCCGCCGTCGGCTCGTCCATGATCAGGACGCGCGGCCGCATCGCGACCGCGCCCGCGATCGCCGCCCGCTTGCGCTGCCCGTACGACAGCAGATGCGTCGGCCGGTCCGCGAGCGCCGTGATGTCCAGCGCCGCCAGGGCCTCACGGACCCGCCGCCGCACCTCGTCCTCCGGCAGCCCCAGGTTCGTCGGACCGAACGACACGTCCTGTTCCACGGACGCGGCGAACAGCTGGTCGTCGGGGTCCTGCACCACCAGCTGGACGGTGGTCCGCAGCCGGGTCAGCCCCTTCCGGTCGTACGCCACCTCCGCCCCGTCCAGACGCAGGGTCCCGCTCGCACACCGTAGGCCGCCGCTGAGCAGGCGCAGCAGGGTCGTCTTGCCGCTGCCGTTGCGGCCGAGCAGGGCCACCGCGCGCCCCTCCGCCACGGCGAAGTCCACACCGGTCAGCACCGGAGGCCCGTCCTCGTAGGCGAAGCCGGCCTTCACCAGTTCCACGACAGGGGTCGGAGACGTCATGGAAGGAGCCTTTCCAGTACGAGGGTGGCGGCGACGAGACCGGCGAGCAGGCCGCCCGTCGCGGCGAGGAACGGGCGGGAGACCGCGCGGGTGGGCACCAGGACCCGCAGGGTCCCGTCGTATCCGCGTCCGGCGAGGCCCGACTGCAGGCGCTGGGCGCGGTCGAAGGCCCGCACGAACGCGGTGGCACCGAGGCCCGCGAGCGAACGCCAGGTCGCGGCCCGCGTGGTGTGCCCGAGCCGGGCCGCCTGGGCCTCCCGGATCCTGGTCATCGCGTCGAGCAGCAGGAAGACGATCCGGTACATCACCAGCGCCACGTCCACCACCGGCGCCGGCACCCCCGCGCGTACCAGCCGGGGGAGGACGTCGGACACCGGTGTCGTGAAGGCGAAGAGGAGCACGCCGAGCGACGCCGAGGCCGTCCGCAGCAGCAACTCGCCCGCGTGCACCGGACCGTCGGGAGCGAGGGCGACGAACCCGCGGGAGCCGCCCACCTCGAAGAGCAGCGGAACCGCGCCGGTGACGCAGAACCCGAGCGGGATGCGGAACGCCCGCCACAGCGCCCGGCCCGGCACACCGGCCGGACCGAGCAGCACCGCGAGCGTGGCCGCCGCCACGAGCAGCGCGCCCGGCCACGGCGGCAGGCCGACCGCGCACAGGGTGAGACCGAAGCCGAGGAACGCCTTCTCGGCGGGATGGCGGCGGCGCCAGCGACTGCTGTGCGCCGCCGCGTCGATCGGCAGCATCCGCGGTTACGCGCCCGGTCCGCGGCCGGATCCTCCACCGGCGGCCGGCCCTCCGCCGGTACCGCTCTCGGCCGCCGTCGTGGCGGCCCGGGAGGCTCCGGCGGCTCCGGGTGCGCCGGCCCCGGGCAGGTCGGCCGCACCGGCCCCGGCCCCGTCGGCCCCGTCGGCCACGTCGGTTCCGGACCCCTCCGCGACGACTCGCGCCGCCCCCTGCCGACGGCCGCGGCGCAGGCCGAAGTAGTACGCCAGGACGCCGGCGCCGAGGGCGGCCTGCAGGGCGAACAGCGCGGACTCGATCTCCCCGGACGGGGGTTCGTACAGCGGGCTGAACCACGGTTCGTAGTCCGGCCGCAGCTCCGTGATCGCGGTCTCGGCCTCCGCGTCCGCCCCGACGAAGGGCTCCTCCTTGTGGTCGCCGAGCCCCAGGGCGAGCGGCAGCACCGCGAGCGCGGCGACGACGAGCAGCAGCAGGGTGTTGATCTTCGCGTTCCGGCTCATCGCGCGGCCGCCTCCTCGCGTCGCTCCGACGTGCGCCCGGCGAGGACGCCGAGCCGGACCAGGTCGCCCTTGCTGGACTGGGTGAGCAGGCGCATCACCAGCACGGTGAGCAGGCCCTCGCTCACGGCGAGCGGGATCTGCGTCACGGCGAAGATCCCGCCGAACTTGGCGAGCGCGCCGGGGATGCCGCTGCCCGGGTCCGGGAAGGCGAGCGCCAGCTGGACGCTGGTCACACAGTAGGTCGACAGGTCGGCGACGAACGCGCCGAAGAACACGGCGACCATCAGCGGCGCGCCGAACCGGCGCAGCAGCACGTAGGCGCCGTAGCCCGCCCACGGCCCGACGATCGCCATCGAGAAGACGTTCGCGCCGAGCGTGGTCAGGCCGCCGTGGGCGAGCAGCAGGGCCTGGAACAGCAGGGTGATGGTCCCCAGGACCGCCATGATCGGCGGCCTGAACAGGATCGCTCCCAGACCCGTACCGGTCGGATGGGAGCAGCTGCCGGTCACCGAGGGCAACTTGAGTGCCGACAGGACGAACGTGAAGGCGCCGGCGGCGCCGAGCAGCAGCGTGGACTCCGGGTTGGACCGCACCTCGCGGGTCAGCGCGCGGACCCCGTGGACGACGAACGGCGCGGACGCGACGCCCCAGGCGGCCGCGTGCACAGGGGGTAGGTACCCCTCGGCTATATGCATGGTTGGGAGACCCTCTCCAGCACCTCGTGGATGGACAACGCACCCTGGCCGGTCTCCTGGCTGACGGTCATTCCGTCCGACTCCGCCTTCCCACACCACGACGGTCTCCCGACGTGGTCCAGTGGCTTCCCCGAGGGCGTTCCCCGCGGGGGTGGAGCCGGACCTCCCGATCACAGTGGCGAGGGCCGCACCGGTACTGCACCGGTTTCCCGTACACCAAGGCCCTGCGACATTAGTGCGTTGACCTGCTGGATCACAACACGGCCGGTACCGGGCGCGGCCCCGCGCTCACTCCCCGCAGTCGGCCCGGGCGGCACCGGACGACCGCGGGGGCGCTCCCTCCGTCAGTCCTTGCGGTACGCGTACGCCTCCGCAGCGGCGGCCGCCACGGCGTCCAGGTCCCCGCCGGCGCCGGCGGTGACGTAGGCGGCGACCGCCCCCTCGACGAACGGCGCGTCCACGAGCCGGGCGCCCTCGGGCAGTTCGTCGCCCTCGGCGAGGAGGGCCTTCACGGTCAGCACCGCACTCCCCAGATCGACGAGGAGCGCCACCCCCGCGCCGCGGTCGGCGGCCTTCGCCGCCTCGGAGATCAGCTCGGAACTCGTCCCGAGACCGCCGTCGGGGGTCCCGCCGGCCGGCACGATCGGGGCGAGGTCGCCGCCCCCGGCGAGCCCGCGGGCCAGCTCGGCGACGGAGGCCGCGACGGCCGCGCTGTGCGACACGAGCACGATGCCGACCGGGCGGCCGCGGCCCGTGCCGCCGGTCCCGCTCACGTCACGCACACCGTCGGTACGACTCACGCCACCCACACCGTCCGTCCCGCTCCCGCCGCTCGTCCCTCCGGTGCTGTTCCCGCCGCTCATGCCTCCGGTTCCGCTCCCGCCGCTCATGCCGTCCCCTCGGCGGCAGGCCGCTCCTCGCCGCGGGCGACCTCGTCGAGGGCGGCGAAGAGCAGCGCCGAGGACGTGGCCCCCGGATCCTGATGCCCCACCGACCGCTCGCCCAGATAGCTGGCCCTGCCCTTGCGCGCCCGCAGGGGTACGGTCGCCAGGGCGCCCTCCGCGGCGGCCGCGCGCGCGGCGCCGAACGAATCGCGCAGCCCGTCCACCGCCGGCGTGAGCGCGTCGAGCATCGTCTTGTCGCCGACCTGCGCCCCGCCGAGCTGGGACACGGCGGTCACTCCCGTACCGAGCGCCTCCGCCAGCTGCTCCCGGGTGACGCGCGGGTCGTCCCCGAGGGTCTTGCCGGTACGGCGGAGGAGCGTGCCGTACAGCGGTCCCGAGGCGCCGCCCACGGTGGAGATCAGCTGCCGGCCGGCGGCGGTGAGGGCCGCGCCCGGCGTCGCGGGCGGGTCCTCGCCCAGGGCGGTGGTCACGGCGGCGAAACCGCGCCGCAGGTTGGCGCCGTGGTCGGCGTCGCCGATGGCCGAGTCGAGCTCGGTGAGCCGGTCCGCCTCCCGGTCCACGGACTCGGCCACGGCGGCCAGCCAGCGCACGAGGAAGGCGGCGTCGAAGGTCTGCGTCATGTCGGGCTCCTGTCCCCTCGTCCGTCTCACCGGCCCCAGCGCAGCGCGGGCGTCGCCACGGGGGCGTCCCAGAGGCGCAGGAGCTCCTCGTCCACCTCGCACAGGGTGACCGAGCAGCCGGCCATGTCGAGCGAGGTCACGTAGTTGCCGACGAGGGTCCGGGCGACCGGCACCCCGCGTTCGCCCAGGACGCGCTGGACCTCGGCGTTGAACCCGTACAGCTCCAGGAGCGGGGTCGCGCCCATGCCGTTGACGAGGGCGATGACGGGGCCCGAGGGGCGGAGGTCCTCGACGACGGCGTCGACGGCGAAGTCGGCGATCTCCCGGGAGGTCATCATCGGGCGCCGCTCGCGACCGGGTTCGCCGTGGATCCCGACGCCCAACTCCAGCTCGCCCTCGGGGAGGTCGAAGGTGGGGCTGCCCTTGGCGGGGGTCGTGCAGGCGCCGAGGGCGACCCCGAAGGAGCGGGAGCGCTCGTTGACCCGGCGTGCGATCGCCTCCACGCGCTCCAGGGGAGCGCCCTCCTCGGCGGCGGCTCCCGCGATCTTCTCGACGAAGAGGGTGGCGCCGGTCCCGCGCCGCCCGGCCGTGTACAGACTGTCCGTGACGGCGACGTCGTCGTCGACCAGGACCTTGGCGACCTGGATGCCCTCGTCCTCGGCGAGCTCGGCCGCCATCTCGAAGTTGAGCACGTCACCGGTGTAGTTCTTGACCACGAACAGCACACCGGCTCCGCTGTCGACGGCGGCGGCGGCCCGCACCATCTGGTCGGGCACGGGGGAGGTGAACACCTCGCCGGGACAGGCGGCGGCCAGCATGCCGGGCCCCACGAACCCCCCGTGCAACGGCTCGTGCCCGGAGCCCCCGCCGGACACCAGCGCGACCTTCCCGTCCAGGGGCGCGTCCCGCCGCACCACGACCCGCCGCTCCACGTCGACGGTGAGCTCGGGATGAGCGGCGGCCATCCCCCGCAGCGCGTCGGCGACGACGGTCTCGGGGACGTTGATGAGCATCCTCACGGGTACCTCCTGGTGGGACTGGCAGGTATGTGACTGAGCAGGCTTCCCGCAGGCCAGGGTAGTTGGAGTGGCTCGGTGAACGTCGGGTTCTCCGCCGACAGGCCTCGTGCGGTGGACCGGGCTCACCTGCGAACGGCCGGATGGCCGGCGTCCGTTTGGGGAGGCATGCTCGAAGCGCAGGTCACGGACGAGCCGGCAGGCGATGCAGTCGTCGCCGTGGACTCCCCGGCGAGGACTGCCCGAACTGCTTCTCGGTCCAGGAGCACGTCCGCTGGTAGAGCGGCACCCGGAACTGCTGCGCCCTCCCCTGTACGAGATCGGCGCGCATCGTTTCCCTCGCCGGCATCGCGGTCCCCCCTCGGCCACTGCTTCGTCGGTGGGGTCGACCCTGTGGCCCCCGCCGGGGAGGTGCGGTGCTCGGCCCCCGCCCGGCACGGCGGGTGTTCCCCGGCAGGGTGGAAACCGGCCACGCTATATCCCGCGTTGATCGTTTGCCTATCCCCGTGCCCTTTCATCGAGTCCGGGGGCGTGCAGCCCCGCGACACCGCCAGTGATCCAGGGGACAGGAGCCGACGCATGCGTCCGCGATGGAGTGACGACGACAGGCCTCACGAGGAGGCCGCGCCACGGGGCGCCGCGGACGGCGACGCCCACGGCGAACCGCCGGCCAGGGGGGCGGGGTCCGGACCGGTGCCGGACGGGCGGCTGCTGCTCGCCGCCGAGGACCAGGTGCTCCGGGCGCTCGCCGGGGCCGCGACGCGGGCCGGGTGCCGCGACGTCCGGGCCCGCCGGACGGACGGGGGCGACGCGGAGACGCCCGGCACCACCGAGTGGACGGCGGGGGAGACGCTCGGCGCCGCCGACGCCGTGCTCCACGTCGCGCGGTCGACGGCCGAGTTGGCCGCCACGGCCGACCGGTGCGCCGACGCCGGTGCGTGGCTGGGGCAGGTGCTGGTCCTCGGCGACGAACTGTGGACCGGCCCCCTCGGTCCCGCGGACCGCACCGCGGCGGCCTCGGCCTGGCGGCGCCTGCGCGGTCTTCCGCCGCGGGTCCGGCCGGCCGCGCCGGCGGGGGCCGCGCCGGTCGACCCCGGCGCCGTGCTCGCCCCGGGGCGAGCCGAGTGGATCGCCGACCTGCTCCTGAGCGCCTGGCTGGGCCGCGGCGGCACGGGGGCGGCGGGCACCGGAGCCGCGGCAGGCCATGGATGGCCCGGGGCGGGCGGCGCTGCGGCTCCGGGAGCGGGAGGAACCGGGGCCTCGGACGCGGGGGTCGTCGGGGGGCCGGGGGACGACGGAGGCCCCTACCTCGTACGGACCGACCTGTCGACGTCGTCCGGTGGCCGGCACCCCGTGGTGCCGTTCCCCCGGCCCGGTCGATCGGTCACCCGCGCGGGCACCGAGACGGGGGCGCGGGCCGCGTTCCTCGGGCGGATCGGCGGTCCGGCCGTGGATCCCGCCCGGCTGCTGGAGCGGATCGAGGCGGTCGCGGACGCCAGGACCGGGCTCCTCGGGCCGGTCCCGGAGGCCACGCCGGGGCCGACCGGCCTGTGGGGGTGCGCGGTAGCGGTGCCCGACCCGTTCGGCCCGCCGTCCTCCGACCCGCCGGGCGTCACGGTGTGGGGTCACGGACGGGACGCGCACGGCGCCCGCCTCGCGGCGGTGCTCGACGCGCTCGCCGCGTACGGGGCCCTGGCCGCCGCCCCGGACGCCCGGGGCGGTCGTGAGGTCTGGGGCCTCGACCTCGTCACGGACCGGCTGCGCCGGGTCCGCGCCGCCGAGGCGTCGCCGGCCCCGGCGCCGGGCACGCCGTACCGGCTGCCGACGGGCGTGGCGGCCGGACTCACCTGGGCGGCCGCGGTGGAGGCCGCGCTGACCACGCACTGCGAGGCGCTGGTGGTCCACCGGCTCGCCCAGCCGGGCGTACGCGTCCCCCGGCTCGCGCTTCCCGACCACGCAGGCCCCGCCGCCCTCCGCGCGCTGCGCGCGGAGGGTGAGCCGGTGGTCCACGACCTGACCGCGCTGGTCTCCGTGCCGGCCTGCGCGGTCCGGCTCGGGGACGACACCGCCGTCGCCGTCGCCGCGACGTGGGACGAGGCCCTCGCTGCCGCAGCCGAACGAGCCCTGCTCGCCCGGGAGAAGGGCGTTCCGCCCACCGGCTCGGGCCCCGCCGTCCCGACCGTCCCCTCCGTCACGCCGGACAGGGAGACGGCCGGCGGGCCGCTCCCGGCGGAGGACGGCGCGTCAGGGCGGGCGGGGCTCGTCGAGGTGCTCCGGGCCCGGGGACGCACGCCCGTCGCGGTGCTGCTCGACCACGATCCGCAGGCCGTCCGCCTCCTCCCGTATCTCGTCCATGTGACGCTGCTGGACGGCTGACGTCCCCTGATGCCCGGTTCGTGCCCGATGCCGGGCACGGGTTGCGAAACAATCCCGGATGCCAGGTGCCGCTCGCCTGCAGGCCGTGTAATGATCGCGGGGCTGACGCCTGGCGTCAGGTCACTGTGCGACGGGGGGTCGCGTAGCCGCGAGTGCAGAAGGCAGGATCCATGGGGGGGTCGATTCGGTTCCGCGTGCTCGGAGCCGTGTCCGTGTACCGGGACGAGAAACCGGTCACCATCGGTTCTCCGCAGCAGCAGGCCCTGCTGGTGGCGCTGCTGCTGCGCTGCGGCAGGGTCGCCTCCACCCAGGAACTGATCGCCTCGGTCTGGGGCGAGGAGCCCCCGGACTCGGCGCTGGCGAGCCTGCGCACCTACGTGTGGCGGCTGCGCCGGCTCCTGGAGGAGGACTCCACCGCGCCCCGGCTGCTGCTCTCCCAGCCCGACGGCTACCGCTTGGTGGCCCCGCCGCTCTCGGTGGACCTGCACCGTGCCGAGCAGCTCGCCGCCGACGCCGGCCGGGCCCGGGCCGGGGGCGACGACGAGGCCTGCGGGCGGCTGCTGGCCGAGGCGCTCGGCCTCTGGCAGGGCGCGCCGCTGGCCGGCGTGCCCGGCCCGTACGCCGAGCAGCAACGGGCCCGCTTCACGGAGCTGCGGATCGGGCTGGAGGAGAAACGTTTCGCGCACGAGCTGGAGGCGGGCCGGCACGGCGCGGTCATTCCCGACCTCACCGTGTTCACCCAGGAGAACCCGCTCCAGGAGAGGCCGTACGGCTTCCTCATGCGCGCCCTGTACGCCTCCGGACGGCAGGCGGACGCGCTGGCGGTCTACGCGCGTGCCCGGCGCGTCCTCGCCGAGGAGCTCGGCGTCGACCCCGGCCCCGAACTGACCGCGCTGCACGAGCGGGTCCTCGCGGGCGACCCGCTCCTCGACGTCTCGGTCCGCGGCACCCGGCCCGCCGCGGCCGTCCCCGAAACCCCTCGCCCGCCGACTCCCGAGGATCCACCACCCTCCCCGGCGCCCCTCGACGCGGACCCCTCCGGCGATCCCGCCGCCGACCCGTCCGCCACCGGCACCCCTCCCGCGCCCGACCCCGAGTCCACCGCGCCGACCCCCGCCCGCCCCGCCCAGCTCCCCGCCGACGCCTTCGACTTCACCGGACGCGCCGAACAGGTCGAGGAGCTGAGCCGGGTCCTCACCGCCCCCGACCGGACCTCGCTCCCGGTCGCGTCCATCAGCGGCATGGGCGGCCTCGGCAAGACCACCCTCGCCCTGCGGGTCGCCCACCGGATCAAGCACGAGTTCCCCGACGGGCAGCTCTACGTCGACCTGCGCGGCAGCGGTCTCGAACCCGCCGACCCGTCGGCCGTCCTCGGCAGCATGCTCGCCGCGATGGGCGTGGCCCCGCACGCGCTCCCGGCCATGACCGACGACCGCGCCCGGCTCCTGCGCACCCTGCTCGACGGACGGCGCATGCTGCTGCTCCTCGACAACGCCAGGGACCCCGCGCAGGTGGGTCCACTGCTGCCCGGCTCGGCGGGATGCGCCGTGATCGTCACCAGCCGGACCCGGCTCGTCGGCATCCCCAGCGCGGTGACCGCCGTCGCCCTCGAGGCCTTCGCGACCGGCGAGGCGATCGAGCTGCTCACCGCGATCGTCGGCGCCGCACGCGTGGAGGCCGAGCCCGACGCCGCGGTCGAACTGGTGAGCGCGTGCGGGCATCTCCCGCTCGCCGTCCGGATCGTGGCCGCCCGCCTCGCCGCCCGGCCGCGCTGGCAGCTGGACACCATGACCCGCCGGCTGGCCGACGAGCGCCGCCGCATCGGCGAACTGCGCGCCGGCGACCTGGCCGTCGCGGCGACCTTCGAACTCGGCTACCGCCAGCTCCCGCAGGAACAGGCGTGCGTCTTCCGGCTCCTCGCGCCGGTGGCCCGTCCCACCATCGGCCTGGAGGTGGCCGCCGCGGCCCTCGGCCTCGACGCCTACGACGCCGAGGAGATCCTGGAGTCGCTGGTCGACGCCGCCATGCTGGAGGCGCCGCAGCCCGGGCGGTACCGCTACCACGACCTCGTCTGGGCCTTCGCGCTCCAGCTCGGCGCGCCGCCCGGCGACGGCGGCGGCGAGGCCGGCATCCCCGTCCTGGCGCCGCTCCTCGACCACCTGCTGGCCGTCGGCCGCGCCGCCTTCCAGTGCATGGTGCCCGGCAACCCGGACGGCGTCTTCCTCACCTCCGACCCGGCGCCCGCGCCGCCCTTCGCCGGGCTCGCGGAGGCCCGCGCCTGGGTGACCGCCGAGTTCGAATGCCTCACCCACGCGCTGACGCTGGCCGCCCGCAGCCCCGCCGGGTCGGCCCCGCGGATCCTGCGGGTCGCCGCCGACCTGCTCATCGCCCTCACTCCCTTCGGCAAGGACGTCCCGTACGGGCAACTCGCCTCCGCGGCGCAGGCCCTGGCCGAGACGGCCGCGCAGCGCGGCGACGACCACGTCGCCGGGCGGTCCCGCTTCGTCTGCGGGAACGCCGCCCTGCAGAGCGCCCGGCTCGGCGAGGCGGAGCAGTTCGCCCGGCTCGCGGCCGAGGCGTGCGAGCGGGTCGGCGACCGGGTGATCCTGCGTCAGACGCTCAACGACCGCGGCCTGATCGCTCAGTTCCAGCACCGCTACGAGGACGCGGTGCACTTCTACGACCAGGCCATCGAGCTGGCGGTCGCGCTCGGGCACCGTTCGGGCGAACTGGTGACGCGGCTCAACGCGGCGCAGGCCCGGCTGCGCGGCGGCCGTGCGGAGGAGGCGCTCGTCGCGTGCGACGACGCGCTGGCCGCGCTGCGGGAGGTCGAGGACCACCACGGCGCCGCCTACGCGCTGTACGTCCAGGCCATGGCCCTGCACGAACTGGGCCGGCACGACGAGGCGGTCGCGAGCTACACCCGGTGCCTGGACCTGTGCGAGACCTGGCAGATCCGCGGACAGGAGTCGCAGGCCCGCCACCGGCTGGCCGAGACCCTGAGGGTCACGGGACGCCGGGAGGAGGCCCTCACGGAGGCGGGGCGTGCGCTGCTGCTGTGCGAGCAGCGCGGTGCGGCACGCGACCAGGGGCTCGCCCTTCTGGTGCTCGGCCGGACCCTGGCCGACCTCGGCGACACCGGAGCCGCGGTGGTCCGCGCCCGTCAGGCCCACACGCTCTTCACCCGGCTCGGGCTGCCCGACGCCGACCACGCGGCCGCTCTCCTCACGGCCCTCGGCGACCTGCTGTGAACCTGCCCCGGCATCCCCGGCGGCAGGAATATATGCGCAGGTCAGAGCGGATATCCAGGATCTATCCAGCGTAGATCGGCAGGCGGCAGAGTCTGACTCGCCAGCACGAACGACGAGCGAACGGAAGACCGAGCACATGCGAGCGACCACCTCCACCCGTCCCACCACCTCCACCCGTCCCACCACCCGCGCCCTGCGCACCGCCTGCGTCGCGATCGCCGCGGTGCTCGGCCTCTCCCTCCTGGCCGTCGTCGAGCACCAGGCCACGGCGCCCGTGACGAACACCGTCGCGGCCGAGGGTCCGATCATCGACGACATCCACGAGTGGGACAGCCGCGGCTGATCACGCCGGCGCGGTCCGTCGCCCACGACGGGACGGACGGCGAAACGAACGACCATGCCATGGGGGAGTCATGACGGGTGGTAGTCCGGCGACGGCGTTGGCTGAACGAGACGTCGCCACCATGGTCCGCGCCGCGCGGACCCGCAACGGGGTCAGTCAGCGGGACCTCGCCGAGAAGTCCGGGATCGGTCTGCGGACGCTCCGCGAGATCGAACGGGGCCGGGTCAGGGCCCCGAGATTCGGATCGCTGCGCAGAATCGCCGAAGCCCTGCACGAACCCGCCCTGCTGGCGCAGGCCGGAGTCACCACCGGTGCCGACGAGGACGTCCCCGAGGACGCCCCGCTGGTCCTGAAGATCCTCGGCAGGATGTCCGCCACGCGCGGCGACGCCGAACTGCTCACCGGAACGCCGAAGCAGCGGACCCTGCTCGGACTCCTCGCGCTCAAGGCCCACCAGGTGGTCGAACGCGACGAGATCATCGAAGTCCTCTGGGACGGCGAACTGCCCGACACCTTCGGTCAGTTGATCCACACCTACATCTCGCGCATCCGGCTGACGCTGGACGCGCACGCCCTCCCCGACGTCGGCCGCACCGCGGTCGTGCGGCACGGCGGCGGCTACGAGCTCCGGATCGAGGGGGACAGCCGGCTCGACGTCCGGGAGTTCGTCCGGCTGACGGACGAGGCCGCGTCGGCCCGCGCCGGCGACGACCCGGTCCACGAGCAGGCCCTGCTCTCCGAGGCGCTGGGGCTCTGGCGCGGCCGGCTCCTGGAAGGCGCCCCGCCGCGGCTGGCCCGGCACGCCGCCGCCGTCGAGCACGGCCGGCTGCGCGTCGCCTCCGCGCTGCGCCTCGCCGACCTCGCCCTCGCCCGCGGACAGCACGAGGAGGTGCTCGCCCAGGTCGGGCCGATCGCCCGGCACGAGACGCTGCACGAGGGCCTGCACGCCCGGCTGCTCGCCGCGCTCGCCGGTTCCGGCCGCCGGGCCGAGGCGCTGGAGATGTTCGCCGCGGTCGCCCGCCGACTCCGCGCCGAGAGCGGCATCGAGCCCGGCGCCGAACTCCGCGAGGCCCAGATGGCCGTGCTGCGGGAGGACGCCCGGGCCGGGACCGTGGGCACGGAGCGGCCCGCCGGCCCTCCCGACGCCCCGCGCTCCGTCCAGCTTCCGCAGAGCGTCGGGGACTTCGTGGGCCGCGTCGAGCACTTCCAGGTCCGTCAGTACCTGACCGGGCAGGGGCCGCTGGCCGCGTTCGGCGCGGCGCCGGTCGCCGCCCTCCACGGGCCGGTCGGCGTCGGGAAGTCCGCCCTGACCGTCCAGATCGCCGCCGCCGTCGCCCGCCACTTCCCCGACGGCGTCCTGCACGCCCGGCTGCGCTCCGGCGCGCCCGACGAGGTCCGTACGGCGCTGCGCGGCTTCGCCCGGGCCCTCGGCGTACCGGCGTCCGGGCTGCCCACCGGACTGCCCGAGCTCGCGGCCCTCTACCAGGAGGCCGTGGCCGGCCGCCGGGTCCTGGTGGTCGTCGACGACGCGCCGGGGGAGCGTGCCGTCCGCCCGTTGCTGCCGTCCGGCCCCGGCGGCGCCGCCCTGCTGGCCGGACGAACCCCGCTGCCCGGCATGGAGGGCGCCCAGCACTTCCGCGTCGAGCGCTTCACCGCCGACCAGTCCGTCTCCCTGCTCGCCCGGATCGCCGGCGAGCGGCGCGTGCTGGCCGAACGGACGGCGGCCGAGACCCTGGCCGAACTGTGTGACGGGATCCCGCTGGCCGTGCGGATCGCGGGCATGCGGCTCGCCGCCCGACCGCACTGGACCCTGGCCCGACTGGCGGACCGGCTGGCCGACGAGGACCGGCGGCTGTCGGAGCTGGTCGCCGGCGACCTGTCCGTGCGGGAACGGCTGACGTCCGCGTACGAGGGCCTGGATTCCGTGCTCCGTGACGCCGTGCGCGCCCTCGCCCGGTCCGAGGACCGGGCGTTCACCCCGGACGGCGCGGCCGCCGTGCTGCGGTGCGGCGGGCACCAGGCGGAGGACCTCCTGGAACGGCTGGTCGACCACCAGCTGTTCGAACCCCCGGTCGGCACCGGCGAGGAGTACGCCTTCTCGCCCCTGGTGCGCCTGCACGCCCGGGAACAGTGAACGGCGTGAGGGGACGGTCGTCGATGCCCACCGTCCCTGTCCCCTCACGCGTCCCTCACGGCGGCGGGACGCTCACGCGTCGCGTGTGCGGAGCGTCAGCCAGCCGCCGACCGCCGCCGCGCCCGCCCACACCCCCATGACCAGCACCCCGGTCATGGGGCCGTAGGGCGCGGCGGCGGCGGGGTCGAGCCGCAGTCCGTACTGGCCCGCCCGGTCCGGCAGGTACCAGGCCAGCTCCTGCAGGCCGGGGATCTCCGCCAGTACCGGGGAGACCAGGAACAGCACGGGGACCAGGACGCCCATGGAGAGCATCAGACTGCGCAGCATCGCCGTGAACCCCATGCACATGACCGCGAGCAGCGGGAAGTACAGGGCGCCCACCACGACCGCCCGCACCGTGCCGGCGTCGCCGAGCGCCGCGCCGTGCTCGCCGAGCAGACGCTGCGAGAGGAGGAACGTCGCCAGGGAGGCGACCGCGCCGGCCACCAGGGCCAGCACCGCCCCGACGGTGAGCTTGGCCGCGTACATCAGACCGCGCCGGGGCACCGCCGCCAGCGACACCCGGATGGCGCCGTTCTGGTACTCGTTGCCGACCACCAGGACGGCGAAGGCGATCACCACGACGTGGGCGAACAGGACGCCGTAGTAACCGAGCTGCACCGGGTCGAAGCCGGGGCCGTCCGCCTCCTCCGGGCCGACCGACCCCGTCACGCCGGCACCGATGCCGACGAGCAGGGCCGCGGCCAGCGGCAGCGACCACAGGACCGGACGCACCGAGCGGATCTTCGTCCACTCCGAGCGGAGCACCGCGTCGACAGACATCGTCAGACCACCTCTCCGAGGGGTCGCCCCCCGTACTCCACCGAATCGGCGGTCATGCGCATGAATGCCTCCTCCAACGAGTCCTCCACCTGGACCAGCTCCAGGACGGCGGCCCCCTCGTGAGCCGCGCAGCGGCCGACGTCGGCGGCCTCCGCCGCGTACACCTCCAGCGCGTCGCCGTCGCCGGACACCACCCGCAGCCCCTTGCGTTCCAGGGCCCCACGCAGCCGCTCCGGCTCGTCGGCCCGCACCCGCACCCGGGACCGGCCGTGCTCCGCGGCGAACTCGGCCATGGACACGTCCGCCAGCAGCCGGCCCCGGCCGATCACGACCAGCCGGTCCGCGAGCAGCGCCGTCTCCGTCATCAGGTGACTGGAGATCAGCACCGCCCGGCCCCGGTCCGCCAGTCCCCGCAGGAAGTGCCGCAGCCAGCGGATGCCCTCGGGGTCCAGGCCGTTGACCGGCTCGTCGAGGATCAGCACCGCGGGGTCGCCGAGCAGCGCCGCGGCGATGCCCAGGCGCTGGCGCATCCCCAGCGAGAAGCCGCCGATGCGGCGACGGGCCGCGGAGTCCATGCCGACCTGCTCCAGCACCTCGTCGACCCGCCCCGGCGGTATGCGTCCGGCGTGGGCGACGCAGAGCAGATGGTCGCGGGCGGTCCTGCCCGGATGCGCCGCCTGCGCGTCCAGCAGCGCGCCGACGTGGCGCAGCGGCTCGACCAGCCGGGCGTACGGCCGTCCCGCGACCAGGACCTCGCCCGCCGTGGGCCGGTCCAGTCCCAGGATCATCCGCAGGGTCGTGGACTTCCCCGCGCCGTTCGGGCCGAGGAAGCCGGTGACGGAACCGGCCCGCACCTGGAAGGTGAGGCCCTTCACCACTGTCCGGTCGCCGTACGCCTTCACCAGGCCGCGTACGTCGACGGCCGGTGCGTCGCCCGCACCGTGCGCCGTTGCGTTGTCCCTGTTCATGTCCTCAAGCCAACCGTGCGGCGGTGCCGGACGGATCCCCCGGCGGCGGGAGTCACCTCCCCCCGGGGAGGGAGTTGATCCACCATGAGACGTCTGCCGTCGACGCTCTACGACGCCCTGCGCCAGGGCCGTACGTACGCCCGAGGGCTCCACCTGCTGCTCGGAGCGGCCGTCGGGCCCGTCTGCGTCCTGATGTGGCCCGGCATCACGGAGAGCCTGGCGCGTACCCTCGCGGCCTGCGCCCTCGTGCCGGTGGTCCCCCTGCTGCTCCTCGGCCTGGTGCCCGGGGCGCGGCGGGCGGAGGGGATCCAGGCACGGCTGCTGCTCGTTCCGGACGACGAGGACGACATCGGTCGCGCCCCGGCCCGGAGCCTCTCCGACCGCCTGCGCACCAGCGTCTGGCTGGTGCTGCGCTGCTGGTGGGGACTGCTCGTCGCCAGCGTCGTGGCCCAGCTGCTGTCCGTCACCGGAACGCTGGCGTCCGCGCCCGCCGTCGAGGGCTCCCGCACGATCCTCGGCCTCACCGTCCCCGGCGGCCACCGGCACATCTGGTACCTGGGCCTCGTGCCGCCGCTGCTCGTCGCCGTGTTCGGACTGATCGTGTGGGCGGGGAACGCACAACTCGCGCTCGCCCGCAGGCTGCTGGGGCCCTCGACGGCCGAACGGCTGGCGGTCGCGGAGCGCCGGGCGGACGAACTCCTGGCCCGCAACCGGCTCGCCGGCGAACTCCACGACTCCATCGGCCACGCCCTCACCGTCACGGTGCTTCAGGCGAGCGCGGCCCGCGAACTCGTCGACGCCGACCGTGACTTCGTCGTCCGGGCGCTGACGGCGATCGAGGAGACCGGCCGCCGGGCCATGGACGACCTGGAGCGCACCCTCGGCTACCTGAAGGACGAGGAGCAGGGCGTCCGCACCGTGCGGCCCACGCTCGCGGACATCGGACAGCTCCTGGAGGCCAGCCGCGCGGCGGGCGTCACGGTGCGCTCGCGGACGGCCGCCGACGTGGACGCCGTGCCGGGCGTCGTCTCCCGCGAGGCGTACCGCATCCTCCAGGAGGCGCTCACCAACGCCATGAAGCACGCCCCCGGTTCACCCGTGGACGTGGAGCTCGCCGTCACCGGCGAACAGGTGAGGCTGACCGTGGCCAACCGGCTGGTCGAGCAGGTGCCGCAGGCCTCCGGCACCGGCAAGGGGCTGCGCAGTCTGCGGGAGCGCGCCGCGCTGCTCGGCGGGCGGGCCAGCGCCGGAGCCGCCTCGGGGCGCTGGACCGTCAGCGCCCGTCTCCCCCTACGCTTGGAATCGTGATCATGGAAATCTCCGTCCTCCTCGTCGACGACGAGGAGCTCGTCCGGGCCGGCATGTCCGCCATCCTGGGCAACGCCCCCGGCATCACCGTGGTCGGCGAGGCGTCCGACGGATGCGAGGTCGTGCCGCTCGTCCGCAGGCTGCGCCCGGACGTCGTCGTCATGGACGTGCGGATGCCCACCGTCGACGGCATCACCGCGACCCGCGACCTCATGGCCGCCGTCCCCGACCCGCCGAGGGTCCTGGTGATCACCACGTTCGAACGCGACGACTACGTCTACGAGGCGCTCAGGGAAGGGGCGTCGGGGTTCCTGCTCAAGCGGTCCCGGCCCGCCGAGATCGTCCAGGCCGTCCGTACGGTGGCGACCGGGGACTCGGTGCTCTTCCCCGCCGCGATCCGCTCGCTGGTGCGGGGGCGTCAGGCCCGGGAGCCCGGGGACGCGCTGGCCCGCGCCCAGCTCACCGAGCGGGAGGCGGAGGTGCTGCGGCTGATGGCGCAGGGAATGTCCAACGCGGAGATCGCCGAGCGGCTGTTCCTGGGGGTGCAGACGGTCAAGACCCATGTCAGCGGCACCCTGGCGAAGCTGGGGGCGCGCGACCGGACGCAGGCGGTGGTCCTTGCGTACGAGTCGGGGTTCGTCGCCGTCGGCTGACGGAGGCGACAGCCGACAGGGCCGACAGGGCCGAGGGGGCTGAGGCGGCCGAGGGGGAAGGGTGCTCCGGGCCTGACGGGGCTTCGGGGCTCCGTGGCCGGCGGCGCCCCGTCAGCCGGTGATGTCCTTCAGGCGGGAGACCACCGTCGCCTCGGACTCGCCCTCCTGCGGCACGGGCACGACCTGGAGGTGGGTGACCCCGGACTCGCGGTAGGCGTCCAGACGGTCCCGCACGTAGCTCTCCGTACCGCAGATCGTGGTGGCCTCGAGCAGCGCGGCGGGCACGGCGGCCGCGGCCCCGGCCCTGTCCCCGGCCCGGAACAGGCGCTGGATCGTCTCCGCCTCACGGGCATAGCCGTACCGGCTGACCAGGTCGTAGTAGTAGTTGTGGCCGGGCGCGCCCATGCCGCCGACGAACAGCGCGAGCTGGCCGCGGGCCAGCTCCCGGGCCCGCTCGGCGTCCGGGCCGATCGCGAGCAGACCGCCCGCGGAGATCTGGAGCGGTCCCAGCTCGGGCCCACGGGCGGCGGCGCCCTCCTTGAGGGCCGTGCCCCACACCCGGTCGCACCATTCGGGGACGAAGAAGAGTGGCAGCCAGCCGTCGGCGGTCTCCGCGACCATCCGGACGTTCTTCGGGCCCAGCGCCGCCACCCACACCGGGACGGTCGGGCGGACCGGGGCCGTCAGCAGCCGCATCGGCCTGCCGAGGCCGGTGCCCTGCCCCTCGGGCAGCGGCAGCGTGACCGTGCGCCCCTCGTGACGCACCGGCTCGTCCCGTCGCCAGAAGGCGCGCATGACCTCGATGGTCTCGCGGGTCCGGGTCACCGGGGCGGCGTACGGCACCCCGTGCAGCCCCTCGACGACCTGCGGGCCCGAGGAGCCGAGGCCGAGGTGGCAGCGTCCGCCGGACAGGGCGTCGACCCCGGCTGCGGTCATCGCCAGCAGGGCGGGCGTCCGGCTGAAGACGGAGAGGATGCCGGAACCGATCTCGATCCGCTCCGTACGGGCGGCGAGGAAGCCCATGAAGCTGGGGGCGTCGTAGCCGTACGCCTCCGGCACCCAGACCAGGTCCAAGCCGGCCCGCTCCAGTTCGGCGACCTGACCGGCCGCGGCGACGATGTCGGTGTCGTACTTCAGCTGCATGGAGATCTTCATGGCGTGGGCTCCGGGTGCGTCGGCGGGATGACGGGAGGTCGGGGGAGGTGGTCCGCGGGGCGCTTCAGGAGCGGGGCGCGTCGAGGCGGGGGAGGGAGCCCTCGGCGATCAGCTCCTGGACCCGGAACTTCTGGATCTTGCCGGAGGCGGTCAGCGGCAGCCCGTCCGCGAGGTACCAACGGACCGGGATCTTGTGCGGGGAGAGCTGCTCGCGGCAGTGGGCGACGCACTCCTCCACGTCCGGGCCCTGCGGGCGGTCGGCGGTGGGGAGCAGCACCGCGGCGACGATCTCGCCCCACCGGTCGTCCGGCACCCCCACCACCAGGGCGTCGCGGACGCCCGGCAGCGTGCTGAGGAAGGACTCGACGGGGCCGGGCGCGATGTTCTCGCCGCCCCGGATGATCAGGTCGCTCAGCCGGCCCTCGATCCGGACCGCGCCGCTCGCGTCCATCGAACCGATGTCGCCGGTGTGCAGCCAGCCGTCCGCGTCCACCTTCCGGGCGGTGGCCTCCGCGTCGCCGTAGTAGGCGAGGAGCTGCTGGTAGCCGCGGGCGCAGATCTCGCCGGGGACGCCGAGCGGCTGCACCCGGCCGGTGTCCGGGTCCACGATCTTGCACGCGACGTGCGGCAGGGGGCGGCCGACGGTGCTGGTCTTGTCCTCGGCGGTGTCGTCCGGCCGGGTCAGCGTGACCACGGACGCCAGCTCGGTCTGCCCGTACAGGTTGAACACCGTGGTCGAGAACAGCTCCTCGGTCTCGGTGATGAGCTGCGGGCGGACCGGCGCCGCGCCCGTGAGGACGGAGGAGAGCCGGGCCGGCGCGCCGTCGGCGGCGCGGGCCACGTCGTTCAGGGCGGTCAGCACCGTCGGAACGCTGGTGAGCACCGCGCCGGGAGAGCGGCGCAGCACCTCGAAGAGGACCTTGGGGTCGAAGCGCTCCAGGAGGGTGAAGACACCGCCGCTCCACAGCGGCCCCAGGCAGGAGATGACACAGCCCGCGGTGTGGAACATCGGCAGCGGGGAGACCACGGTCGCGCCGTCGTGGACGCCGAGACCCTCGAAGGTCAGCCGGGCCACGTTGACCACGGACCGGTGGGAGAGCAGCACCGCCTTCGGAAGGCCGGTGGTGCCCGAGGTGAACTGGATCTGCGCCGGGACGGCGGCGACCTCCTCCTGCGGGGGAAGCGGCGCCGCACCCCGCAGCGACTCCCACGCGGCGAGCGGCACGACGTGCCGCAGGCCAGGCATGTCCGGGGCCACCGCGGCCACCGTCGCGGTCATGTCGTAGCCCCGGACGGCGTCGGCGTGGATCAGCATCTCGGCCTCGGAGGTGCGCAGGGCGTGGGCGAGCTCGCCGGCCCGCAGCGCCGGGTTGAGCGCCACCAGGGTCACCCCGGCCAGCGCCGCCGCGTACGCCACGATCGGCCACTCCGGGACGTTCGGCGCCCACAGGGCGACCCGCGCGCCGAGTCCGACGCGCTCCCGCAGCCCGCCCGCCACGCTCTCGGCCTCGGCGAGCAGCTCGGCGTACGTCCAGGTGCGCGGTGCGGCGCCGTCGTCGGGGACCGACTCCAGGGCCGGCGCCTCCGGGCGGTCGGCGGCGACCGCGCGCAGCAGGGAGCCGACGGTGTGCTCCGAGAGCGGCGCCGCGGTGTCCGCGGGGCGGAGCGACTCGGCGAGCGGGGCGGCGAGGTGCGGAACCCCGTCGAGCGGCATGTCGGTGCGCGGGGCGGCCGGTGCGGTGCTGAGCTGCATGGTGACTCTCCTCGGCGTGGGCTGCCGGTCCGTCCGGCGCTGGTCCCATCCCACCCCGCGGGCCCCGGGTGCCGGATCCCCCGGCGGCTGGAGGGGGTTCCCTCCGGCGAGGGAACCGCACGGGGGAGGCAGGAGCCGTGCAGATTCCGTCCAGGGCCCGCCGTCCGGTGGCGGGTAGCGTGCGCCCGCTTGTGCCCGCCCTCGACCGGAGGCCGCGGCAGCGAAAGGAGTCGCAGGTGGACGTGACGGCGGGCTGGCCGGCCCTGGACGGCGTACGGGTTCTCGATCTCTCACGGCTGCTGCCCGGGGGATTCGCCACGGTGCTGATGGCCGACCTCGGCGCCGACGTGGTCAAGGTGGAGAGCCCGGACGGCGGCGACTACGGCCGGCTGGTCGATCCGGAGACGTTCGCCGCGCTCAACCGCAACAAGCGCTCCCTCGTCCTGGATCTGCGCGAGCCGTCCGAACGGGAGACCCTGCTGCGGCTGGTGGAGCGCAGCGACGCCGTCGTGGAGAGCCACCGTCCCGGCGTCCTCGACGCGATGGGCCTCGGCTACGCGCGGCTGCGCGAGGCCAACCCGCAGGTGGTGCTCTGCTCCGTCACCGGCTTCGGACAGGACGGACCCTACTCCGCCCGGCCCGGCCACGACCTCAACTTCCTCGCCCTGTCCGGCTTCTTCGCCGTGCCCCACCGCCCCGGCGAGCGCGTCGACCGGGTGGGCCTCAGGATCGCCGACCTCGCCGGAGCGATGTACGCGGCCCTCTCCACCGCGGTCGCGGTCGCCTCCGCCCGCGCCACCGGCCACGGCCAGCACCTCGACGTGTCCCTGCACGAGGCGGCCGCCGCCTGGGCCGGTCCGCTCGCGCTGCCCCTGCGCACGCTGTCCGACCCGGCCGAGAGCCCTCTGGTCACCGGTGACAACGACGTGTTCACCGCGGCGGACGGCGGCCGGATCGCCCTCGCGACCTTCGAGGACAAGTTCTGGCTGACCTTCCGCAAGGCCTTCGCCGGCGAGTTTCCCGAGCTCGACGACGACGCGTACGACCGCCGTACGGCGCGCACCCGCGCCCGTGGACGGATCCGGGAGCTCCTCACCGGTGTCTTCGCCCGCCGCGACCTGGCCTGGTGGTGCGCCGCACTCGCCGCCCTGGACCTGCCCTGGGCGCCGGTGTACGAGACCGCCGACGCGTTCCTCGCCGACGCGCACGTCGCCGCCCGCGACCTCGTCGGCACCCTGCCGGGATCGGCGACCGAGGAGCCGCGCCGACAGGTCCGCTTCCCCGTCCTGTTCGGCGCGGGACTGGACTCGCTGCGCGGCGCTGCCCCCGGGCACGGCGAGCACACCGCCGAGATCCTCGCGGAGCTGGTCCGATGAGCGGGCACGGCACGTTCGCGGAGAGCGCCGAGCACCGGGCGCTGCGGGCGGCCGTCGCCGCGTTCGCGCGCGGCCGGGGCGACGGCGGTCCCGACCCGCGCACCCCGGGCGAGCTCTGGACGGCGGCGGGACGGCTCGGCTACCTCGGGGTCAACCTCCCGGAGGAGTACGGCGGTGGGGGCTGCGGCATCACCGAACTCTCCCTCGTCATGGAGGAGTTCGGCGCGGCCGGCAACCCGCTGCTCATGCTGGTGGTGTCGCCCGCCATCTGCGGCACGGTCATCAGCCGCTTCGGCACCCCGGAACAGAAGCGCCGCCTGCTGCCCGGGCTGGCCGACGGCTCCTCCCGGATGGCCTTCGGCATCACGGAGCCGGACGCCGGGTCCAACTCCCACCGGTTGACCACCACCGCCCGCCGCGACGGCACGGACTGGCTGCTCACCGGCCGCAAGGTCTTCGTCTCCGGCGTCGACGAGGCCGACGCCACCCTGGTCGTGGGCCGGACCGAGGACGCCCGGACCGGCCGCCTCAAGCCCTGCCTGTTCGTGGTTCCGCGCGAGGCCCGCGGCTTCGCGCACCACGAGATCCCGATGGAACTCGGCGCCCCGGAGAAGCAGTTCGAACTCGTCCTGGACGACGTGCGGCTGCCCGCCGACGCGCTGGTCGGCGAGGAGGACGCGGGGCTGCAGCAGCTCTTCGCCGGACTGAACCCCGAACGCATCATGATCGCCGCGTTCGCCGCCGGCCTCGGCCGGTACGCCCTGGACAAGGCCGTGGACTACGCCCGCACCCGGCAGGTGTGGTCCGCTCCGATCGGCGCCCACCAGGCCGTCGCCCACCCGCTCGCCCGGCTCCACATCGAGCTCGAACTCGCCCGGCTGATGACCCGCAGGGCCGCCGAACTCTACGACGCGGGCGACGACATGGCCGCCGGCGAGGCCGCCAACATGGCCAAGTACGCCGCCGCCGAGGCGTGCGCCCACTCCGTCGACCAGGCGATCCACACCCTGGGCGGCAACGGTCTGACGACCGAGTACGGACTCGCCTCCCTCCTGACGCTCTCCCGGGTGGCGCGGATCGCCCCGGTGAGCCGGGAGATGATCCTCAACTTCGTCTCGCACCACAGCCTGGGGCTGCCGAAGTCGTACTGATCCAGGGCGGCAGGACGACCGTGGCCCCCGCCGGTGATCCGGCGGGGGCCACGGTCGTGGGGGGTGCCGGGCGCGGTGAGGGACCGCGAGCGGCGGAGGGCCGTACGGCGGGGGACGCCGTACGCCCCGGTTCAGTGCGGCAGGGAGAGGCCGACACCCTGCGCGACGGCGCGCGCGTACACGGCGGCGGCCAGTGCGATGTCCTGGACGCCCATGCCGAAGGGGTTGATCACCACCCGTTCGTCCTCGGCGACCGTACGCGGGTAGTCGCCGGCGAACAGCTCCGGCAGGGAGGCGTCCACCGACCGGCCGCCCGCGGGGGCGGCCGTCCCCGGGCCGGAGACGCGGCCGGCCCGGGCCAGCCTGCCGAGCAGCCGGTGGTCGTCGTCGACGACCAGGTCCCAGTCGTCGACGAACAGGTGGTCGCAGCCCAGCAGCAGGCTCTCGGCCGCGTCGTCGAGGGACACGTTGACGAAGGTGCCGCCCGCCGGCACCCACTCCAGCTCCACGTACGGCTCGGTGGTCGTCGTCACCGCGACCGTCACCTGGGCGCGCTCGACGGCGGAGCGGGCGTCCGGGGTCACCGTGACGGCGACCGCCGGGTGGGCGGCGCGCCAGCGGGCGGCGAGTTCCTCGGCCCGGTCCGCGTCCCGGTCGTGGACGATCAGCTCCTCGACGCCGGGGCAGGAGCTCGCCAGGAGTTCACGGTGGACCTCCGCCTGCCGGCCGCAGCCGAGGAAGGCCACCCGCCGGACGGCCGCCAGGTCGCGCACGGCGCCCAGCGCCGCGATCGAGACACCGGCGGTGCGCAGCGCGCTGATCCGGCCGCCCTCCATGATGCAGACCGGTCGCGCCGTCTCCGGGTCGTCGAGGACGACCAGCCCGGCGGCGCGCGGCCGGCCGAGGAGGTGGTTGCCCAGCGAGGCGTTGATGATCTTGCAGCCGTAGGCGCCGTCCGCCCAGCCGGGCAGGACGAGGCTGCGCGCCGACGCCCCGGACGGGGTGGTCCAGCGCAGCGCGGCCTCCGGGGTGAGCCCCGCCTCCTTGCGCCGGTAGGCGAGGAGCGTGTCGCGCGCCAGGTCGGCGACGGGCAGCCCGTCGCAGAGCCGGGCCACGTCGGCGCTGTCCAGATAGGTGAGCGTGTCGTCGTGCGGTGTCATCAGTGCGTTCCCTTCCGGGGGTTCGACAGTCTCCGCGGGTGCGTCGGTGCGGGCGCGGCGGGCTCCCCCGCCCGCACCCGTTCCAGCAGGTCCAGCGCCGCGCGGATCCCGCCCGCACACCCCGGACCGCCGTCGGTGGGGGCGTCGCGCAACTGCGGGTACTTCTCCCCGCTGTCCGGACAGACACAGGCGACCTCCCGCAGCGACGGGTCGCCGAGCGCCCGGAAGACGGCGGCGAGCACCGCGGCGCCGCCGCTGCCGCCGAGGGAGATCCCGGTCCGCCGGGCGATCAGCACACAGGCCGCGGCGGCCGCCTGGTCCGTCAGCCGCACCACGTGGTCGACGTGGTGCGGCTCCACGAAGCCCGACACCTGTCCGGAGCCGAAGCCCATGAGCTTGAACGGCCGGTCGGCGGGGGTGCCGCCGAGCGCCGAGGAGCCCACCGCGTCGACCGCCACGACCTGGGTGTCCGGGGCGTGGTCCCGGAAGAACTGCGCGATGCCCGCCAGCGTGCCGCCGGTCGACACGGCCACGGCGACCGCGTCGAACCGGCCCTCGGGCGCGGCCTTCATCAGCTCCGCGGCGGTCTGCCACTCGTGCACCCCGGGGTTGGCGGGGCTCGCGTACTGATCGGTCCACACGGCGTCGGAGCCGGCCGAGACGATCTCGCGGACGGCGTCGAGCCGCGCCCCGAGGGTCCGGCCGCCCGGCACCTCGCGCACGGTCACGACGTCGGCGCCGTACGCGCGCATCCGCGCGACGCTGGCCGGCGGCGTGCTCGGTTCCACGACCAGGGTGCACCGGTAGCCGCGCTGCGCGCAGAGGCCGGCGAGCGCCACGCCCAGGTTGCCGGAGGTCGACTCGACCACCCGCATCCCCGGACGCAGGGCCCCGCTCGATTCCAGGGCGTTCAGCAGGGCCTCCGCCGTGCGGGCCTTGATCGACCCGAAGGGGTTCTCGGCCTCCAGCTTCAGCCAGATCCGCACGGTCCGGTCGCCGACCGGGACGACGACCGGCCGCAGGGGCGTGTCGCCGATCGTCGCCAAGGGCGCGGCGGGAACTGTGGTGTGGGTCATGGTGCTCAGTCCTTGAGGCTGTCGACGCGGGCCGTCGGCTGCTGCCGCACGGGCGGGACGGTCCGCTGGGGACCGATGTCGGCGAGGTCGTAACCGTGCGGGTAGCCCGGGTACGTCCGCGCGGTCGGCCGGGTCATCAGCCGGGCCATCAGCCGCGGCGCGACGCGCTCGGCCCCCGCGTGGCCGCGGAGCCCGGCGCGGTGGACCGCCCGCACCCAGCGGGGCGGGGCGGACATGCCGAGGGCGTCCAGCGCGGGCGCGTCCAGCCGGCACGGCAGCGTGGCCGCGACCAGGTCGCTGACCGGGCGCCGGTACCAGGAGGCGTACAGGCTCAGGATGTTGGTGCCGACGCGGTGGTTGCTCGCGGCCCGCTGGAAGCGGGCCCGCTCGTACTCGCGGTTGAACTGCTCGAACGAGGCGTAGTCGGTGGGGAGTTCGCGAATGTTCATCCGCTTGCCGACCGCGGTGAAGAAGTAGAAGGCGGCCAGCCGCTCCGTCTCGGAGGTGCGCCGCCAGGCCCAGCGGTCGATCCAGCGCACCGGCTCGAAGATGAAGGTCGACAGGACGTACAGCATGTCCTCGTTGGCGATGTCGAACCTGCGGTGCGCCTGGTTGATCTGCCGGATCGCCTGGTGCCCCCGCGGGGAGTCGTAGCCCCCGCGGACCAGTTCGCCGAGCAGGATGCGGGTGTCGTCGTACCGCTTCTGGGCCCGGAGGGCGAACTCGCCGCTGCCGTCCAGGACGTCGGAGATGGCGGGCACGCAGCAGGTGCGCCAGATGGCGACCTCGAGCCCGCGGCCGTAGTCCCAGGGGAACTCGCTGTCGGAGGACGTGCGGTGGATCTCCTGGTGGTCCGCCTTGGGGTCGAGGGTCTCCAGATGTCTGAGTGTCGCGTAACGGTCTCGCATGCGTACCCCGTTCACGGTGGGTCACGGTGGGGGAAGTCGGTGCAGGACGCGCGCCTACAGCGGGGTGGAGCCCGCGGTGCTGATGACCTCGGGCCGCGTGGGGTCGAACCGCAGGGTCTCGAAGCGCCACTGGAGCTGGCCGGTGAGCCAGCTCCGCAGCCCCGCGAGGTGGCGCTCCAGGCGGTCCGCCGGGAAGAGGGCGCGCTGGGCGGGCGTCAGGTGCTCCGCGAAGGAGGAGCTGAGCGCGGTGAACCGGTCGAAGCGGCCCTGGACCATCTCCCCGACGGCGTCGGCGGCGGTCTGCAGGTCCGTGCCGTGCGCGTGCCGGTGGACCAGGACCAGGTTGTGCGGGTCGCCGAGCAGCGCCTCCTTCTCGCAGCTGAACAGGTCGTTGGTCCACAGGTCCGCGTCGGACAGCGCCGCGTTCATCTCGGCGAAGGCCGGGAGCTCGTAGATCTCCTGCGGCACCTCGAAGTGCGTGGTGACCTCGATGAGGTCGAGGTACGGCATGAGTGCGCGGCCGCGGTGGGCGATGTACTCGTCCAGCCCGGGGACGCGGCCCGTGAGCCGGTTCTCCGACTCCCACACGCAGGTGTCGAAGAAGGCCCCGATGTGGGCGGCGAGGCGCCGGCGCCAGGCCGGCGAGGTGAGGGGGGCGGTGCGGCGCCACAGGTCCGCGTAGGCGGGGCGGAACACCTCGGTGAGGGAGTGCGCCGCCGGGCCGGCGTCGTCGTCGACGGAGCCGTCCTCGGTGAACCAGCCGAGCACCTCGTCGCAGACCTCGCGCAGCCGCTCCGGCTCCGTGCCGAGGGAGGTCTCGTCGAACTGGTCGTCCAGGACCAGCATGCAGCTGATCCAGTCGGTCACGAGCTGGAGCTCCTCCGCTCCGGAGTGCGGGTACGCCCGGCCCATCAGGGTGCCGAGCAGGGAGCGCTCGTGATGGCGGCGGGCGGCATCGTCGGGGGCGAGGCCGAAGCGGGCCACGAAGGCCCGGGCTCCCGCCTCCGCCCGGTCGGCGAACGGGCTGAGCTCCGGAGGGAACTCCGCTTGGAGGTGCGGCATGCGCAGGGACACGGTGTCACCCGTCGTTTCGAGTCGAGGTGCAGGGAAGGGGGAGGAGGAGGCGGGGGGCTCGGTGCGGCGGAGTCCACCGGTTCCGATCAGGAGGGCAGTTGGACCGCCTTGACCTCCTGGAACTCCTGGATGCCGTGTCGGCCGAGTTCCCGGCCGATGCCGGACTGCTTGTAGCCCCCGAACGGAGCGGCGGCGTTGAACTTCGCTCCGTTGACGTCGACCTGGCCCACCCGCAGCCGCCGGGCCACGGCGACCGCGCGGTCCTGGTCGCCGGACCACACGGTGGCGGCGAGGCCGTACTCGGAGCTGTTCGCGAGCGACACCGCCCCGTCGTCGCCGTCGTACGTCATGACCGCGAGGACGGGACCGAAGACCTCCTCGCGGGCCAGCGGAGAGGAAGGGGCGACGTCCGTCCAGACGCTCGGCGCCACGTAGTGCCCGGTCGCCGGCAGTGCGGCCGCGGCGTCCCGGCCGGCGACCTGGCGGGCACCCGAGCGGACGGCCTGCGCCAGATGCCCGAGGACCCGCTCGCGCTGGCCGGCGGAGGCGAGGGGGCCGAGCAGGGTCGATGGGTCCTCGGGGTCGCCCGGCACGTAGCCGGCGACGACCGAACGGGCGATGTCCAGCGCCTCGTCCAGCCGCTCCCGCGGCACCAGCAGCCGGGTGCGGGCGGTGCAGGTCTGCCCCGCGTTGTGCAGCGCGCTGCGGACCCCGTCCTCGACGGCGGCGGCCAGGTCGGCGTCCGGCAGGACCACCGTGGCGGACTTGCCGCCCAGCTCCAGACAGGTCTTCTTGACCGTACGGGCCGCCGCGGCGCCGACCTTCCGGCCGGCCTCCAGCGACCCGGTGAAGGACACCAGGTCGACGCCGTCGTCGACGGTCAGCGCGGCGCCGGCCGTCGCGCCCCTGCCGGGCACGAGGTTGAAGACGCCCGGCGGCAGCCCGATCCCGTCGATGAGCGTGGCCAGGAGGTACGAGGAGAGCGGGGCGAGTTCGCTCGGCTTGAGCACGAGCGTGCAGCCCGCCGCGACGGCCGCGCCGATCTTGGCGACCGCCTGGTGCAGCGGGTAGTTCCACGGGGTGATGGCGCCGACCACGCCGACCGGCTCGCGCACCACGAGGGAGTGCCCGATCCGCTCCTCGGCGGTGGCCGCGGCGAGCTCCGCCGTGAAGCCGTCGAGCACCCGCACGGGCAGGCCCGCCTGGACGCGCCGGGAGAACGTGAGGGGCGACCCCATCTCCCGCGTGACGGTCTCCGCCAGCTCGTCCTGGTGCTTCACCAGGGCCTCGCGCAGCGCCGTCAGGGCCGCCGCACGCTCCTCGACGCCGGTCGCCGACCAGCCGGGCAGGGCCCGGCGGGCGGCGTCCACCGCGTGCCAGACGTCCTCGCTGCCGCAGTCCGGGACCTCCCCGAGGATCCCCAGGGTCGCCGGGTTCTCCACGGGGATCGTGCCGGTGGCGCGCGGGGCGGTCCACCGGCCGCCGACGTAGACCTGGTGCAGAGGGAGGGAATTCATGGCGTGACGGGTCTCTTTCGGCAGGATCGAATGAGCTGAATTCCTCCGGCGACGGGCGGCGGGGAGAGAATTCACGACGTGACGGCGGACCAATGTACGGAGTCCGGGCAGCCGCGGACTGGATGAATTCTGTATGGCGAACTGCCGCCCGAATCGGGTGGTGACGAGCCGCGAAATGGCGTTAGGGTGCGGTACTTGAAATGCCGGGACGAGTGAGTTCCAGGCCGTTCGAGAAGCCCAGGGAAGCAGGCCGCCAGTGATGACCAGCCCGGTACGTGCCCCGCATGCCGCGAGCCCGGACGGGCGCTGGCTGCGCCGGCCCCGCCCGGTGCCCGCGCCGAGGATCCGGCTGGTGTGCCTGCCCCACGCGGGCGGTACCGCCGGCGCGTTCTACGGCTGGGCCGACGCCCTGCCGGACGACGTGGAACTCGTCGCGGTCCAGTACCCGGGGCGGCAGGACCGCTTCGGGGAGGAGTGCGTCAGCGCCATGGGGCCGCTCGCCGACCGTGTGGCGCGCGAGCTCCTGCCGCTGTTCGACCGGCCGGTCGCGCTGCTCGGCCACAGCATGGGCGCGGCCCTCGCGTACGAGGTCACCCTGCGTCTGGAGGCGCTCTACCGGGCCCGTCCGCGCCACCTGTTCGTCTCGGGACACGGCGCGCCGCTCAGCCCGCGGGGCGGCCGCGCACTCCACCTGCAGGACGACGACGCCATGGTCGAGGGGCTGCTCGCGCTCGGCGGCATGGACCCGGCGGTGGTCGCCGAGCCGGAGCTGCTGGCCCTGCTGCTGCCGTCGTTCCGCGGCGACCTGACGCTGATCGAGACCTACCGGCCCACCGCGGCGCGGCCGGTGACCGTGCCGGTGACGGCGTACGTGGGGGACGCCGACCCGGGCGTGCCCGTCGCGCACGCCGCCGCCTGGTCGGACGCGACGTCCGGGGAGTTCTCCCTGCGGGTCTTCCCCGGAGATCATTTCTCCCTCGTACTGGGGGGCGAGATCGTCACGGACGTCTCCCGTCTTCTCGCCGATCCCCGCTGATTACCCTCGGCGACCCTCGGCGCCTGCTATTCCCGTCTTTCCCCGACTTCCACGCGCACCCGGTCCCGGGCCGTCACGGAATTCTCCTCCGGTGTCGTCCCGGCGCGGCCCGCGCGAAGTCACCCCGACCTGATGTATTTCCTGTTCCAAGGAGCCTTTCGACATGCTGCCCGACGACGACGTGGCCACGAAGGTCCGCGCGCTCATGGTCGACGCCCTCGATCTCCGCCTCGACCCCCAGGACATCGGCCCCCAGGTGTCGCTCTACTCGCCGATGATCCAGCTCGACTCGCTCAACCTGCTCCAGCTCCTGCTCGCCGTGGAGAACGAGTTCGGCGGCCACATCGAGGACGAGGACGTCATGGAGGCCGACCTGGAGACCGTCGGCGACCTGGTCGCGCTCGTCCGCCGGCACGTCGCCGGCCTGCGGACGGAGACCCCGGCATGAAAGCCGTGCGCAACCAGTACCTGCTCGACGAGGACGACGTCCCGACCCACTGGTACAACATCCTCGCCGACCTCGACGTGTCGGCCTCCGACGTCCGCCGGGCCCGGCCCGCCGCGGGACCGGACGCCGACGTGCAGACCGCCGACCGCGGCTCCACCGGCGCCAACATCCCGCTGTCCATGTACCGCGGCAGCGTCGGCACCGAGCGCCACGTGAAGATCCCGGACCCGGTGCGCGCGCAGTACCAGCGCTGGCGCCCCACCCCGCTGATCCGCGCCCACCGCCTGGAGCAGGCGCTCGACACCCCCGCGCACATCTACTACAAGTACGAGGGCGCCAACGCCTCCGGCAGCCACAAGCTGAACTCCGCCCTCGCGCAGGCCCACTACTACAAGAAGGCCGGCGTCCAGGAGATCACCACCGGCACGGGCGCCGGCCAGTGGGGCACCGCGCTGTCCATGGCCTGCCACGCCCTCGACCTCGCCTGCACCGTCTTCATGGTCAACTGCAGCTACCGGCAGAAGCCCTACCGCAGGGTCCTGATGGAGCTCAACGGCGCCCGCGTCATCCCGAGCCCGAGCGGCACCACCGAGGCGGGCCGCGCTCTGCTGGCCGCCTCGCCCGACGGCGACGGCAGCGTCGCCATCGCGAACGCCGAGGCCCTCGAACACGCCCGGAGCGTCACCCGCGGCGCCTTCTCCGTCGGCAGCGGCGAGAACCACGTCCTGCTGCACCAGACGGTCATCGGCGAAGAGGCCCTGCTCCAGATGGAGATGGCCGGCGAGTTCCCCGACGTCGTCATCGGCGCCATGGGCGCCGGCAGCAACTTCGCCGGTCTCGCCTTCCCGTTCCACCGCGAGAAGCTCCGCACCGGCGCCGGGACCCGGCTGGTCGCCGTGGAGCCCGAGGCGTGCCCCAAGATGACCCGGGGCCGCTACGCCTGGGACTACAACGACTTCTCCGGCACCACCCCCATGACGAAGATGTACACCCTCGGCCACACCTTCGTCGCGCCCGGCGTCCACGCCGGCGGACTGCGCTACCACGGCGCCGCCCCGCTGGTGAGCGCCCTCTACGACCGCGGCCTCATGGAGGCCGTGGCCTACGGGCAGAAGGAGGTGTTCGAGGCCGGGGCGTTCTTCGCCCGCACGGAGAACCTCATCCCCGCCCCCGAGTCCGCGCACGCCGTCAAGTGCGCCGTCGACGAGGCCGTACGGGCCCGCGAGGAGAACCGGCCGCGCGTCATCCTCTTCAACGTCAGCGGCCACGGGCTGCTCGACCTCTCCGCGTACGACCAGTACCTGGCGGGCACCCTGGAGGACCACGTGGTCTCCGACGGCCACATCGCGGCCTCGCTGGCCGGGCTGCCCACCCTCGACGCGGTCGGCGGCCACCCGTGAACCTCAGCCCCACCGAGGAACAGAACGCCCTCGCCGACCGGTTCCGCCTGCTCGGCCGGGACCTCGGCGCCGACCTCCCCGCCCGGGAACGCACCGGGACGCTCCAGCCCGGCGACTGGCAGCGCTGCGCCGACGCCGGAGTCCTCGGCCTCCCCGTGCCCCGCGCGTACGGCGGCCTCGGCCTGGACCCGCTGACCTGCGCCCTCGCCCTGGAGGGCCTGGGCGAGGGCTGCCGGGACAACGGCCTCATGATCGCGCTCGGCGCGCACATCTGGGCCGCGGAGATCCCGTTGCTGCTCTTCGGGAGCGAGGAGCAGAAGACGCGCTACCTCCCCGGGCTCTGCGACGGCCGGCTGATCGGCGCACACGCCATCACCGAGGCCGGCTCCGGCTCCGACGCCCTCTCCCTGACGGCCACGGCCCGCCGCGACGGCGACCACTACGTCCTCGACGGAGCCAAGCGCTTCGTCACCAACGCGCCCCTCGCCGACGTCTTCCTCGTGTACGCCACGGTCAACCCGGCCCTCGGATTCACCGGGGTCACCGCCTTCCTCGTCGACCGCGACCAGCCGGGGCTCACCGTCGAGACCCGCTACGAGAAGGCCGGCCTGCGCACCGCCCCCTGGGGCGAGATCACCCTCGAAGGCTGCCGGATCCCGCTCTCGGCCCGGCTCGGCGCGGAGAAGCAGGGCTCCCGCGTCCTCTCCGCGACCATGGCCTGGGAACGCTCGCTGATCCTCGCCCCGCTGCTCGGCACCATGGGGCGCCAGATCGACGAGTGCGTGCGGTACGCGCGCACCCGCGAGCAGTTCGGCCGGAACATCGGCAAGTTCCAGTCCGTCTCCCACCGCGTCGTCGAGATGCGGATCCGGCTGGACGAGGCCCGCCTGCTCACCCACCGGGCCGCCTGGGACCTCGGACGGGACGTCCCCTCGCACTACCCCGAGGCCGCCCAGCTCCGCACCAGCGAGTCCGCCGTCGAGACCTTCCTCGACGCCCTGCAGGTGTACGGCGGACTCGGCTACACCACCGACACCGACGTCGAACGGAATCTGCGCGACGCGCTCGGCACCCGGATCTCCTCCGGCACCTCCGACATGCAGCGGCTGGTCATCGCCGAGAAGCTCGGCCTGACCACCCGCGCCCGCGCCGCGTCCCCCCGCCCCGCAGGAGCCCTCCATGCGCACGCTGAATGAGCTGCTGACCCGCGCCGCGGCCGCCCGGCCCACCGCCGAGGCCGTCCGCCACCGGGGCCGCTCCACCGACTACGCCGCCCTGGACCGGGCCGCCACCGCGCTCGCCGCGACGCTGCGCGAGCAGGGAGTCCGCCCCGGAGACCGGGTGGGCCTGTGGTTCGGCAAGTCGACCGAGACCCTCGTGACCCTCCACGCCATCCTCAAGTGCGGGGCCGCGTACGTCCCGGTCGACCCGGCCACGCCCGTGGGCCGCGCCGCGTACATCCTCGGCGACTGCGCCGTCCGCTGCCTGGTCACCGACGCGCCCCGGCTCGCCCTGCTCCACGAGCACGGGCTCCCCGCCGCGCTGCGCACGGCCGTCCTCGTCGGCGACGAGCCGGCACAGGCCGACGATCCCGCGCGGGCGGAGCGGACGGCGTTCCGCACGATGAACTGGGCCCGGGCCGTGGACCGGGCGGTGCCGGAAGGGTTCACGCCCGCGGACGTCGGCCCCGACGACCTCGCCTACATCCTCTACACCTCCGGATCCACCGGCACGCCCAAGGGCGTCATGCTGTCCCATCGCAACGCGACGGCGTTCGTCGACTGGACGGTGGCCGAGTTCGGTCTGACCGCGGAGGACCGGCTGTCCTCCCACGCCCCCGTCCACTTCGACCTGTCCGTCTTCGACGTCTTCGCCGCCGCGAGCGCCGGCGCCTGCCTCGTCCTCGTGCCCGAGCACCAGCGGGCCCTCGGCCCGGCCCTCAACCGGCTGGTCGCCGAGGAGGGCATCACCGTCTGGTACTCGGTGCCCGGCGCCCTCATCCGGATGCTCGACGCCAGGAACCACGCCCTGCTGGGGACGTCGCGGCTGCGGACCGTGCTCTTCGCGGGCGAGCCGTTCGCCCTGAAGCACCTGCGGCGGCTGCGCGCGGCGCTGCCGGAAGCGTCCCTGCACAACCTCTACGGCCCGACCGAGACCAACGTCTGCACCCACCACCGCGTCACCGACGACGACCTCGCGCCCCGACGCACCGCGCCCCCGCCCATCGGCCGCCCCTGCCCCTACGCCGACACCCGGCTGCTCGGCCCGGACGGGCGCGCCGTCCCCGACGTCCCCGGCGCCGAGGGCGAACTCTGCGTCACCGGCGACTCGGTGATGCTCGGCTACTGGGGCCGCACCCCGCTCGCCGAGGCCGGGGGAGCGGCCAGGACCCACCGGACGGGCGACCTCGTCAGGTCCCTGGAGGGCGGCGGCTACCTCTACCTCGGCCGCCGCGACCACATGATCAAGATCAGGGGTCACCGGGTCGAACCGGAGGAGATCGAGGCCGTGCTGATGCGGCGGCCCGACGTCCACGAGGCCGTCTGCGTCGCCGTCCCGGACGCCGACGGCAACCAGGAACTCCGGGCCCACGTGGTGCCCGCCGACGGCGCGGTGCCCGAGGCCGCGGAACTGCGCGCCCACTGCGCCGCGACCCTCCCGCGCTACATGGTCCCCGCCGCCTTCCACCTCGCCGGCTCCTTCCCCCGGACCTCGACCGGCAAGGTCGACCGCCGGGCGCTGGCCGCCCCCGCCCTCCGGGAGTCCGCGTGACCGCCCGCGTGCTCACCCTGCGCCGGCCCAGCCGGCTCCTCGGCCGCGACAAGGGCGTCAACGTCGTCCTGCCCGGCGACTACAGCGAGGACGGACCGCCCCACCCCGTCCTGTACCTCCTGCACGGCTACGGCGGCAGCAAGGAGACCTGGCTGGTCAACACCCGCCTCGTCGACCTGGTCGGCGACAGCCGGACCATCGTCGTCCTGCCGCAGAGCGGTCGCCGCTGGTTCGTCAACGACCACGCCGGACTGCGCTACGAGGACCACCTCGTCCACGAACTGGTCCCGGACATCGACGCGGGGTTCCACACCCGCGCCCACCGCTCGGGACGGGCCGTCGGCGGCTTCTCCATGGGCGGGGCCGCCGCGCTCTTCCTCGGGCTGCGGCACCCCGACACCTTCGGGGCCGTCGCCTCGCACGCCGGGGCCTTCGAGGCGCCGCTGCGGACCGGGGACCCGTACGCCGCCTTCCGCTCGGACCCCGCCTTCGCCATGCCGACCGTGGAGAGCCACGAGCGGGTCTGGGGCCCGCCCGGCAGCGAGACCCGGCGGCGGTACGACCCGTACCGCCTCATCGGGCAGGACAGCGGCACCCCGCCGCCCGCCCTGTACCTGGACATCGGCACCGAGGACCACGACCGGATGCGGGCCATGAACCGCCGGGTCCGCGACGCGCTGCGCGAACGCGGCCACGAGGTCACGTACCACGAGCGGCCCGGCGGCCACGACTGGCGGTTCGTCGACGGAGCCCTGCCGGCCTCGCTGGAGTTCGTCGCCCGCCACACGGAGGAGCGGACCCGTGAACGCATCTGAACCCTCCCTCCTGGTCACCCGCCCGCTCCCGGGCGTCGTCACGGCCTCCCTGAACCGGCCCGCCCGCAGGAACGCCCTCAACGAGGACCTGTTCGCCCGCCTCACGGAGCTCTGCGCCGCCCTGCGCGCCGACCCCTCCGTCCGGGTCCTCGTCCTGACCGGCGCGGGGGACACCTTCTGCGCCGGGTACGACATCGACGAGGTCGGCCGGATCGCCTCGCTGCCCCCGCTCACCCTGCTCGACCTGCTGCACCGGCAGGCCGAGGCGATCACCGGGCTCACCGGGCTGCCGCAGACCGTGATCGCCGCCGTCGACGGCTCCGCCGTCGGCGCCGGGCTGTCCCTGGCGCTCGCCGCCGACATCCGGCTCGCCGCGCCCGGCGCCCGCTTCCGGGCCTCCTTCGTGAAGATGGGGCTCTCCGGCGGCGACATGGGCGCCTCGTGGCTGCTGCCCCGGCTCACCGGCCTCGGCTTCGCCTCCGACATGATGCTCACCGGCCGGTTCGTGGCCGCCGACGAGGCCCTCGCCCGCGGTCTGGTGAGCCGGGTGACCGCCCCCGGCGAACTCGCCGCCGAGGCACTCGGCCTCGCCGCCGAGATCGCCGCGCACAGTCCGGTCTCGCTGGCCCTCACCAAGCAGGTCCTCCAGGCCAACACCGACGCTCCCTCCCTGGCGGCCGCCCTCGCACGGGAGGCCCCCGTCCAGGTCGTCGCCGCCCACTCGCCGGACGTCCACGAGGCGGTCGCCGCCTTCCGTGACCGCCGCGCCCCCGACTTCGGGGCGGCCCGGCCGACGAGCCCCCCTCCCGCCGGGGACGCCGTCCCTTCGACGACCCCCTCCTGAAAGGAACCCCGCGTGACCACCGAGAACGCCTGGCAGCCCCGGATCCTGCGCCCCGCCGACGTGGGCGCCGACGCCACCCCGCAGGGGCTGGAGGAGTACCTGCGGGCCACCGACGTCGGCCGGCTCCTGGCCGAGGAACGCGCCGTCTACTTCCGCGGCTTCGGCATCACCGCCGACACCTACGACGGCGCCGCCGACCGGCTGCTGGCCAACCGGCTCGCGTACGTCCACGGCAACTCGCCCCGCACCAAGGTCGGCCGCAACCTCTACACCTCCACCGAGTACCCGGCCGAGTTCGAGATCTCCATGCACAACGAGATGTCGTACGCGCACACCTGGCCCTCGCGGATCCTGTTCTACTGCGACGTGGCGGCCGCCACCGGCGGTGCGACCCCGCTCGTCGACGGCCGCCTGTGGCTGGAGTCCATCGACCCCGAGGTCCGGGCGGCCTTCGCCCCCGGCGTCCGCTACACCCAGAACCTCCATGACGGCATGGGCTTCGGCAAGAGCTGGCAGGCCACCTTCGAGACCGAGGACAGGGCCGAGGTCGAGGCGTTCCTCGACGGGGCGGAGGCCGAGTGGAGCTGGCAGCCCGACGGCACCCTCCGGGTCACCCAGCTCCGCCGCGCGACCCTGGAGCACCCGGTCACCGGCACGGAGGTCTGGTTCAACCAGGCCGACCAGTGGCACATCGCCGGACTCGGCGACGACGCCGCCGCGCTCGCCGAACTCATCCCCGAGGACGAGCTCCCGCAGAACGCGTTCTTCGCCGACGGCAGCCCCATCCCGGCCGACCACATCACCCACGTCCAGGAGATCGGCATGAAGACCGCCGTGGACGTCGCCTGGGAGGTCGGCGACCTGCTGCTCGTCGACAACGTCGCGGTCGCGCACGGCCGCCGCGCCTTCACCGGGCAGCGCCGCATCCTGGTCGCCATGGCCTGATCCGCGACCGCACCCGCGGAACGCCTCGAAGGGCCGGCCCGCTCGGGCCGGCCCTTCGAGGCGTCCACCGTGGGGGAGGGGCCGTCAGGACGCCCACCGGTCGAGGGAGGCCAGGAACGCCGGCACGTCGTGCGCGATCCGGCCGGTCGCCGCGAACCGCCGCGACGGCAGCCCCTCGACGACCCGGCGCAGCGTCTCCTCCGTCTCCCGGACGACCGGGGAGAAGTCGAGCCGCAGCAGCTTCGCCACCGCGCCCAGGGTGCTGCGCGGCCCCGCGCCCAGGACCTGCCCGGCGCGCCCCCCGGCGGACGCCGGCGCCTCGCCGTCCCGGTCCACGAAGACCACCAGGTCCACCGGCAGCGGCCGCGCCGGCAGGGGCCCGGCCCCGGGGCGCACCGGAAACAGGTACTCCCGCCCCCGGTGGTCCGCGGGCAGCTCCGAGGCGTGCCCCTCGACCGGCGTCCCGGTGACCCGCTCGATGAGGGCCCGGTCGTCCGGGTGCGCCCGGCACTCCCACGCGCCGCTCAGGAACAGCGGGACGACGGCCCGGTCCGCCGTCACGAACACCAGGTCCTCCGCGACGACCCGCCAGCCGTGGGCGAAGGCCGCGAGCCCGAGGGTGGACTTGCCCGACCCGGACGCCCCGGCGAGCAGCACGGTGAACCCGTCGTCCCGGGTGACGGCCACACCGTGGATCAGCGCCATTCCGCCGCTCAGCATCAGCGGGGCGATCAACGCCGTCCGCGCCAGCTTGCGCCGGAACGCCTCGTGGCTCGCGGACACCTCCACGAGCGTGCCCGGCGCACGGCCGGCGACGGGCGGGGCGCCGGCGGCCGTCCCGCGGGCGGGGTCGGGCGAGGCCGTCAGCAGACCGGCCGTGCCCGAGGACTCCCGGGCCGGCCAGTGGATCCACCGCTCGTCCCCGCTCTCGCCGTACGCGGCCCAGGGCCCTCCCCGCGCGGGCGGCGGCTCCCCGGGCGGCGGGCGGTACGCGTCCACCGCCCTCACCCGCAGCCGGACCGCCCCGGAGCCGGGGACCGGTCCGGCGCCGCGGGCCAGCGCCCCGGCGAAGACGTCGAGCCCCTCGACGGGATCGACCGTGTCCCAGAACGATCCCGGCGTGCCCGGCGGCACGGCGAAATCCCAGTCCGCGACGACCCGTTCGGAGGCGAGCCGCCCGGAGACGGCGGGACGCCGACGACCGGACGCGGCCACGTCTCCGGACGCGGCCACGTCTCCGGACGCGCCGCCTCCGGACACGCGGTCGGCGGACGCGCCCTGGCCGGCCCGGACCGGAGCGGCCGGGGCCGGCACGCTCAGGTCACTTGTCACGGTAGGCGGCCTGCCTCGCCATGGTGTGGAGCGCGGCGGCCCAGTCCGGTTCCAGCGTTCCGCGCACCGCGGCCCGCGCGGTCTCGATGCGCTCCCCGATCACCGCCTCCACCCGGTCGCGCACCCCCGTCCGGACGAGCACCTCGTGCAGCCGCTCGGGGGCGACGCCGGCGAGGTCGTCGCCGACCAGCTCCCGCACCTCCTCCTCGTGGCGCAGCGCGATCGACATCAGCAGCGTCATCTTGTGCTGCTTGAAGTCGAGCTGGGCGGGCTTGCCGGTCACGTCGGAGCTGCCGAACGCGTCGAGCAGGTCGTCCCGGAGCTGGAACGCCTCACCGAGCGCGAGACCGTACCGCTCGAACGCGGGCTGCAGCTCCGACGCGCCGGCGAGCTGCGCCCCCATGGCCAGCGGACGGTAGACGGTGTAGCGCCCGGACTTGAACAGCGCGATCCAGCTGGAGAGTTCCGGGTCCGGCACGAAACGGGCCGCGGCCCGCACGTCCAGGAACTGGCCGATCATCAGCTCCGTGCACAGCTCGCCCCAGATCCTGCGGGCGTGCGGCGGGCAGTCGGCGAGCAGCCGCTCCGCGTACACCAGCGCGAGGTCGCCGGCGAGGACGGCGACGCTCTCGCCGTACCGGCGCGGCTCGCCGCGCCAGTCCCGCTCGGTGTGCAGCGTCGAGTGCACGATGTGCGCGGTCGGCTCGTTGCGGCGGAGCCCCGAGTCGTCCATGACGTCGTCGTGGAGCAGGGCGAAGGTGTGCAGCAGCTCCAGGGCGGCGGCCACGTCGACGACGACCTGCTCCTCCGGGTCGCCGCCGCCTGCGAGATAGCCCGCGACGCAGAACGCCGGACGCAGACGCTTGCCGCCGCTGCCGACCATGCGGGTCACGCAGTCGATCAGCTCGGCCGAGTCCGCGTTGAGCGCCGCCCAGGAACGGCGCTCCTCGGCGAGGAATTCATGAATACGTCGCTCCACCCGCGCCAGGACGCGGTCGCGTGTTTCACGGGCGGCGACACCGGTGAATTCCGGACTCACCGGAAAGGCAATGGACATACGGATCTCCTGATGGCGGATAGACCTCAACAGGCTCTTTCTCGCACACCCGAGCGCCCCCGAAAAGAGGCAGCTTGGCGTATAGGCGCTGTCCAGAGGGGTCGGCGGTGCGCGCACTACCGTTCAGCGCAGTGTGCAGACCACGTCTGCGAGAAACCACTGACCTGATTGTTCTTGCGGTGTGCCAGGACTCGCCTGTCGCGCACCTGATAGGTGGATGGCGAGGAATCATGGACCTGTCTCAGTCTTTTGCCGACGGCGAGCAGCGGCTTCCGCTGACCGGGGCTCAGGCAGGGGTGTGGTTCGCGCAGGCCGTCGAACCCGACAGCCCGATCTTCCGCGCGGCGGAGTACCTGGAGATCCACGGCACGCTGGACGCCGCGCTCTTCGAGCGGGCGCTGCGCCGGATGACCGCCGAGGCGGACGCCCTGCACATCCGGTTCGTCGACACCGACGACGGCCCCCGCCAGATCATCGGCTCCGAGCCCGTCTGGACCCTGCGGACCGTCGACGTCTCCGGCGAGGCCGACCCCCGCCGCGCCGCCGAGGAGTGGATGGGCCGCGACCTGCGCCGCCGCATCGACCTGACCGGCTCACCGCTGTTCACCTACGCCCTGTTCAAGGCCGCCGAGGACCGCTGGTTCTGGTACCACGCCTACCACCACATCCTGCTCGACGGCGTCGGAGCCGCCCTCCTGGTCCGCCGCGTCGCCGACGTCTACACCGCGCTCGCCACCGGAGCCGATGCCGGCCCCACACCCTTCGGCTCGGTCCGCACCCTGCTCGCCGAGGACGCCGCGTACCGCGCGTCCGGGGACCTCGCCGACGACCGGGAGTTCTGGCGCGGCCGGTACGCCGACCAGCCCGAGCCGGTCGCCCTCTCCACCCGCCCGCTGAAGCCGTCCGCCGACTTCGTCCGGCGCAGCGCCGAGCTGCCCGAGGACGTCCGCGAGGACCTGGTCCGCGCGGCGGAGCAGGCCGGCACCGCCCGCTCCCGCGTCGTCATCGCCGCCACCGTCGCCTACATGCACCGCATGACCGGCCTGACCGACATCGTGCTCGGCCTGCCGGTCACCGCCCGCCCGGGACCCGGGTCCCGCACCGCGCCCGGCATGGCCGCCAACGTCGTCCCGCTGCGCGTCGCCGTCGACGACGCCACCACCGTCGGCGAACTCCTGGAGCGCACCCGGGTCGCGCTGCGCGGCCTCGTCGCCCACCAGCGCTACCGCGGCGAGGAGCTGCGCCGCGACCTCGGCCTGCCCAACGACCACCGCCGCTTCTTCGGCCCGCTGCTCAACGTCGTCCCGTTCGACTACGACCTCAGCTTCGCCGGTCTGCGCGCCGACGCCCACAACATGTCGCTGCGGCTCATCGAGGACCTCGCCGTCTCCGTGTACGACCGGGGCAACGGCGGCGGCATCCGCGTCGACTTCGACGCCCACCCGGAGCTGTACGCCCCTGCCGAGCTCGCCGCCCACCAGGACCGCTACCTGCGGTTCGTCGGCCGGTTCGCCCGTGCGCTCGACGAGCCGGGGACGCCCCTCGGCCGGATCGGACTGCTCGGCGACGAGGAGCGGGACGCGGCCCTCGGCCGCCCCGCCGCGGTCGCGCCCCTGACCGACAGCCCCACGCTCGCCGCCCTGTTCGAGCGCCAGGTCCTCGCCTCGCCCGACGCGCCCGCCCTCGCGTTCCAGGACGCCGTCCTCGACTACGCCGAGCTGAACCGGCGGGCCAACCGGCTCGCCCGGCTCCTCGCCGCCCGCGGCGTCGGACCGGAGGACCGGGTCGCCCTGCTGCTGCCGCGCTCCGCCGAGTTCGTCGTCGCGATCCTCGCCGTCCTCAAGGCCGGAGCCGCGTACGTCCCCGTGGACCCGGGCTACCCCGAGGCCCGCATCGCGCACATCCTCGGCGACGCGGCCCCCGTCCGCGTGCTCGTCGACGCCTCCACCGCCGCCGTCGCCGAAGCCGCCGGGCGCACCCCGCTCGCCCTCGACGACCCCGCCGTCACCGCCGAGCTGGCGGCGCTCTCCGGCGCCGACCTCGCCGACGCGGACCGCACCGCCCCGCTGACCGCCGCGCACGCCGCGTACGTCATCTACACCTCCGGCTCCACCGGCCGCCCCAAGGGCGTCGTGGTCACCCACGCCGGACTGCCGGGTCTCGCCGACACCTTCGTCCGGCGGCTCGACGTCCGTCCGGGCAGCAGGGTCCTCCAGTTCGCCTCCATGGGCTTCGACGCGATGGTGCCCGAGCTGTGCATGGGCCTGCTCGCCGGAGCGACCTTCGTCCTCGCCCCCGCCGACCGGCTGCTGCCCGGCGACCCGCTGGCCGCGTTCGCCCGCGAGGCCGGGATCACCCACGCGATCCTGCCGCCGTCGTCGCTGGCCGTCATGGACCCCGCCGCCGACCTGCCCCCGGGCATGACCATCCTCATCGCCGGCGAGGCCGCCGGTGAGGAACTGGTCTCCCGCTGGGCGCCCGGCCGGCTCTTCGTCAACGGCTACGGCCCCACCGAGACCACCGTCTGCGCCACCATGAGCGAGGCCCTCGACGGCTCCCGCACGCCCCCCATCGGCGACCCCATCGCCGAGACCCGCGTGTACGTGCTCGACAGCGCCCTGCTGCCCGTGCCGCCCGGCGTCACCGGAGAGCTGTACGTCGCCGGCCCCAGCCTCGCCCGCGGATACCTCGGCCGCTCCGCGCTCACCGCCGAGCGGTTCGTCGCCCACCCCTTCGGCCTGCCCGGCGAGCGCATGTACCGTACCGGCGACCTCGTCCGCCAACTCATCGACGGATCACTTGAGTTCGTCGGACGCGCCGACGAGCAGACCAAGATCCGCGGCTACCGCGTCGAGCCCGGCGAGGCCGAGGCCGCCCTGCTGCGCCTGCCCTCCGTGGCCCAGGCCGCCGTGACCGTACGCCGGTCCGCCGACGGCACCCCCGCGCTCGCCGGATACGTCGTCCCCGCGGCCGGCGCGGCGGCCGGACCCGACCCGGCCGCCGTCCGCGACGCGCTCGCCGAGGTCCTGCCCGGCTACCTCGTCCCCGCGACCGTCACCGTCGTCGACGCCATCCCCGTCACGCCCAACGGCAAGGTCGACCACAAGGCCCTGCCCGAGCCGGGCCCGGCCGCCACCGGCGCGGGCCGGGAGCCGCGCACCCCGCTCGAACACGCCCTCGCCGCCCTGTTCGCCGACGCCCTCGGCCAGGACGCCGTCCTCGCCGACGACGACTTCTTCGCCCTGGGCGGCCACTCCCTCATGGCCGCCCGCCTCGCCCGCCGGATCTCGGCCGAGCTCGGCCGGGACTGCGGCGTCGAGGCCCTCTTCGCCGAGCCCACCGTCCGCCGGCTCGCCGTCCGCCTCGAAGGAGCGGCCTCCGAGCGCCCCGCGCTCACCCCCGCGCCCCGCGACGGAGACCTCGCCCTCTCCTACGCCCAGCAGCGCCTGTGGTTCCTCGACCAGCTCGAAGGCCCCAGCGCCGCGTACAACATCCCGCTCGTGCTCACCCTCGACGGCACGCTCGACCGCACCGCCCTCGACGCCGCGCTCGGCGACCTCACCGACCGCCACGAGATCCTGCGCACCGTCTACCGCGAGACCGACGGCGTCGCCGCCCAGCACATCCTGCCCGCCGGCGACGCGCCCGCGCTCACCGTCCGCACGGCGCGCGACGACACCCTGGACGCCGAGCTGTCCGCCGCCGTCGCCCACCGCTTCGCCCTCGCCGGCGAACCCCCGCTGCGGGCCACCCTGTTCGCCCTCGCCCCCGACCGGCACGTCCTCCTGCTCCTGCTCCACCACATCGCCGCCGACGCCGGCTCCCTCGCCCCGCTGCTCGGCGACCTCACCGACGCCTACACGGCCCGCCGCGCCGGCCGCGCCCCCGCCCGGGCCCCGCTCGCCGTCCAGTACGCCGACTACGCGGCCTGGCAGCGGCGCGCCCTCGGCGACGAGAACGACCCCGACAGCTCCGCCTCCCGCCAGATCGCCTTCTGGAAGCGGCAGCTCGACGGCCTGCCCGACCACATCGACCTGCCCGCCGACCACCCCCGCGGCGCCGGTTCCGCCGCCCCCGCCGACCTCGTCGCCCTCGACCTCGACGCGGACGCCCACCGCCGCCTCGCCGCGCTCGCCCGCGCCACCGGCACCAGCACCTTCATGGTCGTCCAGACCCTCGTCGCCACCCTGCTGACCCGGCTCGGAGCCGGAACCGACATCGCCCTCGGCACGCCCGTCACGGGCCGCCCCGAGGACAGCCTCGACGCCCTCGTCGGCTTCTTCACCAACACCCTCGTGCTGCGCACCGACACCTCCGGCGACCCCACCTTCGCCGAACTCCTCGCCCGCGTCCGCACGAGCAACCTGGACGCCTACGCCCACCAGGAGCTCCCCTTCGAGCGGCTGGTCGAGGTCCTCAACCCGGCCCGCTCCACCTCCCACCACCCGCTGTTCCAGGTCATGATCTCCATGGACAGCTCGGAGCGGTCCCTGCCCGCCGTCGACGGACTCGCCCTCGGCCTGGTCGACGTGCCCACCGGCACCGCCAAGTTCGACCTGTCGTTCAACGTCCGCGAGCACCGCGGCCCCGACGGCGACGAGGCCGGGCTGTTCCTCGCCCTGGAGTTCCGCACCGACCTCTTCGACCGCACCACCGCCGAAGCGGTCCTGGCCCGCCTCGCCCGGCTCGCCGACGCCGCCACGGCCGCCCCCGACACCCGCATCGGCAGCGCCCCGCTCCTCTCGGACGAGGAGACCCACCGCCTCCTCGTCGCCTGGAACGACACCGCCGCGCCCGAGACCATGACCGACGTCGTGGGCCGCGTCCGCGCCGTCGCCGCCGAGCACCCCGAGGCCGTCGCCGTCACCGACGACCACGGCGACGTCACCTACGCCGCGCTCATGGACCGCGTCGACCGGCTCGCCGCCCGGCTGCGCGCCCGCGGCGCCCGCCGGGACACCGTCGTCGCCGTCCTCGCCGACCGCGGCTCCGCCGCGATCACCGCCTTCCTCGGCATCCAGGCCGCGTCCGCCGCCTACCTCCCGCTGGACACCCGCGCGCCGCACGAACGGAACGCCGCCCTGCTCGCCGACGCCTCCGCCGCCTGGCTGCTCACCGGCCCCGGCCACGAGGAGACCGGCGCCGCCGCCGTCGCCGGAACCGGGACGCAGGCCCTCGCGGTCGACGAACCGGCCGGCCCCGCCCCGGCCGCCGACCCCACCGCCCCGGCCGCCGACCAGCTCGCGTACGTCATCTTCACCTCCGGCTCCACCGGCCGCCCCAAGGGCGCGATGGTCCACCACCGGGGCATGAACAACCACCTGCTCGCCAAGGTCGAGGACCTCACCCTCACCGGCGCCGACACCGTCGTCCAGAACGCCCCCCTCACCTTCGACGTCTCCGTCTGGCAGATGATCGCCCCGCTGCTCACCGGCGGCCGCGTCCTGGCGGTCGGCCGGCTCCTCGCCGCCGACCCGCTGGGGCTGTTCCGCCTCGTCGGCCACGACGGGGTCACCGTCCTGGAGGTCGTCCCCTCCCTGCTGCGCGCGGCCCTGGACACCTGGGACGAGGGCGCCGAGGTCCCCGCCCTGCCCGCCCTGCGCTGGCTCGTCGTCACCGGCGAGGAACTCCCCGCCGACCTGTGCCGCCGCTGGTTCGCCCGCTTCCCCGGCATCCCGATGATGAACGCGTACGGACCCACCGAGTGCTCCGACGACGTCACCCACGCCGTCCTCACCCCCGACACCCTCGACGAGCGGCGCATCACCGCCCCCATCGGCCATGCCGTCCGCAACACCACCCTCTACGTCCTCAGCGACGAGCGGCAGCTCGTCCCGCCCGGCACCGCCGGCGACCTGTACGTGGCCGGCGCGGGCGTCGGCCTCGGCTACCTCGGCGACCCCGAGCGCACCGCCGCCGCGTTCATCCCCGACCCGTTCGCCGCCGGCGGCGGCCTCATGTACCGCACCGGTGACCTCGTCCGCCACCGCCCCGACGGACAGCTGGAGTTCATCGGCCGGCGCGACGCCCAGGTCAAGATCCGCGGCCAGCGCATCGAACTCGGCGAGGTCGAGGCCCACCTGCGGGCCCTGCCCGGCGTCACCGACGCCGCCGCCGCGGTCGTCCCCGGACCCGGCGGACACCGCCACCTCGTCGGCTACGTCGTCGGCGACGACGACGTCCGCGCCCTGCGCGAGGCCCTCGCCGCCGCACTGCCCGAACACCTCGTCCCCGCCGTCCTCGTCGCCCTGCCCGCCATGCCGCTCACGCCGAACGGCAAGACCGACCGCAAGGCCCTGCCCGCCCCCGACTTCACCACGGCCGAACGCCGCGCCCCGCGCACCCCGCAGGAGGAGATCCTGTGCGGCGTCTTCGCCGACATGCTCGGCCTCGACCGGGTCGGCCTGGACGACGACTTCTTCGCCCTCGGCGGCCACTCCCTGCTCGCCACCCGCCTCGTCGCCCGGATCCGCACCGCCCTGGACACGGACCTGGAGGTGGCGGCGATCTTCGAGACGCCGACCGTCGCGGGTCTCGCCGCACGGCTCGCCGACGCGGGACCGGCCCGCGGCGGCCTCGCCCGCCGCGAACGCCCCGACCGGCTCCCGCTGTCCTACGCCCAGCGGGGCCTGTGGTTCCTCAACCGGATGGACCCCGCCGACGGCACCTACAACATCCCCCTGCTGCTGCGGCTCTCCGGTCCGCTCGACCACGACGCCCTGCGCCGCGCCCTCGCCGACGTCGCCACCCGCCACGAGAGCCTGCGCACCGTCTTCCCCGAGACCGACGGCGTCCCCCGCCAACTCGTCCTGGACCCCGAGCGGGCCCGCCCCGTCCTCGACGTCGTCACCGCCGCCGGCCCCGACGCCGACGCGCTCGTCGCCGCAGCCGTCGGCCGCGGCTTCGACATCACCCGCGAGGCCCCGTTCCGCGCCCGCCTCATCGAGACGGGACCCGAGACCCACGTCCTCGTCGTCGTCGTCCACCACATCGCCGGCGACGGCTGGTCCACCGCCCCGCTCGCCCGCGACCTCAGCGTGGCCTACGCCGCCGCCCTCGGAGGCCGCCTGCCCGACTGGACCCCGCTGCCCGTCCAGTACGCCGACCACACCCTGTGGCAGCGCGAACGGCTCGGCGACGAGAGCGACCCGGACAGCGTCCTCTCCGCCCAGATCGCCTACTGGAAGGACACCCTCGCCGGCCTCCCCGAGGAGCTCGCGCTCCCGACCGACCGGCCCCGGCCCGCGCTGCCCAGCAACCGCGGCGGCCTCGTGCCCTTCCAGCTCGGCCCCGAGACCCACCGCGCCCTGCTCGGCCTCGCCCGCGCCCACGGCGTGACCCCCTTCATGGTGCTGCACGCCACGCTCGCCGCCCTCCTCACCCGCCTCGGCGCCGGCACCGACATCCCGATCGGCGGCTCGGTCGTCGGCCGGGGCGACGAGGCCCTCGACGACGTGGTCGGCTTCTTCGTCAACTCCCTCGTGCTGCGCACCGACACCTCCGGCGACCCCACCTTCGCCGAACTCCTGGAGCGCGTCCGCACCGCGGACATCGCCGCCTTCGCCCACCAGGACCTGCCGTTCGAACGGCTCGTGGAGGCGCTCAACCCGCGCCGCTCGCTCAACCGCCACCCGCTGTTCCAGATCAAGCTCGTGCTGCAGAACCTGGACCGCCCCGAGGTCGACTTCCCCGGCCTGCGTGCCGAAGTCGCGCCGATCGACCCCGACATGGCCAAGTTCGACCTGCTCCTCTCCGTCGCCGAACGGTACGACGAGCACGGTGAACCGCAGGGTGTCGAGGCCGCCGCCGGCTACTCCGCCGACCTCTTCGACCGGCCCACCGTCGAGGCCCTTTGCGGCCGCTTCGTCCGGCTCCTCCGATCCGCCCTCGGCGACCCGCACCGGCCCATCGCCCGGCTCGCCGTCATGGACGGCAGCGAACGGCACGACCTGCTCGTCACCCGCAACGCCACCGGCCACGACACCCCCGACGCCACCCTCCCGCAGCTCTTCGAGGCGCAGGCCGCCCGCACCCCGGACGCCCCCGCCGTCGTCTGCGGCGACGAACGGCTCAGCTACACCGGGCTCGACGCCCGTGCCAACCGCCTCGCCCACCTGCTCCTGGCACACGGCGTCGGCCAGGACACCCTGGTCGCCCTCGCCCTGCCCCGCTCCGCCGACGCCGTCGCGGCCATGCTCGCCGTCGGCAAGGCCGGCGCCGCCTACCTGCCGCTCGACCCCGAGCACCCCGGCGAGCGCGTCACCCGGCTCCTCGCGGACGCCCGGCCCGCCCTCGTGCTCACCACCGCCGCCACCCTCGACGCCGCCCCGCACCTGGCCGCCGCCGGTGCCCGCGTCCTCGTCCTGGACGCCTCCGACACCGTCGACGCGCTCGACCGCGCCCGCACCGACGCACCCGCCGCGTCCGACCGCACCGCGCCCGTCACCCCCCACGACGCCGCGTACGTCGTCTACACCTCCGGATCCACCGGCACGCCCAAGGGCGTCGTCGTCGAGCAGCGGGCCCTGGTGGACTACGTGGTGCGCTGCGCCGCCGAGTACCCCGGCCTGAGCGGACGCACCCTGCTCCACTCGCCGCTCTCCTTCGACCTCGGCCTCACCACGCTCTACGGCACCCTCCTCGCCGGCGGCTGCCTCCACGTCGGCGACCTCGACGAGACCCTCGACGTCCCCGGCGGCCTGACGTTCCTCAAGGCCACGCCCAGCCACCTGCCCCTCCTCGACACCCTGCCCGACGACCTCTCCCCGACCGCCGAGCTGATGACCGGCGGGGAGGCCCTGCACGCCGAACAGCTCGCCGCCTGGCGCGCCCGGCACCCGCAGGTCGCCGTCGTCAACCACTACGGCCCCACCGAGACCACCGTCGGCGTCCTCGACCACCGAGTCCCGGCCGGCGCCCCGCTCGCGGCCGGACCGGTCCCGCTCGGCCGCCCCATGTGGAACACCCGCGCCTACGTCCTCGACGCGGCCCTGCTCCCCGTGCCCGACGGCGTCACCGGCGACCTCTACATCGCCGGGACCGGCCTGGCACGCGGCTACCTCGGCCGCCCCGCCGGCACCGCCGAACGGTTCGTCGCCGACCCCTACGGACCCGCCGGCGCCCGCATGTACCGCACCGGCGACCGGGTCCGCTGGAACTCCGCGGGCGTCCTGGAGTACGTCGGGCGCGCCGACCACCAGGTCAAGGTCCGCGGCTTCCGGATCGAACTCGGCGAGGTCGAGGCCGCCCTGCTGTCCGCCCCCGGCGTCCGCCAGGCCCTCCCGCTGGTCCGCGAGGACCACCCCGACGACAAGCGGCTCACCGCCTACGTCGTCCCCGCCCCCGGCGAGCGGCTCGTGCCCGACCGCGTCCGCGCCCACGTCGCCGAGGTGCTCCCCGAGTACATGACGCCCACCGCCGTCGTCGTCCTCGACGCGCTCCCGCTCACGGCCAACGGCAAGGTGGACCGGGCCGCGCTGCCCGCCCCCGAGTCCGTCGGCGGACCGGTGACCCGCGCCCCGCGCACCCCGGAGGAGGAGATCCTCGCCGGCCTCTTCGCCGACGTCCTCGGCGTCGCACGCGTCGGCGTCGACGACGACTTCTTCGCCCTCGGCGGCCACTCCCTGCTCGCCATGCGCCTGCTCAGCAGGATCGCCTCCACCCTCGGCGTCCGCGTCGGCGTCAAGGCGCTCTTCGACGCCCCCACCGTCGCCGGCGTCGCCACCCGGCTCACCGCCCCCGGCGAGACCCGCCCCGCGCTCGTCCCCGCCGACCGGGGCGACCACGTCCCGCTCTCCTTCGCCCAGACCCGGCTGTGGTTCCTCAACCGGCTCGAAGGCCCCAACGCCACCTACAACGTGCCCCTCGTGCTCCGCCTCACCGGCACCCCCGACCGGGCCGCCCTGCGCGCCGCCCTCCGCGACGTCACCGACCGCCACGAGAGCCTGCGCACCGTCTTCCCCGAGACCGACGGCGTCCCCCGCCAGCACGTCCTCGGCCCCGTCGAGGGCGCCGCCGTCCTCGACGAACACACCGTCCCGGCCGCCGAGCTGGAGCAGACGATCACCGACACCGTCCTCGGCGGCTTCGACCTGACCGTCCAGCCGCCGCTGCGGGCCCGCCTGCTCACCACCGGCGGCGACGGCGACGGCGTGCTCGTCCTCGTCACCCACCACATCGCCAGCGACGGCTGGTCCCTCACCCCGCTGCTGGCCGACCTGTCCCGGGCCTACACCGCCCGGACCCGCGGCGCCGCGCCCGCGTGGGAGCCCCTGCCCGTCCAGTACGCCGACTACACCCTGTGGCAGCGCGGCGTCATGGGCGACGAGACCGACCCCGACAGCCAGCTCACCCGCCAGCTCCACCACTGGAGGGACGCCCTCGACGGCCTCCCCGAGGAGCTCGACCTGCCCACCGACCGGCCCCGGCCCGAAGTGGCCACCTACCGCGGCGACAACGTGCCGCTGGAGCTCGACGCCGAGACGCACGCCGCGCTCGCCGCGCTCGCCCGCGCCCACGGCGTCAGCCTCTTCATGGTCCTCCAGGCCGGCCTGGCCGCCCTGTTGACCCGGCTCGGCGCCGGCGGCGACATCCCCATCGGCACCCCCGTCGCCGGACGCACCGACGACGCCCTCGACGAACTCGTCGGCTTCTTCGTCAACACCCTGGTCCTGCGCACCGACACCGCCGGCGACCCGACCTTCCGCGACCTGCTCGCCCGGGTCCGCGAGACCGACCTCGCCGCGTACACCCACCAGGACCTGCCGTTCGAGCGGCTGGTGGATGAGCTGAACCCGGTGCGGTCGCTGGCCCGCCACCCGCTCTTCCAGATCATGCTGATCCTCCACAACACCGCCCGGGCCGAGATCGACCTGCCCGGCCTGCGGGTCGAGGTCGAGGGCGCCGACGCCCCGGTCGCCAAGTTCGACCTGTCCGTCAGCCTCTGGGAGCGGCACACCGCCGACGGCGCCGCCGACGGCATCCTCGGCCGGATCGAGTACGCCCTCGACCTGTTCGACCGCTCCACCGCGGAAACCCTCGCCACCCGGCTCCAGCGGCTCCTCACCGCCGCCGCCCACACTCCCGAGCTGCCGATCAGCGGCCTCGCGGTCCTCGACGACGCGGAACTCCACGACCTCCTCGTCGTCCGCAACGACACCGACCACCCGCGGCCCGAGGCGTCGCTGCCCGACCTGTTCCGCCGTCAGGCCGCCCGCACCCCGGAGGCCGTCGCCCTCGTCCGCGGCGACCTCGCCCTCACCTACGCCGAACTCGACGCGCGCTCCGACCGGCTCGCCCACACCCTGCTCGGCCGGGGCGTCCGCCCCGAGGACCGGATCGCGCTGCTCCTCACCGACCGGGCCGCCCACGTCGTGGCGACCCTCGCCGTCGCCAAGGCCGGCGGCGTGTACGTACCGCTCGACGCACGCAGCCCCGAGGCCCGCACCCGGCGGATCCTCGACGGCACCGCGACCGTCCTCGTCCTCGCCGAGACGGCCACCGCCGGCCGCGTCCCGGACGGCTCCGCGCCCGTCCTGCTCCTCGACGACGGGCTCCCGCCGGCCGGCGCGCCCGGCGCCGGACTCCCCGCGATCCACCCGGACCGGCTCGCGTACGTCATGTACACCTCCGGCTCCACCGGTGAGCCGAAGGGCGTCGCCGTCACCCACCGCAACGTCGCCGGACTCGCCCGCGACCGCTACTGGGGCCACGGCGCCGACGACCGGGTGCTCATGCACTCCCCGCCGTCCTTCGACGCCTCCACCTACGAACTGTGGGGCCCCCTCCTCAACGGCGCCCGGATCGTCGCCACCGACGGGGACGCCACCGACATCGCCTCCCTGGCCGCCACCATGACCCGGCACCGCGTCACCGTCGGCCTGTTCAGCGAGGGCGTCTTCCGCCTCCTCGCCGAGAACCACGCGGACGCCTTCCGCGACCTGCGCGACATCTACGTCGGCGGTGACACCGCGTCGGCCACCGCCGTCCGCAAGGTCCTGGAGCAGACCACCGGCGCCCGGCTCACCAACAGCTACGGCCCCACCGAGACCACCCTGTGCGTCGTCCACCACGCCCTCACCGACGAGGACGTCGCCCGCAACGCCTTCCCCATCGGCCGCCCGCTCGACAACACCCGCGTCTACGTCCTCGACACGGCCCTGCGACCCGTCCCCGACGGTGTCACCGGCGAACTGTACGTCGCCGGCGAGGGCCTGGCGCGCGGCTACACCGGCCGACCCGGCCTCACCGCCGAACGCTTCACCGCCGACCCGTACGGACCGCCCGGGTCACGCATGTACCGCACCGGCGACCGGGTCCGCTGGCGGGCCGACGGCGCCCTGGAGTTCGCCGGCCGCGCCGACGCCCAGGTCAAGGTCCGCGGCTTCCGCATCGAGCTCGGAGAGGTCGAGGCCGCCGTCGCCGCCCACCCGGCCGTCGCCCAGACCGTCGTCGTGGTCCGCGAGGACCGCCCCGGCGACAAGCGCCTGGTCGCCTACGCCGTCCCGGCCACCGGCCGGCCGCTCGACCCCGACGCGCTCCGCACCCACGTCGCGGCACTGCTGCCCGACTACATGACGCCCGCCGCGTTCGTCGAACTCGCCGAACTGCCCCTCACCCGCACCGGAAAGCTGGACCGCCGGGCCCTGCCCGCACCCCGGTACGAGGGCGGCGGCGACCGTGCCCCGCGCAACGAGCGCGAGCAGCTCCTCTGCGGCCTCTTCGCCGACCTCCTCGGCGTCCCCCAGGTCGCCGTGGACGACAACTTCTTCGCCATGGGCGGCGACAGCATCGTCTCGATCCAGCTCGTCAGCCGGGCCCGCGAGGCCGGACTCGTCCTCACCCCGCGCGACATCTTCCAGCACCAGACCGTCGAGGCCCTCGCCCTCGCCGCGACCGCCCCGGGCGCCGACACCCCGCACACCCCCGACGACGGCACCGGCACCGTGCCCGCCACCCCGATCATGGAGTGGCTCCGCGGCCTCGGCGGCCCCGTCGAGGGCTTCAACCAGTCCGTCCTGCTCCGCACCCCCGCGGGCCTGGGCGAACCGGCCCTGATCGCCGCCGCCCAGGCCGTCCTCGACGGACACGACCTGCTCCGCGCCCGCCTCGACCGGACCGCGGCCGGCCCCTGGACCCTGGAAGTCCCGCCCGCCGGCAAGACCGACGCCGCCGACCGCGTCACCCGGGTCGACATCACCGCCGTCCCCGACGACGCCCTCGCCCCCGTCCTCACCGACCACGCCGAGACGGCCCGCCGGGCCCTCGCCCCCGACCGCGGGGACATGTTCCGCGCCGTCTGGTTCGACGCCGGGCCCGACCGCGCCGGACGCCTCCTGATCCTCGCCCACCACCTCGTCGTCGACGGCGTGTCCTGGCGCGTCCTCGTCCCCGAACTCATGACCTGCTGGACCGATGCCGAAGCCGGCCGCGACACCCGGGTCGCCGCCGTCCGCACCTCCTTCCGCACCTGGGCCCGCCACCTCGCCGACCGCGCCCTCACCGGCACCGCCGAGGCCGAACTCCCGCTGTGGGAGCGGATGACCGCGGAAGCCGACCCGCTGCTCGCCGGGCGCCCCCTCGACCCCGCCGTCGACACCCACGCCACCACCAGCCGCCGCTCCCGCACCCTCCCCGCCGACCGCACCGAGCCCCTGCTCACCGCGGTGCCCACGGCGACCGGGACCAGCCCCGACGAGATCCTGCTCACCGCCCTCGCCCTCGCCCTCGCCGAATGGCGGCGCGGCCGCAGGCGCGGCGCGCCCGGCGCCGGACCCGTGCTCCTCGACGTGGAGGGCCACGGCCGCGGCGACGACGACGGCGCCGAACTCTCCCGCACCGTCGGCTGGTTCACCACCATGCACCCGCTGCGCCTCGACCCCGGCGTCAGATGGCACGAGGTCCGCGGCGGAGCCCCCGCCGCCGGAGAGGCCCTGCGCCGGGTGAGCGGCCAGATCCGCGCGGTCCCCGCCAAGGGCGCCGGATACGGCCTGCTCCGCCACCTCAACCCGCGCACCGCCGAGCTCCTCGCGGGCGGTGCCGGACCGCAGATCGGCTTCAACTACCTGGGCCGCGTCCGCACCGACCACTCCGCCGGCACGGCCGACTGGGGCGCCGCGCCCGAGGACGTACGCATCGCCCCGACCGACCCGGACCTGCCGTTCGCCCACAGCCTGGAGGTCAACGCGGTCACCCACGACCGTCCCTCCGGACCCGAACTGACCGTCACCTGGACCTGGCCCGGCGGACTCTTCGACGAGGCCGACGTCGAGTCCCTCACCGGCCTCTGGTTCGAGGCACTGGACGCCCTCACGCGGTACAGCACCGCACACGCCGCCCCCGCCGGCGGCGCCCCCCGCAGTCTGACGACATCCGACCTCTCCCTGGCAGACCTGGACCAGGACGAGATCGACGAGCTCGAGGCCGACCTGGCCGACCTGGAGGATCTGACGTGACGCACACCAGCCGACCGGCCCGCAAGCCGTCCGGACTCGAGGGCGTCCTGCCCCTGTCCCCCCTGCAGGAAGGCCTCCTGTTCCACTCCCTGCTCGACGACGGCGAAGGCCCCGACGTCTACGCCGTCCAGCTCGCCGTCGACCTGGAGGGACCGCTCGACGCGAACCGCCTCAAGGACGCGATGGCCGCCCTGCTCCGCCGCCACGCCAACCTGCGCGCCGGATTCCGCTCCGTACGCTCCGGGAAGCCGGTGCAGTTCCTCCTCCGCGAGGTCGACCTGCCCTGGCGCGAGGCCGACCTCACCCGACTGCCGGCGGAGGAGAGGGAGGCCGAACTCGTCCGCCTCGCCGACCGGGACCGCGCCGAGCGCTTCGACCTGGCCGCGCCGCCGCTGATCCGCTGCCTCCTGATCCGCCGTGAGGACGACCTGCACCGACTGGTCGTCACCAACCACCACATCCTGCTCGACGGCTGGTCCATGCCGGTCCTGCTGCGCGAACTGTTCACCGTCTACGAGCAGGGCGAGCAGGCCCTGCCCCCCGTCACCCCGTACAAGAACTACCTCCGGTGGCTGGCCGCCCAGGACCGCACGGAGACCGAGCAGGTCTGGCGGCGCACCCTCGCCGGCGTCGAGGAGGCCACCCGCCTGGCCCCCGCCGACGCCGGCCGCGAGGCCCGCATGCCGGAGCGCGTCGAGTCCCTGCTCCCCGCCGACCTCGGCGACGGCATCGCTGAACTCGCCGCCTCCGGCGCGGTCACCCTGAACACCGTCGTCCAGCTCGCCTGGGCCGTCGTCCTGGGCCGCCTCACCGGCCGCGACGACGTCGTCTTCGGCACCACCGTCGCCGGCCGTCCGGCCGAGGTGCCCGGTGTCGAGTCCATGGTCGGCCTCTTCATCAACACCGTGCCCGTGCGCGTCGCCCTCGACCACGACGAACCGTGGTCGAAGGCCCTCGCCCGCGTCCAGAACGAACAGGCCGACCTCGGCCCCCACCAGCACCTCGGCCTCGCCGAGATCCAGGCACTCGCCGGCGTCGGCGAACTCTTCGACACCACCGTCCTCGTCGAGAACTATCCCGTGGACCCGGCCGCCGAGGGCACCCGGCTCGACTCCGGGCTGCGCCTCGTCGGCGCCAAGGGCCGTGACGCCACCCACTACCCCCTCACCCTCGTCGTCTCCCGCACGGCCGCCGGCGTGCAGGTGCGCCTCGACTACCGCCCCGACCTGTTCGACCACGCGTCGGCCGAACGGATCCTGCGCCGCCTGGAGCGCGTCCTGCGTGCCGCGGTCATGGACACGGACCGGCCCGTCGGCGACATCGACGTTCTCGACGCCGTGGAGCGTGAGCGGTTGGTGAGTGGTGTGAACGGGACGGGTTCGGTGGTGCCGGTGGGGTTGTTGCCGGTGTGGTTCGCGGAGTGTGCGGCGCGGGTGCCGGGGGCTTCGGCTGTGGTGTGTGGGGGGGTGCGTCTGTCGTACGGGGAGTTGTGGTCCCGTGCGGTGGGTGTGGCGAATGAGTTGACGCGTGGTGGTGTGGGTCGTGGTGCGGTGGTGGCGTTGGCGGTGCCGCGTTCGGTGGATGCGGTGGTGGCGATGCTGGGTGTGGGTCTTGCGGGTGGGGCGTTCCTGCCGGTGGACCTGGACTTCCCGGCGGACCGCATCGCGTACATCCTCTCCGACGCCCAGCCCGCGATGATCCTGTCCACCCGCGACACCGCGGACCGTCTTCCCTCCGACACGACTGTCCCGCTGGTACTTCTCGACTCCGTCGAGCCTGGCGCCGAGCTGGCGGTGGGGTGCGGGGTGTCGGCGGAGGACGCGGCGTACGTGCTGTACACGTCGGGTTCGACGGGCCGTCCCAAGGGTGTGGTGGTGCCGCACGGCGCGCTGCGGAACTTCCTGTGGTCGATGGGTTCGCAGGTGGGTCTGTCGGAGGGGGAGAAGTGGCTGGCGGTCACGACCTTCGGCTTCGACATCTCCCTCCTCGAGGTCTTCCTGCCGCTGGTCTCCGGCGCCGTCGTCGTCATCGCGGATCGCGACGTCGTCCGCGACCCGGCGCAGCTGGGACAGCTGGTGCGTTCCGAGGACGTGTCGGTGATGCAGGCGACGCCGAGCCTGTGGCGTGCCCTGACGGAGACGGACCCGGAGGCCGCGCGGAATCTGAGGATCCTGGTCGGTGGCGAGGCCGTGGACGGGGCCCTGGCGGGTGTGCTGGCGCAGGCCGGTGCGTCGGTGTGGAACATGTACGGTCCGACGGAGACGACGATCTGGTCGACCAGCGCTCTGTTGACGGGTGATGGTCGTACGCCGATCGGCGTGCCGATCGCCAACACGCGGGTCTATGTTCTCGACGGCCGGCTCCGTCTCGTTCCGCCTGGTGTGGCCGGTGAGTTGTACGTCGCGGGTGAGGGTGTGGCCCGTGGCTATCTGGGGCGTCCGGGTCTGACCTCGGAGCGGTTCGTCGTGGATCCGTTCGGTGCGCCGGGTGGCCGGATGTACCGGACCGGTGACCTGGTCCGTTGGACGGATGCGGGGGTGCTGGAGTTCGTCGGCCGTGTCGACGACCAGGTGAAGGTGCGGGGCTACCGCATCGAGTTGGGTGAGGTCGAGTCGGCGCTGTCGACGGTGGACGGTGTCGCCCGTGCTGTCGCGATGGTCCGTGAGGACACGCCGGACGACCGTCGTCTCGTCGGCTATGTGGTTCCCGCCGAGGGGTCGGTGCTGGAGGCGGAGTCGGTCCGTCGTGCGGTGGCCGGGCTCCTGCCGGAGTACATGGTCCCCTCTGCCGTGGTGGTGTTGGACGCGGTTCCGCTGACCCCGAACGGCAAGACGGACCGCAAGTCCCTTCCTGCTCCCAGCACTTCGGGTGTCATGCGTCGTGAGGCGCGTTCGGCCCAGGAGGACATCCTCTGCGGTCTGTTCGCGGAGATCCTGGGTCTGTCCAGGGTCGGGATCGACGACGGTTTCTTCGACCTCGGCGGTCACTCGCTGCTCGCGACCCGGCTCGTCTCCCGCATCCGCACGGTCCTCGGCGTCGAACTCCCCGTCCGCGCACTGTTCGAGACGCCCACCGTCGCCGCCCTCGCACGTCACCTCGACGGCGGCGGCGCGGCGGCCGCCCGCACCGCCCTCGCGCCCCGGCGGCGGCCGGCCGAGATCCCGCTGTCGTACGCGCAGCGCCGCCTGTGGTTCATCAACCAGCTCGACACCGACAGCCCGCTCTACAACATCTCCCTGGGCCTGCGCCTGCACGGCCCGCTCGACGTGGTCGCGCTGGAGACCGCGCTCGCCGACGTGGTGACCCGCCACGAGTCGCTCCGCACCCTCTTCCCCGCTCCTGAGGGCACGCCCACGCAGCTCGTGCTCGACGCCGGGACCGTCGCGGGCCGGATCCTGCGCACCGCCGACGTCACGGAGGACGAGGTCGCCGCGCAGGTCGCCGCGACGGTCCGGCACGGTTTCGACCTGGCCGAGCAGACCCCGCTGCGGGCCACCCTGCTCACCGTCGGACCGGACGAGCACGTCCTCGTGCTGGTGCTGCACCACATCGCCGGCGACGCCTGGTCCATGCGACCGCTCGCCCGCGACCTGGGCGACGCCTACGCCGCCCGGTGCGAGGGCGCCGCGCCGCAGTGGGCGCCGCTGCCGGTCCAGTACGCGGACTACGCGCTGTGGCAGCGCGAGGTGCTCGGCGACGAGTCCGACCCCGACAGCGAGATCGCCCGCCAGCTGGCCCACTGGACGCGGACCCTCGCCGGCCTGCCCGACGAGCTGCCCCTGCCGACCGACCGCCCGCGCCCCGACGCCTCCTCGCACCGGGGCGAGCGGATCCGCTTCGAGCTGGACGCCGCGCTGCACCGACAGCTCCTGGGCCTCGCGCGGGAGTCCGGCACCAGCCTGTTCATGGTCCTCCAGGCGGCCCTGGCGAGCCTGCTGAGCCGCCTCGGCGCGGGGACGGACATCCCGATCGGCACCCCGGTCGCGGGCCGCACCGACGACGCCGTCGAAGAGCTGGTCGGCTTCTTCATCAACGAGCTCGTGTTGCGCACGGACACCTCCGGCAACCCGTCCTTCCGCGACCTGCTCGCCCGGGTCCGGGAGACCGACCTCACCGCGTACGCCCACCAGGACGTGCCGTTCGAGCGACTCGTCGAGGCCCTGAACCCGCCCCGCTCCCTCGGCCGCCACCCCCTGTTCCAGATCGTCCTCGCCCTGCAGAACACCGCGCAGCCCACCCTTGAGCTGCCGGGTCTGACCATCGGCGCCGAGCCGGGCAGCGGCGGTGTGGCCCGCTTCGACCTGTCCTTCGGCCTCAACGAGCGACTCGCCGCCGACGGCGCGCCCGCCGGCCTCGACGCCCTCGTCGAGTTCGCCACGGACCTGTTCGACCGGGCGACGGTGGAGGCGATGGCGGAGCGGTTCGTCACCGTTCTGAAGGCCGTGGTCGCGGACGCCGACCGCCGGATCGAGGATCTCGACATCCTCGGCGCCGCCGAGCGCGAGCTGCTGCTCTACGGCTGGAACGACACCGCCCGCCCGCTGCCCGACCTGCTCGTGCCGCGGATGATCGAGGCCCAGGTCGCCCGTACCCCCGACGCGCCCGCCGTGACCAGCGGCGACATGACCCTCTCGTACGCGGAGCTCAACGCGCGGGCGAACCGCCTGGCGCATCTGCTCATCGGGCGGGGTGCGGGTCCGGAGTCGGTCGTGGCGATCGCGGTGCCGCGTTCGCCGGAGATGATCGTCGCGGTGCTCGCCGTGCTGAAGTCCGGCGCGGCCTACCTGCCCGTCGACACCGAGTACCCCGCCGACCGCATCGCCTACATGCTGGCCGATGCCGCACCCGCCCTGGTGGTCACCGCCCAGGACGTCGTGCCGCACCTGCCCAAGGGCGCCACCCAGCCCCTCCTCGCACTCGACGCTCCGGCGACCGTCGCCGACCTCGCCGGGCAGCGCGCGGACGACCCCGCCGACGCGGACCGCACGGGCCCGCTCCTGGCCGACCATCCCGCCTACGTGATCTACACCTCCGGCTCCACCGGCACCCCCAAGGGCGTCGTCGTCCGCCACGCCGGCCTCGCCGACTACGTCGCGGGCGCCGGCGCCGACTACCGGGGCGTCGCCGGCACCGTGCCGCTGCACTCCTCGGTCTCCTTCGACACCACCGTGACCTCGCTGCACGTCCCGCTCACCGTCGGCGGCCGCATCAGGCTCACCGACTTCCTCGAAGGGGCCGTCGAACAGGACTTCCACCTGGTGAAGGTGACGCCCAGCCACCTCGGCATGCTCGCCGACTCCGTCGGACCGGCCGAGGCCGGCGCCGAACTCCTCGTCGCCGGCGAGGCCCTCACCTCCGCCGCGGTCGCCCCCTGGCGCCGCCGGCACCCGGACGGCGCGGTCTTCAACGTCTACGGCCCCACCGAGACCACCGTCAGCGCCGTCCAGCACCGCGCCGCCCCCGGCGAGGAGCTGCCCGACGGAGCCGTGCCCATCGGCCGTCCCCTGCGCAACACCCAGGCGTACGTCCTCGACCGGCGGCTCGGCCCCGTCCCGGCCGGAGTCCCCGGTGAGCTGTACCTCGCCGGCGAGGGCGTGGCCCGCGGCTATCTGAACCGCACCGCGCTCACCGCCCAGCGCTTCGTCGCCGACCCGTTCGGCCCGGCCGGCACGCGGATGTACCGCACCGGCGACGTGGTCCGCCACCGGGCCGACGGCAGCCTGGAGTTCGTCGGCCGCGCCGACGACCAGGTGAAGGTCCGCGGCCACCGCATCGAACTCGGCGAGGTCGAGGCCGCGCTCGCCACCGTCCCCGGTGTGGCCCGCGCTGTCGCCGCCGTCCGCGAGGACACCCCCGGCAACCGCCGCCTGGTCGGCTACCTCGTCCCCGTGGAGGGCGCCGTCCCGGACGGCGAGACGGCCCGCCGCCACGTCGCCGCCGCCCTGCCCGAGTACATGGTCCCGTCGGCGGTCGTCACCCTCGACGCGGTGCCGCTCACCCCGAACGGCAAGACCGACCGCAGGGCCCTGCCCGCACCGCAGCAGACCGCGGTGGTACGCGGCAGGGAACCGCGCACCCCGCAGGAGGCGATCCTGTGCGGCCTGTTCGCCGACGTCCTCGGCGTCGGCCGCATCGGCATCCACGACGGGTTCTTCGCGCTCGGCGGCCACTCCCTCCTCGCGACCCGGCTCCTCAGCCGCATCCGCTCGGTCCTGGGCGTGCAGCTCGGCATCCGGGCCCTCTTCGAGGCCCCGACCGTCGCCGGCCTCGCCGAGCGCCTCGACCAAGCCGGCACGGCCCGCCCGGCCCCCGCCCCGACCGAGCGGCCCGACGCCGTCCCGCTGTCCTTCGCCCAGCGCCGCCTGTGGTTCGTCAACCAGATGGACCCGGCGAGCCCGCTCTACAACATCCCGATGGTCCTGCGCCTGTCCGGCGACCTCGACCGCGCGGCCCTCGGTGCCGCGCTCGCCGACCTCGCACAGCGCCACGAGAGCCTGCGGACGGTCTTCCCGGCCACCGACGGCGAACCCCGCCAGGCGGTCCTCGACGCCGAGGCCCAGCCCGTCGGCCTCACCGTCCTGGACGGCTCGGACGACGGTTCCGCCGGACCCGAAGACCCGCAGGCCCGCATCGCCGCACTGCTCCGCGACGGCTTCGACCTGACCAGCGAGGTCCCGCTGCGGGCCACGCTGCTCGCCACCGGCCCGGACGAGCACGTCCTCGTCCTCGTCCTCCACCACATCGCCGGCGACGCCTGGTCCCTGGCCCCCCTGGCCACGGACCTCTCCACGGCCTACCGGGCCCGCCTCCGCGGGGAGGCCCCGCAGTGGACGCCGCTCCCCGTCCAGTACGCCGACTACACGCTGTGGCAGCGCGAACAGCTCGGCGACGAGACCGACCCGGACAGCGAGATCGCCCGCCAGCTCGCCCACTGGACCGACGTGCTCGCCGGTCTGCCCGAGGAGCTCGCCCTGCCCACCGACCGGCCCCGGCCGCTGACCGGCGCCCAGCGGGGAGCGAAGCTGCGCTTCGCCTTCGACGCCCAGCTGCACCGCCGGCTCCTGGCCCTCGCCGCCTCGACGGGCACCAGCCTCTTCATGGTCCTCCAGGCCGGACTCGCGTCCGTCCTCAGCCGGCTCGGCGCGGGCGACGACATCCCGATCGGCGCCCCGATCGCCGGCCGCACCGACGACGCCCTCGACGACCTCGTGGGCTTCTTCCTGAACACCCTGGTCCTGCGCACCGACACCTCCGGTGCCCCGTCCTTCCGTGAGCTGCTCGCCCGCGTCCGGGACACCGACCTCGCCGCGTACGCCCACCAGGACCTGCCCTTCGAGCGCATCGTCGAGGCGCTCAACCCGCAGCGCTCGCTCACCCGTCACCCGCTCTTCCAGGTGACGCTCACCGTCCAGAACTCCCGCGACGCCGCCCTCGAACTGCCCGGCCTCACCGTGTCCGCCGAGGCCGGCACGTCCTCCTGGGCACGCTTCGACCTGTCCCTCGGCCTCGGCGAACGGCACACCGCCAACGGTGTCCCGAACGGCCTCGAAGGCGTCGCCGAATACTCCGCCGACCTCTTCGACCGCGCCACCGTCGAGACCGTCGTCGCCCGCCTGGAGCGCCTGCTCCGCGCCGCCGTCGCCCACCCCGACCGCTCCATCGGCGACATCGACGTCCTGGACGCCGTGGAGCGTGAGCGGTTGGTGAGTGGTGTGAACGGGACGGGTTCGGTGGTGCCGGTGGGGTTGTTGCCGGTGTGGTTCGCGGAGTGTGCGGCGCGGGTGCCGGGGGCTTCGGCTGTGGTGTGTGGGGGGGTGCGTCTGTCGTACGGGGAGTTGTGGTCCCGTGCGGTGGGTGTGGCGAATGAGTTGACGCGTGGTGGTGTGGGTCGTGGTGCGGTGGTGGCGTTGGCGGTGCCGCGTTCGGTGGATGCGGTGGTGGCGATGCTGGGTGTGGGTCTTGCGGGTGGGGCGTTCCTGCCGGTGGACCTGGACTTCCCGGCGGACCGCATCGCGTACATCCTCTCCGACGCCCAGCCCGCGATGATCCTGTCGAACCACGAGGCTGCCGACCGGCTGCCGGAAGGGTCCGCGGTTCCCGTACTGCTGCTGGACGACATCGAGCCTGCCGCCGAACTGGCGGTGGGGTGCGGGGTGTCGGCGGAGGACGCGGCGTACGTGCTGTACACGTCGGGTTCGACGGGCCGTCCCAAGGGTGTGGTGGTGCCGCACGGCGCGCTGCGGAACTTCCTGTGGTCGATGGGTTCGCAGGTGGGTCTGGCGGAGGGGGAGAAGTGGCTGGCGGTGACGACGTTCGGCTTCGACATCTCCCTCCTCGAGGTCTTCCTGCCGCTGGTCTCCGGCGCCGTCGTCGTCCTCGCGGATCGCGAGGCGGTGCGTGATCCGCAGCGCCTGGGCGCTCTGGTGCGTTCCGAGGACATCGCGGTGATGCAGGCGACGCCCGGCCTGTGGCGTGCGCTTGCCGAGACGGACCCGGAGGCCGTGGAGGGGCTCAAGGTCCTGGTCGGTGGCGAGGCCGTGGACGGGGCCCTGGCGGGTGTGCTGGCGCGGGCCGGTGCGTCGGTGTGGAACATGTACGGTCCGACGGAGACGACGATCTGGTCGACCAGCGCTCTGTTGACGGGTGACGGTCGTACGCCGATCGGCGTGCCGATCGCCAACACGCGGGTCTATGTTCTCGACGGCCGGCTCCGTCTCGTTCCGCCTGGTGTGGCCGGTGAGTTGTACGTCGCGGGTGAGGGTGTGGCCCGTGGCTATCTGGGTCGTCCGAGTCTGACCTCGGAGCGGTTCGTCGTGGATCCGTTCGGTGAGCCGGGTGGCCGGATGTACCGGACCGGTGACCTGGTCCGCTGGACGGATGCGGGGGTGCTGGAGTTCGTCGGCCGTGTCGACGACCAGGTGAAGGTGCGGGGCTACCGCATCGAGTTGGGTGAGGTCGAGTCGGCGCTGTCGACGGTGGACGGTGTCGCCCGTGCTGTCGCGATGGTCCGCGAGGACACGTCGAACGATCGCAGGCTCGTCGGCTATGTGGTTCCCGCCGAGGGGTCGGTGCTGGAGGCGGAGTCGGTCCGTCGTGCGGTGGCCGGGCTCCTGCCGGAGTACATGGTCCCCTCTGCCGTGGTGGTGTTGGACGCGGTTCCGCTGACCCCGAACGGCAAGACGGACCGCAAGGCTCTGCCCGCTCCGACCGCCTCGGGTGTCGTGAGTCGTGAGGCGCGTTCGGCCCAGGAGGACATCCTCTGCGGTCTGTTCGCGGAGATCCTGGGTCTGTCCCGGGTCGGGATCGACGACGGATTCTTCGACCTCGGCGGTCACTCGCTGCTCGCGACCCGGCTCGTCTCCCGCATCCGCACGGTCCTCGGCGTCGAACTCCCCGTCCGCGCACTGTTCGAGACGCCCACCGTCGCCGCCCTCGCTTCCTGCCTGGAGCGGGGAGGGGAGGCCAGGCCCGCCCTCGTCGCGCGGCAACGGCCCGCCGACGTCCCGCTGTCCTTCGCGCAGCGGCGCCTCTGGGCCCTGAGCGGGCTCGGTGCGACGGCCGGTACGTACAACATCCCGATGGTCACCCGGCTCCGCGGTCCGCTGGACGCGGTCGCGCTGGAGACCGCGCTCGCCGACGTGGTGACCCGCCACGAGTCGCTCCGCACGGTCTTCCCCGCGACGTCCGACGGCACGCCCACGCAGGTGGTGCTCGACCCGGCCGAGGCGCGGCCGTACCTGCACGTCGTCCGGGTCGCCGAGTCCGACGTCGAGGCGGCCGTGGCCGCGGCACAACGCACGGACTTCGCCCTCGACACGGATCTGCCCCTGCGCGCACAGCTGTTGGAGGTGGGCAAGGAAGACCACGTCCTCGTCCTGGTGCTGCACCACATCGCCGGCGACGCCTCCTCGATGCGGCCCCTGATCCGGGACCTGGCCACCGCGTACACCGCGCGTGCCGAGGGCGCCGCGCCGGAGTGGGCGCCGCTGCCGGTCCAGTACGCGGACTACGCGCTGTGGCAGCGCGAGGTGCTCGGCGACGAGTCCGACCCCGACAGCGAGATCGCCCGCCATCTCGCCCACTGGACGCGGACCCTCGCCGGCCTGCCCGAGGTGCTGGCGCTGCCCACCGACCGGCCCCGCCCGGAGGAGGCGGGCCACGAGGGCGGACTCGTGCCGCTCACGCTCGACGGCGAGCTGCACGCCGGGCTGCTCGACCTCGCCCGCTCCAGCCGGACCACGGTCTTCATGGTCCTCCAGGCGGCGCTCGCGACCCTGCTGACCCGGCTCGGCGCGGGGGAGGACGTACCGCTGGGCACGCCGGTGGCCGGGCGGAGTGACGCGGCTCTCGACGACCTCGTCGGCTTCTTCGTCAACACACTGGTGCTGCGTACGGACACGTCCGGCAACCCGTCCTTCCGCGACCTGCTGTCCAGGGTCCGGGAGACCGACCTCGCCGCCTACGGTCACCAGGACATGCCGTTCGAGCGGGTCGTGGACGCGGTCGCGCCGCGCCGGTCGGCCGCGCACCACCCGCTGTTCCAGGTCATGCTCTCCCTGGACAACGTCGCGCGGGCCGACGTGAGCCTCGCCGGGCTGACCGTCGACGCCGTCGGTGAGCCGTCCGGCGACGGGGCCGGGCGGGCCAAGTTCGACCTGTCGGTGCGGCTCTCCGAGCAGCGCTCCGACGAGGAGGGGCCGGCCGGCCTGCACGGCACCGTGGCCTACGCGGCGGACCTGTTCGACCGGTCGACGGTGGAGGCGATGGCGGAGCGGTTCGTCACCGTCCTGAAGGCCGTGGTCGCGGACGCCGACCGCCGGATCGAGGATCTCGACATCCTCGGCGCCGCCGAGCGCGAGCTGCTGCTCCACGGCTGGAACGACACCGCCCGCCCGCTCCCGGACCTCCTGGTCCCCGAACTGATCGAGGCCCAGGTCGCCCGCACCCCCGACGCGCCCGCCCTGTCCGCGGGTGACGTGACCCTCTCGTACGCGGAGCTCAACGCGCGGGCGAACCGCCTGGCGCATCTGCTCATCGGGCGGGGTGCGGGTCCGGAGTCGGTCGTGGCGATCGCGGTGCCGCGTTCGCCGGAGATGATCGTCGCGGTGCTCGCCGTGCTGAAGTCCGGCGCGGCCTACCTGCCCGTCGACACCGAGTACCCCGCCGACCGCATCGCGTACTTCTTCGAGGACGCCCGGCCCTGCCTGGTCGTCACCGGCACCCGGGCCGAGGAGCGGGTGCCGGCCGCGGCCGCCGCCGGCCGGATCGTCGTCGACGCACCGGACACCGTGGCCGCGCTCGCCGCCCAGCCGGATCGGAACCCGGTCGACGCCGACCGGACCGCCCCGCTGACGGCCCGCACACCCGCCTACGTCATCTACACCTCCGGCTCCACCGGCCGCCCCAAGGGCGTCGTCGTCGAGCACGGCGGCATCCCCAACATCGTCCTGGCCCGCACGGGTCCGTACGCCATGGGCCCCGGCAGCAGGGCGCTGCAGTTCGCGTCGCTCAGCTTCGACGCCGCGATGTCGGAGATCTGCACCCCCCTCTCCGCCGGCGCGTGCCTGGTCCTCGGTCCGGCCGACATGCTGCTCCAGGTCGCCGAACTGCCCACGCTGCTGCGCGAACAGGGCGTCACCCACGCGACCCTGCCGCCCGCGGTGCTCGCCCAGCTCACGCCGGCGAGCCTGCGCACGGTCCGCACCCTCGTGACGGCCGGCGAGGCCGCCCCGGCCGGCCTGGTCGCCACGTGGGCGCCCGGACGCCGTATGTTCAACGCGTACGGCCCCACGGAGACCACGGTCTCCTGCACCATGGCCGGGCCGCTCGCGCCCGAGGCGGGTGTGCCGCCGATCGGCGGCCCGCTGCCCAACACCCGGGTGTACGTGCTCGACGACCGGCTGCGTCCGGTCCCGGTCGGCGTCCCCGGCGAGCTGTACGTCGCCGGGATCGGCGTGGCCCGGGGCTACCTGCGGCGCCCCGGGCTGAGCGCCGAGCGGTTCGTCGCCGACCCGTTCGGGACGGCGGGCAGCCGGATGTACCGCACCGGCGACGTCGTCAGCCGGATGCGCGACGGCCGGCTGCGGTTCGTCGGCCGGGCCGACGGCCAGGTGAAGCTGCGCGGCTTCCGCATCGAACTCGGCGAGGTGGAGGCCGCCCTGACGGCCGCGCCGGGTGTCGCGCGTGCCGTGGCGACCGTACGGGAGGACCGCCCGGGCGTCCGTCAGCTCGTCGGCTACCTCGTGCCGGACGCCGGGGCCGGATTCGACCTCGGAGCGGTACGGACCCACCTGCGGGCCACCCTGCCCGCGCACCTGCTGCCGTCCGTCCTCATGGAGATCGAGCGGGTTCCGCTGACCGTCAACGGAAAGACCGACAAGGCGGCGCTGCCCGCCCCCGAGCAGCCCGCGACCGCGCCGGCCGCCCAGGCGGCGAACGGGTCTCCGGAGCCGTCCGCCGGCGACGACCCGCGGGCCCTGCTCCGCCGGATCGTCGGAGACGTCCTCGGCCTGGCCGACGTCGGCGCCGACGACAACTTCTTCGCCCTGGGCGGCGACAGCATCAACGCCATCCAGGTCGCCGGCCGCGCCCGCCAGGCCGGCCTCGTCCTCACCCCGCGGGACATCTTCCGGCACCAGACCGTCGCGGAGCTGGCGACCGCGATCCGTCCCGCCGCCGCGGAAGCCGCGCCCGTCGCCGACGACGGCGTCGGCGCCGTCCCCGGCACCCCGGTCGTCCGCTGGCTCCACCAGCTCGGCGGCCCGTTCCAGGGCCTCAACCAGTCCGTGGTGCTCCGGGTTCCCGGCGGCCTCGGCCAGGACGAACTGACCCGGGCCGTCCAGGCCGTCGTCGACCACCACGACGTGCTGCGCGCCCGGCTCACCGGCGCCGCGCTCGGCCTGCCGTGGAACCTGGAGACCGCCCCGCGCGGCACCGTCGACGCCCGGACCTGCGTCACCCGCGTCGACGTCCGGGACGCGGCGGCCGACGCCGCCGACCTCGCCGCCGCGGTCTCCGCGCACGGCGAGGAGGCCCGCCGCCGGCTCGACCCGGAGAACGGCGTCCTGCTCCAGGTCGTCTGGTTCGACGCCGGCCCGGACGCGCAGGGCCTCCTCCTCGTCCTCCTCCACCACCTCGTCGTCGACGGCGTGTCCTGGCGAATCCTGCTGCCCGATCTCGCCGACGCCTGGCAGGCCGCCCGCGCGGGCCGCGACCCCCGGCCCGCGCCGGTCGGCACCACCTTCCGCCGCTGGGCGCAGGCCCTCGTCATGGAGGCGCAGAACCCGGCCCGCATCGCCGAACTCCCGCTCTGGCGACAGCAGACGCAGGGCGACGACCCGCTCCTCGGCGCCCGCCGCCTCGACCCCGCCGTCGACACCCGGGAGACCGCCGAGCACCTGACGGCAGCCCTGCCCGCGGACCTGACGACGGCGCTGCTCACCGACGTGCCCGCCCGGTTCCGCACCCAGATCAACGACGTGCTGCTCACCGGCCTGACCCTCGCCGTCGCCCGCTGGCGCCGCCGCTGGACCCAGGACGCGTCCCACGCGGTCCTCGTCGACATGGAGGGCCACGGCCGCGAGGAGCTCGACGAGACCCTCGACCTCTCCCGCACGGTCGGCTGGTTCACCAGCCGCTTCCCCGTGCGGCTCGACCCCGGCCCCGTCGACCTGGACGACGCGCTGGACGGTGGCGCGGCGACCGTCGCCGCCCTCGGACGGGTCAAGGAGCAACTGCGCGCCTTCCCCGACAGCGGACTCGGCTACGGCCTGCTCCGCTACCTCAACGCGGACACCGCGCTCGCCCTGGCGGGCGCCGCAACCCCGCAGATCGGCTTCAACTACCTCGGCCGGGTCGGCAGCGGTGCCGACACCCTCGGCGAGGCGGGCCCCGCCGGCTGGTCCAGCGCGTCCGACCTGCGCATCCCGCTGCTCCCCGCCGACCCGGGCATGCCGTTCGGCCACGCCGTCGAGATCAACGCGGTCACCCGGGACGGCGACGACGGGCCGCGGCTCCACGTCACGTACTCCTGGCCCGCCGGACTCTTCGACCGCGCCGAGATGGCGGAGCTCGGCGAGCTGTGGTTCACCGCCCTGCGCGCCCTCGCCGACCCCGGCCAGTCCGAGCGCGGCGACGCGTTCACCCCCGGCGACCTGCCGACGTCCGGGCTGACCCAGCCGGAGATCGACGGCTTCGCCGCCGCCCCCGGCGGTCTGGAGGACGCCTTCGCGCTCACCCCGCTCCAGGAGGGCCTGTTCTTCCACGCCCTCCAGGCGGACGACAGCGGCACCGACGTCTACACCGTCCAGCTCGTCCTCGACCTGGAAGGCCCGCTGGACCCGGCGGCCCTGCGCGCCGCCGGACAGACCGTCCTGGACCGGCACCCCAACCTGCGGGCGGGCTTCCACCACCGCGCGGACGGCGCGGCCGTCCAGGTCGTGCCGCGCGCCGCGGCCCTGCCCTGGACCGAGACGGACCTCGGCGCGCTGCCCGACGACGTCGCGCGGAGCGAGCTCGTCGCGCTCACCGAGGCCGCCCGTGCCCACCGGTTCGACCTCAGCCGGCCGCCCCTGGTCCGCTTCCTGCTGATCCGCCTCGGAGACGAGCGTCACCGGCTGGTCATCACCAAGCACCACATCCTGCTCGACGGCTGGTCCATGCCGCTGTTCCTGCGCGAACTGGTCACCCTGTACGAGAACGGCGGCGACGCGGCCACCCTGCCCGCCCCCGCCCCGTTCCGCGCGTACGTCGACTGGCTCGCCGCGCAGGACCGCACGGTCAGCGAGCGGGCCTGGCGCGACACCCTCGCCGGGGTCGAGGAGCCCACCCTGCTCGCCCCCGGCCGGGGACCGGCCGGGCCCGCGCTGCCCGAGCAGCTCGTGCACGACCTGTCCCCGGAGCTCACCGCCACCCTCCAGGGGCACGCGGCCCGGGCCGGCGTCACCATGAACACCATGGTCCAGACGGCCTGGGCGCTCGTCCTCGGCCGTCACCTCGGCCGCGACGACGTCCTGTTCGGCACCACCGTCTCCGGCCGGCCGCCGGAGCTCCCCGGCGCCGAGAACATGATCGGCCTGTTCATCAACACCCTGCCGGTACGGGTCCGCTTCGACCGCTCCGAACGCTGGAGCGCCGCCCTGGCCCGCGTCCAGGACGAACAGACCGCCCTGCGCACCCACCAGTACCTCGGCCTCGCCGACGTGCACCGGATCGCGGGCCTCCGGCCGCTGTTCGACACCGCCCTCGTCTACGAGAACTACCCGCTGCCCGAGGACACCGAGCGCTCCCCGTCCCGGCTCCGCGCCACCGCGGTGCAGGGCCGCGACGCCGCCCACTACCCGCTGCTGCTCGTCGCGTCGCTGCGCTCGCAGGGCCTGCGGTTCCGTCTCGACCACCGGCCCGACGTGCTCGGGGAGGCGACCGCCCCCGCCCTGCTGGAGCGGCTGACCCGCGTCCTGGAGTCGGTGGCCGCCGATCCCGAGCAGCCGGTGGGACGCGTGTCGGGGCTCTCCCGGGAGGAGCGGCGCGCGCTCGCCGACGGCGGTACGCGGACCCCGCTCGCGGCCGGCGACCCCGGCGACCCCGGCGACACGATCCACGGCCGGGTCGCCGCCCTCGCCGCCCGCACCCCGGACGCCACGGCGGTCTCCCGGGGGGACGAGCGGCTCACCTGGCGGGAGCTGGACGAGCGGGCCAACCGGCTGGCACGGCTGCTGCGCGAGCTGGGCACCGGTCCGGAGGACCGGGTCGGCATCCTGCTCGACCGGTCGCCGCTGCTGGTCGTGGCCTTCCTCGCCGTCCTCAAGGCAGGCGCGGTCTGCGTCCCGCTGGCGCCCGCCCACCCCGCGCAGCGGCAGCGGACCGTCCTGGAGCGCGCCGGCGCGCGCCTGCTGCTGACCGACGCGGCCCGCGCGGCCGAACGGGCCGGCGCGCCCGACGACGGGGTGACGGCCGTCGCCGTCGACACCGACCCGCGTCCGTCCCGCCAGGACCCCACGGACCCGGGCGTGACCGTCGAGCCGGAGCGGCTGGCGTACGTCATGTTCACCTCGGGCTCCACCGGCGTTCCCAAGGGCGTGGCGGTCACCCACCGCGACGTCGTCGAGCTCGCCGACGAGCCCTGCTGGGCCCCGGGTGCCCGGGAGCGGATGCTGTTCCACTCCTCGCACGCCTGGGACGCCGCCCTGCTGGAGCTGTGGGGGCCGCTGCTGAACCACGGCACGGTCGTCGTCGCCCCACCCGGCGAGACCGACCTGAAGGAGCTGGCACGGCTCCTGGTCGACGAGCGCGTCACCGGACTCTGGCTGACGGCCGGCCTGTTCCGCTGGCTGGCCGAGGAGGAGCCGGACTGCTTCGCCGGCGTCCGCGAGGTGCGCACCGGCGGTGACGTCGTCCCCGCCGACGCCGTCCGCAAGGTCCTCGCCGCCTGCCCCGGCACCGTCGTCAGCAACGGCTACGGCCCCACCGAGACCACCGTGTTCGCCACCCACCACATCATGCGGGCGGGCGACAGGGTCCCGGACAACGTGCCGATCGGCGTCCCGCTGCACGGGATGTCCGCCTACGTGCTCTCCCCGGAACTGCAGCCGGTGCCCGCCGGAGCCGTCGGCGAGCTGTACCTCGCCGGCTCCGGGCTCGCCCGCGGCTACGAGAACGACCCCGCGCTCAGCGCCCGTTCCTTCGTCGCCGACCCGTTCGGCGGCCCGGGGACGAGGATGTACCGTTCCGGAGACCTGGCCCGCCGCCGCCCGGACGGCACCCTGGAGTTCGTCGGCCGGGCCGACGACCAGGTGAAGCTCCGCGGGTTCCGGATCGAACTCACCGAGGTCGACGGCGCCCTCGCGGCCCTGCCCGGCGTGGCCCACGCGGTCTCCCTGGTCCGTGAGGACCGGCCCGGCGACAAGCGCCTCGTCGCCTATGCCGTGCCCGCGCCCGGCGGACCCGCCCCGGACCCCGCGGAGCTGCGCGCCCGGCTGGCCGAGACGCTGCCGGACTACCTCGTCCCGGCCCGGATCGTCCCGCTCGACGTCCTGCCGCTGACCGCGAACGGCAAGCTGGACAGGGCGGCGCTGCCCGCCCCCGCCGAAGGCGCCGCGCGCACCGGCCGCGGCCCCCGCACCCCGCGCGAGGAACTGCTGTGCGGCCTGTTCGCCGACGTCCTCGGCGTCGACGCGGCCGGCATCGACGACGACTTCTTCGCCCTGGGCGGCAACTCGTTGCTCGCGGCCGGACTCGTCAGCCGCGTCCGCGCCGTCCTCGGCGTCGAACTCGGCATTCAGGCCCTGTTCCTGGCCCCCACGGTCGCCGGACTCGCCGCCGCCCTCGACGACGAGGACCCGGCCGCCGCCGGAGCACTCGACGTCCTGCTGCCGCTGCGCACCCGGGGCGACCTTCCGCCCGTCTTCTGCTTCCACGCCGCGGGCGGCCTGAGCTGGCGGTACGCGGCCCTGCTGCGGCACCTGCCGGCCGGCCACCCGGTGTACGGCCTCCAGGCCCGCGCCTTCGCCGAGCCCGGCCACCGCCCGGCGAGCCTGGAGGAGGCCGCCGCCGACTACGTGGAGCAGATCCGCGCCGTCCGGCCGACCGGCCCCTACCACCTGGTGGGCTGGTCGCTCGGCGGCCTGGTCGCCCAGGCGGCGGCGGTCCTCCTGGAGGAGGCGGGTGAGGAGGTCGCGACCGTCGCGGTCCTGGACTCCTACCCGGCGCGGACCGGTGACCCGGTGACCGTTCCCCCGGCGCCGCAGGTCCTCGGCGCCCTCCTGGACGCGGCGGGCGTCGGCCCGGACCGAGGCGACGAGGAGCTCACCCCCGAGGCGGGCGCCGCGCTCCTGCGGGCCCGCGGCGGACCGCTCGCGGCGCTGCTCGCCGACCGAGTCGGCGCCCTCGTCGACGCGTACCGCACCGGCGTCGGACTGCGGGCGGGCTTCGCCCCGCGCCGCTTCGGGGGCGACCTGATCCTCTTCGTCGCGAACGGCGGTGCGGGCGGCCGGGGTTCCCGACCCGGCCCTGAGACCCTCCCCGCGGCCGCCACGGCGGAGAAGGCCGACCGCTGGCGCCCGTACGTCGCCGGCACCATCGCCGTCCACCCGGTCGACTGCCGTCACGAGGACATGCTGCGGCCCGAACCGCTGGCCGTCGTCGGCGGCGCGATCGCCGCCCATCTGAACAACCGCACCACACGGAAGGACATCTGATGACCCGGGAGTTGTACGCGCTGGGGGAGACACCGCCCCTGGGCGAGGTGCCCCACTTCATGCACGCCGGCGTGATCCGCCGCGAGCGGTACGGGCCGCCCGAGCAGTCGATCCAGGTCGAGACGGTGGAGGTGCCCCCGGTCGGCCGCGGGCAGGTCCTCATCTGGGTGATGGCCGCAGGCATCAACTACAACGGCGTCTGGGCCGGACTCGGCACCCCCGCCGACGTCATCGCCGACCGCCGACGGGCCGGCGACCCGCTCGACTTCCACATCGCCGGATCCGAGGGAGCCGGGGTGGTCTGGGCCGTCGGCGAGGGGGTGAAGCAGCTGCGGGTCGGCGACCACGTCATCGTCGGCGGCGTCGCCTGGGACGAGTCGGCCCCCGACATCCGCCTCGGCACCGACCCGACCGCCTCCCGCTCCCAGCGGGCCTGGGGCTACGAGTCGAACCACGGCTCCTTCGCCCAGTTCACCGTGGCCGACGAGTACCAGTGCCACAAGAAGCCCCCGCACCTCACCTGGGAGGAGGCCGGCTGCTTCCTCGGCGGCGGCTCCACCTCGTACCGGATGCTCATGGGCTGGCACCCGCACACGGTCCGGCCGGGCGACCCCGTCCTCGTCTGGGGCGGCGCCGGCGGCCTCGGCTCCATGGCGATACAGATCGTGAAATACTTCGGCGGAATTCCCGTCGCCGTGGTGTCGGACGACGACAAATTCGACTACTGTAAGCGCCTGGGGGCGCGCGGAGTCATCAATCGGAATGAATTCGACCACTGGGGTCGGCTGCCCGATTCGAGCGACACCGTCGCCTATCGGGAATGGCTCTCGGGGGTCCGTTCCTTCGGCCGCGCCTTCTGGGACGCGCTCGGCGAGCGCAGGGACCCCGCCATCGTCCTGGAGCACCCGGGCCGGGCCACCCTCCCCACCTCGGTCTACGTCTGCGACCGGGCCGGCATGGTCGTCACCTGCGCCGGCACCAGCGGCTACAACGGCGACATCGACCTGCGGTTCCTCTGGATGTTCCAGAAGCGGCTGCAGGGCTCGCACGCCGCCAACGTGCGCCAGACCGCGGCGATCATCGAGCTCGTCGCGGCCGGCCACATCGACCCCTGCCTCAGCCTCGCCCTGCCGTTCGACGAGATCGGCCGGGCGCACCAGATGGTCTACGAGAACAAGCAGCCGCCCGGCAACGTGGCGGTCCTCGTGAACGCGCCGGAACCCGGCCTCACGGATATGCGCTGAATTCTCCCTGAAAAGGGTTGCCGATCTTTCTGTGATTGGTTAGAAAGAATGGCGACGGAAACAAGAAATCACTTCGGAAAAGGAAAAGGGAAAAGAAATGACGAACCCGTTCGAGAACGCCGACGGCCGCTACCTCGTCCTCGTGAACGACGAGGGCCAGTACTCCCTGTGGCCGGACTTCGCCGAGGTCCCGGCCGGCTGGGAGGTCGCCCTCGGGGAGAGCGACCGCCAGGCGTGCCTCGACCACATCGAGGCCCACTGGACGGACATGCGCCCCAAGAGCCTCGTCCGCGCGATGGCGTCCTGACCCGGTGACCGGCCCCGACGCCGTCACGGTGCTCTGGGGCCCCGTCGCCTCCGGCGAACGGCGCGCGGCGCACACCACGCTGCTGCGCGCCGCCGCGGAGCTCACCGGCAGCCCGCTCCACCGCATCGGGTTGGCCCACGACCCCGGCGGCCGCCCCCGGCTCACCGGAGACGCAGCCCGGCTCCACGTGAGCGTGAGCCACAGTCCGGGAGCCCGGGCCGTGGCACTGGCCCGGACCCCGGTCGGCGTCGACATCGAGACCGTACGGCCGCTACCCGCCCTCGCCATGGCCCGGCGCTGGCTCGCCCCCGCCGACGCCGACTGGGTCGGCCGCCTCCCCGCGGCGGACCGGGTCCCCGCCTTCTACTGGCTCTGGACCCAGAAGGAGGCCGTCGGCAAGGCCCGCGGCCACGGACTCGCCCGCGGCGGGCTCACCCAGCCGCTGCCCCACCCCGCGCACTGGCCCCCGCCACGGGCCGCGGACACGCCACCCGCCCTGTGCGCCCTGCCCGGCACGACCGGGGCCGCCTGCACGGTCCTGCCCACCGGCACCGGCGCGCACGTCCTCGCGGTGGCCGGACTCGGCGCCCCGGGCACCCCGGTCGACCTGCGCCGCTGCGAGGCATGACCTCCACCGCAACCCCACCCACCACCCTCACGAGAGGAGGCCCCGGGATGACGCACCCCACCGACGACACCGACCGGGGTTCCTGGACCGGGCGGCTCGCCCGCCGCTGTCTGCGCCACCGGCGCAGCGTGCTCGTCGCGGTCCTCGCCGCGCTCCTCGGAACCGCGACCAGCGCCCTCGTCCCCCTCGTCACCATGGTGATCGTCGACGACGTCGTCCTGCGCCCCGCCCGGTCCGCCGCCCTGTGGACCGGAGCCCTGCTCGCCCTCGCCGCGCTCGGCTACCTCGCCGCCCATCTCCGCCGCCACCACGCCGGACGGCTCGCCGCCGACGTCCAGCACGACCTGCGGGTCGACCTGATCCGCTCGCTCTCCCGCCTGGACGGCACACGCCGCGACGAACTGAGCACCGGTCAGCTCCTCGGCCGCTCCTCCGGGGACCTCAACATGGTCTTCGGACTCGTCTCCACCCTGCCCACGGCGATCTCCAGCGCGGCCCTCCTGCTCGTCTCCCTCGTCCTCATCGCCCTGCTCTCCCCGCTCCTCGCCCTTGTCGCGCTCGCCCTCGTCCCCGCCCTGTGGTTCATCGGCCGACGGAGCCGCACCTGGCTCTACCCCGCGACCTGGTACGCCCAGAACCAGGCCGCCGCCGTCGCCGGAGTCGTCGCCAGCTCCACCGCCGGCATCCGCGTCGTCAAGGGATTCGGCCAGGAGCAACGGGAGAGGGACCGGCTCGCCGACGCCGCCCGGCGGCTCTTCGCCGGCCGGATGCGCGCCGTACGGCTCAACGCCCGCTACGGGCCCGCCCTCCAGTGCGTCCCCTCCCTCGGACAGGTCGGCGCCCTCGCCGTCGGCGGCTGGCTCGCGGCCCGCGGCGACCTCAGCCTCGGCGCCCTCCTCGCCTTCTCCTCCTACCTCGCCCAGCTCGTCGGCCCCGTCAAGACCCTCGCCGCGCTGCTCACCATGGGCCAGCAGGCCGGCGCCGGGATCGAGCGGGTCCTCGAAGTGATCGACACCCGCCCGCTGCTGGCCGAGGGCACGGCGCGGCTCCCCGAAGAGGGCGCTCTCGGCGTCGAGTTCGACCGCGTCACCTTCGCCTACGGCGCCGGCCGGCCCGTCCTCACCGACCTCTCCCTCCGCGTCGAACCCGGCGAGACCCTGGCCCTGGTCGGCGCCCCCGGGTCGGGCAAGTCCACCCTCGCCCTGCTCCTCTCCCGGTTCCACGACGTCTCCGAGGGAGCCGTGCGGATCGGCGGCGCCGACGTCCGCGACCTGGCCTACGCCTCCCTGCGCGGCGCCGTCGCCGGCGTCCCCGAGGACACGGCCCTCCTCACCGGAACCGTCCGCGAGGCCATCGCCTACGGCCGGCCCGACGCCACCGACGCCGAGATCCACGCCGCCGCCCGCACCGCCCAGGCCCACGCCTTCGTCACCGCCCTGCCCGACGGTTACGCCACGGTCCTCGGCGAACGCGGCGCCCTGTCCGGCGGCCAGCGCCAGCGCCTCGCCCTCGCCCGCGCCCTCGCCGCCGCCCCCCGCGTCCTCGTCCTCGACGACGCCACGTCCGCCGTCGACGCCCGCGTCGAACAGCGCATCCATGACGCCCTGCGCGACCGGGCCGGGGAGCGCACCACCCTGATCGTCGCCCGCCGCCGCTCCACCCTCGCCCTCGCCGACCGGATCGCCGTCCTCGACCACGGCCGCATCGTCGACCACGGCACCGACCACGAACTCACCGCCCGCTGCCCGCTCTACCGCACGATCCTCCAGCACGATCCGGCCACGGTCCCGGCCGGCGAAGCCGCCGCCCCGCCGCAGGCCCCCGCCGGGCACCGGAAGCGCCCCGCGCCGACCACCCCGAAGACCGCCACCGCCCCGCACTCCGCGGCCGCGCGCATGAAGGCCCGCGTCGCGGCGCTGCCGCCGGCCCTCGACCTCCCCGGCGTCGACGAGGCGGAGGCCGCCCGCGACCCCCGGACCCACGGCGACGGAGAGTTCGGACTGCGCCACCTGCTGCGCGGCCACGGCCTGCCGCTCGCCCTCGGCCTCGCCCTGGTCGTCGCCGACGCGCTCGCCGGACTCACCCTGCCCCTCGTCCTGCGCCAGGGCATCGAGGGCGGTGCCCACCGCCTCGCCCTCGACGTCGTCGCCGCGGCCTCCCTCACCGCGCTGGCGCTCGTCCTCGCCCAGTACGCCGTCCAGTGGGCCGCCGTCCGGGTCACCGGACGCACGGGGGAGCGGCTGCTGTACGGCCTGCGCATCCGGGTCTTCGCGCACCTGCACCGCCTGGGGCTCGACCACTTCGAGAGCGAGGCGTCCGGCCGGACCCTCACCCGGATGACCACCGACGTCGACTCGCTCTCCTCCTTCCTCCAGACCGGTCTGATCGGCGTCCTCGTCAGCCTCCTCACGCTGGCCGGCGTGCTCGTCGCGCTCGGCGCCGCCGACGCCGGGATGCTCCTCGTCGTCCTCGCCGTCCTCCCGCCGATCGCCCTCGCCACCGTCGCCTTCCGCCGGGCCTCCGCCCGCAGTTACGCGGACGCCCGGGAACGGCTCGCCGTCGTCAACGGAGCCCTCCAGGAGAGCGCGGCCGCCATGCGCACCGTGCAGGCGTTCCGCCGCGAGGACTCCGTCGTCACCGCCTTCGCCCGGCACAGCGACGCCTACCGGCGCGCCCGCGTCCGCGGCCAGCTCCTCTCCGCCCGCTACTTCCCCTTCATCCAGCTCCTCGCCGCCTGCGTCACCGCCGTCGTCCTCGCCGTCGGAGCGCACCGGGTGGCCGCGGGCACCATGACGGTCGGCGCCCTCGTCGCCTACCTCCTCTACCTGGACCTCTTCTTCGTCCCGGTGCAGCAGCTCTCGCAGCTCTTCGACGGCTACCAGCAGGCCCAGGTGTCCCTGCTGCGGATCCGGGACCTCCTCCGGCTGCGCAGCACCACCCCGAACGCCGCCGACGCACGCCCCGTCCGCTCCCTGCGCGGCGAACTGGTCTTCGACGACGTCGACTTCCACTACCGCGACGGCCGCCGGGCGCTGACCGGGATCCGGCTGCGCATCCCGCAGGGCCAGACCGTCGCCTTCGTCGGCACCACCGGCGCCGGCAAGTCCACCCTCGTCAAGCTGGCCGCCCGGTTCCACGACCCGACCCGCGGAACCGTCCGCGTCGACGGGACCGACCTGCGCGACCTGGACCTCACCGCCTACCGGAAGCGGCTCGGCGTCGTCCCCCAGGAGCCCTACCTCTTCGCCGGAACCGTCCGCGAGGCCATCGCCTACGGCCGGCCCGACGCCACCGACGCCGAGGTCACCGACGCGGCCCGCCGGGTCGGCGCCCACGACACCCTCAGTGCCCTCGACTCCGGCTATGACCACCCCGTGACCGAAGGCGGACACAACCTCTCCGCCGGACAGCGGCAACTCGTCTCGCTGGCCCGCGCGGAACTCGTCCGCCCCGACGTCCTCCTGCTCGACGAGGCCACCGCCGCCCTGGACCTCGCCACCGAGGCCCTGGTCAACCGGGCGACCGAACGCCTCGTCAGCGGCCGCACCGCCCTGATCGTCGCCCACCGCCTCGGCGTCGCCTCCCGCGCCGACCGCATCGTCGTCGTCGACGACGGCCGCATCCGGGAGGACGGCACCCACGGCGAACTCCTCGCCCTGGACGGGATCTACGCCGCACTGTGGCGTGCCTCGCAGGGGCAGCCACCCTCGGCGGTCCCCGCCCCGCGCCCCGCAACCGACACCCACGACTCCTACGAACGGAACGCTTCATGAGCGCCACCATCCGACCGGCCGGCCCGGACGCCCCGGCCGCCCCTCGGCCCCCGCGTGTCGTCCTCGCCCAGCCGCGCGGCTTCTGCGCCGGAGTGCGCCGTGCCATCGGCATCGTGGAACGCGCCCTCGACCTCCACGGCGCCCCGGTGTACGTCCGCAAGGAGATCGTCCACAACCACCACGTCGTGGCCGAGCTGGAGAAGCGCGGCGCCCGCTTCGTCGACAGCGAGGAGGAGGTGCCCGAGGGCGCCGTGTGCGTCTTCTCCGCCCACGGAGTCTCCCCGGCCGTCCGCAGCGGCGCCGCCGACCGCCGGCTCGAAGTCATCGACGCCACCTGCCCCCTGGTCTCCAAGGTCCACCAGGCCGCCGTCCGCTACGCCCGCGACGGCCGGACCATCCTGCTCGTCGGCCACGCCGAGCACGAGGAGGTCGAAGGCGTCCGCGGCGAGGCCCCCGAGCGCACCGTCGTCGTCGAGAACGAGGACGACGTCGCCGCCCTCGACCTCCCGGACGACACACCCGTCGCCTACCTCACCCAGACCACCCTCTCCTTCGACGAGACCCGCCGGGTCGTCGACGCCCTGCGCGCTCGCTTCACCGACCTCGCCGGCCCCGCCGACGGCGACATCTGCTACGCCAGCCAGAACCGCCAGAACGCCGTCAAGTCCCTCGCCCGCCACAACGACCTCGTCCTGGTCGTCGGCTCCCGCAACTCCAGCAACTCGATCCGGATGGTCGAGGTCGCCCGCGAGCACGGCAGCGCCGCCCACCTCGTCCCCGACGCCGGCCACCTCGACGAGACCTGGCTCGCCGGAGTGTCCAGCATCGGCATCAGCTCCGGCGCCAGCGCCCCGGAGATCCTCGTCCGAGGCCTCGTCGACCGGCTCGCCGCACTCGGCTGGCACGACGTCGAACTGGACGACGGCATCGCCGAGGACGTCGTCTTCTCCATGCCCGCCCGGCTGGCCGACCCGGTCACCGGCCGGGTACCCCGGACCCCTCTGGCCGATGAGGCCCTGTGACCAGAACAGGATCTGTCATGACGTCGATCGCATCGGTCCACGGACCCGACGACCTCCGCGCCCTCACCCCCGCCCAGACCGAGGAGCTCGCCGCGGACATCCGGCGCCTCCTCGTCGAGGAGGTCACCCGCACCGGCGGCCACCTCGGCCCCAGCCTCGGCGTCGTCGAGCTCACCCTCGCCCTGCACCGGGTCTTCGAGTCCCCGCGCGACCACATCCTGTGGGACACCGGGCACCAGACCTACCCCCACAAGATCGTCACCGGACGGGCGGACGCCTTCGGCACCCTGCGCCAGCCCGGCTGACTCTCCGGCTACCCCTCGCGCACCGAGTCCCCGCACGACCTCATCGAGAACTCCCACGCCTCCACCGTCCTGTCCTACGCCGACGGCCTCGCCAAGGCCCACCGGCTGACCGGTGCCACCGACCGCGCCGTCGTCGCCGTCATCGGCGACGGCGCCCTGACCGGCGGCATGGCCTGGGAGGCACTCAACAACCTCGCCGACGGCGCCGACCGCCCGGTCGTCGTCGTCCTCAACGACAACACCCGCTCCTACGCCCCGACCGTCGGCGGCATCCCCGCCCACCTGGCCCGCCTGCGCACCGAGGACCGCCCCCCGCGGTCCGTCTTCGAGAGCCTCGGCCTCGCGTACGTCGGCCCCGTCGACGGCCACGACATCGAAGCCCTCGAAGCGGCCCTGCGCCACGCCGCCGGACTCGGCCGGCCCGTCGTCGTCCACTGCCTGACCGAGAAGGGCCGCGGCCACGCCCCCGCCGAACAGGACGAGGCCGACCGCTTCCACGCCGTACGCCCCCGCCCCGCGGCCCCCACCACGCCCCGCCCCGCCGCGGAACCCGCCTGGACCGACGTCTTCGGCGACGAACTCGCCGCCCTCGGCGCCCGGTGCCCCGACGTGGTCGCCCTCACCGCGGCCATGCTGGCCCCCACCGGCCTCACCGCCTTCGCCGAGCGCTTCCCCGACCGCACCTTCGACGTCGGCATCGCCGAGCAGCACGCCGTCACCTCCGCCGCCGGCCTCGCCCTCGGCGGGCTGCACCCCGTCGTGGCGGTGTACGCCACCTTCCTCAACCGGGCCTTCGACCAGATGCTGCTCGACGTCGCCCTGCACCGCGCCCCGGTCACCTTCGTCCTCGACCGGGCCGGCGTCACCGGCGACGACGGCGCCTCCCACAACGGCATGTGGGACCTGTCGCTGTTCCAGATGGTTCCCGGCCTGCGCGTGGCCGCCCCCCGCGACGCCGCCACCTTGCGCCGCGCCCTGCGCGAGGCCCTCGCGATCCAGGACGGCCCGACCGCGCTGCGCTTTCCCAAGGGCTCCACCGGGCCCGACCTCCCCGCCGTCGCCACCTTCGACGGCATGGACGTCCTGCGCCGCGCGGACTCCGACGCCCCGGACGTCCTGCTCGTCTCCGTCGGCGCGATGGCCGGGGTGTGCCTGGAGGCGGCCGACCGCCTCGCGGAGCACGGCTTCGGCGTCACCGTCGTCGACCCCCGCTGGATCGCCCCCGTCCCCGCCGCCCTCGTGGAACTCGGCCTCGGCCACTCGCTGGTCGCCACCGTCGAGGACGGCGGCCGCAGCGGCGGCGCCGGGGCCGCCCTCGCACAGGCCCTCGCCGACGCGGGCGCCCGCACACCCGTCCGTACCTTCGGACTGCCCCAGCGCTTCCTGGACCACGGCCGCCGCGACGACATCCTCGCCGCCCACGGACTGACCGGCCGCCACATCGCCCGCGCCGTCGTCGAGGCCCTCGCCGGCCGCGACGACTCCGTCTCCGTCGGCGACCTGACACCCCAGCCCGTCGGCGCCGACCAGTGAACCGCCCGGCCCCCACCCCCACCAGAGCAGGAGACACCCCATGACGGTCGCGCTCGGCATCCCGTCGATGCCCGCCCCGGTACTCGCCGCCCGCCGCCCCACCCGCCAGCTCCAGGTCGGCAGGGTCGGCGTGGGCAGCCGGTCGCCGATCTCGGTGCAGTCGATGACGACCACACTCACCTCGGACGTCAACGCCACACTCCAGCAGATCGCCGAACTCACCGCCGCGGGCTGCGACATCGTCCGGGTGGCCTGCCCCTCCCAGGACGACGCGGACGCACTGCCCGCGATCGCCGCCAAGTCGCCGATCCCGGTGATCGCGGACATCCACTTCCAGCCGCGGTACGTCTTCGCCGCCATCGAGGCGGGCTGCGCCGCGGTCCGCGTCAACCCCGGCAACATCAAGAAGTTCGACGACCGGGTCGCGGACATCGCCCGGGCCGCCAAGGACCACGGCACCCCCATCCGCATCGGCGTCAACGCCGGCTCCCTGGACGCCCGGCTGCTGAAGAAGCACGGCAGGGCCACCCCCGAGGCCCTGGTGGAGTCCGCGCTGTGGGAGGCGGGCCTCTTCGCCGAGCACGACTTCCACGACCTGAAGATCTCCGTGAAGCACAACGACCCCGTCGTCATGGTCCGCGCCTACGAACTCCTCGCCGAGGCCTGCGACTACCCCCTGCACCTCGGCGTCACCGAGGCCGGCCCCGCCTTCCAGGGCACCGTCAAGTCGGCCGTCGCCTTCGGCGCGCTGCTGCGCCAGGGCATCGGCGACACCGTCCGCGTCTCGCTCTCCGCGCCTCCGGTCGAGGAGGTCAAGGTCGCCGACCAGATCCTCCAGTCGCTCAACCTGCGCCCGCGGAAGCTGGACATCGTCTCCTGCCCGTCCTGCGGCCGCGCCCAGGTCGACGTCTACAAGCTCGCCGCCGAGGTGAGCGCCGGCCTGGAGGGCATGGAGGTGCCCCTGCGCGTCGCCGTGATGGGCTGCGTCGTCAACGGCCCGGGCGAGGCCCGCGAGGCCGACCTCGGCGTCGCCTCCGGCAACGGCAAGGGCCAGATCTTCGTGAAGGGCGAAGTCGTCAGGACCGTACCGGAGTCGAAGATCGTCGAGACCCTGATCGAGGAGGCGCTGCGGCTCGCCGACGCCTTCGACACCACCACCCTGGGCACCGGCGTCCCCGAGGTGACGGCCGTGGGCTGACACCCCGGGCCTCCACTGCGGCGAGGGTGTTCCGCCATGCGGGCTGGATGCCCGTCCGCTCCGGCGCGCACCGTCCTCGTGAACGCCCATGCGCCCCAGGACCCGAACAGATACCTGATGCACCCGCATGGGCGGACGGCCGCACGGCGACGTCGCTCAATGCCGCGGGCCCCCGTTCCCGGGCGGTCCCCTCGCCACGGCGAGGAGGACTCGCGGGTACCGCGACCGAGGGCCTCCAGGGCCGGAGGCGCCGAGGCGCGGGGACGCGCTGAGCAGGCTGCCGCTACGATCGACGGGGTCGGTAGCGGCTGATCTCCACATCCTCGACCTGCGCTCCGGATGTCGAGGGGCCCGACAGCTGCCGAGCGCTCACGGTCCTCGCCGTCGGAGCGCAGCCCCGCGACCGTCCCCTCACAAGATCGACACCCGTGCACGCATGATCCACCCCACACATCGGATACCGCATGTCCGCTGACACGAGACCCTCGCCTCCTGGAACCGCGGACACCGTCCGCAGCCGTTCACGGACCTGGTGGTCGGCCTTGCGTCGCACTCCCGCCACGCTGTGGAAGGACGACATCACCGACTACGCGGCCGCTCTCACCTACTACGCGATCCTGGCGATCCTTCCCTCGCTGCTGGTCACCGTCCTGGCCTTCGGCCTGTTCAGCCCCGACACGGCCGAACAGTTCATCGGGGGCGTCACCCAGTACGCACCCGGCGAATCCGGCACCGAGCTGCACGGCCTCCTCGTCGGCGCCCTCGACCGGCACGCGGCGGCCTGGCCCCTCCTGGCCGCGGGCACCGCCAGCGCGCTGTGGTCCGCCTCCAGCTACGTCGCCGTCTTCCGGCGCGCTCTGCACCACATGCTGCGCGTGCCCGATCAGCGCTCCACCTGGCGCAAGGCCCACCGCATCCTGGTCACCTCCTTCGCCATGCTGCTGCTCCTCGCCGTCAGCGCCCTCATCCTGATCCTGACCGGACCCGTCGTGACCTCCATCGGGCGTCTGCTCCACCTCGACAGTGCCGTTCCCGTGGTGTGGAGCCTCCTGCGGTGGCCGCTCCTGCTCGCCCTGGTCGCGATCCTGGTGGTCATCCTCTTCCGCACGGGGCCCGCTCCGACCAAGGACCGCCGCCTCAGCCTGCCCGGCGGCGCCCTCGCGGCCGCGCTGTGGCTGACCGTGTCCGCCGGCTTCGCCGTGTACACGTCCCTGCTGGGCACCTACAGCCGCCTGTACGGATCCCTCGCCGGAATCGTCGTCTTCCTCATCTGGCTCTGGCTGTCCAACCTCGCCCTGCTCACGGGTGCGCAGCTCTCCGCGGAACTCCACAAGGGGTCCGCCGGACGCGAGCAGGGCACCCCTTCGGGCTGAGGCCGTGCTCGGCGTGCGGTCGACGACACGCCAGGCCGCGGTCCGCCGTCCCTCAGCGTTCCCGTCCGTCGCCGCTGTCCTCCGCGGTGCGCCGGCCCAGGGACGCCTCCTCGATCCGGCCGCCGCGGCCGAGGAGACCGGTCTGTTCGAAGGGGTGGGCGGCCATCAGGCGGGGCAGCTCCCGGCGTGACATCAGGTCGACCGCCAGGGGGAAGAACGGCCGTCCCAGCTGGGCGAGCCGCAGCCACGGCGGGGCGTAGACGGCGGCGGCGCGGCGGTCGATGCCGCGGGCGATCCAGGTGGAGACCTGCGCCACCGGGTAGACGCGGCGGGCGGGGGCGGGCATGTGGCCGCGCAGTTCCCGCAGGACCGTGTGCCGGTCGACGTCGCGGACCATGTCCGTGTCGGTCCAGTGGAGGTACGCGACGCCGACGCCGACGCCCAGGTGCGCGACCTCCGCGCGCAGCGACCGTGCGAAGGCCTCCGCGCCGGCCTTGGACGCGCAGTAGGCGCTCATCATTGGGGCCGACCCGAAGGCCGCGGTCGAGGCCACCTGGAGGAAGTAGCCACGGGTCGCGCGCAGGCCGGGCAGGTAGGAGCGGGCGGTGATGGCGCTCCCCACGAGGTTGACGTCGACGACGCGGCGCCACGTCTGCGGGTCGGAGGTCTCGAAGGGGCCTCCTTCGGCGACGCCGGCGTTGGCGACGACGACCGACGGGGCGCCCAGGTGCCGCTGCACGTTCTCGGCGGCGAATCCCATCGCGACGTCGTCGGTGACGTCGACCTCGACCACATGGGCCGGCGTACGGAGCGTCTCGGCCACCGTTTCCAGTGTCGAGGCCTCCCTGCCGAGGAGCGCGACGCGCATGCCCCGGTCGGAGAGCTGCCGCGCCAGGTCGGCGCCCAGGCCGCGGGCCGCGCCCGTGACCACCGCGGCGCGTCCGTCCAGTTTCCAGGAGCCCGTCATGACCCTCTCCCTTGCAGACGGGGGCCGTCCCGCGCCGGCGGCGCGGCGCCCCCGCTCGTCGGTCTCATCGGCCGCGACCGGTGTGCCGGACGCCCGTCTCCCGGGCGGCCTCCTGCGCGTGCCGCTCGCGCCAGTAGGGGTTGTCGTGGGACAACTTGCTCGACACGCGTCCGTACATCCCGAACGTCATGACGAGCAGTCCCATGACGAAGCTGAAGACCACGTTGGTCATGCCGAAGTCGAGGAAGTTCGCCGGCTTGTCGAGGACGAACAGGTGGTAGAAGCCGCTGAGCAGGAACAGCCCGCCCACCAGCATGTTCAGGGAGGAGGCGAAGTTGCCTCCCACGACCGCCCCGGCCAGCAGGGCGAGGCCCACCACGACCGAGATCACGCTGAGCGCGGTGTTGCTCGTCATGCCCGCGATGCGGTCCCCGGAGGTGTCGAAGGAGCTGAGGGCGTTCGCGAAGCCCAGGCCGCCGAAGGTGAGCAGGATGCAACCGCACAGGGCCGCGCCGGCCCGGTACACCGTGGCCAGGTGATGGTCCACGGGGAGTTCGTCCTGGAGTTTCACGGCCTTCCTCCCGGAGTAGGCACGCCGGCTCGGGGTGAGCCTCACCCGTTCTTCGGCCGGTGGCCCGTTCCGGATGCACGAGGGGGTCAGGTCGCCCCGTTCGGTGTCTCGTGTCGGGCGGCGAGTTCGGCGTTGAGCGCCCTCAGGAAGGCGGCGATCGTCGTCAGCTCCTCGTCGTCGAAGCGGCCGCGCGCCGTCTCGGTGGCCCGCGCCAGGGGGCCGAAGTACCGGCGGGCGAGTGCGCGGGCCTCGGGAGGGTAGACGAGGTGGACGACTCGGCGGTCGGCGCTGTCGCGGACGCGCCGCACGTGTCCGGAGCGCTCCAGCCGGTCGAGGCAGGCCGTCACCGCTCCGGAGGTGAGGCGCAGTTCCTCGCGGAGCCGGGAGGGGGTCGCGGGTCCGTCGGGCCCCGCCGACAGGTCCATGATCGCGGCGAGCGCGTGGACGTCGGTGGCGTGCAGCCCGTGCGCGTGGGCGAAGTCCGTCGCGCTGCGGTTCAGCTCGCGGTTGAGCGTGCGCAGCAGGACGGCGTAGGCGAACAGGTCGTCGGCCTGTTCGCGCGGATCCGGAGAGGCCGGATCCGGAGAGGATGGCTGCATACCTCAAGCATAGTGTTACTCAATGATTGAGATAGTTTATGGTCGAGATGGTTTTGCTTCCCCGCCCCGTTTTCTCTCACCCGCCCCGTTAGGGAGTCGATGAACAGCGCGCGTCGACCGGTCCGATGGCTGGTCCCCCTCGTCCTGGTGGTTGTCTGGCTCGGCCTCGGAGGAGCCTTCGGCTCCTACGCAGGAAAGCTCGGCGAGGTCTCCACCAACGACCAGGCTGCCTTCTTGCCCCAGAACGCCGAGTCCACTCGGGTGATCGAGCAGCAGAAGGCCTTCAACCAGCAGGAGACCCTTCCCGCGATCGTGGTCTGGACGGCCGACGGCGGCGGCGCCGTCTCGCCGGCCCAGCAGAAGGCGGCGACGGCCGCCCTGCGGTCGCTCACGGGCACGGAGGGCGTCGAGGGCCCGCCCTCGCCCGCCTTCCGCTCGGAGGACGGCGAGGCGCTCCAGGGCGTCGTGCCGCTCGCACCCGACCTCGGCGAGGAACTCGGCGACGTCCTGGACGGGATCCGGGCCGCCGCGGACAAGGTGCCCGGCACCCAGGCCCAGCTCGCGGGCCCGGCCGCCACCCAGGGAGACCTCGGCGACGCCTTCGCCGGCATCGACGGAATCCTGCTCGGGGTGGCGCTGGCGGCGGTGCTGCTGATCCTGCTGCTCGTGTACCGCAGCATCCTGCTCCCCTTCCTCATCATCATCAGCTCGGTCTTCGCCCTCGGCGTCGCCAGCGCGATCGTCTACGTCCTCGCCGACCACGACGTGGTCCGGGTGGACGGCCAGGTGCAGGGCATCCTGTCCATCCTCGTGATCGGCGCGGCCACCGACTACGCGCTCCTGCTCACGGCCCGCTTCCGTGAGGAGCTCGCCGCCACCGGCGACCGCGCGGCGGCCGCCTGGGCCGCCACCCGCGGCTCGTTCGGGGCCATCACCGCCAGCGCCGCCACGGTCGCGCTCGGCCTGCTCGCCCTCCTCCTGAGCGACCTCACCAACAACAGGGCCCTCGGGCCGGTCGGCGCGATCGGCGTGGTCTGCGCCCTCTTCACGACCCTCACGTTCCTTCCCGCGGTCCTCGCCCTGATGGGCAAGGCCGCGTTCTGGCCGGCCAAGCCGAGGTCGGCCGACGCGGAGACCGGCGGCCACGGCATCTGGCGGCGCGTCGCTCACCGGGTGGACGCCCGCCCCCGGCAGCTGTGGATCGTGACCACCGCGATCCTCCTCGTCGCCGCGGCGTTCTTCCCGGCCCTCCAGTCCAAGGGCGTTCCGCTCGACGAGCTGTTCGTCAACGACGCCCCCTCCGTGGCCGCGCAGCAGACCCTGGGCAAGCACTTCCCCGGCGGCTCCGGCCAGCCGGCGGTCGTCATCGCCGACGCCGACCGGCGGGACGCGGTGCGCGAGGCCGCCTCCGGCACCCCGGGAGTGGCCCGCGCCGAGGTCGTCACCCGCACCCCCGGCGGAGAGCCGCTCGTCGTCGACGGCAAGGTCCGCATCGACGCGACCCTCACCGACTCCCCGGACAGCGACGCCGCGAAGGCGGCGGTCCAGGACCTCCGCGACGCCGTCCACGCCGTCGACGCGGACACCCTGGTGGGCGGCTACACGGCTCAGCAGTACGACACCCAGCGCACCGCCGAGCACGACAAGAACCTCATCATCCCGGTCGTCCTCGCGATCATCCTCGTGATCCTGATCGTGCTGCTCCGCTCGCTGCTCCTGCCCGTCCTGCTGGTCGCCACCGTGGGCCTCAACTACCTCGCGACCCTCGGCATCGCCGGGATCGTCTTCGAGCACGGGTTCGGCTTCTCGGGCACGGACGCCTCCGTCCCCCTGTACGGATTCGTCTTCCTGGTCGCCCTCGGCGTCGACTACAACATCTTCCTCATGTCCCGCGTCCGCGAGGAGACCCTGAAGCTGGGCACCCGGCAGGGCATGCTCCGCGGGCTGATCGCCACCGGCGGAGTCATCACGTCGGCGGGAGTCGTGCTGGCCGCCACGTTCGCGGCGCTCATCGTCATCCCGCTGGCCTTCCTCGCCCAGATCGCCTTCATCGTCGCCTTCGGCGTGCTGCTCGACACCATCGTGGTCCGCTCGCTCCTGGTGCCCGCCCTGGTGCGCGACATCGGGCCCGCCGTCTGGTGGCCGAGCCGACTGGCGCGCGAGACCGACGACGAGCGGCCGGAGCCCGTCGCGGTCGGAGGCGGACGGAAGGAGGACTGACCTCGACCGGCCGTCGCGCGCGGGGGCACCCGCCGCACGCGACGGCCGGGCCGTCCGTACGCGTCCCACGTGACGGCCCGGCCGTCCGTACGTCCCAGCAGGCGACGCCCAGCCGCCCGTACTCCGCCGCACGCGACGCCCAGCCGCCCGTACCGGCCCCACGGGACGGAGCGACCGTCAGCACTCCCCGGCAGGCGACGTCTGGCCGCCCGTGTTCCGCGGGGTCTTGCCGTCCGTGTTCCGCGGGGCGCGCATCAGTCGCCGTGCCCCGTGCCGCCGCTGCCGAAGCCGCCGCTGGAGATGCCGCGCCACTTGCGCTTCTCCTCGCTCGGCGGCTCGGTGTCGGCCTCACCGGAGTTCTTCAGGTTGTACGGCATGAGGCGGTGCTCGCCGTCGGTCTGCGGCATCTCCGCGGGCTTGCGGTACTCGGTCGCCTCGCCCGGCAGCGCACCCGTGTCGGGGCGGTGGGGATGGGACGCGGGGTCGGGGGGCGGCAGCTCCTTGTTCTTCACCCTGATGCCGAACACGAAGGCGCCGATGAGGACGGCGACCACGATGAGGCCGCCGAGCACCTGAGCGAGACCGGACTGCCAGACACCGGCCGCCAGCACCGAGGTGTCGAGGATGTGCGCGTGCATGAGGCTGTCCCCTTCGTCGAGACCGTTCCGGACACCGTGCGGAGGTCCGGCGGACGGCGCCGAGCTCGGCGCCGACATCCCTCTTTCCGCCCGCGGACCTGCGACGGATGCGCGCCCCGCCCCGTACCGCCCCCGGAAGCCGGCGCACCCCACCAACGGCCCAGCCCGTATGGCGCCGGCCGGGAGGACCGTGGTCCGCTGAACCGGCGGGCACCCCTGGGCCGCGGCCTCGTCCCGAGGGACCCACTACGGCCGGCGGCATCGCGCACCCGTTCCCTTTCCCCGGTTCATCCGGAGACGGCCCGTGTCCGAACGTCCGCCCCCGCCCGAGTGCGGGTACTGCCGAGAACACACCCGGGAGGAACCGCACGGCGACACCGTGCGGGAGGCCTTCGACGCCATCTACGCGCACTGGTACCCGCAGGTGCTGCGGTGGGCCAGGCGCCGCTGCCCCGACGCGCACGAGGCCGAGGACGTCGTCCAGCAGGTCTTCACGGACGCCTGGCTGCACTCGGCCCGCTACTGCCCCCGCCGCGGCGAACTGGGCCCCTGGCTCTACGGCATCACCGCCCACAAGGCGACCGACGCGACCGCCGCCTCCGTCCGCCGGTACGAGGTGTTCCGCCGGCTCGCCCGGGGCCGCCCCGCCGAGCCCGTGGACGACTGCGCCCGGGCGGTCGAACGGCTCGGCATCACCGGTGCCGCGGCGGCCCTGCCTCCCGGGCGCCGCGAGATCCTCTTCCTCGCTCACTACCTGGATCTCACCCAGCCGGAGATCGCCCGCAGGCTCGGCCTGCCCCTGGGGACGGTGAAGAGCCACACCCGCCGCGCGCTGAAGGCCCTCGCCCAGCTCGTCACGGAACGGGACGGACCGGGGCCGCGGTCGCGGCGGCCGTGACCCCCGCTCCCGCCATGGTCCGCACCAGGCTCCGGGCCATCCAGTCCGGTCCCCGGCGCCGCACCGCCCGCGCCCAGCGCGACAGGCCGACGGGGGGTTCGGCCAGCAGCCGCCGCAGGGCCGCGCCCACCGTGTGCGGGTCGAGGCGCGACGGGTCGAGGGCGAGCGCGAGCCCGGCCCGTTCGGCGTCGTGCGCGATCGAGAACTGGTCGCTGGAGAAGGGCAGGACGAGCGCCGGGGTCGCGGACGCGAGGCACTCGGTGAAGGAGTTGTTCCCGCCGTGGTGCACCATCGCGTCGACCTGGGTCAGCAGCCACCGCTGCGGTACGACGTCCGCGACGTGCACGTCCGGCCCCGACAGGTCCGCGAGGTCCGCCGCGCCGTCGCCCGCCGCGACCACCACCGCGCACCCGGGGACCCGGTCGCGGACCGCCCGGACGAGCAGGGCCAGCACGTCGGCGCGGGCCGAGAGGAAGGTGCCGAGCGCGATCAGCACCAGGTGCCGGTGGGTCGCCCGCAGCCGCCGCACCACCTCCTCCCACTCCGGTCCGGGGGACGGCTCCCGGACCGGCGAGCAGTGCCCTCCGTAGAGGAAGCGGGTCCCGCTCCGCGGCCGCTCCGGAAGCCAGGGGAATCTCGGGTAGTTGAACAGCACCGCGTGCCGCGACGCGAGGGCGAAGGCCCGCCCCGGCGGCCGTTCCGGGGCGTGGGTCCGGGCGACCTCGGCGAAGCGCCGGGTGAACGCCACGTCGTTGGCCCGGGCGGCCCGCCGCAGTGCGGCGAGACCGTCCTCGGTCGGGCGGATCGCCGGCGGCCAGGCGTACGGCACCCCGAAGAGCGCCTCCGGCGCGTGGGGCAGATACGTCGGATGGCCCGGGCAGAACGTGGCGAACGGGAGTCCGAGGCAGTGCAGGGCCAGGGTCACGGGGTAGCTCAGCTGATCCACCACGTACCAGTCGGGCGCCCAGCGCTCCTGCACCTCCCGGATCCCCTCCAGCACCCCGCCGGGGTCCGCCAGCATGTCCTCGCCGCGATGGCGCGACTGGGTCAGCAGCGCGGCGACGGCGCCCTGCCGGGTGGAGCCGAGGAACTCCTCCAGGCGCTCCGCCTCCCGGGCGCCCTGCCGGGTGCTCCGCGCGACTCCGGTGTTCGCGTTGCGCGTCACGGTCAGCGGTACGAATCCCACCCCCGCGGCCTCGGCGAGGGGGGCGAACGCGGGGGCGGACACGAACAGCACGTCGGCCCCCGTCCCGGCGAGCGAACGGGCCAGGACCGACAGCGGCTGCGCGTGCGAGAGGAACGGGGGGCTCACCACGGCGACCCGCGGTGCCCGGCCCGCGCCGGCGCCTTGAGAGGGCTTCATGCCGCATCCTTCGGCCCGCCGGTACGCCGTGGATGCACCGTGCAACCCCAGCACCCCAGCACTCATGCACCCCTAGCACTCATGCACCCCTGCGCTCCCGCACCCCTGCGCTTCCGCGCTCCCGCACCCCTGCGCTTCCGCGCCCCTGCGCTTCCGCGCTCCCGCGCTCTCTCACCCCCCCCGCACCCCCCCCGGCACCCCCGCGGGGCCCCGACCGCCCACCCGGCGCGGCCCCCGTACGCCTCCGCCCCGCCCGTACCTCGGGCGGCGCATGCGCGGGCACCGCTCGTGCATCCGTGCGGCGGGGCAGCGGCGAATCACTCCAGGCCGACCGTCCTCGTCGAGGAGATCCCATGTCACGAGTCCCCTCCGCCCCCGCCGTGACCGGCGGCGCTCCGGCCGGTTCCCCGGCGGGGCCGCCCGACCCCTTCGTGGCGGCCCGGGCCGGCGGGCGGACGGGGGCCGCGCACGGTGCGCCCGCGTGGCGCGGCCCCGAGCCCCACCTGCTCGCCGAACTCGTCCGGGCCGAGTACGGCCCGGACGGTGCAGCCGACGGCCCTCCCGCGGTCGCGACCGCCGCCGACCTGGCACTCGCCCGCTTCCGGCACCGCGTGAGGGCGGGCCGGATCCCGTCCCCGGCGGAGTGCGTCCGGATCCTCGACGGCTGCGACCACGGCGCCGCCGCCGTGTTCGACGTGTGGCCGGACGTCGTCCGCCGACACGGTCCGGAACGGGCCTCGCGGGCCCTGCGCGGCTGCCTCCTCGTGGCGCACGGATCCCGGGCGACCGCGCCGGCACTCGACCTCGCCGCGGCCACGGGCCTGCGCCCGCTGCGTCCCTCCGAACTCCTCCCGCTCTGCGCGGCGGGGGACCGGGGCATACGGCACGCGGCCCTGCGGCTGCTCACCGCCGACGGCACGGCCCTCCCGGCACCGGGCGTGACCGGCGCCCCGGGGGACGCGTACGAACGCCTCCTCCACGAGGCCCTGCGGAACGCGCCGCTGCGCCTCACCGGCTCCGTCGGCCTCCGCCCCGGGATGTTCGTCGCGCAGTCCATGCTGATGGGCGACCTCGACCGGCCCGGCGAGGGGGCGAGCGGAGGGCTCGGCGTCCTGCTCGGCTCCCTCGGCGACGCGCTCGCCCGCACCGACCGCGTGGGCGGCGTCCTCACGGTGGTGACGGCCTGCGTTCCGGACCTGGAGGCGGACCCCGCCCTCCTGCGCCGGCGCGACCGCGGCCACTGGGTCCTCAGGATTCCCGTGGACAGCCCCCACCCCCTGCGGGCCGACGAGGTGGGACGCCACCGGGAGGCCATGGCCTGGTGGGCGACGCGGCTCTTCACGTCGATCGGCAGACCGATCGACGTCCTGCACGTCCGGTACGCCGACGACGGCTCCCTCGCCCTCGCCGAGGCCGCGCGGAGGGCGGGACTCGGCCTGGTCTTCACCGCCACCCCCGACCCCCACCGCCAGGTGACCGAGCGTCATGACACCGCCGCCCCGGACCCGGTCGCGCTCCGGCAGGACCTTCACCGGGTGTTCGTCGCGGACCGGCTGGTCGAGCGGGCCGACCGGGTCGTCGGCATCGCCGGCGGGGGCCGGGGCACGGCGGAGCTCCTGCGGTACTTCCCCCGGCTGGCCGCGCGGGGCCGCGAAGGGGTGCTCAGCGCCCCGCCGGAGGGCATCGCCCCCTACCGGCCGTCCGCCGCCCGGGCCCGGCGGAGCGGGCTGGTGCTGGGCAGGATCGACGCCCTGGCGGCGGCGCATCCGGCCGACAGACCGGTGGTGCTGCTCAGCGTCGGCCGACTGCACTCCGTCAAGCAGCAGGACCTCCTGGTCCGCGCCTGGATCGAGTCCGGATGCCATCGGGAGTCGCTGCTCGTGGTCGTCGGGGGAAGCGCCACGACCACGGACCCGGTCGAACGCGCCATGCGCGCGCGCATGGACGAGGCCCTGGCCTCCTGCGACGAGGCCCGCGAGCGGCTCCTGCTGCTCCCGGCCCTGCCGAACCCCGACGTGCGCATGCTCGAACGGTCACTGGCCGCTCCGACCGGGCGGTTCCGCGCCCGGTACGTGTGCCCGAGCGCCAAGGAGGAGTTCGGTCTCGCGGTCCTGGAGGCGATGGAGGCGGGGCTGCTCGTGGCCGGACCCCTGCGGGGCGGTGTGCCCGCCTACCTCGTCGACGGGCACAACGGCATCCTGATGGACACCGGCGGCGCGGGCTCCCTCGGCGCCGGCCTGCGGCGCCTCGTCCAGGTCGAGGACGACCGGGCCCGGGCGATGGCCGCCCGTGCCCAGCGCCTCGTCCGCTCCACCTACTCGTCGACGGCCATGGCCCGGGCCCTCGCGCACCACTACACGGCCGTGACCGAACGGAAGCGGCGCAACGCCCTCTGAGGGCCGGCGTCCTCTGAGGGGAGGGCTCCGCGGGGGCGCTCTCCGGGGAGGGATTCCCGCGACGCCTCCCGAGCCGTGAGCGGGTGAGTCGTACGACGCTCCGGCCCCGCCCCGGTGCCTCCCGCGGTGCTCCGGCCGCGCCCCGATGACCCGTGCCGTGCTCCGGGGCGCCACCCGACGGATCGTCACTTTCCGCGTCCGGAAAGGACCATGGCGCGGACCCGAGCTCCGACGCGTCGCACACCCCCTCGGTGAACCTCGGGTAACTCATGGGCGCCCAGGGGTTGTCAGTGCAATTTCACATTACTATGTTACACCGCACACGGTTTGATGAGTCCTCGTCAAAGACCGTGCGCACCACAACAGTTCTCGTCACATCCCCTTGACGAACCCCCACCCCACATGGAGTCCTGTTGTCCATCCCCAGACGCGTGCGCGCGTCCCTGCTCACCTCCGCCGTCGCAGTCACCCTGCTGGCCTCCTCGGGCCAGAGCGGAGTGTCCGCCGTCGACACGGACGCCCGTACCGCCGCCGTCCCCGCGGCGTCCACCGGCGCCCCGGGCCCCCGGGCCGAGCACGGCGGCAACCCGTACGACGAGGTGGAGCGCCTCGCCACCGCGCCCCGCAAGACCTTCGGGCCCGCCCCGGCCCCCGGGATGCTCGCCACCGGCCGCGTGCCGGGTCGGGCGCCGGCCGAGGCGGCGACAGCCGCCCGGAGCCTCACCGCCGCCCCCCGTACGACCGCCGCCGGCATCCCCTGCACCCTCGACGGGATCACCGGGCTCGGCCCCGAGCAGTTCGCCGACTTCCTCGCCGACCCCGCCGTCCTCGCCGACGGCTGTCTGCGCGGACTCGTCTGGACCTGGGACGCCCGGCTCGCGCCCGTCATGTCCGACGCCCACGTCCAGGCCGTCGCACGCCGGATATCAGGCCTGGCCGCGACCCACGACGGCCGCAACTCCTCCCACCTGGAGGAGATGTTCACCTACCTGCACGCCGTCGCCTACCACGACTACGCGCGCGACGAGATCGACACCACCGACGCGCCCACCGTGAACGCGGTCCGCCGGGCCGTCGCCGACTTCGGCGACGCGGCCCGCACCTTCGACGTCACCAAGAGCAACGCCCTCACCCTGCGCGAGGCCCTCTACGCGGCCAGCGCCCCCGGACTGCGGCAGCACCAGCTCGGGCTGATCAAGCGGGTCCTCGCCACCATGGACCCCGCCCACCCCGCCACCCACCTCGACCCCTCCTGGGCGGGGGCCGCGCTCGCCGCGCTCTCCGTCAACTACCTGGGGGTCTATCCGGGCAACCAGGACGCCGCCTTCCAGGCCGCGGCCGCCGCCGACCCCGCGTACCGCGCCGTCTTCAAGGCCTTCGCGGGGTACGCGCACCTCAAGGGCACCGCGAACGACTGGGTCGCCCGCGACGCACTGGGGGAGTACGGCCGCTTCGGCGAGATCCCCGTCCTGCGGACCGGCATCACTGCGGACCTCGGCGGGCTCCTCGGCCAGGTCGTCGACACCTTCGGCCGGGGCAGTCAGCAGTGGGCCAAGGTCGTCTCCTGGCTCAACTACTTCGACGCGTGCGAGCCGTACGGCGTCTGCAAGGCCGACATCGAGGCGCAGATCTTCCCGTACACGTACACCTACGACAAGGGTGCGATCAAGGTCCGCACCGGACTCGACCGGGCCACCGTCGACCAGCTGTACTACGCGAGCAAGCAGGTCAAGGCGCAGTTCCACCGCGTGCTCGGCAGCGAGCAGCCGCTCGCCGGCGACCCCAACACCACCCTCACCATCGTCCTGTACGGATCCCGTGCCGACTACGAGAACTACCACCCCGTCCTGACCGGGATGGACACGAACAACGGCGGCATCTACATCGAGCGCGGCGCCACCTTCTACACCTACCAGCGCCGTGTCCCGCAGGACTCCTCCCTGACGCTCGAGGAGCTCTTCCGCCACGAGTACACGCACTACCTCAACGGCCGCTGGGCCGTGCCCGGCTTCTTCGGCGAGGGGCCCTGGTACCAGGGCGACCGGACCACCTTCATGGACGAGGGCACGGCCGAGTTCTTCGACGGCGCCACCCGCGACGACGGCATCAAGGTCCGCAAGTCCCTGGTCCGCGGCATCATCGGCGACACGGCCGGCGGCGGCCCCCGGATGAACCTCCGGCAGATCCTCAACGCCACCTACGACGGCGACGGCTTCCGCTTCTACAACTACGCCGGCACGTTCTTCGAGTTCCTCTGGACCGAACGGCCCTCGCTGATCCGCGAGATGTACACCCACCTGCGGAACGACGACGTCGCCGGATACGACGCCTGGCGCACCCGCCTCGGCGGCGACGCCGGCCTCCAGGGCGCCTACGACCGCTTCCTCGACGTCCAGATCGCCCAGGTCGACAGCCTCTTCGTCCCCCACACCACGTTCACCCCGAACGCGCAGCTGAGGGACTCCGCCCTGGCCTCCGTGAGGTCCGCCTTCGCCGCCGCCACCTCCAACACCCCCGACTGCGTGGAGAACGGCGACCCGGGCAAGCGCCGCTTCGTCTGCACCGGCCGGATCACCGCCAACCTGTCCGACGCCGGCAGCGCGGACCGGACCTTCAAGGACATGTCCGAGACGGTCGACTACTTCCTGCTCGACCGCGCGGGCGCCGCCTCGAACAACCTGGCCGACATGAACTGCTCCTTCGGCGTCGTCGACATCTGGGCCAACAGGGTCGCCGGCACGTCGAGTTACCGCTGTGAGGGCCCCCTCCGCAGCTGAGCCGCCCCGCCCCGTCCCGACCGGGCCGGCCCCCGCCTCGGGAGGGGGTCGGCCCGGTGTGTCGCCCGCACCGCCCCGGTAAGGGAGTCGCCGGCCGCGCGGCGCACGGAAGAACTCCCGTACCAGTCCTGTCGAGGATCTTGGCAGAGCCAGTGCCATGTGAAATATTACTGCCGTGCCCACGAGAGAAACCTCGGACGTCATCGTCATCGGCGCCGGCGTCGTCGGTGCCGCCTGCGCCCACTACGCGGCCCTCGCCGGCCTCTCCGTCACCGTCGTCGACCGGGGTCCCGTCGCGGGCGGCACCACCGGAGCGGGCGAGGGCAACCTGCTGGTCTCCGACAAGGAGCCCGGCCCGGAACTGGACCTCGCCCTCCTCTCCACCGCGCTGTGGACCGAACTCGCCGAGCGGCTCCCGCCGTCCGTCGAGTACGAGGCCAAGGGCGGTCTCGTCGTCGCCTCCGACGCCACGGGACTGCGCGCCCTGCGCGCGTTCGCCGCCCGCCAGGAGAAGGCGGGCGTCGTCGCCCACGAGGTGTCCGGTGACCGGCTCCACGACCTGGAGCCCCACCTCGCACCGGGCCTCCCCGGCGGCTTCCACTACCCCCAGGACGCCCAGGTGATGCCCGCCCACGCCGCCGCCCAGCTCCTCCGAGCCGCCGGCGACCGGGTCCGCCTCGCGCTCGGTGAGGAGGTCACCGGCCTCCTCACCGAGCCGGGCGGGAGGGTCCGAGGGGTGCGGACCGCCACCCGCGAACTCCACGCCCCGCACGTCGTGAACGCCGCGGGGACCTGGGGCGGCGCCCTCGCCGCCCTCGCCGGGGTCCACCTCCCCGTCCTTCCCCGCCGCGGCTTCGTGCTCGTCACCGAACCCCTGCCCCGCGTCGTCCGGCACAAGGTGTACGCCGCCGACTACGTCGCCGACGTGGCCAGCGGCTCCGCCGCGCTCCAGACCTCCGCCGTCGTCGAGGGCACTCCCGCGGGACCCGTCCTCATCGGCGCCAGCCGCGAGCGCGTCGGCTTCGACCGGACGCTCTCCACCGAGGTGCTGCGCCGTCTCGCCGCCGGTGCCACCGCGCTCTTCCCGGTCCTCGGCGGCGTGCGGGCGATCCGGACCTATCCCGGCTTCCGCCCCTACCTGCCGGACCACCTGCCCGCCATCGGCCCCGACCCGCGCGTCCCCGGACTGCTGCACGCCTGCGGCCACGAGGGCGCCGGGATCGGCCTCGCACCGGCCACCGGACAACTCGTCGCGGCCGCCCTCACGGGCGCCCGACCTCCCCTGGACGCACACCCGTTCCGCCCCGAGCGGTTCGGCACCGCCGCGCCCTGAGGACCGCACCCACCGTCACGAGAGGAGGGCCCGTGGCCCGCACCCCCGTCGGCCTGGTCGGGGCACAGCCCGACCCGCCGTTCGAGATCACCTTCGACGGCCGGCCCGTCACCGCCCTGCCGGGCCAGACCCTCGCCGCGGCCCTGTGGGGCGCGGGCATCCTGGCCTGGCGCACCACCCGGGACGGAGCACGCCCGCGCGGCGTGTTCTGCGGCATCGGCCAGTGCCACGACTGCCTCGCCACCGTCAACGGAGAGCCCAACCGCCGTGCCTGCCTGGTACCGGCCCGCCCCGGCGACGCGATCACCACCCAGGAAGGGCACGGCCATGACCGGCTCGGCGTCTGACCCGCAGGGCGGGGCACCACCCGCCCCGCCCGCCGCATCCGCCCCGGGTGCGCCCTACGACCTGCTGGTCGTCGGCGCGGGCGCCGCCGGGCTCGCCGGCGCCGTCACCGCCGCCGAACGCGGTCTCTCGGTCGCCCTCGCGGACTCCTCCGAGCAGACGGGCGGCCAGTACTACCGGCACCCGGCCCCCGGGCTGGGCGCGAACCGGCCCGAGGCGCTCCACCACGGCTGGTCCGCCTTCGCCGATCTGCGCCGCCGCCTCACGGCCGGCCGCGTCGACCACCTGGCGGGCCACCACGTGTGGTCCCTCGTACGGGAGGCCGACGGGACCTGGTCGGCCCACGCCCTCACCGGCCCCGACGGCACCGCGGACACCCCCGTGCGCATCCGGGCCCGCGCGCTGCTGCTCGCCACCGGAGCGTACGAACGCCACCTGCCCTTCCCCGGCTGGACCCTGCCCGGTGTCGTCGGCGCCGGGGGAGCGCAGGCCATGCTCAAGTCCGGCCTCGTCCTGCCCGGCCGGCGCGTCGTCGTGGCCGGCAGCGGACCGCTGCTGCTCGCCGTGGCCTCCTCCCTCGCCGCCGCGGGCGCCCGGGTGCCCGCGCTGGTCGAGGCGGCGGGGTACCTGCGGTACGGGCGGGCGCCCCGCGTGCTCGCCGGCAACCCGCGCAAGGCGGTCGAGGCACTCCTCCACACCGCCGCCCTGGTCCGCCACCGCGTCCCCGTACGCCTCGGCAGTGCCGTGACCGAGGTCCACGGCACCCACCGGGTGGAGGCCGTCACGGTCGCCCGCGTCGACCGGGCGTGGCGCCCCGTCCCGGGGACGGGGCGCCGGATCGCCTGCGACGCGCTGGCCGTCGGGCACGGCCTGGTGCCCCAGATCGACCTGGCCGTGACCGTCGGCTGCGCCACCCGCGCACGGCCCGACGGGACGCTGGGCCTGGCCCTGGACGACCACCAGGAGAGTTCGGTGCCGGGCCTGTGGGCCGCGGGCGAGACCGGCGGCGTCGGCGGAGCCGAACTCGCCCGCACCGAGGGCGAACTGGCGGGCCGGACGATCGCCGCCCGGCTCCTCGGCGACCGCGCCGGAGCCGGGGCGGCCGCGGGGCTCCGGCGGCGCCGGGACCGCCTGCGGGCCTTCGCCGACCTCATGTCCGCGGCGCACGCCCCGGGCCCCGGCTGGCCGGAGTGGCTGACCGACGGCACGGACGTCTGCCGCTGCGAGGAGGTCCCGGCCGGCACCGTCCGGGCGGCCGTGTCCGACCTCGGCGCACGCGACGCACGCACCGTCAAACTCCTCACCCGCGCCGGCATGGGCTGGTGCCAGGGACGCATGTGCGGGACCGCCGTGTCCTGCCTCGCGGCCGCCGGCGCCACCCCCGAACCACCGGCCGAACGGCGCCCGTTCGCCGTCCCCGTCCCCCTGGCGACGCTGGCCGCGCTCGACGGCCCGCCCCCGCCGGGGGACCGGCCGAGCCCTCATCCCGCCAGGGGGTGCCGTGCCGACCAGACCCCGCTCCCTGATCCGCCCTGATCGACAGGACACCCCCCAGCACTCGCACCCCATCGAAAGGATCGCCGCCGTGAACAGCACGCTCTGGACCGCCGACCGCCCCTGGCGCGGCATCATGGTCGCCACCACCCTCCCCTTCAAGGACGACCTCTCCGTCGACTACGACGCCTACGCCGAGCACGTCGCCTGGCTCCTCGCCAACGGCTGCGACGGCGTCGTCCCCAACGGCTCCCTCGGCGAGTACCAGACCCTCACCGCCGACGAGCGCGCCCGCGTCGTCCGCACCGCCGTCGAGGCCGCGGGTGACGGCGCGCGCGTCATGCCGGGCGTCGCCGCCTACGGCAGCGCCGAGTCCCGCCGCTGGGCCGAGGACGCCGCCGCGGCCGGATGCGGCTCCGTCCTGCTCCTGCCGCCCAACGCGTACCGCGCCGACGAGCCCTCGGTGCGCGCCCACTACGCGGAGGTGGCCGGGGCCGGCATCCCGGTCGTCGCCTACAACAACCCCATCGACACCAAGGTCGACCTCGTGCCGAGCCTTCTGGCCGGGCTCCACGCCGACGGCAGCATCGTCGCCGTGAAGGAGTTCAGCGGCGACGTCCGCAGGGGCTACGAGATCGCCGAACTCGTCCCGGAACTCGACCTGTTGATCGGCGCCGACGACGTCCTCCTGGAGCTGGCCACGGCCGGCGCGGTCGGCTGGGTCGCCGGCTACCCCAACGCCCTCCCCGCGACCTGCGCCGAGCTGTACCGGGCCGCCGTGGCCGGCGACCTGGCCACCGCCCGACCGCTCTACACCTCGCTGCACTCCCTGCTGCGCTGGGACTCCAAGGTCGAGTTCGTCCAGTGCATCAAGCTCTCCATGGACATCGCCGGCCGTCGCGGCGGTCCCAGCCGCCCCCCGCGCCTCCCGCTCAGCGGCGCGACCGAGACCGCCGTACGCACCGCCACCGAGAAGGCCGTCGCCGACGGCCACCGCTGACGGCACCCCCGCGGGCCCCGCCGACCACCGGGGAGCCCCCGACCGGGCCGCCCCCGTCGGGGAGACCCGGCCGCCGGCCGTCCCGACCGCCCACCGAGAGGAACCCCGTGCGTACGCGTCACGTCTTCCACGCAGTCGACTCCCACACCGAGGGAATGCCCACCCGGGTCGTCACCGGCGGCGTCGGGGTGATCCCCGGTGCCACCATGGCCGAGCGCAGGCTCCACTTCATCGAGCACCTCGACCACCTGCGGACCCTCCTCATGTTCGAGCCGCGCGGCCACGCGGCGATGAGCGGCGCGATCCTCCAGCCGCCCACCCGGCCCGACGCCGACTACGGCGTCCTCTACATCGAGGTCTCGGGCCTCCTGCCGATGTGCGGACACGGCACCATCGGCGTCGCCACCGTCCTCGTCGAGACCGGCATGGTCCCGGTCGTCGAACCGGTCACCACCGTCCGCCTGGACACCCCGGCCGGCCTCGTCTCCGTCGACGTACGGGTCGAGGACGGCGCGGCGAAGTCCGCCACCTTCACCAACGTGCCCGCCTTCAGCGTCGGCCTGGACCGCACGGTCGACGTCCCCGGGCACGGCAAGGTCACCTACGACCTCGCCTTCGGCGGCAACTTCTACGCCTTCGTCCCCCTCGACGACCTCGGCCTGCCCTTCGACCGCGACCGCAAGGACGACCTCCTCGCCGCCGGACTCGCGGTCATGGACGCGATCAACGCCTCCCCGGACCGCCCTGCGCACCCCGTCCGCCCCGAGATCGCCGGGCTCAAGCACGTCTACCTGACCGCCCCCGGCTCCGACGCCACGCACTCGCGGCACGCCATGGCCATCCACCCCGGCTGGTTCGACCGCTCGCCGTGCGGCACCGGCACCAGCGCGCGCATGGCCCAGCTCCACGCCCGCGGCGAACTCCCGCTCGACCGCGACTTCGTCAACGAGTCCTTCATCGGCACCCGGTTCACCGGGCGGCTCACCGCCGCCACGGAGGTCGGCGGCCTGCCCGCCGTCGTCCCGACCGTCACCGGCCGCGCCTGGATCACCGGCACCGCCCAGTACTTCCTCGACCCGGACGACCCCTTCCCCGGAGGCTTCCTCCTGTGAGCACCGACAGGTCCACCCTCACGTCCCGCAATCCGTCGGACCCCGCCGACGTCCTCCTGCGCCTGCCGGCGCCGGGCGCGTTCGCCGTCGCCGACGCCGTCGAGCGGGCCCGGGCCGCCCAGCCGGGCTGGCTGCGCGCCGGCGCGACCGCCCGCTCGGCCGGGCTCGGCGCCGTCGCCGCCGCGCTGGAGGCCGCCGCCGACGAACTCACCGCCCTCGCCGTACGGGAGGTCGGCAAGCCCGTCGCCGAGGCCCGCGCCGAGGTCGCGCGCACGATCGCCGTCTGGCGCTACTACGCCCAGGCGCCCTTCGAGCCCACCGGGTCCGTCCACGAGACCGCGACCGGCCCCGGGCTGCTCCTCCACCGGCGCCGCCCGCACGGTGTCGCCGGGCTCGTCACCCCCTGGAACTTCCCCTTCGCCATCCCGAGTTGGAAGGCAGCGCCCGCGCTCGCGGTCGGCAACACGGTCCTCCTCAAGCCGGCGCCCGAGGCCACCGCGTGCGCCCTGCGGCTCGGCGAGATCGTCGAGAAGGCCCTGCCGGAGCGGGTGTTCACCGTGCTGCCCGGCGGACCCACCGAGGGCCACGCCCTCGTCTCCACGGCCGATGTCGTCTCCTTCACCGGCTCCACTCCGGTGGGGCGGGCCGTCGTCCGGGAGGCGACGGCCCGGGGCGTCCCCGCGCAGGCCGAGATGGGCGGTCTGAACGCGGCGATCGTCCTGCCAGACGCGGACATCGGGCGGGCCGCGGCCCACATCGCGGCCGCCGTCGCCGGGTTCGCCGGGCAGAAGTGCACCGCCACCAGCCGGATCGTCGCGGTCGGGGCCGCGCTCGACCCCTTGCGCGAGGCCCTCGCCGAGGCCTTCCGCGCGATCCGGACCGGTGACCCGGCCGACCCGGGGACCGTCTGCGGACCGCTCGTGCACGAGGCCGCGCGGGACCGGGTGGCCGAGTCCTGGCAGGGGCTCCCCGTCCTCGTCGGCGCCACCGTGCCCGACGGACCCGGCTGGTACGCGGCCCCGACCCTGGTCGAGAAGGTCCCGCCGGGCGACCGGCTGCTCCAGGAGGAGGTCTTCGGCCCCGTCGCCGCCCTGCTGCCCGCCGACGACCTCGCGCACGCGGTGCGGATCACCAACTCCGTGCCGTACGGCCTCGTCACCTCGGTCCACACGGCCGACCTCGACGCGGTCCTGTACGGGCTGGACCTCGTCGACACGGGCATGATCCGGATCAACGCCCCCACCACGGGCGTCGACTTCCACCTGCCGTTCGGCGGGGCGAAGCGGTCCGGCCACGGTCCGCGCGAGCAGGGCAGGGCGGCCCTCGGGTTCTACACGTCCTCCCGGACGTACACGCTGGCGCCCGCGGGCGCCGGGACGTGACGTCAGGCCCCGTCCCGCGCGAGCTGCGCGGCCGTGTGGTCGAGCAGCATCTCCAGGACCGCCGGGTAGGCGCTGTGCGGCATGCTCCGGGCGAGGTGCTCCGCCGTGGCCGCGATGTGCGGGTGAGAGGCCGCCGGCAGACGCGCGTACGTCGACCGCCACATCGCCTCGTCCTCGGCGCGCGCCTCGTCGGTCAGGGCCAGTGAACCCGCGTCGAGGGCGGCGAAGGCGAGACTCTGGTCGATGAACGCGTGGTACGTGCGGACCGCCGCCGGGTCGGGCAGCCCGGCGCCCCGCAGGATGCCGAGGACCGCCTCGTCGACCGCGATCTCGCGTGGCCGGCCGCTCACCCGGCTGGCGGTGAGCACCGCCGCCTGCGGATGGGCGAGGTACGAGGCGTGGACGGCCAGCCCGAGGGCCCGCAGGTCCGCCCGCCAGTCCCCGGTCTCCGCCCAGCCGTCGAGCGCCCGGCCCATCAGCTCGTCGCCGATGGCACGGGTCAGGTCGTCCATCCCGGCGAAGTACCGGTAGAGGGTGCTGGGGTCGGCGCCGACCGCCGTCCCCAGGCGCCGGGCCGTCAACCCGGCGCCCCCGTGCTCGCGCAGCACGCGCAGGGCCGCCCGCACGTAGATCTCCTCCGACAGTACGGCCCCGCCGTGCGTGGGCCGCCGCCGACGGCGCGCGCCCTCCGGTACCACCTGCTTCGCCACGCCCGCTCTCCCTCGCCTCCGTCGCGGGCGCCCGCCGCCCGGCGGACCCGCCACCCGTACGGCGGTCGCGAGCCCCCGAACGCGGGTCCCGGATCGCGACACGTCCCGCGACGCGCCTTATGCCAACGCCATTGACCTTAACCTGTCTCCTCCCGTTGCATCAGCCCTGCCCGGAGGCGTCCGCCTCCCGCAAGGAAGGTTGAATGACGTGCGCGTACTTCTCGTCGGCGCGGGCGGCGTCGGCACCGCCGCCACCCGCATCGCGGCCCGCAGGGACTTCCTCGGCCACATGGTGGTGGCCGACTACGACCTGGCCCGGGCCGAGGCCGCCGTCGCCGCCCTGGGCGGTCACGGCGACCGCTTCAGCGCGCTCCGCCTGGACGCCTCCGACCAGGAGGCGGTGCGCCGGGCGCTCGCCGAGCACGACTGCGACGTGCTGCTCAACGCCACCGACCCCAGGTTCGTGATGCCGCTCTTCCGGGCCGCCCTGGAGGCGGGCACCCACTACCTGGACATGGCCATGTCCCTCTCGGCGCCCCATCCGGACCGCCCGTACGAGGAGTGCGGCGTGAAGCTCGGCGACGAGCAGTTCGAACTGGCGGGGCGCTGGGAGGAGAGCGGCCGGCTGGCCCTGGTGGGCATGGGCGTCGAGCCGGGTCTGTCCGACGTGTTCGCCCGCTACGCCGCCGACGAACTCTTCGACGAGATCGAGGAGATCGGCATCCGCGACGGCGCGAACCTGACGGTCGAGGGCTACGACTTCGCCCCGTCCTTCAGCATCTGGACCACCATCGAGGAGTGCCTCAACCCGCCCGTGGTCTACGAGCGGGAGCGGGGCTGGTTCACCACCGCCCCGTTCAGCGAGCCGGAGGTGTTCGACTTCCCCGAGGGCATCGGGCCGGTGGAGTGCGTGAACGTGGAGCACGAGGAGGTGCTGCTGGTCCCGCGCTGGGTCGACGCGCGCCGCGTGACCTTCAAGTACGGACTCGGCGACGACTTCATCGCCAAGCTCAAGACCCTCCACGAACTCGGCCTCGACTCCACCGCCGAGGTGACGGTGCCCGGCGGGGACGGCCCGGTGAGGGTCTCGCCGCGCGACGTCGTCGCGGCCTGCCTCCCCGACCCCGCGACGCTGGGGGAGCGGATGACCGGCAAGACCTGCGCCGGCACCTGGGTGAAGGGCACCAAGGACGGCGCGCCCCGCGAGACGTACCTGTACCACGTCGTCGACAACCAGTGGTCGATGAAGGAGTACGGCTCGCAGGCCGTCGTCTGGCAGACGGCCGTCAACCCCGTCGTCGCCCTGGAGCTGCTGGCCACCGGAGCCTGGACCGGGCAGGGCGTCCTCGGCCCGGAGGCCCTTCCGCCGCGCCCCTTCCTCGACCTGCTCACCGCCTACGGGTCCCCGTGGGGGCAGCGCGAGGACGTCTAGGGACCTCCGGACGCTTCCCGGCCCGCGTCCTGGCGGCGGGGGAGGGGGACGGGGGCGGTGGACCGGCCGGTCCACCGCCCCCGCACCACGGGCTGCGGCCTACGGGGCGTCGACCAGGACGCGGCCGTCGACGGCGAAGCGCGCGGCCGCCCCGTTCGCGTAGAAGGACTGCACCCGGGCCTGCTCGGTCGCGTCGGGGACGGCGTTCAGGCAGGCGGTGCCGGCGCTCGACCCCGACATGAGCTGCGAGCACGGGCCGGGCTTGGTGTCCGGGAGGCCGAGGCTGTGTCCGAGCTCGTGGGCGGCGATGCGGGTCCTGTCGTACCCCTGGGTCACCGCCTGGCTCCCGAGTTCGACCCGGACCTGCCGGCCCGGACGGACGGGACCCAGCTGGGCCTGCGGCCATCCGGTGGTCGCCACGATCACGATCTCCGCCCGGGTGCCCGGCGCGGCCTCGACCAGCCTGACGTTGTCGACGTTGGCGTTCCACGAGGCGACGCCCGCGGCGATCGCGGCCTCCCAGCCTCCGGCCCGGCTGTCGTCGTAGCGAAGTGTCACCACGGCGGCGGCGCCCGCCGTCGCCGGTTCGGTCGTCGGGACGGGTGCGGCGTGCGCCGTCGTGGCCGTCGCCGTCGCCAGGACGACCGCGACGGAGGCGGTGGCCGTCCTCAGCCATGTGTAGAGCGGCATGCTGCTCCTTCACTCGTGGGGGACCCGGTCCCGGCGGGACCGGGAGTGCGGGAGGCGGGCGCGGGTGCCGTCCGACCCGGGGCGGTCGGACCGCCCGTCCTCCGGGGCTCCTCGACGGTATGCCGCCACCACCCCATCCGTCATGTACCTGTCAGGCCAATCTCGTCGGGTCCGTACGACGGCGGGAGGGGGCGCGGGTGTGCCGGAGGCCCGGACTCGACGAGTCCGGGCCCCGCGGTGCGATCGGGCCGGCGCGGGTCGGACCCGCCCGGGCGAACGCCGTTCTCAGACCAGGCGGTTGCCGAACGGACCGCCCATCACGTAGTACGTGCTCAGCTCGCGGCGGTACTCGGGGTCGTGCAGATGAAGGTCGCGCTGGAACTCGGGCGCGTCCTTGATCTGCTCCTTCGTCCCGTCGACGAAGATCTTCCGCTCCTCCGTGTCGATCCGGACCACGGTGCCGGCCGGCAGGAGGATCTCCTTGCCGAAGATCCAGACACCGGTGTCCACGACCAGATAGGCGTCGTCGACCTCGTCGGAGTGCTTGTCCACCTTCCCGATGCTGCCGTCGGTCGCCTCGACCTTGTAACCCGTCAGATCGATACCGGACAGGTGGCCCGCGCTGGACTTGTAGCTCCACACGTTCTCGGTCACGCGCAATCAACTCCTCCGGTCGGCGGGGGACACCGGCTGCCGAGGCCCGCCGTCCCCTTCTCCGTGGGCGGCGGGTGCTCCGCCCGCCCGGGTTCCGCCTGCCCCGGTCCGGCGGACCCATGCCCCGGCCGCCCCGCGCCCCTGCCCGGCCGGCCCGCAGCCTCCCGTGGGCGTCGGACGTGCCGCCCGCGGCTACGAGGGCCGCGAGGCCGGGGTCTCCGCGGTCTCCGCCGCGCGGGCCGCCGGCAGCGTGATGCCCTGCTCCTGGGCGGCGTGCCCGGGGCGCAGGGTCCAGGGAACGCTGCCGGTACCCGTGAGCCAGCCGTCCCGCACCAGGTGCTCGACGACGAGGCCGCGGACCTCGCGGCTCACCTTCCAGTCCATGCCCCTGCCCAGCTGCCGGAACGAGGGGCCGTGCCCGTGCCGGGCGCGGAAGTCCACGGTGAACGCGGCGGCCCCCGGGCCCGGGTCGGGGTGCGCCTCCCGCCACTGCCGGAGACGCACCAGGGCCGGCGGGGCCGCCGGTCCGGCCGGGGCGGACGTCGTGAAGGCCTGGGCGACCGCGGGGACGGTGAACGCGCACAGGGCGCAGCCCTCCACGCTCTCGACGTGCCGGCGGAGAGCGGGGCTGGCGGCGTCCTTCCACCCCGCCCAGGCGTCCGCGTCGAACCGGAACCTCCTCCGCGCGGCGGGGGAGCGGTCTCCCGCCCCGGCGCCGTCGTCCTCGGCGGGCACGCGCACTCCCGCCAGATGACCCACCCGCGGGTCGAGGCGGTAGGAGTCGTCGGAGAGTTCGGCGAGGAAGCCCTTCTCCAGAAGGGCCGGAAGGGTGGGCAGGCACGCGGCGGGGAGGTCCGCGGGAAGGGGTGCGAGCCGCCCGGCGGTGCCGTGGGCTGCGAGGTACAGGGCCGCGAGCCGCGCGGCCGGGGGCAGCTTCTTGAGCGGCTTCGCCGACATGGTCTTCGCCGTCCATCCCGACACGCGGGAGCGGCTCTCCCGGCCCAGGAGGAGGGGGTGCCCGTCCTCGGTGGACAGTTCGGGGACGGTCACGGGGGTCGGCGGAGCCGCGGGACCGCTGTCGAAGACCGTGTCCGCGATCTGCCATCCGAGGCTCCGGAGAGCGGTGACGGCCTCGTGCGGATCACTCAGCCGGAGGGCGTTCAGGTCCATCCCGGTGACGTTGCCCACGCCGCCCCGCGCGGCCCGGATCGTCACCATGACGGCGAAGAGCCGGGCCTCGGGTCCGGGGAGGGGCAGCGAGGCGACGTGACCCAGGAGTCTGCGGGCCGCCCGCCCCCGTTCCTCCGAGAGGAGGAAGGGGGGAGGCGCGGGCTCGCCGACCGCGGCGACGGACTGGGGGGCGTGGGCTGCTGACGTCTGCACGCCACGCCCAACGGCTGTACGGGGCCGGGGTTACTCTCCGGCGGTCCGCCGACCGGGCTCGCCCCCGCCGGAGGAGGTCACCAGTAGTGGCGCCGGCCCCCCACGGCGTGTCCGAGGGCTCCGAGGATCCACAGGACGGCGCCGATGGCGACCAGGACGATGCCGATGGTCCACAGGATCGAGATGCCGGCGGCGAATCCGATGATGAGGAGGATGACTCCGAGAAGGATCATGGTGTGCCTCGCTCTCTGGTCTCGTTGTCTCGCGGGTAGCCGTTTTTCGGCGCCGTAAACACCGGTCCCGGCGGACGGGGTGCGGGGGACGGGTGCTCCGGGGCGTCCTCGCGGCGCGGCAGGACGTCGAGGAGTTCGAGCAGGTACAGGAACGCGGCGGCCATGGGCGCGCCGTCGGTCTCCTCGCGTACGCGTGCCCAGGCGACGCGCTCGCGCAGCCCGCGGGCCACGGGCAGCAGGGGGCCGAAGTCGCAGTGGTGCTCGGACAGGGCGAGGAGCCGGGAGACCACGAGGTCGGTGGGGTCGAGCACCGGCATGTGGACGGAGTCCACGGGGAGGGTCGCGGCCCTGGCGAGGAGCTCGGCGGTGACCGGCCGACCCGCGAGGGAGAAGATCAGGTCGATGTTCTCCCCGCCCGAGCGGGCCTTCACCAGCCAGTCCTCGGGAGGGTCGACGATCCGTACGCCGTGCTCGACCAGGGCCGCGGTGACGGCGTCGGCGTCCTCTCGCCGTACGGCGAAGTCGGTGTCGTGCTGGAGGCGGACGGGGATGCCGTGCGCGTACACGGCGACGCTGCCGACCAGCGCGAACGGAAGCCCGGACGCCTTGAGGACGGCGCCGACCTCCTTCGTCGTCTCCAGGATCGCCTGGGTGTGGTCCACGGGCAGCGCGACCGTGCGGTCGCCCGCTCCCCCCTCCCCCTGAGAGGTCCGCCCCTCCACGAGGTTCATGTCCGCTCCCGTCGTAGCCACTGCGTCGACACCGCGCGACTTCCCGGATCGCCCGTCCCCAATCGCCGCAGGCGCGCCGCCCGCCCGCGGGCACGCATGAGGGGAGGGGCGACGGGTAGCCGCGGGGGTGACCGCCGCTACCCGTGACATGCGGAGGAGGAAGGGTCATGAGCACGACGGTGAAGCAGACGATCGACGTGGACGTCCCGCTCGGGGCCGCGTACGAGCAGTGGACCCGTTTCGAGGACTTCCCGACGTTCATGGAGGGCGTCGAGGAGGTCCGGCAGACCGACGACCGGCACTGCCACTGGCGGACCAGGGTCGCCGGGGTGCGCCGCGAGTTCGACACCGAGATCGTCGACCGGCGCCCCGACGAACGCGTCGCGTGGCGCACGGTGGCCGGAGACGTCCGGCAGGAGGGCGTCGTCAGCTTCCAGTCCCTCGACGCGGCGCACACCCGGGTCCGGGTCGCCCTGGAGGTCGAGCCCCACGGCATGGCGGAGAAGGCGGCCCATGTGATGGGCGTGCTGGACCGCCGCGTCAAGGGGGACCTGAAGCGGTTCAAGAGCCATGTCGAGGAGCACGCCCACGCGCCCGAGGCCCGGCGCGGTCCGGTCCGCCCCGGCGGTGCCGCGCCCGCGAGCGCACCGGAGACCGGCGGCGACACCCCGGTCCGGCCGACCCCGCAGGAGGCGAAGGAGGCGTGGCCGCTGCCGCCCCCGCCCGACGACCGGCTCTGACGAAGGGCCCGCCCGTGCCCCGTACCCGCTCCGGGAACGGTCCGGAGGGGCGCGCCGACCAGGAACACCCGCCGCCCCAAGGAGCCGCAGACATGAACCGCGCCGCGCTCTTCGACGTCGACGGAACCCTCGTCGACTCCAATGCCCTGCACGTCGTCGCCTGGTGGGAGGGACTGCGGCAGGGCGGCCACCGCATCCCCACGCATGCCGTCCACCGGGCGATCGGACTGCCCGGCGAGAAGCTGCTGGACCACCTGCTCGGCCCCGACCGGGACCGGTCGGAGGACGGTCGCCTCAGCGCCGCCCACGACACCGTGTACGGCACGTGGTTCGAGCGGCTCCGTGCCTTCGAGGGCGCGGCGGACCTGCTGCGGACCCTCGCGGGCGGCGGCTGGCAGGTGGTCCTGGTGACCTCGGCGAAGGACCGCGAACTGAAAGCCCTGCGCGCGGCGCTGGACGCGGACGACGCGATCGCGGCCACGGCCACCTCCGACGACGTGGCGGAGGGCAAACCCGCGCCCGACCCGATCGAGCACGCGCTCTCGCTGGTCGGCGCGTCGGCGGAGCAGGCGGTGTTCGTCGGGGACAGCGTCTGGGACATGAAGGCGGCCCGGCACGCGGGTGTCGTCCCCGTCGGCCTCCTGTGCGGCGGCCTGCCGCGCGCGGACCTGCGCGAGGCGGGCGCCGTCGCCGTGTACGACGATCCGGCCGACCTCCTCCACCACCTCGGTACGGCGCCGTTCGCCACCGTGGGCGCCGGGGGCGCGGGCGAGGCCGGAGCGACCCGGGAAGGGGGCGCGGGATGAGCGGCGGGGAGTACGGGTACCAGGTCGCCCGGTTCAGGGAGCGGCTCACGCACGGCGAAGTGGCGGAACTCGGTGTCCGTATCGAGGTGCGCGGGGAGGTGGTCCTCCTGACCGGCACCCTCCCGACGGCCGACCGCCGAGACGAGATCCTCCGGATCGCGGAGGCCGAGCTGGCGGGGATCCCGTGCCACGAGGACCTCGTGGTCGCCGGCGCGGATCCGCCGGACCGCCTCGAGGAGCTGCGGTGAGTCCCCGCGACCCGGGTACGCCCGAACGGGACGCAGGACCGGCGGCCGGCGGAACCCACGGGCCGCACGAGGGGCCCGTCGTGCGGGTGGCGGCCGTCGGCGACATCCACCTGGGCGAGGAGTCCGGGGGGCTGCTGCGGCCCTCCTTCGCGACCTTGCCGCTCTGCGCCGACGTCCTCCTGCTCGCCGGGGACCTCACCCGCCACGGCACGGTCGCCGAGGCGGAGGTGGTCGCGGAGGAGGTGCGGAACCTGGGTGTCCCGGTGGTCGCGGTCCTCGGGAACCACGACTATCACGCGGACCAGGAGGAGGAGGTGGCCCGCGTCCTGACCGGGGCGGGCGTCAGCGTGCTGGAGGGCGCGAGCGTGACCCTCCCGGCCGGCGGCGGCACCGTCGGGATCGCCGGTGCCAAGGGGTTCTGCGGCGGCTTCGCAGGCCGCAGCGCGGGCGAGTTCGGCGAACCCGTGATGAAGGAGTTCGTCCGGACCGCGCGCCGCGCCGCCGAAGGGCTGCACCGGGCCCTCGCGGAGCTGGCATCGGACGGGTGCCGGGCCAGGATCGCCCTCACCCACTACGCGCCGGTCCCCGACACGCTCGCGGGCGAGCCGACGGAGATCCATCCCTTCCTGGGCAGCTACCTCCTCGCGGAGGCCATCGACGCGTCCGGCGCCGACCTCGCCGTCCACGGACACGCCCACCTGGGCACGGAGCACGGCCTGACGGCCGGCGGTGTCCGCGTCCGCAACGTCGCCCAGCCCGTGATCGGCCGCGCCTTCGCCCTCTACCACCTGCCCCTCACCCGGACGGGTGGGCGCGATTGACCCGGAGGCGCGGGGGTAACCGCCGGACCGAGGACCCCCGGCCATGATGGCTTCGCCAGGAGGGGACCGGAATCGCCGACGAGCAGGGAGAACGACGTGAGCCACGGAAGCAAGGAAGCCCAGGATGTCGTGGCGGTCATCCTCGAGGACCACCGCACCATGGAGGACCTGTTCCGCCGCATGCGGAGCGTCGAGTCCGACCGCGCCGCCGCGCTGAAGGAGTTCTCCGCCCTGCTCGTGGCGCACGGAGAGGCCGAGGAGGCCAAGGTGTACGGGGCGCTCAAGCGCTTCCGCGACATCGACGACGACGAGGTGGAGCACGGTTCGGAGGAGCACGCCGAGGGGAACGCGGCGCTCCTCGCCCTGCTGGAGGTGGAGGAGGTCGGCTCCGAGACGTGGGACGCGAAGCTGGAGGACCTCGTGGAGGCCGTCACACACCACCTCGACGAGGAGGAGCGCACGATCCTCAACGGCGCCCGGGAGAACGTCCCGGACGAGCGGCGGGCCGAACTGGCAGCCGCGTTCCTGGAGGAGCGCGCCAGTCGACTCGCCTCGGGATGCGGCGACATCGAGAACGTGCGCAAGATCGTGAACGGGTGAACACGTGAACAGGTGAACAGGTGAGCCGCGGTCGCGCCCGACCGGCCGTTCAGTCGCGAGACCCCGGCGGTACGCCCGTGGCGCGGTGTCCCGAGGACCGTGCACGCGCTGACGTCCGCATGGGCGATCATGGACGGATGGACGCTCGCTTCCTCGGGATCGAAGAACTGGCCGACGTGCCGTCGGCGGCGGTCGTCATCGACGTCATGCGCGCCTACACGGTGGCCGCCTGGGCCTTCGCGCGAGGGGCGGAGCGGATCGTCCTCGCGGAGTCGCTCGACGACGCGCTCGCCCTCAAGGCCCGCCATCCCGAGTGGGTGGCGCTCAAGGACGGCCCGCCCGCGCCCGGCTTCGACGCCGTCAACTCGCCGGGCCTGCTGCGCACCCTCGACCTCGGCGGGCGGACCGTGGTGCAGAAGACCACCGCCGGTACGGTCGGCGCCCTCGCGGTCAAGGACGCCTCCCTGGTCCTGTGCGCCGGCTTCGTCGTCGCGGAGGCGACCGCCCGGGTCCTCCGGGCGGGGGGCCACGACCGCGTCACCTACGTCGTCACGGGGGAGGGCGGCCGGGCGGAGGAGGACCTGGCGTGCGCGCAGTACATCGCCCGGAGGGCGGCCGGGACCGCGACCGACCCCGCCGCGTTCCTCGACCGGGCGGGCGCGTCACGCGCCGCCGCCGAACTGACGCAGGGGGTGCGCCAGGGCGCCCACCCCGACGACGTCGCCCTCTGCGTCGAGCTCGACCGGTTCCCCTTCGCCATGGTCGCGACCCCGGAGGACGGGCTCATGGTGCTCCGCCCGCGGAGCGTGTCCGCGCCGGCGGGCGGCACCGCGGGCTGACCCCCCGCCGACCCCTGCCGGCCCTCGGCCGCCGCTTCGGATGTAACAAGATCGGATCGGTGGGTGTAGGCGGCGATGTGGCGGGGGAAGACCCGAGTGGCGCCCGTGGAAGGGCGTCGCGACGGCCCCACCCCGGACCGTCGCCGGACTGACCAGAAGGACGAGCATGGCCAGCGGCACCGTGAAGTGGTTCAACTCCGAGAAGGGCTTCGGCTTCATCGCCCAGGACGGCGGCGGACCGGACGTCTTCGCCCACTACTCCAACATCTCGGGCAACGGCTACCGCGAGCTGACCGAGGGCGAAGCCGTGACCTTCGACATCACCCAGGGCCAGAAGGGCCCGCAGGCGGAGAACATCGTCCGGGGCTGACCCGGACCGCCCCGGCGGACTCGTCCTCCTGACGGCGACCGTCATCGACGGCGCCCGCACCCCGTGCGGGCGCCGTCGCGGTGCCGTGCCACCGGCGGTGCCCCGCCGGCGGGCGGGCGACGATGCGGGGTGCTCGCCGGCCGGGCCGTGGAGGCCGCCGGTCGGTAGGCTCGTCCCATGGTGCAGAGCAAGGCGGAGGACGTCGACGGGTACCTGGCCGAGGCGCCCGCGCCCCAACAGGCCGCGCTGCGGCGGCTGCGGGAGCTGTGCCGCCGGGAACTGGACGGCTTCACCGAGGCGATGGCGTACGGCATGCCGGTCTACACGCGGGACGGCAGCCCCCAGATCGCCTTCGCCGGCCAGAAGCAGTACGTCTCCTTCTACCTGATGCGCGGCGACGTCCGCGACGCCTTCGCGGAGCGGCTCGCGGGGCAGGACATGGGGAAGGGGTGCCTGCGCTTCAGGAAGCCCGAGCACATCGACTACGACCTGGTGCGCGACCTCCTGAAGGCGACGGCGGCACGCCCCGGCCAGGTCTGCTGACGCCCTCCCGCGCGAGCCCGCTGCGGCCCCTGCCGGACTGTCACCAGGTGCGCCCGGCCTCGATCAGGAGGTCGCGGACGCGGGTGACGCCGGGGGCCGCCGGGTGTCCCGGACGCTGGACGAGGTAGGCGGTGTTGATGGGCGGGTCGTCCGGCCGGTGCAGGGCGACGAGCGAGCCCGAGGCCAGTTCGGCCGCGCACAGGTAGTGGGGCAGAACGGTGAAGCCGGCCCCCGCGGCCACCGCCGCCAGGACACCGCGGAGGTCGGGCACGGTGACGGCGGCGGGGCGGGAGAGCCGGCTGCCGAAGACGTGGCGCCAGTACCGGCGTGCCATCGGCAGGTCCTCGGCGTACGCGACCAGCGGGACGGCGTGCAGGGCCGCCGGCCCCTCGGCGGCCACCCGGTCCCCCAGGAGGTCGGCCCAGACGGGGGCGGCGACGAGCACGAACTCCTCGTCCGTCAGGGGTACGGAGGTCAGCGCCCGCCCGCGCGGCCGGAAGGTCGCGATCACCAGGTCGTGGCGCCCCGCGCGGAGTTCGTCGAGCAGCGGCTCGGTCAAGCCCGGTGTGATCCGGAGCCGCACGCCCTCCGCCGCCAGGGGTGCCAGGGCCGGCAGGACCCGGGTGCAGAGCAGCTCGGCGGGGCCCGCGAGGTGCACGGGCGCGGCCGGTTCGTCGGGCGCGGTGTCCTGGCCGGTGGCGGCGGCGAGCGCGTCGAGGGGTGCCGCGACGCGGGACGCCAGGTCGTGGGCCACGGAGGTCGGGGCCGCCCCGCGCGGCAGCCGTTCGAACAGCTCGCGGCCCGTCCGCCGCTCCAAGGAGCGGATCTGGGTGGTCACCGTGGGCTGCGACAGCCCCAGCAGCCCGGCGGCCGCGGTGAACGAGCCCGAGCGGTAGACCGCGAGGAAGGTGCGCAGCAGGTTCAGATCCGGCGCCGCCCCACCCGCGCCGTGGGACGGGCGGCCCGCGTCCTGGGCCGGGGCAGCGGCCTCGTGAACGGGGCCACCGGCTCCCTCGGCCGCGCCACCGGCTTCGCGGGCCGGGCCGCCGCCTCCGTGGGCCGCCGCGCCGGAGCGGGCGGCACCGCCCGGCCGTCCATCAGGATCCGTATGCCTCACATGGGAAGCCTACCGGCGGCACTATGGGTACGGAGGCACCCGCACCCCGCACCTTCTCGGGCGGGGAGCACGCCGACGCCCCGCACCCCTCGGGGTACGGAACGCCGGTCCGCCCGGGGCCGCCCGGCCCGTGCCGGCCCGTGCGGCCGTTCGTCTCAGCCCAGTTCCTTCAGCACCCGGTCCGCCAGCGGGGCCGAGGACGCCGGGTTCTGGCCGGTCACGAGGTTGCGGTCGACGACCACCTTCGGCGCCCACGGCTCGCCGACCTGCACGTCGACGCCGGCCTCGACGAGCCGGGTCTGCAGCAGCCACTTCGCCTTGTCGGCGAAACCGGACTGCGCCTCCTCGTCGTTGGTGAACGCGGCCACCTTGTAGCCGGCGAAGGCGTTGGTGCCGTCCTCCCTGACGGCGGCGAGCAGCGCGGCCGGGCCGTGGCAGACGACGGCCAGCGGCTTGCCGGAGTCCAGGGCGTCGACCAGCAGCCGGCCGGAGGCGGCGTCGACCGCGAGGTCCTCCATGGGGCCGTGTCCGCCCGGGTAGAAGACGGCCGCGTAGTCGGCCAGGTCCACGTCCTCCAGACGGACCGGGTGCCGGAGCGCGGCGAACGAGTCCAGGACGGCGGCGACCTCGTCGGCGCCCTCCTGGCCGCCGTTGAACTCCGGGGCGAGGCTGCTCCGGTCGACGGTCGGGACGACGCCGCCGGGGGTGGCGACGACGACCTCGTACCCGGCGGCCGTGAACGCCCGGTACGGCGCGGCCGCCTCCTCGGCCCAGAAGCCGGTCGGGTGCTTCGTCCCGTCGGCCAGGGTCCAGAAGTCGGTTCCGGTCAACACGAAGAGGATCTGCGGCATGAGGTCTCCCGGGAGGGTGCGGGCCGGGTTCCGGCCCGAGGAGCGGGGCACCGGCGCCCTCGCGGGCCGCCGGTGCGGCGATGTCCTCGAACGTAGCCCCGTCCCGGAGACCTTTCCAATGCGGAAACCCATGGCTGCCATGGGAACTCCGATGGCTCGACGGGAATAGTGTGCCCCTCCCACCTGCGGAGAAGCGCGGGGAGCCCCGGCCCCCCGACGGCCCGGCACGGCAGGCACGTCGACGGGCGGGAGGAGTGACCCCGGCCGCGCCCGCGGTTGCCGGGAACCGGAGCACGACAGGTGCGCGGATGCGCCGCCCGGGTGTATGCGGGGTGTATGCAGACGGCCCCCGGGCGTCAGGGGGGCGTCAGGACGGCCTCCGGCGTGGTGATCGCCGGGCATAGCGTCGGAGACGGCCCGGCGCGACCGCGCCGGGTGCCGTTCTCGCTCTTCGGGAGGAACCCATGGCAGACGCCCTGTACGGAGACGACCCCGAGCCCGGGGAACCCTTCCCGGCCGGGCGCCCACGGCTGCGTGACCCGTCTGTTCCGCACGCCGGTCGGCGGCAGGACCGCCGTCGCGTTCACCGATCCGGCGCGGCTGAGGGCCGTCCTGGGCGCCGACCAGCCCTGGATCGGGCTCGCGGAGCCCGCGCTGCGGGCGCTCGTGGCGCCCCTGGACGTACGCGCACTGCGGATCGACCCGGTGCTCACCGCCCCCCGGGCGGGCTCGACCGGCGTACCCCTGCCGCAGCCGCAGGCCCTGCCCTTGACCGTGCTCGCGAGCTGACGGGAGACCCGGAGATGACCACGCTCGACACCCGTCCCCGCGCCGCGGCCGGAACCGCCCCGGGCGCGCCCTCCGTCTGGCCGGCGTCCACCACCGAGGGCACCCGCGGCGGCCTCCTCGTCGGCGGGGTCCCCCTCGCCGAGATCGCCGAGGGCCACGGCACCCCCGTGTACGTCCTGGACGAGGCCGAGATCCGCGCACGCTGCCGCGCCTACCGCGGCGCCTTCCCCGACGCCGGCGTCCACTACGCGGCCAAGGCCTTCCTGTGCCGCGCCCTGGCACGCTGGGTGGCGGAGGATGGGCTCGGCCTCGACGTGTGCTCCGCGGGCGAACTGGAGCTCGCCGTCGCCGCCGGATTCCCGGCCGACCGGATCCTGCTGCACGGCAACGCCAAGTCCCCGCAGGACCTGGCCACCGCCCTGCGTCTCGGGGTGGGCCGCATCGTCATCGACACCCCCGCCGAGATCGCCCGCATCGCCGCGGCGGTCGGCCCCGAGGGCCGGCAGAAGGTCATGGTCCGCGTGACCCCCGGCATCACCGCGGGCGGCCACCACAAGATCCGGACCGGCGCCGACGGACAGAAGTTCGGCCTCTCCCTCCGGGACGGCCACGCCCGGCACGCGATCGCCCGGACCCTGGGGCAGCCGCGGCTCGAACTCACGGGCCTGCACTGCCACCTGGGCTCCCAGATCACCGACGCCAAGCCGTACCTGCTGGCCGTCCGGCGGCTCGTCGGACTCATGGCCAGGATCCGGGACACCCACGGGGTGACGCTGCCGGAGCTCGACCTCGGCGGCGGCCACGGCATCGCGTACCGCCCCGGCGAGCCGGCCCTCGACCTCCCCTCCCTGGCCCGCAGGGTCCGGGCCGAGCTCGCGGAGAGCTGCGCCGCCGCCGGCCTCCCCGTCCCGCGTCTCGTCATCGAGCCGGGCCGGGCGGTCGCCGGCCCGGCCGGGGTCGCCCTCTACCGGGTCCTCGCGGTCAAGCGCACCCCCGGCGGGACCTTCGTCGCGGTGGACGGCGGGATGAGCGACAACCCGCGCCCCGCGCTGTACGGAGTGCGGTACGCGCCCCGCCTGGCCGGCCGCCGTTCGCCGGCCGGGGACGAGCGCGTGACGGTCGTCGGCCGCCACTGCGAGGCCGGCGACGTCCTGGCGGAGGACGTGCTGCTGCCCGCCGACACCCACCCGGGCGACCTGCTCGCGGTCCCGGTGGCCGGCGCGTACCACCTCTCGATGGCATCCTCGTACAACCTCGTGGGCCGCCCTCCCGTGGTCGCCGTCCTCGACGGCCGCGCGCGCCTCCTGGTGCGCAGGGAGACGACGGAGGACCTGCGGGCCCGGGACGTCGGCCTGTAGGCGGCCCCGGGGCCGGGCCGTCCGGGGCACGGGGCGGTGGGGCCGGGTCGGACGGCGCCCGGCCCCGGGACGACCGGGGGAAAGCCTCCGCCCCGACCGGCGCCGAGAGGGCTACTCACTGGTACGGTCCCTGACCAACCGGCGCTCACCCTGGGTCTGCCGGGCCGGGAGGGGTGTGCGGTGACGGTGGAACGCGTGGGGGCGGTCGGAGTGCTGCCCGAGGGGCTCGCCGAGGCGATACGGGGGACGGCCGAGGACATCGCGGCGGTGCTGCGCGCCGCCCCCGGAGGGAACGGTCCCGTGCCCCGGTCCGTCTGGACCCTGGGGGAGGCCGCCGCGCACCTGGCCCAGGCCAACGCGCTGATGGCCGACCTGGCCGCCGGGCACGAGCGTCCCTACGGCGACGGCACCCCCGGGAGCCTCGCGGCCGCCAACGAACGCGCGCTCGCCGGTTTCGCGGAGCGGGCACCCGGCCCGCTCGCCGAGATGATCACCGACCGGGCCGAGGCCTTCCTCGCGTCCGTGGAGGAGCGCGACCCGGAGCAGCTCCTCGCCACGCCGCTGGGCGCCCAGCGCCCGGCGGTCCTCGGCGCGTACCTCCTGACGCACATGCTGGGGCACGGCTACGACCTGGCGCTCGCCGTCGGCCGCCCCCACATGCTGGACGCGCGCCGGGTCGCCCTCACCCTGCCGTTCATGATCGAGGCGATGCCCCGGGTGACCGACCCGGCCGCCGTCGCCGGCCTGACGGCCCGCTTCGCGGTGCGGCTGCGCGGCGGGCCGGCCTTCGGCGTCCTCGTGGCCGACGGAGCGGTCGAGGTCGCCCACGAGCCGCCCGCCCGTCCGGACTGCACCATCCTCACGGAGCCGGTGGCCTTCCTGCTTCTCGCGCTGGGCCGGGTCGACCCCTGGCCCGTGATCGCCCGGGGCAGGGCGCTCGGCTGGGGGCGCCGGCCCTGGCTCGCCCCCCGATTCCCGCGGCTCTTCCGGGCGCCGTAGGAGGCGTCCTGCCGCTCGGCAGGACGCCCCTGGGGGCGTCGGCCCGTCCCGCGGTGTGCCGCTCGGCCCGCGCCGGTGGATCCTGGAGGTATCGGAAGGGGCCGCGCCCCGGTCACGCGGGGCCGGCTGTGCGAGGAGGCAGGGCCGTGCCCGGTCGTGAGGGGCCCGGCCGTGCGAGGAGGCAGATCATGTCCCGCACCCTGGAATGGACGGTCGGCGTGGAGCTGGTCGAGGACGACGGCAGGACCAGGGCCGAGGCGCGGCTCCTGACCGGCAACTCGACCCTCACGGGTCACGGCTCCGCCCGCTGCAACCCGTCGGACGCCGACGTGCCGGCGATCGGTGACGAGCTGGCGGCGAGCCGGGCGATGAAGGACCTGGCCGGCAAGCTGATGCGCGAGGCCAACCGGGAGATGGAGGCGGCCGGCGCCGGCACGGTGCCCCGGCGCACCGGACCCGGCTACGGCTGGCCGGAGGCGGTCTCCTGACCGTCCCGCCGCCCGCGTAGCCCGCGGGGCCCGCGACACGAAGGCCCGCCGCCGGACGGCCGGCCGGCCGCGCCCGGACGACCGCGTCCCGGCCGCCCGGCCCGGCCGTCGCGTCCCGGCCGGTCTCCGCGCCCCCGCGGAGCCCTCCTACGGGGTGTCCGCCACCGTCAGGTCGTCCTCCGCGTCCTCGTACGCCAGCCGGTCCACGACCTCCACCACCCCGTCCACGGCCTCGCACAGCCGGACGAGGACGGGGCCGATCCCGGCGCGGTCCAGGGTGCCGCTCAGGGTCACCCGGCCCTCGTCGACGTCGATGTGGACGGCCGACGGGGAGAGCCCCAGGATGCGGACGACCACGTCCTCGCGGATCTCCTCCTGGATGGAGCGGTCCCGGCGCAGGAAGAGCTGGAGCAGGTCGCTGCGGCTCAGCACCCCGATCAGGCACCCCTGCGCGTCGACGACGGGCAGCCGCTTCACCCGGTGCCGTTCCATGAGCCGGGCGGCCTCGACGGCCGTCCAGGAGGGCCTGGCCGTCACGACGGGGCTGGACATCATCGCCTCCGCGGTGCTGGGCCCGTCCTTCGCCGTGTGGCGCCGCAGCAGGTCGGCCTCGGAGACCACGCCCACGGGCCGGTTCTCGTCGTCGACCACCGGGACGGCGGTGATGCCGTACTCGTCGAGGAGCCGCGCGATCTCCTTGAACGACGTCCCCGGCTGGACCGCCACCGCGGTCGGCGTCATCAGGTCGGCGACACTGCGGTGCCTCATCGTCCGTTCCGTCCCTTCTGCGTTCCGGAGTCCATGATCTCCTACCGGACGCCGGAGCGGGACGAGGGGGCCGACAAGGGCTTGCAAGTGTTGTCATGGGCATGGTTACTTCGGGTAAGCCGCTTCCCCGGAAGCCGTTCCGCCGAACCGGAAGAAGGACCACCGCATGCCCTCTCCCCGTACGCCGTCCAGCCGCCGGCGCCGCCTCGCCGCCGCCCTCGCGGCGGCCGTCGCCCTCGTCGCCACCGCCGGCGGCACGGGGGCGGCCGCCCCCGGACCGGCCGCCCCCGGACCCGCGGCCGCCCTCCGCGACGCGATGTTCGTCGGCAACAACTGGGACGGAACCGCCGACGTCATCGAGGCCCAGGGCGACTTCCGCCGGATCGGCCGCCTCGACGTCGTCCCCGACAAGCAGGAGCGGCTCCGCGAGATCTACCTGAACCCCGTCAAGCTCGCGTTCTTCCTCGGGGTCCGGAACGGCCCGGGGGAGGGGCACGACCAGTTCGTCGACGACATGTACGCGACGCCCGACGGCTCGTCCATGGTCGTCTCCCGGCCCAGCTTCGCCGACGTCGTCTCCCTCGACCTGCGCACCGGCCGGATCAACTGGCGCTTCCCCGTCGCCGGTTACCGCGCCGACCACATGGCCGTCTCGCCGGACGGCACCCGCGTCGCGGTCTCCGCGTCCACCGCGAACACGGTCCACGTCCTCGACATCGGCACCGGGCGGCAGGTCGGCTCCTTCGCGACGGGCGACAAGCCCCACGAGAACGTCTTCACCTCCGACGGACTCCTGTGGAACATGTCCATCGGCGAGGTCACCACCGCCCTCGACGCCCCCTGGCTCGACTGGACGAAGGGCGACCGCCGCATCACGGTGGTCGACGCCGCGACCTTCCGGACCGTCCGCGTCATCGACATGCGCGAGCGGCTCGACGCCTTCGGCCGCAAGGACCTCTCCGACGCCGTCCGGCCCGCCGCCTTCACCCCCGACGAGAAGAAGCTCTACCTCCAGGTCTCCTTCTACAACGGCCTCCTGGAGTACGACGTGACCACCGACCGCATCACCCGGGCCAAGGTCCTCCCCGGCAACCCGAAGACCGACCCCGACCGCACCACCTGGGTCAACGACTCGCGCCACCACGGCCTCTCGATGAGCCCGGACGGCAGCAGGCTCTGCGTCGCGGGGACGATGGACGACTACGCCACGGTGGTCGACCGCGCCACCCTCCGGGAGGGCCCGCTCGTCGAGGCGTCGAAGCCCTACTGGGCCACCGTGAGCGGTGACGGCCGCTCCTGCGTCGTCTCCGAGAGCGGCGCCGACCGGGTCACCGCGATCGACTTCGCCACCGGGCTGCGCGTGGCCTCCGTGGACGTCGGCGACCACCCCCAGCGGGTACGGCTCGCCCGCATCCCGGCCGACTGGGCCGGACCGAGCGGACGTTGAGAACGGACGCGGGCTGAGAACGGACGGGGGCGGGAACCGGCGGGGGCCGGCCGGACCGGGAGACGGTCCGGCCGGCCCCGCCCACCGCTCAGGCCCGGTGCACCGCCACCTCGTAGAGCGAGTAGCCCCACTTGGTCGCCCGCCGCTCGCCGTGGATCCGTACGTAACGGGCGGACGTCGACGGGAACGCGGCCGTGTCGTAGCCGCCGTCACCGGCGTCCGTGGACCAGACCGTCCGCCAGTCCGTGCCGTTCTCCGACACGTCGATCCGGTACTGGCGCGCGTACGCGCGCTCCCAGTCCAGGGTGACCCTGCCCACCCGGCGGACGGCCCCGAGGTCCACGCCGATCCACTGGTCGTCCGACCAGTCGCTCGCCCAGCGCGAGCCGGTGTCGCCGTCGAGCGCCCGGCCCGGAGCGTAGCTGGTGAACGGGTTCCACTCCGAGGAGCTCGCCGAACCGGCCGCGCCCCTGGCGAGGTTGACGCCCGGCTCGTGGTCCTCGGTCGCCTTCCACGTGGTCAGGTACGACTCCGCGCCGCGCGCCAGCTCGTCGACGACGCCCTGCCCGCCGCTGAGCCGGATCTGCTCGACCCAGTCCGGCACCAGGCCGTTGTGCGCCGCACCGTCGGTGTTGAGGTCCCAGGTGCGCTCGCCCGTCACCTGACGGTCGATCACCGAGCCGCCGTCGAAACTGCGGAAGGGGTACTTCACCGCGTTCGGCGCCCCGTCGCCGACCGGGGCCGGCCAGCCGCCGACACCGTTCATGTCGGTGCCGTAGCCGAGGCCGACCTTGTACTTCGCCCGCAGCGCGGCCTTCTGGCCCGCCTCGCCGACGAAGCCCTCCGCGCCGTGCATGTACTGGGCCACGAAACCGCCCAGCCGGTACAGGCGCTCCGTCCAGTCCAGGTCCATCCAGCTGTGGCTGGACAGGACGCCCGGGTACTCCTCCGACTCGAGGATGTCGAGCGCCCGCCCGGCGGCCTTGACGCTCATGTGGTCGAGCTCCAGCATCATGCCGCGGTCGATCATGCCCCGCAGGGCGTGCTCACCGAGCCGGGTCAGGCCCCGCGTGTTGCACTTCGCGTCCGCGGCGTACGAGGGCGTGGTGACCCCCGGCGGCAGCTTGGCCGCCATCACCGGCGCGGCCGCCAGCCCGATCGGGTTGTCGTGCTGCGGGCCCGCGCACTTCTCCGTGGCCCAGAAGGTGCCCGTCGACAGGAACTGCCCGATGTTGACCGCGGTGCCGATGGCACCCGAGTCGAAGCGGACACCGCACAGCGCGTTGTCGAACTTGTGGCACAGGAACATGCTGCGCACCCCGAGCCCGTACAGCTCGTCGAGGCCGCGGTCGATGTCCTCCTTGCTGCACTGGGCCACGCCGAGGATCTGCTTGCAGCCGAACGGCTCCGAGGTCTCGACACCCAGGACGACCGCGAGCTTGCCCTGCTCGACCACCGAGCGCGCCTGCGCGGCGGACGTGACGATGCGGAACCAGCCCTTGCCGGGCCCGCCGTACATCCCGTCCACGTAGTCCTGGAGTTCGTACGTCTTGCGGGCCTGGAGGCGGATCGACGTCATCTCGTCGCAGCTCCGGTCCCGGGGCAGGATCGAGCAGATGAGGCCGTTCGTCACCAGGTCGTTGACGAGCACCCGCTGGCCGCCGCGCCAGGCGCGCTCCACCCACGCGTAGTAGTTCTGCTGGTGCGTCAGGGAGTTGTGCGCGGGCCAGTCCTTGAAGGTGGGCCAGCCGACCGGGTCGTGGTGGCCGTCGGCCCCGCCGGTGATGTTCTCGAAGAGCGCCCCCGAACCGTCGGGATAGTGCTCGGGACAGTCCTTCAGCGCCTCCGCCGCACCGGCCGGGGAGAAGGTCTGACCGCAGATGAGCCGGCCGCCGAACCCCTCGTTGGACATCAGGTGGTTGTGGGCGTCGACGAAGCCGCGCACCTTGCCCTGCGCGTCCGTCCCCGTGAACGGCGTGCCCGTGACGTTGATCTGCGAATCGGCCGCGGGCCGTGACGTGGGCTCCCACCATCCGCCGGCGGCGGCCGCCGCGGGGACGGGACCGGAGCCGAAGAGGACGGCGGCCAGGGCGAGGAACAGCGCGAGAAGGGCGGGCCTGCCGCCGGTCCGGCGCGAATTGGGTCGGGTCATGGTCAGCGATGCCTCCGGACGGTGGGGGAGTACCGGGCGCCCCGAGGATCGCGGTGCCGACGGACCGAGTCAATAGTCCGGGACAGATGACCTGTTGATGGTCATGGGACGTCCACGCGGTCGGCACGCCGACCGTCACCCCGCGATGAGGAGCACCAGTTGATCCGCCGTCAGATCGAGCAGCGTCGCCGCCGCCTTCTCGTCCCCGACGACCAGGTACTGGAGGGTGAGGCCGTCGATCGCCGCCGCCAGGTACCGGGCGATCGTCTCCACGGGAACGCCCGGTTCGATGTCCCGCATCGCGCGGACCTGCTCGACGAGCGCGCCCGCCGACGCCACGTACTGCTCGTACTGGGCCCGCGCCAGGTGCTCGAACCCCGGCTCCCGCAGGGCGAACTGGGTGAGGTCGTACGTCAGCATGTGCTCACCGGGACGGGCCGTGACGTGGTCCCAGTAGGTCTGGAGCGCGCCCCGCACCGTCTCGCGCAGGGTGGCGCCCGGCTCGACCGCCGACATCACCCGCGCCACGTAGTCGTTGTTGATCGTCTCGATCGCCGCTTCGAGCAGGGCCTGCTTGGAGTCGAAGCAGTAGTGGAAGACGCTCAGCGACACCCCCGCCTCCGCGCAGATCGACCGGGTGGTGGTCCGGGCGACCCCGTCCCTGGTCATCGCCCTGATCGCCGCGTCGACCAGCTGCCTGCGTCGTTCGGCCGACGGCATCCGCCCCATGGTTCCTCCTCGCGTCCGGCGCCAGGGTAACCGCAGGCCGCGAAGCCGCCTATGGAACGTCCACGGCGCCGGCCGCCGGCCACGCGCCCCGCTCCGCGAGCCGCAGGACCAGCGCCGCGATGTTCCAGGCGTCGTCCTCGCCCCGGTGGTGCCGCCCCTCCAGGGGCAGCCCGGCGACCTCCAGGGCGCGTGCCATGCCGGGGCGCCGGGGAAGGCCGTACGCCTCGGTGAACACCGCCTTGGCGTTGGTGTGGCGGCGCCCGAACGGGTACGGGGTGCCGGAGACCCGGCACTGGTGGGCGAACTGCTTGCGGTCGTAGTCGCCCCAGCTCGCCCACGGCCGCACCCCCGCCTCGTACGTGGTCGCGAGGAGCCGGCAGGCGGCGGCGAAGTCCAGACCGGTGTCGACCTCCGCCTGGGTGAGCCCGGTCAGTTCGGTGCAGAAGGCGCTGACCCGCGAGCGGACCGGCCGCACCAGGATCCGGTGCCGCGAGACCCGCTCGCCCGCACCGGGATCGACCACGGTCAGTCCGATCTCGATGATCTCGCTGACGGCGCCGGGCGGCGGCTGCCCGTCCCAGCAGGTCGCCTCGACGTCCACGATGTTGACCAGTCCCCCGTACTCCATGGACCGAGCTTAGGGGGTGTCGGGCCGGGCTCGCCCGGCCGTTTCCGCGCGGACGGGTCCGGCGCCCGCCCGGCGGCCCCGCGCCACCCGCGCCACCGGCGGCACCCCGGCCCGGAGGCTCAGTCCCGCTCCAGGTCCAGGACCTCGCGCAGGGCCGCCACCGCGTGCGCCCGGTGCTCGTCCAGCCGGCGGACCGCGGCCTCCTCGTCGCCGTGCCGGAGCGCCGAGATGACGGCGCGGTGCTCGCGGACGGCCTGCTTCCGGTGCGGGGCGTCGGCGTAGTACAGGGAGCGGTAGGCGTCGGTGGAGTCCCAGAGGGTCGCGATCAGACGGACCAGGCGCGGCATCCCCGACGCCTCCACGAGAGTGAAGTGGAAGAGGCGGTTCGCCGCGGCCATCGCCGGCACGTCGCCCTCCTCGGCCGCCCGCTCCACCTCGCGCTGGATCCGTTCGAGGGCGGCCACGATGCCGTCCGGCATCAGCCGCACCGCCCTGCGCACCGCCTCCGTCTCCAGGAGTTCGCGGATCCGGTAGATCTCCTCCAGGTCGGCCAGCGACAACTCCGCGACGAAGTAGCCCCGGTGGACGTGGTGGACGACCAGGCCCTCCGCCTCCAGGGCCTTCAGGGCCTCGCGCAGCGGCACCCGGCTCACCTCGTACCGGGCGGCGAGCGCGTCCTGCCGGATCTGCCCGCCGGGCCGCAGCTCGCCGCTGGTGATGGCGCGCCGCAGTTCCTCCAGGACGAACTGCTGGGCGGTCTGCGGCCGCCGCTTCTGCACCGCGCTGCTCATCGCCTGTGACCTTCCGATTCCTCGTACCGCACCGGATGATCTCCCCACCGGTGCCGACCATCTTCCTACGCGTTCCCGCCCGCCGGCCCCGGACTTCCTTCGCTCCGCCCCGCGCGCGTGGTCACGGCCGCTCCGGTGCGTGCCCCTCCGCGGCCCGCCCGAGGGAGGCGCGCACCCCCTCCGTGTGCTCGCCGAGGCGCGGGGGAGCGGCACGGTACGCCGGCGGGGTCGCGCCGAACCGGATCGGATGGGCGACCTGGCCGGGGCCGGCCGCGGACTCCGGCACCCGCGGGGCGAGCCCCAGCCGGTCGGCGAGGTCGAACGCGGCGGCGAGGTCGTTGATCGGCCCGCACGGCACCCCCGCCGCGGTCAGCTCCTCGAACCAGCCGTCGGCGGTCCGGGTCCCGAGCGGCCCGGCGAGCGCGGCCACCAGCGCGTCGCGGTGGGCGACCCGGGCGGTGTTGGTCGCGAAGCGGGGGTCCTCGGGGAGCCCGGGCAGGCCGAGTCGCTCGCACAGCACCCGGAACTGCCGGTCGTTGCCCACGGCGATCACGAGCGGCCGGTCCCGCGCCTCGAACACCTCGTACGGGGCGATGCTCGGGTGCCGGTTGCCCATGGCGCGCGGCACGACCCCGGCCCCGAGGTGGGCGGCGGCCTGGTTCGTCAGGGCCGACAGGAGGGAGGAGAGCAGGGACACCTCGATCCGCTGGCCCTCGCCGGTGCGCTCGCGGTGGCGGAGGGCGGCGAGGACCTCCATGCCCGCGTGCAGCCCGGTGACGACGTCGACCAGCGCGACCCCGGCCTTCGTCCCCCGACCGTCCGGCTCGCCGGTCACGCTCATCAGCCCGCCCATCGCCTGGACCAGCAGGTCGTAGCCGGGCAGCGCGGCGCCCTCGCCGGTGCCGAAGCCGGTCACCGAGCAGTAGACGAGCCCCGGGTTGGTCGCCCGCACGGCCTCGTGGCCGAGCCCGAGCCGCTCCATCGTGCCGGGGCGGAAGTTCTCCACCAGGACGTCCGCCCGGTCCACGATCGCGCGCGCCGTGGCCAGGTCGCCCGGGTCGGTGAGGTCGAGTGCGACGGAGCGCTTGTTCCTGTTCACCCCGAGGAAGTAGGTGGCCTCGCCGCCGGCGAACGGCGGGCCCCACGCGCGCGTGTCGTCCCCGGAGCCCGGCCGCTCGATCTTGATCACGTCCGCGCCCAGGTCGGCGAGGAGCATCGTCATGTACGGCCCCGCGAGGACCCGGCCGAAGTCGGCGACGACGATCCCCGACAGGGCGCCGGCCGGCGTCGGCCCCGGCGTGCCCGGCTGGTCTGCGCGCATCCCGCTCTCCCTCACTGGCGATCGGATCCGATCGGACCGTACGGCCGGGATATCGGATTTTCAATACTGGATCCAATATCCGGCTGGGGGCTACGCTTCGCCTCGCCGAGTTGCCACAGCCGCCAGGAGGCCGTCCGTGAAGTCGTCCCAGCCGCAGTCGTCGTCGCAGTCCAGCTCCGCTCCGGTCCACCCCTTCGACCTGCTCGCCGTCGACGGACTGCTGACCGACGAGGAACGCGAGATCCGGCGCACCGTGCGCGCCGTCGCCGACCGCGAACTGCGCCCGCACGTCGCCGAGTGGTTCGAGACGGGCCGGATCCCGGCCCGCGAGCTCGCCCGCACCCTCGGCGGCATCGGCGTCCTCGGCATGCACCTGGAGGGCTACGGCTGCGCCGGCACCAACGCCGTCGCGTACGGACTGGCCTGTCTGGAACTTGAGGCCGTCGACTCGGGCCTGCGCTCCCTCGTCTCCGTCCAGGGCTCGCTCGCCATGTACGCGATCTGGAAGCACGGCTCCGAGGAGCAGAAGCAGCGGTGGCTGCCGAAGATGGCGGCGGGGGAGTACATCGGCTGCTTCGGCCTCACCGAGCCCGATGCCGGCTCCGACCCCGGCGCCATGCGGACCAACGCCAAGCGTGACGGGTCCGACTGGATCCTCAACGGCACCAAGATGTGGATCACCAACGGCGCGGTGGCCGACGTCGCGGTCGTCTGGGCCCGTACCGAGGACGGCGTACGTGGCTTCCTCGTCCCGGCCGGCACCCCCGGGTTCAGCGCCCCGGAGATCACGATGAAGCTGTCGCTGCGGGCCAGCGTCACCAGCGAACTGGTCATGGAGGACGTCCGCCTCCCGGCCGACGCCGTGCTGCCCGGGGCCCGGGGTCTCTCCGGCCCGCTCGGCTGCCTCAACGAGGCCCGCTTCGGCATCGTCTTCGGCGCCCTCGGCGCGGCTCGCGACTGCCTGGAGACGGCCGTCTCCTACGCCCGGGACCGGGTCGTCTTCGCCCGGTCCCTCGCCTCCTACCAGCTGACGCAGCAGAAGCTCGCGGACATGTCCGTCGAGCTCGGCAAGGGCATGCTCCTCGCCCTCCACCTGGGGCGGCTCAAGGACGCGGGCGCCCTCACCCCCGAGCAGGTCAGCGTGGGCAAGCTGAACAACGTGCGCGAGGCCATCGCGATCGCCCGCGAGTGCCGGACGATCCTGGGCGCCAACGGCATCACCCTGGAGTACCCGGTGCTGCGCCATGCCAACAACCTGGAGTCGGTGCTCACCTACGAGGGCACGAGCGAGGTCCACTCCCTGGTCATCGGCAAGGCGCTCACCGGCGAGCAGGCCTTCCGCTGACCGCCGGCCCCGTGGGGGCGGCCCGGCGGGTCGCCCCCGGGGGGAGGATTCAGCCCGCCGTCACGCGGTCGACGAAGGCGTCCAGGTTGCCCATGAGCCGGGCGACCTGCTCGTCCACCGTCAGGGACTCCTCCTGGCGCCGGCCGCGCAGCTTCGGCTGCCGCTTGCCCCGCACGTACAGGGAGCAGGCGAGGTCGGCGCAGAGGTAGGTCCCGACCGTGTTCCCCTCGCGGCCGCGCGGGCCGGCGAGGGGTGCCACGAGCAGCGTGACGCCGGACGAGGCGTGCCCGGTCAGGCACACCTGGCACATGCTCGACTTCATGGCGCTGGTCCGCCCGGCGGCCGGGACCCGCAGGCTCACCCCCACCGGACCGTCCGCGCGGGGGACGACCAGATGGGCGCGGAGCGGCGCACCGGGGTCGACCCAGCCGAGGAAGTCCAGGTCCTGCCACGGGAGTTCGCCGAAGTCGAGGGGCAGCTTGAGCCGGGCCGCCTCGCCCTTGGTGCAGTTCACGAAGGACGAGCGGATCTCTTTGTCGGTCAGTGGTTCCACTCGATGGACGGTACACGGACCCCGGTCGCCGGGCATCCGAATAAGCCGCCGGCCGCGGAGGCCCCGGGCCCGCCCGCGCGGCGGGCCCGGGGCGACCGCTCAGGCCGCGGACGGGGTGCCCGACCCGGCGGCGGACCGCGGCGCGGCCTGCGGACCGGGCGCGGGGGCCGGGGCGGAGTCCGCACCCGGCGGCGCCGGCGGCGAGCCCGCCGCGCTGGACCCGGTCGAGGCGCTGGACAGGCCCGCCGAGCTCTCCGTGACCGGCGCCGACTGCGGAGCCGGCGAGTCGGCCGAGGGCGAGGTGTCGTCCGGCGGGGTGGTGTCCTCGGAGGGCGGCGGCGTGTCGCTCGACGGGGGCGTGTCCGAGGGCGAGGTCGGCGCGGACGTCGACACGGACGGGGAGAGCGTCTCCGGGCACGGCGAGGGCGTCACGCCATCGACCGGCGCCGGGGTCTCGTCGCCCGTGACCGTCACGCACGGCACGGGGGACGACGGGGAGACGGACGGGGACGTCGAGGCCGAGGTCGAGGGGGAGGTCGACGGCGGCCTGGGCGGCTCGGTCGGCTTGTCCTTCCGGCCCCGGTGGTCCCCCTGCTGCCGCGCGAACCAGCTGTCGTCCCGCACGTCGTACACCACGAAGACGTTCACCACGGTCACCGAGGGCGCCACCACGACCACCTGGTCGGCGTTGTAGCCCTGCCAGGGCGTGCCCGTCGTCCGCGGCGACTTCTGCGCCACCGGCGGGGTCAGCGGGTTGCCGCAGGCGCAGCGCACCCGGGGCACCCCCCGGTCGTCGACCAGGACGGCCGTCCCGGCCTGGAGCACCGACTGGTAGGTGGTCGCGGCCCCGTCCCGGTAGCCGTGGTTCGTCACCCGGGTGTCGGCCCGGAGCTGGAGCGGCGTCAGGGAGCGCAGATAGCCGGGCACCTGGTTCGCCTGGATGCCCAGGGTGGAGGCGAAGGCCGCGTTCTTGGCCGGTTCGGCGGAGAGGTAGCGGACCTGCTGTTCCACGTCGCAGCTGGCCACCGACCGCGTCCCGCCGTAGAGGCCGGGGGTGGAGCCCGACACCTCGGTGGTCGCCGACGAGGTCCGGGGCGGCAGCGAGGCGGGCGAGGCGGACGCGGTGTCCGTCCGGGCCGTCGACTTGGTGAACGGGTCGGGGCCCGTCGCGGCGGCGTTCTGGAGGAAGACCTCGCCGCCCCCGGAGCCCGCCGTGTCGTTCTTGTCGTCGGGGCTGTTGGTGAGGACCACGACCAGGGCGACGGCGGCGACCACGACGGCGGTGACGGAGGCGACCTTCGGTACGGACCGCCACCACGGGGCCTTGCCGGGGCCGCCGTTGCCGGACCCGCCCGGGCCGCCGGTGCCGCCTGACCCGCTCCCGCCGCCGGAACCCCCGGACGGGCCTCCGGGGCGTCCGCCCGAGGAACCACCGCCGCCCGGGCCGCCGGGGGGTGGTCCGGGGGGCGGGGGGTGACCGCCGGATCCTGGGCGTGCGCCCGGGCCCGAGAGGGGGCCCGAGGGGGGACCTGCGGGAGGAACCGACGGAGGGCCGGACGGCGGGTGGGACGTCACTTTTTTCCCTTTCTTCCGTTCCGGGCCCATTGTGTGCGCCGAACGGTGGGTGCCCGCAAGCGGAGGAACCCGACCGGATCCGCCGCCGGGGCGGGGCCCCGCCCGCACGGCCCCGCCCCGCAAGCGGCCGATCGCGACCGGTACTAGCGTGGTCAGGGTGAGCAGTCGGCTCCCCACCTCCTCCCAGCCCGGCACCGGGCCCCTCGCCCGCGTCGGCCTGCAGAGCCTGGCCGCGGTGGTCGCCGGATACGCCGCCATGGGCGTCACCGCGGCCCTCGGCCTCTGGGCGGCCGGCGCGGCCGACCTGCCCGGCGGCTTCACCGCGGTCCTCGCCGCCGTCGTCGTCATGGCCTCGGGCGGCCAGGTCGAACTCTCCGGCGACGCCGGCGCCCTCGCCGGGACCCGCGCCGAACTGACCGCGATGCCGCTGACCGTCACCCTGGTGGGCGCACTCGTCACCGGCTACTGCTTCCTGCGGCCCCTGCGCCACCACGCCGTCGCCGGCACCCGCGAGCTCGCGCTCCGGGCCGCGAGCACGGTCGTCCTCTGGCTCCTCGCCCTGACGGGGGTCTCGGCCGTCGCCCGCCACGACTTCCCCCTCACCTTCGGCGGCGGCGAGGAACAGGGCTCCCTGACGGACATCTTCGGGGAGCTGCTCGACGCGGTGAACCCCACGGTGGGCTTCCGTACCGTCCTCGGCCCCACCCTCTTCTACGGGGTCCTGTGGATCCTCGGGGTCCTGGTGGCCGCGCTCCTCGTCTCCCGCAGGACCCCGCTGCCGCCCCGACTCGTCCGCTTCCACGAACCCGTACGGCCCGCGGCGCACGCGATGCTCCTGCTGCTCCTGGCGTACGTGGTCGTGGGCCTGGTCGCCGGGGTGGTGGTCGCCGCGACGAGGGGCCACGCGGCGGAGACCTTCGCGGTCCTCCTCCTCGGCCTGCCCAATGTCTCCTGGCTCGCCCTCGGCGTCGGCATCGGCGGCTCCTGGGAGGGCAGGGTCGACGGCCCGTTCGGCCTGCCCATGCCGCAGGTCCTGGACGCGGTGCTGCGCCAGGGCGACCGCACGGACCTGTCCACGATCGACCTGGGCTCGCTGGCCGCGGAGGACGCGCGCGCGTGGTGGCTGCTCCCGGTGGCCGCCGTCCTCGTCCTCGCGGCGGCCTTCGTCGCCGCGGTCCGCTCCCCGGCGAGGATCAGGCTCTGGCAGCACTCCCTGCACCTGGGCATCGCCTTCGCCCTGACCATGCTGGTCGTGGCACCCCTGACCCTGGTCGAGGCGCGGCTGGGCCTCTCGGTCCTGGGCATCGGCGAACTGGACTCCCTCGGCGGCGAGGTGATCCTCCGCCCGAACGTCTGGAGGACGGTCGGCTTCGCCCTGCTCTGGGGGCTGTTCTTCGGATTCCTGGGCGGCCTGCTCGCCACCCGCGTCCGCCGCAGGGGCGCGATCGAGGACACCGAGGGCGCGCCGCCCCCGCCGGCGACGTAGCGAGCCGCCCCCGCCCGCCGCCCGGAGCCGCACGGCTCGGGACGACCGGCGGGGCGGCGCCGCGTACCCGGCCTGAGAGGAGCCCGGCCACCGGCCCGCCGCCCGGCCACCGGCCCGCCACCACGACCGGACCCCGGCGCCGCGGCACGGACGCGCGGGACGCACGCGGGCGGTGCTCGCGGGCGGTGCACGCGGGCTCGTGCACGCGCGCTGGGCCGACCGATCGCCGCGGACCGCCCGGCTACAGTCCGCGGAAGACCGGCCGCGCCCAGACCGGCGGATCCCGCGGCGGGGTCAGCGGCTCGGGGCTCCTCGGCACGACCGGCCCGCCACCCCCCGCGATCAGCGCCCCCCGCAGCTCCGCCACGAACTCCAGGCACGTCCCGTACCGCTCCTCCGGGGTCTTCGCGAGCGCCTTCGCGAACACCGCGTCCGCGGCCTCCGGCAGCCCCGGCCGGACCTCGGACAGCGGCGGCGGGGGATCGTACTGCTGCGCCCACAGCACCGCCCAGTCCGTGTCACGGCGGAACGGCGGCGCTCCCACCAGCGTCTCGAACACCACACAGGCCAGGCTGTACACGTCGCACCGGCCGTCCACCGGCTTCCCCGAGATCTGCTCGGGGGCCACGTAGTCCAGGGTGCCGACGAACTCGCCCACCGTCGTGAACCCGGTCAGGGACAGGGACTTCTTCGTCAGCCCGAAGTCGGTGAGGTAGACGTGCTCCGGGTGGTCCCGGTCCGTGCCCTCGGCGACCAGGATGTTGCCGGGCTTCACGTCCCGGTGCACCAGGTCGTGGGCGTGCGCCGCGTCCAGGGCCGAGGCGACCTGTACGGCGATCCGTCCCGCCTTCCCCGGCGGCAGCGGTCCCTCGCGGTCCAGCAGGGCGACCAGGTCCTGCCCCGCCACGTACCGCATGGCGATGTAGAGCACGCCCTCCGTCTCGCCCGCGTCGAAGACCGGGACGATGTGGGGGTGTTCGATCGAGGCGGCGACCCGGGACTCGTGCGCGAACCTCTTGCGGAACGTGTCGTTGCGGGCCAGTTCGGGGGCGAGCAGCTTCAGCGCGACCGTCCGGTCGAGCCGGAGGTCCCGCGCCCGGTACACGACCGCCATCCCGCCGCGGCCGATCTCGCTCTCCACGCGGTAGCCCGCGATCTCCTTGCCGAGGAGCCCGGAGGCCCGGCCCGCGGGCAGCTCCGGCTCACCGCCCGCCGCGCCCGCCATCACCCCTCACCGTCCTTCCGGGGCGGCGGCCGCTCCACGACCTGGGTGGGCGGCGGCGCGGCGGCCTCGCCGGGGGCCGGCGGCGCGGCGGTCGTGGGGGCCGCCGGCGGGCCGCTCCCCGGGGTCGGCGGCGGGTCGCCCAGCACCACCACCTGGGTCGGCTCGTACCCCGGGGAGTCGGCCGGCCGATCCTCCCCGGCGGCCCCCTCCGCCCCGTCGCCCTCCTCCGCTGCGTCGGCCCCGCCGGGCCGCGTCGCGTCGTCGCCCGGGACGGCCGGGGAGGCGATCGAGGGCGCCGACGAGGCCGCGTACGTACTGAGCCCCACCCCGTCGCAGTAGACCCACCGCTCGTGCTCCGCGTCGTACAGCCACACCGACTCGCCGTCGACGACCATGCCGACCCGCAGCCCGCGGGTCCGCTGCCGGAAGTCCTCACCGTCCAGGCGCCCGGCTCCCAGCGCCTCCGCCGCGCGCCGGTAGCGGCCGAGCGCGTCCTCGGCACGGGCGATCAGCGGGCGCGGGTCGGCGGTCCTGGCGGTCGGCTGCCCCGCCGCCGGCGGGTCGTCCGGGACGGTGACGAGGAGCCGGGCGTCGACCCAGGCGGTCCAGCCGTTGGAGCAGAGCACCCGCCCCCAGTCGCCGGCCCGCTCCTCCAGGCGCACCGGCAGGAACGCGTCGAGCGGCGTCGTCGGCAGCCCCGGGTCCGGCGCCTGCCACGCCTCGAGGCCGTCGCGCGGGACGACGTGGGTGGGCCGGAAGTCCGGCACGTACTCGGGTACGGGGACGCTCACCTGACCACCTCCGCGTGCACGGGCCTACCTCCGCATGACGACCGGCTCGTGTCGGCGCAGCAGCCGCGCCACGAGGAGGCCGATGACGAGACAGAGCACCACCATCATGCCCATGTCGAACAGCCAGGCCGCCGCGGTGTGGTCCATCAGCGGGTCCGCCGTCTTGTCGCTCGGCGAGACGGTCCCGATGTCGACCGTGGCACCCATCGCCGCGAACGCCCACCGCGAGGGCACCAGCCAGGCGAGCTGTTCGAGGACCGGCGTCCCCCGCACGGTCAGGAGCGCCCCGCAGAACACCACCTGGACGATCGCGAGGAGGACGAGCAGCGGCATCGTCACCTCCTCCTTGCGGACCAGGGCGGAGACGAGCAGCCCGAGCATCATCGCCGTGAACGACAGCAGTGCGACGGCGAGGGTGATCTCCACCAGCGGCGGCATCAGGACGCCCTTGCCGCCCGGCACGTTCAGCGGGACCCCGATCAGGGCCACCAGCGTGAGCACGACCGCCTGGACGACCGTGATCGTGCCGAGCACCACGATCTTGGAGGCGAGGTACGCCGAGCGGGACAGGCCGACGGCTCTCTCGCGCCGGTAGATCGTGCGTTCCTTGACCAGCTCGCGCACGGCGTTCGCCGCGCCGGTGAGGACGCCGCCGACGCAGAGGATGAGCAGCACGTTGAGCGTCGACTCCTGGTTGAAGCCGCCCTCGGACAGGGCCCGGGCCATCGCGCCCATCACGAACGGCAGCGCGATCATGATGGCCAGGAACGTGCGGTCGGCGGAGAGCGCGGCCGTGTACCGGCGGACGAGCGTCCGCAGCTGGGAGCCCCAGCTCTGCGCCTTGGGCGGCGGGGCGGGCTCGCGTTCCTCCGCCGCGGCTCCCGGCACCGGGACGTTCGGGCGGGCCGTGGCGTCGGCGACGTACCGGCGGTGGAAGCGGGAGGACCGGTACAGGCCGGCCCAGTCCCGGTCCCGGTCGTTCTCGAAGGCCTCGAAGGCCTCCGGCCACTGGTCGAAGCCGAAGAACTCCAGGGACTCCGAGGGCGGCCCGTAGTAGGCCACCCGACCGCCCGGGGCGAGGACGAGCAGCCGGTCGCAGACGTCCAGGCTGAGCACGCTGTGCGTGACGACGACGACCGTCCGGCCGTCGTCCGCGAGGCCCCGCAGCATGTGCATCACCGACCGGTCCATGCCCGGGTCGAGGCCGGACGTGGGCTCGTCGAGGAAGAGCAGCGAGGGCTTGGTGAGCAGTTCGAGGGCGACGCTCACCCGCTTGCGCTGGCCGCCCGAGAGGCTGTGGATCGGCTGCTGCGCGCGCTCGCCGAGACCCAGCTCCTGGATCACCTCGTCCACTCGGGCCCGCCGCTCGGCGGGCTCGGTGTCCTCGGGGAACCGCAGCTCGGCGGCGTACCCGAGGGCCCGGCGCACGCTCAGCTGGAGGTGCAGGATGTCGTCCTGCGGGACGAGCCCGATGCGCTGCCGCAGCTCGGCGTAGTCCCGGTACAGGTCGCGGCCGTCGTACAGCACCGTGCCCCGGTCGGCGGGGCGCTGCCCGGTGAGGGCGCCGAGGAGCGTCGACTTCCCGGCGCCGGACGGGCCGACCACTCCCAGCAGGCACTTCTGCCCCACGGGGAACGACACCTCGTCGAGAAGCGTCTTGCGTCCGTGGTCCACCGTGACGGCGAGCGACTGGACGTCGAGGGAGACCTCGCCGGTGTCCGTGAACTCGACCAGCTGGCCGCCGATCAGGCAGAACGCGCAGTGGCCGATGCCGACGATGTCGTCGGGGGTGACCCGGGCGTCGACGACGGGGGCGCCGTTGAGGTAGGTGCCGTTGTGGCTGCCGAGGTCGTGGATCCAGTACGTGCCGTCGGGGTGGGCCCGCAGTTCGGCGTGCCGCCGGGAGACCACGAGGTCGGGGACGACCACGTCGTTGTCGGGGGCGCGGCCGATCCGGATGCTGTGGGCGGGCAGCGGCCGCACGGACGTCGGCTGCCGGAAGGTGCCGGTGGCGGCGGGGTGGGAGACGGAGGAGGGGCGGGGCGGGGGCGCGTCCCTCAGGACGCCGGGGGCGGGCGCGGGTGCCGGGGGAGGAGCCGGCGTGGCGGCGGCCGCCGGTATGGGGACGGAGGCCTGCTCCGGCGCCTCGGGGGCCTGCGGAGTCGGCGGAGTCGGCGTCGCCTCCGGAATCTCCGGGATCTCCGGGGCCTCCGGAACGGGGGGCGGTGGTGCGGCGGCCTCCGGAGCGGGGGGCGGCGGTGCGGCCCGTACCGGCTCGGGCCGCACCGCCGGCGCCGGTCCCGCGGCTGCGGGCGCCTCGGCCGGCGCGTCCGGGTCGGGCCCGGGAGGGGGCTCGGCGGGCGGCGGTGGGGCGGGCTCCGCCTCCGGTGCGGGTACGGCCTCCGGCGTGCGTACGTCCATCGGGGCGGGCGGTGTCTCGCCGGTGGCCCGATCCTGCGGGGCGGCCCCCGCCGCGGCCTCGGCCGCTCCCGAGGACAGCACCGCGCGGGGCCCGTCCTCCGGATGCCCGAACCGTACGACGGTCCCGGGGCCCACCGCGCGGGGCCCGTCCATTCGCAGGCCGTCGGTGAAGGTGCCGTTCGTGCTGCCCTCGTCCACGAGGGTCCAGCGTCCGGCGGCCGCGCTGAGCACCGCGTGGTGCCAGGAGGCACGGGCGTCGGCGAGCACGATGTCACTGGTGGGGTCGCGCCCGATGCGATAGACACGGCCCGGACTCATCCGGGTCGTGTCCCCGTCGATCTCGAGGACCAGCTGGGGCGCCGCGGGCGCGACGGGCCGCTCTCCCATGCGTGAATTTTATCCGCCGGTGGTCGTCCCTGCCCGGGATGGGGCCGCCGGTAGGGTGGGCGTCCGCCGCAGGACGCGGCCCCGGAACGACGAGGAGGCGCCCGTGCCGAAAGGTGTCACCAGGAGGCGGCCGCGTACCCGCGCGGCGCTGCTGAAGGCCGCCCTGGAGACCTTCGCCGAGCACGGCTTCCACGCCACGACGATCGAGCAGGTATGCGAGCGGGCCGGGTACACCCGGGGCGCGTACTACTCGAACTTCGCGAGCAAGGAAGAGCTCTTCCTCGCCCTCTTCGACGAGCACAGCGACCGGATCGTCCGGCGGCTCGCCGAGTCGATCGACGCGCTGACCGCCGACGAGTACACCCTGGACCGCCTCGCGGAGCTGGCCGCCCGGGTCGAGCCGGACGAGCGGGACTGGTACCTCGTCACCACCGAGTTCACCCTGCACGCCATCCGAGACCCGCAGGCCGCCTGGGTGCTCGCCCGCCACGACGCCCGGCTGCGGGCCGAGATCGCCCGCGGACTGACCCTCGTCCTGCGCCGGGCAGGGCGTGAACTCACCGTGGAAGCCGACCGGTTCGCACGGCTCCTCATCGCCCTGCGCGAAGGCGGACTCGCGCAGAGCTACGTGGAGCCGGCGGAGCTGCCGCCGGGCAGCCTGGAGCGTCAGTTCCTCGTCCCGCTCCTGGAGGCGTCGACGCGACGGATCCCCGGCGCCGACACCGGTGCGGGGGACCGGGGTCAGTCGAAGAGGTCCGGGTCCGACGCCGTGATCTGATCCCACAGCGGGCGCGCCTGGAACCAGCCGGCGAGATGCCCGCCGATCTGCCCGCGGGTGACCAGGGCCGTCTCGCGGTCGATGTGCTGCGGTGTGCCCGCGGCCATCGCGAGGAGCTGGGCCTGACAGGAGCGCTCCATGGTGACGAACCACCACACGGCCTCGGCGACGGACTGCCCGACGGTCAGGAGCCCGTGGTTCTTGAGGATGACCGCCTTGAAGCCGCCCAGGGCCTTCGCGACCCGCTCGCCCTCCTCGGTCTCGTTGACGACGCCGCGGTAGTCCTCGTAGAGGCCGTGGTCCTCGAAGAAGGCGCAGGCGTCCTGGGTGATCGGGGCGAGCGGGATCCCGAGGCTGGAGAACGCCTTGCCGTGCAGGGAGTGCGAGTGCGCCGCGGCGATCGCGTCGGGCCGGGCGGCGTGGACCCGCGAGTGGATGACGAACGCGGCCCGGTTCACGGGCCTGCGCCCTTCCAGGACGGTCCCCTCGTGGTCCACCAGGATCAGGTCGGAGGCCTTGATCTGGCCGAAGCCCATGCCGAAGGGGTTGACCCAGAAGGCGTTCGGGTCGCCCGGATCGCGGACGGTGATGTGCCCGGCGACCCCCTCGGAGACGCCGAACCTCCCGAAGATCCGGAAACCGGCGGCGAGTTGCTCCTTGCGGTACCTGCGCTCCTCCTCGACGGAGTCGAAGGTGGGCGGCAACGGCAGCACGACCCCTTCGGGCAGCGGCCCGACGGCGGCGGCGAGCGCGGGCGGCACGGTGCTCATGACGACTCCTCGATGACCGGACGACACCCCGAAGCGGGGACGCGCCCCGACGGGGCTGGGCGCGCCAGAAGATACAGAGACGCATCCGATACGACAATGGATCGACGTCGGGGGCGGGGGATCGCCCGTACGTGTACCGAGGCGGTCCAGCTGATGCGCGGATGGGCGGTGTTGCGGCTGCGGAGCCTTGGCCGCTACGGTCGACCCTCACGAGCAGAAAGCGCTTGCTGTCCGCACGGTCACTACCCCCGCCCCGCACCCCCGTCCCCTCCCGCACCCTCGCCCCGGAGTCACCGCGTGACCAGCCCCGACGTCCTGATCTACACCCGCACCGCGGGCTACCGGCACGCGTCGATCCCCGACGGGGCCGCCGCGCTCGTGGAGCTCGCGCGGGGGCTCGGGCGGGGGGCCGAGGTGTCCGGGGATCCGGGGGTGTTCACCGCCGGGCGGCTGGCCGGGTGCTCCGCCGTCGTCCTGCTCTCCACCACCGGGAACGTCCTGACCCCCGAGGGGCGCACCGCCTTCGAGGCGTACCTGCGGGGCGGCGGTTCCCTGCTCGCCGTCCACGCGGCCGCCAACGCCGAACCCGACTGGCCCTTCTACGGCGAACTCCTCGGCACCCGCTTCGACGGACACCCCGAGGTGCAGCCCGGCCTCGTCCTCGTCGACGACCGCGACCATCCCGCGACCGCCCCGCTGCCGGCCCGCTGGGCCTGGACCGACGAGTGGTACAACTTCACGTCCGACCCGCGGCGGTGCGCCGTCCCCGGTGCGCACGGGGCCGGGCGGACCGGGACACGGGTCCTCGCCCGAGCCGACGAGACCACCTACCGGGGCGGCACCCACGGGGACGACCACCCGCTCGTCTGGTGCCGGGAGATCGACGCCGGGCGGGTGTTCTTCACCGCGCTGGGCCACGCCTCCGAGGCCTACCGCGACCCCGCCTTCCGCGCCCACCTCTCCGGCGCCCTCGCCTGGCTCACCGCCTGAGCAGCGTCCGGAGGATCCCCGAGGGCGCCCGGCGGGCGCCCCGGACCGCACCTTTCGACCGCCGTGTCCGCGCAGGTCGCCGCCGCTTTCCGGTCATCCCACCGCCCCGCCCCTGTTGCGCCGGGCGCCGCTTCGCGGAAACGTGCAGTCGGGGACCGATGTCAGGAGGAGACACGCCATGGCCATCGCCACCGTGAACCCGGCGACCGGCGAGACGCTGCGCGTCTACGAGGCCCACGGGCCCGAGGAGGTCGAGCGGCGCATCGCCGCCGCTCACGAGGCCTTCCGCCAGTACCGGACCACCTCCTTCGCCGAACGCGCCCGGCTGCTGCGCGCCGCCGCCGGTCTCCTCGACGAGGACACCGAGGACATCGCGCACACCATGACCGTCGAGATGGGCAAACCCATCGCCGCCTCCCGCGCCGAGGCCGCCAAGTGCGCCAAGGCGATGCGCTGGTACGCCCGCAACGCCGAGGAACTGCTCGCCGACGAGCACCCGGCGGAGAGCGACGTCCAGGACTCCGGCGCCGACCTCGCGCGGGTCCACTACCGGCCCCTCGGCCCGATCCTCGCCGTCATGCCGTGGAACTTCCCGCTCTGGCAGGTCATCCGGTTCGCCGCTCCCGCGCTCATGGCGGGCAACACCGGCCTCCTCAAGCACGCCTCCAACGTGCCGCGGACGGCGCTCTACCTCGGCGACCTGTTCCGCCGCGCGGGATTCCCCGAGGGCTGCTTCCAGACCCTGATGATCGGCTCCCGGGACGTGGAACGCGTCCTGCGGGACCCCAGGGTCGTCGCCGCCACCCTCACCGGCAGCGAGCCCGCCGGCAGGGCCGTCGCGTCCGTCGCGGGCGACGAGGTAAAGAAGACCGTCCTGGAGCTCGGCGGCAGCGACCCCTTCATCGTCATGCCCTCCGCCGACATCGTCGGAGCGGTGAAGACGGCCGTCACCGCGCGCGTGCAGAACAACGGCCAGTCCTGCATCGCCGCCAAGCGGTTCATCGTCCACCGGGACGTCTACGACGACTTCTCCGAACGCTTCACGGCCGCCATGAACGCCCTCACCGTCGGCGACCCCCTCGACGAGTCCACCGACGTCGGCCCCCTCGCCACCGAGCAGGGCCGCACGGACCTGGAGGAGCTGGTGGACGACGCCGTCCGCCGCGGCGCCACCGCGCTCTGCGGCGGCCACCGCCCCGAGGAGCCGGAGCTCGCCCGCGGCTGGTACTACCGGCCCACCGTCCTGGCCGGCGTCACGCCGGAGATGCGGATCCACCAGGAGGAGGCCTTCGGGCCGGTCGCCACGGTGTACGCGGTCGGCGACATCGAGGAGGCCGTGGCCGTCGCCAACGACTCGCCGTTCGGCCTCAGCTCCAGCGTCTGGACCCGCTCCCCGGAGGACGTCGCCTTCTTCGTCCGCGACCTGGAGGCCGGCGGCGTGTTCGTCAACGGCATGACGGCCTCGCACCCCGCCCTCCCCTTCGGCGGCATCAAGCGTTCCGGCTACGGACGCGAGCTCGCCGGGCACGGCATCCGCGAGTTCTGCAACGCGACGACGGTCTGGCAGCGCGCCTGACGCCGCTCCGCCCCGCCCCGCCGTCCGCCCGACCACGCGCGCCGTCCGCCCGACCACGCGCGCCGCCGTCCACCGCCCGACCCGACGCCCTCCCGGACCCGACACCCCGCCGGGCCCGGCGTCCTGCTCGACCCCTCGTCCGCCCCGGCTTGTCCGCCCTGCCCACCGGACCGCCCGAAGGACCGGCGCCGCTCAGCTCCCCGCCCACTCCAGCAGCCGGTCCGCGGACCAGGTGTTGATCACCCGCTCCTCCGGCACGCCGCACTCCTCGGCCCGTGCGCAGCCGAGGATCTGCCATTCCAGCTGACCCGGCGCGTGCGCGTCCGTGTCCACCGCGACGTACGCGCCCGCCGCCACCGCGAGCCGCAGCAGCCGCCGCGGCGGGTCGAGCCGCTCCGGCCGGCTGTTGATCTCGACGGCCGTCCCGGACTCGGCGCACGCGGCGAACACCCGCTCCGCGTCGAACTCCGACTCCGGCCGCAGCCGCCCGCCCGCCACCAGTCGGCCCGTGCAGTGCCCGAGCACGTCCATCAGCGGGTCGCGTACGGCCCGTTCGAGGCGGCGGGTCATCGCCCGCGCGTCCATCCGGAGCTTCGAGTGGACCGAGCCGACCACGAGGTCGAGGCGGTCGAGCAGCTCCGGCTCCTGGTCGAGGGAGCCGTCCTCCAGGATGTCGCACTCGATGCCGGTGAGCAGACGGAACGGCGCCCACTCCTCGTTCAGCCGGGCCACCACGTCCAGTTGCTCCCGCAGCCGCTCGGCCGAGAGCCCCCGCGCCACCGTGAGCCGGGGCGAGTGGTCGGTGAGGACCGCCCACGCGTGGCCGAGCGACGCGGCCGCGCGTCCCATGTCCTCGATCGAGGCGCCGCCGTCCGACCAGTCCGAGTGCAGATGGCAGTCGCCGCGCAGGGCCGCCCGCAGCGCCTGGCCCCCGCCCGCCGGATCGGCGGTCCCCAGGGACTCCTCCAGCTCCTTCTCCAGCCCGGCCAGGTACGCGGGGACCCGCCCGTCCAGCGCCTCGCTCACCACCGTCGCCGTCTTCGGCCCGAGGCCCTTCACCGACTGCAGGGTGCCCGCCGCCGCGCGCCGGGCCGCCTCTCCCTCCGGCAGGGCGGAGACCGCGGCGGCGGCCGTCCGGAAGGCCCGCGCCCGGTACCCGGGTGCCTGGGCGCGTTCCAGGAGGAACGCGATGCGGTTCAGGGCGGCCACGGGATCCACCGTGCTGCTCCCTTCCTCAGACGCCGTTCGCGATGTCGGCCGGGACCTCCGACGGACCGATCTCGCACCACACGGCCTTGCCCTCGCCGCGCGGCTCGACACCCCACCGCGAGGCCAGCGCGTCGAGCAGCAGCAGTCCGCGGCCCGAGGTGGCGGCCTCGCCGGGGGTACGCCGACGGGGCCAGGCGCTCGACCGGTCCTGCACCGACAGCCGTACCCGCCGCACCGGTTCGGGGAGCACCTCCAGCGTCAGCACCGCGCCACCCTCGGTGTGCAGCAGCACGTTCACGAGCAGCTCGCCCGTCAGCAGCTCGGCGTCGTCGGCCAGTTCGGTCATGCCCCAGTCGCGCAGCGCCTGCCCCACGGCCGCGCGCGCGTCCGACAGGCCCTGCGGGTCGGCCTGGTGGATGTACTGGTGGATCCTCGGCGCACGGGGTGTGCCCGGGTCCGGGCTGCGGCGCAGCACGAGGAGCGCCACGTCGTCTCCCGACCCCCAGCGCTCCCACAGGCGCTCGGAGAGGTGGTCGGCGAGCGCCTCCGCCTGCGGGGGGCCGCTGCCGATCGCCCCGGAGAGCGCGGCGAGACCGGTCTCGATGTCCGACCCGGGCTGTTCCACGAGGCCGTCCGTGCACAGCACCAGCGTCTCGCCGGGCACGAGGTCGAGCCGGGTCTCCGGGAACTCCTCGTCGCCGAAGACCGTCGCGAGCCCCAGCGGCAGCCCGCCCCGCAGCTTGGGCCGTCCGACCCGCCCGTCGGTGTGCCGGATCAGCGGCCCCAGGTGTCCGGCCCGTACGGCGCGCAACGTGCCGCTCCCCAGGTCGACCTGGGCGTACGTGCAGGTCGCGAAGCGGTTGGTGTCCAGCTCGGCGAGGAAGCGGGAGGCGCGGGCGAGCACCGTCGAGGGGGCGTGGCCCTCGCCGGCGTAGGCGCGCAGGGCGATGCGGAGCTGCCCCATGATGGCGGCGGCGTGCGTGTCGTGTCCCTGGACGTCGCCCACGACGATCCCGACCCGGCCGCGGGGCAGCGGGATCACGTCGTACCAGTCGCCGCCGACCTGCCGCCCGCTCCAGGCCGCGTGGTAGCGCACGGCGATCTGGCCCCCCGCGAACTGCGGGATCCGGCGGGGCAGCATCGTCGCCTGGAGTCCGGTGGCGAGTTCCCGCTCCTCGTCGAAGAGGATCGCCCGCTGGAGCGACTGGGCGACGATCGCCGCGAGCCCGAGGGCCAGGTTCCGCTCGTCGGCGTTGAACGAGGTGCGGCCCCGGTAGAACAGGGCCATCCCGCCGAGCGAGCGCGCCTGCGCGACCAGCGGGAGGTAGCAGGCGGCCCGGAAGTCGAGCCGGCCCAGGTAGGGGGCCAGTTCGGGGAAGTCGCGCCCGAGTGAGGGGAACGAGGAGGCGAACCGGGGACGCCCGCTCAGCACCGCCTCGGCCAGCGGCATGCCCCGGTCGAGCCGGCGGACCCGGAAGTCGTCGAGCACGCCGAGGGTCTCGCCGCTGAGCGCGATGATGTTCAGCGAGCCGTTCTCGACGAGCCCGAGCGCCAGTCCGTCCGCGCCGAGCCGGGCGAGCCCGCCCGGGCCGGTCAGGGCGGCCGTCACGTCGTCCACGGTCACCGCGCGCGACAGGGCGGCCGTGGTCCGCTCCACGATGTTCGTCTGGACCTCGCGGCGCTTCTCCAGCTCCTGCACGAAGGCGAAGCGGGTCAGCTCGGCGGTCGTGTCCCGGACGACGCCGACGATCCGCCGGGCCCGCCCGTCCGGCGAGCGGAGGATCCGCGCCTGCACGTGCGTCCAGTGGGGTGGTCCGTCGTCCTGGGGGATGGGGAAGTGCGCGGTGTACGAGACCTCGCCACTGGTCACCGCCTGCCGGACGACGCCTTCGAGGCGGGCGCGCTCGTCGGGCGCGAGCCGGGCGATCAGCGTCACCGGCCGGCCGTCGTAGGCGTCCGGGACCACGCCGAAGACCAGCAGCCCGGCCTCGTCGACATCGATGGTGCCCGTGTCGAGATTCCAGTCGAAGCTGCCGGTCCGGTCCATGGCGAGCCACTCGGCGGGCCCGATCTCGCCATTGCGCGTACGCCGGTCTTCATCGGTCATCCTCCCCATTGTCGAACCCGCGCCCCGCCGACGCCATGGCGATGACACGGCGTGGCGCGAGTTCCTCGCGGCGGAGGCGGCACGCGTCCGGCGGCGGGAGCGTCCCGCGGGTCGCTCCCGCCGCACCGGCCCCGGCGACCACGTGCACCCCACGGGCCCCGGCGTGCCGCCGGGGCAGAATGGGCCGGTGCAGCCGCCCTACCGTGTTCTCGGTCCGTGCCAGGCCCTCCGCACCGACGACGGGACGGAGGCCGTCCTGGGCGGCGCCCGGCTCCGCGCGCTGCTCACCGCCCTCGCGGCAGCCGGAGGACGGGCGGTGGGCACCCGCGCGCTGATCGACCAGGTCTGGGGCGGTGCCGGCGACGCCGGGGAGCCGGATCGCACGGCGGCGCTCCAGGCGCTCGTCGGCCGGTTGCGCCGGGCGGCGGGCCGCGACGTCGTCGTCTCCGCCCCCGGCGGCTACCGGCTGGCCGCGGAGCCGGACGCGGTCGACCTCCACCGCTTCGAGCGGCTGGCCGCCGAGGGCGCCGCCGCGCTCGGCGCGGGCGACCCGGCGCGGGCCGCCCGCCTCCTGGACGAGGCGCTCGCCCTGTGGCGCGGCCCCGCCCTCGCGGACCTCCCGGGCCGGGACGCGGACCCGCTGGTCGTCCGGGTCGAGCTGCGGCACGCGCAGGCCCGGCGCGACCGGCTGGCCGCCGCACTGGCCCTGGGGCGGGCCGCGGACGTCCTCGCGCCGCTCGCCGCCCTGGCGGCCGGAGAACCGCTCGACGAACCCCTCCAGGCGCTGCGGATCCGCGCCCTGCGCGAGGCCGGGAGGCCCGCCGAGGCCCTGGCCGCGTACGAGGAGGTCCGCGCGGGGCTCGCGGACCGGCTGGGCACGGACCCGGGACCCGAACTGCGCGCCCTGTACGCCGAGCTCCTGGCGGGGGAACGCACGGCGCTCGGTGCGACACCGGAGGCGGCACCGAGGCCGCCGCGGGTGCCCGGGAGCGGGCCGGAAGACGCTCCCCCGGACGCTGTCGCGGGCGGGGCGGAAGACGTTCGGGCGAGCGCCGCCGCGGGCGGGCCCGGAGGCGCGACGGCGAGTGAGCCGGGTGGCGCTGCCGTGAGTGGGTCGGCCGGTGCGTCGGCGTGCCAGTCGAGGAGCGCGACCACGGGCGGGCCCGGAGGCCCCTTCGCGACCGGGCCGGGCACGGCGGCCGGTCTTCCCGCCCGGCTCACCTCGTTCATCGGCCGTGAGGAGGAGCTGGGCGCCCTCGGCGCGGACTGGGCCGTCCGGCGGCTCGTCACCCTCACCGGGCCCGGCGGCGTCGGCAAGACGCGGCTCGCCCTCGAAGCGGCCGGGGCGTACCGGGACGGGGCGGTCCACCTCGCCGAACTCGCGTCCGTACGCGAGGAGTCCGGGGTCGCCCCGGCCGTCCTCGGCGCGATCGGCGCCCGGGGTACGCACGGCTGGCACCGCTCGGGGGTCGTGGCGGCCGACCCCGAGGACCCGTACGCCGAGATCGTCGAGCACTGCGCGGGGCGGCGGATGCTGCTCGTCCTCGACAACTGCGAGCACCTGGTCGCGGCCGCGGCCGAGCTGGTGCACGTGCTGCTCGCGCGGTGTCCGGGGGTGCGGGTGCTGGCGACGAGCCGGGAGCCGCTGGGGGTGCCGGGGGAGGCGGTGCGGCCGTTGGGCCCGTTGCCGGCGGGGACGGCGTTGCGGCTGCTGGGGGAGCGGGGCGCGGCGGCGCGTCCGGGGTTCGCGGTGGGGGAGGACCTCGGCGCGGCGGAGGAGGTGTGCCGTCGGCTCGACGGGTTGCCGCTGGCGATCGAGCTGGCGGCGGCGCGGCTGCGGTTGTTGTCGGTGGGTCAGATCGCGGAGCGGTTGGACGACCGGTTCCGGTTGCTGACGTCGGGGGCGCGGACCGTGCTGCCTCGGCAGCAGACGCTGCGGGCGGTGGTGGACTGGTCGTGGGAGTTGCTGGAGGCCCCGGAGCGGACGGTGCTGCGGCGGCTCGCGGTGTTCACGGGGGGCGCGGACCTGGCGGCGGCGGAGGCGGTGTGCGGGGGTGCCGGCGCGGGGGAGGTGCTGGACCTGCTGGGTGCCCTGGTGGACAAGTCACTGGTGGTGGCGCGGCCGGGCGGGGACGGGATGCGGTTCCGGTTGCTGGAGACGGTGGGGGAGTACGCGCGGGAGCGGCTGGCGGAGTCGGGTGAGGAGGCGGAGGTCGAGCGGCGGCATCTGACGTACTACCGGGAGCTGGCCCGGACCACCGAGCCCGCACTCCGCGGCTCCGGACAGACCGAGGCCGTCGCCCTCCTGGAACGGGAGCACGACAACCTGCGCGGCGCCCTGCGGACGGGCGTCGCGCTCGGCGCGGAGCAGGAGGTGCTCTGCCTCGTCCACTCCCTCAGCTGGTTCTGGCAGCTGCGCCACCACCTGGCCGACGCCCGCGCGTGGGCCGTGGAGGCGGGCGGGCTCGGACCCGATCCGTTCCGGGAGCCCGTGCGCCCGGCCGAGCCGTTCGACGGCCGGTGCACGGACGTTCCGCCGCCGTGGACCGGCGAGCGCCTCCGGGAGGCCCGGCGCGGCGGGCGGCTCTACGGGCTCGCGACGGAGGGGGGCCGGGGCGCCGCCGCCTTCGAACGCCCCGGGACCCGGGCGCGGCTCGCCGCCGTGGTCGCCGCGTACCGTCCCGGCCTGCCCCAGACCTGCCGCCAGCCCGGGACGATGTGGCACTTCGCCCGCCTGATGGCGGGGGAGTCCACCGGCCTCGACGAGGTCCTCACGGCGGTCGTCGACGCCTGCCGCGACCACGCCCCCGGCTGGGACCTGGGCTTCGCCCTGCTCGTCCGGGCCAAGCTCGTCGTGCGCGGCCCCGCCGACGCGGCCGAGGCGCTCGCCCTCTTCGAGGCCGCGGGCGACCCCTGGGGCATCGCCGAGTCCCTCGCCGCCCGGGGCGAGGCCCACGAGCGGGCCGGGCGGCTCGCCGAGGCCGCCGAGGACTACCGGCGGGCCGCGGAGGCCGCCGAGCGGGCCGATGCGCGCTCCCAGGTGCCGCTGTCCACCGCGCGCCTGGCGGCCGTACGGCTGCGGCTCCGCCCGGAGGGGGACCCGGCGGCCGAGCAGCTGCTCGTCGAGGCCGCCGACGCCGCGGGCGAGTGGGGCGCGGAGGCCGCCGGCACCGCCCGGATGCTGCTCGTCCAGCACTACGCCCACACCGGGCGGACCGCTCCCGCGCGGGAGCAGCTCGAACGTCTGGCGGGCGAGTTCGGGGAGTCGACCCCGTCGCTCTTCCTGGGACTCGCCGGAGGGGCCTCGGCCTGGCTCGACTGCCTCGACGGCGCCCACGGACGGGCCGTGGAGCGGCTGGCCGGCGCCGTCGCGGACGTGGCGCCCCTGGCCCATCTGGTCGCCCCGTACCTGCTCGTCACCCAGTTCGCGACGGCCGCGTGGGCGTTCGGCGGGCGGGGCGGGCCGGGCGACGCGGAGACCGGGGCGCGGCTCCTGGGCGCCTACGACGCCCTCGCCGGCTCGTCCACGGGCGGCGGCTTCCGCCCCTTCACGTCCGGAACCGAGTCCCTGATCAGGGCGCGGGCCGAGGAGACGCTGCGCGCGACGCTCGCCCCGGAGGCGTACACCCACTGCCACGGGGAGGGGAGGGGACTCACCCTCCGCGCGGCGGCGGAACTCGTCAGGGACCGGGCGGCGGCGGGCCGCCACCCGGCCGAGCCGGACGAGGCGGCCGATCCGTACGAGCCGTTCAACGGGGCGGCCGGCTAGGACGACCCGGACCGGCTGTCCAGCGACCCGGTCGGCCGGAAGAACCCGGACCGGACGTTCGAAGACGCGACCGGCTGGAAGGGCCCGGACCGCCCGTGGCCGTCGAACGCCGGCTCGGCTCGGTTCAGTCGAGCCAGTGGCGCCAGCGGGCCGCGGGCGGCTCGCAGCGCCCCGAGGCGACCAGGTCCCGGTAGGCCGCCTCGCTCAGCTCGTCCCAGGTCGTCGGCTCCCCGTCCTCGCCGATGGGCTGACCGTCGCTCCCGGTGAACGCGGAGACGGCGACCTTGCAGTCGGGCGGGTGGACGGACCGGGTGGCGTACCACCCGAAGGCGACGAGGGCGAGGACGCAGAACACGGACAGGGCCCGGGCACGGTGGCGGGGATTCACCCGAGCATGCTAGATCACCTGTTCGACTACCTGGCGGGGTCCGCCGCGGTCCGCCCGGCCTCGGGACCCCGCAGCCGGGCGCCCGCCCGGCGCGGCGCGGGCGGGCGGGGGCGCCCACGGCTCCCGGATGCGGACCTACGGGCCGGACACGAGAATGGCGAGTGCCGGACGAACACGTAGGAGGCGGCATGAACGCTGAGCCCGACAAGACGTCCCCGGGGGACTTCCCCACGCCCGACCGGCTGCTGCATTCCGGGTCGGAGGGCGAGTTCACGGCCGAGGACCTGGTCCTCGCCTCCGGCCGTGACGTGACTCCCAAGACCCTCGCCTGGGCGGAACGCCGCATGGCGGAGAAGGGTCGCGCCTCCATGGACGAGCTGCTGCCGTAGGCCGCGCCGACCGTCCGCGCCGATCCGCGGGATCGCGGACGGTCCCGAAGCACCCCCTCGACCCGCCCCCCCGGCCCCGGTTCGGCAGCTGCGAACCGGGGCCGGGGGCCGTCCGGGACCGCCCCGAGGCTTCCGCATTTATGGAACACGTTCTACCGTGGCCGCCGTCGCGCGTCGCACCACCCGGGTGACGCCGGGGACCCGCAGGACCGCCGCCGCAGGACAGCCGCCACGGGAGGCCCGCCCCATGCACCTCGCATACACGCCCGCGCAGAACAGCCTGCGCGCCGAACTGCGCGCGTACTTCTCCGCGCTGGTCCCCGAGGACGTCCACACCCGCTACGCGGATCCGGCGGCGCAGAAGCGCTTCTACCGGGAGACCGTGCGGCGGCTCGGCGCCGACGGCTGGCTCGGGGTCGGCTGGCCCGCCGAGTTCGGCGGGCGGGGGCTGACGCCGATGGAGCAGTTCATCTTCTTCGACGAGGCCGCGCAGGCGGGCGTCCCGCTGCCGCTCATGGCGCTGAACACCGTCGGACCGACGATCATGCGCTTCGGCACCGACGAGCAGAAGGCGTACTTCCTGCCGCGCATCCTCTCCGGCGAGATCGACTTCGCCATCGGCTACAGCGAACCCGACGCCGGCACCGACCTCGCCGCCCTGAAGACCCGCGCGGTCCGGCGGGGCGACGAGGCCACCGGCACGTACACCGTGAACGGCCAGAAGATCTGGACGACCAACGGCGACACCGCCGACTGGGTCTGGCTCGCGGTCCGCACCGACCCCGAGGCGCCGCCGCACAAGGGCATCACGATGCTGCTCGTCCCGACGAGCGACCCCGGCTACTCCTGCACGATCATCAACACCCTCGCCTCGCACGACACCACCGCGAGCTACTACGACGACGTCGAGGTCCCCGCCTCCCGCCGGGTCGGCGAGGAGAACAGGGGCTGGCGGCTGATCACCAACCAGCTCAACCACGAGCGCGTGACCCTCGCCGCCCACGGCACCATGGCGATCCGCGCCCTCCACGACGTCCGTCACTGGGCCGCCGTCACCCCGCTCACCGACGGCCGGCGCGTCGTCGACCTGCCCTGGGTCCGCCGCACCCTGGCCCGCACCCATGCCCGGCTCGACGCGATGAAGCTCCTCAACTGGCAGATGGTGAACGCCGTCCAGAACGGCACCCTCACCCCCCAGGACGCCTCCGCCGTCAAGGTCTACGGCTCCGAGGCCCGCCGCGACGCGTACGCGGCCCTCATGGAGGTCGTCGCCGCGGCCGGCGCCCTCAAGGAGGGCTCGGCGGGCGCGGTCCTCCACGGTGAACTGGAACGCGGCTACCGCTCCGCCGTCATCTTCACCTTCGGCGGCGGCAACAACGAGATCCAGCGCGAGATCATCTCCTGGATCGGCCTGGGCATGCCCCGCGTCCGCCGGTAGCGGCCGCGCCCGGGGCCCGCGCACGCGCACACGCCTCCGCCGGCGGGCCGTGGCCGGGTCGCGTCCCGGGCCCCGGGCCGACCCGGGGCACGGCCCCGAGACACGCCCGTGACCTGCGGAAAGATCCACCGCCGGGTTTCCTCCGGTTTCGTCGCGACGCGCACAGGATCGTCACCGAACCGACATACCGAGCGGTCGGAATCCCCTTACGAGACGGCTATACCCATGAGTAACGTTCGCGGACCACCGGCGCCACCCGCCCGCCCCCCACGGCGGCAAGGAGCAAGATCGATGTCGTACCACCAGCCTTTCCCCGGCCCACCGCCCGTCCCCCAGCGGAACGCCGGGCGGCACCGCCACGAGGCGGCGCCGCATCTCGGGGAGGGCGGACCGCCCACCCGGGACGCCGATCCGCAGACAGGCCGGGAGCCGTCCGCGCGAGCAGGGGAGCCCGCGCCGCAGGCCTGGGCGTACGCGCCCCACCACGGGGACCCCGCGTGGCGCCACCAGGACGTCGCGCGGCAGCGGGACTCCGCACAGCAGGCCTGGGACTCCGCTCAGCAGCCCTGGGACGAGCCCCCGCCGCCGCGCCCGCCCGCCGCCGAAGACCGGGATGATCTGTACCTGCTCCGATCCGCCTACCGCAGGCTCCGCCGGGTCGCCACCTTCACCGCGCTCGGCTACTTCGTCGTCTTCCTCCTCCTGTCCGGCTACGCCCCCTCGATGATGACCGGCAGCATCACCGGCGGCCTCACCACCGGTCTGGTCCTGGGCCTCCTCCAACTGCCCGTGGCACTCGGCGCGATCGCCGTGTACGAGCGGATCGCGCGCCGCCGCGTCGACCCGCTCGCCGCCACGATCCGCGCACGCGCCGAACGGGCGGCCGCGCCCCGGCCGGAACGCCCGAGCCGATCCGCACGTCCCGTATGGCAGTCCGCCGGAGGTGGCCGCGCATGACCGGCTTCAGCCCCGAGGCCCAGACCATGTCGCTGATCGCGTTCATCGCGGTCATCACCGTCACGCTGCTGCTGTGCGTGATGACCGGCCCCGACCGGGACGACCTGGGCGACTTCTACACCGGATACCGCTCGCTCTCCCCCGTGCAGAGCGGCCTCGCGATCGCCGGCGACTACATCTCCGCCGGGACCGTGCTCGGCACCATCGGCATCATCGCGCTCGTCGGCTACGACGGCCTCACGCTCGCCCTGAGCACCGTGCTCTCGCTGGTCCTGATGATGTTCCTGCTCGCCGAACCCCTGCGCAACGCGGGCCGGTTCACGATCGGCGACGTCCTCACCCGGCGCCTGCCCGGACCGGCCGTGCGGATCGTCACGGCCGCGGTGACCCTGACCGCGCTGCTGCCGCTGGTGATCTTCCAGCTCGCGGGCGCCGGAGACCTCCTCTCGGTCGTCCTCGGCTTCGACTCCGACGGCTTCAAGACCGGGGCGATCGTGTTCCTGGGCGTGCTGATGATCGCGTACGCGGCCATCGGCGGCATGAAGGGCACCGCCTTCATCCAGATCGTCAAGACCGTCGCCCTGCTCGGCTCGTCCCTCGCGATCGCCGCACTCGTCCTCCACCGGTTCGACTTCAGCCTGCCCTCCCTGCTGGACGCGGCCAAGCGAGGCAGCGGGGCGGGAGACGCCTACCTCGCCTCCGGCCTGCAGTTCGGCGGCAACCGACTCGACATGATCAGCACCCAGTTGACGGTCGTGCTCGGCGCCGCGGTGCTCCCGCACATCACCATGCGCATGTTCACCGCGCGCAGCGCGGCAGCCGTGCGGCGCTCGATGTCCTGGGCCGTGTCGACCGTCGTCGTGACCTGCCTGCTGATCGCCGTCATCGGCTTCGGCGCGGCGGCGATCGTCGGCCACCAGGGACTCGTCGCCGGCGACCCGCAGGGCAAGACCGCGTTCCTCATGGTCAGCCAGGCCGTCATGGGGGCGGAGCAGACCACCGTCGAGACCCTCCTGTTCACGGCCGTGGCGACCGCCGTCTTCCTGACCCTGCTGGCCTCGGTCGCCGGGATCACCCTCGCCTGCGCCAACACCCTGGCGCACGACCTCATCACGCACGGGCTGCGCCGCAAGGCGCGGCTGAAGGGCTCCACGGAGATGGCCGTCGCCCGGGTCGCCGCGGCGGGCGTGGGACTCGTGGCGATCGCGATCGCCGCCGGCGCACGGCACCTGAACCTTCAGGCACTGCTCACGCTGTCGTTCTGCATCGGCGCGTCCGCGGTCGCGCCGGCGCTCGTCTACAGCCTCTTCTGGCGCCGCTACTCCCGTACGGGACTCCTCTGCACCCTCATCGTGGGCAGCGTCTCCGCGTTCCTCCTCATGACGGGCAGCAACCTGGTGTCCGGATCGCCCCAGGCGATCTTCCCGCACCGGGACTTCAACTGGTTCCCGTTCACCACGTCCGGCATCCTCTCGGCTCCGCTGGGCTTCCTCGCGGGCTGGCTCGGCACGGTGCTCCGCGAAGGCGACCCGGCCGGCCGGCGCATGCGGTACGAAGCGGTGGAGGAGACGATCCTGGCCGGCACCCCGGCGCCGAACGGCGCCCCCGGGTCCCGCTAGGCGCCGGGGGGCCGTCCACCGGAGCCCGCGCGCTCCGGGACCGTCAGCGGTACTCGCAGAGGTAGGCCGTCTCGACCGCGACCCGCAGCTGGAACCGGCTGTCGCCGGGGACCTTGAAGCGGTCTCCGGCGGCGAAGGTCTCCCACTCCTCGGCGCCGGGCAGCAGGACCGTGAGCGCGCCGCTGACCACGTGCATGATCTCCGCGGCGGCGGTGCCGAACTCGTACGCGCCCGGAGCCATGACGCCGATGGTCGCGGGACCCTGCTCCTGCGTGAACGCGATCGACGTGACCGTGCCGTCGAAGTACTCGTTGACCGTAAACATGGGCATCCTCACACGAATCGAACAGACAGGGCGGCGGGGGCGCGGGTGCGGCGGCCTCCGGCCCTGCGTACCGGCACTGTAAGGGCGCGCGGCGAGCCGGCGAATCCCGGACCGCCCCGGTCTCACCTGCTGGACCGAGCGCGGCCCCGTTCCGGGTTCCCGGGCTCCGGTTGAGGCCCGGCGCCATCGGCGTAGCGTGGAGATGATTCGAACGAGGAGCGGTGGCCATGGGCAAGCTCTCGAACGACCAGCTGCGCGAACGGGTCCGCGGAACGGTCGTCACGGCCGACGACGAGGACTTCGACGAGGCGCGCACGGTGCACAACGCCATGATCGACCGACGGCCCGCCGTCGTCGTGCGCTGCGCCAACGCGGGCGACGTCATGGCCGCGGTCGACTTCGCCCGCGAGAACGGGCTCGACCTCGCGGTCCGGGGCGGCGGGCACAGCGTGCCCGGCTTCGGCACCTGCGACGACGGGGTGGTGGCCGATCTCTCCGGGATGAAGGGCGTCCGCGTCGACCCCGTGCGACGCACGGCCCGCGCGGAGGGCGGGGCGACCTGGGGCGACTTCAACGCCGCCACGTACCCCTTCGGCCTCGCCACCACCGGCGGGATCATCTCCACCACCGGCGTCGGCGGACTCACCCTCGGCGGCGGCATCGGCTACCTCGCCCGCGGGCTCGGCCTGAGCTGCGACACGCTCGTCTCCGCCGACGTGGTCACCGCCGACGGCCGGCTCCTCGTCGCCGACGAGGAGCAGAACGCCGACCTGTTCTGGGCCCTGCGCGGCGGTGGAGGCAACTTCGGCGCCGTGACCTCGTTCGAGTACCGGCTCGCCCCCGTCAAGGACGTCTACGGCGGACCGATGCTCTTCGAACTCGAGGACGCGGCCACCGTCGTCCGCTCCTTCGCCGAGTACATCGCCGACGCCCCGGAGCAACTGGGCGGATTCCCCGCCTTCCAGATCGCCCCGCCGCTCCCCTTCATCCCGGAGGACCGCCACGGCGACACCTTCGCCCTCGTCGTCGCCTGCTGGGCCGGACCGCTCGACGAGGGCGAGAAGGCCCTGCGACCCCTCCGGGACATCGCGCCGGTGGTCGCCGAACACGTCGGGCCCATGCCGTACCCGGCGCTCAACAGCGCCTTCGACGCCCTCGTGCCGCCCGGCCTCCAGCACTACTGGAAGGCCAACTTCGTGTCCGAGCTGACCGACGCCGCCATCGCGGCCCACGTCGAGCACGCCGCCGGGCTGCCCGCGGTGAACTCCACCGTCCACATCTACCCGATCAACGGCGCCTGCCACCGGGTCGCCCCGGACGCCACGGCCTTCGCCTACCGGGACGCGTCGTTCGCCACCGTCATCGCCGGCATGTGGCCGGACCCCTCCGCCAACGAGGCCAACGTCGGCTGGGTGCGCGACTACTACGCCGCCACCGCCCCCCACTCCGAGGAGGGCGGCTACGTCAACTTCATGTCCGACGACGACCGCGGCCGGATCAGGGCCAACTACGGGGCGAACTACGACCGTCTCGTCGAGGCCAAGCGGACCTACGACCCGGGAAACCTGTTCCACCTCAACCAGAACATCGAACCCTGACCAGGCAGGACCGGAGACCCGCAGGACCGGAACCACCGGGCCCGGGTGCACGACCGGTTCCGTCGCGCCGGTTCCGTCGTAGCCTGAACGGCATGAGCGAGGACGCTTCATGAGTGCCGACCCGGGGCTCTTCGGACCCCGTTCCGTGACCTGGCAGGTGCACAGCGACCCGGTGATGTGGATCGCGGGGGTGCGCGCGCTCTGGCTGCAGGCGCTGCACCCCGTCGCCGTACGCGGAGTCATGATCAACAGCAGCTTCCGCACCGACCCCTGGGGGCGGCTCATGCGGACCGCGGACTTCGTCGGGACCCTGAGCTACGGGACCACCGAGGCCGCCGAGGCGGCCGGGGCGAGAGTCCGGGGGATCCACCGGCGCCTCGGGGTGGACGACCCGGAGCTGCTGCTCTGGGTCCACTGCGCCGAGACCGACTCCTACCTCTCGGTCGCCCGCCGCTCGGGCATCCCCCTCACCGACGCGCAGGCCGACCGGTACGTCGACGAGCACCGCACCGCCGCCCGGCTGGTCGGACTCGACCCCGCCGCCGTCCCCGGGTCCACCGCCGCCCTCGCCGCCTACTTCGACGGGACGCGCCCCCGCCTCGCCGCGGCCGAGGACGCCCGCACCGTCGAGGACTTCCTGCGCCGGCCGCCCGTCAAACCCGTGCTCGTACCGGCGCGCGAGGTGATCTGGCGGCGCGTCGCCGCCCTCGCGTACGACACTCTGCCCCCCTACGCCCACGAGCTCTACGGCCGCCCCGCACCGCCCCCGGAGACCGTCACCCGCCGGCTCGTCGCCACGGCGGGCCTGCTGCGCCGCGTCCCCGCCCGCCTGCGCTGGCGGCTGCCGCCCCGGCACATCCTCCGCGCCATGGACCGCCTCGGCCCGGGCAGCCGGCCCGACCCCTTCGTGTACCCCGCCCCGTACCCACTGTCCGAACCGCCGTCCATACTGGAAGAGCCGGGGAAGGCGTAGGAGATCGACGGGGGCGGCAGCACACGATGGGGGACTCCAGACTGATCCAGGGCCGGTACCGTCTGCACGAGGTCATCGGCCGCGGGGGCATGGGCGAGGTGTGGCGCGCCACCGACGAGGCGCTCGGCCGCGGGGTCGCCGTGAAGTGCCTCAAGCCGATCGGGCCGCAGCAGGACCCCCAGGTCCTCACCGTGGTCCGCGAGCGGTTCCGGCGCGAGGCCCGGGTGGCCGCCGCGCTCCAGCACCGGGGCATCACCGTCGTGCACGACTTCGGCGAGTACGACGGCGTGCTCTTCCTCGTCATGGAGCTCCTGGAGGGGCGCAACCTCAGCCAGCTCCTCGCCGCCAACGCCCAGCACCCGCTGCCCGTCCAGGACGTCGTCGAGATCGCCGACCAGGTCGCCGACGCCCTCGCGTACACCCACCGCCACGGCGTCGTGCACCGCGACCTCAAGCCCGCCAACATCATGCGGCTCCGGGACGGGACGGTGAAGATCTGCGACTTCGGCATAGCACGCCTCGGCGCCGACGTGGGCTTCACGTCCAAGCTCACCGGCACCGGCATCGCCATGGGCACGCCCCACTACATGTCCCCCGAGCAGATCGGCGGCGGCGAGGTCGACCACCGCAGCGACCTCTACTCGCTGGGATGCGTGCTGTACGAACTCGCCACCGGCGTCCCGCCCTTCGACCTCGGCGACTCCTGGGCGATCCTCATCGGACACCGCGACACGGTGCCGAGCCCGCCGCGCACCCACCGCGCCGAGCTCCCCGACTACTTCGACCGGATCGTCGTCGACCTGCTGGCCAAGGCCCCCGCGGAGCGGCCCGCCGACGCGGGCGACCTGCGCCGCCGCATCGTGACCGGACGGATCTCCCCGCCCCTGCCGGGACCGGGTCCGACAGGGCACCCGCACGCCGGGGCGACCGTCGTGCCGGGCCCGGGGATCCCGTCCACGCCCCCGCCCGGCCCGGGCGCCGACCCGGCGGCCACCGCCCCGATGCCCGCCTGGCTCCGGGCCGTCACCGGCGGACACCGCCCGGCCGAGGCCACCGCCCCTCGCCCGGCCCCGCACGACTCCGCCGCGGCCGTCCTCACCACCGAATGGACGACCGCCGGAGCGGGGACCGGCACGCCCCCGCGCGCGCTGCCCGCGCCCGTCCCCGCCGCCACCGCCGAGCTGATCGCGGTGCTGGCCGGCCGGTACCGGGCGGGCATGGGACTCGGACGGCTCGGCCGCTGGGACGAGGCCGAGTCGGTGCACCGGTCCGTCGCCGAACACCGCGCGGAGGTCCTCGGCGAGGACCACCCGGACACCCTGGCCAGCCACTACGAGGTCGGCTTCGCCCTCGCCCGGCTCGACCGCCCCGCCGACGCCCTGCGCGTCTTCGGCGCGGTCGCCGCCGCCCGCGCGCGCGTCCTCGGCGAGGACCACCCCGACACCCTCGCGGCCACGCAGGAGCGGGCGTACGCGCTCGGCCGCCTGGGACGGCACACCGAGGCGCACGAGCTGTACGTCACGGTGCTCGCCGCCCGCGAGCGCACCGTGGGCCCCGACCACCCGGACACCCTGCGCTGCCGGCACAACCTGGCCTTCACCCTGGGCCGCCTGGGCCGCCTGGAGGAGTCCTACCGCGCCGCGCACGAGGTCGCGGAGGCACGGGCCCGGCTCCTGGGCGAGGACCACCCCGACACCCTCGTGACGCGCCGCGAAGTGGCCCACACCCTGGGGCGGCTGGGCCGCGGCGACGAGGCACTCGCCGCGTACCGGGCGGTCGCCGACGCGCGCGCCGCCGCCCTCGGACCCGACCACCCGGACACCCTCACCGCCCGCTACGAGACCGGCGTCCTCCTCGGCCGGCTCGGCCAGGCCGCCGACGCGCTGGGCGTCTGCCGCGACCTCGTCGACGCCCGCACCCGCGCCCAGGGCGCCGACGGGCCCGAGACGCTCCGCGCCCGGCACGCGCTCGCCGTCAACCTCGGCCGGCTCGGCCGCTGGCCCGAGGCGCTCACCGCCTCGGAGGACGTCCACGCGGACCGGCGGCGGGTCCTCGGGCCGGATCACCCGGACACCCTGCTGAGCCTCCGCGAGACCGCCGTCGCCCTGGGCCGCCTCGGCCGGTGGGAGGAGGCGCTCACCGCGCACGGCGCGGTCGCCGGTGCCCGGACCCGGCTCCTCGGCCCGGCCCATCCCGACACCCTCGCCGCCCTGGACGACGAGGCGCACTGCCTGGAGCGCCTGGGCCGCCACGCGGAGGCCGCCGCCCTCCACCTGAGAGCGGCCACCCTCCCACCGCGGTCCTGAGCTCCGCGCCCGGGGCCGACGGGAAGCACCGAGGCGAGAGCGCTGGGTCGTGGTGCCGACAGCACGGAGCCAGACGGCACCGGCCGGGCCCGGGCGTCTGCGGCGGGGGCCGTCGGCCCGTCGGCCGCACGGGGCCGCCCCCGCCCGGGGCACGGCCGACGGGAAGCACCGGCGAGAGCGCTGGGTCGTGGTGCCGACAGCACGGATTCAGACGGCACCGGCCGGGCCCGGGCGTCTGCGGCAGGGGCCGTCGGCCCGGGCCGGACGCACCGGCTCGGCAGCACGGGCCCCCGACCGCTGCCGACCGCACCGGGGCGGCGGCACGGGCCCGGCGCCGAGACCGACCGTGCCGAACCCCCACCGTCCACGGCCCCGGCGGCCCGCCGCGCCGTCCCCTTCCGCGGTCGCCGCCCCCGTGTGAGCATGAGCCATGACTGCCCCCGACGCGCTCCCGGACCGCCGGCCCGCCTCCCGCTCGTACGACGCCGTCGTCGTCGGCGGGGGACACAACGGCCTCGTCTCCGCCGCCTACCTCGCCCGAGCCGGGCGCTCCGTCCTCCTCCTGGAACGGCTCGGCTCCACCGGCGGGGCGGCCGTGTCCACCCGGCCGTTCGCCGGGGTCGACGCGCGCCTCTCCCGATACTCGTACCTGGTCTCGCTCCTCCCCGAGAAGATCGTGCGCGACCTCGGGCTGCGGTTCGCCGTGCGGAAGCGGTCCGTCTCCTCCTACACCCCCCGAGGCGACGGGGGCCTCCTCGTCGGCGGGGGCGCCGCGCGCACCCGCGACTCCTTCGCCCGGCTCACCGGGTCCGACCGCGAGTACGAGGCCTGGCAGGCCTTCTACGCCCGCACCGCCCGAGCCGCCCGCCGGATCTTCCCCACCCTCACCGGGCCCCTCCCCACCCGCGCCGCGCTGCGGGACCTGGTGGACGACGCCGACACCTGGCGGATGCTCTTCGAGGAGCCCCTGGGAGCCGCCGTCGAGCGGGAGTTCGCCGACGACCTGGTCCGCGGCGTCGTCCTGACCGACGCCCTCATCGGCACCTTCGCCGACGCCCACGATCCGACGCTCCTGCAGAACCGCTGCTTCCTCTACCACGTCGTCGGCGGCGGCACCGGCGACTGGGACGTGCCCGTCGGCGGCATGGGCGCCCTCACCGACGCGCTGGCCGGCGCCGCCCGCGCCGCCGGCGCGGAGATCCGGACCGGCCACGAGGCCACCCGGATCGAGACCGACGGACGGCGCGCCGCGGTCACCTTCCGCACCGCCGACGGCGAGGGCACCGTCGAGGCGGGCCACGTCCTGGTGAACGCCTCGCCCCGCGACCTCGCCGCGCTCCTCGGCGACCCGCCGCCGCCCGCCCCCGAGGGCGCCCAGCTCAAGGTCAACATGCTGCTGACCCGGCTGCCCAAGCTCCGCGACCGCTCCGTCGACCCGCACGAGGCCTTCGCCGGCACCTTCCACATCGCCGAGGGGTACCGACAGCTCGCGACCGCCCACGCCGAGGCCTCCGCCGGCCGGCTGCCGTCCGCGCCGCCCTCCGAGATCTACTGCCACTCCCTGACCGACCCGACGATCCTCGGCCCCGGACTCGCCGCCGCGGGGCACCACACGCTCACCCTGTTCGGCCTGCACACCCCGGCCCGGCTGTTCGCCGCCGACAACGACGGCACCCGCGCGACGCTCCTCGCGGCGACCCTGGAGCAACTGGACGCCCACCTCGACGAGCCGCTCGCCGACTGCCTCGCCCTCGACGCGGACGGCCGGCCCTGCATCGAGGCGAAGACCCCGCTCGACCTCGAACGGGAGCTCCGCCTCCCCGGCGGGCACATCTTCCACCGCGACCTGTCCTTCCCGTACGCGGAGGAGGACGGGGACGCGGTCGAGGGCCGGTGGGGCGTGGGGACCCGCCACGCCAACGTCCTGCTGTGCGGCGCGGGCGCCGTCCGGGGCGGCGGGGTCAGCGGCATCCCCGGCCACAACGCGGCGATGGCGGCGCTCGGCCACTGACCCCCGGTCGTCCGCCCGCCCCGAGCCGAGGCCCGCCCGGGGACGGGCGGGCGCAGGGCCCCGGGGGCCCCACCCGACGGGGGCCTCTCCGTTCGGACGCGTTGACGTCGCCCCGCCCCCGCCTGTGGTGTGAAGCTGATCTGCGAGCGCGGTTAAGAAATCCTCGATGGACCGCGAGCGCTCCGTACGGAAGATTCTCTTCCAGGGATCTTGGGCGCGCTGCCGCGCCCGCACCCGCACATCACAGGACACGCACGTCGGGAGCCGTGGCATTGAAGGCGTTGGTCAAGCTGAAGGCGGAGCCGGGACTCTGGCTCACGGACGTGCCCGAGCCGGAGACCGGCCCCGGAGACGTGCTGATCAAGGTGCAGCGGACCGGTATCTGCGGGACCGACCTGCACATCCGGTCCTGGGACGGCTGGGCGCAGAAGACGATCGCCACGCCGCTGACCGTCGGCCACGAGTTCGTCGGCGAGGTCGTCTCCGTCGGCCGTGACGTCGCCGACATCGCCGTCGGCGACCTGGTCAGCGGCGAGGGCCACCTCGTCTGCGGCAAGTGCCGCAACTGCCTGGCCGGCCGCCGCCACCTGTGCCGGGCGACCGTCGGCCTCGGCGTCGGCCGGGACGGCGCGTTCGCCGAGTACGTGGCGCTGCCCGCGTCCAACGTGTGGGTGCACCGCGTCCCCGGCGACCTGGACATCGCCGCGATCTTCGACCCCTTCGGCAACGCCGTGCACACGGCGCTGTCCTTCCCGCTGGTCGGCGAGGACGTGCTCGTCACCGGCGCGGGCCCGATCGGCATCATGGCCGCCGCCGTCGCCAAGCACGCCGGTGCCCGCAGCGTCGTGATCACCGACGTCAGCGAGGAGCGCCTGGCCCTGGCGCGCAAGACCGGCGTCACGCTCGCGCTCAACGTCGCGGAGCACACCATCGCCGACGGCCAGCGCACCCTCGGGCTGAAGGAGGGCTTCGACGTCGGCCTGGAGATGTCCGGCAACCCCCGCGCGATGCGCGACATGGTCGCCAACATGACCCATGGCGGCAAGATCGCCATGCTGGGCCTGCCCAGCGAGGACTTCGCCGTCGACTGGGCGAAGATCGTCACCTCCATGATCACGATTAAGGGCATCTACGGCCGCGAGATGTTCGAGACCTGGTACGCCATGTCGGTGCTCCTGGAGGGCGGGCTCGACCTCTCGCCCGTCGTCACCGGGCGCTATGCGTACACCGACTTCGAGGCCGCCTTCGACGACGCGGCCTCCGGTAAGAGCGGCAAGATCATCCTCGACTGGACTGCGGGAGCCTGACCCATGTTCGATTCCGTACGCGACGACGTCCGCGCCACCCTCGACGAGATCGAGAAGGCCGGACTGCACAAGCCCGAGCGCGTCATCGGCACCCCCCAGTCGGCCACCGTCGCCGTGACGTCCGGGGGGCGCCCGGGCGAGGTGCTCAACTTCTGCGCCAACAACTACCTGGGCCTCGCCGACCACCCCGAGGTCGTCGCCGCCGCCCACGAGGCGCTGGACCGCTGGGGCTACGGCATGGCGTCCGTCCGCTTCATCTGCGGCACGCAGGAGGTGCACAAGGAGCTGGAGGCGCGCCTCTCCTCGTTCCTCGGCCAGGAGGACACGATCCTCTACTCCTCCTGCTTCGACGCCAACGGCGGCGTCTTCGAGACGATCCTCGGCCCCGAGGACGCGGTCATCTCCGACGCCCTCAACCACGCGTCGATCATCGACGGCATCCGCCTCTCCAAGGCCCGCCGCTTCCGCTACGCCAACCGCGACATGGCGGACCTGGAGCAGCGGCTGAAGGAGGCCGTGGAGGGCGGCGCCCGCCGCAAGCTGATCGTCACCGACGGCGTCTTCTCCATGGACGGCTACGTCGCCCCGCTCCAGGAGATCTGCGACCTCGCCGAGCGCTACGACGCCATGGTCATGGTCGACGACTCGCACGCCGTCGGCTTCGTCGGCCCCGGCGGCCGCGGCACCCCCGAGCTGCACGGTGTGATGGACCGCGTCGACATCATCACCGGCACCCTCGGCAAGGCCCTCGGCGGCGCCTCCGGCGGCTACGTCGCGGCCCGCGCCGAGATCGTCGCCCTGCTGCGCCAGCGCTCGCGCCCGTACCTCTTCTCGAACACGCTCGCCCCGGTGATCGCCGCCGCCTCCCTCAAGGTCCTCGACCTGCTGGAGTCCGCCGGCGACCTGCGCGACCGGCTGCGCGCCAACACCGAGCTGTTCCGGACCCGGATGACCGCGGAGGGCTTCGACATCCTCCCCGGCGACCACGCCATCGCCCCCGTCATGATCGGCGACGCGTCCGAGGCCGGCCGCATGGCCGAGCTCCTTCTGGAGCGCGGCGTGTACGTGATCGGTTTCTCCTACCCGGTCGTGCCGCAGGGCCAGGCGCGGATCCGCGTCCAGCTCTCCGCCGCGCACTCGACGGAGGACGTGAACCGGGCCGTGGACGCCTTCGTCGACGCCCGCGCGGCCCTGCGGGGCTGAGGCGCTCGCGGGCCCTCCGGCCTGCGAGACTGGGGGCATGATCGAAGCGCGGCGGTTGCACATCCTCCGTGCGGTGGCCGACCACCGCACGGTCACGGCGGCGGCCGCCGCGCTCTATCTCACCCCCTCCGCCGTCTCCCAGCAGCTCGCCGCCCTGGAGCAGGAGACCGGCCACCGCCTGGTCGACCGCAGCGCCCGCGGCGCCCGCCTCACCCCGGCGGGCGAGATCCTGCTCAGCCACGCCAACGCCGTCCTGGCCCAGCTGGAGCGCGCCGAGTCGGAGCTGGCCGCGTACGGCTCCGGCGAGGCCGGTACGGTCACGGTGGCCGCCTTCGCCACCGGCATCGGGCTCGTGGTGGCCCCGGCCATCAGGGCCCTGGCCGGCACGGCCCCCGGCATCCGGGTCCGGGTGCGGGACGCCGAGGGCGACGAGAGCCTGATGATGGTCCTCGACCGGCAGGTCGACGTGGCCGTCGCGGTCGAGTACCGGGGCGCGCCGGGCGAGGACGACGCCCGCCTCACCCGCGTCCCGCTCTACGCCGAGCCCTTCGACGCGGTCCTGCCCCCGGGCCATCGGCTGGCGGCGGGGGAGCGGGTCGCGCTGGGCGACCTCGCGAAGGACGCCTGGATCGGCCAGTCCGCGGGCAACCCCTGCCACGACGTCACCGTCCTGGCCTGCGAGTACGCCGGGTTCACGCTCAATCCGGAGCACTCGTCCGACGACTTCCGGGCCGTCGTCGCCCTCGCGGCCGCGTCGGCCGGGGTGGCGCTCGTCCCGCGGTCGGCACTCCGCGGCATGGAGCTCGCGGGTGTGGAGGTCCGCCCGATCGAGGGCGTCGCCCCGACCCGCAGGGTCTTCGCCGCCGTCCGGCGGGGCGCGGAGGACCACCCGCTGATCAGCCCGGTGCTGACCGCCCTGGGCGAGGCGTCGGGTCCCGGCGCCTGACGGAGGGCCCCGCCGGTCAGTTGCCGGACCTGGTCCAGCCGTCCGCCGCGATCCGGGCTCCGTCCGCCGGTCGCGCCTCGTCGAACACCGGGCGTCCCGCGGCGTCGAGGAGCCGCAACCGGTCCACGTACACGCCCCGCCCCACGTACCGCTGGTCCGTCGTGTACCGCCAGCGCAGCGGGGCCGGGCTCCCGGTCAGCGCGGCGGACACCGTGTGCCAGACGCGCCCCGACCAGCCGCTCGCGGCGCCCGTCGGGTGCCCGGTGCGGCCGTCCGCGGTGAAGGGCACCGGCCGCCAGGTGGTGCCGCCGTCGGCGGAGGCCTCCAGGACCACCGGGTCGGTGCCCGGCTCGGTGTCCCACCACAGCGCGCACTCCAGGCGGGCGGCGCCCGGCACGGGCGGGAGGGTCAGCGTGGCGGTCGCGGCGCTCGCCATGCCGGAGAACCAGGAGGCGCGGCCCCGGTCGGGCCGGACGGGGACGGCGCGGGCCAGGTGGTTCGCCGCGGCGACGCGGGGTGCGGACCCCGAGCGCCAGGAGCGCACCGGGTGCACGGAGTTGCCCAGGACGATCAGGAAGGAGTCGGTGGTCGGGTCGAGGACCAGGCTGGTGCCGGTGAACCCGGTGTGACCGGCCGTCCGGGGGGTGGCCATCGCGCCCATGTACCAGTGCTGGTAGAGCTCGAAGCCCAGGCCGTGCTCGTCGCCCGGGAACCCGGTGTTGAAGTCGGTGAACATCAGCTCCACCGAGGCGGCGGAGAGGATGCGGGCCCGGCCGTACGCGCCGCCGTTGAGCAGGGTGCGGGCGAGGATCGCGAGGTCCCAGGCGCGGGAGAAGATCCCGGCGTGGCCCGCCACCCCGCCCAGGCTGTGGGCGTTCTCGTCGTGGACCTCGCCCCGCACCATGCCGCGGTCGAGACCGGACCAGGGCGGGCGGGCGTCCTCGGTCGCGGCGATCCCGGGCCGCCAGGAGAGCGGTGGGTTGAAGCGCGTGCGGTGCATCCCGAGCGGAGCGGTGATCTCGTCGTGGAGCAGGGAGTCCAGACCGCGACCCGTGATCTCCTCCAGGATCAGCTGGAGCGTGATCAGATTCAGATCCGAGTAGAGGTACGCCGAACCCGGCGGGTTCGCGGGCTCCTCGTCCCAGATCAGCCGCAGCTTCCCCTCCCGCGTCGGCGCCTTGTACAGCGGGATCCAGGCCCGGAACCCGGAGGTGTGGGTGAGGAGCTGACGGACCGTGACGTCCTGCTTGCCTCCGCCGCCGAACTCGGGGAGGTACGCGGTGACCCTCGCCTCCAGCTCCAGCGTGCCGCGCTCGATCTGCTGCACGGCGAGGATCGAGGTGAAGAGCTTCGAGACCGACGCCAGGTCGAAGACGGTGTCCTCGGCCATCGGGACCTGTTCGTCCGCCGGCAGTTCCACGCCGGTGTCGGTCCTCTCGTCGTACGCCGCGTACCGGACGGCCATGCCGATCGGCCGGTGCAGGGCCACCGTCCCGCCCCGGCCGGCGAGCAGGACCGCCCCCGCGTACCAGGGGTGGACGGGGGAGGGGCCGAGGAAGGCCTCGGCGTCCGCGACCAGCCGGTCCAGGTGCTCCGGCAGCAGCCCCGCCCGTGCGGCCGACCCGTGCCGCAGGGTGGTCCGGCGCGCGCCGGCGGCACCCTCGCGGGCCCCGTCCCCGCGTGCCGGTCCGGGACCCGGTTCCGGCGAGGCGGCCGCGGCCCCCGGGATCGCTCCGATCACCAGCGCACCTCCCAGGGCGAGGACTCCGCCGCCGAACGCCCGGCGGCTCGGGCCCCGGTCCCACCCGGACTCCTCCGTCATGTCCACCCTCTCCCACCGTCCCTTGAAAGAAAACTTCAGCCACGCCGGAAAGATCTGAAACTTTCCTACCGGAGTCGGGGGCGACGGCGGAAGCGTGCGGCACCGCAAAGAATCTGACGCTCCATCAGAAAAGCTCTTCCCTCCGTCGCGCCGCTGCGGCATCCTGCCGCCCATGAAGACGGAGCTGAGTCGCACCCTGGGGATCGAGCACGCCATCTTCGGCTTCACGCCCTTCCCCGCCGTGGCCGCCGCACTGACCAGAGCCGGCGGGTTCGGCGTCCTCGGCGCGGTCCGCTACACCGCCCCCGACGACCTCGCCCGCGACCTCGACTGGATGCAGGAGCACACCGACGGCCTGCCCTACGGCCTCGACGTCGTGATGCCGGCCAAGAAGGTCGAGGGAGTCACGGAGGCCGAGGTCGAGGCCATGATCCCGGAGGAGCACCGGGCCTTCGTCCGGGCCACGCTCGCCAAGCACGGGGTTCCCGAACTCGCCGAGGGCGAGGAGTCCGGCTGGCGCATCACCGGCTGGATGGAGCAGGTCGCCCGCAACCAGCTCGACGTCGCCTTCGACTACCCGATCCGACTCCTCGCCAACGCCCTCGGCTCCCCGCCCCCCGACGTCGTCGCCCGCGCCCACGACCACGGCGTCCTCGTCGCCGCCCTCGCCGGCAGCGCCCGGCACGCCCGGCACCACGCCGACGCCGGCATCGACGTCGTCGTCGCCCAGGGCTACGAGGCCGGCGGCCACACCGGGGAGATCGCCTCCATGGTGCTCACCCCCGAGGTCGTCGACGCCGTGTCCCCGCTGCCGGTCCTCGCCGCCGGCGGCATCGGCAGCGGCGAGCAGATCGCCGCCGGCCTCGCCCTCGGCGCCCAGGGCGTCTGGCTCGGCTCGATCTGGCTCACCACCACCGAGGCCGAACTGCACTCCCGGGCCCTCACCGCCAAGCTCCTCGCCGCCGGATCCGGGGACACCGTCCGCTCCCGCGCGCTGACCGGGAAGCCGGCCCGCCAGCTCCGCACCGAATGGACCGACGCCTGGGACGACCCGGCGGGACCCGGCCCGCTCCCCATGCCGCTCCAGGGGCTGCTCGTCGCCGAGGCCGTCTCCCGTATCCAGCGCTACGAGGTGGAACCCCTCCTCGGCACCCCCGTCGGCCAGATCGTCGGCCGGATGAACTCCGAGCGCAGCGTCCAGCAGGTCGTGGACGAGCTCACCCGCGGCTTCGAGAAGGCCGTCGACCGCGTCAACCGCATCGCCGGACGGAGCGAGTCATGAGCCAGGCAGCCGCAGCCACCGGATTCTGGGCGCAGGCCACCGCCGACCCCGGCCGCACGGTCCTCGTCGCACCCGACGGCGAGGAGTGGACCGCGGGCCGGCTCCACGCCGAGGCCAACCGGCTGGTCCACGGCCTGCGGGCGGCGGGCCTGGAGCGCGGGGACGCGTTCGCCGTCGTCCTGCCCAACGGCCCGGAGTTCCTCACCGCCCATCTCGCGGCCGGTCAGGCCGGGTTCTACCTCGTCCCGGTCAACCACCACTTCGTCGCCCCCGAGATCGCCTGGATCGTCGCCGACTCCGGCGCCAAGGTCCTCGTCGCCCACGAACGGTTCTCCGAGGCCGTGACCCACGCCGCCGACGAGGCCGGGCTCCCCTCCACCCACCGCTACGCCGTCGGCGCGATCCCCGGCTTCCGCCCGTACGCCGACCTGCTCGACGGCCAGGACGAGGCGCCGCCCGCCGACCGCACCCTCGGCTGGGTCATGAACTACACCTCCGGCACCACCGGACGGCCCCGCGGCATCCGCCGCCCCCTCCCCGGGAAGCTCCCCGAGGAGACCCACCTCGGCGGCTTCCTCGGCATCTTCGGCATCCGGCCGGCCGACGGGAACGTCCACCTCGTCTGCTCGCCGCTCTACCACACGGCGGTGCTCCAGTTCGCCGCCGCGGCCCTGCACATCGGGCACCCCCTGGTCCTCATGGACCGGTGGACGCCGGAGGAGATGCTCCGTCTGATCGACCGCCACGCCTGCACCCACACGCACATGGTCCCCACCCAGTTCCACCGCCTGCTCGCGCTGCCCGAGGAGGTGCGGAACCGCTACGACGTCTCCTCGATGCGCCACGCCATCCACGGCGCCGCGCCGTGCCCCGAGCACGTCAAGCGGGCCATGATCGACTGGTGGGGGCGGTGCGTGGAGGAGTACTACGCCGCGAGCGAGGGCGGCGGGGCCTTCGCGACCGCCGAAGAGTGGCTGAAGAAGCCCGGCACGGTCGGCCGGGCCTGGCCCATCAGCGAACTCGCCGTCTTCGACGACGACGGCGTCCGGCTGCCGCCCGGCGAACTCGGCACCGTCTACCTGAAGATGAACACCGGCGGGTTCCGGTACCACAAGGACGAGGCGAAGACCGCGAAGAACCGCATCGGCGACTTCTTCACCGTCGGGGACCTCGGCCTCCTCGACGAGGACGGGTACCTCTTCCTGCGCGACCGGAAGATCGACATGATCATCTCCGGCGGGGTCAACATCTACCCCGCCGAGATCGAGGCCGCCCTCCTCGCCCACCCCGCCGTCGCCGACGCCGCCGCCTTCGGCATCCCGCACCCCGACTGGGGCGAGGAGGTCAAGGCGGTCGTCGAGCCGGCCGAGGGACACGAACCCGGCGCGGCGCTCGCCGGGGAGATCCTGGCCCACTGCGCCGACCGCCTCGCCGGCTTCAAGCGCCCGAAGTCGGTCGACTTCGTCGCCGCCATGCCCCGGGACCCCAACGGAAAGCTGTACAAGCGCCGTCTGCGGGAGCCGTACTGGGAGGGGCGGGAGCGTCCGCTCTAGACGACGGCGGCCGGGGCGGCTCGGAAGCGCGGGGGAGCCCGCTCCGGCCGTCCGCGGTCACGGAGGCCACAGCGGTACGGGACCCGACCCACCCGACCGGACCGGACCGGACCCCATGCGACCCGGCCGGGGGCCGCCGGGTCGTCCGGCCTAGACTTCGTGCGCGAGGGGGTCACCCAGGGTGGCCGCCTCTCCCGTTCGGCACGGAGTTCGAGAGGCACCCCACGATGGCGGATCGCGATCCCTTCGTCCTTGACGACCCCGTGGGGGAGTCCCTGCGGGGCCCGCACGCGCACCTCGCCCGCCGCGTCGGCGGGGCCGCCACCTATCTGCCGGACGTCTCGACCTTCGCCGCCGTGTCCGCGGACCCGGATCCGGCGCGGTGGGCCGACCTCGTGGAACTCCTCGGCCGGGACGCGTTCGCCGACCTGTTCAGCTGCCCTGTCCTTCCGCCGGCCGACTGGGAGCCCGTCTTCGTCCTGGAGGGCCGCCAGATGATCCGGCCGGAGGGCGCCGACGCCCTGTCCCCGGGCGACGAGGCGGACGGACCCGTGGTCGAACTCGGCGCGGACGACGTGCCCGAGATGCTGGAACTCGTCGAACGCACCAGGCCCGGGCCGTTCTGGTCCCGCACACCCGAGCTCGGCACCTATCTCGGCATCCGCGAGAGGGGCGAGCTGGTGGCCATGGCCGGCGAGCGGCTCCGGCCCCCGGGGTGGACCGAGATCAGCGCGGTCTGCACCGCGCCCGAGGCCCGGGGCCGAGGCCACGCGGCCCGCCTGGTGGGCGCGCTCGCGGCGCGCGTCGAGGCGCGGGGCGAGGGGGCCTTCCTCCACGTCGCCGAGGCCAACACCGGGGCGATCGCGCTGTACGAGAAGCTGGGCTTCGTGACGCGCCGGCCGGTGACCTTCCGCGGCTTCCGCACCCGGTAGCACCCGCGTCCGGCGCCGGGCCGGGCCCGCCGCCCGCGGACCTGTGGGCGAGGAACGGGCCCGCCGCCCGCGGACCTACGGGCGAGGAACCGGCCCCGTACGGGTCAGCACCGGCACCAGCTGCGCCTCCTCGTGGGCGAAGTGCTCCTCCAGCCGGGCCGCGAGCCGGTCCACCTCCGCCCGGAGGGTCGCGGGAGCGGCGTCCGAGGCGAGGAGCGCCTCCAGCTCCTCCACCGTGCGGGCGACCACCCGGTGCTCCTCGCGCATCCGGTCCAACGCCCCGGACAGCTCGGGGAACTCGCCCTCCAGGAGGTCGAAGGCGCTGTCCTCGTTGTGGTGGTGGGCGTGCAGCGCGCCGCAGAACGTCAGGCAGTGGCGGGCGAGCTGCCCGCCGAGCGCCGGGGTGCTCCGTACCACCGAGGCCGCGCGCGCCGCCGGGCTCCCCGCCTCCGCCGCGGCGGAGTCCAGCTCCTCCCGCAGCGACAGCAGTTCGGCCCGCAGCTCGGCGTGGACCGTGACCAGGCGGTCGGCGATGGCCCGGTGCCGGGCCGGGTCCCCGAGGTCCACCCGGTGCAGGGCGACGACCGGGATGATCCGGTCCGTGGCGGCCTGGTAGGCGGCGAAGCCGGGGTCGCGGGCGGCCTGCTCCGCGTACAGCCGGTCCCGCTCCCCGCCCTCCGTCACCACCGCCGTCGCCCCGAAGCGCTCGACGGTCCCCTCCGGCGTGCCGATCTCGACGGTCACGTATGGGTGGGCGCCGAGGTTGTGGAACCAGGCGGGGTGCTTCGGCCCGCCGGCGTTCGACGCGAAGACGAGCAGCCGCTCCCCATCGCGCGCGTACACGGCCGGGTTGGTGTGCGGGCGTCCGCTGCGGGCGCCCGTGGTGGTGAGCAGGAGCAGGGCCGCGCCCTCGAACATCCCGCCCACCCGGCCGCCGTTGGCGCGGAACTCCTCGATGACCTGTCGGTTGAGATCAGGCATGGCTGTGCCTTCCGGTAGCATCGATTCCGAAGGATCTATTTGCTTTGAAAGCAAAGCTAAAAGGGAGGGTGCACGGTGTCAACCGCACACGAGGGGGACGAGGCCGCCGCCGGGCCGGAACTCGACGAGGCCGTGCGCACCTTGCTGCTGCTCATGCCTCGGATGGTCTCGCGGGCGAAGCGCATCAGGATTCCCGAGGAACTGCAGACGCTCACGCTCGCGCCCCGTCACCTGTCCCTGCTCGCCTATCTCCTCTTCGACGGGTCGCTGAGCGTCAACGAGCTCGCCGCCCGCCTGGAGATCGCCCCGACGACCGTGAGTCTCATGGTGGGCGACCTGGCGAAGAAGGGCGTACTGGAACGGGTCGAGGACCCCGCCGACCGCAGGCGCAAGATCGTCTCCATCGCGCCGGCGCACGCCGCCGCCATCGACGGCTGGCTCGGCCGGAGCGCCGACGCCTGGCGCTCCGCCCTCGCGCCGCTCGACGCGGCGCAGCGGCGGATGTTCCTCGAGACCCTCACCGCGTACGAGCGCGGCCTCAGCGACCCCTTGGATTGACCGAACCGGGCGAAAGCCCCCTTTGTGGCAGGATGCGGATCATGAGTTCGAGCACGGCGTCATTGACACGGCAGTGGACCACCTGGGGGCCGGTGGTGGCCGCACTTGCGCTTGTCGGGGCCTGGGGGCGCGACCTCCCGGGGTTCGCCGTCGGGTTCATCGCGCTCTGCCTGATCGCCGCCGTGCTCGCCGCGGTCCACCACGCCGAGGTCATCGCCCACCGGGTGGGCGAACCGTACGGCTCGCTCGTCCTCGCGGTGGCCGTCACCGTCATCGAGGTCGGGCTCATCGTCTCGCTGATGGTGGGAGGCGGCGAGAAGACGTCGACCTACGCGCGGGACACCGTGTTCGCCGCCGTCATGATCACCTGCAACGGCATCGTCGGCCTCTCCCTCCTCGTGGCCGCGCTCCGCAACCGGATCGCCGTGTTCAACGCCGAGGGGTCCGGCGGCGCCCTGGCCACCGTCTGCACCCTGGCCACGATGACGCTCGTCCTGCCCACCTTCACCACCAGCCACCCGGGTCCCGAGTTCTCCGGCGTCCAGCTCGCCTTCGCCGCCGTCGCCTCCCTCTGTCTGTACGGCGTCTTCGTCGGCGTCCAGACGGTCCGTCACCGGGACTACTTCCTGCCCGTCCCGCGTCCCGGCCAGGACACGGAGGACGACCACGCGGACCCGCCGACCCGGCGCGACGCCTGGACCAGCCTCGGGCTCCTCGTGGTTGCCCTCGTCGCCGTCGTCGGCAACGCCAAGGTGATCTCCCCGACGATCGAGGACGGGGTCCAGTCGGCCGGCCTGCCCAAGGCGGTCGTCGGTGTCGTCATCGCCCTGATGGTGCTGCTGCCCGAGACCCTCGCCGCCGTCCGCGCGGCCCGCAGAGACCGCGTCCAGACCAGCCTGAACCTCGCCTACGGCTCCGCGATCGCCAGCATCGGCCTGACGATTCCGGCGATCGCGCTCGCCTCGATCTGGCTGTCCGGGCCCCTGGTCCTGGGCCTGGGTCCGCTCCACATGGTCCTGCTCGTCCTCACCGGAGTGGTGAGCGCCCTGACCGTGGTGCCCGGACGGGCCAATCTCCTCCAGGGCGGCGTCCACCTCTCGATCTTCGCCGCCTTCGTGTTCCTGTCGTTCAGCCCCTGACGACCACCACCCGCAGCGCGGGCGAGCGCAGGATGTCCCTCTCGCAGAACCGGGAGGTCACCCAGCGCCCGCCCGCGTACAGCCGCGTCTGGTCGCTGTAGTGCGGCGACGTCGGGTCCGACGACTGCGCGTACGAGAGCAGGGTGCGGGCCACCGGGCACCGGCCGCCGTCCCAGCCGACCGCCTGCACGTGGCTGGTCCCGTGCGCGACCTCCGTGTAGCCGCCGCCCGACGGGTTCCACACCGGCTCCGTCTTGTTCCAGACGCCCAGCGACTCGGTGCCGCCGCTCACCGGGATGCGCGTGCCGTTCCGCACCACGAACTGGTGGGCGCCCAGCGGCGCGTCCAGCGCGATCCCCGCCGCCCGCAGCTCCGCCACCGCGTCCGCCAGGGCCTTCGCGAAGCCCGGGGCGTCCGTGTCGAGGGTGTTCGGGGTGCGGACCGGATCCGCCGGAGAGAACGGCACCTTCCACTGCCGGGCCGCCGGCACGGTGGCCGTGAACCTCCGCCAGAACCGGTCGAAGAGCAGCGCGCCCCGGCTGTCCGTGTTCACCGTCCGGTCCCAGGCCCCGATCACCCGGCAGGCCTCGGGGTCGCCCGGCAGCGCCGTCTCGCAGGCCCGCGCGGCGTCCGCCGCCGCCAGGTCGCCGGCCGGGGCGCGGTTGGCGAACTGCTGGCGCTGGAGGTCGGACACCGTCAGGTCGCCCCGCGCGGCCATCGCGGCCACGTCCTCGATCCCGCCCCTCGTGCGCAGCGAGCGCGGGGTGCCGATCGTGCCGAAGATCCGCTCGTAGCCCGCGAGGGGCCGCTCCGCGTGAGTCAGCCAGGCGCTGTCGTTGGAGTTCGCCACGTACGGGGTGTCCCGGAGCACCGGCATCCTCGCCGGACCGAAGACACCCGGCTGCACCGCGTCCGGGTCCGAGCCGAGCGCGCAGTCCGACCGCGAGCCGTCGAGCACCGCGACCCCCGAGGCGGGGTACGTGGCCCGGCCGAGCGGTGTCGAGCAGCGGGCCGCGAGCTCGTCGGTGATCCGGGGGAGGACCTGCGACTGGCTGAAGAAGGAATGGCCCGCGGAGTCCGCCGCGATCGTGTTGACCCAGGGCAGCCCCTGCGTGCGCCGCAGGGTCTCGGCGACGTCCGCGGTGGAGCGCGCCCGGCCGAACCCGAGCGCCGTGTCGGAGCCGCGCAGGTTGCTCGCGTTGGGGTCGTTCAGCGCGTACGCCGTGCCCGCCGTCCACGGCAGCGGGAGCTGCGCGCCGAGGCCGCCGACGACCGGGCCGTACCGGGTCCACCACTGGGTCCGGGTGACCGGGGCCGCGCCCCTGACCGGGACGGTCACCCGGCGCGGGGTCATCCGCTCCGGCCGCCCGTCCACGAGGTACGCCGTCGGGTCGCCCGGGACGAGCGTCAGCTGGTGCAGGTTGAGCGGGACGCCGGTGGCCACCGTGTGGCTCCAGGCCACCTTGTCGTTGAAGCCGATGTTGACGACGGTCGTGCCCAGGAGGGAGGCGCCCGAGACGTTCAGCTCGCCGGGGATGGTCTGCTGCGACTGCCAGAACCGGCGGCCGCCCTGCCACGGGTAGTGCGGGTTGCCGAGGAGCAGTCCCCGCCCGTTCGCGGTGGCGGACCCCGAGAAGGCGACGGCGTTGGAGCCCATCGTGGCGTTCTCGGCGGCGAACAGCTCCCGGGCGGCCTCCGCCGCCCGCTCCGGATCGGGGACCGGTCCGGAGGCGCCGGCCCGGCCGGCGGCGGGGGCGGCCGGCGGAGCGGCGGCGGTGATGCCGTCGACGGCACGGCCCTGGCCGCCGAGCACCGAGACGGCGAAGCCGCGCCGGGCCACGTCGAGGGCGGTCACCGGGCGGACCCAGTCCGCCCCGGCGCACGCCGGATCCGAGACGCGGTTCTTGCGCAGCCAGGCGTTGTACCCGGCCGCCCAGCCCCGCATGAGCTCCTTCAGGTCCCGGCTCGGGCCGGCCGGCGCGGGGGTCGCGAGCAGCGCCTCCACGGTCCCGGCGTCCTTCACCCCGCGGAAGTACAGATCGCTGGAGAGGTTGGTGGCGGCGGACGAGAGGGAGCCGTCCGGGGCGGCGTCCGTGCCGAAGTACCGGGAGCGCTCCCCGTTCACCGTCAGGAAGCCGTCGGCGAGCGTGCACACCTGGTCGGCGGCCTGGGCCCAGCCCGTCCCGAACCCGAGGTTCGCGTAGTCGCGGGCCACGATGTGCGGGATGCCGTACTCGGTGTACCGGATGACCGCCGACAGGCCGCGGTCGGAGGGGTGGTGGCCCCGGTCCCCGGTGTCGGCGACCGCCGCGCCAGGCAGCGCGGCGGAGACCACGGCGAGGGCGGACGCGGTGAGCGCCCACTGCTTCAGGCGGGTGCGGAGGTGCAAGGTGCCTCCCAACGGACGGACGGGCAGGACGGGTTGGACCATGCACGCAGGTGCGCGGCCCCGTGTCAACATCCCGTTCGGTATCCGAGGTCCGAGCCGGTGCGGCGCGGCCGCACGGTACTTGACCTTCCGCCGGGTGCGCGCGGAGGATCGCGGCATGGACCGACTCCTCAGCCGCACCGTCGACGGTGTCCTGCGCATGAGCGCCCGGCGCGTCCCCGACCGGGTCGCCGTCCGCCACGCCGGCCGGGGCTGGACGTACGCCGAGCTGGACGCGGCCGTCTCCACGGCCGCGGCCGTCCTGCGCGGGCCGCACCACGGGCTGAGCCTGCCGGAGGGCGCCCGGGTCGCGACCTACGGCCACAACTCGGACGCCTACCTGATCGCGTTCCTCGCCTGCTCCCGGGCAGGGCTGATCCACGTGCCCGTCAACCACCACCTGACGGGCGGGGACCTGGCGTATCTCCTGGAGCAGTCCGAGGCCTCCCTGGTCCTCGCCGACCCCGCCCTCGCGGGCCGCGTACCGGACGGGTTCGCGGTCAAGGCGCTGCGGGACGCGCCCGGTTCGCTCCTCGACGCGCTCGCCGAGCCGGAGGAGTACGACGCCGACCGCGACGCCCGGGACTGCGTCCAGCTGCTCTACACCTCGGGGACCACGGCCCTGCCCAAGGGGGCGGCGATGTCCCACCGCGCCCTCGTCCACGCGTACGCGAGCGCGATCGAGGCGCTGGACCTCCACGAGGACGACCGGCCGGTGCACGCGCTGCCGCTCTACCACTCGGCCCAGATGCACGTCTTCCTGCTGCCCTACCTGGCGGTCGGCGCCGAGAACACCCTCGTCGACGGCCCCGACCCGGCGGTGCTCCTCGACCTGGTCGAGGCGGGTCTCGCCGACAGCCTCTTCGCCCCTCCCACGGTGTGGATCGGCCTCGCCGGCCACCCCGACTTCGCGCACCGCGACCTCTCGGCCCTGCGCAAGGCCTACTACGGGGCCTCGATCATGCCCGTGCCCGTCCTGGAAGGGCTGCGCGCCCGGCTCCCCGGAATCCGCTTCTACAACTGCTTCGGCCAGTCCGAGATCGGCCCCCTCGCCACCGTCCTCGGCCCCGACGAGCACGAGGGGCGGATGGACTCCTGCGGGCGGCCCGTCCGGCACGTCGAGGCCAGGGTCGTCGACGAGAAGGGCGACGACGTGCCCGACGGCACCCCCGGCGAGATCGTCTACCGCTCCCCGCAGCTCTGCGACGGCTACTGGCGCAAGCCCGAGGAGACGGCGGCGGCCTTCCGGGACGGCTGGTTCCGCTCCGGTGACCTCGCCGTCCGCGACGCCGAGGGCTACCTCACGATCGTCGACCGGGTGAAGGACGTCATCAACTCCGGGGGCGTGCTGGTCGCCTCGCGCCAGGTGGAGGACGCGCTCTACACCCACCCCGGCGTCGCCGAGGTGGCCGTGATCGGCCTCCCCGACGACCGCTGGATCGAGGCGGTCACGGCGGTGGTCGTCCCCCGCGGCGAGGTCACCGAGGCGGAACTCCTCGCCCACGCGCGTGCGCACCTCGCCGCCTTCAAGGCCCCCAAGCGCGTCCACTTCCTGCCGGAACTGCCCCGCAACGCCAGCGGAAAGATCCTCAAGCGGGACCTCCGCGACCGGTACGCGGACGGTCGGGCCGGCTGAGCCGGTCCTCCCGCCGGGCCGTCCCGGTGTACGGGAGGCTGCCGTCGCCCGCGCCACACCGGGCGGCGGGGCCCGGCTACGGCGTCTTCCGCAGGTCCACGATGCGCTTGATCTTGCCCACCGAGCGCTCCAGCGTCTCCGGGTCGACCACCTCGACCGCCACCGAGACCCCGATCCCGTCCTTGACCGCCGCCGCGATCGACCGGGCGGCCTCCGCGCGCTGCTCGGACGTCGCGTCCGCGCGGGCCTCGGCCCGTACGGTCAGGGCGTCGAGCCGGCCCTCGCGGGTCAGCCGCAGCTGGAAGTGCGGGGCCACCGCCGGGGTGCGGAGCACGATCTCCTCGATCTGGGTCGGGAAGAGGTTCACCCCGCGCAGGATGATCATGTCGTCGCTGCGTCCGGTGACCTTCTCCATCCGCCGGAACACCCGGGCCGTCCCCGGCAGCAGGCGGGTCAGGTCGCGCGTCCGGTAGCGGACGATCGGCATGGCCTCCTTGGTGAGCGAGGTGAAGACGAGCTCGCCCTCCGCGCCGTCCGGCAGCACCTCGCCCGTGAAGGGGTCGACGATCTCCGGATAGAAGTGGTCCTCCCAGATGTGCAGGCCGTCCTTGGTCTCCACGCACTCCTGCGCCACGCCGGGGCCGATCACCTCCGACAGGCCGTAGATGTCGACCGCGTCGATCGCGAAGGCCTCCTCGATCTCCTTCCGCATCGCCTCCGTCCAGGGCTCGGCGCCGAAGACGCCGACCTTCAGGGAGGTCGACCGCGGGTCCACGCCCTGCCGCTCGAACTCGTCGAGCAGGGTCAGCATGTAGGAGGGGGTCACCATGATGATCTCGGGGCGGAAGTCCTGGATGAGCTGGACCTGCCGGGCCGTCATGCCGCCCGAGGCGGGGATCACCGTGCACCCGAGCCGCTCCGCGCCGTAGTGCGCGCCGAGTCCGCCGGTGAACAGGCCGTATCCGTACGCCACGTGCACCTTGTGCCCGGGGCGGGCTCCGGCGGCGCGCAGGGAGCGGGCGACCACGTCCGCCCACAGGTCGAGGTCGCCGTCGGTGTAGCCGACGACGGTGGGGCGGCCGGTGGTGCCGCTGGAGGCGTGGATCCGCCGGATCCGGGACTGGTCGACCGCGAACATCCCGAAGGGGTAGTGGTCGCGGAGGTCGGTCTTGGCGGTGAAGGGGAAGCGGGCCAGGTCCGCGAGCGTGCGGCAGTCCTCGGGGGTCACCCCGGCGGCGTCGAAGGAGCGCCGGTAGAAGTCCACCTTCTCGTACGCGTGCCGCAGGGTCGCCCGCAGCCGCTCCAGCTGGAGGGCCGCCAGCTCCTCGCGTCCGAGCCGCTCGCCGCTGTCCAGCAGTTCCGTCATCGCGCCACTCCTCCACGGTCGTAAAACGGACGACCGATCATTCGGTCGATCCGTTCCCGGCCAGTAAAACCGGAGGTACCGGGGGGTTGGCAAGAGGCGCGGGTGAGGTTCCCCGCCCTCGTCCCCGTCACACCTTGGGGTCTTTCCCCTCATTCCGGGCAGCGGAGGCGGCCCCGCCGGGGAAGGGTGCCCCCGTGACCACCACCAACGACGCGGACGCCCCGCAGGCCCACTTCTGGGCCGTCCCCGACCTCACCGGACTCGACTTCGACCCGCTGCTGGCCAGGCTGCTGCACGAGGACCCGGTCACCCGGGTCCGGCTCCCGCACGGCGAGGGCCACGCCTGGCTCGTCACCCGGTACGAGGACGTCAAGCTCGTCTCCGGAGACCCCCGCTTCAGCCGCCAGGCCGTCCGGGGCCGGTCGGTCACCCGGGTGGCCCCCCACTTCGTCCCCATGGAGGGCGCCGTCGGCTTCGCCGACCCGCCGGACCACACCCGGCTGCGCCGGGTCGTCGCCCGCGCCTTCGGCCCCCGGCCGCTGAAGGCCCTCCGGGACCACGCCCAGCAGGTCATGGACCGGCTCCTCGACCGGGTCGACGAGCACGGAGCCCCCGCCGACCTGGTGGCACTCGTCCACCGCCCCTTCGCCCTCGCCGTCGCCGGCGCCCTGATGGGCGTCCCGGAGGGCGACCAGACGCTGATGGCCCGCTGGTCCGACACCATCGGCTCCGCCGTCACCACCGGCCGCAAGGAGGGCGAGCGGGCCAAGGCCGACATGGGCCGCTACTTCACCGAACTCATCGGGCGAAGCCACGGCACCGGCCGCGAGACCCTCGCCGCCGTCCTCGCGGACGCCGTCGACGACGCCACCCTCACCGAGCGCGAGGCCGTCGGGCTCGCCGTCCTCGTCCAGATCGGCGGCGTCCACGCCGTGCGGGGCAACAGCGCCGGCATGGTCTACGCGCTGCTCACCCATCCCGAGCACCTGGCCCGGCTGCGCGCCGATCCCGCGCTCGTCCCGCGCGCCGTCGACGAACTGCTCCGCTACATCCCGCACCGCAATGCCGTCGGCCTCTCCCGGATCGCCCTGGAGGACGTCGAGGTCGGCGGGGTCACCATCCCGGCCGGCGACCCGGTCTACGTCTCCTACCTGACGGCCAACCGCGACCCCGCCGTCTTCGCCGACCCCGAACGCCTCGACTTCGACCGCCCCTACAACCCGCACGTCGCCTTCGGCCACGGACCCCACCAGTGCCCCGGCGCCGCCCTCGCCCGCATCGAGGCCGAGGTCCTGGTCGACTCCCTGTGGACCCGCTTCCCCGACCTGCGGCTCGCCCTGCCCCCGGACCGGCTCCGCTGGCAGCGCGGGGCCCTCATCCGCGGCCCCGAGGCCCTCCCGGTCACCTGGTGACCGGAGACGGACGGCCGACGGCGGACGGCGCGAGACGCAGGACTCGGCCAAACCCCTTTGCCCGGGCCTGAACCGGAGTGCTGGAGTGACCGGCATGGAACCCCAGCACCTTCGTGACCTGTACGACCGCCAGCTCCGCCGCGAAGCCCGTCCCGACGGCCCCGGCTGCCGGATCGAGCACGTCGGCGGCGTCGTCCGCCAGACGGGACCCGCGCACGCCTGGAACGGCGTCCTCTGGTCCGGCCTGACCGCCGCCGACGCCGACCGCGCCGTCGCCGCTCAGATCGACCACTACCGCGCCGCCGGCCTGTCCTTCGAGTGGAAGCTGTACGCCCACGACACCCCCGGCGACCTGGGGGCCCGGCTGGCCGCCGCCGGCTTCACCGCCGACCCCCCGGAGACCCTGATGGCGGCCGAGGCCGCCGCCCTGCCCGACGCCGTACCGCTGCCCGCCGGCGTCGAACTCCGCGCCGTCACCGACGCGTCGGGGGTACGGCAGGTGGCCGAGGTCCACCAGCGCGCCTTCGGCACCGACAGCAGCCGGCTCGAACGACAGCTCCTGGACCGGCTCGCTGCCGACCCCGACACCGTCACCGCCGTCGTCGCCCTCGCCGACGGCGAACCCGTCAGCGCCGCCCGCCTCGAACTCTGCCCCGGCACCGACTTCGCGGGCCTCTGGGGCGGCGGCACCGTCGAGGGCTGGCGCGGCCGCGGCCTCTACCGCGCCCTCGTCGCCCACCGCGCCCGCATCGCCGCCGAACGCGGCCACCGCTACGTCCAGGTCGACGCGGCCGACACGAGCCGCCCCATCCTGGAGCGCCTGGGGTTCGGCACGCTGTCCACCACGACCCCCTACCTGTACGGCTGACCGACCGGTCGCCGCGGCTCAGGAAGCCCAGTGCGCGGGACGCTCGAACCCCTCCGGAAGGCGGGTGGCGGCGTCCCCGCGCGCCGCGTTCACCTGGGGCTGCGTCAGGAAGAGCGCACCGGTCAGATCCGCACCCGACAGATCGGCGTCCCGCAGGTCCGCGCCGATCAGATCCGTGAGCGACAGATCGGCACCCGTCAGATCGGCGGCGATCAGCAGCGCCCCGCGCAGATCCGTGCCGCGCAGCTTCGCCCCGCGCAGCCGCCTGCCGATCAGATCGGCACCGCGCCGGCTCCCCGGTCTCCCGCCGGCGGTGCGGCGGACCAGCTCGCTCGTCCGCAGGAGCAGCCGGTTCACCTCGGCCCGCACCTCCGGCACCGCCAGGGCCGCCAGCTCGTCCGCCGAGCCTCCGGCGAGACCCTCGACCCGGGCCAGCGCCCCGCGCAGCTCGCCGTGGACGGGACGGGCCGCCGGCCGGTCCAGCGCCTCCGTGAGGTAGCGCAGCAGTTCGTGGAGCTGGCGCATCACCTGGAACACGTCGTACATCAGGCCCGCGGTCTCCGGCGCCTCGCGCCAGGAGACACCGCCGAAGGTCACCTGGGAGACCCGCTGCCCGGCGCCGAAGCAGTCGTACACCGTGCAGCCCTGGAAACCGCTCGGCCGCAGCACGGTGTGGATGCCGCAGCGGAAGTCCTCGCGGAGGTTCCGGCAGGGCTCGCCCGGCGCCTTGTCCACGGCGAAGTCCGCCGATCTGGCGAAGGGCAGCGCCACGCAGCACAGGCCGAAGCACGAGGCGCAGTCGCCCCGCAGCGCGGATTCCCGGGTCTCGGGCACGTGGAATGCTTCCTTCGCTGGTCGGGGACGGTGCGCCCACCGTATCGCGGCCGCCGCCAAACCGGTTGCGAAGATCGTCGGCGGGCGGTGAGGATCGGCCGCATGCCGATGTTCACCTCGTACGACGGAACCGAACTCGCCTACCGGACCGAGGGACGGGGCGAACCCCTGGTGTGCCTCGCGGGCGGACCGATGCGCGACGCCGCCTACCTCGGGGACCTGGGCGGGCTCACCGCGCACCGCACCCTGGTCCTGCTCGACGCCCGGGGGACGGGGGCGAGCGCCGCACCGGCCGATCCCGGCACGTACCGCTGCGACCGGCAGGTCGGGGACGTCGAGGCGCTCCGCCGCCATCTCGGTCTTGAGCGGCTCGACCTGCTCGGCCACTCGGCCGGGGGGAACCTGGCCACCCTGTACGCCGCCGCCCACCCCGAGCGGATCCGCTCGCTCGTCGTCGTCACCTCCGCCGGTCGCGCGCTCGGCGTCCTCACCACCGACGAGGAGTGGGACGAGGCCGCCGAGGTCTTCGCCGACCGGCCCTGGTACCCGGGGGCCAGGGCCGCGCTCGACGCGATCGGCCCGGACACCCCGCCGGCCCGCGTCCGCGAGATCGTCGCCCCCTTCGGCTACGGCCGCTGGGACGCGGCCGCCCAGGAGCACGCCGCCGGCGAGGCCGAGCAGGCGAACGACCTGGCCGCCCCCGTCTACCACGGGGAGGGCGCGTACACCCCGGAGGCGACCCGCCGCGCACTCGCCGCGCTCACCGCGCCGGTCCTCGTCCTCGCGGGGGAGCGCGACCCGGGCCCCACCCCGGCCAAGGCCGCCGAGGCCGCCGCCTACTTCCCGAACGCCGAACTCGTCGTCCTGCCCGGCGCCGGGCACTTCCCCTGGGTCGACGACGCCGACGCGTTCGTCCGGCCCGTCGCCGCCTTCCTCGATCCGGAGGTCCGCACCGTCACGGTCGACGGGGTCCGCCTCGCCTAGCGGAGCTTCGGCCTCTAGAACCGCACCGGACCGCATCGCCGCGCGGCCCGGCGGGGCGGTCCGTGGCCCGATCGGGCCAGGCGCGCGGCGCGCCGCGGCCGATCGGGCGGGGGCCGGGGGAGGATCGGAGCGACGGCGCCCCCGACGTGTGTCCGGCACCGTCCACGGCGCGACACGACAGGAGCCAGGTGTGACCACTCGTCTCAACCCCTACCTCAGCTTCCCCGGTGAAGCGAAGCAGGCCATGGAGTTCTACCAGGAGGTCCTCGGGGGAACCCTCACCCTCAACACCTACGGCGACGCCGGGGGCGAGGCGCCGCCCGGGTACGCCGACAAGATCATGCACGGGATGCTGGAGACGCCCGGCGGCTTCACGCTGATGGGCGCGGACAGCCCGCCCGGCATGGAGCAGACGCCGGGGAACGGCTTCGCGGTGAGCCTGAGCGGCGACGACGCCGGGGAACTGCGCGGCTACTGGGACGGGCTGGCCGCCGGCAGCACGGTGTCGGTCCCCCTGGAGAGGCAGATGTGGGGCGACGTGTTCGGCATGTGCACGGACCGCTTCGGGGTCACGTGGATGGTGAACATCAGCGAGCAGGGCTGATCCGGGCGGGCCGGTCCGGGGCCGGGCCGGTCCCGGTCCGGGGCCGGAGGCCGGTCGGATCCGGAGGCGGACCCTGCCGGCCCGTGGCCCTTCCGTCCGGGGCCGGCCCGATCCGCTCCTGATCTTGCCCGCTCCGGCCCCTGCCGCTTCTCACCCTGCCCGACTCCAAGGAGCGGCCGGCCGGCCGTGCCGGCCTTCCTCAGGCGGGTGACGCCCCCTCCTGGTCCGCCTCCACGGCCACGGAGCGGGCCCAGCGGTAGTCCGCCTTCCCGCTGGGAGAACGCTGGATGTGGTCGGTGAGCACCAGCTGGCGCGGGACCTTGTACCCCGCCAGGCGGGGACGGCAGTGGGTCTGGAGCTCCTCCAGGCCGAGCGCGGGCGCGTCCGCGCGGAGTTGGACGACCGCGGCGACGTGGTTGCCCCAGCGGGCGTCCGGCACTCCGGCCACCAGGGCGTCGTACACGTCGGGGTGGGACTTGAGCGCCTGCTCCACCTCCTCCGGGTAGACCTTCTCGCCGCCGGTGTTGATGCACTGGGACCCGCGGCCGAGGACGGTGACCACTCCGGTCTCGTCCACGGTCGCCATGTCGCCGAGGAGCACCCACCGGACCCCGTCCGCCTCGAAGAACGTCTCGGCCGTCTTCCCGGGGTCGTTGTAGTAGCCGAGCGGAACGTGGCCCCGCTGGGCCAGCCGGCCGATCTCGCCGGGAGCGACGGGGGTCCGGGTCGCCGGGTCCACGACCCGGGTGCGTTCGTTGACGTGCAGCCGGAAGCCCCTGGCCGGACCCGAGTCGTCGGTGGCGCGGCCGTTGGAACCGGACTCGGTGGAGCCGAAGTTGTTGAGCAGCAGCACGTCGGGCATCAGCTCCTGGAGCTGGGCCCGCACGGTCTCGGACATGATCGCCCCGGACGAGGACAGGCTGAACAGGGCGGAGAGGTCCGTTCCCTTGAGCGGCCCGCGCAGCGCGTCCACGAGCGGTCGCAGCATCGCGTCCCCGACCAGGGAGATGCTGGAGACCTTCTCCTTCTCCAGGGTGCGGAGGACCTCCTCCGGCACGTACTTGCGGTGCAGGACGACCCGTTGGCCGTAGTTGAAGGCGATGAACGCGGTCAGTGTGGAGGTGCCGTGCATCAGCGGCGGCGCGGGGAAGAAGGTGATGCCGGCGCCGCCGGCCGCGACCCGCTCGGCCAGCTCCTCGGGGCGCTTCACGGCCTCGCCCGCGGGGTCCCCGCCGAACAGCCCGGCGAAGAACAGGTCCTCCTGGCGCCACAGGACGCCCTTGGGCATCCCGGTCGTCCCGCCGGTGTAGATGATGAACAGGTCGTCGGCCGAGCGCGGCCCGAAGCCGCGAGCGGGCGAGCCGGCGGCCTCCGCCTCCGCGTACGGGACGCAGTCGAGCGCGGGCGCTCCCTCGGGCGGGGTCCCCACCCGCACGAGGTGCCGCAGCTTCTCCGTCTGCGGCAGCGCCGCCGCGACCCGGTCGGTGAACTCGGCGTCGAAGACGAGCGCGGCCAGGTCGGCGTCCCGGTAGAGGTAGACGAGCTCCTCCTCCACGTACCGGTAGTTCACGTTGACCGGCACGATCCGCGCCTTGAGGCAGGCGAGGACGGTCTGCAGGTACTCGACGCCGTTGTACAGGTGGAGCCCGAGGTGCTCGCCCGGCCGGATGCCCGCGTCGGTGAGGTGGTGCGCGATCCGGTTGGCGGCCTCGTCGAGCTCGGCGTAGGTGAGCCGACGCTCCTCGCCGGTCCCCGGATGGTCGACGTACACCAGCGCCTCGCGGTCGGGGACCGCGTCGACGACCGATTCGAACAGGTCGGCAAGGTTGTACTCCACCGTTCCTCCTGACCCCGGTTCGCACTGACTCGGCGGTCATTAGAGCGCCGACCGGCGAAGGGCGGAAGGGGGTGCGCAGAAGAATCTGACTGGGTGTCAGAAAACTATTGAACTGGGCCCCGTGCTCCTGCAACCTGTTCCAGAACTGGAGACGGGAGACCCCCATGAGTGGCACTGGCGGCACCGAACACCTCGGCGTACGGCGCGAGGGCGCCACGCTCGTCCTCACCCTGAACCGGCCCGAGGCCAAGAACGCCCTCTCGCTGCCGATGCTCGTCGGCCTTCACGACGGCTGGCTGGAGGCCGACGCCGACGACGGCATCCGCTCCGTCGTCCTCACCGGCGCGGGCGGCTCCTTCTGCGCGGGCATGGACCTCAAGGCCCTGGCCGGCAAGGGAATGGAGGGCGAGCGGTACCGGGACCGGCTCACGGCCGACCCGGACCTCCACTGGAAGGCGATGCTGCGCCACCACCGCCCCCGCAAGCCCGTGATCGCCGCCGTCGAGGGCTACTGCGTCGCCGGCGGCACCGAGATCCTCCAGGGCACCGACATCAGGGTCGCCGCCGCCTCGGCCACCTTCGGCCTCTTCGAGGTCCGGCGCGGCCTCTTCCCGATCGGCGGCTCCACGGTCCGCCTGCCCCGGCAGATCGCCCGCACCCACGCCCTCGAAATGCTCCTCACGGGCCGCCCCTACACCGCGGCCGAGGCCGCCGCGATCGGCCTCGTCGGGCGCGTCGTCCCCGACGGCACCGCGCTCGACGCGGCCCTCGACATCGCCGAGCGGATCAACGCCTGCGGACCGCTCGCCGTCGAGGCGGTCAAGGCGTCCGTGTACGAGACCGCCGAGCTGACCGAGGCCGAGGGACTGGCCGCCGAACTGAAGCGCGGCTGGCCGGTCTTCGACACGGCCGACGCGAAGGAGGGGGCGCGGGCCTTCGCCGAGAAGCGGCCGCCGCGGTTCCGGCGCGAGTGAACGGGCCGCGGGCCCCGCACCGCGGCCCCGGGCCGCCCCACCACCGACCGCCACCAAGGAGTCCCCATGACACCCCCGCCGGAGACCCTCCGCGCCCCCCTCGTCGTCGAGTTCCCCTTCACCCGCTCCCTGGGCCCCGTCCAGTCCGCCTTCCTCACCGGCCTCCGCGAGCGGACCGTCCTCGGCGTCCGCACCGCGACCGGCGAGGTCCTCGTCCCGCCCGTCGAGTACGACCCCGCCACCGCCGCCGAACTCCGCGACCTCGTCGAGGTCGGCACCACCGGCACCGTCACCACCTGGGCCTGGAACCCCGCCCCCCGGCCCGGACAGCCCCTCGCGACCCCCTTCGCCTGGGCCCTCGTCCGCCTCGACGGCGCCGACACCGCACTCCTGCACGCCCTCGACGCCCCCGGCCCCGAAGCGGTCCGCACCGGCCTGCGGGTCCGCGTCCGCTGGGCCGCCGAACGGACCGGCGCCATCACGGACATCGCGTGCTTCGAGCCGTACGAAGGCGACCCGGCCGCCGGACCCGCGCCCCACGACGGCCGGTTCGCCGACCCCGTCACCGGCATCGTCGCCGCCGCCCGCCTCGACTACACCTACAGCCCCGGCCGCGCCCAGACCCGCTACCTGCGCGCCCTCGCCGAACGCCGGACCGTCGGCGAGCGCTGCCCCTCCTGCGCCAAGGTGTACGTCCCGCCCCGCGGCGCCTGCCCCACCTGCGGAGTCGCCACCACCGACCAGGTCGAGGTCGGACCCCGCGGCACCGTCACCACGTACTGCATCGTCAACATCAAGGCCGCGAACCTCGACATCGAGGTCCCGTACGTCTACGCCCACATCGCCCTCGACGGCGCCGGGCTCGCCCTCCACGGCCGCATCGGCGGCATCCCCTACGACCAGGTCCGCATGGGCCTGCGCGTCGAGCCAGTGTGGAGCGAGGACGGCCGCTACCCCGACCACTACCGGCCCACCGGCGAACCCGACGCCGACTACGACACCTACAAGGAGCTGCTGTGACGCCGCACCGGCCGGACCGAGAGGTGGCGATCGTCGCCTTCGCCCAGAGCGACCACCGCCGCCGCACCGACGACCTCTCCGAGGTCGAGATGGTCATGCCCGTCCTCCACGAGGTCCTGCGGCAGACCGGCCTCAAGACCTCCGACATCGGGTTCACCTGCTCGGGCTCCTCCGACTACCTGGCCGGCCGCGCCTTCTCCTTCACCATGGCCCTCGACGGCGTCGGCGCCTGGCCGCCGATCTCCGAGTCGCACGTCGAGACGGACGGCGCCTGGGCGCTCTACGAGGCCTGGGTGAAGCTGCTCACCGGCCAGGCCGACACCGCTCTCGTCTACTCCTACGGCAAGGCCTCGCCCGGCTCCGTCCGCGATGTCCTCACCCGCCAGCTCGACCCCTACTACCTGGCCCCGCTCTGGCCCGACTCCGTCTCCCTCGCGGCCCTCCAGGCCCAGGCACTCCTCGACGCCGGCGCCACCGACGAACCCGCCCTCGCCGCGATCGCCGTCCGCAGCCGCGAGGACGCCACCGCGAACCCGCACGCCCAACTGCCCGGCGCCCGCCCCCAGGGCGACTACCTCGTCCGGCCGCTGCGCACCGGAGACTGCCCGCCCATCGGCGACGGAGCCGCCGCCGTGATCCTCGCCGCCGGCGACCTGGCCCGCGAACTCTGCGCCCGCCCCGCCTGGATCCGCGGCATGGACCACCGCATCGAGGCCCACTCCCTCGGCGTCCGCGACCTCACCGACTCGCCCTCCACCCGCCTCGCCGCCGAACGCGCCGGAGCCTTCGAGGCACCCGTCGACACCGCCGAACTCCACGCGCCCTTCACCTCCCAGGAGGTCGTCCTCCGCCGGGCCCTCCGCCTCGACGACGGGGTGCGGATCAACCCCTCCGGCGGACCCCTCGCCGCCAACCCCGTCATGGCCGCCGGCCTCATCCGGCTCGGCGAGGCCGCCGCCCGCATCCACCGGGGCGACTCCGACCGCGCCCTCGCCCACGCCACCTCCGGGCCCTGCCTCCAGCAGAACCTGGTCGCCGTCCTGGAAGGGGACACAGATGCCTGAAGAGCCCGTGGCCGTCGTCGGCATCGGCCAGACCAAGCACGTCGCCGCCCGCCGGGACGTGTCCATCGCCGGACTCGTCCGCGAAGCCGCCGTCCGCGCCCTGGAGGACGCCGAACTGACCTGGGCGGACATCGACGCCGTCGTCATCGGCAAGGCGCCCGACTTCTTCGAGGGCGTCATGATGCCCGAGCTGTCCCTCGCCGACGCGCTCGGCGCGGTCGGCAAGCCCATGCTCCGGGTCCACACCGCCGGCTCCGTCGGCGGCTCCACCGCGCTCGTCGCCGCCAACCTGGTCGCCGCCCGGGTCCACCGGACCGTCCTCACCCTGGCGTTCGAGAAGCAGTCGGAGTCCAACGCCATGTGGGGCCTCTCGCTGCCCGTGCCCTTCCAGCAGCCCCTGCTCGCCGGCGCCGGCGGCTTCTTCGCCCCGCACGTGCGCGCGTACATGCGGCGCACCGGCGCCCCCGACGCCATCGGCTCCCTCGTCGCCTACAAGGACCGGCGCAACGCGCTCAAGAACCCCTACGCCCACCTCCACGAGCACGACCTCACCCTGGAGAAGGTGCGGGCCTCCCCGATGCTCTGGGACCCGATCCGCTACTCCGAGACCTGCCCCTCGTCCGACGGCGCCTGCGCGATGGTCCTCACCGACCGGACGGGCGCGGCCCGTTCCCCCCGCCCGCCCGCCTGGCTGCACGGCGGCGCGATGCGCAGCGAACCGACCCTCTTCGCCGGAAAGGACTTCGTCTCGCCGCGGGCGGGCCGCGACTGCGCGGCCGACGTCTACCGGCAGGCCGGCATCACCGACCCCCGACGGGAGATCGACGCGGTCGAGATGTACGTGCCGTTCTCCTGGTACGAGCCCATGTGGCTGGAGAACCTCGGCTTCGCGGAGGAGGGCGAGGGCTGGAAGCTCACCGAGGCGGGCGTCACCGAGATCGACGGCGACCTCCCCGTGAACCCCTCCGGCGGAGTGCTCTCCACCAACCCCATCGGAGCGTCCGGCATGATCCGCTTCGCCGAGGCCGCGCTCCAGGTGCGTGGAGAGGCGGGCGAGCACCAGGTCGACGGCGCCCGCCGGGCCCTCGGGCACGCCTACGGCGGCGGAGCCCAGTTCTTCGCGATGTGGCTCGTGGGGGACACCCCGCCCACCGGCTGAACCGCGCCGGGCCTCCGGGCGCCTACCCTGGCGGCCATGAACGCGGAACGTGACCTGACCCGGCTGCTCGCCGGGATGCGGCCGGAGCTCGACCCCGCCCGCTACGTCTTCACCACGGTGGACGGCCCCGCCCCGGCCGGGGTCGCCCCCGTGGTGACCGTCGCCGAGGACGAGGGCCTCACCCTCGTGGTGCGCCAGGAGGAGGCGGACGCCACCGCCCTCCCGTACGACTACGTGGCGGGGCGGATCACCCTGCGCGTGCACTCGGCGCTCGACGCCGTCGGCCTGACCGCCGCCGTCGCCGCGGCGCTCGCGGCCGAGGGGCTCAGCTGCAACGTCGTGGCGGGCTTCCACCACGACCACCTCTTCGTGGAACACGCCCGCGCCCAGCAGGCCTTGGCCGTACTCCACCGGCTCTCGGCGGACGGGGGGCACTCCTAGGCCGCCCTCTGCCGGATCGACTCCCGTCCGCCCCACGACGCCAGGCCCTGGGCGTGCAGGGGGCGCACGGTGCGCCCGCCAGGACCGCACCGACGCCCCTCCGGCCCCGACGGCCCCGAGGGGCAGTCGCGTTTCGGCCACCGGCACGTCCCTCGGGCCCGGCGCGGGCCCGTGGAACGGCGCGCCGGGTATCGGACGTTCCGTCCCGCCCCCGCCGGCCGGGAGCGGCAGGTCACCCCGCCCGACACCACCGTCCTGACCACGGCGGACGCGAACGCGACCGCCGCCGGACGGGTGATCTCCACCGTCGCGCGCCGCGCCGAACGCGCCGACGACGACACGGCGTGCCTTTGCTTGGCCGTTTGACCGTCCCAGCTCACTCCATCGGGCGTACGCTGGGACTTTCGCGGGGCTTCCCGCTTGGCGCCCCTGACCGTGCGCCGGGCGCGCGCCCCCTGTGTGGGGGTGGAACGTGGCACGTCAGGACGGCAGGTCGGCCCGGCAGGGAAGCGGCCTGATCGAGCGTGAGGCGGCGCTCACCGCGGCCGAGGAGGCGCTCGACCTCCTGACGGGTCTCGGGGACGAGCCGCCGTGGCCGGTCGCCGTACCCTCGCCGCGCGAGACGCGCGGCCCGCACCTGGTCGCGGTACCCGACCGCACGTCCGCCGAGGATCCCGATCCGGCGACCGGCACCCGGAGCACGCACTCCGAGTCCGCCCAGGCCCCCACCGGCCGGGGCGGCCTCCGGCCCGTGCCCGACGGCGGCCTCGTACCCGGACCGTCCGCCCCGACCACCGACCGACCCCCGGTCGTCCGCCGCGGCGGCATCCTCGCCTACGCCGCCCCCGCCGGACTCGGCAAGACCACCCTGCTCACCGAGATCCGCCGCCGGGCCGGCGCCCGCGGCTGCACCGTGCTGTCCGCGCGCGGCGGCGACCAGGAGCAGCGGGTCGCGTTCCACGTCGCCCGGCAGCTCCTCCAGCCCCAGCTGGCCCACGCCTCCGACGCCGAACTGCGCGAACGCCTCGGCTCCTGGTACGACATCGTCGGTCCCGCCCTCGGGCTCCGCGCCTCCGCCGAGGGCTCGCCGCCCGACCCGCAGGGCCTGCGCGACGGCCTCGACTGGGTCCTCACCCACCTGGCCGTACGACGGGCGCCCCTCGTGGTCGTCCTGGACGACGTCCACTGGGCCGACCCCGAGTCCCTCGGCTGGCTCGCCGCGTTCGCCCCGCGCGCCGAGGAGCTGCCCATGCTCCTGGTCGTCGCCTACCGGCCCGACGAACTCCCCGAGGAGGGAGTGGAGTTCACCGGACGGCGATCCGGGCAGCGCCCCCTCGGACTCGCCCCGCTGACCTCGTCCGCCGTGGCCAAGCTGGTCCGCGACCGGGTCGGGGAGCACGCCGACGACAGCTTCTGCCGCGACTTCTGGTCCGTCACCGCGGGCAACCCCTTCGAGGCGGTCGAACTCGCCGCCAAGGTCTGCGACCGCGGCCTCGAACCCACCGCCGACGGCGCCCACGAACTCCGTGACCTCTCCGCCGCCCTCAAGGGCACCGGACTCGTCACCCGGCTCGAACGGCTCGGCCCCGCCACCGTCCGCCTCGCCTGGGCCTGCGCCGTCCTCGGCACCGAGATCTCGCCCCAGCTCGCTGGCGCCGTCGCCGCCCTCGGCGGCGAGGCGGTCGCCGACTGCGCCGCCCGCCTCCGCGAGGCACGCGTCCTCGCCGAGGCCGAAGGCGCCGACGACCCGCTCCAGTTCGTCCACCCCCTCATCGCGACCACCGTCTACCGGTCCATCCCCGACGCCACCCGCGTCGCCCTGCACGGCCAGGCCGCCTGGGCCGTCGTCGACGCCGGCCTCGGTCCCACCGCGGCCGCCCGCCACCTCCTGGAGACCCACCCGGAGGGCGACCCCTGGGTCGTCAACCAGCTGCGCGCCGCCGCCGGCGAGAACCTCCGGGCCGGAGCCCCCGACGCGGCCCGCCGCTTCCTCGCCCGCGCCCTGCGCGAGCCGCCCGCCTACGACGACCGGGCCGCCGTCCTCTACGAACTCGGCTGCTCCTCGCTGCTCACCGAGCCCGTCACCACCGTCAACCACCTGCGGGCCGCGCTGGAGGAGCCGGTCGCCGACCCGGCCCTGCGCCACGGCATCGTCTACCGCCTCGCCCAGGTCCTCGCCCACAGCGACCGGCTCGTCGAGGCCTCCGAGCTCCTCGGTGAGGAGGCCCGGAAGGCGACCGACGCCCGAAGCCGACTGCGGATGCAGGCCGAGAAGTTCATGTGGGACGCGCTGCGCGCCGACGAACCGGAGTCGCCCGCCCGGTCCCGCCGCCTCGCCGCCCTGGCGGAACGCCTCACCGGCCGGGACGTCACCGAGCGGTACATCATCGGACTCCGCGCCTGGGACGCCACCCTGCGCGCCGAACCCGCCTCCGTCGCCCTCAGGGAGGCGGAGCGCGCCCTCGAAGGCGGCCTCACCTGGGCCGACGAGAGCCGCGGCTTCGAGGTGCCGGTCCTCGTCGCCCTCCTCCACCTCTACGCCGACCGGCCCGGCCGCGCGGAGGAGCTGTTCGCCGCCGGAACCGCCGAATTCGAGAAGCAGGGCTGGCGCGGCGCCCACCTGGCCTTCGCCTACACCCTCATCGGCTACATCCGCTTCCGCCGCGGCCGGCTGATGGAGGCCGAGGACTTCGCCCGCGCCGGACTCCGCCTCGCCGAGCGCGTCGGCGCCCGCACCCCGGCGCTCTGGTACGCGACCGGCGTCATGATCGAGGTGCTCATCGCCCGCGGCCGCACCGACGAGGCCGTGGAGGTCGCCCGCGAGCACGACTTCGGCGAGCCGTTCCCCGCCGCGGTCACCATCCCCGACTGCGAGACCGTCCACGCCGAACTGCTGCTCGCCACGGGCCGCACCGAGGAGGCGGCCGAGGCGCTGGCCGCCGTCGGCCGACGCCTGGACCCGCGCGGCAAGCGCAACCCCTCCTGCTGCCCCTGGCAGCTCCACCTCGCGCTCGCCGAGGCCGCGACCTCCCCGGCGAAGGGCCTCGCCACGGCCCAGGAGGCCGTCGCCCGCGCCCGCCAGTACGGCGCGCCCTCCGCGATCGGCCAGGCGCTCCGCGTCACCGCCGAGGTGTCCGAGCCCGCCGACCGCGTGAAGCTCCTGGAGGAGTCCGTCGACTGGCTCGACCAGTCGCCCGCCGCCTACGAGCTCGCCCGCTCCCTGGTCGCCCTCGGCGCGGCCCTGCGGCGCACCGAGCGGGCGGCGGAGGCCGCCGAGCACCTCTACCGGGGGCTGGAGGCCGCCCAGGACTGCGGGGCCGACGCGCTCGTCGAGACGGCCCGCGCCGAGCTCGCGGCCGCCGGACTGCGACCGCGGGCCCTGCACCCCGCCGGCACCGACACGCTCACCGCCCGTGAGCGCGCCGCCGCCGACCTCACCGTCCGCGACCAGGACGCGGCCGCCGTCCTGGGTGTCGACGGCCCTGCCGTGGCCCGGCTCCTCTCGGCCGTCTACCGCAAGCTCGGCACCGACCGCACCGGCCTCGCGGAGGCCCTCAGGAACACCGGACGGGAGCCCCGGGACCCGGCGGGACAGGGCTGACCGGCCGGAGCCGCCCGGCGCGTCGCATCGTGCGCCGGGGCACGTACCATGGCCGTATGTCCTTCCTCCGCCGCCGCAGCGCCGCCACTCCCGCGGGCCCGGACTTCGATGTCCTGGCCATGGACCCGGGGGACTGGCCCGGCAATCTCGGCGCCGGCCTGCTGCCCGCGCCCGACGGCTCCTGCCAGGGCGTCTTCCTCCGGTACGACCTGTTCGGCGGCCGCGGTCCCGCGATGATCATCGGCAACCTGCCCGAGGGCTCGCCGGCGCGCGAGCTGGCCGACGGACAGGTCCCCTTCGAGGTGGCCCAGCTCCTCGCCGCCCTGGAGAACGACGAGCCGGTCGAGGTCCTCGACACCGAGGACGTCCCCGTGATGCAGGGCGACAACCTCCTGATCGTCCGCCGCCTCAAGCTCTCCGAGAGCCGCATCTCCTGCGTCCAGTTCGACCGCAGCGACAACGTCCTGGTGACGATCGCCAGTTGGGACCGGCCGATCACCGACGACCTCTACGCGCTGCTCAAGCCGCTGCCCGCCGAGCTGTTCCAGCAGGGCTGACGGGGAGGCCGGGGGCCGATGAGCGCACGCGTCGACAGCTGGATCTGGGCGGTCCGCCTCACCAAGACCCGGGCCCAGGCCGCGGCGGCCTGCCGGGCCGGGCACGTCAAGGTCAACGGCGAACGGGCCAAGCCCGCCCAGTCGGTGAAGCCCGGCGACGAGGTCCGCGTCTTCCACGGCGGCAGGGAGCGGATCGTCGAGGTCAAGGAGCTCCACACCAAGCGGGTCGGCCCGCCGGTCGCCGTCGAGGCGTACGTCGACAACAGCCCGCCCCCGCCGCCGCGCGAGCACGTGGCCGTGGCCGCCGTGCGGGACCGGGGCGCCGGGCGCCCCACCAAGCGCGACCGCCGCGAACTCGACGAGCTGCGCGGCCGCAGCTCCTGACCGCCGGGGGGCGGAGCCGTCCACGGGACCGCTCCGCACCCCGTCCGCGCCGCTCAGACCCTCACCGGGCCCAGCAGGTCCGCCATCCGGGCCGCCGACGTGCCGAGCCCGGTCGGGCCGCGCCGCAACAGCGCCGCCCCGCTGCCCGCGTGCACGTCCGCCGCCCCGTAGCGCCGTACCTTCCGGTGCCAGTTCAGGATCCCCGCGAGCCAGTCCTCCAGCTCCCGCAGGTAGGCCTCGAAGGCGGCGCGCCCCGCCGCGTCGAGCCCGAAGTCCTCGTACATCACCGGGACCTCACGCGCCTTGAGATGCTCGTACTGACGCAGCCGGCCCCGCATCAGGTCGTCGACCATGGCCACCGCCGTCGGGTAGTCGCAGTCGAAGAACGTCTGGAGCACCAGCACCCCGTTGTGGACCTCGCCCTCGACCTCGATCTCCTTCTGGTAGGAGAAGAGGTCGTTGATCAGGGTGCCGTAGTCCATCACCGCGTTCTCCAGGGCGCGCACCGTCCCCGAGCGGTACAACTCCGGCGGCAGCACCTCCTGGTGCCGCAACCGGGCCATCAGCGTGGTCAGTTCGGAACCGAAGGTGCTGCGGCGCATCTCGATGTAGTCGACGGGGTCCGGCACCCGGTGCTGTGCCTGGTTGTGCAGCTCCCACAGCCAGCTGTCCAGCATGACGTCGAGCGCCTGGCGGAGCTGCGTGCGGGCCCCGGCCGTCATCGGACCCGCGGTCCGGGCCCACAGGTCGGCGAGCGAGCGCTCCAGCGGGTTGGCGGCGAGCGCGGCGCCCGCGGCCGGATCCTCGACCGGCAGGCAGGACTTGAGCCGTGCGGTCTGCTCCTTCGCGCCCCGCGGGTCGCGCGGGCGGCCGAAGACGGCGGGGTAGTAGTCGTCCCCGTAGGTGCCCCAGGTCAGCCACTCGGCGCTGAGTTCCAGCTCCTCCGGGGTGGCGTCCGGGTCGAGCCCCGCCGAGCAGAGCGCCAGGTCGAAGCCCTCGGCGGTCGGCCGGTCCCAGAGGTCGTCCAGGAGCCCGAACCGCTCCGCCCAGTCGAGGGACAGCCGGCGCGCCTCGGCGTGGTGCGGGCTGAGGGCGAGCGGGTAGGGCAGGTCGAACTCGGGGAGCAGCGAGGCCCCCACCCGCTGGTGCGGCACGTGGGTGAGGGCCCGCAGCCGCGACGCCGCCGGGCGCCCGAAGAGGGTGCGGATGTCGAGCGCGGAGGTGCCGAGGACCCCGTCGAGGTGCGAGGGGCCGCCCACCATGCCCTCGTTCATGTACCGGCTGGAGCGCATGTGCCACTCGTGGCCGCCGGACTGCCAGTCCTGCAGCCCCTTCGCGTACGCGGCGACGGCCGCGCACTCGGCCGCGTCCAGGCCCTTCTCGGCCGCGAGGAGCGGGACTTCGGTGAGGGCCGTGTTCTCGAACTGCTGGAGCCGTGAGGTCAGCAGGTCGTTGACGGCGTCCGCCGCCTCCTGGGTCGTACAGCCGAGGAACTTCTCCAGCACGAGGACGCCGTTGCTGTTCTCGCCCTCGTCCTCCACCTCGCGCTGGTACGAGAACAGGTCGTTGCGCAGGTGGACGGCGTCCGAGAAGGCGTCCTTGAGAACCCGCAGCGGGCGGGAGTACGCGACCCGGGCCGGCACCTCGGCCCCCGCCGCGTACTCGACGAGCCCGGCCGACCAGGGCGCGCCGCCCACCTTCCGCCGCATCTCGATGTACTCGACGGGGTTGGCGATCCGTCCGTCGTTGATGTTGTCGAGCTCCCAGAGCGACTCGTTCAGCAGGTGCTCGGTGGCCTCCGCGAACCGCACCCGCCAGCCCTCCGACATCGACGGGACGGTCCGGAGCCAGAGGTCGGCGAGCCCCGCCTCGACCGGATTCGTCGGCTCGGGCATGCCCGCCGCCGGGTCCGCCGGCATGAACAGCGGCAGCCGGTCCAGGTACGTCTTGCCGCCCGCCCTGTCCTGGGGCCGCTTGAAGACCTCCAGGAAGTGGTCGTCGAAGAAGAAGACCCAGGTGTACCAGTCGGTGACGAGGTTCAGGGCCTCCTCGCCGCAGTCGGGATGGGTGTACGCGCAGAGCAGCGCGTAGTCGTGCGAGTCGAGGTCGTGCTGCTCCCAGACCCCCGAGCCCTCCAGCATCCCCATCGACCGCGCCCAGTCACGGGTGTGGGTGCGGGCCGCCTCCACGTGGGGGTTGAGCCGTGCCGGATACGGGACATAGAAATCCGGCATAACGAAGGGCTGAGGCATCTGCTGGTGGGCCTTCCGGTGAGCAGGGGGTGTGTCGGGCCCACCTTTACCCGTGACCCGTACGGCGCACGCGATCTCCTGAATAGTCCTATGAACGCCGGAGGGGTGGTGCCGGACCGCTCCTCCGGCACCACCCCTCCGCTTTCGGCCAGCCCCCGATCAGGCCCGGGAAACACGCACGTCAGCAGCCTTGACGAAGGCCACGCGATGGCCGAACTGGATCTGGTAGTACTCCTCCTGGCCTCGAACGACCGTATGCCCGCTGCTGTCGAACACCGGAGCGAAGTAGTACTCGCCCGGGGTCCGGTCACCCACCACGTACCGCTGGCCGGCGAGCAGCGCGTACGGCAGCGGCGACACCGCCTGGACCGGCACGCCCGCCGGGTACGCCGAGGCCTCCGGGTACGCCCGCCCGTACACCGGTACCGACGCCAGGCCCTCGCGGGGCGTCAGGACGAGCCCCCGCGCGTTCACCGCGGTCGGCTCCTTCACGGGATTGCGGAACCACGCCTTCTGCCCGAGGTACCAGATCGCCGTCCAGTCGCCCCTCCGCTCCGCCACCGCATAGCTCTGCCCGGTCGAGGCGCGGGCCCCCGTGTCGTTGACCCCGGTGGTCGAGTCCTGCCCGCCCGGCCGCAGACCGATGTCCCTCACCAGCGGCGCGTCGGCGCTCGGGGCGGTGTGCAGTCGCACCGCCCCGCTGCCGTGCGGCGCGCACGCCTCGCCCGCCGAGACGCAGCCCGTGTAGACCGGCCGGTGGTCGCCGTAGTCGGGCCGGATCGTCACCACGCCGGCCCGGGGACCGGCGCTCGGCGTGATCGGCCGGCCCAGCAGCTCGAAGTAGTGGGCCCAGTCCCAGTACGGCCCCGGGTCCGTGTGCATGCCCGCGATCGTGGACGCCACCGTCCCCGGCACGTTGTCGTGCCCGAGGACGTGCTGCCGGTCGAGCGGGATGCCGTACCGGGCGGCGAGATGGCGCACGAGCCGGGCCGACGAGCGGTACATCGCCTCCGTGTACCAGGAGTCCGGCGCGGTGAGGAACCCTTCGTGCTCCAGGCCCACGGACTTGGCGTTCACGAACCAGTTGCCCGCGTGCCAGCCGACGTCCTTGAGCGCCAGATGCTGCGCGACGTGCCCGTCGGACGAGCGCAGCGAGTACTGCCACGAGACGTACGTCGGATCCTGCACCAGCTGCAGGGTGACGTCCCAGGTGGCCTCGGTGTCGTGGATGACGATGTAGTCGATCGACTGCGAGGCGGGCCGGTTCGCCTTGTCGTGGTTGCCGTAGTCGCCGTCGCCGAACTCCTCGTACGGCGCCGGGATCCATTCGCAGGCCACCGTGCGCGGGCACTCCACGGGGCCGTCGGCGGGCGGCCGCAGACCGAGGGCGGCCAGCTGCCCGGTGTCGGGCGCGACCGCAGGGGCGGCCGCGAGGGACACCACCTGCCCGCTGTCCGTGGTCCGTGACGCGCCGGACCGGATCACGTCGAACACGTCACCGGCGTACGTGGCGGCGGTCGCCGAGTCGTCGGCGCCCGAGTACGCCGCCACCGCCCCGAACCAGTCGGCCGGGTCCGTGCTCGCCGGTCGGCCCGACGCCCGCTGGGCGGCGGCGAGCAGCGCCGCCCCGCCCTCGATGTTGGCGGCCGTGCGGGTCCGCAGCTCCTCGGCCGGGATCCCGGACAGCTCCGAGGCCCGCTCCAGGGTGCGCAGCCGCGCGGGCAGGGCGGAGGCCGACGGGACGGCGGCGGGCCGGGGCGCCTCCGCGCCGGTCCGCACGCCGCGCGAGGAGTCCCCGCGCGCGTCCTCCGTCCCCTCCGAGTGGTGCGGCGGAGCCTCGGTCAGGGCGGTGACCGCGTCCGTCAGGTGCATCGGCCCGTAGCCGCCGGACACGCTCGGCGCGCCCCCGTGGGCGTCCCACCGCGACTGGAGGTACGAGACGGCGAGCAGCACGCTCTCCGGTACGCCGTGCCGCGAGGCCGCCCGCGCGAACTGGTCCTGGAGGGCTCCCGGCTCGGCCGCCTCGGCACCCGCCGGCGGCGCGGCGGACAGCAGCGGGAGCAGCAGGGCGGCGCAGGCGAGGACGCCCGCCGCCCTCGGCGCACGGCGCCGGGGTGCGGATCCCGGGAGACCCGGGGACGTGGAACGGGGCAAGGCAGCCTCCAGAGGCGGGGGGTGACACCGGGGCGTGCGGGACCGAACCCGTACAGGGGTATCGGGTCCCGGACGATCCGTCAATCACGTGGCCCACGGCTGAAGTTCCCACGTCAGCGCGGGGATGGAGGCCGTCCGGCGGAGTTTCGCGGAGACGGGTCCCGGGCCTGGGACGCGTCAGTGGCGTGGACCAATGGCCCGGTCTCCCGCCGGGCGGGAGACGCCGGTGCGCCGCGTCCCGGTGTGTCGGCACCGGGGCACGGCGCACCCCCCGTTTCGTCGGCCGGGCCGCCCTTCAGCGGGTCCCGACCGCCGCGCGCACGGCCCGCCGTGCCATGGCGCAGTCGTCGTGCAGCCGCCTCAGCAGCAGCCGCTGTTCCTCGCCGGGCGCGAGCGCGCCCGTGGGCACCGGTACGGAACCGGCCGGCGGAGCCTCCTTCATGGTGCGCTGCACCGCCGTCTCGTAGGTCCGGATCTCCCGCGTCAGCACGATCATCAGGTTCACCAGGAAGGCGTCCCGGGACGCCGCTCCCGCCTGCTGGGCGAGCTGGCTGATCTGCCGCCTGGCGAGCGGGGCGTCGCCGAGCACCGCCCAGAGGGTCGCCAGGTCGTAGCCGGGGAGGTACCAGCCGGCGTGCTCCCAGTCGACGAGGACGGGTCCGGCGGGGGAGAGGAGGATGTTGGAGAGCAGGGCGTCACCGTGGCAGAACTGGCCCATGCCCTGACGTCCGCCCGCGTGCGCCAGACCGTGCAGCAGCTTCTGCAGGTCGTCCCGGTCCCGGTCGGTGAAGAGTCCGAGCTCGTGGTAGCGGGCGATCCGGGCCCCGTAGTCCAGCGGAGCGTCGAACGTCCCCGCCGGCGGGCGCCAGGCGTTGAGCCGGGCGATCGCACCGAGCGCGGCCCGGACGTCGGCCCGGGGCGGCGCCTCGACGGGGTGGCGCGAGAGCGCCGCCGCCCGTCCGGGCATCCGCTCGATCACCAGCGTGCAGTTCTCCGGGTCGGCCGCGATCAGCCGTGGCGCCCGTACCGGCGGACGGTGGCGGACGAAGGAGCGGTAGGACGCTATCTCGTGCTGGAACCGCTCGACCCACGCGGGGGAGTGGTCCAGTAAACACTTCGCGACCGCCGTCGTCCGCCCGGTCGTCCCGACGATCAGCACCGACCGCCCGCTGCGCCGCAGCACCTGGACGGGGTTGAACTCGGGACAGATGCGGTGGACGGACGCGATCGCGATCTTCAGCTGCGCCCCCTGGGGGCCTGACAGATCGATTCTTCCGCTGATCGGCTGGGTACCCGTGCCGGCCACCCAGCGCCGCGGCCGTACGGCCTGCGGGGCGGGTGCGAGGTAGGGTCCGCCGCCGGCCGGGACGATGCGGTGCTGCGGCCGGGGCGGGGCGGACACGGAGGACGATGCTGTGTACATGGAGGTGACAGATCCCTTCGTGTGCCGACGAGTTGCGTGCGTCGCCCCGCCCGCCCCCGGTCCGCACCCTGGGGAATGAGGGCCGGTCGGCGGGGCGGGGTGGCGCATTCCTACCTGACACCCGCGCGCGGGTGGCGGAACATCTCGCGCACCCTGGCGAAGCCTGGCGAATTGTCGCCAGGCCTATGACAGGGGGCTACTGTCAACTCAGCCGAGAACCTGGGGGCTTAGACGTGACCGGACAAACCAACACCCGCCTGGCAGACCTGTTCGGCCTGGCCGGATGGTCCAAGGGCGAACTCGCGAGACTGGTCAACCGGCAGGCGGCGGCCATGGGCCACCCCCAGCTGGCGACCGACACCTCGCGGGTGCGGCGGTGGATCGACCGGGGCGAGACCCCGCGCGATCCGGTCCCCCGGGTGTTGGCAGCACTGTTCACCGAGCGACTCGGCCGTGTCGTGACCATCGAGGACCTCGGGTTCGTACGACACGGGCGCAGCGGAAAGCGGCAGGACGTCAGGAAGACGGAGAACCCTGACGGGCTGCCCTGGGCACCCGATCGTACGGCGGCGGTCCTCACCGAATTCACGGGAATGGACCTCATGCTCAACCGACGCGGCCTGGTGGGCGCGGGTGCCGCGCTTGCCGCCGGCTCCGTACTCAGCAACGCCATGCACGACTGGCTGCAGACCGACCCCGCTCGCCAGGGTGTCCCCCAGCGGGCCTCCGATCCCCTCCACGCCGATCCCGCCGGGTTCGACCGCTACGAGGCCGCCCCCATCGGGTCGGAGGAGATCGAGGCGCTGGAGCACTCGGTGGAGGTGTTCCGTGCCTGGGACGCCTCCCGGGGCGGCGGTCTCCAGCGCAAGGCGGTGGTGGGCCAGCTCAACGAGGTGGGCGGCATGCTCGCCTACCGCCACGCCGACCACCTCCAGCGGCGCCTCTGGGGCGTCGCGGCCAACCTGGCCGTCCTGGCCGGCTGGATGTCCCACGACGTGGGCCTGGAACCCACGGCGCAGAAGTACTTCGTCATCGCCGCCCACGCGGCCCGCGAGGGCGGCGACCGGCCGAGGGCCGGCGAGGCCCTGTCCCGCGCGGCCCGCCAGATGGTGCACCTGGGCCGGCCCGACGACGCCCTCGACCTGATGAAGCTCGCCAAGGACGGCTCGGGCGAACGCGTCCTGCCCAGGACCCGGGCCATGTTCCACACGATCGAGGCCTGGGCGCAGGCCTCGATGGGCCGGGGCCAGGCCATGCGCCGGACCCTCGGCGAGGCCGAGGACCTCTTCGTGTCCGACCGGCGCGACGAGGAGAACCCCAGCTGGATGCAGAACTTCGACGAGGCCGACATGCACGGCATGCAGGCCCTCGCCTACCGCACCCTGGCCGATCACGATCCCGCCGCCGCCGTCCCCGCGCAGCGCCACGCCAAGCTGGCGCTCGAACTCCGGCGCGGCGGCCACGACCGCTCGAAGCTCTTCGACCACATCTCGCTCGCCTCGGCCTGCTTCATCGCCGACGACCCCGAGCAGGCGGACCGGTACGCGCGGCTCGCCCTGATGTCCATGGGGGAGACCTCGTCCCACCGCACCTGGGACCGGCTCCGCGAGATGTACCGGCTGACCGGACAGTACGCCGGCTACGCGAGGATCGAGCACCTGCGCGAGGAGATCGAGCTGGCCCTGCCGCGGTCCCCCGTCAACCGGCCGAGGACGGGGCAGGCCTGAGGGCCCGGGTGCCGGGCCGCCGGCCCCTCGTGCGGCCGCCGCACGCGCGCGTCGCCGGGCCGCCGCCGTAAGCCGCCCGCCGGACCGCGCCGGGTGTGACGTCCCGACGGCAGGAGTGCCGTGGCGGAGCGCTCGCCCTCATCCGTGCTGCCGTGCCACAGCGTCGTGGCGCGCCGGTACGGCGGGGACCGCGCCGCTGTACGGGCGGGTTCGCCGTACCGTGACGAGGCCTGCCGGGTCGTCGTGGCGCCGTGTCGTCGCCTGGTCGGTGTCCGGGCGGGAGAGGTGGTTCAGCGGCCTACCCGGACCACCATCACGCAGGCGTCGTCCTCGCGCTGCTCCTCGCCGAACTCCTCGACCACCGCGCGGACGCCCTCCTGGGCGTCCCGCGCCCCGACGAGCCGTGCGCCGAGGGCGAGCAGCCGTCGGGTGCCCGTGTCGTCGTCGGGGCCGCTGCCCCGGGTGAGCCCGTCGGTGTGCAGGACGAGGAGGTCGCCCGGGACCAGCGGGGTCTCGGTCTCGCCGTACACGGTTCCCGTCGTCGCCCCCAGGAGCACGCCCTCGGGGCGCCGCAGGACGTGCCCCGTCCCGTCGCGGAACAGCAGCGGGGCGGGGTGCCCGGCCTGCGCCCAGGTCAGCCTCTGGGCGACCGGGTCGTAGCGGCAGCACATCGCGCTGCCGAGAGCGGGCTGGACGGAGGTCTCCAGGAGCTGGTTCAGATGGGCCATCAGGGCGCCGGGCCGGATCCCGGCCACCGCCATCCCGCGCAGGGCGCCGAGCAGCATCGCCATCGAGGAGGTCGCGGCGACCCCGTGGCCCGTCAGGTCGCCGACGGTGAGGAGCGCGTCCCCGTCGGGCAGGGCCAGGGCGTCGTACCAGTCGCCGCCGATCAGTCCGGTGCTGGCGGCGGGGAGGTAGTGGGCGGCCACGTCGAGGGGCGCGGGGCCGTCGTGGGCGAAGCGGAGCGAGCCGCGCCACGGCGGGAGCACCGCCTCCTGGAGCTCGACGGCGACCCGGCGTTCGGTCTCCTCGATGTGGCGGCTGCGCTCCAGGCTGTCCCGGCTCTCGCGGACGGCCCGCTCGCTGCGCCGCAGTTCGCTGACGTCGCGCAGCACGGCCCACATCGAGGCGGTGCAGCCGTCGGCGTCGAGCACGGGCTCGCCCGTCATGTGCACGGTGCGGACGCAGCCGTCGGTCCGCACGATGCGGAACTCCCCGTCGATCGGCCTCCCGTCGATCAGGCAGTCCGTCACCATGCCCTGGAGGACGGGCTGGTCCTCGACGAAGACCATCGTGGGCATCTCGTCCAGCGACATGGGGCCGTTCTCGCGCGCGCGTCCGAAGATCTGGAACAGTTCTTCGGACCAACTGACCTCGTCGGTCAGGAGGTTCCACTCGGCGCTGCCGACGCGGGACAGCAGGGATCCGGTGCGCTGCGGGGGCAGCTCGCCGTAGGCGGTGCCGGGATCGGTGGGGCGCGCGGTGTCGAGGGCCGGCTCCGCGGGATCCTCGGTGTCCACGGTCCCGGTCTGTTCGGGAACGCCCGCCCGGAGCTGTCCCAAGTGCGCGCCGAGGTCGTCGAGTTGGTGGACGGCCAGGTCGCAGAGGGCGCGCTGCCAGCGCTGCTGGGGGTCGTCGTCGTTCACCACGGCGTCACGGCGCACGGCGACGAGCTCGCCGCGCAGGCGGCGGGTCTGCGAGATCAGCGCGTCCACCGCGCCCGGCTCCGGCTGCTGGGCGGGGTGATCCGCGAACAGTGGGGACGGCATGTCGTACTCCGATACAGGCGCGGCGCGGCCAGGCCAGGTGTGAAGGTGAGGCCCGTACACGACTGTTGCACAGCCCGGGACGGCCCGTAAGGGATTTGGCAACACTCGATCCGGTGGTGCTTCCGGCATATGTCAAAGGCCCGGCGAATTTCGGCCGGTGGACGACGGGTTACGGTGCGGGGGTGGTGAACGACGAGGGAAACGGCACGGTGAGCACGCGAACAGCGGCCACGGGCGGGGCGGGCACGGGAACGGGAGCGGGCACGACGGGGGTCTCCGGTACGGCAGTTACGGGTGTGGCGAACGGGGTGCCGAAGGGTGGGGCGGCACCGGCGGGGATGACGGGCCCGGGGGGCCCGGCGACCCCGACGACTCTCCCGCCCGCCCCGACGACTCTCGCAGCGACCCCCGCGGCTCCCCTGGCCCCGGTGGCGGGTGTCACGCCGGTGGTCATGCCGTCTCCGCCGGTGGCCATGGCGTCTCCGCCGTCGGGAACGGCGCCCCGGCCCCGGGCGCAGACGACGGCCGCCGGCACCGCGTTCCTGCTCGCCGCGGCGCCCGCCGGCCGCGGGCGGGCGATCGACGCGGCGTCCGTGCTGCCGGCCCTCGCCGCCGTGCCGCCCGGCGTCCTCACCGGAACCTCCACCGCGACCCTCGTCGAACTCGCCGACCCGCTCGACCCGCAGACCGTCCTCACCCGTCTGCGGGCCGCGGCGGCGAGCCCCGGCCCGCTGGTGGTCTGCCTCGCCGGGCAGCTCCATCTCGACCGCCGACAGCAGCTGACCCACCTCGCCCTGGCCCGGACCACCCCGGCCACCCTCCGCTACACCGCCCTGCCCTGGCACTGGCTCGCCGTCGAACTCGCCGTCCGCGCCCCCGGCACGACGACCGTCGTCGCGGACCTCGCCGCCGACCCCGCGGTCTGGGAGCGCCTCACCGCCGACCCCGGTCTCCTGCGGCTGGGACCCGGACCGACTCTCTACGGGAGGGTGGTCCCCGCGCCGCGCCGCGGCGAGCCCCTCGCACCCGCCTATCTGCGTGCCTGGGCCGAACTATGGCGCTCCGGCGCACGCCTGCCGTACGCCACCCTCCACACGGAGTCCGCCGCCCTGACGGCCGCGGCCTCCCCGGAGTCGGTCCTCCTCGCGCCGGCTCCCGCCCCCGCGCCGGTCGTGGAGCAGGACCCGCACCCCGCGATCCTGGCCGCCGCGGCGGCGGGACGCCACGGCGAGGCGTCCGCGGTGGCCTCGGCCTGGGAGAGCGAGGCCCTGCGCCGCCACGGCCCCCGGTCCCCGGAGGCCGTCCACTGGACGGAGGTCCGGGCCGACCTCGCCCGCCTCGCCGGGGACCCCGCCCGCAGCTGCGAGTTGTGGCTCTCCGCCGCCGAGGCCCGGCTCGGGCTGGGGCAGCCTACGGACGACACCGACGTCGAAGGAGCCGTGGACCGCGCCCATCACCAGTGGGAGCGAATCGGCGACCGGCCGCGGGCCCGCGCCCTCGGCCCCCAGCTCATCGCCCTGCGCCGCCGCGTCCCGGGCCGCCGGCCCGGAGCGCTGGCCGCGCTGACGCGACGCATGGCGGACTGAGCCCGCGACGGTTCTCCCGTCCGGAAGACCCCCTGGGCCGTGTCGACGACCGGGGCCGACGGGCGGCTGCCCGGGCTGAGATGATCGGAGGCATGGCCGCCTCGCCCACCTCCGCCCCGCCACCCGGAACCGCCCCCCTCGTCACGGAGCGGCTCCTGCTGCGCCCGGTGCGCACCGCCGACGTGCCGGCGGTCACCAGGCTGTGGACGGACCCCGAGGTCAGACGCCACCTGGGCGGACCGGTCACCGAGCAGGTCGTCCGGATCCGGCAGCGGAGGGTCGTCGGAGCACCCGGCGTCCACGCGGTGGTGCGGTCGGCCGACGACCTCCTGCTCGGCCTCGTCACGGTGGAGCCCGCGGCGCGCGACGGGGAGACGGAGGTCTCGTACCAGTTCCTGCCCGAGCACTGGGGGCACGGCTACGCGCGGGAGGCGGTCGGCGCCGTCGTCGAGGCGACCCTCCGGGACACCCCGAGCGTGGTCGCGCTGACCCAGGAGGCCAACGTCCGCTCCCGGCGCCTCCTGGAGGCCGTCGGCATGACGCACGTCTCGTCCTTCGTCGAGCACGACGCCCACCAGGTGCTCTACCGGCGCCTGCGGTGAGGCGTCCCGGCGCGCCTCACCGCACCTTCTCGCCCGCCGCCATCGTCGCCACCATGCGCTCCAGCCGCTGCGCCCGCCCCTTCTCCGTACGGGCCTGCCAGAGCCGCATGATCACCAGGTACTGATCGGTCCTCCCGAGCCCCTCGAAGAAGGCCCTCGCGCCGGGGGCGGCGGCGAGGGCCGCCGCGAGGTCGTCCGGCACGGTCGCCTCCGCCTGCGAGGGGTAGGCGGACTCCCACCGGCCGTCCGCCTGGGCGGCCCGCACCTCCGCAAGGCCCGGCTCACGCATCCGGCCCGCCGAGGTGAGCACCGCGACCTTGCGGACGTTCACCTGGGACCAGAGGCTCCGGGCGCGCCGCGGCGTGTACTTCTGGAGGTAGTAGGCGTGGTCGCCGCCCCTGCGCTGCCCGTCGATCCAGCCGAAGCAGAGCATGCAGTCGAGGATCTCCGGATTGGTCAGGGACGTACCGCCCCCGCCCTTCTTCGCGATCCTCAGCCAGACCCCCGCCCGGTCCGCGTGGTGGTCCTCCAGCCACGCCTCCAGCTCCTCGGTCCCGGTGACGGTCATCAGGTCGAGTCCCTCGTACTGCTCCACCGGAGCGGTCCCCCTGTCGTCGCCGGCCCTCGCCGGCCTCGCGTTCCGCGCGCGGGCCGTGGCGGTTCCGCGCCGCCCGCCGCCGCTCCGACCCCGCGGGGGAGCGCCGGTGACCACGATAGGGCGTCGGGCGCCCGTGGCGGGGGACGCCCCGGCGGCGCCCGCCCCCCCGCCGCGTACGATCTGCGGACCGTCCGCCAGGGGCGCCCGCGGCGAGGTCCGCCTCGACGGGCACCGCATCCTCGACAAGGAGCCGCGACCCATGTCCTTCCTGGTGATCGGCGAGTGCGTCGCCGACATCGTCCCCGCCCCGGCCGGCTCCGGCGCCGCCGACCGAGTCCACCCGGGCGGCAGCCCCGCCAACGTCGCCCACGGCCTCGGGCGGCTCGGCCGGGACGTCACCCTGCTCACCCAGCTCGCCGACGACGACGCCGGACGGCTCATCGAGGCCCATCTCAGGGCCGCCGGCGTACGGGTGGAGGTCGGCGAGCGGCCCCCGCGCACCCCCTCGGCGGTCGTCGGGCTCGACGCGGACGGCCGGGCCGCCTACCGCTTCGACATCGCCTGGACGCTGACCGGCGGAGCGCCCGCCGGCCCGGCACCCGACCACCTCCACATCGGCTCGATCGCCGCCGTCACCGCGCCCGGCGCGGCCGCCGTCCTCGCCGAGACGGAGCGGCTGCGGCCGCACGCCACCGTCAGCTACGACCCCAACGTGCGTCCCGCCCTCATGGGCGAGCACGGGGCGGCCGTGGCCCGCGTCGAGCGCTGCGTCGCGCTGAGCGACGTGGTGAAGGCGAGCGACGAGGACCTGGCCTGGCTCTACCCGGACGAGGAGCCGCGCGCGGTCGCCGCCCGCTGGCGGGGCCTCGGGCCCGCCCTCGTCCTCGTCACCCGGGGCGCGGCCGGCTCGTTCGCCCTCGGCCGGGAGCACCTGGTCGAGGCCGAGGCGCTCCCGGCCGTCGTCGTCGACACCGTCGGCGCGGGCGACTCCTTCATGTCGGCCGTCCTCGACGGGCTCGCCGGACGGGGCCGGGACGCCCTGGGCGCGCTCGGCGCCGAGGACCTCGACGCGCTGCTGCGGCGGGCGTCGGCCGCGGCGGCGGTCACCGTCTCCCGGGCCGGCTCGCAGCCGCCGGACCGGGCCGAACTGGAGGCCGTGCTCCGGGGGGACGTCCTCAGGTCCGGGCGTGCGAGGTGATGTCCGAGGCGAACTGCTCCACCATCTCGGGGGTCACCGTGGGCCGGCACTCCCCGATGGCCGCCAGGTAGTCCGCCGTGCTGGCGCCCGGTGCCGGACCGTCCCCGCCCCGGGCGCCGACGGCGAGCAGGTCCCGCTCGAAGGACGCCTGGGCGGCGATCCGGGCGGCGTGCTCGATGTCGGCCGGGGTGAACAGGTCGCTCGCCAGGACCAGTTCGTCGATGTCGACCTCCGGCCTGCCGTCGGTGTACCGGGCCCAGATGGCTGCCCGCGCCGCCTTGTCGGGGGTGCCGATCGGGATGAGGTAGTCGAACCGGCCGGGGCGCAGGAACGCCGGGTCGAGCGAGCGGATCGAGTTGGTGGCGCAGACCAGCAGCCGTTCGTCCCGCTCCCGGAACCCCGGTATCAGCTTGAGGAGTTCGTTCGTCACCCCGTGCATGCCGCCCGGCTGCGCGGGCTCCGAGCGCACGGGAGCGATCTCCTCGACCTCGTCGATGAAGACGAGGACCCGCTCCAGCTCCGCGATCCGGGCGAACGCCGACCGCAGCGCGGCGGCGAGGTTGCCCTCGTCGGCCAGGCGGGACGGGAGGATCTCCACGAACGGCCAGCCGAGCCGGGAGGCGATCGCGCGGGCGAAGGTCGTCTTGCCGGTGCCGGGCGGGCCGAACAGGCAGATCGCGCGCGGCGGCCGCACCCCGTGCCGGCCGGCCCGCTCCGGTTCGGCGAGCGGCAGCACCACCCGTCGTTCGATCAGGTCCTTCTCCCGCTCCATGCCGGCGACCTTGGTCCAGAGGTCGCCGGGGAGCAGCCGCCCGCCCAGGTCGTCGAGGAGCCCGGCGGCGGGGCCGTGCAGCGGCTCCACCTTCTCGAAGTACGCCACGGCCGGCTGGCGGGTGTACCCGGCGTTGAGGAGGCCCTCGCCGAGGAGTTCCTCCTCCGGCAGGACGTACGCGATCCTCCCGACCCGGGCCGCGACCAGCCGCCGCTCCAGTTCCACCAGGAGCGCGCTGGCGAGGCCCCGGCCGCGCCAGGCGGAGGCGATCGCGATGCGCATGACCCACGCCCGCTCGCCGGAGACCGAGGCGAGCGCGGCGCCGATCGGCACGCCCTGGTGGACGGCCACCACGGCCGGCTGGCGACCGGTCAGGGCGCTGATGCACTCGGCCAGCGAGAAGACGGACTCCTGCCCGAGCTCCGCGGTCGTGTCGATCAGATGGACGACGGCGGCGAGATCGCTCTCGCGGTAGTCGTGGATGTGCCAGTTCACCGGTGGTACCGCCCCTCGTTGGTGCCGTTGCGGCGAGGCTAGGCGGGGGGCCCGGTCCGGGTCGTGCGCCATCCTGCACAAGGGGACCGGGCCGAACGCGCCGCGGCGGCTCTATGCGGCACCGGTCCGCACGGTGACGGGGCCCGGGGTGCGAGGGAACGCGGAAAGGCCCCCGGAGGATTCTCCGGGGGCCGTACACGTGGGCCTTCAGCAGGCCGTTCCGAGGACCGCGGCCTTCAGGGGGCCGGGGTCCTCGGCGGACCGTGGCCTTCGGCGGGGCGGGGCTTCGAGCGACCCGGACCCGTCGGGGGCCGGGACCGTCAGTAGGCCGGGGCCAGCTTCGGGTTCGGGCCGTGGGCGTTCTGCTGCTGCTCGCCCTCGGAGGCCGTGAAGACGATGAGGATGATGAAGCCGACGAGCGGCACCAGGCCGATGAGGACCCACCAGCCCGAGCGGCCGGTGTCGTGCAGACGGCGGACGGTGACGCCGAGGGACGGCAGGAGGACGGCGAGCGAGTAGAGCGTGCTCAGCAGCGAGAAGTCGATCGCCGTGCCGATGATCGCGAGGACGATCGAGACGATGATGTTGAACAGCTGGAACATCCAGAATTCTTTGCGCCGTGCCCGGCCGCTGAAGACGGCGTACTTCTTGATGACGTCGAGGTACCAGTTCACTTTGTCCCCCCAAGGACCGGGTATGCGAGCGGGAGAGCCTGTCCCTGTGGAGCAAGCTTTACGCAGAACTTAGGTGGCTGAAACCGCGTGGGTCAATTCGTTACCGGGCAGTGGCCGTTCCGGAGGCGGAGAACAGCGAACGGCGGCGCCTCCGGGAGAGGAGGGGCCGCCGTTCCGGAAGGGGATCCGGCCTCACGTCCTTCGCTTGGTCATGAGCAGTCCGCCGGCCGTGAGGGAGAACAGGCAGACGCACGCGCCGGTGATGACGTTGCTGAGGACGGTGCCCGTGTCGGGGCTCGACCCGACCACCCACGGAGCGATGATCAGCCACGCGCCCATCAGCAGGACGACGAAGTTGAGGTCCTGGGAACGCTCGGGAACCATCGACATGCACAGGCCGAGCACCGCGAGGGCGATGCCGACGACCAGGTTCGCGGTGGCGAGCGCGGGCTGGGTGGCGGAGAAGTGGACCGTCCACGCGGAGATCGCGGCGTAGACGCCGGCGAGGATCACGAGCTCCTCGACCGCCGCGACACCTCGGGTCTGGAGCATACGGGCATATCGGTCCCGCATTTCCGGCGCATCGGGGTGTCCCGCGATATCGCCGGGACGGTGTGAGACGTCGGCCATACGACTCGCCTCCTTCTGGCGTCATGCACGTCTGACCGCACTTGCGGCGAATGCTGCCGCTGCTTCATTGTGCTCTTATCTGGCCTTTATGTGTAGGTCTGTCCGGTAAGGGATATGCACAGAATTCGAGCTCCGGATATGCGTGGATCCACCAAAGGCCGACCGCCGTTCAGCGAGGTCCCGGCAGGAGACGAAAGGGCCGCTCCCGCGGCCGTGTGCGCCGCGGAGCCCGGGCGTAGCCTGGAGGTGGACTCGGGGCCCGACCTCTCCACCGCCGGGAGCCGATGATGACCGGCATCGTCAGAAGGAACTTCGACGCAGCGGACGAGACCCGCCCCTTCGAGGACGGCAAGGGCAGGCTCGACCTGCTCCACGGGGAACGCGGCCCGGTCGGCCGGGCGGTGTTCGAGCCGGGCTGGCAGTGGTCCAAGCACGTCGGGCCGATCGCCGGCACGGAGAGCTGCCAGGCGTCGCACGTCGGGTACGTCGTCAGCGGCCGGATGAAGGTCGTCATGGACGACGGCGAGTCGGCGGAGTACGGCGCGGGGGACTACATGGAGGTCCAGCCCGGCCACGACGCCTGGGTCCTCGGCGACGAGGCGTGCGTCGCGGTGGACTGGACGGGCTTCGGCGACTACGCCCGGCCCTCCGGCTGACCCGTCGCGGCGGCTGACGGGGCACCGGTCGCCGGAACGGCGAAAACCGCGGGCGGGAGCGAGGATCGCGGCGGCACAATGCCCGCATGACCATCCAGGATCAGCGCACGGCCGTGCCCCGCACGGGCGACGAGCGCGCCACGCTCACCGCCATGCTCGACTTCCAGCGCGACACCCTCGCCCTGAAGTGCCGGGGACTCTCCCCGGAGCAGCTGCGCAGCCGGGCGATCGACCCCTCCGGACTCTCGCTTCTCGGACTCGTCCGCCACGCCGCCGACGTCGAGCGCGGCTGGTTCCGCAACGTCCTCAACGGCGAGGGGATACCCAGCCATTGGACCCCGCCCGGCTCCGCCGCCCGGGCCGAGTTCGACGTCGACGGTGCCGACCCGGACGAGGCCTTCGCCGTCTGGCGGAAGGAGTGCGACCACTCCCGCGCGATCGTGGCCGCCGCGCCCTCCCTCGACGTCACCGGGACGCACGAGGAGGAGACGTACTCCGTGCGCTACGTCCTGGCCCACATGATCGAGGAGTACGCACGGCACAACGGCCACGCCGACCTGCTGCGCGAACGCCTCGACGGCTCGACGGGGGAGTGAGCCGGGCGCACGCGCCGCCCGTCGACGTCCCGGCACCGTGCCGCCCGTCGACGTCCCGGCACCGTGCCGCCCCTCGATGTCCCGGCACCTCGGCGCCCGCGGCGGTACCGCGGTCCCGAAGCCGCTCCGGTGGCCCGGTGGCCCGGGTTCGCGCCCTGCCGTGCGGTGACGGGACCCCGCGGAGGCGCCGGCGCCCGCCGCGGAGCGATCCCCTGACGGGGCGCCGACGTTCAGCCGAAGGCGTCCGTGACGCAGTCGGCCGCGCAGCGCCCGTGCTCGAACCGCCGGCGCAGCGCGGCCGCCGCGTGCCGCCGCTCCACCTCGGCGTACCCGTAGCGGTCCTGCGTCGTGCGCACGACCGCCTCCACGGTGACGATGGCCGGTTCGCCCTCGCCGGCGGACCGGCGGGCCCGCTCGATCACGTGGTCCGCGGCCCGCTGCAGGTCGCGGGCGTACTCCCGCTGCGCCACGGATCGCGCCCGCGAGGCGGCGAACGGCCGCACCGCGCGCCCCTTCCAGACCACTCCGGCCACGATGAGTCCCACGCCGAGCAGGAAGACGAGCGCGCCCACGACGGCGTCGGGCTTCCACTCCATCACCGGCCGCCTTCCGCTCCGCCGCGACTCTCCCGGGCGTGGAGATTCTAGGGGGTGTCTTGTCGATCGGGCCGGATCAGGGAGCGGGGGCTGGTGCCGTGGATCGCAAGGCGGAGGAGGGAGGCATGGCGGTGGGGGCACCTCCCGTGCCCGAAGGGCTACGGGGGACCATGCCGACCGACGACAACGCGGCGAGGCGAGGTGCCAGCCCCCGCGAGCCCGGCCTGATCGACAAGACACCCCCTAGGGCTCCGAGCGCTGATCGCGGGGCCGCGCCCAGTCGGGTGTCCAGATGTCGTCCCGCTCTCCGTCCGGCGGCGTCGCCCCCGGCGCCTCGGGAGAGCCGGCCAGGTGCGCGCGGAGGGCGAGGAGCGCGGGGTGCGGGTTGTCCACGGCCCACAGAAGTGAGTGCGGGTAGACCGGAGTCGGCCCGTGGACGGGGACGCGCCGCAGGTCGTGGCCGGCCGGCCAGACGAGGCGGGTCCCCGCACCGACGAACGTCGCCAGCTCGGGGGAGTCCGCGATCGTGTCGAACAGCGCCTCGGGGCCGAAGTCCGGGCCCGTCACCTCGATGGTGAGCCCGAACGCGGCGGCCAGGTCCGCGTAGTAGGCCGCCCACTCGGTCCCCCCGACGATGCCGGGAATCCAGATCCGATGGCCCGCGAGCCGGGCGAGCGGCACCGAGCGCGCGCCCGCGAGCGCGTGCCCGGGCCCCGTCAGGAGCTGCAACGGCTCGTCCAGGACCGGCCGTGCGCCGATGCCCTCGGGCAGGCTCCGGCCCGGCATGGTGACCGCCCGGAAGGACGCGTCGATCGTGCCGGCCGCCAGGGCGGCGACGGCCGCGTCGGCGTCGAAGAGGGTCACGACGTCCAGCTCGGTCTCCGGATGCGCCCGGTGGAACCCCCGCAGCAGACCCGCCGTCGCCAGCCTCCGGCCGATCACGTCGACCCGCAGCGCCCGCCGCTCGGGCCGCACCGAGGCCAGCGCCCGCGCCTCGGCGTGCAGCAGGGCGCGCGCGTGCGGCAGGAAGGCCTGGCCGTCGATCGTCACCTCCGCGCCGCGCGCGGTACGGGCGAGCAAGCGCACGCCCAGCTCCCTCTCCAGCGCGGCGATCCGCTTGGACACGGCCTGCTGGGTCACCGCGAGCTCGGCGGCCGCGTCGCGGAACCGCCCCGAGTCCACCACGGCCAGGAAGGTGCGCACGGCGTCGAGGTCCATGCCCGCAGCCTAGGGGTGTCGCGTCGATCAGGCCGGGCTCGCGGGGCCCGGCCTGATCGGCAGGACGCCCCCCGGGCCGCCGTCGGACGTCGCACGTCCCGCTTCCCCTCATTGCGACACATTCCGGCACGGTCCGACAACCACGGGTTGTCCCCCAGGCGTCCCGCGGTTGTTTGATCTGCGGCTTCTCCCCTCGCTTTGATGGCGGCCGGTGGCGCGCGGTGGTGCGGACCTTCGGCGGAGAGGCGCGGGCATGGCGGGCGGAACGTCCCTCGGGCGGGACTTCGGGTGGCTGTGGGCGGCGTACGCGGCCGGCACCCTCGGGACCTGGGTCGCCTTCAACGCCCTCCCGCTGCTGGCCGTCACCGTGCTCCACGAGGGCTCCGCGGAGGTGTCCGCGCTCGCCGCCGTCGGCGCGGCCGTCGGTGCGGCGGTCGCTCTGCCGCTCGGCCCCTGGGTGGAGTTCCGCCGCAAGCGCCCGGTGATGGTCGCCATGGACCTCGTACGCTGCGCGGCGGTCCTGAGCGTCGCCGGCGCGTACGCGCTGGGCCGGCTCGGCTTCGCCCAGCTGCTGCTCGTCTCCGCCGTCGTCGCGGCCGCCGACATCACCTTCGGCGCGGCCTCCGGCGCCTGCCTCAAGGCCCTCGTGCCCGCGGAGGGGCGCCTCCTCGCGCAGGCCCGCCTCGAATCCACGACCTGGACCGCGACGGTCCTCGGCCCGCCGCTCGGGGGAGCGCTGGTCGCGCTCCTCGGCCCGGTGGCGACCGTGCTCGTCGACGCCGTGAGCTATCTGCTCTCGGCGCTGGGCATCCGGGCCATCCGGGCGCACGAGCCCGTCCCCACCCGCACGGAGGGTCCGGCGGCGGGGCTGGGCGACCTGCTCGAATGGTGGCGGCACCTCCTCGCCCAGCCCGTCCTGCGCCCGCTGTTCCTCAACGCCGTCCTGGTCAACGGGCTGATCATGGCGACCTCGCCGCTGCTCGCCGTCCTCATGCTCGGTCCGCTCGGCTTCGCCCCCTGGCAGTACGGGCTCGCCTTCGCGGTGCCCTGCCTCGGCGGCCTCGTGGGCGCGCGGCTCTCCCGGCCGCTCGTCGCGCGGTACGGGCGACACCGCGTCCTGCGGGTCTCGGGGGCGCTCCGGGCGTGCTGGCCCGTCGGTCTCGTCCTGGTGCACCCGGGGGTGACGGGGCTGGTCCTCGTGATGGCCGTCGAGCTGGTGCTGATCACCTGCATCGGGGTGTGGAACCCGGTCCTGGCCGCCCACCGCCTCGACCTGACGCCGACCGACCGAGTCGTCCGCACCCTCACCGCCTGGTCCGTCGCGGCGAAGGCCTCGATCGCCGCCCTGACGGCGCTCTGGGGGTTCCTCGCGGCGGTGGTCGGACCGCGGGCGGCGATCGGCCTCGCCGGTGCCCTGCTGCTCGCGACGCCTGTCCTGCTGCCCCGGCGGGAACAGGCGGCGAGCACAGGCGTTGACACGTGTAACTGAACGATGGCAGGCTCCTGCCCGGGCCTCGTGTGCCCCCGCGCAGAAGGAGCAGCACCCATGAGCAGCACCGGCAGCACCGCCACGACCGGCACCCCCGCGTCCACTGCCACTCCCGCGAGCACCGGCGCCGACGGCACCACCGTGACCACCGACCGAGGACCCGTCCGGGGCGCCCGCCGGGCCGACGGCAGCCTGCGCTTCCTCGGCATCCCGTACGCGCAGCCGCCCGTCGGAGACCTGCGGTTCGCGGCGCCCGTGCCGCCCGAGCCGTGGACGGAGCCGCTGGACGCCACCGCGTACGGCCCGACGGCCCAGCGCCGGCCCTTCGCGGAGATCACCACGATCCCCGAGCCCACGGTGCCGGGCGCCGGGATCCTCAACCTCAACGTCTTCACCCCGCGCGCGGACCCGGCCGCCGGGCTGCCCGTCCTCGTCTGGATCCACGGCGGCGGCTACGTCGCCGGATCGGCCGCCAGCCCCTGGTACGACGGGGCCGCCTTCAACCGGGACGGCGTCGTCCTCGTGTCGGTCGGCTACCGGCTCGGCATCGAGGGCTTCCTGCACCTGGACGACGCCCCCGACAACCGGGGCGTGCGCGACTGGATCGCCGCGCTCTCCTGGGTCCGGGACAACATCGCGGCCTTCGGCGGGGACCCCGCAAAGGTCACCGTCGCCGGGCAGTCGGCGGGCGGCGGCGCGGTCCAGACCCTGCTCGCGGTCCCCGCCGCCCGGGGCCTGTTCCGCGGCGCCCTCTCGGTGTCGGGCGCCGTCCCGCGGCCCGACGGCCCCGAGGTCGCCCGGGCGGCCGCCCGGCTCCTCACCGCCCGCACCGGCGTCCCGGCCACCGCGGCCGCCCTGCGCGACCTGGCCGACGACGAGATCCTCGCGCTCCAGGACCGTCTGGGCGAGCCGGGCCCCGACCGCGAGGGCCTGCCGCCGATGCTGTCCTTCGCCCCCTTCGCCGACGGCGAGCTCGTCCCGCTGCCCGTCCAAGAGGCCCTCACCACGGGCGGGGCGGGTGCGGACGTGCCGCTGATGCTCGGGTTCACCGAGCACGAGTTCACCCCGTTCCCCGCGCCCGGGCCGGAGGGCCCGCCGCTGCCCGTCCTGCTCGGCGGACTCGGCCTCGCCCCGGACCGGGTCGACGCCTTCGCCGAGGCGTACGCGGAGGCGGGACCGGAGCGGCTCTTCGGCCAGGCCCTGACCGACGCCACCTTCCGGGCACCGAACCTCGCGGTCGCCGAGGCCCGCGCCGCCCACGGCCGGCCCACCTGGCTCTACGAGTTCGCCTGGCGCTCACCCGCCGCGAACCTCGCCTTCCACTGCGTCGACCTGCCCTTCGCCTTCGACCTCCTCGACGCCCACGGGGTCCCGGCCGTCGCGGGGGACGCGCCGCCGCGCGGCCTCGCCGACGCGATGCACCGCGCCTGGGTCGCGTTCGTGACCGACCAGGACCCCGGCCCCGACTGGCCCCGCTACACCGCCGGCGGGCGCGCCACGAGGATCTGGGACGCGGAACCCCGCGTCGAGGACGACCCGCTCGGCCCGGTCCGGGCGCTCTGGCTCGACTGAGGACGAGGCCCCCGCGCCGTCAGGCGCGGGACTCCGGCGGCACGCACAGCACCGGCACGGTCGACATGTGGAGCAGCTTGTGGGGCGTGGAGCCCAGCAGCGCGCCGCGCATCGGGCTCTCCCCCCAGCTGCCCACCACGATGACCCGGGCCGCGTGACGGGTCGCCGCGTCGATGAGGGCCTGGGCCGGGTTCTCGTCGAGCACCTCCACGACCGTCGGGACACCCGCGCGGTCCGCCTCCGTCACCGCGTGCTCCAGGCCCGCGCGACCGGTCTGCCGGATGGCGTCGTAGTGGGACCGGTACTCCTCGCCCAGCGGACCGGGCGCCGCCGCGCCGTAGACCAGGACCAGCCGCTCGTCGAAGGCGGCGGCCACCTCGACCGCGATGCGCAGCGCGCGGGCCGCACCGGGGGACTCGTCGTAACCGAGCACGACCGACATCTCAGCGCTCCTTGCCGTGCACCAGGTCGGGGTCGGCCACGCCCGGCCGCTCCTCCCAGAAGACGGGCGACCGCAGCCGCCACACGATCATGATGACCACCCCGGTGAGGGCGATGCCGATCCCGATGACGAGCGGCGGCCCGAGGCCGAACCACGAGGTGCCGCTGTACGAGTTCGCGGGATCGGACATGTCGGAGACCGACCTCACCAGGAGCCAGGTCAGGAGCCCGGCGCCGACGAGCGGTCCGAGGCCGATCAGCAGGAAGTTGTGGACGCTCTCGAACAGGTGGCGCCGGTAGTAGACGGCGCACGCGATGCCGGTGAGCGCGTAGTAGAAGGCGATCAGCAGCGACAGGGCGGTCAGCGAGTCGAAGAGGGCGTTGGTGCTGATCTGGTTCACCACGAGGTACCAGGCGATGGCGATGCCGGCGACCCACCAGGTGCTCACGTCGGGGGTGCGGAACCGCGGGCTGATGTGTCCGTAGTGCGCGGGCAGCGCGCGCCGGCGGGCCATGGACAGCGCGGTCCGGGAGGCCGGGATGATCGTCGTCTGCGTGGAGGCGATCGCGGAGGTGGAGACGGCCAGCAGCAGGACCCAGTCCCAGCCGCCCAGCACGTCGGTGGCGAGCTGGGCGAAGATGAACTCCTCCTCGCCGGCGTTCTCCGCGAGGAACGTCGGACCGGCGTACGCGACCACCGCGAACCCCACCGACACGTAGGTGACGAGCAGGATGACGGTCGACCAGAGACCGGCCTTCCCGGGGGCGGTCGCGGAGTCCTTGACCTCCTCCGTGAGGTTGACCGCGGACTCCCAGCCCCAGTAGATGAACACGCCGAGCAGCAGCCCGCCGGTCAGCGCCGCGCCTCCGGCGCCGAAGGGGTTCAGCCAGCTGAGGGCCGGTTCGACGGAGTCGTACGCGCTCGTGCCGTCGTACACCTTGTACAGCGCCACACCCACGAAGACCAGCAGGAAGGCGACCTGCGCCAGGATGAGGACGTTCTGCACATGGGCCGACAGCTCGGTGCCGATGACGCAGACGGCCGTCATCACCAGGATCAGGAGCACGGTGAGGGACTGCCGTACGAAGTCGTTGTCCACCCAGCTGTCGAGGCCGAAGGAGAGCAGCGCGAAGCTGACGGCCACGTCCGCGAGGGAGCCGACGACCAGGACGCCGGTCATCGCGATGGCCCAGCCGCCGAGCCATCCGGCCCACGGCCCCATCGCGCGCGTGACCCAGGAGAAGGTCGTACCGCAGTCCTGGTCGACCTTGTTCAGGTAGTAGAACGCGGACGCGATGAGCAGCATCGGGACGAAGGACGCGAACATCACGCCGGGCGCGTAGATCCCGGCGAGCGCGACGATCGGGCCGATGACGGCGGCCAGGGAGTACGCGGGGGAGGTGGAGTTGAGTCCGATGACGAGGGCGTCGACGAACCCGATCGCGTTCGCCTTCAGTCCCGCCGGGCGTTCGGCGGGCCGGGAAGCGTCCTCTGCGGCCATGGTGCCTCGCTCTGGAGAGGGGTGACTTCATCGTAGGGAGGCCCCGCCGGGCCTGCACGCCAGAGGCACCCGGCCGGGGCGGGCCGGTCCCGGCCGGGTGCTCCTGGAGCCGGCGGGCCGCCCGCGGAACGGCGCCCCTGGCGTGGGCGGGCCGGCCCGGCCGGGAGGCGCTTCTGGAGTCGGCGGGCCGCCCGCGGAACGGCGCCCGGTAGCATCGCGCAGCCCGCCGTACCGCACGCGTCACCGAACGGAGCGCCCCATGCCGCAGGATCCGGTCGACTTCACGGAACTCTCCACCCCGCTCGTCGCCGACGCCTGCGTGCGCCTCGGGGAACCGCTGCGCGCCGCTCCCGCCGGGATACTGCCCATCGCTGCGGGGCAGCGGGTCGCCGGGCGGGCCCTGCCGGTACGGCACTACGGCAGCGTGGACGTCTTCCTGGAGGCCTTCACCCTGGCCGGACCCGGTGACGTGCTCGTCATCGACAACGCCGGCCGCCGCGACGAGGCCTGCATCGGCGACCTCGCGGTCCTGGAGGCACGAGCCGCGGGCGTCGCCGGGGTCGCTGTCTGGGGCCTGCACCGGGACACCCCCGACCTGCTTCGCATCGGACTGCCCGTCTTCTCCTACGGGCGGTACGCGCCCGGCCCGGTACGCCTCGACCCCCGGGACGCCGACGCGCTGACGGCCGCCCGCTTCGGCGAGCACACGGTGACCGCGGAGGACGTCGTGCTCGCCGACGACGACGGCGTGCTCTTCGTGTCGGCCGCCCGGGTGGGGGAGGTGCTGGAGACGGCGCGCACCCTGGCGCGTACGGAGCGGGAGCAGGCGCGCCGCATCGGGGCGGGGGAGACGCTCCGCGCCCAGACCCGGTTCGACGCCTATCTCGCGGCCCGGGCCGAGGACCCCGCCCGCACCTTCCGGCAGCATCTGCGCGCGACGGGCGGCGCGATCGAGGAGTGAGCCGGGAGCACGGACGAGCGCCGGGGCGGGTTCGGCGAAGCGGCCGCCCCGGCCCGCGGGTCAGCCCTCGAAGCCGACGGTGCCGTCCGGGAGGACCGCCTCCACGCGCGCGCCGTGCTCCACGGTGCGGCTGACCGTGCAGAACTTCTCGTGGGTCAGCCGCACTCCGCGGGCGAAGACCTCCGCCGCCTTCGGGTTGCTGTCCGGGAGCTCGAACTCGTAGCTGACCCGGATCCGGCCGATCCGGCCGTCGTCCTCCGGTCCGGAGACCGACTCGACCACGATCTTCAGGTCGTCGTGGTCCACGGCCCGCGCGGTCCGGTCGACGACGAGCCCGCCGCAGCCGCCCATCGCCGCGAGCAGCAGTTCGACCGGGGTGAACGAGGGCTGCGCGTCGGCGTCGTCCGCGGCGGCCATCCGGACCTCCGCGCCCCGGTCGTTCCGGGCGGTCCAGTTCCGGTACCCGGTGCGGACGGTCTCGATCCGGTAGTCGGCCATGGCGACGGTCTCCTTCGTTGGGGGTGCCTCCCCGTACGGTACGACCGCCGGGGCGCGCCGCCGCACGTGCGGGGGTGGTGGTGCGGGGCGCGGCCTTGGTACGGGCTGGGGTGAACCGCCGGAGAGGGCGGGGGCGGCCTTGGTACGGGCGGGGATCAGCCGCCGGCGAGGGCGAGGGCGAGGGCGAGGGTGCGGGCGAGGGCGAGGGGGCGGTGGTGCGGGGTGTGCCCCGGTGCGGGTGCTATCGCCGCGGGTCCGCGAAGGCTCCGACCACCGCGCCCCAGGCCTCCGCCACCGTGCCCCAGACCGCACGGAGCACGGGCTCCGCGTCCCGCACCGAGGCGACCGCGGCCGCCGGGTCGAGGCCGGCCTCCCGGACCCGACCGCCGTCCTCGGCCGCCCACCGCGCGACGGTCTCCCCGTCCGCCTCCGGATGGAACTGCACGGCCCACGCGGCGGCGCCGACCCGGAACGCCTGGTGCGCACACGCGTCGCCGGTCAGCAGCGGGACCCCGCCGGGAGGCAGCCGGTCCACGTCGTCCCAGTGCCACTGGACGGCGGGCGCGCCGTCCGGCAGCCCGCCGAGCACGGGGTCCCCGGTCGCGGCCGGCAGCCTTCGGAGCGGCACCGCGCCCACCTCCGGCGCGCGGGGGCGCTGCGCGACCGAACCGCCCAGGGCATGGGCGACGATCTGGCCGCCCAGGCAGATCCCGAGCAGCGGGACCTCCGTGGCGACGGCCTCGCGGACGAGCGCCCGGGTCCCGGGCAGCCAGGGGGCCGCGGCGTCGTCCTCGCAGTTCACCGAACCGCCCAGGATCAGCAGACCCGCGTGGCCGCCGAGGTCGTCCGGCAGTGGCTCGCCCTCCCAGGCGCGCACGACGTCGAGCCGGAGACCACCCCGCGCGAGCCGCTCGCCGACGATCCCGGCTCCCGCCTCCTCTTCATGCTGCACGACGAGGACGGCGGCGGGCCGGGACACAGGCACGGCCCCGTGCTCGGCTGCCGATCCGCCTGCCGGTGCCCTGCGGGCCCCTTCCACCGCCCCTGCCGCCGCAACCCCTGCCGTCTCCGTCGTCACGGTGTCTCCCCCTCCGATGCTCACCCTGGTGCCCGACCCGCTGCTCGACTCAACCCGTCCACCGGGCACACGCGGTGCGCCCGGACCCCCGAGCATCGCTGAAGAGGCGTGTATGCGGGAGGCCCTGGCGGGAGTTCCCGCGCACCCACGCCTGAGTAGCGAGGGGCACCGGTCTGAGTACCCGGACCGATACCCCGCCCACCCGCGTCCTGCTGGACTGTGACCATGAGCTTCGACGTCCGCCGCAACCGCCCCCTCCAGCGCGCCACCGCCACCGGCGCGGCCCTCGCCGTCGCCCTCGGCCCGGTGGTCGTCGGCGCGTTGCTCGCCCGGTCGGTGGGCGGCGACCCGATGGCGTCCGTCAACGCACTGATCGCGGGCGGCGGTCAGCGTGCGCGGATCGCACCGGCCCAGCTCCGCCCGAGCGCCCTGCGCCGCTCGGCGGCACGCCTCCGCGCCCGGGCGGGCCGAGGAGGCCTCCGCCCGCGCCGGGTCGCGCACCCGGCTCCACTCGCCGGGCCCGCCCGCACGACGGGTTTCCCCCGCAGGGCGGCCGGGTCAGCGCCCCGGTTTGCGCGCCAGGAGGAAACCCTGCGGCGTCTTCTCGTCGGGGTGCGGTCCTCGCACCAGACGGACCGACTCGACGAACCCGGCCGCCGCCAGGTGGCCGGCGATCCGGTCCGGTGACCAGCGGTACACATCGAGCGTGACGGGGTGTCCGTACGCACGCTCCAGCCGTACGCGCTCGCTGACGCCGACCCGGCCGGGTCGGCCCGGCCGGGTCGGCGCCGGACCGGTGGGTCAGGCCGGGGTGCCCGGAGCCGCGCCGGGGCCCTTGAGCAGGGCCAGCGTGGACTCCAGTTCCGTACGGGCGAGCCGGGCGGCCTCCTCCGCCTCGCCCGACTCCACCGCGGCGACCAGCGCCGCGTGCGCCTCCTCCCCGTGCCGGGGGTCCCGCCCCCGCAGGTCGAGCAGGTCGAGGAGGTCGATCAGGCCCTGGCGCAGCACGGGCGCGAACTCCGCGAACAGATCGGTGAGGACGGGGTTGCGGGCCGACGCCACGATCGCCGCGTGCAGGGCGATGTCCGCGTCCACGAACCCCGCGTCGTCGACGCCGCCGGCGGCGCTCCGACGGCCGTCGAGGGCCTCCCGCATCGCCGCCACGTCCTCGTCGGTCCTGCGCAGCGCGGCGAGGCGCGCCGCCTCCACCTCCACCAGCATCCGCACCTCGTACACGTCCGTCACCGCGGCCGCACGCAGCCGGGTCGGCCAGTCCTCCGCCGGCCGGGTCGCGGTCACGAAGACCCCCGCGCCCTGCCGCGGCTGGACGAGACCGGCGCCCGCGAGCGCGCGCAGTGCCTCGCGGACGGTGGAGCGGCCCACGCCGAGTTCCTTGGCGAGGGTCGTCTCGCCGGGGAGCCGGGTGCCGACGGGCCAGTGCCCCCCGGTGATCTGCTCGCGCAGCCGCTGGGCGGCCTGCTCGACGAGGGGGCTGGGACGCAGGGCGCCGAGCGGCATGGGGGTCACCTGATTCTCCGGATCGCGGAAGCACGGGAACGCGGGGGAGCGCTGCCGCGAATCTATCCCGGAAGTTGTCTGAGGAGTACTTGTCTGAGGAGCTGAGGAGTGGGTACGGTGACCGCCATGATCCGCAACCCCCAGCGTCCCGGCCCGATGCCGTACCACCGCTACCGCCCCTTCCAGGAGCGCGTCCACGTGCCCGCGCTCGACCGGAGGTGGCCCGCCGCCCGCATCGACCGCGCTCCCCTCTGGGTGCCCGTCGACCTGCGCGACGGGAACCAGGCGCTCGCCGAGCCGATGGACACCGACCGCAAACACCGCTTCTTCGACCTGCTGGTGCGCACCGGCTTCAAGGAGATCGAGGTCGGCTACCCCTCCGCCAGCCGCGCCGACTTCGACTTCGTCCGCCACCTCGTCCGGCTCACGGCCTCCGGCGCCGTCCCCGACGACGTCACGCCCGTCGTCTTCACCCCGGCCCGTCCCGAACTGATCGAGCGGACCTTCGAGGCGATCGACGGACTGCCGCGGGCCGTCGTCCACCTCTACATCGCGACCTCGCCGGTCTGGCGCGACACGGTCCTCGGCCGCGACCGCGCCGGGGTCCACCGGACCGTACGGGAGGCGGCGACCCTCATGGCCCGGCTCGCCGCCGCCCGCCCCGAGGCCGACCTCCGCTTCCAGTTCTCCCCCGAGACCTTCAACCTGACCGAACCCGACTACGTCCTGGAGGTCTGCGACGGGCTCACGGAGCTCTGGGACGCGAGCCCCGACCGGCCCGTCACCCACAACCTGCCGGCCACCGTCGAGATCGCCACCCCGAACGTGTACGCCGACCAGATCGAGTACATGCACCGGAACCTCGCCCGCCGCGACGCGGTGATCCTCTCCGTCCACCCGCACAACGACCGCGGCACCGGCGTCGCCTGCGCCGAGCTGGCCGTCCTCGCCGGCGCGCAGCGGGTCGAGGGCTGCCTGTTCGGGAACGGCGAGCGGACCGGCAACGTCGACCTGGTGACCCTCGCCCTGAACCTCTACGCGCAGGGCGTCGACCCGATGCTCGACCTCTCCGACATCGACGCCGTGCGCGAGGTCGTCGAGTACTGCAACCGCCTCCCCGTCCACCCCCGCCACCCCTACGCGGGCGAGCTGGTGCACACCGCCTTCTCGGGCACCCACCAGGACGCCATCAGCAAGGGCCTCGCCCGCCATGCCGAGGACGCCGCCGAGGCGGGCGTCCCACCCGAGCTCGCCCCCTGGAACGTGCCCTACCTGCCGCTCGACCCCGCCGACCTCGGCCGCGGCTACGAGGCCGTCATCCGCGTCAACTCCCAGTCGGGCAAGGGCGGAGTGGCCCACCTCCTGCGCACCGGCCACGGCCTCGACCTGCCGGAGCGGATGCGCCCCGACGTCTCCCGCGCCGTCCAGGCCGTGACCGACGACAGCGGTCGCGAGGCCACCTCCGACGACCTGTACGCGGTCTTCCTCGCCTCCTACCTCGCACCGGGCCGCGGCGCGGGCCCCGTGGTGCTGGAGAACTGGAGCGCCGGCCACGACGCGGAGCACGGGCACCGCTTCACGGGGGTGCTGACCGTCGACGGACGCGGGGCACCCGTGGAGGGCCGGGGCAACGGCCCGCTGTCCGCCCTGACCGACGCCCTCGCCGGAGCCGGAATCGCCGTGGACGTCCTGGACTTCACCCAGCACGCCGTCGGCGAGGGCAGCGGGGGCGAGGCCGCCGCGTACGCCTCGTGCCGGGTCGGCGCCCGCACCGCGTGGGGAGCGGGCCTGGACACCTCCGTCCTCACCGCCTCCGTGCAGGCCGTGGTGTCGGCCGTGAACCGGGCGCACGCCCGATGACGGGGCTCGCGCCGAAGCCGTCGCGACCGGGAGACCCGCGGCCGACCGCCGCGGACGCCCCGCGCGACCCCGGCCTCGGTCCCGCACCCGACCCCGGGTCCGGCCCTGGATCCGAGCTGGGCCCCGGCCCTGGATCCGAGCTGGGCCCTGGATCCGACCCCGGCCCTGGATCCGACCCCGGGTCCGGACCTGGATCCGAGCTGGGCCCCGGCCCTGGATCCGACCCCGGGCCCGGCCCTGGACCCGAGGCCGGGCCGGTGCCGCCCGGCGCGCGGACGAACCCGCCGTCTCTCCCGGCGGCGGTCGCTTCGCCCGGCCCCGAGGCCCAGGCGACGGCCGCCCCGGACGCGGGCGCTCCGCCGGTCCTCCGGGCCGAGAACACCACCGTCGTACGGGACGGCGTCCCGATCCTCGACGACGTCACGCTCACCGTCCGGCCCGGTGAGCACTGGGCGCTGCTCGGGTCCAACGGCGCCGGGAAGACCACCCTGCTCGGGCTCCTCGGCGCCCAGACCCATCCCACCCGGGGCCGGGTGGAGGTCCTCGGCCGGCGCTTGGGCCGGGTGGACCTGCGGGAGCTGCGCACCCTCATCGGCCACGTCTCGCCCCGGCATCCCCTCCGCTCCGCGCTCGCCGTCCGGGACGTCGTCCTGACCGGGGCCACCAACTCCGTGGAGCGACCGCCCCGGTGGCGGCCGACGCCCGCCCAGGAGGAACGGGCCGACCGGCTGACCGACACCCTCGGACTCGGCGACCGGCGGGCCGCCCGCTGGCCCACCCTGTCGCAGGGCGAGCGCGGCCGGGCCCTGATCGCCCGCGCGCTGATGCCCGAGCCCCGGCTCCTCCTCCTGGACGAACCGGCCACCGGTCTCGACCTGCCCGGCCGCGAGCAACTGCTCGACGCGCTCGACGCCCTGGGCGCCGAACACCCCTCCCTGGCCACGGTCACGGTGACCCACCACCTGGAGGAACTCCCCTCCGGCACCACCCACGCCCTGCTCCTCCGCGGCGGGCGGGTCCTCGCCCGGGGGCCGGTCGGCGACGTGCTCACCGGTGAACTCGTCGGCGCCTGCTTCGGGCTGCCGCTCGCCCTGGAGCGGCACGGCGGGCGCTGGAGCGTACGGACCGCCCGCGGCGCGACGGGGGTCAGGCCGGGGCCTCCGCCTTCCCCCGTACCGCGTCCAGGTACTCCGCCACCGCGTCCCGGTTCCGGGTGAGGCAGCGGATCCGCTCGGTCATCCGGTCCCGCTCCTCCTCCAGGGTGGCCAGCATCTCCGGGGTGGCGTCCGGGAAGTGGATGATCCGCGGCTTGTCCAGGCAGGGCAGGATCTGCTTGATGATCCGGGTCGGCAGACCGGCTTCCAGGAGGCCCCTGATCTGCAGGACCCGGTCCGGGTTCGACTCGTCGTAGTCCCGGTAGCCGTTCGGCAGCCGGTCCGCGACGATGAGGCCCTGCTCATCGTAGTAGCGCAGCAGTCGGCGCGGTGTTCCGGTGCGTTCCGACAGTTCCCCGATCCGCATGGGCACCCCTCCAGGGACTCGCTTGACCTTCACACCGATGTGAGGGTTCGAGCATAGATCCATGGCCAACGACTCGACAGCGGCGGCCCGTTCCGCCGCGCCCGCCGCCCGGACTCCCGCCGCGCCGCCCGCCGCGGGGCCGGCCCCCGCCGCCCCCTCTGACGCTCCCGCCCCGGCTGCCGCGGACCGGACCACCGCTCCCGCCCCGGCTGCCGCGGACCGGACCATCGCCCCCGCCCCGGCACCCGCCTCCGGGCGGCTGCCGCTGCTCGCGCTGCTCGCCCTCGCCACCGCCGTCTTCGTCACCAGCCTGACCGAGACCCTCCCCGCCGGCGTCCTGCCCGCCATGAGCGCCGACCTCGGGGTCGGCGAGGCCGCCATGGGACAGGCCGTCACCGTCTACGCCCTCGGCACCGCCCTCACCGCCGTCCCGCTGGCCGCCCGCACCGCCGCCTGGCGCCGCAAGCGCCTGCTCCTCACGTCCGTCGCCGGGTTCGCCGCCGCCAACACCGTCACGGCGCTCTCCTCCTCGTACGTCCTCACCATGGGCGCCCGCTTCCTCGCCGGGGTCGCCGCCGGCGTGGCCTGGGCCCTGCTCGCCGGCTACGCCCGGCGCATCGCCCCGCCGCACCTCCAGGGCCGCGCCGTGGCCGTCGCCATGACCGGCATCCCGCTGGCGCTCTCTCTCGGCGTACCGGCCGGCACCTTCCTCGGGGAGGCGGTGGGCTGGCGGGCCGCCTTCACCGCCATGACCGTGATCGCCGCCGCACTCCTCGGCTGGATCGCCCTCGCCGTCCCCGACCTGCCGGGCGGGGAGCGCGGCGGGCGGGCGCCGGTCGCCCGGACGCTGCGGGTGCCCGGTGTCCTCCCCGTCCTCGCCGTGACGTTCACCCTCGTGCTGGCCCACACCGTGCTCTACACCTACGTCTCCGCCTACCTCGGCCATCTCGGTCTGGCCGGCTCCACCGGGCTCGTCCTGCTGGTGTTCGGCGTGGCCTCGCTCGCCGGGATCTGGTTCACCGGACGGCACATCGACCGCCGGCTCAGGGTCCTGACCCTCGGCGGCACGCTCCTCGTGGCCGTGGCGGCCGCCGCGCTCGCCGCCCCGGCCGGCGGCACCGCTTCCGTCCTGGCGGCCGCCCTGCTCTGGGGGCTCGGCTGGGGCGGCGCGCCCACCCTCCTCCAGACGGCCGCCGCCGAGGCGGGCGGCGCGCACGCCGACACCGCCCAGACCCTGCTGGTCAGCCTCTGGAACGCGGCCATGGCGGCGGGCGGCGTCGCCGGCGGCGTCCTGCTCGACGCCCTCGGGGCGGGCGCCCTGTCCTGGAGCGTGCTCGTCCTCCTCGTCCCCGTCGTGGCGATCGTGGCGGGCGCGCGCGCCCACGGCTTCCCGGCCCGCCGGTGAGGCGCCCGGGGAAGGCCCGAAGGCCCCCACCGCGCCGATGCGGTGGGGGCCTTCGGGTGGACGGGGCCGACCGGTCAGGCAGCCGGCGGGACCCGCGACGGGCGGCCTCCGCCGCGCGTCAGCACGTAGCCGCCGATGCCGGCGAGGGCCGCGAGTACGCCGCCCGCCGCGGTCCAGAGCCAGCGGTCGGACCACCAGCCGGAGGACCAGCCGTCCTCCGGGGCCGCGGCCTCGACCGCGGACGGCCGGCCGGCCTCCTCGTCGGCCTCCGCCAGGTCGGCCGTCTTCGCCCCGGGCACCAGGGGCGCGGCGAGCGCCCCGTCGGTCGCGTAGGCGCCGCCCTTGTCGACGGTGCCGACGCCGAGCCGCGCCGTGAACGGCTGGCCGAGGTCCTCGTCCGGCAGCGCGGCCGCGGTCAGCCGCACGTAGTAGCTGCCGGGCAGCGGATCGTCCGACCAGGCGTCGGCGGAGGCGCGGACCGGCCGCAGCACGCAGGTGAGCCGCACGGTCGCGGTCTCCTTCGCCGCGGCACGGGACTGGGTCCCGTACATGCAGGGCTGACGGCGCCGCAGCCCGTCGTAGACGTCGACCCGCCAGGTGGCGGAGCCGTGCCGCAGGGCGGAGTCGGGCAGGGTGACGGTGGCGTCCACCGTCGGCCGCTGCCCGGTGTCCGCGGGGAACACCCAGTACAGGTAGTCACCCGTGGCGGCCTGCGCCGTGGCCTGCTGCCCCGGGAGGAAGCGGGCCGCCGTGCGGAACGTGGTGCCGGCCTCGGTCGGCCCCGCCGTGGAGCGGCCGTCCTCGCCGGACGACGTCGAGGGGGACGGCGAGTCGGCCAGGGCCGCCGGGGAGACCGGCCCGAGCAGGGCGGCTCCCGCGAGGGCGGCCGCGGCGAGCGCGCGTACGGTACGCATCAGTGGGTCCTCCAGACAGCGACGCGCCAGCGGGACAGCCAGCCCCAGAGCAGACCGGCGACGAAGCCGACGAGCACCAGCGCGCCCAGCAGCCACCAGCCCCGGCCGAGGCCGAAGGAGGCCACGTCCGAGGCGGTCGACGGGCCGTCGACGACGTCCACCGTCAGCTCGACGGGCATGCCCGGGGTCGTCTTGACCGACGGGGGAGCGGAGAACGAGTTGCTGACCTGGAGGCAGACGGCCTCGGCGGCCGGCTTGCCGTCCTCCGGGTCGTCGAGCTCCGGCTTCGGATAGCGCAGACCGGTCGAGATCACGTCGGTGCGCCCGTCGCCCGCCTCGGAGCCGCGGACGATCTCCCGGCCGTGCCGGGTGACGGCGCGCAGCAGGACGCCGTAGTCGTTGTTGACGGCCCGGTCGGCCGACACGCTGACGGAGGCCCGGAGTTCCTGGCCGGGCAGCAGGTCCACCCGGTACCAGCGGTGCTGGCCGAAGGACTCGCGGTCGGTGTACAGGCCGGGCTTGAGCTGCGGCGCGTCGGCGCAGCGCAGCGCGCCCTCGGTGGCCACGGGGGTGACGACCGGGTCGGCCGCGCGGTCGACCAACTGCCGGACGCGGCGCGAGAGCTCCTCGGTGCGGTGGACGGAGGTGTACGTGCCTCCGGTGGCCTCCGCGATGCAGGTGAGCTGGCGGCGGGTCTTGGCGTCGGGCACCAGGCCCAGGGTGTCGATGACGAGGTGGATGCCCTTCGCCGCGATCTCGCGCGCCACCTGGCACGGGTCGAGCGGGGCGCAGGTGTCCTCGCCGTCCGTGATGAGCACGATCCGCCGGGTGGCCTCACCGCCCTCCAGGTCCTCGGCCGCGCCGAGGAGCGCCGGGCCGATCGGGGTCCAGCCCGTCGGGGCCAGGGTGGCCACCGCGGTCTTCGCCTCGGTCCGGTCGAGCGGGCCCACCGGGTAGAGCTGCCGGGTGTCCTTGCAGCCCCGCTTGCGGTCCTGGCCCGGATAGTCGGCGCCCAGGGTCCGGATGCCGAGCCGGACCTCCTCGGGCACCGCGTCGAGGACCTCGTTGAAGGCCTGCTTGGCCGCGGCCATGCGGGACTTGCCGTCGATGTCCTTGGCCCGCATGGAGCCGCTGACGTCGAGGACCAGCTCGACCTTGGGGGATTCCTTCTCCGCCGGCGCGTCCGCGGTCGCGCCCGTCGGCAGGAGCGCGACGCTCAGGGCGGCGAGCAGCGCGCAGGCCCCGGTCGCCAGCCGTTTTCTCGTGATCATCGCCGGATCGTATTGATGATCCTCCGACAATCCAAAACCGGGGGTGGGCGCCGGAGGCCGGGGAGCGGGTGTGTGGCAACCAGCTCTGGTACGCCGGGGGCATCCTGTGAGACGCCGGCGGCCACCGCCCCGCTCATCGGCCTCGCGACCGGGGTCGTCGCCGGGATCTACCCCGCGCGCCGCGCCGCCTCCGTACAACCGGCGGAAGCGCTCCGCGGCTGACGGGGGACGCGCGGGCGACGGCGCTCCGGACCTCCGCTCCGGTCCGTGCTCAGCGGTGCTCGGGGTTCTCGAAGTCGAACCGGCAGCCGGCGTCCCACTCGGCGCGCTGGTTGCCGTGGGCGGGGATGCCGCCGCCGTCCTTGAGCATCCTGGCCAGGTGGAGCTGGTTCCAGGTCATGAAGGTCGTGTTGCGGTTCGTGAAGTCGTTCTCCGGCCCGCCCGAGCCCTCGTCGAGATAGGAGGGGCCGGGGCCGGCCGGGCCGACCCAACCCGCGTCCGCCTGGGGCGGAACGACGTAGCCGAGGTGCTGGAGGCTGTAGAGGACGTTCATCGCGCAGTGCTTGGCGCCGTCCTCGTTGCCGGTGATCAGACAGCCGCCGACCCGGCCGTAGTAGGCGTACTGGCCGTGCTCGTTGAGGATCGACGAGCAGGAGTAGAGCCGCTCGATCACCTTCTTCATGACCGAGGAGTTGTCCCCGAGCCAGACGGGCCCCGCCAGGGTCAGGATGTCGGCGGCCATCACCTGGGAGTAGACCACCGGCCATTCGTCCGTCTCCCAGCCGTGCTCCGTCATGTCCGGCCAGACACCGGTCGCGATGTCGATGTCCACCGCCCTGATCACGTCGACCCGCACGCCCTGGCGTTCCATGATCCCGGTGCTGAGGTCGATCAGCCCCTGGGTGTGGCTGCGCTCCGGGGAGCGCTTCAGGGTGCAGTTGATCACCAGGGCGCGCAGGTCGGCGTACGACGTCGTCGGGTCCGGCACGGATTCCTCCTCCATACGCTCCGGGCGGACGGGGCGGCACCGGAGATGTCCCGGTACAGCTCAGCAGTCCTTCGGGCCGGGCGCTCGTGGAGCTGGGCCGGTCGCCTGACGGACCGGCCGCCGTGACCGGCCCCGCGCAGCCGCTCCCGGGTGGGGAGCCGCTACGCGGGCGGGTGCGAGGGCACCGCGTCGACGAGGGCCGCGAGGGCCGCCCCGAGCGCCTCGACCCCGGGGCCCGGTCCGCCCCCCGGCCCGTTCGGGTAGACGTCGCGGCGGATCTCGATCATGAGCGCGGCGACCCGCGGGTCCTTGCCGTAGCAGGACAGCGGTACGTACGTCCCGGCGAACGGGGTGTCCGAGGCGAGGCCCCCGAAGCCGCCGAACGCCTTCCGGGCCGCGTCGAGCAGGGCGGGCGGCGTGTGGAAGGCGTCGGTGCCGAGGCAGATCGGCGGGCGGGCCACGTCGCCGTGCAGTTCGTACGGGAGCGGGTCGGCCGGGTACGAGTGGACGTCGACGACGACGGCCCGGCCGGTCGCCGCGAGCCGCTCGGCGACGGCGGCCTCCATCGCCTCGGCGTACGGCGTGAAGTAGCGGTCGAGCAGGGGCGCCGGGTCGAACTCGGTGGGCCTGAGCGCGGCGCGGTGCGTGGTGCGCGTGTACACCGCGCCCATCCCCACGGCCAGCATCTCCTCGCGCTCGTCGGGGAACCGCTCGGGGTCGACCACCAGTCGCGACAGGCGGTTGACGAACCGCCACGGGGTCGCGCCCGCCGAGGCCGCGGCGACCGCGGCGATCTCCGCGGTGTGCGCGTCGGTGATGTGGTCGAGTTCCCGCTCCAGGCCCGCGTCGTCGAGCAGGATGCCCGCGCGCACGTCCGGGGGTATGACGCGGGAGGAGTGCGGGACGTGGAGGAGGACGGGGGAGTCCGGGGCGCCGGCGAGGACGTCGTACGAACGTGAGGTCATCGGTCCACCCTTCCACAGCCCGCCCGCGCCGCGGGGGTCACAGGCGGTCGACCGTGACCACCGCGTGGACGGTCTTCCCGTCCGGTCCCGACTCCACGGTCACCTCCCGGCAGAGCCGGAGCACGATCGGCCAGCCGTAGCCGCCGGGGTGCAGATGCTCGCCCCGCTGGTACCGGGGCTCCTCCCCGCTGGCGTCGGACACGGACACGGTGACCCGGTCGCGTTCGACGCCGATGCCGAAGCCCGTGACGCCGCCGGCGTGCAGGTGGGCGTTGGTGACCAGCTCCGACGTGACGAGGAGAAGGTCCTCGATCTGGGCCGGACACAGGGGCCCGAGTCCCGCGAGGGTGTGCCGGACGAACTGCCGTGCGTCGGCGGGTGTGCGGACCGTCGACGTGCCTTCGTCGACGGCGTCGAGCGGGTCCGCCCCGAGGGCCGGGGGCAGGGTGTCGCTCCAGGTCTTCATCACGGATCCCTTTCTTCCTGTTTCTGACGCTTTCCTCATCAGGTGATGCGTTTCGTCTTCCCGGTCGGCGTGGAAAGAAGCCTCCCCCCTGCCGTGAACGGGCCGCCGGATCGGCCCGGGAGTGACCGCGGGAAGCCGGGGTACGCGAACCCGGATCCCTGAGCGCACGGCGCCGCGGAAGACCGGTCGAGCCGAGGAGGGCGGGACGCGCTGAGGGGCCGGTGCGGGCCGGAGAATCGGCCCGCACCGGCCCCTCAGCGGGCCGTACGGGGGTGGCGGACGCCTCGGTGGTCGGCTCCACCGCCGTCCGCCGTCGCCCTCGGGGGCGCGCGGAGCGTCAGGAACCGTCCCACGACGGCGCCGCGATGTACGAGGGCCGCCGGACGGGCGCGGAGAAGGGCGCCTCCGGCTGGTTCTCGACGCTGTTGAAGACGAGGAACACGTTGCTGCGGGGGTACGGGGTGATGTTGTCGCCCGACCCGTGCAGGGCGTTGCAGTCGAACCAGGTCGCGGAGCCCGCCGGACCCGTGAAGTGGCGGATGCCGCAGGCCTCGGCGAAGGTGGTCAGCGCCTCGTCGGACGGCGTGCCGGCGTCCTGCATCTGCAGCGACTTCTTGTAGTTGTCCTTCGGCGTCTCGCCCGCGCAGCCGAGGAACGTCCGGTGCGAGCCCGGCATGATCATCAGGCTGCCGTTGGTGGTGTGGTTCGGCGTGAGCGCGATGGACACCGACACGGTCCGCATCCTCGGCAGGCCGTCCTCGGCGTGCCAGGTCTCGAAGTCGGAGTGCCAGTAGAAGCCGCTGGCCCCGAAGCCGGGCTTGACGTTGACCCGGGACTGGTGGACGTACACGTCGGAGCCGAGGATCTGGCGGGCGCGTCCGACGATCCGGGGGTCCTCGGCGAGCCGGCCGAAGACCTCGCTCATCCGGTGGACCTCGAAGACGGAGCGGATCTCCTGCGAGCGGGGCTCGACGACGGAGCGCTCGTCCGCGCGCACGACCGGGTCGGAGACGAGCCGGTCCAGCTCCGCCCGGAGCACCTCGACCTCGTCGGGGGTGACGATCTCGTCGACGGTGAGGAAGCCGTCGCGGTCGTACTCCTCCAGTTCGCGCGTCCAGAAGGGGCCTGCCATGCCGGGCTCGGACCACACCACGGGGTCCTTGCGGCCGATCAGCTCTTCCTTGGGGCCACGGGTGGGGTACAGGTCGACGGGGCGGGTGGGTGCGGAGGGCATGAGGGAGCGTGGTTCCTTTCGTTCGGGAAGCCGGTGCGGCGTGTCGGTGTCGGTGTCGTCCGGTGCCGTCCGGGCTCAGGCGTCGTCGGACGCGGGAGCGGGCTCGGTCAGCAGGGGGTAGACGCCGTTCTCGTCGTGGTCCTCGCGGCCCGTCACGGGCGGGTTGAAGACGCACAGGCAGCGGAAGTCCGCCTTGACCTTGAGGGTGTGGCGCTCGTGGCCGTCGAGCAGGTACATCGTGCCGGGCACGATCGTGTAGGTGCGGCCCGTCTCGTGGTCGGTGAGCTCGGCCTCGCCGGCCGTGCACACGACGGCCTCGACGTGGTTCGCGTACCACATGGCGGTCTCGGTGCCGGCGTACAGCACCGTCTCGTGGAGGGAGAACCCGACGCGTTCACGGGCCAGGACGATGCGCTTGCTCTCCCAGGTGCCCGACGCGGCCCGCACGTGCCGCTCGGTGTTCTCCAGCTCGTCGAAGGTACGGACGATCATGGGGTGGGGCTTCCTTTCGGTTCGTCGGTCGGTTCGTCGGTTCGGAAGGGGTCAGGCGGTCCGGCGGACGGCGCGGGCCAGGATGCCGAGGCCCTCGTCGAGTTCGTCGTCCGTCGCGGTCAGCGGCGGCAGCAGCTTGACCACCTCGCTGCGGGGGCCGGAGGTCTCCACGAGGAGGCCGTGCTCGAAGGCGTCGCGGCACACGGCGTCGGCGCGCTCCCCGTCGGCGAACTCCATGCCCCACACCAGTCCGCGGCCGCGGACGGACAGGGCCATGCGTCCGTCGGTGCCGCACAGGTCGAGGAGGGCGCGCTCCACCCGGTCCGCCCGCTTCAGGGTGCGCCCGCGGAGGGCGCCGTCCCGCCAGTACGCGTCGAGGGCGGCCGTCGCGGTGACGAAGGCGGGGTTGTTGCCGCGGAAGGTGCCGTTGTGCTCGCCGGGCTGCCAGACGTCGAGCTCCGGCCGGAACAGGCAGAGCGACATGGGCAGGCCGTAGCCGCTGATGGACTTGGAGAGGGTGACGATGTCGGGCGTGATGCCCGCCTCCTCGAAGGAGAAGAAGTCGCCGGTGCGGCCGCAGCCCATCTGGATGTCGTCGACGATGAGGAGCATGTCGTGGCGGCGGCAGAGCTCCGCGAGAGCGCGCAGCCACTCGGCCCGGGCGACGTTGATGCCGCCCTCGCCCTGGACGGTCTCGACGATCACGGCCGCGGGGTGGTCGAGACCGGAGCCGGCGTCGTTGAGGAGACGCTCGAACCACATGAAGTCGGGGAGCTGCCCGTCCAGGTAGTCGTCGAAGGGCATGCGGATGGCGTGGTGCAGCGGGACGCCCGCGCCGGCCCGCTTGGCGGCGTTGCCGGTGACGGCGAGCGAGCCGAGCGACATGCCGTGGAAGGCGTTGGTGAAGGAGACGACCGTCTGCCGGCCGGTGACCTTCCGGGCGAGTTTCAGCGCCGCCTCGACGGCGTTGGTGCCCGTCGGGCCCGGGAACATCACCTTGTAGTTCAGGGCGCGGGGCTCCAGGACCGTGGAGTGGAAGGTCTCCAGGAAGTCGCGCTTGGCGGTGGTCGACATGTCGAGCCCGTGGGTGACGCCGTCACTGCCCAGGTAGTCGAGGAGGGCCCGCTTGAGCACGGGGTTGTTGTGGCCGTAGTTCAGCGAACCGGCGCCGGCGAAGAAGTCGAGGTAGGGACGTCCGTGCTCGTCGTACAGCCGGGTGCCGCTGGCACGCTCGAAGACGACGGGCCAGGCGCGGCAGTAGCTGCGGACCTCGGATTCGACGGTCTCGAAGACGGTGGGCGTGGCGATGTCGGTCAGGGTCACGAAGTCTCCAGAGTGTGGTTCGAATGTGGCGTTCGCGGGCGACGGCTCAGGAGCGCGGGGGACCGAGCGGGCCGATGCGGTACAGCACCTCGGACTCGTGTCCCGCCGCGGGGAACGCGGAGGCCGGGAACAGCTCCTCCTGCGTCACCTGCGCGCCGTGTCGGCGTGCGAACGACCGGAACAGCCGGTCGGAGGCGAGGTTCCCCGGGGTCACGGTCGCCTCGATCCTGCTGATCCTGTGCTCGGCCGCGACCTGCGCGGACAGAGCGTCGAGCAGGGTCCCGGCTACCCCGCTTCCCCGGTGCGAACCCTCGACGGCGATCTGCCAGACGAAGAGCGTGTCGGGCTGGTCGGGACGCAGGTAGCCGGTCACGAAGCCGATGGGTCGGCCGGAGGCGTCACGGGCGACGGTGGTCGTGTCGGCGAAGTCGCGGCACCACAGGAGGTAGCTGTAGGGCGAGTTGAGGTCGAGTTCGCCCGAGCCGCGTGCGATCCGCCAGAGCTCGGCGCCGTCCGCGATCGTCGGGGGAGTGGTGCGGGCGGTCGTGGTGGTCAGGCCTGTGGTCAACGGGGTCATGGGCGCCGAAGCTACCGAGTGGATCTCGGAACTTCCTGGTCCGAGGGGGTTGTTATGGACACCATGCTGTGATAGATGCAGCAACGGCTTTTGTAGCGCGAAATGTGTCCTGCGTCTCACGAAAAAGAGGGGCAGAAGGGGGCGAAGTGACCGTTTATAACGGGTGGGTAACGCCTTCCGGGTGTGTCGCCCCTTCGCGCCAAGAGCGTGAGAACATCCGCCATTTCACGTTTGAAGGGGGGCGCAGCGGTCAGGCGTAGGGGCTCGTTCGTGCAGGTGGCCCGCGAGGGCCGGGCCGGAACGCGGCGGAGCCGGGCCGGGTACGACGACCCCGGCCCGGCTCCGCACGCTGTCGCGGCCGGCGGCCTACCAGATGGCCTCCACCCACTCCGGGTGGTCGATGAAGGGGTTCCGGTTGCCCTGGTAGGTGTTGTAGATGACGTCGTTGCGGCGCTCCTCGAAGGCGCTCGGCGGGTCCTGCTCGTTCCACTGCTTCAGGACCGAGAGGCGGCCGTGGAAGCGGACGCTTCCGTTGGTGGTCGACTCGTTGGGCTCCAGGTCGGCCCAGGCGTCGTCGCCCTCGTACCGGACGGCCATGTAGAGGATCATCCGGGCCACGTCGCCCTTGTCGGCGTCGCGCGGCTCGAAGGAGTTGCTGTCCGTGTAGCTTCCGGGGGCTCCGCTGACCGGGCTGCCGCCGTTGTCGAAGTCCTTGTTGCCGCGGATGCTGTTGACCTGGACGTCGGCCGCGCGCAGATGGTGCAGGTCGGTGCCGGGACCGGCCGAGGTGCCGAAGTTGCCGTGGGACTGGGCCCAGGTGTGCTCGCGGTTCCAGTCGCCGACATCGCCGCCGTTGAGGCTCTTGCTCCGCGAGGTCCCGCTGTAGAGCAGGATGACGTTGCCGGTGTTGGCGGGGTCCTGGTCGGTGACCTTCAACGCGTTCCAGACGGCGTCGTACGAGATCTTGCTCTGACTGCCGATGATGGTGTGCAGCGAGGACTTGAGGCTCGTGCCCGTCTTGCCTATCGCGTTCTTGTAGTAGGTGCTGTCGTACGCGGTGGTGGTGGCGCCGGCGGGGGTAGCGGCGACCGTGGGGAGCGTGACGCCGACGAGGGTGGCGGCGGCGGTCGCCGCCCACACCTTCCAGCTGCCGATCCGCACAACGGACATGGGGGGCCCTTTCCCGGGGACGGTACGCGGAGACGGCGGCCGTCGGCTCAACGGTGACGCTGTCTACGCGTGTTGACTTCGTGTCACCGGGAGAGTGGCACACGACAGGTACCTGTCATGTAACGGGGAGGGGGCTGTTCCATGACGAGTTCGTATAGGGCGGAACCCCGAGGCCCGGCACCGGACGAGTCGCCGCCGGCCCGGGCTCCGGGCGCGCCGCCCCGGCGGCCTCACGCGCCCCGGACGTCCACCGGCATGCCCTTCGGCTCCTTGATGCGCTTCATGATGATCTGCGAGTTGACCTCGGTGACCCCGGTGAGGGTGGTGAGCCGCTCGATCCACAGCCGCTCGTACGCCGCGAGGTCGGCGACCGCGATCCGCAGCAGGCAGCCGGGACTCCCGAACAGCCGGTAGGCCTCGATGACGTCCGGCACGTCCTGGAGTGCCTCCTCGAAGGCCTCGACGGTCTCCCGGTCCCGCCGCACCTCGACCGAGACGAGCACCTCGAAGCCCCGACCGAGCGCCTCGGGGTCGATGATCGCCCGGTACCCCTGGATGACCCCGTCCTGCTCCAGCTGGCGCACCCGGCGCAGGCAGGGCGAGGGGCTGAGCCCCACCCGCTGGGCCAGTTCCTGGTTGCTCAGCCGGCCGTCGTCCTGCAGCTCGCGCAAGATGTGGAGATCGATTCGGTCCATGGCGCAATTATCTACCACGATGAAACGGTACTGCGGCTGATTTCGCAATCGCCTTGCGCGCCTTCTGTCCTATCGTTGCCGAGCAGGTTGATTCAGGTACGGAACGAGGGCGGCAGGCATGAAGCGGACGAACGACGGGGGAGCGCGCCGGATCGTCGTCATCAGCACCGGCGGCACCATAGCCAGCCGCTGGCAGGGCACCGGTTACGCGGCCGACGCCTCCGGCGACGACGTCCTGGCCACCGCCCCCCTGCCCGAGGGCGTCACCGTCGAGGTCGTCGACCTCTTCAACGTCAACAGCTCCCTGATGACCGCGGCCCACCAGCTGGCCCTGCTGCGGACCGTCCACGAGACCCTCGCCGACCCCGGCGTCGACGGCATCGTGATCACCCACGGCACCGACACCCTCGAAGAGACCGCCTTCTTCCTGGACCTCCACCACACCGACGCCCGGCCGGTCGTCCTCACCGGTGCCCAGCGCCCCTTCGGCACCGGCGACGGGGACGGTCCCGGCAACCTGTACGACGCGCTCCAGGTCGCCTCCTCCGTCAGCGACCTCGGTGTGCTCGTCGTCTTCGACGGACGCGTCCACGCCGCCCGCGGCACGGTCAAGACCCAGACCCTCGCCGCCGACGCCTTCTCCGACCCCTCGGCCGACCGCCTGGGCCGGGTGGGCTTCTCCCGCGTGGACATCGAGCGGCAGCCGGAGCGCCCCGCGCCGCTGCCGCTGCCCGCCGCCGCGGACAAGGCCGACCCCGGCGCCCCCGGCGCCGTGCCGCTGCCCCGGGTCGCGATCGTCACGCACCACTCGGACGGCGACCCCTTCCTGCTGAACGCCGCCGTCGACGCCGGCGCCCGCGGCATCGTCCTCGTCGCCACCGGCGCCGGCAACGCCACGCCCGAGATCGCCGCCGCCGTGGCCGACGCGGTCGCCCGCGGCGTCCTGGTGGCCGTCACCACCCGGGTCCCCGCCGGCCCGCTCGCCGAGATCTACACCGGTGGCGGGGCCGTCGACCTCGTCGCCGCCGGAGCCCTGCTCACGGGCACGCTCCGCGCGGCGCAGGCGCGGATCGCGGTCCTGGCGACGCTGCTCGCCGGGGACAGCCACGGCGCGGGCGACACCGCCCTGCTGCGGCGGCTCCTCGACGGGCCCGTCCGCGCGGAGCCCGCCCTCGCCACCGGCGGCTCCCGCTCGGCCTCGGCGGTCGCCGCCCGCGCCTGACCCGGCGCACCCCAGAACCCCGGCTCGCGGGCGGCGCACCCCCCCGCCCGTCCGCGAGCCGGAGCCAACCTCCGCAGCCGGCGCCCCCGCGGGCACCCGCGCCCGCCGAGCCGCGCTCGCACGTCCGCGTCCGCGCTCCCGGTCGGCCCGCCCGCGCCACCACGGCGGCCGGCGACGTTCCCGGACACGAACCGGTCGCCGACGCCCGCGCCACCAGCCGCGAAGGCCCCACGGTTCTTCGCGGGCGGCCCGCCCCGCCTCGCCCCGCCGCTCGCCGGCACCGGACGGACCGCGCCGCCGACCGCCTCCGCGCCCCTCCCCGCCCCGCTCGCGCGGGACGGCACCCCCACCCCTCCCCGCCCCCGCCGCCCTCCGGGCGAGCCCCGCACCCCAAGGACCCGCCTCCATGGCTCCCGCACCGGCCCCGCACCCCGTCCCCGTCCGCCGCGAGCACGACCTCCTCGGCGACCGGGACGTCCCCGCCGACGCCTACTGGGGCGTCCACACCCTGCGCGCCACCGAGAACTTCACCGTCACGGGCACGCCGATCGCGGTCTACCCGCTCCTGATCGACGCGCTCGCGGCCGTCAAGGAGGCCGCGGCCCGCGCCAACGAGGAACTGGGCCTGCTGCCCGCGGACAAGGCCGACGCCATCGCCGGCGCCTGCCGGGAGATCCGTACCGGGCGGCTCCACGACCAGTTCGTCGTGGACGTCGTCCAGGGCGGCGCCGGCACCTCCACCAACATGAACGCCAACGAGGTCGTGGCCAACCGCGCCCTGGAACTCCTCGGACACGCCAAGGGCGACTACGGCCGCCTCCACCCCAACGAGGACGTCAACCTCGGCCAGTCCACCAACGACGTCTACCCGACCGCCATCCGCATCGCGGCGATCGGCGCCGCCCGCGAACTCCTCCTCGCCATGGCCGTCCTCCAGGACGCCTTCGCCGCCAAGGCCCTGGAGTTCCGCGAGGTCGTCAAGATGGGCCGCACCCAGCTCCAGGACGCGGTGCCCATGACACTGGGCCAGGAGTTCTCCACGTACGCCGTGATGCTGGAGGAGGACCGCGGCCGGCTCGCCGAGGCCGTCGAGCTGATCCACGAGATCAACCTCGGGGCCACCGCCATCGGCACCGGCCTCAACGCCGCCCCGGGCTACGCCGAAACCGCCCGCCGCAACCTCGCCGAGCTGACCGGCCTGCCGCTCGTCACCTCGGCCAACCTGATCGAGGCCACCCAGGACTGCGGCGCCTTCGTCCAGCTCTCGGGGGTCCTCAAGCGCATCGCGGTCAAGCTCTCCAAGACCTGCAACGACCTGCGCCTGCTCTCCTCCGGCCCGCGCGCCGGACTCAACGAGATCAACCTGCCCCCGGTCCAGGCCGGTTCCAGCATCATGCCCGGCAAGGTCAACCCGGTCATCCCCGAGGTCGTCAACCAGGTCGCCTTCGAGGTGATCGGCAACGACATCACCATCACCATGGCCGCCGAGGCCGGACAGCTCCAGCTCAACGCCTTCGAGCCGGTCATCTTCCACGCCCTGTCCAAGAGCCTCCGCTCGCTGCGCGCCGCCTGCCTCACCCTCGCCGACCGCTGCGTCAGCGGGATCACGGCCAACACCGAGACGCTCCGGGCCGCCGTCGAGAACTCGATCGGCCTCGCCACCGCGCTCAACCCGCACCTCGGCTACACCGCCGCCACGGCCATCGCGCAGGAGGCGCTGGCCACCGGGCGCGGAGTCGTCGAACTCACCCTGGAGAAGGGCCTGCTGCCCGCCGACCGGCTCGCCGAGCTGCTCACCCCCGAGCGCCTCACCGGAGCCCCGGGTCCGGCACCGGCCTGACCCTCCCGCTTCCGGCCCGGAGTCCCGGGCCGGAAGCGGGGCTCCGGGCGGCCGGTCGCCACGCTCCGGAACCCGGCCGGAAGTTACCCGTCGGTTTCTCGTGACTTCCCCGATGGTCGACAGTAGAACAAGTTCTCATTCGCCCCCGAGTGAGGAACGTCACATGAGCGAAAACCCCCTGCCCGCAAAGGGATTCGGCGGCGTGAGCCGCCGCCGCTTCCTCGCGGGAACAGGTTCTGTTCTTGGTGCTGCCGCCCTCGTCGGCCCCGGCACCCCGGCCCAGGCCGCAGCCCGCCTCGCCGACACCCCCATCCCCACCGGCGCCCACGTGCCCGCCCTCGTCATCGGCACCGGATACGGCGGCTCGGTGGCCGCCCTCCGGCTCGCCCGCGCCGGTGTCGCCGTGCACATGGTCGAGATGGGCATGGCCTGGGACACCCCCGGTCCCGACGGCAAGATCTTCGCCAACACCACCCGGCCCGACTACCGCTCCTTCTGGCTGCGGACCCGCACCAAGCAGCCGCTGAGCAACTTCCTGGGCTTCCCCCTCGACAAGGACGTCCCCCGGTACACCGGCATCCTCGACGCCGAGGACTTCGCCGGCATCACCGTCTACCAGGGCAGGGGCGTCGGCGGCGGCTCCCTCGTCAACGGCGGCATGGCGGTCACCCCGCGCCGCGAGAACTTCGCCGCCATCCTGCCCACCGTCGACGCCGCCGAGATGTACGCCACCTACTATCCGCGCGCCAACGCCGGACTCGGCGTCACCGGGGTGGACCAGGCCTGGTGGGAGAGCGCCGCCTGCTACCAGTACGCCCGCGTCGGCCGCAAGCACGCCCAGCGCTCCGGCTTCCCCTTCGTGTTCGTCCCCAACGTCTACGACTGGGACTACATGAAGCAGGAGGCCGCCGGCGCGGTCCCGAAGTCGGCCCTCGACGGCGAGGTCATCTACGGCAACAACGCCGGCAAGAAGACCCTCCAGAAGACCTACCTGGCCCAGGCCGCCGCCACGGGCCGCGTCACCGTCTCCGCCCTGCACAAGGTCACCTCCGTCACCCCGGCGGCCGGCGGCGGCTACACCGTCGCCATCGACCAGATCGACACGACCGGCGCCACCCTCGCGAGCAAGACCGTCACGGCCGACAAGGTCTTCTTCGCCGCCGGAAGCATCGGCACCAGCAAGCTCCTCACCCGGCTCAAGGCGACCGGGGCGCTCCCCGCCCTCAACAACGAGATCGGCAAGGGCTGGGGCGACAACGGCAACGTCATGTGCGGCCGCGCCAACCACATGTGGGACGCGACCGGCAAGCTCCAGTCCGCCATGCCCACCGCGGGCATCGACAACTGGGACGCGGGCGGCGCCTTCGCCGAGGTCGCCCCGCTGCCCACCGGCATCGAGACCTACGCCTCCTTCTACCTCTCCATCACCAAGACGCCCCACCGCGCCGAGTTCACCTGGAACCCGGCCACCGGCAAGGTCGACCTGAGCTGGGACCGCGCCTGGAAGCAGACCTCCATCGACGCGGCGAAGACCATCTTCGACAAGATCAACTCCAAGGAGGGCACGATCTACCGCACCGACCTCTTCGGTGTGTACAAGATCTGGGGCGACCACCTCACGTACCACCCGCTGGGCGGCGCGGTCCTGGGCAAGGCCACCGACAACCACGGACGCCTCCACGGCTACTCCGGGCTGTACGTCATCGACGGATCCCTGATCCCCGGCAACGCCAGCGTCAACCCGTTCGTCACCATCACGGCCCTCGCCGAACGCAACATCGAGCGGATCGTCGCCGAGGACTTCTGAGCACCGGAGGCGGCTCCGCGCGCGCCGTACGGGAAGGGCCGGCCGGGAAGCACCCGGCCGGCCCTTCCGCGCCCGCTCAGTGGGTCGGCAGCACGCAGACCTCGTCGAGCCCCAGTACCCGGTTGAGCCGGCCGAACGCCAGCCACGACCCCAGGCTCATCGTCAGCTCCACGATCTCCGCCTGGCTGTACCGGGCCGTCATCCGGGCCCAGAACTCCTCGTCGAGCCCGTGGTGGTCCAGCGCGTACCGCTCCGCGTACTCGGCCGCCATCCGCGTCCGCTCGTCGAAGGACTCCGAGACCTCCGTCTCCCGCCACGCCGCGACGACCTCGTCGAAGCCCTCCTCGACCTTCGCCCCGTCCCGGTCGGTGCGCCAGTCCAGGCAGAAGCCGCAGCCGTTGATCTGCGCGATCCGCAGCCGCGCCGCCTCGAACTCGCGCAGCCCCAGGGTCGTGTGGGCGTACACCGACAGCGAGAAGTTCGCCGCCGCCGTCCCGATCTCCGGGACCATGTCGCCCCACACGTACCCGATCGGCTCCTGGCCCTCGGGAATGTCGATGATCATCGCGGACTCCTCCCCAGCTTCCCCACCGCCGGCCGCAGCGGCACGTCCAGCGCGTCGTACAGTCCCGGCTCCGCGGCCACCAGCCAGTCGATCGCGCCGACCAGCCGGCCCACCGCCGTCGCGTTCCCGCCCGCCGAGCGGTTCTCGCCCTCGGCGGTCGCCGCCACGGTCACCTCGATCCGGGGGCTCCCCTCGACGATCACCCGGTGCGCCCCGGCGCCGTCCGGCGGCACCGGCCAGTCCGGCGCGCACGAGGGATGGATCCGGGTCACGTGCTCGATCACGATGCGGGGCTCCCCGCCGACGATCCCCTGCACCTCGAAGCGGATCGCGCCCTGCGTGCCCGCCTCGAAGACCCCCATCGTCCGCGTCTTCACGGTCGACTCCAGCGGGCGCCGGTCCACCGTCTCGCGGATCTCGTCCAGCTCGGCACCGAGCGCGCGCGCCATCAGGCGTATCTGCCCGCCCCACACCATCGTCGGCACCGACGGCAGCAGCATCGGCGGCTCGTACTCCAGCGGCCTGCCCATCCCGATCAGGTCCCGGACCGACTCCTCCTGCTCGTACGTCGAGTAGTCGAAGATCTCCTGGCAGCGGATCACGTCCACGGTGCTGCCGAGCCCGCTCACGAGCAGCGGCAGGACGTCGTTGCCCCAGCCGGGGTCCACCCCCGACACGAAGAGCGAGCCGCCGCCCTCGGCGACGGCCGCGAGCACCGGATCCCGGAACTCGGGCGGCGCGTTGCGCTGGTCGTAGAGCGGATACAGCGCGGGGGTCACCACCACCGCCCCCGACCGCACCGCCCGCGCCACGTCGTCGAGCGCCCCGTCGGGCCGGGTGTCGCCCGAAGCCGCGTACACCACCGCCCCCGGCCGCCCGTCGAGGACCGCGTCCACCTCGTCGACAGCCGCGACCCCGAGGTCGCGGCCGAGCCCCGCCAGCCGGCCCGCGTCCCGTCCGACCTTCGCCGGATCGGAGACCAGCACCGCTGCGAGTTCCAGCCCTGGATGGGCGTCCACGGCGCGGATCGCCGCGCGCCCGACGTTTCCGGTACCCCACACCACCGTCCGAATCATGCGCGGAGGGTAGCGCCGGGCACCGGAGGTTCCCATACCCGCGACGCAATGATCTGACGAATCGTCAGATCTATTCGCGGGGGCGGCCGGACGTCACGGCAGCCGCAGCGTGACGAACGGCACCGTGTCACCCGGCAGCAGGTACCGCTCGACCTCCACGAAGCCGCGTGCGAGCGCGAACCGCAGCCCCTCCTCGTTCGAGGCGAGCACCACCGTCTCCACGCCCTCCCCGCCCAGCGTCCGGGCGTGCGCGAGCCCCCGCTCGTACAGTGCGGTCCCCACGCCCCGCCCCCGGAACCCGGGCAGCGTCCGCGCGATGACCGTCGCCGCCGCGGTCTCCCCGTCCGGCGGCCGCACCGTCGAACAGCCCACCGGCGTCTCGCCGAGGTACGCGACGTCCAGCCGGTTGCGCCCGGCGCGCTCGCGCACCTGCTCGGGGGAGAGGACGGCCGTCGGGATGATCGTGTTGTGGATGGCCCGCCAGTCCGCGAGCCGCGCCTCGCCGAGGGCCGGCTCGATTCGAAGATCGTTCATCGGAGCAGGAAAGCGTGCCCCCGCGCCCCCGGTCAACCGCATGACCCGCGCCCCCGGCCGACCGCATGCCCCCCGCGCGACCCGCGCCCCCGGCCGACCGCATGCCCCCCGCACGACCCGCGGCGACCGGGCCGGCCGGCGACCCCCCGCCGGACGCGGCCGTACGGGTGAGGGCGCGAGACCCGCCGCAGCGCCGCCCGCCGATCGGGTACGCATCCACGCATTGCCCCCCGGCCAGGAGGAACCGTCCATGCCCGTCCACAAGGGCGCCACCGCACTGCTCGGCGCCGGCACGCTGTGCGCGGCGCTGCTGCTCGGCGCCTGCGCGAGCACCGCGCCCCCCGCCCCCGCCGCACCCGCGGCCACGGCCGCCTCCGTCCCGCCCGCGTCCGACGCCCGCCCGGCCGGAGCCGCGCCCGGCGGCCCGGGGGAACCGGCGAGCAGCATCGCCTCCGCGCCCGTCCCCGACCCCCGGATCCCCGGCATCGGCCCCGCCACCCAGGCCCTCGTCCCCGACGGCACCGGCCAGGCCCTCGTCGTCACCGGCTCCACCGCCGACGACAACACCTCCACCGCGACCCTCTACGAGCGGAACCCCGGCGGCGGCTGGACCGCGACGGCGGGACCCTGGCCCACCCACAACGCGCTGCGCGGCTGGACCGCCGACCACGCGGCCGGCGACCTGCGGACCCCCATCGGGGTCTTCCGGCTCGACGACGCGGGCGGCCGGCTGCCCGACCCCGGCTCCCGCCTCCCGTACGACCAGGACCCCGAGTTCGCCATCAGCGGCACGGGCCTCTCCGGCGAGCCCCTCGAAGGCTCCTTCGACCACGTCATCGCCATCGACTACAACCGCGTCCCCGGCCGGAGCCCGCTCGACAAGGAGCGTCCGCTCGGCGCAGAGAAGGGCGGCGGGGTCTGGATCCACGTCGACCACGGCGGCCCCACCCAGGCCTGCATCACCCTCGAACGCGAGCCGCTGCGCCGTCTCATCCGGGCGCTCGACCCCGCCGAGGAGCCCGTCATCGTCATGGGTCCCGCCTCCGACCTGGCCGGCTGAACCGCTCCGGCGGACACCGCGGGCGCGCGCCGGGCGGGCACACCCGGCGCGCGTGCCCTCACTTCCCTCCGCCGCTCCCGACCGCCCCGCGGAACGGGCCGGTGTGCAGCCGGACCTGCTCAGGGGTCAGATACGCGTCGGTGTACTCGAAGTCCCGCAGCGTCCCCGACTTCGACGCCAGGAACCCGGTCCGTACGAAGTCGTCCCCGGCGACGGCGTTCAGCAGCCAGTTCGTCATCACCCGGGTCTTCGCCACGTTGGTCCGCAGCGCCCCCCAGTGGTAGGCGCGGGCGACGGCCTGCGCCGGCGCCCCGTGCAGTTCCACGCCGAGCGGCTTCGAGACGCCGTCCATCCCGCCGAGGTCCACCACGAGCCCCAGGTCCTTGTGCACGTACGGGTGGGTCGGTTCGCGGCGGAGCGTCGACACCAGGTTGTCGGCGACGGCCTTGCCCTGCCGCATCGCGTGCTGGGCCGTCGGCGGGCAGATCGCGCCCTCCTCGCCCTTGGCGAGGTCCGGTACCGCCGCCGCGTCCCCGAGGGCCCACACGCCGTCCAGCCCCGGCACGGCCATCTCGGCCGACACCACGAGCCGTCCCTTGAAGGTCTCCGCGCCGAGCGTGCCGATCAGCGGGCTCGCCGCGACCCCGGCCGTCCAGATGAGGGTCCGGCTGGGCAGCACGCGGCCGTCCGTGAGCGTCACCGCCTCGTCGTCCACCGAGGCCACCGACACGCCGAGCGACACCTCGATGCCGCGCTTCGTCAGGATGTCCGTCGCCGCCGCGCCCAGCTTGTCGCCCAGCTCGGGCATGAGCCTCGGCGCGATGTCGACCAGGTGCCACTTGATGAGCTTCGGGTCGATCCGCGGATACCGCTTGGCCGCGTTGTGGGTGAGCAGCTGGAGGCAGGCCGCCGTCTCCGTGCCCGCGTAGCCGCCGCCGACGACCACGAACCGCAGCCGCGCGGCCCGTTCCTCCTCGTCGTTGCTCGCGTCCGCCAGGTCCAGCTGGGCGATGACGTGGTCCCGGATGTACACGGCCTCGGCGAGGGTCTTCATCCCGCGGGCGTGCTCGGCGAGCCCGGGGATGTCGAAGCTGCGGGTCACGCTGCCGGGCGCGAGCACCAGGTGGTCGTAGGGCTCGGTGACGTACTCCCCGGCGATCGTCCGCACCACGCAGACCTTCGCCGCCGTGTCCACGCCGACCACACCGCCCGGCACGATCCGGGTGCGGTGCCGTTCGCTGCGCCGCAGCGACAGGGCGACCGACTGGGGGGTCAGCACCCCCGCCGCCACCTGGGGGAGCAGGGGCAGGTACAGCTGGTACGAGAACGGGGAGAGGAGCGTGAGCTGTGCCTCCCGCTCCGCGAGGCGCCGTTCGAGCCGCCGTACGCAGGCGACTCCGGCGAATCCGGCGCCCACCACGAGAATCCTCGGTCGCGTCACGCTGTCCGCCCTTCCGTAGGAGCGTGCAAGAAGCCATCGCATCGGGATGATCAAGCCGCAGAGGAAATTTTCATCCGACTACCCGGGATGCACCCTTTCTATCGCCAAAGGCGGCGGATCGCCCTTCGGAGCGGTCCGCCGCGGTCCCGGCGGTCCGGTCGCAGCGGCGCCGGGTGCGGGTTACGTTGCCGAAGGCCCCGCGCGGGCGGCCGGAACCCTCCCGGAAGGCGGAACACCACGCATGACCACGTACAAGGTCGGCTACTTCGTCGGCAGCCTGTCGAAGGACTCCATCAACAGGATCCTCTCCCGGGCCCTGCTCCGGGTGGCGCCGCCGGGGATGGAGTTCCAGGAGATCCCCATCAAGGACCTCCCGCTCTACAACCACGACTTCGACGCGGACTACCCGCCCGAGGGCCGCGCCCTCAAGGAGGCCATCGCGTCCGTCGACGCCGTCCTCTTCGTCACCCCCGAGTACAACCGCTCGCTGCCCGGCGGCCTCAAGAACGCCATCGACTGGGCCAGCCGCCCCTGGGGCACCAACTCCTTCACCCACAAGCCGTCGGCGGTCATCGGAGCCTCGCCCGGCAAGATCGGCACGGCCGTCGCCCAGCAGAGCCTCCGCTCGGTCCTCAGCTTCTGCAACTCCCCGCAGATGAACGCCCCCGAGGCCTACATCCAGTTCGTCCCGGGGCTCTTCACCCCGGACGGCGAGGTCACCGACCCGACGACCCAGCAGTTCCTGACCGACTTCATGGCCGACTTCAAGACCTTCATCGAACGGGTCCTCACCGTCCTGCCCCAGCGCTGACGGGGTCGGCACCGGCGCCGCGAGGCTCAGAGGACGACGATCCCCAGCGGCCGGGAACCCGCCGGGAGGCGCCGGGTGTCACCCGACTCCAGGTCGACGACGCTCAGGCCGTCCCAGAAGCCGTCGCGGGTGAACCCTCCGGTCACATAGGCGGTGCGGCCGTCCGCGGAGACCGCCACGTCCTCGTGCGGCCCGTCGAGCGGGTAGACCCGCTCGACGCCGTCCGGCCTCCGGACGGTCAGCGAGGGCCCCTCGTCCTCGTCCGGATCGATCGGCCCCGTGCCCACCGTCAGGAGCGTGCCGTCGGCGGTCACCGTGGTGCCGTGCTGGTGGGTGTCGGCGGTCATCGGCTCGACGGTCGTCCGGCCCGTCCGCGGGTCGACGACCGCCAGCCGCTCGCCCTCGAAGGGCAGGAGCAGCTTCCCGTCCGACGGCCGGACGGCCGTGTAGTGCGGCTTCAGCCAGGAACCGAGTCCGCCCTCCGTGCCGTACGGGGCGACCTCCACCCGGCGCGGTACGAGGGTCCCGGCGTCGACGACCGTGACGTCGAAGGAGTCGTGGTTCGTCGCGTAGACCTCGCCGCCGTCGCGGGACACGTCCACGTCGAAGGGGCGCCGGCCGACCGGCACCGTGTCCGTGACCCGCAGGGCCGCCGTGTCGATCACCTCCAGGGCGCCGTTCCCGCCCGGCACGTTCACCCCCACGTACACCCGGCGCCCGTCCGGCGCGAGGGCGATGCCCATGCCGCCGCCGCGGTACTCGCCGGTGGTCGCCGGACCCGTGGCGGTCTCGTAGCGGACGAGCGCGATCCGCTTCCGGGTCGCGGTGTCCACGACCGCGACGCCGTCGGCGGTCGCCACCCAGGCCCGCCCGTCCTCGCCGAGCGCCAGGCCGTAGGGCGCGGTGCCCACCTCGACCGAGCCCGTGGCACCCCGCGCCGGGTCGACGAAGGTGACGGTGTCGGAGCCGAAGTCGGTGACCAGCAGGGTGTCCGCGACGGGCCGGCCGGCGGGGGAGGGCGTCGCCGTCGCGGGAGCTGCGGAGGCGGAGGGGGTGCCGCCGGCGGACGTCCCGGCCGGTGACGCGGGACCCGCCGGGGAGGGCGCCTCCCCGGACCCCTGCCCGCAGCCGGCGAGCAGGACCACGGCCACGGCCCCGGGCAGGAGCACCCGGGCGGTACGGGGCGCACGGCGGTTCTTCGGCATGACGGTCTCCTCGCGACGGCGGACACGGGCGGCCCGTCCGGGGACGGGTCCGCACCCTGCCCCGATCCTCCGGCCGCCCCCGGCCCGGTGCGGTCCACCGCCCGGCCCCGGTCCGCCCGCGGGACGGACGACACGGGGGTCGACCGATCGGACGACCCCGGCCGGGGCCGGGGGTGTCCTGCCGATCAGGCCGGATCAGCGCGTGACGCCGTCCAGCAGGCAGAGCGCCCGCTCCAGGCAGAGCGCCGTCGCCTCCGGCGCGAAGGACGGCGCCCCGTGCTCGGCGAACAGGTGCGCGTCCCCCGGGTACAGGAAGAGCCGCCGCTCCGCGGCGTCCGCGACCAGCGCGCGGGCCGCCGCCAGATCGCCGTCGTCGACGAAGAAGGGGTCGGCGTCCATCCCGTGCACCTGCACGGGGACGCCCTCGGGCCACTCCGCGCCGAACTCGGACACCGGAACGCAGGCGCTGAACAGCAGCGCACCGAGTGCCCCCGGCCGCGTCTGCGCCAGCTTCTGCGCGGGCAGCGCGCCGAGCGAGAACCCGGCGTAGACGATCTCCGCGGGCAGCTCCGCGGCCGCCCGCTCGCCGCGCTCCAGAAGGGTGCCGAAGCCGACCTCCTGGGCGTGCCCCACGCCGCTCGTGAGGTCGGTGAAGGTCCGGCCCTCGTAGAGGTCGGGAGTGTGCACGGTGTGCCCCGCCCGCCGCAGCTCCTCGGCGAACGCGCCGACTCCCGCGGTCAGCCCGAGACAGTGGTGGAAGAGCAGAACCTCGGCCATGTCGTCATCCCCAGTCGTCCGTACGCGGCCCCGCCCGTGCGGCACGGACCGTCCGCCAGCAGCATGGCCCATGGCACCGACAACGCCCGGAAACGCGTGTGAGGGACCGTCCCGAGCGCGACCGGCTAGCGCATCGGCCGGTGCGGCAGGACGGCGCCGGCCTGGCCCACGACGCCCGAGGGGCCGCCGACGCCCATCGGACCGCCGACGCCGGGGTGCGGAGCGGCACCCTGGGGCGCCACGGCGCCCTGGTGCACCGGGAGCGCGCCCGCTCCCGCGTGCGCGACGACCCCCTGCTGCGGTCCCTGGGCGCCCTGCGGCGGCACCTGGATGACCCGGCTCAGGTCCCGCATGACCTCCTCGGCGACCTGGCGGACGTCACCCGGAACATCCCCCCGCTCCCGTATGAGCTCGGCGTAGATCGGTGCCGTGCCGTCCGCGTGGTTCATGGGGCTCGCTTCCTTCGTCTGCGCCGGTGAGGTCACCGACGGGGAGACGGCGAGTCTACGGGGCACCACCGACAGCCCCCGGAGCGAGCCCCCGCACACCACCCGGCGCAGCGCCCCGGGCCCCCGAAAACCGCTGTCCTCCCCGGCTCCGAACGCCGACAATGGATCATCGAACACCCGGGAGGGACCCCATGAGCCAGGCGACCCTGACTCTGCACGACCTGATGCCGTCCGAAGAACTCGCCGCCGCGCTCGCGGACGGGCACGTGACGCGCAAGAGGCACCCCGAGCTGCCGCTGTCGATCTACACGTACACGCGCGCGTGCCAGTACGCCCAGCACTGGAACCGGGCCACCACCCGCTGCCGCGGCCTCGTCGCCGACGACGCCACGGGACGGATCGTCGCGCTCCCCCTCCCCAAGTTCTTCAACGTCTCCGAGCACGCCGCCGGCCGTCCCTACGCCCCGCCGCTGCCCGACGAGCCCTTCGAGCTGTACGACAAGGTCGACGGCAGCCTCGCCGTGGTCTTCCACTACGACGACCGCTGGCACGCGGCCTCCAAGGGCTCCTTCACCAGCGCCCAGGCCACCTGGGCGCAGCGCCGGCTCGACTCCGCCGACACGGCCGGCCTGGTGCCCGGCGTCACGTACCTCGCCGAGGTCCTCTACCCCGGCAACCGGATCGTCGTGAACTACGGCGAGCGCCGCGACCTCGTCCTGCTCGCCGCCTTCGGCCGCGACGGGACCGAGGTCCCGCCAGCCGAGGCCGCCGCCGGCTGGCGGCCCCTGGGGTCCGTCGTCCGCACCTGGCCCGCCATGGACCTCGCCGAACTCGTCGCCCTGACCGAGTCCAACACCCTCCCCGGCGGCCACCGGGCCACCGGCACCGACGCCGAGGGCTTCGTGCTGCGCTTCGCCTCCGGCCTGCGGGCCAAGGCCAAGCTCGCCGAGTACGTGCGCCTCCACAAGGTCCTCACCGGCGTCACCGAGCGCGACATCTGGCGCGGCCACGGCATCCAGCGCTTCGCCGCCCTCCCGGCCGGCGAGGTCGCCAAGGGCCTCGGCTGCTCCGTGGCCGAGGTCGAGGCGGACGGCGGCAAGCCGCTCGACGCCCTCCTGGAGCAGGTGCCGGACGAGTTCGACGCCTGGGTGCGGGAGGTCGTCTCCGGCCTCGAGACCGCGGCCGCCGAGCGCGAGCAGGCCGTCGAGGACGCCTACGCCCGCCTGGCCCACCTCGCCGGTGACCGCGCCGCCTTCGCCCGCGCCGCCGCCGAGGTGCCCGACCGCGGCCTGCGGGCCGCCCTCTTCCTGCGCCTCGACGGGCGCCCGACCGACCTCCTCGTCTGGCGCGGACTGCGCCCCGAGGTCTCCGACCCCTTCGCCCACGACCAGGAGAACTGAACCGTGCCTGTCGTCCACGTCATGACCGGCCTCCCGGCCTCCGGGAAGACGACGGCCGCCCGTGCCCTGCAGGCGGCCGCCGAGGGGAACATGCGGCGCGTCAACCTCGACGACCTCCGCGCCATGCTCGACATCCCCTCGCCGGACCGGGAGCGGTCCCACCGGCACGAGCAGACCGTCCTCGGCATCCAGGACGCCGCCGTCCGCGCCGCCGTCGACGACGGCTTCGACGTCGTCGTCGACAACACCCATCTGACCCCGTACATCCCGAAGCGGCTGAAGGCCGCCGTGGGCGGTCTCGCCACCTTCGCCGTGCACGACTTCACCGACGTCCCGGTCGACGAGTGCGTCCGGCGGGACGCCGAGCGCGAGCGGCCGGTCGGCGAGGAGATCATCCGCATCCTCGCCGCGAAGCACGCCAAGGCCACCCGGGGCGGCTGGCGGCTCACCGCGGAGTGGCTCGGCGACCGCCCCGCCCTCGGTGCGCCCTACGTGCCCGACCCGAGCCTCCCCACCGCCGTCATGTGCGACATCGACGGCACCCTCGCCCTGCGCGTCGACCGCGGCCCGTACGACTTCACGCGCTGCGACCGCGACCTGCCCAACGCCTCCGTCCGGGACGCCCTGCGCGCCTTCCGGCAGGCCGAGGGGGACCGGATCGTCCTCCTGTCGGGCCGCAGCGAGGACCACCGCGAGATCACCGAGGCCTGGCTCGCCCGGCACGGGGTGCCGTACGACGAGCTCTGGATGCGGGCCTCGGGCGACGGCCGCGGCGACGACCTGGTGAAGGCAGAGCTGTTCGACGCCCATGTGCGCCACCGGTACGCCGTCCGCGTCTCGCTCGACGACCGCGACCGCGTCGTCGCGCTCTGGCGCCGGATGGGACTGCCCACCTGGCAGGTCGCCTACGGCGACTTCTGACCCGTACCGCACGGCCCCGGGGTGGGACCGCCCACCCCCGGGGCCGTGTCAGGATCGTGGGATGGGAGAAAAGATCATCGCGGCGTGCGACGGCGCGTCGAAGGGAAACCCCGGGCCCGCGGCCTGGGCATGGGTCATCGGCCGCGCCGACGGTGCGATCGACCGCTGGGAGGCCGGGCCGCTCGGTCGCGCGACCAACAACGTCGCCGAACTCACGGCTCTGGAGCGACTGCTGGAGACACTCGACCCGGCGACGCCGGTCGAGGTCCGCATGGACTCGCAGTACGCCATGAAGGCCGTGACGACCTGGCTCCCGGGCTGGCGACGGAAGGGCTGGAAGACCTCCTCGGGCAGCCCCGTGGCCAACAAGGACCTGGTCGTCCGGATCGACGCGCTCCTCACCGGCCGCTCGGTCGACTTCGTCTACGTGCCCGCGCACCAGGTCGACGGCGACCCCCTCAACGACGCGGCCGACCGCGCGGCCAGCCACACCGCACGCACCCAGGAGCCCGCGAGCTCGGCGGCCGGAGCCCCGCTGCCGCCCCCGGAGACCCCGACACGCGCCTCCGCGCCCCGCGCGCGCTCCTCAGCGCCGTCCGGCTCCGCCGGCGCCTCCGCGGCCGGTTCCGCCGCGGGCTCCGGCGGCGCTTCCGGCGCCCGCCGGACACGCTCCTCCGGTGCCACGCTGAAGGCGAGATTCCCGGGCCGCTGCCGCTGCGGCAAGGCCTACGACAAGGGCGAGACCATCGCGAAGAACCCCGACGGCTGGGGTCATCCCGCCTGCGTCTGACCCCCCCTCCGGACCCGGTGGCCGTCCGACTGGCGGGCGGCCCCGTCCGGTGCTTGAGACCGGCCCGCGCGGGCACGGGCCGGTCTTCACCCAGGCGTGTCACCGGGTTCGCCGGGGGTTCTGTTCTCCGAGCGCCTGTGGCTGCATACTGTCCTCCTCGCCACCGGTGACGAACCGTTTTACCTGCTCATTTGTCGCTCTCTGACGTGGTCGGCACCGGCGAGAACCTCCCTCCTGCTGCCGCCGCGGCGACCCCTCGGCGGAAGCTTTCCCTGCCCGTGAAAGACCCGAGGTTCCGTGCCAGTACCTGTTCTCCTGACCGGGCGCTCCGTGCGCCTGGAGCCGCTGGCGATGCGGCACGCCGAAGCCCTCGCCCGGGCCGGCGGGGCGGACCGATCGGCCTACGCCTTCACCCCCGTACCCGACGGCCTCGAATCGGCCCTCGACTACATCGCCCGTGCCCTGACAGATCAGGCGGCAGGACGATCCCTGCCCTTCGCTCTGGTCGCCACGGCCGACGAACGGGTCGTCGGCTCGACCCGGTTCCTCGAACTCGACTACTGGCGGGGGCCGCTGGTCTGGCCCCCCGTCCCCGGCATGCCCCACGGAGATCCGCTGACCTCCGTGCCGGACGCCGCCGAGATCGGCAACACCTGGATCGCGGGCGACGCCCGGGGGACCGGCATCAACACCGAGGCCAAGTACCTCATGCTCCGGCACGCCTTCGAAGCCTGGGGCGTACGGCGCATCACGATGCGCGCCGACGCCCGCAACACCCGCTCCAGAATCGCCATCGAGCGCCTCGGAGCGAGCTGCGAGGGGGTGCGCCGTGCCCACTCCCGCGGGCTCGACGGAGCCGTCCGCGACACGGCCTTCTACTCGATCCTCGACGAGGAGTGGCCGACCGTCCGCGACATCATCGAGCTCCGCCTCTCCACCCCCCGCCAGGTGCGCGTCCCGCAGGACCTGCTCCCGGCCTGAACCCCTCCACGACCGCCGCGACGGGGGCCCGGCTCCCCGTCGCGGCGGTCGGCCCCTCCGCGGCCCCCCGCTCCGGCGCCCGCCGGCAGACGCCCCCGCACGGGGCGACTGACCAGCGCGGATCCCTCCCCGGGACCCGCTGGGCCGCGTCCCGACCCGCCCGGTACCGTGAGCGCGACAGCCACCCGCGCCACCGAAGGGACCGAGCGATCGTGCCGACCGGAACCGCCGACGTACTCCTCCGCACGGAGGGCCGGGCCGGCTTCCTCACCCTGAACCGGCCCCGCGCGATCAACGCGCTCACCCACGCCATGGTCCTCGCCGCCGACGAGGCCCTGACCGCCTGGGAGCACGACCCGGCCGTCACCACCGTCGTCATCGAGGGCGCGGGAGAGCGCGGCCTCTGCGCCGGCGGCGACATCCGCGCCATCCACGACGACGCGCGCACCGGCGGCTCCGCCTCCGCCGCCTTCTGGCGCGACGAGTACCGGCTCAACGCCCGCATCGCCCGCTACCCCAAGCCGTACGTCGCCCTCATGGACGGCATCGTCATGGGCGGCGGCGTCGGCCTCTCCGCCCACGGCTCGGTCCGCGTCGTCACCGAACGCTCCCGCGTCGCCATGCCCGAGACCGGCATCGGCTTCGTCCCCGACGTCGGCGGCACCTACCTCCTGGGCCGCGCCCCCGGCGAACTCGGCACCCACCTGGCCCTCACGGGCGCCCCCGTCGGCGCCGCCGACGCGATCCTCACCGGTCTCGCCGACCACTTCGTCCCCTCCGCGGAACTTCCCTCCCTGGTCCGGGACCTGACCCGGCTCCCCGCCGACGAGGCCGTCGCCCGGCACGCCGGCGCCGCCCCGCCCGGCGTCCTCCCCGAACAACGCGAGTGGATCGACGCCTGCTACCCGGCCGAGACCGTCGAAGCCGTCGTGCGGCGCCTCCTCGACTCCGGCGTGCCCGCCGCCAAGGAGACGGCCACCACCCTCCTCGCGAAGTCCCCGACCGCCCTCAAGGCCACCCTGGCCACCCTGCGCCGCGCCCGGACCCTCGCGACCCTGGAAGAGGTCCTCGACCTGGAGTTCCGGGTCTCCTGCGGCTCCCTCACCGGCCCCGACCTCGTCGAGGGCATCCGCGCCCAGGTCGTCGACAAGGACCGGAACCCCCGCTGGACCCCGCCCACCCTCCCCGAGGTCACGGACGAGGAGGTCGACCGCCTCTTCGCCGAACCGGCCGGCGGGGACCTCGGCCTCGCCGCCGCCCGGCGGGGCGCCGCGGAGCGAGGACCGCGGGACCGCCCGTGACCACGACCGCCACCACCTCCTTCCAGCCCGTCCTCGACCGCATCGCGGAAGAGGTCGCCGCCCTCACCGACCGGGGCACCCCGGCCGACTACATCCCCGCGCTCGCCGCCGGCGACCCCACCGACTTCGGCATGGCCGTGGCCGGACTCGACGGCACCGTCCACGGGGTGGGCGACTGGCGTCGCCCCTTCTCCACCCAGTCCGTCACCAAGGTCTTCACCCTCGCGCTCGCCCTCGCCGGAGAGGGCGACGCGCTCTGGACCCACGTCGGCCGGGAACCCTCCGGCGACCCGTTCAACTCCCTGGTGCAGCTGGAGTACGAGAACGGCATCCCCCGCAACCCGTTCATCAACGCCGGCGCCCTCGTCGTCACCGACCGCCTGCACCGGCTGACCGGCGACGCCTCGGGCAGCCTCCTCGCCTTCCTGCGCGCCGAGAGCGGCAACCCGGGGCTGGCCTTCGACCCCGACGTGGCCGCGTCGGAGGCCGCCCACGGGGACCGGAACGCGGCCCTCGCCCACTTCATGGCCTCCTACGGCAACATCACGGGACCGGTGCCCGACCTGCTCGACGAGTACTTCCGCCAGTGCTCCCTCGAAGCGTCCTGCGCCGACCTGGCCCTGGCGACCGGCTTCCTGGCCCGCCACGGCGTGCGCTCCGACGGCACCCGGCTGCTGAGCCTCAGCCAGGCCAAGCAGGTCAACGCCGTCATGCTCACGTGCGGGACGTACGACGCCGCGGGCGAGTTCGCCTACCGGGTCGGCCTCCCGGGCAAGAGCGGGGTCGGCGGCGCGGTCGTCGCCGTCGTGCCCGGGCACTGCACCCTGTGCGTCTGGAGCCCCGGCCTCGACGCCCGGGGCAACTCGGTCGCCGGCGTGACCGCCCTCGACCGCTTCACGACCATCACCGGCCTGTCGGTCTTCTGACCCCGCGGCCCACCCCGCCCGCTCCCGGCCCGCTCCCCGCGGGCGCGGCCCGGATCCGCCCCGCGCCCCGCCGCCCCTCCGCGGCCCGGGAACGGGCATTTCCGCCGGTCGGGGTGGGCATGCTGCCGGGGTGTGCTGGACCGCCCGGACCGAGGAGGACCCGTATGACCGTCCCGACCCGTATCCGCACCTCCGCGAAGGCCGTCGTCCTCCACGAGGGATCGATCCTCCTCACCCGGAACCTCTGGAACGGCAGGGAGTGCCACTTCCTCCCCGGAGGCGGCCAGGAGACCGGCGAGGTGCTGCCCGACGCGCTCCGCCGGGAGGTCCTGGAGGAGACCGGACTGACCGTCGAGGTCGGCCCGCTGCTCTGGGTCCTGGAAGGCTGGACGGAGGACACCGCCGGCCTCGCCTCGGAGAACTTCCACCGGGTCGAGATCGTCTTCCTCTGCAGCGTGGAGGGCAGCGCCGAACTCGTCGGCGGCACCGAGCAGGACATCGACCAGATCGGCCTCGACTGGGTCCCCCTGGAGAGGATCGCCTCCCTCGGGACCCTGTCGCGCCGCTACCGCGACCATCTGACCCCCCTGACGACCGGCACCGTCCCCCGCGCCGCCTACCTGGAGCGCTGAGGGGCCTCCGGCCTGCGGGCCTCCACCAGGGTCCGCGCGGAGTGGGCCACGAACGGACCCTCCGCACGGATCAGCCCGTCGAGTTCACGCAGCCGGGGCAACCGCGACTCGACGGTGAACCCCGGCACGATCCAGACGACCTTGCGCAGGAACCACACGACCGCCCCGATGTCGTGGAACTCCATCCGCAGCCGCTCGGAGCGCAGACCGACGATCTCCAGACCGGCCTCGCGCGCCGCCGCGGCCTCGTCGTCCGGGTGCCGGTGCCGGGCCGCCTCGGGCTGCGGCCCCAGGAAGTACTCGACCAGCTCCCAGACGCTCGCGGGGCCCACGTGCTGGGCGAGGTAGGTGCCGCCGGGCCGGAGCACGCGGGCGATCTCCGCCCACCACACCGTGGCCGGGTGGCGGCTGGTCACCAGGTCGAACGCCGCGTCGGCGAAGGGCAGCGGCGGCTCGTCGGGATCGGCGACGACCACGGCTCCCCGCGGGTGCAGCAGCGCGGTCGCCCGGGCGAGGTTCGGCGGCCACGACTCGGTGGCCACCATCGTCCGCGGCAGCGCGGGAACACCGGCGAGGACCTCCCCGCCTCCCGTCTGGACGTCGAGGGCGGCCGAGGCACGGGCGAGCCGGTCGCCGAGCAGCCGGTGATAGCCCCAGGAGGGCCGCTGCTCCGTCGCCCGTCCGTCGAGCCAGGAGAAGTCCCAGCCGTCGACGGACGCCTCGGAGGCCTCCGCGACGAGTTCTTCGAAGGTACGTGTCATCCCCTCATCATCCGTGCGGGACGGCGGCACTGCCCCGGCGACCTGCCGGAACCCGCCCGAGGGAGGCGCCGCCGACGGCGTCAGCGGGCCGCCGGCCGCGCGGCCGCGTCCCACCCGTCCACCACTCCGGGGAGCTCCACCCGGGAACGGATGCCCAACCGGGCGAACACGCCGCGGAGATGGTGGTCCACGGTGCGGGGGCTGAGGCACAGGTGGTCGGCGACCTCCTGGTTGGTGGCGCCCCGCGCGACCAGGCGGACGATGCGCTGCTGCTGCGGGGTCAGCTCCCGGGGCGCACCGGGCCCCGCCGCCCCGCCCGAGGCGCCTCCCGTCGCCCGGAGTTCGGAGCGCGCGTGCGCGGCCCAGCCCTCCGCCGCCGCCCGCTCGAAGGTCACCAGGGCGTCCCGCAGCGGACCGCGCGCCTCCCCCGGCCGCCTCCGCCGCCTCAGCCACGCGCCGTACGCGAGCAGGGTGCGGGCCCGCTCGAAGTCGTTCCCGGAGCCGTCGTGGTGGCGCACCGCCTCGCGGAACCAGTACGCCGGAGCCTCGCCCTCGGCGAGCAGGGCACGGCAGCGCGCCGACTGCGCCCGCGCCGGCCCGTCGACGCCCAGGGCGGCCCAGGCCGCGTACTCCCCGGCCGCCTCCCGCGCCTCCACGACCCGGCCGGCCGCGACCCCGGCCTCCACGAAGCACGGGACCACCAGCATCCGCAGCGCGAAGTGACCGCCCCGGGGACCCGGCCGGACCAGCGGCACGAGCCGCGCGGCCGCCTGCGCCGCCAGACCCCGACCCAGTTCGTCCCGGGCCAGCGCCCACTCCGCGAGCGTCGCGGCCTGCACGAGGCCGTGCGGTCCCGCGGTCGCCAGCGCGCGCCCCGCGTGCTCCGCGACGGCGGGACCGTCGCCCTCCACGGACGCCACCAGCGCCAGGACGGCGTGCTGGTGGGCCGCCACGTTGTACTGCCCCGTCGACTCCGCCGTCCGCAGCCCCTCCCGCGCCGTGCGCGCGGCCCCGCCGTACCGCCCGGCCCGCAGTTCGGCGTAGGCGAGCTGTTCGAGCGCGTGCGGCAGCAGGGCGGTGCGGTGCTCCGCCCGCGCCCGGACCAGCGCCCGGGCGTGGATCCGGGCCGCCGCCGCGGTGTCGCCGATGACCAGCGCGGCCGACCCGGCCCGGAGCAGCAACCGGGGGTCGTCCGCGCCCCCGTCCCCCTCCACCACCCGGGTCAGGGCCGTGCGGGCCACGTCCAGACGTACGGTCAGCGCCGCGCTCAGCCCCTCGGCGAAGTCGCGTTCCAGCCCGCGCACCTCCTCCCCGCCGTCGAGGGCGGCCAGGCACGCCGCCACGTCGCCGCCCGCCCACGCCGCCTCCATCGCCAGGAACCGGGCGTCGGACGCCTCCACCGGCGCCCGCCCCCGCAGCAGCTCCGCCGCCTGGAGGAGCGCCTCGTGGGCGTGCATCACCGGGCCGCCGGCCAGGGCGGCGAGTCCCCGGACCAGTTGGGCACGGCCCCGGGCGAGCGGCGAGAGCCCGCGGACGCCCGCCGGCGGCCCCAGCCGATCGGCACGATGACCCGCGCCCCGCGCGAGCGCCGCTCCGACCGCCGTACGGTCCGCCGGAGGTGCCTGGCCCACCGCCGTACGGTCCGCCGGGTCCGACCCGTCCGCGGCGGGGCCGAGCGGTGCGGCGGAGGCCGGGTCCCCGGGCGGGCCGGGGACGCGGGGCCCCTCCCGCCAGGGCGTCCGCGCCGAGGCGAGCGCCGCGCGCCCGAGGAACGGGTCGTCGAAGCCGACCGCCCCGCCCCCGCGCCGGCACAGGAGTCCGTCCGCGACCAGTCCCTCCAAGGGCTCGGCCGGGGCGTTCCGCCCCCGCGCCCCGGTGGCCGCCGAACCGCCGTCCCCGCCGACGGCGGAGGCCGCCGAGCCCGCCCCGCCCGACCCGGTCCGGCCTGCCAGAGCCAGCACCGCGACCGTGCCGAGCAGCCGGCGGGACGCGGCGGGCAACCGCGCCAGGAGACTCCCGTACACCTCGACGAGCACCGAGTCGTCGACCGCGGGCCGCGGCAGGGGCAGCGCCCCCGTCAGCTGGGGCGGGGTCAGCCGGCGTACCGTCGCGGTCAGGACACCGGGATGCCCCGCCGCCTCGTCGAGCAGCCGCTCCCCGACCGGCCCCGCGGCGGCGCCCGGCGGGCACAGGTCGTCGAGCAGCGCCCGCGCCCCGGCCGCGGTCAGCCTGCCCAGCCGCACCGTCGCCGCCCCGGGCACCTCGGGGAGCCGGTGGTGGCGCGCGGCCGACACCAGCCACCCCGTCCGGGCCGGCCGGCCGCCGGACTCCTGCCAGGCGGCGGCCAGGGCGGCGCGGGAGTGCGCGTCCCACAGGTGGAGGTCGTCCAGGCAGATCAGGACGGCCGTCTCCCCGGCGACGAGGGCGGCGACGGCGCGGGCGAGTCCGCCCTCGCCCCGCGCGACCCGCAGCGCCCGGCGCCCGGCGGCCGGGGTGGGGGCCAGCGCCGCGAACAGCGCCCGCGCCGCGCTCCACGGGCCGCGGTGGTGGGGCGCGGCGACCCGGTGGGCCGTACCGGGAAAGTCGTGCGCCGCCCGCGAGAGGAGGGCGGTGCGCCCCTCGCCGGGGCTGCCCGTGACGAACAGGACGCCGCCGCGACCGGCCGCGACCCCGGCCGACAGGCGGGCCACGGCGGCGAGTTCGGCCGCTCGGTCGTACAGCCGCGGGCCGGCGGTGTGCGACGCTCCGCTCACGGCGGTCACGCTACCGACCCGTGGGGGACGGCGGAAGGCTCCCGGGTCTGGGCAGCGGCCCAGACCCGGGAACCGGGCTCTGTGACGGTGCATAGAGCGTCAGGAACCGAGCGGGCAGGTGCCCCGGTACTCGTCGATCGTCAGACTCGGCCGCGGCAGCGGGCACAGGAACTGCTCGTAGCGGGTGTCGTCGTCGATGAAGCGCTTCAGCCAGGACAGGCTGTACTTGGCGATCGTCGTGTTCGAGGAGTTGGGGGTGAAGTGCGTGGCGCCGTTGAGCTCCAGGTACGCCTTGTCGAGGGAGCCGGGCAGGCTCTCGTAGAACGGTTCGGAGTGGGTGGCGACGGGGGCGATCGTGTCGCCGTCGGCGCCGATGACCAGCGTGGGCGTGGTGATCTCGGGCCAGGTCTTGTCCGTGTTCCACGCGGTGAGCGGGACCGCCGCCTTGAGCGAGGGCCGGCTCTTGGCCGCTTCGAGGGTGCCGCCGCCCCCCATCGAGTGCCCCATCACACCGAGTCGGCCCGCGTCGACGCGGCCCCGTACCGCGCTGCGCTGGGTCAGGTAGTCGAGGGCGGCGAGGAGTTGCCGTCCGCGGCTGTCGGGCTGGTCGACCGTGGTGAGGGTGTCGATGGTGAAGACCACGAAGCCCTGCGAGGCCAGCCGCGGCCCGAGCCAGGCGATGGAGGACTGGTAGGCGGTGAACCCCGGCGAGATCACCACGGCGCCGAAGGTCCCGTCGCTCGTGGACGTCGGGTAGTAGACGGTTCCGCCGCCGAAGCCGCTGACCGCGAGCGAGGAGACGGAGGTCTCGCCGACGGCGTACGGGCCGCGCAGGGCCTCGACGCTGCTCTGGGTGGGGGCGGGACCGCGCTCGTACGGATGGGCGGCGGCGCCCGCGGGTGTGGAGCCGGCGGCCTGGGCGCCGGGGGCGAGCAGCAGGGTCAGGCAGGCGGCGGCCGTGGCCGCGCCGAGGTGTCGTGTCACGACGGAGTCGTCCTCTCGTGTCGTGGGGCGGCCGCCGCCCGAGCGTCTGGGCGGCGGCCGCGCCGTGATCTGGCCCGGCCACTGTCCGGGCGGCCCGCCCCGGAGGCATCGGCAGAACCACCGGCCTTCTCCGGACACGGCGGGCGGACCCCGCCCCCGTCCCGTAGCGCGCCCGAGGACGGGAGGACGTCGGGACGACGGGGAGCGGGGCGACGGGACGGTCGCCGGCCCTGACCTGCGGCCGCCGGCCCTATCCCCGCAGCCGGACCGTCACCGTCTTCGGGCGCTGGTACTCCTGGAGGGCCAGTGTGCTCAGGTCGGTGCCGTGGCCCGACGCGCCGCGTCCGCCGTGGGGGAGTTCCGCCGTCTGCACGAGGTGGCAGTTGACCCAGGTCTCGCCCGCGTCCAGGGCGGCGGTCAGCTCCAGACCGGCCGTCAGGTCGGTGGTCCACACGCTGGCCGCCAGTGCCTGCGGGACCCCGTTGGCCAGGGCCAGGGCGGCCGCGACCGACTCGGCCCGCTGCACGGTGAGGAGGGGGCCGAACACCTCCTCGGTGACCGCCGGGTCGTCGTCCGGGAGGTCGGCGAGCACCCGCGCCGGCCGCCAGTGCCCCGCCTCCTCGCCCGGCCCGGGCGCGATGCCCGCGGCCGCGTTCCGCTCGGCGCCGGACGCCGCGACGAGACGGTCGTACCGCTCCGCCTGCTCGGGGTTGTTGAGGGGGCCGAAGTCCCGGCCGGCCAGCCTCCCGCCCATCGCCGCCGTCAGGCCCTCGACGGCGGCCTCGTAGTTCTCCGCCAACGTGATGACCCGCGCCGGGGCCGCGCAGCTCTGCCCGGCGTTGTACGTGACGGCGTCGGCGAGCGACTCCCAGGTGTCGGCGGGCGCGTCCGGGAGGACGATCGCCGGCGCGTTCCCGCCCAGCTCCAGGCTCACCCGCCGGGTCCCGGCCCGGACCGCGACGTCGGCCCCCGCCCGGCCGCTGCCGGTGAACGCCACCATGTCCACCGCGGACTCGACGAGCAGCCTGCCCGTCTCCCGGTCGCCGGGGAGGTGGACGAGGACGTCGGGGCCCAGCGCGAGCGCGGCGTGCTCCGCGAGGAGCTCCAGGCCGTCCGGAGTCGTCTCGGCGGGCTTCGCCACCACCGTGTTCCCGGCCGCCAGCGCCGGTGCACCACGCCAGGCCGCCATCAGCAGCGGGTAGTTCCACGGCACGACCACGCCCACCACACCGACCGGCTCCCAGCGCACCCAGCTCTCGTGGCCGGCCACCAGCCGGCCCGCGGCCGGCGCGGTACGGGTCCGCGCGGCCGTCGCGAAGAACCGGAAGAGGTCCGCGACCTGCTCGATCTCGCCCGCCGTCTCCGCCTCCGGCTTGCCCGTCCCGGCCCCCTCGCGGACCGCGTACTCCGCCGCGTGCTCCTCGACCAGTCCCGCCAGCCGGTCCAGGCGCCGGCCCCGCTCCCTGGGGGTCAGGGCGCTCCAGCCGGGCAGGGCGGCCCGCGCGCCGGCCACCGCGGACCGGACTTCGGGCAGCCGGGAGAGGACCGCCGTCCCCCTCGGCGCCCCCGTGCGGGGGTCGGTCAGCGCGGTCACGGCGGCGGAGCCGGTCGCGTCGCGGGTCGTCCAGGCGTCGGTGGTCATATGGGGCCTCTCGTCCTTCGGGTGGTGCGGGTTCAGACGTCGTACGAGCGCAGCCAGAGCTCCAGGGTGAGCACCAGCCACAACTTGCCGCCCTGCCGCGGCAGCAGGGCGCCCTCGCCCCGCAGCCAGGCCCGGACGGTCTCCGGACGCAACAGCCCGCGCCGCCGGGACGTCGGCCCGAGGAGCAGGTCCTCGCCGAGCTCGCGGAGCGGACCCGTCAGCCACTGCTGCACCGGGACCCGCATGCCGCTCTTGGGCCGGTCGACCACGGTGCCCGGGAGCAGGTCCCGCACGGCTTCCTTGAGGATCCACTTCTCGGCCGTGCCGCGGAGCTTGAAGGACGGCGGGGTGGCGAAGGCGTGGTCGACGACCGCGCGGTCGAAGAGCGGGGAGCGGCCCTCCACCCCCTGGGAGGACGTCAGCCGCTCCACCTTGGTGAGGATGTGGTGGGCGCCCTTGGTCCGCAGGTTGCAGTGGAGCAGCTGGTTCAGGAGGTGCCCCATCCGGTACGGGCTGCCGCCCTCGGCCGTCAGGTAGGGCGCCACGTGCCGCTCCAGCGGAGGGGCGTCCCGCAGGGCGTCGAGCGCCGGAGCCGTCAGCAGCTCCGGCAGATCGGTCCAGCACTTGCGGTACGAGCGCAGGTACGCGGTCGCCCGGTCCTCGTCCCACGGCGCCCCGGGGGTCCGGTGCATCTCCTGGACCAGCATGGGCAGGTTCTTCGGCCCGCCGAAGACGGGGTCCCCGCCCTCGCCGTTGAGGACGACGGAGGCGCCGTCCGCGGCCACGGCCTCGGCGAGCATCAGGTTCGGCACGGTCAGCGGGTCGCCGACGGGGCTGTCGAGCAGCGCGGCGGCCTCGGCCAGGCGGGCGGCCACCGCCGCGCCCGAGACGTCCAGGACCCGGTGGCGGGTGCGGCAGTGCGCGGCCACCAGGCCCGAGTAGCCCAGCTCGTTGGGCAGGTCGTCGCCGAAGCTGATCGAGTAGGTGTGGACCGGGTGGCTGTGGAGCTTCGCCGCCAGGGCCGTGACCAGGGAGCTGTCGATGCCTCCCGAGAGGAGCACGGCGGCCGGCTCGGCGGCGGGCAGCCGGTTCGCCGTCGCCCGCTCCAGCAGGGCCCTGAGCTCCAGGACGTGGCCGGTCGGGTCCTCCGGGGGCGGCCCGTCGATCCGCTCCCGGGGCTCCCAGTGCACGGACTCGGTGGACGTCCCGTCCCGGTGCAGCCGCAGCACCCTGCCGGGCAGCACCTCCCGTACGCCGGTCAGCAGGGTCTCCTCGCCGGGCAGGTAGGCGAAGGTGAGGAACGAGCGCACCGCCGACAGGTTCATCGAGGTGCCCAGGGCCGGCCAGCGGCGCAGTGCGCGCAGCGAGGTGGAGGCCGTCCAGGTGTCGTCGGCCCGCGCGTAGAACAGGGTGCGGGCACCGACGTGGTCGCGGATCAGGACCAGGTCGGGGCCGTCGAGCACCGCGAGCGCGAACATGCCCTCGGCCAGCGCCACCCCCGCCTCGCCGAGCAGCGCCCAGCAGTGCAGCAGCAGTTCGGCGTCCGGGCAGTCGGGCGGCGGCGGGGCGGCCCGCTCCGCGAGGGCGGCGAGGAGCACCGGACGGTTGTGCAGGGTGACCTCGCCGACCGCGGTCCGCCCGTGAGCGGTGAACGGGCCCTCGGCACGGCCGTGTTCACCGGGGAGCAGCGCGAGCTCGGCGCCGGGGACGCCGACCGGTATCCGGCCGGGCCCCGGGCCGCCCATCGCGTCGAGGTGGGCGCGGGCCCGCCCGGTGGTGGGGGCGAGGCAGGCGCACAGACGTGCCACGAACTGCTCCTTCGGAAGGTGTCACCGGTGGTGCGGGGGACGGCGGGGGCGGACGGGCCCCGAGCCGACGGCGCGGGTGCGGCGGGCGGGGCCTCGGGTGCGGGGCCGTGACCGCGCCGGGGCCCTCGCGGTCCCCGGCGGCGGACGTGCGGGGCGCCGCGGCCCGGGCCGGCCGGGCCGTATCGGTCAGCCGAAGTCGTCGTCGTTCCAGGCGTCCCCGTCGCCGTCCCAGTCGGAGTCCCAGTCGTTCCCGTCCCCGGAGTCGTCGGACCCCGCGTCGGAGGATCCGCCGCCCCCGTCGCCCCCGCCGCCGGACTGCTGGGCCTGTGCCTGCTGCTGCCGCAGCTCCTCCTCCTGCTCGGGGGAGAGGCTCAGCGGCGGGAGCTGGGCGGCGGTCACGGCGAGGGAGGCCACTCCGAGCCCGGCGAGCACGACTCCCATCCGGCCGCCGAAGGAGCTCCGGTTGACCAGGAGCCGCTCGCCGCGGCCCCAGAGCGTCCGGCCGTAGCCGATGTCCCGCGCGTAGGTGACGGTGCCGTCGGCGAGGCTGCGCTTGATGATGCGGTCGCCGAGCAGCTCGTCGGTGCCGGAGCCGCCGCGGTCGTCGTGCCAGTCCACGACGTGCGGTCGACCGGGGGCGCGTCGCCGCCACTCCTCCAGGCCGTCCTCGTAGCGGCGGTGGACGGTGCCGTCGGCGAGCAGTTCGTCCGCGTAGCCGATCTCTTCGGGACGGTTCATGGTGTGCGTACCTCGGGTCGGTGGGAGGGGGCGCCGGGACGGGTCACGCGGCGGGCCAGGTCATGAAGCCGGTTCCGCGCAGTCCGCGCAGGCCGCTCCAGAGGGAGTCGCGGGGCGGGCGAGGTCCGCGGGTCAGACGGAGCGCCGTGCGCACCAGGCGGCCCGGGGGCACGGCCGCCAGCTCGGCGAACCGGCCGCCGGCCAGCCAGTCGGCCTCCCGTGTCCGCAGCGCCGCGGGCAGGGCGGCCAGTTCGGCCGGACCGGGCGCGGGACCGCGGCCGGCGGGCAGCCGCAGGGCGGCCGCGTGACGCGGCACCAGCCCGAGGGACACCACCCGCACGCCGGGTGCCGGGCCCAGGCCGGAGCGCACCCGGGCGGGGAGTGCGACACCGGCCGCGCCTGCGTCGTGCAGGACGTACACGGTGGCGCCTTCGGCCCGCCGCAGGGCGGCGAGCAGCCGGGGATCGAGCGGAAGCGCGTCCGCCGCGGCGAACACCGGGCAGGCCGCCTCCAGATGGACGTGGTTGGCGAGCAGCATCCCGGCGATCGAGCGGTCCTGGCAGAGCAGCAGCCGGGGCAGTCCGTAGTCGTAGAGGTCGGGCTCCGCGGCCCCCGGCCCCTCCGGATGTCCGGCCGGATCCGTCGCGGGGTCGGGCCGGAGCCGGGGGACCGGCGGGGACGGGAGGAGCCCCGGCACGTTCTCCCGCCCGTACGCCTCCAGGGCACGGGTGAAGACGGGCAGCCGCAGCACCGGGGCGGGCGTCCCGGGGAGCCGCCGCAGGAGCGCCTCGCCGGGGCTCAGGACGCGGCAGGTCTCGTAGTACAGCTGGCGCTCGGTGAAGCGCAGCCCGCCGGGCGCCGCGGCGCGGGCCGCGGCCGCGGCGATCGCCCGGCCGGTCAGCCCGTCCACGGTCCGGGCGATCGGCCCCCGGGCGGTGCGCGGGGTCGGAAGGGGGCGCTTGCTCATCCGGAGGTGGCTTCCTTCGTGGAGGACGGGTCGTCGGTCCCGGTCGGCGCCCCGGCCGGCCAGGTGAGGAACCCGTCGGTGGAGCGGAGTGCGGCGGGCCGGGCGGTGAGCGCCCGTGCCACGGCCGCGGTGACCGCCGATTCCAGGCGGAGCGGCGGGACCGCGGCGAGCGGGCTCCAGAGGCCGTCCGCCAGCCACGCGGCGTCCGCCTCCGGCAGACCGGCGACGGCGCGGAGGTCAGCGGCGTCCACGGACGTGCCCGACACCCGGTGGACCGCGCCCTTGCGGGTCCGGACCGCGGCGACGGGGAGACCCGCGTCCACCACGACCCCGCCCGGCCGGGCGAGGCGGAGCAGCGGGGCGAGCAGTGCCCCGAGGGCGCTCGCGTCGTGCAGCACGACCACGGGGAGCCCGGCCGGCACGTCCGCGAGGGACTCGTGCGCGATGTTCGGCGGGGACTCGACCAGCCGTATCCGCAGTCTCGCCGGCAGGTCGTTGGCCCGGAGGAACACCGCGACCGCGTGATCGGTGCAGAGGAGGACGGCCCGGGGCCGTCCGGTGGCGGACGCGCGGGATTCGGTCGCCCGGGGGCCGTCGTCGACCACGCCCGGCGGCAGTTCCCCGTACGTGCGCTGCCAGGGGCCGGTCATGAGCTGCCGGAAGACGGACTCCGTGGGGGAGACGCTCCACCAGGCCGCGCTCGCCGGCCGGTGGCGCAGGGACGAGGCCACCACCACGGCGATCACGGTGGCGGTGACGCCGAGGGCCGCCGCCCAGCCCTGGACGAGCAGGCCGACGCCGAGGGCCGACAGGGCCACGCCCAGGGCGACCGCCCAGCGGACGCCGGGCCGGATCCCGCGCGCGGGTTGCGCGGCCCAGACGGCGGAGGACGTCCGGCAGAGGTACCAGAGCTGGGTGACGGTCACCTTCAGCCGGCCGCCGTCGGTGGCCTGTTCGGCGATCCGCCGGATCCGCAGGTCGTGCATGCCCCGGCCGTGGACCCTCGGATCGAGCGCGAACGGACGACGGCAGCGGGCGCACTGCTGGCCGGTCCGCTCCCGGGCGGTCAGCCGCTCGGCGCAGTGCGGGCAGATCACCGGCCACCCACCGGATCCGGCCCGGCCGCCTCGGGCCAGGTGAGGAAGCCGAGTTCGGCGGCGCGCCGCCGCTCGGGGTCGGTCCCGCGCCCCACCCGTTCGGCGACCCGGTCGACGACCGCGAGCAGCCGGGCCGGCGGCAGCCCGACGAGCGGAAACCGCCAGCCCTGCCCGAGCCACTTCAGGTCCTCGGGGGAGTGGCCGCCCTGCTCGGCGAGGAACCGCAGGTCCGCCGGGCGCGGCTTGCGCCGCGGGTCCCGGTACGGAACGGCCGAGGGCAGGGCCCGTACGGTCCGCAGCGGGGGCCCCGCGTCGAGGACGGTCCGGCCCGGCAGGGCCTCGCGGAGGCGGGGGACGAGGAGTTCGCCGTCCGCGTCGGTGTCGTGGAGCGCGAGGACCGGCCCGTTCGACGGCGCCGCCACGGCCTCGGCGACGCTCCGGACCACGGCGAGGCCGTGGCGGGCGGGCAGTCCGTCGGCGACGAGGAAGGCGATGACGGCGGGGTCGGGGCAGACCAGGACCGCGGTCGTCCCGGCCGTGTCCGGCGGGCCGCCGGCGGGACGCGCGGGGTCGAGCACACCGGGCGGCAGCGCCCGGTACACCGACCGCCACGGGGAGAGCACCTGCGTCGCGAAGGACTCCCGGGGGACCGGCGGCAGGCCCCGGCCCGCGCCGAGGGCCCGGGCCGCGGCGACGCCGAGGCCGACGAGGAGCAGCGCGGCGGAGCCGATCAGCAGGAACGGCTCCTCGGCGAAGAAGGCGATGACGGTGACGAACCCGGCGACCAGGAACGCCGTGCCCATGCAGCCCTCCCCGTACTCGGTGCCCCGGAGGCGCTTGCGGGAGAGCGCGTACCAGAGCTGGTCGGGCACGATCCCGATGCGTCCGCCGTCGGTGAGGGCGGTGGCGACGCGGCGGACCCGGAGGTCGTTGAGCCGGAGCGGGTTGGTCTTGGGGTCCAGCGCGTAGGCGCGTCCGCAGTGGCCGCAGCGGTTTCCGGGACGCTCCTTGCGGAGCAGGTTGCGCTCGCAGTGCGGGCAGATCACCGGGGCACCTCCAGGGCGGTCGCGACCCGGCGCAGCCGGGCGGCCAGCCGCTCGCGGACCGTGGTGGCGGCGATGCCGTGGATCCGCTGGGCGCGCTCGATGTCGCGGAGTTCGGCCGCCAGGGCCCGGTAGTCGGTGAGGAGGTCCGCGGCCAGCGCCGTCCCGCCGCCGGCGGGGGAGCCGGCGGTCGCCGCCGCCCGCCGCTCCGCCTCGTCCGCCGTGATCGCGTAGTCCTCGTGGTCGATGCCGTAGCCGGTGTTCGCCGCGAGGATCGTCAGCGGGGAGTCGCCGCGGTTGGCGAACGAGTGCGGCATCATCTCCGGGATCCGGATCAGCATGCCGGGTGCGAGCGGGACGTCGGCGACCCGCCCGCGGGTCTCGTCGTACAGCCCGCAGGAGGCGTGGCCCAGGCTCAGGACGAAGTGCTCACCGCCGTGCGCGTGCGGGGTGAAGGCGCTGCGCGGGCCCACCACGCCGAGCTTCACGGTGGCGTTCGACGGGCGCTCCGGCGAGGTGGCCGCGTCCCCGACCAGGTAGTGGGCGAACTGCCCGTCGTCGATGAACCGCAGGAACTCCCGCTCGGGTCCGAGCTCCCGGCTGCCGTCCCGGTCGGCGAGCAGGATGCCGCCGTCCGGACGCAGGTGGTACAGCTCCACTCCGCCGGGCAGGTCCCGCGGAACCCGGCCCGGTTCGTCCGGTATCCGGTCCTGTGCTCGTGCCGGTCGTACGCGTCGTGCCGCCATCGCGCCTCCCCCTGACGCCCGTTGTGCGTGCTCTCGCACCACCGCCGATGGTAGATCGTCGGCTGCCGACAGCGGGAGTCCCCCGGGCGGCCCCGAGGCTGCCCCGGGGTGAACGGCCCTCTTCGGGCCGGGTCCCCCGGTCCTGCTCAGCCCCGCAGGTCCGCCGTCGCCGCGGGCTCGCCGAGCGCCCCGGCCGCCGTACGCCAGGCCGCCGTGACGGCCCCGTGGGCCAGCTGCGTCGCGGTCGTCACGTCGGAGGGCAGCCGCAGCGGCGCACCGATGTGGACGTGCAGGCACGGCCGACGGACCGGCGCGGTGAGCACCCCGGCGATCTGCTTCACCCGCCCGCCCGAGGTGATGCGCCGGGCCCCCGCCTGCCCGATCGGCACGATCGGGCGCCCGGTCGCCCCGGCGAGCCGGGCCAGACCGGTACGGAAGGCCTCCGGCGGGTTCTCGCCGGAGTCCGGCCGCGTCGGGATGCGGCCCTCGGCGTACAGCATCACGTGCCGTCCCGAGGCGAGCGCCACCGCCGCGTGGTCGAGCGCCGCGGCGGCGTGGGCCGAGCCGCGGTGGACCGGCACGTACCCCTCGCGGGTCAGGGCCCGGCCGAGCAGCGGGATCCGCCACAGCCCGGCGGTGGCGAGCAGCACCGGCTCGACGGCGAGCCGCTTGCGGAGCGCCGCCAGGACGAGCGCCGGGTCGGCCGTCGAGGTGTGGTTCACGACCAGGATGCTGCCCGGTTCGAGGCGGGCCGCGGGGTCGGCGGTGACGGTCAGTCGGCCGAAGAACGGGACGACGTGGGCGGCGAGACGGCTGAGCACGAGGGGCCCCCTGGCTCCGAGGACGGGCTGACCCGCTCATCGTGCGAGAACGGCCCGGCCCCCGCATGAGCACGCGTACTCAGCTCCCGTACTCGGTCGGCACGGAGGGCGGGCGCGCCGGCGCTCGCCCACGCGGGGCGGGCCGGACCTGCCGTCGAACCCCTCGTGGTCCGGGCGGACGGCCGGGCGACGACAGGGGCTAGGCTGAGGCTCGGGAATCCGGCGCCTTCGACGGGCCGTGGGAGGGGAGGGGCGCGGTGGGTCGTTCGACGCGGCAACTCGTCGCCCTGCTGCCCGCGATGCTCTGCGCCGTCTGGTCCCTCCTCGTCCTCCCGGCGGCGACGCCGACCGGCCACCCGGCCGCGGCCGGCCACCTGCCGGCCGGGACGTCGGTCTCTGGCCCGGCCGGGACACCGGTCTCCGCGCTGGCTGGGACGTCGGTCTCTGCGCCGGCTGGCACGCCGGTCTCCGCGCCGGCCGGAACGCTGGTCTCCGCCCCGGCCCACGGCGCCGGCGCCGGCGCCCGCGCCTCCGCTCCCGAGCCGCACTTCGCGCCCACCGCCGTCGTACGCCTCCCCGCCGCCGTCGAGAACCCCGTACGGATGCCCGTCACGCCCCCGGGCGCGGCCGCCGTACCGCTCGACCTCTCCCTCCCGGCCCGCGGCGTCCTCGCCGGCGACCCCCGCCGCGAGCGCGCACCGCCCGGCGCGGCCCACGACCCGCGGGCCCCGCGCGGCCCTCCCTCCACCCGGCACAGCTGACGTTCCCCGCGTCGCCGTCCGGGCCCTCGGCATGCCCCGGACCGGTCCACGACGCGCATCCACCCACACGTCCGGCACGGCCGGCGCGCGCTCCGCCCCGCCGCGGGCGCCCGCCGCCGCCGTGCGTCGCCCGTTGGAGCCTCCGTGTCCTCTCGGTCCTCTCGTTCCCCTCGTTCCTCTCATTCCTCTCGGACCTCTCATTCCTCTCGGACCTCTCATTCCTCTCGGTCCTCTCGTTCCACGATCTGGCGCGCGCTGCTCGCGCTCGCCGTCGTCGCCCTGTCCCTCTGGATCACCCTGACCACCCCGCCCCGCCTCGGACTCGACCTCCGCGGCGGGACCCGCATCGTCCTCCAGACCGAGGACGGACCCACCGTGCGCGCCGACGCCGCGTCCACCGACCGCGCCCTGGAGGTGCTCCGCAAACGCGTCGACGGGCTGGGGGTCGCGGAACCCTCGCTCGCCCGCTCCGGCGAGCGCCGCATCGTCGTCGAACTCCCCGGACTGCGCGACCCGCGCCAGGCCGCCGAGGTCATCGGCCGGACGGCCCAGCTCACCTTCCACGCCGTCACCGGCGAGGCCCGGGAACCGGCCGGCCCGGACGCGAACGCCGGATCCGGCGGCCGGAGCGGGGCGTCGCGCGTCCTCGCCGACCCCGACGCGCCCGGCCGCTTCCTCGCCCTCGCCGCACCCGCCCTCACCGGCGACGGCGTCAAGAGCGCCGACGCCGTGCTCGATATGACGAGCGGCCGCGGCTGGACCGTCGACCTCGTCTTCCGCGACGGCGCCGCCGGCACCTGGGCCGGGCTGACCGGCGACGCCGCCTGCGCGGCGCCCGGAGACCCCGCCCGCAGGGTCGCGATCGTCCTCGACGACCGCGTCGTCTCCGCCCCGGCCATGCAGACCGGCGTCCCCTGCGGCTCCGGCATCGGAGGCGGGTCCGCGCAGATCACCGGCGGATTCTCCGCCCAGGACGCCCGCGACCTCGCGGCCCTCGTGCAGGGCGGAGCACTGCCGGTCCCGGTGACGACGATCGAGCAGAGCACCGTGGGCCCGACGCTCGGCGCCGAGGCGATCCGCGCCAGCGCCTGGGCCGCGCTGATCGGTCTCGCCTGCACCGGGATCTTCGTGATGGCGGTCTACCGCCTCCTCGGCGTCCTCGCCACCGCCGCGCTGCTCCTCTACGGCCTGATCTCGTACGCCGCCGTGGTCGCCCTGGGCGCCACCCTCACCCTTCCCGGCCTCGCCGGCTTCGTCCTCGCCATCGGCATCGCCGTCGACGCGAACGTCCTCGTCTTCGAACGGGCCAGGGAGGAACACGCGGCCCTGGGCCGGGCCGCGAACGGCCGGGACCTGCGGCGCCCGCTGACGACGGCGTTCGGCAAGGTGTGGAGCGCCGTCGCCGACTCCCATGTCACCACCCTGCTCGCGGCGGGCCTGCTCTTCATCTTCGCCACCGGCCCCGTCAAGGGCTTCGGGGTCACCCTGGCGATCGGCGTCCTGACCTCGCTCCTGACCGCGATGGTGGTCACCCGCCTCCTCGCCGACCTCGTCCTGCGTCTGCCCGCGGTCCGCCGCCGGCCGGAAGTCACCGGCATGGCCGGACTCGGCCGGCTGCGCACCCGGCTGACCCGCCGGGTGCCGCGCCTGATGGCCCACCGGCGCCGTTGGCTGCTCGCCTGCGCCGGACTCCTGCTGGCGGCCCTCGCCGGAATCGGCGTCCGGGGCCTGGAGTTCGGCGTCGAGTTCACCGGCGGCCGTGTCGTGCAGTACGCGGCCGAGCGGCCCGTCGACGCGGACGCGGCGCGAGCGGCGATCACCACGGCGGGCTTCCCCGACGCCGTCGTGCAGACGACCGGCGACGGTGACGTGTCGGTCCGCGTCCGGGAGAGCGGCGACGGCGAGCAGCGGGAGATCCGGGAGGCCCTCACCGGCGTCGCGGGACCGGTGGAGGTGGAACGCGACGACCTGATCGGCCCGAGCCTCGGCGGCGAGCTGCGCACCCACGCCCTCCTCGCCCTCGGCCTCGCGGTCGCCGCCCAACTCCTCTATCTGACCGTGCGGTTCCGCTGGACGTACGCGACGGCGGCGGTGGCCGCCATGACCCAGGACGTGCTGCTGGTGGTCGGCCTGTTCGCCTGGCTGGGGAAACCGGTGGACAGCGTGTTCCTCGCCGCGCTCCTGACCGTCGTCGGCTACTCGGTCAACGACTCCGTGGTGGTCCTCGACCGGCTGCGCGAACTGCGGCGCCGGGGCGGCGGCGTGCCGCTCGCCGACCTCGCCGACCGGGCCGTCGCCCAGACCCTGCCCCGTACGGTCAACACCGGTATGGGGGCGCTGTTCGTCCTGGTGGCGCTCGCCGTGCTCGGGGGCGACTCGCTCACGGACTTCTCCGTCGCCCTGCTCGCCGGTGTCGTGCTCGGCATGGCCTCCACGGTGTTCACGGCGATGCCGCTGGCCGTGGTCCTGGAGTCGGGTGACCCGGCGGCGGGCGCGCCCTCGGGCGGCGGGTCCGACCGGCCGCGGCGCGCGGCCGGGGCCCGCGGCCCCGACCGCTCGGGCGCGGTGGTCTGACCCGGTCGGTGCGAGCGGTGTCCCTTCGTCCCCGTGCGGTCTGCACGTACGGGGCGAAGGAGCACCCGCCGACTCCGGCGGGCTCGGCTCCGGGCGGTCCCCGTCGCCCGGGTCGGCTCGGGCCGGGTCGCCGTCCCGTGACGCTTCTCCGGTCGACCCGCCGGCAACCCGGGGCGGATCCGCGCGGGGCGGGTCGCCGTCGTCCGGGCCGCCTCGGGGCGGGGTACCGTCCGGTGACGCGTCTCCGGTCGACCCGCCGTCGCCCGGGGCGGTTCCGGGCGGGTCGCCGTCGCCCGGCTCGGCTTCGCGACGGTCACCGTCCCGTGAGCTCGGCCTCGATCAGGTCGGCGGCCCGGCGGGTGCCGCCCTCGCGGGCCATCGACTCCTGGATGTCGCGGGCGCGGCGCGGTACTTCGGGGTCGCCGAGGAGCGCGAGCAGGTCCTTGCGCAGCCGCTCCGGGGTGACCTCGTCCATGGGCAGGTGCCGCGCGACGCCCAGGGCCTGGAGCATGTCGGCGTTCCCGAACTGGTCGACGGCCTGCGGGACGGCCACCATGGGCGTGGCCGTGGCCAGGCCCTCCTGGCTGCCTCCCGCGCCCGCGTGCGTCACGAAGGCGTCGGCCTGCCGGAGGATCGCCAGCTGGGGGACCCAGGAGCGCACCTCGACGTTGGCCGGGACGTCGCCGAGTTCCTCCGGGTCCACGAACTTCCCGATCTGGAGGACGACATGCCAGCCGGGGAGGCCGGCGAAGGCCGCCACGCAGTCGCGGTAGAAGCCGGGCTGCTTGGTGAAGGAGGAGCCGAGGGAGACCAGGACCACGGTCTCCGCGTCGGCAGGCCGTTCCCAGCCTCCCTGGTCGGCGCGCTCGCCCTGGCAGGCACCGACGAAGGTGTGGACGGACTCGTCGACCCGGTCGGCGTGCGGCTGCAGGGCCTTGGGGATGAGGACGAGCGCGCGGCCCGGGCGGGCGACGAACCTCTCGGGGTCGGTGTCGATCCCGTGCTCGGCCAGCCAGGCCTCGAACCGCGCGTAGTACGCCCTGCCGCGCGGCGAGGCCTTGAGCTCGGCGGTCATCGGCGCGGCGACCTCCTCCTCGTACCCCTCCCACGGCACGAGGTTGGGCCAGAGGGAGACCGCCGGTACGCCCCAGGTGTGGGCGAGGACGCGGGCCGGATAGGAGGTGATGTCGTGGAGGACGAGGTCCGGCTCGTCCCCGGCGAAGGCGGCGGCGAGCTGGGGGAGGGCCTGCACGGCGTCGCTCAGGAAGGGTTCGAGGTTGTCGATCAGTTCGGTTCCCCAGGCGTCCGGGTCGTCGTCGGTCGGCAGGGTCGAGGTGTAGACGACGGGCGTGGCCCCCGTCTCCGCGACCTTCCCGGCGAAGGACGCGGGGACGGCGTAACTGACGCGGTGGCCGCGGGCGACGAGCTCGCGGATCACCTCCAGGCTCGGGTTCACGTGGCCGTGCGCGGCGATGGAGAACATGGCGATGTGCGCGGGGGACGCGGTGGTGGTCATGACGCCCACCGTAGATGAGACGATACGTCTCGTCTAGTCGATTCTCGTGGACGGGGCATCGGGTTCGCCGTGGATTCGGTTCGCGTTCGCGGCCCGACCCCTCTTCCGGATGATCTGTTCATGCCAAGATGTGGGATGTCGCATCATGCCGCCCGACCCAGGGGACACAGTGAAGACACAGGTGTACGCCACCAGGGGCGCCCTCGCCCTCGCCGCCGCCCTCACGATGACCATCGCCCTGCCCGGCAGTGCGTTCGCCGCACCGCCCCCCGCTCTCCCGGCCAACGCCGACGCCCTGGAGCAGACCTTCCAGCCGGCCTTCGACTACGACACCGACGGCTGCTACTCCACCGCCGCCATAGGACCCGACGGCACCCTCAACGGCGGGCTCAAGCCGTCCGGCACCGTGAGCGGCCAGTGCCGCGACTCCTGGGACCTCACCCAGACCAACGGCTACTCCCGCGCCAAGTGCAACAACGGCTGGTGCGCGATCCTCTACGGCCTGTACTTCGAGAAGGACCAGGCCGTCTGGGGCAGCGGCCTCGGGGGCCACCGTCACGACTGGGAGCACGTCGTGGTCTGGGTCCAGAACAACCAGGCCCGGTACGTCTCCACGTCCGCCCACGGCGACTTCAACACCTACGGCCGGGACTCCATCCGCTGGGACGGCACCCACGCGAAGGTCGTCTACCACAAGGACGGGATCGGCACGCACTGCTTCCGCCCGGCCAACTCCAACGACGAGCCGCCCGAGAACCACCAGCACACCTGGCAGTTCCCCGCCCTGGTCGGCTGGAACGGCTACCCGGCGGGCCTGCGCGACAAGCTCACCCAAGCCGACTTCGGCAGCGCGGTGTTCGGCCTGAAGGACGGCAGCTTCGCCTCCCACCTGGCCGAGGCCAAACCGGCCGGCATCCCCTTCGACCCGTACGCCTGACCGCCCCGACCCGGCCCCGGACGGGCCTGACCTGCCTCAACACCCCCGGACCCGCCGTGCGATCATGCGAGGGCCCCGGGGGTGGGCCACCCGGTCGGGTGCGTGCGATACGAGGAGTGGGCCGTGAACCCGCGTGGGGAACAGGGCGATTCGTCCATACCGGACGACGTGTGGGAGCAGTTCCTGAAGGACTCCGTGGCGGGCGTCGCCGACGCGCCCGAGGAACCGTCCGCCAGGGCCCGGGAGATGACCGAGCGGCTGCGCGACACACCCCCGGACGACGCCGGTTGGCGCACCTACACGCCCACCCCGGCCCGGCGGCGGGGGAAGGGCCGGTACCTGGTCGGTCTGCTGGCCGCCGCGGCGCTGCTGGTCGCGGCGTTCGATCCGTGGGACGTGATCGGCTCCTCGGACGACGGGACGGCCGGCGCGCCGCTCGCCCAGGAGTCGGAGCGCCCCACCGGAGCGCCGCCCGCGGAACCGGCCCGACCCGCCACGCTCGACGAGCCGTTCAGGGGATCACCGGCCGCCCGCTGGGCGGACGGCGCGGCCGGGATCAGCGTCCCCCCGGCCCGGGCGACCGGCTGGATGAGCACGGCGCAGGTGGAGAAGGCCCTCCGGCGGACGCGCGACTTCCTCGTCGCGTCGAGCCTGGACCCGGCGGTGCTCCGCGGCGAGCGCCCCGCCCGGGCGATCGCCCTCGTCAACCCGCACCAGAAGGACTTCAAGGAGTACCAGGCCGCCGCGTTCACCGACCCGACCGAGGAGAACGACCCGCTCCTGCTCTTCAGCCGCTTCCAGCCGTCCCACGCGCGTCCCGTCGGCGACGTCGTCAAGACCCGGGGACGGATCACCTTCCGGGAGGGCGAGCGCGGCGCCCTGCTGGTGACCACCGACGTCACGTACGTCTACCCCGTCGTGTCCGCCGCGCCCGGCAGCGACGAGGTGCTGCGCACGATCGCCCGGCGCGAGGTCGTGGTGAGCTGGGACGACCCCGCGAAGGTCATCACCGAACCGGGCACGCTCTCCCTCGTCTCGTACAAGGTCGACATGACCAACGGCGGCTGCGACACCGGCGCCGGCTGGTTCGCCCCGGAGTTCGGCACCCGGCAGGCCGGGGACGGCGCCGACGGCGAGACCGTCGACCCCTACGACCGGAGCAAGCCGCTGTTCGGCGACACCGGGAGCCCCGACGACGGATGCAGGACCGCGTCACGCTCCTGACCACCGCCCCACCCGGACCCTCCCGCACGCGCCCCGTGGATTCCCGGCCGCCGTTCCATGGTCACGGGCGCGCGCGGAGGGCACGATGGGGGCCGACCGCGGCCGGGCGACCCGGGCGCGCCGACAGGCACCGGAAGGGACACGTCACCCCATGCCCCAGCACTACGGCGACTACCAGCACGAGATCTACTTCGACGGACTCTTCGGCGTCCTGCCCACGCAGCCGATGACCTTCGCCGAACTGGAGTCGAGGGCGCGGGCCGCGCTCCCGCCCTCGCTGTGGTCGTACGTGGCGGGCGGCGCGGGAGACGAACGCACCCAGGAGGCCAACGCCGACGCCTTCCGCGCCTGGGGGCTCGTGCCGCGCATGATGGTCGGCGCGGACCGGCGCGACCTGTCCGTCGACCTGTTCGGCCTGAAGCTGCCGTCGCCGCTGTTCATGGCGCCCGTCGGCGTGATCGGCCTCTGCGCCCAGGACGGCCATGGCGACCTGGCGACCGCCCGCGCCGCCGCCCGGACGGGCGTGCCGATGGTCGCCTCCACCCTCACCGTCGACCCCATGGAGGACGTCGCCGCCGAGTTCGGCGACACTCCCGGCTTCTTCCAGCTGTACACGCCCACCGACCGCGACCTCGCCGAGAGCCTCGTCCGCCGCGCCGAGGCCGCCGGCTTCCGGGGCATCGTGGTCACCCTGGACACCTGGATCACCGGCTGGCGGCCCCGCGACCTCGCCACCGGCAACTTCCCCCAGCTGCGCGGTCACGCGCTCGCGAACTACACCTCCGACCCCGTCTTCCGCGCCCGCCTCGCGAAGAGCCCGGAGGAGGATCCCCGGGCGGCCGTCCTGGAGTGGGTCGGCATCTTCGGCAAGCCGCTCGTCTGGGAGGACCTGGCCTGGCTCCGCTCCCTCACCGACCTGCCGATCGTCCTCAAGGGCATCTGCCACCCCGAGGACGTCCGCCGCGCCAGGGACGGCGGCGTGGACGGCATCTACTGCTCCAACCACGGCGGTCGCCAGGCCAACGGCGGGCTGCCCGCCCTGGACGCGCTCCCCGAGGTGGTCGCCGCCGCCGACGGACTCCCGGTCCTGTTCGACTCGGGCGTCCGCAGCGGCGCCGACGTGGTCAAGGCCCTCGCGCTCGGCGCCACGGCCGTGGGGGTCGGGCGCCCCTACGCGTACGGTCTCGCCCTCGGCGGCACCGACGGCATCGTGCACGTCCTGCGTGCGCTCCTCGCCGAGGCCGACCTGATCATGGCCGTCGACGGCTACCCCACCCTCGCCGACCTCCGCGCGGAGGGCGCCCTGCGCCCGGTCCGCGCGCGGGAGTGAACGGGGGCGGGCCGGCGCCCCGGAATCCGGCGCCGGTGACACCTTCGGACGCCCTTCTCCGGGCCCTGCACGGGCCGGCCGATCCGCCGCTGCGGCCGCTTCCGGCGACGGTGGCGGACCTCCTCCGTGCGCTGGACGCGCCCCCGCGGCTGGCGGCCCACCTGCGGGCCGTCCACGACGTCGCCGTCCAGCTGGTCGACTGGCTGGAGCACCACCGACCGGAGCTCGGCGCGGACCGCGAGGCCGTCCTCTTCGGCGCGGCGACGCACGACATCGGCAAGACCGTGCACGTCGCCGAGCTGTCGGGGCCGGGCTCGCGGCACGAGGAGGCCGGGCGGGACCTGCTCCTCGCCCGCGGGTTCGGCCCGGACCTGGCCCGCTTCGCCGGCACGCACGGCTCCTGGACGGCCCCGGGCACGACGCTCGAGGACCTGCTGGTGAGCACGGCCGACAAGGTGTGGAAGAACAAGCGCGTCCCGGAGCTGGAGGACCTGCTCCTCGCGCGGCTGGCGAAGGCTTCGGGCCGCGCGCGCTGGGAGGAGTACCTCCTGCTCGACGACCTCCTCGGCCGCATCGGCGAGGGCGCCGACCGACGGCTAGCCTTCCAGACCGCGTTCCCGGTGTCCGCGTAGCGGCGCGGGCGGCGGGTGCCGCCCGCGCCGCGCGGGATCAGGCGAGCGCAGCCGTGGCGGCGACCGCGAAGGAGTGGTCCTGCTCGGGTGCGCCGCCGCCGACCCCGACGGCGCCGACGAGGACGCCGTCCCGGTGGACGGGGACGCCGCCGGCGATGAAGAGCAGCGGCCGGTCCAGGGCCGTGGTCAACGAGTGGAAGGGGCCGTCCGGCTTCACCAGGTCGACGAGGTCGGCGGTGGGGGCGTCGAGCTGGAGCGCGGTGTACGCCTTGCGGGTGCTCGTCTCGCCAGAGATCAGTACGGCGCGGTCGTCGCGGCGGAAGGCGAGGAGGTGGCCGCCGGCGTCGAGGACGGTGACGCTGACGGTGACCCCGGCGGCCTCCGCGGCGTCACGGGCGGCGGAGAGCAGGGTCTCGGCGTCCTGGGCGGTCAGCGGGGCGACGGCGGTGCGGGCGGTCATGGCACTTCTCCTGGGGATGAGGATGAGGATGAGGATGGGGAGGGGGGTGGTGGAGGGGAAATCGGAGTGAGAGGGGGGGAAGGGGGAGGGTCAGCGGCGTGCGGGAACGCGGGCCTCGGCGTAGCCGACGGCGGTACGGCCCGAACCGGGGCCGTTCGCCGCGGAACCGGCGGTCTCCGCCGAGACCGGGCCGGACCCGAGGGCTTCGGCGCTCGCGGCAGCCCGGCGCTCCAGGGCGGCGGACCAGAGGGCGAGGCCGAGAGCTGCGGCGGCGAGGAGCGCGCCGACCCAGTTCGGGGCGGTGTAGCCGAAGCCGGCGGCGATCACGAGGCCGCCGAGCCAGGCCGCGAGGGCGTTGCCCAGGTTGAAGGCCCCGATGTTGACGGCGGAGGCCAGGGTGGGCGCGCCGTGGGCCTGGTCGAGGACGCGCTTCTGCAGCGGCGGGACGGTGGCGAAGCCGAGCGCCCCGACGAGGACGATGGCGACCGCGGCGAGAACCTTGTGGTGCGCGAGCACGGTGAACAGCGCGAGGACGACCGCGAGCCCGCCGAGGGCCGCGTACAGCAGGGGCATCAGGGCCCGGTCGGCGTACCGGCCGCCGAGCAGGTTGCCGAGAAACATGCCGACGCCGAAGAGGACGAGCAGCCAGGTGACGGCGCCTTCGGAGTACCCGGCGACCTCGGTCATCATCGGCGCGATGTAGGTGATCGCGGCGAAGACGCCGCCGAAGCCGAGCACGGTCATCGCCATCGCGAGCAGGACCTGCGGGTTGCGGAAGGCCTTCAGCTCGCCACGCAGGCGGGTGCCCTCGGGGCGGGGCGTGGCCGGGACGAGCTTCGCGATACCGAGTAGCCCGACGAGGCCGAGCGCGGCGACGATCGCGAAGGTGGTGCGCCAGCCCAAGGCCTGGCCGATGAACGTGCCGAGCGGCACGCCGACGATGTTGGCGACGGTGAGCCCGGTGAACATGGTGGCGATGGCGCCGGCCTTCTTCTCCGGCGCGACCAGCTCGGCGGCAACGACCGACCCGATGCCGAAGAACGACCCGTGGGCGAGCGATGCGACGACGCGGCCGGTCAGCATCACTCCCAGGTTCGGGGCGAGTGCGGACAGCAGGTTGCCGAGCACGAACAGGCCCATGAGCAGCATCAGCATGCGCTTGCGACTGACCTTGGCCCCGAAGACGGTGAGCAGGGGTGCGCCGACGACGACACCGAGGGCGTAACCGGTGACGAGCAGGCCGGCAGCAGGGATGGAGACACCGTAGTCGGCGGCGATGTCGGGGAGCAGTCCCATGATCACGAACTCGGTCGTGCCTATGCCAAAGGCTCCGACCGCAAGAGCGAGTAGTGCGAGCGGCATGGCTCGCCCCCTTCCTGAATTACTTGAGGCATCTCTTTGCGCGCCTCAACAATAATTGCACACGCGCTCTATGTGCAAACGCAGGTAGCCGGATCGCTCTCGGTGGTGTCGGTTTCAGCCGGTCCGGCCCGTCCGATCGCGAGGGCGAGGACGAGAGTGGCCTCCTGCTGGTCCGGGGTGGGCTGGTGACTGCGGCCGGGGCGGCCGGGGTAGACGGCTGACCGGCCCGTCCATCGGCGCGGCCAGAACTCAGGAGAGGACACGATCAGCGTGAGCGATGCCGAGCACCGGAAGCAGACACCCGACGGAGCGGCCGAACTCCTGGTTCGCTGCCTGGAGAACGAGGGTGTCGAGGTGGTGTTCGGCGTACCCGGCGAGGAGAACATCCGCTTCACCAACGCCCTCGCCCGCTCGGAGAAGATCCGCTACGTCCTCACCCGGCACGAGCAGGCCGCGTCCTTCATGGCGGAGATGTACGGCCGGCTCACCGGTTCGGCGGGGGTGATGTCCGCGACGCTGGGGCCCGGCGCGATCAACCTGATGCTGGGCGTCGCCGACGCCATGACGAACAGCACGCCCGTCGTCGCGATCACCGCGCAGGTCGGCAAGGAGCGCAACTACAAGGAGTCCCACCAGTTCGTGGATCTGGTGAGCATGTTCGCCCCGGTCACGAAGTGGTCGGCGGAGGTACCGGCGACCCAGGCCATCCCCGAGATGGTGCGGCGCGCGTTCAAGACCGCCGAGTCGGAGCGCCCCGGCGCCGTCTATCTCGCCGTGCCCGAGGACGTCGACGCGGCGACGGACGGCTCGGACCTGAACCCGCTGCGCAGGAACGTCGTGCAGCCCGAGGCGCCGTCCCCGAAGCAGATCGAACGAGCGGTGGAGCTGCTGCGGGAGGCCCGCCGGCCGGTGATCCTCGCCGGACACGGCGCGGCGCGCGGCGCCGCGGAGTCGCTGGCGGCGTTCGCCACCGCACTCGACGTGTCGACGGCGACCACCTTCCACGGCAAGGGCGTCCTGCCCGACGACCACCCGTGTGCGACCGGCACGTTCGGCTTCATGCGGCGCGACTACACCAACTTCGGGTTCGAGGAGGCCGACGTCGTCATCGCCGTCGGCTACGAACTGCAGGAGTTCGACCCGTCCCGGATCAACCCGGACGGTGACAAGAAGATCGTCCACATCCACCGCGTTCCGGCGGAGGTGGACGACAGCTACTCGGTCGACGTCGGCATCATCGGCGACATCTCGGCCTCCCTCGACGCCCTCGCCACCGCACTCGACGGCCTGCGCTGGACCATCGACGACGAGGACACCGTGGCCACCCGCGCGCTGCTGGCGAAGGAACTCGAGCAGGGCGCCGCGGACGAGCGCTACCCGCTCGCCCCGCAGCGCGTCATCGCCGACACCCGTGCCGCGCTCGGTCGCGACGACATCGTGCTGGTCGACACCGGCGCGCTGAAGATGTGGATGGCCCGGCTCTACCCGACGTACGCGCCGAACACCTGCCTCATCTCCAACGGCCTGTCCACCATGGGCTTCTCGCTGCCCGGCGCGCTCGCGGTTCAGCTCGCCAGGCCGCAGACGAAGGTGCTGGCGGCGGTCGGCGACGGCTCGTTCCTCATGCACTCCCAGGAGATCGAGACGGCGGTCCGCGAGAACATTCCGCTGACCGTGCTGATCTGGGAGGACAACGGCTACGGACTCATCAAGTGGAAGATGGACCTGGAGGTCGGGGAGAACTCCAACACCGACTTCGGCAACCCGGACATCGTCCAGTACGCCCGCAGCTTCGGCGCGAAGGGCTACCACATCGAGTCCGCTGGGGACCTGCTGCCGACGCTCCGTGAGGCACTGGCGGACCCTGGCGTGTCGATCATCAACTGCCCGGTGGACTACGCCGAGAACATGAACCTCATCAAGCACCTGGGGCACCTCGACTCGGCGCTCTGACCTGCCTGCGGCGCGGCCCGACCCCCGTACGGGCCGCGCGGGGGCCTCCCGCAGGGGCGGTGTCCTCGGGCCTCCGGCATCGCGTGCCATTCTCGCGGCGCGGGGTAGGGGGTCTCCGTGTGGTTCGGCCAGTCGAGGAGAGGAACGAATGTGATGCGTGCTCGGAGCATAGGTGCGGCAGCCGCCACGGGGTTGGCGCTGGTGGCCGCCCGCGACCTCGTGCAGAAGAAGCACGCGCTGCTGAGGAACTTCCCCCTGCTGGGACACGCCAGGTACGCGCTGGAGACCATCGGCCCCGAGCTACGGCAGTACATCGTGACGTCCAACGACGAGGAGCGTCCCTTCAGCCGTGACCAGCGCAGCTGGATCTACGCGTCGGCGAAGGGGGAGAACAACTACTTCGGGTTCGGCACCGACAACGACATCGAGCACGTGCAGGGTCATGCATACGTGAAGCAGCGTACGTTCGCCGGTGCACTGCCCGCTGTGAGCGACCCGCAAGCGGTGTTGCCCTCGGCCAAGGTGCTCGGCGGACCGCGCGGCCGCGCGAAGGCGTTCCGCCCGGCGAGCGTCGTCAACATCTCGGCGATGAGCTTCGGCTCTCTGTCCGGCGCGGCCGTCACGGCGCTCAACAAGGGCGCGGCGCTGGCCGGGACGATGCAGAACACCGGCGAGGGCGGCCTGTCGCCCTACCACCTCAACGGCGGGGACCTGGTCCTCCAGATCGGTACGTCGTACTTCGGCTGCCGCAACGAGGACGGGACGTTCAGCCTCGACAAGCTCAAGTCACTGGTCGCGGGTGCGCCCGTGAAGGCGATCGAGATCAAGCTGTCGCAGGGCGCGAAGCCGGGGCTCGGCGGCATGCTGCCGGGCGCGAAGGTGACCGACGAGATCGCCGCGATCCGCGGCATTCCCCCGGGCAGGGACTGCGTCTCGGCGTCGCGGCACACCGCGTTCCACGACGTGGACTCGATGCTCGACTTCGTAGAACTGCTGGCCACGGAGACCGGATTGCCGGTCGGGATCAAGAGCGCCATCGGGGACATGGACTTCTGGGAGGAGCTCGCAACGCTGATGGAGCCCGGTGAGCGAGGAGTCGACTTCGTGACCGTCGACGGTGGCGAGGGCGGCACTGGAGCGGCTCCCCTGATGTTCGCCGACTCGGTGTCCCTGCCGTTTCGCGTGGGCTTCTCCCGCGTCTACGGCGTGTTCGCCGAGCGGGGCCTGACCGACGACGTCACCTTCATCGGCTCCGGCAAGCTAGGCCTGCCCGAGAATGCCGTCGTCGCGTTCGCCCTCGGCGTCGACATGATCAACGTGGGCCGCGAGGCGATGCTGTCCATCGGCTGCATCCAGGCCCAGAAGTGCCACACCGACAAGTGCCCCACCGGCATCGCCACCCAGAACCCCTGGCTGGCGCGCGGCATCGACGCGCCCTCGAAGGGCATCCGGGCCGCGATGTACCTGCGCACCCTGCGCGGGGAGTTGCTGAGGGTCTCGGGCGCCGTCGGTGTCCCCCACCCGTCGCTCATCAACCCCGCCGACATAGACATCCTGAACGGCGACTACGACGCCCGCACCCTGGGGAGTGTGTACGGCTACAAGGACGGCTGGGGCTGCCTCGGGCCGGCGCTCGCCCATGAGATCGCCGAACTGCTCACCACCTGAGCCAGGACCTCGGCCACCTGTCCGGCCCAGCTCCGCGACCGCAGACACAACGAGGCGACGGCGAGATCGCGTCCGGAACAGGCCGACCGGCGGTCGTGCGTGAACGGGTGCTGCGACCGGGCGACGGTCTGGAGGAGCGATGGGGCGTCGGCGTGGGCGATGGCCGGCACGCGTGCGCGCGCTGTGTCGGTCGCACCGGACTCCATCGACATGTACGGCGCCTCGTGGCTCAGACTGAAGGCTCCGAGCGGCCGAGGGCCGTCGGCCCACGCCGCGCGGTGTGCGGCGTGGGCCGTGGCACGCGGGTCCGGTCGTGGCGGCGCCCGCCGTTCAGTCCTCCTTGAGGAGGGCGCAGGCGAAGTCCTCCTGCACGGTGCGCAGGCGGGCCAGCAGGGCGGGCTTCACCCTGGGGCTGGTCTGGGTGTTGATCGAGAAGGTCAGTGAGCGGGTGCCGTCCGGGCTGGCGGCCATCAGCTGGGTGTAGCCCGCGGTGTTGCCCGTGTGGCCGTAGAGCACCCCGCACCGGGTCGTGTACTGGAAGATCGCCAGCCCGGCGGCGTTCGTGCCGGGTCCCGGCGGCTCCGAGGTGTCACCCGGCCGGAAGGCGAGCTGCTCCTCGCGCGTGCGCCGCGACAGCAGGCCGGGGCCGGCGTAGGCGCGGATGAAGGCGGTCAGGTCGCGCGGGGTGGAGACGATCCCGCCGGAAGCCCAGGCCCCGGAGGCGCCGAACACCTCGCTCACGTCCTCCGGGCCGGCCGGCGGATCCACCGCGTAGCCGTGCAGGTAGGGCCGAGGAAGCCGGTACCCCAGCGGGAGGCTGGTGCGGCGCAGCCCGAGCGGGCGGTACACGAGCTCCTTGAGGAGATCCTCGTACGAGCGGCCGGTCGCCGCCTCCGCCATGAGCGCCACCGCGATGTTGTCGGAGTTGGAGTACTCGTACAGCGCGCCCGGACGGAAGAGCAGCGGCTCGTCGGCGATGAAGTCGAGGAGCCTGCGCGGGTCGAAGACGTGGTGCGGGTCGGCGGTGAGGATCGCCGCGAACTCGGGGGAGGCCGAGTAGTCGGGCAGCCCGCTCGTGTGCGCCAGGAGCTGGCGCAGCGTCACCGCGCCCCAGGCCGCGGGCTGTCCGGGCAGCCGGTCGGCGATGGTGTCGTCGAGGGAGAGCCGGCCCTGGTCGACCAGCCGGAGGGCGACGGCCCCGCTGAACGCCTTGGCGGCGCTCGCGATCCGCATGTGGTCGTCGGGGCGCGGCGGGCGGCCGGTGGCGGTGTCGCCGACACCCGCGGTGTACACCTGGGTGCGGTCGTCCCTGGTGAGCAGGGCGATCACGCCGGGCGGGCCGTCGGCCTGGGCCACGAGCCGGTCGAGCTGCCGCTGCAGGCGAGGGTCGTGGTGCGGCGGGTGGCCGCCGGCGGCCTGCGCGGGTTGGAGCAGCGTCGCACCGAGCGCGGCGGCGGTGAGGACGACGGCGGCCGCCAGCGAGCGGGGGCGGCGGCCACGGGGGCGGAGGAGCACGTGCGGATCTCCCTGGGTGCGAGGGGCGGGCCGGCGCCCCCGGCCCTGGGCCCCGGGCCGGGGACACCCGGCCGGGGTATCCGCCTGCCTAGCAGAGCGCGCGCCGCACGCGTCCGCGGCACGCTTCGGGCAGGGCCGGTCGGCCGACGCGACCCACCGGAACGTGGCGCGACGGGCCGTGCTCCCGCCCGGGCCCCCGAGTCGGAAAGTCCAAGCGCCGCGGCGATTCGTCCCTATGAGCCGTGACGCGGGTGCGAGCAGTCTGAGTGCCGCCACGCACGGCCGTGCCGCCGGGTGCGCAGCGGACGGAGGTCCCGCCGCGTCCCCGGCCGGCCCGGCCGTCCACCGCCCCTCCTCGCGCCCCCTCCTCGTCCCTCCCCGCGCCGCACCCCGCGCACGTACGCCCCTCCACCCCCATTCCCGCCCGGTCGCCCCTCCGTCCGACCGTTCGTCGGCCGTCCCCGAGGACACCGGACCGTCACGGAGCCCTCCCCCTCCGGGCTCCTCCGATCAGGGAGAACCATGCCCATGCGTCACAGCAGACTCGCCGGGACCCTGGCCGCCGCCGCGCTGGTCGTCACCGGCGGCAGCGCACTGGCGACACCCCCCGCGTCCGCGGTCCCCGCGGCGCCCGCGGCCGCGACCTACACCGTCACCGTCGGTGCCAAGGGCTCGTGGACCCACCCCGACGACACGCCCGCGGGCACGTACATCGACAAGGACGGCACCTTCTACTTCCAGCAGGCGCACGCGCTCTACGGCGCGAACGACCCCCGGAAGTGGACCTTCTACACCGGAACGAACTTCGACACCGCCACCCGGTCCGCCGCCCTCAGCGACACGGTGAACCCGGCCAACCCCGACGACCGCAACGACGACACCACCTGGCGCTGCAACAACAGCCCCACGGGAGTGGAGTCCACCCCTGCGCCCTCCACCGGTTCCTACGCGCACCGCAACTACTGCGACCTCGCCGGGGTCTGGGTCGATCCGGACACCGGGGACTGGTACGGGCTCGTGCACAACGAGTTCACCCCGCAGCCCTTCGGCGACGGCGTCCACTACGACGGCATCGACTACGCCGTCTCCAGGGACCAGGGACGGACGTGGAGCATCAGGGACCACGTCATCACCTCGCAGCACAGCACCGCACGCGGCGACACCGCGGCCTTCCCGCGGCAGACGTACCACTACGGCACCGGTGACCAGCGCCTGTTCGTCGACACGGCGTCCGGCTACTTCTACGCCTTCTACGGCTCCCGGATCGTGAACAAGGGCGGCGGCTGGGCCGCGTTCTACGGGCACGTCGCCCGCGCTCCGATCGCGTCGAAGATGGCCCCCGGATCCTGGCGGAAGTGGTACGACGGCGCCTGGTCCGAGCCCGGCGTCGGAGGCCGGGAGAGCACCATGGTCCCGGTCGGCGCCGGCAGCACCACGGGGTACACCCCGCCGTCGAAGGAGTACGACCCGGCCAACACCGGCACCGTCGCCCAGCAGGTGGCCGCCGGCCTGACGCCCCCGACGTCCCCGCTGTTCGTCATGGACATCACGTACAACGCCCACCTCGGCCTGTACATCGGCCAGCCCCAGGCGGTCGACCAGAGCGGGAACGCCTCCCAGGAGATCTACGCCACCGACAACCTCGCCACCCAGAAGTGGTTCCGCCTCGGTGACACCGGCGGCTACAGGAACGCGTCCTGGTACCGCTGGTTCCTCGACGGCGGGAACAGGACCGGCTCCGGCATCGTCGGCAAGGACTTCCGCTCGTACTGCTCCTTCGGCTGCTCCGACGGCGCCTCCGCCGAGTACGTCAACCTGACGATCGGCACCACCGAGCCCGCCGCCCCCGTCGACGCGACCAGGGCCTACCGCATCACCAGCGCCGGCGGCCGCGTCCTCGCCGAGGCCTCGGGCGGCGCCACGACCTCGCTCGCCGCCGCCACGGGATCCGCCCTCGAATCCTGGATCTTCACCCCGAACGGCGACGGCTCCCACCGCATCTCCAACGCCTCGTCCGGCCGGCTGCTCGGCGTGAGCACCGCCTCCACCGCCACCCGGGCCTGGGGCACCAGGCCCACCGTCACCGCCGCACCGGCCGGCGGCCCCACCGTCGGCCAGCAGTGGTTCGTCCTGCGGGGGACCTCGCCGGCCGACGGCACCCCCACCGGCGCGTACAGGATCGTCAACCGGTACAGCGGACTCGTCGTCGGCCTCTCCGCCGACTCCGCCCGGTCCGCCGAGACCACGCCCACCCGCACCTGGAGCAACAGCACGGGGAACGCGGTCGGCGGCACCCGCACGGCCGGGGAGCAGACCCTCACCCTGACCCCCACCGGCCAGGCACCCGAGACGGTGACGGTGACTCATCCGGGCGACCGGGCGACCACCGTGAACAAGGCCGTCTCCCTCCAGATGACGGCCGTCGACTCCGCCGCGAAGCCCCTGGCCTTCACCGCGTCGGGGCTGCCCGCCGGGCTCGGCATCAGCACCGGCGGACTGATCACCGGAACCCCCACGACGGCGGGCACGTCCACGGTCACCGTCACCGCGTCCTCCGGCACCGCCTCCGGCACGGCCACGTTCACCTGGTCGGTGACGGCCGCCCTCGACGGAGTCCGCACCCTCACCGCCGCGGGCAAGGCGCTCGACAACCCCGACCACAGCACGACCGCGGGCACCCGGCTCATCACCTGGGCGCCGACCGGCGGCGCCAACCAGCAGTGGAGGTTCACCCGGCAGCCGGACGGCACGTACGAACTGAGGAACGTCGAGTCCGGGCTCTGCGCCGACGTCGAGGGCGGCTCCACCGGAGCGGGCGCCCGCGTCATCCAGTGGACCTGCACCAACGGGGCCAACCAGCGCTGGAACGTCGTCCGCCGGCCGACGGGCACCCACACCGTCGCCTCCGCGGCGAGCGGGCTGCTCCTGACCACCGCCTCGGCGGCCGACGGCGCCGCGGTCACCCAGCAGCCCGACACGGGCTCGACGTTCCAGTGGTGGACCATCACCTGACGCCACCGCCGTGCCCGGCCCGCCGGGGCCCCGTGAACCACCGGGCCCCGGCGGGCCGTCGCCGCGCCGGGCGGCCGCCGACGGCCCGCTCACCCGTTCGGCGTAGTTGAGTGCTCGCCTCCGTGGCGGCGGCCGGACGATGACCCCATGAGCCAGAACACCGCACCCCGCCCGCCCGGCGCCGAAGCAGGCGTCCGGGGCACCGCCGGGGGAACCCTGTTCGCGGGTGTCCTCCTCGCGGTCATCGGCATCCTGGACGTCCTCCAGGGCATCGTCGCGATCGCCAAGGACGACGTCTACGCCGCCGTCGGCGACTACGTCTTCGAGTTCAGCCTGACCGGCTGGGGCTGGACCCACGTCGTCCTGGGCGTCCTCGTCGGCCTCTCCGGCGCCGGCATCCTCATGGGCTCCGAATGGGGGCGGATGGGAGGCATCACCCTCGCCGGTCTGAACACCGTCGCCCAGTTCCTCTTCCTGCCGTACCACCCCTGGTGGTCGCTGTTCTCGATGGCCCTCTCCATCGTCGTGATCTGGGCGCTGGCCACGGACCACACGAGCTTCGGGAAGCACGGCACCGCCTGACCGGCCGCCGGCGCACCGCGCCGGGAACGGCGTACGGTGCCCCGGAGCCGTACGCCGTCGGCGGTCACCGGGACAGCCGGGACTCGATGAGGGCCTTGAAGTCCTCGTAGGTGCCCGGGGTCTGGATCCGCACCCCGTCGACGAAGAAGGTCGGCGTCCCCCGGACGCCGAGCGCGAGTCCGTCCCGCTGGTCCGCCCTCACGCGTTCCAGGGTCGCCGGCGCCTTCACCGCGGCGTCGTACCGGGCCATGTCGAGTCCCAGGCCGGCGGCGTAGGCGCGGAAGAGCCCGGCCTTGGACTCCTTCGCCTCGCCCCACTCCTTCTGCGTGGCGAACAGCTTGCCGTACATGGCCTCGAACCGGCCCTGCCCGGCCGCCGCCTCGACCGCGAGGGCGGCGGCCGTGCTGTTGTGGTGGCCCGGCATGGGGAAGTACCGGGCGACGAACGTCACCCGGTCCCCGTACTCGGCCCTGAGCCTCTCGACGGTGGGGTGGACCGCACCGCAGCCCTCGCACTCGAAGTCGAGGAACTCGACGACGGTCAGCTCGCCGCGCCGGGGCGCGGTGAGGCGGTGGCTGTCGTCCCGGACGGGACGGGCGTCGGAGGCGGGCTCCGCCGCCACGGGGGCGGAGCCCCTCGGTGCGAAGAGCAGGAACGAGCCGAACGCCACGGCGAGGGCCGCCACGAGGACCGCGGCGGCGAGCAGGTTCTTCTTGAGCGTGGTCATGAGTCCTCGGAAGGGGAGTGGTCGAAGGCCCCGGAAGGGAGCGACGCCACGAGAAGGCGCGCGGGGCCCTCGGCCCGCCCGAGTGGGGCGGGTCGGGAACGCCGGGCCCGCGGCAGCCTCCGTGCCTACGCCGCGAGGGCGTACGGAGACAGCCGGCGGGACGCGGCCGGGACGCGGCGGGAGGCGCGGCCGGTCGGGCCGGGCCGGGCCTGCGGCGGCGCGCGTCCGGCCTGCGTCCGGACGGCGAGCGGCGTGAGCGGCGGAGCCTCGTCCTCGGCGCCGCGGCGGGCGGGCACGGGCCGCGCGGCGGGCACACCGCAGCACGGCCGGACGAGACGCACCACCGCCACCAGCGCGTGGAGCGCCGGCGGTGTCTGCCACCGGAACCGCTCGACCACCCCGAGCCGCCGGACCGTCAGGACGAGCGTGACCGCGTGCCCCACGGCGAAGGCCTCGGGAGGCACCCCGGCGGCGGTGGCATGGCCGAGCGCGGCCGGCAGACCGTCGGGGACACCCACGGCGGCGCACGCGCCCGGCACCGCGTAGGCGGCCTGGTACACCGCCTGCGCACCCGCGAGCGCCGCGAGCAGCCGGGCGTCGGAGACCCTGCGGCGCGGCCCGACGAGCGCCGCCGCCCCCGCACCGCAGAGCAGCAGCACGCAGAGGACCGCCCACCGCGGCAGGTGCCCCTGGATCAGCAGATGGCCGCCGGCCGGGAGGAGCACGCACACGGCGGCGGCGACCGCCGTCCACACGCCGCGCATCGCCCCGGGGAGGGCCGATGCGAGGGCGGTGCCGCGCGCGCGTTCCATGGTGTCCGTGCTTCCAGGCCGATGAGCGGATCCCGGACGCCCCCCGCGGCACCCGGTCTTCGGTCGGTACTTCGGTACTCGGTACTCGGTACCCAGGCAGGGTATCCCGCCGCACCGAAGGGCCCGCCCGCCTCCCACACACACCGCTCACACCCGCTTCCCGGAGCCCCCGTCCCCCCGCCGAACGGCCCGGCGGCGCACCGGCCTTCCGGCCACGCGGAGCGCGGACGCCGGGCGTCCGCGGGCGTTGTCAGTGGGCGGGGTTAGGTTCGTTCCTGTTCCGCCGCAGCGGTGCGAACATCCCCTTCGACGTGCATGGGAGAGGTACGTTGCCGGTCTGGGAGCAGTCGAGTACGGCGCGGGTGGTACCGCCCGCGCGACCGAGGAAACTCGCCAAGGTGCCGTTCGTAGAACTGGCCGACGGACGCCTGCAGGGCGTCGTGTCCAGCGGGTCCGACGCGGGACGCGTGTACGTGTCCTCGATCGCGACCGGGACGTACACGTTCGCCTGCAGCACGAACAACAACCGTCCCTGCGGCGGCGCCCGGGGAGGCTTCTGCAACCACATCCGGGCCCTCGTCGCCGAAGCCGTCCTGCAGTACGGGGCCGACCGCGTCGCCCGGTACCTGAAGGCAGACCCGGGCGACACCGGCGCCGACGCCCACCACCTCGTCGCGCTGATGACCGCGACGCGGCCCGCGCAGGGCGACACCGCCGCGGCCGCCCCGGTGTTCAGCCGCTTCCTGCGGCACCTGGCCTACCTGGAGCTGGAGCCGTCCACCGGACCGCTGCCCGAGATGCAGTGGTTCCCGCCGACGAGGACGGTCGCCTGATGCGCACGGACCTGTTCACCGACCCCGTCGACGGGCTCGACGAGGCGCTGTCCGCCGTCGACTCCTTCGACCGGGCACTCGTCTCCGGACTCCTCCGGCCGCAGCCCGACCAGGCCGCGGGCCTGGCCGCGCTCGCCGCCGCCGTCGGCGGCACCCCGCTGGCCGCCGCGGTCGCCGAAGCGGCCGACAAGGCCGCCGCCGGAGCCGCGGGCGAGGACCACCTCGTGGCGCTCGCCGCCGCCCGCACCGCCCTCATGGGCTCCGTCCACGACGCCCTGACCGAACGCGTCGCGGACATCACCGGCCGGCACCCCGCCGAACCGACCGGCCCGCGGGCCCCGTCGGAGGAGCCCGGGGCCAACGTCCTCGCCGCCGCCCGCGCCTGGCTGTGCGACCTCGCCCGCGCCGGCTGGCAGGGCATCGACCACGAACTGGTCGCCGGCGCCGCGCCCGTCGTCTCCGCGATGCTGCCGGACCTTCGGCTCCGCCGGCAGGCCACCCTCCTCGACGGCTTCGCCGCCGAACTCGCCGCCTCCTGCCCCGGGGCCACCCTGGACCGGGTGCCGGTGCGCCGCTGGGCCGACCTGTGGACCCGCGCCCTCCTCCTGACCCTCCCGGGTGCCGTCGGGACCCCGGCCGCGGCCCCCGCGACCGGCCGCCTGCTGCCCCTCGGCATCGACCTCCAGGAGCACGCGACCGCGGTACAGGCCCAGGTCCACGCGGTGTTCGAACCCGCCGACGGCACACCGCCGCGCCTCGTCCGCGCGGCGGTGTCCGCGCCCAAGCCCGACACCGTGGTGGGCGCGGGCCTGTGGCAGCTGCTCCGGCCGCACATGTCCCTGCTCGCCGCCGTGGGGGAGGGCCGCGCCGTCGCACTCGACGGCATGCCCCTCACGGACGAGGGCGACCTCGTCTGGGACGACGAGCGGGCCCGTACGGGAGAGCCCGCCGACCCCTTCGGCACCGCCCGCGTCGCGCTGGCCACCGCCACCGACCCGGTGACCGCCCCGCTCGACCGCCACCCGGCGCGGATCGCGGTCCCCGTCCTCCTGGAGGGCTACACGGCGGAGGAGGACGGCGAAGGCCGCCCGGTCCTCGCCCTCGCCGGCCACCGGCTGCCCGTCGACACCGACCGCATCCCCACCGCGGGTCCCCTCACCCCGGAAGCGGTCGCCGCGTCCGGAGCGTGCCTGGGGCTGCTCCGCTGGGACGCCGGGGAGTTCGTCCTCCAGCCGCTGGCCGTCGAGACGACCGTCCGGAAGAAGACGGTCGCCGTCCACGCGGGCGCGTGGGCCGGAGGCACCGCCGACAAGACCGGCGCCCGCGCGGAGAAGGCGGCGACGGACTCCGTCGCCGTCCTGCGCGAACGAGCCGGAAAGCTGCTGCGCGCATGACCGACCCCGCGTCCCCCGACCTCCCGCCGGTCCGGCCCTCCGCGCCCGACCCCGACGACAACCGCCGCCAGGTCCTGTACTGGCGCCTGCTCGCCCGTCTCTTCGACCCCGAGGAGCAGGCCGCCCTGGAGTCGGCGAGCCTCGCCGTCGTCGAGGACATCGGCCTGCCGTCCGCACTGCTCGACCCGGGCGCGTCCGTCGACTCCGTCGTCCAGCGCCACCCCGAACTGGCCGACGAGTTCGACGGGCTGATGACGCCGGAGACGGAGTCCGACGGCGCCCGCGACCGGGCCGCCGAGGTCCGGCGCGCCGCGCTCGCGTCGAAGCTCCTGCTCAACGTCTTCTCCACCGGATCGGGAACGGTCTCCGCCGGGCAGCTGGCTCGCTGGCAGTCGGACGCCGGCTGGCTGGAGCGGTCGCTCGGCCGCCCGCCCGGCGGGCTGCGCGGCGGCCCCGGGGCGGACGCCGACGGCCCCGGAGCCGGGCTCGAACTCGGCGACGTCGAGGCCGACCTCGTCCGCCGGATGCACCTGCGCGAGGTGCTGGCCGATCCCGCGCTCGCCGCCCGGCTCACCCCCAGCATGTCGCTGATCGAGCAGCTCCTCCGGGACAAGGGGAACCTCTCCGGCGTCGCCCTCGCCAACGCCAAGGCCCTCATCCGGCGCTACGTCGAGGAGGTCGCCCAGGTCCTGCGCACCCAGGTCGAGAAGGCCACCGCGGGCGAACTGGACCGCTCCGTCCCGCCCAAGCGGGTCTTCCGCAACCTCGACCTCGACCGCACCATCTGGAAGAACCTCACCAACTGGAGCCCGGAGGAGGAACGGCTCTACGTCGACCGGCTCTACTACCGGCACACCGTCCGGCGGACCACCCCGCAGCGCCTCGTCGTCGTCGTGGACCAGTCCGGCTCGATGGTCGACTCCATGGTCAACTGCACCATCCTCGCCTCGATCTTCGCCGGGCTGCCGAAGGTGGACGTCCACCTCATCGCGTACGACACCCGCGCGATCGACCTCACCCCCTGGGTGCACGACCCGTTCGACGTCCTCCTGCGCACCAACCTCGGCGGCGGCAACGACGGCCCCGTCGCGATGGCCATGGCCCGCCCGAAGATCGCCGAGCCGAAGAACACCGTCATGGTGTGGATCTCCGACTTCTACGAGTTCGACCGCTCGCAGCCGCTGTTCGAGGGCATCGAGGCGGTCCACCGGTCCGGAGTGCGGTTCATCCCCGTCGGCTCGGTCACCAGCTCGGGCCGGCAGGAGGTCAACCCCTGGTTCCGGGAGCGGTTCAAGGCCCTCGGCACCCCGGTCGTCTCCGGCCACATCGACAAGCTCGTGCACGAACTCAAGACCTTCCTCACCTGAGCCTGCCCAGAAAGGCCCTCACATGTCCGACCTGCTCCGCGCCCCCGCCGAGATCAAGTACGCCGAGGAACTCGACTGGCTCGAGTCCGTCGACGACAGCCCCAAGCCGTTCTCCTGGCGCCTCTCCCCGAAGATGGTCCGCCTCTTCATCCTCGGCTCCGAGCGGGCCGACGGCCTGGACCGGGAGGTGACGCAGAAGTGGTTCGGCGACCGCAGCTTCGTGGAACGCTCCATCGTCACCCTCGCCTCCGACCGCGGCCTGCTCCTCATCGGCGACCCCGGCACCGGCAAGAGCTGGCTCGCCGAGCTCCTCTCCGCCGCGATCAGCCGCAACTCCACCCAGGTCGTCCAGGGCACCGCGGGCACCACCGAGGACCACATCAAGTACTCCTGGAACGTGTCCATGGTCATCGCCAAGGGCCAGTCCCGCGCGTCGATGATCCCCTCGCCGATCATGACCGCGATGGAGACCGGCACCATCGGCCGCTTCGAGGAGCTCACCCGCTCCACCAGCGACGTCCAGGACGCCCTCATCTCGATCCTCTCCGAGAAGTACATCTCGGTGCCGGAACTCGACAGCGCGGGCGGCGAGAACATCGTCTTCGCCCAGCCCGGGTTCTCGATCATCGCCACCGCCAACAGCCGCGACCGCGGCGTCAACGACCTCTCCTCCGCGCTCAAGCGCCGGTTCAACTTCGTCCGCATCCCGGTCGTCACGAACAAGAAGAGCGAGGCGGAGATCGTCCGCTTCCGCACCGAGGAACTGCTGCGCCGGCACGCGATCGAGCTGGACGTGCCGCCCACCCTCCTCGACGTCCTCCTCCAGAGCTTCGCCGACCTGCGCGCCTCCGCCGCCGCGGCCGGCAGCGACGACGAGAAGCTGGAGTCCGCCCTGTCGACGGCCGAGCAGATCGGCGTCCTGGAGGACGCGGTCCTGCACAGCGACTTCTTCGGCGAGCGCACGCTGACGGCCCGCGCCCTCGCGTCCTCCCTGGTGGGCACCCTCGCCCGCCGCGAGCCCGAGGACCTGGCCATCCTCAACAAGTACCTGCACGGCGTCGTCGAGCCCCGGGGCAAGGAGCAGGGCGGCTCCTGGCCCGAGTTCCTCGAAGGCGGCCGCGAGGCGATCGCGAAGCTGGCATGAGCGACACGTCCGAGAGGCCCGCGAGCCCCTCCTTCGCCGCCCTGCGCGGACAGCTCCACGACGCGGCGGCCGAGTTCGCCGGCGGCCGGGACGCGCTGGAGGAGATCCTGCTCGGGATGGTCGACGACGTCGACCGGGCGGCCGCCGAACCGCTGGAGATCTTCCCGGTCTGCCACCACTCGCCCGCCTCCGCCCTCGCCATGGCGAGCCGGCTCCGCGAGAAGCAGCCCAAGGTCGTGTACCTGGAGCTGTGCGAGGACATGGCGCCGCTCCTCACCGAACTCCGCAACTGCCGGCTGCCGGTGGCCGTGCAGGCCTTCGCGAGCGAGATCGACGGCTTCCCGCCCGACTGGGCCCCGCTCTCGGTCGTCGCCCCGATCACCGAGGCCTCCGCCGAGTACCAGGCCATCGCCTACGCGCTCGACACCCCCGGCGTGGAGCTCGTCCTCGTCGACCGCTCGTCCGACCACGTCTTCCAGTGGGACACCCGGCGGCCCGCCGACGACGGGACCCCCGCTGCCGAGGCCGGGGCGGAGCCCGAGGCGGCCCTCCACGGGGAGGCCGTCGGCGTCGAGATCGGCGACCTCCGGCCGCGCTTCGCCGAACTGGAGGAGCACCTCCTGCGGCACGGCAGGGTGCGGCACTGGTCGGAGTGGTGGCACCAGTACGTCGAGGTGCCGCTCGGCGACAGCGACCACGACACCTACCGCCAGGTCATGTTCCTGATCGGCAGCCTGTTCCGGCGGCTCGCCCCCGGCCGGGACGACCGGGTGCGGGTCGACGAGGACCGCGAGCGTCACATGTGGACCCGGATGCGCGAGCACCTCGCCGCGACCGGCACCGACCCCGCCGACTGCCTCTACGTGTGCGGGGCCTTCCACGCGGCCAGCCGCGTGACGGAGTTCGGCATCGGCGGCACCGGCGACTTCACCGTCTCCCCGCGGACCGCCACCACCTGGCAGTACGGGCTGATCCCCTCCAGCCACGCGGCGATCGAGGCCCAGTTCGGCCTCGCGTCCGGCTCGGTGTCGATCGCCGCGACCGAGTGGGCGAAGAACCTCAAGCGCACCCGGGTGCGCCCGTACCGCCTGGAGGGCCAGGCCGGCGCGCGGAAGACGGCCGCCCGGAAGACGGCGGCGAAGCCCCCCGCGCCCGCGCCCGCCCCCGTACCGGCGGAGGACCGGCTCACCGGGTTCCTCCGGCAGCCGCCCGTCCTCCACGGCCTCGACGAGGCCGAACTCCTCGGCTGGTCGGTGGACATCGTGCGCGCCGCCCGCCGCAGCGGCTACCAGGCCTCCACCGCCGACGCCATCGCCGTCTTCGAGACCTCCATCCTGCTCGCCGGAATGCGGGACCGGGCCAAGCCGACCCCGTACGACTTCCAGGACGCGGCGGTCACCTGCATCGAGAAGGACACCGTCCCCGGCCGCCGGGACGTCCGGCGGCTCGTCGAGATCATGATGGGCGGCGACCGGATCGGCCAGGTCGGCTACGAGGCGCTGCCGCCGCTCGCCCGCGACGTGCACGACCGGCTCGCGCCCCTGGAACTGAACCTCCAGCAGCGCGGGGTGCGGCGGGCACTGCTCGACATGGCGTCCCGGCCCGAACTGCGCGCCTGCTCCGACGTCCTGTGGATGCTCCGCCGCCTGCTGCCGCCGGGCGCTGCCCGCACGGTCATGGGGGAGCGGCGCCTCGGCGAGCGCTCGATCCAGGAGTCCTGGGACCTGTCGCTCGGCACCCACCAGCGCGCCCTCATCGAACTGGGCTACGAGGGAGTGAGCCTGGAGCAGGTCCTGGAGCAGCGGCTGCGCCGCACCGCCTACGGGCCGCGGGCCACCACCGCCGAGGTCCTCGCGGCCGTCGAGGACGCCACGCTCCACCTCGGCGGCCGGCGCCTCGCCGACGAGCTGGGCGGCCGAGCCCTGGAGGTCCTCGCCGGCGAGCGCACCGTGGACGGAGCGCCGGAGGTGCTGCGCCGGGTGCGCGGCCTGCTGGCCTACTACCGGACCAGCGAGCCGGTCCTCCCGCCGTGGATCGAGTCCTTCGTCAGGGCCGGGTACGCGCACTACTGCACGCTGCTGCCGACGGCCTTCCGGGACGAGGACGCGACCGTGGGACAGGTGGCGGCGATGCTGGGCTTCCTGTTCAGCATGGAGAGCCTGGCGCTGTCGCTCGGGTGCGACCGCACCCAGCTGGAGCTCGCTGTCGCCCAGTCGCACCCGGGCGACCCCGCGAAGACCGCCCTGCTGTGGGCCGCGCAGGTCCAGCTCGGGACGCTGTCCCGGGGCGAACTCCGCGGCCGCTGCGACGAGCTCCTCGGCAACCCCCTGGTGGTCCCCTCGTACCCCCGCTACCTCAGTGGCTTCGTGCACGCGCTGGAACCGGTGCCGGGCCTCGCGGACGTCGTCGTGGAGGCCGTGTCCAACGCCTTCGGACGACTCCCCGACCCCGTCCTGCTGCCGTGGCTGCCCACCCTCATCACCACGCTGAGGTCGAACGCCGCCGATCTGGCCCCGCTCCTGATCCGCGAGGCGGGCCGGATCTTCCCGGCCCGGCTCGCGGCCCTGGACACCTGGGTCTCGCCGTGGCTCGCGCACCCGGCGGCCCCGGCGCCGCCGGGCGCCACCACGGTCCGCGGCGCGGCGTTGCTCCCGCGGCATCCCGACACCTGCGACGCGCTCGCGGACCTGCTGGGCGTCACGGACGGGTGGGGCCCGGCGGGCGGGCCGTCCGAGGACCCGGCGGGAGCGGCGCTCCTGTTCGCCCACCGCGCGGCCTGCGACGCGGTCGCGGACCTCCTGGGCTGCGACGGGTCCTGGGCGGCGGGGGCCATGACGGCGGGCGCGCCGCCCCTCACGGCCCGGCACCCGGCCACGGCGCACGCGGTCGCCGCGCTCCTCGCGACGCCGTGACGGCGCACCGCCCGCCGCCCGGCCGCCGGCCGGTGCGGTCGGGCGGGAGGCGGGCCTCGGGTCAGCGGTCGAGAGCGTCCAGGACCGTCCCGAGGTCGACGAACTTGAAGCCGGTCGCGGGGCGGTCGCCGTCGCCGGGGGTGTCGTGGCCGTCCTGCACGACCAGCAGCCCGTTCGGGTACTTCGGGCCGAGGGGGGCGTTCAGGGCGGCGGCGCCGTCGCACTCCTCGGACCCGTCGAGGACCCCGCTCGCGGGCCCGACGCGGAAGCCGCCCTCGTACTCGTTGCGGTCGGCGAGCTCCCGGTCGTAGGCGGCGAACGTGTCGTCGCCCTGGCTGGAGGCCAGCAGGTGGCCGTCGCCGCCGCGCTCGGTCACGAGCGTCAGCCCCTCGACGTCCGAGGAGATCCGGGTGCCGCCGAAGCCGGGGTCGGCGCCCGGCGTGCACTCCTCGGTCTCCTCGTCGTAGACGCCGGGGACGCCGTACTCGCGGACCCGGTCGACCAGCTTCGGGGTGCCGGTGAGGTCGGCGCGGAGACGCCAGATCCCGACGTCCTCCTGGCCCGCGTACAGGATCCCGTCGGCGGGGTCGACGACCATGCCCTCGACCTGCGGCTGTTCGCCGGGCTCGCCGCACGGGGTCCACGACGTGCCGTTCGGCAGCCGGAACGAGGCGGGCAGCTCCAGGGTGCGGATCGTGCGGTAGGAGACCTTGCCGCCCGCGGTCGGGAGGAGCCTGAGCAGGGTGACGGCGGTCCGCTCGCGCCGGCTGACCAGGGCGTAGGCCGTGCCGGACGCCGGGTCCGTCCAGGTCGCGAGGCCGTACGCGGTGCGCTGGTCGTTGATCTCGGCCTGGTCCCGCGAGAAGACGGCCGGGGCGGCGGGATCGGTGACGTCGGTCAGCGGACCGCCGGCGCGGTCGCGGTCGATGCGGTAGAACCGCAGCCGGTCGTGGCCGCGGTCGCTGGTGACGGCGAGGTCGGCGCGCCCCGAGGAGAGCCGGAGGCCCTGGACGAGGTCCACGTTGTTGAACCGGCCGGGGGCGTCGTCGGGGCCGGCCGCGGGCGGCGCCGCGATCGACTGGACCGGTCGCGCGTCGAGGTCGTAGACGCGCAGCCCGCCCTCCTTGGCGGTCGCGACGACGAGGCTGCGGGCGGGGGCCGCGGGGTTGCGCCAGATGGCGGGGTCGTCGGCGTCGGCGTTGCCGCCCGCCTCGTCGTCGTGCAGCACCGGGGTCTCCGCGCGCGGCACCACGACCGGCAGGGAGCGGGCGGGTCCGTGGTGGCGGGCGTCGGCCCGGGCCGGCACGGCGAGGGCGGCCGCGGCGAGCGCCGTGGCGACGGCGAGCACGAGCGGTCGGGCGGTACGGGGGCGAGTCACGCAGGTCTCCTCTGGAGGGGGCTCGTACGACCTGCGCGAGCGTGCTGCCCTTCCGTGTCCGCCCGGCGGCCACCGCCCGGCCGGAGCCGCGAAGTCCAGGTGTACGCGCGGTGAACCGGGCACGGGCAGCGGCCCGGTCCCGGGGCCTGTCCTCGCACTCCCGTCTGCCCTCGGGGCGACGACGGGAGTGCGACGACACCCCCTAGGTGTCGTCCGCTCGGGGCGGGCCCTGTCGGCCCGTTCGGTCGCCGGGCGGAGGGGCGACCGCGGGCGGCGTGCGGCCCGGGGCCGGATCGGCAGCCCGGCCCAGCAGTTCGGCGAGACCGGCGCGGGTGGCGGCGACCACGACGCGGTCCCCGGGGTGGAGCACGTAACCGGGGTGGAGGTCCCAGAGCAGCCCGGAGGGCTCGGCGGCGGACCGGCGCGGACCGCCGGCGAGCTCCGGCGCGTTCCGTCCGTCCGCGTCCTCCGCGGGGTCCGGCCTGCTCGTGTCGAGCGCGAGGATCCGCCAGGCGCCGGGGCGGAAGGCCTCGGCCACCGTGCGGCCCGCCAGCCGGGGCTGGTCGGCGATGTCCAGGGCGGCGAAGACCAGCACCCGGCGTTCGACGGCGATCGCGCCGAGGATCTGACGGCCCATCATCGCCGTGGCGAAGGCGGGTGCGGCGAGCGTCGACACGCTGCGGCTGCGGGTGAGCGCGTCGGGGTGGGCCGCGCGCAGCGTGCGGTAGACGGTCGTCGCGAAGTCGTCGTCGTACAGGCGGAGGGCCACGAGGAGGTCGGGGTTGAGCGGGCGGGCGCACAGGGCGGCTTCGAGGTTGGTGGTGTCGGCGCTGGTGAGGGCGAGCAGCGCGCGGGCCCGGTGGATCTTGGCCGCCTCCAGGACTCCCTCCTGGGTGACGTCGCCGAGGACGACGGGCACGCGCAGGGTGCGGGCGTGCGCGATGCCCCGGGCCTCCGGGTCCTCCTCGACGCACACCACGGGCACGCCCAGCTCGTGGAGCTGGACGAGGACGCGCGTGCCGATGCGTCCGAGGCCCAGGAGGACGACGTGTCCCGACAGGCCCCGCGGCGGCCGTCGGAGGGCGGCGGCGCTGCGGTAGGCGCCGAGGGCTTCGAGGGATCCGGCGATCAGCAGCGGCAGCAGGACGAGGCCGAGCAGGCCGGCGAGGATCTGGAGGACCTGGCGGGCGGTGCGTTCGCCGACGGCGGGGTCGCCGATCGCGAACAGGTCGAGGAGCGTGAGGTACGCGGCGTGCAGCAGGTGGTCGCCGGTGGTCACCCAGGACGTGACGGCGAGCGCGGCGACCGCGCAGCAGACACCGGCGAGCGCCCAGCGCACGCGGGGGGAGAGGAGTTCGCGGGGCGAGGCCCCTCGGCTCTCCCGGCGTCGGGGGAGGGCCGGTTCGTGACTGACGGCCTCCAGGACGACCGTGCCGTGGCCGGCGGCGGCCCGGACCTGCTCGTCGTCGGGCAGCAGCCGGGGTGCGAGCCGGCCGCTGCGGTCGGAGCCGTCCGCGCCGGCGGGGTCGTGCGTCGTCGAGGACAGCAGGGCGAGGGTGACGGGGCCGGGGGCCGCCTCGTTCCCGCCGGGGCGGCCGGTGCGCCGCTCCGCGGGGGCCCGTTCGGCGGCGCGCAGCAGCAGTCCGTCGGCCTGGACGATCTTGCGGGTTCCGGTGACGGCCGTCGCGGCGAGCGCGGGGGCGGCGGTGTCGGCGTCGGACAGGACGATCGTGGTGGCGTCGTGGCCGTCGCCGGTCCCGCGTCCGCCTCCTGCGCGGTGCGTGGTGTCGGCCGTGTCCTGTTCCTCGGCCTGGCCGCGGGCCTGGTCGAGGAGTTCGGCCATCCGCCGGCCGAGGTTGCGGTTGTACATCCGGAGGACGAGGCGGATGTGCGGGTTGAGCCGGCGGGCCAGGAACGCGGCCCGCATGTTCACCTCGTCGTCCTCGTAGAGCAGGGCCAGTGCCTGGGCCCGGCGTACGCCGGCTTCGGAGAGGGCCGTCTCGTCGGGCGGCGTGCGGTCGCTCGCGCGGACGCGTACGCGCGGCCCGTCCGTGTCCGGGCCGCTGCCGGCGGGCACGAGGAGGACGACGTCCTGCCGGTACACGTCGGCCAGCTCGGCGGCGATGCGGTGGGCGAGCGCGTCGTCCCCGCAGACGACCATGTGCCCGTTCCTCGGGGGAAGGGGCCCGTCGGGCGGCGTGCCCGTGCCGGTCTCCCGGCGCACGACCTGACGTGGTACGGCGGTCATGAGCGCCTCTCGTCCCCGTGCCGAACCGGTCCCGGTCCCGGTCCGCGTCCCCCTGCTGGTTCCGGCCCGCGCGGGCGGAACCGCCCCCCACCCTCCCAGCCCCCGCCCCACCCCACCATGGGTGCCACCACCCATCTCCCAGAATCCCCCCCCGGATCGCTAAGGGATCCCGGGGAACACCCGAGGGAAACGGACCAAAGATCGCTAAGAAGCCATCTCAATTGGTTGGCACGTCTCGGCGATGCCTTTCGGCGAGCTTGACCGTGATGCGAGACTTGCGGGATGGACATGGGACGTGAGTCTCGGTGGGAGAAGGACGCCATGACGGTGGAGATCGTTTTCGCTTTGGTGACTGCCGTCGCGCTGGCTGCGGCGGTCTTTGCCGTAGCCCTGCTTCCTGCCCTGGCTCTCGGGGTCTCTAGTGGAGGGGGAAAGGCCACGCTGACAGGGGGTGCCCTGCTTGGAGCGTCGGCCGGAGTGTGGCGTTTGGTGCGGGTACTGCTCCGCTTTGACGCGCAGCGCCGTAAGGGGCGCTGAGTGCGGGTCTCCTTCGGTCGCTAGCCTGCCGACGTGGGGATTGTCGAACGGTTGGTGCCTGACGAGTTGTGGGCGTTGTTCCAGCGGGTGGTGCCCGATGCTCCTGTCCGGCCTCAGGGTGGTGGGCGACGTCGGCACGGCGACCGGGAGGTGCTGGCGGCGATCGTGTTCGTGGCCACGTCGGGCTGCACGTGGCAGCAGCTGCCGACAGCATCCTTCGGTTTGTCAGGGGCGACGGCCCACCGACGGTTCAGTGAGTGGTCGAAGGCCCGGGTGTGGGCCAAGCTCCACCGCGTGATGCTCGACGAGCTCGGTGCCCGCGGCGAGCTGGACTGGTCCCGCTGCGCGATCGACTCGGTGAACATGCGGGCGATGAAAAGGGGGATCTGACAGGTCCGAATCCTGTCGACCGGGGCAAGTACGGCTCGAAGATCCACCTGATCACCGAGCGGACCGGTCTGCCCATCTCCGTCGGAATCTCGGGCGCGAACCTGCACGACAGCCAAGCCCTGATCCCGCTGGTGAAGGGCATACCCCCGATCCGCTCCCGCCGCGGCCGACGCAGACGCAAGCCCGGCAAGCTCCACGCCGACAAGGGCTACGACTACCGCCACCTGCGGCAATGGCTCTCCGGCCGAGGCATCCGCCACCGCATCGCCCGCAAAGGCATCGAGTCCTCTCAGCGGCTCGGACGGCATCGGTGGACCATCGAGCGCACCATGGCCTGGCTCGCCGGCTGCCGCCGCCTCCACCGACGCTACGAACGCAAAGCTGACCACTTCCTCGCCTTCACCAGTCTTGCCTGCACCCTCATCTGCTACCGCAGACTCACCAAATGAGATGACGTCTAAGGGATCCCGAGGGAAACGGACCGGAGATCGCTAAGGGATCCCCGGGAACACCGGAGGTGAACGGGCCGCAAGCGGCCAGGAACACGGACGACCCGTGGGCCTGGTCCCGTCCGCTCGAGTTCGGACGGGAGCCGGCCGGATAACCGGCGGCCCACGGGTCGGGTGACTGCGTGGTTTTCGGCAGACGACCTGCCGAGGTGCACAGAGTGCGACGGCAGGCCGTTAGCCCGCAGTCACCTCACGAATCCGAAAAGAAACCATGTTCTCGGATCACCTCCTTTCAGCGTGTGACCACAGCCTAGGAAAGGCCGCGGCGGCGCTCAAGCGATTTATTCGAGGGTTCTCCGAGCCGGGTCAGGGACGGCCCAGTTCCGCCGCGACCAGTGCCGCCGCGTCGGCCACGAGGGCGTCGACGGGTGCCGCGTCCTCCGTGAACCGCGTGGACAGCACGGTGAGCACGACCGGCCCGCCGTCCGGCTTCCAGGCGACGCCCGCGTCGTTGTTCCCCCCGTAGCGGCCGCCGCCGGTCTTGTCGGCGAGGATCCAGTCGGCGGGCAGTCCCTTGCGGAACCGCTCGGTGCTGGTCGTGTTCGCCAGCATCCACGCGGTGAGCCGTTCCCGGTCGTGCCGGGGGAGCGCGGTGCCGAGGATCAGGCGCCCGTAGCTCCGGCCGACGGCCCGGGGGGTCGTGGTGTCGGTCTCGCGCCAGGGCTCGGCCGAGTTCAGCTCGGGCTCCCAGCGGTCCAGGCGGGTCGTGGGGTCCCCGATCGAGCGGGCGAAGCGCGTGACGGAGGTCGGGCCGCCCAGCTCGCGGAGGAGCAGGTTCGCCGCGGTGTTGTCGCTGAAGCGCAGCGTGGCGTCGCAGAGCTCGGAGACGGTCAGGCCGTGGGCGATGTTCTCGGCGCGTTCCGTCACGGGGGACCAGCCGGAGCGTTCGACCTGGTCCGCCGTGTAGCGGATGCGCCGGGCGAGGAAGGAGCCGTCCCGGTCGAGGTCGCGCAGGACGGCGGCGACGGCGAAGGTCTTGAAGACCGAGCACATGGGGAAGCGCTCGTCGGCGCGGTACGCGACGGAGCGGCCGGTCCGCACGTCGTGGGCGTAGACCCCGAGCCGTGCGGCGTGCCGTTCCTCCAGCTCGCGGAGGCGCGCGAGGAGGCTCTCGGCGCCGGGCGACGAGGCGGACGCCGTCCCGCCGAGCGGTAACGCGACGGAGAGGGCGGCGCCGGCCCCGAGGCCGAGGACGCCGCGACGGGACGGATGGAATCGGGTGATGGACAAGGTGTTTCCCTTTCCCGAGCGATCACTGCACAGGGAGACACGCGCAGGCACCCCCGGCCGGTTTCGACCGGCCGCACCCGCTGGTGATCGCGGCCGCCTCGGGAAGCCCGCGCTCCTTCCACCGGGGGACGGCGGGGGACGGTGGATCAGGTCTGCGGCACGTCCGCGGCGGATCGCAGTCAGATGGACCCCGGGTGTGCGTCAGTCGGTGCGGAACGCCCAGGACTCGATGTCGCGGTACCGGATCGGCCCCGGACCCCGCCCGAAGTCGCTGCCGACCAGGTGGAGCCGCTCCGCGGGCCAGCTGCGCCCGGCGAAGCCGGTCAGCCCGGCGGCCAGGACCGCCGCGCTCGACGGGTCGTCGCGGCGGGCGCGGGCCAGCGTCAGATGGGGGCGGAGCGGCCGGTCCTCGAAGGGGATGCCGCACGCGGTGACCACACCGCGGACGTCGGCGGCCAGCCGGTGGAGCGCGTCCAGGTCGCCGTCGATCCCGCTCCACAGCACCCGCTCGTCGAAGTGCCCGCCGCCCCGCAGGGACAGCTCCACCGGTCCGCGCGACGCGGCGAGGTCCGCGAGCGGCGCCCGCAGCGGCGGCACGGCGGCGACCGGCAGCTCCCCGAGGAAGGCCAGGGTGATGTGCCAGTCCTCGACGCGGTTCCACCGCATCCGCGGGTGGGTCTCGTACGCCGGGCCGAGCACCCGCTCCAGCTCGTCCTTGGCCTCGTCGGGCGGTGCGAGGGCGACGAAGACGCGCACCGTCGCCGCCCGGTCCGGCCCGCCCGCACCGGGCGCCGTGCCCGGCCTTCTCCGCACCTCGGCCATGTCCCGTTCCCCGCTCACGCCGCCCGTCGTCCTCGCCCGGCCCCTTCCGGGCCCGGCGGGGGCGGTCGTTCCTGACGTGAGCGTACGCGCCGACCGGGCCGGACCCGCCGGGGGCCCCGGCCCGCCCGCGTCCCGCGGTGCGCGTCCGGGCCGGTGCGCGGACCGCTGCCGGGAGCACCCCGCTCGCCGGGCGGTCCGCCCCGCGGTCACGTAGGGTCGTGCTGCCACTACGACAACGGCGGTGGTACGACGAGGACGGACCCTCGTCGCCGCAGGCGCGGGCGGGGGCGCGCCGCCCGACCGATCCGGGGTGCCCCGTGACAGGACAGTTCGAAGCGACGTTCGAGGTGGACCGGCCGGTGGAGGAGGTCTTCGCCTTCCTCTCCGACGGCCGCAACGACCCCGAGTTCAGCCCCCGGGTGCTCGGGATCGAGCGGGTCCCGGAGGGCCCGACGGCCGTCGGGACCGTCTTCCGGAGCACGGTCAAGGACGCCGGGATGAAGACGCGGAGGGAGTTCCGCATCACCGCCCTCGAAGCCCCCGTGAAGCTCCGCTGGGCCGAGGAGTCCAAGAACCTCGTCACGGCCCGCGAGGGCGGGTACGACCTGGAACCGCTCACCGGCGGCCGGACGCAGGTGCGGATCTACAACGTCCTCGAAGGCCACGGCCTCGGCAGGCTCCTCACGGGCCTGGCGCTCTCCGCCGCCCGCAAGGACGCCCCCGGCTTCGGCGCCCGGATCAAGGCGGCGGCGGAGGCGGGGATCGCCCCGCGCTGAGGCGACGGGCGGCCTACCGGTCCGCGTCCCTCTGCCGCGGGACCCGCGCACCGCGCGGAGCCCGCGGCGGGGCGCTGAAGCGGACCGGGACGCCCGGCGAGTAGAGGACGCTGACGGGCGGCCCGGCGGGCCGCTCCAGGCCGGCGGCGGTGAGCAGCGTCTCGTCGCAGTCGAGCAGCCGGGCGCGGTGCAGGGGCCAGCGCGGGTGGGTGTTCGGGAGGTAGAGCGGCCGCCCGCGGAATGAGCTGTGCATGCCCCAGCGGGCGGTCAGGAAGTGTTCGAGGGCGGTGGGCTCGGCCACCGGTTCACCGACCTCCACGCTGATCGCGCTGCGCGCGCCGCGCGGACCCGGCCAGCGACGACTGCTCGTGTAGGTCACGGTGGGGCCGTCGCTCCGGACGCTCATCCTGGACCAGACGTACGGGATCCGGAACGCCCACCGGCCGACGGCCACCGGGATGAGGCGCGACGCGTCGAGGGAGCGGAAGACGACGCCCCGGCGTCCGTGGGCGTCCACGGAGTACAGCCGGACGTTCGTCTCGGGGAAGGACCCGAGGTAGGGGACGCCGGGGAGCCGGAACCAGCCGACCCGGTGCATGCGGAAGGCGACCAGGCCCACGTAGGTGACGCCGTCATGGGTGTCGGGCACGGTTCCGGCCGGCAGGAGCGGGGCCACGTCGGCGGGGTCCGCGGCCCAGTGCAGGAACGCCAGGTCGAGCCAGGACTGGGTGAGCAGGGTGCGGTCCGTGCGGTGCGGCGGGTCGGCCGATATCGGCTCGGGGAGCGCGGCGGGCTGCGGCGGCATGCCGACAGTATCGGGCACCGCGCACGCGGAGGTGGCCCTCCACGGATGTGTGGAGGGCCACCTCTTCAACGGGCGCCGGGGGCACGGACGACCCCGGCGTTCGTGGTGGTGCGGTTACGGCGTGACCTTCAGGAGCTTGTTCGCGGTGCCCGCGGAGGCGTTCTTGATGGCGTCCGGGGTGGCCGCACCGGTCAGCGCGGTGGCCGTGTCGGCCGGCGTGGCCGACGGGTTGGCCGCCAGGTAGAGGGCGGCGGCACCCGCGACGTGCGGGCTGGCCATCGACGTTCCGGAGATCGTCTTGACGCCGGTGTCACTGTCGTTCCAGGCCGAGGTGATGTCCGAGCCGGGAGCGTAGATGTCGACCACGGACCCGAAGTTCGAGAAGTCCGACTGCTGGTCGTCCTTGGTGCTGGAGGCGACGGTCAGCGCCTCGGGCACCCGCGAGGGCGAGCCCTGGCCGGCGTCCGAGGACTCGTTGCCGGCGGCCACCGCGAAGGTCACGCCGGAGTCGATGGCCCGCTTGACCGCCGCGTCCAGGGCCTCGTCGGCGCCGCCGCCGAGGCTCATGTTGGCGACCGAGGGACCCGAGTGGTTCTCGGTGACCCAGTCGATGCCCGCCACGACCTGCTCGGTGGTGCCGGAGCCGTTGTCGTCCAGCACGCGGACGGCGACGACCTTGGCCTTCTTGGCGACTCCGTGGGAGGTGCCGGCGATGGTGCCCGCCACGTGCGTGCCGTGGCCGTTGCCGTCGTCGGCGGACTGGTCGTTGTCCACGGCGTCGAAGCCGTGGGTGGCCCGGCCGCCGAAGTCCTGGTGCGAGATGCGGACGCCGGTGTCGATGACGTACGCGGTGACGCCCTCGCCGCCGTTGTCCGGGTACGAGTACTTCTGGTCCCCGGCCGTGTCGGCCTGGTCGATCCGGTCCAGGCCCCAGGACGGGGGCTGCTCCTGGGTCTCCTTGATGCTGAAGCGCTTGTTCTGCACGACGGTGCCGACCGCGGGGTCGGCGGCGAGGCGCTTGGCCTCGTCGACGGACAGGTCGGACGCCGAGAAGCCGTTCACCTCGGAGCCGTAGGAGCGGACGAGCTTGCCGCCGTACTTCTTGGCGAGGTCCGCCTTGTTCGCGGATGCGTCGAGGATGACGACGAAGCTGCCCTCGACGGCGCCCGGGGCGCCGAGTCCGTGGACGGTGCCCTCGGCCGGAGTGGCCGCTCCGGCCAGGTTGCCCGCGAACAGCGCCGCGGCGGCCGCGGCCGCCGTGCCTGTGGCTATGGCCGCGTTGCGAAGTCCGTGGGATCGCTTGTGAGTTGCCATGAAAGTGGATCTCTCCTCGTGTTGACGTGTGGGGCGTCAAACGTTCGAGAGAACCCTGTTCGGATTGGCAGGAGCAAATCAAGACCGAACCCGGGGTAAAGCGATATTCAACAAGGTTTCTTAAACAGCTCTCCGCATCGCCTTCACGACCCACACGGCCCCTGGCCAAGTCCTCCCTGAAACGGTCACGTTCGACGTGACGGCGATCCCGGAGACGATCGGCACGCCTCCGAACTCCCGCTCGCGCCCCCGCTGTCTGTGCCGTTGGCGCGTGCCCAGGCGCGGACGGTGCCGGTGTCGACCGGCGGCCGGTCGTTCTCCTCGGTGACGGGCACGCGGCCGCGGAGCCGGGACGCGGTGAAGGAGGGCCCGCCGGACAACAGGTCCGCCGGGAACAGCGGGACGCGCAGCGTCCCGCCGAGCACCTCGACCAGCAGCCGCGTCAGCGAGCCCCGGTAGGTGAACCACGGAGCGCCCAGCCGCTCGCTGACCGCGATCGGCCACCGCTCGGGGTCCTCACGGGGCCGGGTCATCCAGAACAGGTACGCCCCCGATCCCGTGACTCCCATGGCCAGGAGATCCTCCGTGGCACAGGGCGGGCCCTCCCGGTGACGTGCGCCGGCGGCCCGGACCGCGTCGAGCTGCGTCCGCAGCCGCGCGGGCACGGGACCGGTCAGGTCCACCCACTCGCTGAGGGCACCCGTCCGGTACAGGGTGAGGAAGTCGCAGAACTCGCCCGGCCCGTAGGCGGCCACCAGTTCCTTGTAGTCCCTGGGCAGGCGCACGCCCAGCTCCCTCTCGGCGCGCGACCAGTCGGGCGCCGCCGGGACCACGGAGGGAGGCGGGCACAGCGCGGTCAGCGCCGCGAGATCGAAGGGAGCGGTCACCGGGCCGGCCTACTCCGGAGGAGCCCCGCCCCGGACCGGTCCCCGGCGGCGCACCTCACTGCGTCGGTCCCTCTGCGGACTCCGGCTCCGGGGCGTAGCGCTCCAGGAACCCGTCCTCCGGGAGGTCGGCCGCGTGGAGCAGGGAGAACACCTCCGTCCCCGCGCCCACCTCCTCGTCGGCGTCGTCGGTGATCCGGTAGGCCTGCACGAGGTCGAGGAGCTCGAAACCCCTCTCCCCGGCGTAGGCGGCCGCCTCCCGCTCCGCCAGCTCGACGGCCTCGTCGAGGGAGCGCGCCCGGAACAGCACGACCCGTTCCTCGTACGGGCTGTTCTCCCAGCCCACCCACCGGTGGAAGGTTCTGACGCCGTACCACGCCTTCGGCTCGTGTCTCATGATCGTTCCGCCCCGTCCGCCCGCGTGCCCGTCATCCCTGCCGCCCTCGCCAGGCCCGTCATCATCGTCATGGTCGCCGTCCCGTGGGATCCCGCCGTACGGCCGGCCCCTGAGGGGCGCCGCCCCGCCGGGCCGGAAAGCCCGCGAGGGCGTCGTCCTCCGCCGCGACGGCATGGCCCAGCAGGTGCAGCGGACCCGCGGTGACCCCGGCCGCCGCCATGCCCCGCCAGTACGCCCGTGCCAGTCGCGCGTCCACCAGCCCGTGCACCAGCGGCAGTTCCGGATCCGCGGCGTGCAGCAGCGACTCCAGGCGGCACGAGGCGACCGTGCCGGGAAGCCACGAGCGCGCGGCGTACCCGGCCGCGACGGCCGGAGGCAGCCCCGGTGCCGTACGACGGACGACGGCCTCTCCAGGACCGGGGGCTGACGGCCCCGTGGGAGATCCGGGTGCTGCTCGGCCATCGGGCGCCCCGCCGCCGCGGCCGCCGGCTTCGCCGGAGCCGTCCGCCCCGACCGGTCCCGGCGCGCCGACGGACAGCAGTCCGCCCCCGACGATCAGGACGTCGCGCCGCTCGCGCATCCGCGCCAGCGCCTCGGCGGTGTCGAAGCAGTGGGGGAAGGAGTCGTCGACGACGATCGTGCCCGGCCGCAGCCGTGACACGTCGAGGACCGCCCGCCCGCCACTGACGGCCGTGACGAGCAGGTCCGCCGCGTAGACCGCGGCCGGAAGCCCGGACGCCCCCGACTCGTGGACCTCCACGTCCCCGGCGAGCCCGCGGCCGGCCAGGTCCTCGGCGAGCGCCCGCAGGCGTGCCGCGCTGCCCTCGACGTCGCACAGGATCAGCCGCGCGGGGGGCGCGGGCGCGAGCGTCAGGAGGAGTTCGAGCGACGAACTCCCGATGGAGCCCAGGCCCACGACGGCGACGGTGAGATCTCCGAGATCCCCGAGATCTCCGAGAGCGCTCAGGTCGTCGTGCTCGCCGCGGCTCCCGACGCCACCGGGGCTGCCGGCCCCGACGGTGCCCTCGGGATCCGCGGCGGTGTCGCGCCCTTCATCGACGTCGAATCCTCCGGTTCCCGCGCGCGTGCGGCCCGTTCGGGCGAGGGCCGCGTGGACGGTCTTCACCACGGACACCGCGGTCGCCGCGTGCCCGGTCGTCACCGCCGTCGGTCCCTCCGTCTCGCGCAGCACCCCGAAGCCGTACGCGGTCAGCGACGGGATCATGCCGGCGAGCGAGACGGACCGGGCCCCCAGCGACGCCGCGTGTTCCACGGCCCGTGCCGTCCGGGCGGCGAGGTCGGGTGTCGACGCGAGTTCGTCGGCGAAGAGCGGAAGGCACACGAACCCCGAGCGCCCCAGGGGAGTGTCGATCTCCTCCACGAGGCGCGGGTGCCCGCCCGGGAAGAGCGCCTCCCGCAGCCACGCGCGCGGATCGCCGCCGGCGGCCCCCGTCCCGTCGCCCGTGCGGAGGCCGCCGGCCAGCGCCGACAGCTGAGCGGGCGGCGGGAGGTACCCGACGAGCGCGGAGTCCAGGACGCCCCGCGCCGGGTGCGCGTCGGGAGCGAAAGGCCGTACGTCCTCCGGCACCGCGTCGCACGCGGCCATCGCACCCCGCAGAGCCTCCGCGAACGCGGCGAACGCCGTGTCGTCGGGGAACGCCGTCGCCGACGCGCGCAGCGTCACCCGCAGCCGGCCCTCCCCGACCGGACGCACCGCCAGGAAGGTGTCCGTGCCGACCGGCGGCGGCGCGAGCTCCGCGTCGGTCTCGTCCCACCGCACCCTCAGCGTGTCCCCGCTCATCGGCCCCAGGGCGGAGAAGTCCAGGAAGGTGAAGAAGAACTGGGCCGTGGACGGCAGTCCGCCGCCCTCGCCCCCGAGCGGCGGAACCCCCTTGGACCGGGCCGCCTCGACCTCCGCCACGACCGCCCGGAGGTCCTCGGCGAACGTGGGGCCACCGGTCCCGGGGCCGGCCGGGGAACCCGTCCCGGCACCGGGTGGGAGGTCCCTCCCGCCGCCGGGCCTGAGGGGAACGGCGGCGGCGTACGGTCCGAACGCCAGATGCGCGTCGGGATGCGTGTCGTCGCGGCCGGAGACCGCCAGCCCGAGGATGAGGTCCGCCTGCCCCGTCGCGTCGGCCAGCGTCCGGTAGTACGCGGTCAGGACCGGGGCGAAGAGCGTCGTACCGGCGCCGTTCGCGCACCGCCGCAGCGCGGAGACCGCGGCTGCGTCCAGGGTGAATCCGGTCGAGCGGTGGGGCCCGACCGCCGCGGGGCCCTCGGCAGGGGACCGTTCCGCGGTACGGGCTCCGAGGACGGGCCGGGAGTACGGCCGGGCGAGCCGGTCGGCGCGCTCGGAACGCCCGCCGAGGACCACGCCGGACGCGTCACCGGACGCGTCGCCGTTCGAGGCGGCGCGGTCCCGGAGGGACCGGACATGGTCGCGGAACGTGCCGCGCAGCGGCGGGAGTTCGCCGGCCTCGCCGCGGAGGACACGGTCGTAGGCGGCGAGCAGCTCCCGCCCGAGCAGCGTCACGCTGTAGCCGTCGCCGATGAGGTGGTGGGCGTGGACGACGAGCGCGTGCTCGTCGGGCCCGAGGGTGAGCACCCGCAGGCGGAGCAGCGGCCAGGTCCAGGTCTCGAAGCGCCGTGCGCGTTCCTCGGCGATCCGTGCCGCGAGGAGGTCCGGCTCCGCGAGGGTCTCGAAGGCGACCGGCAGCCGGAGGCTGGGCGGCAGTTCCTGCTGGACGGGCGGTCGCATTCCGGCGGGGAACACGGTCCGGAGCATCGGGTGGCGCGCGACACAGACGTCGACGGCCTGCTGGAAGACCTCCGGCCGCAGGGGGCCGTCCACCCGCAGGCAGGCGAGCCACGCCGTGGGCGAGCCGGGCGCCATGGCCTCGGCGAGCAGGAACCCGCGCTGCGACGGCGACAGCAGGAAGGGCGTGGGGAACGAGGGACGGAAGGGGGAGGGGGCAGGGGAGTCCACGGGTGGAGGGGAGGGGCAGGGCGGGCCGCCGTGCGCGCGCGGCTCGGTGCCCGCGTCCACCGGAGCGGTCCCTTCGGGCCCGTCCGCCGGGCCCCGGTCGATGGCGGCGGCGAGCGCCGCGAGCGTCCGGTGCGCGTACACGACGGTGGGCCGGGGGAGCGCGGGAATCGTCTCGCGCAGCCGGGCGAACACCTGGAGTACGAGCAGGGAGTCGCCGCCGAGGGCGAAGAAGTCGTCCTCGCGACGCAGCGCGTGGGCCTCCGCGTCGAGGAGTTCGGACCAGACGCGGGCCAGCAGCACCTCGGTCGGCGTGGCGGGCAGCGACCCTGCCGACGGCGTCGGGATTCCGTCGGTGTCCCCGGCCGGGGGCTTCAGGGCGGCGCGGTCGATCTTCCCGGTCCCCGTCAGGGGCAGGTCGTCGGCGAAGTGGATCCGGTGCGGCAGCATGTACTCCGGCAGGGTCCGCGCCAGGTGGGCGCGGAGCGCCGTCGACGCGGGCCCCGGCACGCCCGGCAGGCACTGCACGAAGGCGGCCAGCCGTTCGTCGCGGTGGACCACGGCGGCGCGGGCCACCGCCGGATGGCTCAGCAGCACCGACTCGATCTCGCCGAGCTCCACCCGGTGCCCGCGGATCTTCACCTGGTCGTCGAGCCGTCCGAGGAACTCGACGACGCCGTCCTCGCCGCGCCGGACGCGGTCGCCGCTGCGGTACCAGCGGCGCCCGTCGCGCACGGTGAACGCGGCGGCGGTCAGCTCCGGCGCGTGGAGGTAGCCGGGGGTGAGCCCCACCCCGGCGATGAGCAGTTCGCCGGGCTCGCCGGGCGCGCAGCGCCGCAGCCCGTCGGGCGTGACGACGTCGATGTCGGTGCCCGTGAGGGGGGTGCCGATGGGCAGCGTCCGTACGTCGTCGGCGGGCCGGGTGTCGATGAGGTGGAAGGTGGCGTTGATGGTGGCCTCGGTGGGCCCGTAGAGGTTGGCGATCCGGTGACCCGGCCCGAACAGGTCGTACCAGCGGCGTACGTGGGAGGGCGGGAGCGCCTCCCCGCCGACGTGGATCCAGCGCAGGGCCGACAGGTCGGGCGCCGGCCCGCCCTCCCGTACGCGGGTCTCGGCGGCCTCCAGGAGGCGGGACCACAGGCTCGGGACGGAACTCCAGACCGATATCCGGGCCTGTTCGACGCGGTCCAGCAGCGCCTCGGGGTCCCGGAGGAGCTGCCGGGGGAGGGTGACGACGGCGGCCCCGACGAGGAGGGGCGCGAGGAGCTGGCGCACCGACGCGTCGAAGCAGAGCGAGGCCGTCTGGGCGAGGCGGTCGCCCGCGTGGTAGCCGAAGGTGTCCAGTGCCCAGTCGAGGTAGTTCGTCAGGGAACGGCGCGTGATGGGGACCGCTTTGGGGCGACCGGTGGAGCCGGAGGTGAAGATGACGTACGCGGGGGAGTCGGGGTCGTGGGAGGGCGACGCGTCCTCCGTGTCCGCGTCGCAGGGCATCGGCACCGGGGCGGTGTCGTCGGCCGCGACCAGGGCGAGCCCGGCCTCGGCGGCGAGTGCGGCCGCCGCGTCACGGGTCGCCGCGTGGCACACGAGGACTCCCGCGCGGGACCGGCTCAGCTGGTCTGTGAGGCGTGCGGGGGGATGCGCGGCGTCCAGCGGAACCCAGCCGGCACCGGCGCGCAGGATGCCGACCACGCCGGTGACGGCGTCGGCGCCCGGCTCGACGAGCAGCCCCACGAGGTCGCCCGGGACCACACCGCGAGCCCGCAGGCGGGCGGCGAGGGCGGCGGACGTCCGGTCCAACTCGGCGTAGCCGAGGGTGACTCCGTCGGTGTCGACGGCGATCGCGTCCGGCGTGGCCCGGAACCGGGCGAGCAGCCGGGCGACGATGTCGCCCGAAGGCCGCGGGCCGGAGGGGGCGTCGCCCGGAGTCGCCCGGTCGGGGCCCGCGGCCGTGGCCGGAGCCTCGACCGCCGTCGTGGCCGTCGCAGCTGCCGCCCGCGCGATCGGAGCGGGAGCCGGAAGTGGCGCCGGACTCGTCACCGAAGCCGACCCCGTGACCGATGACGAGGCGGAAGCCGGAGGCCCGCCGAGGCCCGCCGCCTCCGTGAGTTCGGCGAGGTGCTCCGCGGCGAGGCGGGCGACGGTGGTCGGGGCGAAGAGCCGGGCGGGGAAGTTCCAGGAGAAGGCCAGCTCCCCGTCGGACTCCCAGCACAGCAGCCCGAGCCGGGTGGCCGCGGAGGCCGTTCCGGCCGAGGTCGGGCGGACCTCCACGGGGCACCGGGGGTCGAGCGCGACGGGGAAGCGGGCGAAGCTGAAGGACGCGGGCGCGGCGGTACGGGGCCCGGCCCCGTCCGCCGGCAGGAGGCGGGCCAGGTCGAGGCTCGTGAGCAGGCCGTGCCGCTCGCTCTCCGGCCACGCGTCGCGGAGCCGTACGGCGAGCGCGTGCACCGAGTCCTCAGGGTCGACGCGGACGGGAACCGGGAGGGTGTCGGCCAGCGGTCCCACCAGCCGGTCGACGCCCGGCAGCCGCGCCTCGCGACGCGCCCTCGCCACGTTCACGGTGACGTCCTCCCGGCCGCCGCTCCACCGCGAGAGGCAGCGCGCGTACGCCGCGAGGAGCAGGTGGAAGAGCGACACCCCGTGGGCGGCGGCCGTCTCCTGGAGCGCGGTCGACAGGGCGGGCCCCGGGGTCACCTGGTGGGCGAGGAGCGGGGGTTCGGGGAGGCCCAGCGGATCACCGTCGTACGGGAGGGCGAGCGGCTCCCCCTGCCGGCGGAGGACACCGCGCCAGTACGCCCGGCTCTCGGCGAGGGCCGACTCGGAGCGCGCGGACCGCTCGTGGGCCTGGAACGCGGCGAAGTCGGTCGTGAGCGGGGGGAGTTCAGGCGCGGCGCCTTGCGCGAGGGCGGTGTAGAGAGTCCAGAGTTCCTCGCCGAGGACGTTCAGGCTGAACCCGTCGGCGGCCACGTGGTGCACCACGAGCACGAGCCGCAGGAACTCCTCGCGGGCTTCGCCGATGACGGCGGACCCCGCGGTCCCGCGGGACTCCGCGATCCACTCGGCCTCGATGGTCTCATCGACCTCGCGGCGTCCGCCGGGGGCGCGGGTCCTCCGTGTGCCGAGGGCGAGCACGGCGCGCAGGGGCTCCTCGGCGGTGAGGTCGAACGGCCGGTTGCGGAGGGCCTCTTCGAGCTCCGCGCACTCCGTCTCGGCGTCCCGTTCGCCGGGCAGCTCGCGCACCTCGTACCAGCCGGGCATCCCGTCGTGACCGCGCGAGGCCGGTACGGCGTACTGGACGGGGCCCGAATCGCCGGGGAGGACCCGGATGCGCAGCATGGAGTGCCGGTCGGCGAGCAGGGCGAGCGCCCGGCCGAGCAGCCCGGGGTCGAGGGGGCCGCGGATGTCCTGGGTGACGTACCCGTAGGCGGGCACCTCCGGGTACAGGCCGCCCTGCGTGTGGAAGGCGAGCTGGACCGGCGTCAGGGGGAAGGGGGCGCCGTCGTCGGGGGAGGGCGCCGCGGCGAGGCGCGCGGGGGAGGGGGAGAGGGGTGCCGAGTCGCCCAGCGCGCGGGCGAGTTCGCCGAGGGTACGGTGCTCGAAGAACAGCGTGACGGGCAGGGACCGGTCCAGCTCCCGCTCCAGGCGCTTGACGAGGTCGACGGCCATGAGCGAGTCGAGGCCGAGACCGAGCAGCGGCACGTCGTCGCCGAGGGCTTCGGCGGAGACGTGGAGCGCCTCGGCCAGCAGCTGCCGCAGGAGAGGCGTCACTCCGCCGGTGCCGGTGCCGGTGCCGGTGCCGGTGCCGGTGCCCGCCGCCTGCGCGGCGGGCGCGGGCACGGCTGCGGGCTCGGTGTCGAGCGCCGACGCCCTTACGGGGGCGGACGGTCGCGTCGCCACGGCCGCGGCCCTGCGCGTGGACGTGGACCCGGACGTGGCCGTGCGCGGGGAGCGGGGCGGGACCGGGGCGTCGGTGAGGTGCGGTGGCCGGGGTGCCGTGGCCCCGCGTCCGAGGTCGGCGACGAGGAGCTGAGCGGCGTCGATGCCGCCGGCGGTGTGCAGCGCCGCCAGCGCCTCGCCGGTCGTCAGCGGCCGCGGCCCGCGCGTGCCGCCGGAGGCGAGTCCCGTCCCGGCGAACGCCGCGAAGCCGACCGCCTGCCAGGGCCGGCCCGCGGACCGTTCGGCGGCGGCGAAGGCGTCGAGGTAGGCGTTGGCGGCGGCGTAGTCGCCGATCGCCCCCGCGAGCCCGGGAAGGACGGCGGAGACCGAGGAGAACGCCACGCACAGGCCGGGGCGCAGGTCGTGCTTGACGAGGCCGCGGGCGAGCAGGGCGGTGCCCCGCGTCTTCGCGGCCAGGGCGTCGGCGATCTCGTCGGGCGTCTTGGCCCGCAGTGTGCCCGGCCGTACGACTCCGGCGGCGTGGAGGAGGACGTCGAGTCGCGGCAGACCCGCGAGCAGCGTGTCGACGTCTGCGGGACGGGAGACATCGGCGGCGCGGTACTCCACGGTGGCGCCGAGCGCCCGGAGTTCCCCGAGGAGCCCGGCGGGCGGCTCGGCCGCACGGCCGGTGAGCAGCAGGGTCGGCCGGCCCCTCCCCGCGAGATCGCGGGCCAGCGCGGCTCCCACGCCGCCGGTGCCGCCGGTGATCAGGTACGTCCCGTGGGGCGGCAGCGCGGACTCGTCCGAGGCGGCGCCGGAGGTCGCGGGCCGGGTCGTCCGGCCCAGGCGTCGTCCCGCCCGCCAGGCGACGGCGGGCGCGGGACGAAGGTCCCCGGCGGCGTCGGGCACGGCGGGGCCGGCGGTCAGTTCGCGGTCCAGGGCGTCGAGCCGCGCGTCCGTCCCGTCGAGGGAGGAGAGGTCGACGCTGTGGGCGAGCACCCCGGGGTACTCCTCGGGCAGCGCCAGGGCCAGTCCGGTCAGAACGGCCTGCGCGGGGTGCGGCCGCTCGGCTCCGGCCCCGGTGACGTGGACGTCCTCGGTGACGAGGAGGACGCGCGGCCGGTGCGCGGCGAGCTCCGGCAGCAGTGCCCGCAGGCGGGTCGTGAGGGCACGGTGGGCCGCGTCCAGGGCGTCGGCGTCGGGGCCGTCGGCCGGATCCGCCTCGGGGCCGGGACCGGCGAGCAGCACGACGACCTCGGGCGCGACGGCCTCACCCGGAGGCGTTTCCGCGGTGGTGACCGCCGCCGGGTCGGCCGACGGGTCCCCCGCGTGCCGGACCACGACTCCGCGCGCCCGGAGCCGGTCCGCGAACGCCCGGGAGAGCTGCGACTCCGGCCCCGCGAGGAGGACCGAACGCGGCCCGGGCACGACGGTCGCCGGGGCGTCGTCCCACTCGATCAGGTGCAGCAGCGGCCGGGCAGCGGTGGCCGGCCGGTAGCGGCGCCGTTGGAAGGGATAGGTGGGGACGGGGATCCGCGTCCGTCCGGCGTCGAGCCCGGTGCGGTCCAGCGGCACGCCTCGCTCCCAGAGCCGGCCGACGGTCTCCAGGAGCCCCCGGGCGCCGTCCCGGTGCCCTGCCGCGAGGGCGAGCGCCCCGCTCCCGCGCGGGTGCGCGGCCGCGACGGCGCGCACGGAACCGCCGAGCGTGGCGGCGCCGAGCTCCAAGAAGGTGTCGTAGCCGTCGTCGAGCAGCCGCTGCACGGTGGCGCCGAAGCGCACCGGCTGCCGGGCGTGGGCCCGCAGGTGGGCCGGGTCCAGGACGGGCTGCCAGTCGGCGGTGACCGTGCTGATCAGGGGCGTCGCCGTCCCCTGCGGCCGGCGCGGCGTGAGGCCCCGTGCCGCTTCGGCCAGCGCGTCGAGCGCCGGATCCATGAGGGACGAGTGGAAGGCCCGGGACACCCCGAGCCGACGCGCCGCGATCCCCCGGCCGGAGAGGACGGCCACGGCGTGGTCGACCGCGGCCGCCGTCCCGGCGAGGACGACCTGGTCGGGACCGTTGACGGCCGCGATGTCCAGGTCGCCCCGGGCGGCGGCCACCACGTCCGCGACCGCCCGCTCGTCGCAGCGGACGGCGGCCATCGCTCCCGGGGGGCACGAGTCGGCCATCAGACGGCCGCGTTCGGCGGCGAACCGCACGGCGTCGGGGAGCGGCAGCGTCCCCGCCACGCACGCGGCCGCCAGCTCGCCGACGCTGTGCCCGGCGACGGCGTCCGGGACGACGCCCCAGGCCCGGACCTGACGGGCCAGCGCGACACCGTAGGCGACGAGGAGGGGCTGGGCGACGTCGGTGCGGGCCGCCGCGTCGGGCGACACATCGTCGAGGCACCAGGCGGCGAGGCTGCGCCCGGCGATCGGCCCGGCATGCCCGGACGCCTCTTCGAGCGCCGCGCGGAAGGCGGGCGCCTCGTCGTGGAGCACACGGGCCTGCTCCCGCGGCCGCACGCCCTGCCCGGGCAGGAGCAGGACGAGGCGGGCACGTGACCGCACGGGCGTCCCGGCCGGCCGCCTCCCGTCGCGTACGGAGTCGGGCCGAGCCGAGTTGAGCCGTACGGCTTCGAGCCGGGCGGCCAGGTCGCCGTCGGCGACGAGCGCGAGACGGTCGGGACCCTCGTCGCGCGTCTCGGCGACGGCGGCGCAGACGTCTCCCTCGTCGAGTCCGGGACGCTCCCTGAGATGGGCGGCGAGGTCGGCGGCGGCGGCGCGAAGCGCCTCGTCCCCGTGCGCCGACAGGGTGAGCAGCCGAGGCTGCCGGGGGCCGGCACCGGCGCTCCAGCCGCCCGCGAATCCGTCCGCCGAGCGGCCTTCCGAGCCGTCCGCCGAGCCGTCCGCCGAGCTGTGTGCCGCTCGCTGCCCCGCAGGCGTCCGCTGCTCCGGGCGACTCCGGACCGGGGCCTCCTCCAGGACGGCATGCGCGTTCGTCCCCCCGAACCCGAAGGCGTTGACGCCCGCGAGGAGCGGTCCGGGCGCCTCCCAGGCGCGGACGGCTTCCACCAGCTCGAATCCGGCGCCGGCCAGGTCGAGCGACGGCGCGGGCGGCGCGGTCCGCAGCGGCGACGGGGGCAGGCGCCGCTGCCCGAGCGCGAGGACCACCTTCACCAGGCTCGGCATGCCGGCGGCGTTGAGCAGATGGCCGATGTTCGCCTTGACCGACCCCAGCATCCGGAGCCGCCCGTCGGGCAGCGGCGGAAAGGCGTGGGCGAGCGAGCGCACCTCGACGGGATCGCCGATCGGTGTGCCGGTGCCGTGCGCCTCCACGTACGACACGTCCTCGGGTGCGACACCGGCGTCGCGGTACGCCTCCGTGATGACCTCGCGCTGGGTCAGGGGGTTGGGCGCCATCAGGCTGAGGGAGCTGCCGTCGTTGTTGACGGCGGTGCCGCGCAGCAGGGCGAGGACGGGGTCCCCGGCCCGCTCGGCCTCGTCGAGCCTGGTCAGCACCAGCGCCGCGCCTCCCTCGCCGGGGACGAAGCCGTCGGCCGCCGCCCCGAAGGCGTGGCAGCGCCCGGTCGGGGACAGCGCCCGGGCCTTCTCCAGGAGCGCGTACCCGGCCGGGGTGAGGTTGAGGTGGACGCCGCCGACCACGGCGACGTCGCACTCGCCGGCCTGGAGGCTGCGACGCGCCAGGTGGAGGGCGACGAGGGCGGAGGAGCAGGCGGTGTCGACCGCGAGGGCGGGCCCCGTCAGGTCGAGGCAGTGCGCGACGCGGGCGGCGAGCATGTTGGGGAGGTTCCCGGTGAGGGCGGCGGCGGGCAACCCCTCGGGGCCGTGGGCCTCTTCGAGGATCCGCCGGTATCCGCTGTCACCGGCGGCGACGAACACCCCCACGCACCGCCCGCGTCGCCGCGGCCCGGCGTATCCGGCCCGCTCCAGGGCCTCGTGGGCGAGCTCCAGCAGGATCCGCGCCTGCGGGTCGGTCGCCCGCGCCTCCTCCTCCCCGATGCCGAAGAACCCCGCGTCGAAACCGTCGGGTTCGTCGAGGAACGCACCCCGGCGGGCGGGCCCGTCGGCCGCGCCTGCCCACCTCCCGACGGGTACGGGGGTGACGGCGTCGTAGCCCTCCAGGAGCCGCTCCCAGAAGGCCTCGGGCGTGTCGGCGCCGGGGAGGCGGCAGGCCAGCGCGGAGACGGCGATCACGGGCTCGACGGTCCGCCCGGCCCCGCGCGGAGCCTCCTGCCCGGACCCGCGGCGCGGGCCCGGCAGCCCGCCGGAGCCGCCGTTCGACGGGGAGCCCGCGTCCGTCGTGTCGTGCGGCGGCGTCCCGGCAGCCCCCGGTCCACCGGACGTGCCTCCGGCGAGGACCAGGCCGGCCAGGGCGGCCACGGTGGTGTGCTCGCGGACGGCGGAGGGCCGCAGCTCCAGGCCGAACGCGTCCTCCAGTCCCGCCAGGACCTCCATGGCCTTCAGGGAGGAGCCCCCGAGGGCCCGGAAGTCGTCGTGCGCCCCGATGGCCCGGTCGGGCAGCCCGAGCGTCCGCGCCCAGACTTCGCGTACGACGGCCTCGACGGCGGGCCGGGACGGGGGCCCGGCGGGCGAGGCGGGGACACCGGGCGAGGCGGGGACACCGGGCGCGGCGGACACGAGCGGGGCCACCGGGTCGGCCGTGGAACGGGATTCGGCCATCGAGGCGGTTGTGGAACCGGAGGCGCACACCGGGGCGGCGGCCGAACCGGAGTCGGCGATCGTGGCGGCTTCCGAGCCGGAGTCGGAGACCGGCATGGCCACTGAGCTGGAGTCCGCCACCGTGGCGGCCTTCGAGCCGAGGCCGGAGACCGGCACGGCCACTGCGTCGGAGTCCGTCGCTGAGCTGGAGTCCGCCCCCGCGGCGGCTTCCGAACCGGAGCCGGAGACCGGGATGGCCTCCGAACCGGAGTCGGACACCGTGGCGACGACTGCGCTGGAGCCGGCGACGGTGGCCGCCTCCGAGCCGGAGTCGGACACCGGGGGCTCGACTGCGCTGGAGCCCGCGACCGGGGCGGCCTGCGAGCCGGAGTCGGCGCGAGCGGCCGCACGGAGGGAGCCGGTGACCGTTGCGGCCGCCGTCGGCGAAGTCACGGACTCCGCCCCGGGTTCCTCCGTCCCGGCGGCGGCGCCGAAGGAGCCCCTCCCCCACACCCCCAGCGCGGCCCGTTCCGCGATCTCCGGGTACTCCCCGCCCTCGAAGCGTTCGCGCAGCAGCCCGCGCCGGACCTTGCCGCTCGTCGTGCGCGGGAGCGCGCGTGCCGGCAGCGCCAGCACCCGTACGTCGTCGTGCCCCAGGGCCTGCCGCACCCGGTCGCGGACGGCGCGCAGGAGCGCGGGGGTCACGGCCGGGAGGGGGGTCGCGGGGGCGAGGAGGACCACCACGCGCTCGCCTTCGCCTCCCGGGCCGGTCGACCCCACGACCGCGACCGGGCACCGGTCCAGCCCCGGCGTGCGCGCCGCGACCTCCTCCAGGTCCGCGGCGTGCAGGGTGCGGCCGTCGACGAAGACGACGTCCTTGGACCGGCCGGTCACGCAGAGGCGGCCCTCGCGCAGGAACCCCAGATCGCCCGTGCGCAGCCACGCGCCGCGGAACGATTCCGCCGTCGCCTCCGGGGCGCCGTGGTAGCCGCGGGCCAACTGGGGTCCGCGCACCTCGATGTGGCCGACCCGCCGCTCGCCGGCGGGGTGTCCGGCGTCGTCGGTGATCCGCACCGAGCAGCCGTGCACGGGTCCGCCGACGTCCATCAGCTCCACCGCGTCCGGGCCGGGCGCGGTGTCCACGGCGAGGCCGCGGCCGAGCGCGGCCCTGTCCAGGGCGAGCGGCCGGGCGATCTCGCCCGGCGGCGGGAAGGTGACGGCGAGGGTGGACTCGGCGAGGCCGTACACGGGCGTCGGCGCGCTCGCAGGGAGCCCCGTCGGACGCATCCGCCCGGTGAACGCCCGCCACACGGACGGCGAGATCGGCTCCGCGCCCACGAGCATCATGCGGACGCAGGAGAGGTCGAGGTGCCGGAGCGCGTCCGCGGGCACGCGCCGTTCGACGAGCGCGAGGGCGAAGTTGGCGGCCGAGAGCAGCGTGGCGCGGTGCCGGGAGGCGGCCTCCAGCCACCGCAGGGGCCGCTTGGCGAACGTCAGCGGTTCCAGCCGCACCTGCCTGATGCGTGCCGACAGCGGCACGAGGTGGGTGCCGATGAGCCCCATGTCGTGGAAGTAGGGCATCCACGTGGCCAGCACGTCGGTGGGACGGATGCCGGCCGCGGCGCGGATCTGCGCCAGGTTGGCGAGCACGGCCGCGTGCGTCAGCTCGACGCCCTTGGGAGCGCCGGTGCTCCCGGAGGAGAACTGCAGGAAGGCCACGTCGTCGGGGGCCCGCTCGGGCAGTCGCGGGGGAGCGGGGCAGGCGCGGAGGTCGTCGAGGAACAGGGGAACGGAGGAGGCGGGCAGGTCGTCGAGGAGCCGTACGGTGGACCGGCCGACGGCCACCGGGGGCTCACCGAGGAACTCGGCGACGGGCCGTACGCGCCGCGGGTCGGGGGCGAGCGGCACCGGGACGAGCCCGGCGGCGACGGCACCCCAGAAGAGCGGCAGGAACTCCTCGCTCCGCTCGACCGGCAGCAGGAGAGGGCTCCCGGGCGCGAGGCCGGCGTCGAGGAGGCCGCCGGCGACGCGCAGGGCGTCGTCGAGCAGTGCGCGATGGCTGACGGAGTGCTCCGTGTCGTCGCCGCCGACGTGGACGATCACCTGGCCGGGCGCGGCTTCGGCCGCTCCCGTCAGCACGTCCAGCAGTACCGTTCCGCTGCTGCCCCGCATCAACGCCCCCGTGCATCTGCCCGCGGGTGGGCCGCTCCCGCAGTCCCTGCGAGGAGGACCGCCCCCGGTCGTGTCTGTTCGGATCTCCAGCTGGATGGAACCGGTGTGAACCAGATCGGTCTGGAGTGGTCCGTTTCGGTCTGCGGTCATCATGACTGATCAACGAGCCTGCCGTAGCCACCGACCAGGGCCGAGCACCGGTGGGCCGTCGGGATCGGCCGGGCCCACGCACAGCAGGGCCTGCCGTCGGCCGGGCCCACGCACAGCAGGGCCTGCCGTCGACCGGGGCCCGCGGACGACCGGGGCTCGAACCGGACCCGCACGCCCTACCCGCACGACCTGCCCGCACGACCGGGCCTGCCGTCGGCCCGACCCCTACGCGGCCCCCGACGGCGGCCGTCGCGTGACCTCTTCGGCGGCTCCGCGGTTGAGGCCCGGGGCAGCGCCTCCGCGCAGCCCCGTACCCCGTCTCGCCCGGTCGGCCCGGGACCGGCCCCCAGGGCCGCACCCGACCCGCCGACTCCCGTCACCCGGAGCCGTCCATGCCGCGTTTCACAGGCCCTGCGCTCGCGCTCGCCCTCACCGCCCTCTCCGCCTCCGCCACCGCCGCCCCGACGGCCGCCGCCGACCCGGGCGCGGCGGCCCCCGCCGACCGCCTGACCCTGACGGTGACGCACAGCGGCACCCCGGCCGCCGACGGCACCGTCCACCTGACCTGCCACCCGGCGGGCGGGACGCACGCCGCGCCGCAGGCGGCCTGCGACCGGCTCGACGAACTCACCACCTGGGGAACGGATCCCTTCGCGCCGGTGCCGCCGGACTCGCTCTGCACGATGCAGTACGGAGGGCCCGCCACGGCCCGTGTCACGGGCACCTGGGCGGGCCGACCGGTCGACGCCGTCTTCTCCCGGTCCGACGGCTGCGAGATCGCCCGCTGGGACGGGTTCGTCCCCGTACTGCCCGACGTGGCGGGCGCCTGACCGGAAATGAGTCCGTTCTGTCACAGCCCGGCGATTCGTCCCGTTCGACCTTGCCCGCTCGTTCGCTCCGTCCGCAGACTCCCTGCCGGGCGCGACAGATCGGACCTCCACGAACAGGGAGCGGGTCAGAACCATGCATGTCATCCGAAACCGCCGGGCGGCGGCCGCCGCCGGCTTAGTCGCCTCCGTGCTGCTCGCCGCGCTGCCGACCACGGCCGGCTCCGCGTCAGCCGCCCGGCTCCCGCAGCCCGCACCCGCGGCGCGGGAGACCGGACCGGCCCGACCGGCACAGCCGCCGTGGACGGGACCGGTCGCGTCGTCAGCCCGCGCGTCCCAGGACACGCCGTCCGCACACGGCCCCCGTGTCCCGCGCCGCAGGGGCGCCGTACCCGCCCTCGGCCGCGTCCTCGTCAATCCGGCCACCGTCGACATCAGGCTGCCCTTCGACAGCGTGACGGACACGAGGGCGGAGTGGCGCGCGTCCGCCGTCGCCCAGAACCGGCTGACCACCCGGTGCATGGCGCGGTACGGCATCACGTACGTCCACCCCGATCCGGCGCCGGTCACCGGTCCCGACGACCCCCATCGCCACCTCTTCGGCTTCGCGGACCCGGTGTTCGCGGCGGCGCACGGCTACGACCGGACCGGCGGCGTACCGCGTCCGCCGCGTCCGGAGGCGCCGCCGCTCACCGACGACGGCCACACCGCGCTGTACGGCCACCGGCCGAGCGACCCGCCCCCGACGACGGGCCCCCTGTCCGAGGAGGAGGCGCGGGAGACGGACACCGGGATCACGGTGGGAGGCCTGAGCGTGCCGGTCCACGGCTGCGGGGGCGAGGCCTACCGGAAGCTGTATCTGCCCACCCGTACGAGCATCGACTCGGTCTTCCCGTTCATGCTGTCCTCCGAGGCCCACGCCCGAGCCACGGCCGATCCGCGGATGCGGCGCGTCTTCGCGAGCTGGTCGCGCTGCATGGCCCGCCACGGATACCCCGGCATCGCGAACCCCTACGAAGTGACGGCGGTGTACGACTTCGGCGACGACCCCGGCGGCCCCGCCGCCGTCGCCGCGGCCGTCCGCGACGTCGCCTGCAAGCAGAAGGTCAACCTGGTCGGCCTCGGTGCCGCCCTGGAGACGGCCCACCAGAAGCAGGTCGCCGCGGAGGTCGCGGACGACCTCGCGGCCTACCGCGTCCAGCGGGCGGCCCGGCTGGCACGGGCCGCCGCGCTCGGCTGACCCCCGCCCGGCCGACGCCCGGCCCGGACCGGGCCCGACGGGGCCGGAGAGCGTCCCGAGGCCGCCTCCGGCCCGCCCCGCCGGTACCCAGGGCCTCACCCGGTGAAGGTGGCGGACGGCGGGGTCCAGCGGCGGGTGCGAGGCGGGCCGTCGGGGACGCCGTACTCCTTCCTCAGCTGTTCGGGGATCGCGTAGTGCATGACGCGGCCCCGGGTGAGCGAGGACAGTTCGAAGACCGTGGTGAGGTGCCCGAGCCGGTCCAGGGCCCAGGCACCGAGCGGTGAACGGTCCTCGATGGTCTCCAGGACGCCCAGCAGCCGGGGCACCGCCTTGACGGCGGTGTCCCAGGGCGTGCGCGGGACCTCCAGCCAGTCGGCGCTCGTGTCACCGATCAGGTACCGCACGAGCGCCGACACCACCGGGTCGAGCAGCGTCCCGGGCACGACCTCCTCGTAGAGGTCGATCAACTGCCGGGTCAGCCGGGCCCCTTCCGGTGACGGCCCCATGTACCGGACCATGTACAGGTCGAGGAAGCGGCGCGCCTCCGCCAGGGACTTCGGCACGGCCTCCTGGTCGACCCCGAGCATCGCACCGACCACGCGCCAGGCGTAGAAGTACGCTTCTGCCCCCTCCTCCGTCAGGTGGATGCCGAGCCGGTGCAGACTGTCGAGGACGAGCAGCGAGAAGAACATCTGCCCGCCGATCATGTCCTCCTGACAGATCGGCACCCCCAGCGTCCCCGTGTCCCAGCGGTCCTCGCGCCTGAGGTGGTGGCGGATGGACGCGTGCAGCAGCCGGACCTTCTGCGCGGCCGGGACGAAGCGGCTGCCGGCCTCGAAGGCGTCGGGCTGCATCAGGTAGACCGTGAACTGGCCGGTCGCCGCCATGCGGGTCGACGGGTAGTCGAGGCCGTGGGTCGCCGACAGCAGCTTGGCCACGCGGGGGACGAGGTAGCAGGCGGGCATGGAGGCGAACGACAACGCCGTGGCGATGTGCACGTTGTTGTCGACGAAGAACAGCCGCGCCCGTTCCATCTCGTCCCAGTCCACCCAGGAGGGCGGGGCCTGCGTCGCCTCCAGGTACTCCCTGGCGACATCGGGCAGCCCGTCCGGAACGGGTGATCCGGCGGTGGAGAAGAACCGCATGAGGGTGTTGAAGGTGCCCGTCTCGCCGCGCTCGAAGAGGGTGGCGACGGTGGCGTCGGCGAGTGCGTCGCCGCTCTCCCGGAGGGCGTTCATCGAGGTCTCGGTGTGGAGCACGGTGGAGTCCTTCGTGTGGGTGGGTTCCGACCCTGGTCAGGAGGCGCGGACCGCGACCGCACGGGCCAGAGCGGTCAGGGCGCGGGTCGCGGGCGCCGGTACGGCCAGCTCGTCGAGGGCGCCGAGGGCCTCCTCGACCCGGGCGGCGATCATGCTCTCGACCCGCTCGGGTGCCTTGAGGCGCCGCATCACGGCGCGTACGGACTCGAGTCCCTCCTCGTCGAGGTCCGGCCGGCCCAGCAGGGCGCGCAGCCGCTCCCGCTCGGGCCGGTCGGCGACGCGCCACGTCTCCGCGAGGAGCGCGGTGGGCCGGTGGCCGCGCACGTCGTCGGCGTTGGCCTTGCCGGTGTGCCGCGCGTCGCCGAACAGCCCGAGCAGGTCGTCCCTCAGCTGGAACGCCTCGCCCAGCGGCAGCCCGTACGCGCTGTACCCCGCGCGCAGCCGGTCACCCGCCCCGGCCAGGAGGCCGCCGATCAGGAGGGGCTGTTCGACGGTGTACTTGGCCGTCTTGTAGCGCACCACCTTCAGCGAGGCCGTCGTGTCGGGGGCGGCGCCGGTGTGCAGGATCTCCAGGCACTCCCCGGCGATCAGGTCCCGGGCCAGTGCGGCCCACAGCGGACGGGCCCTGCCGAGGTAGGCGGCGGGCAGGCCGCTGGTGGCGAACAGCTGGCCGGCGAGCGACACGAGGAGGTCGCCGACGAGCATCGCGAGCGACCGGGCGGCGTCGACGGGCCGCGGGTGGTGCCGCACGGTCTCCCGGAGGGCCGTGTGCGCCGTCGGCCGCCCGTGTCGCAGCGGACTGTCGTCGATGAGGTCGTCGTGCACCACGGCGGCCGCGTGCACCAGCTCCATGGAGGCCGCCGCCCGCACCAGCGCGTCACTGTCCGGCTGACCCGCGGCCCGCCAGCCCCAGTAACAGAAGGCCGCCCGCAGCCTCTTGCCGACCGCGACCGACGCCTCGACCTCCCCGGCCACCGGGCCGAGCGCCGGATCGACCGCCGCCAGCAGGTCGGCCTCGTCGGCGACGAACCGGTGCAGGACCTCGTCCACACGCGCCCTGAACGCGCCCGGATCCCAGCCCTCAGTCACTTTCGGCCGCCCGCCGGGCCAGGGCGTGCCGGGCGAGGACCTCCAGGTGCGCCGGGGGCGCGGACGCGTAGCGGTCCAGGACGAGGCGGCCGCGTGCCGCGAGGTCCCGCTCGGCCTCCGCGACGAGCTCCGCGGCGTCCGAGCGCCGGGCGAGTCCGCGTACGGCTCCCAGGGCGGACCCCAGCGCGCCCGCGGCGATGTCGGCCAGCCCCGCGGCCAGGAGCACCGCCTGCTCCCCGGGACTCCCGCGGTGTCCGCTGTCTCGTGTCATGGCGACTCCCCCTCAGCAGTGGCCGGTACGGCGGCACGGCGGCACATCGAGGGGTCGACACGGCGATGTGCCGACTCCGCGACATGCCGACTCCCCGACGTACCGACATGGCGACACGGCGATGAGGCGACGCCGGTCACGCGCCGCCGGTCACGCGCCGCCGGTCACGCGCCGCCGGTCACGCGCCGCCGGTCACGCGCCGCCGGGACCAGCGTCCCGGGAGCGCGGGCGTGGGCGGGCGGAAACTCACGAACGAGTGATCACTCCGATGGGGCGTACGGATCCCGGGCGGATCGACGCCGCCCAGGGGCCGGCAGTCCGGACGGCCCGGAATCCCGGACGACCTGGATGGGCTGTCGGACGGCCCGGGACCCGCCTGGGCTGCCGGCCCGGAGGCCGGATGGCCCGGAAGTCGGATGGCCCGGGAGCGGCATGGGCTGCCGGTCCGGCGGACTTCCGGGCCCGGGCCCTGGCCCCGGCGCCCTGACCGAGCCCCGGCGATCTGACCGGGCCCGCGCGACCTGGCCGGGTCCCGGCGTCTAGCCGCCGTCGCCGGCCGTGGTCTCCTCCCACAGCCGGCGCAGGATCGCGACCATCCGCGCGGCGACCGGCTCGGGCAGTCCCGGGTTCCGGGCCGCCTCGGCCGCCGTGTCGCTGCTCCGGAGCAGCGGGACCAGGGTCCGGGCGGGCAGCGCCGGATGCCGGGCGGCGGCGTGCCGCACGTGCTCGTGCGGGTCGTCGAGGAGCCACACCGCCGACGCGGCCGACAGCCGGGGGTCCGTGGCGGCCCGGAACCGGACCTCCTCGTTCGGGTCCCGGCTGAGGCGGTCCACGAGCTCCGCCGTCGACGCCGGGTCGTCGAGGGCCAGTTGCCGCATCCGCGGGTTCGGGTCGTCGGCGTACCGGAGCAGGTCACGGCGCGGGAAGTTCGGGTGGCTGCGCGGGCGGCCCGGAGCGCTGAGGCTGCCGTTCCACCACCGCCACACCCGCAGCAGCATCTCGGCGGGCGCGTCCTCGCACGACTCGGCGAGGAAGAGCTGCACGACGCGGTCCTCGTCGTGCGCCAGGGACGCGATCACGTCCGGGGGCAGCCGTCGGGCCCGCGCGACGCTCCGGCGGACGAGCGGATGCGTGGATCCGGCCAGACGCCGCATGGCGTCCGGGTCCTCGTGCAGCGCCTGGACCCAGTCGAGCGTGTTGCTCCGCGTGCGGGGGTCGAAGTCGACGGCGATGCCCGCCCGCTGCTCCTCGGTGAGATCGGGACGCGTGGCGACCACCGACCGCACGCCTTCGTCGGGGTCCCGGGCGAGGACGGCGAGCAGGTCGCCGTCCAGCCACGGATTGCCCGCGAGGGCACGGCGCCGGTCGGGATCGGCGTGACGGGCCAGATGCGCGGCGAAGTCGCGTGCGAGCAGGCAGTGCTCCAGCGCGCCCGGGCCGAGCCCCGCCGACTCGTGGACCGACCGGGACAGCGGATGGTCCCGGTGGTGCCGGAGCAGCGCCGCACGGCGGACCGCGGGGTCGGGGTCGTCGACCAGGGCGAGCCGGACGGCGGCCTCCAGCCCGGACCAGGCCGCCCCGTCGCACGCCGAGGCGCGGACCGCGGGGTCGGCATCGCCCGCCAGGACCCCGAGCAGGTGCGCGGGCAGACCCGTCAGCCGGGCCGCCTCCTCCCGCACCTTCGCGGACGGGTCCCCGGCGAGTCGTGCGTACGCGGGGGCGGTGAGCTCGACGCGCCGGTCCGCGGCGAGCAGGGTGAGGATCCAGCGCTGCCGGTCGTCCTTCTCGGCGAGGACCAGCCGCGTCCACTGCTCCGGGGTGAGGCCGGGCTGGACCTCGGCCAGCAGCCCGCGCACCTTCCAGTCCGGGTGCGCGATCGCGGCCTCGACCACCGGCGCCGGGAGGGGGCGCCACAGGAGGTGGTGCGTCAGCCCCAGCAGGCCCGCGCGGAGGTCGTCGGTGACGGCCGGGTTGCGCACGAGGCCGTGCGCCCACTCCTCGCGCACCTTCGGCGCGGGCCCGGGCCCCCGGAGCAGCCGCTCCCAGGCGGCCTCGCGCTGCTCCGCGGTCTCCGTGGCCTCGGCGCGGGCGCTCGCCTCCCGCTGCGCGACGAGACCGTCCAGCGCGACGAGCCAGACGTCGTACTCCTCGCAGGTCGCCCCGACCAGGGCGTCGCCGTCGGTGGAGAGCGTCACGAACTCGGGCCGGCCCGGCCGCTCGCCGAGGATCCCGGCGAGGTCCCAGCGTTCGGTGAGCCGGACCCGCGTCCAGCGCCGCGGTCCGTCGCCGGACGACCCGTCGGCGACGTCGATGAGGAACGCGCCGTCCGCCCCGACCACTCCGTGCTCGACCGCCAGCCGGTGCCACTGACGGTTGAGCCCGGCGACGAGCTCGGGGGAGTCGTACGGGACGGCCACGGCCGGCGTCGCCTCGATCGAGATGACCGGGCGCCAGGCGGCCCACGGCCTCATGACCTCCTCCACCCGGCCTTCGCCGACGATCTCCAACCCGGCCCGCCGCAGCCGCTCCATCCGTCGTTCCCGAACACCCGTCATGTTCCTCATCCTGCCGCAGCCGCCGCCCGACCTGCGAGGGACCCCGACGGCCGAGGCCGGGACCGGCCGAGCGCCCCGGTGCGCCGGACGCGACGTCAGGCGGGCACCGCCCGCGGCGAGAACCCGTGTCCGCCCGTCGTCACCTCTGGTCCACCGCCTCGCGAGGCGGGCCGGTGTGCCGTGCGTCCCGGGGCCCGTACACGACGACGGGCGGCCCGTACACGACGACCGGCGGGCACCGGACCCGCGAGGGTCCGGTGCCCGCCCGCGTCACTCCCGGTCCGCCGCCCCCGCGAGGGGACGACGGCCGTCGTCCCCGCCGCCTCGGCGGGGGTCGGCGTACCGCTCAGGACGCGTCCCGCACCCGCCCCGTGAACTCGGGCCCCGGGACGGGCTCCCAGTCCGCGTCGTACGTGGTCAGCCGGGCCCGCAGCGACTCGACCGGCTCACCCACGCCGTCCCGGGCCGTCGGCAGCCTCACCTCGGCGGTCGTCGCGCCGGCCGGGACGGACACCGGCAGGTTCAGCCCGCCGAACGCGATCGCCGACAGCGGGACCGGCGGGCTCGGCAGCTCGCCGAGCTGCTCCCGCAGCCAGGTCGGGTCGAGGTCCGCCGTGGACAGCTCGGTACCGTCGGCAGGCGGAAGGAACTCGATGTGCCCGCCGATCTCGGCGTCGGCCGGTGCCGACAGCGTCATCCGCCACACCAGCGGGGCGCCCTCGGCCACATTGTCGGCGACCGGCGTCACCCCCACCGTCGGCATGGGGTCGTCGTTCCGCACGGTCACCCCGCCGCGGTGCGCCCCGACCACGGTGCCGCGCACCGCCTTGACGAAGGCGTCGTGCGTCACGTCCCGGCCGAAGCGGTCGTTGCCCCGTACCTGCACCGGGACGACGATGTCCTGCCGCCCCGGGCGCACCGTCACCACGCGGGAGGTCTGCTCGCCCGAGGCGGGATCGGCGACGAACAGCCGGACCTGGCCACCGCCCCGGCCGGACACGCGCACCGGCACCCGGTAGGTGCGTACCCCCGAGTCGCCCTCCGCGACCGTCAGGCGCCCCACGTCCACCCGTGCCGCCGGGGCGGGACGGACCGCCGGAGTCCCGGGGCGCCAGCCCCAGGCGTCCATCAGCCACGCGCGGCCGGAGGCCCCGCGCGGAGTCAGTTCGAGGGCGGCCACCCGCTTCAGGTCGAGACCTGCCCGGGTGGCGGCGGACAGCGGTACCCGCACCTCGCGCGCCCAGTACGAGGTGGTCCGCTCGCTGCCCGGCAGCCCGTCCACCCGGACGCGGCCCAGCTGGGCCCGGCGCCCCGAGGCGTCGGTCACGGCGACGTCCAGCTCGGTCCCCGCGGTGTTGGGCGGGACGATCACCCGGAGCGCCAGGAAGGAGGAACCGGTGAGGGAGACCGGCCGCGCGGAGCGCACCGCGACCGGGGTTCCGGGACGCGACCACGTCAGCGCCACGGCGTCACGGCCCGGTTCGGGGACCGCCTCCCAGTACGCGAAGTGCGGTGAGGAGCCGCCCGCGTCGCCGGACAGGCAGGCACGGTCGGAGTCGGGCGCCACCTGGGCGCAGAGCCTGCCGCCGCTGCCGGAGACGGTGAGCGCCGAGGAGCCGGGTACGAAGGCCGGCGTACGGTGCGCGCCGACGGCGTGCGTGAGGGCGCGGACCGGGCCGGCCGAGGGCATCCGGCGGCCGGTGCCGTCGAGGAGTGGACGGGCCCGGTCGTCGCCCGCGACGAACAGGCGGGCGGCCGCGGCGATGTAGGCGGCGCCGGCGGTCTGCTGCTGCGCGGCGGTGAGACGGGTCCTCGTGCCGGGGGAGCAGACGGGATCGGGCTGCTCGTCGGACCAGAAGTCGTCGGAGGCCGGCGCCTGCGCCTGGCCCGGGGTCCACTCGCTGTTGAAGAAGTTGTGGTTGGCGCCGACCATGTAGACCGCGCTGTGCAGCGCCGCGCCCCGGCTCACCCCGCGGGTGCCGTCGACGAAGTTCTGTCCCTGGAGGTCGGAGACGTCACCGTCGCAGCCCGGCAGGACGGTCATGGAGGGCACGTCCGCCGCCGGGTTGTTGCCGAAGATCGTGGGTCCGATCGGCACGGTGCCGAGGATCTTCCACCGGACGGGGCCCCGGTAGCCGTCCTGCTCGGCGGGCGGCGGGGTGAGGCTGTCGACGGCGGCCCGGTTGACGCCCTCGCCGCCCCGGGAGTGGCCCACGAGGAGGACCCGGGACAGGTCGGCGGCGGAGGTGCCCCGTACGGCCGCGGGGGCGGAGGCGCGGTCGGCGGACCAGTCGGCCCAGTACGCCAGGTGCCGGCGTATCAGCGACGAGCGGGCCTGCGCGCCGCCGTCCTCGGCGCGGAAGTCCTGCCCGTTGACGCCGTTGGCGGATATGGACAGGGTCACGTACCCCTGGGAGGCCAGCAGCCGTTGGGCCCGCAGGTACCCCTGGTGGCTGGGGACCGGCTTCGATCCGGCCGCGCAGGGCCAGTCGCCGGTCACCTCCTCCGTCCCCGGCGTGTAGCACGTGCCGTGGCGGCCGTGGAGGAACAGCGCGACGGGCCGCTTCCCGGGCGCGCCCGCGGGGCCGACGACCGTGGCGCGCATCTCGACGGGCTCGGGGAACCCGGGCAGCCGCACGGACTTCAGGTCGTACGCGCCGGTGACGGTCCGGTAGCGGCCCGGAGCCCCGGGGTCCACCCCGTTCGCGGGAAGCGGCGCGCCCGGCGCCGCGGCCCGGGCCGGGGGAGCGAGGCGCGCGGAGCGGCCGGGCCCGGCCGCGTCGAGGCGGCGCCCGGCGGCCGTGACCCGCAGTCCGGTGGCCTCCGTGAGCCGGGTGTCGCCGAGGGGCAGCCGGAAGGAGCGCCCGTCCCGGTCGGCGACGGGGTGCCCCAGGAGACGGTCCCCGGCGTGGAAGGCGAGGCGGGAGTCACCCATCGGGACGGGCTCGGGGGACGTCCACACCAGCTGCCGGTTCGCCCCGGCACCGGTCAGCCGCCACCCCTCGGGCAGCTCGGAACCGCCGGGCAGGCCGCCCGGCGCGGCCGGGGGCGCTCCGGGGGACGGCGGGCCCGGGGGCGGCGAGGGCTGCGCGTACGCCACCCCGGACGCCACCGAGGCGAAGGCGAGTAACGCCGCGGCGGCTGCCACGCCGCGTGTAGCACGTATCACAACGGTCTTCCTCACGGTCGGACTTCGTGGGGGACCGGGAGGTGCACGGCGCGCCGCGCACCCGCGTCGCGCGAGCGCCCCGCCCGTTGCGGCCGCTCCGCCCTCCCCGGCTTCCCTCTCTCGCCCTCGGAGGATGCGGAGGACGGCCGGCAGGTTGCCTGCCGGCGGCAACGCCGGGGCGCACACCCGGTCCCGGCGGGCCGGGGGCGCCCGCTCGCCACGTTCGACGTCATCAGCGACATCCAGGGCGACCTCCGCGTCCTCGGTGCCGCCCTGGAGGACATGCACCGCACCCATCCCGGGGCCCGCGACTTCGCGTCCGGCACCTGGCTGAAGCAGATCACGGTCCCGCTCTCGACCCGGATCTGACGACCGGGGGCCGCCGACCGGGCGGGCCGCGCTTCCCGCTACGGTCTCCGGATGACCGAACTCACCAGCCTGGGCCCGACCCGTGACGCCTACGACGCCGTCGCCGCCGTCTACGCGGAGCAGTTCCACGACTCCCTCCGCGACCGTGCCGTGGAGCGCGCCCTCCTGGGCGCCTTCGCGGAACTGGTGCGCACGAACGGCGACGGCGAGGTCGCGGACCTCGGCTGCGGGCCGGGCTACGTCACCGCACACCTGCACGGCCTGGGCGTGCGGGCGTTCGGCGTCGACGCCTCGCCGGAGATGATCGGGCTGGCACGCGCGGCCCACCCGGAACTGCGGTTCGAGATCGGTTCGATGGGGGCGCTCGACGTCGCCGACGGCGCTCTGGCCGGCGTCCTCTCGCGCTGGTCCGTCATCCACCTGCCGCCTCACGAACTTCCGCCCGTCGTGGCGGAGTTCTCCCGGGTCCTGGCCCCGGGCGGGCATCTGATGGTCGACTTCCCCGCCACGGACGGCCCCGAGCACGAGACGCAGAGCTACGACCACACGGTGGCCACGGCCTACCGCTGGAACCCCGACCGGCTCGCCGCCCTCCTGCGGGAGCACGGCCTGACGGAACTGACCCGCACGACGATCGCGCCACGTCCCACGGACCGCAGGCAGTTCCGCGAGATCCAGCTCCTGGCCCGCAAGGAGTGACGGCGACCGGCACGCGGCGCGGTGCCGCGGACGGAGGAGGAAGCGGAGCCCTGTGCGTGCTGACGCGGCCACGCCCGGCACCACCTGGACGAGCCTCCTGACCTGCCCTGACGGGTCCGAGACCGGGCGTTCCCCGCGCCCGGGCGCCCGCGGCCGGTCCGCTCCGGGGAGCGGGCCGGCCCCCTGTTAGGGTGCGCCGATGTCAACGATCAAGCAGATTCAAGTGACCATCGACTGCGCGGAACCCGCGCGTCTCGCCGACTTCTGGTGCGAGGTGCTGGGGTACGTCGTGCCGCCGGTCCCGACCGGGTTCGACACGTGGGAGGAGTACCACCGCTCCCTGCCGCCCGAGGAGCAGGTCGTCTACTTCGCCTGCAGCGACCCGTCGGGTGTGGGCCCCCGTCTGCTCTTCCAGCGTGTTCCCGAGGGCAAGATCGTCAAGAACCGGGTGCATGTCGACGTACGGGCCGGTCTCGGACTCGTGGGCGACGAGCGGCTGGCCACACTGGAGGCCGAGTGCGCACGCCTGATCGCGCTCGGCGCGGTCCATCTGCGCACGATGCTCGCCGACGGCGAGAACGAGTCCTGCATCGTGATGCAGGACATCGAGGGCAACGAGTTCTGTCTCGACTGAGACGGGCCACGACACCACCGCGCCGCCGCCGCCCGGTCAGGGCGGCGGCGGCGCGATGTCGCCCTTCGTCGGTCCGGGTCTCAGTACGCGTGCCCCACATGCGCGATGGCCTGCTTCAGCAGTGCCCCGCGGCCGTCCGGCATCTCGTTCTGCACGGCCGGGGAGGCGGCCTCCTGCGGGCTGAACCAGACGAGGTCCAGGGCATCCTGCCGCGGCCGGCAGTCCCCGCTCACGGGCACGATGTACGCCAGCGAGACCGCGTGCTGACGGGGGTCGTGGTACGGCGTGACCCCCGCGGTCGGGAAGTACTCGGCGACCGTGAAGGGCTGCAGCGACGGGGGGACGCGCGGCAGGGCCACGGGCCCGAGGTCCTTCTCCAGGTGGCGCAGGAGGGCGTCCCGGACGCGCTCGTGGTGCATGACCCGGCCCGAGACCAGGGTGCGGCTGATGGTGCCGTCCGCTCCGATCCGCAGGAGCAGACCGATGCTGGTGACTTCGCCGCTTTCGTCCACGCGCACGGGCACGGCCTCGACGTACAGGATCGGCATCTGGGCCCGAGCCGCGTTCAGCTCGTCGGTGCTCAGCCAGCCGGGCGTGGTCTCTGTCATGTCGGACATCGCTTGATCATACTTACCCGGATGCCCCTCGGCCTAGGGCGCGTGTCTGCCAGGCGGGTGGGAGTCCCCGCGGACCGGTGCGTCCCGCCCCCGGTCCGCTGATGTGTTCGGCGGGCGATCCGCACACCCGGGGCGGCACGGTGCACGGCGGAGGAGCGGTCGGTGCCGTGGCGAGCGTCGGGAGGGCCGGTCATGGTGTGGTCTCCTCGACTTCCCCGCGGGCGCCCGGGACGCCCGGGGGGTCCGTGGGGCGTGCGGGGCGGGGCGGTGTCGTGGGGCGTTCGAACTGGCGGGCCTGCAGCTCGTACGCCTCCCGGAACGCCCCCGTCCCGGTGGCCGGGTCCATGAGTTCGGCGAAGGTGCCGCGCTCGACGACCCGGCCCTCGTCGAGGACGTAGATCATGTCGGCGTGGCGCGCACTCGCCAGGCGGTGGGTGATCAGGACGGTCGTCTGGCCCTGGTCGGACAGCTGGTGGATCTGGTCGAAGACCCGCTGCTCGGCGGCCGCGTCCAGGGCGCTGGTGGGCTCGTCGACGATCAGGACGGACCCGTCGCGGTGCCGGGCCCTGGCCAGCCCGAACTTCTGCCACTGGCCTCCGGAGATCTCCTGCCCGCCCTTGTAGCCGCGGGCGAGGAGCGAGTCCCAGCGGCGCGGGAGTCCCGTGACGACCGCGTCCGCCCCCGAGTACGCGGCGGCCGGTGCGACGGCCGCGTCGTCCATGGGGTCCGACGTACGCCCGATGCCGATGTTGACGCGGGCGGTGAACGGCCACCGGAAGAAGTCCTGGGCGACCATCGCCACGCGCGCGAAGACCTGCGCCCGGTCGGCCTCCGCGGTGCTCACCCCGCCCCACAGGACCCGTCCGCTGTCGGGCAGCCGGGCCCCGCTGAGCAGGCTGATCAGGGTCGACTTCCCGGCACCGTTGCTCCCGACCAGGGCCACGGTCCGGCCCCGGGGGATGCACAGGTCGACCTCGGTGAGCGAGGGCCTGTCCTTGCCGGGATAGGTGAAGGTGACGCCCTCGAACCGGATCTCGTCCACCTGCTCGGGCAGGTCGCGCCCGCCGGTGGGAATGGCGCGCCGGACGGCCTCCGCGCACAGCGTCTCCAGGTCGGCGACGAACAGCGCCTCCTCCTGGACGTCCGTGACCCGCAGGACGAGGTCCGTGATGCCGGCGGAGCCGGTGCGGATCGCCAGGACCGCGGTGCCGGCCACCGCGAGGTCCATGCGGCCGTGCCACAGCAGCAGTCCGAGGACGCCGTAGGTGGCGACGGTCGCGACGCCGCGGGCCGAGTCCGCCAGGACGTGCGTCCGCGCCCCGGTCCACGCCAGTCGCGTCTGCTCGCGTTCGCTGGTCCGCGCCATCTCCCGGAAGTGGGTGAGGAGGAAGGGAGCCACGTCGTGCACCCGGATCTCGGCCGCCGCCCGCTGGTCGATCAGCAGCTGGCTGATCAGTTTGGCGGCCCGGACGTGCTGGACGAAGCGGTGCCAGCTGACGTACCGGTGCCGGGCCATGGTGAGCGAACCCCACGCGCTGGGCAGCGCCATCAACACCAGCAGCGGCAGGAGCGCCCAGTGCAGCACCGCGAGGACGCCAGCGGCGGCGGTCAGGGAGATGGCGGAGGTGACCACGGCGGTGCAGTAGCCGACCATCCGACGGGCCGAGTCGGCGCCCCACTGCGCGGAGTCCATCAGCTTGTGGAAGGCGTCGTCCTCGATCGCCTCCAGTTCCACCCGGGCCACCAGCCCGAGATAGCGTTCCGTCGCCACTCGCTGGGCCTTCGGCTCCAGGATGCCGATCGCGGCGGCCGAGGCGGACTGGCAGGCCGAGCCGAGCACCGCGAGGAGGGCGACCAGCACGAGCGACGGAAGCGCCGCGCGGAGCCTTCCGGTGATGTCGCCGGACGCGAGCAGTTCCACGAGCAGGGAGTTGACCGCGATCAGGGACACGGCCTGGGTGATGCCGCGGGCGACCTCGCAGACGGCGACCGTGGCGAACGCCCGCCGGTCGGCCTCCCGGGCGAGTCGGATCGCGACCGCGACCTGCCGGGGCAGCGCCGCGGCCATCTGCCGCAGACCGAGCTTCAGCCAGGCGCCGTCGTGGGTGCCCCAGCCGAACTCGTAGGTGAGCTCACCTCCGAAGAGCAACTCCTCGGAGGGCGAGGGACCGTCCGCCGAGGCGGGGGCGTCGACCTTGCCGTCGGTCATCCCCACCACCGCGCGCCCGGTCGGGCCGTGCAGGAGACCCGAGCGGTACGACGGGGTCGCACCGGCCCGGACGAAGGCAGGAGGGGCACGGGTTCGGCGGCGGGAGGAAGAACGGTCCGGGGATTCGGAAGGGGGTACACGGCGGCCTCCGGGAGGGTGCGTGGGGGTTCACCGGGCTCAACGACGACCCCCGCCCTCTCGAACACATGACTTTTGGACGGGCTGCGCACCCCGACTCCCGGCGAAAGCACGTTCGTTCCGACTACACCGACCCTTGTCCGCTCTGCCCCGGGACCGGACCCGGGCGTGGCCGAAACGCCGATGCCGCGCCCGGCGACCCGTGCCCCGCGGAGGCGTTCCGCTCCGCGGGACACGAGGGTGCCGGAGGAGAGCGCGGTCAGTGGTGACCCGCGTGCGGGGCGACAGGCGCGGCGGGGGTCTGCCCCGGGTCCAGGACCATGAACTGGCCCATCATTCCCTGGTCTTCGTGGTACAGCATGTGGCAGTGGTACATGTACGGCGCGGTCGGATCCGCGTAGTCGGCGAACCGCATGACGAGCCGCATCGTGGTGCCCGGCGGCAGGAGGACGGTGTCCTTCCATCCGGCCAGGTGCGCCGGGGGTGTCCGGCCGTCGACGGTGAGCACCTGGAACTGCACGTCGTGCACGTGGAAGCTGTGGAGCGTTCCGTCCCCGCTCCGGACCTCCCAGATCTCGGTGGTGTCCCTGAGGACGGTGAGATCGATGCGTTCCGGTGACATCCGCCGTCCGTTGATCGTGTGCTCGGCCAGTTCGAAGACCCGCCGCCGGCCCGCCTCGTGGGCCGGGAGGCGCGGTACGTCCGCGAGCCGTGCGGGAAGGCGCGCGGAGGGGATCAGGGTGTCGGCCGCCCGCAGCTGGAGCACGTCGAAGCGGTCCGCGCCGCCGTCGCGCTGGACGAATCCCGCGCCGGTGTCGGGATCGGAGCTGCGCAGGACGACGCGTTCGCCCGGTGCGAGGGCGACGACGATCTCGGCGCGTTCTCCCGGGGCGAGCTGGACGTGATCGGTGCGGTGGGGTGCGGCGAGCAGTCCGCCGTCGGTGGCGACCAGGTCGAAGGCGCGCCGGTCGGCGAGGTGGAAGCGGAAGACGCGCGCGATGGAGCCGTTGAGCAGGCGGAGCCGGACGCGCCGGGTCGTCACGTCGAGGTAGGGGCCGAGCGTGCCGTTGACGAGGATCCGGTCGCCGAGGAAGCCGGTCGTCCCGGCCATCGGCTCGTCGGGATCGAGCACGCCGTCCGGGAGCCGGCGGTCCTGCACGATCAGCGGGATGTCGTCGATCCCGTATCGGTGGGGCAGTTCCGGCGGTGTCGCGTCGTCGTCGATCAGGAACATGCCGGCCAAGCCGCGGTAGACGTGTTGTGCGGTACGGCCGTGGGGGTGCGGGTGGTACCAGAGGGTGGCCGCCTGCTGGCGCACCGTCCAGGAGGGCGACCAGGTGGAGCCCGGCCGGATCGTCTGGTGCGGTCCGCCGTCCATGGAGGGCGGCAGGTGCATCCCGTGCCAGTGCAGCGAGGTGGCCTCGTCCAGGGTGTTGGCGGCGTTGATCCGTACCGTCTCGCCGCGCGCGGCGCGCAGCGTGGGACCGAGGTGGGCGCCGTTGATCCCCCAGGTGCGGGAGGGGCGGCCCGGCGTGAACTCGGTGCGGCCCGCGGCGATCGTGAGGTCGAAGACGCGCCGTCCCCGCGCGTCGGTACGGGAGGGGGCGAGGGGCGGGGTGCGGAGCGGCCGGTCGAACGCCACCCGGCCCCAGGTGTCGACCCGACGGCCGGCCCAGGAGGCCGCGCCGCCGAGGACGGGCAGGGCGACGGCGGATCCGCCGAGGATCCGCAGCAGGGTGCGCCGGGGGAGGGTCATGCGGCCGCACCCGCATTCCGTGCCGCGACCGGCGACGGTGGCCGGGGGCGCAGCGGGGGCAGAGCGCGTATCCGCATGAGCGTCATGACGGAGACGCCGAACATGAGGACCCCGAGCGGGACGTGGAGCTCGCGGACGTGGGCGAAGCCGAGCGCGGCCTGCGCGAGGGTGAACAGCAGCAGCGGCGCGGCCTGGAGGACCGTGCGCGTGGCGACGGCGCCCCGGCGCCGGGCGGCCACGGCTGCCGCGAGGTGGAGCGCCACCGCCGAGACGACGGCTCCCGCCATTGCGCCGTGCGCCGAGCGGCCGACGGGAACGGAGGCCAGGAGCAGGCCCGCCGACACGGCCTGGACGAGGAGGACCGCGGCCTGCGCCGCTGCGGTGGCCCGCAGGACGCGCAGGACGCGGGGCGGGCGTGGGGGTGGAGCGTGCTGTTCCGACATGGGTTCACTTCGCGTTCGTGAGGGTGAGAGGGAGGGAAGGGGGGTGGGAGGAGGAAGAGGAGGAAGACGAGGAAGAGGAGGAGGCGAGGTGGGAGAAGACACGTCGCCTGACGCCTGACGCCTGACGCCTGACGTGCGTCCGGCGTCCGGACGTGCGCGTCGGGCGTCCGTCGCCGCCCGGGGTGTCAGCGGGCCTGGCGCACCCCGCGCCGCCAGACCTCGGCGACGGCGCGGACGGCCGTGACGTCCCGGGTGGGGTCCCCCTCGACGAGGAGGAGGTCGGCCCGCAGGCCCGGCGCGATCCGGCCGCGGTCGTGGAGCCCGAAGTGCCGGGCGGGGGCGGCCGTGGCGGCGTGCAGGGCCTGGACGGGAGTGAGACCGGCCGTCGTCAGGAGTTCGAGTTCGCGGTGCATGCCCTCGCCGTGGAGCGGGGCGAAGGGCGTCGCGTCGGTCCCGGCGAGCAGGGTCGCTCCGGCCGTCGCGAGGGCCGCGACGACCTCGGTGGCGTACGCGCCGCGGTCGGGGCGCCCGGCGCCGGAGGCCTCGGCGTAGGAGAGGGTGCTGACGACGAACACGCCCTGCTCGGCTGCCTGTTCGGCCAGTTCCCGGGTGGGGGGCGCGCCGGAACCCTCCGCCCACCAGGCGTGCGCGAGGCCGTCGACCCCGGCGGCGAGCGCCGTCGCGGCCTCGGCGGCCGTGGCGGCGTGGGCGATGGTCCGCAGCCCCGCGTCGCGGGCCGCCGCCACGAGGGCCGCCGCGGTGGCGGCCCCCAGGACGGGGAGGCGGCTTCCGGCCGTCTCCCCGTCGTCGATGACGATCTTGAGGTAGTCGCTGCCCTCGCGGACGCGGGCGGCGACGAAGGCGGGGGCGTCCTCGGGGCGGGAGACGGTGTCGAACGGGCCTACGGCGTCGCCGAACCCGTCGGCCATGAGGGACATGAGCGGGGCGGGGTGCCCGCCGGGGGCGGTGGCGAGGATCCCGGAGCTGCGCAGGTCGGCGACGTCGTCGCGCGAGGCGGCCAGGGCCCGCTGGCGGCCTAGGTTCGCGGGCAGGCAGAACATGTCCAGTTCCGTCGTCACGCCGTGGCGCAGGGCGGCGGCGAGGCTCCCGTCGAAGGTGTGGGTGTGGGCGTCGATCAGTCCGGGCAGCAGCGTGCGTCCGGTTCCGTCGATCTCCACGTCGGCGGGCCGTGCGCGGTCGGGGACGGCGATCCGGTCGCCCTCGACGAGCACGTCGGCGCGTTCGAGGGCGCGGGCGCCGTCGTAGACGCGGACGTCGCGGATCAGCGTGCGGGCAGGAGTGGGCACCACGGCCTCCTGGAGGGTCGGCAGTTAGTTCGCTCGCTGATAGTACTCCAGCTAACTATCTCTGGGTGAATAAGATGGAGGCATGAGCGGAGACGAGGGCGCACCCGGGGGCGAGGGGCGCGGTGAGCGCGACGACGAGGACGTGGTCGACCGGATCGCGGCCGACTGGAAGCGGGAGCGCCCCGACCTCGATGTGACCCCGCTGGCCTTCGTGGGGCGGATCGCGCTCGTCGCCGAGACTCTCGTCGGCCCCGCGGGCGAACGGGCCGTGGAGCGCCACGGGATCAACAAGGGCGACTTCGACGTGCTCGCCACCCTGCGCCGGCGCGGAGCGCCCTACAGCGTGATCCCGTCGGTGCTGTCGGCGGAGTTGATGATGTCCCGCGCCGGGATGACGAAACGGCTCGACCGTCTGGAGGGGGCCGGTCTCGTCCGGCGCACGCTGGACGCCGAGGACCGGCGCAGCTTCCGCGTCACCCTCACCGAGGAGGGGCTCGCGGTGGTCGACGCCGCGCTCACCGCTCTCGTGGAGTCCCTGGGAGATCTCGTCGCGGACCTCGACCAGGACGAACGGCGGCACCTCGACGACGCCCTGCGCACGCTGCTGCGATCGCGCAAGGGCTGAGCGGCCCGGCGGAGGCAGGCCCGGCCGCGCGGGGCTCCCCGGCGCGGGCGGCCGGGGAGTTCCGGGGCGCGGGCCGTCGCCTGCGCGGGGCCGAGGGGGTGGGCCGGGGGTGCGGGCCGGCCTCCCGGTGGTCCTTCGGCTGTCAGGCCCCGGTGCGGCCGACGCTGCGCGCCCACAGGATCAGGGGGACCTGGAGGGGCAGCCGGCCGTAGGCGATCGCCCGCGCCTTGGGCGAGCGGTTCCGCCAGTCGTACGCCATCTTGACGTTGGCCGGGAAGACCCCGGCGAAGAACAGGGCCGTGGCGCGGGCGCTCGCCCTGCGGGTCGCGGGCACCGCGAGGCCGGCCGCGAGGGCCAGTTCCGCCACCCCGCTGACCTGGGTCCAGGTCCGCGGATCGCCCGGCAGGGACTCCGGCACGACGGCGTCGAACTGCTTCGGGGAGGTGAAGTGGGCGACCCCCGCCGTGGCGAGCAGGCCGGCGAGCAGGAGGGCGGAGCGGGCGGACCGTGACATCGGATTCCTTCGGGGTCGAGGCTGCGGCCGACGGTGACCCCCGTACCCTACCGGCCGGTAAGTGCGGAGGGAACGTCCCCCGGCACGCGGACGGCTCCGCCCGTACGCCCGGCCCGAGGGGCCGGAGACGTACGGGCGGAGCGGCTCACGGGCGGCGCGGGACCGGCGCCGCCCCGCGGGTCACGGCTTCTGCTGCGAGTGGAGGGCGGCCACCTCCTCGGAGGTGAGCGCCTTGTCGAAGGCGCGGACCTCGTCCACCGCGCCCTTCCAGAAGTCGACGTTCCCGCCGCCCCACTTCGCGCGGCCCACGGACAGCGGACCGGTGCCGACCTCGGCGGGGCCGGGGGTCGCCGTCGCCACGAGGGCGCCGTCGACGTACAGCCTGATCTCGTTCCTCGCGGTGTCGCGGACCCCGACCAGGTGGTACCAGCGGCCCGTCTCCGGCGTGGTCGCGTAGCGGGCGCGGATCCCGCCGGGCGTGCTGAAGGCGAAGGCGCCCTGGCCGTACTGCAGATAGAAGGGGTTCTCCTGGCGCCGGCCGTCCTGGCTGACCACGGTCGCGTAGTTGCCCGGCAGGGAGTCCAGCGTCGCCCAGGCCGACACCGAGTAGTCGGCGGTGGTGTCGATCACGGGACCCGCGGTCTCGGCGTACCGGCCCTGGCCGTCGAACCTCAGCGCGCTGCCCCTGACCCCCGGCGCCCAGGCCGTGCCCTCGGACAGCTTCAGGTCCGCGGCGTTCGGGCCCGCGTCCCGCGCCGTCGTCCCGGTGCCCTCGTCGAGGGACCACGACCCGCCGCCCGTCAGCCGGTCGCGCTCGCCCGCCGCCGCGCCCGCCGCGATGACCTTCCGGTTGATCTCGCGGACCCGCACCGGGTCGACCTTGATCTCCCTGCGGTCGTACGTGTACAGGCCGTTCAGCTCGTTCTCCAGGTCGGAGATCTGTGTGTAGATCGAGCCGGAGAGCTCGGCGCCGGCGGCTTCGAGGTAGTACTTCTCCGTGTTCTCGACGTACGTGCGGGTGAGCGCCTCCTTGTCGGCGACGCCGCTGTAGATCACGGTCGGCGCGCCGGGCCACATGTGCCCGGGGGCGCGCAGGGTGAAGCCGCCGTGCTCACCGTCCATGGCGGCCCGCCGGGCGTCGGGGAACGCCGGGTCGGTGTTGTTGTAGTCGTGGTGGTCGATGATGTCGCCCTTGCCCGAATCACCCTTCGAGTTGCAGCAGTTGACCCCGCTGTGGGCGTTGACGACACGGGACGGGTCGGCCGCCTTCACGGCCTCGGCGATCCGCCCGGTCTCCTCGCGGTCCCACTCGCCCCAGCCCTCGTTGAAGACGATCCAGCCGATGACGGAGGGGGAGCTGTGGTGCTGGCGCATCATCTCGCGGCCCTGGTCGACGAAGGCCCGGTGGCCCGTCTCGTCGGTGAGATCGCCCGAGACGAAGTCCTGCCAGACCAGCAGGCCGAGCCGGTCCGCGTGGTAGAACCAGCGCGGCGACTCCACCTTGATGTGCTTGCGCACGGCGTTGAAGCCGAGCTTCTTGTGCGCCTCCAGGTCGAAGGCGAGGGCCTTGTCGCTCGGCTGGGTGTAGAGGCCGTCGGGCCAGAACCCCTGGTCGAGGGTGGCGAGGGAGTAGATCGGCTTGCCGTTCAGCACCAGCTTCTGGAAGCCGCCGACCTTCTCCACGGAGATCTTCCGCATGCCGAAGTAGCTCTCGACGGTGTCGCTCGACCGTCCCTGGACCAGCTTCACGTCGAGGTCGTAGAGGTACGGGTCGTCCGGGCTCCAGAGCCGCTGACCGGCCACCGGCAGCCGGAGCTCCGTGTTGGGCGGGCCGCTGACCCGGCCGACGACCTTGCCGCGGGCGTCCTTGGCGACGGCCTCGACGCGCGCTCCGGACGTGGCGTCGTCGGACGCGACGGTGACCGCCAGGCTGCCGGTGTCGATGTCGGGGGTGGTGACGACGTCGTCGATGGAGACCGGGGCGACCGGTTCCATCCAGACGGTCTGCCAGATGCCCGACGACTGGGTGTAGAAGATGCCGCCGGGGTTCGTGGACTGCTTCCCGGTGGGCTGGTTCCGGCCGCCGGTGTCGGTGACCGCGACGACGACCTCCTGGGGGCCGGTGCCCTTGATCGCGTCGGTGACGTCGGCGCTGAAGGCGTTGTAGCCGCCGGTGTGCTCGGCGACCTGCTTGCCGTTGACCCACACCCGGGCCTGGTAGTCGACGGCGCCGAAGTTGAGCTTCAGACGGTTCTTCGTGCCGCCCGTGCCGACCTTCCAGTCCTTCGGCACCTCGACGAGGCGGCGGTAGAACATGTGGTCCTCGTGCCGTTCGACGCCGGAGAGCTGCGACTCGACCGGGAACGGCACGACGATCCTCTCGTCCAGGTCCCTGCCGAAGACCGGCTGCTCGCCCGCGTCGGCGCCGGCGAACTGCCAGGGGCCGTTGAGGTTCTTCCACCTGCCGCGCACCTGTTGGGGGCGCGGGTACTCGGGGAGCGGGCTCCTCTCGTCCAGCCGGTCGCCCCACTCGGTGGTGAGCCGGTGGGTGGAGGAGTTCTTCGCCGAGCGGACGATCTGCGGGACGGTCTCCCCGCCGTTCTTCAGGCCGCCCTTCCCGTCGTAGTCGACCCTGACCCGCTGGCCCTTCTGGACCGGCTCGGAGAGCGTCACGAGGACGGAGTTCCGGTCGCCCGGGGCGACCGCGACCGAGCGGATCGGCATGGGGGTGGTGTCCGCCTCGACCGTGAGGTGCTCCTTCACGGCGGCGAGGTCGGAGACCCCGCCCTCGAACCGGGCGCGCAGCCGGCGCCCGCTCTCGTCCACGGTCAGGTCGACCGGATACACCTCGAAGTCCGCGGGCGGGGTGAAGGCCGACTCCGGTACGAGCTGCTTGCCCGTCGTCGGTGTCGACCAGCGCAGGAACATGTTGGCGCCGCCGGTGTCCTGGAACATCTCCAGGCGGAAGTCGTGCTTCTCGCCCGCGGTGAGCCGGATCGCGGCGCTCGTCTGCTCCTTGTCCCAGTCGGGAACCCAGTGGTCGATGACCGGCTCGCCGTCGATGAAGAGCCGGAAGCCGTTGTCCCCGATGCCGTAGAAGGTGTAGTCGCCGGTGACGGGCGCCTCGATCCGGCCCGTCCAGCGGGCCGTGGTGTGCTCCGAGCGGCCGGTGAGCTTCTGGAAGGTGCCGGTCAGGCCGGAGAAGTCGACCTGCGGGTCCAGGGACGTGCCGCCGAGCGTGGCGAAGTCCCGGGCGCCCGGCGCGGACATGCTGAAGTACTCGCCCTTCAGGCCGTGTACCTCGATGGCGGCGTTCTCGGCGGGGGAGGCGCTCGTGCCGCGGGGCTGTCCGGCCGCCGCGGCGACGGGGAGCAGGGCGCTGCCGGGCAGCACCAGGGCCGCCGCTGTCAGCAGGGCCCACAGTCTGGTGCGGGAGTGTCGTGGTGTCATTCGGTCTTTCCTTGTGGCGGAGGGGAATCGGAGGCGTGCCGGACGGGGGCACGGCGGCTGAACCGCCGTGCCGTGCCGCCGGGGTCGCGGGGCGGGCGGGGGAAGGGGGCGGGTCGGGGTCGGCGGGCGGTCGGGCCCCCCGTCCCGGCCGAGGCGCCCGCGCGGTCGGCGTACGCCGGTCGTGCGGAGGCCGTACGCGGGCCGGGGGAGTCGTGCCGGGCGGCGGACGTCGTGTGCGGTGGCCGGACGGGGGCGTCGTGCGGTGCTGTACGGGGTTCCCGTACGGGGTGGTGCGCGTCGTGCGGAGTTCTCGTACGGCGCCGGCGCGGCCCGTACGGGGATCGTGCGGGGTGGTGCGGGTGGTGCGGGGTGGTGCGACGCGCCGAACGGGGCTCCCGTCGGGCGGTGGTGCGACGCGCCGTGCGGTGGTCGTACGGCGCCGGTGCGGCGCGCCCGGACCGTGGTCGTCCGGCGGTCGAGCGGTGCCACCGCGGGGGTGTCCGCGGAGGTGTCCGCGGTGGCGGGGAACCGACGGCGTCCGAGCACGACACCGTGCGGGCACGGGATGGCCGACGGCGAGGGCCGGCCGTCATTCCAACGTTGGAAATCGGCGTGCAGCGGAATGACAGCACGCTGTCCGGCGGCTGTCCAGACCTCTCGCACCCTTCCGTCGAGCGGGCCCCGGGCACGGCGTCCGGCGGCGGGACCGGGGCGTGAGAGCGCGTTCAGGAAACGTCGCTCCGAACCCTTGCCGAGCGCTCCACGGCGCAGTTATAACGTTGTAAAGCCGCCGACGCCGCCCGGTCATCCGAGGGTATCGAGGCCGCGTTTCCGCAGTTCGGGCTCGTCTCGGCCGGGCAGGCACGTCCTTCCCCGGCAGGACGACAACGTTTCCCATCCCCGCGCGACCGCACGCCACTCGGCGGTGCTGTCCCCCGCCAAGGAGTGTCTTGACATGCCCCTTCCGAAGAGAACTCGCGTGCTCTCCCTCGCCTGTCTCGTGGCCGCCACCACCACGCTGGCGCTCAGCGGCTGCGCCAAGTCCGAGACCTCCGACCAGGCCGGCGGAGACAGCAGCCAGGGCGCGCAGGTCGTCCAGACCCCCACGGCGTCCGCGGCCACCGGATCCGGCTGCTCGCTGACCGCCTACGGCGCCCCCAAGCTGGACCTCGCGAACGCGGTCGTCGGCTTCTCCCAGTCGGAGAAGGAGGCCAACCCCTTCCGCATCGCCGAGACCCAGTCGATCAAGGACGAGGCCGCGAAGCTCGGAGTGAAGAAGCTGCTCACCACCAACGCGCAGTCGCAGCTCTCCAAGCAGATCAGCGACATCCAGGACATGCTGGCCCAGGGGGCGCAGTTCCTGATCGTCGCCCCGCTCAACTCCGACGGCCTGGAGCCGGCCCTCCAGGCGGCGGCCGCCAAGAAGGTGCCGGTCCTCACGATCGACCGCAAGGTGAACGCGACGGCCTGCAAGGACTACCTGGCCTTCCTCGGCTCGGACTTCGTCGAGCAGGGCAAGCGCGCCGCCGACGCGATGATCAAGGCGACGGGCGGCAAGGGCAAGGTCGCGATCCTCCTCGGCTCCTCCGGAAACAGCGTGACGACCGACCGGACCAAGGGATTCGTCGACCAGATCGGGGCCAAGGCGCCCGGCATCGAGATCGTCGCCCAGCAGACCGGTGAGTTCGCCCGTGACAAGGGCCAGCAGGTCATGGAGCAGCTCATCCAGTCGAAGCCCGACATCACCGCCGTCTACGCGGAGAACGACGAGATGGCCCTGGGCGCCGTGACGGCGCTCAAGGCCGCCGGCAAGGCACCGGGCAAGGACGTCAAGGTCGTCTCCATCGACGGCACGCGCAACGCCGTCCAGGCCCTCGCCAACGGCGAGCTCAACGCCGTCATCGAGTCCAACCCGCGCTTCGGCCCGCTGGCCTTCGCCACCGCCCAGAAGTTCTACGCCGGTGAGGGCATCCCCGAGGACGTCATCATCTCGGACCGCTCCTACGACCCGTCCAACGCCAAGGCGTCCCTCGGTGGGGCGTACTGACGCCGCGTCTCTGCCCCGCCGGCCCCGCGGTGACCCGGCGTGTCCGGCCCCCGGATCTCCCGCTCACCCGGCAGCTCCGGCATCCGGGTCACCGGGCCGGATGGTCACCCGGCCCCCTGGAACGGTGACCGGAGGCGGGACGGGCGGGCGGGGGCCCGGGCCACCACCGCCAAGTCGGCCCGGGCCGGGGCACCACCGTGCCCCGCCCGGCCCGGGTCACCACCACCCCCCGGCCCGGCCCGGGTCGCCACGGCCAGGGCGGCCGGCCCGGGTCGCCACGGGCCCTCCCCGCCCGCGGGGTCCCGGGCGCGGCGGATGTGTCTCCGCGTCTCCGGCGCCCGGCGCCCCCTGCGGGGCCGGACCGCCCCGTACGAGACTCCCGCCCCGCGTCAGGCCGGGCGGGCGTCTCGGGCCGGGTGGGACCCGGCCCCGACCGGCACGGGCGCGGCCGCTGCCGTCTCCCCTGTGAGGCGAGGCCACGAAGGGCCCGGCCCCTCCGCCCCGCCTCCTCACCAGTGCCCCGCCACACCTCACTCCCCCTCCTCACCCACACGAACCACTCCGGAAGGCCAGGCTCATGGCACCCCCCGAAGCGGCCCCGTCCGCAGTGACCGGCACCGTGCCGTCGCTCGCGCCGACGGTGCTGGAAGCGCGCGGCGTCGGGAAGCGATTCCCCGGCGTCGTGGCCCTCGACGACGTGTCGTTCACGCTCCGCGCCGGCGAGACCCATGCGCTCGTCGGTGAGAACGGCGCGGGCAAGTCCACCCTCATCAAGGTGCTCACGGGCGTCCACCGACCGGACAGCGGCGAGCTGCTGCTCGCGGACCGACCCGTCCACTTCTCGCGCCCCTTCGAGGCGCAGCAGGCCGGCATCTCCACGATCTACCAGGAGGTGAACCTGGTGCCGCTGATGAGCGTGGCCCGCAACATCTTCCTCGGCCGCGAGCCCCGTACCCGCCTCCGGCTGATCGACTTCTCACGGATGCACGCCGAGGCCGCGGCCCTCCTCGACGGCTTCGGCGTCGACGTCGACCCGCGCCGTCCGCTGCACACCCTGGGCATCGGCGCGCAGCAGATGGTGGCGCTCGCCCGCGCGGTGTCGGTCCGGGCCGACGTCGTCGTCATGGACGAGCCCACCTCCTCCCTGGAGCCGCGCGAGGTCGAGACGCTGTTCCGGGTGATCGGCGACCTGCGCCGGCAGAACATCGCCGTCGTGTACGTCAGTCACCGGATGGACGAGCTCTACCGGATCTGCGACCGGGTGACGGTGCTCCGCGACGGCAGGCACATCCACACCGGAGACCTGGCGGCGCTCGACCGGATGCAGCTGGTCTCCATGATGCTGGGCCGGGAGCTCTCCGAGGTGCGCAGGCACGGCACGACGAGCTTCGCGGGCGAGGGGCACGACATCGCCCGCAAGCCCGTCCTCACGGCCACCGGCATGGTCAGGAGGCACCAGCTCGACGACGTCTCGCTGGAGCTCCACCCCGGGGAGGTGCTGGGGCTCGGCGGTCTGCTGGGCTCCGGCCGGAGCGAGACGGCGAAGGCGCTCGCCGGCGCCCTGCCGCTGGACTCGGGGCGGATCGCGGTCGGCGGCGCGCCGCTGGAACGGTTCTCCTCCGCGAGCGCCATCCGCGCCGGGATCAGCCTGCTGCCCGAGGACCGCAAGGCCGAGGGCATCGTGCCGGGCCTGTCGGTGCGCGAGAACATCGTGCTCGCGGCGCTGCCCCGGCTCTCGCGGGCGGGCATCGTCTCGCGCGCGCGGCAGGACCGCGTCGTCGACGTCTTCATGAAGCGACTGCGGATCAAGGCCTCCAGCCCGGAGCAGAAGGTCGGCGAACTGTCCGGCGGGAACCAGCAGAAGGTGCTCCTGGCGCGTTGGCTCTGCCTCGAACCGAAGGTGCTGCTGCTCGACGAACCCACCCGCGGGATCGACGTCGGGGCCAAGGCGGAGGTGCAGGCCCTCATCGACGAACTCGCCCAGGAGGGGCTCGCCGTCCTCCTGATCTCGTCCGACATCGAGGAACTGGTCGAGGGATCGGACCGGATCGTCGTCCTGAGGAACGGGGCGACGGCGGGTGAACTGACCGGGGACCGGGTGTCGGAGAGCGAGCTGCTCGCCGTACTCGCGGACCACGCACCGCCTCCCGCACCCCCTGCCGCCGAGACGGCCGCCCCCGCACCCCCTGCCGCCGAGACGGCCGCCCCCGCGCCCCCCGCCCCCGAGGGCCCCGCCGAGCCCGCCGTCACCGAGGCGGCCGCCCCGGAGCCCGCCATCACCAAGACCCCCGCCCCCGAGCGGGCCGTCACCACGTCCGGCGGCGCCACGGCCGAGGACGCCGAGGAGGACCCCCGATGACCACCCAGGTGACCGCCGCGCCGCCGGCCGGCACCGCCGCGCGGCGCAGTGCCCCGGCCTGGTTCCAGGAGTACGGCGTGTACGCGGCGGTGGCGGCGCTCCTGCTGTTCAACGCCCTCTTCACCGAGCACTTCCTCACCGTCGGCAACCTCCGCACCCAGCTCATCCAGGTCGCCCCGATCGTCATCGTGGCGCTCGGCATGGCGCTGGTGATCGGCACCGAGGGGGTCGACCTCTCCGTGGGGTCGGCCATGGCCCTCGCGGCGGCCCTGCTGCCGCTGTACCTGGGCTACGGCCTCGTCCCCGCCCTGCTGATCGCGCTGCTCGCCGGCGCCGTCGTCGGAGCGGTGAACGGCGCCCTCGTGTCCGTCGTCGGGCTGCAGCCGATCGTGGCCACCCTGGCCCTGTTCGTCGGCGGACGCGGCCTCGCGCTCGTGATGGCGGACGGCCGGCTCAAGCAGATCGTCAACCCGGACCTGTTGTCGCTGGGCACCGGAAGCGTCCTCGGCATCCCGCTGGTCGTCCTGATCGCCGTCGTCCTGGCGCTCGCGGTCGCCTTCCTCGTCCACCGGACCACCTTCGGGCGCCAGGTCGTCGCGATCGGCGGCAACCGGTCCGCGGCCGCCCTCTCCGGACTCCCCGTCAAGCGCGTGCTGACCGGGGTGTACATCCTGTGCGGCGTCCTCGCCGCCCTCGCGGGCGTCCTGGCCACCGCGCGCCTCACCGCGAGCGACCCCTCGTCCCTCGGCACCCTCATGGAGCTGTCCGCGATCACGGCCGTGGTCGTCGGCGGAACCCCGCTCAGCGGCGGATCCATCCGGGTGCTCGGCACGGTCGCGGGCGCGCTGCTGATGCAGCTGCTGCGCGCCACGCTCGTCAAGCACGACCTGCCCGACTCCACCGCCCAGATCGCCCAGGCGGTCATCATCATCGCCGCCGTCTACGTCGCACGGGAGCGCCGATCCCGATGAACCCCACCTCCTCGCTCGCCGCTCCGGGCACCGCACCCTCGGCGCCCCACGGGAGCGGCGCCGCCGCCGACCGCGGGCGGGCCGACGTCTCCGGCCGGGAACGGCTCGCCGCGCTCGTGCAGCGCCAGGGCGTCCTCGCCGTGCTGCTGCTCGTCGTCGTGATCGCCTCCTTCGTCTATCCCACCTTCGCCACGCTGGACAACGCGCGGGGCGTGACGGTGCAGGCCTCGTTCCTGGCCGTCGTCGCGCTCGGCATGACCCTGGTGATCATCACCGGCGGCATCGACCTGTCCGTCGGCTCGGTGTTCGCGCTGGGCGGCGTGCTCGCCGCCTGGGCCTCGCAGTGGGGCGTCCTGCCCGCCCTGCTCGTCCCGCTCGCGGTCTGCGGGGCGATCGGACTGGTCAACGGCCTGCTGATCGCCCGGGCCGGCATGGCACCCTTCATCGTCACGCTGGCCTCGCTCCTCGGGGCCCGCGGGCTGCTGCTCGCCCTCACCGACGAGGGCGCCACCACGTACCTGGTCCCCAAGGACTCGGCGTTCGCCGAGCTCGGGCAGGGGAGTGTGGCGGGCTTCGGCTACCCGATCCTGGTCGCCCTCGCCCTGTTCGGCATCGGCGGGCTCGTGCTCCAGCGCACCTCGTTCGGCCAGACGCTGTTCGCCGTCGGCGGCAGCAGCGACGCCGCCACCCTCATGGGCCTGCCCGTGGCCCGCGCCAAGGTGACGGTGTACCTGCTGAGCGGCCTGCTCGCGGGCCTGGCGGGAGCGATCAACGCGGCCAGGCTCTCCTCCGGCGTCACGATCATCGGCGCGGGCATGGAGCTCGACGCGATCGCCGCCGTCGTCATCGGCGGGACGCTGCTGGTGGGCGGCGCCGGCTCGGTGAGCGGGACCCTGTGGGGCGTCCTGCTGCTGGCGGTGATCCAGAACCTGATCAACCAGATCGGCACGCTCAACTCCTCGTACCAGTCGGTGGTCAGCGGTGGATTCCTCATCCTCGTCGTCGTCGCCCAGCGCTACCTGTCGCGGAGCCGAAGTACCGTCTGACGAGGGACGGATCCTGCTCGGCCCCGCCCGGTCCGCCGGCGGACCGGGCACGGTCCGGGCACGTCCCCGGGGCGGAAGCGCACCCCCGCCCCGGGCGTCCCGGGCCCCTCCCGCCAGACCCAGAGCCGATCCAGTGAGCGGATCCCGAGCGGATCCGGAGCCGAAGCAGAGGAGTGCCGTGGGCGTCAGCCTCAAGGACGTCGCGCAGCGGGCGGGCGTGTCGATCAAGACCGTGTCCAACGTCGTGAACAACTATCCCCACGTCACGCCGCAGATGCGCGCCAAGGTGCAGCAGGCCATCGACGAGCTCGGGTACCGGCCGAACCTCACCGCCCGCCACCTGCGCAAGGGACGCACCGGCATCATCGCCTTCGCCGTGCCCGAGCTGGGCAACCCGTACTTCGCCGAGCTGGCGGGCGCCATCATCGACGCCGCGGCCCAGCACGACTACACCGTCCTCGTCGACCACACCGCCGGGCTGCGCGAGCGTGAGCTGCTGGTCTGCCAGGAGTTCCGCTCGCACGTCATCGACGGCCTGATCCTGAGCCCGATCCACCTGGAGACCGCGGACCTGCTCGCCCGTCAGGAGACCTCGCCGCTGGTGCTGCTCGGCGAGCGGGAGTACGAGGCGCCGTACGACCAGATCGCCATCGACAACGTGGCGGCGGCGCGCGAGGCGGTCCGCCACCTCGTGGGCCTGGGCCGCCGCCGCATCGCGTTCCTCGGTTCCCGGACCGGCCGCGAGCGGCAGCCGGCGCACCTGCGGCTGCGGGGCTGGCGGGAGGAGCTCGTCGCCTCGGGCCTGGATCCGGCCGAGACGCTCGTGGTCGCCACGGACGGATACGGGCGGTCCGACGGTGCGACCGCCATGGCGGAGCTGCTGGACCGGGGGGAGCGGCCCGACGCGGTCTTCGCGTACAACGACCTCATCGCCCTCGGAGCCCTGCGGACGCTCACCGAACGCGGTCTCCGCGTCCCCGAGGACATCGCCGTGGTCGGCTTCGACGACATCGAGGAGGGCCGCTTCGGCGCGATCAGCCTCACCACCGTCGCCCCCGACAAGCACGCCATCGCCCGGCTGGCCGTGGACCGCCTGGTCGAGCGCCTCAGCGGCCGTCCGGCGTCCGAGCCGCGCAGGATCAGTCCCGGGTACGAACTCGTCGTCCGGGAGTCCACCGGGGGCAGCCCCGTCCCCGGTCACAGCGCCGCAGGCGCCGTCGACCCCGCCCCCGCCGCCACCCTCTCCGAATCGGACGACGGCGACCGGCCCGCCCCGCCCGCCTGACGCCGCCGCGGTCCCGTGCCCGCGGGGCCCGCACGGCACCCGACCGCCGCCCGTGGAGCCCCCGCCGCCCCACCGTCCGCGGCGCCACCCCGCCACGACCCGCCGCCCCACCCCCTTTGCCCCGAGGACTCGCCATGCTCCGACCCACCGTCCGCCACCGGCCGTTCGGCACCGCCCCGAGCGGAGAGGACGTCGGCCTCTGGCGGCTGGAGTCCCCCTCCGGCGTGTACGCCGAGGTCCTCACGTACGGGGGCGTCCTGCACGCCCTCGGCGTCCCCGGCACCGGGGGCGGCACGGAGAACGTGGTGCTGTCGCTCACCTCCGTGGACCAGTACGCCGAGAAGGGCCCGTACCTCGGTGCGCTCGTCGGCCGGTACGCCAACCGCATCGCCCACGGCCGCTTCACCCTCGACGGCACGACGCACCAGGTGCCGCCCAACGACCGCGGCCACGCCCTGCACGGCGGCCCCCGGGGCTTCGACGGCAAGGTGTGGCAGGCGCACCCCGTGACGGACGGCGAGACGGCCGGCCTCCGCCTGTCCCTGCACAGCCCCGACGGCGACATGGGGTTCCCCGGGGCCCTCGACGCCACCGTGACGTACTCCCTGGACGCGGCCGGCACGCTCGCCGTCGACTGCACGGCCACCACCGACCGCCCCACCGTCGTGAGCCTCACCAACCACGCCTACTTCAATCTGGCGGGAGCCGGAGACGTCCTCGGCCACACCCTCCAGGTCGCCTCCGAGGCGTACCTGCCCGTCGACGACGGCGGCATCCCCCTCGGCCCTCTCCACGCCGTGGCGGACACCCCGTTCGACCTCCGGTCCCCCCGGCTGCTGGGGGACTGCGTCCGGTCGACCGACGAGCAGGTCGCCCGGGCCGGCGGCTTCGACCACTGCTGGGCACTGCCGGGCCGCGAGCCGGGACCCCTCCGGTACGCCGCCCGGCTGGCGGCGCCGGCGAGCACGCGCGTGATGGAGGTGTGGACGACGGCGCCGGGCGTGCAGGTCTACACCGCCAACCGCCTGGACGGCTCCCTCTCCGACGGAACCGGCCGCGGCCACGAGCGCCACGGCGCGGTCTGCCTGGAGACGCAGCACTTCCCCGACGCGCCCAACCGCCCCGAGTACCCCAGCGCGGTGCTCCGCCCCGGCGGGACGGCCCACCGGCGCACGGAGTTCCGCTTCCCGCACCTCACGAGCGGGCCCGGGAGCCGGCCGCGCTGACCCCGCGGGCGTCCGCGGGGGGCCGCGGCACGCGCGTACGTGCCGCACCGGCCCAAGAGACGTCAAAGACGTCCTGTGCGTCGGGCAAGGGGAAGCCGGGCGGCCCCGCCGGGCCGTACGTTCCTCGTATGACCTCTTCCGTTCCTCGGCCCTCCATATCCCAGGGCCCCGCCGCCCCTTCCTCCTCGCGTCGCACGCTGCTGCGCACCGCCGTCACCGGAGCGGCGCTGACCGCCGGCTCCTGGGCCTGGGACGCCTCCGCGGCGTCGGCGGCCCCCCGGGGCCGCGCGAGGCCCCGCCCCACGACACCCGAGACCGCCTTACGGGAGCTGGAGGCGGGCAACCGGCGCTGGCGCACCCGCCACGAGCGGCACCCCCACGAGACGCTCGCCGTGCGACGGGAGCTGGTCTCCGGGCAGCATCCGTTCGCCGTCGTCCTCGGCTGCGTCGACTCCCGCGTCCCGCCCGAGCTCGTCTTCGACCAGGGCCTCGGCGATCTGCTCACCGTGCGTTCCGCGGGGGAGGTCCTGGACGAGGCGGTGCTCGGCAGCGTCGCCTTCGGCGTCCTGGAACTCGGCATCCCGCTCGTGGTGGTGCTCGGGCACGCGTCGTGCGGGGCGGTGTCCGCGGCCGTCCGTGCGGACCAGACCGGTGAGCGGCTTCCCGCCCACATCCAGTACCTCGCCGACCGGATCAGGCCCGCGATCGACCACGCGCAGGAGGGAGCCGCCCGCGTCGACGCCACCATCTCGGCCCAGGTGCGGCGGGTGCGGGCACAACTCGCGGCCGAGCCCGACCTCGCCGGCAGGATCGCTGAGGGCCGGCTCGCCGTCGTCGGCGCGCGCTACGAACTGAGCAGTCAACTGGTCCACCGCGTCGCCGACTGACGGCGGCGGCCGGGGCCCGGGACGTCTCCGTTGCCACCCGCGGAGACGTCCCCGTCCACGCCCCGGCCGGTGTCCGCCCCGGCCGGCATCCCGTGCCCGTGACCGGGGGATCCCGGCTCGTCGTGGCCCCGGGCCTCGTCCGCTCCGACCGGTGCCAAGTGCCGTTCCACGCCAAAAAGTCGGGATCCGCGCGGCGGTTTATGGCCGGGCTCCACCCTGTCCCGGAGCGCGCCGGCCCCTAGCATTCGACCATCCCCGCTCGGACCGGCGGGGTGGCCGGACAGAGCTCATACGCATGATAGTTCAACCGTTGTCCGTTGGACTACCCCGCTGCGTATCCCGGCCCTTCCGAACTCTCGCGCCAGGTCCCGCCGCGGTGCTCCCCCGAGGACCGTCGCCGGGGCCCGGCGCGCCGCAGCCCGGCCCGTGGCGCGGACGCAGCCGTGCGTCCGCGCCCGCCGGGCAACGAAGCACCGGATGGGAGAAGCATGAGATTTCCCCTGCTCGTGACCGGGGCGGCCGTCGCCCTCTTCGCCGCGGCCCTGCCCGCCGAGGCCGGCCCCTCGTCGATCGTCGACCCGCCGCCGGACCGGATCGTCATCGACATCGCCACGGTCAACGGCTCCGGCTGCCCGCTGGGCACCGCCGCGATCGCCGTCTCCGAGGACAACACCGCCTTCACCGTCACCTACAGCGAGTACCTCGCGCAGGTGGGCGGCGGCTCCTCCCCGACCGCGGCCCGCCGGAACTGTCAGCTGAACCTCCTGGTCCACGTGCCGCAGGGGTTCACGTACGCCATCGCCAGCGCCGACTACCGGGGCTACGCCTCGCTCCAGCGCGGGGCGAGCAGCACGGAGAAGGCCTCGTACTACTTCCAGGGCTCGCCGAGCACCGCCTCCCGCACCCACACCTTCCGGGGCCCCTACGAGGACAACTGGCAGGCGACCGACGACACCGACTGGGCGCAACTGGTCTGGGCGCCCTGCGGCGTGCAGCGCAACTTCAACATCAACACCGAACTCCGGGTGACCGCGGGCACGTCGGCCCCGGGCTCCACCAGCTACATGACGATGGACTCCACGGACGGTGACATCAGCACCGTCTACCACCTGGCGTGGAAGGAGTGCCCGGCCGGCTGACGCCCGCGGCGGCCGCGGCGCCCCGCGCGCCCGGCCGCCCACCGCACGCCTCCCGGAAGCCCCCTCGCGCACCGAGCCCGCGTACATCTCGCTGGGGACTCCCTTGCCCCGCGTCGTACTTGAGGATGACCCGGCCGCCCGTACGGAGACGGAGATTGCGACCGATGCGGAACCCGGGCCCCCCGACACCGTCTTGATCCTCGCGTCGGCTTGATCGTCGAGCCGACCCGAGGAGGTTCTGATGGCAGGTCAGGTGACGGAGAGTCCGGCGAGGGCGTCGGCGCCGGAGTACCAAGGGGCGCTGGGGTCGCTCTCGGTCAACGCCTCTCTGCCGGAGGTGCTCGACCGCGGCGTGCGGGAGCTCCGGGCGGCCGAGGAGGCCGGGGACGCCCGGGAGGCGGCCCGCTGCGGACTGGCCGTGGCCGAGGCGTGCCGAAGGCTCGGCCGCGTCGAGGAGGCCGACCGGGCGTGGAAGGCGAGCTTCCGGGCGGCGCGTTCCGCGGGCCACGAGGGAGCCATGGCGTGGGCCCTCTGGAGCGGCGGAACGCTGGCCCGCCAGCGCGGCGCGCTCAGGCTGGCCTACCGGCTGCTCGGCCTCGCTGCCGAGGCCGGCGAGCGGGGCGGGGACGTCGTCGTGCGGGGCTACTCGCTGGCGGGACTCGCCGAGACCGGGCGCATCCAGGGCGACTACGAGGCGGTCGGACGGCTGCACGAGCAGCTGCTCGCCGAGGCCCGCCGCCGGGGCGAGGCACGGCACACCGTCTGGGCCCTGGAGGGCATCGCCCAGATGCACCGCAACACCGGTTCCTACGACCGGGCCCTCGCCCTCTTCGAGGAGGCCGCCGACACGGCGGCCCGCGCCGAGGACCGCCGCGGCTGGGCCTGGGCGCTGCGGGGCATCGCCGACGTGGTGTCCGTGCGCGACGGGGACGTGGAGCGGGCCCTGTCCCTGCTGACGCGGGCCGAGGAGGCCTGCCGGGAGGTACGCCTCGCCGGAGCCCTCGCCTACAACCACAAGATGCGGGGCAACGTGCTGTACCGGGCGGGGCGTTACGCGGAGGCCCGCGAGCTGTACGCCCGGGCCCTGGAGGAGTTCCGCGCGATGGAGGAGCCGCGCGGGACGGCTCTTTCGCGACTCGGACTGGTCAAGGCCGACGCCCGGCTCGGCCGCGACGCCGCGCACACCTCCGCCGAACTGGCCGCGCTCCGCACGACGCTGGACCGCATCGGACTGCGGCACGCCCGGGACATGGTCGACAAGGCCGCCGCCGAACTCGGCCTCACGCCCCTCCCCGAGGAGGCGGGGCGGGCCGGAACCGTACTGCCGGAGGTCGGCGTGGCGGCCCTGCGGAAGGCCGACGTGGAGGGGCTGCGATGACGGCCGTCCCGACGTCCGCCCCGGCGGCTCGCACCCCGTTCGGCGCCGCCCCCGGCCCGGCGGGCCCCGTCGGGAGGCCCGGGATCCCGGCGACCGCCCTCCTGGGACGGTGCCGCGACCAGGTCCGGCCCGCACTCGTCCAGGCCGTCGGCCGCCTCCACCCCTGGACCGGCGAGATGGCGGCCTACGCGCTCGGCTGGGCCGACCGGGACGGAGCCCCGGACCCCGCGGGGTCCGAGGGGAAGGGGGTGCGGCAGACCCTCGCCGTGCTCGGCGCGGAGGCCGTCGGCGCGGACGGCGCCGTGGCCGTCCCGGGAGCCGTCGCCGTCGAACTCGTCCACACCTTCTCCCTGCTCCACGACGACATCATGGACGCCGACGCGCTGCGCCGGCAGCGCCCGGCGGTCTGGAAGGCGTACGGGACCGGCCCCGGCGTCCTGGCCGGAGACGCGCTCCTCGCCCAGGCCGTCACGGTCCTGGCCGAGACGCCCGGCCACCGCACGGGGGAGGCGGTACGGAACCTGTGCCGGGCCCTGAACGACCTGGTGTCGGGCCAGGCGGAGGACCTGCGCTTCGAGGAACGCCCCTGGCGCGGCCCCGGAGCGGTCCGGCCCGAGCAGTACCGGTCGATGGCCGAGCACAAGACGGGAGCCCTGTTGGGCTGCGCGCTGGCGCTGGGCGCGATCCTCGGCGGCGCGCCCGAGCGGACCGTGGCCACGCTCGAACGCGCCGGCCGCCACCTCGGCCTCGCGTTCCAGGCGGTCGACGACCTCCTCGGCGTCTGGGGCGACCCGCGGGTGACCGGCAAACCCGTCCACGCGGACCTCCGGCAGGGCAAGAAGACCTATCCGGTCCTCGTCGCCCTCGCCGACGGGGGCGCCGCCGCCCGCGAACTCGGCGTACTCCTCGACTCCGTCGGGCCGGTCGACGGCGAGACCGCCGAGCGGGCCGCCGCGCTCGTGGACGAGGCGGGCGGCCGGACCGGCACGCGTGAGGAGGCGCGCCGGCACCTGGACGCGGCGCGCCGGACGCTGCGGGAGGCCCTGCCTGCGGGGCGGGCGGGACTCCCGGCCGGACACGCGGCGCTCGCGGCCGGCCGGGCGGCGCGGGAACTGGACGCGCTGTTCACGCAGTTGCTCGACCGTACGTGGTGACGACCCGAGCCGGCCCGGGCCCGTCCGCGGACCGGGAGCGGTCCGCCGGCGGTCGCGGCGCCCGGACCGGCCGGGCAGCCGTCAGGAGGGGCCGCTCTGGGGCGCGGCGGCGAGGTTCCGGCGGTGGGCCGCCACGCGCTCGCGCGTCGCGCACCTGCGGGAGCAGTAACGGCGTTCGGGACCGCTGCCCTGGGCGACGAAGACGTTCCGGCAGCCGGGCGAGGCGCAGACCCTGCCGGGCGGGCGCTGGCGGTCCCAGACGAGGACGGTCAGCGCCATGCACGACGAGGCGAGGAGCCACTCCTCCCAGGGAGCCTCGTCGTCGGGGTCGAGATGGGGATGCCAGGGGCTGTCGCCGTCGTGCGAGGTCAGGCGGAGCGGGCCGGTGTGCTCCCGCAGGAGGCGATTGAGGACCGCGGCGGCCTCGTCGACGTGCTCGGCGGCGAAGACCTGCCGCAGCAGCGACGCGGCCGCGCGCATTCCGGCGGCGTCACGCGGGGTGAGCTCCAGCGGGTCGCTCTCGCCGTACGCCCGCAGGACGGCGGCGACTTCCGCCGGATCGGGGGATTCGTCGGCGAGGACGTTGAGCAGGGCGGCGGTCCGCTGCGCGGTGGCCTGCACCGAGTGCCGGGTGGACCAGTCGTCACGAGGAGGGGGCATGGGGCGAATGTAACGCATCTTGATGAGTTTTCAGTTACCTGCGTAACGTCACGCTCATGACGAAGCGTTACTCGCTGCCCGGCTATCTCGCCGGCGCGGTCGCGGCCCGCGCCGGCGACGAGATGTCCGGACCCGCCCTGATGCTGACGGGATTCGCCCTGACCGGCTCGTCCGGCGACGCGGCGTCGCTCCTGGCGGCGATCACCGTCTCCGCCGCGGTGGGCGGCCCCCTGCTCGGGGCGCTCCTCGACCGGGCCGGACGGCCGGGACGCCTGCTGGCCGCGGCCCTGCTCCTGTACGCGCTGGGGCTGGGGGCGACCCTCCTCGGACTCGGCAGGCTGCCCTTCCCGCTCACCCTGCTCATCGCGGTCCTGACGGGCCTGTGGGGGCCGGCCCTCTCGGGTGGGTGGACGGCCCAACTGCCCGGTGTCGTCCCCGGGGACCGCCTGCCCCGGGCGAACGCCCTCGACGCCATGACGTTCAGCGCGGCGAGCCTGGCCGGACCGGCACTCGCCGGCGTCGTCGCCGAGACGGCGGGTGCGCCGGCGGCCGTGGTGGCGGCCGTCGCCCTCGTCGCCACGGCCCTGCCGGCGGCGTGGCTCCTCCCCTCCCGTCCCGTCGGACCGCGGGGCGTCCTGGGGACCTCGGTGCGCGAGGACCTCGCCGCCGGACTGCGGGTCATCGTGGACCGGCGCCCGCTGCTCGGCGCCACCCTCGCCTCGGTCGTCACCTGCGCCGCCCAGGGCATGCTGGCGGCCTGCCTCCCGCTGCTGGGCGAGCGGGTCCTGGGCGGCGCAGGCCGCGGCGCGCTGCTGCTGTCCTGCGCGGCCGTCTCGGCCATGGCGGCGACCGCCGTCCTCGCCCGCTTCCCGCGCGTGACCGCCCCCGACGTGATCGTCCGGGCCGGCGCCCTGGTGCAGGCGGGCGCGCTGCTCCTGGCGGCCTCGGGCCGGCCGGTCCCGCTCGTGGCGGCCGCCCTCCTGCTCGGGATCGGCGAGGGCCCGCAGCTGGCCGCGTTGTTCACGGTCCGTCACCGCGAGTCCCCGGAACACCTGCGCGGCCAGATCTTCACCACGGGCGCCAGCCTGAAGATCACCGGTTTCGCCGTGGGCGCGGCGCTGGCCGGCCCGGTCGCGACCCGGTCGCCGACCGGCACCCTCGTCCTCGCGGCGGGCGTGGCCGTCGCGGCGGCGCTGGTCCACCTCCTGCTCCCGGCGGCCACCGCGAGGCGACCCGCGGACCGCGTGACATCGGGCTGAGCGCCCGGTCTCCGCTCAGGACGTCCGGCGCGCCCCGCGGGGGACCGCCAGGTCGGCCAGGCGGGCGCCGCCCGCGCCGAGACCGGTCCACGTGCCGTGCCAGGTGAGCACGGCGATCGCGGAGGTGGGGAACTTGGCGCGGACCCGCTCCAGAAGGCCGTCGGGCCCGGGCGGGACCGCGTCCACCCCGGCGGCCCGGGCGGGGCCGTCCGCCCCGGCTGTCCCTTCCTCGCCGGCCGCCTCCTCCGTCCCGGCGGCGAGCAGCAGCACCAGTTCCTCGAGGCCCGGGTTGTGCCCGACCAGGAGCAGGGTGCCGACCTCGTCGGGCACGCCGTGGAGGACGTCGAGAAGTTCGGCGGCGTCGGCTCCGTACACGCGCGCGTCGAGACGGGTCGGCACCGGACCGTCCAGTGCGGCGGCGGCCAGTTCCCAGGTCCCGCGGGCGCGCCGGGCGGGGGAGCACAGGACGAGGTCGGGCCGCCCGGCGCTCTCCGCGAGGAACCGACCCGCGGCCGGGGCGTCGCGCAGTCCGCGCGGGCCTAGGGGCCGGTCCCGGTCGGCGACGCCCTCCGGCCAGGCGCTCTTGGCGTGGCGCATGACGAGGAGTCGGCGCGGACGGTCCCGGACGGCGCCGGGCTGCTCGGGAGTCTCGATGGAGGACGACACGTCCGGAGCGTACGGGCCCGACGCCCGCGGTGCCACGACCGGGGGAGCGCGGGCTACGGGCGGCCGGCGGGGCGCGGTGCGGTGCCGCGACACGGGGGAGTGCGGGCTACGGGCGGCCGGCGGGGCGCGGTGCGGTGCCGCGACACGGGGGAGTGCGGGCTCCGGGCGGCCGGCGGGGCGCGGTGTCGCGACGCGGGGGAGCGCGGGCTACGGCGCCGACGGGCGCGGGTACGGTCGCCGCGAGGCGGAGGCGGGTCCACCCACGCGCTCACCGGTCGGGTCCGGCGGCCTCGGCGGCGGTGCGCACCACCGCGACGACGAAGCCGGTCGCCGCGGCCGGGCCTGTGCCGGTCCCGTCACAGCTCGCGGAGGGCCGGCAGCAGCTCCGTCTCCGCCCAGCGGAGGAAGGGCAGTTGCTGCGCACCGCCGATCTGCACCAGGGCGAGGTCGGTGAAGCCGGCCTCGGCGTAGGCGCGGGCCGCATCGACGACCGCCTCCACGTCGTCGCCGCACGGGATGCCCTTCGCCACATCCTCTTCGCGGGTGTGCGCGGAGGCCTGCTCGAAACCGCCGGGCAGGGGGAGCTCGGCGTTGAGCCGCCACCCGCCGAGCGCCCACCGGAACTGCTCGTGGGCGCGGGCGATCGCCGCGTCGCGGTCGGGGTCGTAGCAGACGGGCATCTGGCCGATGCGCGGTTTGCCCGCGCCCCCGTGGGCGGAGAAGTCCTCCAGCAGCGACGCCTTCGGCTCGGTCGCGATCAGCAGGTCCGCGTGGCGCCCGGCGAGCGCGCAGGAGCGGGGGCCCGAGACGGCGATGCCGATGGGCGGAGGTGTCGCCGGGACGTCCCAGAGCCTGGCGTCGTCGACCTGGAAGTGGCGACCGTGCCGGGTGACCTGATCGCCCGAGAACAGGTCTCGGATGATGCCGACGGCCTCGTCCAGCATGTCCAGCCTGACCCGGGCCGAGGGCCACCCCCTGCCGACGATGTGCTCGTTGAGGTTCTCGCCGGAGCCGAGACCGAGCCGGAACCGGCCCTCGGACAGCAGCTGCAGCGTCGCCGCCTTCTGCGCGACGACCGCCGGGTGGTACCGGAAGGTCGGGCAGGTCACGTATGTCATCAGTGGGATGCGTGAGGTGGCCTGCGCCGCGGCCCCGAGGACGCTCCACGCGTAGGGGGCGTGCCCCTGCGACTCCAGCCAGGGGAAGGAGTGGTCGGAGATCACGGAGAAGTCGAAGCCGGCGCGTTCCGCCGCCACCACGTGGTCGACCAGTTCACGCGGGCCCGCCTGCTCGGTCATCATCGTGTACCCGATCTGCATCATGCTGGGCTGCTTGCCGCGATCGCGGATTCGAAACGGGCATATCGGCTCTTCGGGGTGATTCCTGTCCAGTGCCGGGTGCTCCGGTGTGCGCAGACAGCCGCCCGCCCCCGAACGGTACGGGGGCGGGCGGCGGACGTCGTGCGCGAGGCGCGGGCGCCGGGTCGACTCAGACCGGGCCGGGACCGCGGTGGTCGCCGGGCGTGGGCCAGGCCCCCGGCGTGTCCGGGGACGTGCTCGTCGGGCCGGGCGCGCCCATCGGGCCCGGAGCCTCGCGCACCGGCGCGTCGGGCGGCGTCGCGGTGCCGGCGTGGCCCCCGCCGATGTCCGAGGGGCTGACGCGGCCGCGCCAGCCGCCGGTCTCGTGGCCCTGCTCCTCGATGAAGCCCTTGAAGCGCTTCAGGTCCTCCTTGACCCGCAGGTCGAGGATGCCGAGTGCGTCGCCCGCCTTCTCGGCGAGTCCGTGCGGCTCCACGTCCATGGCGAGGCTCACCCGGGTGTGGCTCTCGTCGAGCCACTGGAAGGTGACCACGCCCTTCTGCTGCACGTCGCCGCCGACCGTGCGCCACGAGATGCGCTCGTCGGGCAGCTGGTCGACGATCTCCGTGTCGAACTCACGCCGGACGCCCGCGATCTTCGTCTGCCAGTGGCAGTGCCGATCGTCGATCTGGGTGACGTCCTCCACGCCCTCCATGAAGCTCGGGAACTCCTCGAACTGCGTCCACTGGTTGTACGCGTTGCGCACCGGGACGTCCACGTCGATCGTCTGCTTCACCATGCTCATGGCGGTGTCTCTCCTGCCCGAGTCGGGAACAATGCGGTGTCTTTCCGCGCGTACCCGACGATGTCGGCCGCAATCCCGGCGATGCGCGGCTCGCGCTCCCAGGGGAGCGACCGGCGGTCCGGGACGAAGGCGAACAGGCGGAGGGTGCCCGTGCGCAGGAAAAGGTGGTGCAGGTGACGGGGAACGGGCCCGAGCAGGAGCAGGTCCCGGTGCGAGAAGTGAGCGGTGAGCAGCTCGTGGAGGAGGGCCGAGTCGCCGAAGGTGACGCCGGCCAGGTCGAGGACCGTATGGGGCGCCCGGTCGAGCCGGGCTTCGCTGAGTGCCTCGTGCAGACAGGCCACGGTGCTGACGCCGAACGAACCGACCAGGGTCAGGACGACCGTCCCGCATCCGGACGCGGCTTCGCGCACCACGAAGGCCTCGCCGTCGTCCCGCCGCTCCTGCGGGTGCGCCGCGACCGCCTGCGGACGGAGGGTCGCGGAGGAGGGGGGGGTCGGTTCTGGGTCACGTTGCTCGCATCCGGCAGGAGTCGGTCGATCCGGAGGGGCCGGGAGCGTGCGGCGCCCGGCCTGGGACGGTGGCGCCGGGGCGTGCCACCGCCTACGCGCGCGTGGTGAGCGCTTCTCCCCGGGCGGCTGCCCGCTCCTCGTCGGCGCAACCGTCGCCGGAGCGGTTCTCCGGTCCAGACCGGGTGCTTCCGTACGCACCCGCCGGGACGACCGGGACGGGGAGGGTCACCTCCGACGCGGCGGATCACCCGACCGCTCTCGCGCGCCTGTCCGACCTGTCCGATGTGCCCGATGGGCTCACCGGTGCGTGGGGCGGCGGGCAGCGGGCAGCAGGGGAGAGAGGCGGGTGACCGGCTGGAGTCGACCCGGCGCCTCCCGTGGGAGCGTCGCCGCGTCCGCCCCCGGCCCCGCGCACCGGGGCCCATCGGCCCTCGGGAGACGGTGCGAGCCCGCCCCGGGACGGCGGCCGATCGGGAACCGCTCGGACGCCCCGGAAGAAGCCCCACACCAGCAGGGAGAGAACATGTCACTCGCGGGTAAGAAGGTACTGATCCTCACGACGAACTTCGGTACGGAGCAGGACGAACTGGTCCGGCCTGCCGCCGACCTCCGCAAGGCCGGAGCCGCCGTCACCGTCGCCGCCCAGAAGGACGAAGCGGTCCGGACCGTCGTCTCGGACCGCGACCCGGGCGCCGTCGTCCCGCCGGACACGACCCTGGCGAAGGCGTCCGAGGAGGACTACGCCGCGGTCGTCGTGCCCGGCGGCACCGTGAACGCCGACCAGCTGCGGACCGACCCGGACGCGCGCCGCCTCCTCGCGGCCTTCGCCGAGGCCGGCAAGCCCGTCGCGGCGATCTGCCACGGACCGTGGCTCCTCGTGGACAGCGGCCTGGCCCGGGGACGCGACCTCACCTCGTACCCCTCGCTCCGGCCGGATCTGGAGAACGCGGGCGCCACCTGGACGGACCGGGAGGTCGTCGTGGACACCTCCGGAGGGCACACCCTCATCACCTCCCGCAATCCGGGAGACCTCGACGCCTTCACCACGGCGATCGCCGACGCCCTGCGTTCCGGCGGTGGCGGGGCTCGGAACTGACCCGGACCGCACCGAGACGGAGCCGGATCCGGAGACGGATCCGGCTCCGCGTCGTGTCGAAGGGGGCCTGGCTGCGGTCGACGGCCGGTCGCCACGGCTCTGAGGAGAGGACCGCGCGGCGGCGCCCGTCGTCAGGGCGGGGCGTCGCGCGGGCGGACGGTGCGCAGCCGGTCGAGGTGGCCGATGGCCGGTGTCGCGCCGATGCCGTGGAGGAGGACGGACAGGGACACCGTGACGGCGGTGAGCGCCCACAGGTCACGCGCCTGCCCCTCGAAGCCGTGGTGGCCGAGCGCGTACGCGAGGTAGAAGAGGGAGCCGATGCCCCGCAGCCCGAAGACCGCCGTGACCACCCGCTCCCTCGGACCCGTCACGAAGCCGAGCTGGGCGAGCCATCCCGTGAGGGGACGGACGACCACGATGAGCGCCACGGCGAGCAGGACCATCTGCCAGGTCAGGGCCGCGAGTCCGGTGGCCACCAGGTAGTGGCCGAGGAGGAAGAGCAGCCCCGCGGTCAGCAGGCGCTCGATCTGCTCGGTGAACCCGTGCAGCACCTTGTGGTAGCCGTGGCCGCGCTCCGCGGCCCGGACCGCGCAGGCGGTGACGAAGACGGCGACGAAGCCGTACCCCCGGGCCAGTTCGGCCAGGCCGTAGGCGAGGAACGTCGCCGCGAGGGCGACGAACCCCTCCATGTGCTCGGACAGCCTGAGGGACGACGCTCCCGCGCGGAAGAACATCCGGCCCAGCAGCCGGCCGAGCACCAGACCGACCGCCACACCGATCGCCGCCTTCGCGACGAGGTCGACGCCGAACCACCGCGCCCAGTCCACCTCCGCCCACGCGCTTCCGGCGGCGGCGAGCGCGAGCGCCGCGAGGACGAAGGGGAACGCGAGCCCGTCGTTGAGGCCCGCCTCGGCCGTGAGCGTGAAGCGGACCTCGTCCTCGTCGTCCTCCTCGTCCGTCGGCTCACCCACACGCACCTCCGCCGCCAGCACCGGGTCGGTCGGCGCGAGCAGGGCGCCGACCAGCAGCGCGCTCGCCCAGGGCCAGTCGAGGAGCAGCCAGGCCAGCGCCGCCGTCGCACCGACGGTGAGGGGCAGCGTGATCCCGATCAGCCGCCCCGGTCCGGCCCAGGAGCGGAAACCGAAGGGCCGGTTCAGCGCGAGGCCGGCCCCCATGAGGGAGACGATCACGCAGAGCTCGGTGAGGTGCTCCACCCAGACACGGTTCGCCGACGGGTCGAGGTCCGGCACGGGGAGCGGCAGCAGACCGGAGAGCGCACCGGCCGCCAGGAAGACGATGGGCATCGACAGGGGCCTGCGGCGCACGAGCCGGGGCAGGACGGCGGCGGCGAGCGCTCCGAGCCCCAGGAGCGCGTAGAGGACTCCGGTGGTCCCGGCTCCCGCCGCGAGGGTGTGGGTGGTGGACACGCTGCGCCTTTCGTCACGGACACCGGCCCGTACGGGCGAGATCCGGTGTCGGATCCCGCCCGTCGGGTCCGGCGGGATCCGCGCCGAAGAGCTCCGGTGCGCGGTCGTCGTGCCGTACCGCGCCCGAGCGGTCGCGGAGGGGGAATCAGTCGGTCGGCTCGCCGGGGGAGGGATGTTCGGGATGGACAGTGCCCTGCCGGGTGCGGCCCGCGGGCCCGGTGCCCGCCTCGTCCGTGTCCGGCAGTTCGCCGTCCGGCCCACCCGCGTCCCCGGTCTCCCCGGGCTCCGCGCGTCTCTCGGCCTTGTCAGCCGTGTCCGCCTTCTCGGCGGGCTTCGCCTCTCTGCCGCCGGCGCCCTTCGCGGCCTCCCGGGACTCCACGGGCACGGTGATGGCCAGAGGATCCTCCCCTGCCTCGGCCTGCTGGTCCTCGCGGTCGCGCGGTATCGGTCCCTGCGACCGCTCCGCGGTCCGGACGTCACGCATCGTGTTCACCTTTCGCTTCGTCGGTGGACGCGGCCCCCGTCGACCGCGTCGCGCGCGGATCCCCGACGGCCCGTCCGTGGGTCAACGGCCCGGTGTCAGTACCACCTTGACCATGCCGTCCTGCCTGGCCTGGAACCTCTCGTACGCCTGAGGGGCCTCGTCCAGCGGAAGGACGTGGGTGGCGAAGTCGTCGACCCCCAGCGGATCGCCGTCGTCGAGCAGCGGGAGGATGTCGTCCACCCAGTGCCGGACGTTGGCCTGCCCCATCCGGAGCTGGACCTGCTTGTCGAAGAGCGTGCGCAGGGGTACGGGGTCGACGGCGCCGCCGTAGACGCCGACCAGGCTGATGGTGCCGCCGCGCCGCACGACGTCCACCGCCGTGTCGAACGCCGCCATGCTGTCCACGCCCGCCCTCACCATCAACCGCTTGCCCAGGGCGTCCGGGAGCATGCCGGTGGCCCGCTGGGCCGCCTTGGTGAAGGGGGCGCCGTGGGCCTCCATGCCGACGGCGTCGATGACGGCGTCCGTGCCGCGGCCGTCGGTGAGATCCCGCACGCGGTCGCCGAGCCCGTCGCCCAGCTCGCCGAGGTCCAGCGTGCGCACACCGTGCCTCCGGGCACGTGCGAGCCTCTCGGGTACGAGATCGACCCCGATGACCTCCGCGGCGCCCCGGTGGAGGGCCACCCGCGCCGCCATGTCGCCGATGGGGCCGAGCCCGAGCACCGTGACGCTCCCGCCGGGCGGGACGGCGGCGTACTCGACGGCCTGCCAGGCGGTCGGCAGGACGTCGGAGAGGTACAGATAGCGCTGGTCGGGGGCGTCGTCGGGCACCTTGACCGGCAGGGTGTCGCCGAAGGGCACCCGGAGGAACTCCGCCTGTCCGCCCGGAACCTGGCCGTACAACTTGGTGTAGCCGAAGAGGGAGGCTCCCATCCCGTACTCCGTCACCTGCGTGGTCTCGCACTGCGACTGCAGCCCCTGGCCGCACATCCAGCACGTACCGCAGGAGATGTTGAAGGGGACCACGACCCGGTCGCCGGGCGTGAGCGTGCGGACGTCGGGGCCGACCTCCTCCACGATGCCCATGGCCTCGTGCCCGAGGATGTCACCGCTGTCGAGGAAGGGACCGAAGAGTTCGTACAGGTGCAGGTCCGAGCCGCAGATGCCGGTCGAGGTGACCCGTACGATCACGTCCGTCGGATCGGCCGTCACCGGATCGGGGACGGTGTCCACCCGCACGTCGCGGTGCCCGTGCCAGGTCAACGCCTTCATGGTCCTCTCCTCACGCCCGACGGCTCCCCGAGGTTCGACAGACCTGATATGTCGCGCCTGCCCGACCCGGAGGGACATATGCCACGCCACCGCCTGCGGGTGACCGTGACGACGGCTCCGGCCGACGAGCTACAGGGACGAGGGAGATACGAACACGAGAGGCGGGTAGCCGCTGCCCCATGAACACCACCGAGACCACACCGCTGCGTGCCGTCGCTCTCGTCTGCACGCTGTCCCCCTCCCCGGCCCGCTCCAGCTCGCAGCTGCTGGCCGAACAGACCATGGAGGCCCTGAGCGAGCACGGGGTGACCGGCACGGTGATCCGGGTCGCCGACCACGACGTCCGTACGGGAGTGGCGACCGATCTGGGGGAGGGAGACGCCTGGCCCGAGATCCGGAACAGGATCCTCGACTCCGACATCCTGGTCCTGTCGACCCCCATCTGGCTCGGCCACCCCGCGAGCGTCACCCAGCGCGTGATGGAGCGGCTGAACGCGGAGATGGGCGAGACCGACGACCAGGGGCGGATGCTCACGTACGGCAAGGCCGCCGCCGTCTGCGTCGTCGGCAACGAGGACGGGGCGCACAAGGTGAGCGCCGACCTGTTCCAGGGGCTCAACGACGTCGGCTTCTCCCTCGCCCCGAACGCCGTCACCTACTGGGTGGGCGAGGCCATGCACAAGACGGACTACCAGGATCTCGACGAGACCCCGAAGGCCACGGCGGACGCCACCGCGGCCCTGGCCGCCAACACCGCCCACCTGGCCCGCCGCCTCAAGTCCGCCCCCTACCCGCCCGCCTCCTGACCGGACGCCGGGGCACCGGCGCCGTTCCCCGTGGCCTCGGCGGCCCCGCCCGCGGTGGCGGCCGGCGGGTCCGTCGCCGCGGGCAGGGCCGCCGAGGCGCGTCTCGGGTGCGGGGCCGCCCCCACCCCGTCGCCCCCACCCTCAGTCCACCCTGACGGCCAGGACGCACGCGTCGTCCTCGTGGCCGGTGAACTCGGGGTCGGCCAGCAACGAGTCGATCAGCCCCTGCGGATCGCGCGGGGCAGCCGCCGCCGCCCGGGCCAACCGCTCGATCCCCACCGTCACGTCCTCGCCCCGGCGCTCCACCATGCCGTCCGTGTAGAGCACCAGCAGATCGCCCGGGCGCAGCCGCGTCGACGCGGTCTCGTACGCGTATCCCGGCAGGGCGCCCAGAAGGGGGCCGCGCCGGTCGGTCGTCAGGGGCTCGACGCCTCCTCCGCGGAGCAGCAGGGGCGCCGGGTGCCCGGCGTCGGCCCAGTGCAGGACCTTCTCCTCGTCGAGATGGCCGACCACCACCGTCGCCGTCTGCCCGGCCGGATCACTGCACACCAGCTCGTTCAGCCAGGTCGTGATCTCGCCCGCGGACGCCCCCGTCTGCGCGAGCCCCGCCATCGCGTGCCGCTGCTGCGCCATCCGGGCCACGGCGTCCAGACCGTGGCCCGACGCGTCGCCGATGGCGACGAGGACCCGCCCGTCCGGCAGCAGCCGGCACTTGTACCAGTCGCCGCCCACTGCGGCGTCGGGCTCCGCCGGCCGGTAGGAGGCCGCGACCGTCAGCCCGACGGCGGCCAGGGCCTCGGAGTGGGTGGGCAGGAGCGCCTCGCGCAGCGCGTCCGCGACCCTCCGCTCGGCCTCCGACTGCCGGCGCAGCCGGTCGGACTCCCGTTCCGTCTCCGCGAGCCGCCGCCTGCTGCGGATCTGCGGTGTGAGGTCGCGGGCCACCAGGTTGACCGCCCACGCCCTGCCGTCCGTCCCGGTGACGGGCCGCCCCAGCAGGTCGAGCGTGCGGAGCTCGCCGAGCACGAGGAACCGGATCCGGGTCCAGGCGGGCTCCTCGCCCGCCAGGACCGAGCTCAGGAACTCCGCGAGCGCCGTGAGGTCGTCGGGCAGCAGCGCGTCGCACAACTGCTCCAGCGTCCACGGCATGCGCACGTCGGCGTGGAAGATACGGCTGAGGCCCTCCGACCACGTGATCTTCCCGGACAGCAGGTCCCAGTGCCCCCACCCCATCGAAGCCAGGAACTGCGCGTCTATGGTCAGCAGCTCCGCCTGGGTCTGCACGGGCTGCCACGTCGCCAGCACCTGGACTCCGCAGCGCGCCGCCGAGTACAGCAGGGGCGCCCGGTGGATCCGGCCGAGCCGCTGCTCCGTGTAGTCCACGACCAGCCCGTCGAGCGGCTTTCCGGTGTCCACGACGTCCGCGAGTGCCGCGAGCAGCCCCGAGGACGCGGCGCCGGGACGCGCCTCCAGGAACCGCTGCCCGACCTGCTGGTCCGGCGCCTCCAGCCAGTCCGCCGACCGGACGCGGTTGCCGGCCACGATGCGGAAGTCCCGCACGGCCCCCGCGTCGTCCTGGATCGGTTCGAGAAGCAGGGCCGACGCCGGAATGGCGGCCAGGACCGAGCAGAACCCGCTGCCGCCCGGCTCGTGCACCCCGCACAGACACGGCGCCGCCCCACCTGCCTCCGGCGAGGCCGGAAGCACGGAGAGGGACTGCACGGGCGAGGTGAGCTCGTACCCCGCCGACGCGCCGAGCGGGCGCTCCGCGTGCCGCCGCACCGCCGCGCGCAGAGCGGTGATCTCTCGGCCGATCATGTCCTTGAGCGCGTCGACGCTGTCGGGCAGGGGAAAGGTCATCGCTCGCCTCCGCGAACTTCACGACACGCCCACGGGATCGGCGCCCGCCGGGCGCGCCCGGGGCTGTGGCAGCTCAGTGGCCCGGTGACTGCTTGAGCTCGGACTTGTTCATCGAGGAACGCCCGTGGATGCCGCGGCGCTTCGCCTCCTCGTACAGCTGGTCGTACGTGGGGCCCTTCGCCCCGCTCGACGAGCGCTGCCCACCCCGCTTCGACGACGGCATGTCCCGGGTGGAGGTCCGGCTCGCGGTCATCGACTCGCCGGAACGCGCCCGCTCCTTGTCGACCGTGCGCGAGGCGATCTCCTCGGCACGCTTCGGGCTCTCCCCGCGGTCCTCCGCGCTCTCCTTGACGTGCTCGTACTGCCGTTCCCGCCGGGGGCTCGATCCGCGAGGCATGACGACTCCTTCCGATCTCCGCGACGTGGCACCCGACGCGTACCGCCGCCTTCCGCCCTGCCGCTGCCCCCAGGAGGGGACGCCCATCACTCGACCCTGACATCGCGTCCGCCGGGAGGCGAGGCGAGTGGGCATTCGGCGGTCAGGAGCGCCCGCGGCCGTGGTCGGCCCCAGGGAACCCGGAACCCGGGATCTCCGCGTCCCCGAATGACCTGGTGAGCACGGGGCAGCCGCAGCCTTAGCCCGTCGAGCGGCCTGCCGCGGCCGCCCCGCCCGATCCCGGAGGTACGCGATGTCCACCACGGTCCGGACCCCGGAGGCGCTCCCCGGCGGCCTGGTCGCCCTGCCGAGCGTCTACCGGCCGCAGGCGGACACCCGACTCCTCGCCGGGGCCCTCGCCCGCGAGGAGGTCGGTCCGCGCACGGACGTCCTGGAGATCGGCACCGGGACCGGCGCGCTGGCGCTGAACGCGGCGCGCACGGGCGCCGCCGTCACCGCGGTCGACGTCTCCTGGCCTGCCGTCGCCACCGCCCGGCTGAACGCCCTGGTCCACGGACTGCCCCTGCGGGTCCTCTACGGCGACTTCGTGGCACGCACCCGGGGACGGCTCTACGACCTGGTCGTCACGAACCCCCCGTACGTCCCGGCGCCCGCGGCGCGGGTGCCCGCCCGGGGCGCCGAGAGGGCCTGGGACGCCGGTCCCGACGGACGCCTGGTGATCGACCGGATCTGCGGGGCCGCCCCCGCTCTGCTGCGCCCCGGGGGAGTGCTCCTGATGGTCCACTCGGGGATGTGCGGGGCGGAGACGACCGTGGACCGGCTGACGGACAGGGGTCTCGCCGCCGAGGTCACGGCATGGGCCTCCGTCCCCTGGGGGCCGGTGCTGCGCTCCCGACGGGCCTGGCTGGAGCGCCGGGGCCTGGCGGACGCGGCCGAGGAACGGGAGGAGCTGGTGGTCGTCCGGGCCTGCCGGCTCTGAGGCCACCGGGCCCGCCCCGTACCCGCGGACGTGCCGGGGCCGGACCCTCCACGGAGGGTCCGGCCCCGGCACGGTTCGTCGTTCAGCCCTCTTCGGGATCGCCCTCATCGTCCCGGGCGGGCAGGAACGCGATGCATTCGACGTCGATCTGATCCGCCAGGTCGCTGAGGGAGCGGGCCATGGTCAGGGCGGTCCGTGGGTCGAGGTCCGTCTCGCCCCGCTCCGCCGCCCCCAGCCACCCGGCGGCGACGCCTCGCAGCAGGGCGGTGACCCGCTCGGCCGGGACGAGCAGACGGTCGTCGGATGCGGAGACCAGGGGGATGAGTGCGTTCATGGAGAACCGCCCAAGGGGGTGAATGCGGACAGACGTCGGTCGAGGTGCGACTACCCGGGCTGCGGCCAGGTAGACGTATGGCCGTCCCTCCGGCGTCCGGCCGGTCGGCGGCCGCGGCCGGCCGGACGCCCCGTCGGTCGGCCCGTCGCCCTCCCGGCCGTCCGCGGCCGATTCAGGTCAGGTCAGGTCAGGTCAGGTCTGCGGCGAGGAGGTCCATGAGCAGGCCGTCGTGCCAGGTGCCGTCGGCGCCGCGCTCGTACTGTCGCATGACCCCGACGGGACGGAAGCCGACCTTGGTGTAGCAGCGGATGGCCGGGGCGTTGTCGGCGGCGGGGTCGATCACGATCCGGTGGAAGCCGAGGTCGTGGACGAGGTGCCGGGCGAGGGTCCGGACGGCGTCGGAGCCCAGGCCCCGGCTGTGGACGGCGGGGTCCAGGAACAGGTCGATGCCGGCGTGCCGGTAGTCGGGCTCCTCCTCCGCGTACCACTGGATCATGCCGACGATCCGGTCCTGGTGGTAGATCGTCAGGCAGGTGGTGTCGGGGTCCGACAGGTCCTCCGCGACCTCGGCCTCCAGGTCGGGGTCCCCGCGCCACCGGGCCCGCACCTCGGGCGTGGCGCGGATCGCGGCGAGGCCGGGGACGTCGTGGGGCTGGGAGGGCCGGAGTTCGAGGGCGTCGCCACGCAGCACGGTCATGTCCCGGAGCCTACGGTCGAAGGGCGGGGCGCGGCGGGTGATTGATCCGCCGCCGGTCGCTTCGCGGCGGACGCGTCGCGGGCGGTCACGCCCCGTTGTCACAGCCGGCCGTCACCGCTCACCGCCGTGGCACCCGTGTCGGGTGAGCCTCCCGGGATCACCGTGCCGGGGCATGAGGTGCCCCGAGCGGGGCAGCCGCAGCCTGAAGCCCGCGTCCGGGGCTTGTACTTCCCTGGGCGCGAACACCGCTCCCGCCCGCGGAGGAGGTACGCCGTGCCGACACCGGACACATCGCAGGAACCCGACCGGACGCCCGCGCGCCGGGTGTCCGTGGATCCGCAGGGCCCGGTCCTCGTGGAGGGCCCGGTGGAGATCGTCCTGGACGACGGGACCGTCGCCCGGTCCGACCGCTTCACCGTCGCCGTCTGCACGTGCCGTCGGAGCCGTACGTACCCCTGGTGCGACACCAGCCACCGCCGCCGCGAGCGGACCGCCCCGCCGACCGACGACAGGAACTCCTGATGCCTCTTCCGGTACGTGACCCGGCCGCGACCGCCACGACGGCGACGGCCCCCCGCCTCCCGGCGGGTCGGGGAGAGCTGTCCGGCGCCGTGGTGGAGGCCCTCCGCACGGGCGGCCCGCCGCGCAGCGACCCCGCGGCCGCGGCGCGCGCCGACCCCTGGAGCGAGGACCTCCAGCTCGCCCTCTACCTCCTCTACGAGCTGCACTACCGGGGCTTCGAGGACGTGGACGACGCCCGCGAGTGGGACCCCGACCTGCTGAGGCTGCGACGGGCGATGGAGGACCGCTTCCTCGACGCCCTCCGCGACGAACTGACCGACGGGCCGCGGACCGTCGAGGACGCCTTCGCGCCCCTCCTGGTGGAGCCCGTCGACCTCTCCGGCAGCCTCAGCCACCGCCTCGCGACCGACGGGGAGCTCCGGCACCTGCGCGAGTACGCGGCCCTGCGGTCGCTCTACCACCTCAAGGAGGCCGACCCGCACGTCTGGGTCGTCCCGCGGCTCACCGGAGAGGCCAAGGCCTCCATGGTGGCCGTGGAGTACGACGAGTTCGGCGCCGGCCGCGCCGAACGCGTCCACGCCCGGCTCTTCGCCGACCTCATGGACGACCTCGGTCTCGACCACTCCTACGGCCACTACCTGGAGCACGCGCCCGCACCGCTCCTGGCGACGGTGAACCTGATGTCGCTCCTCGGGCTCCACCGCGCCCGGCGCGGTGCCCTCGTCGGTCACTTCGCCTGCGTCGAGATCACGTCGTCCCCGGGATCGCGGCGCCTGGCCAAGGCCATGCGGCGGTGCGGAGCGGGAGCGGCCGCCGAGCACTTCTACGCCGAGCACGTCGAGGCCGACGCCGTCCACGAGCAGGTCGTGCGCCATGGCGTCGTCGGCGGACTCCTGGCCGACGAGCCCGGACTGGAGCCCGACATCGCGTTCGGCTGCGCCGCGACGGTCCTGCTGGAGGACCGGCTCGCCGACCACCTCCGCGACGCGTGGGACCGCGGGCAGAGCGCCCTGCGGCGCCCGCTGGACTAGATTCCACCCGTCCGGCCGGGGACCGGAGGCGGGACATCGGAGGGCCGGGGGCCGGGAGTTCGGGACCGGCGCTTCGCCGACCCGGGAGGGCGGGACACGGGCGGCCGGAGACCCCGGCCAGGATGCCGGTCGACCCTTCCCGCGCGTCTGCCGCGCCCGGGACGGCTCCCGGCCCCGCTGAGGGCCGCGGACCGGAGGGTCGGCAGGAGCGCCAGAGGCCCTCGGCAGCACGCGACGGGTCCTGCTCGGCCCCGACGGGTCCTGCTCGGCCCCGACGGGTCCTGCTAGGCCCCGACGGGTCCTGCCGGGCCCCGTCAGGTCCGCTGTGCCCCGTCAGGTCCGCTGCGTCACCGCCCCGCTCACAGCCCCTCCTCGGCCTCGTCCAGCGCCGTGTCGACGTGCATCGCGGCCTCCTCGGCCGGCGCGGTGCCGTCGTCCAGGCCCACGTCCCGGGCGACGGCCCGGTCCAGGGAACCCGAGGGCGTGTCGACCGCCGTGAGCCGACCGGCGCGGGTGGCCCCCGCCTGCTCGTCGACGGGCTCGCCCTCGCCCCCGGGAAGGTCCCCGATCCCGTCGCCCTCCGGAAGCGCCCCGTCCGCGAGGTCCGGGACCTCCTGCGCGAGACGCTCGTCGAGCGACTCCCCCTCCCGCTGCTCCCGCTGGGTGGTGCCGTACCTGGTGGCGCCCCGGGGGCGCTCGGGAGGGGAGTAGCCGGGGACCGCCATGTCGTCGATCGGATCCGTCATGAGCGCGTTGTCGGGATCGAGATCGCCGGACGGGTCGGCCCCGTCGAAGGGCTGGTAGACGTCGTCGCCGCGGGCCTCGGACGCGGACGACTCGTCGCCGCCCGTGGGGGAGGGGGACTCGTTGCGGGCCATGACCGTTCCTTTCGCTGGGGCGTCACCGATGCCGGGCGAGGCCTGCTCCCAGTCTCGCGCGGCTCGGCGTGGGCTGCCGAACACCGCCCGGCCGGTCGGCCGCCCGGGGCGGGCGTCGGGAGGGTCCGGTTCCGTCCCCGTCGTCTCGTCCCCCCGGACGTCTCGGCCCCCTCAGGCCCGGCTACCCGGGCGCGCCGTCCCGAAGCCCCCGGAGTCCGCCCGTGCCCCCGCACGCGCGGCCCGACGACCGCCCCGGGTTTACCGTGGAAGGGTCCCGTCCCGCCAGTGCGAACCGAGGGTGACGGCCGTGTCGACGTCGAGCCACGAGATCGCGGGCGCCCCGTGCTGGGTCAGCCTGATGACCCGGGACCTGGAGGCCGCCAAGCGCTTCTACGCGGGAGTCCTCGGCTGGCGGTTCCGGGCCAGCGGCCTGGGAGACGGCTTCGCGGTCGCCCTCCGCGAGGGCACCCCTGTCGCGGGGATCGGCGCCCTCGCCGAACCCCTGGACGTGCCGGTGGCCTGGACGCCGTACTTCGCCGTCGAGGACGCGGACGTCACCGCGGGCCGGATCCGCGAACGCGGGGCGACGATGGCCGTGGGACCCCTCACCTTCGGTACCGGTCGTGCGGGACTGGCCGCCGATCCCGCCGGAGCGGTCTTCGGCTTCTGGGAGGGGGCCGTGGTCCCCGACTGGTCCGTGGGAAGGGGCAGCGCCCCCGCCTGGCTGGACCTCCACACGCGCGACGCCCTCGCGTCCTCGGCCTTCTACGGGCAGGTCCTCGGCTGGGCGGGGGAGGGACCGGGCCGGTGCGTGGCGTCCCACGAGCACGACCACGTCGTCCTCCGCCACGGTTCCGACGATGTCGCCCACATCAGCGGCAGTGGGGCCGAGGGGACGTCCGACGCCGCGATCAGGCCGCGCTGGCGGGTCCACTTCCCCGTACCGGAGCTGGAGGCGACGATCACCTCCGCCGTCGGGCGGGGAGGCTCCGTCGCCTCCCCGGTGGGCACCTCCGCGGCGAGCCGGTGGGTCGAACTGGCCGACCCCGACGGTGCGCGCTTCACGGTGGTCGCGCCGCACTCCCTCGGCGGGGGAACGGCGCGGACGGCCGACGGACGGGCCGGGCCCGCCATTCCCTGACGGGTGGGAGCCCGGCCGGCGACTACGCCGCGCCCACCCGGGCAGACGGTACATCCCAGCGTGGTGAGGAGGCATCGCCATGAGTGCCAAGGAGAAGGCCAAGGCCAAGGCCGAGCAGGTCATGGGCAAGGCCATGCGAAAGACGGGACACATCCGTGGAAAGAGGACCACGGAGGCCAAGGGGGCCGCCCTCGGGCTGCGGGGCAAGGCCCGGGAGCAGAAGGAGAAGGCGAAGGACTTCTTCAAGAGGTGACCGGTTCGCGGTGGATCGCCATGCGTGTACCGGCCGCATGGAGGCCCGGATCCGGGGCAGTGGCCACTCGGCGCCCCGACCTGGGACGCGCACTCCGTGCGAGAAGGTGAGCGACATGGCCGGAGGGAAGAAAGCCAAGAACGCGGCCAAGACGGCCAAGGGCAAGGTGAAGGAGACCACGGGCAAGGTCGTCGGCAACGAGAGCCTGGAGATGAAGGGCCGCGCCGAACAGGCCGAGGGCGACGCCAAGCAGGCGGGACAGAAGGTCAAGGACGCGTTCAAGCGCTGATCCGCGGATCACGGACCCGGTCTCGCACTGACCCGCCCGGTCGACCGACCGGGCGGACGACGGCACCCGCCGTGACGGACGAACGGAGGAGCGGCCCGTCGAGGCCGCTCCTTCCACGAGTCGGCTGCGCATCGGCGAGCAGATCTCCTCCGGACCCACCCCGAGGGGAGCCCCTCGGGCCCCGAACCCCGGCCTACGGCCGACCGTCCGGGCCACCCCGTCGAACGGGTGGCCCGGACGGTCCGCGGCTCAACGCCCGCGCCGGCGACCGCCGGCGGGCTCGCGCTCGTCAGCGTCGTCCTCCTCCTCTTCGTCCTCGTCGTCGGCGTAACCCTCGTCGTCCTCGTCGTACTCCTCGTCCGGCTCGCCCTCGTCGTACTCCTCGTCCGCGTCCTGCTCGTCCTCTTCGCCGGGCCCGTACCCTTCCTCGGCCTCTTCCTCCAGCTCGTCGTCCTCGTCGTCCTCGTCGTCGGGGCGGTCCTCGCCCTCGACCTGCTCCTCGTCCTCCTCCTCGCCGTCCTCGTCGGCTGCGTTCTCCTCCTCCAGGGCCTCCTCGTGCGAGCGGACGACCTCGCCGTCGCGGATCTCGCCGCGCCAGCCCTCGGGTTCGTCGTCGGTCAGGGTGACGTGCCGGCGGAAGTGCTTCAGGTCCAGCCGCATCCGCCGTCCCTGGGCCCGCCAGAGGTTGCCCGTCTTCTCGAACAGGCCGGAAGGGTAGTACTCGACGGTGAGGAGGATGCGGGTCAGCGTGGGGCCCAGTTCGTGGAAGCTGACACAGCCCCGCGTCGAACCCTTGGCGCCCTCGGACGTCCAGACGATGCAGTCGTCGGGTACCTGTTCCTGGACCGTCGCCTTCCAGCTGCGGGTGGAGGGCCCCACCTTGACCTTCCAGTCGCTGCTCGTCTCGTCGCCCTGGGAGACGCTGCGGACGCCCTTCGTGAAGCCGCTGAAATCCTCGTACTGGGTCCAGTGGTTGTAGACCCGGCTGAGCGGCGCCCCGACATCGATGGTCTCCACGATGCTGGTGATCTTCTGGCTGCCGCTCTTGCGTTTGCCCTTGCCTCCGCCGAACAGGTTCGACGCGGTTTCGGTGACCTTGTCCTTCAGCCCGCTCAACGACTGGCCCACCACGGCCTTGACGGGGGAGTCGCCCTGGAGCAGTCGGCCGCCGATGTCGGTGAGCTTCCCGCCGTTCTCGGCCACGTCGTTCAGCTGGTCGGTGACGTCCCCCAGCTTGTCCGTCGCCTTGTCGGCCAGTTGACCGGTCTGTGCGGTGAGGAACTCGCCCAGTTCGCCGAACAGCCGGTCGAGTCCGGATTCCGACTTCTCGGAGCGGTCGCGGTCGCGGTCTTCGCTTGCCATGACCTACCTCCGCGACGCGGTCTTGCGCGCCGTCGTCTTCTTGGCCGCGGTCTTCTTGGCGGCGGACTTGCGTGCCGGCGTCTTCTTGGCCGCAGGCTTGCTCGCTGCCGCCTTCTTCGCGGCCGGCTTGCGGGCCGAGGACGTCTTCTTCGCCGCCGTCTTCCCGGCCGCGGTCGTCTTCTTCGCGGGAGCCGCCTTCTTCGCCGGTGCGGCCTTCTTCGCCGGGGCGCTCTTCTTGGCCGGTGCGGCCTTCTTGGCGGTGCTCCGGCTCGGCGCCGACCGCTTACCGGGCGCCTTCTTCGCCGTCGCCTTCTTCGCCGGGGCGGCCTTCTCGGCGCGGGAGGTCGATCCGCGTCCCGAGGTCGACGTCCGGGCCCGTGACCCGGTGGTTCCCGACCGCGAGCGGGAGGCGCTACTCCCTCCGGAACGCGAGCGGGAGGACGTGCCGGACGACCGGCGCCTCCTCGGCGGCTCCGGCTCGGCCTCGGGTTCCTCCTCGTCCGCCTCTTCCTCGTCGTACTCGTCCTCTTCGGCTTCTTCGGGCTCCTCCGGTTCCTCCTCGTCCTCCTCCCACTCCTCGTCGTCGGCGTACTCGCCCTCGGGCTCCTCCTCGTCCTCCCACTCCTCGTCCGCGTCGTCGTACCGCTCGTCCTCGTCCTCCTCCTCGTCCCGGCCGCCGCCGCTGCCGATCGCGAGAGTCCGCTCGTGCAGGGAGTCGGCGAGATCGGTGAGCTTGCGGTTGGCCGCGGCGCTCAGGGCCTGCCGTCCGGCGTTCAGGGCCTCACCCCGCAACTGCTCGCCCATCTCGGCGACCTGGGGTACTTCCTTGAGCTTGTTGAGCCCCTGCGTCACGAGCTGTCCCGGCTCCAGGCCGAAGCGCCGGCCGGCGAGATAGGTCGCCACGGTGAACGCGAGGCGAGCCTTCTTCGTCCGTCCCAGTACGTAACCGCCTGCCACCGCGGCCGCCAGGGCGATCTTGGTCGTGTCCTCCATGACCCCTGTCCCTTCACCGGGCGGCGTGACCGTTCCGCTGCTCGCGTGGAACGCCCAGGACCAAGCCGTACGACCGGCGAAGCCGCGCGGGGACGCCCCTCCGGGGCGGTGGGGAACGAGCCTGCCCTCCCGGGCATGGCGTATATCCCTATAACATGAAATTCTAGCCTTTAGTTGCTATTCGTCTCGCGGAGTGTCATGAGCCCGGTGGATCCGGATCGACCTCGACGGGGAACCTCACGCCCCGCCGAAGAGCGACGACCTCCCGCCCGACGCAAGGCGGCGCCCAGCAGGGCGAAGTCCGTGGACGCGGGATCGGCGATGGCGGGGGCCATCGAGCAACTCGCGAAACTGCTCGGAAGAAACCCCGAGTCCGTCTCCTCGCTCAAGCCCGTCGACACGGGGTGGGAGGCACAAGTGGAAGTGGTGGAACTGGAGCGGATCCCCGACACGACGAGCGTGCTGGCCAGCTACCGGGTCTCCCTGGACGAGGCGGGCGCGCTGATCTCCTTCGAACGAACCCGCCGCTACAGCCGCGGAATGATCGATCGGCCGTTCTGAACACGGTGCGGCCGCGGAAGGAGGCACCATGACCATGGTGCCGCAGGGCGGCAGCGCCGTCAGCAGGGGCGGTGGCGCCTCCACGGGCAGCCTGTACGACGTCCTGGAACTCATCCTCGATCGCGGCCTGGTGATCGACGTCTTCGTGCGCGTCTCCCTCGTCGGGATCGAGATCCTCAAGATAGACGCCAGGATCGTCGTCGCCAGCGTGGACACCTATCTGCGCTTCGCGGAGGCGTGCAACCGGCTCGACCTCGAAGCCGGCCGCAAGGCTCCCGCGCAGCTGCCCGAAGTCGTCGGCGGGATGATGGAGGGGGGAGCCCGCGGCAAGTCGAAGGGCGCGCTCACCGGAGCCGTCGAGGCCGTGACGGAGTCCCTGACCGGGAAGTCCCGCGACGACGAGGAACCGGACGAGGAGGAGGAAGAGGAGGAGACCGCACCCCGACGCCGACGGCCCGCCTCCCGGCGCACGGCACGACGGGAGAAGGAGTGACCGATGGCTCTGTACGTCTATGCGATCACAGCGGACGACCATCCCCTCGACCTGGACGGTCTGACCGGCGTCGGATCGGAACCCGCTCCCGTGCGCCCCGTCGTCTCCGGTCCGCTGTGCGCCGTGGTCAGCGACGTCTCCGAGACGATCCGTCCCAAGCGGCGCGACCTCTCGATCCACAACGAGGTGCAGGAGCACCTCATGCGCGGCGGCCCCGTCCTGCCGCTCCAGTTCGGATACACGGCCCCCGACGAGTCGACCGTCGAGCAGGTGCTCCAGAAGGACGCCGAAGGCTTCCTGGCCAACCTCGAACGCCTCGGCGGATGTGCCGAGTACCACGTGCGCGCGTCACAGGACGAGGAAGTGCTCCTGCGGCAGATCCTGAGCGAGGACGACGAGGCCCGCGCACTCAACGAACGCATGCGGAGCGGTGACATCGATCCGCAACTCCCCTTGTCCTTGGGGGAACTGATAGCTCGCCAGGTCCAGGTCCGACAGGACGCCCTGGCCTCCGGGCTGATCGAGGCCCTCGTGCCGTTCGCCCGGGAGCACACCGTCCGGAGGGCGTCCGAGCCGGACTTCCTGAACTTCTCGCTGCTGGTCCCGGACGACCGCCGGGAGGCGTTCCTGACCGCCGAGGGCAACCTGGCCCGCGAGATCGGGGACGGCGTCGAGTTCCGGCTGAACGGCCCTCTGCCGCCGTACAGCTTCGTGGAGTGACCGGGCAGGGCGGGGAGTCGAGGAGGGAGGCAGACGCATGGGACTGCTGACATCGCTGCTCACGCTTCCCCTCGCGCCGGTGCGCGGAGCGACCTGGGTCGCGCAGCGCGTGCTGGACAAGGCCGAGGAGGAGTACTACGACCCGGCCCCCGTCTGGCGAGAGCTCGCGGAACTGGAAGACCGGCTGGTCCGAGGGGAGATCTCCCAGGAGACGTTCGACCGCTGCGAGGACGAGCTGCTGGACCGCCTGGAAGAGATCGACGCCCACCGCTCGCAGAGCCCCTGACCGGAAGCGAGGAACACCGCCGTGTCCGATCCCCTGCCCGACCGCTTCGGCTCCGCGCCGTCCAGGGCCTCCCCGGTGCCGTACGGGCCGAGTTCCTCCGCCAATCTCGCCGACATCCTGGAACGCGTCCTGGACAAGGGCATCGTCATCGCCGGGGACATCCGCATCAACCTGCTCGACATCGAGCTGCTGACGATCAAGCTGCGGATCCTGGTCGCCTCCGTGGACAAGGCGAAGGAGATGGGAATCGACTGGTGGGAGCACGATCCGTCGCTCTCCTCGAAGCACAGCGGCAGCCCCCTGGAACGCGAGAACCGCCGGCTGCGAGCCGAGCTGGAGGAGCTGAGGCGCGAGGCGGGGATCGGCGGCGGGACCCGCCGTGCCGAACCGCTCCCGCGCCGTGAGCGGGACGCGGAACCCGGGGCACGGGAGCTCGACGCCGAGGAACCGGAAGAGGACGACGACGCGTACGCGTACGAGACCGACGACGAGCCCCCGGGCCCCGCCGCCGGGACGCCGCCGCGCAAGGGAGCGGCCCGACGCAGGCGCGGCACATGAACGCCCCGGCGAGCCTCACCTACGTCTACGCGGTGGTCCCCGACAACGGGAGGGTGCGGACGGCCGTGGAGGACGTCCGCGGCGTCTCGGACAGGGCCGTGTCGCTCCTCGTCGCGGAGGAGCCCGCCGAGGCCGCCGAGTCTCCGCACCGCGTCGCGTTCGTCATCAGCCGCGTCGCAGCGGACGAGTTCGACGAACGGACCCTCAAGGCCCGCTTCGAGGACATGGAATGGCTGGAGGACATCGCCCGCGCCCATCACGAGGTGGTGCAGGCCCTCTCCCGCGCGGGCACCGTCCTCCCGCTGCGGCTCGCCACCCTGTACCAGGACGAGCGACGCGCACGGGAGGCACTCGCCGCCCAGCACGCCCTCTTCGCCGAACGCATCGCGCTGCTGCGCGACCGGAGCGAATGGGGCGTCAAGCTGTACATCGGCTCCCAGGAGGCCCCGGAGGACCGGGCGGCCGACCGGACGAGGGACGCGGACACGCTGAGTCCCGGCAAGGCGTACCTCCGGCACCGGCGAGCCCAGCACCACGCCAGGGAGGACCACTACCGGAACGCCCAGGAGGCCGCGCAGCGCATCGACGCGCTCGTCTCCCGGTTCGGTACGCACCGGGTGCGCCACCCGGCCCAGCGCGGCGCGCTGGCGGGACCCGAGGAGAACGTCCTCAACGACGCGTACCTCGTCCCGGACGACCTGGCCGGGGACTTCCGCACCGCACTCGCCGCCGTGGCGGGCGACCTCGACGGCGTACGCGTCGAGGTGACCGGTCCGTGGGCCCCGTACTCCTTCGCCATGCCGCCACCGCCCCCGGAGCAGCCCCGGGAGGACTCCACGGGTGACGGGCCGGTGCGATGAGCTCCCCCCGGCCCGTCGAGTCCCTGCCGAACCGGCAGGTCGCCCTCGTCGACCTCCTCGACAGGCTGCTCAGCGGCGGCGTGGTGCTGTCCGGGGACATCGTGCTCTCGATCGCCGACATCGATCTGGTCCGGGTCTCCCTCCGGGCGCTGATCGTGTCCGTCGGCTCGGAGGCGGATCCGCTCGGCCCGTCCACGGGGAGGAGGCCGTGACCGGGACCGGCCCGGACCGCGGGAAGAGGCGGCGGGCCCCGGACGGTCCCCCGCGCATGGACGACATCGGCGGCGCTCTGGGGGACGCGTTCCGCCTCGTGCGGGCGCCCCCCGCCGACGCCGACGCACCCCGTCGCCCCGCGCACAGGCTCCGCACCGACCACGAGTCGGTCGAGGAGGACCTCCTCAAACTCGTCCTCACCGTCGTGGAACTCCTGCGCCAGCTCATCGAGCGGCAGGCCCTGCGACGCGTCGACGCCGGCGACCTCACCGACGACCAGGAGGAGGAGCTGGGCACCACGCTGATGGCGCTGCACGACGCGCTGAGCGACCTCTGCGCCGAGCACGGCTACACCCTCCAGGACCTCAACCTCGACCTCGGCCCCCTGGGCCCGCTCCTCCCGCCCGCCGACGGAAGCCCGGAGTGACGCGACCCGCGAGCCGCCTCCGCCGCCGGGACGCGCCGGCGGGGCGACCGCGAGGAGGCGGGCGCGCGCCCGCCTCCCTCACCCGTCCGGGGACATCCCCGGATCCCGTTCCCGCGGCTGTCCCGACAGCGTCTCCCGCAGCAGCGCCGCCTCCTGCTCCAGGTGGTGGAGCAGAGCCCGGAGAGCGGGGGGGCGGGTGCGGTGGGCCGCCTCCGTCGTGCCCACCGTGCGCCCCACCGAGGGGAGTTCGACGGGCAGGGCGGCCAACTGCTCGTCGGCGCGCAGGACCAGCTCCGGCAGCAGCGCGACCATGTCCGTCTGCAGCAGCAGGGCCCGCATGGTGAGGATGGACGTGCACTCGACCCGGTCGGCGGGCAGCGCCAGCCCCCGGTCGGCGAACAGGGCCCCGAGCTCCTGACGCAGGGCGGTCTGCTCGACCGGAAGGATCCACGGGAAGTCGAGGCAGTCCGTGAGCGTGGCGCCCCCGGTCTCCAGAAGGGGGTGGCCGGACCGGACCGCGAGCCGGATGCGCTCCCGGTAGAGCCGTCGCTGGCGCAGCCCGTCCCCCTCCTTGGGCGCCGGTCCCACCCGGCCGACGATCACGTCCAGTTCCCCCGCCAGCAGGGCCGGATGGAGGACGTCCGGCGTGCCCTCCCGCACGACCACCGTGACCCGGGGCCGCTCCCGCTTGAGCTGCGCCACCGCCCGGGGGAGCAGCACGTTGGTGCCGGCGAGGAGCGCGCCGACGGTCACGGTGCCCTCCCGGCCCTGGCGCAGCCCGGTGAGGTGCTCGCCGGCCCGCCGCATCTCGGCGATGACGGCGCGGGCGTGCTCGGCCAGCGCCTCCCCGTAGAGCGTCGCCCGCATGCCGCGCGGCATGCGGACGAAGAGCGGGAGGTCGGCGATGCCCTCCAGCTCGCGCAGGGTGCGGGTGGCGGCGGGCTGGGTGAGATGGAGCGTCTCGGCCGCACGGCCCACGCTCCCGTGGTCGAGGATCGCGACGAGCAGGGTGAGGTGCCGGAACTTCAGCCGGCCGTCCAGCAGGTCCATCGCCGGGGCTCCTTTCCGGGGGCGGTCGGACGCACACGACGCTCGCATACCCGAATCGGTATGGGAAGAACGCCGTTTGGCATTGGTTGGGTATGGCTCGGTGGGTGCACGATACCGGCACACGCCGGGGTGACAGATCCGCGACCCCGGCCCGGCAGCGGAGGTCTGCAAGGTGCGTTCACCTGTGCGGCATTACGTAGGGGGCGGGTTCGACTCCTCGGGCGTCCCGTTCCCGCTCATCGACCCGACCCGCGGGACCGTCGTCGGCGAAGTGCCCGCGGCCTCCCGGGAGCTGGTCGACCGTGCGGTGGGCGCGGCGCGGCAGGCCCTGCGGGGCCCCTGGGCCTCCTGGAGCCCCGCGGACCGGGCACGGCTCCTGCACCGCGTCGCCGACGGCATCGAGCGGCGCTTCGAGGACTTCGTCACCGCCGAGTGCGCCGACACGGGCAAGCCCCGCGAGCTCGCCTCGACGGTCGACATCCCGCGGGCCGTCGCCAACTTCCGGGCGTACGCCGACCTCCTGGCCGGGCGCGCCGAACGGTCCTGGCACACGACCGCCCCCGACGGCCGCGGCGCCCTGAACTACACGGTGCACAAGCCGCTCGGCGTCGTCGCCGTGATCTCGCCGTGGAACCTGCCGCTGCTGCTGCTCACCTGGAAGGTCGCCCCCGCCCTCGCCACGGGCAACACGGTGGTCGCCAAGCCCTCCGAACTGACCCCCGGCACCGCCTGCCTGCTCGCCGAGGTCATGGCGGAGGCGGAGGCTCCGGCGGGGGTCTTCAACCTCGTCCACGGCGGCGGCGCGAACGCCGCCGGCCAGTGGCTCACCGAGCACCCCGGCGTGGACGCCATCGCCTTCACCGGGGAGTCGCGCACCGGCGGGACCATCATGCGGGCCGCCGCCGCGCGCCTCGCCCCGGTCTCCTTCGAACTGGGCGGCAAGAACGCGGGACTCGTCTTCGCCGACGCGGACCTCGAACAGGCCGTGGCGGGCACCCTCCGCTCGTCCTTCACGCACAGCGGGCAGGTGTGCCTGTGCACGGAGCGGGTCTACGTGGAGCGGCCGGTGTTCGACGCCTTCGCCCGGCAGCTCGCCGCCGGCGCCGAGGCGCTGACCGGCTACGGCCCGATGATCTCCGCGGCCCACCGCGGCAAGGTCCTCGGCCACCTCGACAAGGCCGCCGGCGACGGCGACGTCCTCGCGGGCGGCGGCGCGCCCCGCTTCTCCGACGACCGCGACGGCGGCTTCTGGGTGCGGCCGACCGTTCTCGCGGGCCTCCCGGAGGACCACCCGGCGGTCCGCGAGGAGATCTTCGGCCCCGTCGTCCACCTGGCGCCCTTCGACACCGAGGAGGAGGCACTGGCCCTCGCCAACGCCGGCCCGTACGGACTCGCCGCCACCGTCTGGACGGGCGACGTGAGCCGGGCGCACCGGGTCGCCCCCGCCCTCGACGTCGGCATCGCCTGGGTCAACACCTGGAACCTGCGCGACCTCCGCACCCCCTTCGGCGGCGTGAAGGCCTCCGGGATCGGCCGTGAGGGCGGCGACCACTCCCTCGACTTCTTCTCCGAACCGATGAATGTGTGCGTGAAACTGTGAGCACGCTCGACCCCGCGGTGGCCCGCGCCGCCGAACGCCTCGACACGGCGCGCCTCACCGGCGTCCCCTGCGAACCCGTCCGCGATCTGCTGCCCCCGGGCGACCTGGCCGCCGCCTACGCCGTCCAGACGGCGCTCGCGGACCGCCGGGGCGCCGAGGGCCGCCGCGTCACCGGCTGGAAGATCGGGCTGACCTCGGCGGCCGTGCAGGCCCAGCTCGGCGTCGACACACCGGACTTCGGCCGCCTGACGGACGACATGGCCGTACCGGACGGCGCGGAGATCCCCTGGGGCACCGTCCTCCAGGCCCGGGCCGAGGCCGAGGTCGCCCTGGTCCTGGAGCACGACCTCACCCACGACCGGCACACCGTCGCCGACGTCATCCGGGCGACCGCCTTCGCGCTGCCCGCCGTCGAGGTGGTGGGCAGCCGGATCCGCGACTGGGACATCTCGGCCGTCGACACGATCGCCGACAACGCCTCCAGCGGCGCGTACGTCCTCGGCACCCGCCCCGTACCGCTGAGCGCACTCGACCTGCGGACCGCCGGCATGGTCCTCGAACGCCACGGCGAACCCGTCTCCACGGGCGCGGGCGCCGCCTGCCTCGGCCACCCGCTGCACGCCGCCGTCTGGCTGGCCGACACGCTCGTCCGGCTCGGCCACCCGCTGCGCGCCGGGGACACCGTGCTCACCGGGGCGCTCGGCCCCATGACGACCGTCGAGCCCGGTGACGTGCTCGAAGCCCGGATCGACGGCCTCGGATCGGTGCGCGCCCGCTTCGGCCGCACCGGCCCGGAGGGAGACACCCGATGAACACCACGGCACTGGCCGAAGCGCTCGACACGGCCGCACGCGAAGGACGCCCGCTGGCCGGCGGAACGACCGGACTGGACGACACGGGAGAGGCCTACGCGGTCCAGGAGGCGCTGGTCGCCCGGCGACTGGCCCGCGGAGAGCGGATCACCGGCTTCAAACTGGGCTTCACCAGCCGGGCCAAGATGCGGCAGATGGGCGTGTCCGACCTGATCCACGGGCGGCTGACGGACCGTATGGAGACCGCCGACGGCGGGCGGCTCGACGTCTCCGGACTGATCCACCCGAGGGTGGAGCCCGAGGTGGCCTTCCTCCTCGGCGACACCCTGCGCCCCGGCGCCGACCCGGCGGCGGCGGTCGCCGCCGTGGCCCCGGCACTGGAGGTCATCGACTCCCGCTACGACGGCTTCCGGTTCTCGCTCGCCGAGGTGATCGCCGACAACACCTCCGCCGCGGGCTACGCCGTGGGGACCTGGACCTCCCCGCGGGACCTCGGCAACCTCGGTGTCCTGCTGGAACTCGACGGGCGCCTCGCCGAGACCGGCTCCACCGCGGCCATCCTCGGGAACCCGCTGCGCGCCCTCGCCGCCGCCGCCCGCCTCGCCGGGGAACTGCCCCCGGGGACGGTGGTCCTGGCCGGAGCGGCCACCGCCGCCGTACCCCTGCCGCCCGGAACCCACGTCCGCGCCACGGTCGCCGCCCTCGGCACCGTCGCCCTCACCACCGAGGAGGACGCGTGATCGTGCCCGGCGCCGCCCCGCCCCGCGGCCGCTTCCCCCACCTCCGCCGCGCCGGCGACCTGGTCTTCGTCTCCGGCACGAGCTCCCGCCGCCCCGACGGCACGTTCGCCGGCGCGAGCGCCGACGCCATGGGGGTGACGGACCTCGACATCCGCGCCCAGACCCGGGCCGTGCTCGACAACATCGCGCGGCTGCTGGCCGCGGCGGGCGGCGGTCCGGAGGACCTCGTCTCCGTCACCACGTACCTCGTCCACATGAACGACTTCGGCGGCTACAACGAGGTCTACGCCGAGTACTTCGACGAGACCGGCCCGGCCCGCACCACCGTCGCCGTCCACCAGCTGCCCCACCCGCACCTGCTGATCGAGATCAGCGCCGTCGCCCACATCCCGCGGAACTCCGCGGCACCGCAGACCCGGAACGAGGAACCGCGCCCATGACCATGAGACCGTTCAACCTCCAGGCCTGGATCGAGGAGCACCGCCACCTGCTCAAGCCGCCCGTCGGCAACGTCCAGATCTGGCAGGACGCCGACCTGATGGTGACGGTCGTCGGGGGACCCAACCGCCGCACCGACTTCCACGACGACCCGATCGAGGAGTTCTTCTACCAGCTCAAGGGCGACATGGTGCTCCGCGTCATGGACGAGGAGGGCAGCCCGCCCCGCGACATCCACATCCGCGAGGGTGACGTCTTCCTCCTCCCGCCGCACGTGCGGCACTCCCCGCAGCGCCCCGAGGAGGACAGCATCGGCCTGGTCGTCGAGTTCGCCCGCCCGCGGGGACGGCTCGACGCCTTCGAGTGGTACTGCACGGACTGCCACCACCTGGTCCACCGGAGCGAGGTCCAGCTCACCTCGATCGTCGACGACCTCCCGCCCGTCTTCGACGCCTTCTACGGCGACGAGACCGCACGCACCTGCGGCGCCTGCGGCTCCCTGCACCCCGGCAAGGACTGGCCGGAGGCCCTGCGCCCCCGCACCCGCCGCGAAGAAGAGGACGGCGCATGACCGTCGTCGACATCCACGCCCACGTCTTCCCGGAGATCGGCCGCGCCGAGTCCCGGCGGCTCACCGGCTCCGACGACGGGCCCTGGCTGCGCACCACAGACGGGCCCCACGCCGGGATGATGATGGCGGGGTCCACCGAGTACCGGCCGGTGCGCCGCACCCTGTGGGACCCCGCCGAGCGGATCGCCGACCTCGACCGGCTCGGCGTGGACGTCCAGGTCCTCTCCAGCACCCCGCTGCTCTTCGGATACGGACTGGACGCCGACCGCGCCGCCGACTGGTGCCGCACCGTCAACTCCCGCCTCCTCGCCTACGGCTCCCACGCCCCGCACCGGCTGGCCCCCCTCTGCCAGGTGCCCCTCCAGGACACCGAGACGGCCTGCACCGTGCTCAGCGAGGCGATGCGGCAGGGCTTCCACGGCGTCCACATCGGCAACCACCTCGGCGACCGCGACCTCGACCACGGAGCGCTCCTGGAGTTCCTCACCCACTGCGCCGAGGAGGACGCGGCCGTCCTCGTCCACCCCTGGGACCTCCCGACCGGCCCGAGGTTCTCCCGGTACATGCTGGCCTGGCTGGCCGGCATGGCCGCCGAGACGCACCTGACCATCCTGTCGCTCATCCTGTCCGGCGCCTTCGAACGCCTGCCGGCCTCCCTGCGCCTGCTGTTCGCCCACGGCGGCGGCAGCTTCCCCTACCTCCTCGGCCGGGCCGACAACGCCTGGCACCGCCGCGACATCGTCCGCGCGGACAGCCCCCACCCGCCCTCGCACTACACCCGTCGCTTCTCCGTCGACTCCGCCGTCTTCGACCCCGGCGCGCTCCGCCTGCTCGTGGACGTGATGGGCGCGGAGCGGGTGCTCCTCGGCTCCGACCACCCCTTCCCGCTCGGCGAGGAGGACATCGGCCGACTGGTACGGGAGAGCGCCCTCACCCCGGAGGAGACGGAAGCCGTCCTCGGCGGCAACGCCGTCCGCTTCTTCGGTCTCACCCCGCTCCTGAAGGAGGCCGTCCGATGAAGGCAGCCGTGATCGGGTCGGGCAACATCGGCACCGACCTCCTCATCAAGATCGTCCGTGGGGCCGGGAACGTCACCGCCGCCGCGATGATCGGCATCGACCCCGAGTCGGAGGGGCTCGCCCGGGCCCGCCGGCTCGGCGTGCGGACCAGCGCCGACGGCGTGGCGGGCCTGCTCGCGCTCGACGACTTCGCCGACATCGACCTCGTCTTCGACGCCACTTCGGCAGCCGCCCACCACCGCAACGCGGCGGCCCTCGCGCCCCACGGCAAGCAGATCGTCGACCTCACCCCTGCCGCCCTCGGCCCCTACGTCGTCCCCTCCGTCAACCTCGACGAGCACCTCGACGCCCCCAACCTGAACATGGTCACCTGCGGCGGCCAGGCCACCGTCCCGATCGTCGCCGCGGTCTCCGCCGTGGCCCCCGTGCACTACGCCGAGATCGTCGCCTCCATCGCCTCGCGGTCCGCCGGCCCCGGCACCCGGGCCAACATCGACGAGTTCACCGAGACCACCGCCCGCGCCCTGGAACGCGTCGGCGGCGCCGCCCGCGGGAAGGCGATCATCGTCCTCAACCCGGCCGAACCCGCACTGCTCATGCGCGACACCGTGCACTGCGTCGTCGACGACTGCGACACCGCACGCGTCGCCGCCTCCGTCCACGCGAGCGCGGCCGCCGTCGCCGCCTACGTCCCCGGCTACCGGCTCAAGCAGGAACCGCAGTTCCGCCGGCTCCCCGACGGAGACCCGCTCACCCGGCTCGCCGGCGGCGGCCGACTGCTCGTCTCCGTCTACCTGGAGGTCGAGGGCGCCGCCCACTACCTCCCGGCCTACGCCGGAAACCTCGACATCATGACCTCCGCCGCGCTGCGCACCGCCGAGCGCCTGGCCGAACGGAGCCCGGCCCGATGACCTCCGTCTACGTCCAGGACGTCACCCTCCGCGACGGCATGCACGCCGTGTCGCACCGCTACACCCTCGACCAGGTACGGGCCGTCGCCGCCGCCCTGGAGGCCGCCGGCGTCGACGCCGTCGAGGTCGCCCACGGCGACGGACTCTCCGGCTCCTCCGTCACCTACGGGCCCGGCGCGCACACCGACTGGGAGTGGCTGGAGGCCGCGGCGGAGGTCCTCGACCGGGCCCGGCTCACCACCCTGCTGCTGCCCGGCGTGGGCACGGCCGAGGACCTCCGCCGCGCCCACGCCCTCGGGGTCGCCTCGGTACGCGTCGCCACCCACTGCACCGAGGCGGACATCTCCGCCCAGCACATCGGCCTGGCCCGCGAGCTGGGGATGGACGTGGCCGGGTTCCTCATGATGTCCCACATGGCGACCCCGGCCGAACTGGCCGCCCAGGCGCGCCTCATGGAGTCGTACGGCGCGCACTGCGTCTACGTCACGGACTCCGGCGGCCGGCTCACCATGGACGGCGTACGCGACCGGGTCCGCGCCTACCGGGACGTCCTCGACCCGGCCACCGAGATCGGCATCCACGCCCACCACAACCTCGGCCTGGGCGTGGCCAACAGCGTCACGGCCGTGGAGGCGGGCGCGTACCGCGTCGACGCCTCGCTCGCCGGCCAGGGCGCCGGAGCCGGGAACGCGCCCCTGGAGCCGACCGTGGCGGTCTTCGACCTCCTGGGCTGGGACCACGGCTGCGCGCTGTTCCCGCTGATGGACGCGGCGGAGGACCTCGTACGGCCGACGCAGGACCGGCCCGTCCGCGTCGACCGGGAGACACTCACCCTCGGCTACGCCGGGGTGTACTCCAGCTTCCTGCGGCACGCGGAGACCACCGCCCTGCGGCACGGCCTCGACACCCGGGACCTGCTCGTCGCGGCCGGCCGGCGCCGTCTCGTCGGCGGCCAGGAGGACCTCCTCGCCGACATCGCGCTCGACCTCGCCCGCGACCGCGGCACCCCCGCCGCCCCGCCGCTCACCCCCGCCCCTCTCGCACCGACGGAGTGACCCCGTGCAGACCGGAACCACCCCCGGAACACAGACCGGAACACAGCCCGGCTCCACCGCCGCCGCGGCGGACCCGGCCGCCGCCGCCCTCGACGGGCGGGCCGCCGCGCTCGACGCCGCCGACCCGCTCGCGCCCGTCCGCGACCGCTTCCTCCTCCCCGAGGGGATCGTCTACCTCGACGGCAACTCCCTCGGAGCGCTTCCCGCCGCCGTGCCCCCGGCGGTCGAGGACGCCGTCCACCGGCAGTGGGGCACCGACCTCATCCGCTCCTGGAACGCCAACGGCTGGTGGGACGCCCCGGTACGCACCGGCGACGCCATCGGCCGGCTGATCGGCGCGGCACCGGGCCAGGTGGTGGCGGGGGACTCCACCAGCGTCCAGCTGTTCAACACCCTCCTCGCCGCCGCCCGACTCCGCCCCGGCCGACGACTGCTGCTCACCGACCCCGACCACTTCCCCACGGACCAGTACATCGCCGACTCGGTGGGCCGGCTCCTGGACCTGGAGGTCCGCCGGGTCCCGGCAGCCGAGGCCCCCGCGGTCCTCGCCGCCGAGGGGGCCGACGTCGCCGTCGCCGCCTACGCTCCGGTGGACTACCGCACCGGAGAGCTCCACGACACGGCGGCCCTCACCGCCGCCGCGCACGCCGCCGGCGCCCTGGCGCACTGGGACCTGTGCCACGCCGCCGGCGCACTGCCCGTCGAACTCGACGCCATGGAGGCGGACTTCGCCGTCGGATGCGGCTACAAGTACCTCTCCGGCGGCCCCGGCGCCCCGGCCTTCGCCTACGTCGCCACCCGCCACCAGCAGGCCTTCGACCACCCCGTCACGGGCTGGCACGGGCACGCCGAGCCGTTCGCCATGTCCGGTGCGTACGCCCCCGCCGACGGCATCACCCGGGCCCGCATCGGCACCCCCGCCCTGCTCTCGCTGGTCGCGCTGGAGGCCGCCCTGACGGCGTTCGACGGCGTCGACATGGCGGACGTGCGGGCCAAGAGCCTCTCCCTCACCGGCTTCTTCCAGGAGTGCGCCGACTCCCTCCTCGACGGTCTCGGATTCACCCTGGCGACCCCGCGCGAACCCGCCCGCCGCGGCAGCCAGGTCGCCCTGCGGCACCCGGAGGCGTACCCGCTCGTCTCCGCACTCACCGCGCGCGGCGTCATCGGCGACATGCGCGCCCCGGACCTGCTGCGCTTCGGGTTCAACGCCCTCTACCTCACGCACGCGGACGTCCTGCACGCCGTGCGCGCGCTCCGCGACGTCGCCGCCACCGGCGCCCACCGCACGGACGCCCACCAGCAGCGCCCGACGGTCACCTGACCGCTTCCCCCCCCGATCCCCGGCCGCGCGATCCCGACGTCACCGCACCCGCGTGACCACCGCGCGACCGGTCCACGCCGGCCGGTTCCCTCCGCGCCGGCGGGCCGCGCCGTACCCCCGCGCGCCCCGCACGTCCGCTCTCCGCCGCCGAGACCCAAGGACAGTCCATGCGATCCCTCCGCACCAGAGCGGCCCTGGCCACGGCAGTCGCCGCCGCCACCGCCGCCACCCTCCTCGTGCCGGGCAGCTCCGGCGCCGCCCCCGCGGCCACCGCCGCCGATCCGAACATCCCCGAGGTCTGCGCCGACCGGCGCCCCGGGCCCGCGGACCCCGGCGCGTACGGCATGCAGCTGGACGACTCCTTCCGCCACCCGGCCCTCACCCCGGTCGACGAGGAGCACGAGCACTCCTTCCCCGGCCGCAACAAGGACTACGACACCCGCTCGTACATCAAGAACATGAAGGTCGAAGCCGCCTACGAGGGGGCGGACTTCACCCCCGACCACTTCCACACCTGGCAGAACATCGTCGACTTCGACGGCCGCCGCTACATGTTCCAGTACGACAGGTCCGAGGGCCGCGTCTACGACATCACGGACGTCAAGAAGGTCCGGGTCGTCGAGCGGATGAGCCGCCAGGACGTGGACGGCGACGAGACGAGGGCCAACGGCACCTGGGCGGCCAACGACTACTGGGGCGCCTCCACCATCCAGTGGAACAAGAAGCTCGACGCCTACGTCATGGTGCAGAGCTTCGAGGGCAAGCGGCAGATCCAGGAGCTCACGGACGACCCCGCCCACGACAAGTACAACAATCCCGACGGGGTGAGGAAGCTGCGCGAGAAGCCCGGTCTCAAGGGCTTCAAGGTCTTCCGCCTGGACGGCCCCCGCAAGAAGGACTGGAAGCTCCTCGCGACCGTCTCCACCGACGCCACGCAGCGGGACCCCCTCGGGAGCGACCCCGGCACGGCGCAGCAGGGCTCGGGCTCCCTCGACACGCCGTACTGGACCGGCCAGCGGTACATGTTCATCGCCACGGCGCCCGACGACACCTACTCCCGCACCGAGTACCCCACCAACCTGCACTCGGCCGGCTACCAGTCCTGGGACATGGCCGACCCCGCCCACCCCAGGCTCCTCGACACCTGGCACCTGCCGGGCCAGCGGACCGGCGAGGACGCGGCGTACCGCAAGAACCCGCGCTGCGGCAACCGGACCAGCTGGATGGGCGCGCGCATGCCGCTCTTCATCCCCAAGCCCGTCGAGCAGGGCGGGCGTTACGCCTTCGCGGCCATGGGCGGCTACGGACTGACCGTCCTCGACATCTCGAACCCGGCCGACATGAGGACGGTGAGCCACCTCGACCTGCCGCCGTCCGTCGCGGGCACCGAGGGCGACAACATCGACGTCTCGCAGTACGAGAGGACCGGCATCGTCTACTACTCCGGGTACCCCCTCACCGAGGACTGTTACGAGCCCTACAAGGACGTCTACCAGATCGACGCGAAGGACCCGAAGAACCCGCGCGTCGTCGGCGTCCTGCCCCGCCCGACCCCGCCGCCGTCGGCCGGGTTCAGCGACTTCTGCCAGCGCCGCGGCAGCTTCGGCCCCAAGCGCACCGGCTCCTACACCAACCCGGGCCGGCACACCCCCGGCGTCCTCGGCTACGGCTTCTACAACGCGGGCGTGCAGTTCTTCGACGTCTCCGACCCGGCCGCACCCGAGATCGACGCCTACTTCGTCCCCAAGGCGTACGGCACCGACACCCCGGACTACGCGTACGGCAACCAGACCCACGGCGTGTACGTGGAGTGGGACCGCAACATCGCCTGGGTGCTCACCAACCACGGCGTCTACGCGCTCTCCTCGCCCAAGGTGCTGGGCAAGCCCGACCTGGACCGGCCCGAGAGGCCCTTCCGCACCAGCGAGTTCTGAGCCACGACCCGCCCCCGGGGGCCGGTCCCTCCGGCCCCCGGCCGCACCCCCGCACGCCTCCCGCCCGGCACCACCCGCAGAGAAGGACACCTGCCATGGCCGCTCCGGAAAGACCCGCCCAGGCTCCCGCGTCGCCCGCCGCACCCGCGCCCGCGTCCCCGTCCGGTGGGGAGGACACGCCCGCGGGCGGCGGCCTCGTCCGCTCCCTCACCCCCCGGCAGACGACGATGATCGGCCTGGGCTCCGCGCTCGGCACCGGCCTCTTCCTGGGCTCCGGCTCGGCGATATCCGCCGCGGGGCCCGCGGTCATCGTCTCGTACGCGATCGGCGCCGTCCTCGTCGCGATCATCGCCGTCCTGCTCGGCGAGATGTCCGCCGCGCACCCGGTGCAGGGCTCCTTCGGCGCCGTCGCACACCGGTACCTGGGCCCGTGGGCCGGCTTCCTGACCCGCTGGACGTACTGGTTCAGCGCCGTCGTGGTCATCGGCACGGAGGTCGTCGCCTCCGCGCTCTACCTCCGCTGGTGGTGGCCCGGCGTGCCGATGTCGGCGGCCATCCTCGCGGTGGCGGCGGTGGTGCTCGCCGTCAACATCATCAACGTGAAGTCCTTCGGCACCACCGAGTTCTGGCTGTCCACCATCAAGGTGACCGCGCTCTGCGCGTTCATCCTCTGCGCGGCCTTCCTCGTCCTCTTCGGCCTGCCGGACACCGGCGCCACCGGCTTCGCGCACCTCACCGACGACGGCGGCTTCGTGCCCCAGGGCGTCAAGTCCATCTGGATCGCGATGTCCGTGGTGATGTTCGCGTACGCCGGGTTCGAGGTCGTCGCCATCGCGTCGGCCGAGGCCACCGACCCCCAGCGCTCCATCCGCACCGCGATGCGGCAGCTCGCCTGGCGGCTCAGCGTCTTCTACGTCCTGGCGATCACCCTGGTCGTGGCCCTGATCCCCTGGCGGCGCCTGGCCGCGGGCGACGGCAGCGTCGAGGCGAGCCCGTTCGTCCGGGTCTTCTCCGACGTCGGCGTCCCCGCCGCCGCCACCCTCACCAACCTCGTCGTGCTGATCGCCGCGGTCTCCGCCGCCAACGCCCACCTGTACGGCGCCTCCCGCCTCCTGCACTCCCTCGGCGACGACGGCCTGGCCCCGGCGCCCCTGGCCCGTCTCACCGGGCGCGGGGTCCCGGCCAACGCCCTGGCCGCCTCCACCCTGGGGATCGCGGCCGCCGCGCTGCTCGCCTTCTACGACGTCGGCGGCATCTTCGGCATCCTGATGTCGATCGCCCTGTTCGCGGTGCTCCTGGTGTGGCTGCTGATCCTCGCCTCCTACGTCGCCTTCCGCCGCCACCGGGACGCGCATCCGGAGGAGTTCACGGGCTTCACCGTCCCCGGCGGCAGCAGGCTCGCGCTCGTGGCCGGGGCCGGCGTGCTGGCCGTCGCCGCCACGGCGATCGAGGTCCCGGACATGCGCCAGGCGGCCGGCATCGGTCTCGCCTTCACCGCCGTCCTGCTCGGCTGCTACGCGCTGACGACCGTCCGCCGGTCCCGCAGGAGCTGACGCGGTCCGCACGCACCGGGGTACCGGCGCCCCGACGCACCGCGAACCCGTGGCGCGCCGACCCGAGCGACCGCACACCCGGTGAGGGGGCGGGCCGGAGACCCGGCCCGCCCCCTCACCGGGCTTCCGCGGAACCGGCCGCCCGCCGCCCGGGTCCCGCTTCGGCCGGACGGCCCAACGCCCCGGGCGGGCCGGGCGGGATTCCGCCGCGTCGATGAGTCCGGGCCTCCCGCAGGGTCTATCTCTTGACGGAGACACCCCACTCACCGGGAGCAAGGCATGGGCCTCATCACCATCGAGATGTTCGCGACCCTCGACCTCGTCGGGCAGGCACCCGGCGGTCCGGAGGAGGACCCGGCGGGCTTCCCGTTCGGCGGCTGGCAGGCGCCCCTGGTGGACGAGGTCGCCGGGGCGCAGATCGGAGCCGCGTACGAGGGCACGGACGCCCTGCTGCTGGGCCGGCGGACGTACGACATCTTCGCCGCCTACTGGCCGCACCAGGACGGCGGGGAGGACGGTGACATCGCGCGCCTGTTCAACGCCGTCCCGAAGTACGTGGCCTCCCGCGGCACGCCCGACCTGTCGTGGGCCGGATCCACGCAGCTCGGCCCGGACCTCGCCGGGGCCGTGCGGGAGATCCGCGACCGCCACGAGAACGTGAAGGTCGTCGGCAGCCTGAACCTCGTGCAGACCCTGCTGCGCGAGAGGCTCTACGACCGTCTCGACCTGTGGCTGCACCCGGTGGTGCTCGGCGTGGGGAAGAAGGTCTTCGACGAGGGGGCGGTGCCCACCAACGTCAGGCTCCTCGCACCGCCGCAGGCGGGACCGGCGGGAACCGTGTTCCTGCGGTACGGGATCGCCGACGGTCTCCCCGTGACGGGCGACATGAGCCGGCCCGACCGCGGTCTGGGCGACGAGGGCTGACCCGTCGGGGAGGGCTCACCCTCCCGTGAGGGCCGACACACCGGCGGAAGGACGGCGGCGAGGAGCCCCGGGGCGCTCACTTCGCCGCGACCGCACGGTTGCGCAGCCGACGCTTCAGGGCGCGGCGTTCGTTCTCGTCGAGGCCGCCCCACACTCCCGTCACCTGGCGGGAGTCGTCCATGGCCCAGTTCAGACAGGCCTCCCGGACGGGGCAGCCCCGGCAGACGACCTTGGCCTCCTCGGCCTGGACCAGCGCCGGGGCGCCGGCGCCCACCGGGAAGAAGAGGTCGGGGTCGACGTTCTGGCAGGCAGCGGATGCACGCCAGTTGTCCATGTCGGATCTCCTTTCTGCGTGTACGGCGTCGTGTACTTCGGCTGACCGCTCGACGGGACTTGAAACGCCGTCGGCACACATCGACGTGACGCGTGAGGGCCGGGTGGCTGAACCCGGACCCCATCGCGCCGCCTCGGAGGGGTCAGCCCGCGGCGTCGTCCGCCCCCGCCGGGGCGAGGACCGCGGCGGCCAGATGCTCCCGGAACCAACGGTGCCCGGGATCCGTGGAGTTGCGGGGGTGCCAGGCCATCCCGAGCTCCATGGGCGCCAGGTCGAGCGGAAGCGGAAAGGCCCGCAGCCCCAGGGCGGCGACGGTGTCGGGCAGCCAGTCGGCCAGGCCGAGCGCGACGAGGTCGGTGTCCCGGGCGAGCAGCATCGCGCTGGTGTGGCTGGGCACCACGACCGCCGTGCGCCGCCGCAGCCCGAGTTCCGCGAGCGCCCGGTCGATGGGGCCGAGGCGTTTGCCGAGCCGGGAGATGCCGATGTGGTCGGCGGCGGCGAAGCGATGGGCGTCGATCCGCCCGTCGAAGAGCGGATGACCCCGGCGGGCGACGCCGACCGGCGTCATCCGCGCCAGCCTCCGGGTCCTGATCTCCGGATCCAGGTGCCCGAGCACGCCCAGCTCGACGTCCACCCACCCCTGACGCAGGCCCGGGCCGCCCTCCACGGACTCCGGCAGGAACACGACGTCGACCTGCGGGGCCTCCGCGTGGATCCGCTCGGTCAGGCCCCCCGCCAGCCCCACCTGCATGAGATCGGCCGCCTGCACCGTGAAGGTGCGCCGGAGGTCCGCGGGGTCGAACCCCGGCCCGGGCCGCAGGACGCTGTCGCAGCTCCGCAGCAACGCGCCGACCTCGTCGCGGAGTTCCACGGCGCGGGGAGTCGGCACGAGCCCCTGCCCGGCCCGGACCAGCAGCGGGTCGCCGACGGTCCGCCGGAGCCGGGCCAGAGTGCGGCTGACCGCAGCGGGTGAGGTCCCGAGGCGCTCGGCGGCGCGCGTCACGCTGTTCTCCTGGAGCAGGGCGTCCAGGACGCGCAGCAGGTTGAGGTCCATGAACGCTCCCGAACTGCACTTTTGCGTCTGAGGCAATGATGAGGTGCTCATCTTTGCATGGCTGCGACGGCCCGGGGCGTGGAGAGTGGGCATGCCCGCGTCACCGCGGGCATCCCTCTTCCCTCTCCTCAAGGAGCCGCTGTGCAGTCGTGCCCCCGTACCGGTCGGGAAGGCGACGTCCTCGCCGTCGTCAGCCAGAGCGGACCGACCATCTCGTTCTTCGACGCCTCCACCGACCGGCACCTCGGCAGCGTGGACATGCCCGCCGAGCCGCACGAGTTGTGCTTCGACGCGACCCGGCGACTGCTGTGGTGCTCGCTGACGTACCACTCGGGCTACTACCACGCGAACGGCGGGCGGCGCTCCGACCTGGCCGTCCTCGACCCCGACACCCGACGCGTCGTCGAGATCGTCGACCTCGGCCCGGAGCACGGCCCGCACGGGCTCGCGCTCGATCCGGTCCGCGACCGGCTCTACGTCAGCGTGGAGGGTTCCGACGACCGGCCCGGCGGTGTCGTGGTGATCGACACGGCGACCCGCCGGCCCCTGGGCCGGATCGACACGGACGCGCCGGGCCCCCACTGGTTCGCCGTCGACCCGGCGGGCAGGACGGGGTTCGCCACCAACAAGGAGGCGCCGTTCGTGTCGGTCGTCGACCTCGAACGGGGCGTGCTGGTCGCGAAGGCCGAGGTCCCGGGCAGCGAGGGCCTCGCCGTGTCCGCCGACGGCTCGCAGGTCTTCGTCGCCGGTCCCTACGCCGACTTCTCCGCCACCGGGGCCCGGCCGGCCCCCGGCATCCGCGTCCTCGACGTCCGCACCGCGTCCGTCGTCGACGTCCAGCCGACGAGGGACGTCGTCCTGCCGGTGCACCTGACGTCGACGGGGAGGCTGCTCGCGGGCGAGGTCCGCACGACGGCCGATCCGGGGTCGCGGCTCGGACGTCCGGCCCCGGGCCGCCTCACGGTCTTCGCCGCGGGCACCCGCGAGCGCCTGGGGGAGGTCGAGGTGGGGCTCTTCCCGCTGACCGTCACCTCGTCCCCGGACGGCCGCCTCGCGTACGTGTCGTGCGCCGTGTCCTCCACCGTCGACGTCGTCGACCTGGAGACCCTGGAGCGCCTGGCCGGGCTCGACGTCGCCAAGCGCGGAGAGGCCGGCGCCCACGGCCTCGCGTACCTCCCGCGCCCGGCCTGACCCCGCCGGGGCGGACGGCGACGCCGCGCGGATCGCCGGACCACCCGGCACCACCTCTACGAGGGCAGCCTCTCGGTCGCCGCGGCCTGCGCCCCGTGAGGCGACGGGCCGGGGGAGGACGTGGCGTCGTCCCCCGGCCCGTCGTACGGCCGACCGGGCGTCGGCCCGTACGGTGCTCGGCGTCCCCGGCCGTCACTCCTTGACGAAGGCGAGGAGGTCGGGGTTCACGGTGTCGGGGTGCGTGGTCAGCATCCCGTGGGGGAGGCCCTCGTAGCTCTGGAGCCTGCCGTTGCGCAGCAGTTTCGTCGACAGCGGCGCCGAGTCCTCGTACGGGACGATCTGGTCGTCCGTGCCGTGGGCGACGAGGACGGGCACGTCGATCTGCTTCAGGTCCTCGGTGAAGTCCGTCTCGGAGAACGCCTTGATGCAGTGGTAGTGGGCGTTGGCCGCGCCCCGCATGCCCTGCCGCCACCAGTTGTCGATCACGCCCTGGGACACCTGGGCGCCGGGCCGGTTGAAGCCGTAGAACGGGCCGGTCGGGACGTCCACGTAGAACTGGGCGCGGTTGGCGACGAGCGAGGCCCGGAAGCCGTCGAAGACCTCGATGGGCAGTCCGCCCGGGTTGGCGTCGGACTTGACCATGACGGGCGGTACGGCGCCGACGAGGACGGCCTTCGCGACCCGTCCCGGCTTGGCGCGGGCGACGTACCGCGCGACCTCGCCGCCGCCGGTCGAGTGACCGATGTGGACGGCCTCGTGGAGGTCCAGCGCGTCGGTCACCGCCGCCACGTCGGCCGCGTAGGTGTCCATCTCGTGGCCGCCCGAGCTCTGGCTGGAGCGGCCGTGCCCGCGCCGGTCGTGGGCGACGACCCGGTAGCCGTGCTCCAGGAAGAAGAGCATCTGGTTGTCCCAGTCGTCGCCGCTCAGCGGCCAGCCGTGGTGGAACACGATCGGCTGTGCGTCGCGGGGCCCCCAGTCCTTGTAGAAGATGCTGGTGCCGTCCTGTGTGGTGACCGTTCCCACGGCATTCCTCCGCCCAGAAGTTCCGATGCGTCGACCCCGGTGGGTCTGTCCACGGATGGGGAGGGTCCGCGCCTCCGACGCGCCGGTGCGGCGGCCCGGGGTGCGGCCCCGATGTAGAAACTTACCCGAATCGTGCATTTCTCTCATTCGGTGCATCTCTCGGAGCGGACCTCTTTGTGGCCCGCGGGCGAGCGTCAGTAATCGGCCGTACTGAACGACCGGTCGGTAAACCCCGGGCGTCCCCGTGCAGGCCCGCGGCGGCCACGGAGCGGGAAAGGGCGTGTGCGGAGCGGCGGTGGCGTCGCCCCGCGGTGGTTCTGACCTGCTGAACATTCATTCGATCACCGGCATGTGGGTGCACGTGTCCGGATACCGACCACGAAGATGCGATCGCTCTGTGTGTCAGACACACTCCGAAGCGCAAACGGAGCGGTGATTGCAAGGTAGATGCCGCTTCAACTCTTCAAATCGAAAGCGAGTCCCCGTCATGCTTCGCCGTTTCGCTGCAGTCTCCGCGTCCGCTCTTCTCTGCCTCGTCGGCACCGCGGGTGCCGCGGAAGCCCGCACCGAAAGCCTGTACGCACCCTCCGCCGTCGTCCTGAGCATCAGCAAGGGCGCCGACGCGGGCTCCGCCGTCGTCCTGCGCGCGGTCACGCTCAGCTGCGCGCCCACCGCCGCCGGCACGCACCCCGCGCCCGAGGCGGCCTGCGCCGAGCTGAAGGCCACGAACGACGGCGGCACCTTCGGCGGCCTGCTGGCGTCGCCCGCCACCGACCGGATGTGCCCGCAGCACTTCGACCCGGTCACCGTCACCGTGGACGGCGTGTGGGAGGGGTCCCGCACCTCGTGGCAGTACACCTTCGGCAACGCCTGCGCCATGGGCGTCACCCTGAACGAGGGCGCGGCCTTCTCGTTCTGATCGACCGCCGGGGGAGGGGGACCGACGACGCTCCGGCCGAAGGCCGCGTCGACGTCGGGTACCACCGGAGGGGAGCGGGCCGCACTCGAAGGGGGAGTACGGCCCGCGGTTCTCGGGGGACGGTGCGGGGCGCGGTCTGGACCCTGCCGGGGCGGGGCGGATCACCCGCCCGGCCCGGACGCCACCGCGTCCGTCTCAGACGGCGACCGTGAGCAGGTCGACCACGAAGACGAGCGTGGAACCCGCCGGGATCAGCGGCGAGGGCGACCGGTCGCCGTAGCCGAGGCGCGGGGGAACGATGATCTCGCGCCGGCCGCCCACCCTCATCCCCCTGATCCCCCGGTCCCAGCCCTTGATGACCCGGCCGCCGCCCACGGCGAACTTGAACGGCTGCCCCCGGTCCCAGGACGCGTCGAACTCCCGCCCGGACGCGAAGGTGACGCCCACGTAATGGACCTGGACGACGTTCCCCGGCTTCGCCTCGGGGCCGTCCCCGACGACGAGGTCCCGAACGGTCAGCTCGGTGGGAGCCTGCCCCTCCGGAACCTTGACCTCGGGCTTGGTGGGTTCGCTCATCGCAGTCTCGTTCCTGTCCTCCGGGGCCCGCGCCGGGGCCCGACCGGGCGCATGGGCCCTCCATACGGCAGACGATCACGCTACCGAGCCCCGGAGCGACAGGGACACACGCACCGGAACGCCACGACGGGTCCGGAACCCCGAACCGTGCGGAACCCCGGGCCCGGCGAGTCGCCCCGAGGCCGACCGGCACGGAACCCGCGCCCGCCACCTGGGTGGGAGCGGCGTGGGCGCGTCGGAGCGGCGGCCCGCCGACGCGGCGCTACCGTCCGGAGGATGACGGGAAGCGCAGCAGACCGACGGTGGTCCGAGTCCATGCCCGCGGCGTACGAGCGGTACCTCGTGCCGACGCTCTTCCGGCCCTTCGCCGGGGACCTGGCCGCCCGGGCGGCGGACCTGCGGCCCGTCCGCGTCCTGGAGCTGGCAGCGGGTACGGGCGCCGTGACGTCGGAGCTCCTCGCAGCCGCCCCCGCCGCCGCGGTGACCGCCACCGACCTCAACGAGGCCATGGTCGCCCTCGGATCGGCCCGCGTCCCCGGTGCCACGTGGCGGCAGGCCGACGCGCAGCGGCTCCCCTTCCCGGACGGGAGCTTCGACCTGGTGGTCTGCCAGTTCGGGGTGATGTTCTTCCCGGACCGGGTCGCGGCGTACGGCGAGGTGCGCCGGGTGCTGGCCCCCGGCGGCCGCTTCCTCTTCAACACCTGGGGTCCGCTCGCCGGCCACGCCTTCGGCGCCGCACTGCAGGCCGGGCTGGAGCGCGCCTTCCCGGCCGACCCTCCGCGGTTCCTGCGGACGGTCCCGCACGGCTACGCCGATCCCGTGGCCGTGTCCGCCGACCTGACGGCCGCCGGCCTCCCGGTCGAGGAGTGGTGCGAACTGACCCTGGACGGCCGGGCGGCGTCGGCCGCCGACGTCGCCCTCGGGTTCCTCACGGGAACGCCCGTCCGCGCGGCCGTCGAGGAACGCGGAGCCCCGCCGTCGGTGCGCGCCACCGTCGTCGAGGAGATGACCGCCCGGCTCGGCCGGGGCCCGGTCACCGCCCCCATGACGGCGCTGGTCTTCCTCGCGGCGGCCTGACCCCCGCACGTCACGGAGCCGACCGGGCGTCAGACGGGCGGCATGAGGTCGCTCCCGCTGACGGTGTACGCCAGCGAGGGATACGCGAAGTCCGTCTCCTCGTTCTCGCGGCGTCGCAACCGGTAGAACTCCCGCGCCTGCTCCTCGTCGGCCGGCGCGAGGGGATCGCCCCACGGGAGGCGCGCGTGACCTCCGACGAAGCGCAGGAGCGTCTTCGACGTCCGGAAGGTCACGCCGAGCCACTGGTTCTCGGCGACCACGGCGGGGGCGTCCAGGACGATCCGATGCTTGAGACGCCGATTCGAGTCGACCGAGAACGTCACGACGCCGTTCTGGACGAGCGGCACCTCGTACGTGTCGCCGTTCGCCTCCTTCGAGGCGAAGACCAGCTTCCGCGGCGGGCCCGCGTCGGGGTGCCGGTAGCAGGAGAAGAGCGCGATGAACGACCCGTCCGCCAGATCCAGGGCCTGGTCGGAGTGGGCGCCCATGGTCCGGTACGCGTCCGTGTAGCGCTCGATCAGGGCGTTGTTGAAACCGACCGGACTCCCCGTGCACTCCCGGACGCGTTCCGCCAGTTCCTCGTGGACGGCCCGGAAGCGCTGCGGCGGCCGGACGTACCGACCCGTCGTCCGTACGAGAGGGACCGCGCCCGTCTTGTCGACCCGGGTGAGCACGGCGCCCCGCCGGCCCTTCCCCGTGTCCTCCAGTACCGCCGACGCGGACAGCGCCGCGAAGGGGTCCTCCCCGGCGGGCAGCACGTACGAGCGGACCTCGTCGGAGATCCTAGGCCCGGGGAGCAACGTAGTCCCCCGCGTTCATGCTGAAGAGGAACTCGTCGCCGTAGTCGACGAAGCCCGTGCTGCGGTTCTCCTCCGCGTACAGCCGGCGGAGCCTGTCCATGCCGTCCTCGGTCGGCGGAACCAGCGGCACCGTGCCTCCGGGCTTCTTGAGGAAGGTACGACCGTCCTCGTGCACGGCCTCCGCGTTCGAGCAGCGCACCACGTACCCCAGGCGGGTGGGCAGCAGGTCGGCGTCGAGGGTCGAGGGACGGATCTCGTGCGTGTACAGGCGGTTGGTGGAGAGCGGCATGAAGAAGACCGACCCGGGATACAGCGTCACGGTGAACTGCGGCGGCAGCGCGGTCCCGTCGTGCTGCCCGACCGGATCCTTGAGGCGGAAGCGCAGCCTGGTCAGCCCGCTGGCCCGCTTCACACCGTGGTCGAACGCGTCCTCGGCCAGAGGCCGCAGCATGTCGAGCCGGTCGTAGAACGTGCAGAAGGCCATGATCCCGTTGACGGGCATGTCCTTGGTCTTGTCGGCGTGCGCCGAGATCCTGGCCTTGGACTGCTTGCGCTCCGCCGTCGCCCCGGTGTTGTGGTAGATCTGCGCCAGCACGTGGTTGAGCGGCGCGTGGCCCCGGAAGACGGCCGCGGCCTCGTCGTTCAGACGGTCGACGATGTACGTGTCCGTCGCGCGGAACCCCTCGGTGGGACCGGACAGGTTCGTGGAGCACCGCAGCAGACGGAAGTGCAGTGCGTCCCCGCTCCGCGTGACCGGCGTCAGGTAGATGCCGCTGCGCCGGGCCGTGCCGGGCTTGGTGGACTCGGTCAGCGACTGGAACGCGTGCTCGGCGCCGATCCGTCCGAAGAGGTCCTCCTCGGCGAAGAACCGTCGGTAGTACACACCGACGCCGTGGACACCGAGAGGGACGCGGCCGAGACCGACCACGGGCCAGGACCCGCCGCCCTCGGGGCGGCCGTGCGACAACTCCCGCACGACGAAGACCCGGTCGGCGTCCCGCAGCGCGCGCTCGCCGACCTCGTCCGGGTCACCGCACAGGTAGACGGTCGTCCGCGTGAGGTCGTGCGCGCCGGAGGCAAGCTCCTCCGGCGTGATCCTGCGGCCGAGGAAGTCCCTGATCGACGCGTCGTCCTGGAGCGAGGAGGGCGCGACCAGCACGGTGCGCGCGCCCTCGATACGGGCTTCGGTCGGTACGGCTGCTCTCTCCATGGCCCCAGTATCGCGATCACGCAGGCCGTACGGGCCGGCGGCTTCGGAACCACCGTCGGAGGAACGGGCCCTCGCCGGCCTCGGACCGGCCGCGGGACCGGCCTGTCTCCGGACCCCGCGCCCCGCACTGCCGCCCCTCCCGGTCACAGCCCGGGGATTCCGCTCCGCCTCAGCCGGAGTTCCGAGCGGACCAGTTCGAGGATGCGGCCGGTCCAGTTGCGGCCGCGACCGCCGTTGTCGCCCCAGAAGCCCGAGTTCACGTCGTCGTAGACCACCGTGGCGTCCCCCGTCGCCAGCAGGATCTCGGCCGCCTCGGGATGCTGCTCGTACTTGGCGCGGAGCAGACCCGTCATGACGGCCACGCGGACGTCCTCCCAGTTCTCGCGGCGGGTCGCCTCGCTCGCGAGCCTGCGGGCGGCGCCCGTGCTCTCCGCCGCCGTGATCGCGACGCCGACCTCGGGATCGGCGACCGACAGGGCCCAGTAGGCGTGGGTGACGGTCGGGTGGACGACCCCGCCGACGGTGACGGGGGCGGGGTAGTCGTTGCGCAGCGCGAGGTGACCGGGATCGTCGAGCCGCTTGTCGGGGAACGAGTGGGAGAGCTGGATCGCCGGGGCGTGTGCGGTCTCCGGGCCGTCGGCCGGTACGTGCGAAGCGCGTTCGGCCCGGTAGCGCTCGCGCTCCTCGAAGTAGGCGACGGCCCGGTCGTACTCCTCCTGCGAGACGGGCGGCTCGTCGGGCCGGTAGGTGCGGCCTCCGGGCCCCGCCACGAGCACCCGCAGCGGCCGATCCTTGAGGTCCATGTCACCGAGCGCGTAGCAGCGTTGTGTCTCCGGAACGGCCAGCAACGCGGTACGGGCCGCCTCCCGGTTCTCCTCGGTCGGGTCCGCGAGGAAGACGTCGACGGCGGCGAGGCAGCGGTCGGTCGAGTCGGGACGCCCGTTCAACTGGTCGATCGTGTCACGGACTTCCCCGAGAAGCAGCTCGGGGGTGAGCCAGGTCCTCGGTTCGCTGACCTTCCAGGCCGCCAGCTCGTGCGAGGACACGGAGGCGCCGTCCGGGAGGGTGGTGGCCACCCAGCCGCTCTCGAGCTTCTTCTCGAACTCGTCGAGGGTGACGAGGCCCCAGCAGTCGATGAGTCCGTCGGCGTAGATGAAGAGGTCGGTCAGGAAGTAGTCGCCGTTGCGGATGAACGCCGGCCGCCACGTGCCGGGTATGCGGACGCCGTCCGCCGTGCGATGGGTGATGCGTCTGCCGATCATGCGGCGATTGTGCCGGAAGGGGTCCTGAGGGCGCGTCGAATTCTCCGACGGGAGGGGTCCGTGGGGGACCGGATCCGGTGCGGCCGGGCTTCGTTCGGTGAGGGTGGGGTGTGCGGGGCCACCGGGTGCGGCCGGGCCTCGGCGCCGGCCGGCGGTGCGGAGCCCGTACACGATCTTGAGACCGCGGACGGTCCGTGGCAGGCTCGTGCCGCATGATCGACGAGTTCGCGAAGGACACCCTGCACGGACGGCTGCGGCGTGACCGCGAGGCGCTGCTCTGGAAGCTCGACGGATTGTCCGAGTACGACGCCCGGAGGCCGCTGACCGCGACCGGCACCAATCTCCTCGGCCTGGTCAAACACGTGGCGACCGTCGAGGCCCGGTACTTCGGCGAGGTCTTCGGCCGGCCCTCCCCGGAGCCCCTGCCCCGGTGGCAGGAATCCGACGGCAGCGACCTCTGGGCGACCGGGGACGAGACCCGCGACCAGGTCATCGGGTTCTACCGGCGCACCTGGGACCACGCGGACGCGACGATCGACGCGCTGCCCCTGGACGCGCCCGGCCTCGTGCCGTGGTGGCCCGAGCCCCATGCGCGGACGAACCTGTTCGCCGTCATGGTCCACGTCCTCGGCGAGTGCGTCCGGCACGCCGGACACGCCGACATCCTGCGTGAGAACCTCGACGGCCGCACCGGGCTGCGCCCCGAACACGAGGGCCGGTTCGACGCGGAGGCCCGCGCGTCCCACCGCGCGAGAATCGAGCAGGCCGCGAGAACGGCCGCGGGGGCCGAGGCCGAGGCCTAGCACCCGGGAGCCGACCGCCCCCGGGGCCGCAGGCCGGGCCGAGTGCTGGGCCCATGGGACCTCCTCGCGAGCGTCCCCGAGGAGCCGGGCAGGGCCTGGTGACGACCGGTCTTCACCGGCCGGGGTCGTCCGCAGGCGTCTCAGTCGGTGCCTCGACCCGTGCGGAGGACCGTCAGGTGGCGGCGGGGGCGCACGGTCTCCCAGGCGTGTGCGGATCCGCTCGGCGACGGCGTCGAGCAGCGGTTCGCGGCGGGGCCGCACGGGTCGGATCGCCTACGTGCCGCGGGCTCGCCGGACGCGGCGTCCCTCTCTCGCCCCCCCCCGCGACGGCGGCGAACGGGGCACCGACACCGGATCTCGTATCCAAGCCCATGGCGGCCCGTTTCGGTCCGCCTCTCGTGGCACAGTGGTCACATGTGCGGTCGATACGCCTCGACTCGAGGTCCCGAGGATCTGAACCGGCTCTTCCAGGTCGCCGACTGGAACCCCGAGGAGGCGCTGGCGCCCAGTTGGAACGTCGCGCCGACCGACGAGGTCTACGCGGTCATCGAGCGCGCGGATCGGGGCGGCGAGGATCGCGTTCGGCGGCAACTGCGGGCAGTGCGCTGGGGGTTGGTGCCGTCGTGGGCCAAGGACCCCAAGTCCGGCTCCCGTATGATCAACGCCCGGGTCGAGACCGTGCACGAGAAGCCCGCGTACCGGCGCGCCTTCGCCAAGCGCCGCTGCCTGCTGCCCGCGGACGGCTTCTACGAGTGGGACCCGGTGAAGGACGAGACGACGGGGAAGACCCGCAAGCAGCCGTACTTCATCACCCCGTCCGACGGTCAGGTGATGGCCATGGCGGGGCTGTACGAGTACTGGCGCAACCCCGACGTCACGGGTGACGACGACCCCGACGCCTGGCTGACGACCTGCACGATCATCACGACGGAGGCGACCGACGCGGCCGGCCGCGTCCACCCCCGGATGCCGCTCGCCCTCACGCCCGACCACTACGACACCTGGCTCGACCCCCACCACCAGGACACCGACGACCTGCGCGCCCTGCTCGCGAGCCCGGCGGACGGCCTCCTCGACGCCCGGCCGGTATCCCCGGCCGTCAACAACGTCCGCAACAACGGCGCCCACCTCCTGGACCCGGCCACCTGACCGCTCGCGGACGTGTGCCCCCACCGGATACGGTGGCGGTACAAGGCCTTGATCACGCGACCGGGTGTCCCGACCCGAGCGACCGGCAACCGCGTGCACCGGGCCGCCCGTCGGAGGAGGACGGTCTCGCGGTGATGGATTCGACGACCTTCCGGATGCAGGGCCCGGACCGCTACGTCCGGTTGGCCGACCTGCTGCCGCTGATCCCGGAGAACGACTGGGTCTGGAGCATTCTGGAGGTCGACGGCGTGGGCGTCATGCCGAACGGCATGGGCGTGCAGGCCTTCGAGGGGCAGGTGCGGGCGAGCCCGACCGGTTACGTGCTCGGCTGGTCCGAGCTGAAGGCCTTCGCCGCCGGCCTGGAGCAGAACCACTGGCTCACCGTCGTCGCCGTCGACTCGCCGGACGACCTGGTCGGCGACGAACTCGACGCGGAGGACTTCTCCCGGTGCCTCGTCGTTCTCGAAGCCTTCGACAGCGGGTCGTGGACGGTGGCCGCCCGCCCGGGAGAGCCCGCGCGGCACGACATCGTGGCGGCGGCACGGGCGCGGTACGGCAGCGACTGACACTCCCGGCCCGCGGCGCTCCGCCCCGGTGGCACCGGGAGGGACGGGGGCTCCGGGACGGATCGTGGTGAATTCGGCAAGCGACCGTCATCGAACCGTGAAGCACGGGCGCGAGTCTGGTGTCCACCACAGCGCGGTTCGTGCGCTGTCCTCGGGGGGAGCACCGCCATGAGCACCGTTCGCAGAACCGTCGTCGTCCTCGGCGCCCTGTCGGCGCTGGCCCTCACCGCGTGCGGTCCCACCGAGGACGGCGCCGCGGGAGGCACCGACGTACCGCCCGCCACTCCCACGGCGACCGCGTCGCCGTCCACCCCGCCCAAGCCCTCCGCCCCCGCAGAGTCGGCCACCCCGCCGAAGCCTTCCGCGACCGCGAAGCCGCCGAAGCCGGGGCCGCCGTCCACGGATCCCGACGACGACGTCTTCCCGTGCAGCACGTACGACCTGACGTTCAAGGCGACGCCGGCCGAGCCCACCACCAGCAGCTACCTGTTGAAGGTCACCAACAAGACGGGCAAGCCGTGCCGGGTGCTCGGCCACCCCGTCGTGACCTTCGGCTCCCTCGACGGGCAGGCCAAGAAGCGCGGCTCGGCCCCCGGCATCGAGGAGGCGATCCGCCTCGCACCGGGCCAGTCCGCCTACGCAGGGCTCATGGGGGGCCTGAAGGGCAGCACGAGCCACATGGTCTCCTCCGTCTCCCTGACCATGGACACGGAGTCCGACCTGACCCAGGTACCGCTCAAGGCGTCGACGCCCGGACTGAACGTCGCCTTCGACAACTCGGTCACCGCTTGGATGGACAACGCCGAGGACGCCCTCAGCCTGTAGCCGGACCGCGCCGATCGGAGTCGGTCGTGCCCTGACCCGCAGCCCGGATCCGGGCCGACCGTCGCGACCGCACCCACCGGACGGCGCTCACGACCGCGCCGACGACCAGACTGACGACGGTCAGTACCGGGGCGAGTCGCCGAGCCGTCTCGACCACGGCGTCGAAGTGCAGCCAGGCCGACACGGCGAGGGTGGGCGCCACCACGGTCAGAAGGACGACGAGCAGGGCGACATGATGGTCCTGCACCCAGACGTCCACCCGCCCGACCACTCGGCTGACGGCTGCGGTGCTCCGTGCCAGGACGGTGTGCGACGTGCGGATGGCCGCTGCGATCGCGCGGCGGAGTGCGGTGCGGAGATCCATGAGTAGAACCCTTCGGGTACGGCCGTGTCGTGGGACCACGCAGGCGGTCCCACGACACGAGATACGGGTGACGGATGTGCGCGGGAGGACCCGGGCGCGGTACGGCGCGGAGACGCGGTCCGGGTCAGCGTCGGCTTCGGCGCGACCGGGGCAGCCGCGTGGCCCTCTTCCGGGTCGCGCTCTCCGAGCCGGCCGGAGCGCTGCCGCCCGCCGATCCGGAACGTCGGCGGTCGAGGGTGTCCCGTACGTACGCGACGACCTGCTGGACGCCGACTCCCGCCGCGGTCAGGAGCAGCGGCTGATCGGCGAGGGAGTCGACGAGCCGGCCGGCGACCGCACCCACAGGGGTGCGCCGGAGCGTCTCGTACGCCGCGACCGCCCCGGCGACCGGGATCAGGGTGAGCGCTCCCCCGGCCGCGGCCCGCTTGAGCTTGTGAAGTCCGCTCTGCGCCTGCGTCTTGACGGTGGTCGCGGGACGACCGAGGACCTTGGCCGCCTCGGCGGCCGGCACGCCGATCGCCTTGTGGACGATGAGTGCCTGCCGCTGTTCGACGGTCAGCCCGTCGAGGGCGCGGAAGAGGACGATCCTGTCGATCACGGCGTCGGCCGGGTCGCACTGAACCTCCTCGTTCAGCCCCTCCCAGGCGTTCTCCTCGGCGTACCGCACCGTGACGCGCGTTCCGTCGTCGGTCATGAAGGTGTAGTCGGAGCACGCGGCGTAGACGAGCCGGCGGGCCGTCTGCCACAGGGCCCGCTCGGGCAGCTCCCACACCGTGTACTTCCGGTGGGCGACCAGCATCGTCTCCTGCGTGATCTCCTCGGCCCGCGCCAGGCAGTCCTCGTTGGCGGGGAGCACGTCCCGGAGACGGGTCAGAATGAAGCCGAACAGCCGGGGCTGGTACAGCCGGTAGAAGCGGTCCCACTCGTCCTGGTGCCGCCAGCACGGCGTGCACCAGCGACGCTCGTCGAGGTGGGGCCGCTTCTCCTCGGGCCGCCTCTCCTCCGTGGCCGTCGCCCCGTCGGCCGCGCCGGTCGGCGCCTTGCAACCCAGGCAGACCGTCCGTCCAGGACTCACGATCGTCATCACCGCTCTCCTCACAGCCGCCTCTCGCTGAGGCGGCCGCAACAGGTGAGGCCCACCGAACCCCATTCGGACGGGCCCGGCGGGAGAAATCTCGAAGATTCCTGCGCGGCGCGGTCAGGGGGCGACGCCCGGGGGTTTCAGAGGCGGATGACGACCAGGGCGGTGTCGTCGGTGTTGCCGTCGGTGTTCGAGAGGTCCGCCAGGAGGGCGTCGGCCAGGGTTTCGGGGTCGGAGCGGCCGCGTCGGGACAGGGAGTCGGCGAGGCGGGCGAGGCCGGCGTCGATGTCCTCCGTGCGGCGTTCGATCAGGCCGTCCGTGTACATCACCAGGGTCGCGCCCTCGCCGAAGGGCGTGGAGGCCTGGGGGCGGGCCACGTGGTCGGGGCGGGCGCCGAGCGGCGGATCGGTCGCCCCGTCGAGGAAGACCACGTCGCCCTCGGCCGTGAGCAGGGCGGGCGGGGGGTGGCCCGCGCTGCTGTAGGTCAGGGTGTGGCTGCCCCAGTCGATGAAGGTGGTCGCCACCGTCGACGACTCGGCGCCCTCGACGGACCGGGCGTAGATCCCGAGCACGTCCAGCGCCTGCGCGGGGCCGGCGGCGACGAGCGTGGCCGCGCTCAGCGCGCTGCGCAGCTGCCCCATGACGCAGGCCGCGGTGAGGCCGTGGCCCACGACGTCGCCCACGGCCACCGCCATGCGGTCCCCGGGGAGTCCGACCAGGTCGTACCAGTCTCCGCACACGTTGAGGCCGCCGACCGCGGGCCGGTAGCGCACGGCCGCCCGGTGGTGGCCGACGGGGCCGGGGGAGGGGAGCATCGCCGCCTGGAGGGCCAGGGCCACCTTCCGCTCCCGGGCGTGCGCCTCGCGGAGCCGTTCGTTGACCTCCTGCAGCTCGCGGGAGCGCGTGTACAGCTCGGCCTCCAGCCGGCCCGCCTCGGTGCCGCCCCCCAGACCGCCGCGGGCCTGGATGAGCGGGGTGACCTCCTCCACCCGGTGCACGATCATCGCGACCTGGCCGTCCAGGTCGCGCACGGGCGCGTTGACCGGGCTCCAGAAGTGTTCGCGCCAGTTGCCCGGTTGCCGGGAGTCCTCGATGTCGTAGCGGAGCAGCGCCATGGTGTCGCGCTCGCCGGTGGCGAACACGCGGAGCATCGAGGCCTCGGTCTCGCGCATGCCCGCGGCGGCGGGGTCGTTCGGGTTCTCGGGGAACACGTCGAAGATGTAGCGGCCGACCAGCTCCGCGCGGGAGCGCCCGGCGAGCCGTGCGAAGTCCTCGTTGACATCGACGTACACCAGCTCGGGTGTGAGCAGGGCGACCATTCCGGGCAGGGCCTGGAACACTGCTGCGTAGTCGACCCGCTGTTCGTTCATTCCGCTTTCCGCCCTCCGCGCCGCCCGCACCGTGTGCGGTTCAACGATAGGAGCGATCGAGCCGTGGCGGCCGAACTCCAGTCTTTCGAGGGCGGGGGCCGTCACCCGGTCGGCGGCAGCGCGCTCCGCCGCGCCGCGCACCCCTCCGCCCGCCTCTTCCGGGCGTCACGTCCGCTGCTCCCGGACGCGCGGCACGGCCGGGCGGCGCACCCCGCAGACCGGGGGCCGACACCGCGTCCGAGGTCCCGCGGGAGTGAGGGGCGCCGCCGCACAACGGCGGGGCCCCTCGGCCCGGCGTCCCGCTCAGACCAGTACGACCGGAAGCTCGAACAGGTCGTTCTGCGTGACGACCGGCTTGTTCCGCAGCTCCTCCGGTGCGACGGCCAGGCGCAGATCCGGGAAGCGGGCGTACAGGGCGGGCAGGGCCACCGACGCCTCCAGCCGCGAGAGGGCGGCACCCGGGCAGACGTGCGGGCCGTGGCCGAAGGAGATGTGACGGTTCGGCGTACGGGTCACGTCGAACGAGCCCGCCGTCGGGCCGTGGTGCTCCTCGTCGCGGCCGATCGCGCCGAACGACACGATCAGGGCCTCGCCCTTGGGCAGGATCCGGTCGCCCACCTCGATGTCCTCGGTGGCGAAGCGGATCAGCACGTGCGAGGTCGGCGTCGACCAGCGCAGGGTCTCCTCGATGACGTCGGCCCACGGGACCTCGCCGGCGAGGACCAGCGCCCGCTGCTCGGGGTGGGTCTCCAGGGCCACGACGGCGTTCACGATGAGGCTGATCGTCGTCTCGTGTCCGGCCGCCACCATCAGCTGGAGGGTGTTGGTGATCTCCTCCGTGGTGAGGCGGTCGCCGCCCTCCGACGCCTCGATCAGCGCGCTCGTCAGGTCGTCCCCGGGCTTCTCGACCTTGCCGGCGACGATCCCCGCGAACAGCGTGCCGAGGTCCGCCATCATCTGCGGCACCTCCTCGGGCGGCGTCTGCGTCGAGAAGAACTTCTCGAACAGGGCCTTCATCCGCGGGTGGTCGACGGGGTCGACCCCCATGAGGTCGCTGACCACGTTCATCGGCAGCGGGTACGCGAACTCCGCCTTGAGGTCGACGGTCTCGCCCGCCGGACGCTCCGCCAGCCGGTCCAGCATGCCCGTGGTCAGGGCCTCGATGCCCTCGCGGAGCCGCTCCACCCGACGGGCGGTCAGCGCCTGGGCGACGAGCGTGCGCAGCCGGCGGTGCTCGTCGCCGTCCACCGTCAGCATCGACCTGCCGGGGTTGGCGAGGCCGATCAGCGGCCAGTCGAGGGGTATCTCGCCGCGCTGCCAGGCGCCCCAGACGTCGATGTCCTTGACGAGACGGGCATCGGTGAGCAGCCGCCGCGCCTCGGCGTGGCGGGTGACGGCCCAGCAGGCCACCCCGCCGGGCAGGACGACACGGGCCAGCGGGCCGGCGGCCCGCAGCCGGGCGCTCTCGCCGTCGAGGTCGGCGACGAACGGATCCAGGGCGATGGCGTCGGCGGCGGACGCGGCGTGGGCGTGCGGGCAGGTCATCCGAGGGCTCCAAGGGCGGGGGTCGGGGTGTAGGTCACGGGGAGCGCGGAGAGCCCGCGCAGCCAGGGCGAGGGGCGGCGGGCGAGATCGGCCGCGGGAACCGCGAGGTCGACGTCCGGCAGCCGGTCGAGCAGCACCTCGATGCCCGTCCGCGCGATGGTCTCGGCGACCTCCTGCGCGGGGAACGGGCAGCGGTGCTCGCCGTGGCCGAAGGACAGGTAGGCGTTGTTGCCGCCGGTCAGCCCGCCGGCGTCCGCGCGCACGTGCGGGTCGGAGTTGGCCGCGGCGAGACCGAGCAGGAGCAGGTCGCCGCGGCCGATCCGGCGCCCGCCGAGGTGGGTGTCGCGCGAGGCCCAGCGGCCTGCCACGTTCTGGGTGGGGGTGTCCTCCCAGAGCACCTCGTTCATCGCCTCGCCGACGCTGTGCCGGCCCCCGGACAGCGAGGCGGCGAACCGGTCGTCGGTCAGCATCAGACGCAGCGAGTTGCCGATCCAGTCGGCGGTCGGCTGGTGACCGGCGGCCAGCATCACCATGAGGTCCTGGGCGACCTCCTCGACGGTGAAGCCGGCGGTGTCGCCCAGCATGCGCGAGGCCACGTCGTCGCCCGGCGCCTCCGCCTTCGCGGCGAGCAGCCCGAACATCGACTCCGCCAGGTGACGCTGGCCCTCCAGCGCCCCCTCCTGACCGTTGATCATGTCGTTGAGGGCGGTGACGAGCCCCGGCCCCTGCTCGTCGGAGAAGCCGTAGACGCTGGCGAGGACCCGTACCGGCAGCAGCATCGCGTACTCGGCGATGATGTCGCACGACCCCTTGCCGCACAGCGCGTCGATCAGCTCGTCGGCGAAGTGCTCGGCCCGCTCCTTGAGCACGAACGGGTCGATCCCCTCCAGCGCCGCGGAGATGACGTTCGCCCGCTCGCGGTGCCGCTCGCCCACGGTGTAGAGGATGGACGGCTGCTTGCGCCCGATCATGGGCAGCAGCGGCCAGTCCGCCGGGATGGCGTCCCACTGGTTCCACAGGTCGGAGTCGCGGGAGAAGAGGACCGGGTCGCTGGTGACCTGGTGGAGCTCGCGGTAGCCGAGCACCAGCCAGGCCGGCACGTCGCCGTCCAGGACGACGGGGGCGACGGCCCCGTGGTCGCGCCGGATCTGCCGGTACAGCTCGTTGGGGTCGGTCTGGAAGCGCGGCCCGCTCAGCGGGACGGGCGGGTGCTCGGAGAGGGTCACGGGGCGGGCTCCGGGATCGGCTGCGGGACCGGCGGCGTGGCCGGGGCGACGACGGTCCGCAGGTGCTCGACGAGCGAGATGAGGACCTGCTTGCTGGACTCGCGCGAGCGCGCGTCGCAGAAGACCAGGGGTACCTCGTCGGCGAGGTCGAGGGCCCCGCGGATCTGTTCGGGGGTGTGGGAGGGGCCGCCGAAGTCGTTGCAGGCGACGACGAACGGCGTCCCGTGGTGTTCCAGGCGGTCGATGGCGTACCAGGAGTCGGCGAGCCGGCGCGTGTCGACGAGGACCACCGCGCCGAGCGTCCCGGAGAACAGCCGGTCCCACAGGAACCAGAACCGCTCCTGGCCGGGCGCTCCGAACAGGTACAGGACGTTGTGGGTGTCGAGCGAGATCCGGCCGAAGTCGAAGGCCACCGTGGTGGCCGACTTCGCGGCGACGCCGGCGGTGTCGTCGACTCCCTCGCCCGCCTGGGTCATCGTCTCCTCGGTGTTCAGCGGACGGATCTCGCTGACCGAGCGGACGAGGGTGGTCTTGCCGACTCCGAAACCGCCGACGACGACGATCTTCAGTCCGTTGTCGGCGGTGCTGCGCAGGGTCTGGCGCGGTTCATCAGAGGTTACGGAGTCCAACGAGCACCTGCTCCAGGATGTCGTGATCGGGAAGGCGGTACGACGCACGGGGGTGCCGGGCGCTGATCCGGCCGGTGTCGTGCAGGTCGGCCAGGAGGATCCTGGTGATCGAGACCGGCAGTCCGAGGCCGGCCGCCACCTCCACCACGGCGGTGGGGTAGCGGCACATGCGCAGGATCGCGGCGTGCTCGGACTGCATGCCGGGGACCGGGTCGCTCTCGGCGACCACGAGGGTCACCAGGTCGAAGGCGTCGGACCCGGCGCGGCTGCGGCCGCCGGTCAGGGTGTAGAGCCGGTCGGGGGAGTCGTCCCGGCCCGGCCTGCCGCGGCTCATCCCCGGGGCCTCGCGACCAGGTGCTCGCCCAACTGCTCCACCAGTTCGGACATGTTGTGGCCCACGTGGCCGGCGTCGGCGTCCTCGTCGGCGACGACCGCGAGGTGGGCGCCCTCGCCGGCTTCCACGATGAAGAGGATGCCGCCGTAGAACTCGGCGATCGCGGAGCGGACCCCGCCGGTGCCGTCGCCGAACTCCACGGAGGCACCGTGCGACAGGCTCTGGATGCCGGCGGCGATCGCGGCGAGCTGGTCTGCCTGGTCGACGGAGAGCTCGGGGGTGCGGCAGAGCTTGAGGCCGTCACGGGAGAGCACCAGGGCGTGCCGGGTGCCCGGGGTGCGTTCCAGCAGGCCCTCGAGGAGCCAGCTGAGCTTCTCGTCGGTGGTGGAGCCGGTCATTACGAGGTGCCTTCCGGGTACGGGGGGTTCGAGGTCGGGGACGGCGTCCGCGGGGCGGACGCCGGGCCGGCCGGATCGGTGGGTGCGGAGGGGGAGTGGGGGCCGTCGCCTGCGGCGGACGCCGTCCCGGCCGCGGGGCCGGCCTCGGGCTCGCCGTCCGGTCGGGGGGCGGTGCTGCGCACGGCGCGGCGGAAGGTGCCGAACCGGTTCGCCGCACCGGCGGCGGCACCGGTGCGCGGCCCCTCGGCGGGCGCCTTCGCGGCGGCCTGCGGGCCCTCGGGGTGGGCGGCCGCCATGGCCCGGCCGCGGCGGCGCTGGGGGAGTCCGCTCTCGCCGAAGCGGGGGTGCTCGCCGGTGGACTCGGCCGCGCTGTCGTGCACGGTCTCGGGCTCGGCGGCGGGCGCCGGGACCGGGGCGGGCGCGGACAGGCCCCGCCCCGAGAGGGGCGGCAGCGGGTCGGCGGGCGCGGACAGGCCCCGCCCCGAGAGGGGCGGCAGCGGGTCGGCGGGTGCGGCGGCGGGCTCGGCGGGCGCGTGGCTGATCAGCTCCTGCGGGAGCATCAGCAGGGCGCCGGTGCCGCCGCGCGCGGAGGGGCGGAAGGACACGGTGAGGCCGTGCTTGCGGGCGAGTCGGCCGACCACGGCGAGGCCGAGGCGCGTGCCGGAGAGGCCGGCCAGGTCCTGGGGTGCGGAGCCGACGGCGGCCTCCGCGCGGCGCTGCTGCACGTCGCTCATCACGAGGCCGCTGTCCTCGACGGCGATGATGACGCCTGCCGGGACCTCCTCGACGTAGACGTGCACCTCGGCGGTGGGCGGCGAGAAGTTCGCCGCGTTGTCCATGAGTTCGGCCAGGGCGTGCATGACGCCCTCGGCCGCGTGCCCGGCGACGGCGGCGTCGCTGCTGGAGTGCAGCCGCACCCGCTGGTAGCCGCTGATCCGGCCCATGGCGCCGCGGAGGATCGACTCCATGACGATGGGGCGGGCCCAGCGCCGTCCGGACCGGGCCCCGCTGAGCACGGCGACGGAGTCGGCGAGCCGGCCGGCCTGGGCGGTGCGGTGGTCGAGGTGGAGGAGGTCGGTGAGGACGTCCTCGTCGGCGTGCCGGTGCTCCATCTCCCGGAGGTCGGCGAGCATGCTCGTCGCGAGGGCCTGCATGCGGCCGGCGGCGTTGGCCGCGGCGGCCATGGCCGCGGACCTGCCGGACTCGGCGCGGCGCAGCCGGGTTTCGAGCGTCTCGGTCTCGGCGGCGCGTTCCCGGCGCAGTGCGTCGATCTCGGCCGCGTGGGACCGGACGAGATCGTCGGTCCGGGCCGCGTGGGCCGCCCGGGCGGCTTCGGTCTCCGCCTCCAGCCGCTCCTTCGCGGTGGCTGTCTCGCGCTCGGCGGCCGCCGTGAACCGGGCCATGTACACCTCCTTGGAGGCGACGTCGGCGGCCAGGGTGTCGGCCCGGCGGGCGAGTACGCGCGCGGTGCGCCCGTACCAGGTGACCGCGAAGGCCGCGGCCGAGAGGAGCAGGACCCCGCAGGCGGCGAACCAGCCGAGCGGGGTGCGGACCCCGCCCGGCGCCGCGGCGACGGCGGCCGCGGAGAGCGCACCGCCCGCGGCGGCGGTGAGCAGCGAGGCGGTCAGGGCAGGACGGAAGGGGGTGGGTGACGCCGACATCAACCAGACTCTCGGGAGCGGGCACACGGGGAAGGGAGTCGTAACGACGGCACTATAGATGCGTTGTTGATCAGTTCGGAACTCTTGTGATCGGATCGGCATTCAGTACAGGGAATACTTTTCCGGTACTGCGCCCGAGAAGGTCCGAAGTTGCACGCCTGCCCGCAACCGCGAAGCGCTGAGGCCTTCCTGAAGGGCCGTTCGCTCCCGCGCAGCTTCCCCGAGATGTCGGGGAAGGGCCGGGAAAAACGGTTTGAGCGCGAGCGGTGGGCCCGAGAGGATCGGGCGACACCGATGAGTTCCTCCTGCCGCCGCGGTCTTCCGGTGTGACCCGCAGTGCGCGGAGGACACTCACCCCACGGAAGGCGCCATGCAAGCACCCCTCGCGACCCCCACCCTCCCACCCGCACGCGTCACCGCCGTGCTGCGGATCCTCGTGCTGTCCACGTTCGTCGTCCTCCTCAACGAGACGATCATGGTCAACGCGATCCCGCGGCTCATGCGCGAGTTCGAGGTGACCGCGGCCGCCGCGGGGTGGCTCTCCACCGCCTTCATGCTCACCATGGCCGTCGTCATCCCGGTGACCGGCTGGTTCCTCCAGCGCGTCACGACCCGCACGGCGTACGGGCTGGCCATGGCGCTCTTCCTGGCCGGCACGACGCTGGCCGCCGCGGCACCGGCCTTCCCCGTGCTCCTGGTCGCCCGCGTCATCCAGGCGAGCGGCACCGCCGTCATGATGCCGCTGCTCATGACGACCCTGATGACCCTGGTGCCGCCGCACGACCGCGGCCGCGTCATGGGCAACATCACCCTCGTCATCTCCGTCGCCCCCGCCCTCGGCCCCGCGGTCTCCGGCGTGCTGCTGCAGCTCGGGACGTGGCGCCTGCTGTTCCTCGCCGTGCTGCCCATCGCCGGTGCCATGGCGATCGTCGGTCACCGCCGGCTGGTCAACATCGGCGAACCCCAGGCCGGACCGATCGACTGGGTCTCCGTCCCCCTGGCGGCGGCGGGCTTCGGCGCCCTGGTCTACGGTCTGAGCGGCCTCGGCGCCGGGGGCGAGGCCCCGGCCGTGGTGCCCGCGGAGGCCACCACCGCCGTCGGCGCGCTGCTCGTGGCGCTGTTCGTCTGGCGGCAGCTGGCCCTCCAGCGTTCCTCGACGCCGCTGCTCGACCTGCGGGCGCTCACGTTCCGGCACTTCTCGGTGGCGCTCGCCCTGATGTGCCTGTCCTTCATGGCCCTCATGGGCGCCTTCATCCTGTTGCCGATCTACCTCCAGGAGGTCTGCGGCCTGAGCTCGCTCCAGACCGGGCTGCTCCTCATCCCGGGCGGTCTCACCATGGGACTGCTCGGACCGCAGGTCGGCAAGCTCTACGACCGGCTCGGCGCACCCCGGCTCGTCGTCCCCGGTGCGGCCCTCACCGCGCTCTGCCTGGGCCTGTTCGCCCTGATGGGGGAGGAGACCGCGCCGTGGCTGGTGCTCGCCGTGCACGTGGCCCTCAGCGCCGGCATGGCGTTCGTCTTCACTCCCGTCTTCACCTCCGGCCTGTCCGTCCTGCCCCCGCACCTCTACCCCCACGGCTCCGCGATCCTGGGCTCCCTCCAGCAGGTCGCGGCCGCCGCCGGCACCGCCCTGGTCATCAGCGTGATGTCGGGCCGCGCCGCCACGGCCGCGGCCGACGGCGCCGCGCCCACGGACGCGCTGGCCACGGGCATCCAGTGGGGATTCGGCATCGGCGCGGTGCTCGGCGGGCTCACGGTGCTGGTCGCTCTGCTGGTGCGCACCCCGCCCGTGCCCGAACCGCCTGCCGCGCCCGAGGTCCAGGGCGAGGAGGGGACGTCGCTGGACAAGACCGCGACCACCCCCGGCTAGCCGGTCCCGCGCGGACCTCCCCCGACCCGTCTCCGGGGGCCCGTACCTCGTACGGCCCCTCTAGGATGACAACCGCGCTTGACGGCGCATGGGGTCGACGTCCCACGCGGCCGACGTCTCACCAGGTCCCGCGCGTGCGCGGGGCGCCGGTGGCGGACGTCGGGGCGGGGCCGTCCGGTAGCTGGTCCACAGGGGGAGATCTTCGGTGTTCGGAATCATCAGGCCGTGCCGTCATCGGCTGGGCGAGGGCCTGCGTACCGAGTGGATGGCCCACTTGTGCGGGCTGTGCCTGGCACTGCGCGGCGAGTACGGGCAGTTCGCCCGGGTGGCCACCAACTACGACGGTCTGATCGTCTCGGTCCTGACCGAGGCGCAGTCGGAGCGGACCGGCGACTGGCGCCGGGGAGCCGGTCCGTGCCCGCTCCGCGGGATGCGGTCGGCGAGCGTGGCGCAGGGCGAGGGCGCGCGGCTGGCGGCGACGGTGTCGCTGGTCCTCGCGGCGGCGAAGATACGCGACCACATGGCCGACGGCGACGGACTGCTGGGACGCCGCCCGGTGGCCCTCGCGGCCCGCCGGATCGCGAAGGGCTGGGACCGTGCCGGTGCCGCGGGCGGCGAACGCCTCGGCTTCGACACCGCCGTCCTGCTGGGAGCGGTCGAGCGGCAGCCGGAGATCGAGCGGTCGACCGGCCGGGGAGGCTCGCTGCTGACGGTCACGGAACCCACGGAGACCGCGACCTCCGCGGCCTTCGCCCACACCGCAGTCCTCACGGGGTGCCCGGGCAACGCGGAGCCGCTGGCGGAGGCCGGCCGTCTCTTCGGCCGCCTGGCCCACCTGCTGGACGCGGTGGAGGACCTGGACGCCGACGCGGCGTCGGGCGCGTGGAACCCGATCGCCGTGACCGGCGCGGACCGTGCCGAGGTGCGCAGGCTGTGCGACGACGCCGTCCACGGGATCCGGCTCGCCCTCTCCGACGCCGTGTTCGTCGACGGGAGGCTGGTGCAGGCCCTGCTGGGCGGGGAGTTGGAGCGGGCCGTCGACCGGGTCTTCGACCCCCGGCACCGTGACCACCGGCACGAACGCCGGGCCTCGGCCCCGCGCGTGCTGCCCTGGCTGGGGCTCCGGACGGCGACGGAGCGGCCCTCGGCGACCCCGACGGACCCGGCCTGCGGAGTCGGCGCGCTCGCGGGCACGGCCCCGGCCGGTGCGCCGACGGCATCGGGCCGCCCGCCGGAGGGCGAGTGCCGGCGCTGTCGGGAGTACCGCAGGCTGTGCGGCGACTGCCGGCTGTGCTTCAACTGCTGCCGCTGCGCCGACGACGACGGCGGCGACTCGGGCGAGCGCGACTCCTGGCAGTTCGGCGAGGGGGGCGGCGGCAGCGGCGGTTCGGGCCGGGACTCCTCGGGCCGGGACGGCTCGCGCGGTGACGGCTGGTTCGGCGGCAACGGCGGCGGCTCGGGCGGCTCCTCGGGCGGTTCCGGCGGCTGGGGCGGAGGCCACTCGGGCGGCTCGGGCGGCCACGGCGGCTCCGGCGGCTCCGGTGGGGGTTCGGGCGACGGCTGCGGAGGTGGCGGGGGCTGCTGCAATCCGTGCAAGTGCTGCTGCGACTGCTGCGACTGACGACCGAACGGCGCTCCACCCGACACGCATGACGGAAGCGGCCCACCAGGCACCCCTGGTGGGCCGCTTCCGTCGTGTCGGGACGGCCGCCCCGCGCCGCCGATGCCGCCGTTCGCGTCAACATCAGGCTGATTCCATTCGAAAACCGTCGCACAGACAGGGTGTTGTCGAGCGCCGTTCACTTGGGCGTATTACTCTTCCTTGACTCGCTGTTGGGCTTGCTTTGGTGAAGTCTGATGATGGTGTTACCAGAGGGAGGCGCACCGAGATGTCATCCGTCCGCCTGTCCGCAGTCCTCCGCGCAGCGCTCCTCCTCGTCCTCGCCCTCGCCTGCGGCGGCCCCCCACCGGCCCCCGCCGGACCGGCGGCCTCCCTCCAGCGACCCTGCGCCCAGCAGGTCGCGCCGACAGCGGCCGCCGAGTCCTCGCACACCGGAGGCGGCGAGGCGGACGCCCCCGGAGGCTCCGCCCTCCACCGCGACCGCCGACGGCCCGTCACCCTCACCGTCGCGCTCCCCGGCCACCCGCCGGCCACCCGCGCCACCCCGCTCGCCGACCTGACGGCGGACCGCCCCGGCGGCGCGGACCCCCGGCCGAGACCGCTCGCCTCCCGCGACTCCGTCACGCTGCAGGTGTTCCGCTGCTGACGGACGGTGCCCACCCGCGCCGACCTGTCAGCCCGACGCGCCCCCACGGCGCGCCAGGAGGAATCATTCATGCAGCCCCTCATCGACAACGCCCGCCGATTCGGACAGCGCCCTGAGGAGTTCGCCGCACACGCTGCGGGCCAGTCCCCGGCCGTCCTGTTCATCACCTGCTCCGACTCCAGGGTCGTCCCCGCCCTGATCACCGGCGCCCGCCCCGGCCAGCTCTTCGAACTGCGCACGGCGGGCGGCATCGTCCCCCCGTACGGCGCGGGCAACCCCAGCGGGGAGGCCGCCACCGTCGAGTACGCCGTCGAGGTGCTCGGCGTGCGGGACGTCGTCGTCTGCGGCCACTCCCACTGCGGCGCGGTGGGATCCCTGGTCCGCGGCGACGACCTCAGCGCGGTCCCCGCCGTACGGGACTGGCTCGCCCACGCCGCCCCCGACGGAGCCCCGGGGCGCGCCGACGACCCTGCCGTCACCGACGCCGTCCACGGCCACGTCCTCGCCCAGCTGCTGCGCCTGCGGTCCTACCCGTGCGTGGAGCGGCGGCTGGCGGACGGCCGGATCCGGCTGCGCGGCTGGTACTACGAGGTCCACACCGGCGCCGTCCTGGAGTACCGCTCCGAGGCCGACGCCTTCGAGGCGCTGTGAGGAAGGACCCGCGGATGCCCCGCTCCCTCCCCTTCCTGCGGCAGGACTTCGCCGCCTCGCTCGTCGTCTTCCTCGTCGCCCTCCCGCTCTGCATCGGCGTCGCCGTCGCCTCGGGCGTCCCCGCCGAACTGGGCCTCATCACCGGCATCGTCGGCGGCATCGTCACCGGCCTGATGCGCGGCAGCAGCCTGCAGGTGTCCGGTCCGGCCGCCGGCCTCACGGTCCTGGTCTTCGAGGCCGTCAGCGCCTTCGGCCTCGCCGCGCTCGGCGTCATCGTGCTGGCGGCCGGCCTGCTCCAGATCGCCATGGGCCTCCTGCGGTGGGGCCGCTGGTTCCGTGCCATCTCCCTGTCCGTCGTCGAGGGCATGCTCGCCGGCATCGGCCTCGTCATCATCGCCGGGCAGCTCTACGCCGCCGCGGGCGTCCCCGCCCCGGACTCCGGCCTCGACAAGCTCACCGGCCTGCCGGGCGCCCTGATCGAGGCCCTCGGCGACCGCGAGGCCCTCGTGTCGCTCGCCGTCGGCGCCGGCACCATCCTGCTCATCGTCGGCTGGCGACGCATGCCGCGCCGGGCCCGGGCCGTCCCCGGCGCCCTGGTGGCGGTGCTCCTCGCCGCCCTCGCGACCGCCGTGCTGGACCTCCCGGTGGCCACCGTGCGGGTCGGCGGCGTCCTGGAGGCCGTCCACCTCCCCGGGACGGAAGCGCTCTCCTCGCTCGCCGACCCGGCCCTCGTCGGCACGATCCTCGCGTTCGCCCTGATCGCCTCCGCCGAGTCGCTCTTCAGCGCGGCGGCGGTCGACCGGCTCCACTCCGGACCGCGCACCGAGTACGACAGGGAACTCGTCGCCCAGGGCGCGGGCAACACGCTCTGCGGCCTGCTCGGGGCCCTGCCGCTCACGGCGGTCATCGTGCGCAGCTCGGCCAACGTGGAGGCCGGAGCCCGGACGAAGGCGTCCCGGGTGCTGCACGGGGTGTGGCTGCTGCTCTTCGTCGTCCTGCTGCCCACCGTGCTCGCGTACATCCCGCTGGCCGCGCTGGCCGGGATCCTCGTCCACGCCGGATGGAAGCTCATCCCGTTCAAGGGCGTGGTGAGCCTGTGGGGCCGCCACCGGGGCGAGGCCCTCGTCCTCGTGGCCACGGCGGCGTCGATCGTGGCGGTCGGCATGTTCGAAGGCGTGCTGATCGGTCTCGTCCTCTCGGTGGGCAAGGCCGCCTGGGAGGCCTCCCACCTGCGGATCGAGCAGACCGACGACGGGCGGGAGGCGGTCCGCGTACGGCTCCAGGGGACGGTCACCTTCCTCCGGCTGCCCCAGATACTCGACAGCCTGGAGGCCCTGCCCGGCGACCGGCGGGTGGTCCTGGACCTCTCCGGGGTCCACCACCTCGACCACGCCTGCCGCTCCGCGCTGGAGACCTGGGCGGAGCGGCACAGCGGGGCCGACGCCGAGGCGGTCCGGGCGGCCACGGACCCGGAGCGGGCCGAGGAGGCGACCGCGGCCCGGGTGAGCAGCCCGGGCTGAGGCCCCGGCCTCCGGTGGGGACGGCCCGCGTCGCCGTTCCCACCGCAGGTCCGGCACGACGGGGCCACCCGGCCGCGCCCCCCGGCGGACCGCGGGCGGGTCCGCGGAGTGCGTGGCGCACTCCGGCATAGGAGCCTGGTGGTGTGGTGAAGCCAACGAGGCCGGCGAACGGCGCGAGCCCGCGGAGCTGGCTGCGCGGGGCCCCACCGCCCCGCTGGGTGCGGGTGCTGCCCGTGCTGCTGCTCGTCGGGGTCGCGGCGGGGTCCCTCTCCGACTCCGTCCCCGTCGACATCGGCTTCCTGCTCGGCGCGGTGCCGCCGCTGGCCGTGCTGGCCTACGGGCCGCTGGCCACGGCGCTGCTCGGCGCCTCGACGATCGTGCTCCTGACCGTTCCGTTCTTCCATCTGAACCGGCCCGGCAACACCGACCTCTTCACCCTCGGCTTCGTCGCCATGCTCAGCGTCTTCGTCTCCTTCGTCCGCGGGCGCCGGGACCAGCAGCTCGACCTGGAACGCACCGTGGCCGAGACGGCGCAGCGGGCGATCGTCCCGGACGTGCAGCGCACGGTCGGGCCGGTGCGCTGCGCGAGTCTGTACCGTGCGGCCGAGCGCGGCACGCTGGTCGGGGGCGACTTCTTCGACGTCCGGCCCGGCCCCCACGGGATCCGGGCGGTCCTCGGCGACGTGCAGGGGCACGGCCTGTCGGCCGTCGCGACGGTCGCCTCCGTCCTGGGCGCCTTCCGGGAGGCGGTGCTGGACGACGTGGACGCGGAGGCGATCGCGGCGCGGCTGGACCGCAGGCTCGTCGTCGACTCCGCGCGCACGGACCACGCGGAGCTCTTCGCCACGGCCGTCCTCCTGGACTTCGTGCCGCACGGGCGGGAGGTCCGCGTCCTGGCCTGCGGCCATCCCCCTCCGGTCCTGGTACGGGGCGGGGCCGTGCGCACCCTGGAGCTCGACCCCGGGCCGCCCCTCGGCCTGGGCCTCGCCGACGTCCTGCCCGGCACCGCCGCCACGGTGTCGCTCCGGCCCGGGGACCGGCTGCTGCTGGCCTCGGACGGCGTCCTGGAGGCCAGGGACGCCTCCGGCGCCTTCTACCCCTTCGCCGAGCGGCTGGCGCGGATGACCGATGTCGGCCCGGACCGGCTGCCCGACGAGATCTGGGCCGACCTGAGCGGTTTCGCCCCCAAGATCCAGGACGACGTCACCCTGTTGGTCCTGACCCTGGACGCGCCGGGCCCGGGCCGGCCCGACACCGGCCGACCCGCCGACACCGGCTGACCTGCCGACACCGGCCGACACCGGCCGACCCGCCGACACCGGCCGACCCGCCGGCGCCCCGGACTCCGCCGGCGCCCCGGACCCCCGAGCACGCCCCCCCGGGGCGAGGGGGCGAGCCGTGCCGTGCGCCGCGCTCAGGCCACCGGCAGCACCGGCGGCAGCGCCGAGGGCAGCCGGTGGGAACCGATCCAGATCCCGGTGACCGCGCTGACGTAGCGGGCGCCGCAGAGGTCGGACGGCACGACGAGCTGCGTGCCCGCCGCGTCGAGTTCCGCGTCGTCCATGCGGGTCGCGAGCAGGACGGGTGCGTTGCCGAAGTCGGCGTCGAGCTCCGCCCACGACAGGACGGTGTGATGGCCGTCGCCGCCGCTCACGGACACCAGGAAGCGGGAGCGCTCCTTGCGGCGAGCGGCGTCGAAGCCGGGCCGCGCCGCCGCCATGACCTCGCGCAGCAGCGGTCCGGCGAAGGTGTGGTGCTGCGGTCCCGCCGTGGCGCAGTCGAACACCACCTCGGCCCGGTGCTCCTCCCACCCCTCGCGCAGGTCGGCGACGCAGAGGGTGGCGGGGGCGGCCACGTCCCCCCAGACCGCGAAGGATCCGGGAGGCGCGGACGCGGTGACGGGCATGGCGGGGGATGCGGCGATCGGTCGGCTCATGGTCGGGTCCCTTCGGTGCGGTCGTTGCGGCGGCTGCGCGCAGTGATACCCGACCGTGGAACCGGAGAACCTCGTCTGCCATGTCGAGTGGACCGGAAGCCCGGCATTTGTGAGCTTGATACGAGAGACCGCCTCCTATCCTCCCGGTCTATCGCCCGACACCCCGCCTCTGCCGGTGGAGGGCCAGCCAGACACGGTCGCGGGTCACCGGAAGCTCGGTGAAGCGGATGCCCGTGGCGTCCCGGAGGGCGTTGGCGAAGGCCGGGGCGACGGGGTTGAAGGGGCTCTCGCTCATCGACTTGGCGCCGAGCGGGCCGATGGAGTCGGAGGTCTCGGTGAAGTGCACCTCGGTGCGCGGGACGTCCGCGTACTGGGGGAGTCGGTAGCGGCGGAAGGCGGCCGTGGTGACCTCCCCGCGTTCGTCGATCCGGACGTCCTCGAAGAGGGTCGCGCCGAGGGCCTGGGCGACCCCGCCCTCGACCTGGCCCCGGCACTGCATGGGGTTCATGACCTTGCCCGCGTCGGCCGCGTGCACACTGCGCAGGATGCGGATCTCCCCCGAGTCGGGGTCGACGGCGATCCTGAACCACTGCGCGTTGAAGGCCACCGAACGCGGTGACCCGCCCCAGTGCCCGTCCGCCGCCAGCTCCTCCGCCGCGCCGAGCGCGTGCGCGGCCTCGTACAGCTCCTTGAGGGTGACGGTCCGCCCGGCGCAGTCCACGGACTCGGCGCCGAGCGTGCACAGGTGCCGGGCGACCCCGCTGTGCCGCGCGGCGAGGGTGCGGAGGCGTTCGGCGAGGGAGCCCGCTGCGAGGAGGACGGCCTTGCCGGCGACGACGGTGCCGGCGGACCCGAACGCGCCGGTGTCGTGGCGGACGACGTCGGTGTCCGACTGGCGGACCGTCAGCCGGTCCTCGGTGGTGCGGAGGGCCCCGGCGGTGATCTGCTTGTGGACGGTCGTGGTGCCGTTGCCGAACTCGGCCGTGCCCACGGCGATGTCGTACGTGCCGTCCTCCAGCAGCGACACCCGGGCGTCGGCGTAGTGCCCGCCGGGCGGCCCGGTGGCGATCATCGCCATGCCGGTGCCCTGCCCGACGAGCCACCCCTCCGGGGCCTCCTCGGCGCTGCGGTCCCCGGCGATCGCGTTCCGGACGACGGAGAGGCACTGGTCGAGTCCGTACGAGGCGATGTGCAGGTCCTCCTCCTCGCCGATCGGGCTGTGCATGCCCTCGCCGGGACCGATGACGTTCCGCTCCCGGAAGACCAGCGGGTCCATGCCGAGACGCCGGGCGAGTTCGTCCATGACGGACTCGACGGCGAAGGTGACCTGCCCGAGGCCGTAGCCGCGGAAGGCGCCCGCCGGGACGACGTTGGTGTAGACGGAGTAGGCGTCGACCTTCTTGTGCGGGGCGCGGTAGACGGCGAAGGACTCGCCGACGCTGTGGAACATCACCGCCGGGCCGTGGTTGCCGTAGGCGCCGGTGTTCGACACCACCCGCATCTGCACGGCGGTGAGGGTGCCGTCGGCCCGCGCGCCCGCCTTCACGCCGATGGTGAACGGATGCCGGGTGGTCGCCCCGTAGAACTGCTCGGCCCGGGTGTACTCCAGCTTCACCGGCCGGCGCAGCTTCAGGGCGGCGAGGGTCACGATGTCCTCGGTGAGCATCTCCTGCTTGCCGCCGAAGCCGCCGCCGACGCGGCCGGCGACCACCCGGACCTCGTCCTCCGGGAGGCCGTACAGCGCGCAGAGCGCCCGCCGGGTCAGGAACGGCGTCTGGGTGGACGAGCGGACGGTGAGCCGCTCGCCCGTCCCCGCCCCCTCGCCGTCCTTCGGCTCGAAGTACGCGACGCAGCCGTGCGTCTCCAGACTGGCGTGCTGGACGCGCTGGGTGCGGAAGGTCTCCTCGTACACGACGTCAGCCTCCGCGAACCCCTCCTCGACGGAGCCGATCTCGCCGTGCACCTCTCCCGCGACGTTGTCCTCGACCCGGGCGATGCGTACCTCCGGGCCCTTGCCGGCGTGGATCACCGGAGCCCCGGGGCGCATCGCCTCCTCGGGGTCGGTCACGTACGGCAGCTCCCCGTACGTCACCTCGATCCGGCGGCAGCCCTCCTCGGCCGCCTGCTCGCTGTCGGCGACGACGGCCGCGACCCGCTGCCCGACGTACCGGACCACGTCGTCCAGGACCCGGGTGTCGTCGGGGTCCTCGGTGGGGTGTTCGTGCCGGGCGGAGGAGTACAGCGTGGCCGGGGCGTCCTCGTGGGTCAGCACGGCGTGGACGCCGGGGACCCGGAGGGCGGCCGCGGTGTCGATCGAGAGGATCCGGGCGTGCGGGTGCGGCGAACGCAGCAGCTTCATGTGCAGCAGGCCCGGCACCTCGACGTCGAAGGTGTACCGGGCGGTGCCGGTGACGACCTGCGGGCCGGCCGGCGCCGCGACGTTGCGCCCCACCGCCTGCCCCGCGCAGGGCCGTTCGACGTGCCGGACGCCCCGGACGGCGTCCTCGATGGCGCGGTAGCCGGTGCAGCGGCAGATGTTCCCCTTGAAGGCGCGCGGGAGGTCGTCGAGCTTGCCGTCGTCGTCCGGCGTGCCGCGCTCGGCCTCCAGGGCGGCCGTGGTCATGAGGAAGCCCGCGGTGCACATGCCGCACTGGTAGCCCTGCGCGTCGAGGAACCTCTGCTGGACCGGGTGGAGTTCGCCGTCCGGGGTGGCCAGGCCCTCCACCGTGGTGACGGTCCGGCCCTCCGCCCGTACGGCGGGGTAGAGGCAGCTGTGCACGGGCTCCCCGTCGACGTGCACGGTGCACGCGCCGCAGTCGCCCGCGTCGCAGCCCTTCTTCACGCCGAACCAGCCCCGCTCCCGGAGGTAGGTCCGCAGGCACTGGCCGGCGCGCGGCTCGTCCTGGTGGGACCGGCCGTTCACCCGGAGCTGGAATCCCTCGGTCCGCGGGCTCATCGGACTCCTTCTTCCGTCGATGCGGTGAGTTCACGGCGGACCTCCTCGGCCAGGCGCAGGCCCATGTGCCGCCGCCACTCGGGAAGTCCGTGGATGTCGTCGAACCATGCGTCGGGCCGGACGGCCTCGTCGACGGCCGCGCGCAGCCGCTCGCGGTCGGGCGGCAGCGGGAACCAGAACCGGAAGGGCCGCACGGTCGCGGCGCTCACGGTCACCGCCAGCGAGCCGTCCACGGGGTCGAGGGTCCCGACGACCAGCGCGCCGGACCGCCCGAGCCCGTACAGCGAGGCCTGGCGGAACGCGGTACGGCACCCGAGGGCGCGGGCGGGCAGCGTCACGGAGCGCAGCAACTCGCCGTCCGCGAGGTCCTTCAGGCCCGCTCCGGTGATGAAGTCGACGACCTTCACCTCCCGCAGCGAGCCGTCCTGGGCCTGGAGCAGGCAGCTGCCGTCGAGCGCGGCGGTCAGTGAGATCATCGGCCCGGCGGGCAGGCCGTTGCAGAGGTTCCCGCCGACGGTCGCCATGTTCCAGATCTTGAACGAGGCGAGGAAGGCCCGGCAGCACAGCTCGAACAGCGGGGCCGCGGGCGCGTCCAGGCTCCGCCGGCCGAAACGCGACAGCTGGGCGATGGTGCACGTCGCCGCGATCTCCAGCGAGCCGTCCTCGTGCCGGGTGAGCGGCTCCCAGCCCATCCGGCTCAGGTCGACCAGCCGCCGCAGCCCGGGCTGCGGCTCGGAGAACAGGTACGTGCCCCCGCCGAGCCACGCGTCCCCGGGCCGCCACGGCTCGCGCCGCCGTGCGTCCCGCACGTCCGAGATCGTGTTCAGATCCATCCCACCCCTGCCTCCCGACCGGTGCCTTCAGGCCAGTGAAGCCGGGGGAGACCCGCGGGACGACTGGACGCGTAGCCGGAAATCGTCCACCTCGCGCGGCTGCCTCCTGGAGGTTCAACCAAGAGCTGTTTTCCCCTCTCGATCGGGCATCTACGATGACGTTTCTCGCATTCGCCTCGTGAATGCGAGTCCGGGCCCGACCCGTGACCGCGCTAGGAGCCACTGATGCACGTCGACCATCTCCTCCGTCTCGACCGCCTCGACCTCACCCTCGTATGGGGCGATGAGACGCTGCTCGGCCAGGAGATCAGCGGCGTCACGGCGACCGATCTGGAGGACCCGGCGCGCTTCCTGCAGCCGGGGGAGGTCGTCCTCAGCGGGCTCGTCTGGTGGAGCCCGGACGGTGAACCGGGCAAGACCGGCCGCTTCGTCTCCGCGCTGCGCGAGGCGGGCGCCGTGGCGCTGCTCGCGGGGGAGGAGACCCACGGGGAGGTGCCGCGGGAGCTCGTCGAGGCATGCCGGCGGCACCGCGTCCCGCTCATCGCCGTCCCCGCGCACACCACCTTCCGGGCGATCACCGAAGCGGTCTACCTCCGGCAGTGGGGCGAGCTCAGCCGACGGCCCACCGACCACTTCGCCCTGCCGGAGAACGTCCGCCTGGACCTCGACCGCGCCCTGGAGAACGGCGTCTCGACGGGGGAGCTCCTCGACCGCGCCTTCGCCCATCTCGGCACCCCCGCCTGCCACCTGCTGACCAGCAGCGGCCGCACCGTCGCCCGCACGGGCGCCGCCCCGGCCCAGCTGCCCGCCGCGGTCGCCGCGGAACTCCTCCGCGGCGGGCACGGCACGACGGTCCGCGTCGAGAGCGAGGGCGCCACGGCCTACGACACCTGGCACCTCCACCTGCCCGAGGCCGGGCAGGTGCCCCCGCGGGTCCTCCAGGAGATAGCCGAACTCCTCGGCCGCCACCGCCGCCGACAGGACCTGAAGCGGGCCGTGAGCGGCGCGGCCTCCGAGGAACTCGTGGACGCGGTGGGTGCCCTGCGCTTCGACGGCCACCGCGTGCAGAGCCGGCTGGCGGCCTGCGGCCTCGGCGGCCGAGGCGCGTACACCGTGGTCGTCGCCTCCTCGGAACCGGACGCGGAGCCGGGCGACGACGGCGTCGCCGCGCTCACCGAGGCCCTCCACCACCTGCCGTCCGCCGCCGCGGTCGCCGCGGGCCACGACGGCGAGGCGGTCGCGGTCGTCGCGCTGGAGGGGGAGCCGGCGACCGGCCTGCGGGCGTGCCTGGAGGAGGTGTGGCCGCTGATCCACGCCTGCGGCCCCGCCCGCGCCCTGCACGCGGGGGTGAGCACCTCGGCGACCGGCCCCTCGGAGCTCCACACCGCCCTGGAGCAGGCGCGCTACGCGCTGGCGGCCGCCCGCGCCGCGGCACCCGGCGCGCCCCGCGTCGCGGCGCTCGGCGACCTCGACGGGCTGGGCGGGCTGCTCGCCGGAATCCCCCTCGACGTGCGCGACGTGTTCCGGAGGACGGTCCTGGGGCCGCTCCTCGGCGGCGCCGGCCGGGGGTCGACGGCGATGCTCCTGGAGACCCTGGAGGTGTTCCTCGCGCACGACTGCTCCTGGGCGAGGACCGCCGAAGCGCTCCACATCCACGTGAACACGGTCCACTACCGCGTCGAACGCATCGAGACCCTCACCGGTCGGGACCTGTCCCGCCTCGACCACAAGGCGGACCTTCGCGCCGCGCTCCTCTGCCACTGAGGGCCCGCCCCGCGTCGACGCCACCGTCGTACCCGCGGAACCCGGTCGGCCCGGCGCGGCGAGGGCGGGGAACGACCCGGGCCCGGGCCGGCGGCGGAACCACCGGCCCGGGCCCGCCCGGACACGGGCTCGCTACATCGGCTCGGGGAAGATGTCGCTGATGCTCCAGGCGACGCTGAAGCAGGGCGGGAGGGAGTAGGCCTCCGGCTCGGTCTCCAGGGTCTGCAGCGCGAGGACCTGGCTCATGGGTGTCATGGGTGCTCTCCGTTCTCTCTGCGGGACGGTGCCGTTCGGTCACTGCCTGCCGGGGCACGGAGGCTCGCTCCTGCCCGGGCGCTCTGGGGAGGCCGCCGGTGCGGTCGGCCGACTGCCGGGATCCGGGGCCGCGTGTGCTGTCGCTCCGTCAGGAGGGTTCCCGACAGCAGGCGGTGGAGCGCCAGAAGGACTCCGGCGCCTCCGCTGGACAGGTCGGCGGTGAACCGCTGCGAACCCGCGCCGAGGAAGCGGACACCGCGCCGGTGGGGGACGGCGTACTTCAGCAGACCGGTCGCGGCGCGCACGGCGTCCCCGCGGGCGGCGTCCGTGCCGTCGAGCTCGGCGTGCTCGGTGAGGGCCCAGCTCAGCCCGGCGAGTCCCCGGTGGAGTCCCGCCTCCTTCACGGTGCAGGAGACCCGGATCCCGGCGACCAGCCGCGGGAGTGCCGCCGCGCAGCGCTCGTCCGGCACGCTCGCCGCGTAGCGGGCGAGCACCGTCACCAGGCCGGCCGCGCCCGTGGCCAGATACGGCATGGCGCGGGTGAGCCGCGCGTCGTCGGAGAGCGACAGCGAGCCGTCGTCCAGGGGGAACGTCCGCTCCAGCTCCTGGTGGAGCAGCAGGCGGCCCGCCTCCAGGTAGCGGGGTTCCGCGGTCTCCCCGGCCAGCCGGTGCAGGAAGAGGGCGAGCCCGGAGCGGCCGTGCAGCAGTCCGCGGGCGTCGTGCGCGCCCAGGGCCGCCGACAGGTCGGGTGTGCGCAGCAGCCGGTCTCCCGCGGCGGCGGCCCGCTCCAGGTGGCGGCTCTCGCCCGTGGTCCGGTACAGGGCCAGCCAGCCCAGGCCGACGCCCGCCCGTCCGCCGGCCAGGGTCGCGCAGGCGGCGGTGAGCGGGTGGTCGTCGGCCGTCCGGAGCAGCTCCGCGGCCTCCTCCGGCAGGCCGAGGGCGGCCAGGACGCGGGCGATGCCGGCCGTGCCGACGAGCAGTCCCGGGGGCAGGGCGTCGTGCTGGGCCAGGGTGTCGCGGCGGAGCCGTGCGCGGATCTCCTCGGGCACGGGATGCCCGGCGCGGTGCAGGGCGTGCACCACCCCCGCGGTGCCGTAGGCCAGGCACACGTTGTTGGTGCGGAACGCCTCGGGCGAGGGCGGGAAGGCCCACGCGGGCCGGTCGGGCTCGGCCGACTCCAGGAGTCCCGCGGCCACCTGACCGGCCAGCCGGGCGAGGCGGCGGCGCGCGTCGGCGTCCGGCCCGGCGGGGGAGGCCGAGCGCTCCCGACCGGCCTGGTCCGGCGCGTCCCGCGCGGTGGGGTGGAAGGCGGTGGCCCGCCGCCACAGGTCCCGAGGGGGTGCGACGTCCGCCAGGTCGCGGTGGAGCAGGGCGAGGTTGGCGGGCGCGCGTTCGGCGACCTCGTGGAACGGCGCCAGGAAGGCCATGGCCACGGCCGCCGTGCCGTAGCGGTCCTGCAGCAGGGGATCGGGGTCCGCGCGCAGGAGGCCGGGCGGCGGCGTGAACCCGGGCGTGCCGATTCCGGAAGGGGCCTCCCTGAGGGCCGAGGCGGTCTCGAAGTCGACCAGCCGGACCCCGCCCGAGGGGGTGATCATGACGTTGCCCAGGCTGAGGTCGCCGAACCGGAAGCCGGCCGCGTGCAGCCGCTCCAGCGCGGTGTCCAGGGCCGCCAGCAGGCGCCGGCACGCCGCGTAGTACGCGGCGACGGAGTCGTCCGTCCGGTCGGCGCGGGCGAGCGGGGAGTTCCGGCTCAGCCAGCTCACCAGCGGCTGTCCGGCGATGTGCTCGGTGACGAGGAAGTCGTGCTCCCACTCCGTGAAGTGGTCCAGGGGCTCCGGACCCACCCCGGGGGAGGCCGCGTGCAGGGCGCGCAGCACGCGGTCCTCGTGCCGCAGCCGCTGCTGCGCGTCGGTCCCGTCGAAGACCAGGCCGTTGTGGGCGCGGGCCTCCTTGAGGAAGACGGTGCGGCCGGTCCGCCGGTCCCTGGCCTCGTACGCCCCGCCGGAGTTGCTGAGCCGGACCGCGCGGGTCACCTCGTACGCGCGGATCAGGACGGGCCCCGCGTGCGGCTCCTCCTCCTGCTCGACGAAGGGGTCCTCGATCCCCGCGGGAAGGTGGAAGGCGGGCAGTCGCAGGTCCTCGACCTCGCGGCCGGAGCCGTCGCGGACCAGTGGCTCCCGGGTCCCGTCGGCCCGCAGCGCGCTGCGGAGGCCGAAGGAGCCGTAGCGGTAGTGGACGGTCCGGGAGTCGCGGTAGCGCCGGTCGGTGAGGACGTACGGTCCCTCCTCGCCGTCGAGCGCGGCGTGCAGGCGTTCGAGCAGGCGGCGGGCGGTCGCGGTGTCCGGCGGGTACACGGCGCAGAACTTGCCCGCCTGGGACCGTGCGGCGTGCTTGTGGTGGAGGAACAGGAAGAAGAGCCGGGCGCTGAGGTGCTTGAACGGCACGCCTTCGGAGAAGCAGATCCCGGCGACCGTGTCGAGGACGTGCTGGGCCCGGTCGAGCCGCGCCGACACGTGGATCTTCCAGCCCTGCTCGGGAAGCCGGGTGTGCGGGCCGCCGCCCCAGATCGTCCAGATGCCCCGGGAGGCGCCGCGCGTCCCGGCAGGCACCTCGCCGGGGGTGAAGCGCGGCCCGGGGTCGGCCACGCCGTCCAGGGGGAGGTAGTGGTCCCGGTCGGCGAGCGCTTCTGCGAAGCCATCGAGCACGGGATCTCCTCGCGGGGTGGTGGTCGGCGGCCGCGACGGCCGGGCCCGACGCTAGGAGCGGCAGGTATGGAAACGGTTGGCCGGCGGCATGCGACCGGTATCGGGCGGCACCGCGTGCCGCGGGCGGGCGACGGCGTCGGGCAGGCGCCCCGGGAGGCGGCTCCGGGCCCGCGGACCTTGCTCCGGACAGCCCATCCCGCCGGGTTCGGCCGGCCGGGCGCTTGAATACTGGCCGTGGGCGGCCCCGACGGCGGGCGCCACGACCTAGGAGCACGCGATGACCCCTCCGCCGCCCCCGGAGTCCCCCTGTCAGATGATGGCGCGCCTGGCGCAGGAGCAGGCGACGAGCATCGGCAGGACGGAGGAGCACGCGGGGGAGCTCAGGACGAGGATCGACGAGCTGGAGGCGAAGGCGGAACCGGACGGGCCGCAGATCGGCGCCCTCCGCCTGGCCCTGGAGACGCTGGAGAAGAAGGCCGAGGGCGACCGGGTGGCCCTGGCCGCCCTGGAGGACGTGATCAGGGAGAACTGCTGAGGTGTGGGCCGGGCGTCGGGGCCCGCGGGTCGGCGCGGGCCCCGACGGCGGCCCCCTAGGCGGTGGAGCCGGGCAGCGAGAGCGCGACGTGGCAGTACACGAGGGTTCTGCGGGGCGCGGGCCGGGCGGCGGCTTCGGCGCGGCGGCCGTGGCGGGCGGCCCGGGGCTCCCAGTGGACCAGGAGGGCCGCTGCCAGCATCGGACCGCACGTCATGAGTATGAAGGTCATGACGTGGCCGCCGCCATCAGCGGGCCGGCCGGGGAGGCCATCGGTTCCGGCAGGTCGACCGCGGCGGCCCACAGCAGCCTTCGCAGGGCTCGGGAGCGGTTCACCAGGGTCAGCCTGCGTCCGTACCGGGGCCACCAGTCCAGGACGTGCAGGAGGCTGGAGTCGCAGAACGTGACCCGCGCGGTGTCCAGGACGAGCCCGGTGTAGCCGTCGGCCGCGGCCGAGGCCAGCAGCGCGCGCAGCGGGGCGACGCTGTGGCAGTCGATCTCTCCGGCCAGGCCGACGACCAGGGTGGCGCCGAGCGCGGTGCAGGAGGCGACGACTATGACGCCGGGCGCGGTGTCCGCGCCCGAGTCGTGCACGACGGGAAGGGCGGGGGCGGCGAGGGAGTCGGTCAGTATCGGTGCGGTGCTCGAGGTGCTCACAGCTCCATCAACGCCTCGTGCCCGGTCCGGGGATTCGAGGCACGCGGCTCTTTCACCCCATGTGAGCAGCACCGATACCCAGCACGAGGGAAAGATGCCACCCGTACGAGTCAGTCGGGCGCGTCTGTTCGCCCGTCCCGCGACCGGACTGTCATGGTCACGCTATGACTGCCGGTTCGTACGAGGGCTGTAACAGACGCGGGACGCCGGTTAACAGTTCGACGCGCGCGGCCACAATGACGATGTCGCTTGCATGCGGACCGGCTCCGGGCCGGTCACGGGGGAAGTGGGAACGGCATGAACTCGAAGACGGCCGGATACGGCGCACTCCGGCGCGGCCTGCGCGGCGCCCTCCTGGGCGCGACCGTGGCCACGGCACTCCTCACGCTCACCGCGTGCCAGGGTGACGACCAGGCCGCCGCACCGCCGACCGCGGCCCCCTCGGGCTCCGCGTCGGCCGGCGGGAGCGGGCCCGGGCCGAGCGCGTCCACGGGCGACTCCGGCACCGGCAGCACCGGCCCGACGGCCACCGCCACCGGCGACAGCGGCGAGACCGGCGGCGGGAACGGGACGGAGTACCCGGACTGCGAGGCCGACGGCCTCACGACCGCGGTCGAGCTCCAGGACGGGCGGGGGGAGACCCCCCGCCACTTCCTCCTCACCGTCACCAATGGCGCGAAGACGCCGTGCGTCCTCAACGACGCGCCCGTCCTGCGGCTCACGGCCGGCGACGACGCCCCGATCGTGGACCCGCTGGGCGAGCCGGACACCGAGCCCGTCGTCGTCGAGGGCGGCGGCAAGGCCTACGCGGGGCTGTACGTCTTCGGGAACGACGAGGGCGGCGAGGCGCAGTACGACCAGTCCGACCGCTTCACCGCGACCCTGGTCGCGGGCGAGGGGACCGAACTGCGCGGCACGCTGGTCTTCGACCTGCCCGACGGCCTCGACACGGTCTCCGTCGACGACGCCGCCCGCGTGAACGGCTGGGCCGGCACCGAGGGCCTCGCGATGCGGCCGATCACCCAGCTCTGAGCGGTGGCACGCGGCCCGGACCGGACGGTCCGGGGATCCCGCCCGTGCGACCCCGGTGCCCGCGGAGCGGCCGTCGCCCCGGCCGCTCCGACCTCCCCAGCTCCCCATGAGGGCGCTATGTCCCTCTTGTGTGGATATTCTGTCCGGTGTGATCGAGTCTGGACAGCTGCGGCTGGGGCTTCGCCGGCGTTACGGGCCGGGGATGCTCGTACGGCTTTCGCCGGTGATCCTGACCGTCGTGATCGCCGCACTGGCCTACTCCACCCCGCCCGAGATGGCCTTCAGCCGCCTCCTTCCCGCCGCCCCGGCTCTCGCGGCCTCGATGTGGCCGGTCATGCCCACCGTCCTGCTCGGCACGGTCTGCCTGGTGCTGATGATCGGCCTCAGCCTCGTCTTCCCCGACCTCGGCACCTGGTGGACGGCGGCGGGGATCATCGCCGTCACCGTGGCCGCCGCGTACGGAAGCCACGTACGGCTCCAGCGGGAGCGCACCCTCCTCCAGGTGCGGCTCGTCGCCGACGCGGCACAGCAGGTGGTGCTCGGCCCGATGCCGCGCCGCTTCAGGAACGTCGAGATCGAGTCGCTGTACGTCGCCGCGGCGGCGGAGGCCCGCATCGGCGGGGACTTCTACGAGGCCGTCGACACCCCGTACGGCGTCAGGCTGCTCATCGGCGACGTCCGCGGCAAGGGGCTCCCCGCGGTGGGAGCGGCCGCGGCCATCGTCAACGCGTTCCGTGAGGCCGCGTACAGCGAGACGGACATGATCGACGTGGCGCGCAGGCTCGACGCGAGCTGCACCCGCTACAACGGCGCCTTTCCGTCCGGAGGGACGATGGAGCGCTTCGCCACCGCGCTCCTCGTCCAGATCCCGCACGGCGGCGGGCGGATCGACGTCCTCAACTGCGGGCACCCGCCCCCGCTGCTCGTGAACCGCGCCACGCTCCGCGTCCTGGAGTCGAAGGCTCCGTCGCCCCTGCTGAGCCTCGCCGACCTGATGGGCGACCACTACAGCGTGGACTCCTGCGACTTCGCCCCGGGAGACCTGCTGCTCCTCTACACGGACGGGATCGCGGAGGCCCGCGACCGGCGCGGCGAGTTCTTCCCGCTGGCGGCCTGGACGCGCCGCCAGCCCCTGGCGCAGCCCCGGGAACTCCTGGGAGCCCTCCACCGTGACCTCCTCCGCTACACCCAGGGGCGGCTCGACGACGACGTCGCGGCCCTGGCGGTCCGGCTGCGCGAGCGCTGACCGCCGTCACCGACCGCCCTCCGCGGGGGAGGGGGATGCGGGGCGCGGGGTGCGGTGGGCGCGGGTGGTGCCGGGCGCCGCCGCGGGTGCGGGGCGGCGCCCGGCGCGTGCTGGAGCCTCAGGAGGCCGTCCACGTGTAGGTCGGCGTGGTGATCTGACTGGTCTGGGTGGTGGGCTGGTAGTGGAAGAAGTAGGTGACCGTCGCTCCGGCCGGGACCTGCACGGGCAGCTCCCAGCGCCGGTCGGCGGAGTCGTAGGAGAGGAAGTGGTTCTGCGGCTGACCGCCGTCGATCCGGTACTGCACCGTGACGAAGGAGGCCTGGAAGCCCTGCGGGGCGAACCAGATCGTGGTGCCGGAACCGCTGGTCACGCCCTGGGTGAAGCCGGGCTGCCCGGGCGTGGGCGTCGGGGTCGGCGTGGGGGTGGGCGTCGGGGTGGGTGTCGGCGTGGGCGTGGGTGTGGGCGTCGGGTTCGGGGTCGACGTGCCGTTCGCCCAGGTCGACTTCTTGATCTCCGTCAGGAAGCGGGACAGCACGGTCGGGTCCGCCTGGACGCGTGAGTCGCCCCAGTTGCCGTTCGCGCAGCCGGGTCCGCCGGCCTGGGCGCCGCCCGCGCACTGCCACTGCGTCTGGGCGTCCCAGTGGGTGTTGATGTAGGCGGCGGCGCGGATCACGTCGCGGTTGCGGTCGATCCAGTCGAAGTAGCCGGCGTGCCAGCCGTCCCAGATCGCCTGGCCGCTGGAGGCCGCCGGGCTGTTTCGGAAGATGCAGCTGGTGCTCTTCGCGCCGGTCCGCGAGCCCTGCGGGGCCGCCTCCGCGACCATGGCCGGCTTGCCGTGGGACCGGGCGAAGTCCAGGATGCGGTTCTGCAGCCCGACCGGGTCGGTGTCGTACGCGCCGCAGCCCCACTGGGACGGCACCGAAAGGGAGTTGTAGAACGAGGACAGGCCGACCCAGTCCACGTAGGCGTCGCCGGGATACCAGTCGTCGAGGTGCGCCGGGTCGGTGACGACGTACTTCCACTCCGGGTGGTCGGGGTGGGTGTTCACCGGCCAGGCCGCGCTCTGCCAGACGGTGGCGACGCGGGTCGCGCCGAGCGCGTCGATGCGGCCCTTGATGTACCGGAACGCCTCCTTGTAGAAGTCGGCGCTGTAGCAGTTCCACGGGCCGTCGAACTCGTAGCCGATGCGCAGCAGCACGTCCCGGTCGTACGACTTGAAACGGTTGACCATCTCGTCGACCTTGGCGCGGTACCGGGTGATCAGGTTCGGGTTCCCCGCGGTGACGTCCGCGTCCGAGCGGCCGATGATCGCGCGCAGCGGCTGGTTGGTGCAGCCCGAGGTGGCGTCCGAGAGGTAGAGGCCGACGGCGAGCGAGGAGCCGGGGTACTCCTGCAGCGTGCGGGCGAAGTCGACGGTGCCGGCGCCCCAGTCGACGGGCCCGGTCGTCCCGGCGAGCGGGGCGGGCGTGCCGCCGAGGACGAGGTTGGTGTAGAGGGTGACCGCCGCGGGGGCGGGGGCCCCGAGGGAGGCGTTGCCGAGGACGTCGCGGCGGTAGTCGCTCAGGGTGTCGCTGTCCTGTCCCAGGACCAGGGCGACCTTCCCGGCGGGTGGAAGACCCGGTGTCGCCGCCTGGACGGCGGCGTCGGCCGGGGACGGGAGGGCGGTGAGGGCGAGCAGGGCGGCCACGGTCGTGGCGCCCGCGGCGATCGCGCGGAGGAGCGGCTTGCGGGGTGGCGCGGCGCAGGCCACGGGAGGTGGGGCCGAGGAGGGCATGCCGGTGCCTTTCGGGCGGAGGGGGAACGGGGCCGCGTCCGGTACGGGAGTCGGCGGCGGACGCATGCTGCTGCCGGTGCGCGGCCGGGTCAACGGCCCGCGGAGTTTTCGTCTCCCCCCGCTGGTCAGGAGTCCGCTGCTACGAAAACTTTCGACGACATTCACCAGGCCCAAGTGGTATCCCTCTAGCGTCTACTGAGGGACCGTCGAAAGTTTCGCCGAAAACCTTGACAGAGTTTTCGGCCGTGCACGACTTTGGTGGCGCTCACCCGTCTCCCGTTCCCGGAGGATCCGCCATGGGCCGTAACCGTGCCCGCAGAACCGTCGGCGCGCTCGCCGCCGCCGCCTCGCTCCTCGTCCTGTCCGCCTGCGGCTCGGGCTCCGGCGAAGCGGGCGGCAAGATCACCCTGACCGTCGCGACCTTCAGCGACTTCGGGTACAAGCCGCTGATCAAGGAGTACGAGCGCACCCACCCCAACGTGGTGATCAAGGAGCGCATCTCCCAGTTCGACCAGCACCACAACCAGCTCTCGACGCAGGTGGCCTCGGGCAGCGGAGCCGCCGACGTGGTCGCCGTCGAGGAGGGCTACCTCCCCAAGTTCCGTGCGGTGAAGGACAAGTTCGTCAACCTGGCCGAGTACGGCGCGGGCGACCGGCAGGGCGAGTACCTGCCCTGGAAGTGGCAGCAGGCCACCCTCGGCACGCCCGACTTCGTGATGGGCTACGGCACCGACGTCGGCAGCCTCGCCGTCTGCTACCGCAAGGACCTCTTCGCCAAGGCCGGCCTGCCCACCGACCGCGCCGCCGTGTCCGCCCTCTGGCCCACCTGGGACGCGTACTTCGCGACCGGTGAGAAGTTCCGTTCCAAGGTCGGGGACAAGGCCTGGTTCGACAGTTCGGGAAACATCTTCACGGCGATGATGAACCAGACCGAGTTCGGCTTCTTCGACGCGAAGGACCAGTACATCGGCGAGACCAACCCCAAGGTCAGGGAGTTCTTCGACGCGACGGCCCGGGCCACCGCCGCCGGCCAGTCCGCCAACCTCCAGCCCTTCAGCCAGCAGTGGAACACCGGCATCAAGCTGGGCCGGATGGCCACCATGACCTGCCCGGCCTGGATGACCGGACTCATCAAGACCGCCGCCGGCGAATCCGCCGCCGGATCCTGGGACATCGCCTCCGTGCCCGGCGGAGGCGGCAACTGGGGCGGCTCCTTCCTGACGGTGCCCAAGCAGGGCAAGCACGTGAAGGAGGCCGCCGAACTGGCCGACTTCCTCACCTCGGCCGCGTCCCAGAAGAAGATCTTCACCGGCCCCGTCGGAGCGCTGCCGTCCCTCGTGCCCGTCCTCGACGACCCCGACGTCCAGGGCGCGCGGCAGGACTGGTTCTCCGAGGCCCCGACCGGCAAGATCTTCGCCGCCTCGGCCACGTCCCTCAAGCCCAACTACCGCGGTACGAAGGACCAGCAGGCGCGCATCCCGTTCGGCAACGCCCTCCAGCTCGTCGAGCAGGGCAAGGCCGACCCCGCGGCGGCCTGGGACAAGGCGGTCGAGGAAGCCGCCAAGAACCTGCGCTGACCCCACCCCCGCACCCGCCCGCCCTCACCCCCGGAGACATCCATGGCGGTCCAGACCCGCCCGCTCCCGACCGGTCACGCGCCGGCCCCGCGCCGCCCGCGCCCGGGCCGGAACGCGGCCCCGTACCTCCTCATCGCCCCCTTCTTCCTCGTCTTCGCCGTCTTCGGCGCCTACCCGCTGCTCCAGACCTTCTGGGTCTCGCTGCACGACTGGGACCGGCTCTCGGGACAAGGGGAGTGGGTGGGCCTGGACAACTTCCGGAGACTGCTCGGCGACACCGACTTCCTCACCGCCCTCTTCAACACCCTCAGCATCTTCGTGCTCTCCACCGTCCCCCAGCTCCTCGCCGCCCTGGGCGTGGCCTGGCTCCTCGACCGCCACCTGCGGGCCCGTACCGTCTGGCGGGCGCTGGTGCTCGTGCCGCAGTACGTGTCCGTCGTCGCCGTCGCGCTGGTCTTCTCCCAGCTGTTCGGGCGCGACTACGGCATCGTCAACTGGGTCCTCCAGGGCGTCGGGGTCGTCGACGCCCCCGTCGACTGGACCGCGGACACCTGGAGCTCCCACCTCGCCATCAGCTTCATGGTGATGTGGCGGTGGACCGGCTACAACGCGCTCATCTACCTGGCCGCCATGCAGGCCGTCCCCCGCGAGCTGTACGAGTCCGCGGCGATCGACGGCGCCTCCCGGCTCCTCACCTTCCGCAAGGTGACGCTCCCCGCCATCCGGCCGACGCTCCTCTTCACCGTCGTCATCTCGACCATCGGGGGACTCCAGCTCTTCGCGGAACCCTTCCTCTTCGACCAGCAGGGCAACGCCGAGGGTGGCGCCGAGCACCAGTTCCAGACCCTGACCCTGATGCTCTACAAGTACGGCTTCATCAACAACGACGCCGGCTACGCGTCCGCCGTCTCCTGGGCGCTCTTCCTGGTCATCGCCGCCGTCGCGGCGCTCAACCTCCTCCTCGCCCGCCGCGCGGAGCGCCGCTGACCGGACCCCGTCGAGCACGACCGCCCCGCCGTACCCCCACCGCCCGCAGAGGAACCCCATGGCCGTCTCCGCGCCCTTCCGGCCCCACCCGACAGCCCCAGCCGCCCCGACCGGCCGCCGCGTCTTCCGCACCGTGCCGAAACGGGGCCCGCGGAAGCCGGACGCGGCCGGACCGGTCGCCTACCTGCTGCTCGCGGCCGTCACCGCCGCCTCCGTCTTCCCCCTGTACTGGAGCTTCGTCGTCGCCTCCCACGACGACAACTCCGTCCTCGCCGGCACCACCCCGCCCCTCGTCCCCGGCGGCCACCTGATCGAGAACATCCAGCGCGTCTTCGAGCTCTCCGCCTTCTGGCAGGCCCTGGGCAACTCCTTCCTCGTCGCCGGCACCACCGCCGTCTCCAACGTGCTGCTGTCCTCGCTCGCCGGCTTCGCCTTCGCCAAGCTCCGCTTCCGCGGCCGCGACGCCCTCCTCGTCTGCGTCGTCGCGACCGTCATGGTGCCGACCCAGCTCGGCGTCATCCCGCTCTACCTCCTCGTCACCGACCTCGGCATGTACGGGAAGGTCTCGGCGCTCATCGTGCCCGCCCTCGTCTCGGCGGTCGGCGTCTTCTGGATGCGCCAGGCCGTCGAGGAGAACATCCCCGACGAACTCGTCGAAGCGGCCCGGATGGACGGCGCCGGACTCCTGCGCGTCTACTGGCACGTCGTCGTCCCCGGGGTCCGCACCACGGCGACCGTGCTCGGCATGTTCACCTTCATGTTCGCCTGGAACGACTACTTCTGGCCGCTGATCGCGCTCCCCCCGGAGAACGGCACCGTCCAGATCGCCCTCAACCAGCTCGCCGCGGGCTACTACACGGACTACACCCTCATGCTCGCCGGAGTCGTCGTCTCCGCCCTCCCCGTCCTGGTCGCCTTCACCGTCCTCGCCCGCCGGATCGTCTCCGGCGTGATGGCCGGCGCCGTCAAGGGCTGACCCCCTCCGCCACCGAAAGCAGGAGAACCATGACCGCCGCGCCCACCGCACCCGGCCGGGACCGCACGGACCCCGAGCCGCAGCCGGCGCCCGGACCACACGACGGGGCCCGCCCGGAGCCCGCCCTCGTCAACCCCGTCCTGCCCGGCTTCCACCCCGACCCGTCGATCCTGCGCGTCGGCGACGACTACTACATCGCCACCTCCACCTTCGAATGGCTCCCCGGCGTCACGCTCCACCACTCCCGCGACCTCGTCCACTGGCGGCCCCTCGGCGGACTGCTCCGGGAGGCCCGGCTGCTCGACCTGAGCGGCCGGCCGGACTCGGGAGGCGTGTGGGCGCCCTGCCTCTCGTACACCGGCGGCCTCTTCCACCTCGTCTACAGCGACGTCACCAGCCTCGCCGGTGCCTTCAAGGACGTCCGCAACCGGGTGACCACGGCGTCCGGCCTCGACGGCCCCTGGTCCGATCCGGTCCCCTTCCCGTCGCACGGATTCGACCCCTCCCTCTTCCACGACGACGGCCCCGACGGCGACGGCCGCAGCTGGGCCCTGTGGATGGAGTGGGACCACCGGCCCGGCCGTCACCCCTTCGCCGGCATCCTCCTCCAGGAGTGGGACCGCGCGAAGGGCGCCGCCACCGGCCCCGTCCACCGCGTCTTCACCGGCACCGCACTCGCCCACACCGAAGGGCCGCACCTCTACCGCCGCGACGGCCACTACTACCTGCTCACCGCGGAGGGCGGCACCTCCTGGGACCACGCGGTCACCGTCGCCCGGGCCCGCGACATCACCGGACCGTACGAGGCCGATCCCGCCGGCCCGCTCCTCACCTCCCGGCACCACCCCGAAGCGCCCCTGCAGAAGGCCGGTCACGGCAGTCTCGTCGAGACGCCCGGCGGAGAGTGGTACCTGGCCCATCTGACCGCCCGCCCCCTCACCCCGCGCGGAGCGTGCGTCCTCGGCCGCGAGACCGCGCTCCAGCGCGTCGAGTGGACCGCGGACGGCTGGCCGCGCCTCGCGGGCGAACCCCCGGTACCGGGCGGCGACACCCTGCCCCGCACCGTCGTGCCGGCACCGGCACCGTCACCAGTGCCCGAGCCCGCCTCCGGCCCGGAGACGCCGTCCACCGCGCACCCCGACGGCGACGCCCCTCCGGCCTCCCCCTGGTCCACCCTGCGCAGGCACCCCGACCCCGAGTGGATCGAGCCCCTCCACGACGGACTGCGCCTGTACGGCGGCCAGTCCCTCGGCTCGACCCACGGCCAGAGCCTCGTCGCCCGCCGCCAGCAGGCGACCCGCTTCGACTTCTCCGTCGGCCTCACGGCCCGGCCCGACTCGCCGCTCACGATGGCCGGCCTGGTGCACTACTACAACACCACGCTCTGGCACCACCTCCACCTCAGCTGGGACGACGCACTGGGCCGCGTGATCAGACTCGGGACCTGCCTGCACGGCCGCTACACCGAACCCGTCCCGCCGCTGCCCGCCGGGGACGGACCGCTCGAACTCAGGCTCTCCGTCGACGGCCCCGAAGGCCGCTTCTCCTGGCGCCCCGCCGGAACCGAGGCCTGGCTCCCGGTCGGCGAGGCCCTGGACGTCACCCCGCTCTCCGACGAGGGAGCCACCCGCGGCGACCCGGACACCGGGCACTACACCGCCTGGGGCTTCACCGGAGCATTCGTCGGCATGTGCGCCCAGGACCTCACGGGCGGCCGCGCCCCCGCGGAGTTCACCCGCCCCGAGTACCGCGAACGGCCCGCCGGCGGCCCCGTACACCCATGACGGTACGAAGGGGGGCGGACCGCACCGACCGCTACCCTTCCGGAAAGCAGGAGACAGGCCCCCCAGGGGACACCCGGAGCGAAAGGCAGGGCATGGCCGAGGAGCGCACGGACGCGCAGGGCGGCAGGGTCACCCTGCACGCGATCGCCGCGGAGGCGGGGGTGTCCGTCTCCACGGTCTCCAAGGTCCTCAACGACCGCGCCGACGTGTCGGCCGACACCAAGGAGCGCGTCGAGGCGGTCGTGGAAGCCCTCGGCTACCGGCGCCGTCCCGCCCGCCGCCGGGGCAGCGTCGTCGACCTCGTCCTCAACGAACTCGACAGCCTCTGGTCGGTCGAGATCGTCCGGGGCGTGGACGAGGTCCTGCACGCGGCCGGCGCCAGCATGGTGCTCTCCGCCGTGCACGGCCGCAGCGCCGACACCCGCGAGTGGATCGACCAGCTCGCCGCCCGCCGCAGCAGCGGCGCCATCCTCGTCGTGTCGGACCTCACCCCGCAGCAGCGCCGCCGCCTGGCGGCGCTGGACGTCCCCTTCGTCCTGGTGGACCCGGTCGGACACGTCGACGCCCTGGTCCCCACCGTCGGCGCCACCAACTGGGCCGGCGCGGTGAGCGCCACCGACCACCTCATCGACCTCGGCCACACCCGCATCGCCCATCTGGCCGGACCCCGCCAGCTCCTGTGCAGCCGGGCCCGCGCCGACGGCTACCGGGCCACCATGGAGCGGGCCGAACTCCCCGTCCTGGCGGGCTTCGTGCCGCACGGCGACTTCAACGACACCTCGGGACGGCGTGCGACGGCCCGGCTGCTCGACGACCTCGCGGCGGCGGGGGAGGAGCCGCCGACCGCGGTCTTCGCCGCCAGCGATCTCCAGGCGCTCGGCGCCTTCGAGGAACTGCGGGCCCGAGGGCTCCGGATCCCCGAGGACGTCAGCATCGTCGGCTTCGACGACCTGCCCGTCGCCCGCTGGACGCATCCGGCGCTCACCACCGTGCGCCAGCCGCTGTTCGACATGGCGGCGATGGCCGCCAACACCCTGCTCCGCATCATCGACGGCGAACACGTCGAGAACCTCCGCGTCGAACTCGCCACCCGGCTCGTCGTCAGGGCCAGCACCGCACCGCCCGCCCCCGCGGACGGCGGTCGGCCCGCCCCGGGGACGACGGAGGAGCGTTCGGCCGCGAACCCGTCGGTGTGCTCGGGGCAGGCGGCGGAAACCGACTCGACAGGGCTCGTCACCGCCCGGCAGAGTGGCCGCCCGTGACGAGCAGTGAGCTGTGGACCCGTGAGACCGCCGACCGCTACGACGCCGAGGAGACCGAGACGTCCTCGGCCGCCGTCCTCGGACCGACCGTCGACTTCCTCGCCGAACTCGCCGGCACGGGACGGGCGCTGGAGTTCGCCATCGGCACGGGCCGGGTGGGCGTACCCCTCCGCGCCCGCGGCGTCCCGGTCGTCGGCATCGAACTGTCCGAGCACATGGCGGCCGTCCTCCGGCGCAAGACCGACGAGGAGACGCTCCCGGTGGTCATCGGGGACATGGCCACCACCGTCGTACCCGGCGGGTTCGCGCTGGTGTACCTCGTCTACAACACCATCTCGAACCTGCTCACGCAGGACGAGCAGGTCGAGTGCTTCCGCAACGCCGCCCGCCATCTGGAACCCGGCGGCCGGTTCGTCGTCGAGCTGGGCGTGCCGCCCCTGCGCTTCCTGCCGCCCGGCCAGGTGGCGGTGCCGTTCGACGTCTCCGAGCGGCACTGCGGCTTCGACACCTTCGACCTCGTCGAGCAGGTCCTCGTCTCGCACCACTTCACCCGTGACGGCGACGACGGCCGCTACCGCCGCGGCGCCTCCCGGCACCGCTACGCCTGGCCCGCCGAGCTCGACCTGATGGCCCGGATCGCCGGACTCGAACTGGAGCGGCGCGTCGCGGACTGGGACGGCGCCCCGTTCGCCCAGGACTCCGCGAAGCACGTCTCCGTGTGGCGCAAGCCCGCCTGAGACGGGCGGGCGCCGTCCGGCGGTCCGGGGCCGGAGGCCGCCCCGGTCGCGCGGACCCGGCGGGCGGAGCCCGGAGCCCGGGGCGCGGTGCGTCAGCCCGCGTCGGTGGACGTGCGGGTCCGGCGGCCCATCGGGGCGACCGGCGCGTCGCCCTCGTCCGTACGCAGGGTGCCGAGGAGCCGCAGGCCGTCCTCGGTGGGGGTGCCGGGGGCGGCGGACAGCACCAGCAGCTCCGTACCCGGCGCGTCCGGCAGCGCGAAGTTCTCCTGGTGCAGTTCCAGCAGGCCGACCAGCGGATGGTGGTACGCCTTGCGGCCGTGGGTGCGAGCGCTCACGTCCGCCCGGGCCCAGAGGCGCCGGAAGCGCTCGCTGCCGATGGCCAGCTCGCCGATGAGCGAGGCCAGCCGCGGATCGGCGGGATAGGTACCGGCGGCCAGGCGCAGGTGTCCTACCGCGTCGAGGGTGCAGGTCTCCCAGTCCGCGTACAGACCCCGCTCCGCCTCCTCCAGGAAGATGTGCCGGGCGGTGTTGAATCCCGGCAGCGGCCGGCCGAAGAGGAGTTCGGCGAGCCGGTTCCCGGCGAGCACGTCCAACCGGTGGTTCATGATCAGTGCGGGCGCGCCGGACACCAGGTCCAGGACCCGCAGCAGCTCCGGCCGGAGCCGGCCGCTCGGAGCCTTCGCACGGTGGCGGGGCTGCCGGGCGAGCCGGTCGAGGTGTCCGCGTTCGGTCTCGTCCAGGCCGAGGACGCGGGCGAGCGCGTCGAGGACCTGCTCGGAGGGCTGGGTCGCCCGGCCCTGCTCCAGGCGCACGTAGTAGTCGACGCTGACCCCGGACAGGTGCGCGACCTCCTCGCGGCGCAGCCCCTCGACCCGGCGGCGGCTGTCGACGGGTATGCCGACCCCGGCCGGATCGACCCGGGAACGCCGCGTGCGGAGGAAGCCTGCGAGATCGTCCATGGCCCCAGTATGGGCGCGCCCGCCCTCGCGAGGGTGGCCCTGCCGGTACCAGGAACTCCCGTCCTACGGAAGAGGCGTCCCTGAACACCGGGCGGAGCGGATCCCAGGATGGACGCAGGCAACCGATCCCCAGGAGTTCCCATGAAGACGCTCATCGTCCACGCCCACCCGGAGCCGCGCTCGCTCAACGGATCGCTGAAGGACCTCGCGGTGGCGACCCTGGAGGCCGCCGGGCACGAGGTGCGGGTGAGCGACCTGTACGCGATGAACTGGAAGGCGGCCGCGGACGCCGCGGACTACGGCGCCTACGCGTCGAGCCCGTTGCAGGTGGTCCGGGACTCGGGCCGGGCCTTCGCCGCCGGGGCCCTCACCCCGGACGTCCGCGCCGAGCAGGAGAAGCTCCTCTGGGCCGACACGGTCATCCTCCAGTTCCCGCTGTGGTGGTACGCGATGCCGGCCATCCTCAAGGGCTGGGTGGACCGGGTGTTCACGTACCGCTTCGCGTACGGCGTCGGCGAGCACAGCGACACGAAGTACGGCGAGCGCTACGGCGAGGGCACCCTGGCGGGCCGCAGGGCGCTGCTGTCGGTGACCGTCGGCGGCCCGGAGGCGCACTACGCGTCCCGCGGCATCAACGGCCCCATCGACGACCTGCTCTTCCCGATCCAGCACGGCATCCTCCACTACCCGGGCATCGAGGTCCTGCCCCCGTTCGTGGTGCACGGCGCCGACCGGATGTCCGCTGAGGAGTACCCGGACGTCGCCAAGGCCTGGGAGCAGCGCCTGCTCACCCTGGAGACGACCGAACCGATCGCCTTCCGCCGGCAGAACTTCGGCGACTACGAGATTCCCTCGCTGCACCTGAAGACGGGGCTGGAGGCCCCGGGCCGCACGGGGTTCGGCCTGCACGTGGACGGCTGACCGGCGTACGGGACCCGAATCGGCGCCGTACGGGTCCGGGACAGTTCGGCGCCGGTGACGGCTGCGCCGGCGCCCTCTGCCCGGGCGTCCGCACCCTCTGCCCGGGCGCCGGCGGCCTTCCGCCCGGGCGTCGGCGGCCTCAGCTCAGCTGCTCGGCCAGTCCGACGATGACGCCGGCGGGACCGCGGACGTAGGCGAGCAGGTAGACGTCCTCGAAACGGGCGATGTCCCCGAGGAGTGCGGCGCCGTGCGGACGCAGCCGCGCGACGGTGTCCCGGATGTCGTCGACGGCGAACATGACGCGGTGCGTGCCCAGGACGTTGTGCGGGCGGTCGCGCGGTTCGGTGGCCGTCGCCGCGGGGCTGAGGTACTGCGCGAGCTCCAGGCGGCTGTGGCCGTCCGGGGTGCGGAGCATCGCGATGGCGCAGTGGACGCCGTCGAGCCCCGTGCACCGGTCGGCCACGAGGCCCTGGACCTCCGTCCTGCCCTCCAGCTCCATGCCGAGTTCCTCGAAGAACGCCACGGCGGCGTCCAGGTCGTCGACGACGATGCCGACGTTGTCCATCCGCTGAATCGCCATGCCGGTCCTCTCCTTCGTTTCCTTCGTTCGCGCACGGCCGCCGAGCGGTGCCGCTGCCGCCCCGGGGACGGAGCGGCCGACGGATTCTCGACATCCGGAGCCGCCGCACCCAGGATGCGCCACGCGCGCCCCTGCGGCGGGCGTGCCGCGCCTCAGCGTGCCGCGCCCTCCTCCAGCAGCGTCATCAGGGCCCGGGCGGCGGGGCTGGTGGCCCGGGCCGGCGGCAGGAGGGCCACGGTCTCGTAGACGGCCTCGCCGGCGTCGGGCAGGGGGACCGCGTGCAGGGACGGCCGCTTGTGCCGGAAGTGCCGGGGTACGGCGGCGATCCCCAGGTCCTCCTCGACCAGGTCGAGGAGACTGTGCACGTCGTTCACCTCCAGGCTCACGGTCCGCGGCACGCCCGCGGCGGCGAAGGCGGCGTCGGTGGCCCGGCGCGGCCCCCAGCCGGGGTGGAAGTCGACGAAGACCTCCCCGGCGAGGTCGTGCGGGGACAGGGCCGAGCGGGCGGTGGCGAGCGGATGCCCCGGGTGGCACAGGAGGGTCATCGGCTCGGCCGCCAGCGGCACCGAGCGCAGCACGTCGGAGTCGGCGCGGCTCCGGTAGGCGAAGGCCAGGTCGAGCCGCCCGGCGCCGACGTCCTCGGCCAAGGCGAGCCCGCCCTCCTGCCGCAGCCGGATCTCCACCTCGGGGTGCCGCCCCCTGAACGAGGCCAGCAGCCCCGCCACGTGCACCCCGGCGACGCACTGCTCGGCCCCCAGCGAGAGCGTGCCGCGCACCACGCCCTGCACGGCGGCCACCGCCTCGTGGGCCGCCCGCACCTGGGCGAGGATCCGCTCCGCCTCGACGAGCAGCGCCCGCCCGGCCTCCGTCAGAGTGACCCGGCGGGTGCTCCGGACGAACAGCGGCGCCCGCAGGTCCCGCTCCAGGGCCCGGATCGAGGCCGAAAGACCGGACTGGGAGACCATGAGCCGCTCCGAGGCCCGGGTGAAGTGCCGGTCCTCGGCGACGGCGACGAAGTGCTGGAGATGACGCAGTTCCATGATTCAGAAGCCTAAGCGCTGAATCCGATCGGATTCTCCTGTTGGATCCATGCCCGCCCGACGGGGGACATTGGTGTCGCACGACAATCCGCGCCCCACCCGAAACACCCGGGTGCCGTCCTCTGCCCTGGAGTCGCGTTGTACACCCCCCATCCCGACCGCTACGCCGACATGCCGTACCGGCGCTCCGGCCGCAGCGGCCTGAAGCTGCCCGCCCTCTCCCTCGGCCTGTGGCACAACTTCGGCCCGGACCGGCCGGCGGAGACCCAGCGCGCCATCCTGCGCCGCGCCTTCGACCTCGGGATCACCCACTTCGACCTGGCGAACAACTACGGCCCCCCGCCGGGCGCGGCCGAATCCGCCCTCGGCGGCTTCCTGCGCACGGACTTCGCCGCCCACCGCGACGAGCTGGTGATCTCCACGAAGGCCGGATACCTGATGTGGCCCGGCCCGTACGGCGAGTGGGGCTCCCGGAAGTACCTGCTGTCCTCCCTGGACCAGAGCCTGCACCGGCTCGGCCTCGACCACGTCGACATCTTCTACTCGCACCGCTTCGACCCGGACACGCCCCTGGAGGAGACCATGGGCGCCCTGCACTCCGCCGTCCAGCAGGGCAAGGCCCTGTACGTCGGCGTCTCCAACTACTCGGCCGAGCAGACCCGCGAGGCCGCCCGCATCCTCGGCGAACTCGGCACGCCGCTCACCCTGCACCAGCCCCGCTACTCGATGCTCGACCGGCGCCCGGAGGACGAGGGCCTGCTGGACGCGCTCGACGACCTGCGGGTCGGATCCATCGCCTACTCCCCGCTGGAGCAGGGCCTCCTCACCGGACGCTATCTGGACGGCATCCCCGAGGACTCCCGCGCCGCGAGCGACAGCCCCTTCCTGAACCGGGACGCCGTCACCGAGGACCTGGTGACCCGGCTCCGCGCCCTGAACGACATCGCCGCCTCCCGTGGCCAGAGCCTCGCCCAGCTCGCCCTCGCCTGGGTGCTGCGGGGCGGCAGGGTCACCTCCGCCCTGGTGGGGGCGAGCAGCGCCCGACAGCTCGAGGACAGCGTGGCCGCCCTGCGCACCCTCGACTTCACCCCCGAGGAGCTGACCCTCGTCGACACCCTGACCCGCGTCTGACCCGCGGGGAGAGCCTCCAGGGCGGACCGCCGACACCAGCTCCGCGAAGTGGCTTGAATTCGACGTCGCATGTCTCGGACCCGATGTCCAGCGCGTGCTGGTCGTCGCCGTCCGCCTGAGCGGTCTGCCCGGCCTGACCCTGCGGACGCCGAGCGTGACCACGGACGGCGGCTCGCCGCTGGAGGTGCGTCCCCCCGGGAGGCGCTCCGGATTCAGGCGGCCCCTGCGCGGGGCTGGCCAGGGGTGATCGATGCCGCTCCGGGTGCGAGCGGAAGGACGGGCCCGCACCCGGAGGGGCTAACGGAACGTTCCTGTGCGGCCGCCCCAGGCCGCTCGTACCGAGGCGTCGGCGTTCATCAGGGCTGGCCGGGGAAGGGCGCGGGGTTCCCGCCGCTGCCCAGGCGTTCGAACTGCTGCTGCACGTTGGCGGAGAAGGCGTGCGGGTCGGAGACCGTCGCCGCGTTCATGGCCACCGTCAGGATGCCGCTGATCGGTGCCCGGGGGGACGTCCTGACAGGAGTGCAGAGGAAGTCGAACTCCTGGTAGCCGCCGTGTTCGGCGGTCGGCAGCGAGGTCCGGTGGGTGACCGGCTGACCGCTGTGGAAGGCGGTGTCCATCGCGTCGAAGACGCCGGCGCTCCGCAGGCCGGGCAGTTCCTCCGGGCCGGGCAGGTACTGCCGTCCCAGGCCGAAGACGACCGCCTGGCGCCCGTTGGCGTAGCGCATCAGATGGCGGGGGCCCTCGGTGAGCATGATGGGGAAGGGGGCTCCGTCGAAGACGGCGAACAGCTCCTGCTGCTGGGCGAGAAGGCTGTCACGGAGCCTGAACTCCGACACGAGCGTCTGCGCGAGGTCGTGCATCAGCTCCTTCGTCTGGGCGTCCCACTGGCGGGGGGACGTGTCGGCCACGCACAGCGTGCCCAGGATCATCCCGCTGTTGTCCCGCAGCGGAGTGCCGAGGTAGGAGCGCACACCCATGTCGTTGACCAGGGGATTGCCCGCGAAGCGCGGGTAGTCGAGCACGTCGTCGAGAGCCAGCTGGGCCCCCTGGGCGACGACGTGCGGGCAGAAGCCGTAGTCGCCGGGTGCCTCGCGGGCCACGGAGTTGCTCAGGTCGAACGTGATGCCCGCGTCGGCGCTCGTCCGCTCGTCCGGAGAGGCCTCGGCAGCGCGCGGCACGTACATGCCCCGGAACATCTGCGTCTGGTCGTTGATGAAGTTGACCATGGCGAGCGGCGCTCCGGTCACGGTCGCAGCCACCTTGGCCACGCGGTCGAAGGTGGCTTCCGCATCTGCCGAGTTGAGGCCAAGGGCCTGAAGGCGCTGCCGCCGGGCCTCGCCACTTGTCTGGGGATCCATGAGATCACATGAAATCAGATCGCAGAACCTGGTGGTTCGTCATCTACCCAGTTTTACAGACCGGTTGGCAGTGTCGAGGTGTACGCAGCTGCCGGGGCCGTGGCGGTCGGTCCCCTTTGGAACCGGAAGAAGGGGAATGGAGTTGAATCTTGAAGATTATCCGAAAAATCCTGATGTTTCAACGGGTAGCGATCATTTCACGCCAACTGCTGGGCGGGAGGCGAGGAATCACGACACTGCATATGACAATCGTGCGGGATTGATCTAGGGCACGGGAGCGAGCGGGCCGAGGGGACGGGCGTGTGATCACAGCGACTCAGGGGCAGCAGCCCCCGTGTGTGCCGGCCGACCCGGCGGGACGCCGCGCGACCGGGCCCTACGACACGGGACCCCGCCCGGGGTCCCCCTGCCCGACATGAACCCCGCTCCGGTCATGTGGAGGCAGGTCCCCGAACAGCCCCAGAACCGGGATCGCAGGCCTTCACCTGCTGTACTGCCCGGGCACGGTCCACCGAAGTGAAGCTGCTCCAAACTGTACGTCCTGCGGTGCGGCATTGAGGGAGTTTTCTGAATGAACGGAGCGAACGCGGATGCGCGCTCAGTGGCAGTGGTCGGAATGGCCTGCCGCCTTCCGGGGGCCGGCGACATCGACGAGTTCTGGCGGTTGCTGTGCGACCGGGCCGACGCCACGGGGGAATCCCCGCCCGACCGCTACGACACCGGGTCGCTGAACTCCGCGCAGGCCGACACCGGCTCCCTCGGCGGCCGACGCGCCGGATTCGTCGACGGCCTCGCCGACTTCGACGCCGACTTCTTCGGCATGTCCAGCAGTGAGGCGGCCGAACTCGACCCCCAGCAGCGGCTCCTGCTCATGACGGCGTGGGACGCCCTGGAGGAGGCCGGGCTCCGGCCCGACCGACTGGCGGGGACCAGGACCGGCGTCTTCGTCGGCGCCACCCGCGCGGACTTCGTCGAGCGCGCCTTCCGCCACGGACCGCAGGCCATGACGGCCGTGCAGTACCTCAACTTCCGTTCGGTCATCCCGGCCCAGGTGTCGTACGCCTTCGACTTCCGCGGCCCGAGCATGCTCATCGACACGGCCTGCGCCTCCTCCCTCTACGCCGTCCACAGCGCCGTGCAGAGCCTGCGCGTACGGGAGAGCTCCCTCGCCCTGGCCGCGGGCGTGAACCTGGTGCTCCGCCCCGACGAGGGCATCATGATGTCCCACGCCGGGACGCTGTCCGCGGACGGCCGCAGCCGCTTCGGCGACGCCCGGGCCGACGGACACGCCCCCAGCGACGGCGTCGGGGTGGTCGTCCTCAAGCGCCTCGCGGACGCCCTCGCGGACGGGGACCGGGTGCACGCGGTCATCGCCGGCAGCGCCGTGGGGACGGACGGCCGCACCACGGACCAGCTCCTCAACCCCTCGCTCACGGGCCAACTTGACGTACTCCGCTGGGCGTACGAGGACGCGGACCTCGACCCGGCCCGGGTCGACTACGTGGAGGCGCACGGCACCGGCAGCCCCCTGCTCGACCCGCTGGAACTCCAGGCCCTCGGCGAGGTCCTCGGAGCGGGCCGGCCGGCCGACAGACCGCTCCTGGTGGGCTCGGCGAAGTCGAACATCGGCCACGCGGAAGCCGCCGGCGGCATGGCCGGACTCATCAAGACGGTGCTCTGCCTGCGGAACGGACAGGTGCCCGCGAGCCTCCACGTCGAGGAGCCGACCCCGTACGTGGACTGGGACCGGCTCCCGGTGCGCATCCCGGTCGCCCTCCAGGACCTCCCGGCCTCGGACCGCCCGGCGGTCGCCGGCGTGTCGAGCCAGGGCGTCTCCGCGCTCAACGCCCACGTGGTGCTGCGCCAGGCGGACCCCGCCCCCGCGCGCCGCCAGGCCGAGCCCGCCCCGGGCACCCCCTACGTCCTCGCGCTGTCCGCCCGCTCGCCCCAGGCCCTGCTCGACCTCACCGAGGCCTACATCGCCCACCTCGGCACCGGCGGCCGCGGAGCCGCGCACCCGCTCCGGGACATCTGCCACACCGCGGCCACCCGCCGCACCCACCACGCCCACCGGCTGGCCGTCGTCGGATCCAGCCACGCGGAGCTCGTCCGGGCGCTCTCCCGCGGCTCCGCCGACCCGCTCGGACACCCCGGGACCCCCGCCGCCCTGGCGGAGGCCGTCCAGCGGTACCGCGCCGGCGAGGACGTGCACTGGGAGGCGCTGTTCGACGAACCCGGGACCGTGGTCCCGCTGCCCCGGTACCCGTGGCAGACGCGCAGGTACTGGCCGGGCGAGGACCGTGCCGCCGGCGCGGAGAGCGCGGCGGACTGGCTGCTGCGCGAGCACGCCCGCACCGACTTCGACGACGCCTCGCGGCTCGCGGACATAGGCATCGACTCCCTGGCCAGACTCCAGCTCATCGTGGAACTGACCCAGCAGACCGGCCAGGAGATAGACCCCGAGGAGGTCGGCCGCCTCGGCACCGTGGGCGAGCTCCGGGTCTGGACCGGCTCGCTCGAGGCCGGTGTCCGATGACCGAACCGCGTCACGCCTACGGCTGGTTCACCCGGTCCGTCGAACGGTACGGCGACACCCGCGTCGCCCTCGAGGTCGCCGGTCACTCCCTCACGTACCGCGGGCTCGGCGCCCTGGCCGAGGGCTACGCCGCGCAGATCCTCGCGCGCACCGGCCCCGCCCCCCGGCGCATCGGACTCCTCGCCGGGCGCACGCCCTCCGCCTACGCGGGGTACCTCGCGATCCTCCGGGCCGGCGCGACCGTGGTGCCCCTCAACCCCGAGCACCCCGCGTCCCGCACCGCGTCCATCGTCGACGCGGCCGGCCTCGACCTGGTCCTCACCGACACCCCGGGCGCGGCGGCCGGCCTGGGTGTGACGGAACTGCCGCTCGACCCCGCGTCCGCGCCCGACGTGCCTCCCGTCGACGCGTCGGCCGTCCCCGACCCGGGCCCCGAGGCCGTCGCCTACATCATCTTCACCTCCGGATCGACCGGCGCACCCAAGGGCGTGCCCGTCCTCCACCGGAACCTGTCCGCCTACCTCACCTCGATGGCCGAGCGCTACGACGTCGGGCCGGACAGCAGGATGTCGGCGGCCTTCGACCTGACGTTCGACGGCTCCGTGCACGACCTCTTCGTCGCCTGGGCGGCGGGCGCCACCCTGGTCGTCCCGTCCGCCGCGCAACTGCTCTCGCCGGTCGCCACCGTCAACAACCTGCGGCTGACCCACTGGTTCTCGGTGCCCTCCCTGATCTCCTTCGCGGAGCGGCTCGGCACGCTCAAGCCGGACAGCATGCCCACCCTGCGGTGGAGCGTCTTCGGAGGAGAGGCACTCCCGCTCCGCTCCGCGCGCGCCTGGCACGCCGCGGCGCCCGGCAGCACGATCGAGGTGCTGTACGGACCGACCGAACTGACCGTCTCCTGCACGGCGTACCGGCTCCCGGACGATCCCGCGGACTGGCCCGCCACCCCCAACGGCACCACGCCGATCGGACGGTGCCACCCGGGCACGGAGCACCTGATCCTGGACGAGGACGACCTCCCCGCCGACACCGGCGAACTGCTCGTCCGCGGACCGCAGCGCTTCCCCGGCTACCTCGACCCGGCGGACGACGCCGGCCGCTTCCACCCGCCCGTACCGGGAGAGGGAGACGGCGAGGACAAGCAGGCGGGCGCCGACCACTGGTACCGGACCGGGGACCGGGTCGCCCTGCGGGACGGGGTGCTCGTGCACCTCGGGCGCACCGACCACCAGATCAAGGTGCGCGGCCACCGCATCGAACCCGGCGAGGTCGCGGCCGTGCTGCGGGAGCTGACCGGCGTGCGCGAGGCGTACGTCCTCGCGGTCCCGGACGTCCACGGGACGCCCGAGCTCCACGCGGCGGTGAGCGGCGGCGACTGCGACCCGCAGAGGCTGTTCGCCGAACTCGCCGACCGGCTCCCGCCCTACCTGCGGCCGCGCCGCATCTCGGTCCTGGACAGCCTGCCCCTGAACGCCAACGGAAAGATCGACCACCGCGCCCTGCTGACCGAGCTGTCCCCCGCACGCTGACCGCCGCCGCGCTGGGCCCGACCGGGGGGAGACGGGCCCAGCGCGAGGCGGTTCAACCCACCATTCCTATGAGGCAGCACCCATGTTCGACGTCATCGTGGTCGGCGCCCGCGTCGCCGGCTCCGCCACCGCCCTCCAGCTCGCACGGGCGGGGCACCGCGTCCTGGTCCTCGACCGCGCCACCTTCCCCTCCGACACCCTCTCGACGCACCTGATCCACCAGCCGGGGATCGCCGCCCTGGCCCGGTGGGGCCTGCTGGACGAGCTGCGGGCCACCGGCTGTCCGCCCCTCGGGAACGTCGTGTACGAGGTCGGCGGCGTCCGCCTCGAAGGATGCGGACGCGGCATCGACGGCCAGCGGGCCGCCTACGCACCCCGCCGCCACATCCTGGACCCCCTCCTCGCCGAGGCCGCGGCCAGGGCCGGCGTCGAGATGCGGCTGAGCTCCCGCGTCACCGGACTCCTGCGCGACGAGACCGGTCGCGTCGTCGGTGTGGAGGGCACCCACGCCGGAGCACCCTTCCGGGAGCGGGCCCGACTCGTCGTCGGCGCGGACGGCATGCGGTCCACCGTCGCCGACCTCGCCGGAGCCCCGATCACCTCCGAGCACCCGCGACTCACCTGCGCCTACTACTCGTACTGGCAGGGCGTACCGGCCGACCTCGAACTGTACGAGGCACCCGACCGCTGGGTCGCCGCCGTCGCCACCCACGAAGCCACCCTGGTGCTGACCTACTTCCCCCAGGCGCGCTTCGAGGAGGTCCGGGCCGACGCCGAGCGCCACCACATCCGGCAGATCCACGCCACGGCCCCCGCCCTGTACGACCGTCTGCGGGGTGCCACCCGGATCGAGCGCCTGCGCGGCACCGGCGATCAGCGGAACTTCTTCCGTCAGGCGTCCGGGCCGGGTTGGGCCCTGGTCGGCGACGCGGGCCACCACAAGGACTCCATCACCGCACGCGGCATCAGCGACGCCTTCCTCCAGGCCGAACTGCTCGCCCGGCACGTCGGAGGACGGCTCGACGACGATCCCGCCCTCCTCGACCAGGCGCTCGACGCGTACGGACAGGACCGGGACGCCGCGCTGCGGCCCGGCTACGAGGCGACCCTCGCCGTGGCCCGCCTCGACGAGCAGCACCCCAGCCGCCTGGCCATGCTGCGCGCGATCCGCCAGGATGCCGAACTGACCTCGATCTACTTCGACATGGTCGCCGGCAGCGCCACCATCGGCGACCTCTACACCCCGAAGCTGCTCGCCCTGCTGTGACTCCGCCCATTCGGTGCAATCGCTCATCAACTCGCCTTGCGAATGGATCTGTTGAGGGCACCGGATGGCAACGGACGCGGCGGACTCCCGTCATGGACTCCTGATACGGTGCGGCATGATCACTGCCGCGCTGCTCCGTGTCCAGGCGCCACGCCGCAGGAATCAGGACCGCTGAGCATCAACTTCACTGTCGTCAGCTCGCTGCGAGGATTCAATTCAGATGTCAGGCACTAGCGACCCGAAGGCGCGCCACCGGCTTGCCCCGCGCAGGTCTCTCCGCAAGCAGCTGATCATGCCGATCGTCGCACCCGCCATCGCCCTCACCGGTCTGTGGGGCTACACGGGCGTCGGTCTGGCCAGTGAACAGATCCAGCTGCAGGACGACGCCGAACGGACCGGCACCACCGGTGGCAGCGCGCTGAGCGTCGTCTCGGCCCTCCAGCAGGAGCGGCGCCTCACGGCCCTGTGGCAGGCGGGCCGTTCCGAGGCGGCGCGGACCGCCCTGGACCAGGCGCGCACCCGGACGGACGCCGCGGTCGTGGACTTCCGGGCCGGCCTGGCCGGCGTGGACGGTTCGCTCGGCGCGCCGGCCCGGAGCCTCGGCGCGTCCCTGGACACCCTGGCCGGACAGCGCGAGGCGATCGACGCGCGCACCCTGTCCTCCGAGGACGCCTTCCGGCAGCTCACCGACGTCATCCGCAGCGGCACCGACCTGATCGGCTTCGCGGTGCGCAGCGAGGACGGCCCGCTGTCCCAGGGCGGCAACGCCACGGCCGCCCTGGTCCGCATGGTCGAGATGCTGTCGCGCGAGGACGCCCTGCTGACCGCGGCGCTTCCCCAGCGCAGCATGTCCGCCGCGGCCCGGCAGCAGTTCGGCCACTACCGCGACGCCCAGCGCGAGATCCAGGCCTCCCTGGCCGTCGGCGACCTGCCCGAAGCGACCCGCGCCCGCTACACGCGGATCGCCGCGTCCGAGTCCTCGTCCACCGTCGTGTCGATCGAGGACGCGGTCGCCACCGGAACGGCCACCGGCCTGCCGGACTCCGCGAACGCCTGGCGGAGCGACGCCGACGCCCTCGTCACCGACCTCCAGGGCCTCGCCGCCGGCTCCCTGGACGAACTCGCCGACTCGGCGTCCGGCCGCGCCACCGGCTTGCTCATCGGCCTGCTCGCCGGTACGACCCTCACCGTGGGACTCCTCACGGCCGGCGCGGTCCTCGGCCTCCGGGCGCGCCGCTCGACCCTCGACGCCGTGACGGAACTCCAGCGCCGCACCGAGGAGATGGCCCGGAACTGGCCGCAGACGCTGGCCCAGTCCGAACGAGGGGAACCGCTCGCCCCCCTCCCCGACGAGCCGCACGCCCTCGTCCCCGGGGAACTCCAGCACCTCGGAGCCGCGATCGACCGGCTCCAGCACGCCGCCGTCGACACCGTTCTCAGCCAATCCCGCGGACACGCGGGCGCCGAGAAGGTGCTGGGCCAGCTCACCCGCCGCACCCAGACCCTGATCCACCGCCTCATCGCGCTCCTGGACGACCTGGAGCGCAAGCACGGGGACTCCGACCTCCTCAAGGACATCTTCAAGGTCGACCACCTCGCCACCCGTGTGCGACGGCACGCGGAGAACCTGGTCATCCTCGGCGACACGCCCCCGAGCCGCCGGATGACCGAGCCGGTGACCATCACCGACGTGATGCGCAGCGCCGTGGCCGAGACCGAGCACTACACCCGCGTCAAGGTCGAGAACCTGCCCGCCACCAAGCGCGTGGCGCTGGCCGGCCGCGCGGTCGCCGACGTCACCCACCTGCTCGCCGAACTCGTCGAGAACGCCACCAACTTCTCCCCGCCGTACACCCAGGTCGTCGTCAGCGCGCTGCACGTGGCCGAGGGAGTGGCCCTGCACGTCGAGGACCACGGACTCGGCATCCCCGCCGACCAGTTGGCCCAGGCCAACCACATCCTCGCCCACCCCCAGAAGCCCGACATGGCGGCGCTCGGCGCGGACCCGCGGCTCGGGCACTTCGTCGTCGCCCGCCTCGCCCAGCGCCACCGGATCCGGGTCGAACTCCGCGCCTCGGTGTACGGCGGCACCCTCGCCATCGTCTTCCTGCCGGCCCACATGCTGGAGGAGCTCGACTCCCCGGTCATGGACCAGCTCCGCGCCGCCGCCCAGGTCTCCGGGAACGTCGTCACCACCGGCTCGGTTCCACCCCCGCAGGTCACGTCGTCCATGGGGCCGGCGCCCGCCGTGGTGGCCGCCCCGGTACCGCAGCCGCAGCCGATGGCCGCCGCGTCCGACACGGTCGGGCTGCCCGTGAGCAACGAGATCCACAGCCGGGTCGCCGACAGCGGGGACCTCGACGACAGCGCCGCCGGCCACGTCTGGGACTCGCCCGGCGGGTTCCCCGACTACACCGGGTTCCCGACGTACGGCGGCGCCGGACTGGTCTCGCCCCACTCCACGGACCAGCCCGAGCCCGTCCCGACGCCGCACCGGCCGGACGCCGCCGTACCCCCGCCGCCCGCCTACGCGCCCCGGCCGCCGGCCGCCGGCCGTCCCGCGCCGCCCGCACCTCCCGCGGCCGTCCCGCCGGCTCCGCCGGCCGCCCCCCGCCCGTACGCCCCCCAGGGCGCCGGTGGGTCCGACCTCCAGCAGCCCAGCGCCCTCCCCAAGCGCACCCGCGGCTCCAGCCTGGCCGTGCAGCTGCGCCGCGAGGCCGCGGACGCGGGCACCCGGATGGACGACGACGGCGGACGGCCGCCCAACCCCGAAGCCTCGGCCCGCATATTCGCCGCGATCCGACGAGGGATGGATCAGGCCACCGGAACCCACCACTTTCCTGGCGCGGGCGATCGACAGGCAGACTGACAGCACGTTGGACTTGACGAACCGTGAAGGATGGAAATGACTGAAGTGGCCACCAGCAGGCAGCTGGACTGGGTCCTGGACGATCTGGTGGGACGCATCCCGGAGATCCGCTGCGCCATCGTTCTGTCAGGCGACGGTCTCTTGATCGGAAAGTCGAGGGACCTGCGCAGGGACGACGCGGAGCGGCTCTCCGCCCTCGCGTCCGGCCTGCACAGCCTCGCCCGGGGCACCGCGCAGTACTTCCACGGCGGAGCGGTCCAGCAGACCGTCATCCAGATGGAGAACGCCTTCCTCTTCATCACCGCGGCCGGACAGGGGGCGCGACTCGCCGCGCTCGCCTCGCAGGAGGTCGACGCCGGGATGATGGCCTACGAGATGGGAACCATGGTGAAGCAGGTTGGAACCTACCTCAGTGCCGCCCCGCGTCTCTCCGCCCAGCACGCCGTCGCACACGTCCAGGATGCCTGAGACACACGGGCTCGACGGGTCGCCCACTGGACGTCATCTCCGGCCGTACACCATCACCGGTGGGCGCACCCGCCACACGCACTACCACTTCACGCTGATCACTCAGGTGCTCACGCGGGCGGCGGACCCCGAGCGTCCGAACCGGACGCCGGAAGCGGCGCAGATCCTCGATCTGTGCCGCCACCGGGCCGTGGCCATCGCCGAGATCGCCGCGCACCTGGATCTGCCCGTAAGCGTTGTCAAGGTCCTCTGCGGCGATCTGCTCGCCGACGAGGACGTCATCGTGCAGGCGCCACCCTCACAGTCCGACAGGCCGAGCGTGGAACTCATCGAAAGGGTTATCGATGGCATCCGCCAGCTCTGAACCAATCGCTCTCCCCACCGCCGTGAAGATCCTCGTCGCGGGCGGCTTCGGCGTCGGCAAGACGACGATGGTGGGGTCGGTGAGCGAGATCGCCCCGCTGGAGACGGAGGAACGGCTCACCCAGGCCGGGCAGAACGTCGACAGCCTCGCCGGAGTCGAGGGCAAGACGTCGACCACCGTCGCCATGGACTTCGGCCGCATCACCATCAGCCCCGAGCTCGTGCTGTACCTCTTCGGCACGCCGGGGCAGGAGCGGTTCTGGTTCATGTGGGACGAGATCGCCTACGGCACGCTGGGCGCGCTCGTCCTCGCGGACACCCGCCGGCTCGACGCGTCCTTCGGCTCCATCGACTTCTTCGAGGAACGCGGCATCCCCTTCGCGGTCGGGGTGAACTGCTTCAACGGCGAGCGGGCCTGGACCACCGACCAGGTGCGGGCCGCCCTCGACCTCGACCCGGCCGTACCCGTCGTGATGTGCGACGTCCGCACGCGCGAGTCCAGCAAGGAGGTGCTGCTCGCCGTCCTGGAGGCCGCTCATCGCCGCGCGTCCCCCCAGTTCTCGACGAGCGCGCCCTGACGGACCGGCGGGAGGTGGAGGCCGGCGACGAGGCCGGGCCCACCGACCGCCGCCGCACCCTCGGAGCGGCCGGCGGGCCCCCGAGACCCCCGGCGCACGCGGGGCCGGTCCCCGGCGGCCGGGTCGCGCGTCACGAACCGCCGGGTCCCGTCTCCGGTTCGCCCCACCCCGGCAGACTTCCCGGACCTGACGTCGTGCCGGTCAGCCGCACCCGGCCGGTCGCGTCGGTGCGGACGGCCAGGAACTGTCCTCGTACGGAGGCGGTGACGGGACCGTCCGCGGTGACCCCGGTCAGGGCGCGACTCCCGGCGGCGAGGTAGTAGCGCGCCCCCGACGGCGCCGTCCAGTACGTCCCCGCCAGCAGGTGCTGGCCGAAGCGGCTGCACGCCGCCGTGTCCTCGGGTGCCGGTCCCGGGACCGGCACCGGACGACCGCGCGGGTCGGGTCCCTCCCAGGCCACCGTGACGCGTCCGCGCCCGTTCCAGAGGTCGGCGCGGGTGCACGTCCAGGTCGCGGGTCCGGCCCGCTCCGGCAGGGCCTGCCGGGCGAACTCCCAGCGGTTCACGGCGCGTACGCCGGTGCCGCGCAGTCCGGGCAGTGTGCAGGCGGAGCGGGCCCAGGCGGCGAGGCCCGCGGCCGAGGTGGCCTCGCGCGGCTGTCGGGCAGGTGCTCCGGTGCCGGGGGCCGGGGTCCACGTCAGATGGGCGGGGCTCAGCTCGCCGAGGTCCGTCAGCAGGAACGAGTGGTCCTCGACGATCCGGGTGGAGGACCTCACCTGGAGGGCGGGCACCCGCCCGCAGTCGGCCGCCGGCTGCGGGACGGGACCGGTGAGGCCGTCCCCGGACACGGGCAGCGCCGCGGCCGGCACGTCCGGCCGCAGGAGGTCGCGCACCGCGCTCTCGTCGATCCAGGGGGCGAGCAGAAAGCGGGTCCCGAGGCGCGTCCTGGCGACCGCGACGGCGGCACCGGTGGTCACGTCCGCGTCGTCGGCCCGGGCCAGTTCGAGGACCTGGCCGCCCCGGCCGGCGAGGGGTTCGGCGTACCGGATGAGCCGTTCGCCGTCGTGCAGGAGGACCACGGCGGAGCCGTCGACCGAGTCGGCGAAGAGCAGTCGGGGCGGCGCGGCGGGCGGGGTCGTCGGGGTGCTCGGCGTGAACGACACCCGGACGCCCCTGCCGTCGCCGGTGCCCCGTGTCCAGGCGTCCAGGGCGCGCGACAGGAGGGCCGTGTCCCCGGTACGCGCCCCGCGGGCGGGCCACTGCGTGAGGTCGACGCGGGCGGTGTCGGACCAGCGCTCGGGGGGCGTACGGACGAGGAACCGGGGGTCGGTCGCCCGGGCGGACGCGGCGGCCAGCGCGGTGACCGGCGGCGCGGGCGCGGGCGGTTCGGGCCGCAGGGCGACCAGGACGCCCGCGGAGGCGGAGAGGACCAGGGCGGCGGCCACGAGGGCGGTGAGGCGCGTCCGCTGCCGGCGGCGCAGCAGGTCCGTCGGCCGTGCCTGCACGACGCAGGGGTCGAACTCGGCGCCGTTCAGGAGTGATTCGGCATCCGCGCCGACGATCGAGCGGAGGTGCTCGGCGGCGTGCAGGGCCTCCTCCGGGGCGGCGACGCCCGCGGCGGCGAGGACCGGGGCCGCGGACCGGGCGCCGAGTCCTTCGAGGACACGCAGGGCGAAGGCGGCCCGTACCTGCGGGGTCACCGTGGCCAGAGCGGTGTCCAGCGCGAGCTCGTCGACGCCGCCGGCCCGGGGGAAGAGCCTCAGCCCGAGGACGGCGGGGAGCGGGGTCCTCCAGAGTGCCCACCGGGGCCGGGCGGCCGCCCGCAGCGCGGCGGACACGACGGTCTCCCGCAGCCAGGCGAGGACGGGTCCCGCTTCGCCGCGCTGCGCGGGCACCGTCGGGGCCGGACGCGCACCGTGGCCGGACGGCGCCGCCGCCGCGAGCGACTTCTGCACCAGCGCGTGCGCGGTGAGCACCCGGCGGTGGCGGCCGAGGGAGGGCGGGAGGATCAGATGGGCGAGCCGGACGAGCCGGGGATAGTGCTCGACGAGCGCCGCCTCGGCGTCGCCGCGGGCGGGCCGGGGAGTCGCGGTGGGAGGTATGGCCGTGCCGTCGAAGGTGTCGTGGGGGTGCATGACTGTGCAAACGAGACGCGCGGGAAGCGGTCACCCCGGACGGATGATCTGACAGTCCCCCGGACGCGTGCGCGGCCCGGCGCGGGGGCGGCGGGCGGCCGTCCGGCACCACCCCGCACCGCACCGCCGCGGTCCCCGCGGAACGGGCGTCGCCCCGGAGACGGTGTCTGCGCTGCTCCGGGGCGACCGTTGGGAAAGGGCCGGGCTCAGTTCCCGGCGGACTTCTCCTCGGGCCGTACCGCCGAGAGGGGTTCCGCGATGTCCTCCAGCGACCGGCGCTCCGCGTTGACCGCGAGGAACGCCGCCACGATCCCCGCCGCGCACATCAGCGCGGCGCCGATCTGGAAGGCCAGCGCGGTGTCCCCGACGACCCCCGACTCGGTCAGCTCGGCGAACACCAGCGGTCCGCTGATGCCGCCGGCCGCCGTCCCCAGCGCGTAGAAGAACGCGATGGCCATGGCGCGGGTCTCCATCGGGAAGATCTCGGAGACGGTCAGATAGGCGCTGGAGGCGCCCGCCGACGCGAAGAACAGCACGACGCACCAGCAGGCTGTCAGGGTCGTCGCCGACAGCGAGCCGCGGTCGAAGAGCCAGGCGGTCCCGAAGAGCAGCAGACCCGACAGGAGGTACGTGCCCGCGATCATGATGCGGCGGCCGACGGTGTCGAAGAGCTTGCCCAGCAGCAGCGGTCCCAGGAAGTTGCCCGCCGCGATGACCGCGAAGTAGTAGCCGGTGCTGCCCGTGGGCACGTCGAAGAAGGTGATGAGGATGGTGCCGAAGCCGAAGGTGATCGCGTTGTAGAGGAAGGCCTGCCCGACGAAGAGGGCGAGGCCGAGGGCGGCGCGGCGCGGATACCGGCCGAAGACCGTCTTCGCGATCGTGCCGAAGCCGATGCTCTTGCGCTGGTGGATGGTGATCTCGCCGGCCGGCGGGGGCAGCTTCTCGCCCTTCTCCTCCTCGATCTCCTTCTCCACGGCGGTGACCAGCGTGTCCGCCTCATCACCGTGGCCGTGGATGAACTGCCAGCGTGGACTCTCCGGCACGTGCCGGCGCACCAGCAGGATGACGAGCCCCAGGACGACGCCGAGGGCGAAGCTGAGGCGCCAGCCCAGGTCCTTCGGGAAGATGTCGGTGTCGAGCATGACGATCGACAGCAGCGAACCGCCGATCGCGCCCAGCCAGTAGCTGCCGTTGATGATGAGGTCGACGCGCCCCCGGTACAGGGACGGGATCAGCTCGTCGATCGCGGAGTTGATCGCCGCGTACTCGCCGCCGATGCCGAAGCCGGTGAGGAAGCGGAAGAGGAAGAACCACCACGACTCGAAGGAGAGGGCCGTCATCGCCGTGGCGCCCAGATAGACCACCAGCGTGACCATGAACAGCTTCTTGCGGCCGTACCGGTCGGTCAGCCACCCGAAGAACAGCGCGCCCGAACACGCTCCCGCGACGTAGAGGGCCGCGGCCACGCCCGTCACCTGCGCCGCGGTGATGTCGAGGCCGCTGCCCTCCTCGGCCAGCCGGCCGGCGACGTTGCCGACGATGGTGACCTCGAGGCCGTCGAGGATCCAGACGGTGCCGAGGCCGATGACGATCATCCAGTGCCAGCGGGACCACGGAAGCCGGTCGAGCCGGGCCGGTACGGCCGTGGTGACCGTTCCCGTTCCCGTCCCCGAACCCGGGGAGGACGGAGTGGCAGGCATGGGTTCTCCTCTCGTCGCCGGTGCGGGTACCCCCGTCCGGACCGATCATCCGTCCGCGCGGGCGGGCCGGCGCGGGCCCCGGCGGTCGCGGAGGGCGAGGCGCCGCCGCCGCTCGCTGCGCTCGCGCACCCGGCGGTCCAGTTCCTCCATCAGGCGGCGGCCCCGGTGCTCGGGGTCGAGTTCGTCGAGGATCCGGTCGACCTCGCTGAGCAGCGCCCCGTACAGCTGCCACCGGCCGGCGTCGGCGAGGGCGAGCGCGAGGAGCCGTTCGGCCGCGTGGTCCCGGCAGACCCGCGCGGCCCGCAGTTCGCCCGCGAGCCGGGTCTCCGCGGCCTCGGCGTCCTCGCTGCCGCGCGCGGTGACCAGGACGGCGAAGCTGACGAGGGCGTCGGCCGTGTACTGGGCGGTCTCCCGCAGGGCGAGGGCGGTCGGCGCGGGCAGCAGCCGGTGCCCGTCGCGGTGCTTCGCCAGGTCGGTGAGGGTACGGGCGAGGACCCGCAGCACGACGGCGCAGATCTCCAGCGTGTCCAGCCCGGTCCGCAGCACCACCCGGTGCATCAGGCCCTCCTTGACGCGGGGGTTGAAGCGCAGGCTGTCCTCGGCCGTCCGCAGGGCACCGTCGACGTCCGCGACGTCGTTGTCCAGCCGGCGGGCCGCGTGGAGCCGGTCGGCGGCCTCCTCGACCCGGGGCGCGCCGGTGAACTCGTCCGCCACGTCGAGGAGCAGCAGCCGCATCCGCCGGGCGAGGTCCTCGATCGACCCGCCCGCCGTGTCGACCCACACGGGCGGGGCGAGGAACAGGTTGAACAGCATGCCCACCACGGCGCCGATGAGGGTCTCCAGGACGCGGTCCCAGGCGGTGACGGAGACCTGTGTGACGCCGAGGACGAGCATGGCGCTGATCGCCACCTCGGGCACGAACTCCTCGACCTTCACCATCCGGCCGATGAGCAGCGACGCGAGGATGACGAGGGCCAGGCTCCACCAGGAGAGGCCGACCACGACGCTGAACGCGATCGCGATGAGGACGCCGACGACGACGGAGGTCACCCGGCGGAGGCTCGTCGTCACGGTGGAGTAGAGCGTGACCTGGACGACCAGCAGGGCCGTCAGGGGAGCGGTGAGGGGCACCGGTTCGCTGCTGAGCCGGAGGGCGACGACGTAGCTCAGGGTGGCCGCCGCCGTGGACCGCACGGTCTGGACGGCGAAGGGGTCGCGCCGCAGGCGCCCGAGCAGCCCGCCGAGCCGGCCCTTCCGTCCCTCGCCGCGCGCCACGCCCCACCTCGTCCCGTCGCCGTCCCGCAGGGGCCGTCGGAACGAGCGCCTGCCCGGACGGTCCCCGGCCCATGCGCGGGTACGCCCGGGCGGACGAGGGATCACCCCCGAGGCGGGTACGGAGGGAGCCGAACGGGGCGGCCGCGGACCCGCCGGGGCCGCCCGGTGCGGAGGGAGCGACGAGGGCCGAGGGCCCTCGCCGGGGCCGCCCTCCCGAAGCCCCTGCCGCGGGTGATCGTTCCGGCCTACGATCCTTCCCATGTCCCTCACCTCTTCCCCGATACCCCTCCTCCAGGGGCGCGCCGGCGTCCTCCTCACGTGGCGGGGGGACGAACTCGTCCTGGAACGGCGGAGCGAGACGCTGGCGATCCCGGCGAGGGCGGTCGCCCGCGTGCGGGCCGAGGCGCGGTGCGTGACCGTCGAGTTGCGGGCCCGCCCGGGGACCACCCCGGCCGTGCACCGGATCGAGGACGTGAGCGAGGCGGCGGCCGTCGTCTTCGCCGACGCCGTGAACTCCCTCCTGCCCGCGCGGTCGGACGAGGTCGACGGCGCGGCGCTGGTCGTCGTCCGCTCCATCGGCAGGACCAGGCTGCGAACGTTCCGTCGCAGGGCCGTCTGGGGCACGCTCGGGGCCCTTGCGGTCGTCATCGGCCTGACGGTGCCGCTCGTCGACGCGGCCGACGGCCCCGACGGGCAGGGGAGCGCCGTCGTCAGCGGCATCCTCGGCGGGATCACCGTCCTGGCGCTGGGACTCGCCGTCCTGTTCACGGGCCCGTCGGTGTACGAGCGCCGTCTGCGCCGCCACGGGGTGACCGTCGTCGCCGAGCGCACGGACCGGCCGAGGGTGTACCGGTTCGAGGACGGCACGGGCACGACCCGCTACCTCTCCCACCTGAGCGCGGCCCCGTACGAACAGGTCGCCTACCACCCGCGGGACGCCTCGGACCTCGTCGTCGTCCGGAACCCGTTCGCCCGGTTCCTCGACGTGGCGATCGCCTGGCTCTGCGCCCTGCTCGCGCTCTCGCTGGCCCCGGTGACGGTCTGGATGGTGGGGGAAGCGCTCCGCTGACCCGCGCGGGCGACTCCACCGGCCGGGTACGCCCGGAGGGTGACCGTCCGTCACCCCGCACGGACGGCGGCCGACGGGTCGGGGGGCCGCCCGGCGGGTGCGGTTCAGCCGACGAGCCACCGCTGCATCCACTCCGCCGCGGCACGGCGGAACAGACGCCGGTTGTCGGCGCGCCGGAAGTCGTGGCCCTCGTCACGGAGCAGCAGCAGTTCCGCGACGAGTCCGCGCGCACGGGCCGCCCGGACGATCTGCTCGGACTCGCCGGGCGGCACGTTCGTGTCGTGCTCGCCGTGCACCGCCAGCAGCGGGACCCGCAGGGCGTCGACGCGGCTCATGGGGGACAGGGCCCGCAGCAGCGCGGCGTCCCGTTCGGGGTGGCCGTACTTGTGGACGGCGGACTCCGCGAGCCACGGCTCCGTCCCGGCGTAGAACGTGGCGAAGTCCGACATCCCGCAGACCGTGACGCCGGTACGGAAGAGGTGCGGGTGCCATACGAGGGAGGCGAGCGTCAGGTAGCCGCCGTACGAGTGCCCCATCACGGCGAGCCGGCGCGGGTCGGCGAGGCCGGACGCGACCGCGTGGGTCGCGCAGTCGGCGACGTCGGCGATCGCCGCGAAGCGGCCCTCGCCCAGGTCGGCGTCGACGAAGGAGCGGCCCCAGCCGGAGGAGCCGCGCACGTCGGGCGCGTAGACGTCCAGGCCGCGGCCGAGCAGCTCCTGGTAGAGCGGGTCGAAGACCGGGCGTTCCTGTTCCTCGGGGCCGCCGTGCAGATGCAGGACGCACGGGGCGGGCTCACCCGCGGCCCTGCCGGGGGCCCGGTGGTACCAGCCGCCGAGGAGCAGCCCGTCACGAGCCGTGGCACGCAGCGGCGCCGGCCGGACCGGCGGTCGCCGTCCCGGAACGGACGCGGCGTCGCTCGCCGACCACGGCGCCCGCGCCAGGGGAGCCGCGCCGGGCACGGACCACACCCCGGGGCGTCGCCGGGATCCGGACAGCGCCACGACGAGACCGTCGGGACCCGCCTGGCACACCCGGGTGACCACCTCGTGCGGCAGCTTCACCGCGCGCGGGGCCGGCGGGTGCGCCCCGTCGCCGGTCAGGGGAAGCGTTTCGAGCACGCTCGTGCCGCCGTCGTTCCAGGCCAGGGCCGCTCGCCGGCCGTCCTCGACGAGGGCGAGCAGTTCGAGGTCGCACGTGTCGCGGTCGGCCACCACGACGAGCTCCTTCCGCTCGCCGGCGCCGTCAAGGTGGAGCGCAATCAGGGCCGCGAACTCGCGGTCGTGGTCGCTGCGCAGCCACACCGTGCGCCCGTCGGCCGAGAAGCGGCCGATCCACGGATCGCCGTCGGCGACCGGCAGCGCGCACGCCGGGGTCTGGTCCGCCGTGCGGACGACCACGGCCTCGCGCCGTCCCCGGGGCCCGCGGCGCAGCAGCGCCAGGCGCCCGTCCCGGCTGACGTCGCACACCCGGAGCGTCGCCGCGCCGGTCTCGTCGGCGACGAGCCGCGGCGCGTCCGTCCCGGTGGGGTCGACGAGGTACGCCGTGAGGCGGTCGCGTCGCACCGGCTCCGCCAACGAGGGGCCCGCACCGCCCGCGGGCGCGGAGCCGAGGAGGGTGGCGGGCCCGTCCCGCTGCGTCCAGGGGGCGGGCCGCTCCGCCGGCTCGCCGCCGCCCGTCGGTTCCGCGACGGTCACCGCGAGGGCCGAGCCGTCGGGGGCCCAGCACCCCAGGTAGGCCGAGCTTCCCGGCTCCGCGCCCGCCAGGACCCGGCGGCCCGAGCCGTCGGGGCGGACGCAGAGCACGCGCGTGTGGCCGCTGCCGCCCGGCGCCACGGTGTACGCGATCCACTCGCCGCCCGGGGACCAGGAGACCTCCGTGACGGGGTCCGGACCGGCGTCGAGCAGATGCGCGTCGTCGCGTCCCACGGGCGCGGTCCAGAGCTGCGGCGCGCCCTCGCGGTCGCAGACGAACGCGACGTGCTCGCCCCGCGGATCGAGGGAGGGGTACCAGCAGCCGTGGGCCACCCGCGGCCTGGGCGTGTCCCGCGGCCCTGCCGCGTCGGCGAGCCGCTCCACCACCGGGGCGGTCGCGGCGGGCTCGTCCGTCAGCTGATCGCGTGGGTCTGCAGCCATGTCTCCAACAACGCCACGTGCCACAGGGCGTTCGCCCCTCGGTTCGTCCGGTGCTCCTCGGGCGCCGCGAGGAGGGAGTCCACGTACTCCGGGCGGAAGACGCCGCGCGCCCGGGCCTCCGGCGCGGACAGGGCCTCCCGCACCCGTTCGAGGACGGGCCCCGCCATGTGGCGGATGGCCGGCACCGGGAAGTACCCCTTGGGACGGTCGACGACGGCGCGGGGCAGCAGCGTGCGGCCGACCTGTTTCAGGACGCCCTTCCCGCCGTCGGCGAGCTTGAGCTCCGGCGGGCAGGCCGCCGCCAGCTCGACCAGTTCGTGGTCGAGGAACGGCACCCGCGCCTCCAGGCCCCAGTCCATGGTCATGTTGTCGACGCGCTTGACCGGGTCGTCCACGAGCATGACGTGTGTGTCGAGCCGGAGCGCGGCGTCCAGCGCGGTCTCGGCGCCGGGCACGGCCATGTGCGCACGGACGAACTCCGCGGACACGTCGTGGTCGGCCAGCACGGGGGGCTGCAGGATCCTCGCGAGGGCGTCGTGCGGGCGGTCGAAGTAGACCTCGCCGTAGCGCCGGGCCTCCTGCTCCCGTTCGACCTCCGCCAGCGCGGGGTACCAGTGGTATCCGGCGAACACCTCGTCGGCGCCCTGGCCGCTCTGCACGACGCTGATCTCCTTGGACACCAGCTCCGACAGCAGGTGGAAGGCGACGACGTCGTGGCTCACCATCGGTTCGCTCATGGCGGCGATCGCGCCGTCCAGGGCGGTGGAGACGCGGTCCGAGGGCACCATCAGCTGGTGGTGCTCGGTGTCGAAGCGGCGCGCGACCTGGTCGGAGTAGACGAACTCGTCGCCCTCCTCGCCGGCCTCCGCCTCGAAGCCCACGCTGAACGTCGCCAGGCCGCGCTGGCCCTCCTCGGCCAGGAGGGCCACGATGAGGCTGGAGTCGAGGCCGCCCGACAGGAGCACGCCGACCGGTACGTCGGCGACCGTCCTGCGGTGGACGGCGGTGCGGAGCGCGGCGAGGACCGCGTCCCGCCAGTCGTCGGGGCCCATCCCGGCATAGGTGCTGTTCCGCGTGTACGAGGGCTGCCAGTAGCAGCGGTCGCGGCGGGTCCCGTCGGGTTCCACGACCCGTACGGTGGCCGGCGGGAGTTTGCGGACGCCGGTGAGGACGGTGCGCGGCGCCGCGACGGTCGCGTGCCAGCTCATGTACTGGTGCAGCGCCACCGGGTCCAGCGAGGTGTCGACCCCGCCGCCCGCGAGCAGGGCGGGGAGGGTGGAGGCGAAGCGGAGCCGGTCCGGGCGCTCGTCGAGGTAGAGCGGCTTGATGCCCAGCCGGTCGCGGGCGAGCACGAGCCGGCCCGTCTCCTGCTCGACCAGCGCCACCGCGAACATGCCGACGAAGTGCTCCACGAAGCGGACGCCCCACTGGCGGTACGCCTTGATGACCACCTCGGTGTCGGAGCCGGTGACGAAGGGGTGGCCCAGGCCCCGCAGTTCCTCGCGGAGCTGCCGGTAGTTGTAGATGCAGCCGTTGAACACGCAGGTCAGCTGCGCGTCGCTGTCCGTCATGGGCTGGGCTCCGCGCGCGGACAGGTCGATGATCTTCAGGCGGCGATGGCCGAGCGCGACGGGCCCCTGCGCCCACATGCCGCGGCCGTCCGGGCCGCGCGCCGCCATGCGGTCCGTCATCCGCTCGACCGCCGCCAGGTCGGGTCTCCCTCCGTCGAAGCGGATCTCGCCGCTCAGGCCGCACACGGGGCACCTCCCGGACGGGCGGGCACCCGGGCGGGCCGTGGAGGCGTCCGGGGCGGCGGGGCGGTGGGAAGGCCGCGTGTCCGCACGAGGCCGGTCGTCCTCCCCAGGGGCTGCGACGTCGGCATGCTGTTCACTCCTCGCTCTGCCGTCGGGGGAGGGCAGAGGGTCGTCCGCTCGCGCCGCGGTTCCGCGGGCGTGCGGTCCGTACGGGCGGGACCGCTCGGGTCGGTGGCGGTTCCGCGGGGCAGGGGCGCCGGCAGGTCATCTCCGGTCGGCCTTCGCCGGCAGGGTCCGTGCGCGGGACGGGAGGTCTCCGCGGCGCGCGTCGGGCCGGCAGCCACCCGTTCCGTACTCGCCGCGGGTCTCCGCCAGCAGCAGGTCCACGGCCGCGAGCAGGTCCTCGTCGGCCGCCGCGCGGCGGATCCGGTCGGCGGCGCTCCCGCGGGCCAGGGACTCCTCGGTCAGGCTCCGCGCGAGCTCCCAGTCCCCGTGCGCCTCCAGCGTCGGGCGCAGCGTGCGGAGCAGGCCGCGTACGACCTCGGGGGCCGCCGCGGGCCGGCGGGTCACGGGGTCGATCAGATCGCCCTCCAGGCCGGACCGTGCCGCGCGCCAGGTGGCGGAGCGCAGCCATGCGTGCCGGTCGTCGCATCCCTCCGCCGCGGCGTCCGCGCAGGCGTCGACGACGAGGGCCCGGAACAGGGCCGCGACCAGGACCACCGTCTCCACGCGGGGGCAGGCGTCGCAGACGCGCAGTTCGAGCGTCGGCAGATGGTCCGAGGGACGGACGTCGTAGTAGATCATTCCGGGGTCGCTGATGACGCCGGAGTCGATCAGTTCGTCCACCGCCTCGTCGTACTCCGCGGCGTCGGCGAAGCAGCCGGGCGGGCCGGAGGTGGGCCAGCGCTGCCAGATCATGGTGCGCCAGCTCGCGTACCCGGTGTCGGCGCCGAGCCAGTAGGGGGAGCTCGCGGACAGTGCGAGGAGCGGCGGGAGCCACGGGTTGATCGCGCAGAGCGCCCGTACGGCGGTGTCCTTGTCGGGGACGTCGACGTGCACCTGGGCGCCGCAGATCAGCTGTTCGTCGGCGACGCGCCGGTACTCCTCGGTCATGGCGTGGTACCGGGGCTCGTCGGTCGCCGGTACGGCTCCGAGCCGGGCGATGGGGGCCGCGCCCGCCGCCATGATCGCCAGGCCCTGGGAGGAGGCGGCGGCGTTCAGACGGCGCCGGGCCGCGGACAGGTCCGCGTAGAGGTCGTCGAGGCGCGTGTGCACGCCGCTGTTCGACTCGACGACGGACTGGGGGAGCTCCTGGGTGAAGTCGTCCCCGTGCGGGGAGAGCCGCCCGAGCACGGCGTCCGCCCGCGGTGCCAGGGAGCCGGTCTCGACATCGATCACATGGAACTCTTCTTCGACACCTATGCGGACGGTCACTGCGTCTCCTGTGCGTTCGACGTCCTTCGGGCGGATGCGCTTCAGGCCGGCGCCCGGTTCGGGCCTGTTGTGCGACTGCCCCGGACGGGCCACCCCAAGCATTGTCCGCTCATCTGCCGAATTATGCGCTCGTTAGATCGAGCCGAGGTGTGGGTGCTTCGGTACCCGCCCGGGGTACGCCTCCCCCTGTCCCGAGGGGCGTTCAGGGGGCCCTCGAACCCGGCCCGATCCGTTCCGGACGCCTCGCCGCGCCGGCGCACGCCCCCGCCGGGGACCGGCCGACCCGCCCGGTCCGCCTGGCGCGGCCCGCGGGCGGCGCCGAGAATGGGAGTTCGACGAGTCGACAGACGCAACCCCCGAGGCGCCCGGAGACCCAGGTGATCAGCGATGTGCCGATGGCTCGCGTACGCGGGAACGCCCGTCCTGCTCGACACCATCCTCTACAAACCGGCCCACTCGCTGATCGACCAGAGCCGGCACGCGAGACTCGGCGTGGAGACCACGAACGGTGACGGCTTCGGAGTCGGCTGGTACACCGGCGAGAGCAGCACCCCGGCCCTCCTCCGGGACGTCGGACCGGCGTGGAACAACCGCAACCTCAGGGAACTCGCGGACCACATCCGCTCCCCGCTGTTCTTCGCGCACATCCGGGCGTCGACCGGGACGGCCGTCCAGCAGTCCAACTGCCACCCCTTCCGGCACGGCCGCTGGATGTTCATGCACAACGGAGCCGTCGACGGCTTCCACCGCCTCCGCCGGGACCTGTCCCTCCTGATCGACCCCGAGCTCTACGCCGACCTCGAAGGCACCACCGACTCCGAGGTGATGTTCTACCTGGCGCTCACCTTCGGCCTGGACCGGGACCCGCCCGCCGCCGTCGCACGGATGGCGGGCGCGGTCGAGAGCGTCGGCCGACGACACGGCGTCGAGTTCCCGCTCCAGATGACCCTCGCGATCACCGACGGGGAACGCCTCTGGGCCTTCCGCTACTCCACCGAACGCGCCTCGCGTTCGCTGTTCGAGAGCAACCGGGTCGAGGACCTGCGCAAGCTCCATCCCGACGTCGCGTTCCTGCGGGACATCTCCCCGGAGTCGCGCCTCATCGTGTCCGAACCCCTCGACGACCTGCCGGGCGCCTGGAACGAGGTGCCGGAGGGCAGCTGCCTCGTCATCCAGCCCGGCGCCGACGAGCTGCTGCCCTTCGCCCCGGTCGGAGCCGTCGACGCGAGGTGAGCCCGCCGGCCGGACTCAGGAACGGGCCATCAGAGCGGCCAGGGCCGCCCGCGTCGACACCTCCGCCTTCCGGAACACCCGGGAGAGATGGGTCTCGACGGTACGCGGACTCAGATAGAGCCGCGTGGCGATCTCCTGGTTCGTGAGCCCCTCCGCCGCCAGCCCGGCGACCTCGCGCTCCCGCGCCGTCAGCGAGGCCAGGCGAGGCGGGGCGGAGTCCTCACGGAGGGCCGGCGGTCGCGTCATCTCCGCGAGCCCGACCAGCAGACCCGCGCCGCCGGCGGTGGCGAGCCGATGCCCCTGCCGCCACATCGCCGCACCCCGCGCCCCGGACCCGGCCGCCGCCGTCGCCGGAGCCGCGAGGAGTAACGAGCGCGCCTCCCAGAACACCGCACCGGCCCGCGCGCACTCCGCCACCGCCTCCGCGAACAGCTCCGCCGCCCGGCCGGCCTCGCCGCGGTGCAGGGCGAGCTGCGCCGCGCTGCGCAGCGCCGAGGCCCGCTGCACCGGCAGACCCAGCTCGTCGGCCTCCCGCCGGGCCCGCTCGGCCCACCCGGACGCCGACTCGACGTCTCCGGTGAACAGGGCCGCGGTGACGAGGAGTTCCGACAGGAGCGGGCGCATCGAGGGCTGCAGGCCCCGCAGGTCGGCGCCCCCGGCCCGCAGGAGCGCGTCCAGGGCCCGGTGCGGATCACCGCCCGTGAGCGCCGCGTAGCCGAGCATGCACCAGGCCATCGAGGCCCGCCAGTTGTCGCTGGGCCCCATGGCGGCGACGGCCTCCTCCGCGGCCGCCAGGGCCTCCGCGTCACCGGGAGCCGACGACGCGACGCGCACCTGGGCCTTGTTGGCCAGGACGAAGGCCAGCAGTTCACCGCTGCCGATGCCGCGGGCGATGTCCTCGGCCTCGTCCGCGAGTTCCCGCGCCGAATCCAGCCGGCACGTCTGGATCCGTACGTGCGCCTTGCAGAGCAGCAGGAGCGGCAGGAGGTAGATCTGCCCGCTGCGCCGGGCGATGCCGAGACCCCGGTCCGCATGGCGTTCCGCGTCGACGAACCGGCCCAGGAAGGCCTCCGCCCACCCCAGCCGCCCCAGCGGCTCGCACAACGCGGTGAGGTCGTCGTCGGGCAGCCCGTCCAGCAGTCCGGCGGCCTGCGCCGCGTACGCGCTCGCCGCGGCCACGTCCCCCTCGTACGCCTCGCCGAACGCGGCCACCGCCAGGGCCCCCGCCTCGCCCCGCTCGTCACCGAGCGCGCGGGCGTCCGCGAGGGTACGCGCGACCTCGTCCCGCATCTGCGGATAGGAGGCGTTGTGCGGTGCGGACGAACTCAGTTCGAGGCCGATCGCCACCCGGTCGGACGGCGACGGCCGCCCGCGCAGCTCGCGGCGCAGCAGGGCGATCGCCTCGGGGTACCGGCCGAGGTGCCGTTCCGTCGAGGCGCACAGCAGGACGGCCGCCGTCCTGACGCCGCTCTCGCCGGGGCCTGCCGTGCTGATGACCTGGTGCAGGAGGTCGCGGCTCTCCCGCAGTCCGCCGGCGACACCGAGGGCCCGCGCGCGCCGCAGCATCAGATCCCGCCGCTCGGGCCCCCGCTCCTCGGTGTCGGGCAGCAGACGGAGCGCGGCACCGAGCCAGTGCGCACAGCTCGTCGGAGCCGAGCCCTCGGTCTGCGCGGCCGCCTCCCTCAGCACCGCGTACGCCCGTGGGTCCCAGGTGGTCACGGACCGCTCGACGTGCCGGGCCCGCTCGACGGGCGGGGCGCCCCTGCGGGCCAGCTCGACGGCGGCGGCACGGTGGATCTCGACGCGCCGCCGCACCGCGGTCGACTCGTGGACCAGCGTCCGCAGCACGGGATGGCGCAGCACCGTACGGCCCCCCGGGCCCGGCCGCACGAGGTCGCGTCCCGTCAGCGCGGCCAGGTCGTCGTCGAACTCGGCACCGGTCCGCCCGGTCACGCCGCGGACCACGGACGGCACCGCGTGATCGCCGAGCACGGCGATCACCTCCAGGGTCCGGTGCTGGTCGGGGGTGAGCGGGGCCAGCTCGTCCCACAGCAACGCGGCCAACCCGGCGGGAAGTCCGCCGATCCCGCCGGTCCCACCCGTCGCGCCGGCCTCGGCGGAGGACGCGGGAGCGGGGGAGGGCGCGGCCGAGGCGTGCTCGCGGGCGGTGTCCTCACGGTGCGCCTGCACCAGGGAGAGGAAGTAGAGCGGATTGCCCTCCCCGGCGGCGTACAACTGCGCCGCCCGCGCGGGCGGCAGGTCCGGGGCGAGCCCCTCGACGCACTCCCGCTCGCCGAGCGGCGCCAGCCCGATCCGCAGGACCGCCTCGGTGTCGGCCCCACGGGCGAGCGCCGCGCCGAGCGCCGTCGGCGTCTGCCGGTCGCGCCGGGCGACGACGAGGACGACCGGCCCGGGGACGGGATGCCGGACGAGATGGTCGAGAAGCTCCAGGGAGGCCGGATCGGCCCAGTGCACGTCGTCCAGGGCCACCACCAGCCCGTCGGCGCGGCCGAGTCGTGCCAGCAGCGCCGCCACCGAGCGGTGCAGCCCGAAGCGGTCGGCGGTTGCGGGACCGCGTCCCGGGGCGGACGGTTCGCCGCCCGCGCCCCGGAGGAAACCGGACAGCGCGTCGAGGAGGTCGGGGACGGGCGGGCGACGGGGGTGCAGATCGGCGAACGCGTCGGCGAACGGATGGAACGGCAGGTGCCGTTCGTACTCCGCCGCGCGACCGCGCAGCACCGTGACGCCCCGCCGCCGGGCCCGGAGGGCGAACTCCGTCATGAGCCGGCTCTTGCCGATCCCGGCCGCACCGGTGATGTCGACGACGGCAGGCGCCCCGCGCCCCAGCCGCTCGATCACCGTGTCGAGCAGCCCCGACTCGGCGGCACGCCCGACGAGGGGACTCCCGCTGTCGCGATGCGGGGGCACGTCGTCCACGGCTCCCACGCGCGTGATCTCTCTACCGAACGGCACGGCAATGTCTATCACGTCGGACGAAGGCACGTTCGAGGCTCGGGGACACGCGACGACGGAACGTCCCCACGGGGCCTACGGGTTCGGTGGGCGCGCGGTGTCGCGGACTCCTGCACGGGAGGGGTTCCGCCCCCCTCAGCGGACCAGGGCGAGCGCGATGGAGGCGACGAGGTCCACCAGGACGCCGAACACCAGGGCGGCGATCTCCGCGACGATGAGGACCAGGACGTAGTCGCTGCTGTGACTCCACCTCGCGTCCCGCGCGCAGGCGCGGAACGACAGCGACAGGGCGAGGAACGGTCCGAGGATCAGCCCGGTCGCGGTGGTCCAGCGACCGAGCGCGTACCCCGACATCTCGTGGGCCCGCCCGCGTGCCATCCGTACCTCCACGGTGCTGCCCGGCCGGTGCCGCGAGGCGGCCTTGTCGAGCGTCACCTCCCGTCGGGGCTCGCCCGCCGCACGGGGTGTGTACGTCCCCGTGCAGTCCGTGCCGTCCTGGTAGCCCAGTGCGTCGGTGGCGTCGTAGCAGGTGTGGACGGTGATGACCCCGTCCACGGGCCCGACGCCCAGGACGGCGGCCAGATGGGGTGCGGGCAGCAGCCAGATCAGCCACCCGGCGACGGCCAGACTCGCCACCGCTCCGGTCCACCCGACTCTCCGCGCCCACGTCCCCGCTTCGCGCCCCACCCCGCCCCCCTCCGGGCACCGCACCTCACGTCACCCGCCGGTGACGACTCTGCCGCCCACCGAGGCTCCGCACGTCCGTGGTTTCCCTGACGGCACTACGCAGTTCGACGCGCGCGATCCGCGCGACCCGCGCCGCGCCTCACCCGCGCCCTCACCGGCGAGCCCTCCCGCACGCCCCCTCGCCCGCCGTTACGTGGCGATGTACGTGGTTCCCCCGACGCCCGGGGCCGCGCGCCCTGCGAGCATCGCCCCGTGAGCTGCGGCGCAGCCCTGTGCCCGCCGCATCCGGCAGTCGGCACCCCCCCGTCGAACAAGAGGTGCTTCCGTGTCCCAGCGTGCTCTCGTCTCCTCCGTCCTCGGAGTGCTCCTGGCGTTGTCCCTCACCGCCTGCGGATCCGCGGCGGACCAGGACCCGGGCGCACGGAGCTCGCCGTCCGCGGGACGTACCGCTGACGCCGGTGGGCCGTCCGGCTCCGGTGCGGGCGCTCCCTCGGACTGTCCCGACAAGCACACCGCCGACGTGCCCGACGACAAGTACGGAGGAACCGCGGAGATCGACCTCTGCGCGCGCCCCGCAGTGCACCGGACGGCCGTCAGCGCGGACTGGGCCGCCGTCTACAGCCGCCCCTCCGTCAGCCCGCCCCTCAACATCATGCCGGTCTCCTGCACGGACGAGTCCGAGGAGAGCTGCCGGGTGATCAAGGTGGCCGACACCGCACTGTGCAACCAGGCGAAGCCCGACTGCCATCCACGGCGCGGCGAGGAGGTGCCCGTCCTCTGCTCGGCCGTGGACAAGCTGAACTCCGACCGGCTGTACTACGGCGTCCTCCTCGACAGCAAGCGCCTCCTGGCCATGGGGACGGACCACGACCGCACGTACACCTCCGACTTCACCGACAAGGGCGACATCCCCGTGGGGTACGTGGACGCCCGGCGCCTGGCCAAGGTGCGGGCCGACGTGCCCGTCTGCGACGGAGCCCTGCTCCACGGCTCGGGAGCCCGCACCCAGGCCCAGATGCAGGGGCTTCCGCTCGACTGATCCGGGCCCACCTGCTCCCGCCGAACGGCTCGGGGGGAGCCCGCTGGCCCGCTCCCCGCCCGACGGCGGACAATGGGTCGTCCAAGACATGCAGACCGCTGTGGCCGGAGCAGGATCAGGCCACGGGTGGCGGATCCTGTCGAGGCCCGGCGGCGGCCGGCCGGCACGGTGACCGCCGCCGCGGCCGTCGTCCTGTTCCGCCACGGGCGCGACCGCCGTGGAGAACCCCAGGAGGGGCACCGTGACCGAGACCAGCGACACGCGATCCGCCACCGAGGAGGCGCCGCCACGGAGCCTGTTGCAGCGCGTGATGCGCTACCTCCCCCTCGTCGCGCCGGTCCTGCTGTGGGCCGTGCCCTGCTGGGTCCTCGTCCACACGGGCCAGCACTGGCCGCTCCCCGTCACCCTGGCCGCCACCGCCCTGTTCGTCCTCGGCCTGGTCGGGATGCCGCTCGCGATGGCGCGCGGCCACGGCCGACGCCAGCAGGACGGGGCGGCGATCGTCGGTGACTCGCTCCTCGGCGGCATCTGGGTCCTGTTCACCTGGTCCGCCCTGTTCGGCGTCCTCCTGCGGGGCGCGCTGTCCCTGGCCGACGTCGGCGACGGGCAGGACCGGGCACGCATCGTCACCTGGGCGGTCCTCGGGGTGACGGCCGTGCTGCTCGCCTGGGGATCCGTCGAGGCCCGGCGCGTGCCCCGCGTGCGCCGGCTCGACGTGGAACTCCCGCGGCTCGGAGCCGGACTGGACGGCACCAGGGTCGCCCTGATCACCGATACCCACTACGGCCCGCTCGACCGGGCGCGCTGGTCGGCACGCGTCTGCGAGACGGTCAACGGCCTGGAAGCCGACGTCGTCTGCCACACCGGCGACATCGCCGACGGAACGGCCGCACGCCGTCGCGCCCAGGCCGCTCCGCTGGGCACCGTGCGGGCGACCTGGGGGCGGGTGTACGTCACCGGCAACCACGAGTACTACAGCGAGGCCCAGGGCTGGGTCGACCTGATGGACGAGCTGGGCTGGGAGCCGCTGCGCAACCGACACCTGCTGCTGGAACGGGGCGGGGACACCCTCGTGGTCGCCGGCGTCGACGACGTCACCGCCGAGGCCTCCGGCCTGGCCGGTCACCGCGCCCACCTCGCGGGGGCCCTCGACGGAGCCGACCCCGACCTGCCCGTCCTCCTCCTCGCGCACCAGCCCAAGTTCATCGACCGCGCGGCGGCGCACGGCGTCGACCTCCAGCTCTCCGGCCACACCCACGGCGGCCAGATCTGGCCCTTCCACTACCTGGTCGGCCTGGACCAGCCCGCCCTCGCCGGCCTCAGCCGCCACGGCACCCGCACCCTCCTCTACACCAGCCGCGGTACCGGCTTCTGGGGCCCGCCCTTCCGCGTCTTCGCCCCGAGCGAGATCACCCTCCTCGTCCTCCGCTCGCCGCGGCGGTCGACGCCGGCGTAGGGGGCCCACGCGACGGGTCTGCGGGGCCCCGTCGCGTGCGGGATCCGGGTGCGGCCCGGCCGGGGCCCGCACGGGGGCCGTCTTTCCGAGGAAAGCCGCGAAACACCGTTTCGGACACCGCGCGGGCGGCAAGCCGCCAGGCATGGGGCGTGTCGGCGGCACGCCGCCGATCACACCCGCCCCTGCCCCCACGAGGGGGCGCACTCCGGGAAACGGGAGGTGGAAGCCATGGGGATCGTGAAGGCCGCACTCACGCGGATCAGCGGGCTCATGAAGGAGTCCGACGGGAAGGCGCTGCAGAATCCGGACCTTCGCGCGGAGGGGCGCCGACTGCAGGAGGACGGCAAAGCCGCAGCAGCCGCTGAGCGGGAACGGCGAGAACGCGGGCAGCACCCCCGCTAGGGCGAGATCTGGGCGTCTCCGTGCCTCCCTCGGCACACCCGCCCCCGCGAGCGATCACCTCAGCGGCGCATACACGGGCCCGACTACGGGCAGTGGCGGCTGTGAAGAGGTGAACAGCCGTGACGACGAGAACGGAAGACGAAGCGACGGACCCCGACCCGGTCGGAGCACCTGCGAGGTCAAGCGTGGTGCGCGTATCCGGAGATCTGGACATGCATCACGCGGAGGAGGTGGGCGCCGCGCTGGCGAAAGCCCTCTCGGAAGCCCCCCAAGAGGCGGACGTGGTCATCGACCTCACGTACTCGTCCTTCTGCGACTCGTCCGGCCTCAACACGCTCCTGACAGCGCACCGGCAGGCCCTGCGATCGGGACGCCGTCTCCGCCTCGGGGCGCCCTCCCACCAGTTGGTGCGTCTCATGGAGAGCACGAACACGGTCGGCCTGTTCGCGATGGGCCCGATGCCCCCGAACAGCGAGCGCCTCGACTGACCGGCCTGCTTTCGGGGGCGTCGTTGTCAGTGGGGCCCTGCATGATCGGTGCATTCAGCCGTCGCAGAGGGTGGGGATGCACCATGCCGATCATGAACCAGCGGGTGGCGGGTCACGCGTTCCTGCGACCGTTGTACGACGACGCGTACTTCCCCGACCGCGTGGTCGCCCTGGGCGAGGCGATCCTGCTGCGCCTCTGCGCACGCGTCGAGGCCGAGCGCCCTTCCGACCTCCCGGGCCTGTACGCGCTCACCCAGGCGGCGACGGAGGAGTTCAACGTGCTGGAGGAGGAGTTCGTCGCGGCCGGGAGCGAGATCGAGACGGTCGCCCGCGAGTGGATCTGTGAGGAGTTCTCCTTCGTGGCGTCGGCCTACGGGTTCCCCGGCGCGGATGCGGAACAGCTGACCGCCGGACGCGACTGGTGACGAGGCCGAAGCCGGTGGGAGGTTCCACGAGTGGGCCGGTGCCGGCACACGGGCCGAGCCCTCCCGCGTCCCGCCCGGCCCGGTTCGGCCGTACCCGCTCCCGCCGGCCCACTCGCGCTCAGCGGGGCGTGAGAAGGCAGAACTCGTTGCCCTCCGGGTCCGCCAGGATCGTCCAGTGGATCTCGGACTGGTCGATGCCGGGGTCGGTGGCCCCCAGGGCGCGCAGCCGGGCCGCCTCCGCCGCCAGGTCCTCACCGGGGTAGGGCGCGACGTCGAGGTGGACGCGGTTCCACACGGACTTGCTGTCGGGAGTGCGCACGAGTTCCAGGTACGGTCCGACGCCCCGGGCGGACCGGAGGGACGCGCGGTCGTCCGCCGCCTCGTGCAGGGTCCAGTCCATCGCACCGTCCCAGAACAGGGCCAGCGCGCGCGGGTCGGCGCAGTCGACGACCACGGCGGCGATCGGCCCGGTGTCCCGGTAGACCGACCGGGGCTCCAGGACGCAGAACTCGTTGCCCTCGGGGTCGGCCATCACCACCCAGGGGACGTCGCCCTGCCCCACGTCGGCGAGCGTCGCGCCGAGGTCCTTCAACCGGGCGACCAGCTCGGCCTGATGATCCGGCGAGGTGGTGGCGAGGTCGATGTGCACCCGGTTCTTCACCGTCTTGACCTCGGGGCGGGCGATGACGTCGATGCAGACGGCAGCGGGATCGGGGTAGGCGAACCCCGGGGGTTCGAGGTTGGTGACACCGGGCCCCTCGCTGTCGACACCCCAACCGAGGGCCTCCGCCCAGAACCGCCCGAGCGCGGCGTCGTCCTGGGCCTTCATGTTGATCTGCACGAGTCGTGTTGCCATGCCCGGGATCCTAAGAGCCGCGGTACCGCCGCAGCGACCAGGAAACGGGCCGCGAGCCCCCGGCGGAGCTGACACCATGCGGTGTCATGGCAGACGACACCCCCAGTGGGTTCCAGGCGGGGCAGACCGCCCTCATCGTGCGGATTCCCGAGGCGGAGCCGGCTGTCCGGGCGTGGCGTGACCGCTTCGGCACCTCGGCCCGGGTCGAGGTACCCGCTCACGTCACCGTGCTGTTCCCGTTCCTTGAGGCGAGCCGCGTCGACACCGACGTCCACGCCGCTCTGGCGGACGTGCTCGGCGGCCACCCCGCGTTCGACGTGCGGTTCGAGCGGTGCGGCCGGTTCCCGGGCGTCCTCCACCTCGTCCCCGAGCCCGACGCGCCGTTCCGGCGGCTCACGGAGGCGATCGTTACCCGCTGGCCCGAGGCGCCGCCGTACGGCGGTCGGTTCGGCGAGGTCGTGCCGCATCTGACCGTCGCCCAGAGCGAGGACGACGCCCTCCTGGCGGCGAGCGAGGCCGACTTCGCCCCAGGACTCCCCTTCTCGTCGCACGTCTCGGCGGTCGACTTCATCGCCCACGACGGTGTGGAGTGGCGGGTGCGGGCGACGTTCCCGCTCGCCGTCCCCGTCGTGCCCTGAGAGCGCTCGACCGGAGCCGCCGCTGGCAGCGGCCGACGGCGCGTTAGGCTGCCGCCAGTCGGTGAACGGGGGCATGACATGTGGCAGCGAGGCATACGGGCGGTCGCGCTCGGCGCGGTCCTGGTGGCGGCCCTCGCCGGTTGCGGTTCCGAGACCGCAGGAACGGCCGGGACGGTCGGGACAGCCGGGACCGCCGGGGCGACCGGGACCGCCGGCACGGCGACCGCCGCCGGAACGGCCTGGACGCGCGCCGCTCCGATGCGCATCGACGGCGTGTCCACCGCCGACGGCGGCCGGTCGCTGGTCGTCGACGCCGACGTGCCCGACGGGGCAGGCCCCTGCGTGCGCGACCTGAGCGGGCGGGTGGACACCGTCGAGAACGGCACCGTCTACGTCGCGGTCACGTTCGAGTCCCCTTCCCAGGACCGGGACTCCGGCTGCACCGGCACGCGGCGGGTCCAGGCGAAGGTGACCATGGACGAGCCGCTGGGCTCCCGCACGGTCATGGTCAACAGCCGGGACGTGTACACCCCCGACGGCGCCACTCCGCCCGCGCTGCGCCCCTGCGGCGAGAACGGCTGCGACCCCACACCTCCGCGCTGCACCTCGTCCTCCTACCGGCAGGCCGTCGACGACACCGACATCCCCGCGCACACGAGCTGGGACGAACGCGGATGCGACGACACATGGCTCGTGCTGGACCTGTCGACCCGGATGGGACCGGCCTGCGGTGACCCCGGCGACGGCTGCCCGTCCTCGGCGATCTCCCAGCGCTGGTTCTACCGGGCCGAGCCCGCGGGCTGGCGACCGGTCACCATGAACCGCGACGCGGGCTGTGCGGGCGTCCACCGCACCCTGCCGGAACTGCCCGACCGCCTCTGCGCGTCGCTTCCGCGACTCGACCGGGACTGACCCGTCCGAGGCCGGAGGCCCGCCGCCCGCCATCGCCGCCCGCCCGCCGTCACCCGCCGCCCGCCGTCCACCGCCCGCGACCGCCAAGGCCCGCGGGCACGGCCCCGGCGCGTTCCTCGCCGCTCAGACGGCGCCGGCACCGCGGAGGCCGCGGTCGAGGAGCGCGTGCATGCGGGGGACGGGGAGGGACGGGTTGGCTGCGGCGCCCTCCGCGGTGCCGGGGTCGGCGAGAAGGGCCTCAAGGGCCTCGGCCGCGAGGCCGGGGTTCGCGGCGGCGGCTCGGCGTACCGCGGGGTCGAGGTCCCGTACCGGGGGGTGGGCGAGCGCGGGGTCGGCCGCCGCCAGGGCCCGGACCTCGGGATCGGGGTGGTCGACGAGGTGGGACACGCCGGTGCGGGGGAACGCGGGCAGGGCCAGCAGGTGAGGCCGGTGCGCCGGGCGGGCGACGAAGACGTCCAGGAGGAGGCGCGGCGGGGCCAGCGGGTGGTTGCAGGCCAGTTGGATCCGTACCGCCTCGTCGTCGTCCAGGGCGAGTACCGCGACGAGTTCCGCGGGCAGACCGGGCCGGCTCGCGGCGACGCGGCGGAGCACCGGCTCCTCGGACCCCGCGCAGGCGGCGAGCCAGTCGGACGACGGCTCGGTGTCCCACCCGGTGTCCGCCTCGGGATCCGGCACGGGGTTCGCTCCGACGCCCGGTTCGATGATCGGGCAGGTGCAGTCGGAGCCGTGCTGGTCGACCCGTCGGACGGCCCAGTACTCGGCCCAGGTGCGCGGGAACGGATGCAGGCGTGCGGCCGTCCGCACGTCCTCGTCCGGGTCGTCCCCCAACTCCGCCGCCAGGTCCGGCGTCAGGTCGGGGCGGGCGGCGACCGACGCCCGCACCTTCGCGTCGGGGTGGCGGGCGAGCCGGGCCACGGCGTCGGCGGGCGTGTGCCGGTTCCAGGTGAGCGGGTACACCGGGCCGTCGGCGAAGCACTGCTCGACGAGGGCGGGGGACAGCGCGCACGTTCCGAGCACGTACGGCCTGCTGAGCGAGCCGACCGACGGCAGCCTCGCCTCCACCCCGGCCGGATCCAGCACCCACGTACTGCCCTGCGCCTCCTTCCTCACCTCGGGATCGGGGTCCTCCAGCAGCCTCGCGCGCTCCGCCGGAGTCAGCGACTGCCACCTCCGCGTGGCCCGTATCCGCAGGGCCGGGTGCTCACGGCCCGCCATGGAGCGGTGGAAGGACGCCGGGATCTGCCGGGACGAGTCGAGCTCGGCGGCGATCTCGCCCGCGGTGAGCATGCGGTCCTCGCCGCCGTCCTCCGCGGTCAGGAGGCTGACGATGATGTCGTCGGGGAGCGGCCGGACCTTGCGCGGACGCGGCCGGGGGCCGCCGGCGAGCCAGCCGCGGACGATTCCCGAAGGGTCCGTCGCCAGGGGGGTGAGCCGCGCCGGGTCGACGTACCGGTTGCGGGCGAGCGCACGCCGGATCCTCGCGGCCGGGTGGCGAAGGATCGCGTCGACGACGGGGTCCGGCAGATCACGCCCCTCGCACATGAGGAGCCCGGTCTCGCCGGCGGCCTCGTCCACCAGGCGTATCAGGACGTCGGAGGGCGCCGCCGTGTTGAAGGCGACGCCGCGCAGCCAGGACGCGTGCAGTGAGTCGGACACCGCGTCATCCTGCCACCTCCACGAGGCGGCCGGCCCCGGCCGCGCACGGGGTCGCGGGACCGGCCGCCCAGGGCCCGCCCGGAGTCATCCCGTCGGCGCGAGATCCGCCCAGAGCGCCGAGGCGTCGGGGGAGAGGGGCGTGAGCCCCGCCCGCACCGCGTCGTCGCCCGCGTCCCACCACACGCCTCCGCCCGGCCCCACCGCGTCGCGGCCGGCCTGCCAGCTGCCGCGGAGCGCGAGGAGGACTCCGGCGTGTCCGGACCGCGGGACGACCCGGTCGGTCACGCGTTCCACCCGAGCCGCCCACCGGCCGCGCCGCACCATGACGTTCAGCACCCGGCAGCTCCCGCCGGAGAGTTCGGCGGAGAGTTCGAGGTCGCCGGAGAAGGCGAACGGCTCGCCCGCGCGCTCCAGGAGACGGTCGAGCACCCCCGGACAGCTCAGCCGGACTCCTCGGCCCGACAGCAGGGTGAGCGTGCGGTCGACCCCGCCGAACGCCGAGAACGGTCCGTCCCGGTCGATGTCGGCGATGCTCGCCCGCCACTGGAACTCCTCGGCCCCCGCCGGCCGGGAGACGATCTCCCGGGTCACGCCACCGCCGTTGCGCCACCGACCGGGCGTCAGCGTCTCGATGTCGAAGGGGCGCATGGGCGAACTCCTGGGGCTTCGGGTGGTACGGGGCTGGTTCGACCCCGCCGGTGCGGCGACATCAGGCCGACGGCGTCCGACCGCCGGTCTTCCACGCTCAGAGGTGCTGGTCGAGGAACTCCCCGACCTCGCCGGTGCTCATGGGGCCCGCGCGGTGCGCCACCGCCTCCCCGTCCTCGACCAGGGCCAGGGAGGGCGCCGAGGTGATCCCGTACCGCTTCGTCGCCGCCGGGCAGCGCGTCATGTCGATGCGCACGGCGGTCACGCGCCCCGCGTACGCGTCGGCGATCCCGCCCACGACGAGGTCCATCGTCCGGCAGGCGTCCAGTGCCTTGGGCCACGTCCCGATGAAGTACGCGAGCACCGGGACACCACTCACGCCGAGGATGAAGTCGAACTCCGCATCCTCACGCGGCTGATGCATCCGCTTCGCCATGACACTCCTGACCTCGTGTTCCGTCGTCCACCCCCCATCATCCCCGAGTGGAACCGGACGCGCCCCCGACCTGCTCCGGACACCCGCCCGGTCTCCGGTCCGACCCGCCCTCCGAAGCCTCCCGCAGGGCGTGCGCGAGGTGGTCGCAGAGGACGGGCAGCCAGTCCGGGCGCGCGTTCCCGAGGAGGTGGTCGCCGTGCGGGACGGTCAGGTACGAGGCCCGCGGTGCCAGCCGGGCCAGAGACTCGCCGTTCGCGACACCGGGCATGACGTCCTCGCCGCCGTCCACGACGAGGAGCGGCGCCGCGATACGGGGCGCCAGGTCGGTGAGGTCCACGCACCGGGCGAAGTCCCGGGCCCCCTCGGTCCCGCCGGTACGCCCGGCCAGGAGCTCCCGAATCCCCGGGGACAGCCGGTCCCAGTCGAGCCGGAAGGGGCCGCTCACGGTCGCGACGGCCGCCACGCGCGGCTCGAACGCGGCGGCCCGGGCGGCGAAGTAGCCCCCCAGGCTCATCCCCACGAGCCCGACGCGCGCGGCCCCCAGCGCGTCGGCCACCCGGCTCACGACCCGCTCGTAGGCCGCCGTGAAGGTGCTGGTGGCCGCCAGCACCCCTTGGCCCGGACCGTCCAGGGCGAACACCGCCAGGCCTCGGGCCAGCAGCGCGGACGCGAGATCGAGGAACTCCTCCTTCGCCGAGTTCAGACCCGGCACCACGATCACGGTGCCCGGCGCGTCGGCCGGTCCGCGCAGCCAGCCGGTGAACCCGTCCCCGCTCACCCGCCGCGCGCCCGGCTCCAGCAGTGCGAGAGCCCTGCCCGCCGCCTCGTCCGCCGCACGGGCGGCCCGGTGGGCGTCCGGGTAGGGCGCCAGCGTGGCCACGTGGAACCATCGCGCCGCCGCCAGCAGGTGCTCGCCCGCCGAGCGTGCCGAGCACGCGTCCGCCGCGCGCCGGAGGTGGCCGTCTCCGGCGCCCGCGCAGGCGGGGCCCCAGTCGGCGAGGGAGCCGAGCCCCGCCACCAGGCGCTGGTACTCATGGGGGTCCACGCCCGCGCCGAGGACACGGGTCCACTGATCGGCGGCGAACCCGGCGGCGCTCATCGGGTTCCTCCGGTCGTCGGTACGGCCCTGCCACGTCCCACGGGAGTCGGTTCTCGCATGGGCACGATCGAACCTCGCCCACGGCCCGGCGATCCAACAACGAACCGGCATGATCGACAACCAGAGGTTGTCACCTAAGGTGGTGGCCATGGATCTCGACGTCGCCCAGGTGCGCGCCTTCGTGCGCACCGCCGAGGAACTCCACTTCGGCCGGGCGGCGGGGACGCTCGCGATCTCCCAGCAGGCGCTGTCGAAGCGGATCGCGCGGCTGGAGTCCCTGCTCGGCACCACGCTTCTCCACCGGGGCGGCAGCGGCGTGCATCTCACCGCGGCCGGGCAGCGCTTCCTGGCGCCCGCGCGGCAGGTCGTGGCCGCCGCCGACGCGGCGGTCGCGGCGGTGTCCGGGACGGAGCAACCCCTGCGCGTCGACGTCTGGGGCCACCTCTACGCCCCGCTGCGGAGCCTGGCGCGGATCGCGGGACGCTCCGGCGGACCGGCCCTGGGGCACGGCCGCGACCTGCCCTCCGTGGCGACGGCGCTCCTGCGGGGCGACATCGACGCGGCGTTCGGCCGCGTCCATCCTCCCCTGCCCGAGGGGCTGACCCACCGCCTCGTCCGCCTCGAACCGGTGGACGCCGTCCTGAGCGCGGACCATCCGCTGGCCGCGGAACCGGCCCTGCGGCCGGAGCAGTTGCGCGACAGCACGCTGTGGGCGCCGGGCACCCTGGACCGGCTGGACTTCCTCCGGCGCTTCGTCGAACGGTTCGGGATCCGCAGGACGACCGAGGGCGTCAACCTCGGGCTCGCGCACTTCCTCGCCGAGGTGGCGGCCGCACCCCGCGGCTTCTCCCTGCTGCCCGCCGACGTGCCGCTGCCGGAGGTCCCGGGGCTGCGGTCCGTTCCCCTGGTCGATCCGACTCCGCTGTACGCGTGGTCGCTGGTGTGGCGCTCGGGGAGCGGCCACGCGGGACTGGACGGACTCGCCGCGGCGTGCGCGGAGGAGGCGGGGCGCAGCCGGTGGCTGGAGTACGACCCGGAACGGGACTGGCTGCCGGACCCGCCGCCGGCGTGAGCCCGGCCCGCGGCCCGACCCGCCACCGGCGTGAGCCCGGCCCGTGGCCCGATCCGCCTCCGGCGTGAGTCCGATCCGGCCGCCGCCCTGAGGAAGGTGTCAGGCGTGCGCGGGGCCGAGTGCCGCCAGGATGCCTTCGAGGATCCCGGCGAACTCGTCCACCGCGATCTCGACCACGTACACCGCGCCGACGTCGTCGGGGTGCCGGTACAGGTGCTCCTCGCGCCAGAACTCCAGGGTGATCAGCAGCCGTTCCTTCTCGCGGAACAGGTGTGCCGTCACGTTGTCGGTGGTGGGACCCCAGCGCAGGGCGTGGAACCGGCCGCGCAGCTCCCCGTCCGCCCCGTCGTCCGTCGTCCGCACGAGACGGCGGTGGGTGGCCTCGGCGGAGAGGCCCGGGAACGGCAGGGGCGAACCCCCGCCGGACACCAGCCGCGTGAGGGTGTCTCCCACGTCGCGGCGGAACTGCGGCACGTACGCCGCGTTGTCGTCGCACGTCAGCCACCTGTCCGCTGCCCAGAGGTCGACGCGGCACAGCGGTCCGGGCTCGCCGACCTCCGCGGCGAACCTGGACCGGTCTCCCAGAACCAAGGTCATGCCGCTGAGCCTCGCAGCCTCGGTCCCCGAGGATCAACCCCTGCGCGGGGGAACGAGTGAACGTGCGGGGGCACGAGGGAGCTTGAGCCCTTCCTCAGTCGAACGCCCTCCGGAGCGCGTGCCGGTCGGGTTTGCCGATGCTGGTCAACGGGATCGCGGTCACGACGTGGAACGTGTGAGGAGCGTGCGCGCCGGTCCTGCGGGCGGTGACGAACTCGCGGAGTTCGTCCGCGTCGGCGGTGCGGTCGGCGGCGGGCACGATCGCGGCATGGACCTGTTCGGTCGCGTCCTCCCGGCGGACCCCGAAGACGACGCACTGGGCGACGGCGGGATGCTCCGTCAGCACGTTCTCGATCTCGCTGGGGTACACGGCGGCGCCGTCGACGGTGATGGTGTCCTGGCCGCGGTCGACGAGGAACAGGTACCCGTCCTCGTCCAGGTAGCCGACGTCGCCGGTGTGCACCCAGCCGTCCCGCAGCACCCGGGCGGTCAGCTCGGGCCGCTTCCAGTAGCCGTCCATCATGCTGTGGGCGCGGGCGTGGATCTCTCCCTCGACGCCGGCCGGCACCGGGGTGCCGCGGCGGTCGCGGATGCCGAGCTCGACCCCCGGCAGGGCCCGGCCGACGGTGATCTGCCCGTGACGTCCGATCACCCCGTGTTCGTGGGGGTGCACTTCGGTGAGCCCGAGCGTCTCCGTCTGCCCGTACCAGCTGTGCAGGACCGGCCCGAAGACCTCCTCCGTCCGCCGGAGCCCGGCCGGGGACGCGGTGCTGCCGCCGTAGGTGATCCGCCGGATGCTGGACGTGTCGGTGGCGGGCAGCGCGGGGTGGTCGAGAAGCCGGTGGAGGAGCGGCGGGAGCAGCCACAGCCGGGTGATCCGCTCCCGTTCGATCGCGGCGAGCACCTCGCCGGGGTCGAACGCGGTCTGCAGGACGACCTCGCCCCCCTGGAGCAGCGCCAGGTCGGCGCAGAGCCCCGCGACGTGCGTGAGGGGCGTACAGGCCAGGTAGCGAGGTGGCGCGTCCGTCGGGGCGCACAGGTTGTCGAGGGTGCGCCGGTACGCGCCGTGCTTCATCTGGAGGCTCTTGGGCAGCCCCGTGGTGGTGCCGCCGGTGTGCCGGATGCACCAGTCGTCGTCGGCGCGCACGGACACGGCGAGGGGCTCCGAAGACCGGCGGGCCGCGGCCGCGCAGAGGTCCTCGGCGTCCCGGCCCGGACCCAGCGTCGCCACCGCCGGCCCGTGCAGGAGGGGTTCGAGCCGGTCCAGGTCGGCATAGCGGATGGGGTCCACGAGGAGCAGCTCGGTCTCCACGTGCTCCACGAGGTGCGCGAGGACCTCGGCGGGCGGCCCGTCGTACAACGGCGTGACCCGCGCACCGGCCAGGTTGGCCGCGTAGCGCGCGACCAGGGCCTCGGGGGTGTTGCCGGTGAGCAGGGACACGGTCCGTCCGCGCCGGATGCCGCGGGCCGCCAGCTCGCGGGCGAGCCGGTGGACGCCGTCGACGAGTTCGCCGCCGATGATCCGCCGGCCGTCGTGGGCGGTGAGCACGGGGGCGGTGGGGCGGCGCGCCACCGCGTCGAGAACGGCCCGCGTGTACGGGACGAAGGCGTCGTCGGGTGGCGTGGGCGTCGGATCGGACATGGTGCTCCCCCTCGGGGTGGGGTCCGCGGGAGGCGGCCGCGGACGGGTGGACCGGTCGCCACCGGGTCGTCAGGGGACGAGAACGGCCGGCAGGACGGGGTGTTCGAGCGGAGTGAGGTACGGCAGGTCCGCGAGGGGCCGGTCGGTGAAGAACCGGTCGAGCAACTCGGACATCTCGCTCGGGCGTTCCAGGTGGGAGAGGTGGTCGGCGCCCCGGATCAGGGTGAAGACGCTGCCCGCGATCGTGGCGGCCACCTCGCGCCCGAGGGCGGGACGGGTGAGGCTGTCGTGTTCGCCGGTGAAGACCAGCGCCGGTACGTCCCGGACGCCGCCCGGCCGCAGGCCCTCCCACTCGATGACACGACGGGTGGAGGCGAGGTGCCGGGGGATGTCGGCGCCCGCGACCGACCCCATCGTGCGGGCGAGGACCCGCGTGACGACCGCCCTCTTGTGGACCTCGCGCTCTCCGTGGGACAGCAGCGCGGCGACGCTCATCCGCGCGTACGCGCCGACGTCACCGCGTTCCAGGGCGTCGGCCATGGTCCGCAACGCGGCACGTTCCGCCGACGGATACAGGGGGGCCGCGCCCACCAGTGCCAGGCGTGCCACCCGCTCCGGGCGCTTCTGGGCCAGTCCGTACGCGATCGGCACCGCGTAGGAGGCCCCGAAGAGGTTGACCCGGCCCAGCCCGAGCCGGTCGAGCAGGTCGGCCAGCGCACCGACGAGGAAGTCGAAACCGTACGAGGCCGGCAGCGGATCGGCGGCGCCGGATCCCGGAAGGTCCACACTGATCACCGTGGCCGAGGCCGCCCAGCGTGCCTCCAGGCGTTGGTAGGCGTACATGTCCTGGAACGCGCCACCGACCACGACGACGGGCTCGGTGACGGCGGCGGCGTTCTCCACGACCCGGCACCGGTAGCCGAATCCGTCGAAGGTGAAGTGGCGGACCCTCTCAGCGTTCATGCCTGGTCAACTGGGGCGTGCACGCAAAGGTCACGTGGCGGGCGACCGGGTGACGGGCCGAGGACCGACCGGCCCCGCCGTCAGGTCCGGCTGCCGGCCGCCACGGGCGGAGCGGCGGTCAGGGTGCGGCGCCCCGGCAGCAGGGCCGCCACGGCGACGGCGCAGACCGTCAGCCCGACCGTCCAGCCGAAGGCGTGGGCGAACGCGGCGGCGGACTGCCCGCCTCGGCCCAGGAGGACGGCGAACGCGGCGGTGCCGACGCATCCGCCGACCAGCTGGACGATCCGCGTCGCGGTACTGGCATCCGGCACCCGGGAATCCTCCAGCCCCTGATAGGCGCCGACCATGACCGCGATGTTCACCGCACTCAGGCCGAACCCGCGCAGGAACAGGGCGACGCAGACCAGCGGGCTGTCGCCCGCGGAGAGCACGAAGGGCACGGTCGCGGCCGAGCTCAGCAGCAGCCCGGCCACCACCACCGGACGCGCCCCGACCCGGTCGGTGAGCATGCCTGCCCCCCGGGCCGCCAGCGCACCCATCCCCTGCGGAACGAGCAGCAGACCGGTGGCCACCACCCCTTCGTCGAGCACCACCTGGCAGTACAGCGGCAGCAGGAACATCCCGCCGTACGTGGTCAGACCGCCGACGAACATCAGCACCGAGCTCGCCGCGAAGGAGGGCACCCGGAACAGCCGGACGTCGACGAGGGGCGCGGTGCTCCGCAGGCTCCGCCCGACGAACGCCGCGACGAGGACGACCCCGGCCGCCGTCGGGACCAGGACGTCCGTCGGGACGAGCCCGTCCACCGGCACGAGGACGCCCGCCCGCCCGTCGACCTGTGTGAGGCCGTACACGAGGGCGGTGAGGCCCGGGCAGACCAACGCCAGCCCCACGACGTCGAGGCGGGACCCCCGCCGCGGGGTGGTGCCGGGCACACGCCGGGGGTCCCGGGGGACCCCGCGCCATGCGAGGGCCAGCGCGAGCAGGCAGACGGGCAGGTTGACGTAGAAGATCCACCGCCATCCGACGTGCCCGAGGATCAGCCCGCCCAGCACCGGCCCCAGGACCGGACCCAGCAGGGCGGGCAACGACACGACGGCCGTCAGCCGCCCCACCTGCCGTCCGCCGGACGCCCGGATGACGACGGTCTGCAGGACGGGCAGCATCAGCCCGCCGCCCGCACCCTGCACGACCCTGGACAGGACCAGCGACTCGATGCTCCCGGCGAGCCCGCAGAGCCACGACCCGACGAGGAACAGGACGAGCGCCCCCAGCCAGACCCGCCGCGTCCCGAACCGCTCACCCGCCCATCCACTCACCGGCATGACCATGGCGAAGGCCAGCAGGTACGCGGTGCTCACCCACTGCACGGTCGCCGTGGACACGCCCAGGTCCCGCCCGAGGACGTCGACCGCCACGGAGACGATCGTGGTGTCGAGCAGCGGCGCGAAGGCACCGACGGCGAGCACGCCGCAGAGCCGCAGCAGGGCGGGATCGAGGCGCTCCTTGGACATGTGGCCCCCTGTGCGGCGGTACGTGCGGCGGTGACGGGTGGCGGGCGGGCGCGGCGGCCCTCGCCCCACGGCACCCGGTGAGGCGCCCGTCCGCCCGTGCCGTGGACGGACGCACCGGCACAACGACCACGAGCCGGTGCTGTCACGGGACCGCCCGCCCCGCGCGACCGAACGGGTCACTCCTGCTCCCACCGCCCGGAGCAGCAGTGACGTCGCGTGGGGGGACGAGACCGGAAACCGAATCACCGGGCGCGTCGTCTTGGGAACGGGGCGGACGGAACGGACCGCACGAGCGGCCGGAGGACACGGTGGACACGGACACGGACACGGACACGGGTGCGGGGACGGGCGCAGCCCCGGACACGGTGGCGGGCGCGGGGAGAGACGCGGGCCGGGACGCGAGGGCGACGGCGAAGGCCCGGCCGACCTGGCGGGCGCAGGGGCGGCTGACGGCCGTGCTCGCGGTGCTGACGGCCGGAGCGATGGTGTTCCACGGCGCGGTACCGAACTCCGCGGGCCGCGTGGGCAGCCTGGTCGAATCGTTCCTGCCCTGGCTCGGCCTGCCGGTCGTCGCCCTGCTCGCCGCGGCGCTGCTCCGCCGCTCGGCCGTCGCCCTGGCGGCCCTGATGCTGCCCACCGCCGTCTGGACGTATCTCTTCGGGGGTCTGCTGCTGCCCGGCGGGGAGCCCGGTCCGGACGACCTGCTCGTGGTGCAGCACAACGTCAGCGACGAGAATCCCGACCCGGCGGGCACGGCTCGCGCCCTGGCCGCCGCCGCCCCCGACCTCATCGCCCTGCAGGAACTGGTACCGCCGGCGCTGGCGGTCTACGAGGAGGTCCTCGCCCCGGCCTACCCGTACCACGAGGTGCGCGGCACCGTCGGGCTGTGGTCACGGCATCCGCTCACCGACGCCGGGTCGCTCGACATCAAGCCGCAGGGAGTCGCGGGCCCTTGGAGCCGCGGGCTGCGGGCCGTGGTCCGCACTCCCCGGGGCGAGATCGCGGCCTACGTCGCACACCTGCCCTCGGTACGGGTACGGGCGACGGGCCTGGCGTCCGCCTCGCGCGACGAGAGCGCCGTGCTGCTGGGCAGGGCCGTCGCGAGGGAGCGGACGGAGCGGCTCGTCCTGCTCGGCGACCTCAACGGCACGGCCGACGACCGCGGGCTCGCACCGCTGACCTCACGGCTGGACACGGCGGAGCGCGGCTTCGCCTTCAGCTTCCCCGCCGCCTTCCCGGTGGCCCGGATCGACCAGGTCATGACCCGCTCGGCGACCGTCCGCCACCTGCGCACGCTGCCGGCGACCGGGAGCGACCACCTGCCGGTGGCCGGCCGCGTCACCCTGCGCTGACCCGACGTCCACCGGCCACCCGCCCACCGTTCAGGACGGCAGCGCCCCCAACCCAACCACCGGAGCGAGCTCGTCGCACCCGACGGCGACAACCCGCCTCGCCGGCACGGGCACACGTGCGTCCGTGGTTCACTCGTCACACGTTCCGCACACCTTCGGCGAAATGAGGGCCACGTTGACCGTCCGCGGGGATTCGATCGAATCGATGGAACAACTGACCGTGGCCTGGCGGACCATGGTGCTCGACCGGGACGGTGCCGCGGACGTCCGCGACCTACCGGGCATCGCCGTGCGCTGGGCCGACTGCCGCTTCGCCTTCTGGAACTGCGTCACCCTGACCGACGTGGGAGCCGACGCGGCGCTTCTGGAGCGGCGCGTGCGGGAGGCCGCCGACGTCATGCGGGCGAAGAGGCGGCAGGGCTTCCTGTGGGTGTTCGAGGACCTGATCGCGGAGGAGGCCCGTGCGGGCCTGGAGGCGGCGGCCGACCGGGCCGGCCTGGTGCACGCCTTCCCGGGCACGGGCATGGCCGGGGACCTGGCACCCCTCCCGGAGCCCGCCCATCCGGACCTGACGTTCGTGCGCGTGTCGACCGACGAACACCTGGAGGCGTACGCCGACATCAACTCGCGGGCGTACGGCTTCTCCTTGGAGGACGGCCGCGACGGCATCGCCGGCTCCGCGCTGTGGAAGCAGCAGGTGCACGCCTACCTCGGCCTGAGGGACGGCGTGCCCGTCACCTGCGCGGCGACGGTGGAGGCGGACGGCCGACTCTTCGTCGTCCTCGTCGCCACGGACCCGGAGTGGGAACGACGAGGGTACGGCGAGGCCGTGACGAGGAAGGCGCTGTACGAGGGTGCCCGAGCCACGGGTCTGACGCGTGCCACCCTGCACGCGACCGTCGCGGGGGCGCCGGTGTACCCGCGCATCGGTTTCCGGCCGAATTCGCCGATGCGCTTCTTCGCGCTGAAGGGCTGAACGGGCCCGCCGGGCGACGCGTACGGGACGCCCTGGCATCCCGGTAGGGACGGCGGACGGGCGTCTCAGCCGGCCTGCTCCGGCTGGACGAGGGTGTACATGACGGACCGCTGCTGCTTGTGACGCTGGATGCGTCCCTTGGCGACGAGGGACTCCAGGGTGTTCCGTACGACCTGCGGAGTCGGGGTGCGGTCCGGGTGCCGCGTCAGGAGTTCGTCCCGCAGCTCCTTGGCCAGCCGCGGCTCCTCGTACCTGCCGAGCAGCTCAAGCAGGAGCCCCCCGAGCAGGGGCTGACGGGACGGCTTCTTCGCGGCGGCCTCGGGGGTGCCGGCCGCCCGGGCACGCTTGGGCGCGGTGGAGCGGCGCCCGCCGGAGCCGGCCGCCGGTCGCTCGGCCCGGGCCACGACCGGCTCGGCCTGCGACTGCTGGGGGAGCCGGGACGGGACGGCGGACCCCTCGTACTGCTGGGCGAGCTTGAGGATGTCGGTGAGGAGGGCCTCCTCGTGCCGCAACGACGTGAGCCGCTCGGCGAGCTCCTGCTGCAGACGGCGATTCTCCGCCAGATCCGACCCGGCCTGTTCCACCAGACGGGTGGCGGTCGACTGGTTGGTCACGGTGCACTCACTCCCTCGGGACGCGTGGTGCTGCGCATGGTACCCACGCCCGGGGCCCGGTGCGGGTACCTCGGCGCCGGACGGCGGGCCCGGCGTGACCACCTCCACGGGATCCCCTCCACGTGAGCACATGCCTCGACGTGCCCCTGTGCTCACGTGTTCGTCCGTCCGGGCCGACGTCCACCGTCGACGACGCGAGCGTCGTCCGCTCACCCCACGGGGCCTCCCGTCTCCGTGAGCGTGCCGTCCGCCAGCCGCAGCCGGCGGTCGACACCGATCCCGGCGAGGAACCGCTCGTCGTGGCTGACCACGAGGAACGCCCCCTCGTACGAGTTCAAGGCTCCCTCCAACTGGCCGACGCTGAGCAGGTCCAGGTTGTTCGTCGGCTCGTCGAGCAGCAGGAGGTGCGGCGCCGGTTCCGCGTACAGGACACAGGCCAGAGTGGCGCGCAGTCGCTCCCCGCCGGAGAGCACGCCGACCGGCAGGTGTGCCCGCCTGCCCCGGAAGAGGAAGCGGGCGAGGAGGTTCATCCGCTCCGCGTCCGGGCGCTCGGGTGCGGACGCGGCGAAGTTCTCGGCCACCGTCCGGTCCGGGTCGAGGAGGTCCAGCCGCTGCGACAGATAGGCGACCCGGCCGTCGTTGCGCCTGACCTCCCCGGCGTCCGGGGCGAGGTCGCCGGTCACGAGGCGCATCAGAGTCGTCTTTCCCGCGCCGTTGGGGCCGGTCAGGGCGATGCGCTCCGGGCCGCGGACGGTCAGGTCGACGCCGCCGGCGGCGAAGACGTCCCGGCCGCCGAGCCGCACCTGCATGCCCTGGCCCAGGAACAGGTTGCGGCCCGCGGGCACGTGGGTGTCGGGCAGTTCCAGGGTGAGGAGCTGTTCGTCGCGGAGCGCGCGCCCGGCCTCGTCGAGACGGGACCTGGCCTCGCTCACCCGGGAGGAGTGCACCTGCCCGGAGCGGCCCGCGGACTCCTGGGCGCCTCGCTTCATGGTGCCCGCGAAGATACGGGGCAGGCCGGCGTTCTTGAGGTTCCGCGAGGCGTTGCTCATGCGTCGGTCGGCGCGCTCGCGGGCCTGCTGCATCTCCCGCTTCTCCCGCTTGAGGTCCTGCTCGGCGTTGCGGACGTTCTTCTCCGCAACCTCCCGCTCGGCCCGCACGGCGTCCTCGTAGGAGGAGAAGTCGCCGCCGTGCAGCCGCAGTTCCGAGGCGCCGAGTTCGGCGATGCGGTCCATGCGGTCGAGGAGCGCCCGGTCGTGGCTGACCAGCAGCAGGCAGCCGGCGAAGTCCGAGAGCTCGTCGTACAGCTGGTGCCGGGCCTCCAGGTCGAGGTTGTTGGTCGGTTCGTCGAGCAGGAGCACGTCGGGGCGCTTGAGCAGCTGGGCCGCGAGGCCGAGGGAGACCACCTGACCGCCGCTGAGCGTGCGCAGGGTGCGGTCCAGTGCCAGATCGGCGAGGCCGAGGCGGTCGAGCTGGGCGCGGGTGCGTTCCTCGATGTCCCAGTCGTCGCCGATCGTGGCGAAGTGCTCGTCCGCGACGTCGCCGGACTCGACGGCGTCCAGAGCGCGGATCACCTCGGCGACGCCGAGCACCTCGGCGACGGTGAGGTCACTGGTGAGGGGAAGGCTCTGCGGCAGGTAGCCGACGATGCCGTCGGCCCGCACGGAGCCGGCCGCGGGTGTGAGCTCGCCCGCGACGAGCCGGAGCAGGGTGGACTTCCCCGAGCCGTTGGGGGCGACCAGCCCGGTACGGCCCTGGGGGAGGCTGAAGGACAGGTCGTGGAAGACGGGGGTGTCGTCGGGCCACGAGAAGGAGAGGTTCGAGCAGACGACTGCGGCGTCGGACATGGGGGAGACCTCGGAGGTACGGAGGGCAGAGCTCTGCCCAGGGCAGACGGGGGGAAGGGGGTACGACGGGACGGACCACCTCGGCAGCGCTCCCGAGCGCCGGCCGGTGGCCGTCAGAACCGGGTCTCACCCGGAGATGTCGTCCTCACCCACCACGTCTGTGACTCCTCGATGCACGGATACACGGTCCACGTGACGCGAAAGCCTAGCAGCCGGCCGCCGCGACGCCCGGGGATTCCGCGTGCGCGCGGCCCTCCCGGTGCGGGGACGGGGACAGCCGTCACACGTGTCTTCTCCCGCGGGCGGCGACACACCTCGTGAGGACGCGTCCGAGTGCCGCCGCACCTGCTTCGGGACGTCGTCGGTGACCGCCGTCCGCAGGCGTTCGCCGGGCGGCGGCGAAGCGGTCCCGACGCCGCCGGCGTCACCCCGACCTTCATGGCCGCGGCCTGCGGAAACGGGCAAGGAGAGCCCTTCGGTGACGGTCAAGGGGGTGATTATGATGAGAGAGGACCCGGCCGCACACGCGCGGTGCGCCGGGTGTCGGCGGACCCACGGACGGAAAGGTGAGCGGCATGAGCGACGTCTCCGAGGAGAGGGCCCTGCTGGCCGGCGGGTGCTTCTGGGGCATGCAGGACCTGATCCGGTCGCTGCCCGGAGTGCTGCGCACCCGGGTGGGTTACACCGGGGACGAGGACAAGCCCCACGCGACCTACCGCGACCACGGCCGGCACGCGGAGGCGATCGAGGTCTTCTTCGACCCCTCGGTCACCGACTACCGGACGATCCTGGAGTACTTCTTCCAGATCCACGACCCCAGCACCATGAACCGGCAGGGCAACGACGTGGGGCTCAGCTACCGCTCCGCCATCTACTACGCCGACGACCGGCAGCGGTCCATCGCCGAGGACACCATCGCCGACGTCGACGCCTCCGGGCTGTGGCCCGGACCGGTGGTCACCGAGGTCGAGCCGGCCGGTGCGTTCTGGGAGGCCGAGCCGGAGCACCAGGACTACCTCCTGCGCTACCCGGACGGCTACACCTGCCACTTCCCGCGCGCGAACTGGCGCCTGCCCAGGCGCGACGCGTCCTGAGCGGGCACCGCGCCGCGCTCCCCTCGCGGCGGGAAGCATGAGGGCGCACGGAGCCGAGAGGGGCGGGGCGTCGGGCGGCGGGAAGCGCGGGTTCGTCGACAGCCCGGCGTGGATGTGTCTGAGCATCCTGGTCTTCGGCTGGGCCGCCGCGAGCGACGGCACCCCGTTCCCGGTGCGCATCGCCGCGGCGCTCCTGCTGGTCGCGTGGGCGGGCCTGCTGGCCCGGCATCTCGTCCGCCGGTCCCGCGACCGCGCATCCTCCCCGCCGGACGTCCCGGCGTCCTGAACGACGCCCGACCGCACCGGCCCTGACGCCGGGGCCCTGACGTTCGGGCCCTGACTCCCGACCGCACCGGCCCTGACGCCCGGGCCCTGACGCCCCGGCCCACGCGGACTTCGGGAGCCGGGCTCAGTACGGGCCCCGACGCGCCGCCGTCGGGGTCCTGTCGCCGTCAGGGCTCCAGTACCTCCACGTGGTCGCCGACCGCGACCACGAGGACCCGCGAACCCGGCTCGGTCGTACGCCAGCGGTGCCGCACGCCCCCGGACACCAGGAGCGTGTCCCCGCGCCCCAGCCGGTGGATCCGGCCGTCGGCCTCCACCTCCACCGAGCCGTCCGCCACGTACATCAACTCGTCGTTGCGGTGCCGGAACTCGCGGTCCGCCTCGTGCGCGCCGACGAACTCCAGCGCGTGGATCTGATGGCGTCCCCGCACCAGCGGCCGGACGCGTGCCTCCCGGTCGAGGCCGCTCTCGTCGCCGGCGCGCACCACGTCGACCGCGCGGGTCTCGTCCGACGCCGCCAGCAACCGCACCGCCGTCGTGCCGAGCGCGTCCGCGATCCGTTGCAGCGACCGCATGCTCGGGCGCGCCCGGTCGTTCTCGATCTGACTGAGGAACGGCGACGAGAGGCCGCTGAGCCCCGCCACATCGGCGAGCGTCAGGTCGAGCGCCCTGCGCCGGCGGCGAACCGCAGCCCCCACCCGCGGGGCGTCCGTGCTCTGGGCCTCCATGGTGCTCCCGTCCTTCCCCCGCCCCGCGGCGCCGTTCTCCCTGGTCGACGGCGCCTGAAGGCACCCTACGCGGCGCACCGCGAGAACTCGGGAACGGTTTCGTACTCCCGACACACGCCCGTCACAAAACGCTCCTAGTGTCAAAGTCAGTTGTTCTCATCAAAGAAAGTTTGAAGCGAGGAGTGCGCACGTGCCCACCATCGACCAGAACTCACGCCGCCGTCGTCCCGTCGGCCTCATCGCCCTCGACGAGACGGCCGTGTCCGACGGCTACACCCTCTACGCCCCGCTCACCGGAACCGGCGAGGTCTACCTGATCGACCTCCACGGCCATGTCGTCCACCGCTGGGACCTGCCGTACCGTCCCGGCCGCCACGCCCGCCTGCTCGCCGACGGCACCCTCGCCTACAACGGCGTCCTTCCGGGCGAGCGCGCCCTCTTCCCCATGTGGCACAAGTACCGCGGCGGCGTCATGCTCCGCGCCGCGCCCGACGGCACCGTCCTGCGGGAGCACCGCGACCCGCTCCAGCACCACGACGCCCACCACCTCGACGACGGACGCGTCCTCTACACCGCCCTGGAGCCCCTGACCGGCGCCGAGGCCGCCGGCGTGCGGGGCGGTGTGCCCGGCTCCGAGGCCGGGGGCGACACCGTCTGGGCCGACACCATCAAGGAGGTCGGACCGGACGGCGAACTCCTCTGGTCCTGGCGGGCCTCGGAGCACCTCGACCGCGCGTCCTACCCGCTGCACGAGGCCTACGCCCGCGAGCACTGGCCCCTGATCAACAGCGTCACACCCCTGCGGGACGGCAACATCCTGGCCAGCCTCCGCAGCGTCTCGGCGGTCGTCGTCATCAGCCGCGAGACAGGGGAGATCCTCTGGCGCAGCCGTCCCGGCGCGGTCAGCCAGCAGCACGCCCCCACCGAGCTGGAGGACGGCCGGCTGCTCGTCTTCGACAACGGCGTCTTCCGACCGGGAAACGACGTCCCCTACTCCCGCGTGATCGAGATCGACCGGACCAGCGGCGAGATCGAGTGGGAGTACCACGACCCCGCGCGCGAGTTCTTCTTCGCGCCCTTCATGGGGTCGGCGCAGCGCCTGCCGAACGGCAACACCCTCGTCACCGACTCGCCGTCGGGACGGCTCTTCGAAGTGACCAAGGACGGCTACCTCTGCTGGGAGTACGTCGTCCCGCACTTCGCCGGCTACGGCGAACAGGAGGTGCGGGGCCTCTTCCCGTCCGAGCCCAACGCCGTCTTCCGCGCCTACCGGTACACGGCGGCGGACATCCCCTGGCTGGAGGCGACGTCGTGACGAGCACCCCGGAACCCCCGTCCGCCTCCACCCGGAAGCCCGCGCCGGCCGCCGCCCCCGGGGCCGCGGTCGAAGCCGTCGACGCGCCGGTCCCCTGGCGGAGACTGGTGCCGCTCTCCGCCCAGCACGTGCTGGCGATGATCGCCGCCCCCGTCTCCACCGTCTTCCTCGTCGCCGGCACCCTGAAGATGCCGCCCGCCGCGACGGCCTCCCTGCTCAGCGCGGTCCTGCTGTTGTGCGGCGCGGGTGCCCTGCTCCAGTCTCTCGGCGTGTGGCGGATCGGCGGACGCCTCCCGTTCGTCATGCTGCCCGGCGGCGCGGCGACCGCGCTCTTCCTCCAGATCGCCCAGGAGCACGGGGCGGCGACCGCCACCGGAGCCGTCCTCCTGGCCGCCGCACTGCTGCTGGCCGTCCTGCCCCTGTACGCCCGTGTCGTACGGCTCTTCCCGCCCCTGGTCATGGGCGTCACCGTGCTCCTCATCGGGATCGCGATGATCCGGGTCGCGGCCCGGCTCGTCACGGGCCCCGACGGCACCGGCGAGCCCCGCGCCGTACTCCTCGCCGCGCTCACGGTCGCGGCCACCGTCGCCGCGTACGTGTTCCTGCGCGGCGTCTGGCGCCAGACCTCCGTCCTCATCGGCATGGCCGCGGGCACCGTGGTGGCCGTGACCACCGGTCTGGGCTCCTTCGTCCCCGCCGTCGGCAGCGGCTTCGCACTCCCCGCCCTCCTGCCCTTCGGGACACCGCGGTTCGACCTGCTGGCCGCCCTCCCGCTCCTCGTGTTCAGCCTCACCACCCTGGCCGAGATCACCGGACAGACCGTGCTCAACAGCGAGACCGTCGGCCGCGCCCCCGCCCCGGAACGGGACGTCCCCCGCGTCGCCCGGGCCGACGCCGTCGTCTCCCTGGCCGGCGGACTGTTCGGCACGTCCCTCATGGTCACCAGCGCCGAGAACATCGGCATCGGACGGCTCACCGGGGTCCGCAGCCGCTTCGTCACCGCCGGAGCCGGAGCGCTCCTCGTCGTCCTCGGCCTGGCCACCCCCGTGTCCCGGGCCCTGGCCGGCATACCCGAGGCCGTCGTCGGGGGCTCCGCACTCGTCGTCTACGCCGTGATCGCCGTCATGGGCGTCGAGATGCTCCGCCGCGCCGACCTGTCCGGCAGCGGCACGGGCTCGCTGACCGCCGCGCTCGCACTCACCGTGGGACTGCTCCCGCTGCTCACCCCCGACCTGTACGCGGGATTCCCGGGCTGGGCGCGCACCATCCTGGGCAGCGGCGTCGTCGCGGGCACCCTGACCGCCGTCCTCCTCACCCTGCTGCTCGGCCGCTTCGCCCCCGGAAACCGGGAGCCCGCGCCGCCGCACCCCCACGCACGGGAGTGAACTCCCGGACGCGGGGGAGCGCGTCAGCCGTTCGAGGCCGTGCCGCGCCGGTTGAAGGGAAGGCGGCCCAGCACGACCGCCATGCCGCAGGTGTCCGTGACCGCCGAGAACACCAGGCCCCCGGCGACTCCCGCCGACAGCACCTGGAACGCGGGATGGACCAGCAGCCCGAGCACCAGGCCCACCAGGACCAGGGTGCCCGCGGCGAAGCGCACTTGGCGCTCCATCCCCCAGACCCGGCGCACGGCCCCCGGCGGATACTCCAGAGGGTGACCGGCCGAGGCCCATCCCCGCGTGCCGCCGGAGAGGCTCGCCGCCACGAGTCCGTGGGAGGCCAGGGCCGCGACGGCCTTCTCGGACCGGGCGCCGGACGCACAGACCAGCAGCAGCGGCCGGCCCCCGGTGGAGTCCCGCAGCTCCGGCAGCCGTTCCTCGATGCGCTCGAGGGGGACGTTGACGGCGCCGGGCAGCCGCCCGGACGCGAACTCGCCCGGCGTACGGACGTCGACGACGCTCAACTCGGGCAGCCGCGCCTCTGCTTCGCCGACGGTGAGGGAGGGGGATGCGCTCATGACGAACCTGCTCTGGCAGTGACCGGGGACGACCCCGCACCGGGAACGGCGGGGTCCGTGTCCGGGACACTAGACGTCCGCCCCCTCCAAAAGGGGACGACGCCCCCACTGCCACGAGCCCGCCATCCGGCCGCCACACCCCCGCAACACCACGGGGCCGGGCCCCTGGTCCGCGGACGGAACCCCGGTCCGCGGACGGAGCGGCCCGGGCAGGAGGGGGCAGCCGGGTCAGGCCGGTCCCCACCGCGTCTCAGCTTGCCCGCGGCCCCGTGTCACCTACCGCGCCGGACCCGCGACCGCTTGCTCCCCCTCTTCGGCTGGGTCCGCCGGGGTGGGGCCGCGCTCTCCGGGGACGCGGTGACGGGGGCAGGCCCCAGGTTCACGGACACGAGCGCGGTGGCGAGCAGGCCCTGGCTGCTGACCTCGGTCAGTCGTTCGTGAAGCGTCGTCGGGGATGCCAGCAGCCGTCGGTGCGTCGCGGTCTCGGCCAGATCGAGGCCGTAGCCGTAGTAGACCACCACGGTCCGCCGGGTACGGGCCGCCTTGAGCCATTGACCGGAGACGTCCACACGGGCGCGGGCGACGACCGTCCCGTCCTCGTGCTCCAGCACGAGGTCCCGGCCCGTGAGGGTGAGCGTGATGCCGTCGGCCGACGGAACGCTGGCGGCCCGGTCCATCAGACGCCTGAACCCCTTGTCACAGGCCCGATGGATCTGCAGCTCGGTCGACAGCCCGGACGCGAGGGCGGTCACCCCGAGCATGGTGGTGGGTTCGAGGAAGAGCAGCGCGCGGGGGCCAGGGAGGACATGGCGGAGCTCGGGGAGCAGGACGTCGAGGTTGGAGGTGATGCCCAGCGGCGCGTAGGCGGGATCGGTGGACACCGCCGCCTGCCCGTGGCAGGGGGCCGCCTCGTACACGGCGCGCACCGCCGGATCGGCGAGGAGGTCGGCGCCGGCGGCGGAGACGATCTCCTCGCTCTCCGCCTGGTGCCTGCGGTGCACGACTGCCCCGCCGAGCACCGCGAGCCGCGGGGCAAGTCCTTGGTAGAGCCGCTCCCACACGTTGTCCGGATCATGGGGCTCGGTGAACGTCTTGTCGGTCAGATGCCTCATCAGGTCCATGGGCGCGGAGGACACGGAGTCGGTGCTGAAGGCCCGCCACATTCCATGCACCACCCGCAGCAGGACGAGGCGTGCCTGATCCGTGGGGACCTCAGGCGCCGGGTTCTCGTCGACCCCCGTCTCTTCCAGCAGCCGCCCCAGGAATGCGACCGCTCGCTCGTTCCCGGTCGTGACCCACTTCCACGCGGCGGCCAGGCCGGCGTTGTGCACGAGGTGCTGGACGGAGAAGCCGTGCAGGGTCCGGGGACCGCAGTAGGGGAGGAAGTCGGTGAGCGCCGCATCGGCGGCCTGCCATTTCTCCTGCTGGACGAGGGACTCGACGAGCAGGCGCCGCAACTCTGCCGCCGACTTGGTCCAGGGCTCGGACACGGCGGCGAGGGCGGCGGACGCGGCCTGTTCGGCGAGCTCGTCCTCGCCCGCGCTCAGAAGGTCCGAGATGTCGGTGAGATCGCGCAGCGCCCGGGTGACCTCGGTTCCCGGAGCGGTGTCGGTCACCGGGACGAAGCCCTGGAGCAGCTGGGCGAGCCCGTCGTGCGGGGCCGCGTGGAGCTGCGTCTGGAGGACCAGGACCGCGTTGGCGGCGAGGTCGACCGCGTGCGGATCGAGCGGGACCGGCAGGGTGAGGAGGTAGGACAGCACGCGGTCGAGCCGTTCCTCGATGAGATCGGCCGCGTCGACGGGCTCACGCAGCTGCACGATGTGGGCCAGCAGGACGTCGACCTGCGCGGCCACGCCGTCATCGGGACGGCCCGCCTGCTCCAGCCGGACCAGCTCCTCCTCCAGCAGCCGCTGCGCGGGCTCGTACCGTCCGTGGGAGAGGTGGAAGGCCGCCAGGTTACCCATGAGCAGACACGTGTGCAGGTCGGCGATCCCGGCGTCCTCGACGTGCCCGACCAGGGCGGTCACATGCTGGGCGAGTTCCCAGGAGCGCTCGGCCTCGCCCGTCTCGATCGCGCCCAGCAGCCACTTGTCGGTGTGGGCGGCGACCTGCGGCAGCGCCGTCGCGGCGATCCCCGACAGGTCCAGGTGCCGCGCGAGGACGACCTGCAGCACCGAGTTCATCGACACGGTGTCCTCGCTCCCCGGGAAGGCCTCCGTGCGCACCGGCAGCGGATCGTCGTAGCGCACCAGGGATACGTTCGTGAGCTCGCGGAAGACCTCGCGGACGGGATGCTCGGCCTCGTCCAGGAACAGCCTGCCGGGAGACGGCGGCAGCTGCTCGACGCCGACGACCGCGGAGGCGAGGGCGAGATGCACGGGGATCCGGCGCGGAGCCAGCCAGCACAGGGCAGCGAGGGTGGACAGGGTGGGTTCCACAAGCCCCTTGGTCCGCGCGCTCGCGACCAGACGCTCGACGCTCAGGGCCACCGCGGCGGCAAGGGTGCGGGGATAGCCGTACGGCACGGAGTCCTCGTCGTCCGCCGCCCGCTGCAGGAGCGTGTCCGCATAGGCGTCGAGCCGCTGCACGCCGATTCCGCAGCCCAGCAGGTAACCGCACGCCACCTCGATGGCCAGCGGCCACCGCTCCAGTGCCTCCGCCAGACGGGACACCACCTCCGCATGCCGGGCCGCGTCGTCCTCCGTCAGCTCGAGACGCAGCCGCAGCAACTCGACCGCCTGGTCGTCGCTCAGCGCACCGATCTCGACGCGTCCCCGCGCATGACGCCAGTTGCCTCCGAGCGAGGTGACGACGACCGCGCCCCGGCCCAGTCCCGGCAGCCACGGGCGGGTGGACTTCGCCGTCGCGTCGTCGAACACCATCAGCCAAGGCCCCGGCAGGGCCTGCAGCAGGGCGTGCACCCGCTCGCGGACCAGCCGGGGATCGGTCACCTCGACCGGCCCCGCGATCCCCGTCAGATGACCGAGGATCCGGGCGAAGGACGCGGTGAGCGCCTCCTCCGTCTCCGCCTCGACCCAGAAGACCGTGTCGTAACGATAGGCGTGCTCCGCCACGTAGGCCGCGGCCAGACTCGACTTGCCCAGGCCCGACAAGCCGGTGACCACACACACCGGAACGCCGCTGGAGCCGTCCGTACCGCCGGAGACGACCGCGTCGATCTCGGCGACCAGATCCGCCCTCGACACCTCGGGGATCCGCGGCATCGGGCCGTACACGAGACCGAAGTCCTGACGGCCCACTGCGGCGATCAGCTGCTCGTCCTCGGCGAGCGCCAGACTCCGGAAGTCCTCGACGTCCCACTCGGCCAGGCCCGGATCGGTCGCGCGCCGCATGACCTCGGCCACCAGGTACCCCAGCACGAAGCCGCCCACCCGGGCGGACAGCCCGCGCCCGCTCCGCTCGCGCCGGACGCGCAGCGCGTCGTTGAGGTCCTGGCGCAGCTGCGCCTCGCTGCGCGCGTCGAACTCGACCATCGCGCGCCCCAACCGCTCCCACTGCCCGGGCGTCAGCGCCTCGCACAGGGCCCAGGTGGCCGGGGCGCGCCGGAGGAGGTCCTCCAGCTCCCCTCGCAGAGCCGGTACGTCACCGCGGTGGAGCCGGAGCAGCTCGGCCAGTCTCAGACAGCTCTCGTTGGGGGAGGCGGACGTGATCAGGCGGTAGGCGACGGAGTCGAACCCGGTGATCAGATGCAGCAGCACCGCCAGGGCGTCCCGCGCCCGGACCACACGCGTCGGCCCGGCGCTCTTGACCTGCACCGCCACCAGAGAACGCCCCTCGGCGTCGATCAGATCGAAGTCGACGCAGTCGACCTGTCGCACGGACGTCGCCCCGGCCGGGCCCTCCACCCGGCACGCCGCCACGTCCCCCGTGGCGAGCCCGGTGAGGAGCGCCTCCACCGTGCGCAAGTACTGGTACTGAAACCCGCGAGCAGCGACCCGGCCACCGTCGAGCGTCATGTGTGCCTCCCCCTGAAGCTGTTCCACCGTCAGGATAGAGAGACCCACTGACAACGCCCCGGCGTACGTGCCCACCGCTCATCGCCGACGGACCTCCTCACCGGCCTCGCGGCTCACGCGACCGGCTCCGCCGTCACGCGCGGTGCTGTGTGGCCGCCGTCGGGAGGCGTTCGGCGACCTCGTCGCCCAGGCGTTCGAACTCGGACCTCAGGAAGGGGCCGGCGAGCCGGGCCAGGCCCTTGAACCGCAGCGACGCCCGGTAGTTCAGGCGGGTGACCGACGGGGACGCGGCCTCGAAGGAGAGGTCGTCGGTGGCGGTCACCGTCTTGTTCTCGCCGACGAACATGAGGCGCGACGGCTCCCGCTCCACGAGCCGGTACTCCAGCTCCGTGGTGCGGCCGCGGAACCGGGAGGTGTTGCGCCAGCGGGCACCGGGCCGTACGGGTCCCTCGTCCAGTCGCACGCACCGTACGGTCCCGGGATCCCACTCCTCCGTGCGGCTGAAGTCCTCCAGATAGGCGACGAGCTCGTCCAGCGGGAGCCCCACCACGAAGCTCCGTTCCACCGTGATCACCGTATGACCTCCGCCTTCTCGCGACCGTGACCGTCCCGGACGGGCGCCTGCCCCCGACGCCTGCCCCGAACCGCTTCCCCGTCCGGCCCCGGTACGGATGCACCCCGCGGGGGTCCCGGCCGGGCGCTACCGCGCCCCTCCGCGCCTCAGGTCGGCCAGCACCTCCCGCGCCGCCCGGGTGCCCGAGGCGAGGGCTCCCTGGAGCGAACCGGTGGCCCGGTGGTCACCGCACACGTACCGGCCCGGCCCGACCCGGCTGGTCCGGGACAGCGGGTGGGGCGCGGGCATGGCGGGCAGGGCGTCGTGGACGGTGACGCGGTGGACGAGCTCCCACGCCCCCGTGTCCGTCCCGTACACCTCGCCCAGGGCGCGGACCACGGCGTCCACGGCCGCGGTGTCGGGCGCGCCGAGGACCGAGGTGGAGACCAGCGCCCTGCCGTCGGTGGAGTACCCGGGGTGGACGGCGGTGAGGACGCAGCTGTTCAGGAACCGGCGCCGCGAGTCGACCACGAGGACGGGTTCGGCCAGCGGCGGCTGTGCCGCCGCGTGGTAGAGCGTGGTGACGGTCCGGCCGCGCGGGACGTCGAACCCCGGCAGCAGCTCGCCGGCCGCCCGCTGGCCGGTCGCCACGACGACGGTGGGGGAGCGGACCTCCTCCCCGTCGGCGAGTGCGACGCCCTGCGGAGTGAGGGCCGCGACCGGGGTCCCGGTGCGCAGCACGCCGGGGCGCAGGCGGGAGGCCAGCTGGGCGGGTACGGCTCCGATGCCGTCCGCGGGGAGGCACAGCGTGCCGCGCAGCATGCTCCGCCACACGAAGTGGAAGAACCGGGCCGACGTCTCCAGGTCGTCCTCCAGGAACACCCCGGACAGGAAGGGCCGGAAGAACGTCTCCACGAGTTCGGGGGAGACGCCCGCGGCGGCGAGCGCCGTGAGGGTCGTGGTGTCGGGCCGGGCCCGCAGCCGTCCGGCCGGGGCGAGCACGTCGCGCGCCGTCAGCGCGCTCAGGGCGAGCAGGTCGCGCCCGGACGCCAGCCGCCCGGGCAGCAGGTCGGCGCTCTCGCGGAAGCGGCGACTGGGGTCGGTGAACCGGCGCATCCCGTCCTCGGTCTGCACCAGGACTCCGGGCGTGAACGGCCGCAGCCGCAGTGCCCGCAGGTCGAGGCGCCTCTTCACCTGCGGATAGGACGTGTTGAAGACCTGGAACCCCCGGTCGACGGTGAAACCCGCGACCCGGTCCGTGCGCATGCGCCCGCCCACGGTCTCGTCGGCCTCCAGCAGCCGCACCCGCAGCCCGCCGGCCCCGAGGTCCGCCGCGCAGGCGAGCCCGGCGGCCCCGGCCCCGACCACCGTCACGTCGTACCGCTCGTCGTCCGTCGTCCCCATGCAGACCGTCACTCCTCGTCCCTCGTACCGGACTTGCCGCCGGCGGCCCGGGACCGCCCGCGGGCCGCCACGTTACGCCGGGCGGGCCGCCCCCCGATCCGGGGCGCGCCGCGCGGAGCGGGTCGGCCGGCGGCCCCGCACGGCCGCGGGCGTCTCCGGGCGGCGGGTCAGCGCAGGTCGAGCCGCATCAGCACCCGGGGGTGTCCGGCCAGCACCGAGGTCGTGTCGGCCGCGTGGACGAATCCGGCCCGTTCGAAGTTCTTGCGGAGCCCCGGGTACGCCATCGTCAGATCGACCTTGGCGTCGCCGCTGTCGAGCGGGTACGCCTCGACGGCCGGCGCACCGTGGGCGCGGGCGAACTCGACCGCGCCGTCGATCAGGACGTGCGAGATCCCCTGCTTGCGATGGCCGGGGCGCACGCGGACGCACCACAGGGACCAGACCGGCAGGTCGTCCACGTACGGGATCTTCCGGCTGCGGGCGAAGGACGTATCGGACCGGGGTGCCACGGCGGCCCAGCCGACCGGCTCGTCACCGTCGTAGGCGAGCACACCCGGCGGGGGCTCCTTGCGGCAGAGGTCGGCGACGTACTCCCCGCGGGCCGGCCCACGCAGCTCGTTGTTGAGCTTGGACGGGATCCGGTAGCTGAGACACCAGCAGACCGTGGCCCCGGGCGACTTCGGGCCGACGAGGGCGCGGACGTCCTCGAAGTCGGAGGCCGGGCGAACCGAGATCGTCATGGGACCACGATGCCACGGCGCACCGGGCGCGCGCCGCTGCGCCTTGTAGGGTGCTCGTCGAGGGGGCGGGTATGGACCAGCGGGAGTGGGACGACGACAGCGCGTACCGGTCGGCCGTCCGGCGGACGCGGATCACCATGGCCTTCGCCCTGGTGGCGACGCTGCTGCTGCTCGGGGGCGTGGCCGTCGCCGTCTTCGGGATGTCGCTGCTCCTGGACCTCCTGGACTCCCTCAGTCGGTGAGGGATCTCCCGGAGATCTCCCGGAGAGGGCCCCTGACCTGGGAGGAAACCCGGTCGCGACCGGCTCGGCCGGTGGGATACAACGGACCGCATGACGGTCTTCCTCTGCGCGAAGTGCGGCACCGCACTCACCCCGGACCTCCGCCGGCTGCCCGACGTCCCGGACGTCTCCACGCACGAGAAGGACCGCGGCGGGAACCGGCTCGCGCCGTCGACCGTTCCGCGCGGCTGCTACGCCGTCGACCCGGAACCCTGGGGCGCCCCGTTCACGACGGCGGAGGCAGGCGCCACCGCGGTGCGGGCCGGTCGCGCGCTGCTCATGCCGCCCGACCTGACGGGCACGGTGCCCGCCGGTCCCCGGGACTCGGTGATCGTCCATCCGGAGGACGTGCCGACCCTGCGGCTGTCCGGGTCCCTGGGAGTCCACCACGGCTGCTGCGGCCCGCTGGGCACCGGAGGCCGCAACATGTCGTGCGCGTGCGGTGCCCGGGTGGCCACCCTGGCCGCGGACTGCATGGGCCCCTACGAGCTGCACCTCGACCCCCTGCGGACGTACGGCCTAGCGGCCGGCGTCCCGATGTGAGCAGCCGGCAGCGGCACACGGCGGCCGTCGGTCAGGCGGCGGCGTCTCCGGTCGCGGCGGACAGGTCGAGCGTCCAGTTCTGACCGACGAGGTCGCGGCCGAAACTGTGGTGGGGCTCCTCGTCGACGAGGGCGAAGCCGAAGCCCCGGTAGATCCTCCGTGCCGCCGTCAGGACGTCGTTGGTCCAGAGCGTCACCTGCTCGTACCCGGCCGCGCGCGCGAAGGCGAGGCACTCCTCGACCAGCCGTGTGCCGAGGCGCATGCCCCGGCCCTCGGGGGTCACGAGCAGGATCCGGAGCCTGGCCACGTCCGGCCGGTCGCCCGCGACGAGGAAGACGCAGCCGACGCGGCGGCCGTCGACCTCGGCGATCCAGCCGGCCTCGCGGGCCGGATCGTGCCCGGAGCCGTAGCCGGCGACGATCCCGGCGACCAGGGCCTCGAACTCGACGTTCCAGCCGAACTGCGCCTCGTACGCCTCGCCGTGGGCCATCACCGCCCAGCCCAGGTCCCCGGGACGGTCGGCGCGACGGATCACGGCCCGCTGGTTCTTCTCTTGCTCCGGCATGAGCTCTCTCCCGACCCCCGTGATCGATCGACCTTCACTGAAACAGTCGTTTCAGTTAGGCTAGCCGCATGACTCCGGAAGCGCCAACCCCCTCCGCCCGACAGAACGAGCTCCTGGAAGCGGCGTACCGGTACGCACTCGCCCACGGCCTCGCCGACCTGTCGCTCCGGCCGCTCGCCGAGGCCATCGGCTCCAGTCCCCGGGTCCTGCTCTACCTCTTCGACAGCAAGGACGGCCTGGTACGCGCGCTGCTGGCCCGGGCCCGCGCCGACGAACTGGCCCTCCTGAAACCGGCCGGTCGTCCCGACCACCCCGCCGGGCTGGCATCGGCCGTCGAACGGATCTGGACCTGGCTCGCCGCCGAGGAGCACCGGCCGCTGCTGCGCCTGTGGGCCGAGGCGTACGCGCGCTCCCTCACCCGGCCCCACGGGCCGTGGGCCGGTTTCGCCCGCGCGACGGTCGAGGACTGGCTCGGCGTCCTGGCCGGCTTCCAGCCACCGTCGGAACGGGACAGCGAGGCCGGAGCCGTCCGCCGCACCCTGGCCCTGGCCGTCCTCCGCGGAGCCCTCCTCGACCTCCTCGCCACGGACGACGAGCGACGCCTCGACGCGGCTCTCGCGCACCAGCTCGCCCTGCTGCGCGCCGAGGAGGAGAGCGGCTGACGGCCGGGAGCCAGGGCAGGGGTACGCGCGGGGGCGACGCCTTCGCGGGGGGCCGCGCGGAGCAGCCCACCCCGGGACGTCGGCACCGCGGCCGCTATCCCGCGGCCACCACCGGGCCCGCTGTCACCTGAGGGGCGTGGGGGAGAAGGGGCGCGAGGTTCTCCCGTACGAAGTCCGCGGCCGCCCTGACCGATGCCTCGGCCCCGGCCCGGTCCTCGAAGACGCTGGTGGAGACCATCACTCCGTCCCCGGCGTCCACCCAGTAGTACGCCACGAATCCGGGGACGCGACGCACCAGGGGAACGAACCCCTCGTCCACCCGCCGCCCCGCCTCGGCGGCGTCGGTCACTCCTTCGTAGCGTCTCATCACTGCGTACACGGCCGGACTCCTCGTGTTCTCGGGGGTGTGCGCGAAGCGACATACCCGCGTCGAGTGCCTTCCGCGCGGGTCGCGCCCGGACATGCCCTGGATAGCGCACGGCCGCCCCGTGGCGGGGTTGCCCAGACGCGGAGGGGCCGCGGGTCCTGTGCGGCCCTGGTCTGCCTCGCGCTCTCCTGTCCCGCTGCCGGGTCCACCGGCGTACCGCGCATGCGCGACGAGCCCCCGGAGCGTCGACTCGCGGCGGTCGTTCGGCCCACGCGGGCCTGCCCTTCCGGTGGGTGCGCGCGAGGATGGAGGGGTGAACACGTCGGAGAGGTCGGGGCCCGGGCTGCGGGAGCGGATCGGGACCAGCCTGTTCAGCCATGTCGCCGGGCCCACCGGGCCGGCGAACCGGGCCCGCATCCACGGTGCCCCCGGCCCTCGCTGGTTCGGGCCCGAGCGGCCCATCCGTACCGTCCACGGCGACGCTTCCATGTTCATCGGAGGGCTGAGCGCGCTCCTCCTGCAGTCCCTGCACCCGCGGGCCATGGCCGCGGTGGCCGGACACTCCGGCTTCCGGGGCGACCCCTGGGGACGCCTCCAGCGGACCAGCACCTTCCTCGCGTACACGACGTACGGCACGGCCGAGGACGCCCAGCGGGCCGTGGACCGCGTCCGCGCCGTGCACGAGGGCATCAGGGGGACCACCCCGACCGGCGAGCCCTACCACGCGGCCGACCCCCACCTGCTGTGCTGGGTGCACGTCGCCGAGGTGGACAGCTTTCTGCGCGCGCACCAGCGGTTCGGATCCCACCCGCTGGACGGCGCCGGGTGCGACGGGTACATCGCCGACGCCGCGCGGGTCGCCCGCGCCCTCGGCGTCCCCGATCCGCCGTGCGACCGCGCCGCGCTCGCCGTCCGACTGGCGAGCTACCGCCCCGCGCTGCGCGCCACGCCGCAGGCCCGTGACGCGGCCCGCTTCGTCCTGCGGGAACCCCCGCTGCCGTGGCCGGCCCGGGGCCCGTACGCGGTCCTGGCCTCGAACGCGGTCCGGCTCCTGCCGCCGTGGGCCCGCTCGCTGCTGGATCTCCACACGGCCCCGTATCTGCCGGACGGCCTCGTACGACTCTCCGGCCAGGCGCTGACCGGGTCCATCCGCTGGGCGATGGGCTCCCTGCCACCCCGCACGTCGCCCACCCCGCCCCGCTGACGCGCGGTCCCCCGCGGCAGGGCCGTGCCCCTCAGGCCGGGCGGACCCGGTTTCCCACCGGTGGTCCCGCGGCCGGGCTCCTTCCGGTCACGCGGAGGCGCGACTCGACGCCGCAGCCGCCCCCGCGCCGCGCTGCCGCCTGGCCGCGTCCAGGAGCCGCGCCCAGGACTCCACCGTGGGCCGGCGCTTCAGCAGCGCCCGACGCTCCCGTTCCGTCATCCCGCCCCAGACACCGTGCTCGATCCGGCGGTCCAGCGCGTGCGCCAGACACTCGGCCTTCACCGGGCAGCCGGTGCACAGCGCCTTCGCCCGGTTCTGCGCCGCTCCCTCGACGAACAGTTCGTCCGCGTCCACCGTCCGGCACAACGCCGACACCATCCAGCGCTCGTCCATGTTCCCCCGCCCCGACCCCGCACCGCCTCTTCGGTGGGCGGCGCTGACAGAGCAGGGACGCTACGGAGGCATGTGCCAGCGGTCTACAGCTCGCCCCGCGCTTCCCCCTTTCGAGTGACAAGCGCAGACGGACCCCGGCCACCTCCCACAGGCATCCGGCCAACAGGGCGCCGATCCCGCCGCCTTGGGGCCGCCGGAGGGGCCCGCCCGCGCCGACGTGTCGCCCGGGGGAGGGAGGACCGTCATCCTCCGGGCGCCTCCCGTACGCGTACCGGCGCGTCGCCGTCCTGGCCGACGGGCTCCGGCCAGGTGTCCCGGCGTACGAAGTGGAGCCGGACCACCAGGACCGTGACCGCGGCGACGACACCCCCGAGCGTCATGACCGCGGCGGGCGAGGTGCGGTCGACGACGCCGCCCGCGAGCCACGCGCCCAGCGCGATGGTCGCCTGGAAGGAAGCGGTGAAGAGCACGGACGCCGCCTCGGGAGCCTGCGGTGCCGCCTTCGCGAACCACGTCTGGGAGCAGACGGGCACGGCCCCGTAGCCGACGCCCCACACGACGAGCAGGACCAGGGCGCCGGCGGGCCGGTTCCCCAGGACGGGAAGCAGCAGGGTGCCGGCCGCGATGAGCACACCGGCCAGGGCGAGTACGAGCCGGGGACGGCGGACGACGTACGCACCGCCCAGGAAGTTGCCGACGACTCCGGCCGCCCCGTAGACCAGCAGGAAGAGGGTGACCGTCCCGGCCCCGACGCCGGTGGTCCGTTCCAGGAACGGCGTGACGTAGGTGTACGTCCCGAAGTGCGCCAGGACGATCAGGAACGTCACGAGCAGGGCGAACCGGGTGTGGACGCCCTTCAGCAGGGCGCGGAGCACGTCCGGGCGGGTCGCCTTGAGGGGCGGCAGCGGCGGCATCACCAGGGCGAGCAGCACGAGGACGGCGAAACTGAGAACACCCGTCAGGGCGAAGGCCGTCCGCCAGCCGACGAGATCACCGACGAGGGTTCCTGCCGGGACTCCGAGGACGGAGCCGAGCGGAACGGCCGAGAAGATCACCGCCGTCGCCCGGCCGACGGACCCGGCGGGTACGAGACGCTCGGCCAGGCCGGCGCTGATGGACCAGAAGCCGCCGATGACCACGCCGACGACGATCCGGGAGACCAGCACGAGCCAGTACCCCGGCGCCACGGCGGCCATGACGTTCGCCAGCGCCAGCAACAGCAGGAACACGCACAGCATCAGACGGCGGTCGACGCCCGCGAACGCCGTCGTGACCACGGGTGCGGAGAGGGCCGCGAGGAGACCGGGCATGGCCATCATGAGCCCCGCCGTTCCGTCGGACACGGCGAATCCGGCACCGATCCGGGTCAGCAGACCGATCGGCAGGATCTCCGTGGTGACGATCAGGAAGATCCCGAGCATGACCGCGACGACGGCCGGCCACCCGCCGGCCGGGGCGCGACCGGGCGGTCCGCTTCCGCCGGTGTCGGGTGCGGTGGCGAGGCGCGTCGAGGTCATGGATTCCGTCCTGGGGTGAGGGTGTGCCGTACGGAATCGATCCAACAGGCGTCGCGCGCAGGAAGCTGGCAGCTAAACGACGCGACCGTTCCCCGCGGTGCGGGGGTGCGTGCGATGCGAGATCGGGGGGTGTGGACGGTGGCATCGAGGGCAGGTGGGGAGTGAGCGCGTGGGACCGCTCAGGATAGGCAGGGTCGGTCGGACACCCCTTCCGACGGACCCTTGGATGGTGGAACGGCCCGCACCGGGTGGTGGTGCGGGCCGTTCGTCCTGGGCCGGGCGGCGGTCCCGCCGTACGTCCTGTGCCGGTTGGTCGTCCGGCCGTTCGTCGTGAGTCTGTGAGGGAGAGGGACACGACGCGAGCGTGCGGAGCTCGCGGCGGCGGGGACACGCTCGCGTCTCGTCACCAGACGACCCCTCGGGGGCCGTCCTTCCTTGTGGCGTGCCACCTCGGACACCGACGCGCGGCACGCCACGCCGCTCCTCACCCCTGGCCGTACGACCCCGGGCTCCTGCCGCCGCGAGGATCGACGTCAAGCCTGCGGACCGGCATCACCCCGAGGACGAGGTTCTCCAGAGCCTCGGGCATCCGGCCGAACCGGGCCGGTCGACCCGTCAGCGCGTAGAGTTCACCCCGCTCGTCCAGCCCCAGGAACGCATGACCGTGCCCGAGTTCCCCCACGGGACAGAGGCAGCGGCGCGTCTCCTCGCCGTACTCGGCGAATCTCTCGCTCTCGCCCAGCGCGAGCAGCGGGTCGAGATCGAACGCCTCGCGTGCCCTGGTGATCCCGGATCCGTGACTGCCGACCGTCAGTCCACCGAACTCGCGCAGGAATCCCTCGGCGGCAGTGTGCAGACGAAAGCCGTCCGCTTCCAGCTGTTCCCGCCACACCGTCGTGTCGATGCTGCGTCCCGGATGCCAGCCGGCACGACGCAGCACATCGTCCACCTCTGTCGTCCGGACGTACGGCCGCTCGCGCGGCGACCCCGCCCGCTCACGGATCAGTCCAGCCGCGTACGCGACCGCCTCGGCGGGATCGGCCGTCTCGAAGGTGACAGGGCCGCCACGATCCGAGCGGCTCACGACCGCGTAGGTGTCCGGCCGGGCGAACAGCGCAGGCAGCGGCTCGTGTCCCCAGTCCTCCCAGCTGTCCGACGCCGACAGACTCAGCTGCCGCATCGAGATCCACGGATGCATCGCGCCGAGGAACGGTTCGCACCTGGCTGCCCGGAGCAACGACCCGAGGGAGGGAGCGGCCCCCTGTCCCTCGGCCGAGTGAGGGCGATGTGCCTCCAGCAGCTCCGCCCAGGCTTCCGTGTGACCGCGCATCACGCCTTCGGGTTTCTCGGATCCCATGGGCAGACGATGTGACACGTGTGCCGCGTCCGTCAACAAGGTTGTGGGACGGCGCAAGGGGACGCACCGCGCGAACGGGACGTTGGCGGGTGCCGGCCGAAGGGGTGTGAGGTGCGCGCACCGCGCTCCCGCGACAGTCCCTTGACCAGGGGGTTCGTGTGGCTGAAAGTAGACCTCCTGATCGACTGGGGTGGGGAAACATGACGCACGACGAGTACGCCGACCGCTGCCGAGAACTGTTCGCGGTGGGAGGGTTCGCGGAGGCCCGGAAGACGGCCGAGGCGGGTCTCGAGGAACTCGGGCCGGATCCGGTGCTCTACCGGTGGCTCGGCCTCGCCCACGCCGCGGAGGACGAGGACGACCACGACACCGAGGCGGAGAGGGCCTACCGGAGCGGGCTCGCGCGCTGGCCGGACGACCTCGGGCTGCTCGTCTCCTACCTGGAACTGTGTCTGCGGGCCGACGGATGGACGTATCCCGGCCGGGTCGCGCGGGTGAGTGGCCTCAAGGAGCGGATCGCGAGCCTGGCCCCCGAGGGTTCGCCCGAAGCGGCCCAGGTGGAGGCCGCGCTCGACTGGGCGGGGCGGGGGTACTGGGACGACGTTCGGGAGCGAGCGGATGTCGTGCGTGCCGAGCGGGCGGCGCAGACGTCCCAGAGCGTCGGCGTCGCCGAGGCCCTGCAGCGGGGCGGCCAGGAGCCCGCTCACCCCGAGGACCTGAAGGCCGCGGAGGTCGCCGCCGCGCTGGAACTGCTGGCCGGCCCGTGGCAGGCGCCGCTGCGGCTCCTGATCCGGCACCGGGTGGCCGCGTACGTCATCGCGTTCGTGCTGGTCTTCGCCACCAACAAGACACTCGTGATGACCGGGACGGTCTCCTTCAGCGTGTGGGGATGGATCTGGTTCGCGCCGTTGTTCCTGGCGGACTGGAAACTCAAGCAGGCCCGGCAGCTGGCCCGAGAGCGGGTGATCGCGGCGATGCAGACCCGCCACGCGGAATCGGCCTCCGGCTGACGGGCGTCGCCGAAGCCGGACCTTCGGCGACATGCCTCAGCCGCTGTGCTCCGCGAAGCGACTCACTCCCGCCGGCGCACGCCCCGGTCGGGGCTCAGACCGAACCGCTCCTGCTGAACCAGCCCCTGAACGGCGTCGCCCCCGTCGGCGACTCCGTCCCGGCGGTGACGCGTGCCGGTGAGCCGTGGCCGTACCGTTCCGCCCTGGCCAGGACCCGTTCCGCCTCCGCGCGCCAGGTCGCCGCGTCCGCGTCCGGGCGGGGCGGGGGCAGGTACGGGCCGCGTTCCGGTGCTTCGAGGGCCGCGCCGAAGAAGTCGCCGCCCTTGCGCTTGACGTCGTCCGTGCCCCACGAGCGGCCCTGGCCGCGTGCGGGGGCCTTCTGGAGGTGGGGGATGTGCTTCGCGCAGTGGATGTACGCCTCCTCGACGGTGATGACCACCCACACCAGCGCCCGCCGGCCCGGTACCTCCTCGACCGGCAGCCAGGGGTGTTCGCGGCGGATCTCGTCGTCCGTCAGACCTCGCGCGGTGCCGTTGACGTGGAGCCCGATGCGGTCCCGGAGGAAGTCGACCATGAGGATCCCGACCTGCGGGTTCTCCTCGATGTTGCCCAGGCTCGCGTGGACGCCGTTGCCCCGGTACTCGGGGTAGGCGAGCGTCGCCTCGTCCAGGACGTGGAGGAAGCCGGGGGGCCCCGCGCGGAAGGTGTTGTCGCAGGCGCCGTGCCGGTCGGCGGTGGCCAGGAAGAACATCTCCTGCCGGTTCACGAACTCGCGCATCCGCGGGTTCAGCCGGTCGAGGACCTGGTCGGCGTAGAAGCGGTCCGCGCGGTCCGTGGTGCCCATGCGCTGCTGGACGAGATGTTCGCCGTCACTGCCCGGGCGGGTGGTCCGCAGGGTCGTCAGTTCCTGCTGAGCGGCGTGTTCGGAGGGTGTCACGTCGTTGCCCCGACCAGTTCTTCGATGGAGTCGTGCCGTATGCGGTGGGTGGGCACCCCGATGCCCACGAGGGTGTCGACGCTGCGGCGGATCATTCCGGGCGGGCCGGAGAGGTACGCGTCGTAGGTGTGCCACGGGCCGAACTCGCGCACGGCCTCGGGGATGCCGCCCGACAGGAGGCCGACGGGCCCGTCGTCGACGACGGGGCGCACCGACAGCCAGGGGTGCGACTGCTGCAGCCGGAGCATCGTGTCGATGTCGTAGAGGCCCTGGTTCCTGCGGGCGCCGTAGAACACGTCGACGGAACGGCGCCGCCCGTGCTGCGCGACGTCCTCCACCAGCGCCTTGATGGGCGCTATCCCGGTGCCGCCGCCGAGGCACAGCAGGCCGCTGTCGCTCGTGTGGTCCACGGTCATGGAACCGGCGGGAGGACCGAGTCGGACGACGTCGCCGGGGCGCGCCCGGTGGACGAGGGCGTTGGAGACCCAGCCCGCCGGCACGGCCTTCACGTGGAAGGACAGCAGTCCGTCGGAGCGGGGCGCGGAGGCGAAGGAGTAGTGCCGCCAGACCCGCGGCCACCAGGGGGTCTCCAGGGCCGTGTACTGCCCGGCGAGGAAGGGGTACGGCCCGTCGGGGCGGACCGTGACGATCGCGATGTCCTTCGTCCGCATGACGTGGGCGACCACCTCCGCCTGCCACCAGGCGGGGGCGCGGAGCTCGTCCTCGGTCGCCGCGTCGATCATGATCTGGGAGATCGTGGTGTAGGCGCCGACCCACGCGGCCTCGGTTCTCGGTCCCCATGTCTCCGGGGCGTGCCGGGAGAGGGCGCCGATCAGGGCCTCGCCGACGGCCGGATAGTGCTCGGGGAGGGTGCCGTACTTCCGGTGCCCGCGGCCGAGGTGGGTCAGGTACGTGGTGAGGGTGACGGGGTCGTCGGCGTGGGTCGCGGCGGTGAGCAGGGCCTTGAACAGCCGGTCGCGCTGGGCGTCCATCGCGGCGGGGAAGAGGTCCCGCAGGCCGGGGTGGCGCAGGAAGAGGAGGGCGTAGAAGTACGAGGTCACCTTGTCGGCGATCGGCTCGATCTCCGCCATCGTGCGGCGCAGCAGGTCCGTCGCGGACGGAGCCGATGCCGATGCGGATGCCGGTGTCGACGCGGGGGTCGCCGCAGGGGCCGGGGCGGGGGCGGCGGTACGCGGCGGCGCCGGGGCCGTCGGGCGTTCGGCCGGGTGCCCGGGCGTCCCCGCGGTCCGGTCGGTCTCCGGGTTCCCGGGGCTCCGGGTTCCCTGCGCCCCCGACGGGCCCCGTCCGAACCATCCTCCGTCCTGGCCGCCGGCAGCGGCATCGGAGCCGTACCCGCCGGCCGACGGGGTGGTCGGAACTTCCATCGGTCTGCCTCGCCTCGAACGTCTGTGGTCGGTCTTCGCCCTCGGGGTCTGCATGTGCCCCGATTTCCTTCGCTCACGACGTTCGACGAATACGCGTACGGGTGAACGGGGCCGACCATACCCCGGCCCTCGGAATTCCGCGGATTCCCGGGAAGGGAGCCCGGCGAAAGGCATTTGTGCTGTTCAGGGGCTGGTTACTAATGAGTCGCAAGTGGTTTCAACCGTTTGTGGAACAGTGGTGACGGTGAATTCGCCGACGGAAGACTCACGCCGTGTCCCGAACTTCTCCACATCTCGGTCGCAGATCGTCCACGGCTCGCGGCCCGGCTCGCCCCGGGAGGGCCGGGCCGCCCTCGCCCACGGCTCGGGGACGGTCAACTTCCCTCGGTCAGCGGCCGGTCGAGTACCCCCGTGAGCCGCGCTCCCGCCCGGTCGGTACCGCGCCGCCCGCGCTTCGCGCCCGCCGACGCCTGCTCCAACCGCAGCCGCGCGGTACGGCCGCGCAGGGTCAGCGTCATCAACTGGTTGCCGAACCACGGCCCGCCGTCGCGCTCCCACCGGATCGTCGGCCTCGCGACGCGCCCGTGACGGGCGAGGAGGTGGCCGATCTGCCTGGCGAACCCGCTCCAGCCGAACCGGAACGCGACCCTCATGGGCGCGGGCACCGAGTTGTGCAGCGGCGAGCACGTGAACTGGTAGACACGGGAGCGCACCGGGGGACCGGAGGTCCAGACGGGCTCCGCCACGTACGCGTGGTGCACGTCCCCCGAGAGCACGCTCACCGTCGCCGGGGCCGCCTCCGCCCTCCCCACCTCGGCGAGCGTGTCCGTCAGCCTCGCGAACGACGCGGTGAACGCCGCCCAGTGCTCCAGGTCCGCCCGCCGGCGCAGCCACTCGCCGAAGCGTGCCCAGCGCGGTCCGCGCTCACCCCGGCAGAGCGCCGCGTGCCAGCCCTCCGCGAAGTGCACCATCGGCGGCAGGAGCCACGGCAGCGAGGTCCCCACCAGGAGGTGGTCGACACCGTCCAGGTCGTCGAAGGCCTGCTCCCGCAGCCAGGCCGCCTCCTCCGCGTCCAGCATCGCCCGGTGCTGCTCCTCCAGGACCCGAGCGGCCCGGGTGTCGACCATCAGCAGCCTGGTCCGGCCGAAGTCCCTGCGGTAGCTCCAGCGCACCGCGGCCGGGTCGGCGTCGGCCCGTTCCGCGAAGGCGCGCAGAACGGCCGTTCCGTCGTCGGCCGCCAGCACCGCCGCGTACAGCTCGTCCTCGGCCAGCTCGGCGGGGGAGAGGTTCCCGAGGTGCTGGTAGACCCAGTACGACATCAGGCCGCCGGTGATCCGCTCGTGCCACCAGGGTGTCTCCCGCATCTCGGCGACCCAGGCGGCGCTCGTGTTCCAGTCGTCGATGACGTCGTGATCGTCGAAGACCATGCAGCTGGGCACGGTCGACAGCAGCCAGCGCAGTTCGGGGTCGCCCCAGGACTCGTCGTACAGCCGGGTGTACTCCTCGTAGTCGGCGACCTGGTCCGGCGGGGCCGAGGCGCCCGTTCCGGCGCTCGCCCGGTGCCGGGCGATCCAGGCGCGGGTCTCGGCGGACGTCTCGTCCGCGTACACCTGGTCCCCGAGGAGGACGAGCACGTCGGGACGTCCGGACTCCGGGTCGGCGGCGAGCCGGGCGGAGAGGGTGTCGAGGACGTCGGGGCCCACCGGATCCTCATGGCCCTCGGCGGGCGCCGCCCACCGGCACGAGCCGAAGGCCACCACCGCGCCCGTCGCGGGAACCGCCGGAGTGTGGATGGTGCTGGGCGGCTGGACCGAGTCCGCGAGGGGCCAGACCCGCTCGCCGTCGAGCAGCACCTCGTAGGTCGTCGCGGACCCCGGGGCGAGCCCGGTGACCACGACCAGCGCGTAGTGGTGGCCGTTGACGCGGAACGTGGCGGCCGAGCCGCCGGCGCCGCCCGGGCACCGGACCTCCGCCGTGCAGGCCCGGTCGGTCTCGACCCACACGGTCGCGCTCGTGCCCGACTCCCAGTCCACGTGCCGCAGGAGCGGGCCCAGCCTCAGACCGGCCATCACGCATCCCCTTCCGGTGGTTCTCGCGGTACAGAACGACGTCTTCGTACGGTACTCAAGGACGGCGTGCCAGGATCCGGGGCGACGCCGGGCCGTCGTACGCGCGGAGCCCGGCACCGCGCCGGAGCCCCGCTCCCGGCCGCCGCCCGCGCGGCCGCCGTCCGGAGGCGCTCCTTCGCGTCGGCCGCGCCCCCTTCGCGCGACTGCCCCCGTATGGGACGGTGACACCATGCCCATCCCCGTGATCCTCGACTGCGATCCCGGTCACGACGACGCCTTCACCATTCTCCTGGCGGCCGCGCACCCCGCCGTCGAGCTGCTCGCCATCACAACCGTCGCGGGCAACCAGACCGTGGAGAAGACCACGCTCAACGCCCGCCGGGTGTGCTCGGTGGCCGGGATCCGCGGCGTGCCGATCGCCGCGGGCCGGGCCCGACCGCTCCACGGGCCGCCCCGGACCGCGGGGAACATCCACGGAGACTCCGGCCTGGACGGTCCCGGCTTCGGAACGGGCGAGCCGGAGGTACCGGAGGACCCGCGGGGCGCGCTCGCCCTCGTCCGGGACACGCTGCTCGCGCATCCGGTCCCGGTGACGCTCGTGCCGACCGGCCCGCTCACCAACATCGCCGTGCTCCTCCTCGCCCACCCCGAGCTCGCGTCCCGGATCGACCGGATCGTGCTGATGGGCGGCTCGACGGACCGCGGCAACACCACGCCCGCCGCCGAGTTCAACATCCTGTGCGACCCCGAGGCCGCGGACATCGTCCTCCGCAGCGGGGTGCCGGTGACGATGTTCGGTCTCAACGCCACCCACCAGGTGCGGGCCACCCCCGAGGTCGTCGACCGGATCGCCGCGCTCGGCACCCCGCTCAGCGGGCTCTGCGTCGACCTGCTCACCTACTTCGTCTCCACCTACCGCGAGGTCTACGGATTCGACGCGCCCCCGCTGCACGATCCGCTCACCGTCGCCCACCTGATCGACCCGTCGCTGGTGAGCCTCGTACGCGCCGCGGTCACGGTGGAGCTGACCGGCACCCACACCCGTGGTGCGACGGTGGTGGACCTGCACGGGGTGACCGGAGCCCCCGCCGACGTCGAGGTGGGCATGGAGGTCGACGCGGAAGGCTTCTGGAACCTGATCGTGGAGGCCGTCCGCGTCCTCGGCGGCGGGTGAACCGGACGGCGGCACCGCGGGAGCGGCACCGCCCGGCCCGCCCCGTCAGCCCACGAGGTCCGGGGCGCGCAGCATCTCGGGCGGGATGCCCCAGGCGTCGACCAGGTCGACCGCGAGCGGCCGGACCTTGCGGCACAGGTCGTTCACCTCGCGGCTGATCGCCTTCGAGCGCTGCACGGTCAGCCGGCCGTGCTCCATGAACCAGGCCCGGTCCGCCTCGATCGTCGACAGGGCGAACAGGTCGCACAGCAGGGCCAGCGCGGCCTTCTCGCCGCCCTCGGGCATCGCGCGCACCTTCTCGACGAACGCCTCCGTCACCAGCCGCTCCACGTGGGCGCGGGCGAGCGCGACGACGTGGTCCTGCACCTGGGAGAAGACCGTGCCCGGGTCGCGCTTCTGGTCGGTCCCGCTCTTGATCCGGCGGGCCAGGCCGGCCAGCATGTGCTCCTCCCGGAAGCGGACCATGGCGAGCTGGTAGTCGGAGTCGAGCAGACCGGCCTCCCGGTCCCACGCGTCGTCGCCGGGCAGCAGGTCGCGTACGCGTTCGAGCAGCTTGTGGACGGAGGCCCGCTCCAGGAGGGTCTCGACGGCGAGGCCGGTGACGAAGCGGACCATGCCCGCCTGGTCGAGGTCCTCGAACGCGCTCGCCTGATCGGTGAGCAGCCCCTTGGCGACGAGCTGCAGGAGGACGTGGTTGTCGCCCTCGAAGGTGGTGAAGACGTCGCTGTCGGCCTTGAGCGCGGCGAACCGGTTGACCGCCAGGTATCCGGCGCCGCCGCAGGCCTCGCGGCACTCCTGGACGACCCCGGTGGCGTGCCAGGTCGCGAGCGCCTTCAGCCCGGCCGCGCGGGATTCGAGCCGGCGCCGCTCCTCGGGGTCGTCCGTGACGCCGGAGAAGACGTCGTGCAGCTGTGAGCGGACCACGTCCTGGGCGAAGTGCAGCGCGTACGTCCGGGCGATCAGCGGCAGCAGGCGGCGCTGGTGCAGGCCGTAGTCGAGCAGCACCTGCTCCTCGGCGTCCGCGGCCGCGGAGAACTGCCGCCGCCGCACGGCGTACTTGGTGGCGACCGCCAGGGCGACCTTGGAGACGCCGATGCCGGCGCCGCCGACGCTGACCCGGCCCTGCACCAGCGTGCCGAGCATCGTGAAGAAGCGCCGGTGGGGGTTGTCGATCGAGCTCTCGTAGACGCCCTCCGGGCTGACGTCGGCGAACCGGTTGAGGAGCGCCTCGCGCGGCACCCGCACGTCGTCGAACCGGATCCGGCCGTTGTCCACACCGTTGAGCCCCATCTTGCGGCCGTCGTCCTCGATGCGGACGCCCGGCGCGGGCTCGCCGCCGACCCGGACGGGCACGACGAAGGCGTGCACGCCGTGGGACTCCCCGGCCACCTCCAGCTGCGCGAAGACGACCGCCAGCTCGGCGTGCCGGGCCGCGTTGCCGATGTAGTCCTTGCGCGCCTCGTCGCCGGGCGTGGTGATGACGAACTCCCGGCGCTCGGCGTCGTACCGGGCGACCGTGCCGAGGGCCTGGACGTTGGAGCCGTGCCCCGTCTCCGTCATCGCGAAGGAGCCCATCAGTTCGCCCGTGATCAGCCGGGGCAGATAGGCGTCGTGGTGGCGCTCGGTGCCGAGGTGCAGGATCGCGCCGCCGAACAGGCCGAACTGCACGCCGACCTTCACCAGGACCGAGAGATCGCCGAAGGCCAGCGTCTCGAACGCGGCGATCGAGGCGCCGACGTCGCCGCCACCGCCGTAGGCGGCCGGGAACCCCATGCCGGTCTGCCCCGTCGCGGCCATCTCGACCACGACCTCCCGCACCCGTTCGCGGAACGCGTCGATGCCGAGTTCCTCGGCGTCTTCGAGGACGGAGGCGTAACGGGACAGGTTGGTCCGTACGAGGCCGCGGATCCCGGCGTACTCGCCGTCCAGAACGGCGGAGAGCGCCCGGACGTCGATCTCGGGCTGGACGTATCCGGGCACGGTGGTGGTGGAGGTGTTGTCGAGAGCCATGGGGCTTGGCTACCCCGCCGCGAAAGGATCAACCAGGCGCGACGGGGTCGCAGGGCTGGGGGAGGGACGCCCGGGGAGTGGCGCGTGGCAGCGGTGCGGCGGGGGCGCGGTGGGCTGTGATGGGGGCATGGACAGGAACGCCGGCTATCGGCCCCTCACGAAGGCCCTCCACTGGGCCGCCGCCGCCGCGCTCGGCGCACAGTTCGTCGTGGGCTGGGCCCTGGACGCCTCGGAGTCCGGGCGCGGGCGCGGTCGGGGCCGCGGGGGCGAGTCCGGCCGGGGGCGGGGCCGTGGCGGAGGGTACGAGGCCTTCGGCGACGACGCCCTGCTGACGACCCACGTCCTGCTGGGCGCCGCCGTCATCCTCCTGGGGGTGGCGCGACTGCTGTGGCGCCGCCACACCGGTCTGCCGCCCTGGGCCCCCACTCTCACGAGGACCGAGCGCCGGCTTGCCCACTCCACGGAAGTACTGCTCTACGCGCTCACCTTCGTCGTCCCCGTCACCGGCCTGGTCCTGCTCGCCTCGGACGACGACGACCTGCTGTGGGTGCACGTCACCGCACAGGTGCTCCTGCTCACCGCGATCGCCGTCCACGTCGGACTCGTCCTCAAGCACCAGCTCCTCGACCGGGACGGCCTGCTTCGCCGCATGCTCTGACACCGTGGCGTACGGGTCCCGGTCGTCGACGACGGCGGGTTCCCGGGGCGTTGGAGTGGCCCGCGGGCCGGTGGGCGGCGTGTTTCCCGGACGGGTGGGGGCCCCTTCCTAGGGTCGGGGGAGGTTCGGCGCTGGGCCGGCCGCTCGCACCCGAGGGAGAGTCATGCCAGGTACCCCGGCCCGGTCCGCAACGGTGGCGGCCGCGCCCCCGCAGGGTCGTACGAGACACCGGTGGGTCCGCCGACTCGCCGCCGCGGTCGGTCTCGTCGCGCTGTGCGCGCTTTCCCCGACCCCGGCGGTCGCGACCCCGCCGGACGACGTCCGGCCCTCGGCGCACGGGCCCCTGTACGTGTCCGACTACGGCGACAACAGGGTCGTCTCCCTGCCCACGAGCGGCGGCGGGCAGGCGACCGTCCCCTTCGACGGTCTCGTCCGGCCGACGGGCATGGCCGCGGACGCGGCGGGCCGCCTCTACGTGGCGGACACCGGGAACAACCGCGTCGTGGTGAGGGCGGCCGACGGCGCCCAGTCCACCGTTCCCACCGACGGCCTGTCGCGCCCGCTGGGGCTCGCCCTCGACCCGGCCGGAACCCTCTACGTCGCCGACAGCTTCAACGACCGGGTCGTGAAGGTGTCGGCGGGCGGCGTCCAGACGACCGTACCGACCGACGGGCTGCTGCACCCCTGGGGTCTCGCGCTGGACGCCGCCGGGAACCTGTACGTCTCCGACTTCGTCAACGACCGGGTCGTGAGGGTGGCCGCCGACGGCAGCGGACAGTCGACGGTGCCCACGGTCGGCCTCTCCCAGCCGACCGGCCTGGCGCTCGGCGCCGCCGGGGACCTGTACGTGTCGGACAGCGGGAACAACCGGGTGGTGAGGATCGCGGCGGGCGGCGGTCAGACCACCGTCGCCGTCGACGGACTCAGCGACCCCCTGGGCCTCGCGCTGGACGGCTGCGGCGGCCTGTACGTCGCGGACGGCTTCAACAACCGGGTGGTCCGGGTCCGGGAGACGGGCGGCGGGCAGACGACCCTCCCGGCCACCGGCCTGAACACGCCGACCGGCCTGGTCCTCCTGCCCAGGGGCACCCGTCCCTGAGACACCGCGGTCGGCACCCGAGACCCGTCGCCGACGCCACCGGATCCCGGAGCGGCCGGGTCTCGGAGCGGCCGGGTTCGGGAGCGGCCGGGTCCCGGAGCGGCCGGGTTCGGGAGCGGCCGGGTCCCGGAGCGGCCGGGTCCCGGAGTGATCGGGTCCCGGAGTGATCGGGTTTCGGAGTGCCGGACCCCGGACCCGCCCGCTCCCGGAGTGGCCGGACCCTCGGGGCGGGCGGTCGGTCAAGGCGCCCATCGCGGCCCCCGGCCGCCGGGCGAACGGCGCCCGGCGGCCGCGCCGTTCACCCCGGTGTGCCGCGGAGGCGCGGGGGCATACGGACGACACCTCTCGAAAGGAGCCCCGCCATGCTCGGCATAGCAGCCGCCGTCCTGTTCTTCGTCTCGTTCCTGATCAACGCCGCGGACATCGGCACCAACGACGTCTTCACCTCGGCCAACGTGATGCTCCTCGGTCTCATCGCACTGGCCCTGCACCTCTCGGGCGTCGGAGCCGGCGGCTCCCACCACTCCACCCGCCGCCGCCCCTGGTCCCGTTCCTGACGCGGCACGCGGCGGCCCGTGGACGGAGGCGGCCCGGGCAGCCGCGCCGTGAAGGTCAGGTCGACACACGGACCACAGACCGTCGACCTCTACTCCAGGGTTACGGACGGGACTCGACCGGCGGCCGCCACGCACCCCCGCGGCCGCCCGCCGCACGCGGGTCCGTGCGTCAGGCGAGCACCTGCGCGGGAGCGGGAAGACAGGGGGCGAGAGCGCGCTGGGGCGGCCGAGGGCGCGATTGCGGCGGCGCCGGTGGGACCGGGTAACGTCATGGCCAGGGGTTTCCGGACGGCGATACACGGGCGAGAACGTGACGGGTCCCTCCTCACGTCCTCCGACGCCGCGGTCCGTCCCTCCACCGGCGCATCCGCAGACCACCTGACCTCACCAACGGGAGACCCCGTGACCGACAGCAAGAACATCAACAACCCCGTGGGCCAAGGCGGCGGCCAGCGCAAGAAGCTGTCCCGCTCCGAGCGGCAGAACAACGGTCCGCACCGCAACCTCGACCGCCGGGTCGCCGCCGACCAGAAGGCGGAGCTGGTGCGCAAGATGCGGGAGAAGGCGCGCGCCGCCGAGGAGGCCGAGCAGACGTCCGGCGACACCGCCGCGAGCTGACGGCGTCGGCCCCGGCTGATTGCTCCGGCACGGGCCGGCGGCGTCGGCGCGGGCCGACTGCGCCGCCTCCACGGGGTGGCATCGCAGAGGGCAGGGCCCGGAGCGCACGGCGCGGTCCGGGCCCTTCGTCGTTCTCGCCCCGTCGTCGTGCCGGCCCCGTCGCCGTACTCCGGGGGCTTCCTCAGGAGGCGGCGGGGCCGGTCGTCACGGCCTTCCAGCTGCCGCCGTCCGCCCGGTACACGGTCAGCGGCCGGTTGACGGCGTCGCCGGACCCGTCGAAGGCCACGGGGCCGGTGACCCCGCTGAAGGAGAGGCGGCCGACGGCCCGTGGCAGCTCCTTCCTGGTGTCGGCGGCGAGCTTTCCCGCGCCGTTCGCGGCGACGGCCTTCACCGCCTCGATGACGGCCCAGGTCGCGTCGTAGGCGTAGGGGCCGTACCAGCCGGGCGGCTGGGAGTAGCCCGCCCTCCGGTAGCGGTCGAGGTAGTCGCGTCCGGCCGCCGACTCCGTGGCGGGGGTGCCGATCTGGGTCGCGAGGTCACCGTCGGCCTGCGGGTTGTCCGTGAGGTACTGCTGGTCGAAGATGCCGTCCCCGCCCATCAGGGGCGCCGTCACCCCGGCCTGCCGGAGCTGCCGGGACAGGGGCGCCGCGGCGTCGTAGAACCCGCCGAAGTACACGGCTTCGGCCCCCGACGACCGCACTCTGAGGGCGAGTCCCGCGAAGTCGCGCTCCGCCGGATCCACCTGCTCGGTGCCGACGACCGTCCCGCCGAGCTTCCGCCACTCCGCCGTGAAGCCGGAGGTGAGCGTGGTCCCGTGGGCGCTCGCGTCGTCGACCACGTACACCTTGGTCTTCCCGGTGCCGTGCAGGTGACGGGCGGCGAACGGCCCCTGGTCGACGTCCGTCCCGATCGTGCGGAAGTACGTGGGGTACGGACGGGCGCGGTTGCCCGAGGCCCAGCCGGTGCCCAGGGTGAGGGCCGGGTTGGTGTTGGCCGGCGACACGTTGACGACGCCCGCGCGCGACAGGGCCGGCACCAGGGTGGCCGCGACCCCCGAGTTGACCGGCCCGACGACCCCGACCAACTGGTCGTCGTCGACCAGCCGGGCGGCGTTGGCCGCGCCCTTGGCGGGGTCGGCCGCGTCGTCGACGGCGGTGATCTCGAAGGTCACACCGGGGACGTGGCCGTTCTCGTTGGCCGTCCTGACCGCCAGTTCGGCGGAGTTCCTGACCCCGGCGCCCATCGCCGCGAGCCCGCCGCTGAGCGGCGCGTCCACGCCGATCCGCACCGTGACGGAGGAGGCGGCCGGACCGCTGCCGCCCGTCCCGCCGCCCGGTGTGTCGTCGTCACGGGTGAGGGACCAGGTCAGGAGGGAGCCCGCCGCGAGCACGGCGAGGGACGTGCCCAGGACCGTGGCCCGCCGGGTGAGGCTCCGCCGTCCCGCGGCCGCCCGGACCCCGTCCTCCGGCCGTGCCGTCGTGCCGACGGTCAGCGACGGCCCGTCCGTCGGCACGGGGACCGGCGGAGCCTTCGGCCGCTCCGGGGCGGGCCGGGGCGCCGGTCCGGCGGCGGACCCGGCGGAGTCGGCGACCGTGGGGGTCGGCACGGACGGCGTCGACGAGGGCAGCCGCTTCGGCATCGTCGGTGCGGACGCCTGCTCCTCTGCGGGGGAACGCCCCGCCACCGCGTCCGGTGCCGGTGCCGACCGCGGATCGGACACCGGACCGCGCCCGCCGTCCTGCTCCGGCGCCCCGGCCGGGCCGTCTCCGAGCGACACGTCCGTGCCCGGCGCGGCGCCCGCCAGTACGGCCCCCAGCATCTCGGCCGCCTCCGCGGCGCCCACCCGCTCGGCCGGGTCCTTGGTGAGGAGGGCGTCCAGTACGGGGGCCAGCGGGCCGGCGTGGACGGCCGGCCGGTGCGGACGCGTGAACACGGCCACCGCGAGGGCGTGGAGGCCTTCCGCCTCGAACGGCGGGTGCCCCTCGACGGCGTGGTACAGGGTGGCGCCGAGCGCCCACAGGTCGTTGGCCGCGGTCGGGCGCTTGCCGTCCAGCTGCTCCGGGGGCATGTACTGCGGCGTGCCGATGACCATTCCGCTGTGGCTCAGCTTGGTCGTGGCGTCGGCGAGGTGGGCGATGCCGAAGTCGGTGAGGACGACACGGTCCTTGGCCAGCAGCACGTTGTCCGGCTTGATGTCGCGGTGCACGATCCGGGCCGTGTGCGCCTCGGCCAGCGCGTCCAGGACGGCCGCGCCGATCTCGGCCACCCGCCGTACGGGCAGCCGGCCCTCGCTGCGGATCGCGGCGGCCAGCGACCTGCCCCGCACCAGCTCCATGACGATGACCGGGGCGCCCCGGTGCTCCACGACGTCATGGACGGTGATGACGCCCGGGTGGCTGAGAGTGACCGCCGCGCGGGCCTCGCCGGTGAACCGGCGGAGCAGCGCCGCACGGTCGTCGTCGCTCATGCCGGGCGGGAAGAGGATCTCCTTGACGGCGACCTCGCGTCCGAAGAGCTGCTGGTCGAGGCCACGCCACACCCGGCCCATGCCGCCCTGGCCGATGAGTTCGACCAGTTGGTACCGGCCTGCGATGAGTTCGTGGTTGTGCTCGGTCACGCGCACACTCTAGGTCCTGGTGGGCCGTTCAGGTGACGGAAAGACAGCTTGACCGGACTCCTGGTGACGGAGGCGCCGACGGGTACGGAGGCAGGCGGGTGGCGCGAACCGGCGCGGGCGGGGGACCGCCGGACCGGGGAGTGCGGACTCGGCCATGTCGGGGCGGTCCCGCCGCGGGAGGCCCATGGTCTCTCCGCCCGCGCGGTCACCTGCCGACGCCGCCGCCGTGCGGGGGAACGGGACTCGGCACCGGATCCGTCTCCCCCGCCGACGGGAGCGCGATGTCGGCCCTCGACGAGGCGTTCTGCTTCCGCATGATGCGCGCCACGTGGTGCTCGACGGTGCGGGTGGACAGCACCAGGCTCTCCGCGATGTCCCGGTTGGCGCGCCCGCGGACCACGAGGCGGGCCACCTCCTCCTCGCGCGGCGACAACCGGTCGCCGTAGCCGAGCCGGCCCCGGCGGTGCGTGGTGACGATGGCGTGGCGCCGCAGCAGACGTCGGCAGCGGGCGACGTCCCAGCGGGCGCCCAGCCGTCGGTAGACCTCGACCACGTCCTGCACCTCCCGGGCCGCCGCCTCCCCGTGCAGGCCCAGCAGGCACCGCCCCCTGGCCTCCGCCGCGCGGGCCGCGTCGAGCGGGCGGCCGAGCCGCCGCCACCGCGCCTCCGCGTCCGCCAGCAGGCCGACCGCCTCGTCCGGACCGTCCGCCGCCTCCGCGAGCAGCGCCCTGCACACGGCCAGGGCCGCCCGCGCCGCGGGTGCGTCGGCGGTCGCGGACCCGGCGGCGAAGTCGGCGACGAGCTGCCGGGCCCTCGCGTCACGGCCGCTCTCCCGCAGGGCCTCCACCGCGACGGGCAGCACCTCGCCGGCCCACACCCAGCCCCGGGTCCGTTCGATCCGGCTCAGGACGTCCTCCACGGCCTCGCACGCCTGCTCGGGGCGCCCCGCCTCCAGATGGATGCGGGCCGTGGCGGCGGCCGACGCGGTGAGGATGAAGCCGGTGTCGTAGCAGGCGGTACGGGCGGCCCGGGCCAGGTCGTGGCGGGCCCGGGGGACGTCGCCGAGGGCGTGCAGCGCGACCAGTCCCCGTACCAGCATGGCCTCGGAGGTGAGGTCGGGGATCTCCTGGAGCTGCCGGGTGGTGCGGTCGGCGGCCGTGTGCAGCCCGTCCCAGTCGCCGCCGTGCCAGGCGAGCACCAGGTGGGCGGTCTCGACGAGCCCTTCCAGGTAGGGGCTGCTGGAGTCGGCGAGCCGGGCGACGGCCCGGTCGAGGAAGTCCCGTCCGCGCGTGCCGTATCCGAGGGCGCTGGCGGCGTGCGCCAGGTTGGTCCAGCCCCGGGCGTGGTGCGCGGTCTCCATCGCGGACGCGGCCGGGCCGCGCAGCGCCTCGGCGGCGCGCCAGGCGCGCGGGTCGCCCACGAGCATCAGCGCGGTGGCCCGGTTGGCCGCGACGGCGGCCCGGGCGACGGGGTCGGTCACCTGCTCCGCGAGCGCGTCGCCGCGGTCCAGCCAGTGCCGGTGCCGGTCGAGGGGCCAGCCCTGGATGGAGGGGATGGCGGCGACCGCCATGGCCCGTGCGGCGGTCTGCGGATCGGACGCCTCCAGGTCGGGGATGGCGCGGGCGACCTCTTCGAGGCTGTCCAGCGCTCCCCCGCTCTGGTTGCGCAGGACCACGCTCAGGTGGAGCCGGATCTCACCGCGCAGCCGCGGCGGCGGATCGTCCTCGTCGAGGACGGTGCGCACGGCGGCGACCACCTGCGCGCCGGCGCGGGCCAGTTGCGCGGTGCGGGCCAGTTTCGCGGCGGCCCGCACCCGCCCCGCCGCGCCCGGGTCCTCCGCGACGGCCCGGGTGTAGAGACGGGTGGCGGTGGCGTAGTCGCCGGTGGCGGCCGCGCGGTCGGCGGCGGCCACCAGGCACCGCAGACCGTCCTGGACGCGTCCGGCCGCCGCGTACAGCCGGGCGAGGTCGACCAGCGGCAGCGGCCCGTCTCCGCCGCGGTGCAGGGCCCGGGCCGCGCGCAGGCTGAGCCGCGCCGCGCGGGGCCCGGGTACCCGGGCGAGCGCGGCCCGACGTTCCAGCGGACTCCGGAAGGACAGGAGCGGCCCCTGCGTCCGCAGCACCGACCGCCGTACGCACGCGTCGACGGCCGCCTCCGCCCGTTCCGGTGCGCACTCCGCCACGTCGGCGAGGACGTCGAGGCCGACGGGCCGGTCGAGGACGGCCGCCGCGGCGACGATCCGCCGCGCGTCCTCCGTGAGCGGCGCGCACCGCCGGGCGAACTCCCGGCCCACGCGCCCGGGTACCCCCGCCTCCCGTACGGCGTCCAGGATCCCGCCGTGGTCCGCGGCCTCGGGCGCGTCCGCGCCCGGCAGTCCGGCCGCGTCGCCGAGGAGGGCCCCGACGGCTCCGGGCAGGCCGCCGGAGAGCTCGTGCACCACGGCCGCGAGCTCCGGCAGCTCCTCGGCGCGCACCGATGACCGCCGGGCCGCCCAACGGCGGACGAACTCCTCGGTGTCCGCCGCCGTCCAGGGGCGGACGCGGATCTCCTCGCAGTGCGCTCCTCCCGCGGCGCGGACGCCGAGGACCGGGAGCCCCGGGGCCGCGTCCTCGGTGACGACCAGCCGCAGTCCGGGCGGCATCGCGTGCGTCAGGTGGCCGAGCAGCCCGAGGGTGGCCGGGTCGGCGTGGTGGACGTCCTCCAGGACCAGCACGGCGTCGCCCAGCGAGGCGAGCAGGGCCCTCACCGCGCGGGGCAGCAGCCCCCGCCGTACCTCCGGATCCGTCGCGGACACGGGCGGCCGCGGCAGCCGGTCGACCAGCTCGGGGACGAGGAGCCCCACGACCCCGGCGACCGACGGCAACGGGTCCGGAGGGCCCGGCCGGTACGGCAGTCCGGCAAGCGCCGAGGTCACCGCCTCGAACGGCACCGGGGCCGCGTCGTCCGAGCACGTCCCGCGCAGCTGCGTCCACTCCGCGAACTCCGCCGCGCCGAGCACCTCGTCGACGAGCCGCGACGTCCCCGACCCGGCGTCACCCCGGACGACCACGATGCTCCGCCCCGTGCGCAGGGCCTCCCGCAGCCGTCGTGCCTCCTGCCCGCGTCCGACGAACCCGCCGCCCTCGGGCCGTGCTTCGCCGTGTGGGGTGTCGATGGGACGTCTCTCCACGGCTCCGCCTTTCGCCGGCCACGCACCCGGAGGCCGCGTCGAAGGTCGTGGCGGCCCCGTCGAACCGGTCTCCGCGCGCGCCCCGACCGGGGCCGCCGAGCCGCCCGCCGGGCAGGTGGGTCTCGCTGGACGTGGTCTACCCGCAGCGGGGCCGCCGTCGCAATAGGGGGTGGCTACCCACGGAATTCCACGGACCGGCCGCGTCGCCGCCGGCCGTCACGCGTCGGCGTCGCCCCCGCCGCTCCTCGGACTCGCCCCCGCCACTCTTTGGGTAGCGCTACGGATTGCTGGGCTCCCTCCCGGTGGCCGAAGCTCTGGGCGGTCCGGTCGCACCGGCCCCGTCCACCCCGGTCCCCAACCGGCGGCGGCACGGGGTGGCAGCACCCCACCCAGCCGAACGGCGCGGCCGGACCAGTGCGGCGCGGAGCCCGCTCCGTGCGACACGTCACCCCGTCCCGTCGCCCGGGCGCCGCCATCAGAGGCGCCCGTACCACCGCCGCCGACCGCGGATTGTCATGATCCCGACCAGGATCGACGTCCCGGCCGTGCGGCGGCCACCTCCGGGCGCGCCCTCCCCACCCCTCGACGGAGCGCGCCCGGACCCACCGGCGTGACGGATGCCGCCCTCCGGACGCCCAGCCGGGTCCGGACACCTCCCACGAAGGAAGCACTCATGGAGTTCGACGCTCGCGCCCTCCGGCGCCTGCTCGCCATCAGTACCAGTGCCGCCCTGCTCGCCGTGGCCTCCGCGGCCACCGCCGCGACGGCGGCCCCGACGCCGCCCGGCGGCGGCGAAGGCCGCATCGTCGGCGCGGACCGCCCCGGCGCCGTCCAGGGCTCCTACATCGTCACCTTCAAGGACTCCGTCGCCCGGGCCGACGTACCCGCCTCCGCGAAGGCGCTGGCCCAGCGGCACGCGGGCAGTCTGCGCTACACGTACACCGCCGCCCTGCGCGGGTTCGCGGTGCGGATGACGGAGAGCGAGGCACGGGAACTGGCCGCCGACCCCACCGTGGCCCGGGTGGAGGCCGACGCGGTGGCGTACGCGGTCGACACGCAGCCCTCGCCGCCCTCGTGGGGCCTGGACCGCGTCGACCAGCGCAACCTGCCCGTCGACAAGAGCTACACCTACGGGACCACCGCGGCCAACGTGAACGCGTACATCGTGGACACCGGCATCCGCATGAGCCACCGCGACTTCGGCAACCGCGCCGTCAGCGGCTACGACTTCATCGACAACGACTCCAACGCCTCCGACTGCCAGGGCCACGGCACCCACGTCGCGGGCACCGTCGGGGGCGCCTCCTACGGCGTCGCCAAGGGCGTCAAGCTGATCGGCGTCCGCGTGCTGAACTGTCAGGGCACCTCGGGCGACACCTGGGCCCCGGTCCTCGCCGGCATCGACTGGGTCACCAAGAACGCCGTCAAGCCGGCCGTGGCCAACATGAGCATCGGCGGCGGCAAGACCCAGTCGGTGAACGACGCCGTGGCGGCCTCCATATCCTCGGGGGTCACCTGGGTCGTCGCGGCCGGCAACAACAACGCCGACTCCTGCTCCTACTCCCCGTCCTCCACCCCGTCGGCCATCACCGTCGGCGCCACCAACAGCCGCGACGCCCGGGCCACCGGCTGGTCCAACGGCCAGGGTTCCAACTACGGCTCCTGCCTGGACGTCTTCGCCCCCGGTGACAGCATCGTCTCCTCGTCCAACTCCGGTGACACCGCATCCCAGACGATGAGCGGCACCTCCATGGCGGCCCCGCACGTCGCGGGCGCGGCGGCCCTGCTGCTCGCCGCCAACCCCACCTGGACCCCGGCCCAGGTCCGCGACAGGCTCGTCGCCGACGCCACCCCGGACAAGGTCACCGACGCCCGCACCGGCTCCCCGAACAAGCTCCTGTACACCGGTACCGGTGACACCACCCCGCCGCCCGGCGGGAAGAAGTTCGAGAACACCGACGACTACCAGATCCGTGACAACGCCACGGTGGAGTCTCCCGTCGCGGTCTCCGGGGTCACCGGCAACGCCCCCTCGAACCTGTCCGTCACCGTCGACGTGCGCCACACCTACCGCGGCGACGTGCGGCTCGAACTGGTCGCCCCCGACGGCACCGCGTTCCTCCTGAAGGACTACAACTCCTCCGACAGCGCCGACAACATCCAGGGCACCTTCACCGTCAACGCCTCCGGCGAGGCGGCCAACGGCTCCTGGAAGCTCCGCGCCAGCGACAACTGGGTCAACGACACCGGCTACATCAACGCCTGGTCGCTGCAGTTCTGACCGGATCCCCGCCCGCGCCGACACGCGGTCACCGCAGCTGAGACCGGCCCTCTCCCCGGCGTGTTCCGCCGGGGAGACGGCCGGTCACGGGCGTGCTCGCCGGTCACCGGTGTGGCCGCCGGTCGCCCGACGTGCTTGCGGACGGCGGACGCGGGCGCCGGTGGAGGCCCGCCGGACCGCCCCGGCTCAGCGCCAGGTCTGGTTGCGGTTGTACGAGCACGGGATCGTCCGCAGCCCGAACTGGCTGTCGTCCAGGCACTCGCCCGTGGCCTGGCTCTCGAACGTCACCCGGTCGCCGCTCTTGTGCGCGAACCAGCTCTGCTCGCGCGAGGAGTTGCAGGCCCGTGTGTCCAGCGTGTAGCCGTCGTCGAACAGGCACTCGTTGGTCGCGAGGTTCCGCAGCTGACGGGTGGCGTCACCCCACACGTGCACGTTCCACTTCTGGTAGACGCCGCCGTTGCAGCCGTAGCCGCGCAGGCCGAACTGGTGGCTGTCGTCCAGGCAGGACCCCGTGGCCATGTTCGCGAACGTCTGGACCACGTCGGTCGCCCCCGGGACCCCGGCCGACGAACCCGTCGCCCCGAGGGCCCCGGACGACGGACCCGTGGCCCGTACGACCTCGGCCGTGGCGGACGACGGCGCGTGAGCGGCCGGCCGGGCCAAGGGCTGCGCCGACACCGTACCGGTGCCCACGGCGAGGAATCCGGCCGCCGTGAGCAGCGCGAGGGCCCCCTGGTGGAAGGAATGCGAACGCATCTCTCTTCGTCCTCTCGTCATGCCGCCGCGAGTGACGCCGGCGGCTCCTCGTCAACCGGGCTCTGCGGCACGCCGGTCGACTCGTGGCGTGGCCCGTTGACGCGGCTCACCGTAGGGACGCGAAAGGTGGAGGGGCCATGTATTCGAGCCCCGTCGAAAGCATCGGAGCGGCCCACCGACGTCATCCGCCGCCGTCCGCCGTCCGCCGTCCGCCGTCCGCCGTCCGCCGCCGCCGTCGTGCGTCGCGGTCGGCCGCCGTGCGCCGCCGTCCGCCGCGGTCCGTCGCGGTGCCGGGCCGCGGACGACCGGTCACCGCACGGGGCGCGAGCCCGGCTCCAGCAGGGCCATGCCCATCGAGGTCACGGTGTGCAGGACCGCCTTGCCCTCCCGCCGGGTGGTGACCAGGCCGGCGTTGCGGAGCACGGACGTGTGGTGGCTCACCGTCGCCGGCGCGATGCCCAGCCGACGCGCCAGATCCGTGGTGCTGCGACCGACGGCCACCGACTCCAGGATCGCCGCCCGTGTCCGCCCCAGCAGGTCCTCCAGCGCCTGGCCGGCGGACGCGTCGCCGCCGCCGTCCCACAGCGTGCCGCCCACCAGGGCGTCGGACACGGTGGGTACGGCGAGGACGGGCGGCGCGGCCGGATCGAGCACGGGCACCATCAGCTCCGCGCCCCCGGAGGAGAACACCGTGGGGGCGATGACGAGCCCGCGCCCGTCGAGCCGGATGTCCGCGTCCCGCGGATGCTCCAGTTCGAGGACCGGGGGCCTCCAGCGCAGCAGCGGTCCGCACACCTGCTCCAGCAGACGTTCGACACCGCCTTCGGCCATCGCGTTCGCATACGCACCACGGACTGCGGCGAGATGCGCGCGCACCCCGCCCCCGTACGGGGCCACCGTCACGCCGTGGCAGGCCCGGAGGGCCGCGGTGACCTGGAGCCAGGCCTCACGGTCGCCGTCCACCAGGTTCCGGGCCCAGACGCGGTCCGCGCGCCGGAAGCGGACGTTCTCGAACTCGACGCGGAGCAGGTCCCGAGGGGCACCGAGCAGACGGTCCACCGCCTCCTCGATGGACATCGAATCCCCGGCCAGGCTCCACACGTCCACCTGCGGCCCCAGCGAGGGCAGCAGCGCGAGAAGGGGACGCGCCCGCTCGTCCACGCGCCCGCGGACCGCGACCTGCCAGCGGCGGAAGCCGAGCCCGACGCCACGGCCGTGCAGCAGTCTGAGGCTGTCGAGCGTCTCCGCCGCCGCCCCGATGCCCCCGGCGACCCGGACCCGCATCAGGTCCTGGTCCGTGAAGTGGATCCGTTTCACCGGACATGCCGTTCCCGCGTTCCCGTTCGCACACATCAGTCTCGGGCGCGGGCCGAGACCCGCACAACGGCCAAACAGGCCAGACGCCGCACTGCCCCCGCCGGGGCGTCGAGCCGACGGGTCGCCCCAGGGCCCCGGACGGCGTCCGCTCACTCCCTCACGGCGTCGGCGATGCACCGGGCGGCCTGGGCGGGCGTGAGGTGCGTGGTGTCCACGACCTCGGCCTCGGCGTGCAGCCAGGTGCGGGCCGCCTCGGCGTAGGGCTCCAGGTACTGGAGCCGGAACGGCGAGTCGGGTCCGACGACGGTGTCGCCCGCGATGCGTCCGCGAAGGGTCTCCCGGTCCGCGTGGAGCACGAAGTGCCGGACCGGTACGGCGTGCGCGGCGAGGCCCGCGCTGATCTCCCTCCAGTACTCCTCCACCAGGACCGTCATGGGAACCACCAGGGTGCCGCCGGTGTAGTCGAGGACGCGCCGTGCGGTCTCGACCACGAGGGGCCGCCACGGCGGTCAGTGCTGGAAGTTGTCCGTCGCGGGCAGTCCGGGCGTGATGTCCATGAGCGTCTCGCCGACCTTCTCGGCGTCGAACACCCGTGAGTCCGGAATCAGCTGCTGCACCAGCGCGCTGGTGGTCGTCTTGCCGGCGCCGTGGGTTCCGTTCAGCCATACGATCATGGACGGGACGTTAGCGCCGCGGGCGACGCGGGAAGGCGCGGCCGCCGGAATCGAGCGGTAGGCACCGGGTGACCGGACCCGGCCGGCACCGGGTGCGAGCCGCGGAATCGGCTCCGACGCCGGGGGACCGGGTCCGGCCGCCCCTGAATCGGGCGCGGTCGTCCCCGGAATCGGGCACGGGCCGCCCGGTCTCGGCTCCCTCCCCGGTGAGGCATGATTTCCGGGTGCCCCAACGGCGGGGTGAGGTGGAGGAGACGAAGCATGCTCGAATGGAAGCCGATCAGCTCGGGCATCCGGCCGGTGCCCAGTGCTGTGGCGACCCCCTCGGTGTGGGCCGTGACCTCCGTCGTCGCCCTCGCGCTCGTCACCGCGTTCAACTTCCTCGACGGCCACTCGGACCCCACCGTCGACCTCCTGGCGATCTCCGTCGTCGTGGCCCTGGTGAGCACCGGAGCCCGTCTCGCCGCCGCACCGGGCACGGCGCTGCTCTGCTGGCTCGCCCTGAACGGATTCGCCACCGCACCCATCGGCGAGATCACCTGGGAGACCTCGTACGACATCGCGCGCATCGCCTGCCTGCTCGCCGCCGCGACCGCCGGAACCGTCCTGGCCCGTCTCGTGCACGCACGCGCCGCGTACCGGCGGCTGACGCCGTAGGACCGCGCGAAAGATGGGTGTCAGCACCTATGGAACCCCCCGACCATGATCGGCAAGGCTGATCCCGGGTGCGGCCGCCCGCGGACGGGAGCGGTCGGCCCGGCCCCGAGGTCGCACCTGCCCCGAGCCGTACGGGCGGTGTGACGCGCCGGGCCTGCTCTTTCCGATCAGACACGGGGGTGTCGATTTGTCGTTCGACGACGAGTGGGCCGGCATCAAGACGGCGGCACAGGAGGGGCAGACGGCGACGCGTCTGAACCAGCTGGACGGCGGAGGCGGCGGGGGAGCGGGGCAGGGCGGCAACCTCAGGGTCGAGCAGTCCGACCTCGCGGCCGTCGGCGACGCGGCCTTCAAGCTCCGCCAGCGGCTGGACACCGACGGCGACCACGCCAAGTCCAGCACGCAGGACGCCGGCACCGCGATGAAGCAGGACTTCGCGCTCGGCCCGGCGCTGACCACGCTCGCCGAGAAGTGGAACGAGCAGGTGAACACCTTGCTCGACGCCTGCGGTCACATCTCCAACCACCTCGAGTACTCGAAGAGGACCCACGCCGACGACGAGCACTGGATCGCCACCCGGTTCAAGTTCGAACAGCTCGACGCGGGCTTCGAGGAGAGGGCGCGGCACTGATGGATCTCGACGCACTCAGGTTCGGCGACTTCACGAAGCTCGGCACGGCCGCCGGCGACTGGGAGGCCATGGGCAGGAAGCTCTGGGAGCTGGAGTCCGACGCCCGGGACGACCTCGGGGGGAAGGCGGCGAAGGCCGACTGGCAGGGGGTGAACGCCACCGTCACCAAGGAGTTCATCGGCAAGACCGCCAAGGAGTTCGCCGACGCCGCCACCCAGGCCACCAGCATCGCCAACATCCTCAAGGACACCCACGGCGAACTCGTCGGCTACAAGGAACAGCTGAACACAGCCGTGGAGCAGGGGCTCTCCCGGAACCTGACGGTGGTCGGCACCGGCGACGGCGGCTTCACCGTCACCATGAACATCCACCCCGACCGCGCGGCCAAGGGGCACGAGGTGCCCGAACACACCCAGGCCGACGTCAACGCCCTGCGGGACCAGGTCCAGAGGATCCTGGAGCAGGCGACCGAGAGCGACAGCACCGCGGCACAGGCCCTGACCATGCTGGTCAGCCAGACCCCGTACGGCTTCTCCGACGCCGCCTACTACAACCGCGACCGCGCCGCCGACGCGATGAAGGACGCGGAGCGGATCGCGCACCTCCTCAAGAACAAGGGGGACGACCTCACCCCCGAGGAGTTCGACCGGCTCAACAAGGACCTCGCCGCCTACAAGGACGACCGGCTCTTCCAGGAGAAGCTCGCGACCGTCCTGGGCCCGCGGGGCGTCCTCGACTTCTGGGCCGACCTGTCCGACCCCTCCGACGGCGGCACCCTCCAGCGGGCGCGGCTCAAGGAGCTGGGCGACCTCCAGCAGAACCTGTCCCTCGTCCTGGCCGGTGCGACCCGGTCCGACAGCCCCGCCATGCGGTCGTGGGAGAACGACATGGTGAAGCTCGGCGAGGAGCGGGTGCAGACGCGCGGCAGCCAGGTGTACGGCTACCAGCTGATGAGCAATCTGATGCGGACCGGAGACTGGGACAACCGCTTCCTCAACGACTACGGCAACGCCCTGGTCGAGACCGAGAAGAAGATGAGGCTGCCCGCCACCTACTGGAACGCCGGCGCGCCGCCGATGCCGAAGATGAACTTCATCGGCGAGGACTTCGGCCGCGACCCGATGACCGGGTTCATGACGGCCCTGGCGGCCAGTCCCGACGCGGCCACCGAGTTCTTCAACGCCACACAGCCCGACGACAACGCGAAGTACGTCCTCGGCGACCGGCAGACCTTCGACGACACACCGCTGGACACCAAGGACGGCAACTCCGCGCTCGACGCGACCGGCGCCGCGCTCGCCGCGGCCGCCACCGGGATGAACCCCCACGATCCGACGGCGCCCCAGGTCGACCTGACGCCGGAGCACCGGAAGGTCCTGGACCGCTCGCTCGACATGCTCGCCGGGCGCGGCGACGACTTCCCGTCGGAGATGCGCGACGACATGGCGAAGGTCCTCTCCCGGCACAGCGACGTCGTCCACCACTCGGCCAGCTCGCTCTCGGACGACGACCAGGACCCCAGGCAGCTGGACCGCTCCCCACTCCTCGAGGTCACCAAGCAGATCTCCCGCGACCAGAACGCCTACGGCATGCTCAACGAGGCCATGAACCGCGAGATCCTCGCCGACATCCACAGCGACCACCCGAGCGACCCCAAGGAGACGCTGCAGCGCGGCGGCGCGACCGTCGGCTTCCTGGAGGAGGCCCGCTACCAGGCGCTGAAGACCGACAAGGCCGACCCGTCCTGGGAGGCCAAGTGGCTCTACCACGGCTTCGGCGGAGCGGCGAACTTCATCCCGGTCCTCGGGGACGCCGCCCAGCGCGGGGTCGACGCCCTCGCCTACCAGTGGCAGCTCGACGAGCAGGAGCGGATCAACAAGGGGATCCAGGAGCAGAACGGCAAGACGTTCGACTTCCGGGAGAACCAGCTGCGCGCCCTCTCGCAGGAGTGGGCCAAGGCCAACCCCGGCCACGCCAACAACGCCTACACACTGGAGAACGAGATCAACCTCGCCGCTCTGAACGGGAACAGCCGCGCCAAGGGCCTGGCGGGTGACCAGTGAGGCGCCGCCCGCTCGCCGCCCTGGCCGTGCTCGCGGCACTGACCGCGGCCGGGTGCACCGAGGTGCAGGGGGAGTACGCGACACCGGCCGAGCTGTGCGACGTCCCCGTCGATCCCGACGCGCTCGAACCCGTCCTCCTGCCGGGGCAGAAGCTGACGACGAGCGCATCGCACGCGAACGCGGAGACGCGCCGCTGCGACGTCTCCGTGGACGGCAGCCGCATCCTCACCGTCGAAGGCCGTCTCGCGCCCCCGACCGAGGACTACACGGCGACGTGGGACTGGCAGATGCCGCGGGGCGAGAAGGTGGGCATCGGCGACGAGGCACGGAGCACCGACACGATCGTCGCGGCCGCGGCGAGGTGCGAGGTCGAGGGCGCGGAACACGTCTTCGTGGCCCGCGCCGAGCGCTTCTACCCCGGGAAGGACGACGCCGCCGAGCGCCGGCAGGCCCTGATCCGCCTCATGACCGCGTACCTGCCCGCCGCGCAGAAGGCGGCGGACTGCACGGGCTGAAGCGACCGGCACGGCGGAGGCGCCGCACCCGGTAGGAGGCCGCCTTCGCCGTACGAGCGGAGGGGGCCCCGGGCCGGTACGGCGCGGATCCGTGTAGCGTCGGGGCCAGGGGGACCGGATGACTTTCGACGTGAACGAACCGCAGTCCGTGCGCGAGGAGCGCTTCGCCGCGGAACGTGCCGCACGCAGACGGGCACGCAAGGCCGCGCGCCTCGACTCACGGGGCGCCCACATCGGCGCGGCCGCCGTGGCCGTGGTCCTGCTCGTCCTCGCCTGGTTCGGCAAGCCGGCCGCCGTCGCCGTCGTGGGCGGAGTCTTCCTGCTCTGGTTCGCGGCGGCGCTCGCCTGGACCTACGCCGACGGGGACCACGGCCGCCACGCCCTGCAGCGCGCGTACAACATCACCTTCGGCTGGGGAGACGCCCTGTGAACCTCCCCCCACCACGCCCCGGCCCGTCCGGCGGCCTGCGCGCGGCCATCTGACACGCGCAGCCCCCGGCGGCGTCCCGTGTTCAGTGCCCCGCCGGGCGGACGAGGCCGGTGTCGAAGGCGAAGACGGCGGCCTGGGTGCGGTCGCGCAGGCCCAGTTTCACCAGGATGCGGCTCACATGGGTCTTCACCGTCTGCTCGGCGACGACGAGACGGGTCGCTATCTCGCCGTTCGACAGGCCCTGGGCGACCAGGGCCAGGACCTCGGTCTCCCGTTCCGTCAGGGCTCCCACCCGGTCCTTCTGCGGGCTCCGCGGGGGAACCGAGAGCCGGGAGAACTCCGCGATCAGCCGTTTCGTGAGGTCGGGGGCGAGCAGTGCGTCACCCCTCGCCACCACCCGTACCGCCTCCGCGAGTTCGTCGGCGGAGGCGTCCTTCAGGAGGAATCCCGAGGCCCCGGCGCGCAGCGCCTCGTAGACGTACTCGTCGAGGTCGAAGGTGGTCAGCACGAGGACCTTCACCGCGGAGCCCCCGGCCGAGGTGAGGATGCGCGTGGCCTCGATGCCCCCGGTGCCGGGCATGCGGATGTCCATCAGGACCACGTCGGGGGAGAGTTCCGCGACCTTGGCGACCGCGTCGGCGCCGTCCACGGCCTGTCCGACGACCTGGATGCCGGGTTCGGCGTCGAGCAGCACCGTGAACCCCTGTCTGACCATCATCTGGTCGTCCGCGATGAGGACCCGGATGGTGCCGTCGGTCATGTGCCGTCCTTGGGGGAGTCGAGGGGAAGGGTGGCGGTGACCTCGTAACCGCCGTCGGCGGTCGGCCCCGCGGCCAGCTCGCCGCCCAGCATGGCGGTGCGCTCCCGCATGCCGAGCAGGCCGTGTCCGAGCCCCGGCGACAACGGGCCGGGGACGATGTCGACGGGCCGCGCGGCCCGGGCGTTGGCGATCCGGAGCGTGAGCCCCCCGGCCCGGTAGCCGGTCTCCACCCGCACCGGCGCTCCGGGCGCGTGCCGCATGGCGTTGCTGAGCGCCTCCTGGACGATGCGGTACGCGGACAGCTCGACGCCCGGCGAGAGCCGACGGCGCTCCCCGCTCGTCGCGACGTCCACGGACAGGCCGGCGGCGCGGACGTTGTCGAGGAGCTCGTCGAGCCGGTCCAGGGTGGGCTGCGGGGTGTGCCGTACGGAGTCGGCCGCCGGGTCCTCCGCGCGCAGGACGCCGAGGACGCGGCGCAGTTCGGTCAGCGCCTCGACGGCGTTCTGGCGGATGCCCGCCAGATTCTCCCGCAGCTCCTCCGACGGGTTCTCGACGAGGTGCGGGGCCACCTGGGCCTGGATGGAGATGACGGACATGTGGTGGGCGACGACGTCGTGGAGTTCGCGGGCGATCCGCCCGCGCTCCTCCAGGACGGTGCGCATGGCCCGTTCCTCGGCGGTCAGGACCTCCTGCTCGACCAGCTTGCTCCGGGCCACCCGGCTCAGCCGCAGGGACGCGCCGACCACCGCCGCGATCGCGAAGGCGAGCGCGCCGCCCGCCACCTCCTCGTTGTGCACGAGGCCGGAGGGCACCGCCGCCCGGCCCAGCCCGGCGAGCACGGTGAGCAGGAGCGTGACGCCGGTGACGAGCGGGGGGACGCGCAGCGCGAGGAGCAGCACCACGAAGGTGTGCACGACGATGCCCCAGACGCTCCAGGGCCACAGCATGTCGGGGCCGACGGTCGCGTCGGCGACCTCGGTGGTCAGCACGAGGCTGAGCGTGGACAGCCACCAGGCCGGCACCGGCCGGCTCAGGGCGAGGACGAGCGCGGCGGCCTGGACGAGCACGAGGAGTTGGACCGGAGGGGTGAGGACGGTCATCGCCCGGTCGTACTCGGCCAGGTTGGCCGCGGCGCAGACGAGGGCGAGCAGCACGAGGTGCCCGTGCGGCAGCCAGCCGAACCAGGTCTGCCGGGGCAGCGGGTCGCGCGCCGTCGTCCACAGCCCGCGGCGCAGCGTGCCCGGCGCCCTGCGCAGGGCGCCGGCCAGCGCCCGCCCGTAACCGTCCCCCACCGGTTCCCCCCTGTCGATCGGGTCCACCCTATGCACGCTGCACCTGCTTCCTCGCGGCGGGTCGCCGCGACCGGGACGGACGGCGCCCGCCCGTCTCGTACGCACGGAACACGGCGACGCACACGAGCAGCGCGAGCCCGAACACGGGCACCCAGCCCATCCGTGCGAGCACCCAGGAGTGACCGTCGGGGACGGTGTGCAGACCGGGCAGCGGTCCGTGTCCGGTCAGGTCGCCGGCGAGGCGGCCCAGCAGGGTCACGGCCATCATCGCGGTCTGGTGCCACAGGAAGACCGTCATGGCGCCGAGGTTGACGAGGGCGACGGCCGCCCAGAGGGCCGGTCGGCGCAGGCTCCTGCGCAGCGGGCCGACGAGCAGCAGCGCCGCCCCGCACTGCGCGAGGCCGAAGGCGACGGCGGCGAGCGTCGGCGGGGCGAGGTTGGAGACGGCCGCCCCGGGCACGCCGACCATCGACGCCGGGTAGCCGGCGAGCGCGACCAGGAGGACGGTGGCGGGCACGCCCGTGACCAGCAGGACGCGGCCCGCGGATCGTTCCCGGACGCCGCCGCGGGCCCACAGGGTACCCAGGCAGTAGGGGACGAGCCAGCCGGCCGCCACGTTCGCCCAGCCGAGCCACCCGGGTCCGCCGAAGCCGAACCGGATCACGTCGACGTGGAGGACGACGGCGAGCGGCCACAGCGGGTGCACCTTGACGACCAGCGGCGTCGCCGCCGTGAGGGCCGCGAAGACGCCGAGGAACCAGAGCGGCGACAGGACGAGTCTGCCGAGCGTGTGGACGGTCTCCCACGGCACCCCGCCCAGGACCATGGCGAGCGTGGCCGCGGACCACACCGCGAGGACGACCGCGACCGGCCGGAACAGCCGCCCGAGGCGAACGGCCAGCCAGGTGCGGTAGCCCGTCCCGCGTGCGAGGGAACCGGCGAGGCCCGCCGCCGCGACCCGTCCGCCGACCAGGAAGAAGACGGCCAGCGTCTGGAACACCCAGGAGACCGGGGTGAACTCGGGCATCCGGCTCAGCGGACTGACGACCCGGAAGGTCCCGCTGTCGCTGGTGAGGGCCGTGACGAGCCAGTGGCCGAGGACCACGCCGAGGACGGCGAGGGCGCGCAGGGCGTCGAGGGCGCGGTCGCGGCCCGGTGGGGTGGCGGCGTCGACGCGGCGGACGAGGTCACGCATCGGCCGGATCCCGTCCCGCGACGATCCGGGCCATGTTCCGCAGGGGGGCGGACCCGGGGCGGAGGTAGTCGCTGTGGCCGCCGGTGCCGGCGTCGAAGACCCGGGCGCCGAACCCCGGGGCGACGGGGTCGGTGCCGAAGCCGACGTCACCGAAGGCCAGGGACACCCGGACGTGGGGGACATGGGCGATCCAGTCGCCCGTGGCCCGGCCGGCCCAGACGGTGGCCGCGGTACGGAGGCCGGCCGCCCGGTCGGTGCCGGTGCCCGGACTGCCGTAGAACACGAGGCCGGCGACGGGCAGGCGGTCCGCGGCCTCGGCGCAGACGACGGATCCGTACGAGTGGCACAGCACCGTCAGGCGCGCGCCGGGCGCGGCGTCGGCCAGCTCGCGGACGAAGGAGGCGAGGAGCGGGGCGGCCTCCTCCGCCCGGCCGGGGGTGGTCGCGGCGGCACTGAGGGTGGCGGGCGTGCGGTAGCCGAGCCAGGCCAGGACGGCGCCGCCGCGGCCCAGTTCGCGCTGGAGCGCTGCGGCGCCGGACCGGAAGCGGTGGCTGTCGAGCCGGGTGTCCGAACCGGGCACGAGGACGGCTATGCGGGTGGCGCCGACGAGGTCGCCGAACACCTCGACGCTGCGGCCGCCGTCCCGGCCGTCGAAGGACAGGAGTCGGTGGTCCTCGCCGGCCATGGCCCGCAGGGTGTCGGCACGCCCGTGGTCGCCGTGGGCGTCTGCCGTGGCCTCGGCGGCGCGGACGGCGGAGCGGTTGGCCTCGTACCGCGCGGCGACCGCGGCGGGCGTCGCGAGCGAGAGGCGCGGGAGCGGGGCGGGGATCGGCGCGGGCACGGCGGCCGGACCGGCCGCGCCGACGGTGGGCACCGCCACCGAGGCGGCGACGAGGGCGGCGAGCAGTGCGTGACGCAGCCGACGGCTGAGCGGGCGGGACGCCATGGGCGTGGTCCTTCCGTACCGGAGGATGTCTCGATTCCGGTGCCGAACCTATGGATCACGCGGGGTGGTCGACGTCCTACCAGGAGGGACACTTGTCGCGTAGCTCTGGAGTACTACGGGTACGGGGTGCGGCCGGCACCCTCGGTTCTTCGAATCCGGCGGCCGGGGAGCCGCGTCCGGGTCGGCAGGTGCGGGGCGAGGGGCTGTCGTACCGGTCAGGCACGCCGGCCCTGCCGGATCGGCACCCCATCCGCGGGGGAGGGGCGCCCGGCTCCGGTCGTGCCGGGCGCCCCCGGGGGTCACTTGACGTTGATCGCCGTCCAGGCCTTGGCGACCGCGGTGTACTCGGCGCTGCCCGCGCCGTAGAGGTCGGTGGCCGCGGAGAGGGTGGCCGTGCGGGCGCCGGCGTAGGTGGTGGAGGAGGTCATGTAGGTGGACAGGGCCTTGTACCAGATCTTGTAGGCCTTGGCGCGGCCGATGCCGGTGAGGGTGGAGCCGTCGCTGGTCGGGGAGTTGTACGAGACGCCGTTGATCGTCTTGGCGCCGCTGCCCTCGGACAGCAGGAAGAAGAAGTGGTTGGCGGGGCCCGAGGAGTAGTGGACGTCGAGGCGGCCGACGCTGCTGGACCAGTAGTCGGCGGAGTTGCCGTCGCGGCTGGGCTTGTCCATGTAACGGAGCGGGGTTCCGTTGCCGCGGATGTCGATCTTCTCGCCGATGAGGTAGTCGCCGGCGTCGGTGGAGTTGGCCGCGTAGAACTCGACCGAGGTGCCGAGGATGTCGGAGGTTGCCTCGTTGAGGCCGCCCGACTCCTTGCTGTACCTCAGTCCGGCGGTGGAGGCGGTCAGGCCGTGGGACATCTCGTGACCGGCGACGTCGAGCGAGGTCAGCGGCTTGGTGTTGCCCGTTCCGTCGCCGTACGTCATGCAGAAGCAGGAGTCGTCCCAGAAGGCGTTGACGTACGCGTTGCCGTAGTGGACGCGGGAGTACGCGGCGACGCCGTCACCGCGGATGCCGTTGCGGCCGAGCTCGTTCTTGTAGAAGTCCCAGGTGACGGCGGCGCCGTAGTGGGCGTCCGCGGCGGCGGTCTCCCGGTTCGTCGCGAGGCCGTTGCCCCAGGTGTCCGTGCCGTTGGTGAAGAGGGTCCCGGTGCCGGTGGTGCCCCCCTTCAGGTCGTACGTCTTGTGGCCGCCGCGCGCGGTGTCCGTCAGGGTGTACGAGGGCGCCGTGCCGAGCGTGACCTGCCCGCTGTACTGGGTGTTGCCGGTGCCCGTCTCGATGGCCTCGTAGGCGTACAGCTCCTTGCCCGAGGTCGCGTCGGTGATCACGTGGCGCTCGCTCGGCGTGCCGTCGGCCCGGACGCCCGTGACGGTCGTCTCCCAGGCCAGCTTCGGCTTCCCGGTGGCCGCCCAGATCACCTTGCGGGACGAGGCGGGGGCGGCGGAGCGTGCGTCGGAGGAGGCGGCGGCGGTCCTGCCGGCGGCCGCGGCGGTGATCGGGGCGGCGGTGCTCGCCACGGATATGCGGGCTGCGGTCGCCTTGGTGGTGGCGCGGGCGCCGTTCTTCTTCTGGTGGACGACGAGGTCGCCGCCGAGGACGGGGAGGCCCTCGTAGGTGCGCTCGTACCGGGTGTGCACGGTGCCGTCGGCGTCCTTGACGACGTCGCGGACGACGAGCTTCTCCTGCTCGGAGAGGCCGATGGCGGCGGCCGTGGCGGCGGCCCCGGACTGGGCCTCCCGGACGGCGGCGGCGCGCTGGGTGCCGGAGAGCACGAGCGCGGTGGCGCCGGCTTCGCGCTGGACGTCGGCGCTGGCGGATCCGGTCTGGACTCCGACGACGACCATGGCGGCCGAGGCGATCAGGGCGGTGGTGGCGATACGGCGGTGCGAGGACTGCTGGCGGGTCACGCGGGCTCCTTCGCTGAAAAGCGTGGGGGGTGTGGGGGTGATGGTGCTCGTGGGGGTTGTGGGGGGTGGTGGTGCGGCTGTGAGCGTGCCAGCGAAAGTGATCGTTTGACAGGTATGCAACAAGGATTTGACCATCTGTTGTCCGAAGGTCGAAGAGCTCTGTCCGGTATGCGGCCAGTTGGCTGACTTCCCGACTCCGGACGACGGACCGCGCGCAGCCCCTCCGGAGGATGCTCCGTAGGAGGGGCCGTCTCGGTCGCCGTACGCGCATCAGAGGCGGTCGCGACGCCGCTCGTACCGCCACACCTCGTCGAGTTCGTACTCGTGCCCCGTGCCGGGCGGCGCCGGAGTAAGGCGACGCGCCCCGGCCACGCACCGCTCGTCGTCATGGCGGGCGAGCCCGTACACGGCGATGACCCGGACCCGGCGGTCCGCGTCGTCGAGCAGCACCGCCATGGCGTCCGCCAGTGCGGGATCGCGCTCCCTGCCGTCGGCGACCGTGGCGCAGGCGCCCCGCCGTACGAGCGCGTCCGCGTCCGCCATGAGCGCCGACAGCGCCGCGCGGACCTCGCCTGAGAAGCGGGGTGCGTCGAACGCCGCGGTGATCCCGTGCGCCACCATGCGCCGGATCCGGACGTCGGGATGCCCGGCGAAGGGGAGGAGGGCCGCTTCCATGCGGGGACCGCTGTGCTCGCCGAGCGCGTTCAGCACCTCGGTGAGGACATCGAGGTCGGCCTCCTCGGCCGACCAGTCGATGAAGACGTCCAGGGCGGGGCCGGCGAACGGGTCCTCGTCGGAATCGTCGAAGAGATGCGTCAGGCGCAGCACCGCGGCGCCGAACAGCCGGTGGGACGGCTCGGGATGCGCGCGCAGCGCCGCCGCGGCGTCCCACGTCTGCCGGTCACGCCGGGTGGCCAGCAGGATGGTGGCGCTTCCCCAGGCGGGGTGGTCCTGGTCGTACGCCACCGCACGGGCCGTCAGCTCCTCGAAGGAGGCGCGAACGCCCAGCAGTTCCTCCAGCCGGGTCAGGATCGCCGCGTGTCCGTCGTGAACGGTCCGGCCCGCGAGGACGTACGCGTCGAGGCTGTCGTACTCGTCGTTCGCGACCCGGGTGCGGACAGCGGCCTCCTGGGAGCCCGTACGGGCGCGCAGTCCGGCTTCGGCCCCCGTCTCGTGCCATTCCCGCGCGAGGTCGCGCGCGGCCAGGAGTTCGGACCGGTCGTATCTGCCGAGGATCCTGCTGTCGAGGAGCGCCTCGACCAGCGAGGGCAAGCCCCGGTCCACCGCGGCGCGCAGGGACGGAAGGTCGTCCGGCGCCGACCGGCTGGGATCCGCACCGTGCTGGAGCAACACCTGGGCGAGGGCTCCCGAGCGGTCCGCGACGGCCAGCCGGAACGCCTCGTCGATCACTCCGGCCTCGACGTCCCCCATGGCGAGGACCCTGACCCGATCGAGGTCTCCGGACCGGACGGCGCGGATCAGAGGAGGAGGGTGCTCGGCCGCGCCGCCGTCGGTCGCCACTCCGCGCGTCACGCTGCCGCCCACCGTGCCGCCACCCGCCGCTCCGGCGTCCACCGCACGGGCATCCGCCGTTCCGCCCTCCATCGCCCGGGCTCCCTTCGTCGTGCTGTTCGAGCTCGCGCATTCCAGGCCGGTGGCGGGTGTCCGCCCGGGGCCGTGGGCAGGTCGCGGGCGGTCAGCCGAAACAGCCGGTCGGCGCCCCGTCCGTCTCGGAGCCGACCTCTATCTCGAATCCCGCTCCGGAGTCGAACTGTGGCCCGGCGTCCTGCCCGTAGGCGAACCGGAGGTCGTCGCCCGTGAGGAACTGCACGGTCAGCAGGAGGGCTTCACCGTCCCCGCCTCGGGTGAAGCACAGGCCCGCGGTCGATTCCGGAGTGCTCCGGTCGTAGGGGTCGTGCTGGAGTTCCCAGCCGTCGGCCCCGGCGGTGGCCCGGTAGAAGTCGACGACGTGCTGCCGCGAGCCCGGGAAGCGGTAGACCCGCGACGCGTACAACCAGGCATCGCCCGTGTCGTCGACGCACCGTGAGTCGACCCTGTCGAATCCCTCGGGGGTGGTCGTGCCGTCCGGGACGGAGTCGAGGATCGACTGGGAGCGCAAGCCCTTCAGGCGCGCGGCCGAGTCGTCACACGTGTGGAACGGGGACAGCGCGGAGCAGCCGGCCAGGCCGGCTGCCGCCAGGGCGGTGGCCAGGAACAGGGTGAGCGGCCGAGCGGGGGACGGCGGCAGCGGCATGGCGGCTCCAGGAGGGCGCGGAGGGTTCGGCGGAGGTGAGTGGGCGGTGAGGGCGTCGGGGATGGCCTGGGCGTCGGGGGGCGTTCGGGGTGGCGGGTTCGTCGGCGATGCGGCCCGCCGAGGATACGCGTCGGCGTCGCCGGGGCATGCGGCGCGCTGTCGATGGACGGCCCGTGGATCGCACGCGACGATCCGGCGGTCGAGCGATGCGGGAGCGGAGCAAGTCCCGTCCCACTGCGCGGTACTGGGTGTGAGCGCGGCTACAGGCGGCGGGAGGACGACCGGGCCCCCGGCAAGGCTCCTCCGGCGAACGGGCCCTCCGGCACAGGAGCCGGGGGCCGCCGCGCGTCCCGCCCCCGGCCCGCGGCTCGGTGAACCGCCCTACGCCACCCGGGCCGGCTCGTGCCGGGCGTCCCGCCGTCGCCCCGCGACTTTCGGACAGGTTCCGGCCAGGGGTATGGCCGTGGTCCCGCGGGGCAGACGAGGGGCATGCCTGTTCTCAAGACGAGCGTTCTCGTCCTCGACTCCACCGATCCCGAACCCCTCGCGCGCTTCTACGCGGAGCTCCTCGGCGCCACCGTCCGACCCGCCGGAGGCGACAACGACCTGCTGCTTATCTCGGGCCACGACGGAGTGGTGCTCGGCATCCGCCGTGACCTCGGCCAGGCGCCGCCGAGTTGGCCGCGCCCCGAGGACTCCCAGCAGGCCCACCTGCAGATCTTCGTCGCTCCTGACGCCCTCGACGAGGCGGAGCGCGAGGTCGTGTCGCTCGGTGCCCGGCCCATCGCCGTCGAGCACGACGGCACACGGACCGACCGGCGCACCGACGTACGCCGCTACACCGACCCCGCTGGTCACGCCTTCGTCCTGACCACGATGGCGCCGGTCGTCTCCGACCCGGCCCCCCAGGTCTCCTGACGCCTCGAACGGCGCCCTCCGCCCAGGGCCCAGCCGCCCGGATCGGGTCCGCGGACCCGATCCGCCGCATGCGCGGACACACGCCCTCCGCGCGTACGGAACGACACCCGGCCCCCTGAATCCGGGGACGGAGCACGGCGCGTACGTCACACCCCCGCCGAATGGATGACCACGTTCCGGTGGATTGGCCGAACTCTGCGTAGACCAGATAGGTGCCTGAGGCATGTAGTGGATACGGCATCAATCTCCGAGCCGCCGATTCGCCCCTTGCGAGGCCCCCATGACGGAAGCCGTGGCGTTCCCCCAGAACCGGACCTGCCCCTACCACCCGCCCACCGCCTACGACCCGTTGCGCGAGGAGCGCCCGCTGTCGCGGGTGACCCTGTGGGACGGCCGCTCCGTGTGGCTGGTCAGCGGGCACGCGGCCGGCCGCACCCTGCTCTCGGACCCACGCCTGTCCACCGACTCCACCCGCGCCGACTTCCCGCTCACGACCGAGCGGGCGGCAGCCCTCCGCCGGCGCAGGCGCGCCGCGCTCCTCGGCTGGGACGACCCCGAGCACAACGTCCAGCGCCGCATGCTGATCCCGAGCTTCACCCTCAAGCGCGCCGAGCGGCTGCGCCCCCGGATCCAGGAGACCGTCGACCGGCTCCTCGACGCGATGGAGGCCGAGGGCCCGCCGGCCGAGCTGGTGAGCGCCTTCGCACTGCCGGTGCCCTCGATCGTGATCTGCGACCTCCTCGGAGTCCCGTACGAGGACCACGACTTCTTCGAGAAGCAGTCCGCTCGGCTGCTCCGGGGGCCGACGGGCGCGGACACCGAGGACGCGCTCGCGCGGCTGGAGGGCTATCTGGGCGATCTGATCGAACGGAAACGGCGCACGCCCGGCGAGGGCGTGCTCGACGACCTGGTGGCACGGCAGCGGGAGACCGGCGGCCCCGACCGCGAGGAGCTGGTCCAGCTCGCCACCATCCTGCTGATCGCCGGGCACGAGACCACCGCGAACATGATCTCCCTCGGTACGTACACCCTGCTGCGGCACCCCGAGAGGCTGGCCGAGCTCCGCGCCGACCCCGGTCTCGTCCCCGCGGCCGTCGAGGAGCTGCTGCGGTTCCTGTCGATCGCGGACGGGCTGCTGCGGGTCGCCCGCGAGGACGTCGAGGTCGAGGGGACGCTCATCCGCGCGGGCGAGGGCGTGGTGTTCTCCACCTCCGTCATCAACCGGGACGGCGCCGCCTACGCCGATCCCGACAGCCTCGACTGGACGCGATCGGCGCGGCACCACCTGGCCTTCGGCTTCGGCATCCACCAGTGCCTCGGGCAGAACCTGGCGCGCGCCGAGATGGAGATCGCGCTCGGGACGCTGCTGCGCCGGCTGCCGGGGCTGCGGCTGGCGGACCCCGCCCAGGAGGTCCCGTTCAAGCCGGGCGACACGATCCAGGGCATGCTCGAACTCCCCGTCACGTGGTGAAAGGACCCAGCGGATGCGCATCTCCATCGACGGGGACGTCTGTATCGGCGCCGGACAGTGCGCCCTGACCTCCCCGGACGTCTTCACCCAGGACGACGACGGGTTCGGGCAGGTGGTCCCGGGCCGGGACGGGGGAGGCGGAGGGCCCCTGGTCCGCGAGGCCGCCCGCGCCTGCCCGGTCCGGGCGATCAGCGTCGAGGCGTAGGAGGACGGCGGGAGACGGGCTCGCGCCTGCCGGGCTCGCGCCTGCCGGGCTCGCGCCCGGTGGGCGGGCTCCTGGCCGCCGCCGCGGTACGGCGGGGCTCACGCCTTGTGGGTCACCCAGAGCAGCTCCGCCGGCCAGCGGTGCGCCCAGTCGGGCGGGTCGGTCTCGTTGTAGCCGTTGGGTGTCCCGACCTCGGGGCGCGGTTCGACGAGGTCGTCGATGACGAGACCCGCGCCGCGCAGCACCCGGACCCAGTCGCCGTAGGTGAGCTGATAGCTGGTCGCGCCGTCGCCCTCGCCGATGGCGCCGAGCCCGAAGTAGTCCTGCCGCAGCGTCGTGGTCACGCGGGCCGCCGCCTCGTCGTAGCAGGCCTCGAACCAGGGGCTCGCCACGTTGAAGACCAGCCGTCCACCGGGGCGCAGGACGCGAGCCGCTTCCGGGACGGCCAGGTGCGGGGGCGCCCAGCTGAGCCCTCCGAAGTCGCAGAACACCAGGTCGAAGCCGGCGTCGGCGAAGGGAAGCCGTTCGGCGGCGCCCTGCACCAGGGCGTAACGGGCCGCGCCCATCGCGTCGGCCGCGGCGGCGAGCTGAGCCTCCGACAGGTCGAGCCCGACCACGGCGGCGCCCTCGGCCGCGAGCGACCTGGACCACTGCCCGGCGCCGCAGCCGAGTTCGAGCACCCGCTTCCCGGCCACGTCACCGAGGACGCCCAGGCGCGCGTCGGGCACGGAGTACATGCCCCACAGCCGGGGGGAGGCGCCGATCTGCGGGTCGTGCGCGTGCTGGTAGGAGCTGCTGATCCGGTTCCAGAGCCGCCGGTTGGCGGGGATGCTGTCCACGCGCCGACTCCAGCACCGTCGCGCCGGGGCGGTCAACCGGATAGGGGAGGGCGGCCGGACCTAGTCCTGCCAGGCGAAGAGCAGCGCCTCCACCGTGAGGGGGTCTCGCGCGCCGAAGGAGTAGACGCACAGGTCCGTGACCCGGATCGCTCCCGTCGCGTCGTCGATCCAGCGCAGGCCCGCCGACGCGAGAGCCCGCATCGCGGCTTCGGGAAGGCGTTCCCCGGCGGTCGCGAACGGGCCGAGGGTGCTGATCAGCAGCCGGTGCCCGTCGGCCTCGATCACGTGGTACGTCCCGTCCCCCTGCTGGTGCTCCTCACCGCACGAGACCGGCGGCTTCGGCTCCAGGCCGGCCGCCGTGAGGGCCGCCGTCGCCCGTCGGAGCAGGTCGTCCACGTCGGGGCGGGGAGGCGGCTCGGCGCAGACGGCCTCCAGTCGCCACCGCGGGTCGCTCGGACGCTCGCACCCCGGGGCGTACTCCTGGACGATGGCGCCGCGCAGCTCCTCGTCCAGTCCCTCGACCTCCACGCGGGGACGCCCCAGCCGCTCGTACACCGCCCGTACCTCGGCCCGGTCCTCCGTGAGCCGGTGGAGCGCGCAGGCCGCCCAGACCTTGGCCTCGGTCGGCCGCGGCCCGTCGAGCCAGGCCCTCAGCCGGTCCGCGTCGGTGGCGAGCGTGTGGGCGACGTGGGCGACCCGCCGGTCCGGGTCCGCGAGGGCGTACAGGACGTCCTCGTCGGCGCGGTACCGCGTCCGGACGCGGAACTCCCGGTCCTCGGGGCGGTCCTCGCCGAGTTCGGCCAGGACGACGTCGACTCCGTGCCGGTCCAGGAGTCCGTCCAGGCCGGCGTCGCCCGCGTCACGGGCGTTCCGCCAGGGCGAGGCGGCCAGCGTCGACAGCTCGCGCGCCGCCGACAGGTCGCCGAGCAGGCCCCGCGCCTTGAGGAAGGCCGCGGCCATGCCGTACGCGGGATCGGCCGCACGGTCCGCGTGCCGCAGCCACGGCAGCAGCTCCGCCCGGTCGGAGAGCAGGCCGAGGAGGGCCCTGCGCACCTCGGCGGTGTCCGAGGGGTCCTGGACGCGCGCGATCAGGCCGGGGACGTACGCCTCGGGCACCCGGCCGGTGAGCGCCGACACGCACGACCGGCGGCGCCACCACGGCTGCCGGGGATCCACGGCGTACCGGGCGAGTTCGCCCGCGTCGACCTCCCGAAGGCCCGCCGCGTCCTCGAATCCGGCCTTCGGTACCAGGGCCTCGATGCTTCGCATCCTGGGATGCTACGGGCCGGGCGACTCGCTGAGCAGGTCGTCTCCTCCGACGCCCGCGCGGACGCCCGTCCGGCGGGGGCCCCGGCCGGGCCGCCCTCCGCTCCGGGTACGGTCGGGAACGGCGCTGTGCCGGCGTCTCGACGCCGCGACAACTGTCGCGCACGGTCGACGACAGAGAGGAACCGCCCCCGCGATGCCGCTTGTTCCCGCTGATCCCACCGTGCTCCACCCGATGCCCGAGCACCCGCGCGTGGTCCTGCTCAAGCCGTTGGTGAAGTCGCCGCTGATCGACGTCGGCGACTTCTCGTACTACGACGACCCGGACGACCCGACCGCGTTCGAGACGCGCAACGTCCTCTACCACTACGGCCCCGAGCGGCTCGTCATCGGGAGGTACTGCGCCCTGGGCACGGGCACGCGCTTCCTCATGAACGGCGCCAACCACCGTATGGACGGCCCCTCCACCTTCCCGTTCCCCACCATGGGGGGTTCCTGGGCGGAGCACTTCGACCTGATCACCGGACTGCCCGGCCGGGGTGACACGGTCGTCGGGAACGACGTGTGGTTCGGCCACGGCGCGACGGTCATGCCCGGCGTCCGCATCGGGCACGGTGCGATCGTCGCCGCCGGGGCCGTGGTGACCGCCGACGTCCCCGACTACGGCATCGTCGGCGGCAACCCCGCCCGGCTCATCCGGACCCGCTACGACGCCGAGGACGTCGCCCGCCTCCTCGCCGTGGCCTGGTGGGACTGGCCCGTCGCACACGTCACCCGGCACGTACGGGCGATCATGTCGGGAACGGTCGCGGACCTGGAGGAGGCGGCCGCCCAGCTCGACCGGGGCTGACTCCAGGGGGACTCAGCCGGAGTGGTACCCCCATCGGGCGGCGCCGTCCTTGCCCATGTAGCACTTCGCCGGCCGCCCGTCGGAGGTGGTCGCCGTGGCACCGACGGGGGAGCAGAACTGGCCGAATCCCACGCCGGATCCGCCGCCGGACCCACCGCTCGTCCCCCTGGTACCGCCGGAGCCGCCGGAGCTCCCGGAAGAGCCTGAGCCCCCACCGTCGCCGCCGCTCCCCGACGCACCGCCGCGCGAACCAGAACCCGACCCGCTACCCGATCCGGAGCCGGAAGCGGAACCGTGGTCGCGGGTCGGTCGGGGCCGCGGCTCGGGAGTCCCGTCCCCCTGCGCACCCGACGCGGAACCGGGCTTCGGCCGCGGCTCGGGCTTCGGTTCGGGCTTCGGGCTCGGCGCCGTGCAGGAGAGCCCCGGCCCCAGGAGCCACAGGTCGACCTGTGTCGTGACGGGCACCTCGATGCCCGCCTCCGGCTGCTGCCGGCACACCTGCCAGTCCGCCAGGTCCCGGCGCGGCCGGTCGTCCAGACGCCGACCCGTGTGCGTGTGGAAGCGCGTCACACGGTCGAGGTCGAGCGCGGCGAGGGCACGTGACGCGGCGTCGAACCGCTCGCCGACGAGGTCCGGCATCACCACGCGCCGGGTCCCGTCGAGAGCGGAGGGGCACGGCTCCGCCTCAGGGACCGCGTACAACGTCAGCGCCCTGCTGCCCGGGCGGGTCGGCTCACCGGCGCCGGGGGTCTGGAAGCAGACGCGCCAGTCCGCCCGCGCGGCGGTCACCGGCCGGTACGCGGACGACGCGTCGGCGGCCGTCACCCACCACGATCCGCGGCGCGCCGTCGCGGCGGCCGTGGCCAGGGAGATCCCGCGCAGGTCTGGCACGGTCCGGGCGCGGTCCGACCCGCCCTGCGCCACGGCGTCCGGCTGACCTGGTCCGCCGACCCCGGCGACGAGCACCGCCGCGACGCCGACGCCGACGGCCACCGACACCGGATGCCGCCGTATCCAGGTCGAGGTCCGCTTCCGGCCGCGGGGACGCAGGGGCGAGTCCGAGGGCAGGAGGGCGCCCGCCGCTCCGAGCAGCTCGCCCTTCGGGTCGAGCTTCGAACCGTGCAGCTTGTGCGGTCTTCCGCCCACCAGGACGTCGACCGCGTCGAACATGCCGTACGAGCTCCGCAGGATCACCGGCGGCCCGGGCACGCGGGTCACCTTCGGCGCGAGGAGGTTGCGGAAGAGGAGGAGGCCCTCGCCGGTGAGCACGGCGTAGCCCCAGCCGTCGTGGTAGACGGACCGGACGACCTCACCGGCCCCGAGCTCCCGCAGCAGGATCCTCTGGTGGCTGTCGGAGAGGGTGATGCCCTCGCCCGCGGCGACTGCGGCCGTACGCGGATCCCCGGCCAACGGATCGGACACAGACTTCCCCACGCTCGGAGCTACGACGGACCGCCCGGGGCAGGCCGCGCGGCCGTCCCGAACGTACGGATGCTAGCCGCTGCGCGGAGAACTCCCTGGTCCGGGCCCGGTCTGCACCACAGGGGGGCGAGGAACCCGAGCGGCCGACGACGACGGTCGCCGCCCCGGTCGGCGTCCGGCCCCCGCCCCGATCGACATGCGGCCCCATCGGCCCGGTGGTCAGATGGTTCGGACAGGCGATCGGTTCGGACACCCGGGCGTCGGGCACGGGTATCCGGCACAGGCAAGCGGTACGGCGGATCGGAGCACGCGCGGATGAGCGACACCCTGCCCTCCTTCGACGACACGACGGACGTCGAGGACGCGGACCGCGGCTTCGTCGCCCCCCTCGACCCCGGCGTGGTCACGGCCGCCGACGGCCGGGTCGTCTGGGACAACGACGTCTACGGGTTCCTGAACGCCGACTGCCCGGACACCGCACACCCGAGCCTCTGGCGTCAGAGCGGCCTCTGCGCCCGCCAGGGACTGTACGAGGTGACCGACGGCGTCTACCAGGTGCGGGGCCTCGACCTCTCCAACATGACCCTCGTCGAAGGCGACCGCGGAGTCGTCGTCATCGACCCGCTGATCTCCGCCGAGACGGCGGCCGCCGCGCTCGCCCTCTACCGGGCGCACCGCGGCGACCGGCCCGTCACGGGCCTGATCTACACCCACTCGCACGGCGACCACTTCGGCGGCGCGCGCGGGGTCCTCCCGCACGGCACCGAGCAGGGCGTCCCGGTCCTCGCTCCGGCGGGCTTCCTGGAGCACGCCGTCAGCGAGAACGTGTACGCCGGGGGAGCGATGGGCCGGCGCGCCGGCTACATGTACGGGGTGATGCTGCCCCCGTCGCCCGACGGCCAGATCGGCGTCGGCCTCGGTCAGGGCACCTCCACCGGCACCTTCACCCTCGTCCCGCCGACCGTCGAGGTCACCCGGACCGGCCAGGAGGAGACCGTCGACGGGGTCCGCATCCTCTTCCAGCTCACGCCCGGCACCGAGGCGCCCGCCGAGATGAACTTCCTCTTCCCCGACCGGCGCGCGCTGTGCCTGGCCGAGAACGCCACGCACACCCTCCACAACGTGCTCACCCTGCGCGGCGCCCTGGTCCGGGACAGCAGGATCTGGGCGCGGTACCTGGACGAGGCCGTCGAGTACTTCTACGGCCGCTACGACGTCGCGTTCGCCTCGCACCACTGGCCGACCTGGGGTCACGACGACGTGGTGCGCTTCCTCCACGAGCAGCGGGACGTGTACGCGTACCTCCACGACCAGACCCTCCGCATGCTCAACGAGGGGCTCACCGGCGTCGAGATCGCCGAACGGATCCGCCTCGCGCCCGCCCTGGAGAAGGCCTGGCACGCCCGCGGCTACTACGGTTCGGTCAGCCACAACAGCAAGGCCGTCTACCAGCGCTACCTCGGCTGGTTCGACGGCAACCCGGCGCACCTCTGGGAGCATCCGCCCGTCGAACTGGCCCGCAGATACGTGGAGGTGGCCGGGGGACCGGCCCAGGCCCTGGCCAAGGCCCGCTCGTACGTCGCGGCGGGCGACCTGCGCTTCGCGGCGACCCTCCTCAACCACGTGGTCTTCGCCGATCCGGAGGACACGGAGGCCAGGGAGACCCTCGCCGACGTCTACACGCGCCTCGGGCACGGCGCCGAGAACGCCACCTGGCGCAACTTCTACCTCACGGGAGCCAAGGAGCTCCGGGAGGGCCCGCGTTCCGAGATCGTCGATCTGGCCAACCCCGAGATGATCATGAACCTCACGGTGCCCATGCTGATCGACTCCCTCGCCATCCGGATCGACGGCCCCCGGGCCTGGGACGAGGACCTGACGATCGACCTCCTGGTCACCGATCCCGCCGACGAGCGGCACAGGCACCGCCTCACCCTCCGCCACGGCGCGCTGACCCACCGGGTGACCACCGCACCGCGCACGCCGGCCGGTCTCGTCCTGACGCTGACCAAGCGGCAGCTCCTCGACGTCCTCGCGGGCGGAGGGCTGGAGGGAGTGGAGACCGAGGGAGACGCGGGACTGCTGGACCGCCTCCTCTCGTACGTGACGACGCCCGATCCGAACTTCCCCGTCGTCACCCCCTGAGGCGTCGGGGCGCACCCGCCCGGACGGTGGCGCGGGCGCCGGGCCCGCGTCTCAGCCGGAGTGGGAGGTCCGGGGCGGGTCGTGCGGCTCGTCCGACGGGGCCGGCACGGGGTGCAGGTCCAGGGGCGGTTCCGGCGTGGCCGACGACAGTTCCGGTTCCAGGCCCTGCGCGGGCGTCGTGCGCCGGCGTCCGGTGTCGAGCCGCCAGGCCTCGAAGACCAGGGTGGTCGCCGTGACGACGGTGATGCCGAGCAGCCAGCCCCCGAAGACGTCGCTCACCCAGTGCACGCCGAGCGCGATCCTCGTGTAGCCGACGCCCAGGACGGCGACGACCGCGAGAGCCCACGGCAGAGGCCGCCAGGCCCGGGGCACCAGGGGGATCAGGATCAGCAGGAGCACGGCACAGGAGGTGGTCGCGGTCATCGCGTGCCCGGAGGGGAAGGAGAAGCCGGGAGCGTGGGACACCGGATCGGGCAGGTGCGGGCGGGCCCGTTCGACCATGAGCTTCGTCAGCAGCCCGATCAGTCCGCCGCCCACCGCCGTGACGGACGCCCAGGCCGCGAGTCGCCACGCCCGGCGGGTCAGCAGCCACACCACCACGGCGGCGACGAGCAGACGCATCGTGACCGGATCCCACACGTAGCTGGAGAAGAACTCCAGGACCCGCACCCAGCCCGGGTGTTCGAGGGCGGTCTGGTGCAGCCGCTCGGCGGTGGTCCGGTCGAGCCGGTGCAGCGGCGCCCACTGCGACTCGACCAGCACCAGGGCGAGCGCGAACGGGACGGCCACCACGGCGGTGGCGACCGCCGCCAGGACGAGCCGCGTCCCGAAGGTCGCGTCGGCACCGAGGTGACGGGGGTTCAGGGCCCGGACGCCGGGCCTCGGGGCTCGCGTGGTGCGCTGTGCCATGGGGAAGCAGACTTCCTTACGTGTCGTGGGGAGCGGCCGGAAGCGGCTCCCGGGGGAGGTGTGCTCAGACGCCGGGATCCCGGCCCACCGGCTCCTTCACGCCGGCGCGCGTCGCCTCCAGCTGCGCGGCGAAGGAGAGGCCGAGGAAGAGGGCGAGCGAGGTCAGGTAGGACCACAGGAGCAGGGAGACGATCGCGCTGAGAGGGCCGTAGACGGTGGTGAACGAGCCGCTGGCACCGACGTACAGGCTCAGCGCCCAGGTCGCCGTGAGCCACAGGATCAGATAGACGACGGCGCCGAAGGCCAGCCAGGTGTAGCCCGGTTGGGCGCGGCGGGGTGCCAGCCGGAAGATCGCGCTGGTCGCCAGGATGGCCAGGATGATCCCGATGGGCCAGCGCAGGATCTCCCAGGCCCGCACGGTGTCGGGCCCGAAACGGTAGACCTCCGCGAACGAGTGGGTGAGGTCGCTGCCGAGGACGGTGACGACGAAGCTGAGCCCCAGGGGGAGCCCGGCGAGCGCCGCCATCACCAGCCCCCGCACGTACTTGTGGAGGAACGGCCGGTCCCGCTCGTTCCCGTAGATCCGGTTGGCACCGCGCTCCACCTGGCACAGGCTGGTCGTCACGTTCATCAGGGAGAACAGCAGCCCCAGCCAGAGGGCCGCCTGACCGCCGTCGTCGGCGTGCCGGCGGCTCTCGCGCAGCGCGTCGCCGACCAACTGCCGGCTCGGACCACTGGTGATCCGGCTGATCGTCAGCTCGGCGACACGGCCGATGTCCTCGGTGTGCAGGACGCTCGACAGACCGATGGCGGCGATGGCCAGCGGCACTATGGACAGCACGGTCTGCAGGGCCAGGGCGCGGGAGTGGCTGAAGCCGTCGGCGTAGCGGAAGCGTACGAAGGAGTCCCGGGCCAGCCGCCAGCCCCCGTAGCGGCGCAGCGCGGCCCACGCCTCGTCGCCGGACAGCTCCTCGCCGCGGACGTCGCGTCTCTGCGGTACGCGGGTGGCGGTGCCCATCACGCACCTGCCTGGGTCTGCCGCGGTGCGAGCGGCGCGAGGACGTCGGACGGGACGGGACGGTCCGGGGCCCCGGCGGGGGCGGGCACGGCACCGCCGACGCGGCGCGGGGCGGCGGCTTCGGGCCGGCGCGCGGTGGCACCCGGAGCGCGCGGCAGCCGTACGCGCAGCGCGTCCGGCTCCGTCTCCACGACCAGCCGGCGTCCGTCGGCCACGGTGTCCCCGTCGATCTCACGGGGCTGCGCCGTGGCGAACCGGATGTCGACGTGCCGGCCGCTGTAGTACGTCAGGGCCCCACCGGCCACGGTGCGGCGGCCGGAGACGGCCGGGTCGGCCGCCGGTCCGGTCCGCTGCCGGGACGCTGCGGAGCGGGGGCGCAGGGCCCGGGACACGAGGTGTCCGGTCGCGGCGAGCCAGCCGGCCGCGCCTTCCGGGTCGAACAGCACGACGTCGACGCGTCCGCTGTCGGCGCGGGCCCCCGGCAGCAGTTCGAGTCCTCCCTGCAGCGTGCCGACGTTGCCGACGACGACCATGCGGGCGCGGTGGCGGCGGCGCGGACCGCCGTCCACCCGGAGGGTCACCCGGGTTCGGGGGTCGCCGAGGTGCCGGACCGCCGCGAGGAGGTACGCGAGCCAGCCCAGCCGGGCCTTGAGGGCGGGCGAGGCGTCGCGGACCATGGCGGCGTCGAAGCCGGCCCCCGCCATGACCGTGAACCGCGCGGGTTCGATTCCGTCGCCGCTCACGCGTCCCACGTCGATGCCGAAGCAGTCACCGTCCAGCGCCTCGGCCAGGGCCGTCGCCGGATCCAGCGGGAGCCCCAGGTTGCGGGCGAGCAGGTTGCCGGTGCCGCAGGGCACGACGGCGAGCGCGATCCCGGTTCCGGCCAGCACGTCGGCGCAGGCCCGGACGGTGCCGTCGCCGCCGCAGACGACGACCAGGTCGACGCGGTCCGGCGCGGGCCCGGACGCGGGGTGCGCGGCGCAGACCTCGGCGAGGTCGCCGCTCGGCCCCTCGGCGGTGGTGTCGATCCACTGCTGCCGGCGGTGGCCGTGGGATTCCAGGACCGCGCGGACGCGGTCGGCGAGCGGCTGGTCGCAGGCGTGCGGATGGCGGACGACGACGACCAGGCCCGCCGCGGGAGCGTCCGGGGGAAGCGAGGGGGAGGCGCCCGGGGAGGAGGGCCGGCCGCCGTCGTCCGCGGTTTCGGACCGGCGCCCGGCGAGGAGCACCGACCCGACCACGAGCAGCGTCAGCGAGCCGTTGAGCAGGCCGCCGGCGACGTCGGTGGGATGGTGCATGCCCCGGTAGAGCCGCGACAGACCGACCAGCGGAGGTACGAGCACCAGCGACGTCACGACGACGTACCGCCACGGGCCCCGCAGGCGCCGCAGCGCCAGCACGGCGAGGCCTCCGAACAGGGCGGTCGAGGCCCCGACGTGGCCGGACGGGAAGCTCGACGTCGGCGGCGCCGCGTCGAGGTGCGGCACATCCGGGCGGTCCCGCTGGACGAAGAGGGTCACGACCACGAAGATCGCCGACTGCAGGGCCACCGAGGCGCCCAGGAACAGGGCCTCCGCCCAGCGGGGCCCGGACGGCAGGAGGAGCAGCGCGAGGACGCAGAGCAGGGCCACGGCGATGATCGCCTGGGTCCCCGCCAGCATCGACAGCCCGCCCGTCAGGGTGTCGCCGAGGGCCGTCCGACCGGCGGCGAGAGCGCGGTTGACCCGGTCCTCGGCGGGAGTGACCAGATCGGCCACGGAGGTCCGGGTCAGCAGCAGCCCCAGCCCCACCATCAGGCTCACCTGTGCGGGGACCAGTATGAGAAGCCGCGAGGGTCTCGCGGCCCCGTCCGTCTGTGTCGTCATGCCAGACCGCTTTGCCCGTCGCGGCCGGATGATGCCGCGCATTCCGAGCAGCGCCCGTGTCGCAGCCGAGCAGAGCCCGGGGAGCCTGGTCACCCGTGCCGCGCTCCCCACGGCGACGGACGGGCGCGCCCCGCGCGGTCCACGCCCCGGCCGGCCACGGCCCACCACGCCCGAAGGGACCGCACCCGGGCGGGCCGGGGCCCGCTCACCACCAGTAGGCGGGATACCTCGCGGCGCCGCGTCGCACCCGGGACGCGGCGTACGCGGTCAGGACGAGCAGGACGGTGGCGCCGAACAGCAGGGGGACGAACCGGCCCGGCGCGGGACTCTGGAGCACGATGATGACCGCCGTGGCGCAGGCGGGGGAGTGCGGGGTCCGGGCCAGCGTCGTCAGGGCCAGGGTGACCCCCGCGGCGAGGGCGGCGGCCCACGCGTTCCCGTGTCCCGCGACGGCCACGGCGTACCCCGCGGCGGCGCCGAGCATGTGGCCGACGACCACGCTCCGCGGCTGTGCCAGCGGCAGCGCGGGGGCGCAGTGCACCAGCGCCGCGCTGGCGGCGAGCGGGGGGATGAGCACGGGCTCGTGGAGGACGGCGCCGATCCCGACGAGCGCGAGGAGGGCGGCCGTGGCGGCGCTCACGTTGTGGGCGGCGGCCGCGGGCGTCGGTCGGGCCGGCGCACGGCCCGCCATCCGGGCCAGCGGTGCGCGGCGGGCAGACGGGACGGTGGGGGAGTCGGCCAGGGCGGGATCGGCGGGCGGCGCGGTGTCGGTACTCATGCGAGGCGGAAGTTTCCGGGGCAGGCGGCAGGAGCGCCGTACGAGACGGCGTGGGGCGGTCGGTCACACGGGCTCTGTGGTCGACAGTCGGCCCGGTTCCGCGCCCGACCTGGTGCGGCTGGGAGCCCTCGCACCACTCTAACCAGCGGCTTCTCGGCCGCTCGGCCGGGGGTGGGGTCCGGCGGGGACCCCGCCCGGCAGAAGCGAATCAGGCCATACCGCGTAAAATAGGCTGAATGAGCCCACTCCGGTACGAGCTGGTGTTCTCCGACGACACGGCGTCGGCCGAGGACGTCGTCCTCGTCGAGCGCACCCCTGTGAAGGGGCCCGGCGGCCATCCCGTCTACGCCGATCCCAGCGGCATCATCCGCGCGGAGATCAGCGACCGGGACGAGGTCCGCGTCCTCGCCTCGGGCGGGCACCAGATGCCCGCGCAGAACGTCCTGGCCCGCCGTGTCCCGGACCCGGATCCCGATGATCCCTCCCCTTCCCCGGCCTGACGCGGACGGGAGCAGCCATGGACGGCCCCCACCTCTCCCCCGGCGAGCGGAGTCTCCTCGCCGCCATCGAGCGCGGCCTCTCCGACGACCGGCGCCTGGAGCGCCGACTGCGGACCATGCGCACCGGCCGGGCCCGCCATGAGCGCCCACGCCTCCTGCCGCTGGCGACCCTCGCCCTCGCACTCGTCTCCGCGACGCTGATGGCCCTGGGGGTGCTCTCGTCGTCGATCCCGCTGATCGGCGCCTTCGCCGTCGCGTGGACCGCCACGGTGGTGTGCGGCGCCTGCTGGCTCCGGCGGATCTGGAGAACGGCCGGCGGGTCGTGAGCCGGGGGACGGCCGCCGTCCGGTCCGGCGCGGGAGGCGGCTGACCGTCCGGGGGCGTACTCCCCGCCGCCGTACCCTCCCCGACCACGGCGATTCCGTTCGGCATCGGGACTCGGGGGCAGACGCCCTGTGACACTCCGCGGGCCCGTCCGCGGGCGGCCCGTCGCAGGCCCGCCGAGCGGTCGCGCCCGCCGACCGATGGAGGAGGCACGATGCGCAAGGCGACACCGGCCGTCGGGGAGTCCCCGCCGGCCGTCGACGCGCCCCTGGGCGACGAGGAGCTCGCCGCCCTCGACGCCCACTGGAGGGCGGCGAACTACCTGGCCGTCGGGCAGATCTACCTCATGGACAACCCCCTCCTCCGCAGGCCCCTCGAACCGGAGGACGTCAAACCGCGCCTGCTGGGCCACTGGGGGACGTCCCCGGGGCTCAACCTCGTCCACACCCATCTCAACCGCGTGATCCGGGCGCACGACATCGACGCCCTGTGCGTCTGGGGCCCCGGTCACGGCGGACCGGCCGTGCTGGCGAACTCCTGGCTGGAGGGAAGCTACAGCGACGTCTACCCGGACGTGTCCCGGGACGAGACGGGGATGGCCAGGCTGTTCCGGCAGTTCTCCTTCCCCGGCGGCGTGCCGAGCCACGTGGCACCCGAGACCCCGGGCTCCATCCACGAGGGCGGCGAACTGGGCTACTCCCTGTCGCACGCCTACGGGGCCGCGTTCGACAACCCCGACCTCCTGGTGGCGTGCGTGATCGGCGACGGCGAGGCGGAGACCGGACCGCTCGCCGCGTCGTGGCACTCCGACAAGTTCCTCGACCCGGTGCACGACGGAGCCGTCCTGCCCGTCCTCCACCTCAACGGCTACAAGATCGCCAACCCCACCGTGCTGGCCCGGCTGCCCAGGGAGGAACTCGACGACCTCCTGCGCGGCTACGGCCACGAACCCCTCCACGTGACCGGACACGATCCCCGCGACGTGCACCGGCAGATGGCCGCCGCCATGGACACGGCGATCGGCCGCGTCCGAACCATCCAGGCCGAGGCCCGCGAGGGCCGGGCCGACGACCACCGGCCCCGGTGGCCGATGATCGTCCTCGACACCCCCAAGGGCTGGACGGGCCCGGCGGAGGTGGACGGCAAGCCCGTCGAGGGGACCTGGCGCTCCCATCAGGTGCCCCTGCCCGAGGTACGCGAGGATCCCGGGCATCTGCGACAGCTGGAGGAGTGGCTGCGCTCGTACCGGCCCGAGGAGCTCTTCGACGAGCACGGCGCTCCCCGGGCCCAGGTGCTCGCCTGCCTGCCGAGCGGTGAACGACGGCTGGGATCCACGCCGCACGCCAACGGCGGCACCCTGCTGCGCGACCTGCCCGTTCCGCCCCTGGAGGGCCTCGCCGTGAAGGTCGAGCGGCCGGGGAGCGCACGGCACGAGCCGACCGCCGCCCTGGGCAGCCTGCTGGAGGGCGTCCTGTCGGCCACCGCCGGCCGCCGCGACTTCCGCCTCTTCGGCCCCGACGAGACCGACTCGAACCGGCTCCAGGCGGTGTACGGCGCCGCCGGCAAGGCCTGGCAGGCGTCGGTCCTGGACACCGACGAGCACCTCGACCGGCACGGCCGCGTCATGGAGATCCTCTCCGAACACACCTGCCAGGGCTGGCTGGAGGGGTACCTCCTCACCGGCCGCCACGGCCTCTTCTCCTGCTACGAGGCGTTCGCCCACATCGTCGACTCCATGGTCAACCAGCACATCAAATGGCTGACGACCTCCCGCGCCCTCCCGTGGCGGGCGCCCGTCGCCTCGCTCACCTACCTGCTGACCTCCCACGTGTGGCGCCAGGACCACAACGGCTTCTCCCACCAGGACCCGGGCTTCGTGGACCACGTCCTCAACAAGAGCCCCGAGGTCGTCCGCGTCTACCTGCCGCCGGACACCAACACCCTCCTGACCGTCGCCGACCACGCGCTGCGCAGCCGGGACCACGTCAACGTGATCGTCGCGGGCAAACAGCCCTGCTTCGACTGGCTCTCCCTCGACGAGGCCCGTACCCACTGCGAACGCGGCGCGGGGACATGGGAGTGGGCGGGCACGGAGGTCGAGGGGCGGGAGCCGGACGTGGTCCTCGGCTGCGCCGGCGACGTACCCACCCAGGAGGTCCTCGCGGCGGCGAGCCTCCTGCGGCACCATCTCCCCGACCTCGCCGTCCGCGTGGTGAACGTGGTGGACATGACGCGGCTCATGCCCCGCGAGGAACACCCGCACGGCATGCCCGACGAGGAGTACGACGCCCTGTTCACCACGGACAGGCCGGTGATCTTCGGCTACCACGGCTACCCCTGGCTGGTGCACCGGCTGGCCTACCGCCGCGCCGGGCACGCGCACCTCCACGTGCGCGGCTACAAGGAGAAGGGCACCACGACCACGCCCTTCGACATGGTCGTGCGCAACGACCTCGACCGCTACCGCCTGGTGATGGACGTGATCGACCGCGTGCCCGGCCTCGCCTCCCGCGCGGACGCCGTACGCCGGACGATGGTGGCGACCCGTGAGCGCCACCACGCGTGGATCCGGCGGCACGGCACCGACCTGCCCGAGGTCACCGACTGGTCGTGGGAGGACGATGCGGAGGGCCCGGCGGCCCGGCCGCCCACGCCGTCGTGAGGAGGCGGCGCGGCGGGACCGCGGCGGGCGCGGTCAGTCCTGGTCCGGGTGCCACTCCGTCAGCAGGATCGTGGCGTCGTCGCGGAGCGGCAGGTCCTGGTGCGTGCGCAGGGTCTGGACGAGGCGGCGCAGGGCCTCGGGTGCGGCGGCACCGGCGGCCGTCGAACGGATGACGATGTCGGCCAGCCGCTCCTCCCCGAAGAGGTCGCCGACCGGCGAGCGCGCCTCGGTGACCCCGTCGCTGTAGATCAGGACCCGGTCGCCGGGCTGGAGCCGCGCCCGGTGCACCGTGGGCGGTTCGGTGAGGTGGAATCCCCAGCCGAGCGGGAGGTCGGCCGGCCGTTCGAGCATGCCGTGGAGCACCCGGCCGTCCCGGATCAGCAGGGGCGCCGGGTGGCCGCAGTTGACCCAGGTCAGGGTTCCGTCCTCGGTGTCGAGGGTCGCGATGACGGCCGTCATCAGCCGGTCGGTGAACCACTGGTCCAGGATCTTGTCGATCTCGGGAACGATGTCCGCGAGCGAACCGCCCGAGCGGCGGGTGGCGCGGCAGGCCGCCAGCCCGGCCGCACTGGCGGCGCCCGCGGCGAGGTCGTGCCCCATGGAGTCGAGCAGCGTCAGGTGCAGCCCCTTGTCGATGAGGCTGTGGTCGAAGGCGTCCCCGCCGATGTCGTAGGCCGGCTCCAGGCACGCGGAGGAGGTCACGTGCGCGGTGCCGATCGTCCGCGGCGGCAGGAACGCCCACAGCAGCTCCGCCTGCACGGTCATCGTCCTGCGCCGCTCCGCCTCGACCAGCACGTCGCTGTGCGTCGACTTCGACACCAGCAGCAGCGCGGCCACGGCGGCCAGGTCCTCGCACCGGTCGACCAGCTCCGCGTCGAAGCCGCGCCCGGTGGCCTTCACGACGCCGAGCCGCTCGACCCCGTCGACCATCGGCACCCACAGGGTGTCACCGTCCGCCGAGCGCTGGGTCCGCTCCTCGCGGTAGGCGAGCCCTCCCAGGGAACTGTCGACGCCGAGGGTCGGATCCTCGGGGGCGGGCGACTGGGGAAGGGCCAGGAGAGAGGCCTGCTGCAGGTCCGCCACGTAGACGGCGGTGCCGGTGAGACCCATGCGCCGCCCGGCCCGGGCGACGAGCTCGGCCAGGTCGCGGCCGGGGGTCAGACGGGACCCGGACAGCAGCTCGGAGAGCGCATGGTCGTGGGGCTGCGTGTTCAACTCTGCTCAAGTCCTCCGCCGAATCGCGGCCCACGGCCTGTCCACCGGACCTCTGGAGCCCCCGGTCGCGGCCGCGGGCGGCGACCCGCTCGTGCGCCGCGCTCACGCCGCCCCTGTGGGCCTCCGACGCGGGCGCTCCTCCGCACCCTCCGTGGCCTGTGCGACGCGAGGGCGCGCCGGGCGGGCCGTGTACCCCCACCACCATCACTCCGGTGACGGCCGGCTACCGCCCCCGACGCGCGGGACACTCCGGGGACCCCCCACCCGGACCAGCGCGAAGCCGGGGCGGCGGGGCGATGGGGACCGAGGCCCCGGAGGTGTGCGTGCCCCGGCGGCGGGGACCGCTCCCGGGAGCGGTCGGACGCCGCCCGCCCCGTCAGGACGGGCCGGCCGTGTGGTCCGGGTGGCCCGTGGTGCGGCGGGCCTCCTTCATCGCCGCCTCGTACAGGTGGTCCCTGCCGTCGGCCAGCGCCTCCAGCGCCTGGCGTTCGAGGGCGCGGAACGGCTCGTAGTAGGTGCTGTTGTAGGACTCGACGATCTGGAAGGTCCAGTGGCCCGGGATGACGTTCCGCCCCAGCACCTCGGTCTCGACGCGGTCCGCCCAGTCGCCGTGACCGGCCTCCCTCAGCAGGGCCACCGCCCGGTCCAGTTCCAGATCCGCGGACCCCGTCAGCTGGTGGAACCCGTAGAGCTGCCCACGGGCCCGCTCGACCGTCTCCAGGGCCTTCGACAGCGACCCCAGGGCCTCCACCGTCAGGTCGCTGACCGAATCCGGCGGTGTGTGGGCGCGGTCGGGGCCGTCTTCACTGCGTGCCATGCACCTCCCTTGCCCCGGCCCACCGCGCCGTAACGCCCTCGCGCCGCATGCACCCGGAAGGACGCACCGACGCGATCCGGCGACGCTTGACGTCACGTCACGTCACGTCACTTGCGCGTCGCGAGGAAGGTGTGGGTGATGCCCGTCTGCCAGCCGGGGAGCGGCAGGACGCGCACGTCCGCGAACCCGGCGCGGCGGAGACGGTCGGCGAAGCGGGGCGCCGTGTCGAAGTCGAGCACGCTGCGGCGCAGGTGCCGGTAGAGGTCGGCGTCCCCGTGCAGCCGGCCCCAGGGCACCACCAGGCCGCTCGTCACCGCGCTCCACACCGCGCGGTGGACCGCCCGGCCGCTCAGCGTGTACTCGTGGACCGCGAGCCGCCCACCGGGGCGCAGCAGGCCGTGGACGGAGCGGAGCACGGCGTCGGGGTCGGCGACGTTGCGGAAGAGGTACGCGGCGACCACGGCGTCGTACGGCCCCGCGGCGTCGGTGGTGCCGACCTCCTCGGCCGACGCGTGCACGAACGAGACGGACGGGGGCCAGGTCTTCGCCCGCGCCTGAGCCAGCATGCCCGCCGAGGCGTCCACACCGGTGACGGTGGCGCGGGGCGCGGCGTCCAGCAGGGCGCGGGTGGAGGAGCCCGTTCCGCACCCCAGGTCGAGGACGGACAGCCCCGAGCCGTCCCCCGGCAGCCCGAGCCGGCGTGCGGAGCGCCGCAGATGCCCGTGGTATCCGGGATTGGCGCGGGTCATGCGGTCGTACGAGGGCGCGGCGCGATCGAACGCCGCGGCGAGCGCGCGGTCGTGAAGCAGGGTCATGTTCGTCCTCCCGGGTCGGGTCCAGCCTGAGACCGCCCCGCCCCGGGTCACCGTCCGCCACGCCGTATCGGCTCCGCCTCCGTCACACCCGAGCCTCGCCCCCGGGGGCTGAGCGCCGGGCCCGGCGCGCCGTGTCCCGCACCGGCGGGCGGCTGCCCCGGAGCCCTCCGGAGGGGAAGAGTTGGGCCGTACGGCCCAAGACCGGATGCCCGGTGGACCGGTCGCGGTACGTATGCGCCGAGCGAGCCGGTCCTCCCGGCGGCCGACGGTGAAGGGCAGTCCCATGCACGCACTGGACCCGCTCCATGTCGACGACGACGTGGCGGCGGCCGTGAACACGGCGTTGGCGACTGTCCTCGGCCGCCGACTCGCGGAGGCGGAGGCGGTGGACCCCCTCTTCGCCGAGGACCTCGCGCGCCGGGTGGCGCGCTTCACCCTGGACGGCGGCCGGCGCATGCGCGCCCGGCTGTGCTGGTGGGGCCTGCGCGCCGCGGGCGGCGGCGCACCGCAGGCCGCGTCCGCGATCGGCGTCGCCGGGGCGCTGGAGCTCGTCCAGACCTGCGCGCTGATCCAGGACGACGTGATGGACGGCTCGGCCCTCCGGCGGGGCCGCACCGCGGTGCACGTCGCACTGGACGAGCAGTACGCGACGCCGCGCCGTGACCGGCCGTGCGGCACCTTCGGCGGAGCGGGCGCCGTGCTCGCCGGCGATCTCGCCCTGGTGTGGGCCGACGACGCGTTCGCGGAGGCGACGGCCGGGTCCCCGGCGGCGGCCCCGGCGGCCGCGGTGTGGCGGTCGATGCGCGCGGAACTGGTCGCCGGCCAGTACCTCGACCTGCACGCCCAGGCGACCGCGGACCGCTCCGCGGCGCGGGCGCTGCGCTCCGCCGTCCTCAAGACCGCCCTGTACTCGATGGAGCGCCCGCTGGTGCTCGGCGCCACCCTCGCGGGCGGGCCCCCGGCCGCCCTGGCCGCGCTCGCCGGGGCGGGCCGCCGCGCGGGCCTGGCCTTCCAGCTCCACGACGACCTCCAGGGCGCGTTCGGCGATCCCGCCTCGACCGGGAAGCCGGTCGGCGAGGACCTCCGCGAAGGCCGGTCGACGTATCTCCTGGCCGTGGCCCGGGAACGCTGCGAGGCCGCAGGGGACCGCAACGGGCTGCGCGTTCTGGAGACGCTCACCGGCCCCCCGTACGCGGCGGGGGACGAGGACGTCCGGCGGGCCCGGGAGGTCCTGGACCGGGGCGGGGCCCGGGCGCGGGTGACCGCCGAGATCGAGCGGCTGTGCCACCGGGCCGAGGAGACGCTCGCGGGCGCCCCCCTCGACCGGCCCGCCGCGGCCCGCCTCGTCCACCTGCTGCGCGAGGCCTGCGGCCTGCCACCCGGCGGCCCACCGGATACCGGTGCGCCGCCGGCCCGCGCGGCCGGGACGGCGTCGGAGGCGGCCCGCGCGGCCGGGACCGCGAGGGAGCCGGGCAGCCCCACCGCGCGGGTAGCGGGTGGCGGCCGCGCGACCGGTACCACCGCGGGGGAGCCCCGCCGGGAGGCCGGGACGGCCGGGACGGCCGGGGCCGCCGGGCGGCCCCGCCCGGCGTCCGCGCCGATGACGGAGTTCGACGACGCGCTGATGGGAGATCCGCGGTGAAGGCACTGCCGGGCAGGACCGATCACGTCGTCGTCGTGGGAGCAGGGCTGGCCGGCCTGTCCGCGACCCTGCACCTGCTGGCGGCGGGACGGCGCGTGACGGTCGTGGAGCGCGACGGACTCCCGGGCGGCCGCGCGGGACGCATCGAGCGCGGCGGCTACCGCATGGACACCGGCCCCACCGTGCTCACCATGCCGGACCTCCTCGCCGAGGCCTTCGCCGCGGTCGGCGCCCGGATGCGGGACCACCTGGACCTCGTACCCCTGCACCCGGCCTACCGCGCGGAGTTCGCGGACGGCAGCGCCCTGGACGTCCACACCGACGCGGAGGCCATGGCCGCCGAGGTGGAGCGGTTCGCGGGGGCCCGGGAGGCCGCCGGATACCGCAGCCTGCGCCGATGGCTCACCGAGCTGTACACCCTGCAGATCGACCGCTTCATCGACGCGAACTTCGATTCGCCGTGGCAGCTCGCGCACCCCGATCTCGCGCGGCTCGCCCTGGCGGGCGGCTTCGGACCGCTCGACCGGGCCATCGGCCGCCACCTCGGGGACGAACGGCTGCGCAGGGTCTTCTCGTTCCAGTCGCTGTACGCGGGTGTGGCGCCGTCCCGCGCCCTGGCCGCGTACGGGGTCATCGCGTACATGGACACCGTCGCCGGGGTCTTCTTCCCCCGCGGCGGCATGCACGCCGTACCGGCCGCCATGGCGAAGGCGGCCGCCGCCGCGGGCGCCGAACTGCGCTACGACGAGCCGGTGGAGCGCCTGGAGCGGCGGGGAGAGCGGATCACCGCCGTCGTCACCGCCGCCGGCAGGATCGCCTGCGACGCGGTGGTCCTGACCCCCGACCTGCCGGTCTCCTACCGACTGCTGGGACGCCGGCCCCGCCGTCGCGCCCGGCTGCGGCACTCCCCGAGCGCCGTCGTGCTGCACGCGGGCACCCGGCGGACCTGGCCGCGGCTGGCGCACCACACGATCTCGTTCGGAGCGGCCTGGGACGGGACCTTCCGCGAACTGACCCGCACCGGGCGGGTGATGAGCGATCCCTCGCTGCTCATCACCCGGCCGACGGCCACCGATCCCGCGCTGGCGCCTGCCGGCCGTCACCTGCACTACATCCTGGCCCCGTGCCCGAACACCGAGACGGGTCCCGACGCCCTCCACTGGGGCGAACTCGGCGCCCGCTACCGCGACTCGCTCGTCGCGACCCTGGAGCGGCGCGGCCTCCACGGCCTGGGCGAGTCCATCGAGGAGGAGTGCCTGGTCACGCCCGCCGACTGGGAGGCGCGCGGGCACGCGGCCGGAACCCCGTTCTCCGTGTCGCACACCTTCGCCCAGACCGGCCCGTTCCGCCCGCGCAACCTCGTCCGCGGCACGGAGAACGCGGTGCTCGCGGGCTGCGGCACGACGCCCGGCGTGGGTGTGCCGACGGTCCTCGTCTCGGGCAAGCTGGCCGCCCTGAGGATCACGGGTGCGCCGGGGCGCCGCCCCCGCCGCGCCGACCCGCCCCCGGCGGCGGAACCGTCGCCCGCGCGCCGCCAGGAGGTGCCGAGGTGACGGCCCGCGAACTGGACGCCGCGGGCATCCTCGACGCCGGACTCCGCGCCGACTACACGACGTGCCGCAGGCTCAACGCACGCCACGGCAGGACCTACTTCCTCGCCACCAGACTCCTTCCGGCGGACCGGCGGTCCGCCGTCCACGCCCTCTACGGCTTCGCACGCCACGCCGACGACATCGTCGACGACCTCGGGAGCGGGGCCACGCTCGCCGAACGGGAGGCGGCGCTGGACACCCTGGAGGCCGCATGGGAGAAGGCACTCGCCGGCGGCCGGGTGGCGGAACCCGCGGTCCGTGCGGTCGCCGACACCAGGGCCCGCTACGGCATCCCCGCCGCCCACTTCCGCGACTTCCTGGCCTCCATGCGCAGCGACCTGTCGGTCACGGACTACCCGACGTACGCGGACCTGGCCGGGTACATGCACGGCTCGGCCGCCGTGATCGGGCTCCAGATGGTGCCCGTCCTGGGGACGGTCGTCCCCAGGGCGGAGGCCGAACCGCAGGCGGCCGCGCTGGGTGTGGCGTTCCAGCTGACGAACTTCCTCCGGGACGTGGGGGAGGACCTCGACCGAGGCCGGGTCTACCTGCCCGCCGACCTGCTGGCCGCCCACGGCGTGGACCGCTCCCTCCTGCTGTGGAGCCGGACGACGGGGCGGCACGACGGGCGTGTCACCGAGGCGCTCAAGGACGCGGCCTCCCTCACCCGCCGGGTCTACCGGGCGGCCGAGCCCGGCATCGCCCAGCTCCACTCGGTGTCGGCGCCCTGCGTCCGCACCGCGTTCGTGCTCTACCGCGACATCCTGCGGGCCATCGAGGACGACGGCTTCTCCGTCCTGCACCGGCGCGCCGTCGTCAGCCGGCGACGGCGCCTCGCGGTCGCGGGACGCGGCTACGTCCGGGCCGTGGCCGCCCGCCGGGGCGGGCCCGGACCCCGAAGCGGCGCGGAGCGCCCCCGCACGACGGCCGCGCCGCCGCCCGCGCCCGGCGGGGAGACCGCCCGGACGCCGCGCGCCTCCCGGGCCGGAGGTGAGCAGCGGTGAGGGCGATGCCGCTGCGATGGCGGCGCGAGGCCGTCGCCTGGGAGCGTCAGCGGCCGACCTGGCGCGAGGCCCGGCCGTCGTCGATCGCGGCCGCGCTCCGCCGCGCGCAGGCCCGGCCGTCGGGGAACTGGTTCGTCGTCGCCGACAGCCGTGACGTGCGGCCCGACCGCCCGGTCGGCCGGAGCGTCGCCGGCGTCGAGCTGGTGCTCTGGCGGGACGCGGACGGGACTCCCGTCGCCGGCCCGGGAGCCTGTCCGCACCTGGGAGCACCCCTGAAGGACGCCGTCGTCCGGTGCGGAACCCTCATCTGCCACTGGCACGGCATGCGCCTGGAAGGCCGGTCCGCCGCGGGCTGGCAGCCGTGGCCCGTCCACGACGACGGCATCCTCGTGTGGGTGCGCCTCGACGCGGCGGGAGGAGAGGAGCCCACGGAGCGGCCCGTGGTGCCCGCGCGGGGCACCGGCGGCGCGACGGTCAGCGCGGTCTACACCGGGTTCGGTGTCTGCGAGCCGGAGGACGTCGTGGCCAACCGCCTCGACCCCTGGCACGGCGCGTGGCTCCACCCGTACTCCTTCGTGGACCTGAAGGTGGTGAAGGTTCCGTCGGAGGCCGCCGTCGGTGAGGAGGACGCGCTGGTGGTCGACGTGGCGTTCAAGGTGGCCGGGCGTGCCGTCGTCCCCGTGCGGGCCGCGTTCACCGCGCCCGAGCCCCGTACGGTCGTGATGCGGATCGAGGAGGGCGAGGGCGCCGGGTCGGTGGTGGAGACCCATGCCACGCCGCTGACGGCCCCCGGTGCGGACGTCCCCCGTACGGCCGTCGTCGAGGCCGTGGTGGCCGCCTCGGACCGGCGCGGGTTCGCCGCCGCCCGGGCGACGGCGCCGCTGCTCCGGCCCATGATCCGGGCGGCGGCCGGCCGCTTGTGGCGGGACGACCTGGCGTACGCGGAGCGGCGCTGGTCCCTGCGCCGCCAGGGGCGCTTCCCCGGGTGAGACGGCGGGACCCGCGGTGACGCGGGCCCCGGTCGGCCCGGCAGAACGAGCCGGGACGGCGTCGGGTCACGGGCTGCCCGCGAAGGTCGCGAGGCCGCGGACGACGGCGGACCGGCCGCGCCGCGGGACCGTCCACAGGGTCTGGCCGCGCAGGCCCCAGCGGCGCAGGTGCGCCCCCGCGGCCAGGAAGCCCGTGGTGGCCGCGCGTTCCATCAGGGCCACGGGCAGGTCGGTGCGGACGAGGTCGCCGGCGACGGTCACGGAGGGATCCGGCGTGTCGACCGTCGGACGGTCGTCGGCGGCGCCGACCGGGAACAGCGGGCAGTCGGCGCGCCACAGTCGCCGCTCGTCGACGACCCGGGCGCGCCGCGTCTCCGGGTACACGCGGTGGAGTTCGGCCAGCAGCGCGCGGGAGAGGGCCTCGGGGTCGCTCGACGGCGCCGCCGCGTAGGCGTGGAGCTCGACGACCGACCCGCCGGACTTCCGCGCCCAGCGGAGTGCCTCGCCCTCCCACCGTTCCAGGACGCTGATGTTGTCCAGCGGTCCGTAGCCGCTGGTGCCGAGGAAGCCGGGCCGCTCCGCGCCGACCGGCCGGTCGAGCCAGATCCGCTGGACCAGGAACGGCGGCGCGCAGGAGAGGCGGCCGACGCGGGCGCGCCAGGCCTCGTCGCAGAGGGCCGGCGAGTGGGCGGCCAGCGAGCGCAGCCCGCCCGGATCGAGGGCCAGCACGAGGGCGTCGGCCCGCTCCGTGCCCTCCCCGGTGACGACGACGTGCCCGCCGCGCGGATCGGGCTCCACGGCGTGGACCGGTGTGCCGGTGCGGAGGCGTACGCCGTGGCCGTCGAGGTAGCGGGCGAGCGGGTCCCACAGGGCCTGCGGGTAGGGCTCGTCCGGTACGTCGAAGAGGAGGCCCTCCGAGGAGCCGAGGAAGTAGATGTGGAACATCAGGGCGAGTTCGGCGGCGGAGAGCTCGTCCGGGTCGGCGAAGAAGCTGCGGGAGAACACTTCGAAGGCGAGGTGGCGGGCCGCTTCGGGGAAGCCGATGCGTTCCAGGAGCGCGCGGGCGCTGATCCCGTCGTAGCGCGCGTACAGCTCGGGCAGCCGGACGTCGAGGAGCGGCAGGGCCGCCCGCGGGTTCAGACCGCCGAGGTCGTCCAGGCGGAAGCTGGGGCTGAGCGCGGCGAAGCCCAGGGCGTTCCACGGGGGAGTGCGCGGGACGCGGGAGAAGCTGTCGTGGAGGCCGGACGCGTGCTGGAGGGGGTAGTCGCCGATGCCCCGCAGGCGGTCCAGGCCCGGATCGACGCGCCGGAGCAGCCCGCGGAGGTTGTAGTACTGCCGGAAGAACGCGTGGAAGCCGCGGCTCATCGTGGCCGCGGAGCCGTCGGCGAGCTCGACGGGCCAGCCGGCCAGCCGTCCGCCGAGGGAGCCCTCCCGTTCGTAGAGGGTGACGTCGACACCGCGCTCGGCCAGCAGGGTGGCCGCCGCGAGGCCGGCGATCCCACCGCCGACGACGGCGCAGCGGGGCGCGCCTCCTCCGGTGTGCCGGTCGCGGCCCTCGTGGGCGGGGACGACGTCGGCCTTCCGGTCGCGACCGCGGCGCGCGGCCCGTGCGGGGTGAGGACTCATCTGGCTGCCTTTCGGGGGCGGTCCGGCGCCGGGGCACTGCCCGTGGGCGCCGGGGCCGGTCGGAGCGGGGCGGGTTCAGTGGGGGACGCGGGGGAGGAACGGGAGCCCGGCGGCCGACCGCAGCATCGGCAGGACGGGCGTCCGCAGTCCGATCAGCACGTCCTCCGCGGGGCGGGTCTCGCCGTCGAGGAAGCGCAGCATGCGCTCGGCCGGGACGGACCGGAAGAGGCGGCTGAAGAACGGTGCGCCCGGCACGCGGCCGGTCGCGAGACCGCGCAGCAGGATCGCGTCCATGGCGAGGTGGCGGGCCCGGTAGGCCGGGGGCGGCACGGGGACGCGGCCCTGGTGGACGGCGGCGGCGACCGCGCGGGTCTGACGCTGGATCGCCGAGAACGCGTAACCCGTGGAGGGGCGGACGGCCCCGCCGGCCGCGCCGATCCGGAAGACGTGCCGCCCGGCGCGCGGGACGTGGCGGGCGTCGGTCATGGGGATGACGCCCCGCTCCTCGCCGAGGACCTCGTACGCGCCGAGTCGGAGCACGTCCCGCGTGTAGTGGCGCAGCGCGGCGGTGTAGGCCTGCTCCGTCAGGACACCCGGACCGAACTCGGTGTACTCGACCAGGGCTTCGCAGGGGCCCGTGGGCAGGACGTAGCCGAAGGAGAGGCCGTGCCGGGGCTGCGGCGTCCGGAAGTCCATGAACTCCACGACCTCCGGCCGGAACGCGGGCCGGCGCGTCCGGACGAACCAGCCGCGGAAGTGCTGGAGGAGGGCGGACCTGGCCGGGGCGGGGGAGGGGGGACGGGAGTCGAAGACCCAGCGGGCCCGCACGGACGTCGGCGATCCGTCGGAGGCACGGCAGTCGAGCACGGCACCCTCCGGCCGGTCCTCGATCCGCTCCACGACGGCCCTGATCCGGGTGAGGGCGGCGAGCCGCGGGCGCAGGCCCTCCTCGAAGGCGGGTGAGCGGAGCATCTTGTAGCGGAGCCGGTCCAGACGCCGGACGGTCGCGTGCCCGTCGGAGGCCCGCACCCGGAGGCGGTCCCAGGACGCGGTCAGGAGGTCGTCGTAGTCGCCGGGCCCCTCCTCCCAGTAACACCAGGTGCGTTCGGGCGGGCGGAGCGGACCGGGCGGAGCGTCGACGAGGACCACGGAGGGGGCCGGGTCACCGGCGGGCGGATCGAGGAGGCGCCAGGCGAGCGACAGTCCGGCCGCGCCGCCTCCGACAATGGCCACGTCGCTCTGCGGCACCAGACGTCCTCCTCCGGCCGGGGCGATGCCGGGGGACGGGTGCCGCGGGGCGTCGCACGCGGCGATGGTATGCCGCCCCGGGCCCCGGTCGGGCCCACCGCACGCGGCGTTTCGCGGACGCACCGTCCTGAGGCGTCCTGAGGCGTCCTGAGGCGTCATCGGGTGCCTTCTGGGTGCCGTGAGGCATCCCGACGCGTCCCGCGAGTTCCGTGGGCGTCCCGACGCGCGCCGAGGTGTGCGGTCGCGTGCCGGCCTCCCGCTCGCCTCCCCGCGCACCCGCCCGGCAGAGAGCCACCACCGGCAGGCCGCCCTCCCCGGCGCGCCCCGGCCGGTCAGCGCAGGAGTTCCTCGACCAGCGTGCCCACCTGCTCCACCTCGATGAGGAATCCGTCGTGGCCGTACGGCGAACCGACCACGCGCGGCCCGTCCGCGCCGGGGATGCCGGCCGCCAGCTCCGCCTGCTGGGCCGGCGGGTAGAGGCGGTCGGAGTCGATCCCGGCGACCAGGGTCCGCGCGGTCACCCGCCGCAGCGCCGCCCGGACGCCGCCCCGGCCCCGGCCCACGTCGTGCCCGTTCATCGCCGTGCTCAGCGTGACGTAGCTGCCCGCGTCGAAGCGGCGCACCAGCTTGGCCGCCTGGTGGTCCAGATAGGACTCGACCTGGTACCGGCCGCCTCGCCGGGGATCCTCCGCGCCCTGGGCGGCACGGCCGAAGCGCGCCGCGAGTTCGGCCTCGCTCCGGTACGTGACGTGGGCGAGACGGCGGGCGAGGCTCAGCCCGGCGTGCGGGCCGGGGCCGGCGTCGTGGTAGTCGCCGCCGCGCCATTCGGGGTCGGCGCGGATCGCGTGCAGCTGGACCGAGGTCCAGGCGATCTGCTCGGCGCTCGCGGCGGCGGTCGTCGCGAGCAGCAGCAGCGCCTCGGTCCGCTCCGGACGGGCCACCGCCCACTCCAGGGCACGCATGCCGCCCATCGACCCGCCGATGACCAACGCCCACCGCTCGACGCCGAGTTCGTCGGCGAGGCCGACTTCGGCCGCGACCTGGTCGCGCAGGGTGAGGTGGGGGAAGGCCCCGCCCCAGCGGCGGCCGTCCGCCCGGAGCGAGGACGGCCCGGTGCTCCCCTGGCAGCCTCCCAGCACGTTCGGCGCCACGACGAAGAGACGGTCCGTGTCCACGGCCCGCCCGGGCCCGATGAGCCCGTCCCACCACCCGGGCGTGGGATGCCCGGGACCCGCCGCGCCGGCCGCGTGGCTGTCGCCAGTCAGGGCGTGCAGGACGAGCACCGCGTTGGACCGGTCCGGCGCGAGCGTCCCCCAGGTCTCGAACGCGACCCGCACGCCCGGGAGTTCGCCGCCGGCCTCCAGGCTCAGCGGTGCCTCCCGCACGTACCAGCGGCGCCGCCCCGCCGGGTCCCCCTCCCGCCAGGCACCGGAGGCCGGCGGGAGGGGAGTCGCCGAGGGCGGTACGACGGTGCTCAGGACGCGCCCTTGGCCGCCCGGAAGCCCGCTTCGAGGTCCGCCTTGAGGTCGGCGAGGCTCTCCAGGCCCACCGACAGCCGCACGAGACCGGGCGAGGCGCCGGTCGCGGCCGACTGGGCGTCGTCCAGCTGACTGTGCGTCGTGGACGCCGGATGGATGATCAGACTGCGGACGTCTCCGATGTTGGCCAGGTGGCTGAACAGTTCGACGGCATCCACGAACCGCTTGCCCGCCTCGACGCCGTCGCGCAGTTCGAAGGAGAGCACCGCTCCCGCGCCCCGCGGCAGATACCGCTGCCCCGCCTCGTACCAGCGGTTGGACGGCAGCCCCGGGTAGTGCACGGCGGCGACCTCGTCCCGCTGCTCCAGCCACTCGGCGAGTGCCTGCGCGTTGGACGAGTGCCGCTCGATCCGCAGGCTCAGCGTCTCCACGCCCTGGAGCAGCAGGAACGCCGAGTGCGGGGAGAGCGCGGGACCGAGGTCCCGCAGCAGCTGGACGCGCAGCTTGATCGCGAAGGCGCCGGGGCCGAGCGCGGGCCAGTACCGGAGCCCGTGGTAGCTCGGGTCGGGCTCGGTGAAGTCAGGGAAGCGGTCGGGGTGCGCCCCGAAGTCGAAGGTGCCGCCGTCCACGACGACGCCCGCGACGACCGTGCCGTGCCCGCCGAGGAACTTCGTCGCCGAGTGCACGACGATGTCGGCCCCGTGCTCCAGCGGCCGCAGCAGGTAGGGCGTCGGCACGGTGTTGTCCACGATCAGCGGCACCCCGGCCGCGTGCGCGACGTCGGCGACCGCGCGCACGTCGAGGACGTTGCCCCGCGGATTGCCCAGCGTCTCGGCGAACAGCGCCTTGGTGTTCGGCCGGACCGCCGCCCGCCAGGCCTCGGCGTCGTCGGGGTCGTCCACGAACGACACCTCGACACCGAACCGCGGCAGGGTGTGCCGGAACAGGTTGTACGTGCCCCCGTAGAGCGACGTACTGGCCACGACGTGGTCGCCGGAGCCCGCGAGGGTCAGCACGGCGAGCGTCTCCGCGGCCTGCCCCGAGGCCAGCGCGACCGCGGCGACACCGCCCTCCAGGGAGGCGATCCGCTGCTCGAAGACGTCCTGGGTGGGGTTGTGGATGCGGGTGTAGATGTTGCCGGGCTCGGCCAGCGAGAAGAGGTCGGCGGCGTGCTGCGTGTCCCGGAAGACGAAGGACGTCGTCTGGTAGATCGGCGTCGCCCGCGCCCCGGTCACCGGGTCGGGCGTCGCGCCCGCGTGGATCTGCCGGGTCTCGAACGACCAGGCCGAGGTGTCGGGCCCGGCGGGCTCGTCCTCGGGAGTGTGACCGGCGGCGACGGCGTCGATGGGCTGGCTCATGACGGTGCTCCTAGTGCGGGGTGTGCGGGGTGTGCGGGGTCCGCGGGTGTGTGGACGGGCGTACGGCTTCGCGCCGTGCCCGTTGGCGGGACGGCGAGTGGAGAGGAGGGGGAACCGGGCCGACGCGTCGGCCGGAGGCGGCTCAGCGCGCGGTGGGACACCACGCGGGAGCGGCACAGGAGCCGGCGCACACGCGAAGGGCGGGAGACAGGGGTGCGGAAGCGGTCACACGCACACGTAAGCACAGCGGCGTTCGGCGAACCAGCGGCCCGTACGGCGTGACATACAACGTTCATCCACGACCTGATCCACGCCGGAGACCTCGCACGTCGGTTCGGTCCGAGGCGCCCGGCCGGCCGTTCCACGGCTCGTGGCCGTCCGTGCCGACGGCCGCATTCGCCCCTGCGTTCCTCCGCCCCTGTGTAACGTGTCATCCGATCGATGACGTACCCGATGTCGTCGAGGCGATGACCGCATCCGGGAGGTGGACGTGCCGGCAGCCGATCAGCCGTCACCGTCGAGCACCGGAGCGCACGGCCCGCTGTCGTTCCTGGCCGCGGCGGCCGCCCTCGCCGCCGTCGACGACGCCCTGCGCGACGCCCGCCGAGGGTCTCCCCGCGACGTCCGCCACGAGACTTCCGACGCCCGCCGCCAGGCTTCCCACGCCGCCCGCCCGGGTCCGGAGCAGGCGCTCGCCGCCCTCATGCTGCTGCGTCAGGTGCGCGAGCAGCTCGCCGGCTGGGAGACCGGCCTGATCGAGACCGCGCGCGAGGCGGGCGCCAGCTGGGCCGAGCTCGCCCGCCCGCTCGGCGTCGCCAGTCGCCAGGCCGCCGAACGCCGGTACCTCCGAGGCCGTCCCGGCGCGTTCGGCGCCACCGGTGAGCAGCGGGTGACGGCCACCCGCCAGGCGCGGGCCGCCGAGCGCGCCGCGGTCACCCGGGCCCGCGCCCACGCCGCCGACCTGCGCCGCCTCGCCGCGCGGATCACCGCCCTGGACCACCTCGTACCCGAGGCGCGCCCGGCCCAGGCCGCCCTGCACACCGCCCTCGGCGCGGCCGACGCCGCCGAACTCCTCGTTCCCCTGGCCGGCATGCGTCCGTACCTGGATGCCCGCCACACCGACCTCGTCGCCTCCCTCGACGCCCTGGACGACCAGGGCGCGCCGCCGGCCGACGACCACTGACTCCGTTCACGACCTCTTCGTCCACGCCCTTCCCACAGAAAGAGACCCTCATGGCCCACAGCGTCGAGACGCTGGAGTTCCAGGCAGAGACGCGCCAGTTGCTCCGACTGGTCATCCACTCGATCTACTCGAACAAGGACATCTTCCTGCGCGAGTTGATCTCGAACGCCTCCGACGCCCTGGACAAGCTGCGCCTGGAGTCGCTGACCGACGCGAGCCTCGTCGAGGGCGACACCGCCGACCTGCACATCTCGCTGGAGGTGGACCAGGACGCCCGCACCCTGACCGTCCGCGACAACGGCATCGGCATGAGCCGGGACGACCTCGTGGAACTCATCGGCACGATCGCCAAGTCCGGCACGGCGAGCCTGCTGGAGAAGATCAAGGAGTCCCAGGACGCCGCCACCGCCGAGAACCTGATCGGGCAGTTCGGCGTCGGCTTCTACTCGGCGTTCATGGTCGCCGACAGGGTCACCCTGCGCACCCGCCGGGCCGGCACCGACTCCGGCACCGAGTGGGAGTCCGACGGCGAGGGCGCCTACACCGTCCAGGCCGTCGACGGGCTGCCCGTGGGCACCTCGGTCACCCTCCACCTCAAGCCCGCGGACAGCGAGGACGGCCTCGCCGACTACCTGTCCGAGTCGAAGATCCGTCAGATCGTGAAGCGGTACTCGGACTTCATCCGCTGGCCCATCCGGATGGCCGCCGAGCGCACCGACGCCGACGGCGGGAGCACCGGCGAGGTCGACACGCTCAACTCGATGAAGGCGCTGTGGGCCCGGCCGCGCAGCGAGGTCACCCAGGACGAGTACAACGAGTTCTACCAGCAGATCAGCCACGACTGGCTGCCCCCTGCCGAGACCGTCCACATGAAGGCCGAAGGCACCTTCGAGTACGAGGCGTTGCTGTTCGTCCCCTCGCAGGCGCCCTTCGACCTGTTCTCCCGCGAGACCAAGCGCGGCGTGCAGCTGTACGTCAAGCGGGTGTTCATCATGGACGACTGCGAAGCGCTGATGCCCGACTACCTGCGCTTCGTCAAGGGCGTCGTGGACGCCCACGACCTGTCGCTGAACGTGTCCCGGGAGATCCTCCAGCACGACCGCCAGATCCGCGGCGTGCGCCGGCGCCTGGTCAAGAAGGTCCTCGGCGCCCTCAAGACCATGCAGACCAAGGACGCCGAGCGCTACGCGACGGTGTGGGAGCAGTTCGGCCGGGCGCTGAAGGAGGGCCTGGTCGAGGACACGGACAACACCGAGGCCCTGCTGGACCTGGTGTCCGCCGCCTCCACGCACGACCCGGAGCGGACCACCACCCTGCGCGAGTACGTCGAGCGCATGAAGGACGGACAGGACGCCGTCTACTACCTGACCGGCGAGAGCCGCGCGATGGTGGAGAACTCCCCGCACATGGAGGCCTTCACCGCCAAGGGGTACGAGGTCCTGATCCTCACCGACCCGGTCGACGAGGTGTGGGTGGACCGCGTCCCGGGCTTCGACGGCCACCGCCTGCAGTCCATCGCGAAGGGCCAGGTCGACCTCGACGACACCGCCGACGGGGACAAGGAGGCCGAGGCCGAGAAGGCCCGGCGCGAGCAGGACTTCGCCGCCCTGCTGCCGTGGCTGACCACCACCCTGTCCGAGCAGGTCAAGGAGGTCCGTCTGTCGTCACGTCTGACGACCTCGGCGGCGTGCATCGTCGGCGACGCCCACGACGTCACGCCGACCCTGGAGAAGATGTACCGGGCCATGGGACAGCAACTGCCCACCGTCAAGCGGATCCTGGAACTCAACCCCACGCACCCGCTGATCACCGCGCTGCGCACGGCGCACGAGGCGAACGCCGACGACCCGGCCCTGGCCGAGATCGCCGAACTGGTCTACGGCGGCGCGCTCCTGGCCGAGGGCGGCGACCTTCCCGACCCGTCCCGCTTCACCCGGCTGCTCACCGACCGCCTGACGCGCGCGCTCTGAGCCCGCGGCGCGCGTGCGGCCGAAGCACTCGGACGCACGCGCGCCCTCCGACCCCGGGCGCGGCCCGGCGCGCCCCACGCGCCCGGCCGCGCCCCCGGGGACCGCCACGACCAGGTCGGCCCCGGCGCCCCGGCGCGCACCGCCCGTCGGCATTCCCGGCGATGTCCGGGGGTGTCCCCGCCGGGCCGCAGTGCCCGCGTCGCCCTCAGGGCGAGCCCGGCGCTCCGTACACCCCGGCCAGTTCGACCGCGAGCCGTGCGAGCCGGTCCCGCGCCTCCGGCGGGTCCAGCACCTCGATCCGCGCCCCGAGCCCGGCCAGCTGTGTCGCGACGACCTCGGGCGTCGGCCCGTCGACCCGTATCGCCGTCCACCCGTCGGCGAGCACCGGACCGACGCGCAGACGCCCCTCGAACAGCCGCTCCAGGATCGCCATGGCCCCCGGCTCGGCCCGGGCCCGCACGGTCGCCGCGTACAGCCGGTCCTCCAGGCGTGCGGCGAACGAACGCCAGACGGTGGCGAGGTCGAAGTCCCGCGGGCGTACGACGGGCTCGCCGGTCGCCTCGACCGAGGCGACCCGGCTGAGCCGGAAGGTCCGCAGGCCCTGCTCCGTCCCGGCGACGAGGTAGTCGTGTCCCGCCTTGGCCACGAGCCCGAGCGGGTGAACGGTCCTGACGCCGACGGGCTTGCCGGGGCCGGCGTAGCCGAGGCGCACCTGGATGCCGTCCACCACGGCCGCCCGCAGCGCGTCGAGGTGCGGCCCGGACGACGAGACGTCGGTCCGGGACCAGTCCGTGCCGTCCGCGAGACCGGCCCGCGACGCGGCCTCGGCGTCCGAGCGCAGCGGCGCGGGCAGCGCACGTATCAGCTTCCGCAGCAGCGTCCGGAGCTCGGGCGTGGTGGACGAGGGGCCCGCGAGGAGGAACAGGGCCCGGATCTCCTCCGCTGTCAGCCCCGTGAGGTCCGTGCGCGCACCGCCGACCAGGGACCAGCCGCCTCCGCGGCCGCGCTGCGAGTAGACGGGGACGCCGGCGGTGGACAGGGCCTCCAGGTCGCGGCGCGCGGTCCGCGGCGACACTTCGAGCTCTGCCGCCACCTCCGCCACGGTCACACGGGGACGCGACTGGAGGAACAGCAGGGTGGCCACGAGGCGATCGGCTCTCATACCGGCGATTCTCTTCCCTGAAGTGGCCAGGAGATGACCTGTTCTGCTTCGAGGATGGGGCCATGACGCAGAACGAGAACACCCCGACCCCCGCCGCCGCGACCGACGACCCCCGACAGAGCCTGCTGAAGGCGATCGCGCTGGCCGGACGCACCGTCGCCGCGACCAGGCCCGAGCAGTGGGACGGACCCACGCCCTGTACCGATTTCACCGTCCGGCGGCTCGCCGCGCACCTCGTCGCCGTACTCCGCCGGATCGCCCTGGCCGGACGCGGCGGCGACGTGACGACCCTCCCCACGGTCGTCGAGGACCTCGCGGACGGCGCGTGGCAGGAGGCCTGGGACGCGGCGGTGCGTGAGGTCGAGGAGGCCTGGGCGGATCCCGCGGTTCTCGGCCGGACGCTGACCCTGCCGTTCGGGACCCTTCCGGGAGCAGCCGCCGCAGCCGTCTGGACCTCGGAGTTCACGGTGCACACCTGGGACGTGGCCACCGCGACCGGACAGCTCCCCGACTGGGATCCGCGGCTCGTGGCGATCTCGGACGCGGCGATGCGGCGCGGGCTGCCCGCCGGGCCGCGGGACGGCGCACCCTTCGGGGCCGCGGTGGACGTCGACCCGGACGCCCCGGCCATCGACCGCCTCGTGGCGTGGTGCGGACGCAAGCCGTAGCCGGCGTCCGACCGGAAGGGGGCGGCCCGTGGCACACACGAAGGCCGCCCGCCGCGTACGTACGGGAGTGGCCGTCGCACACGAGGCCGGGGCCCCGACCTGATCCTCAGGTCGGGGCCCGAGGCGTGTCGGCGTGCCGTCAGTGCTTGAAGCCGTCCTTCACGTCCCCCTTGGCCTGACGGGTCTTGCCCTCGGCCTGGTCCGCGAGGCCCTCGGCGGTCAGCCGCTCGCTGCCGACCGTACGGCCCGCGGCCTCCTTGGAACCGGGAATCGTCCCCGTCCCGCGTGCCGGACGGATCGCCCGTCCGCGGACGGATCGGGTCCCGAAAGACGGCCTGGGAATCCCGTGAATCTCGCACGCATGGCCGAAGAGCGGTGGGGCATACGGCGCCTCGGAGGTTGATATCTATGGTTCCCCTGCTTCTCGTTCTGCTGCTCGTACTGATCCTGTTCGGCGCCGGCTTCGCGCTGAACGTCCTGTGGTGGGTCGCCGTCGTGGTGCTCGTCCTGTGGCTCCTCGGGTTCGTCGCCCGGCCCAAGGGCGGCAGCGGCCGCTGGTACCGCTGGTAGGCCCACCGTCCCCGTACGGCACGGCCGTGAACCCGCTCCCTGACGAGGCGGGTTCACGGCCGTGCTTACGGAGACCCGCCCGTCCGGGACGCGCCCGGGCGGAACTCCCGTACCGAAGGGCCCGCCGCCGCACGCGACGTCGACGGCCGTGGGCCGGGCGGAGCCCCCCAGGGGGCTCCCACGACCTCATCGAGGAGTGCGAAATGACCGACAGCAGCACGGACGTGTTCACCAGACCCGCGGACGCTCCGGACGGGAGCGACGAACCGGCCGAACGGATCCAGCGCATCCGCCGACGCCTGGAGCGGCTCATCGGGATCGCCGCCACCGAGGGCAACGGCGTCCGGCCCCTGCGCAACGGCGACGAGATCTTCGCCGCGATGCTCGCCGCGATCGACGGCGCGCGCCACACGATCGACATGATGACCTTCGTCTACTGGCGGGGCGAGATCGCACGGCGCTTCGCCGACGCCCTCACCGACCGGGCGCGCGCCGGCGTGCGGGTGCGGCTGCTCCTGGACGGCTTCGGCAGCCGCCTCATCGAGAAGGACCTGCTGGACCGCATGAGCGACGCCGGGGTGGAGGTCGCCTGGTTCCGCAAGCCGCTCTACCTCTCTCCCCTCAAGCAGAACCACCGCTGCCACCGCAAGGTCCTCGTGGTCGACGAGCGGACCGCCTTCACCGGCGGCGTCGGGATCGCCGAGGAATGGTGCGGCGACGCCCGCAACCCGGGCGAGTGGCGGGACACCCACGTGGAGGTGACGGGGCCCGCCGTCGACGGCATCGCCGCCGCCTTCGCGCAGAACTGGGCCGAGTGCCACCCCGAGCTCTTCGACGAGCGCGACCGCTTCGTCGACCACGAGCCCAGCGGGGACGCCATCGTGCAGGTGGTCCGCGGCTCCGCCAGCTTCGGCTGGCAGGACATGCAGACCCTGATGCGCGTGATCTTCGAGTCGGCCGAGCAACGGGTCCGCCTCGCCACCGCCTACTTCGCGCCCGACTCGTACTTCGTCGAGCTCCTGTGCGCCACGGCACGGCGCGGCGTGGAGGTCGAGATCCTGCTCCCCGGCCCGCACACCGACAAGCGCGTGTGCCAGCTGGCCGGCGAGCGCCACTACGAGGCACTGATCGCCTGCGGCGTGCGCATCCACCACTACCAGCCGACCATGATGCACGCGAAGGTCATGACCATGGACGGAGTCGTGTCCCTGATCGGCTCCACCAACTTCAACCGCCGCTCCCTCGACCACGACGAGGAGGTGATGCTCGCCGTGATGGACACCGGGTTCACCGCGACCCTCGACGCCCAGTACGACGAGGACCTCAAGGTCAGCGAGCCGATACGCCCCGACCGCTGGAAGCGCCGCTCGCTGCTGAGGCGCGCGGGGGAGACCGCGGTCCTCCCGATCCGCCGCTACCTGTAGCGGCGGGGGCGGTCCCGGCCCGCCGACGCCGGGACGGCGTCCGGAGTGTCTCCGGGACGCCGTCGCGGCGTGAGCTCCCCGACGCGGCTTCGGCGTCGAGCGATCCGCCGAAGCCGCTGAAGGCGGTACCCGTACGTCAGGACCCATACGTCAGGACCCGTACGTCAGGACCCGTACGTCACCACTCGGGGTGCACGTCGTGGCTGTCGAAACGCGAGCCCTTCTCGGTGGTCCAGGGCCTGAAGCGACCGGGCCCGGAGGCCTCGTGGGCGTAGGAGACGGTTTCTCCGGTCTCGTCGGTGACGATGACCGCTCCGCTCTTCTGCGCGCAGCGCAGGGCGTGAGTCCAGTGCCGGCCGCGGTGGCCGGTGCGGTAGTCGGGGGCCTTGCATTGAGTCATCGGTATTCACCGCCGTGGGTCATGGCGTGACCGCGTCGTCCGGGGACAGGCAGACGTTCGTTCGGTCCAGAGAATTGCGGAATACCCTGTATGTGAATTTTCGAACATGCAAGTCCTCCCGGTCGCCGGTCGGATGACGGCCCGGCCCGCCCCGGTGCACGCGCAGCTGGAGGGAACCCATGGCGACGACCGTCCCGGTCCTTCTGTACAGCAGTGACGCCGCCGTGCGGGCGGGTGTCCGGACCGCGGTGGGCCGGAGGCCCGCACCCGACGTGCCTCCGGTCGTCTTCGTCGAGTGCGCGACGCTCCCCGCGGTCCTGCGGACGCTGGAGACGGTCCGCGTCGGCGCCTGTGTGCTGGACGGCGAGGCGGTTCCCCTCGGAGGCATGGGGGTGTGCCGGCAGATCAAGGACGAGGTCTTCGCGTGGCCGCCGGTCCTCGTCCTGATCGGGCGGCCGCAGGACGCCTGGCTGGCCCGCTGGAGCCGTGCGGACGCGGTGGTCACGCTGCCCCCGGACCCGGTGGAGACCGCGGCCGCCCTCGCCGAGCTGCTCCGCCCCTGAGCGCGGCCGCACGAGGCCCGCACCCCCTGCCTCCGTACGCGAGGGTTCGGGATCAGCCTGAACAGATGGAGGAAAGCCGCTACGTTTCCGCCACCCACACACGGGCAAACCGCAGGAAACGGACAATCGGCAGAGCTTCCGCGGACATGCCCGTCCCGGGAGCCGCGCCGGAGAGGCAGCCATCCATGCATGTCGTACGAGCCGCCTACCAGCAGGTCCGCGGGCTCATGAAGGAGTCCGACGGCAAGGCCCTGCAGAACGCGGCCCTACGGGCCGAAGGGCGTCGGATGCGCGACGAGGCCCGCGCGGCACGCGACCGCCGCCCGCCGCACATCCCCGTCCGGTAGGCCAGGGCCGGATCTCCGGTCCGGCCCCGGCCCCTAGACGCCCTCGTGCGTCTCGGGATGCGCCCCCGGCCCCTCGTGGCGCGGGGCCAGGGGCGTGGGGGAGAGGTGGGAGGTCTCCTCGCCGGGTTCGAGCAGGGTGTCGGCGGCACCGACGACGAGCGGATCGGGTTCCCCCACGGCCTTCGGGTCCTTGCTCGCGTAGTCGATCCGCCAGAGGAGGCTGCGCATGGCCTCCAGGCGCCCGCGCCGCTTGTCGTTGCTCTTGACGACCGTCCAGGGGGCGTGAGAGGTGTCCGTCGCCCTGAACATGTCGACCTTGGCCGCGGTGTAGTCGTCCCAGCGGTCCAGCGACGCCAGATCGGTGGGGGAGAGCTTCCACTGCCGGACCGGGTCGACCTGCCGGATCGCGAACCGGGTCCGCTGCTCGGCCCGTGACACGGAGAACCAGAACTTCACCAGGATGATGCCGTCGTCGACCAGCATCCGCTCGAACTGGGGGCACTGGCGGAGGAACAGCTGGTACTCGTCGTCGGAACAGAACCCCATGACGCGCTCGACACCCGCCCGGTTGTACCAGGAGCGGTCGAAGAAGACGATCTCCCCGGCGCCGGGCAGGTGCGCGGCGTAGCGCTGGAAGTACCACTGCCCGGCCTCCCGCTCCGTCGGCTTGTCCAGCGCGACGATCCGCGCGCCTCGGGGGTTCAGCCGCTCCGTGAACCGCTGGATGGTGCCCCCCTTGCCCGCCGCGTCGCGCCCCTCGCACACGACGACCACCCGCGCGCCCGTGTCCTTGGCCCACCGCTGGAGCTTCAGGAGCTCGATCTGCAGGATCCGCTTGGCCCGCTCGTACTCGCTCCGGCGGACCTTGTGGTCGTACGGGTAGTTCTCCCGCCACGTACGGATCGGGCGGCCGTCCGCGCTGAGGAGGACGGGTTGCTCGGGGTTGGTGTCGTCCACGCTCAGGCCGCGGAGCAGATCCGTCCGGTCCCCGTCCCGGTCGTCGGCGCCCCTGGTTCCCGTCACACCCGTCACCTCACTGTCGTGTCGTCGGCAGTAGGCCCCGCCCCGTCGCCAGGACCGTACGTCTTCACCGTGCTCCTGCCCCGATCATGGAGGAACATCGGCCGCGTCGGCACGGTCGGCCGACTCTCCGTCGCGAGTCCACCCGGCCGTCGGCGCGGAGCAGCGCGGCGGCCCGGGCGGGACCGCCTCGGACGACCGTCCGCCCTGGTCGCTCCGGTCGGATCCGGAACCTGCTCCGGATGGCCGAGGCGCTTCGCTCATGCGGGGGCGAGCGAACGTTTTTGTTCTTCCTTCACCACCGCCGCCCTCGGGACGATCACGTCGCCCCGGAGTTCCCGGGGAACCCGTACCCTCCCCGAAGGTGGTTCCCGTGGCCCTCGTCGTCATCGTCGCCGTTCTCGCCCTGCTCGCCGGCCTGGCGGCGAACCGCTGGCTCAGACCGCGACTGGTCAACGCCGACGACGACGAGGGCATGGCCGTGAAGGACCTGGTCGGCCCGCTGCTGACCATGACCGTCCTGCTGCTGTCCTTCGTCCTCGTCACCGCCAACGGCTCGTACGGCAAGGCCGAGGTGGCCGCCCGCGGCGAGGCCCGCGCCCTGGACCAGCTCGTGGAGACCGCCGAGTACGCCCCCGCCGCCGAACGCGCGCGCGTCCAGGCGGACGCCGTCTGCTACGCCCGCGCGGTCCGCGTCCAGGAGTGGCCCGCCATGGCCGACGGCAACGGCTCGCCCGCCCCCAGCGTGTGGTCGACGGACGTCCGCGAGTCCTTCGAGAGCGTGGCGGGCCAGCCCGTCTTCGGCATGCTCGTCGCCGCCGACAACAGGCGCTCCGACGAGCGCGAGGAACGCCTCACCCAGGCCACGTCCAGCATCCCCGGCACCATCTTCTGGTTCCTGCTCGCGACGCTCGTCGTCACCGTCACGGCCCTGGGCATCTGCCTCCCCCGGAGGAACAACCGGGGCCAGATCGTCACCCTCGTCGTGATCACCGGTCTGCTCACCACAGCGCTGGTCATCATCCGCGACGTCGACCGGCCCTTCGGGGGCATCATCGACATCGAACCCACCGCCATCGCCGAGGTCGAGCGCCAGGCCCAGCGCGACTTCACGGCGAACCACCCGAACGCCGCCCTGCCCTGCGACCGCGCCGGAACCCGCAGCCGTGTCTGACCGCGCCCGCCGCAGGCACGACGAGGCTCCGCCGGAGCAGGCCTCCGGCGGAGCGTGCCTGCCTGCTCGGTTCAGGTGCCGACGGCCTCGGCGACGGCGGGCGCGAACGGCGCGCGGGCGGCCCACGGCTGGTCGGAGATGACCAGGGGAATGTCGAGGCTCTCGCACAGGCGGCGGACGCGGGCGAGAACGCTGAGCGAGGCGCCCGTGGCGAGGCCCGCCACCAGATGGAGGCGTACGCCCTCCGGCCGATGGGCGAGGACGAGGCGCTGCACGTGCATGGCCGCGGCGGCCCGGGCCGTGACGTCGAGGTCGTCACGCAGGCGCAGAGCCAGGATGTGGCCCTCGACGGTGTACTCCACGGGCATGTATCACTGCCTTTCACCAGACCGACCCCACCCTGCGCACGGGCAGCGGCGATGGGCCGGTGGACACCGGGTGGTCGACTTCTCAGACGGACGCGGGGGTCGTCACGGCGACGCCGAGCGCCGGGACCGAGGGGTCCACGACGGCGCGCTTGGTGGGAGGACCGGCTCCGCGGCCGGCGCACGTGCACGGTGGTGCGTGCGCGCCGGCTCTCCGAGCTGTTCTCACAGTACGCCTCTACCCGCCGTGCGCACGGGCACGCGGCCCCGCGCGCACCCGCCCGCCCCATCCGCCGCACAGCCGCCTCCGGTCCCGTGGACGCCCCGGCCTACGGCGGCGTCCCTCCTGGGTCGTCCACGGGGCGTCGACGCCACCGCGAGGGCGAAACTACGTAGGCGACTACGTAGTTCCACGGGCGCCTCCGGACGGGCGCGACCGGGAGACTCGGGGAGCCGTGGTGCCACGCCGTAGGGCCGGTCGCCTCACCGTCGACCACGGTCGCCGGCGATCCGACGGGCGCTCGCCGCGCGTCACCGGAACCCGTCGCACATGGGAGAGCCCTCCGTTGGTTTCCAAGCTCCGTGTCCTGCTGGGCATGCTCGTGCTCCTGGCGCTCGCCGTCGGCGCCATCGTCCTGCTCGCGGCCCTGAAAGCCGGTGCAGCCTGGTTCACGATCGTTCCCCTCGGCATCCTCTTCGTCGGCGCGTCCGTGATCCGGTCGCTGGGGTGGTTCGACAGGAAGGCCGGTGGCTGAGGGGAGACGACAGGGATCTCAGGGGCGCTCGCCGTACTGGAGCAGGCCGCCGGCCGAGAAGCAGAGAGCGCCGGTGAGGGTGCCCCAGTTGGCGACGTCGGCGTTGACGAGACTGCCCGTGGCCGGGCGCGTGTAGGCGGCGAGCGCCGAGACCATGAAGAGGATCGAGCCGAGCTGGTTCACGGCGACGATCCACCAGCCGAGGTCGCGCCGGCGGAGGCACGGCCGACCGTGGCAGATCTCGGCGAACCCGAGGTGCCCGGAGATCAGGAAGAGCACGCAGCCGATCACGTCGGGCGCCCAGATGAGCCGGTTGACCTGCTGGGCGGTCAGCCCTTGGAGGAAGGAGTCCAGCAGGTCGACGGCGAACACCAGGGTGCCGGCGAAGAGGACGAAGGCGCTCAGCCAGTCGATCCGCAGGGGTTCGTAGCTCCACCACCGCCACCGTCCGGCGACCAGGGTGCCCTCCGCTCCGGGTGCGTGGCGCGGGGCGTTGACGACCTGGAGCAGGGACACGTAGCCGCCGCTGTTGAAGAACAGTCCGCCGGCGAAGTAGATCGAGGCACAGGTGGTCGCGTCTCCGGAGCCGAACTGGGCGACCGCGGCTCCGGCCGCGAAGAGCAGGCCGCCGATGACGAAGGCGGTGGCCGCGACGGAGTTCAGCCTGCGCAGCCGGCCGAGGGTGGCGTCGTCGGCACGCGCATGACGCGGGCCTTCCGCGCCGGGCGGCCGGACGGCGATCAGGCCTCGGCGCCGGGCGGGCCGGGACTCCCAGACGGCCGTGCCGCCGCCGGGAGGCCGCCAGGTGAGGCGCGTCGTGAAGGGCCCCGCGCCTTCCGCATGCTGATCGGGCTGTCCCACGGGCCGAGACTAGAGGCCCGGGCGGGCTGCCGGCCCGACGCAACGCCGGTCGAGCGGCCCCATGCCGTGCGACGACCAGAGGCCGATCCGAGCCGCTCCACGGCCCGCGACGGGGGTGAGCGGGACGCTCTCGTCCCGGGCCCGGACGGCCGATCTCCGTCGTCGGACTCCGCCGGTGATGCCCCCGTCGCCTCCCTGGGGAGGCGGACCGGAGCTATTTGTCCTAGTTTGTCAACGTCTTCAATTCCCCACCCAGAAGGACGGGTCATGGCTGACAAGGGCCGTACGGACAAGATCAAGGGCAAGGCGAAGGAAGCGGTCGGCAAGGTCACCGGCAACGACCGGATGAAGGCCGAAGGCAAGATGGACCAGGTCGAGGGCAAGGCGAAGGAAGCCGCGTCCGAGGCCAAGGACGCCCTGCGTGGCAAGCGCGACGAGCGCTGACCGTTCCGCGGGACGAGGGTCCGCCTCCCCAGGGAGGCGGACCCTTCCGGCGTCCCCGTTCCCGCGTCGGGCCGTCGGTCCTCACCCTGCCTGGCCGCCCTCCCGGTCGGAGGCCGGCCAGACGTAGGGGAGATCGTCCGGTACGTCGGGGAAGTGGGTGCCGTAGTGCGCGGGATCCTTCCGCAGCAGTGCCGACCGGTGGCTGCGGTGGAACGCGTGGTCGCCGAGCCACGGCGGAAGTTCGCCTGCCTCCGCAAGCCCGTTCTGGTCGCGCACCACGGCCGAAGGGCGCCAGGCGCGGTAGTCGTTCATGAGGGTGGCGGAGCAGGTGTCGGTGCGGCCCTCGGCGACCCAGACGCCGCAGACCTCCAGTCCGTACCGCACGAGGGCCTCCTCGTACCCGGCCCACATCCGCACCGCGGGGTGTCGCCGCCACCCGTACGTCGGCACGGTCAGCCCGCGGAACACCTGCAGCGCCTCGACACGCTGCTTGCCCAGACGCTTCGGGTCCAGTACCCGCGCCGAGTCCGAGAAGTCGGCGAATGGCAGGAATGTCTGCATGTCTGCCTTGTCCCCGTGACGGAGCCTCCGCATGCCCGGAGACACCCGAGCGGGGTCCTGGCGCCCTCGCCGCACCGTCCTCCGGTCGGGCCCGGGCGGCCTGTGTCTCAGGGGCGGGTCAGGCCGTTGTCGGGGGTCAGGCCGCCGAGCTTCTCGGGGTTGACCTGGAAGCGGAGGTTCTGGATGCGATCGTCGGCGAGGTCGAACGTGAGGGCGCCGACGGTGTGGCCGTCGAGGGCTGCCAGGATGCCGAGTTCGCCGTTGATGACGACCGGTTCCATGGTGAGGGCGGCCAGTTCGGGCTTGGCCAGGAACCCCAGGATCCAGCGCGCGACGTTGTCGGTGCCGTTGAGCGGGCGCCGGGCCGCGGTGACCTTGCCGCCGCCGTCGGACCACGCGGTGACGTCCGGGGCGAGCATCTCCATGACGGCGTTCAGGTCGCCGCCCGCGCACGCCTCCATGAACTGCGCCGTGATCTTGCGTCGTTGCTCCCGGTCGGAATCGAACCGGGGGCGGCGGGCCTGGACGTGCGCGCGTGCGCGGTGGGCGATCTGGCGGACGGTCGGCTCGGGACGTTCGAGCGTCTCGGCGATCTCGGCGTGCGAGTAGCCGAAGACCTCGCGGAGCAGGAACACGGCGCGCTCGACGGGGCTCAGGGTCTCCAGGACGACGAGCATCGCGGTGGAGACGCTGTCGGCCAACTCGGTCTCCACGGCGATGTCGGGTGAGGTCAGCAACGGCTCCGGAAGCCACGGTCCGACGTACGTCTCACGGACGGCCCGCGCCGAAGTGAGGCGGTTCAGCGAGAGGTTGGTGACCGTCCGCACCAGATACGCCTTGGGGTGGCGGACCGCGTCGCGGTCCACACCGCTCCAGCTCAGCCAGGCGTCCTGCAGCACGTCCTCGGCGTCGGCGACGGTGCCCAGCATCCGGTAGGCGGTGGCGAACAGCAGCCTGCGGTTCTCGATGTACGGGTCCTGTTCGTCCCTGGCGTCGACCATTCGATCATGCTGCCAGCGCCGCACCCGGGCGGCAAGGCCCGTGATCACCGAACCGGGCGCCGACCTGCCCGCCGTGCCCGTCACGCCACCGGCCTGCGGGTGGCGCGGCCGCCCTTGGACACGATCGTGCTGACGTTCATGCGCTTGCTGAACCGGTACGTCTTCAGCGGGCTGCCGCTGACCAGCTCCTTGTAGACGACGGCGCTCCGCCCGGTGAGGTGCATGCCGCGGGGCGTCTCGTCGGCCTTGGTGAACTGGATGACGGCGTCGCGGCGGCCGAGGCTGACCGGCTGGTGGAAGTAGCCGAAACGGAAGGGCTTGGCGGCCTTGCCGCGGACGAGGCGCGCGATGGTGTCGGCGGTGTGCTGGGCCGTGGGCAGGCCGCTCTGGCAGGTGCCGTGGAGCCGACCCCAGGCCAGGCGGACGGCCGCGGCGTCGCCGATGGCGTGGACCTCCGGGTGCGAGACCGAGCGCAGCGTGGCGTCGACCACGATGAGGCCGCGGTCGTCGGTGGTGATCCCGGCGTCGGCCGCGAGCGGCGACACCTTGACACCCGTGGTCCACAGGCAGGCGTCGGAGCGGACGAGCCGCCCGTCGGCCAGTTCGACCGCGTCGGGCAGCACCTTGGTGACGCGGGCGCCGGTCTCCCGTGTGATGCCGAGCCGGTCCAGCGCACCGTGGAGGTGGGCGCGGGCCTTGGCGCCCATCATGCTGCCGGGCTCGTCCAGGCTGATGAGGGTGACGTGCAGACCGGGGTGGCTCTCGGCGATCTCGGTGGCCGCCTCGACGCCGGTCAGGCCGCCACCGCAGACGGTGAGGGTGCCGCCGGACGCTGCGACCTCGGTGAGCCGCGCGGCGAGGAGGCCGGCGGTCCGGGGGCTGTCGAGGGTGAAGGCGTGCGTGTCGGCGCCGGGGACCCGGCCGGTGTCGGTCGAGCTGCCGAGGGCGTAGACGAGGGTGTCGTACGCGAGGGTCTCCGCGCCGTCGACGGTGACCCGCCGGGCCTCGGGGTCGACGGCGGTGACGGTGCCCTCGACGAACGAGACGCCGGTTCCGTCGAGCAGGTCGGGGATCCGGTGGTCGGCCAGTTCCTGCCCGGCGGCGATCTGGTGCATCCGCAGCCGCTCGACGAACCGGCCGGAGGGGTTGACCAGGGTGATGCTCACGCCGGTCCGGCGCGTGCGGCGGGCCAGCCGGATGGCGCTGAACACGCCCGTGTAGCCCCCGCCGACGACGACGATGCGGTGGTCGCTGCTCATGGCTTCTCCCAGGGTCGGGCACCGGTCTCGGTTCCGGTGACGTCCATGGGACAAGCGCCCCGCGGCAGACGTGACAGGCCGGAGAGGTGAGCTGGGTCACAGAGGTGTCGAGTGGGGTGGCACCCGACCTGACAGGTGTGTCCGACTCACCGTCAGAACCGCCTCCGCCGCCCTCTACCGTTACCCGGTCCCACTTCGTCCGGCGGCCCGCGCAGGTCGGCCCGGCCCGCCCGGCCGCCGCCTTCCACCAGGAGATACTCGGTGCACATACGCAAGTCCCTCGGCAGCGCCGGGGCGCTGCTCGGCACCCTCGCCGCCGGCCTCCTCCTCGGAGCCCCCGCCGCCCGAGCCGACGACGTTCCCTCCGCCTCCGCTCCCCCGCTCCGCTTCATCAGCTTCAACATGTGCGGCAGCGGGACGATGTGCGAGTGGAGCGCCCCCGCCGCCTACACGAACAAGGCGAAGTACGACGCGGTCGTCAACGAGACCGCGGCGGCCGACCCGAGCACGGCCACCGGCTGGAACGCGGACCAGATCTTCCTTCAGGAGACCTGTAGGTACCAGTTCGACACGCTGGCCGCGAAGCTCGCCCCCCACGGCTTCTCCGGGCATTACGTCACCACGAAGAACTTCGGCAACACTGCGGACAAGCAGTGCCAGAAGCCTGCCGGAGACACGGAGAGCATCCAGACCGGTGCCACGATCGGCGACTACGGCATGGCCGTCTTCGTCAAGGGCGCCGCCCTCGCGCGTACGGAGCTCGCCCTGGGCGCGTACGACGGCGAGGACATCGTGTCCCCCTGCATCAAGGCCTCCACCCAGGGCCGCCTCACCTGGGCCTGCTCCGTACACCTCGACTGGAACACCGCGAGCGACGCGGGCCGGGAGCAGCAGGCCAGGAGGCTCGCCCAGCAGGCGGACCTCTGGCAGGCCCAGGGCGTCCCGGTCTCCCTCGGCGGCGACTTCAACGGCAAGCCCGGCACCGCCATGGCCGCCACCTTCTACGAGCCGACGGTCGGCGACGGCGTCGCCTACGGCAACGGCGCCTTCAGGGAAGTCGACGAGACCGACCGCTCCCACTTCACCGCGGCCTGCCTCAGCGCCCAGGTGACACGCTGCCGCAGCGGTGCGACGACGTTCGGCGTGGCCAAGCGGAAGATCGACTACATCTTCCTCTCCGCCCGCCACTTCAAGGACGTCGTCGCCGACGCGCCTCCGCTCGTCGGCAACGCCACGGACCACCAGATGCTGCGCGGAGCCGCGGCCTGGGCGGACTGCGGCACGACCTGTGCCACCGACGGCCTCTTCCGCCGTGACGCGAACGGGGTCCTGCGCCGCTACGCCGGCCGCGTCGACGGCAGCCTGAGCGCGCCCGGCCAGGTGGGCGTCGGCTGGGGGACGATGAGCAAGATCGCCCGGGACGGCACCACGCTCGTGGCCGCCGACCACGACGGCCTCCTCTGGCGCTACCCGGCCGACCCGAGGACGGGCCAGTACTCCGGCTCCACCCGGATCCTCGCCGGCAACGGCGGCTGGCAGAACATCACCACGATCCTGGCCCCGGGCGACTTCGACGGCGACGGCAGGACCGACCTCGTCGCCCGTGACAAGGCGGGCGAGCTCTGGCTCTACCCCGGCGACGGCGACGACGGCTACGGCACCCGCAGGAGCATCGGCACCGGCTGGCAGATGTTCGACGTGCTCCTCGCTCCCGGCGACTTCGACGGCGACGGCAAGGCCGACCTGGTCGGCCGCACCCCCGTCGGCGACCTCTGGTTCTACGCGGGCGACGGCGCCGGGTCCTACGCCCCCCGTGTCCGGATCGGCGTCGACTGGGAGCGCTACACGGCACTCGCCGCCCCCGGCGACCTCGACGGCGACGGCAAGGCGGACCTGATCGGCCGTACCCCTGCGGGCGACCTGTGGTTCTACGCGGGCGACGGCGCCGCCTCCTACGCACCCGCCGCCCAGGTGGGCTACGGCTACCCCGCCGGCGAGCTGCTCTTCTGACCCTCCGGAGCGCCGCTCTCACGGAGCCCGGCCGCTCCGGCAGACCGCCGGAGCAGCCGGGCTCCGTCGTCGGACCAGACCCGACTACTTCAGCGTCACGTCTCCGACCAGGATCCGGTGGTCGGAGCAGAGGCCGATCGTGCAACTCGTGGAGGTGGTCAGCGCGTCGGCGCTGTAGGCGTGCGGCTCGGCGAGAGCAGACTCGCGGACCAGGAGGAAGTCGAGCTTCGGGTTGAGGGCGGGATCGCACGCGTTCTTCGCGGTCCCGGCCGGGTTGTTCGACGTGGGCTCGCCGTATCCGAGGCAACTGCCCGTGGTCGTGCCGTCGTTGTCGTCGAGCTCACGGTACGCGCCGGTGTTGCCGTCGTTGACGGTCGGCACGTTCACGGAAGCGGAGTAGACGTCGTCCATGGCCTTGTAGTGCGGCTGGACGTTGAGGTCACCGGCGAGCAGGACCTTCTCGCCGGCCGCGTTCCAGGCTTCGAGCTTCGCCAGGACGTCACCGATCTGCCGGTACTTGACGTCGTTCACCGTGGTCAGGTGCGTGACGCAGAACCGCACACCCGCAGCCGCGTTCTGGAGCGGCGCGCACAGCAGGTTGCGCTTCTCCGCTGACCCGTCGTCGGTGAGGGCGGTCCGGCTCGCGACCCCGAGCGGCTGCTTGCTGAAGAGCGCGTTCCCGTACGCGCCGTCCTTCGGACCGCAGACCCCGGACCCGGCCGGCAGGCTCGGCTCGAAGCGCGCGAAGTTCGTGTCGTCCACGTTCCAGCCCGTGGCCGCGAGCTTCGTCACGAGCGCGTCGAACTGGTCCTTGCACAGCTCGTTGAAGGCGACGAAGTCGGGGTTCCGGTTCACGATGGAGGACACGGCCGACGTCACCATGCCCGTGTCGGTCCGGCCGCCGTGGAGCGTGTTCCCCGCCGCGTTCCACTGCCAGACCTTGTAGGTCGTCGAGCTCGCCGCATCGGCCTGAGCCGTGGCAGCGGGCACCATGGCGGCGAGCAGCGCACCCGCCACACCGAGCTGAACGAGCCGTAGCTTTCGCACGAGAGATCCTCCCCTGGTCACATCGGCCGTCCCCGCGGCCGACACCGCAGGCTGCGGTGATGATCTCCGACACCTTCTCATGAGCCCCGACGCTCGCCGGAGCCGATCGGACGGTGTCGACCGCCGACGTGCTCGACCACGGGCGGGTCTCGTGCCACCACGGCGGCCGCGGCGGTACGAAGAAGGGCGCCCGTACGGGCCTCGCCCGACGGACGCCCCTGTCCTCCGCGGTGCGCGGCGGCCGGGCCCGGTCCTACCGGATGCCGAGGGCGACGATCTGCGTGATCGCCTCGGGGGTGAAGTTGTCGTCGCTGACGAGGACCAGCAGCCGCTCACCGGTGGGCAGTGCAGGGCCCCACGTCATGCCCTCGGTGTTGTCGACGGCCGACAGGCCCAGTGTGTCGAAGTCCGCGACGAGCGTCTTGCGCATCGGCACGACGGGCTGCCCGGCGAGCGACTCGACGTTCCGGACGTCGGTCGCCCCGCGCGTCGTGGCGTCGAAGAGTCGGATCCTGTAGCCCGCGCCGGCGACCCAGGTGCGTTCGAGGACGAGGTAGCGATTCGGCTGGTCGGGGAAGGCGAGGATCGACGGCACGCCGGTGTCCGGCCCCCAGGGGCTGGTGGGGTCGTTCACCGCGAAGATCCTCTCCAGCGGGTACGCGAACTGGCCGAGCACCCGGCCGGAGCGGTTCTGCTGGGTGACGCGGACCAGGGCGCCGTTCTCCACGTCCGGCTCCGGCCCGTCCTGGAGCAGCGGTCCCTCGATCGCGCTGGTCACCACCCGGCCCTGGGAGCCGAAGGTGAACGCCTCGACGGCCTGGTTCCTGCGCGGCCCGCGGTTCTCCGACGTGATCGTGTAGTTCGCGGGCAACCGCAGCTGCCCCCGGTAGGCGCCGTCGGGGGCGGCGTACTGGATGGACGGCTGCACGACCGGGGTGCCGAGGGCGCCGGGCCGGTCGCCCTCCTGCCCCCACCAGTAGGCGCAGCCGCGCGGGTCGACGCGGATCTCCTCCGGGTCGACGGCCTTGCCGTCGGCGAGTGCCGGAGACGGGTAGACGGCGCCGTCGGGCTGGAGGAACGGGTGGGTGCCGGTGAAGTCGACGGAGTGCACGCCGTCGGCGTCCACGTCCAGCCGAGCGGTGTAGAAGCGGGCGGGCTGGATGTTCGAGCGGTCGTCGCTGATGAAGACGTACTCGCCCGTGCACGGGTCGCGGTCGATGCCGGAGAGGCCGCCGACGGTGGTGTTCCGGAAGGCGAGCTTGTGCGGAACGGTCGTCTCGCCCAGCAGACGGGCCTGTACGGCGCGCCCGGACGTGCCTTCCGGTGAACCCGGTTGAGCGGCGGCCACGGCGGGCGCCAGGGTCGAGGTGAGAAGCAGGGCCAGGGAACACGCGCGTCGCGTCAGAGAGGAACTCACCCGATGATCATGGACCGCCGGCAGATGATGCACAGTCACCCAGGGGAGTGGAGCCGCGCAGTCCAGGCTCCCCGTGCGTCCGACGGACACCGCGTCCCGTCGGCGCGTTCACTCCGACGGCGGGCGGCCACCCCGGACGCCGTGACCGGTCGGGCTCATGATCGTTACCCGCAGTGGCAGCGTCGAGGGCAGGAAGGTTCCGTCGCCCCCTCGCGCCGCCGACAGGTGTCCGACGTCGGGTCGTCACGGGGAGGAACGGCGAGTGGCTGGCTGGATCAGTGTCGGTCTCGGAGCTGCCGCGGCGCTGTGCCCGCTGCCGCACAACGGAGACGTGACCGTCTTCATGGACCACTCGCCCGCCCACGACCGCCTGGTGGTGTGCGCCCCGGACGTCTGGGTCGACATGGGCTACGGCGACGAGGTGAAGGAAGACCCCCGCCCCCCGTGTGAGCCGACGCCGACGCCGCCCGTGATCCCGCCGCCTCCTGCGCCCCTGCCGTCGCGGCCGGCGACACCCCCACCGTCTTCGGCCGCCGATTCGGCACCGCCGACGACGCCTGCTCTCCCGGCGCCTGAACCCACCCCGGCAGCTCCTCCGGAGGCCCGTCCGCAAGCGGTTCCGGAACACCTTGCCGCGCCCCCGACCGCCCCGGTCCCCGAGGACCCGCCCCCGGCGCCGAGCGCGACCGCCCCCGCCCCGGCGCCCGAGGGATACCGCTGGGAGCCGCGCTCGCACTACACCGGGGGGCCGTCCCGCCCCGCCCCGCCCAAGCTCTCCATGACCATGTCCACGGTCGTGGTCACCCTGCCGGGCGTGCTGGCCGCGGCCGCTCTGCGGCCCGGATCCCGGCGCCGCAGCCGCGGCTGACCGCCCGCCCCACCTTCTCCCGTACGGCCGCCGGGCCCTCGAACGGCCCACCGCGCCCGTCCCCGCCTCTCGTACACATCGCTTCGCTCGTCCTGGAGTTGTGCAATGCCGGAATGGCTCGTCTACACACTGGCCTCGATCCTGGTCTGTGTCCTCGTCGTCACGGCGACCGTCCTGCGGCACCGCCGCGTGGCGGTCGACGAGGACACCTCGCAGACACCGGACGTGCTGGAGTACATGGTCATGATGGTCGGCGTCGTCTACGCCATCGTCCTCGGACTGGCGATCGCCGGCGTGTGGGAGGCCCGCACCGCGGCCGAGGACACCGTCCAGCGCGAGGCACAGGCCCTCTACGAGATCGACCAGCGCCTGGACGTCTATCCCGCCGCCTTCCGGACGCAGATCAAGGAGCACATCGACGCCTACGCCCGGCACGCGATCACCGCCGAGTGGCCCGCCCTGAAGGACGACCTGCCGGTCGACGACACGGGCGCCGAACTCCTCGGCCGCATCCGGAGCGACATCGCCCACCGCGCCCCGGCGGACGAACTCCAGGCCCAGGCCTACCAGCCGCTCCTGGACCAGGTCGCGGCCGCCGACGACGCCCGTCACCAGCGGCTCGACACCTCCGGCACGACCCTGCCCCCGGCCCTCTGGTTCGGCCTCGTCGCCGGCGCCCTGGTCACCCTCGGTCTGCTCTACACCCTCCAGATCCGCCGCTCCGCGCGCGAACTCCTGCTCGCCACCACCTTCAGCGCCCTCGTGGTGTTCCTGCTCTTCCTCGTCTGGAGCTTCGACGCGCCCCTCGGCCACTCCGGAACGGACTCCGCCCAACCCCTGAGCGACCTCCTCACCGCCACGGTCTGAGCGAGTACCACCCAGGTCCGACACCCGGCGCGGACCGCCGAGGCATGACAGGACTCCGGTCGGGCACGCGAGGGGGAGAGGGAGCTCCTTCCCTCCCGACCCAGTGAGGTGGTGTGACGATGGGAATCGACGTACAGGTCGGCCCCCCGGCGCGGCCGGTCCCGCCGGAGCCAGGTCCCGAGTCCCGCGGAGCCGGGACGCACATGGGCACGCCGCCCGACGATCCGGTGCCCCCGAGCCCCACCCCCGTCCCGGGGCCCGGCCCCGGGCCGCAGCCCGGCCCGCTGCCCGGTCCGGTGTCCCCGCCCGGCGGCCCCGATCCGGTGCCCCCGACTCCGCCGCGGCCCGAACCGGATCCTCAGCCGGGCGACCCTCGCCCGGACCCGGGACCCCGACCCGGTCCGCTGCCCGGCCCCGTCCCCGCGCCGGAGCCGCTCACCTGACGGGCGCATGAGGGAGCGGCGGCAGGGAAGCCGTCGCAACGGGCGGGGCCACACGAAATCGGGCCCTCCGTCCGGGAGAACGTGTCGTCGAACCACGAGGAGCGCACCTGATGATTCGGAAACTGCAGGCGATCGCACTGGACTGCGAGGATCACGTACGACTCGCACAGTTCTACGCGGACCTGCTCGGCGGCCGGGTCGTCGCCGACCCGGACGCCCCCGACTGGATCGAGGTGCACGGCTTCGAGGGAACACCGCTGGCCTTCCAGCGGGTGGACGGCTACCAGCCGCCCGAGTGGCCCGACCAGAAGCGACCGCAGCAGGTCCACCTGGACTTCGACGTGGACGACCTCGACGGCGAGGAGAAGCGTGCGGTCGCACTCGGGGCCACCGTGCTGGAGCGGACGGACGAGATCAGGCCGGGAGCGAACTGGCGGGTCTACGCGGATCCCGCGGGCCACCCGTTCTGCCTCTGCCTCCACTGATCCGCGCCCGGACCGGCCCGGCACCCCACCACGGGGTGCCGGGCCGGCCCGCGCCACGGCCGACGGACCCGTGGGAGATTCGGGTGCTGCTCGGCCATCGGGCGCCCTGCCGCCGCGCCGTTCGTGGCTCCGCAGGAGTAGCGTCGCCGCCATGGATCACAACACCACTGTGGAACGGGCCCGCCGGCTCGCGAAGTTGCACGCCGAGTACGAGCCGCTCGTCCTGCCGACCGTCTGGGACGTATGGTCCGCGCGGACCGCCGTCGACGCCGGGTTCCCCGCTCTGACGGTCGGCAGCCATCCGCTCGCCGACTCCCGGGGAGCCGCCGATCACGAGGGACAGACCTTCGAGGAGGTGCTCGCGGCCGTCCGCCCGATCATCGCGGCCGTCGACGTCCCCGTCTCCGTCGACCTGGAAGCCGGATACGGGCAGGAGCCCGCCGACCTCATCGCCGGACTCACCGGAGTCGGCGGCGTGGGCCTCAACCTCGAGGACACCGTCCACTCGCAGGGAGGACGCGTACGCGGCACGCAGGAGCACGCGGCCTACGTCGCAGGACTGCGCGCCGCCGCCGACGACGCGGGGATCCCGGTCTGGGTGAACGGGCGCACCGATCTGTTCCTCCACGCGGAGGACCCGTCCGCGGCCCTCCCCGAGGTGATCGAACGGCTGCGTGCCCTGCAGCAGGCAGGCGCCGACAGCGTCTACCCCGTGGGCATTCAGGACGACGACAGCCTGCTCGCGGCGGTCGTGGACGCCGTCACCGTTCCCGTGAACGCCACCGCCCACCCCGTCAAGCACGAGGTGGAGAGGTTCCGTCGTCTGGGCGTCCGCCGGATCACCTACGGACCCCTGCTCCAGTTCGCGATGGCGGACGCCATGCGGGAGATGCTCAAGCCGTGGGGAACCGACGGCGCCTAGCACTCCCCTCGGGTACGACGGCGCCCCTCCCGCCCGGCAAAGAGGCCGGGCGGGAGGGGCGCCGTCGTACCCGAGGGGAATCGGGCCCTCTCACACTGCGACAGGTCCCGCGATCGTGGCCTGCGACTCCGTACGGACCGGGGGTGCGGTGTCGGCGACGGTCAGGGATATGCCCAGGTCGTCGCAGAGTCTCTGGGCACGGGCGAGGATGCTCAGCGACGCCGGCGAGGGAGTGGTCGTCGGCCAGTGCCACCGCACCTGCCGAGGCTGGTGCGCGGAGAGCAGTCCCTCCACCTGTACCGCGGCGGCCGCTCGCGCCGACACGTCCAGATCACGCAGCAGGACCACGCGCAGGACGCCGTTCTCCGATTCGTGGCTGATGAACACGCCGACCTCTTTCCGCTCTGTGGTTGTCAGGCCGCGTCTGCCCCCGCGAGCGGGCCACAAACGCCACCCCGGCACCGGCGCGCACACCCGACCCGCAGCGCGGTCATGCCGTACGGCGCGGAAGCGGGGGAGTGTGCGACCACGCAGAGTGATCGGACGATTCATGTGTTTGGAATCCGCGGCGAGGTCCATACGCCACTCGACACCACGCATATTCGTCGAGGTAGGAGAAGCACATGGGCATCATCGCCTGGATCTTGATCGGACTGCTCGCGGGCTTCATCGCCAAGGCCCTGATGCCGGGCAAGGACCCCGGCGGCATCATCATCACGATGCTGATCGGCATCGCGGGCGGCCTGCTCGGCGGCTGGCTCGGCAAGGTCATCTTCGGCGTCGACTCCATCGACGGGTTCTTCGACCTGTCGACCTGGGTCGCCGCCATCGTCGGCTCGGTCATACTCCTGGCCCTCTACCGACTGGTCACCGGCAACAAGCGGCACCACCGCCACGCCTGAGTGATCCCCTGATCGCACCGGTCGGGCCAGGGCCTCGACCCGGCGATCTCGCCGGCACAGGGATGCGGTGGCGCACCGATCCCCGTCCGGGTGTTCCGCGAGAGCGGGTGGCGTACTCCGCCACCCGCTCTCGGACGTGTCAGCCGCGGGGCGCGCGGGTGGCGGTGTCCAGGTAGAACGCGTCGATGCTCTGGACCGCCGCCTCGAACTCGTCGAGGTTGACCGGCTTCGTCACGTAGGCGTTGGCGTGGCTGCTGTAGGCGCCGCTCACGTCGTCGGGCGCGGACGAGGTGGTGAGGACGACGACCGGGATGGTCTGGAGCGAGGGGTCCGACTTCAGGACCTTGAGCAGGTCCCGTCCGTTCATCCGGGGCATGTTCAGGTCCAGGACGATCAGGTCGGGACGCGGGGTGCCGGGCGTACGGAGGTGCTCGAGCGCGGCCACGCCGTCGGTGACCTGCACCAGGTTCCGCGCGCCCCGCTCGGAGAGGGCCTCCTCGATGAGCATGGCGTCGGCCATGTCGTCCTCGACGAGCAGGACGTCGAAGGGCTGGACAGGCGTGGTGATCATCGGGTGCTCCATGGGTGCGTCGTCGGAATGGTCGAAGAGTCCCGGCCAGCGTCGTCGGGCGCCCTGGCGGGTCATCCCGCACGCGGCGCCGATCTGCGGGTAACCGGCACCCGCACGGGCTGCGGACCGGGCCGCGTTCCGCTGGAGCTGCTCGGCGGCCTGCTGGACCTGTTCCAGCAGGTGCAGCATGGTCAGTGCCTCCGCCGCATCGCGGTCCGCGGCCGCCTGGCCTTCCGGCGCTGACGGGACGTCCTCCGACAGCTGGAGGGCAAGACGTCGCGCGAGGTGAGCGACGGCCGTCCTCGCGACGGCCGCCGTCTCGTCGGGCGCAGTGCGCAGAACGAAATCCCTGCCAGGCATATGGGGAACTGTAGGCGCAGATCCGACCCTGCGACAACATGCGTTGTCGGCCGCCCTCTACAGTGTGCGCTGCCGCTCTTCTCGGTTGGAGGCGGTCACCATCGGAGGGGTTCTCGGCATGAGCGGAAGTGCTGGATCGCGCGCGGGCAGGTTCTCTACCTGGACCACGCGCCGCTGGCTGCGTGTGGGCGTGGCCGCCTCGCTGACGGTTCTGACCCTCCTCGGGATCACCGGAGCCTGGGTGCTGGGGCGGACCGCGGCGATCAGCGACGACCTCGTGAACGTCAAGTCGCCCGCCCTCACCACGGCCTTCCGGCTGGAGTCGGCGCTCCTCAACCAGGAGACCGGGATCCGCGGCTACGGCCTCACCGGGGCCTCCGAGACCCTCGATCCCTACCGGCAGGGCCTGGCCGACCAGGCCACGCACGCCGCCCGCCTCCAGGAGCTGCTCCGGGGCGACGCGGGCGGCCTCGGGGACCTGCGGAGCGTCCAGGACGCCGCGGACGCGTGGCAGAAGCAGATCGCCCGGCCCGTCGCCGCCGCACCCGCCGGCTCGCCCTCCCCGCTGGCCACCAGCCAGGCCCACCAGGGCAAGGAGGCCTTCGACGCGCTCCGCGCCGCCCTCGGCGCACAGCAGGAGCGGCTGCGGACGGAGCGCGCAGAGGCGGCCGAGGACCTGAAGGACACCATGGCGCTGCGCAACTGGGTGTTCAGCACGATCGCGGCCGTGATCGCCGCCCTCGCGGTCCTGGTCTTCGAGGGCCTGCGCCGAGGGATCACCGGACCTCTGGACCGGCTCGGTACGGACGCCCGCATCATCGCGGGAGGGGACTTCGAGCACCCCATCACGCCGACCGGCCCGGCCGACCTGCGCCGGCTGAGCTCCGAGATCGAGTCGATGCGGCTCCGTCTCGTACGGGAGCTGGCCTTCACCGAGGAGGCACGACGGCGCCTCGACGCGCAGGCCGCGGACCTGCACCGCTCCAACGCCGAACTGGAGCAGTTCGCCTACGTCGCCTCGCACGACCTCCAGGAGCCGCTGCGGAAGGTCTCCAGCTTCACCCAGCTCCTGCAGCGCCGCTACGGAGGCAAGCTCGACGAGCGGGCCGACCAGTACATCGACTACGCGGTCGACGGCGCCAACCGCATGCAGGTGCTCATCAACGACCTCCTGGACTTCTCCCGGGTCGGCCGCGTCCACCGCGAACTGGAGAGCGTCGACCTCGAAGCCGTGCACGAGCGGACGCTGTCCTCGCTGAGCGTGAGCATCGAGGAGACCGGGGCGACCGTCACCCACGACCCGCTTCCGTCGCTCACCGCCGACAGCACCCAGCTGGGCATGCTGTGGCAGAACCTCATCGGCAACGCCGTCAAGTTCCACCGTCCCGACACGGCACCGCGCATCCACGTCTCCGCCGAGCAGGACGGCGACCTGTGGCGGTTCGCCGTCACCGACAACGGCATCGGCATCGCTCCGGAGTACGCCGAGAAGGTCTTCGTGATCTTCCAGCGGCTCCACACCAAGGACGCCTACAAGGGCAGCGGGATCGGACTCGCGATGTGCAAGAAGATCGTCGAGTTCCACGGCGGCACCATCGCCGTGGACACCGAGTACCAGGACGGGGCCCGCATCACGTTCACCCTGTCGACGCCCCGGCCCGCGACTGCGGAGCTCTTCGCCGGGTCGGCGGCGGGGCACGCGGACGGGGAGCAGGCACCGTGACCCTCTCCTCCACGGCCGCCCCCGTGGCCGCCGATCCCACGTACCGCATCCTGCTCATCGAGGACGACGCGGCCGACGCCCTGCTCGTCGAGGAACTGCTGTACGACACCGGGCTGAGCTTCGAGCTGACCACGAGGACCACCCTCGCGGCGGCCCGCGACGAGCTCGCCGCCCGGACCCTCGACTGCGTCCTCCTCGATCTGCACCTCCCCGACATCTCGGGGACCGAGGCCGTCGCCGCCGTCCGCTCCCTCGCCCCGCACACCGCCGTGATCGTCCTCACCGGCCTGTCCGAGAAGCAGGCCGGCGCGGAGGCCATGACGGCCGGCGCCCAGGACTACCTCGTCAAGGGCCGGGTCGAGGCCGAGCTGCTCCACCGGACGCTGCGCTACGCCGTCTACCGCAGCGAGACCGAGCGGGCCGCAGCCCAGGCGCAGAAGGCCCGGCTGCGCGCCGAGGAGAACGCCCGGCTGGAGCGGCGCCTGCTGCCCCCGCCGATCCTGGGCACCTCGGACGTCACCGTCACGAGCCGCTATCTGCCCGGTTCGGAGGGCGCCCTGCTCGGCGGGGACTTCCTCGACGTCGTCGAGGGCGACGACGGGCTGCTGCACGCGGTCGTCGGCGACGTGAGCGGGCACGGGCCCGACGCGGCCGCCGTGGGGGTGTGCCTGCGCATCGCCTGGCGTTCGCTCGTCCTGGGTGGGCACCAGGGTCCCGAACTGCTGCGGCTGATGGAGCGCGTCCTCGTCGCCGAGTGCGGCACCGACATGCTCTTCGCGACCTGCACGATCATCACCCTCGACCAGAAGGCGGGGACCGCCACCCTTCACCTCGCCGGCCACCACCGTCCCCTCCTCACCACGGCCGAGGGGACCCGGGAGATACCGGCGACCCACGGCACGGCCCTCGGCCTCGTCCCGGAGCTCGGGACCTGGACGGCCACGGTCGTCGACCTCCCGCCGGTCGGAGCGCTGACCATCTACACCGACGGCCTCTCCGAAGGCCACCACGGCCCGGGCCGTGAGCGGCTCGGTGTGCAGGGGCTTCTGCGGCTGATGCACGCGTTGCCTCCGAACGACCCGGCCGCCCACCTCGACCACCTCATCAACGAAGCGCGCGCCCTCAACGCGGCACGGCACACGGACGACGTCGCCGTGCTCAGGCTGGACTGGAACACCGGCGCCTGACCGGGGGCGGGCGAGCCCGTCCGGGCGTCGAGGAGTGGCGAGGCGTACACCGAGGACGTACGGGCTCCGAGGTCCCCGCGGGGGCGCCGCACCTGCTCGCGGCGATCTGCCGCTCCTGGACGGACGGAGGTGCCGTGGGCGTACGCGCCCGGGGCCGGCTCCGTACCCTGGGTGGCATGCGTATGCGCCCCACGTTGAGCTGGACCCCCACCGAGGACCTGCCGCCGGGCACGACCGACCTGGAGCCGGTCGTCGCCGCGCTGGACGCGGGCGGTGTGCTGGTGCTCAGCGGGGCGGGCATCTCCACCGAGTCGGGCATCCCGGACTACCGGGGCGAGGGCGGAAGCCTGAGCCGGCACACCCCGATGACGTACCAGGAGTTCACGACGGACGCGCAGGCGCGACGTCGGTACTGGGCGCGCAGCCATCTCGGCCTGCGCACCTTCCGCCGTGCCCGGCCCAACGCGGGGCACCTGGCGGTGGCCGCCTTCGGGCACCACGGTCTGCTCTCGGGAGTGATCACCCAGAACGTCGACGGACTGCACGGGGCGGCCGGCAGTGACGGCGTCGTGGAGCTGCACGGAAGCCTGGACCGGGTGGTCTGCCTCTCCTGCGGGGCCTTCAGCCCGCGCGGGGACCTCGCCCGGCGGCTGGAGGAGGCGAACCCCGGCTTCGAGCCGAGGGCGGCCCGCATCAACCCGGACGGTGACGCGGACCTCAGCGACGAACAGGTCGGGGACTTCCGCGTGCTGCCGTGCACCGTCTGCGGAGGAGTCCTCAAGCCCGATGTGGTCTTCTTCGGCGAAGCCGTTCCTCCGCGGAGGGTGGAGCACTGCCGCGAGCTGGTGCACCAGGCGGCCTCGTTGCTCGTCCTCGGGTCCTCGCTCACCGTGATGAGCGGCCTCCGGTTCGTCCGCCAGGCGGCCCAGGCGGGGAAGCCGGTGCTGATCGTCAACCAGGATCCGACCCGTGGCGACCGGCACGCGGTCACCCGCGTGGCCCTGCCGCTGGGGGCGGCCCTCACCGCGGCGGCCGCCCGCCTGGACGTGCCCGTCCGTTGAACGGCACGGCGGCCGGCCCGCACCACCCCGAGTGCGAGCCGGCCACCACCGTGCCCGGGCCCGGCGGAGGGGGGAAGCCCGCGGGCCCTGAAGGAGCGGCCATGTCCTCCGCTCCTGCTTCCTCGTGCCCGCGAACCCGGGAGTCATGCACACGGACTTCGCCTGGGCTCCGGTGCGCCCTGGTCGGTCAGCCGAAGGCCTTGACCGCCTGGTAGTAGGTCCAGGCCGTGCTGTTGCACGCCGTCTTCTTGGCGCCGCTGTAGTTCGCGCACACGCGCTTGAGGTCCTCGTACAAGGCGCTGTCCAGACGGGACTTGTTGGCGCTGAAGGTGCCGGCGGCCTTGTAGTTGCGGTAGCCGAAGTCGTGGCGGGCGCACGAGGTCGAGAAGGGGAAGCCGAGGGGGTTGTCGGGGGAGGTGGAGCAGTAGTCGGTGGACCAGTCGAAGCCGTAGGCCGACCATGCGCCCTGATTGGCCCTGGCGGCGGCCCAGAGGTTGTAACTGGACGCGCTGGTCTGGGTCCAGCGGGACAGCACCTGGGGCTTGTCTGCGGGGGCGGCCGTGGCGGTGGTGGTACCGACCACGGTGGTGAACAGGGCGAGGGCCGAGGCGGACAGGGCGACGGAGAGCCTTTGGTGCATCCCACACCTCCATGAGGCTGCGGCCCACTCGACGGGCCGCAGGTACATGACAAGATGATCGACGCGGTGCGGGCGGTTTGTACAGACGTCGGCAGGTCGGCGTTCCCACAGCGGCTTGCGGGGATGAGGAGTCGGGGACGGAGCCCTCGGCGTGCGGGGGTGGCAGGATCCTGCGGGGCGCCGTCTGAGCACGGGTCAGGAGGGGGTGTCGAGCGTCCTTCGCCGCCGTTCGTTCAGACCCTCACGCCGACGGGACTGTCATGCCGTTGCGGGCGGAGCCGCGATGAGCGCCCCGGCACGTGGGGGCGGGGGCGGGCGTGGAGGCCTCGCGTACGCGGCTCCGTCCTGGGGTACGTCCGCCGGCCACCCCGGCCTCGCCGTCTCCCGTACTCCCGCTGTGATCGGTTTCCGGCGGCTCAGCCGCCGTCGGTCGGCAGCCAGCAGCCGTGCAGGCCCAGCGGTACGCGCACGGGGATGCGCGCGCGTGCCACCGGTCCGGACGTCGGGTCCTCGGCGGGCACCACCAGGAACCAACTCGTCCCGTCGGTGCGGTCGGTGGCGAAGGTGAGCCAGTAGCCGCGTCCTTCCGAATCGGTGCCCGGCTCGGGAGCGAAGACCGGCTCCCCGACGGACAGGTCGCCCGCGTCCCACACGCGGGCGACCCCGGTCCGCAGGTCCTGGAAGCGCACGGCGTCGTACTCGCCCGACAGCAGTTCCGTCCGTCCGGTCGAGGTGGCCAGTGCGGTGTGCCGGTGGCGGCGGCCGATGAGACGGTCGTCGATGCGGGGGAACTCCACGCGGGCGTCGTCCAGCAGCGTCCGGGTCATCGTGCCTGCCGCGGGGTCGATGAGCGCCCGGGTCAGACCGCCCCTGACCGGGTCCTTCGCCGCCCCCGGTGCGCCGCCGACGGTCAAGCGGCTCCACTGCACGAAGTCCAGGACGACCGGATCGTCCGCACCGGGCCCGTCGTCGTAGGCGTTCACGGTGTGCCACACCCAGAACGCCTCGTCGGCCGCCCAGCGCGGCGGCCCGCCGTCGCGGGGGATCAGCAGGACACGGGTGCCCCGCTCGGGCCGCCAGGCGAGGAACGAGCCGCCCGCCATGGCCGCGTCCAGGTCGAAGAAGGCGGGCGCGAGGACCAGCACGGCGTAGCGGCCGGTCAGGGCCATGTCGTGGATCATCATCGGCTCGTCCACTCCCTCGACGGGAGTGGGACCGCTCGTGACCGTGCCTTCACGGTCGATGACCGACCAGGTCAGGTACGGGGGCTCCAGGGCGTAGCAGAAGACCACCATCTCGCCCGTGACGGGGTCGATCTTGGGATGGGCGGTGATCCCCGCGGGCAGGGCCCCGCCGAAGTCCTCCGGGCCGAGCGTGTCGAGCTCTTCACCCATCCTGAACGGGCAGCCCGACTCGGCGAGCGCCAGCAGCCGCCCGCCGTGCCGCACGACGTTGATGTCGGGCAGGTCCCGGAAGGTCCCCGCCAGTCCGGGTCCCACCTGCTCGGCGTCCGGCATGATCATCGACTCCAGGCCGCCCCACAGGGCGTGCCCGGCCCGTTCCTCGGCCTCGAGCGCGGGGGTGCGCACGAAGCGGTTGCGGTAGCGGGCACGGCCCTCCGAGAGCCACACGCCGTGCAGCATTCCGTCGCCGTCGATCGGGTAGAGGTACGAGCCGATCGGCGTGAAGCGCGGATTGGGGCCGTTGCGCAGGTACAGGCCGTCCAGATCAGCCGGGATCTCGCCCGTCACCTCCAGTTCTGCGGCGTCCACCTCCTCGCTGACCGGCGCGAACGACCCCAGCAGGTGGGGGACGCGGGTGGGGTCGAAACGGGGCGGCGTGTGCGTGTTCACGGAACCTCCCGGACCGCGGATGGGCGCCTTCCGGCACCTTCCAGTGAAACGCGGCGCGGGGGCCGGTGCCAGCGGCCCGGCGGGCAGCGGGCTGCCGGGCCGCCGTGCGGGCGCGTCCCGGGCGGACCGGGGCCCGGCTCGTGCCGCCGGCCGCCCGCGTGCGGGTGCCGTCGCCGCGCGAACTCCGTCCGGCCGCCTTGCGGACGCCGGCCGGCCGCCGCGCGAACGCCGGCCGGCCGCCGCGCCCCGCGAAGGATCGGGCCGCAGCGGCCGGACGGACGCGCCATCGGTCAGGGGCGGGCCGTCACGCCGTGTCGCGCGCGTGGTCCGCCGGACGGGACCACGCGGGCGGGGCGCTTAGCAGGCACGGCCCGTGACGGCACCGGTGGGCTGGGTGACGTTGACGAACTCGGTCGAGTAGTTGCCCCAGAAGTCCGACGTGGTGATCGCGTAGACGTTGGTCTGGTACTCGACGTACGCGGCCCAGGACTCACCCGGCTTCAGCGTGAACTCGGTGTTGTACGTGGCGGTGACGGTGGTGTTGAGCTGCGTGCCCAGCTGGGCGGTGAGGAGTTGCAGCGCGGTCGCCGAGATGTTGGTGCTCGTCTGGGTGGCGAGCGTGTACGTCACCCCGCTGCTGTACTTCGCCTCGACGGTGCTGGACTGGTTGCGGTAGCACTTGCCGCGCTCCTCCCACACCCGGCCCCGGCTGTGCACGGTGACCAGCGGGCCAGGGCCGCTGAGACCGCCCCCGTGGGTCGTCGGGATGCCGGGGCCGGCCGGAGCGGACGGGCGGACCGCGTGCCCGGTGACGACGACCTCGGGCAGCGTCGCGTCGATCGGCTGGCCGAGCGGCCCGTCGACGACCTCCACTCCCGGGCCACCCGGATCCGACGGGCCGTTCCCCGGGTCGCCGGGGTCGCCCGGATCACCGGGGTCGCCGGGGTCACCAGGGTCGCTCGGGTCGCCGGGGTCGTCGCTCCAGTCGCCGCCGTCGCCTCCTTCGCCGCCGCCTCCCTCACCGCCCCAGTCACCCCAGTCGCCGCCACCCCAGTCACCACCGCCCCAGTCGCCGCCACCGCCCTCCTCGCCGGTGTCCTCGTCCTGGCACAGGGTGGATCCACCACAGGCATAGGCGGTGAAGGGGACGGCGACCGCCGGCACGGCGGTCAGGACGACGGCGCCGAGTACGGCCGTCGCCGCCATGGATCTCAACTTCACGGGTTCTCCCAGGTCGGGGAATCGGTCTGACGGCACGGGAGTCTTCCCGGCACCCGAGGCGCGCACAGCCGTAGAACTACGCAACGGGCTACGGAGCACGGGGAGGGCGACGGCGACGGCCCCGTGCCGGGCGACGGCTCCCGGGTGGGCACGGTGCCGGTGGCCGGAACGGGCGGGGCAGGAGAGGCGCGCGACGCCTTGCGACCTGCGTCGGGTGCTCCGGAAGTCCGCTGTCAGTGGGGCCCGCTACCTTGATCACAAGGCTGGAGCGGGAGAAGCTCCGGGACGGGAGTGCGGCCCTGTCACGCGTGATCCGCGGCAGACGGGGGCCGCGGGGGAGAGGGGCGGTGTTCGTCGTGCCATTACCGATGGGGGACGGGCCACTGGCGGGACGTGAGGCGGAGCGGGCGCGGCTGGTCCGGGTCCTGGACGGGTTGGGACACGGGCGGGGGGCCGTCGTCGAGATCGTGGGTGAACCGGGTTCGGGAAAGACGCAGTTGGCCTGTGTCATGGCCGAGGAGGCGGTCCGGCGCGGGCTGCCCGTGTTCTGGGCCCGTGGCCACCGGCCGGGCGACGAACCGTTCGATGCCTTCCGCGATCTCGCGGGGGCTTCCGGGGCGCCCGAGGCGCCGACCCCTGCCGTGTGGTGCGAGCGGGTCCGGCAGCGGGCCGCCGGCGGCGTACTCGTGGTCGACGAGCTGCACCGGGCCGATCCGTCCACCTGGGAAGTGGTGCTGCGGCTGATCCGCGCCTCCGTCTCGGATGCTTCGTTCCGCGCGAGGTCGGCGTCCTCGGGGGCACCTAAGCCGTCAGGCCCTTCCGAGCCCCCGACAACCTCCACGCTCTCTGCGTCGACCTCAACGACCCCTGCGCCCTCCGCGCCCTCCGCACCCTCTGTGTTCCCCGCCCCTTCCACCGCGTTCGTTCTGGTGCTCGCGCATCGGCCGCGGCAGAGTCCGCCCGCCCTGCTGGAAGCACTGGACCTCGGCGTACGGAGGGACGGCATGGTCCGGGTGCAGGCGGGACCGTTGAGCGTGGCGGCGGTGGGGGCGCTGGTCGACGCCTGGCAGCGTCCCGCCCCCGCTCCCGGCGTGGTCGACGACCGAGAAGCGGCCACGGGCACCCTGACGGTACGCCCCGACCGGACCACCCCGTCCTCGACCGCGTTGCACGCCGCCGCGCAGGGACTGCCGGGCTACCTGCGCCTGCTGGTCGCCGCGGGCTTCGACCCCGAGACGTGGCCGGACCGGGCGGGTGAGGACGAGCCGCGACTCCTGCGCGAAGCGGCGCCGCTCCTCGCCGAGTTCGGCGAACTGAGCGCCCCCGCCCGGTCGGCCCTACAGGCGGCCGCCGTGCTCGGCGCGACGTTCGACGCCGCGGAGGTCGCCCGGGTGGCCGAGCTCGGTACCGAGGCCGCCCTCGACGCATGTGCGGAGCTGGTCCGAGCCGACGTGCTGCGTCCGACGGGCCGGGGCCAGCGGCTGGCGTTCCGTCATACGGTCGTCGGGCACGTCGCGCACGCCGCCTGCGAGCTGCCGTTCCTGCCGGCCGCCCACCGGCGAGCCCTGCGCATCGCCGCGGACCGCGGCGCCCCCGCTCCGGAACGGGCGCGCCACGCCGAGCACCTGGCGCACACCGGCGGTGTCGCCGTCGCCCGCGTACTCGCCGAAGGGGCCGCTCAGACGGTGACCAGGGCACCCGCCACCGCGGCCCGCTGGCTGAGACTCGCCCTGGACGCGCGGCCGGCCCGTGGTACGCGGTCCGAGGAACGAGCCCGGTGGGAGCTGGCGTACTGCAAGGCGCTGATCGCTTCCGGGCGTCTGCGGGAGGCCCGCGCCCTCGCCCACGACCTCCTCTCCAGAGGCGCCCCTCCCGCCCCTGGGCCGGGCGACATCGGGGACCCGGGGCAGGTCTCCGGGCTGCTGCTGCAGGCCTACGCGGTGTGCGCCGACGCCGAGCGGTTGCTGTGCCGCTACGAGGAGGCCGACGCTCTCGCCCGTACGGGAATGGGACTGCTGCCTCGGCCGCTGCCCGCCGTGCTGTCCGCCGAGGCCACCGAGCTGATCTACGCGTACGGGCTGGTGCACGTCCTGCGGGGCACGCACCACCGGATCCGGCCGCTGCTCGGGGAGGCCGCTCGGGCGCGCACCGAGGCAGGGCTGTCCGCCGCGGCCGCGCTGTCGGTCCTCATCGCCTTCTGCGACACGTTCTCCGGCGACATCGCGCGGGCGGCACCCGAAGTGGCCCGCAGTGCCGCGCTGGTGGACGCACTGCCGGACGGGGTGGCCGGCCGGACCCCGGACGTCCTCGCCCTCCTCGGCTGCGCCGAGCTGTACCTCGAACGGTTCCCGGACGCCCGCCGTCACCTCCAGCGGGGACTGGAGGCCGCGACGGGGGGAGCGCAGAAGCACATCCGCGCCCACCTCCTCCTCGGCCTGACCATGATCGACCAGTGGGCCGGCCGGCTCGACGGCGCGGAGCGCAGGGCGACCGAGGCGGGCGAACTGGCCCGCGCGGTCGATGCTCCGGATGTCGTGACGCTGGCGACGGCGATGCGCGCGATGACGCTGGTCTGGTCCCGGGGGAGGCGGCACACGGACGAGGCGGTCGCACTCGCGGCGAGGGCGGTGGACACCGCCGTCCTCGGCCGGGGCTGGTGGGCCAGCTCCGCCATCAGCCTGCTGGCGCACGCGCAGGTGCTCGGCGGGGACGGCGAGGGGTGTCTGCGGACGCTCCTGGACGGCGGGGGCGGTGACGGCCTGCCCGACGTGCAGCCCGCCTTCCGGCCCTCGCTCCTCGCGCTGATGGCCGTCGCCACGGTGAGCCGCGGTGACATCGCGGAGGCCGAGCGGCTGCTCGCCGACGCCGAGGCCGACGCCGACCGCCTCGGCCTGGCGCTGCAGTGGGCGTGTGTCCATCGCGCGAGTGCCCAGGTGCGCGCGGTGCGCGGTGACCACGTCGCGGCGGTGGAGCTGTTCGAGCGGGCGGCTCAGGGCTTCCGCGGTGGCGGGCTGCCCGTACAGCACGCGTGGACGCTCGTCGCGATGGCGCCCGAGACCCTGGCCGTGAGCGGTCGGGCCGCGGCGCTGGACGTCCTGGCGCGGGCGGAGAGACTGGCCCGTCCCTGTGGCGCCGCCCTGGTCGCGGAGGAAGCGGCTCGGGTACGGGATCGCATGGAGGCGGACCGCCGGACGGAGGTGGACGACCGGGTGGCGGAGCACGACCTGCCGGACACGGACCACCGGGCGGGCGTGGACGACTACCGGGTGGGCGTGGACAGCCTGCCGGGCGAGGGCCTCGGATCCGGCCTCGGCCCCGCGGCCGCCGGGCACTCCTCCGCCAGTCCGCGGGTCGTGCACCTCACGTCGTCGGCCGGAGCCCGTGCCGTGGATCTCCGCTCCGTGCTGAGCGAGCGTGAACGCGAGATCGCCGACCTGGCCGCCGAGGGACTGCGTTCCCGGCAGATCGCGGAACGCCTCTTCCTCAGCCACCGCACCGTCGACTCCCATCTGGGCAGCGCCTACCGCAAGCTGGGCGTCACCTCCCGCACCGCCCTGGCCAGGGTGCTGGGCCCGGCCACCCGTGGCTAGGAGGGAGGGTGCGAGGACGAGGCGAGCGGAAGACGCCCGGTCGGTGGGCGACCGGGCGTCGAGTGGTCCACCCCGTGGGTTCAGCGCCGTCGGTGGTGGGCGTCGCTGGCCGAGGGCGGCGAGTTGTGCATGGCGATCGTGCTGAAGGAGACGCGGTCGCGGCTCGCCTGCAGCCGGGCCTGCTCCTCGATGCGAAGTCCCTCGGCGGACTCCGTCTGATTGCTGCTGCGCCGCAGGAGTGTGACGATCAGCAGAAGTGCCAGCGCGCCCAGGATCCCGAACAGTACGACGAATGCCATGACCATCTCCCCGTGTAGACCTGAGCCGAGTATGCAGGGGGACAACCGTGGCTGACCACTGTTCAGCCGGCCTGGCTCGGGTGTCGTCTCAACGCCACTGCCTCAGCGCCGTGTTGCTCCTGCGCGCCGGGGGCGGACATCAGCCGGATCAGCTCAGCGACGGCGGGGTACAGGCGCGGTGACGCAGGATCATGCGGGTGGCATCGACGGCCTGGTCTTCGACCGGCTGGTGTCCGGCGGGTACGTACGCCGCGAGGCTCTCGAAGGCCTGGTCGTCGCCGCACTGCGTGAGGCCCAGGGACCACGCCACCGCGCGAACCAGCCGGCCGCCTCGGCTGCCTCGGTCGACTGACTCCGTCGCCTGCGTGCCCCACATGTCTTATCTGGGTTCCGACTGCACCGGGCCCCGATGATCATCGGCATCGAGCATGCGGCCGTCCCGCGAGGCCGCCCACGCCAGCAGGGCGGACTCGGCTGCTTCGCGGGAGAGCGGACCGTGGTCGAGGTGGAGCTGCTGGAGGTGGCGGACGGCGGCGCCCACGGCCCTGCCCGGCGGGATCCCCAGCAGGGCGATGACCTGCTTGCCGTCGAGAGCGGCGGGCACGCCGGGCAGCCGCTCGGAGAGGGCGCGGTCGGCGGCCTCGCGCTCCCGGGATGCACGGGCGGCCTGTTCGGCTGCGTACCACGCGTCGTAGTCGACCGCGCCGGACGCCTTCAGCGCCGCACGCCGCCAGTCCTCCTCGTCCCGGGCCCGGCCGAGGCCGACGGCCGCGAACAGGTCGTCGTGCTCCGGGCCGCCGGGACCGGGGTGCGTCAGGCCGAGCCGGGCGAGGGCCGCGTTGATCGGCCACGCTGCCCGTGGCCCGTCGAACTCCGAGGTGTGGACCGGCCCCCATTCCCGTACGCCGCCCCGCCACACGGAAGCGGTCTGCTCCCCCTCACCACCCCAGAAGTCCGCCTCCAGACGGGCCACCGCACCCACCTGCGAGAGTTCCCGCAGCAGCCTCGGAAGGTCATGCCGGGAGTCGTCGGAGAGCGGCAGCAACCCCATGCGCTCGCCGAGCGGCGCGACCGCGGCCGACGGCACTCCTCCGGCCCGGCCCCGCAAGCGGTCGAACTCACCCACGACAGCATCAAGTCGGTACGACATCCGCGCACCGTACTTCACACACCCCCGCTCCCACCCGGTGCCGACCGTTCCCGGAGGTTCCGGAAGGCCTGGAGCTCCCGGAACTCCCGGAACTCCTGGAAGTCCCGGAAGTCCTGGAACTCGCAAAATCGCGGTGAGCCGCACGGACAAAATGCCGGATTGTCCTATATTCCGCCTGTGCGAAACATCCGTGGAGTGAGTCGTCGAACGCTGCTCAAGTCGCTCTCCCTGGCAAGCCTCCCGCTGGCCTTCCGGGAGCCACCGACCGCGCGGCACAGCAGGGCCCCGGCCCCGTTCCCCCAACCTCCCGTCACCTCGCCACGACCGGCAGCGGACTCGCCGGCGCCGGTGACCGAGCAGACGCTCGACGTCCGGCTCACCGAGGTGTCCGTCCCGGGCCACGGACGCGTGACCACCCGCACGTACAACGGAGCCGTTCCGGGACCGACCCTGCGCGTCCGGCCCGGCGGAGTGCTCCAGCTGACCCACGTCAACGGCCTCCCGCCCAACCCGCACCACAACGGCGGCCACAACGTCCCCCACCACCCCAACAGCTTCAACCTGCACACGCACGGCATGCACGTCTCCCCGGCCGGAGAGGCCGACAACGTGCTGCGCGAGTTCGCCCCCCGCACGCAGGAGGACCTCGACGCGGGCCGCCCCGAGCCCCGGTACACCTCCACGATCCACGTCCCCGACAACCACCCGGCCGGGACGTACTGGTACCACCCCCACCTGCACGGAGCCATCGCCGAACAGATCGTCGGCGGGATGACCGGCGTCGTCATCGTCGAGGGCGACATCGACGAGGTCCCCGAGATCAGGGCCGCCGCCGACCTCGTCGTCTGCATCAACGAACTCAAGCCCAAGGACGGCCGGATCCCCGCCTTCACCACGGGCAACTGGGTGACCGGCGTCCCGTCCGTCTTCACCGTCAACGGCGCCGTCAATCCCACGCTCCAGCTGCGCCCGGGCGAAGTCCAGCGGTGGCGCCTGGTCGCCGCGACCGCGTTCACCGGCCTGGGACTCACGCTCACGGGCGAGAGCGGCGGCCTGACGATGCACCAGATCGCGCAGGACGGCATCACGTTCCCCCGGACCGTCGCGCAGGACCGGATCGACCTGGCCATGGGGAACCGAGCGGACGTCCTGGTACGCGGCGGCAGTCCCGGGCGCTACGAACTGCGCGCCGCGTCGGTGCCCGGACCGCTGATGACGCTCGAGGTCACGGGAGCCCCAGTCGACCCGCCGATGGCCCTGCCGAGCTTCCTGCCGCAGGGCCGTCCCTTCCTCGACGAGAGCGCCGTGGACACCGGCGGACCGGACCGGGAGGTGGTCTTCCACTCCGACGCGCGCGTCTTTCCGGCTCCCTTCCCGAACGCCTTCCGCATCCTGGGGGAGGGCGCGACACCTCCGGCCGACCCGAACGGCGACCCGACGCGCGACCCCGCGTACGGCCTGTTCGACCCGGACGTGGTCAACCACACCCTGCCGCTGGGCACGGTCGAACGGTGGACCGTCCGCACCGACGAGACGCTGCCGGCCCACAGCCACCCGTTCCACCTGCACACCAACCCGATGCTCCTCACCCACCGCAACGGCCGCCGCCTCGACCCACCGGTCTGGCACGACACGATCGGCCTGGCCGGCGGAGCCCCGGGCGACTCGGTCACCTTCCTGGTCGCGTACGAGGACTTCACGGGCCGCACGATCGCCCACTGCCACCAGCTCCAGCACGAGGACCTCGGCATGATGCAGACGGTCGACTACGTCGAACCGTAGGCCCCACCACGACCCCGCCGACGACGGAGACAGGGGCCCGCACTGCCGGGAGCCCTGTCATGGCCGGTCCGTGAACCCACTCTTCCTGCCGCGGGCTCACGTTGCCCGATCCGGCACTAGGTTGGCTGAGGTGAGCAGGCGAGCGCGCGCATATCGATACGTCGGACCGACAGAGCTCAAGGACACTATCCGGCCCGGGAGCGGTGGTCCCCGGTCATCGCCCCTGCCGCGGCGGCCCGTCTCGGACCGCAGGGCAGCACGGGTCTTCGGCCCGTACACGCCGCGTTCCTCAGGGATGTCGTGGAGGCTCTGGAAGAGGCTCAGGGCCGCCTCCAGGCGGGGGCCGAACACCCCGTCCGTCGATCCGCGGTACACGTGAAGTCGTCTGAGTCGGCGCTGGAGCTCCTCGACCTCAGGTCCTGTGCTGCCTCTCCGGAGGAGTGGGCCGTCCGGCTGCTCCTCCCGCGCCGGCGGGGTCGTCCGGCTCGGAGACGGGGTGGGTTCGGCCCGCGGGGCGGCGGCGCGCGTCGGTGGTGCGGAGGACCGTGACGTGGTTCCGGGCGACGCGGACCTCGTCGGGCGTACGGTCGCCGTCGGCGCGACGGTGACGGGGGGCCGGGCCGTGCCGGTGGCCTTCCGAGCGGTGGCCGGGGGAGTGGGCGTCGGTGCCGAGGCGGTGGAGGACGGCTGGGCATCCGTGGCGTCCTCGTGCGGCGGGAGATCGGGCATCGTCACGGTCAGCTGGTCCGCGGGCTCCCGTTCCATCCCGGAGGTCAGTCCCACCGACAGTCCGAATCCCGCGGCGAGCGCACCCGTGATCAGCAGCGGCATCGACATTCCGCTCCGCCACTCGCGCTTCGGCGCCGGCGCGGCCCTCCTCGGGCGCGGGGACCTCCGTACGTAGCGGGGCTTGCCGGCTCGATGGCGGGCGCGAGGGCCCGCGGTTCCGGATTCCGCAGGAGGACCCGGCGGAGTGGCGTCGAAGAGTTGGAGGTCTTGCGCGAGGGCGTTCGGTGATCCCTGGCCGGGCAGCGCGACCTTCCCGAAGTCCTCGTCGCCGGGGGTGGGGCTCGGGTCCGATGCGGGAGCGGCGGATGTGACTGCTGCGGCAGTCCTGTTGGGCATGCGGGTGCTCCGTATGTGGTGAAGCTGTGAGGGCAAGCCGGGGAAGTAGAGGAGACTTTGACCGTCACTCAAGACGACCGTCAACTGTGGACAGGTCGTCCAAAACGGGACGCTCTCGACGTTGATTCTTAAACAACCCTTAACAAGTGACGCATGTCACTCGTGCTGCTCCTCATGGGAGTGACATGGCACCAGACAGCGCTCCTGGCACGTGACTTCCCGGGCCGGGAGCAGCCCTAGGCATGCATATACAGTTCCGGTCCATGCCATGGAACAACAGCAGGCGGCGGCACATGCCATCGCACGCCGACCCCGGCCGGGACGGCACGCGCGGTGGAGCGCGGCGCAGACGGCGTCGCGGCACGCAACCGCCCCGACCCGCGCCCGGCGGGATGCCTTCGGCCGGCGCGCCTCAGCGCACCGGCCGTCACGCCGGCACCGTTGAGGCGGCTGCCAAGACGACCCCCGAACCGCTCGCCGGGACCTCCTCCGCGGCCCTGCCCGGACCGGGACGTGCCGAACGCCGCCGCGCCGCGGCCCGGCAGGGGCGGGGTGGAAGCCGCAGGAAGGCACCCACGTCGCACAAGGGCGGAGTGGGCGGCACCGATGGGCGACCCCTCTCCCGAGTCGAGGCGCGTCGTGCTGCCCGGGAGGCGAAGGCGGGCGTCGAGGACGTCGGCGCGTTCGTGGGGGAACTCTTCATCACCTTCGGTGTGGTCATGCTGCTGTTCGTCGCCTACCAGTTGTGGTGGACGAACGTTCTGGCCGGTCAGGAGACGGACCGGGCCAAGGAGCGGATCGAGGACACCTGGGCGAAGGACGGAGCGGAGAAGGACGACAGCAAGCCGGGCGTGTTCGAGCCGGGCGAGGGCTTCGCCATCATGTACATCCCCAAGCTGGACGTCGTCGTCCCCGTCGCCGAGGGCATCAACAAGGCGAAGGTCCTCGACAAGGGCATGGTCGGCCACTACGCCGAGGGCAAGCTCAAGACGGCCATGCCCTCCGACAAGCAGGGCAACTTCGCCGTCGCCGGCCACCGCAACACCCACGGCGAACCGTTCCGCTACATCAACCGTCTCCAGCCCGGCGACCCCATCGTCGTCGAGACCCGCAACGCCTACTACACCTACGAGATGGCGAGCATCCTGCCGCAGACCGCCCCCTCGAACGTCTCCGTCATCGACCCGGTGCCCAAGGGCTCCGGCTTCACCGAGCCCGGCCGCTATCTCACCCTCACCACCTGCACCCCCGAGTTCACCAGCACCTACCGCATGATCGTGTGGGGCAAGCTCGTCGAAGAACGCCCGCGCAGTCAGGGAAAGCCGAAAGCGCTCGTAGGCTGACGGGCGGCGGAATCCCGTGGCACGCCGCCCCGCCGCCCCTCAGGCCGACGCCGGCGGGGCCTCCAGTTTGACGCCCGCGTTGCGGACCGTGTGCAGATAGCGCGGCTCGACCGCCGACTCGCCCAACTTCCTTCGCAGCCAGGAGAGATGTACGTCCACGGTGCGCTCCCCGCGGTACTCCCGCAGCCACACCTGGCGGAACAGCTCATGCCGCGGCACGACGACCCCGGGGCGCCAGGCCAGGAACTCCAGGAGGTCGAACTCCTTGCGCGTCAGGTCCAGGGGAGCGCCGTCGAGGGCGACCAGGCGGCGCGCCGCGTCGACCGTGAGTCCGCCGACCTGCGCGACGTCCGGGCGCAGGCTTCCGGTGCCGGACGCTGCCCGCCGAAGCACCGCGGTCATCCGGGCGATGAGGTGCTCCACGGAGAAGGGTCCGACGAGGCAGTCGTCGGCGCCGCTGCCCAGCACCCGTACGGTCTCCCGTTCGTCCCGGCGAGCGCCCACGACCACCACGGGGAGGGCCGAGACGGTACGGAGCATCTTGAGCATCTCCAGACCGTCGAGGTCGGGCAGGCTCAGGTCGAGCACCATCACGTCGAAGGGTTCGTTCAGGACGGCGCGGAGCGCGCCCAGGGCCGTCCCGCACTCCCGCACGGTGTACGAGGCTTCCGAGAGACGCCGGTGGAGGGCGGAGCGAACGGACGGGTCGTCGTCGACGAGGAGCACTTTCGGCATGCGCGGCACCGTACGTGACACACATATGTGTGGAGATGCCGGGGGCCGCTGTCGGACATGCGGACTTGCATGGCATATTCTGTCGAGCCGACCGGGGGCGAGACCAGGCAGCCGGGCATCGGCTCGCGTATCCGCTCGTTCGGGATCGCGCACCTGCGCGGTTAAGGATCCTTTGGGCATCGGAAAGCCGACGTTAACGCCTCGCGGGCGCGTGTTCTCCTACGATGTCCTGTGTGTCGACAGTGCGGCCGGGGGCTTCGTCGGCGTGGGGAGTCCTGCGGTGTCAGGACGGTTGCGGACGGCAGGAAGAGACGGGTGGGAGAACCGAGCCGCTACGACGCCGGTTCGGTCGCGGTGTAGAAGACCGAGGACCCCTGCTTGGTGCGGCGTGCCTGCCCCTTGGCGACGAGATTCTCCAAGGAGGTCCGGACGACGGTGGTCTGGATGCGACGGTCCTGGTGCTGCTCGCTGAGGAGGGTCGTCACCTCGGACGCGGAACAGGGAGCGCTGCTCGCGGTCAGGTGGTTGCGGATGAGTTCGACGAGCGTGGTCTTGCCGGCGCCGGAACTCCTCCCGGCCTTCGCGGCCTTCTGCCGCGGGATCCGCGAGCCGGATTCGGGAGAACCCGCCTGGAGGGCCTGCTGGAGATTGAGGAGAACGCCGTGGTCGTGCATCAGCTCGTCGAGTTCGGCCGTCAGCCGGGCGACTTCGGAGCGGACGCGCTCCTGCTCCGCCACATTGCGCTCGAGGTCATCGGCGACCTTGCTGCTGTACGCGGACGTGAGTTCCGTTTCTCCCAGCATGGCTCTCTCTCCGTCGAATCGGGTGGGACGTGCGTGGCGTCGTCCCGTCGTCTTCCTCTTTCACCTCGGCCGGGCGCACCGGCCGCCCCGTGCTGAACGCACGTCGCGTCGCCCGACGTCCCGACGAGCCGCACCTCAGTGGTGCGGGGTGACGGCCTCGTCCAGTGCTCCACAGGGCGGCGTGGACGCGAGGGCGCGGGGCCGGGACACGTCGTCGTGTCTGCTGATGGAACGCGCTCCTTTCGCACTCGCGGTCGCGCCGCGGATGCCACGGTGTAGTGGCGGATTCCGGGTGCACCGGGCGGCGCATGGCGCATAGCCGGCTGTGTAAGCCGACGCCCACTGTAAGGCATCGACCACACATACCCGGCTTTGGGTAGCGACATGGCATGGGCAATCACTATTGGTCGAGTGACCAATTTCCGTGCAGGAATGGTGAAGTAAACAAAAGCCCCCGAATCGAATCATGAAGCGGCCGCTGGTGGACCCTCCGCGCTCGGGACGGCACAGACGCCGAGTGTCCGGGAGAACGACAGATGAGGCGTCCTGCCGTACGGGGATACCCCTTCCGGCCGGTGACGACGCGGCCCCCGTGGAAGTGCCAGGGGCGACGTTCGGGCCGGCTCGGTCGGCATCCGCTCCCGAGCACTCGAATTCGATCACTCGAAGAAATGCGCCTCCGCTCCGTGCATACGATGAATGCGTGATGCAAAGGGCGTCGTGTCGGAATTCTCCGGCAGTCGCCGGACAAGAGAACGACGCATTACCGGCTCCCGTGCGAAGCCGATGCGGACCATGGGGTGAAGGGCGGCTGATGTCCCGGCGCACTCCCGCATCTTCCGGTCGTATCGAGGAGGGAAGACTCCCTGCCGCGGGTGAGCACGAATGCGCCGGGAAGAGCGAGTTCGCTGCCGGGCACGCCTCCCTCCACGGATCCCGGCAGACGAGTCCGGCATCGTACGGACGCCATACCGAGCACCTTCCTTAACGAACTCCTAAGCCCAGGTATGAACACATGGGAGACCGTTCCGGCTGTGTTTACATGACGCAGAGGTGCGGGGCACATGGTCGGCAGTGGCCGGACCACGGCACGGGCCGGGCGGGGTCCGGCGTACGCGGGCGGAATGCCCGCCGCCCCCCGTTCCCGGCGCGGAGACGAACGAACGTCCACGGACGGCCTGACAGGCAGGATGAAGTCAGCAGTGAATTTCGAGAACAGCCATGCGGTGATGTCCCCCGAAGGGCTCACAGGGCACGCTCCGAGGCCTCACCGCGAAGTGTGGGACTTCCTTCCCGACGCGGTGCTGATCGTCGACGGCAACGGAACCGTGGTGCGGGCCAATCCGGCGGCCGCCGCACTCCTCGGACGCGAGCGACCCATGGTCGAGGGCCGGGGAGTACTGGACTTCCTGCCGGCCTTCGACTGGAACCTGACCCACCCGCCGAAGGGCCCCGAGGACGCCGAGACCCTGTACACGGCTCGGCTCAGGACCACGGCCCTGACGGCCGACGGGGAGACCTTCGCGGTCGAGGTCGGCACCGTACGACTGGACCGGCACACCCTTCACCCGAGCATGCCCCACGGCTCCTCCCTGGCCGTCTCCCTGAGGGACGTCACGCCGGACGAGGACGCCCGAGCGGCGCTGTCGCGCTCCCTCCTCCAGGCCGAGACCGTCCTCCGTACGGCGAGTGAGGCGCTGATAGGGATCGATGCCGAAGGGCGGATCGACCTGGTCAATCCGGCGGCGGCACGCCTGCTGGGCGAGAAGGCCTCCGAGCTCGGGGGACGCCGGCTGCTCTCCTTGCTCACGTTCCTCGGACACGAGGGCGAGCCGCTCGACGCCGAGGACGCCCCTCCGGCCGAGGTGCTGCGGACCGGGCGCGCGATCCGGCTGCCCGCACAGGAGCTGCGGACGAGCGCCGGCACCCGCCTGACCGCCGACGTCGCCGTCCGGCCCGTCACCGTCGAGGGCCGGACCGTCGGCACCGTCGTCGCGCTCACCGACCGCCGTCCGTACGAGCGGCTGGCGGACGACTACGTCGCCGCGCAGACCCGCTGCCTCCGCAACCACACCGCCGAACTCCAGCGGCAGCAGCGGCGCACCGACCATGCGGTGGCCCACACCCGCGAGCTCGGCGAGTTCCTCTCGGGCCCCCTGGCAGGGGCGCTGCGGCACCTGCACAGCGAGATGCTCCGGCTCGCGGACGACAGCTCACGCCCCCTGTGGCCCGAGGCGACCGTCGCCCTCGAAGCCCTGGCGGCGGACGTGCGCATGACGATGGCCCTGATGGACAGCCGGTCCCTGCCCTACCCGCACGACGACACTCCCGTGGGTCCTCAGCGGCGTACGGTGCTCATCGACGACCTGGTGCAGGCGGGGGTCCGGGCCGCGGCGGCCTTCGCGGGACCGAGCCGGGTCCGGTTCTCGGTCCACACGCCGCGGTTCCTCGTCCACGTCGACCCCGACGACATGACGACATGACGACGGCCGTCGGCCGGCTGATCGCCGACGTCGTCCACCCCGACGACGACACGACCGGCCGCGGGCCGCACCACGTCTTCGTCGCGGCCCTCCAGCAGCGGGGCCTGCTGCGCATCGAGGTGCGGGGGCCCCTTCAACGGCGGCGCACGGGATCACCACGACATCGTCCAGGGCATCGCCACCGCTCACGGTGGGACGCTCCGCACGCATCGAGCGCCGGGCGTCAGCGGCAGCACCTACGTCCTGGAACTGCCCTCGGTGGTCCAGGAGGAGGCCGGCGCCGACGCCCCCCCCGCGCCCGCCGACGTACTCCTCCGGCCGACCGGTCGCCACCGATCGGCCACGACGCATTCGTAGCAGAGGGGCGGGGGAGCGGAGCGGAGCACGGCGCGGACGACCGGACGGGGGAGACCGTGACATCCGCGCCGTGCGGAATGCGCGCCGGTGACGCCCTGTTCACAAGCGGGGGACGCGGGGCTGGGCGGAGGTGTCCGGGTGATGCCGGATGTCCTCTGGCGTGCAGCAGAAGTATGGCACATGCCTGTGGCTCATGTGCCATGTGTGACGCGGGATATGACACATCGGCCTGCGGTCGGCCGACACCGCGTCAGGAGCGCTGCCGCCGGGGGACGGGAGCAGGACACGGACGACGCGCGCGCCTCCCCGCAGAGGAGGCGGAGCGCCTTCGACCGGGCGTCATCCCCGCCTCATCTGCGCCTGATCATGACCTGAAGGAACCCTTAAAAATCACTGCCCGGCTTTCTCACGCCGCACAGATGCCATCACCGGGTGGTTAGGTCTGCAGTGGCCCACCCCACGGTCGGCGGGCCCCATCCCCCCTCGCCGAGCAGGTTCGGGCGTCTCCGTCGCCCGGCACCCTGACGCCCTGCCCGGTTCCAAGGCCCGGAAAGGAATCGTGCCCATGGTCCTGCCCCTCCCGCGAAGCGCTGCTCGCCTCGCTGCCTTTCTCGACGCCCTCCCCGACGGTGTCGTGCTCGTCCAGCGCGACGGCACGGTCGCCCACGCCAACGCCAGTGCCCTGGGAATGTTCGGGGCGCCGGACACCGGGCTGGTCGGGCGCAGGCTCCCGGACCTCCTGCCGACCCTCGATCCGCGGCTTGATCCGGGCAGGGCGCGCCGGGGGCCGGAGGGCGAACCGCTCCCGACCGTGCCCCTGCGGACGACCGCCCGGCGAACGGACGGCGGCGGGTTCCCCGTCGAGGTGACCGGAGCAGCCCTGGAGGACGGGCACGAGAGGTGCGGACAGGGGAGCGGGCACGGCGGGGACGGGACACTCGTGCTGGTCGTCCGCGACCTCACCGGAACCCTCGACACCGAAGCCGAGCTGGCCCGCTCGCGACGACAGACCGAGATGATTCTGCGGGCCGCCTCCGAAGGCGTGGTCGGCACGGACCTCGAAGGCCGCGTCGTCCTCGTGAACCGCGCCTTCGCCGGGATCCTCGGCTACCGCACCGACGAACTGGACGGCGCCGAGCTGCATCCGCTGATCCTCGCCCGGCGCGCGGACGGCACGCCGTTCCCGTACGAGGAGTCCCCGCTCGCGGACACCCTCAAGTCCGGCCGGAAGCACCGGGTGCGGGGCCAGGTCCTGTGGTCCAAGGGCGGCGACCGCGTCCCCGTCGACCTCACCACCGCGCCCGTACGGGACGGGGACCGGCTCGTCGGCGCCGTCATGACGTTCACCGACCGCAGACCCTACGAGGAGCTGGTCGCGCGCCACACCGCCGAACGCGAGGAACAGGCCGAGCGGTACGCCGCCCTCGCCTCCCGCTACGCCGAACTGACCGCCGTACTCGCCGAGGCCGGCCCGCCCGACGGCTCTCTGCCGCACCCGGCCGGTGCGAGCCCCGAACTCGATGCGCGCTCCCGGACCTCGGAGCCGTCGGCGGCCACCGTCACCCGGCACCCCACCACCCTGGGCACCCTCGTGACCGTCGGCATCGACAAGGCGGCCACCCTCACCGGCCCGCACCGGACCCAGTTCGCCGTGCACGCCCCGCCCGTCGTCGTCACCCTCGACCCGGCACGGGCGTCGACCGCCCTGGCCCACCTGATCGCCGACGCCTCCGGAGTCGCCTCCGCGGGCGGGGCCAACCCGACGGCCCATGCCTCGTCCCGGGCCGACACCACCGTCATCATCACGGCCGCGCTCCGCAGCGATCACCTGCGCATCGAGATCTCCGGCCCCCGGGCCGTGAACGACCCCGCACACGTCCTCGTCGCGCGCAGGATCATCGAGGCCCACGGCGGATACCTCACGTCGCGGGAGCATCCCCGGGGCCCCGGTCTCACGTACGTCATCCAGATCCCTCACGCCCCGACGCCCCCGCCCGCTCCGGCGGCCCCGTACCTCGCGCCGGCCCGCCCCGCAGAGGCCGTACGGGCCCCGGTGGCCGGTTCCTGGATCATCGGCGCGGCGGTCGGCGCGCACCGCGACCGCGCGGCGGCCCGATCCCGTCCGTACGCCCTGCCGGCCGAGCCGACCCCTCGCCTCCGGAGCGGAGCCGACGGAGCCGACGAAGTCGAGGAACAGCGGATCGTCCGGCTCCTGGACCGGATCAGACGTCAGTCGGCCTGACCCTGGTCTCCAGACGCCCTGCTGCTCGCCGGATCGTGGTTGGTCGCCCGGCACACTGATGACCGGCAGCAGCGGTGGAGGCTGCCTGCGCGTACGCATGAAGGAACGGCTCATGTCGACGTGGTTGACGCCCACGAAGTTCGAACCCCCGCTGATCGAGGAGGTCTTGGCGGGCGCCGGACTCCCCACGGACGCCGCGGGGGAGGACTCCTTCGGCTGCGACTACCGGATCCTCGCCATCGTGGCGGGAGGGCGTGCGGAGGCCGAAGAAGGTGCTGCGGACTGGAGGACCGACGATCCGTGGTTGGCGCGGGCGTGCGGCCACGGCGGGGTCGAGGTGAAGCGGTGCGGGGCCGGCGAGGAACCGGCCTTCCTATCGAAAGCACGGACAGGCCGCGCGGGGGTGTAGTCCCGGTCCGGCCCGTCCGCTCTCTGCTAAAGGTCGAGCTGATACGGGTGTGTTGTGTGCGAGGGTCTTCAGCCGATGCCGTCGTTGACCCCTCGCATGTGCGCCTTACTGTCGGCGGTGTCGGTCAGGAGGCACCTCTTGACTGCCCCTGACCTGACACGTTCTCCGAGGCAGCGAAACGCCTGCGGCATGCCGGGGCGTCTCGTCCGTGCGCTGAGTTCAGCGCAAGCCGTCTGTGTCGTCGAGCTCTTCGCCGACTGGGAGCGGCTGAAGGTCGTACCCCGGGTCATCGCTGTACATGACCGCGGATACCGCGTTGTCGTAGGCATCGTCGAGGCCGTTGCCGCTTGCGTCGAGTATGTTCTCCCAGTCAATTCCCATGCCGACGAGCCTACCTGTAGTGCGCCTTGGGAGGTTGTGGACGTCTGGGCAGCCCTTCCAGTGAAGGATGACAGCCACTCGTTGATCGCCGTGACCAGGACTGTCGCCTCGTAGCGGACAGCGAGCTTGTCGTGCCGCGCGGCGACAGCTCGGTTCCTCTTGAGGCGGCGGAACAGGTCGTAGACCCGGCTCCACGGTCCGTACTCGGCGGGGACCTCTCACGGCGCGCCGGTCCGGACCCGGAACCCCATCCCGTCGATCAGCTGCCGCGGCCAAACCGGCGGTCGCCCCGTCTTCGTGCCCCTCGGCAACAACGGCTCCAGCACCGCCCACTGCTCGCCCGTGAGATCTCCCCGACCCATGGACCGTGACCATCCACAGAGCAAGATCCACTTTGGGCATACAGCCACAGCCTAGTGCCCCGTCGTCCCGTCGAGCAGCTCGCGCAGGATGTCCAAGTGGCCGTTGTGGCGGGCCGTTTCCTCGATGAGGTGATGCAGGATCCAGCGCAGGTCGACATGGAGCCCGTTGCGGATGGTTCCCCGGGCCTTCGTGTCGAGGTCGGTCTCGGCGACCAGTTCGCGGTAGCGGGCGCTCTGCTCGGCGTACTCGTCGAGCAGCTGTGTGAGCGGGAAGTCGACGGCGATCCGCATCTCGCGGTCGGGATCCTCGTCGGTCATCGGTGCCAGGTCCTCCTCGCCGAGGAGGATCACCTGGAACCAGTAGTACTCGACCCAGCGGAGGTGGTTGATCACCCCGCTCATCGTCATCAGCGGTGAGCCCGGCAGAAGCGCCTTGCGGGCGTTCTCCGCGGAGACGCCTTCGCACTTGGCGAGAGCGGTGCCACGTGTGTAGTCGAGAAACGTGGTGAGCTGGGTGCGCTCGTCCCACGCAGGCGGTGTGTCGTTGATCCTTGTCATCGCGCGAAGCGTCCCTGATCACAGCCGCCATGTCGAGCGATTTACCGACGACCGGCTCCTCCGGCCCTCGTGCTGCTTCCTGTCCGCGGTCATGTGAATCACGATGGGAGGATGAACGAGAACACGAGCCCTGCCGCGTTCACCGTGTTACGCATGGAGCGCTACACCCGAGTCGAGCAGAGCGAGATCCTGGGTGAGGGGGAGGACCCCTTCGGCGTCATGGAGACCGGTCTCACATGGCGAGGCAAGGACGAGCACTTCGGCATCCGGCGCGGCACGCGCCTCGTCGCGCACGCAGGCCTGGTGCGGCTACCGCTCATGATCGACGACACGCCGACCGAGGTCGTGGGTGTCGGCGGGGTGGCCGTGGCCGCCGATCTCCGTGGCAGCGGCCTCGCCCGTCAGGTCGTCTCCGCCGCCCTGGACCACGCCCGCACGATGGGCCCGCGGCACGCTCTGCTGTTCTGCCGACCGGCCCTGGAGGCGCTGTACCGCCGTCTTGGCTGGCACGTCCTCGCCGGCGACGTTCTCGTCGAACAACCCGAGTCACGACTGGTCGTGATGCCGCTCCGTACGATGGTCATTCCGCTGCACACAGACACAGACACAGACACACAGTCGGGCGCGGGCGCGGCATGGCCGTCGGGATCCGTCCGCCTCCTGTCCCTGCCCATGTGACGGTCTCGCCGACGCGTGATGCGTTCGGTGGGAGGGGCGAAGAGCTCTGTTCGACCAGGCTCAGCTCAGGACGGACACGAGGGCGACCGTCGCTTGGCAGGGCCCTCAGGCGGTCAGGTGACGTCGGAGGAACGGGGCCGTTCCCAGGACGAGCGCGGCGAAGACGGTCAGCCGTTGAAGGCCGGGTTGCGCGCCCAGGTCGCTGTGCTGGATCCCGTAGACGGCGTACCAGTTGGCTGCGAGGTCGGTCACCATGATGGCGCAGGCGAGGTCGAGCCCCCGGCGACGGCCCCTGAGCAGGAGCACGGCGGCGAGCGTGTCGAACAGCGCCAGTGACGACCAGTAGAGGTTGAACCAGCGCGGAGCCCAGCCGTAGGGGTGCACTCCGTGATTGAGGAGGTCCGTGAGGTGTGCGACGGCCCCGACGAGGAGCAGGACGGCCGCGATGCCGCAGGTCGATGCGACTGCCCAGCGCGGAGTGTGGTGCATCCATCCGATCACGTCGTGAATCGTCCCACCTGCGGGCGTTGCCCGTCGGTCTCACACCTGTCCGGCTGCGCCTTGGGCGGGATGCAGCCACCACCACGTTTCGAGGTCCTCGGCGTCGGCGTACTCCACCGGCGCCGCGTAGGTGGAGCGGCTCGCGAGGGACAGGGTGTCCGTGCGGCGGACGACGGCGTGCAGGTCTCGCACCGAGGGCATGGCGGCGAGCTCGTCGATGTGGAACGGGCAGCCCGCGGGGCCGCCGAGAAGGGTCTCGCAGCCGAACGAGTACCACAGGGCGATGAGGTCCCGGTCCTGCTCCTTCTCCGCGGCGACGGCGACGTCGCGGACCACGTCGATCAGGGGGACGGGTCGGAGCGGGGAGGCGTCGGGCCCGCGCAGTTCACCCCCGTCGACCATGCGTCGCCACAGGTCGGTGCCGGCGTCGCAGTACAGGAGAGGCGGCTGAACGTAGCCGTCCTCCAGCCACGAGTCGTAGCCGGCGAAGTCGGGAGACTCCTCGTCGAACGCGCGCAGACCGGTGAACTCCGTCAAGGCGTCGAAGTACGCGGCCCGTTTCCCGTAGTCGGGGTGTCGGTCCAGCGGGAACCGGTACGTGGACCCGCAGCGCAGCAGGATGTCCATCACGCGGAACTTGGTGAACGAGCAGTCGAATCCGCTCTCGAAGTCGTACAGGACGGCGATCTGGTCGCGGAGACGGGACTCGTCGCCCGGGCCGTGCCGGTCCAGGACCCTGACCGAGTCCGCGACCAGGTCCTCGATGACGTGATCGGACATTCCCGGGTCCCTTCCTGAGTGTCCTTGGGGCGTGTTGTCCCACCGGTCGGCCGTGGAAGAGGAGCAGACGCTGTGGGCGCGGCGTTCCCACCCTCCCCAGAAGGCCGAACCGCCCGTCCCACACTCTGCCAGGCGTCTCATGGGGCCTGGGCGTGAGGGGGCGGGCGGTTCAGGAGTCGGACGGGGTCTCAGGGGTCTTCCGCGTCGTTCCGCGCGGTTCGGGGAGTCAGCGGCTGAGGTCGAGGGTGTCGGCGACCAGGGTGGGTTCCGGCTCGTGCGCCGCCGCTGCGAGGTCCCAGGGCGCGGGCGTGATCTGGTCGGTCCACGCGGCCAGCGCCTCGCCGTCGATGCAGATGATCCCGCATGTGGCGGCGTAGTCGACGGCTGGTGCGGTGAAGGAGCTCGTCGTCACCATCACCGCGACGTCGGCCTCGTGGATGGTGAAGCAGGTGCCGCCGAAGCGCTGCAGGTCCTGGGAACCCACGCGGTTGTCCGGTCCGTAGTGCTTGCACTGGAGGACGACACGGCGTCCGTCCGTGGTGACCGCGATGACGTCCGCGCCCAGATCGCCGGCGCCTCCGACCACTTCCACGGGGGTGCAGCCGTCCCTGGCGCACAGCGCGGCCACCGTGTGCTCGAAGCCGTCCGCGTCGACGGCGGTGTGGTCCAGGGCCTCCCCGTCGATGTCGGGAGAGGCCGGTGCGATGTCCGGAGCGTGCCGCGGATGGATGCGCTCCTGACCGCGGACCCAGAAGGACGCCAGGCTCCGCTTGGCGGCCGAGAAGCCCACCGACAGCACCGCGAGGGCGCCGAGCGCCACGAGGACGGCGGCGACGACTCCCGAACCACGGCTGCCGGCTGTCTGCGCCGCCTTGAAGAACAGCATCAGACCGGCGACACATATCCCCACGAGCCCGACGGCGAGGACCAGGTCGCGCCAGACGATGCCCTGGCCCCTTCTGGCCGGATCTCTGTCCCAGCTGGTCGCGTTCATTGGAACCCCTCCCTCGATCACACGTCGATCGACCGTTTGTCCCTGCACGGGGGACCGAAACATGTGAGGTGAGGGGAGGGAGAGGACCGGCGGGGTCGGGCGTCGTCCGACGTGTGAGGGGGAGAGCAGATCTCAGGGTGCGCCGCGGGTCTCAGCGTGCGCAGCGGTGCGGATCCGGGCGTCGTCCCCCGCGGCGCGAGGCGTCAGCCGCGTGGCATGATCGCCGTATGGCGAACCTCCGAAAGGCTCATGCCGCGTAGACGGCCCAGAGCGCTTCGCGCGCGGAACTCGGCCCTCAGGGACCTGTGGGGTCCGGACGGTCCGTACTCGACGACCCTCGCTCGGCGCGCGCTTCGCAGGTACGGGCTCTCGGGACCGTCGGTCGCCGCGGTCCTGCGAGCGGAGGCGAGCCGTTCACCTGACGAAGGCCTCCGCCCCGGCGACACCGCTGCCGCCCTGCTGTGCATCCGGAGGTTCCTGGCCCGCCCGGGCCGGTATCTGTACCCGGAGAGGACCGCGTGTGGTTGTGCGGAGTGCGAGCGGGGATCGAACCCGGCCGCCGCACGGGACGTCCTCGGCCTCACCCTGTCCAGGGTTCCGCGCCACGTCCGCCGGGAGCTCTCGGTCCTGGTGGCCGGACTGGACGCGGAACTACGCCGCAGAACCCTCCCCGACCCCTTCGCACACCGCCGGCCGTGGCACCCGGGCGATGCCTGGTGGCACGCCCGGATGTACCACGAGAGCCACCACCTCTAGGCCGCTTGTTTCCGGATCCCCCCGGAAAACCTCCGACGCGGCTCACACGTCGCTCTCGCCCCACTCGCGGACCACCGCTTCGTCGCCCACCGACAGCTTCCCCGGAGTCACCACGGAGAACTTCGCGCCGAACACCACGCCCCCGCTCGGCGCCCTCCGGTAGCCGGCCGGCGTGCGCAAGGGCTCGGGCCCTTGCCGCACTCCGGCTTCCTGCTCGACCAGCGTGACCGCGCAGCGCACCGCGAGCTTGGCGAAGCCCAGCTCCGTGCCGCCGACGGTGATGCGGCGCGCGTCGTCCTCGGCATGCGGGCGAGCCGCCCCATCGCCGCCGCCTCGGGGAGCGGGGCGGGCGTATCAGATCCACGACGCTCGCCATGCGCGGCCCCCTTCGGTCCGAGTCACTGGAGAAGGAACGTGCGAGGCGGGAGACGCAGACCGCTCCCCTCGGCGATCGCACGTGGCGGCAGGATTGTGACGCGGGCCCTGGGGGAAGTCTCTGTGCCGCGGACCGTCGACCCCGTCCGTGCACCGCCGTCCGTTGTCCCTTGTCCGGGAACAGCTGAAACTTCAGAGACGGAGTCGATGCACATGGAACGACGCACGTCCATGGCCACGCACTGGGGCACGTACGACGCGGTCGTCGACTCCGGTCGGCTGGTGCGCATCGAGCCGCGGTCCGACGACCCCGCGCCGTCGCCCATCGGTACCGGAATGCTCCAGGCCGCCGACGACAGCGCCCGTGTGCTGCGGCCCGCGGTGCGCAGAGGCTGGCTGAACGGTCTGCCGCGCGTCGACGACACGGCCCGGGGCGCGGACGCCTTCGTCGAGGTGAGCTGGGACGACGCGATCACCCTGGTGAGCGACGAACTGCACCGCGTGCGCACGCAGTACGGCGACAGCGCCGTGTTCGGCGGCTCCTACGGCTGGGCGAGTGCGGGCGGATTCCACAACGCGCAGGCCCAGTTACAGCGGTTCCTCGCCCTGGGCGGCGGGTACACCGACTCGCGCAACACCTACAGCACCGCGGCCCTGGAGGTCGTCCTTCCCCATGTGATCGGTGGGGCGCCATGGAGTTACCAGTCCCGGATGCCGATGTGGGACGAGATCGCCGAGCACTGCGAGCTCGTCGTGGCGTTCGGCGGGCTCGCCCTCAAGAACAGCCAGATCAATCCCGGCGGGCTGGCCCGGCACCAGACGCGGGATCTGCAGCGCCGCTGCCGGGAGGCGGGGGTCCGGTTCGTCAACGTCAGCCCCCTCCGCAGCGACGTCGCCGGGTTCCTCGACGCCGAGTGGCTGCCCGTCGTCCCCAACACCGACACCGCCGCGATGCTCGGCATCGCCCACACCCTGCTGGTCAACGGATGGCACGACGAGGACTTCCTCCGCCGGTGCTGCGTCGGCTTCGACCGCTTCGCCTCCTACCTCCGCGGCGACGCGGACGGCGTCCCCAAGGACGCCGCCTGGGCCGCGGAGATCACCGGCATCAGCCGCGACGCGATCACCGACCTGGCCCACGACCTGGCCACCCGGCGTTCGCTCGTCATGGTCAACTACGCGGTGCAGCGCGCGGACCACGGCGAACAGCCGATCTGGATGTCCGTCGTCCTGGCCGCCATGACGGGCTCGATGGGCCGCCCCGGCGGCGGCTGGGGCGCGGGGTACGCGACGATGGACGCGACCGGCGTCGCCCCGGGCCGGCCCTCCGTGGCGGGCCTGCCCACGGTGCCCAACGCCGTCGCGGACTTCATCCCCGTCGCGCGGATCGCCGACACCCTGCTGCACCCGGGGAAGACCATCGACTACGACGGCCGGCGCCTCACCCTGCCCGAACTCCACCTGGTCTACTGGTGCGGAGGCAACCCGTTCCACCATCACCAGGACCTGCACCGGTTGAGCCGGGCCTGGCAGACGCCTGACACGGTGGTGGTCCACGAAGCCTGGTGGAACACCACGGCCAAGTTCGCCGACATCGTCCTGCCCGTCGCCACCACCCTGGAGCGCGACGACTTCGCCGCCGGCTTCTCCGATCCCCACCTCGTCGCGATGCCGAAGGTCCGGGAGCCGGAGGGCGAGTCGCGTACCGACCACGCGATCTTCGCCGCCCTCGCCGCCCGGCTGGGCTACGGCAAGGACTTCACGCAGTCGCGCACCGAACGCGCATGGGTCCGGCACCTCTACGAGCAGACGAGAGCGGAGCTGGGCGACGCCGCCGACCTGCCGGACTTCGACGCCTTCTGGAGGAACTCCACCGCCGAGCTGCCGAGGCTGACCGGACCGTTCCCCGGGAGCTTCGAGGCACTCCGCTCGGATCCACGGCGCTTCCCGCTGCCGACCCCTTCGGGACGGATCGAGATCTTCTCCGAGACCATCGACTCCTTCGGCTACGACGACTGCGCCGGGCACCCGACCTGGTACGAGCCCGTGGAGTGGCTGCACGCCGGCCTGGCGGAGCGGTTCCCGCTGCACCTGATCTCGAACCAGCCCGCCTCACGCCTGCACAGTCAGTACGACAACGGGGGCCACAGCCTTCGTTCGAAGATCCGCGACCGCGAGCCCGTGACGCTCAACCCCTCGGACGCGGCCGCACGCGGTATCGAGAACGGCATGGTCGTACGCCTCCACAACGATCGCGGAAGCTGTCTGGCGGGCGCGATCCTGTCGGACGACGTCATGCCGGGCGTCGTGCAGCTGTCCACGGGAGCGTGGTGGGACCCCGTCCGGGCGGGCCTCAGCGGAACACTGGACCGCCACGGCAATCCGAACGCCCTCACGGCGGACCGCCCCTGCTCGCGCCTGTCCCAGGGACCGAGCGCGCTCAGCGCGCTGGTCGAGGTCGAGCGCTACGACGCCCCTCTCCCCGAGGTACGGGCGTTCGCGCCGCCGGCCATCGAGGAGGGAGCCTGCAGTGCGGCGGCCCTTCGGGGGCAGGCCGGGGACGGGACGCCGCAGTGATCCGCGCGGCATGCGCCCCCGGTCGGCGGGGGTCCTTCCACGAGCGCGTTTGTGCCCGAGTGACGGACTGAATACCGTACGTGGTCGTGACTGCACTTCAAGACCTCAAGTACGGCCAGTGGTTCAGGGGCGCCGACGTCGACGGCGACGGGTTCATCACCCACCGGGACGTGCGCATGATGAGCGAGCGCTACATCGGCGCCCGCGGAGCCGCGCCCGACTCGACGACCGCCCTGACGCTCGTCGAGAGGATGGACGGCTTCTGGACCCAGGTCATCGCCCCCATGGACCAGGACGGCGACGGGAAGGTCGACCTGCGGGAGATGACCGAGGGCTTCAAGCGGGCCCTGACCGACGCCGCCCTGTACCCGCAGCAGATCGAGCCCGTCACCGACTGCTTCTTCGACCTGGTCGACCTCAACGGCGACGGCAGGATCGACCGGGCCGAGTTCCAGCTGATGTTCGACGCGGTCGCGGCAGTCCCCAGCGAGGACAGCGCCGCGGTGTTCACCGCTCTGGACCTGGACGGCTCCGGTGCGCTGGACCGGGCCGAGTTCCACCGGGCGGTCACGGAGTTCTTCTACGGCGACGACCCGCACGCTCCTGCCACCCACCTGTTCGGCAGGGTCACCGGCTAAGATCCGGCCCGCCGTCGGGCGCCGCGGGCGCCCAGCGGGTCGGTTGTACGGACGGACATGCCGGCGGTCGCGCACCCCGCCCGTCGTATCGACATGCCGTCGTCAGTCGTCCCGTCGGCGTCGGGAGGCCGCCTGAGCCGGGAAACCGGTCGTCTGCGCCGGACGACATCCCTATGCTGAGCGGCACTGGGGCCGCGCGTGGTTCCACAGGTTGCGTGCCGTGGCAGAGCGGTCCAATGCGATCGCCGTGGGGGAGGGCCCCTCCACGGCGACTGACGGAGACGGGGTGGCCTTGCCCCTGTCTGTCTCGCGGGTTCGAATCCCGTCGGCACCGCAACCGTCCTGAGACGTGGACCTTTTCTTCAGGGCGTCGCTCGTCGCACAGTGGCCGCGGGCCACACCCTTCCGTTCACCGGGCGACCGGAGGAATCCCCACGGGCAGCAGCTCCGGCCGTCGGGCGGAGCGGCCGTCGCCGGAGGAGCGGCCGCGCAGGCGGCGGCCCAGCCAGGGGCCCAGGAACCCCCCGGCCCAGCGCAGCTCGGCGGCCGCCGCCCGTACCCCGCCGGCCGCCGCGGCCGCGTCGGGCGCCAGATCCAGCGTCCACGAGTCGTCGCTGCCGGGAAGGCCCAGCGCCTGGGCGAGGGCGGCGGAGATCCGGTCGTGCCCCAGCGGGCTCGCGTGCAGCCGGTCGGCGGCCCAGAAGCGCGGATCCGTGGCGGCGGAGTGCGAAGCGGCCTCGGCGAGCGCGACACCGTGCCGGGCCGCGGCCCGGCGTATCCGGTCGTTGAGGGCGGCGATACGGGGTGCGACGGGGCGGGCGATGGGCACGACACGGGTGATGTCGGGGATCGTGACGGTCGCGACGCGTGCGCCCGCAGCGGTGAGCGCGGCGAACATCGCCTCGACGTGGGCAGCCGTCTCGTCCGGGTCGAAGCGGGGCCGCAGCAGGTCGTTGACCCCGGCGAGCACCGTGGCGACATCCGGTCGCAGGGCGAGTGCGGGGCCGAGCTGCTCCGCACGCACCTGACCGGCGAGCCGACCCCGGACGGCCAGGTTGGCGTACCGGACCTCGGGGCTCACCGTCGCGATCCGCTCTGCGAGACGGTCGGCGAAGCCGCGCAGCCCGGTGACGTCGTCCCCGTCGCCGACCCCCTCCGTCTGGCTGTCGCCCAGCGCGACGTATCGCACGTACTGCCCGTTGTCCATGCTCCACCCGTTCCTCCCGCGGCGACACGCGCCGCACCCGCAAGCGCATCGTACTCAAGAAAGTGAGTAGTCGTTCCAGTGAGTAGGGCAGCTAGGTGGAGCTGGGAGGAGCTCGGTGGAGCCGTGGGGAGGTGCGGGGAGGTGTGGAGACATGCGGGGGCGGCAGGAGTCGACGCCCCCGGCAGGTCCCCGCGGATCAGACCGGGATGCGCGCGCCCGCCCCGCTGACCCGGATCCGCCGGTCACCCGCCCGCAGCTCCACCGTGAGCACCCCGGGGCGTCCCATGTCCTCGCCCTGATGCAGGGTGAGGACGGTCGCCTCCGGCACGAGCCCCAGCTCGCGGAGGTACCCGCCCAGTGCGGCGGCCGCGGCTCCGGTCGCGGGGTCCTCCACCACCCCTCCCACGGGGAACGGGTCGCGCACGTGGAAGGTCTCCGCGTCGGCACGCCACACCAACTGCACCGTCGTCAGGTCGAGCCGGTGCATCAGGGCCTCCAGGCGCGCGAAGTCGTACGCCAGGTCGGCCAGCCGTTCCCGGGTCGCGGCGGCCAGGACGAGATGACGCGCGCCGGCGAAGGCGACCCGGGGAGGGAACGCGGGGTCGAGGTCGCCGGCCGGCCAGTCCAGGGCGGCGAGCGCCTCGGCCAGGTCCCCGGGCGCGATCTCCTCGACGTGCGGCTCGACGCTGGTGAGCGTGGCCCGCAGTGCGCCGTCCTGCTCCGTCACGGTGACCGGCACGATCCCGGCGCGCGTGGTGAACACCAGGTTCCCCGGACCGAGGCGCTCTCCGAGGGCGACGGCCGTCGCGACGGTGGCGTGCCCGCAGAAGGGCACCTCCGCCTTCGGGCTGAAGTAGCGGATGGTGTACGGACGCCCGGCTTCCGTCGCGTCACCGGACTCCGCGGCACTGCCGCCCGCACCGCCGGACGGAGCGGACGGAGGCGAGGAAGCGGCCGGAGCAGAGGGACGCGAGGGGGACGACGCGGCGGCGGGCGGGGCCTGCGTCAGGAACGCGCTCTCGCTGTAGCCGACGTCGGCGGCGATCGCCAGCATCTCCTCGTCGCTGAGCCCCGCGGCGTCGAGGACGATCCCGGCGGGGTTCCCTCCCGCGGGATCGTCGGAGAAGGCGGTGTAGTGCAGGACCTCGGGGGTTTCCGGTACGGAGTTCACGCAGGGGCAACGGCCCGCGCGCCCGTGCGATTCCCCGTCTCCCGCGTCTGCCTGGTCGTCGGCCGAAGAACAGCTTCCGACCGCCGCTGATGGACCGCGAAGATCGGGGTACACGGTCGCTCATGTCGACGAAGACTGAACGCCTCAAGTCCCTGCGGGCCGTCCGTCAACTGCGCCGGGTCCGCGACTTCTACTCGGCCGGCGTGCTCCTGTGGGCGGCAGCCGCGGTCTGGACGGGATGGACCCATCCCGGCACCCGCCAGATGTGGGTCGCGCTCCTCCTCCTGGGAGTGTTCGCCGGACTGCTCGTCACGGCCGCCGTCTGGCTGCGAAGCCTCAAGGCCGCCCAGGGCCGCAGGCCCGCGCACCACGCGGCCTCCGGCCGCTCACGTACGCGGCCGGCCGCGGCCCTGGGGCAGGCACGCACCCATCACGCCGCCTCGTGACACCCGGTCGACCCGTGCCGGGTCGGCCCTGAGACCCGCACCACCACGAACCCCGTCTTCACCGGGCCCGGATGCCATGTCAGAAGCCCTCCGGAGCACGCCCATCACGGAGGATGAGGGAAGCACCGCGACGCTCACACTCCGTCCTACGCGAGGAGCCCCCATGACCACCTTCGTCATCACCGTTCCCGGCACGTTCACGTCGGCCATCACCGACACCGAGCGCGCCGCCCTCGAACGGCAGCTCTCCCCCCAGCACACGGACGTGAGCGAGAGCGAGGGCGTGAACCTGCTGACGGTGAACGAGGACGGCACGTTCGCCGTCCGGCTCGAAGTCGAGTCCGCCGACCGCTACGAGGCGAAACTGGACGCGACGAGGCTCGTCTCGGCCGCGCTCCGGGAGGTGGGCATCGCCGAGTCCGACGCGGCGCTCGCGCCGCCGGCCGTCACCGGGATGGACAGCGACCTCTGACGCGTCGAAGCACGGCGGCCGGGGGGAGCCGGCGGGAAGGGCGAGCCCACGGTGACCATACGTCAGGGGCACTGGCGAGCAGCGGAGTTGCCGTGAGGCCCCCTCATCGAACCGCCCGTGAATCGTTGCACGGAATCATGAAACATCCTCCGCGGGTCGGCGCGTCAAAGAGGTGAGAGCACCTACGACACCCGACTCCCCGCGAGGAATCACCTCATGAACCTCTCCCTGCCCCGTGCGGCCACCGCCGTCGCCGTCGGCCTCGCCTCCTTCGTCGCCGTCTCCGCGGCCCCCGCCGCCGCGGAGACACACCAGTGGCGGAACGTCAGCCCGTCCGACAGCGACGGCAGCGTGCTGTTCGACGTCGAGACCGCCGGCGGCGCGACCTGGGCCGTCGGCAGCCGCAGCGACGCGACCACCCGCCCCTTCGCCCCCGTCGCGCTGCGCTGGACCGGCACCCGCTGGCAGGCGCCCCCGCAGCCCGCCGAGCACGGCCGCCTGGAGGACCTCTCGGTCGGTGGGCCCGACCAGGTGTGGGCCGTGGGCACCCGGAACGAAGAGGTCGGCGAGGACGACTGGGACCGGGGGCGCGCACTGCTCCAGCACTGGAACGGCAAGGCCTGGCGCGCGGTCGAGCTTCCCTTCCCGGAGGGTGCTGAGGGGACGTCGCTGTCCGCCGTCGACGTGGACGCGCGCGGCGCGGTCTGGGTGCACGGCGCGTACGCCGACGCGTCGGGCGAGTACCTCCCGGCTCTCTTCCGTGGCAGGGCCGACGGCAGCGGCGGCTGGACCCGGCTGCCCGCCGACACCGGGCTCGCCTGGGTCTCCCAGCTGGAGGCGGGCCCGGGCGGCGTCGTCCTCGCCATCGGGGACGGCGTCTCCCGCTTCGACGGCACAGCGTGGACGAAGCAGAAGCTGCCGAGCGAGCTCGACGGCGCGATGTACGACGGGATCGAGCGGCGGTCGGGGAACGAGATCTGGGCCGTCGGTCACATCCGGGACGAGAACCTGTGGCGCCGTCCCGTCGTCATCCGCTTCGACGGCCAGGCCTGGTCCGTCGTCCGCACGCCCGCCGAGACGGGCCAGCTGTTCGACCTCGCCTTCGACGGCTCCGGCCGCCCCGTGATCGTGGGGGAGACCATGAACCCCGAGGTCAACCCGGCCGGGAACTACGTGTTGACGCTCGGGCCGGACGGCCGCCTGAAGCGTACGGAGAACCCGCGCGGAGCCGGATTCCTCTACGGCGCCGCGACCGACGAGGCAGGACGGGTCTGGACCGTCGGCGGCGCCGCGGGAGCGGACGGCGGCGTCTCCCCCTCGCCGTACGCGGGCATCCGGCGCTGACCGTACGGGGATCGGACAGCCGGACGGAGGCGCTTAGGGCGCGTGGACGGCGGCGACGGCGTGCGGAGGTGCCGTGTGCCGACCGTCCACGAGCCCGAGCGGCTCCCGGCGGGGGCGGTCCGCCCCCCGTGGGCTGGGACGGGCATTTTTCCGGGGTACGGTCGACCCGTCCCGCTCGCGCTCCCGTCGGTGGTGCCTCGGCCCGCGGCGACCCGGAGCCTCGGGGTTCGCGGGCGGGAGCGCATCGATCCGATCGAGGGGGGCCATGACCACCGGCAGTTCCTACGGGAGTCGTCCGGACTACCTGCCCGCGTTCATGAACGACCCCCGTGACGAGGACGGGCGGCAGGTGGTGCGACTGGACCTCGCCGAGAACCGCGCCCTGGCGGCCAGGACGCTGAGCAGGTTTCCGGCCGCTTCCGGCGACGTGATCGACTTCGAGGCCGTCCCGTTCGACGAGCGTCCCTGGTGGGACGATGAGGAGGACTGGTCGAGGACGGCCGCGGCCCTGCTCGCCCCGTACGTACGCCGGGGTGGGCGGGTCGCCGTGATCTGGGGCAACCACCTCATGCCGGCCGTGACCCTGCCGGCCGAGGTCGCGGCGCGGCGCGCGCGGGACATCCTGGACGCGGGGCCGCACTTCTGGATCCATCCGTGGGGTGGATCGACGCTCGTCGAATGCCTCATGGACGGACAGGTGACGGTCGCGACGATCCCGTCGGGTCGAGGCCGGGACGTGTGACGGCACGCGGCCGCCGGGCCCGGGCGTCGCCATCGACCTCGCCGTCGTCGGTGTGCCCTGCACGCTTCCGCCGGGGGTCGTGAGCCAGGATCTCCAGGGTGAGACCGACTCGAGCAGGGGACGACGCCCGCAGGGCGGGCAGCGGGCGCGACGGCGGCGGAACCGGCCTGGCCTGGGCCGTCCTCGTCACGGGATTCACCCTGGGGGTGCTGGCGCCGACCCTGCACAACGCCACCCTGCCCCGCGCCGCCGCCGACCTCGGCATCGACGTCCGGGGACAGGACCTCGCCCAGGTCCTCGTCGTCTGCGCCTCCCTGGCAGGCCTGTTCTGGGCGGGACGGGCCGTCGACGTGCACGGCGCACGCCGCGTCGTGCTGTGGTCCCTGCCCGGCACCTGCGGCGGCGGTCTGCTGCTGGTGACGGCGGCGAGCCCCCTCGCGTACGGCGTGGGGCTGGTCGTGGAGAGCGCCGCGATCATGGGCGTGGTGGCCGGATACGTGGCCTCGGTCCCCGTACTCCACCTGACCGGGCGCCTCGGCCGGGTCGTCGGTGTCTCCTTCGCGGCCCTGGCGCTCGCGCTCGCCTCGGGCGTCGCCCTGGTGCTCGCCGCCAACGCGGCCGGGAACTGGCGCATGGCGGAGGCGCTCCCGCCCCTGATCGCGGCGGGCCTCCTCCTTCCGGCGTTCCGGACCATGGTGGACGAACGGCTGCCGACACGGCCCCCGCCACGGGTCTCCACCGCCTTCAAGGTCGGCTGCCCCGTCGTGGTACTCCTCGGAGGGCTCCTCCAGGCCGCTCCGCTGCGCAGCTGGCTGGACGCCGGCGTGGTGACCTTCCTCGCGGTGACACTGGCGGTCCTCGTGCTCTGCTGCTCGCCCGGCCGAGCTCCCTTCCGGGACCGGCCGCGCCCGGGGCAGGAGGAGGGGCGCGCACGCGCGGAGTCGGGCTCCCGCGTCGCCGCGGCCGTGCTGGCGGGAGGCGTCTGGGGGTTCGGGCAGTCGGCGCTCGCGACGGTGCTGCTGGTGCTGCTGACCGACCGGGGCGGTGCCCAGGGGGAGGCCCTGGTGGCGTGGGCGGGCTTCGGCGTCGGGTTCGCCGCCGCCGGCCTGTACGCGGCCCGCAGCGGGATCACGGTGCGACCGGCGGCGGCCCTCGGACTCACCCTCGCGGCCGTCTGCGTGGCCGTCCTGCCGGTCCTTCCGCACGGGCACAGCACGGTCGCCACCGTGCTCGCGGCCCTGCTCTCGGTGCTGGTCGGATTCGGGGTCGTCCTGCCCCAGGTCCCCGTCGTCACCCGCTACCTCGTGGGGCTGCCCTCGTCGGGGCGCGGCGTGACGGCCACGGCCTATCCGGCCTCCGTGGTCCTCGGCGGGGCCGCCGTCACCGGGATCCCCTACGAAGCGGTGATCTCGCCCGCGACCCGCGACGGCATCCTGGAGCTGCTGTGGATCACGGTCACCGTCCTCGCGCTGGGCGCCGTCCTGCTGGGGAGATCCGCCCTCGCCATCGCCGTGGCGGGCGGGGCCGTGGCCCAGTACGTGCTGGTGACCGTGGTCAGCGAGGAACGGTACGCGCAACGCCCGATCTCCCTGGCCGCGTTCGCCGGGACCGGGGTCATCGTGGGGCTCGCCGTCTGGACCCGCGGTCGCCAGAACGAACGGCTGGCCCGGGCGCTCGCCGCCGCGACCGCCCTGCAGCAGGCGGTTCTGCGGCCCCTGCCGGACCGGACCGGGGAGCTGGAGACGGCCGGCCTGTACCGGCCCGCCACCGCCGACACCGGCATCGGGGGAGACTTCTACGACGTGGCGCGGACCCCGTTCGGTACGCGCATCCTGATCGGCGACGTCCGCGGCAAGGGGCTCCAGGCGGTGCAGACGGTCGCCGACGTCCTGGGCTGCTTCCGCAGTCAGGCCCACGAGACGAGCGGCCTCACCGAACTCGCGGCACGTCTCGACCGGCACCTGGCCCGCGCCGCGTCCTCCCGGCAGGACGGCGAACTCTTCGCCACCGCGCTCCTGCTGGAACACCGCGACGGCAGCGACCACCTCGACGTGCTGAACTGCGGCCACCTGCCTCCCCTGAGCGTGGGCCCCGACCACGAGGTCCGCGAAGTGCGGCTGCCCGCCCTCCTCCCGCTGGGCTTCGGCGGCCTCGCCCCCCACACGGTTCCGTCCCCCGTACGCCTGGACCTCGCCGACGACACCGTTCTGCTCCTGCACACCGACGGCCTCAGCGAGGCCCGCAACGCCGCCGGCGCGTTCTATCCCGTCGTCCCGCGCCTGCTCACGGCACCGACGAGGCGGCCGCGCGACCTGATCGCGCACCTGATGGGCGGCCTCGCGCAGTGGACGCACGACACCGGCGACGACATCGCCCTCATCGCGCTGACCCGCGGGACCGGTCCGTGAGGACGGTGACGGGGGCCTCGCCCGCAGCCCCGCACGCCGCCGTCGTCCCGTCCGGACCGCCGCTCCCCGTCGTCCCGTCCGGGCCGCGGCTGCCCGTCATGCCTCCGGAGCCCCGTGCCGGTCGTCGGGACCCGTCGGGGAGGGGACCTCGCGGACCGTGACGAGACCCGTGAGGCCGGAGATCTCCAGGACGGGCAACAGGAGATCGGTCGCCAGCAGTTCGACCTGCCCGGCGTGCGCGAAGAAGACGCTCAGGGCCGCACTGTCGAGGTACGCGACCTCGGTGAGGTCGACCACGACCCGGTCCGGGAGGGCGTCCAGGGCGGATGCCAGGGCATCGGAGTTGCTCATGTCGATCTCACCGACCGCTTTCAGCACGGCGGTGGCGTCCGGCCGCTGTCTCGACGTGAGGCTGAGGGGCGTGGTCATGAGGTGATCCTCGTATACATCTCGGCTGTGGTCCCGGTCGGTCCCGGGACGATGGTGACCTGGTGCATCAGGGCCCGCATGAGCTTCACTCCCCGGCCGCGCAGCGGATGCGCCTCGGGTGCCGGCGTCTTCCAGCGGCCCGTGTCGGTGACCGTCAGCCGCAGCGTGCTCGCCGTGGCCTCCGCGCGCAGGTGCACGGCGTCACCGGGTGCGTCGCGGTGGCCGTGCTCGATCGCGTTCGCGCACGCCTCGCCCGCCGCCACCAGTACGTTCTGCGCGGTCTCCGCGGGCAGGTCGCACTCCTGGAGCCAGCTGCGCAGCGCCTGCCGCACCGGCGCGAGCTGCGCGGACTCGGCGGGGAACGTCATGCTCAGCGGGACGGGGCGGCGGTAGAGCAGCAGGGCGACGTCGTCGTCGTAGCCGTCCCGCGGTGCCAGATGCCGCATCAGGCCGCCCGCCAGCTGGTCGAGGCTCTCGTCCCGGCCCTCGCGCAGGGTGCGTCCGGCCCGGTCGATGCCCCGGGTCAGCGGGGTGCCGCGGCGTTCGACGAGGCCGTCGGTGTACAGCAGCACGGTGGAGCGGGCCGGGATCGCGCACACGGCCGACGGACGGGGCCGGCCCACCGTGACGCCGACCGGGCGGCAGCGGCCCTGGTCCAGCAGGCGCGTGGTGCCGTCGGGGAGGGTCAGGAGCCCCGGAGGGTGGCCGGCACTGGAGTAGGTCAGGTTCCCCGCACGGTCCAGGACGCCGCAGAACACGGTGCTGCAGAAGGCCCCCGGGATGCCGACCGAGAACTCGTCCAGAGCCGACAACGCCTGGGCGGGCTCCGCGCTCTGCATGAGCAGCGCGCGGCACGCGCTGCGCAGCTGCCCCATCACCGTGGCGGCTTCGAGACCCCGCCCGACGCAGTCCCCGACGACGATGCCGGTCCGGCCGTCCCGCAGCGGGAAGGTGTCGTACCAGTCGCCGCCGACCTTCAGCGGCCGGCTCGCCGGCTCGTAGCGGACCGCGAAACCCTCGGGTACCCGCGAGGGGCCGAGGATGGCCTGCTGAAGGGCGATCGCGGTCCGGCGCTCCTGGTCGATCTGGTGGGCGCGCGTCAGCGACTGGGCGAGGTGTCCGCCCAGGAGGGACAGGGTCAGCTCGTCCTCGCCGGTGAACGGACGGCCCGGAGCGGGGGCGACACGCAGGAGCAGCAGGCCTTCGGGGTGCTCCAGCAGGATGCCCGCCCCCGCATCGGTCGTGAGCGGGGTCAGGGGCGGCTGGTCGCGCAGGTCGCGCAGGAGGCGACGCGTCCCGACGGTGGGCTCCGCCGCGTCGCCCTCCTCGTCGTCCTTCTCCTCCATGACGACCGTGGGCACGCCCTCGTCGGTGAACACGACGGCCGTGACGCGGCGCGCCTGCCACAGATCCCTGAGTCCGCCGAGTGCGCGGCTCAGGACGTCGGTCGGGCTGACGGCCTCGGCCGTGCGGGCGGTGACGTCGGCCAGGGCGCGCTCGCGCCGGGCGGCGTGGTGGTCCGCGGTGACGTCGCGGAAGGTGCCCACGAAGACGCGGCGGCCGGTGTCGGGGTCCTGGAGCCGCGTGCCCGCGACGCTCACCCAGACCCGGTGCCCGTCGCGGTGGGTGAGGGGCAGGGTCGAAGGACCCGGGGGACGGTCCGGTGCCGTCGTCAGGTGGGCGAAGGCGGTCTCGACCTCGCGCCGCTCTTCCGGGGCGGCCTGCGCGTCGGGCCACCACGGGGGAGCGGAGGGGTAGGGGAGCTCTTCCGGCCCGTACCCGAGGATGTCGGTGAAGGCGGCGTTGAGCTCCACGACCGCGCCGGTCTCGTCGCAGACGAAGAACGCCTCCTGGAGGGAGTCGACGAGCGCGGTACGCCAGCGGGCGTGCTGGTTGCGCAGCCGTCCGAGCTCCACGTGGGCGTGCACGCGGGCCAGCAGTTCTCCCGCGGCGAAGGGCTTCACGAGGTAGTCGTCGGCGCCCGCTCCGAGCCCCTCGACGGACGCCTCCTGGCCGGCGCGGGCGGACAGGAGGAGGACGGGGACCGCCGCGGTGCGCGGGTCGGCGCGCAGGGCGCCGACGAGTCCCAGCCCGTCCAGGCGGGGCATCATCACGTCGCTGACGACCAGGTCGGGCGTGCGGGTGCGGATCGCCGCGAGCGCCGCCAGGCCGTCGTTCGCCGTCCGGACCTCGTAGCCGGCGCCGGACAGCAACCGCACGAGGTACTCGCGCATGTCGGCGTTGTCGTCGGCGACGAGGACGTTCGGGACGAGGGGCGCCGCCGGGCCCGCCGTCTCCGCCCGCCGGGCGGTGGATCCGGCGGATCCGCGCAGAGCCGGCGCGGACGCCGGCGTCTCGTCGAGCCAGCGCAGGGCCTCCTGGACGTACGGCTCCGCCGCACTCCTGGTCGCCTCGGTCCGGAGCGGCCCCGGCGGCCGTACGCCTGCCGCGACCGGTGCGCCCGCCGAGTCCGAAGGCCGTGCGGGTGCGTCGGGGAGGACGACCGCGTCGGCGGGCAGGTGGGCGCTGCCGAGGGGGAGGCGGATCGTGAAGCTGCTGCCGCGTCCCTCGACGGACCGCGCGTCCAGCGAACCGCCGTGCAGGGCCACCAGTTCCCGGGCGAGCGCGAGCCCGATGCCACTGCCCTCGCCGGAGCGCGCGCGGCTGTTCTCGACGCGGTGGAAACGCTCGAACAGGCGGGGCAGTTCATGGGCGGGCACACCCACGCCGGTGTCGGTGACGCTCACCACCGCCTCCTCGCCGTCGGCCCGTACGCTCACGGCGATCGTCCCCTCGAAGGTGAACTTCAACGCGTTGGACAACAGGTTGAGCACCACCTTCTCCCACATGTCGCGGTCGATGTACACCGCGGCGTCCAGCGGGCGGCAGTCGACGCGGAGGCCGAGCCCCGCCCGCTCGACGGCGGAGCGGAACACGCTGGCGAGGTCGGCCGTGACCGTCCCCAGATCCACCGGCTCGTAGCGGGCCTGCATGCGGCCCGCCTCGATGCGGGAGAAGTCCAGCAGGGTGTTGACGAGCCTGCCCAGGCGCAAGCCGTTGCGGTGGACCATGTCGAGTTCGGCGCTCATGGCGGTCCCGGCGTCGTGGGCGAGGGAGCGCAGCTCCTCGACGGGGCCCATGATCAGGGTCAGCGGGGTCCGGAACTCGTGGCTGATGTTGGCGAAAAAGGCCGTCTTGGCGCGGTCGAGTTCGGCGAGCTGCTCCGCCCGCTGCCGCTCGGCGCGGTAGCTCCGGGCGTGGGAGATCCCGGCGGCGAGGTACCCCGCGACGAGTTCCAGGAAGGCCCGGTAGGTGTCGTCGAGCGGCCGGTAGCGGTTCAGGCCGACGACCAGGAAGCCGTACGGGGCGGTGCCCTGCCCGAGCAGGGGGAGCAGCAGGGCCTGCGTCGGCGGGGCGGACCAGGCTCCGGAGGGCAGGTCCGTGTGCGTCGGACCGTCCAGCGCGACCAGGTCGGGAGTGCCCTGCCCGGGCCCTCGCGGCGGCCACGGCGCCGACGCGTCGCCGGCGTCCAGCAGCGGGGGAGCGGCGGGGTGTCCGGCCGCGACGCCGGTGGCCGCCGCCAGCCGGGCCGAGCCGTCGTCCTCGAAGAGGTACGTGAGGGTGAAGGGCAGGTCCTTGTCGTTGAGTTCCAGTTGCCGCCCGGCGAAGGCGACCATCTCGCGCTCGGTCAGCAGCGCGCGGGGGTCCGAGCCGAGGTCGCGCAGCGTGCTCATGCGGCGCTCGGCGATGATCCGGTCGGTCTCCTCGCTGACCACGCAGAGCACGCCGGCCACCCGGGCCTCGTCGTCGCGGAGCGGGCTGTACGAGAAGGTGTGGTAGCTCTCCTCGGCGAACCCGGAGCGCTCCAGGAACAGCAGCAGCCCCTCGTCCCACGTCGCCTCGCCGCCGGCGAGGACGTGCTCGACCCGGTGGCGGACGTCCTGCCACACCTCGGCCCACACCTCGCTCACCGGGCGGCCCAGCGCCCAGGGGTACTTGCCGCCCAGCGTGTCGCGGCGGTAGGCCGCGTTGCAGAAGAACGTCAGCTGCGGACCCCAGGCCATCCACATCGCGAAGCGCGACGACAGCAGGATGCTCACCGCGGTCCGCAGACTCTGCGGCCAGGTCTCCGGCGCGCCCAGGGGCGTGGCCTCCCAGTCCACCGCCGACAGGTCCCGGCCGATCACCTCGTCGGCCGCGAACACCTCGTGCACGGGGGCCCGGGGGGTCAGGGCCTCGTCGCTGTCACCGCTCACGGGTGGCCGACCTCCTGGGTGCCGACAGGCACGCTCCTGCTTCTCGGACCGCGGGGATCACGGCTTGGGACGGGTGCGCGCCCGGGCCGTGCCGTACCGCGTGGTGACGCGATGCCCCGGTGCGGCGTGCCGCCGGGGCCCGGCGCCCCGGGATGTCCGCGTGATCCGTAGGATAAGTCTGCAATTGCACAGACCGGGGCGGGTACACGGTTCGCGTGGCAGAGTTCCTCCTGCCGACGCGCAGGCGGTGCCGCACCCGCGCCATCCGTACGCCCCGAGCCGCACAGGAGATCCGGTGACCGACCACGCCCTCACCGTCAGCCCGCAGGACGACGCTTCGGGTGCCCGCGTCCTCGTCGTGAGCGGGGATCTCGACTACCACTCGGCTTCCGTCCTCTCCGGCGCCTTCGAGGAGCAGGGGTTCGCTCCAGGAACGCGGTACGTACTCGATCTGACCCGGCTGATGTACTGCGATTCCACGGGGATCACCGTCATGCTCAGCGCCTACCAGCGGGCGCGGGCCGCCGGGTGCGGGATCGAACTCGCCGGGGTGAACGAAGACCTGTCGCGCGTCTTCCGGATCATGGGCCTGGACCAGGTCTTCACACTCGTGCCGACCCTGGACGAGGCTCTCGGCAGGCCCACCTCCTGACGACACCTGCTCACCGGGGCGGCTCCGCGGCACACGGGTGCCCCGTGCCGCGCCGTACGCCGTCGGTTCGCCGGTCACCGCGGCCGACCCGTCAGCAGGACGGGCCCGTCACGCGCGCCGCCATGAGGGCGACGTCGTCCTCGCCATCCGGAGGGAAGGCGGCCAGCAGCCCCTCGCAGATCTTCTCGACGTCGGTGGGCAGGTCGCCGAGGGCGCCGGCCAGACGCTTCAGGGACTCCTCGATGTCCTCGTGACGGCGCTCGATCAGCCCGTCCGTGGTCATGACGAGCACGGACCCCGGCTCGACCGCCACCTGGACCGGGGGCGGCTGCGGAAGCCCCAGGCCCAGGAGCGGGCCGTGGTCCTCGACGAAGCGCACACCGCCTTCGGGGGAGCGCAGGAGCGGCGGCAGATGACCGGCGTTGGAGATGTGGAGCGTCCCGGTGCTCTCGTCGATGAAGACGATGCAGAGGGTGAGCGTGAGGCGGGCCTCCACCGCGCCGAGCAGGTTCTCCACCCGTTCGAGGATCGCCTGCGGCGAGTGCCCCTCGATGGCGTAGGCGCGCAGGGCGTGCCGGACCTGCCCCATCAGCATGGCCGCGTCCAGGGAGTGCCCCGCGACGTCCCCGACGGCCAGCAGCAGCCCGCCCCGGGTGGGAAGGGCCTCGTAGAAGTCGCCGCCGATCTCCGCGTGTTCACTGGCGGGCAGATAGCGCACCGCGAGTTCGGCCAGGGCGGACTGCGGCAGCGAGTCCGGAAGGAAGCTCCGCTGGAGGGTCAGGGCCAGGTCGTGTTCCTGGGTGTAGCTGCGCAGGGCCTCCAGGGCGAGTGCGCAGGCCTGCGCCAGCTGGGTCAGCAGCTGGGAGTCGTCGGGCGTCGTGACCGCGTCGGCGGGCACCACGAGGCAGACCGGCGGCCGGCCCGGCTTCGCCCGCGCCGCGGCCACGACGAGCCCGCTGCCCGCGAGCCCGGCGGGGAGCCCCGGCCAGGCGTCGCCCTCCATCGAGAAGAGGTGCGAGCCGGCGCGGTCGCCGAGCGCCTTCGACAGGGTCAGCTTCCTTACGTCGACGAGGACGTCGCCCTCCGGGGCCGAACCCCCGTCGTGGTCGACGGACGGAACGACCGCCGCGGCCCGACCCGGGGCGCCCTTCCCGGTCGCCGAGATCGGGTCGCCGTGCGGGGAGACGAGCGCCGCGACGGCGGTGGTGCCCAGCACGACGGCCGCCCCCTGGGCCGCCGCCCGGGCGACCTCCGCGGCGTCCTCCGCGCTGTAGAGCTGGAGCGTGGCCTTGTTGAGGTGCAGCAGACGGTCGGCGAGGCGTTCGGCCCGGCGGCGGGCGCGGGCGTAGCGCAGGGTGGCCCCGACCGTCGCGAGGAGCTCGTCGGGCGCTATCGGCTCGGTCAGATAGGCGTCCGCGCCGCGGTTGAGGCCCTGGGTCCGGTCGGTGGTGGTGATCGCGGACGCCGAGACGTGGATGACGGGCAGCGCCGCGGTCGCCGGGTCGCCCTTGATCCGCTCGCACACGTCGAAGCCGGTCATGTCGGGCAGGCGGACGTCGACGATGGTCACCTCCGGCAGGGACGCGCCGGTGCGGAGCATCGCGAGCGCCTGGGTGCCGTCCTCGGCCTCGACGACCTCGTGTCCCGCGCGGGACAGGGTCGTCCGCAGCACGTAGCGGTTCGTCGGGTTGTCGTCGACGACGAGCACGGTCGCGGTCGAGTTGTCCGAGTAGTCCGGACTGGACGGATCGGGGATCACGCGGTGGTCTTTCATCTCTCGGGGGCGGCGTCGGTCACCGGGGCCGGGTGGCCGGCGGAGGACGGGTCGAGGCCCAGGGCGAGCAGGATGCGCTCACGGGTCAGGTGCGTCTTGCTCAGGACGGACCGCGCATGCGTGAGCCGCGTCCGGTCGACCTCGCTGGGATCGCTGGAGGTCAGCACCACGACGGGGACGCGGGCGGTCAGCGGATCCCGGGCGAGGGCCGTGAGCAGCGCGTACCCGTCGGGAGGGGGCATCACGAGGTCGACGAGGATCGCGTCGGGCGGGGAGCCGCGGACGAGGTCGAGCACGCGGGAGCTCTCCGTGACCTCGGTGACGTCGTCGGCCAGGCTCGCCAGGGTCGGGCGCAGCAGGTCGAGGAAGGTCGCGTCGTCGTCGACGACCAGCAGCGAGCCCAGGGTCGCGGGTGCTCCGGCCGTGCCGTCCTGACGTCCGGCCGGCTCCACGCTCTGGGCGTCGAGCCGGGCGGGGATCTCCACCCGGACGACGGTTCCCTCGCCCGGTGCGCTGCTGAGCGTGAGCGTTCCGCCGAGGATCGCGGTGAGCTTGCGCGCGTAGGGCAGCCCGAGCCCGGTGCCCGACTGCCCGCGCTGATGCGTCCCCCGGACCTGGTAGAACTCCTCGAACACCTGCTCCTGCTGATCCAGCGGAATGCCGATGCCGGTGTCCGTGGTGGTGAAGACGAGCCAGCTCCCCCCGTCCCGCTCCTCGCGCTCGACGGTGAGCCGGACCTCGCCCGAGGTGGTGAACTTGAGGCCGTTGGACAGCACGTTGCGCAGGACGCGGGTCAGCATCACGTCGTCGGTGACCAGGCACGGGGGATCGGTGAGATCGGGGATGTCGAGACGGACACCCTCGTGCGCCATGCCTCCCAGCGTTCCCCGGAGCTGGTGCAGCATCGTCCGCAGATCCGTGTCCACGGCGGACGGTTCGAGGCGCCCCGACTCGGCCTTGGCCACGTCCAGCAGCTCCTCGACGAGCGCTAGGAGCGTGCTCCCGGAGCTGGCGATCAGGGAGAGCTGCTGACGTTGCTCCTCGGTCGTGGGATCGGCGTCGGGTGCCAGGAGCAGCCGGGCCAGCGCGATGACGGAGTTCACCGGGGCCCGCAGCTCGTGGCTCACGTTCGCCCAGAACCGCGTCTTCGCCTCGCTGGCCAGCCGCAGCTGACGCGACTTGTCCTCCAGCTCGGCGTAGAGCGCGACGACGCCCGTGTTGGTCTCCTCCAGCTCCGCCGACAGCTCTCTGTAGAGGGCGACCACGCCCTTGTTGGTCTCCTCCAGTTCGGCGTTGAGTCGCTGCAGCTCCTCCTTCTGCGCCCTGGACTCCTCCAGGGCCTGCAGGAGCTGCCGGTTCTGCGACCGCAGCTCCTCGGTCATGCTGAACTCGGCCGGGCCGTTGAGCTGCTCGCGGATCCGGTCCAGACGCTCGCGCGTGAGGTCCTCTGAGGAAGGCAGTCGCTGTCCCACCGTCAGCGTGTTTCCTTCCTCCGAGGTGGTGTACGTGCACTGGTCGAGCAGCCGCTCGGCGGCCCGCAGCGTCGAGGCGTCGGGCCGGCGCTCGCCGGACCAGGTGAAACGGGCGAGCAGGTGCGGGGCCTGCCGGTGGCCGGGCGCCGCTCGCAGGAGGACCCGGAACTCCGGAGATCCCAGCAGATCACGTGCCACCTCGCTCAGTACCGTCACCACGCGGACTCGTTCGTGCCCCTCCAGTCCCAGGGCTCTGCTCAGCAGCTGTCCCTGACGCCGGAGTTCAAACACGTCTCTGTCGACGGACAGCGCGCACGCGCCCACGTCGTATGGTTCGACCGGTCTCACGGGGTGGCCGCCCTGGCGACCAGGATTCCGGCGTCGTCCCGTCGTACGCCTGCCTGGCCCAGGACGTGCCCGGCGATCACCGAGGGACGTCTCCGGAACACGCCGGGGAAGTCGGCGGGCGACCAGCGGTCGCTCAACCCGTCCGAGTGGAGGACGAGCACGGCACCCGGAGCGAGGCGCCCCTGGAAGCTCCGCAGGGCCGCCGGCATCTGGTGACCGACGATGCCCGGCAGGGACAGCAGGCCCTGCCGCTTGTCGCCGTTCACCACGCAGACGGTGATGTTCCCCACGCCGCAGTTCTCGACGGTGCCACGGGCGAAGTCGGCCCGGGCCACCGCGACCGCCGCGCCCCGCGTCCCCTTCAGCTGCAGGTGCACGGCCCGCAGGATCTCCTCCGGCGACCGGTGGGCATGGGCGCGGAACGCGGCCCGCGCCCGCTCGCTGGCCAGGGCCGCCAGGGGCCCGTGCCCGAGGCCGTCGGAGAGCATCGCGGTGACGACGAGTCCGCCCTCACCCAGGTCGGTACGCGCGGACCAGCTGTCCCCGCAGACCGTCTCCCCGCTGATCGGCCGCGTCAGCCCGGCCACGGCGGGCTCGGGCCCGTCCGACCCGTCGTCCTCACGCCCCGACCAGAAGCGGGCCAGAAGCGTCGTCCCGCTGCCCGGCACCGAGTACACGTCGAACGCGTCGGCGGACCGCGCGATCGCCCCCATACCGACCCCGAGGGTGCCGCTGCTCGACATGCCGTCGAGCAGGGCGCTCCGCAGGTCGGATATGCCGGGACCGCTGTCGAGGGACAGCAGTTCGACGGCGGCGCGGTCGGGAAGGGTCACCACCCGCAGCGCGAGCGCCCCGTCCCGGGCGTGCTTCTGCAGGTTGGTGGCCGCCTCCGTCACCGCCAGCTCGACCTCCGCGACGCGATCGGCGGACATGCCGACGCGGTGCGCCAGGCGAGCGGCCTCCCGTCGCGCCACGGCCCCCAGGGCGGTGTCGAGACGCAGCCACACCACGTCCTCCGCCTCGATCGTCGCACCGACGGCAGGCGGGTTCACCGTGCCCACTTGAGCACGGTCACCGTCGTACCGACACCCGGCACCGAGACCAGCTCGAACTCGTCGACCAGGCGACGCGCCCCGCTGAGCCCCAGGCCCATCCCGCTGCCCGAGGTCCAGCCGTCGGTCAGCGCCAGTTCCACGTCGTCGATGCCGGGGCCGGTGTCGACGAACCGCACCCACACCCCGACCCGCGCCATGTCGCGGACGACGGCCGCGTGCGCCTGGCCGCCGCCGCCGTAGATCAGCGTGTTGCGGCCGAGTTCACTCGCCGCGGTGACCAGCTTGGTCTGGTTGACGAGCGACAGGCCGGCCTGCTGGGCCAGGAGCCGCACGGTCTGACGCGCCTTGACCACATCACCACTGGCTTGGATCAGCACTTCTTCCCGGGAGGCCGCGTCGGCCGGATACTCCCTCACCGGCGTTCCGGCCGTGACGCCTGGGAACGACGCAGGTACCCCAGGCCCAGTTCGAGGTTGAGAGCCGTCCGGACGCCCTTGAGGGACAGCCCGAGCTCCACCAGGGTCATGGCCACCGCGGGACGCATGCCCACGACGACCGTCTCCGCGCCCAGGACCCGGGAGATCGCGGCGGTGGTGGCCAGCATGCGGCCGACGAAGGAGTCGACGATCTCCAGTGCGGAGATGTCGATGATCACCCCGCGCGCGGAGTGGGTCACGATCTGCTGGGACAGGTCGTCCTGCAGGTCCAGGACCATCTGGTCCTCGAGGTCGAGCTGGATCGAGACGAGGAGGACGTCCCCGATCTTCAGGACCGGTACGCGATCGCTCACAGCAGGCCTTCCGCACGGGTCGCGGCGGCCTTGTCGATCTCCACGAGGGCGTGACGCAGGGCGTCGGCCAGGGTGGCCTTGGTGGGAATGTCGCCGAACTCGATGCCGAGGCCCACGATGGTCTGCGCGATCTGCGGCCGGATGCCGGAGATGACGCACTCCGCGCCCATCATCCGCGCGGCCACGACGGTCTTCAGGAGGTGCTGCGCGACCTGGGTGTCGACGGCGGGGACACCGGTGATGTCGATGATCGCGTGCGCGGAGTTGGAGTCGAGGAGGGCCTGGAGCAGCTTCTCCATCACCACCTGGGTACGGGCCGAGTCCAGGGTTCCGACGAGCGGCACGCCCACCACCCCGTCCCACAGCTTCACCACCGGGGTGGACAGCTCCAGCAGCTGCTGGGACTGTGCGGAGATGATCTCCTCGCGCGTCCGCGCGTACTCCTCCATGGTGAACAGACCGAGGTCGTCCATCAGGCGCGCGAACTCGAGGTAGCCGCGGACCTCGTCGGCGGAACCGTCGACGAGCAGGGACTCCACGACCCGCTTGAGGGCGAAGACGCTCACCGCGGTCTCGGAGGGCGTGAAGCCCTGGCGGGCGCGGTTGCGCGACAGCTCGACGAGCAGGCTGCGGACGACCGTGTAGCCCTCGCCCCGACCGGAGAACCCGCCGGTCGCCAGGGCGTCGGTGATCGCGTCGTACAGCTCGCCCAGCTCGCGGCCCAGCTCGACGGTGCTCAGCCGGCCGTGCAGGGAACGCGCGACGTGCTCCTCCCACTGCGCGAGCAATTCGGCACGACGTGACGACATCAGGTCCAGCAGTCGCTTTGCATCCGCGCTGTCCATCCCAGTACCCCTCCGCATCCACAAAGCATCAAATATCCCGGCTGACAATACGGCACCGAAAGCCCAGCTGAGGCTACGCCTCCGCCCCCGCCCTCCCCGGCCCGCGGAGCCGTCGGCGCCCGGCCGGGGAGGCCGCCGCGCCGGGCGCCGTCCCACCGGCCGATCGCGTCTCTACCCGGGATCGGCGCGGTGATGTCACGACGTGGGGGAGAAGTGCCGACCGTTGCCGTGGGCCCGCTCCGCGCTCCACCGGAGACGTCACGTGGGCCAGACGGGGAGACGGAGACATTCAGCACACCGACGGGGAGCCATTCCGGATCCGGTCGGGGCGCCACGCTCGGTGAGCGGTGGCCACGCAGATAGGTGCCCGTCTTCCGTAGGGTGGGATCACACGACCGGGCGACGGCCGCATCCGGGCGATCGCCCGGACGGCGGTGGTCGGGACGAGGGCAGTGGAGCGGGATGCGGCAGGGTGGCGAAGGCCCGGGTGGCGAGCCCGACGGATTGTTCGGCATGGATGACCTCGCGGCCGCCGCCGCGCCGGAGGAAGCCGCCACCGGGCGTCGGTTCCGCGAGGAACCGCAGGCGCGGAGGCTGCTCGACGTGGAGCGGATCTACGCCGAGCCCGCCGCCGCGGACTCGCTGCGGGGACGGCAGATCATCGCACGGTTCCCCTCGGCCCGAGTCGTCGAGACCGAGTCCCACTGGCGCATTCCGCACCTGCACGGAAACGAGGGCCAGGTCGAGCGGTGGGTGAGGGTCAAGCGGGAGACCCTGGTCCTGGGCGAGCGGAAGTCCTTCGGCATCCGCCCCAACGGGCGCTCCGCCGACTGGATCGCCCCCGGCCTCTCCAACGGCTGCGCGATGGCGTGCGCGTACTGCTACGTCCCCCGGCGCAAGGGGTTCGCCAACCCGATCACCGTGTTCACCAACGTCGACCGCGTGCTGGCCGCCGTCGGCCGTCACATCGCGAAGGCGGGCCGCAAGGACACCCCGAACCAGTGCGACGACCACGCCTGGGTCTACGACGTCGGGGAGAACGGCGACTGCTCCGTCGACGATCTCATCAGCGACAACACCGCGGACCTCGTCCGAGCGTTCCGGAGGTGGCCCACGGCCAAGGCGTCGTTCGCCACCAAGTTCGTCAACCCGGACCTGCTGCGGCTCGACCCCCGGGGCCGCACCCGGATCCGGTTCTCCGTGATGCCGCCCGACGACTCCCGCCTCCTCGACATCCGGACCAGTCCCGTCGCGGACCGCCTCGCCGCCGCCGCGGACTTCCTGGACGCCGGGTACGAGGTCCACTTCAACCTCTCCCCAGTGGTCATCCGACCCGGCTGGGAACAGGCCTGGGCCGAGCTGCTCACGACCATGGACGACGTGCTCGCACGGCGGGTGAAGGACCAGGCGGCGGCGGAGATCATCCTGCTCACCCACAACCAGGACCTGCACCAGGTCAACCTCGGCTGGCACCCGCGCGCGGAGGACGTCCTGTGGCGGCCGGACATCCAGCAGCCCAAACGCTCCGAGAACGGCAGCTGGAACGTCCGCTACCGCACCGCCACCAAGGCCGAGGCCGTCGACACGCTGATCCGCCTGATCCAGGAGCACACACCGTGGCTGCGGGTCCGCTACGCCTTCTGAGCCCCGGCCCCGCCCGGGTGCGTCAGCTGTCCAGGGCCTCTTCCACGGTGGGGTGACAGGGGATGACGGCGTCGATGCCGACGAGCTCGATCACACGGTTCACGGCCGGCGTCGCCGCGGCGACCCGCAGCCATCCGCCCAGGTCCGACAGATGCTGGTTCACATAGATCAGGACGTTGATGCCGCTGGAGTCCAGGAAGGTCACACGCGCCAGATCCGCCACGACACGCGACGTCTCCTGCTGCGCCTGAAGAGCGTCCCGGACGACGTCCTTGGTGGTGTGGTCGATCTCCCCCGTCAGACTGACCACACGGACCCCATCGGCCACACGGTGCTGTACGGACAGCCGGCCGGTCCGGTCCGCTTGCTCGTTGCTGGTCATCATCTCCCTCACAGCGCCTACTCTTACCCTCCGGGGCGTGGGCCCGCCGGTGATTCTGCCCCACAGGCGCGGGCCGCGTACACCAGGACGATCCCCCGAGAAGCGGGCCGCCGCCTGGCGGCCGGACCGACGGGCCGCGGCGGCGCGCCCGGACGGGAAAGAGGACGGAGAAGGCGAGTGGAACCCCTCGACGGCACGGACGACACCGTGCAGCTCACGCACGAGGACAGACGTGTCCCCTTCGCCTCCCACGCGCTCGACGGGAACCACCCGGGATGCATCTCGGAGGCCCGCCGCCACGCGGCGGCCTTCCTCGGCGAGGACCGCACCGCGCACCGTCCGCCGATCACGCAGCGCGTGCGCGACCTCACCGCCCTGGTCGTGAGCGAACTCGTCACCAACGCCCACAAGTACGCCCCCGGCCCCGTCCGCATGGAGCTCCGGATCCATGCCGGCAGCGTGGAGGTGAGCGTGTGCGACAGCCGGTCCGCGGTCCCCGCGGTGCGGGGTGTCGACCCGGGCCGGATCGGTCAGCACGGAATGGAGATCATCCAGGCCCTCGCCGACCACCTGTCCATAGAGCCGAGACCGGACGGCAAGCGCATCACCGTCCGCCTGTCCCTGACCGGAGCCCCCGACCCGGCCTGACGGCGGCGCTCCCGCCCGTCAGCCGCGGCACCGCCGCCGAGCGTGGCGAGGACTGGACAACGACCGCCCGTATCCCTTTGTGGATCACGTTCGTTGGCGCTGCATGAACGTCCCCAGCGTCACCCGCGTGCCCACACGGCACTGCCGCTCCGCAGAGGCGGCCGCATCCTGGGAACCGACGGACCGACGCCACGCGCCGGCCGCCGTCACCGCCGTACCGCCCGTCCCGGGGGAGGCCCGGTGAGCGAGGAGACCCTACGGCTGGAGCACGAGGGCTTCCGCTACTCCTGCCGAGTCAACGGCGAGCCCGACCCCGCCGCCCCACCGGTGTTCCTCTTCGGCGGCGCGCTGCACCGCAACCACGGCTGGGCCCGGAGACTGGAGAAGGCCCTCCCACCCCGCACCACGGTCGTCACCGTGGACCTGCCGGGCTTCGGCGCGGCCGACCCGCTGCCCCCGGCCTACGACGCCTCCTTCCTCGCGGGAGCGGCCTGGCGCGCGGTGGACCGTCTCGGCTTCGCGCGGTACGACCTGGTGGGACAGTGCCTCGGCGGCTTCGTCGTCCAGCACATGCTGCGACGGGCCAGGCCGGAGGTCCGCCGGGTCGTCCTCTCCGGAGTGTGCGCGGGCCCCTGGCCCGGCCCGCAGCTGAAGGCTCGGCTCCAGAGCGCCGAGGTCGCCAGCGACCGCGGCGACCGCGCCACGCTCCTCGACGTGGCGACCCGTCTGTTCTTCGGCTCGGCGGCGGACGCCGGCGCGACGGCGGACCAGGGCCCCGTACCGCAGTTCAGGGACAGGATCGGATCACTCGACCCCGCCGTCCTGGAGGACCTCAGGAGCCACCTCTACCGCCAGTGGTTCCCGACGGACCTCGGGACACCGTCCCCGCCCGAGGGGCCGGTCCTGGTCTTCACCGGGGTCGACGACATCCTGACGCCGCCCGGCGAGGCCCACCGGCTGGCCATGAGCTACCCGCAGGGCAGGTTCGCCGTCGTCGAGGACGCGGGCCACATGATCCACGTAGAACGCCCCGACCTGTACGGGGAGATCGTGGCCTCCCACCTGAGCGACCGCGACGAGGCCGTCCCGCACTGCCGCCCGCTCGACGCGTCCGAACGGCGGGAGCAGCTCACATGACGCCACCCCCGTGCCTCCCCGGGCCGGCTGCCCGTGGGTAGGGCGGCCGTGCACCGGCGCGGACGGTTCGTCGTGCTCCGGGAGTTGGCGCAGGACGACCTGGACCGTGCGGCGGAGATGTGGGGCGATCCCGACGCCACCCGCTTCCTCACCGCGGACCCCATGACCAGGCAGCAGGCCGCGGAAGCCCTCCGCCGGGCCCGGCTCTCGGCCGTCGCGCCCGACCGCAGGACCTACCACCTGGCGATCGCCCAGCACGACGGCGTCCTCGTCGGCAGCGTGGCCGTGAACCTGGAGGGCGGGAGCAGCGCGTACGTCCATTCGCTGGTCCTGCACCCACGGGCACGCAACCTGGCCCTCGCCGGCGCGGACGCGGCCCGGCTCACGGCGGCCTTCTGCTTCGAGGACCTGGGGCGGCACCGGTTCTGGTGCATGTGCCGGGAGGACAACACGAGCGCGAGGCGCCTCTACGTCAGCCTCGGCATGAGTCAGCAGGGCCTGTTCCGCGAGGTCGACTGCAAGGAGGGCCGCCGGCACAACCACCTGGTCTTCGACTGGCTGGCACCGGAATGGGAGGCCCGCCGCAAGCCTCCGCCCCAGCGACGGCACCCGGACGTCGTCATCGCACGGCCCGGCGGGGCGGACGCGGCACACCACCGTTGAGCGCCTCCGGCGGCGGGCGCCGGCGGGCGCCCGCCGTGGGAGGAATCGAGGCGGCTGATCAGCGCCGGTGCCGGTGACCTGCGGTAGGCGGGATCCGTGCGTACGGCCTCGAACGGGGCAGGCTCACCTGGCGCGTACGCCGCTGCCTGCTCGCGCTGACCGCCCTGACCGGTCGGCCCGTTAGCATCGGCCCATGCCCGACGATCACCGTCCCGACGCCGTCACGCCACCGCCCGGCCTGCTCGTTCGCGAGCTGGATCTGGGCGATGAGGCGATCGCGGCGATGGTGCAGGACGTGGGCCGACGCGCCTACGCCGTCGAGGCCGACCTCATCGGCTTCGACGGGATCCCCGCCCTCCACGAGTCCCTCGCGGAGATGCGGGCCCAGCCGTCGCGCTGGCTGGCTGCGATGACGGGTGACGGTCGGGTGGTCGCCTTCGTCGCCTGGCAGACCCTCTCCGGCACCAGCCCTCAGGTGACCGACATCGACCGGGTCTGCGTGGACCCCGCCTGGTTCCGCCGGGGCCTGGCGTCCCGGCTGCTGAACCACCTGCTCACCGATATCGTCGACAGCGGCGACGTGAGAGTCAGCACCGGCGCGGACAACCAGCCCGCGCTGACGCTCTACCGAAGGCTCGGCTTCGACCGCGGCGCCGACTACGAACCCGTACCGGGGCTCCGCATGGCCGGCCTCGTACTGCGTCGCCGGTAGTCGACTGCGCGAGGCGTGCGCACCAGGACCCACGCCCGGGCGAGCCGCCCGCGAATCACCGGCACACCCCTGCATCCAGACCGGGCCGCGCGGCGGAAGTACCCGTGAGCGCCCGCCTTACATCCCCCCGAGAGGCGGGCGCTCACCTCTCGCGGGTGAGCGCCGGCCGGCCCGCCCCTCTCTCTCACCGGGTCGCTGGAGGTCTCGTGCGGCGGCCTCGGGGAGTACGGGGTCCAGTTCCTGGTCGCGCGCGGTGATGTGCGTCAGAGCCGTCCTCAGGTGGCGGACCGCGTTCTCCGCGTCCGTGAACTCCTCCTGCGTCGGGACGACGGTGCCGAAGGCCTGCCGGTCCTCGGCGACCAGGGCGCGCCATCGGAGCACGGGGGTCAGTGCGACGGTGGCGCTGGAGAGGAACCAGGCGAGTTGCCCATGGGTGTGGGCCGTGCCGATCGTCAGGACGGCGAGGGCCTCCCGCAGGCGTTCCAGACGTTCGATCCCCGGAAGCGCCTCCTGCACGTGGGCGGGGCCGACGGTCTCACCGAGCTGGGTGGCCGTTGTCCGGGCCAGGGCCGCGCCGGCCGCGGAGAGGTCCCATTCGTCCGCGCTGGTCTGCCGCTCGGCCTGCGCGGAGAGGGCGGCCGCCTGCGCGCCCATGCCCGTACCGGTGGGCGCGGTCGCCTGCGGTGGGATGGGAAGGGAGGGCCGCACGGGGGCCGCGACGGGCGGCTTCGGGGCCGCCACGGGCGGCGCCTCGGGCAGGATCTCGAACACGGTGTCGGTGCCGGTGAGGTCGAGGAGTCGGGCGACCTGCGGAGTGAGGGCCGCGAGCGCCAGGCGGATCTCGGCGCGGACTGCGGAGAGGCGGGCTCGGAGGAACTCGTTGAGTCCGGCGCACGCGCAGAACTGAAGGCCGGAGCAGTCGACGACGAGGACCTCCGGGGCGGGCGGCTCGTCGAGGGCCGCGTCCAGGGCGCGGGCGAGGACCGGGGCGGTGTCGCTGTCGGCCTCGCCCGTCAGGACGAGGACGCGGGTGCCCGGGGGCCCGGCAAGCAGCTGGACGCTGAGCCCCGGCGCCTCCGGCGTCTGAACGGCTTTGTGCTCAGCAGGGGTTGCCGACGTGCGGTGGAGTTCCATGGGTGCCCGTCCTGGGGGTCGGAGCCCTCCGCCACTCCGGTACGAGGGAGTGGAAGTGCGCGGCCAGAGGGGCCGCGCGTCGAGGAGGTCCGTACCCGAAGCGCCCCCTCCACGGGGGACGCGGCGGCGCGGGAATCGCCAACGGCTACCACCAAGGTACCCCTTGAGCCACCGGACGTGTGCCGGCCCGTCGCGGCCCGCCGTCGGCACGGGGCCCGGACGACGCGGATGCGGACTCGGTAGGTGGACAAGTCCGCAGGTCGTACCAAGGGGTGTCCGGTGAGGGCGTCGACCACCGGAAGCTGTCAGTGGACCCGGCTACGGTCCTCCTGTGTCGAACTCCTTTACGGTGACGTGGACCAACGGCTTGTGCCGGGAGCTTGAGCGGTCCGGCTACGCGGGGCAGCGGCTGACGATGCTGTTCGGCGGACCGCATCGGTCGCTGCCGAGCTTCGAGCACGCGGGAGTGCGGCCCGGCGACCGCGTCCATCCGGTGCGGGTTCACCGCACGAGCCTCTCTGTGCTGGGGGCGCTGGAGGTGGCACGTCGCGTCCCCTACGAGAGTGCCGGGTCGGCGCTTCACGACGACGACTACGTGAAGGTGCTGGGCTGGCGTCCGTTGAAGGCGGGATGCGTCACCGAAGTGCTCATCGGGCCTCCCGGAGCCCCGCTCAGCTTCGACACGGTCGTTCCCGGGGAACTGCTGGAGCGGTTGACGTACACCTCTCGCACGGGGGAGCGACGGCTCAAGCACGTCGAGGGCGGGCGCCTGATGCGGCCGTCGAGCCTCCACGGCATCCACCGCCTCGCCGCCGCCTCCGCCGAAGAGATCGACCGACCGGTCCGCCGTGACGGTGTGAGCGGGGGCGTCGATGACGTTCGATGAGATCAGCACGTCCTTCTGGAGCGGACACCCTCCTCGCTGCTTCGGGTGACCGGCTGCGCCCGAGCGTCCGGATTCCCCGGGGCGGCCGGGCCCCGGGGCGGTGTCCGGGCTGGCACGCCGCCCCGGTAGTTCCGGTGAGCGCTCGGTTTGATCGATCAAAAGCCCGTATCGGCGAGGTTTAGAGCCCCCTGCGCGAAGCCTCCTCGCAATAGTTGTGCAGACTGGAATTAATGCAGTGTGCATCCGGTTATGTGAATAAGCGGAATGGCTTCTTCTTTACCCTTCCTTGGGGTGCTCTGGAGGCTTCATTTTCGGCTCATTTGCTTCGGTCAAATCGCCCATCCGAGCCCATAGTGGCGTGGAGTGCTGAATTCCGGCGACCGAATGTCGACCCTCTCGCATTACCTTCCCGTGGTGCGCGCTTGACCTGGATCTACCCCTTGCATAGCCTCCGTTTCGCGCTCGCGTTCTGACCAGGCCGAGCTTCAGGCCGTTAAGTCGACCAAGCAGGGGGAATCTATGTATGACGTCATCGTTGTGGGCGGCCGGTGCGCAGGATCGCCGCTCGCCATGCAGCTGGCGCGCCAGGGCCACCGGGTCCTCGTGGTAGACCGGGCCTCCTTCCCCAGCGACACGGTCTCCACCCACTACATCCACCAGGCCGGACTGCTGCGCCTGAAGGAGTGGGGTCTGCTCGACGAGATCATCGCGGCCAAGACGCCCGCCCTCCGCAAGATGCACTACTCCTACCGGGGCATCGAGCTCAACGGCTTCGCGGAGCCCGTCGACGGCGTCGACGCCGTCTACTGCCCCCGCCGCACCGTGCTGGACGAGATACTCGTCAACGCCGCCCGCCGCGCCGGCGCGGAGGTCATCGAGGGCTTCACCGTGACCGACGTGGTCGTCTCCGAGGGACGCGTCACGGGCATCCGCGGCCGCGAAGGAGACGGCCCGGAGAACGAGTTCAGCGCGACGATCGTCGTCGGAGCCGACGGCTTCCACTCCACCGTGGCCAAGAAGGTCGGTGCGGAGCTGTACAACGTGCGCCCCGCTGCCGGGTTCGTCTACTACTCGTACTACAGCGGCCTCGAGTCGTGGGGCCTGCACCACAAGAACGGCTTCAACGAGAAGTGGTTCGGCACCTGGCCGACCAACGGCGACGTCAGCATGGTCGCCATCATCGGTGCCAAGCGGCACCTCAAGGAGTTCCGCCAGGACGTCGAGGCCAACTTCCAGGCCGTCATCGACGACGTCTCCCCGGAGATGGGCGAGCAGCTGCGCGACCTGGGCACCCGCGTGGAGGACTTCCGCCCCATGCGCTACCCGGACAACTACTACCGCCGCGCGTACGGCCCGGGCTGGGCGCTGGTCGGTGACGCCGGCTACCACAAGGACCCCTACACCGGCTGGGGCATCACCGACTCCTTCCTGCACGGCGAGCTCCTCGCCGAGCGCATCCACCAGGGCCTCGCGGGCGAGCGGCCCATGGAGGAGGCGCTGGCCGAGTACAACAAGCTCCGCGACGAGGAGAGCGCCGGCGTCTACGACTTCACGACGACGCTCGGTGAACTCACCGAACTGCCGCCGTTCTTCAAGGCGACGATGAGCGCGATGAGCAAGTCCCAGGAGTGGACGAACAAGATGCTGGGCCTGATCGGCGGCATCGTCCCGGACTACGAGATCTACGCACCGGACGCCCTGGAGCGGCTGTACGACGACGCCGGCGTACCGGAGTCCGAGCGGATCTACGACCCCGCCGCCGGCTGACCGCGGCCCGCCGCCGGTCGCCGCACCCGGCGCCACACCACCCCGGGGCTCGCCCGACGCCGGGCGCTCGCGGACGACCGGTCACGGGCCCCGGAGCAGTGCCTCACCGTCGAGCGCCGGGCGCGGCTCCGTGCCGCCTCCGCGCCGACGCCTGCGCGGCCCCGAGGCGCCGGCCCCGTCGCGCACCGATCCCTCCGGACCGGTGACCGCCACCCCGACCGGCGGCGGTGTCCCGCGACCGCTCCGCCCCCTCCGGTGCCCCCGTGCCGGAGGGTTCCTCCGGCGTCGGTGCCTCCCGCGGACCACGGGGGCACCGACGACCGGCCCGTCTCCTCGCCCCGGTGCGCCGTACCCGTCCGGGCGACCCGGGCCACGCCCGGACGACCACCGCTCTTTCCCCTTCTCCAGCAGCACCCCACGTCACCCGCCGTCCAGGCGCGCGTGGCCCGGCGCGGCCCGTCCTCACGGGCCCCGGACCACGGCCGCGCCGGCACGGCACCACTCCATGCGCTTTGCCTTCGAGGGAGTCCCGCAGATGACGCGTGCGTCCAGCATGTTCGACCTCATCAGTGACCAGGATGAGGACAGGCCCTACTTCGAGACCGGCGGCATCGGCAGGTCGCACGCGTTCTACACCGGCGAGGAGCAGTTCCGCCGGGAGATGGCCCGCATCTACGGCCGGCGCTGGCTCCCGGTCGACCACGTCTCCCGGCTGAAGGAGAAGGGCGCCTACAGCACCCTCAACATCGGCTCCGGATCCATCCTGCTCATCCACGGCGACAACGGGATCCAGGGCTACCACAACTACTGCCGGCACCGCGGCTACAAGCTCGTCGAGGAGGCCACCGGCAAGCGCCAGAGCCTCGTCTGCCTGTACCACTGCTGGGTCTACGACCGGAACGGCAAGCTCAAGAGCCTCAACGGCACGTACATGGACCACTTCTTCGACAAGGAGAAGAACGGTCTGCTGCCCGTGCGGACCGAGGTCCGCTTCGGCGTGGTCTTCGTGGCGCTCTCCGACGACGCCCCGGACCTCGACGAGTCGCTCGGCGAGTTCGGGGAGTTCGCCAAGGTCTACGACCTCGCCGACCTGGAGTGCGTCGAGGCCAAGGACTACCCGGTCGCCTCGAACTGGAAGCTCGTCGCGCACAACGTCAACGAGAGCCTCCACTTCCCGACCGCCCACAAGGACCTGCACCGCATCACCGACTTCGACGACGCGGGCACCTACGGCCTCCGGGGCGACATCGTCGGCGCCTGGCAGTCGATCCGTACCGGCTACAACTCCGTCTCCGTCACGGGACGCAGTGGGCGTACGCCGATGCCGAACGTCCCCGAGGGCGACCTCCAGAAGATCAACTGGATCACCATCCTGCCCAACCTGCTCTTCGGGTTCACCGCCGACTACGTGATGATGCAGTGGGTCTGGCCGGAGAGTCCCGGCACCTGCTTCGTCCGCCACTTCTGGCTGTTCCACCCCAGCGAGACCGCCAAGAGCGACTTCTCGCACGAGGACGTCTTCGCGCTGTGGGACAAGGCCAACTACGAGGACTGGGAGATGTGCGAGCGGACCCACCGCGGCCTCTCCAACCCGCTGTGGACGCCCGGCCAGCTCTCGTACGACGAGGAGGTCGTGGCCCAGATCGACGCCTGGGTCGTCCGCGAGACCGCCGACGCACCCGAGGCCGGGAGCGCCGGCAGCGAGGACGGCGCCGGGGGCGCCGCGACCGCCTCGGCCGCCCCCTCCGCCGCCGAGAACGACGAGGCCGCCGAATCCGGAAAGGCGGAGCGGTGAGCACGACAGCCAACTGCTACCTGATCGGCGGCACCCGCGTCCTCACCCAGTGCGGCACCCGACTCCTCGACGCCGGTGTGACGATCGAGGGCGTCCTCAGCCGCGACCCCGCCGTCGTCGCCTGGGCCGACGCCCACGACGTGCCCGTGCACGACCCGGCCGGCGACCTCACGGCGCTCCTGTCGGAGCGGCCGTTCGACTACCTGTTCAGCATGGTCAACTTCCGGATCCTGCCCGGAGCCGTCCTCGACCTGCCGAAGATCGCCGCGATCAACTTCCACGACGGCCCGCTGCCCCGCTACTCCGGCAGCCACGTCCCCGCCTGGGCCCTGTACGAGGGAGCCCCGCGGCACGCGGCCACCTGGCACCTGATGACCGAGGCCGTCGACGCCGGCGGTGTGCTCCTGGAGCGCTGGTTCCCGGTACGCGACCACGCCACCGCCCTCTCCCTCACGTACGAGGCCGCCGAGACGGGCATCGAGCTGTTCGCCGACCTCGTCCCGCACATCGCCCGCCGGACCCTGCCCGAGATCCTCGACACGAGCGGCCGCGAGCGCCGCTTCTACCGCCGGTCCGCGCGCATGGCGGGGGGCGGCGTCATCCACGCCGGCACCACCGCCGCCGAGGCCGTACGCCTCGTCAGGGCCCTGGACCACGGCTCCTTCCCCAACCCGCTCGGCGTGCCCGCCCTCGTCACCGAACTCGGCGCGGTCTACACCCGGCAGGCCCGGCTGATCCCCCGCGACGAACCGCGCACCGCGACCACCGTCCTGTCCGTCACCACCACGGCCATCACCCTGGCCGCGCCCGACGCCGACCTCGTCCTCAGCGACTGGCGGGCCGTCGACGGCAGCACGCTCAGCGGCCAGGCCGCCGCCCAGCGCCTCGGCATCGCCGCCGGTGCCGCCCTCCCGGCCGTCTCGGAAGAGCGCCTGGCCGACATCGCCGAGGCCCAGAAGCGCCTGCGCCCCCACGAGCCGTGGTGGCGCGCCCGCCTGGAGGACGTGCGCCCGGTCCCGCTGGCGGCCGACGACTTCTCCGCGGCCACCGCCCACTACGGGCACTACGAGCTGGCGTACGTCCCCGCCTCGCGGGACGAGAGCGTCGCCGTCCTCCGCGCCTTCCTCGCCGCCGTCGCCGAACGCGCCGGCGACGAGGTCTTCGACTTCGCCTGGTCCCCGTCGACCGCCCGCGTCCTCGCGGACCGCACGCACGGGCTGACGGCCGCCCGCTTCCCCGTCCGCTACGACGGCGGGACCGCCCGCTCGCTGCGGCAGAGGCTCGACGAGGCCGCCGCCCGCCAGGGCTACGCCGGGGACCTCGAAGTCCGCCTCGGGCTCGCCGGACGGCCCCTCGGCACCGACGAGCCGAGCTTCACCCGCGTCATGGTGCTGGAACGGGACTCCGGCGAGGAGGCCTCCGCCGACCCCCACACCGAGATCGCCCTGCTGTGCCTGAACGACGGCCCGCCCACGATCTTCGTGCGGGAGACCGCCATGGACGAGGACGAGGCGCTGGACTTCGTGGAGCGCGTCGAGGACCTGGCCATGGCCGCGCTGCTCCAGGGCGACGAGCCGCCGACCGAGTCCACCGACTCCGCACGCTCCGGCGACTCCGGCACCGCAGCGCCCTCCTCCGCCCCTCCGGGGGAGCCCACCGGGGACGGCGCGGAAGCCGACGCCGGGGAGCCCGGCGAGCAGACCGGCGGCCCGACCGTGCTCGACCTTTTCGCCGCCGCGGCCGCGGAGCGGCCCGGAGCCGTCGCCGTCCGCGCCGGGAAGCGCACGCTCGACTACGCCGGTCTCGACGCCTGGGCGGACGCCGTCGCGGCCCGCCTGCACGACGAGGGCGTCGAGCAGGGCGCCGTGGTCGGCGTCCTCCTGGAGCGCGACACCGCGCTGCTCCCCGCGATGCTCGGCATCCTGCGGGCCGGCGCGTCGTTCCTGCCCCTGGACCCGGGCTACCCCGAGGACCGGCTGCGGCGGTACGTGGACGTCTCGCGCTGCGAACTCATCCTCACCGACGCCCGCACCCACGCGCTGGGCGCGTCCCTGGGCCCCGCTCGACAGGTGCCCGTCGCGGACGGAGCGGCCCAGGCCGTACCTCCGCGGGTGACCGCCGACGACCTCGCGTACACCCTCTTCACCAGCGGCTCCACCGGCGACCCCAAGGGCGTCGAGATCGGTCACGGAGCCCTCGCCGACTTCCTCACCGGCATCGGCGGACGCCTCGGCGTCACCGCGGACGACACCGTCCTCGCCCACACCACGGTCGCCTTCGACATCTCCCTCCTGGAGCTGCTGCTGCCGCTCACGGTCGGCGCCACGGTCGTCCTCGCCTCCCGCGAGACCGCGGCCGACCCGTACCGGCTGGCCGAGGTGGCGAGCGGCGTCACCGTCGCCCAGGCAACCCCCAGCCTCTGGCGCCTGCTGCTGGGGGCCGACTGGACCCCGCACGCCGGGCTGACCGTCCTCTCCGGCGGCGAGGCCCTGTCGCCCGCCACCGCCGAGCGCCTGCACGAGCCCGCCCGCGCCCTGTGGAACCTGTACGGCCCCACCGAGGCGACGATCTGGGCCGCGGCCCACCGGGTCGAGTCCGTCGGCACGTTCCTCCCGCTCGGCGAACCCCTGCCGCACATGGAACTGCACGTCCTGGACACGGACCTGAACCCGAGCGAGCCCGGGACCACCGGCGAGCTGTACCTCTCCGGCACCGGACTGGCCCGCGGATACGCCGGACGCCCGGACCTGACGCGGGAGGTCTTCGTCGAGCACCCCGTCACCGGCACGCGGCTCTACCGCACCGGCGACGAGGTCCGCCTGCACGAGACGGGCGCGGTCGAATGGCTCGGCCGGTCCGACGCCCAGGTCAAGGTGCGGGGCCACCGCATCGAGCCCGCCGAGATCGAGCGGATCCTGGAGAGGATCGACGGCGTCACGGCCGCCGTCGTCGTCGCGGCGCGCTTCGAGGGCCGCGGCGAACTGCGGCTCACCGCCTATCTGGTGGGCGACGCCATGCCCGGCAAGGCGCGGCTCGACGCACTGGTCGCCGCCGCCCTTCCCGCCTACATGGTGCCGGACGCCTACGTGAACCTCGACGTCCTGCCGCTCACCGACAACGGCAAGGTGGCCCGCGCCGCGCTCCCGCTGCCCACGCGCGACACCATCCTGCGCTCCGGTGAGGAGCAGGAGCCCGCCGCCGCCCAGCCGACGACGAGCCCCGAGGCCGAGCCCCGTACGGCGGCACCCGAGCCCGCGACCCTCGCGGCGGCCGCGGAGCCGGCTCCGGAGACGACGGACGGGGACACCGCCGTGCCCTCAGGGTCCGGCGCGACCGCCGACGCCGGCATGACCGAGGACGAACTGGCCCGGTCCATCGCACGCGTCTTCGCCACCACCCTGGACCACCCCGACTTCGACGTCCACGCCAACTACTTCGACCTGGGCGGCGACTCGGTGAACGTCACCGTCGCCGCCGCACGCCTGGGCGGCGAGCTGGGCGCCTCGGTGACCGCCCCCGCCATCTTCGCCTCGGGCACCCCCGTCAAGCTGGCCCGCCTCCTGGGCGCCGAGGGCGTCGTCACCCTGCGGGACCAGGACACGGCCCCCGTCGCCGGGACCGTACCGGCACCGGCGGACGCGGTGACCGACACCGCTGCCGCGCCGGCCGCGCACGGCACCGCGCCCGCCCCCGCCGCCGCGGGCACTCCCGGCCCCGCGGCCACGCCGGCCGCCGCGGCCGTACCCGCCGCCACCCCGTCCGGGGCCTCCTCGGCGCGGCCCGTCGACGACGGCGCCCTCGCCGTCATCGGCATGGCGTGCCGGTTCCCCGGGGCCGGCACCCCCGACGAGCTCTGGCAGAACCTCGTCGCCGGCGTGTCCAGCATCGGCGCCGCCCCCGAGGGCAAGCGCGGCTGGGCCCACCTGTGGTCCGAGGCGGCCTCCGACGACGTGCGGATGGGCTGGCTCGACGGCGTCGAGTACTTCGACGCCGCCCGCTTCGGCCTCACCGACCGCGAAGCGCGCCGCATGGACCCGCTCCAGCGGATGCTGCTCAGCGTCACCTCCGAGGCCATGGAGAGCGCCGGACGCGACCACCACTCGCTCGGAGCCGACACCGGCGTCTTCGTCGGCGCCATCGCCAGCGACTTCCCGGAGATCGTCGCCCGGAGCATCGGTCACTCCGACCCGCACGTGGCGACCGGCACCGCCCCCTCCATGGTGGCCAACCGCCTCTCCCACGTCTTCGACTGGTCCGGCCCGAGCTTCGCCGTCGACACGGCCTGCTCGTCGTCCCTCGTCGCCCTCCACGAGGCCGCCATGCACCTGCGGGCCGGCGAGATCGACGCCGCCGTCGTGGCCGCCGCCAACCTGGTGCTCACCCCGGCCAAGACCCGCTCCTTCACCCGTAACGGCATGCTCTCCCCGCAGGGCGCCTGCCGCGCCTTCGACGACGCCGCCGACGGCTACGTGCGCGGCGAGGGCGCCGGCGCCCTCATCCTCAAGCGGCTGTCCGACGCCGAACGCGACGGGGACCCGGTCCTCGCCGTCGTCCGAGGCACCGCCGTGAACCACACCGGCGGCAGCGCCGGCTTCCTCACCGCGCCCAGCCGGCCCGCCCAGGAAGCCGTACTGCGCCGGGCCCTGGCCCGCTCCGGGCGCACCGCCGCCGACATCGGCTACGTCGAGGCGCACGGCACCGGGACGCAGCTCGGCGACCTCATCGAGCTGGAGGCCCTCCACGCGGTCCTCGGCGAGCCCGCCGGCCGCACCCCGGTCGCGGTGGGCTCCGTCAAGACCAACCTCGGCCACCTGGAGCCCGCCGCGGGCATCGCCGGCCTCATCAAGACGGTGCTGGCGCTCCAGGCGGCCCACATCCCGCCGTCCCTGAACTACGAGACGCCGAACAGGTCGTTCGACTTCGAGGGCTCCCCGCTGTACGTGGCCGACCGCCTCCTGCCGTGGGGCCCCGGCCCGCGCGTCGCGGGCGTCAGCAGCTTCGGCTTCGGCGGCGCGAACGCCCACGTCGTGGTCGAGGCCGCACCGGGCACGGAGCAGGACGGCACGGACTCCGGTCCCCAGCTGCTGGTCCTCTCGGCCGGCTCCGACGACGCGCTGCGCACCCTCGCCCGCCGACTCGTGCTCATGCTGCGCTCCGCCTACTGCCCCTCCCTGGAGGCCCTGGCCGAGGCGAGCCGGCTGCGCCCGGCCGGCGTGCACCGACTGGCGTGCGTCGCCGACAGCGCCGAACAACTCCAGGACAAGCTCCAGCTGTTCCTGGCCGGCGTCGAGGAGGTGCGCTCCCTCCACGTGGGCGTCGCGGCCACCGCGGCGAGTCCTCACGGGCTGCCCACCGCAGCGCCCGCGAGCCGCGGCGAACTCGCCGCCGCGGCGGAGGCGTTCGTCGCGGGAACCGACCTCGCCGCCGGGCCGCGCCGCCGGGCCGGGGTCCGCTTCCCGACCGCCCCGCACGCCGAGAAGTACCTGTGGCTCGAACCCCAGCAGGAGCAGACGCCCCCGCCCGCTCCCACGCGCACCCGCAGCACGTGGACGGAGCATCCGGAGGCGGCCGAGCACCTCGTCCTCGGCCGGCCCACCCTGCCGGGTGCCGGTTACCCGGCCAAGGTCGCCGACTTCCTCGGCCGGGACCGCTTCGGTCTGCGCGACCTCACCTTCCGGGCGGCCGTCGAGGCCCCCGCGACGCTCACGGCCGCACGCGACGGCGACGCCCTCGCCTTCCGCGACGGCTCCGGCGCCCTGGTGTGCACCACGACGCTGACGACGCCCGAGCAGCCGGCCCTCACCGTCCCGCCCGCCTCGCACCGCTTCAGCGAGGTCGGACTGGACGCGATGTACGCGGCGTTCGCCCGCGCCGGTCTGGACTACGGCACCGGCTTCCGCACCGTGGCGTCCCTGACGGTCGCCCCGGGGGAGGCGCTGGGAGTCCTGCGCGGCGACACCGCCGGGACCGTGGACGCCCGTCTCCTGGACGGCGCCTTCCAGATCGCGCTCGCGGCCTGCGGCGCGCAGGGGCTGTACGTCCCCTTCACCGTCGAACGGCTCACCGTCCTCGGCCGGCTTCCCGCCACCGCCCGTGTGTACGCCCGGCGTGACCGGGACGCGGGGCCGGACGCCGGCCTGCTGACCGCCAGCCTGGTCGTCCTCGACGGCGACGAGCCCGTGCTGGAGGCGCGGGGCATCACCTGGAAGCGGCTGTCCTCGGCGCCGTCCGGTCCGGGCGCCGCCGGTGACACGGGCCACGGCCACCGCCCGGCCCCGGCCGCGTCCCCGGCCCCCGTTCCCGCACCGGCTCCGGTGCGCGCCCCGGCGGCCGTGCCCGCCTCCAACGGTCACCTGCCCGGCGGCCTTCCGGGCCGCTCGCTCGAGGCGGCGCTGGCCGACTGGGTGGCCGAGGCCCTGGAGCTGGACGCCGCCGAACTGGAAACCGACCGCCCGCTCCAGGAGCAGGGCCTCGACTCGATGCTCGCGGTCTCCCTGGCCCAGGACATCCGGTCCCGGCTCGGCGTCGACATCCCGGTGACCCTCGTCCTGGAGGTCGGCACGGTCGACCGCCTCGCGGAGGAACTGCGGGACGAGTACGGCGTCACGGCCCCGCCCGCCGACGCGACCGACCTCCCGGCCGGCGCGGGGTCGGGCGGCTCGGAAGGCCCGGCCGTCACGGGCGAAGGGCCGGCACACCCGCCGGCCCCGGCCCCCGAGCCGAACGGGTCCACCCCGCCGGTCCCCGTGGTTCCCGCGGCGGCCCCCACCGGGCCCGCGCCCGCGGCTCCCGCCCCGGTGCCCGCGGCTCCCGCCCCGGTGCCCGCGGCTTCCACCGCCGTCGCTTCCGCCGCGGACGACGACACGGACGACGACACGCACGACATCGCCGTCATCGGCATCGACGGCGTGTTCCCCAACGCCGCGAACCTGGACGAGCTGTGGCGCGTCTTGGTGGAGGGCGAGGACTGCCTGACCGAGGTCCCGGCCTCCCGCTGGGACATCGACGCCTACTACGGGACGGACGGCGCCCCCGGCACCGTCTACCTGCGGCGCGCCGGCTTCGTCGACGGCCTCACCGACTTCGACCCCGGCTTCTTCCGGCTCTCGCCCGCCGAGGCCGAGTGGATCGACCCGCAGCAGCGCCACCTCGTCCAGTCGGCCTGGCGCGCCCTGGAGGACGCGGGCATCGCGGGCAGGACGCAGCCGACCACCGGCGTGTTCGTGGGCGCCAGCTACCAGCACTACCGCGACACCGTGGTCGGGGACGTCGTCCAGACACCCGCCGGCCTGGGCAACCACAACGCGATCCTGGCGAACCGGGTGAGTTTCTTCCTGGACCTGCACGGTCCGAGCATGACGATCGACACGCTGTGCTCGTCGTCGCTGGTGGCGCTGCACACCGCGGTGCGGAGCATCCGCTCCGGGGAGTGCGAGCAGGCCGTCGTCGCCGGCGTGCACCTGGGCATGTCCCCCCAGTACTTCCAGCTCGGCTCCCGCCTCCGCTCCTTCTCCCCGTCCAACGCCCTGCGGCCGTTCGATGCGGGTGCGGATGGGTTCGTGCCGGGGGAGGGGGTGGTGACGGTGGTGTTGAAGCCGTTGCGTGCGGCGTTGCGTGATGGTGATCGGGTGCGGGGTGTGGTGAAGGGTTCGGCGGTGAATCACGGGGGTCGTACGAGTGGTTTGACGGTGCCGAGCAGTGCTGCGCAGGAGTCGGTGATTTCGGCTGCGTTGGTGGATGCGGGTGTGTCGGTGGAGTCGATCGGTCTGGTGGAGGCGCATGGGACGGGGACGAGTCTGGGTGATCCGATCGAGGTGGAGGGTTTGACGCGTGCGTGGCGGGGTGTGACGTCTCGTTCGCAGTTCTGTGCGTTGGGTTCGTTGAAGGGGAATGTGGGGCATCTGGAGCCGGCTGCGGGTCTTGCGGGGTTGGTGAAGGTGTTGTTGTCGATGGAGCGGGGTGTGGTTCCTCCGTCGTTGCATGTGGTGCGGCCGAATGATCACATCCGTTTCGAGGGGACTCCGTTCTTCCTGGCGGATCGGGTGTCTGTGTGGCCGCGTCCGGTGGATGGTCCGCGTCGGGGTGCGGTGAGCGCGTTCGGGATGGGTGGGGTCAACGCCCACGTCATCCTGGAGGAGGCCCCTGCGGTTGCTGCTCGTGAGGTGGTGGGGCAGGAGTCGTATCTGGTGCGGGTGGACGCGGCGGACGAGATCTCCGTCCGCGCACTCGCCGACGCCTATGCCGACCGGCTTGCCGAGGTCGACGACGACCGACTCGGCGACTTCGCCTACACCGCCAACACAGGTCGCGCCGAGCACCGCTTCGGCACGGTCGTCTCGGGCGGCGACGCGGGTGAACTCGCCGTCGCGCTGCGGGACATCGCCTCCGGAGCGTCTCCGGTGGCTCGCCGGAGCGGTCGGAAGTCGGCGCCGGTGGTCTTCATGTTCACCGGCCAGGGCTCGCAGTACGCGGGCATGGCCCAGGGCCTGTACAAGACCGAGCCCGTGTTCCGGGCGGCACTCGACGAGTGCGCCTCCCTGCTCGCCGGCCATCTCGACGTACCGCTGACGGACCTGCTGTTCGGCATATCGGCACACCTCCTCGACTCGACGAGGTGTGCGCAGGTGGGGATTGTGGCGGTGCAGGTGGGGTTGGTGCGGTGGTTGGAGTCGTTGGGTGTGCGTCCGGATGTGGTGGTGGGTCACAGTCTGGGTGAGTTGAGTGCGGGGTGGGCCGCGGGTGTGGTGGGTCTGGGGGATCTGCTGCGTCTGGCGGTGGTGCGTGGGCGGTTGATGGAGTCGCAGCCGGGTGCGGGTGCGATGGCTGCGGTGCATGGTGATGCGGCTGCTGTCGTGGAGGCGTTGAAGGCGTTTCCCGGGGTTGAGGTGGCTGCGTTCAACTCGCCTCGTGTGGTGACGGTTTCGGGTCCGGTGGATGCGGTGGCACGGTTCCGTGCGGAGTCGGGTCTGCGGTCGCAGTCGCTCGTGGTGAGTCATGCGTTCCACTCGGCGTTGATGGAGGGGGCGGTGGCTCCGTTCGCCGGGGCGGTGTCGGGTGTCGAGTGGTCGGCTCCGCGGGTGGCGTTCGCGTCGACGGTGTCGGGCGGTTGGCACACACCGGAGTCCGTGAAGGACGCGCATGTGTGGGCGCGTGGGATTCGTGAGCCGGTGCGGTTCTCGGAGGCGGTCGGGCTGGTGTCGGGTGTGGGCGCGGGGGTGGTCTGGGAGATCGGCGCGCAGCCGCAGCTGACGTCGCTGGCACGTGCGTCGTGGTCGGGCGATGAGCCGTTGTGGTTGTCGACGCTGCGGCGTGATCGGGTGGACCAGGCGGAGGTGTACGCGGCTGTGGCGTCGTACGCCGCTTCGGGCTCGGGTTCGGTGGACTGGGCGGGTGTGCACGCCGGCAAGGGCCACCGCACGACGACCCTGCCCACGTACCCCTTCCACCGGCAGGACCTGGTCGCGCCCCCGGCCCGCGGCGAGCGCGCCACGCGCACCGCGTCGGCTGCGCCTGCCGTGGGACACCCGCTGTTCGACCGTCACTACGAGCACCGGAGCGAGGGACAGTGACGCACACCCCAGAGACGTACGAGAAGACGTTCACGGGCCAGGAGCCCCTCATCGCCCAGCACCGCGCCGCGGGGACCGGACTGCTCCCCGCAGCCGTGCAACTGGAGATGGCACTCGTCGGAGTCGCACGCCGCCGACCGTTCGCTGCCCTGGAACTCACCGGGGTGTCGTTCCTCCGCCCCCTCGCGGTCGCCGACCAGGGCAGCGCACCGGTCCGGCTCGACGTGACCCCCGGCCCCGACCGGACCCGCTTCGAGCTGACCACCCTCGTGGCCGGCACCCGCAAGCAGCTGTCCACCGGCGCCGGACGGTTCCTCCCGGCGGACACGGCACGGCCCGCCCGCGCCACGGCGGACCACGAGCACGCCGGCGCACGGGACATCGCCCCGGAGCGGCTCTACACCGGATGGGAGCGCGAGGGACTCCAGTACGGCCCCGACTTCCGCACCGTCCGCGCACTCTCCGTCGCCGACGCCGGAACCGCCCGCGCCACCCTGCGGTCCGACGCCGAGCCGATGCCCTGGTACGCCCACCCGCTGCTGGTGGACGGCGTCTTCCAGGTCGTCAGCTGCGCCCTTCAGGACCTGACGGGCACGGACGGCCCGTACCCGATGCTGCCGATCGGCGTCGAGCGGCTCGCCCTCTTCGCCGACCTGTCGACGGCGACGGACGGGGTCACCGTCCACGTCCGCCGTACCGGTGACGACGGCGCCTACGCCACCGCCGACGCGCTGCTGCTCGGCCCCTCCGGCGATGTCCTCGCCGAGTTCCGGGGCGTGCGGATGCGGCGTACCACCACCGTGACGCGTACGCCAGCGGCGGCGACCGGCACCACGGCCCCGGCACGGACGTCCGACAGCGCTGCGGAACGGCGGGAACCTCTGCCTGTCTCCCGCATCGACTGGCACCCCGAGGCGGGCGACCCCGCCCGCCGTGAACCGGCCTCGGGCACCTGGGTGGTCCTCCACCACGGCCCCGCCGACCGGCTCGGCACCGGCGCCGCCGAAGCGCTGCGGGCCGACGGCGCCCGCGTCGTGGAGGTCGCCGCCGGCCCGGCCGCGTCCCCCGGCGGCGCTCCCGACCCCGACCGGACGACCCTGGACCGGCCCGACCAGGACGGGTTCCGCCGGCTCTGGGAGGAGATCGGCGACCCCGTCACGGGCGTGCTCCACCTGTGGAACGCCGACGGCCCGACCGACGGCCGACGCGGCGAGGAGGACGAGCTGCGCCTCGGGCTGTACGCCTGCCTCGCGGCCCTTCGCACCCTCGGCGAGCGGCAGCGCAAGGCCCGCTTCCTCGTCGCGACCCGCGACGGCCAGCCCGTCACCGCCGGCGACCGGCCGGTGCCCGCCCGCGCCGCCCTGTGGGGGCTCCTGCGCACCGCCGCCATCGAGTACCCGGGCCTGCGCCCGCGGATCGTCGACCTCGGCGGCGACCCCGACGCGCTGCTCCCCGCCCTCGTCGCGGAACTCGGCGTTGCCCGGGGGCCCGTCGAGACCGGCTACCGCGGCGACGTCCGGCACGTGCCCGTCCGGGTGCGCGACCGGTCCGCGTACACCCCGCCGAGGCCCGCCGGCCAGGGCCCGATCCGGCCCGGGGGACGCTACCTCGTGCTCGGCGGCCACGGCGGCCTGGGCCTCGAAGTGGCCGAACGGTTCGCCCGCGAGGGCGCCGGCGTCGTCGCGCTGGTCTCCCGCTCCGGCGGGAACCCCGGCTCCGACGAGCGGTCCGCGGCCATCGCCGCCCACGGCTGCCTGGCCGTCTCGTACAGCGCGGACATCACCGCCCCCGGCGCCCTGACGGCCCTGCTGGAGCGGATGCGGCGCGAGCACGGCGACGTGCACGGCGTCGTCCACGCCGCCGGCACCCTCAAGGACGGGCTGATCCGCAGCGCCACCGCCGAGGACGTCGCCGCCGTGATGGGGCCCAAGGCCGACGGGGTCCGCGAGCTCGCCGCCGCCCTGACCGGGAGCGACCTCGACTTCGCGGTGCTGTTCGCCTCCGTCTCGGGCACCTTCGGGAACCTCGGGCAGGGCGGATACGCCGCCGCCAACGCCTACCTCGACGGCTACGCCCACGCGCACGGCGCGCCGTGGCTCAGCGTCGACTGGGGCCTGTGGGGCGAGGTCGGCATGGGCACGGCCGTCGCGGACCAGCTCCGGGCCCGCGGCGTCCGGCCGCTGACCACCGCGGAGGGCCTCGACGCCCTCATGGCCGTCCTGGCGGCGGAGGAGCCCGCCCGGCAGCTCGTCATCGCCCACCCGGACGCGGGCACCGAGATCATCGAGCCGGAAGGGCGGGATCACTCCTCCGCCGTCACCGCCACCGCGGACGTCACCGTGACCGCAGACGTCACCGCTACCGCAGACGTCGCCGTCACCGCGCACGCCGCCGTTCCCGGTGACCACTCCGGTGGGACCGGGGCGGGCGCCGTGGAGCGGGTGGCCGACGCGCTGGCCGACTTCCTCGTCGAGCGGCTGGGCATCGCGTCCCTCGACCGCGAGGCGCTCCTGGCGGACTACGGCATGAGCTCGATCATGAGCGTCGAGCTGTCCGAGGAGCTGTCCCGCCGATGGGGTGTCAGCCTTCCGGCCACGCTCTTCCTGGAGTACGGGGCCTTCGACGAACTGGCGGAAGCGCTCACCGAGCGCTACGGCGCGGCGGCGGCGCTGCCGGAGCCGACCGGGGGCGAGGCCGCCGGAGCGGCGGCGCAGGCCGCCGAGAGGGACTCCGACTCGGGGGACGCCGCCGTCGACACGGGCCGACCCGCCCGGCCGGCGGTCTCCGCACCCGCGGGCGAAGCCACCACCCCGGCCCCCGCTCCGTACCGCCCGCGGCGCTCGGCACCGGGCGGGCGCGACCTGGACGTCGCCATCGTCGCCGTGTCCGGCGACCTCCCCGGCGCCCCGGGCGGCATCGCGGACCTCTGGCCGCTGCTGCGCGCGGGAGACCACGCCTTCACCGACGTACCCGCCGAACGCTGGGACGTCGACGCCCACTTCGAGCAGCGCGGCCCCCGCATGACGGGCACGTACTGCCGCAAGGGCGCCTTCCTCGCCGACGCCGACCGGTTCGACCCGACCTTCTTCGGCATCTCCGTGCGCGAGGCCGAGGATATGGACGTCCAGCAGAAGCTGCTCCTGGAGCACGCCTGGTCGGTCCGCGACGAGGCCGGCCTCGTCGGCCGCCGCGACATCGGCGTCTTCGTCGCCGCCACCTACACCCACCACCGCGACACGCACGGGCTGGAGACCGTGGGCCCGCACACCGCGCTCGGCTCCATGAACGCGGTGCTCGCCAACCGGATCTCGTACGCCCTCGACCTCACCGGGCCCTCGCAGACCGTCGACACCCTGTGCTCGTCCTCGCTCGTCGCCCTCCAGCAGGCGGTCACCGCGCTCCGCTCCGGCCACTGCGGCGCCGCGATCGTCGCGGCCTGCCAGGTCGGCCTGACGCCGTGGTACTACCGCAGCCTCAGCCAGCTCGGCGCCCTGTCGGAGGGGCTTCCGAAACCCTTCGATGAGCACGCCGACGGTTTCCTCCCCGGCGAGGGGGCGCTCGCCGTCCTGCTGAAGCCGCTCGCGGACGCGGAGCGCGACGGCGACCTCGTCTGGGGCGTCGTCCGGGGAACGGCCGTCAACCACGGCGGTCGTGGCAGCGCGCTGCCCGTGCCCCGCAGCGAAGCCCAGGCCGCCGTCGTCCGCGCGGCACTGGACGACGCCGGGCTCGCCCCCGCCGACATCTCCCTCATCGAGACCCACGGCACCGCGACCCGTCTCGGCGACCCCATCGAACTCGCCGCCCTGACCGAGGTGTTCGGCGGCGATCCCGACCGCGAAGGACCGGTCCACCTCGGCGCCGTCAAGGGCAACATCGGGCACCTGGAACCCGCGGCCGGGCTCGCCGGGCTCGTCAAGGCCCTGCTGAGCCTGCGGCACGGGGAGATCCCGCCGGTCGCCGGCCACGAGAAGCCCAGCAGCCACCTCGACTTGTCCTCCGGGCCGTTCGAGATCCCGACCGAGCCCCGCCCGTGGACCTCCACCAGACCGCGGCGGTTCGGCGTCAGCTCCTTCGGCATGGGCGGCACCAACGCCCACGTCGTCGTCGAGGAGTACGTCGCCGGCCCGCGCCCCGACGCGACCGCCGACGGACCGGCCGCCGAGGCCGCCCACCCGGACGGCGCCGCCGACGAGCACCTGCTGGTCCTCTCCGGCCACACCCCCGAGGCCCTGCTGCGGCGCATCGCCGCCACCCGGGCGGCGCTCCGCGGGGAGACGGCCTCCGGCGTGCGGGAACTGTGCCGTTCGAGCGCCGTCGGACGCGACCACCGGGCGCACCGGATCGCGGTCCTCGGCGCCACCGCCTGGGAGATCGGCGCCGGACTGGACCACGCGCTGCGGCTCGCGGACTGGGCGTCCGGGTCCGTCGTCCGCGGCTCCGCCGTGGTGGAGACCGCCTCGACCGGGCTCGGCGTCCACGCCCTCCGCCACGTCGAAGGCGCGGCCGTGGACTGGGCGTCCGTGTACCCGGATCCGGCGGTACGCCGACGACCGCTGCCGCCGTACCCGTTCGGTGCGACACCCGCGGTGTCGGCGGCACCCGCCGCCACCGCCGCTCCGGAGGACGCGGCGGGCGGAGCCCCGGCAGCAGCACGCGCGGAGGACGTGGCCGAGGCCGTCCGCCGGCTGTCGCGGGCGCACCGCGTCCTCGGCGAGGAGACCGTGCCCGGGGCCGTACCCCTCGCCCTGGGGCTGCGCGCGGCCGGTGAACTGCGAGCCGTCGCCTTCACGGGCCGGGGGAGCGGCCCGCACGCGCTGACCACCGACCTGGACGAGCCGGGCCGCACGGGTCCGGCCGCCTTCCGGCACGCCGGCCGCACCATCGCCCGACTGACGACCGGCGCGGCTCACGCCGGACCCGCCCCCGCCGCCCGGGACCTGGACGCCCTGCGCGCGGAGCTGGGCCGCGGCCTGGAGCCCGCGGGCCTCTACGCCTGGTTCGCCGCCAAGGGCATGGAACTCACCGTGCCGCTGCGGTCGATCACCGAGGTCCACTACGGGCCCCGGCGGGTTCTGGCCCGCGTCGGCATCACGGCCGACAGCCCGCTGGAGGCGGAGACGGCGGCGCTCGACGCCGCCCTCCAGACCATGGCCGTCCTCACCCTCGCCGACCCCGAGGCGCCGACCGGGACCTTCCTGCCGGTCGCCGTCGAAGGCGCCACGCGCTGGGGCGACCCCGCGCACACGGTGTTCGCGCTGCTGGACGGCACCGAGACCGGCGCCGACGGCGTACGGCGCGGCGACATCGACCTGCTGGCGCACGACGGACGGGTCCTGGTCCGCCTCGAAGGCGTCGAGTACCGGACGGTGGCCGGGAACGGCTCGGACGCCGGCAGCGCTGCCGGCGAGACCGCCGGTACGGCCGGTACGGCCGGTGGCGTGACTGCCGAGACCGCCGCTGCGGGAGGTGGCGAGGGCGGGGGCGTCGAGGCGTCCGGGCCCGCGCCCCGCTCGCCACGCCTCGCGACGGCAGAGGCCGCCGTCGTCGAGGTGGTGCGGGCGGCGCTGCACGACCCCCGGATCACCGCGACCACGTCCCTGTCCGCCGTCGGCATCGACTCCATGCTCGCGACGGCCGTCGCCGCCGACCTGGACGAGCGGTACGGCGTACCGCTCAGCCCGACGGACGTCCTCGACGCCGCCGACTGCCGCACCCTCGCCGCCTTCGTCGCCGAGCTGGCCCCGGAGGACGCCTTCGCGCGGCCCGAGGCCCAGGCGAAGCCGACCGAGGAAACGTCGCCGCACGTCATCGAGGAAGCAACCGGTTCGGCAAGCGCAAGCGGTCCGGCCACCGGTTCGGCAACCGGTCCGTCCTTCGGCTCTCCCGCCGGTCAGGCCGCCCGCCGTACCTCCGACCAAGGCGCCGACCCGGCCGCGCTCTACGGCGCGGACCCCGGCGAGGCCGTGTCCGCCGACGACGTGGCCGTCATCGGACTGGCCGTCGCCCTGCCCGGCGCCACGGACCCGGAAGGACTGTGGGACCTGCTGGCCGAGTCCGGCGACCGGGTCGGCCCCGCGCCCGCACGGCGCTGGGGCAAGTACGCCGACGGGCGTGAGCCCGACGTGGGCGGGTTCCTCGACGGCGTCGAGGAGTTCGACGCCCGGTTCTTCGACTTCTTCCCCAAGCAGGCCGAGGCGCTCGACCCGCAGGTGCGCTGGCTGCTCCGCAGCGCCTGGGAGGCGCTGGAGTCGGCGGGACTTCCGCCGCGCGGACTGTCGCCCGCCACGGGCGTGTTCGTCGGGGCGAGCTACCAGCACTACAAGGACTACAACCTCTCGCCGGAGCTGGACGCCCCCGCCGGCCTGGGCAACCACAACGCCTTCCTGGCGAACCGGGTGAGTTTCTTCCTGGACCTGCACGGTCCGAGCATGACGATCGACACGCTGTGCTCGTCGTCGCTGGTGGCGCTGCACACCGCGGTGCGGAGCATCCGCTCGGGAGAGTGCGAGCAGGCCCTCGTCGCCGGCGTCCGCGTCGCCATGTCGCCCCTGCACTACGTCGCCATGCGGAACCTGCGCGCCCTGTCCCCCTCCGGTCACTCGCGGCCGTTCGATGCGGGTGCGGATGGGTTCGTGCCGGGGGAGGGGGTGGTGACGGTGGTGTTGAAGCCGTTGCGTGCGGCGTTGCGTGATGGTGATCGGGTGCGGGGTGTGGTGAAGGGTTCGGCGGTGAATCACGGGGGTCGTACGAGTGGTTTGACGGTGCCGAGCAGTGCTGCGCAGGAGTCGGTGATTTCGGCTGCGTTGGTGGATGCGGGTGTGTCGGTGGAGTCGATCGGTCTGGTGGAGGCGCATGGGACGGGGACGAGTCTGGGTGATCCGATCGAGGTGGAGGGTTTGACGCGTGCGTGGCGGGGTGTGACGTCTCGTTCGCAGTTCTGTGCGTTGGGTTCGTTGAAGGGGAATGTGGGGCATCTGGAGCCGGCTGCGGGTCTTGCGGGGTTGGTGAAGGTGTTGTTGTCGATGGAGCGGGGTGTGGTTCCTCCGTCGTTGCATGTGGTGCGGCCGAATGATCACATCCGTTTCGAGGGGACTCCGTTCTTCCTGGCGGATCGGGTGTCTGTGTGGCCGCGTCCGGTGGATGGTCCGCGTCGGGGTGCGGTGAGCGCGTTCGGGATGGGTGGGGTCAACGCCCACGTCATCCTGGAGGAGGCGCCCGCCGTCCCGGCCCGGGACGTACCCGCCCCGGAGTCGTACGTGGTCCGCGTCACCGGCACCGACGAGCCGGCCGTACGGAAGCTGGCCGGCGCGTACGCCGCCCGCTTCGACACGGCCCGCGACCCCGCCGAGACGGCCGACCTGTGCCACACGGCCAACACCGGCCGCTCCCCGCTGGAGTACCAGACCGCCGTGCACGGACGCACGGCGGCGGACCTCGCGACGGCGCTCCGCTCGGTCGCGGACGGGACGCACCCCGTCGCCCGCGTCGACATCGACCTCACCGCCGACGCGGCCGCCGCCCTGGCCGGCACGACCACGGCCCCCGGCCACCCGGCCCGCGCGGCCGAGCTCGCCACCGCCGGGTACGCACACGTCGACTGGTCCGGGCTCTCCCCCGCGGGGGCCCGCGTCACGGACCTGCCCACCTACCCGTTCGCCGGTTCCCCGTTCTGGCGCGGCCCCGAGGAGACCGGGCCCGCGGGGCACGCCGGGACACCGGAGCCGGACGGACGTACGGGCACACCTGCCGTACGCGTCGAGTGGCGCGCCCGCGCGCTGGACCGGGCCACCCCGGCCGGTCCGGCGACGGTCAGCGTGGCCGCGGCCGATCCCGCCCTCGGGCAGGCCCTGGCCGGACTCCTCCGGGACCGTGGCGTGACCGTCGTCGCGCCCGGCGCTCCGGCCGACGCCGCCGTCGTGATCGGAGCCCGGGACACCCGGCACGTCGACCCGGCGGAACTCACCTCGGTCTGGAGCGAGTTGGGCGATCTGATGCGGACGCTGCCGCCGCGGGCCGGTGTCCTCTGGGCCTCGTTCGGCGGCGCGGACCCGAACTCCGCGGCGCAGGGCGCGCACGGGACGAAGCGCGGCGACGCCCGCCCGGACCCGGTCCGGGCCGCGACCGCCATGGCCGTCCGGGCCGCGGGCGCCGAAGGGCGCCGGCCCACCGCCGTCGTCCACCTGGACCCCGCCGATCCGGCCGCCGACCAGGCCGCGCACCTGGCCGCCGAGCTCGCCGCACTGGCGTCCGGCGCGCCGGACACCGACAGCGCCGACGCGGGGACCACCGTCGCCGCCTACCGGCGGGGCGTCCGCCACGTGCCCGAGAACGTGCCCGCCAGGCCCGGCCCTCCCTACTTCCTCCCGGCCGAGGGCTACTGCCTGGTCACCGGAGGGCTCGGAGCCGTCGGACTGCGACTGACCGAGCGCCTCGTCGCACGGGGCGCCCGGCGCGTCGCCGTCGTCGGCCGGTCGCCCCTCGACGCGACCCGCGCCCAGGCGCTCCGTCAGCCGGCGGGCGACGCCGAGGTCGAGTACGTGTCCTGCGACGTCTCCGACCCGGCGGCACTCGCCGCCGTCACGGACCGGCTCGGGCAGACCTGGGGCCGGCTGGTCGGCGTCGTGCACGCCTCCGGAGCCGTCAACCCCTTCGGCGCGATGCACCGCCGCCCCTGGACCGACGCCGAGAAGGTGCTGACGCCCAAGGTGGCCGGCTCGCTGAACGTCGTCCGCCTGGCCAAGGAGCAGCGCGCGGACTTCGCCGTCCTCGTCTCCTCCGTCGCCGGCACCCAGGCCCTGGCCGGGCGCGGCCTGGTCGACTACAGCCTCGCCAACGCCTTCCAACTCGCCCTCGCCGAACGGGAGGACGACGAGGTCACCGCCGTCACCGCGCACGCCTGGCCGAACTGGACGGGCATCGGGATGAAGGCCGACGACACCTACTCCGCCGCGTACTCGGTCGGCGCCGACGAAGCGCTCGACGCCTTCTTCGACCACCTGCGGTCGGGCGGCGCCGTCGTCTTCCCCGGCACCGCGTCCGCTCCGGAGAGCACGGAGAGCACGGAGAGCACGGGGAGCACGCCAGGTACGGCAGGTGCGTCGGGTACGGCCGGAACGGCAGGTACCGCGGGGCCGACCGTTGCCGCACCGGCTCCGGCCACCTCGGCGGCATCGGCCGCCGGCGCCGCGCGACCCACCGGTCCCGGGCCGCAGCCGACGGGCGCCCGGCCGGACGCCACCGCGACGCGCGCCCGCGTCCGGGACGCCTTCCTCCACGTCCTGGGCGAGGACCCCGGCGACCGGCCCCTCCAGGCCCTCGGCCTGGACTCCCTGATGATCGCGGAACTGACCACCGCCCTCGAACGGGGCGGCCCCACCGTCGACCCGTCGCTCCTCCTGCGGGCCCGTACGGCCGACGACATCGCGGCCGAACTCGCCGAGCTCGCCGCCCTGCCCGCACCCGACGGCACTCCGGCACCCACGGACGCACCCGCGCCCACGGACACACCCGCACTCACCGGCACACCGGCGCCCGCCGGCTCTCACGCACCCGTCGGTGCTCCGGTGCCCCCGGCCGCCGCCGCGCCCGACCGCGCCGGGGCCGACGACTCCGCCCTGAGCGCCCTGCTCCGCCCCCTGCTCGACCACGACGGTGGGCGCGGGGTGGTCCAGGCATGACCCGCGAGCCGAACGAAAGGACAACTGTGAGCGAGCTCGACACCCGCATCGCCGTCATCGGCCTCGCGGCGCGGCTCCCGGGCGCCGAGGACGTGGCCGACCTGACGGCCATGCTGGGTCGCGAAGGAGTCGAGGTCGGCGAGGTCCCGCCGAGCCGGTGGGCCCGTCACCTGTACCTCGGGGAGGCGCCGCACCGCGGCACCCACCACCGGGGCGCGTTCCTGGTCGACCCGTTCTCCTTCGACCACGAGGCCTTCGGCATGACCGCCGAGGACGCCGTCCTCCTGGACCCGCAGCAGCGGGTCATGCTGGAGGTCGGTGCCCGGGCCCTGGAGGACTCCGGCTACCTGGGCGCGCGCCGCAGGCTCGACGCGGGCGTGTTCGTCGGCGCCCGGATGAACGCCTACGGCTTCGACCGGGGCCGCGGCCCGGTGGCCCCCGGCCTTCCGGACCCCGCGGAATCCGCCCCGCCGGGCACCGGGCCCGGCCCGGCCGCCCTGTGGGGGCGGTCGCAGAACTTCATGGCGGCCTGGCTGTCCGACCGCTTCGACCTCGCGGGCCCCAGCCTCGTCGTGGACACGGCCTGCTCGTCGTCGCTCTCGGCCGTCTGGCTCGCCTGCCAGAGCCTCGCCTCCGGAAGCTGCGAACTCGCCCTCGTCGGTGCGGTGGACCTGCTCATCGACCCGCTGACCTTCGTGCTCCTGTCCCGCACCGGCGCGCTGTCCCCGGACGGGCTGTGCCACACCTTCGACCGCCGGGCCAACGGCTACGTCCCCGGCGAAGGGGCCGCGGCCCTGGTGTTGAAGCCCATGGCGGCGGCGCTGCGCGACGGCGACCTGGTCCTCGGTGCGATCAGCGGGGTCGCGGTCAACAACGACGGCCGCACCATGGGCGTCACCACCCCCAACCTGGAAGCCCAGATCGACCTGCTCGACAAGGTCTACCGGACCGTCGACCCGGCGACCGTGCAGTACGTCGAGGCGCACGGCACCGGTACCGCCATCGGCGACCCCATCGAGGTGCGGGCGCTCACCGAGGTGTTCGGGCGCCACGGCGTCCCGCGGAACTCGGTCGCCCTCGGCTCGGTCAAGCGCCGGATCGGGCACCTCCACTCGGCTTCCGGCCTCGCCGGCCTCGCGAAGATCATCCTGTCGCTGCGGGAGGGCACCGTCCCGGCCGTGGCCGTCGAGTCGCCCAACCCCCGGCTCAACCTGGACGACAGCCCCTTCCACCTGCCCGAGGCCCCCGGGCCGTGGCCCGACGTGCCCGTGCGGCGCGCCGCCGTGAGCGGCTTCGGCTTCGGCGGCACCAACGCGCACGTGGTGGCCGAGGCCGTCCCCGCCCCGGCCCGCGGCACCGGAACGGCACCCGCAGGGGCCCGGCAGCCCGCCCACGTCCTGACGCTCTCCGCCGACACGGCCTACGGCCTGCGCGAACTCTGCGCCCAGTGGGTGGAGTTCCTCCCGACCCTCCACGGCCGGCCCGAGGAACTCGCCGACGTGTGCGCCACCGCCCGGCTCGCCCGGCCGCACCGCGCCGTCCGACTCGCCGTCGTCGGCGAGGACGCCGACGCGCTCACGGCAGCCCTGCGCGCCCGGCTCCTCACCCCCGGCGCCGGGGCCCCCGGAGCGGCGGCGCCCGCCGGCACCGCCCGCGCGACCGTCTCCGTACGCCCCGAGGCCGCCGCGGCGGCGCCCGCCTGGCTCACCGCCCTGGACCGTGCCACGCCCGCCGTCCACGACGTCGTACGCCGCTTCGAGACGGCCACGGGCACTCCGCTTGCCGCGTTCTCCGGCGAACTGCTCCGCATCCTCTCCGGAGTCGCCCTCGCCATCGCGCTGCGTGACCTGGGGCTGCCCGACGACGCCGTCGACCTCCCGCCCGGCTGGGACGCCGTCGCCGACTTCGTCCGGGGGACCGTGCCGCTGGAGCAGGCGCTCGGAGACGTCCTGCGACGCGACGGCGACCCGGCCCGCGAAGCCGGCCACCGGGACACCGCCGGCCGCGACGTCGGCGCCCGCCTCGCCGGCGCCCACGATGAGCGGACCGCCGCCGCCGTCCTGGCGGCCGTCGCCGCCGACCTGTTCGAGAACGGCCGCGACATCGACTGGGCCGCGTTCCAGCAGACCACCGGCACCGCGTGGAGCAAGCGCCTGCTGCCGGTCGCCCAGTCCCGCGGCCGCGCCCTGAACCTCGCCGAGCCGCTCAGGTCCGCCGAACCCGGTTCGCCCGCCGAGCTGGTGGAGGACGGCGGCCCCGCCGGATACACGTACGCCCGGGTCTTCGGCCCGGGAGAGGTGCCCATCGCGCAGCACTCCGTCTACCGGACGCTGATGCTCCCCGGCGTGGCCTGGTTCGACTTCCTCCGCGAGGGCGCCGCCCTGCGCGGCGAGGCGTTCCACGGCGCGGTGGACGTCCTCTTCCACCGCCCGCTCATCCCCACGGGGGCCCGGCGCGTGGTCGGCCGGGTCGACGCCGACGGGCGGTTCCGGGTCGAGGACGGGGAGACCGGCGACCTCTTCGTCACCGGGCGCCTCGCCACCCGCGCCGAACCGGCGCCCCGCCTCCCGGTCGGCGCCCTGTTGGCCGACTGCGCCGGGTCCGCCGTCCACGCGGGATCCGGCCTGTACCGCTGGCTGCGGCGCATCGGCTACCACCACGGGCGCTACTACCGGAACATCTCCTGGGTGGCGAGCCTTCCGGACGGCGGCACCCTCGCCCGGATCGAGGGCCCCCGCCAGCGGGAGCTGAACCCGCCCGGCGTCCAGCTCTTCCCCGGTCTCCTGGACAGCGTCACCGTGGCGGCCATCGACCCGGCCAACCCGGTCTTCGGCACCGCGGACGCCACCGCGTTCATCCCGCTGTCGGTGGGCCGGCTCGACGTCCTGGGCCCGCTCGACGACGCCGCGTACGTCCGGACCGAGATCGCCTTCTGGAACGACGAGGCGTGCCGGGTCACCCAGACCGTCACCGACGAGTCGGGCACGCCCCTGCTGGTCTTCGGCGACATGTCGTCCAAGCGCGTCCCGGCCCTGGCGTTCCGCGAGGACGGGGACACCGCGGCCCCGACGGCCCCGGAACAGTCTTCTGGGGCCGCGACGGCCCAGGAGCAGTCCGGCGGACCCTCGGCCGTCCGGCAGCGGGACGCCGTCCCGGCGGCGGTCCCGGCGGCTCCGGCCGCGGCACCCGTGCCCGCCGTCGCCGCACCGCTTCCGGTCGAGCCCGCCGCCGGCGCCCCGGCCGCCGAACCGGCTCCTGCCGCCGAGTCGGCCCCCGCCGCCTTCGGCACGCCGTCCGCACGGGCCCTCGCCTGGTTCCTGGCACTGACGGACACACCCGAGGAGCACGCCGACACCGAGTTCCTCTCGGCCGGGTTCGACTCCGTCGGCCTGGTGGCGCTGAGCGAGCGGATCTCCCAGGAACACGACCTGTCCCTGTACCCGACGGTCTTCTTCGAGTACGCCACGCCCCGGCAGTTCGCGGAGTTCCTGACGGAGGAGGCACCGGAACTCGTCGACCGGCTTCCGAGCCCCTCGACCTCGCACACCCCGCCGGTGACGGCTCCGGAGGCCGCCCCGGTGGCCCCCGAGGAACCGGCGGCCCAGCCCCACCCGACGGCCTCCGTGACCCCCGTGGTCCCGCCGGTCCCGGCGTCCCCGATCGCCGAGGGACCTCCGGTCGCCCCGTCGGCCCCCCGGCCGCCGGAGGCCCCGCAGCCGGCCGCCCCGGTGGCGCGCGTCACCGCCGTCCCCAGGGCCCGTAGCGCCGACGAGGCGGCGTCCGGCGACAGCCACGCCACCCGGGCGCGCGACATCGCGGTCGTGGGAGCCGCGATCAGGCTGCCCACGGCCGCAACGCTCACGGAGTTCGCCGAGCTGCTCGTCGAGGGCCGCGACACGGTCGGCCCGCTGCCCGAGAGCCGGCGCGGCGACGCCGCCGGGCCCCTCCCGCACGCCTCCTTCCTCGACCGGGTCGACGCGTTCGACCCGGCACCCTTCCGGATCTCCGCCCGCGAAGCGCCGCTGATCGACCCGCAGGCCCGCATCGCCTACGAGACCATCTGGGAGGCCCTGGAGGACGGCGGACGCGGCGGCGTCCGCGCGGCCGAGTCCCGCACCGGGCTGTGGATCGCCTACAGCCACGACCACTACCACGAGGAGCGGTTCCGCCACGGCGTGCCCGAGGGGCGGGGCCTGGGCCTGGAGGCGATGATCGCCAACCGGCTCTCCTACCTGATGGACTGGCGCGGCCCCAGCACCGTCGTCAACACCCTCTGCTCCTCCTCGCTCGTCGCCCTGCACTCCGCTCTCCAGCACCTGCGCTCCGGCGACATCGACACCGCGGTCATCGGAGCCGTGCACGCCGGGCTCAGCCCGGAGTACTTCCGGTCGATGGGCGACATGATGGCGCTCTCCCCGCGGCAGCGCAGCCGTGCCTTCGACAGCACCGCCGACGGCTTCGTCCCCGGTGAAGGCGCCGTGGCCGTCGTGCTCCGGCGCTGCGACGACGCGCTCCGCGACGGCGACCGCATCCGGGGCGTCGTCAAGGGCGCGGCCGTGAACCACGGCGGCCGGACCACCCGCTACTCGGCGCCGAGCCCGCGCGCCCAGGCCGAGGTCATCTCTGCTGCGTTGGTGGATGCGGGTGTGTCGGTGGAGTCGATCGGTCTGGTGGAGGCGCATGGGACGGGGACGAGTCTGGGTGATCCGATCGAGGTGGAGGGTTTGACGCGTGCGTGGCGGGGTGTGACGTCTCGTTCGCAGTTCTGTGCGTTGGGTTCGTTGAAGGGGAATGTGGGGCATCTGGAGCCGGCTGCGGGTCTTGCGGGGTTGGTGAAGGTGTTGTTGTCGATGGAGCGGGGTGTGGTTCCTCCGTCGTTGCATGTGGTGCGGCCGAATGATCACATCCGTTTCGAGGGGACTCCGTTCTTCCTGGCGGATCGGGTGTCTGTGTGGCCGCGTCCGGTGGATGGTCCGCGTCGGGGTGCGGTGAGCGCGTTCGGGATGGGTGGGGTCAACGCCCACGTCATCCTGGAGGAGGCCCCTGCGGTTGCTGCTCGTGAGGTGGTGGGGCAGGAGTCGTATCTGGTGCGGGTGGACGCGGCGGACGAGACCGCCGTCCGCGCCCTCGCCGGCTCGTACGCGGACGCCCTGGCCGCCGCGGACGAGAACCTCGTCGGCGACTTCGCCTTCACGGCGAACACCGGACGGGCGGAGAACCGGTTCGGTACGGTCGTCTCCGGTGGCGACGCGGGTGAACTCGCCGTCGCACTGAGGGACATCGCCTCCGGCGCGTCCCCCGTCACCCGTCGCAGCGCCGGGAAACCGGCGCCGGTGGTCTTCATGTTCACCGGCCAGGGCTCGCAGTACACGGGCATGGGCCAGGGGCTCTATCGCACGGAACCGGCCTTCCGCGCCGCACTCGACGAATGCGCCGACCTGCTCGCCGGCCACCTGGAGATCCCCCTGCTCGACCTGCTGTTCACCGACAGGTCCGGCGCCCTCGATTCCACGCGATATGCGCAGGTGGGGATTGTGGCGGTGCAGGTGGGGTTGGTGCGGTGGTTGGAGTCGTTGGGTGTGCGTCCGGATGTGGTGGTGGGTCACAGTCTGGGTGAGTTGAGTGCGGGGTGGGCCGCGGGTGTGGTGGGTCTGGGGGATCTGCTGCGTCTGGCGGTGGTGCGTGGGCGGTTGATGGAGTCGCAGCCGGGTGCGGGTGCGATGGCTGCGGTGCATGGTGATGCGGCTGCTGTCGTGGAGGCGTTGAAGGCGTTTCCCGGGGTTGAGGTGGCTGCGTTCAACTCGCCTCGTGTGGTGACGGTTTCGGGTCCGGTGGATGCGGTGGCACGGTTCCGTGCGGAGTCGGGTCTGCGGTCGCAGTCGCTCGTGGTGAGTCATGCGTTCCACTCGGCGTTGATGGAGGGGGCGGTGGCTCCGTTCGCCGGGGCGGTGTCGGGTGTCGAGTGGTCGGCTCCGCGGGTGGCGTTCGCGTCGACGGTGTCGGGCGGTTGGCACACACCGGAGTCCGTGAAGGACGCGCATGTGTGGGCGCGTGGGATTCGTGAGCCGGTGCGGTTCTCGGAGGCGGTCGGGCTGGTGTCGGGTGTGGGCGCGGGCGTGGTCTGGGAGATCGGCGCGCAGCCGCAGCTGACATCGCTGGCACGTGCGTCGTGGTCGGGCGATGAGCCGTTGTGGTTGTCGACGCTGCGGCGTGACCGGGTGGACCAGGCGGAGGTGTACGCGGCTGTGGCGTCGTACGCCGCTTCGGGCTCGGGTTCCGTGGACTGGGCGGGTGTGCACGCCGGCAAGGGCCACCGCACGACCACCCTCCCGACCTACCCCTTCCACCGACAGAGGTACTGGATCACCCCGAACGCGAAGGCGAACGCGAACGCGAACGCCATGCCCGCCCCCGGCGCGGACCCGACCCCGCCCTCCACCCCTGCCCCGCCCCCGACCCCATCCACCCACGTCCCCGATCCCGCCCTTCCGAAGAACGTGCAACACCCGCACCACACGAACGAGAGGTACCAGCATCATGGCTAGCGAGTACGGACTGAAGCGTCACTTCAACGGGGACGCGGCCCGCCTCATCGGCGGCAAGATCCGAGCCGTCCACCCCGACTTCGACGTGGAGGACTACGCGGCCGAGACCGAGCGGCGCATCCCCGGACTGGAGCTGAAGGACCGTGTCCTGGTCCTCGCGGAGGGCCTGCGGGCGCGGCTCCCCGAGGACTACGAGAAGGCCGTGCCGATCCTCCTCGCCATCCTCGAGTACGAACTCGCTGAGGGCGAGGGCATGTTCAACAGCAGCTGGTTCCTCATGCCGGTGGCCCGCTTCGTCGAGGACTACGGCCTCGACCACCCGGAGCTCTCCCTCGAGGCCATCGAGGAGATCACCAAGCGGCACACCGGCGAGTACGCCATCCGGCCCTACCTCGAACAGCACTACGAGCTGACGATGCGGAAGGTGGCCGACTGGGCGGTCAGCCCCAGCCACAACGTGCGCCGGCTGGCCACCGAGGGCGTCCGCCCCCGGCTTCCCTGGCACCGCACGCTCGTCGTCTTCGTCCAGGACCCGCAGCCGGTCCTGGAGATCCTCGAACCGCTGCGCAGCGACCCGTCCGAGTACGTACGGAAGTCCGTCGCCAACAACCTCAACGACATCTCCAAGGACCACCCCGAGGTCGCGCTCGCCACGGCGCTGCGCTGGCTGGAGGAGAGCCCCACTCCCGAGACCCGCTGGATCGTCAAGCACGGTCTGCGCACCCTCGTGAAGAAGGGCGACCAGCAGGCCCTGGGCCTGCTCGGCGCCACCGGCGGCGAGCACGTGCGCGTGCCCCGGCTGCGCATCACCCCGGACGCGGTGACCGTCGGCGACACCCTCGTCATCGACTTCGACATCGAGAACACCGACGACCGACGGCACAGCATCGCCGTCGACTACGTGGTGCACCACGTCCGCAAGAACGGGCGCACCATCCCCAAGGTCTTCAAGCTGACCACGCTGGAACTCGGTCCCGGCGAGAAGCGGACGCTGGAGAAGTCCCACCCGATCAGGGAGGTCCAGACGCGCACGTACTACCCCGGCGAGCACGCCGTCGAGATCCAGGTGAACGGCCTCGTACGGGCCACAGGGCGCTTCGGGCTGCGCACGTGAGCGCCCGCCGGATCACCCTGAGGGCCGCCGATCCGCTGGTCGCCGACCACCGGATCGGCGGTGTCCCGGTCGTCCCCGCCGCCGCCCAGATCGACGCCCTGCTCTCCGCCTGCGCCGCCGACCTGCCCGACCGGGTGTGGCAGCTGGAGCAGATCGCGTTCAAGACGCCGCTGACCGTCCCCGGCCCCGAGGCCGGCATCGAGGTGGCGGCGGTCGAGGACGGCCGGTACGCGGTCCGTTCCCGGCCGGCCGCCCCCGCCGGGGAGCCGGTCGAGCACAGCGTCGCCCGGGTGTCGAGCACTCCCTTGCCGCCGCCCCGCTACGTCGACGTGGCCGCGCTCAGGGCGGGTTGCACCGAGCACGTCCCGTCGGCGGACCTGGCCGCGTGGCGGGACGCGAGCGGCATCACGTACGGGCCCGCGTACCGGGTCGTCCGGTCGGCGCACCGGGGCCCCGTGCGCATGCTGCTGATGCTCCGCGCCGAGGACGGCGCGGACGGCGGCGCGGTGCCCCCGTTCGTACCGCCGCCGCTGCTCGACAGCGTCTTCCAGTCGCTCGGCATGCTCGACGACGGATCGGCCGGGATGTGCCTGCCCTGGTACGTCGGCCGGCTGGTGGCCCGCCGCCGGATCTCCGGCACGGTGATCGCCCTGGTCGAGCGGGACGAGACCGCGGACACCGGCGGCGGTGCCGTCCGCGGCCGGGCCCTGGTCTGCAGCCAGCAGGGTGAGGTCCTCCTGGAACTGGACCGGATCACCCTCAAGTCCGCGGGCCCGACGGCACCCGCCCCCTCCGGCGGCCCCGTCACCGCGCCCGCGGTACCCGGTGCAGCTCTGGGAGCGTCCGGAACGCCGTCCGCCGCGTCCACCGAGACCCCGGCCCCGGTCGAGGGCGACCAGCCCGCGGCCGGGCGGGGGCCGGTGGCCGTACCCACCGTCGAGACCCTGGTCTGGCACGCGACGGCTCCGCGATCCACCCGCCCCGACCCGGGGGCCGGCGCCGGGGAATCCGTCGGCACCGGCGAACCCTCCGGCGCCGGGGGAGGGGCGGCCGACGCCGAGCGCACCGTCCTGCTGGTGGCGGCGCACCCGCCCCGTGCGACCGGGGGCCACCGGTTCCTCCACCTGACGCCCGAACGGCTCGTCGACGAGGGCCTCGACGCCCTGCCCGACGGCGCCGTGCCCCAGGACGTCGTCTACGTGGCCCCCGACGGCCCGGAGAACGACGCGGCTGCGGCGACCAAGGCCCTCCAGGACGTGTTCGCGCTGGTCCGCCGGCTCGCCGCCCGTACGCCCATGCCCGACCTGCTCATCGTCACGGGCACCGCGCACGCGGTGACCGAGGGGGAGACGGTCGACCCGTTCATGACGGCCCTGTGGGGACTCGGCCGCACCCTGCGCGTCGAGCACCCGCGCACCAGGATCCGGCTCGCGGACCTCGGCTCCGGCCCGGCCCGGGCCGGAGCCGAGGAGGGCGCCGACGGGGCCGCCCTCGTGGAGGCGCTGCGCCGCGACGACACGGAGCTCGCCCTCAGGAACGGCACCTGGTACGAGCCCGTGCTGCTGACGGCACCCCCGGCCCCCGCCCGGGAGGTGCGATACCGGGGCGGCCGGTTCCTCATCACCGGCGGCATGGGCGGCATCGGCCTGCGGGTGGCGGAGTTCCTCGCCGACGAGGGCTGCGCCCGGCTGACGCTGGTGGGGCGGACCGTACCCGCGGAGGGCGAGGCACGCGCGCGCCTCGACCGGCTCGCCGAGCGCTGCGACCTCCAGGTCGTCGCCGCGGACGTCCGGTCCCCCGGGGAGTCGCTGTCCGGCCCCTTCGACGGGGTGTTCCACGCGGCGGGCGTGCTCCGCGACGGACTCGCCCGCAGCCTCATGCCCGACCGGGTCGACGCCGTCCTCGGGCCCAAGGTCGGCGGGACACACGTCCTCGCCGACCTCGTGTCCGACGGTGGACACCCGGCCTTCGTCGTCCTGTTCTCCTCGATCGCGGCTGTCCGGGCCAACCTCGGCCAGAGCGCCTACGCCGCGGCCAACGGCTACCTGGACGGCTACGCCGCCCGTCGACGGGCCGAGGGCCTGCCCTGGTACAGCCTCGGCTGGGGCCTGTGGACGGTCGGCATGGGCGAGGCCGTCGCGCCCCGGGCCGCCGCGCACGGCGTCGCCGCGCTCACCGAGGACGACGGGATCGGCCTGCTCCGCACGGCCCTGGGCCGCCCGCCCGCGCACTACGTACTCTCCGCCGCGAACGCGAAGGACGCATCCATGACTGCTGTCACGACCGACGCCGGCCTCTGGCCGTCACTCACCCTCGCCGTCGGCAAGGTCCTGCACCTCGACTCGGTCTCCGCCGAGGACGACCTGCTGGAGCTGGGCCTCGACTCCATGATGGCCGTCGAACTCGCGGCCTCGCTGGCCGCCGACGGGCTCGACGTGGACCCGATGGTGTTCTTCGAGCACACCCGGGTCGGCACGCTCCTCACCCACCTGGAGACCCTCCCGCGCGCCGCCGCCCAGCCGGCGGCCCCGCCCGCCCCCGCGCCCCGCGAGTCGTACGCGGCGGCGCCCGCCGCCCCGGCCCCGCAGGCGCCGCCGGCCTCGGTGTGGCCGGTGACGACGCCGGCTCCCGTCCGGGCCGACAACGGCTTCGCGCCCGACTGGGACCGCTACCGCGACACCGAGCCCGCTCCCGCGGCCCCCGCGGCCCGTCCCACGCCCGCCGCCCCGCCCACCCGGCCGCCGACCCCGCGCCCGGCACCCGCCGCCGCCTTCGCCCCGGCCGCCCCGCCCGCCCCCGGCACGGCGCCCGCCGCCGGTCCCCGCGTCCCGCGCCGCACCCTGCCGGGCCGGCTCGACGACGCCCCCCAGGGCACCTTCCTCGACCGCCGCATCGACGCGCTGTCGGCCGAGGACCGCGGAATCGTGGCGAGGGGCGAGTACTTCTACGAGCCGGTGATCGAGGAGGCGTCGGGCTCGCGCATCAAGTTCGACGGCCGCTGGTTCCTGAACTTCGCCTCGTACAGCTACCTCGGGCTGATCGGGCACCCGTACATCGACGAGCAGGCGCTGCGCGCCGTCGAGCAGCACGGGACCGGCGCCCACGGCGTACGCCTGCTGGCCGGCACCCTGCACCTGCACCGCGAGCTGGAACTGGCCCTCGCCCGCTTTCTCGGCGCGGAGGACGCCATCGTGTTCTCCAGCGGCTACATGGCGAACGTGGCCACCGTCGGCGCCCTCGTCGGCCCGGGCGACACCGTGATCGGCGACGTCTACAACCACGCCAGCATCCTGGACGGCTACCGGCTGTCCAACGCCAAGGTCGTCACCTACGCCCACAACGACCTCGCCGACCTCGAACGCGCCCTGCGCAAGGCGGGCGACGGCGGTCGACTCGTCGTCACCGACGCCGTCTTCAGCATGGACGGGGACGTGGCCGACCTGCCCGGCATCCTGGAACTGTGCGAACGCTACGACGCCCCGCTCATGGTCGACGAGGCGCACAGCCTCGGCGTGCTGGGCGACACCGGGCGCGGCATCACCGAGCACTTCGGCATCGACCCCGACCGCGTCCACGTCAAGATGGGCACGCTCTCCAAGACCGTCCCGAGCGCCGGCGGCTACGTCGCCGGCTCCCGCGACCTGATCTTCGCGCTGAAGAACAACGCGCGGGGCTGGATGTTCTCCGCGGCGGCCACGCCCGCCCAGGTGGCCGCGGCCAAGGCCGCCGTCGACGTGATGGCCGCCGCGCCGTCCCTCCCGCGTGAACTGCGGGCCAGGACCACCCGCTACCGGGACCAGCTGCACGCCCTGGGGTTCGACACGCTCGCCAGCGAGACGCCCGTCGTCCCCCTGATCTGCTCCAGTGCCGACCAGGCCGTGGAGATGGCGCGGCTGTGCCAGCAGGACGGGCTCTTCGTCCAGCCGATCGTGTACCCGGCGGTGCCGCGGACCCTTCCCCGGCTGCGGACGATCGTCAACCTCAGCCACACCGAGGCCGACCTGGACGCGGCGGTCCTCACCCTCGAGAAGGCCGGCCGCGCCTGCGGCCTCATCCGCTGACCACGCCGGCCCACCGGTGCCGCGCGACACCGCTCCCCGACCGCGGGAGCACCGCGCACCCGTGACGACCGACCGACGCACGGACCCGCGCACCGCCCGGAGCACCGCGGGGTGTTCCGGCCTCCGACACCCGGCCGCCGGCCGCACCACGGCCGACGCGCCGGTTGACGTACCGACCGATGTACCGCGAGCAAGGGGGATTCGACCATGACCGACACCACGGCGTTCTTCGGAGCGGTTCTGAAGACCATCGCCTCCACCCGCAACCACGACAGCGACCCGGCGGCGTTCGCGTCCGGAGTGGCGGAGCCCGCGGCGCGCATCCGCGCGCTGGAGAAGGAGATCGGCGAGAGGGGACTGACCCCCGCCGAGGCCGAGGAGATCCTCCGTCTGCTGGAGACGACGCTGCGCACCAAGCGCACCCCCGACGAGGAGCGCGAGTACTACCTCCAGTACATAGAGAAGGCGTCCGGCGTCAGCCGCGCCTCGCTGGGAGTGTCCGGCTGGTGAGCGGCTCCCGACTCGCGTGGTTCAGCCACGAGATCTGCTTCTGGCACGACCCCGGCGCCGGCTCGGGGTACGTACCGGTCGGGCCGGGCGTCGAACCGCTGCGGCAGTTCGCGGTCGACCCGGACCTGCGGCGTGCCGAGGGCCTGGTCAAGGCGACCGGGGTGATGGACCACTACGCCGTCCACACCCCGGCGCCCGCCACCGACGAGGAACTCCTCCTCGTGCACGGTGCCGGCCACATCGAGCGGATCGAGGCCGCCTCGGCGGCGGGGGCCGGCGACGCCGGCGTGTACGCCCACGTCAACTACCACAGCGCTCGGGCGGCCAGGCTGGCCGCCGGCGCCTGCGTCCAGGCCGCGACGGGCGTCCTGGACGGCAGGTTCGACCGCGCCTACTGCCTGGTCCGGCCGCCCGGGCACCACGCCGAGCCCGACCGGGCGATGGCGCTGTGCCTCTACAACAACCTGGCGGTCGCGGCCCGCGCGGCCCAGCGGCACGGGGCGCGCCGGGTGCTCATCCTCGACTGGGACGTGCACCACGGCAACGGCATCCAGCGCACCTTCTACGAGGACCCCGACGTCCTGTACGTCTCCGTCCACCAGGACGGCCTGTTCCCCGCCGCGTCCGGTCTCGTCATGGAGACCGGCGCCGGGGAGGGCACGGGCGGCACGCTCAACGTGCCGCTGCCCGCCGGGTCCGGCCACGGCGCCTACCTCGCCGTCATGGAGCGGATCGTGGAGCCCGCGGCCCGCGCCTTCGCCCCGGACCTGATCCTGGTGGCGGCGGGCGTGGACGCGGGGGGCCACGACCCGATGGGCCGGATGATGTGCACCAGCCGCACCTTCCACGCCATGGCCTCGGCCATGGTCCGGCTCGCCGACGAACTGACCGGCGGCCGGGTCGTGTTCGCCCACGAGGGCGGCTACTCGGCGTGGTACCAGCCGATGCTGGTGCTCGGCACGGCCACCGGGATCGCCGGGCTGCCGGCGCCCGAGGACCCGTTCCTGCACTCCCTGGAGCACCTTCCGGGGCAGCGGCTCCAGCGCCACCAGGAGCGGGTGATCCTGCACCTGGAGAAGCACCACCCGCTCCTGGCCGGCCGCGCGCCGGCCCGGCAGCCCGTGACGGCCGGACACCCCGTGTCCGGGGACGCGGGGCCGGGATGAGCGGCTGGTGGATGAAGGTGGGCAGCGGGGCCCGCCGTACCGCCGCGAGCGGCCCGGGGCACGCGCCCCGGGCCCGCCCGCGGTTCCGGGTGGTGGCGCTCCCGCACGCCGGCGGGTGGCCGTCCGCCTTCCGCTCGTGGTGGCAGGTGCTGCCGGAGGACGTCGAGTGCGTGGTGGCCCAGCTGCCCGGCCGGGGCGCCCGGATCGGCGAGCCGCCCGTGCACCGGGTGGAGCCGATGGTCGAGGCCCTGGCCCGGGAACTGGCCGAGCTGGAACCCCTGCCGTACGCGGTCGTCGGACACAGCTTCGGCAGCGTGCTCGGCTTCGAGCTCACCCGGGCGATGGAGGCCAAGGGCCTGCCCCCGGCGCGTCTCGCGGTCTCGGCGCGGCAGCCGCCGTGCTTCCCGAGCGAGCCGCCCTTCGCCCACCTCAGGACCGACGCGGAGTTGCTGGAGCACCTGACGGACATCGGGGGGATGACCCCGGGGGTGAGGGACCGCGCCGACCTGGTCGGTCCGTCGCTCCGGGCGATCCGCGCCGACCTGGAGGCCATGGAGACCTACCGGCGTCCCCGGTCCGGGGTCGCCGTCCCGATCCTCGCGCTCGGCGCCGTCGACGACCCGGTGGTGATCGGCGACCGGATGCACCTGTGGTCGCTGGAGACCTCCGGCGGCTTCGAGTACCGCACCTTCTCCGGAGGCCACTTCTACCTCTACACCCCTGCCCACGCGGCCGCCGTCACGGCGCTCCTGCTGCCCTCCTCCAGCGCGCCGCCCGAGGCGGCGCCCCCTATGCCTCTGCCCGGTGTCCGCGCCGGGCAGCGATGAGTACGTCCCCGAAAGGAACACCGTTGACCACCGACGTCGACACCCCCGCTCAGGCAACGCCACGTGAGTGGCTCGGCCTGGCAGTCCTGGCACTGCCGACCCTGCTGCTCTCCATCGACGTGAGCGTGCTGCACCTCGCCGTGCCCCACATCAGCGCGGCCCTGGACCCCTCCGCCTCCCAGATGCTGTGGATCATCGACATCTACGGCTTCCTGATCGCCGGCTTCCTGGTGACCATGGGAACCCTGGGAGACCGCATCGGCCGCCGCAAGCTGCTGCTGATCGGCGCGGCCGCGTTCGGCCTCGCCTCGCTGGCGGCGGTCTACGCCGACGGCCCGGTGTCCCTGATCGTGGCCCGCGCCGCGATGGGCCTCGCCGGAGCCACCCTGATGCCCTCCACCCTGGCCCTGATCATCAACATGTTCCAGGACGCACGGCAGCGCGGTGTGGCCATCGCGGTCTGGGTCACGATGTTCTCCGTGGGCATCGCGCTCGGCCCGGTGGTGGGCGGCGCCATGCTGGAGTACTTCTGGTGGGGTTCGGTCTTCCTGCTCGGCGTGCCGATCATGGCGCTGCTCCTGGTGGCCGGTCCGATGCTGCTGCCGGAGTACCGTGACGAGGAGGCCGGGAGCCTCGACCTGACGAGCGTGGCCCTGTCGCTCGCCGCGATCCTGCCGGTGATCTACGGCCTCAAGGAGATCGCCAACGAGGGGTTCGGTGCGGTGCCCGTCGCCGCGCTCGTCGTGGGTCTGGTCGTCGGTGTGCTCTTCGTCCGCCGTCAGCGGACCCTGGAGAACCCGCTGATGGACCTGGCGCTCTTCCGGACCGCCACCTTCCGCACCGCGCTGGTGACGCTGCTGCTCAGCATGCTGGTGGCGGGCGGCACGTACCTGATGGTGACCCAGTTCCTGCAGCTCGTGGGCGGGCTGAGCCCCATGAAGGCGGGTCTGTACCTGCTGCCGGCGGCGTTCGCGCTGATCGTCACCGCGGTGGTCTCCCCGATGGCGGCGAGCCGCTTCCGTCCCGCGTACGTGGTGGCGGCCGGCCTGCTCGTCTCGGCGGGCGGTCACCTGATGCTGAGCATGGCCGACAGCACCTCGGGCATCGCCCAGGTCGTGACCGGTTTCGCCTTCGTGTACGCCGGTGGGGGACCGCTGATCGCGCTGGGCACGGACATCGTGGTCGGAGCTGCTCCGCCGGAGCGGGCCGGCGGGGCGGCCGCGCTCTCGGAGACCAGCACCGAGCTCGGCATGGCGCTGGGCGTCGCGATCCTCGGCAGCCTCGGCGCCGCCCTGTACCACGCGGGCGTCAAGGTGCCGGAGGGGGCGCCGGACTACGCCGGTGACACCCTGGCCGGGGCCGTCGACGCGGCCCAGGGCCTGTCCGCTGAGGCGGCCTCGGGGCTGCTGGCCTCCGCGCGCGAGGCGTTCACCGACGGCCTGAACGTCATCGGCGGCATCGGCGCCGCCGTGGCGGTGGCCTCCGCCGTACTGGTCGCCATCGTCGTGAAGCTGCCCGCCACGGGCGGGCAGACGGAGGACGCCGAGGGCGCCGAGGGCGCGGTCGAGGCGGCGCCGGTCGTCGGCGCGGAGAAGTAGCGGCACGTCACGCCCCCGCGAGGGGGCCCCGGTTCGGCCCGCGTCCCCCGGTGGACGCGGGCCGAACCCGTCATGCCGCCGTGCCGGCGCCGTCCGTGTAGGCGTCGGCGTACTCGGCCGTGGGAGGGATGGGCGTGATGACGTCCACGAGGACGCCGTCCGGGGCGGCCACGATGAAGTGGCGCTGTCCGAAGGCCTCGCTCCGCAGTTCCAGGGCCACCCGGAGCCCCGCCCGCCGCACCAGGCGCTCGTACTCGGCGTCCACGTCCGTCACCTCGAAGTTGAGGATGAGGCCGCCGGCCGGACGTCGGTGGCCCTCGGGAACGGTGGGATGGTCGGCCGAGACCAGACCCAGTTCGTGGAACGGCGGTTCGGGCCGGCGCAGGCTGACGTACCAGTCACTCGCGTAGGTCGTCTCGAAGCCGAAGTGCGTGCGGTAGAAGTCCACCGACTCGTCGAGTACTTCGGTGCAGATCACCGGATAGAAGCTGGTCAGGGTCGAGGAGGTCATGGGGGCACCGTTCCGATCGCGAGAGACGTGCGTTCGGTTCCTCAACGACCCTCGCGTCCCGGCGTCACGCCGGGGCGTGTCCTGGGCGCGGCCCGCTCGTTGCCCTTCCCGAGGGCGCGTTGACATACCAGAGGTACGCCCTTAGCGTCATTTGACCTACCGTTGGTATGTGAGCGGAGCCGTCTCGATGATAACCAGCCTCTGTCCGGTGATCTGCACCTCGCGTATGGACCAGACCCGCAGCTTCTACGGAAGACTCTTCGGGCTCACCGTCGCCTACGCGACCCCGTGGTACACCGAGCTGGTCCGGTCGGGCGAGCGCCACCCGACGCTCGCCCTCCTCGACCACACCCACCCCGCGCTGCCCGAGGCGTTCCGCACGCCGATGCGTGCGGTCCGGATCACCCTGGACGTGGAGGACCGCCCCGAGGTGTGGGAACGGCTCGCCGCCGACGGAGCCGTACCGGCCGGCGACCTGAGGCGCGGTTCCCTCCTCGACCCCAACGGGGTCAGGATCGACCTCCAGGCGGCCTGACCGCGGGGCCGGGCGGACGTCACTTCGTCCGCAGCGCCTCCAGAAGCCGCGTCAGCGCGTGCCGGGTGGCCTCCAGGTCCGCGGAGTCCTCCGACGAGGCCAGCCACAAGGCGGCCTCGTTCATCGCGCCGGAGAGCAGATGCGTCAGCGGCGCCGCGGGCTGTGCCGGGATGACGCCCTCGGCGATCAGCATCTCGAGGGCGTCGGCCAGGTGCCGGCCCGAGGTGGCCGCCGTCATCGCCCGCCAGCTCGGCCAGCCGAGCACCGCCGGCCCGTCCACCAGCATGACGCGCTGGACGGAGGGGTTCGTGGTGGCCTCCAGGAACGCCTGGCAGCCCGAGGCGAGTTGGCTCCAGGAGTCCTCCTGGGCGTCCGCCGTCGCCGCGACGTACGCGGCCACCTCCTCCTGGACCTCCTCCAGCACGGCACGGAAGAGCGCGGTCTTGCTCTCGAAGTGGTGGTAGAGCGCCCCCTTGGTCACACCGGCCGCCTGGACGACCTCCGACAGGTTCACCGCGGCGTACCCGTGCGTCGAGAAGAGCCGCCGGCTCTCGCTCAAGAGGGTGTGCCGCGTCTGTTCGCGCTGAAGCGCCCGGACCCCATTTCCCATCGTGCCCCCCGATTCCGTCTGGCTTGCCGAAAGCTTGCACATACGGTACTTCGTGACCGCGCGAGCGGGTAGCTCAGCGTAGTCGACCCTCTCGGCCGCACCACCCGTCCCGTTCCGCCAGTGGCGGAACAACCACCGCACCGGGCTTGGCTGTTACTACAGTCGCACCCCATGACGACGATTACGACGCGAACGGTCGAGTACCCGGCCGACGGTCTGACCATGGTCGGGTACCTCGCACTCCCGGCCGGTACCGACCGCCGGCCCGCGGTGCTGGTCGGACCGGAGGGCACCGGACTCAGCGACGTCGAACGCCGCCGGGCCGACGCCCTCGCCGAACTGGGTTACGTGGCCCTCGCCTTCGACATCCACGGCGGGCGCTACCTGAGCGACCCCGAGGAGATGCTCGCCCGGTGCATGCCCCTGCTCGCCGACCCCGACCGGATGCGCGGCATCGGCCACGCGGCACTCGACGTGCTGCGTACCGAACCGCGCACCGACCCCGACCGGATCGCCGCCATCGGCTACGGCACCGGAGGCGCCATCGGGCTGGAACTGGGCCGCGACGGCGCCGACCTGCGCGCGATCGGCACGGTCAACGCCCTGACCACCGGCCGCCCGGGCGAGGCGGCCCGCATCCGCTGCCCGGTGTGGGCCGGGGTCGGCTCGGAGGACCCGATCATGTCGCCCGCCCAGTGGAACGCCTTCAGCGCCGAGATGCAGGCCGCAGGCGTCGACTGGCGCCTCGCGGTCTACGGCGGCGCCCTGCACGCCTTCCACCACCCGACCGTCGACCACCCCGCGGTCCCCGGCGTCGCCTACCACCCACGGCACGCCGAGCGCGCCTGGCGCGACGTCACCGGCCTGCTCGCCGAATGCCTGCCCCTGCCGGACCACTCGGAGGCCTGACCCGGAGGGCCCGCGACCAAGGCTCGGGACGGGCCCGGGACCGACGCTCGGATGAGCGTGGCGACCACCGCCTGACCGCGGCACGCCCACCGCTCGACCCCGGACCGCCTCACCTCACCGGGTCCGGATCCACCACCCCGCGCGGGACGGCTCCGGGCCCGGCCATCGGCGCCGAAGCCGTGGCCGGGGGCAGGCAGTCGGACGGATCCGGACCGGTACCGTCGAGTGAGGGGGACAGGCCGAGGTCGGACCGCATCGCGTCCCGCATCCCCACCCAACGCCGTGTGATCACGACCAGCTCTTCGTGGATCTGCTCGAACGAGCCGTCCGGCTCCGGTATCCCGTCCGCGAGCCGCATCGTGTGGGCGTGGGCGCGCGCGATGACTTTCGTCATCAGGTCCAGTTCCGCGAGCACACCGGCGGAGGCGATCATCTGCGCCTCCGCGAAAGCGGTGTGATGCCCGCTCCCGGCCTCCTCGACCGCGGCCCGGTCCGCTGCGGTGGCCTGCGACCGGTGGACCGCCCACAGGAAGTTCATGAGAGCGATCCGATAGCGGCGGTACGCGGCGTTGGCAGCCGTGTAGCAGTCGCGCCGCCGGGACAGGTCCGTCAGTTCCTGGTCCCGCTGCCACTGCGTGTGCGCGTTGCGCTGTTCCCGGTCGAACTGTGCCGCCTGCACCCGTGCCAGCATCCGCTGCGACACGATGGTCGCGAGTAGCGTCCCCGCCACACCGACCACGGCCGCACCGAGCGCGATCAGTCCGCTGTCCATGCTGCTCCCCCTGCCGCGGTACGGCCCCCCGGCCGCCCCTGGTCGGAGCCATCCTCCCGTGCGGCGCGCGGCGCCGGAGCCCTTTCGGGAAGCGCGAGCCGGGGGAGAGGCGAGCGCGCAGTGCGAAGCGGCCCGGAGTGGCGGGCGTGGTGGACGTGACGGTCCGGCGACGGGCTACTGCCGTCGGGTCCGTTGCCCGGGGGCGGCGCTCTGAACGCCGGGGCCGGGGGTGCGCCGAACGTCTCCGCGTGTCCCTGCGGGGTGTCCGGGTGCCGTACGGATCCGGCGGCAGCCCGTCGTGCCTGCGGGCGGGCCCCGATGACGCCGAGGGGGAATGGGCGTCACGGGGCGGGCCCGCTCCGGAAGGCCCACCCCCACGGTGCGCACTTCCGATACTCCACCGTCTGACCCGGCTCCTCGCGCTCAAACGCCTCTTTCTCCGGGCGTTCCGAGAATCCGGGTCGGCGACCCTTCGGGACGCCCGCCCGGCGCCGCCGCCCGACCCTCAACGAGGCCGGTTCGGCGGCGGGGTGACGCCGGCCGGCAGGACGGTCTCGAAGCCGTCCGGCCATTCGTCCTCGTCGAGCACGTGGTCGTCGACGACGAAGCACTCGGGCTCGTCGGCGAACCCAGGGAGGAGGCGCGCCCGGCGCATCCGCTCCTCGGCCTTGGCGCGCGAGGAGTAGACGCCGAGCAGCTTGGCGTCGTCGCCCTCCTCCTCGTCGAGGAAGACGTCCTCGCCGTCGGTGTGCAGGGTGGTCCGATCAGGTCCGGCTTCGTTCCGGTGTCCGATGTGCCACAGCAGGGAGACGATCATCGAAGCAGGCTACCCGCGTGTACGGCCGGGCCGGTCGCCGCCCGGCGTGACGGCGGCCGGCGAGAGACCGCGTCAGTTCCGGGCGTTGAGCTCCGCGACGATGCCGGCGGGTGTGTGACCGCTCGTGTCCGAGATGCGGTGGAAGTCGACCGAGACGAAGTTGGGGTCCCGGTTGCCCGCGGCCGGGCGGCACTGCTGGTTGATGCGGTCGCGGAGTTTGGACCCGTTGTCGAGCGCCGAGTTGATGACCGTGGGCACGTTGCGGTGATGGCTCATCGTGAAGAGCCGGCGGAATCCGGGTTCCTGGCGGTCCAGGGGCACGTCGGACCAGCGGGTGACGCAGGAGACGTCGTTGCCGAGGTCGCCCAGGCTCCAGTAGTTGCTGACGGTCCAGTTCTTGTCGTACATCACGCCGAGGTGCTCACGGTCGCCCTCGTCGCTGAAGAGGAGCAGACGCTTGCCGGAGCCGATGAGCTCGGTCATCCTCGGCCACCCCTGCCCGCGGACGTTCCAGGCGTCGGGCCGGAACAGCAACTGGTCGAGGCCGCGTACGCGGCTCATGGAGTTGCCCAGCTGCTGCGCGGACACGTAGTCCTCCAGGAAGACGCTCACGACCTCCTGGGGGTGGGTGTTGAGGAAGTCGACGACGGTCTGCAGGGCGCTGTGGAAGGACTGGCGCGGGAGCGCGTAGGTGACCCCGGCGAAGGTCTTGCACTCGCCGTGGCAGAGATACACGTCGCTCGGGTAGCAGTCGCTCCCGAAGCTGATGACGCACAGCCACGTGCTGCGCTCGTACCAGTGCGTGTCCAGGCTCAGCCCGCGCACCCCGTTGTCGAGCTGGTGACGGAGCGACTCGGACTGGGAGACCGAACTCCAGCGCGAGTCCTCGTAGTTGGTGAAGGCGTTGTGCGTGGAGAGGAAGGTCGCCTCGTCGAGTCGACGGTCTCCCCACCGCGCCTCTGCCTGGGCCGCCGCCGTGCCGCTCGACTGCGGCGCGGGCGCGAGCGCCCGGGCGGGTGCGGGTGGGGGCGTGGCACTGGCGAGCGTCGGGGCGGCGAGGAGGCCCAGTACGAGCAGCAGCAGGAAGGAGAACCGCAGCGCCCTCCGTGAACCGGCGGCCCCGGACGCGCCCGATGCGAACCGTGGCCCCGCGCCGCCGCGGACGTCTCTGTTTGGCATGTTCATGGTTGGCATGGAGTGGAGCGTAGCGTGCCTTCGCGTGATTCGAACCCATCGGTAACGTATGGATCGTCGTGGCCGGATATGCATGCTCTGTCTCGCCGCCGGGACCCCGAATCGGGCGGCTCCGCAGGTCTGTTCCGGCTCCCCGATCCCACTCGAACGGCTGAGGCTGCGGTGACCGGCTACTGAACCACCGTTCAGTCACTCCGTGTCTACCGTCCCGCGCGGTCGTGGCGCAAGACCCCGTACACGTCCGCCGCCCGCCAGATCCCGGGCGTGGAACGCGGCGGACGGCGGAGGCGGACGGTGAATGACGGATGGCAGATGGCGGCGCGTTGGGTCAGGACGCCTTGCTGAAGACGAGGACCTCGGTCGAGGCGAAGCCCAGCGGTGCTGTGAAGCTCGCCTCCAGACCGCAGCCGAGGTGACGGAAGAGGTCCACGCACGCCTGGCGCGGCAGGGCGGCGGGGTAGGAGTCGTGTCCCGGGCCGCCCTTGGCGGCCCAGTCCCGTACCGTCGCCGGGTCGAGGCAGGTCTCCGTCATGGCGTCGAAGACGATCCGGCCGCCCGGGCGCGTGACGCGCGCCATCTCGAAGAAGTAGCGGGCGGCGACGAGGAACGTGACCGTGTTGAAGACCTTGTGCGCCTGGACGAGGTCGACGCTGTCGTCGGGCGTCGAGGCGAGGTCGCCCGCCCCGGTCGGCTGGGCGACCACGTCGAAGGTCTCCACGAGGTAGTCGGCCCAGGGCTTCGCGGTCTCGTAGATCTCGTAACGGTCCGGCGCGCACTCCTTGAGCGTCTTCTCCAGGTACCGGCCGGAGCCGGGTCCGATCTCCAGCACGGTCCTCGGTCCGGAGGCGAAGACCCCGAGAGCGCGCAGTTCGTCGATCGTGGACTGGGTGGCCCCCGGAGTCCCGTTCATGACCTCGTCCAGGTAGTCCCCGACGGACAGCCCCGCCGAACGGGCGGCCCGCATCGTGGCCTCGAAGGGCAGGAAGTCATCGACTCCGCCCCGGTTGTTGGTGCTGCGCACGATGTCGAATCCGGTGCGCCCCAGGAGCCGCTTGAGTCCCGACTTCAGCACTTCTCTGCCCTTCTTACTGCGTAGATCTTGTACGTGGTCGCGAGGGAGCGGCATCCGCGTCCGAGGCTCGCCTCGGTCGAGACGCCGGGGACGAGGGGCGGGGAAGGGACGTCGACGGGGAGGGGAGCGGCACTGCGCGGGAGGGCGGCCGGGGCCAGGGCAGCGGCGAGGCGCGACGCGGTCAAGGTCAGGAACCATTGGTGCGGTCCTGCGGCGAGGGGAGCCCCGGTCGGGGCGAGGGCGGAGGAACGATCGGTGGGAGTGCCCGCGGAGTGCCGGCACGCCCAGGGGTGTTCATCGGATATGCGGGAGATCGGCATGGCTGGACCATCATCGCGGACGCATGCCCCGCCTCGTGGAGGAATGCCCCATCTCGTACGAGGTGGGGTCGGGCCGGCCATCGTCCCTCCGTCGGTGCGCCGGGCGGAGGGACGAGCTTGGCACCGGGGGTCAGGCAGCCGGCAGTGCGGGGGAGGGGGACGGTGGCCGGCGGAGCAGGCGCGACCCCGCACGGCGATCATGAGGGGAGGCCGGGAGGCGAATCGTCGGCCGATGACACCGCGGCCGCGCGCCCCCGGCGACGGCTAACGCGCGGGACCGGAAGGGGTTCCGGCACGCCGCGAGCGGTCCCGCAGACGCACGACGAACGGCAAGGCGGCTCCGATCAGCGCCATGACGGCGGCAGCGACCCAGTGCCGCGTCTCCTGGCTCAGCAGCAGGCACGAGACGGCCCCGAACCAGGCACCTGCGGCCGGAATCAGCGCAGCGTGCCGCTCGGCGGTGGTGTCGGTGAGCGAGGCCACGCAGAAGTAGCCGACCATGAACCCGCCGAACAGGCCGACGGAGTACCACTCTCCGCCGTCCGGGAGGGTGTAGCCCTTGCGGGTCCGTTCCAGCCCGAGGTCGACGGCCCCGGCAACCGCCCAGAAGAACGCGCTGGAAGCCACCACGCCGAGAGCGACACGCCACCCCGTATTCGTCATGGCGGGATCGTACGAGCGACGACTGACGCGCCGCCAGGACGTCCCCCCCGCCTCTTCCCCCGTGCACACAGGCCCGTGGCGTCGAGCGGCCCGCTCACGCGCCCGTACGGAGGCCCGGTGTGCGGCCTCCCGGCGATCGAGGCCCCGTCAGGAGCGCCGACGTCCGCTGGGCGAACTCCGGGGAGCCGGGGTTCCCGGCGTGCCCGGCACGCGTCCGGCCCGCGCGGAGAGACGCTCGCGAGAGGCCAGCGCGATTCCCCCGAGCAACGCGGTACCGGCCGCCGACGCCGCGGCCGTGACCCGAACCCTCTGCGGCACGTCCTCCACGTCCCTCCGCTCGCCGTCGCCCATGACGCACACCGTGCGCAGGCTGCGGAAGTCGACCTCGTAGTCCACCGCCCCCCGCAGTTTGGCCCGGCACGGGTGGTTGGAAGGGAACGGAGCCGAGTCCGCGCCGCCGTCCTGCGCCACGGACACGGTCGACATCAGGACCAGAGCCCCCATCGCGTACGACGCCACGGCCACGGCACCGCTTGCCAGCGCGCAGCCGGCGAGCGCGCGCCACCATCCGGGCCACCGCCTGCTCTTCGTGAAGGCGATCCTGACGGACTGGGCCAGGAGGAAGACGACGGATGCAAGGGCGGCCAGAAAGACCACCGGCAAGAAGAAGATCATGGTGCTGCCCTTCCTCGTGCTCAGCCGCGCACGGCCTCTCGGCCGCCGCCGAACCGAACGTGACGCCAGACCGGGACGTGCGACGCGTCCACCACGTGAACAGGAGTACGACCGTCTCCGTGATCGACATGCGCGAGGGCCTGTTCGGTTCCCGCCTGCGCTGCGCCCGGACATTCCTGCCCCGATGCCGGGCCGTGCGGCGCGTCACGGAAGGTTGTCAGCGTGCCGGGAGCACGTCGGTGATGCTCGTAGCGGGGCGGCCCAGCATGCCTGTCAGGGTTCGTCGCCGGCGTCCTGTCAGCGGGGTGGTGAAGACCACCGCGGCGGCGTCGGTCTCCTCGCACCGCCGCGCGACCTCGCGAACCTTCCCGTAGGACAGCAGGGTTCTGGAGGAGTAGGGCGGCCCCATCTTCCCGGCCCCGCCGGCCGAGACGCCGCGGCGTTGCACGATCCGCGCCACGACCTGGGCGCCGTGTGCCGCCAACGCCGTGGCCGCCGAGGCCATCACCGTCCCGAAGTCCTTCTGTTTCGCCGAGAAGTACCCCACCAGGACCACGTCCGCACCCGCGGCAGGGATACGGAACGTCAGGCCCTGAGCCGGCGCCGCGGGCGCGCGGTGGGCCAGGCGTCGATCGTCCCGTCGAGGCTTGTGCATGGGCCGCAGGGTAGGGCGCGGACCGCCGGCAGCGACACCGGGATTCCCTCCGACCGATTCCGGGGCGCCTGGCCAAACCCCCACAGGGAACGCGCAGAGAGCGGTCGGTGTCGTCGCCGTACTCTTGCCGGAGACGAGCAACACCGTCGACGCGTATGTGTCAGGTGCGGGGCCGCCCTGTCGCGACCCGGGCGTAGCGAGCGGGTCGCCGCCCCGGGGCGATCCGTCCGATGACGCCTGACGACCGCCGTACGTGCGGCGGTCGTCACGCTCCGTGATGCTCGGTGATTCCGTGATTCCGTGATTCCGTGATCCCGTCGGTGTCTCTCCACCCTGGTTCCACCCAGGGTTCCACCCCTGGGTGCAGGTGCTGCGAGCTGCGGCGCAGCAGTCTGGAGGGCATGACAGCAACCGAGTGGATCACCGACGCAGCACTCATCCTGGTCGTCTTCCGGCAGCTGCGGGAGGGCCGTCTGGACCGCAAGACGTTCCTGCTCCCGCTGGCCATCGTCGCCTTCGTGGCGTACTCCTACCTGGACACCGTCCCCACCGGAGGCAACGACCTCGTCCTCATCGCCGCACTGATGGCGATCGGTGCCGTCCTCGGCATCGCCGGCGGTGTGTACACCCGCATCCGGGCCCTCGACGGACAGCTCCTGATCAAGGCCGGTGCCGTGTCGGCGATCCTGTGGGTCGTCGGCATGGGGGCCAGGATGGGCTTCCAGGTGTGGGTCGAGCACGCCGGCGGGGCCGACGACGTCGCCCGCTTCAGCCTCACGCACCACATCACCGGGCAGCAGGCATGGGTGGCGGCCTTCGTCCTGATGGCGCTCACCGAGGTGGTGACCCGGGTGGCCACCATCTATGTGCGCAGCAGGACGCACAAGGCGGTCCGCCCCGTCGCCGTTCTCGATCGAGCGGCCTGAACGTGCAGTATGTTCGGCTCGTGCCCGCAGACCACAACGCCCCGCCTCCCAGGTCGGACCTCGGCCCGGCGGCGGGTGCGCGTCGCGTTCCCGGACAGGACCCCCGGGTGCAGTGGGTCGCGAGCCTCGCGGTGGTCGTCGTGGGGGCGGTGACGATCCGCCCCATGGGATTCACCGGCCAGGGCCTGGCCGTGGCCGTGCTCTTCGTGGTGAACGCCGCCGCTCTGCTGGCCAGGCGACTGCCGGAGCACAGGGTCTCCCCGCGTCTGGTCCTGGTCTGGCTCACCGTCGGCGTCGTCGCGGCAGCCGCTCTGATCGGGGTCAGCAGCAGCGGTACGGGCTACCTCTTCGCGTTCTTCCTCTCTGGTCACATCGGCTACCGGCTGGGGACCAGGCCGGCCCTCGCGCTCGCCGGACTGTGCAGTCTGCTGTGCGGCGCGGTCCTGTTCTTCCGCCTCGGGCCGGGGTACGAAGCCCTGCCGTGGGTGTTCGGGCTCCTCACGGGTCTGCCGGTCGTGATGGGCATCCTCAACCGCACACAGCGTCAGGCGGTACGGGCGGCCATCGAGGCCGCGGAGGCGGCCGAGCGCGTGGCCCGGGCCGAGGCCCGCACGGCCGTGCTCAGCGAACGCAGCCGGATCGCCCGCGACGTGCACGACGTGCTGGCGCACTCGCTCGCGGGGATCAACATGCAGCTGGAACTGGCGGACGCGCTGATCGACACCGGTGACCTGGACAAGGTCCGTGAGGCGCACGACAAGGCGCACGGACTGGTCAAGGACAGCCTGCGGCAGGCGCAGTGGACCGTGCACGCGCTGCGCGAGGACGCCCTGCCCCTGCGGGAGACCTTGACCGCGATGCTGGAGTCCTCGGGCCACCACGACGCCCTCACCGTGAACGGTACGGTGCGCGACGTGCCGGCCCGGGTGACCCAGGACCTCCTGCGGATCGCGCAGGAGGCCCTCACCAACGCGGCCCGGCACGCTCCCGGCGGCGAGGTCCGGGCCGAGCTGACGTACACCGCGGAGGCCGTCGTGATGCGTGTACGCAACGGGCCGGCGACGCGCGAGGCGAGCGCCGGCGTGGGCAGCGGAATGGGCCTGATCGGAATGCGCGAACGGGTCGCGCTCCTGAACGGAATGCTCACAGCGGGCCCGATCACCGAGGGACCGCACCGCAACGGCTGGCAAGTGGAGGCAGTGATCCCGGCATGAGTGACGACACGGATCGGCAGCGGTTGAGGGTGGTCGTGGCCGACGACCAGGCGGCCGTCCGCGAGCCGCTCGCGGCGGTACTCGCCCTGGCCGAGGACATCGACGTCGTGGCAGCGGCGTCGAACGGCCGCGAGGTCCTCCAGGCGGTCGCGGCCGGGCCGGTGGACGTGGTGCTGATGGACCTGAGGATGCCCGTGATGGACGGGATCGAGGCCACGCGGCTGCTGGCCGAGCAGCACCCGGACGTCGCGGTGGTCGTGCTCACCACCTTCGCCGACGACGACTCCATCCTGGGCGCGCTGAGCGCGGGAGCCCGCGGATACCTGACGAAGAACGCCGGACGCCGCGACATCACGCGGGCGATCCGAGCCGCCGCGGCCGGTCAGTCCGTCCTGGACCGCGAGGTCCAGGACCGCCTGCTCGCCACGGCACGGGCCAAGGCCCCCACGCCGACGAAACGGGACCTGCCGGACGACCTCACCCCGAGGGAACGCGAGGTACTCGCGCTGATCGGCCTCGGCCTGTCGAACCGGGGCATCGCCGAGAAGCTGTTCATCAGCGAGGCCACGGTCAAGACCCACATCAACAACCTCTTCGCCAAGGCGGGCCTCCGAGACCGCCCGGACGCGGTCCGCCTGGCCATCGAGGCGGACCTCGCCTGAGGCGCGCTGACCGGCCAGTCCTCGGAAAGAACGCTCTACGGGACCGCGATGCCTCCTCGTAGAAGCACGCGGCCCTCAGCATGTCGGCGGTCAAGCTCCAGCCGGGCTGCTCGGGAGCCCGCCCTCCACGCGACGCATAGTGAGCCGGCTCCAGGCGCGGCGGGCGGCCTAGGGCGGTGGGACGTGTGAACCAGCGCCACCGGTGTTAGTTCGAGTGGCGTGCGCGGCGGATGCGCAGAGGCCCCCGTGCCTCGTTCTCCGCGACGGGCCGTCCGCCCTGGGTCACCTCGACCTCACCGGCCGCCACCAGGCGCCAGGCCGCCTGGCGGGCCGGTTCCATCAGATCCCGCCAGCCGTCGTCGTCGCCGTCGTAGACCTCGCGTGCCACGTCGGACGGACAGATCGAGGCCGTCTCGGCGCGGCGCTCGAGCAGGTGCCTGGTGGCCGTCTCCAACCGCCGGGCGAGCTGCCGGTCCGACTGCGTCATGCCTTCAGTGTGGCACCGCGGGACCGGCGACGCCCGCACGGCCGCGGCCCCCGCCTGTTTCCGGGGCCGACGTCACGTCGACGGTCCTGCCTCCGGCATGACCACGACCTGGTACGCGTCCTCGTAGATGACACGGCCGGGGTTCGTGGTCTCCAGGCGCCGGCAGTCCACTCCGTGTGCCGCGAGGAGCTCCAGGTACCCGTCCACCCGACCCACGAGCTCGACGGCGGACGACTTGAACCAGGCGACGGCTCCGGGGTTCACGGCGGGGTCGTACACGCGAGCATCGACGTGACTGGGGTTGGGGTAGTTGGCGTCGTACCAGTCGTTGTTCGACCTCCAGAACCGGTACTGCTCCTCGGTCAGCCGGCCCTGCGCGGCCAGTTCGTTGGCGAGGATGAAAACTCCGGGATAGTGCCCCCGCTCATGCCGCTCGGTCCCCTGAAACCGTACGTACAGTGCTTCGCCCATGACGTTCTCCTCGTCGTACCCCGATTCCGACTCCGCAGGGGATCCTACGGAGTCCTCGACCACTCCCTCTGACATGAGTCGCCCGGCAGAGACCGCGGAATCCGCCGGCAGATCGCGGGCCCGGGATCCTGCCACCGTCGGCGACACCGGTGCAGACGGCGGGCGCGAAGTACTCGCGCGATGCTCCCGGCGCCAGTCGGTAGGGTCCGATCATGACTGCTGACTGGTACGTCCTCATCGAGGAGGACACCCGGACCACCGTGCGTGCCGACGGTTCGGAGCTCAAGCTCCATCGATGGGGTCTGACAGGCACGCACCTGATCGGCCCGGACCAGGCCGAGGCTGTCGCGGCTGCCGAGGATGCGGCGCTCCACCACGTGCCGAGCATGATCGCCAGGCATGCGCGCCGAGGGGACCAGCCCGCTCGCCACGCCCTGCTCGCTCAGGACGGTTCGTGGATCGTGCTGGTGCAGCAGCGGCACCGCGCCTGCCACATACGTGTGTCGACGGCCCGGCTCGTCCACGAACGAGAAGAGAAGGAAGCGCCGCCGAAGAGCCTGAAGGAGAAGTTCCGCAGCACCATGGAGGGCCCGGAACCGACACCCCAGCCCTGGAGCTGGCCGCCCCAGGACAAGGTCCCTCAGACCTGAGCGCCCTCGACCGTCGACCGGGTCGTCCGTCAGAACCCTTCGGCCGACCATGTGACCTGCCGGTCGCACCGCACCGAACCGGTCGCCGTCTCCGCCAGGACCCCGTGCCCGGGCGGAGACGCGGCCTCAGGTGACGGACTCGCCGTCTGGCTTCAGGCTGGTGCCGTCATCCGGGCAGCTGTGAGAGCAGGTGTACGAGCTCGTCCGAGAACTCCTTCATGTGGGGCTCGGCGCAGTACCGCACCGTGCAGACCGCCGAGAGAAACTCCACTGCCGAGCAGTCGCCGCTCGCCAGCACGCCGGCAGACATTCCCAAGGGGACGACGAAGTCCGCTTGGGCGGCATCCGAGAGCGAATCGATGACATCGGTCTCCTCCGCCAGGACCAGATCCACGATCGTCCGGAGAACTCCCCTCAGTTCGGCGATGTCCACGTTGAGGGAGAGGCCGATCATGTCCTCGTACTCGGCGAACCCGAATCTGTTCACTCGCAGGGGCTGACTCGTCACGTCGTTCCTCATCGGCTGATCGCCTGGTGAACCAGGCTCGGCTGACAGCCCGTCTCGCACGGGCCGGTCGACGTGCAGTGTGCACCGCCCGACGCGGAGTGCGCTCCTCTGACCTGGACCGGTTCAGCGACCCCCCGCGGTCTGCGGCCCCCTCGGCCGCCTCAGCTCGAATCCCAGTCGATACCTGTGCCGAATGAGTACGGCGACTCAGGCGGCCGGTGTCCCTCGGACCGCAGGGTGTGGGCATGCGATCGAATCTCCTTCCGAAGTCCCTGATCACCGCCGCGGTCGGCAGCGTCCTTCTTGTGGCCTTCGGCGCCCAGGGTGCCTCCGCCGCCGCCAAGGCCCCCGTGCCGGCCGCCAAGCCCGTCGCCTCCGCCCGCACTCCCGCCGTGTACGCCGCACCCCGTGCCGTGACCGTCCCGCCGAGGATCTCCGAGGCCGAGGCACGCTTCCTGGAGTTCGCCGATCTGATCGCGCAGAGCTGCGAGCCCCGGGTCCTCCGTGCCGGCGGCCGTGTGGCAGCGGCACCGACTCCCGACACCACCATGCCCGTCCTGGTGGACCCCCTGCCGCTGCACCCGACGGAGCAGTGTGCCGCCCAGCGCCACCAGCCCCGGATCGGCAAGGCGTTCTCCGGGACGGAGACGGGCACGTATGCGCGCATGCGGGACCGGCTGACGCTGCTGCGGTACCCCGAAGCACGCATCCATCGCATGCCGAACTTCGGCGGCAGGCCTGTCGTGAGGCTCGACCTCCGGGTGGGGTCCGGCAATCTGGCCCTGGAGGTCACCGACATCGGAAACGGCGTCATGGTCCGGGCGTTCGGAGCACCTGAGCACGTGAGCGTGACCGAGGTCCGGCTGAAGCAGGAGGTGGACTGGCCCACCTCCTGAGATCCCCCCGCCTAACCGCCTAACCGCCTAACCGCGTAACTCCGGAGAATCTCCCGCCGCGGCCGTCGTCGTATCGCGGACACCCAGGCGGGACCCTCCGTTACGGGACCGGGGGAGCGAGCCTCCTCCGGTCCCGTACCGGCTGCCGCCGTCGGAGTCGGTCTCAGTCGACGGCCTGGTACAGCGTGGTCCAGAAGTCGCTCATGGCACGGGGCGAGTCGGCGGTGGACAGTCCGACCTGGGTGAGCAGGACTCCGGTGAGTCGGTTGACCGGATCGGCGTAGACCGTGGTGCCGGTGCCGCCGAACCAGCCGAACTGGCCGACGGGTGCGTAGTCGCCGCGATAGGTGCGCACCGACATCCCGAAGCCCCAGCCGCCGTTGGCGCCCTGACCGGACGACAGATGGGCGACGTTGCCGAACATGGTGTCGCGGGCGGCCTGCTGCTGAGGGGAGAGGCGGTTCGTGGTCATCAGCTCCACGGCCGCCCGGGACAGAATGCGCCGGCTGCCGTGCACGCCGCCGTTCAGCAGCATCCGGAAGTAGGCGTGGTAGTCGTCGGCGGTGGAGACGAGCCCGCCGCCGGCGCCCTGGAAGGCGGGAGGCGTGCTGGACCTTCCTCCTGCCGCCGCGTCCCACACGGCGAACTCGCCGGTCTGCGGGTCGGGTCCGTACAGGGGAGGGAGCCGGTCGATCTTCTCGGCGGGCACGTGGAAGGCGGTGTCCCGCATGCCCAGCGGATCGAGGACGCGTTCGCGCAGGAAGTCCTCCAACGACTGTCCCGTGACCCGGGAGACGAGGACTCCGACCACCTCGTTGCTGAGGTCGTACTGCCACCGCACGCCGGGCTGGTACTGCAGGGGCAGCTCGCCCAGACGGCGCATCCACTCGTCCGGCTCCGGCGCCGGGCCCGATGCCACGCTGTAGTCGAGACGTTCGAAGGTCGCGGCCCTGATGGGGGAGGCCATCGACTCGAAGTCCACGCCGAGGCCGAAGGTGGAGGTCAGCAGGTCCCGTACGGTGATCGGCCGGAGCGCCGGCACGGTGTCGTCCAGCGGTCCGTCGGGGCGCTTCAGGACCTGGCGGTCGGCGAGTTCGGGAAGCCAAGGATCGACCGGGTCGTCCAGTCGCAGCCGGCACTCGTCGAGCAGGACCATCGCCGCCGCCATGGTGACGGGTTTGGACGCGGACGCCATCCGGAAGATGGTGTCCCGGCGCATCGCGGGCCCGCCGTCGTGGCGCATCGTCCCGATCGCCTCGACGTGCGTCTGGTCACCGCGGCCGACCAGGGCGACAAGGCCGGGAATCTTCTTGGACTCGACGTGCCGCGCGAGTACCTCGCGCAGTCGGCGAAGCCCCGCGTCGGAGAAGCCGTTGCTGCTGGTTCCCATGATGAATCTCCTGTTCACAGTGTGCGGGCTCCCGGCGGCCTGATGGCGGCCGGGCCGCTTCCGCGGCCGTGTGAGGAGCTTCCAGCCTTGACCCAAGGTCAAGGTCAAGTCCCGCCTCTCGAACCGGCGCGCGTTATCCTCGCCCCCGTGTCCGGCTGGACTTCCCGGACGAGGCGGTTCGCGGAGCCGCGACCGCCGCTGAGCTGGAGGTGCACCGAACCGATGACAGACGGGCTCACGATCGGTCAGGCGGCGGCGTTCGTCGGCGTCACGATCAAGACCGTTCGGCACTACCACCGCCTCGGCCTGGTCGCCGAGCCGGATCGCGACGGCTCCGGCTACCGCCGTTATCGCTCGGCGGAGTTGTTCCGGCTGGTCCAGGTCCGGACGCTGGCCGCGGCGGGCGTGCCCCTGGCGAAGGTCGGGGACCTGCTCGACGCCGACCCCGCGACGTTCGCCGCGACCCTGGACGACGTCCATCGACAGCTCACCGAACGGATCGACGACCTCATCGCCCGCCGCGACAGGCTGCACCGGCTCGACCACGGCGACCGGGCCCTGCTGCCCGACCGGGCCTGCGCGGTCCTGGACCGGCTCGGCGAAGCCGACTTCGACCCCGACTACGTCGTCGGTCAACGCGAGGCCCTGGTGCTCACCGCGGCGCTGCTCCCGGAGATCTTCGACGCCTTCGTGTCCCGTCTCGAAGGTCTGCTGGACGATCCCGCGTCGGTCGAGCTGACGAAGCGCGGTTGGGATGCCAGGGACTGGGATCCGTACGATCCGCGGATCGAGGAGCTGGCCTCCGCGCTGGCCGACCGGCTGCTGGCCGATCCCGCGCTCCTGGCGGCGCCGGCCGCGCCCCAGAAGCCGGACACCGCCTCCCGGTACGGCATGGTGAACCACCACCGGGAGGGCCAGTCGCCTTCCATCGCCCGGCTGAACACCCTGGTGGAGGCGAGGCTGCGCGCGGCCGGAGTCGCCGTTCCGCGGCACTGAGGGCCGGGCGCCGGGCCCACCTCGCCGGGTGTCGGGCTGGGGGTCAGAGAACGGCGAGCCGGTCCACCAGTAGTTCCACTCTCCGTACGGCGTCCCCGGGGAGCAGCCGTCGCGTCCGGGTGAGCGTCGCCAGCCCGTGGAGGGACGCCCAGAACAACTCGGTGAACATCCCGGGGTGGACGTCCTCGCCGGCGACTTCGGCGAGTGTCTCCTGGAGGGAGGCGAAGGCGTCCTTGAGCGGCTCGGGGGTGTCCTCCCGTGCGTAGGGCAGGCCGCCGTCGAGTTGGAAGAGGGCGTCGTAGACGGCGGGATTGTCCGCGGCGTAGTCGAGATAGGCCAGGGCCAGGGCGGTGACGCGTGCGCGCGGGCCGTCTGCCTTCGCGGTCGCGGCGCGGACGGCAGCGGCCAGCTCCGAGGCGCCCTGGAGGGCGACGGCACCGATGATCTCGCGCTTGCCCTTGAAATGGCTGTAGAGGACGGGCTGGCTGTACTCGATGCGCTCGGCGAGGCGGCGGGTGGTGACGGCGTCCCAGCCCTGCTGCTCGGCGAGTTCGCGGGCCGTGACGACGATGAGCCGTTCGCGGTCTGCCCGCTCGCGCTGCTTGCGTTCCTGTACCGACATAACTTGATGCTAGCACCGCTAGACAACAGAGCGGCAGCAGTACTAGCGTTGCCTCATCAGCTAGCAACGCTAGAGACTGGGAGGGGTCGCCACCATGCTCACCGCACTCGAGGTCGCCACCGTCGTGATCACCGGCCTGATGGTCGGAGTGGAGTTCTCCGTCGCCTTCGTCATGAACCCGATCTTCAACGCACTGTCCGAGGACAGCGGCCAGCTCGGCCGCGCGCACGGCGGCCGGATGCTCGGCGCGGTCATGCCGGTCTGGTACATCGGCTCGCTGATCCTCACGGCCGCCTGGGCGGTGGCGGGCTGGGGCCAGGAGGGCACCGGCCTCGTCGTCGCCGCCGGCGCACTCCTCGTCGTCAGCGTGATCATGTCCGTCCTGCTGCTCGTCCCGATCAACAACCGGGGCAAGACCTGGACTCCCGAGAACCGGCCCGCCGACTGGAAGCAGCAGATGAAGCGCTGGGACAGCTACCACTACGCCCGCGTCGCCGTCATCATCGCCGCCTTCACCCTCCTCGCCGTCGCCCGCGCCTGACCGCAGGCCGCACCGTCACGCTCCAGGGCGCCCCCGTCGCCATGACGCGGACGCCCGGCCCGCACCATCCCGGATCCATCCAGCTCGACGAGACTCGCAGGGAGAGCAACGATGTCGCTGAAGAAGATCAACACCATCCTGGCCGCGGCCTTCATCCTCTTCATCCTCTGGTTCGGGACGGAGTTCATCCTGCGCCCGGAGACGACGGCGCCGGGCTTCGGCCTGCCGAGCTGGCCGTCCGGTGACGGCGGCGGCTTCCTGGTCGTCAAGGGAATCAGAGACGTGGTGATGGCCCTGGTCCTGGGCGTCCTGCTGGTGACCGGTCACCGCCGGGCCCTGGGCTGGGCCGTACTGGTGGAATCCCTCGCCGCGTACGGGGACATGGGCACCGTGCTGGCCCACCACGGCTCGACGGCGACCGCCCTCGGCATCCACGGCCTGACCGCGACCCTCATGGTCGTGAGCGGCCTGCTGCTCCTGCGGGAGACCCGTACCTCCACCTCCGCGGCGACGGCGGGAAGCACCGGGTCGAAGGCCGCGGTACCCGCGTGACAGCCGCCGCCCCGCGGTTCGTCGGGAGTCGCGGGAGTCGGGCGCGGAGCGGGCGGCAGCCAGTGAGGTCCCCCCCGGTGGGGACCTCACGTCCCGCGCCTACCCGAGCGCACCGCGACGGAGCGCATCCCTCATCTCGCCGAGCTTCGCGGTCGTGGCCGGAGTCGGCTCCTGCGCTTGCGCGGCGAGTCGGAGGGCGCCGTCGATCTCACCGAGCTTCACGGGGGACAGGACGGCCGCCCGCTCGATCAGGTCGTCCCGGGACACCGTGGTCAGCCACGTGCACGGAGTGAGGCCAGGACGCGGGAACGCAAGCCGCAGCACGCCTTCGAACGGCAGTCCTGCATCGGCGCCGACCGCGACTTCGATGCCCAGACCGCCGATGTCGACGCCCGCCGGAGCGACGACCTGCATCACCTGGATCCCGGTCGTCTCGTCTCCCGACAGCAGGACGACCAGCCTCCGTTCGTCGTACTGAACCCACCAGACCTCGCCACGTCGCACACGTCCTCCAGACACGGTTCCCACGAAGCTCCAAGGGGCGGACAAACGGGCCGGCGGCGCGCCGCGGCGGGAACTCGGGCGATCGGCCTCGGCGGATCGGGGGGGCACTGTCAGGATGGTAGCGAGCGCAAGGAGGCTGTCGTGACCGACCCGATGCCCATGGGGGACAACGGCCCCACCTTGCCGCCGACCCACCCTCCGCGCACCCCGCCCCCGCAGAAGAAGCCCGTCGCACCTCCCCGGCCGCAACCGTCGACGAAGCCCGTCACCACCTCCCTGCCACTCCCCGGACCGGGGCAGGCCCGCCTTGAGGCCCGTCGCCCCCGGCTGACCATCAGGGATCGGCGCGCCGCGAACTGGGCGCTCACCGGGTACCCGTGGGTCGCGGCGCAGGCCGTCGGCAAGATCACCGAGACCGTACGAGGCTGGGAATACGTCCATCCCGACGACGACGCCCTCGCCAAGGCCGTGCGGCTTCTCGTCGGCGCGGCCGCTGCCGACGACGGTCGGAGTATCAGCGTTCACCTCGCGGACCAGGACGACCTGCTCCTCATCGCCGTGCTCAGCCACGGCAGTTCCGAACCGGAGGAGACGATCCTCTCCGCCCTCACGGCCGTTCCCGGCACGACCAGCTGCGGCACGGACGTCTCCGAGGACGGCCGCCGGGTATGGGCGGTCCTGTCGACCGCACGCCCGCGGGCCCGGACCGCCCCGCCGGCCTGAACCCGCCCCGGCCGTACGGAAGACGGATCGCGGGCAGCCGGGGGCGCGGGCCGTTCACCCGCGCAGAAGCACCGACAAGGGCGGCCGCCCACAGCCGGCCCAGCACCCCGCTGACGCAAGGGTGCAGCGCCGCTCAGCCCGCCCCCACCACCGGTGCCAGGGCGGCCAGCAGGCGGGCGCCGAGGTCACGGCGGGCGGCCTCGGTGTCCGGGTGGCCGTCGTCGAAGTCCGACCAGTCGACCTCGCGTACGGCGTCCTCGAACACCGCAAGGCTCAGCGGCTCGCCCGGCCGGCCCGGCCACTCGTCCGCCTCCCGCAGCACCGTCTCCAGGAGCGAGAGGGGCAGGGTGCAGCTCTCGGCGAGGAGTACCGCGTCGTACAGGTCCTTGGCCTGCGGGTACATGTCGCAGCTCAGCCACATGAGCTTCCAGGCCAGGGAGGACTCCCGGTCCGCGGCAGCCAGGCGGACGCCCGCGACCTCGGCGGCGCGGGGAGGGGTCGGGAGGCGCTCGTTGAAGACGAAGTCGAGCTGGACCTGACCGCCGGGCAGCCCGGGCGCGGTCCACGGCAGCACCAGACGGTGCCCGGGCACCCGCTCGTACGTCCAGATGTACTCGGACACCGCCCCGGCCGCCGAGATCGCCAGGTCCGTCCCGCGCTCCGCGGCGAGGCGCTCGGCCGCAGCGGCGATGCCGTCCAGCATCTCCCGGGTCCGGGGCTCCTCGATGCGCCAGGTCTCGGGGACCACGACGAAGTCGATGTCCTTCGGGGCACGGGCGGCGTCGCCGAACCAGGCCCCCATCAGCATGCTGCCGCGCAGCACGAGGGAGCCGGCCCACGGCGACCCGGCCACGGCCGCGAGGACGAGTTCCAGCGCCGCGCGCCGGGCCGTCCGCCAGCGGGCCCGCAGCTCCGGGTCCTCGACGACCCCGTCGGCGGGGCGGAAGGCCTCGTCGAAGTGCTTGAGCGCGGGGTCGAAGACGCGGTGCCGCGCGGGCACCGCGCCGACTCCCGCGGTCAGGGTCTGGGGAACCTCCGTCCGGCGGCGCACCCGGTCCGCGACCGGTTCGGTGACGCTGTCGGGCCCGTCGGGGATCGACGGAGCCCACTGCTTCTCGTTCATACGGGCATCTCCTCCAGCCAGCCCTCGTCCCACGACAGATCGCTGTCGGAGACCACGAACTCCCGCTCTTCGGACACCAGTTCGTGTCCGGCGGCGGTCAATGCGGCGACGAGCGCGTCGCAGGCGCGACCCGCCGCGTCCGCCGGGCCCCCGTGCCGCTGGGTCACGAAGCGCTCGTGCCGCCCGCCCGGCCCCGGCAGCGCCCGGCGCGCGTTCCACGAGACGTGGGCGCCGTGCGGCACGACGAGGTCCTCGAGTGCCGACCGGTCGTACGCGGCGGGCAGCGCCAGCTTGACGTGGTGCTCGAAGTATCCGCCGCCGGGACCCGCGGGCTCCGTGCTCCACGGCACCGTCTCCACCTTGACCCGCGCCGGCTCGAAACCGGCCTCCCGAAGCCCGGACACCACGGCCGGATGCCCCGTGCGACCGCGCAGGGTGAGCATCGGCTGCACCGGCGTACGGCCACGCGCGAGCACGATGGTGGTGACCTTCAGCGCCCGGTCCGCCGCCCAGGCACGGAGGCGGGTCAGCTCGCCCTCGCTCCGGCACCGCACCGTCACATGCGTCTCGAAGACGTCGTGGACCTCGTTCATCCCCCACCCCAGGAACACCTTGCGTATCGCCGCGAGTCTCGCAGACGGGCGCCCGGGGGCGCCTCCGGGTTTCCGCCCCGTGAGCCGTAGGCTCACAGCCGACGCCGACGGGAGACTGGGATGTGGAAGCGGGCCCTCGACCGGGCCGGGGTGAGGGAACCGCGGCTGCGACGGGACTACACCGAGCAACGGCGGGCGGTACGGCGGTTCGCGACGGCCGAGTACGCGGCCGCACGCCTCCTGCTCCCCGCCGCGCTGTTGCCGCACGTCGTGGCCGCTGTCGCGTTCATGCACGACACCGACGACCGGATCGACCGCGGCACACCGGACGAACGGGCGGCCCGACTCACCGAGTGGGACGCCCTCGTCCGCACGTCCCTCGCCGAGGGCGACTCGGCCCTGCCCGTCCTGCGCTGCCTCGCGCGCACCGCCGAGAGCCACCCCGAGATCCGCACCCACGCGGACGACTTCCTGCGGGGCTGCGAGCGCGAGGCCGTCTGGCGGACCATGGCCGACGACGGGGAACTGCGGCAGTACGTACAGGAGTACTCGCTGCCCGCGCTGATGCTCACGGCCGGCCTCCTCGCCCCCGAGGACGCCGCCGCACGGACGGCGTACACCGACGGCTGCCACCTGCTCATCCGCGCCATGCAGCGCATCGACTTCCTCGAGGACCTGCCGGAGGACCTCCGCGCGGGCCGCCACGGCATCCCCCTCGACGCCGTGGCCCGCCACGGCGCCGACCTCACCGTGCCCGGTCCCGAACTCGGCCGCCTCGTCGAGGAGCAGGCCGCCCTCGCCGCCGCCGACCTCACGGCCGCCACCCCCCTCCCGAGCCTCGTGGCACCGCCGTACCGCCCCTTCGTCCGCGCCCTCGTGGGCGTTCAGCACCTCCGTCTCGACGCCGTACGCCGCGCAGGCGCCTCGCTGGCGACCCGCACCTCGGGCCCCTCGGCACCGGCGGCGGCGCGGCTGCTCCTGCGGGAGGCGGCGAGGAGCGTGTGGAGCGGCCCCCGAGTCAGCGGTCGGCGCGTGCCCGGATCTCGGCGGCGATCAGTCGGGGGTCCTCCCCGGCCATGAAAGGGCCGCGGGACACCGTGCGGTGGCGCAGCGCGTCACTCCCGGCGTTCCACGGACCCTGTGCGTGACAGCCGAGCGCGGCGCCCCAGTCCTGCTGGACGACCGTGACCGGCATGGCGAGCTTCCGTCGGACACGTACCGCTGCTGCGCCGGTCCCGCGAGGTGCTCACCCCCGCGGAGGACGAGTACGCGGGAGCCGGCAGCGGCCTGGTCTCCTTCGGCCCCGTCACCCGCCACCTCACCGCCCGTGGAGTTCGGTCACCGCCTCCGAGGCCTCCTTGCGAACCTCTGAGTGGGGGTGGTGCAGGAACCGCTCGACGATCGGCAGTGCCGCCTGGTCGTGAGTGGAGGAGAGGGCGGCCAGGACGTAGGGGAGGAGCAAGGGTGCGAAGCACTCGGCTCCGGCCGCGAGCGGTTCCACCACGCGGTAGGGAAGTGCGTAGTGGGTGGAGGCCGTGCAGACTGCGTGCAGTGCGGACTCCCGCACGTCGTGGCTCTCGCCGGAGAGCGCGACGGCGGTGAGACGCTCGACGGCCCGCTCGACGTCTTGCCGCGGCAGACGGCCCGTCTCCAGGACGTCGCCGACGGCATCGAGGCACAGGTGCCGACGGTCGGGGTCCGAGCCCTCCAGCTCTTCCCAGGCCGATTCCAGCAATGCGGTCAGATCTTGACAGCCATCCACGGTCAGAGCATAGGAGACGGTCGCTGCGCCGTCTCAGGGCTTTGCGGGGACCCCGCCGCACACCCGCGCGAGGGCTTCTGTCGTGGAGCGGCCCGCACCCCAGCCGTCGGCTTGCGCCACGAGGGAGGCCCGGTTGGCGTGGGTGCGCAAGCAGACCGTCGGGAGCACCGCCGACAAGGCATCCGCCCTCACGCATGCGGACGCCGTCACGCACATCAAGCGCATGCTCCTCGGCGACGATCCGAACGGCTTCGGCCCGCTGATTCGCAAGTACTACGTCGAGACGGCCGAGCCTTTTCCCGCGATCCCCTGGGGTGGCGAGTAGCCGGCGCGCCGAGCGGCACGATCGCGTCAGCCGTGGTCCCGCGTCGACCTCTCCCGGACCTTCGTGCCGCTACGGGCCGTACCGAGCACCGCCCCGCCTTCCGTCCCGAAGGCCCCGTCACTCAGGGGTCTTCGGGACGGAAGCGGGTGCATCCTCCGGGGCGAACTCCAGCGTGAACAGCGCCCCGCCACCCGGCGCCGCCCCGGCCGTCAGCTCCGCGCCGTGTGCCCGGGCGATCTGCCGGGCCATGGCGAGGCCGAGGCCCGAGCCGGGGAGGGCGCGGGCCGACTGGGCGCGGTAGAAGCGGTCGAAGACGTGGGGGAGGTCCGCGGCCGGGATCCCCGGGCCGTGGTCCCGGACCGTCAGCGTGAGTCCGCCCGCGCCGCCCCCGCCGCCTCCTCGCCCGTCCGCGCCACCCCCACGTCCGCCCGCGCCGCCTCCTCGCCCGTCCGCACCTCCGCCGGTTCCGCCCGGGCCGCTCCTCCTTCGGCCCGCGCCGCTCCCGCTCGCCACGGCGCTGCCTCCGGGGCCGTACGTGCTCAGCGTCACCTCGACCGGTGTGCCCGGCGGGCCGAACTTGGCGGCGTTGTCCAGCAGGTTCGTCAGCAGGCGGGCGAGCCGCGCCGGGACCCCCGGCCTGACCGCGTGTGCCGCGCCTGGCTCCACCTCCAGGTGGAACGGGGTGTGCGGCCAGTGCGTCCGGGCGAGGGCGACCGTGTGCTCCGTCATCTCGGCGACGTGCACGTCCTCCAGGAGGGGAAGCGGTTCCTCGTCCCGGGCGAGTTCGATCAGGTCGTTGACGAGCCCCGTGACTTCCCGGATGCCCCGCTCGAGCGCCCCCGACGCCCGTGCGCGCTGGGTGGGTGTCAGCCGGTCGCCGCGGGCGAGGAGTTCCGCGTTGGCACGCAGCGCGGTCAGCGGCGTCCGCAGTTCGTGGGAGGCGTCCGCGACCAGCCGGCGCTGGGACGTCACCGACTGCTCCAGCTCACCGAGCATGGTGTTGAAGCTGGCTGCCAGCCGGGTCACCTCGTCCTGCCGGCCCGGGGGACCGGGCGGGAGCTCGATGCGGTGGCGCGGGTCCCGGGTGGACGCGATCCGTTCGGCGGTCGCGGTGAGCCGGGCCACCGGGGCGAGGCCCGTGCGGGAGACGGCGTAACCGAGCAGCCCGGCGAGCAGGACCCCCACCGCGCCGACCGCCGCGAGCAGCGCGGCAGCCTGCCGCACGCCCTTGTCGACCGGGTCGGCGCGCAGGGCCACCTGGAGCGCCTGCCCGTCCCCGAAGCGGGTGGTCAGCATCCGGAGCGGCTGCCCGAACCGATGGACGTTGCTGTAATAGGGGGCCTGCGTGCCCGCCGCGACCTCCCGTACGGGGGCGGAGACGGGCAGCACATAGGGTTCGGCGGGATCCGCCGCCGGGTCGGCGGGGACGATCTGGGCGCACGCGGGTGCGGAGAGGTAGCGGCACTCTCCCGCCACGACCTGCGGGTCCTCACCCCGGTTCCCCTGGATCACCCGGGTCGCGGACTGGGTGAGGGACAGGTCGAGCTGGTGCAGCAGTTCGTAGCGGATGACGAAGAACGCCGCCGTGCACACCCCGACCGCGACCAGCGCCACCGCCGCCGACGCGGCGAGCGCCATACGGGTCCGGAGCGGCCTCCTGCGCCGCCAGCGGGCGCCGAGCCCGCGCACCCCGCTCACGCCAGGTCCAGCCGGTAGCCGAGCCCGTGCACGGTGTGGACGAGGCGCGGCTCGCCGCCCGCCTCCAGTTTCCGCCGCAGGTACCCCACGTACACCGCGAGCGAGTTGGAGTCGGGCCCGAAGTCCCGGCCCCAGACCCGCTCCAGGATCACCTCGCGCGGCAGGACCTGGCCCGGGTGGCGCAGCAGGAGTTCCAGCAGGGCGGACTCCGTGCGGGAGAACTCCAGCGGGCGGTTGCCCCGCCGGCCGGTGCGGGTCACGGGATCGAGGGTCAGGTCCGCGAAGACCAGGTCCGCACCCGGTGCGGGCGGCGCGGCGCGCCGCAGCAGGGCCCGCACGCGCGCCACCAGCTCGTCCAGGGCGAACGGCTTCACCAGGTAGTCGTCGGCGCCGGCCTCCAGCCCGTCCACCCGCTCGCTCACCGAGGACAGCGCGGTCAGCACGAGGACCGGCGTCCGGTCCTCCACGGCCCGCAGCCTCCGGCAGACCGCGAGCCCGTCCAGCACCGGCATCATCACGTCCAGGACCAGCGCGTCCGGCTGCCATGCCGCCACCGCCGACAGCGCCTCCAGGCCGTCGCCGACACCCCGGACCTCGTACCCCTCCATGCTCAGCCCGTCCTCGACGGCGGCCCGGACGTCCGGCTCGTCCTCGGCCACCAGGATCCGGCCCGTACTCCGCACGCCGCTCCCACCACCCGAGCCCACGCCCTCACTGCCGCTCACACCGCTCCCGACGCCCACACCGTTCCCGTCGCCCGCGCTCATGCCGTTCATAGCCTGAAGCCTGCCAAACCGGACTCTTAGAACCCTCTTAACCCGCTTCCCGAGAGTGGCGGCCATGCGCACACCACTCTCCGTCGTGATCGGTGCGGGCGGCACCGGCGGCCACATCTACCCCGGCCTCGCCCTGGCCGAGGCCCTGCGCCGCGTCGACCCCGAGACGGTCATCTCCTTCATCGGCACCGAACGCGGTCTGGAGACGACCCTGATTCCGGCGGCCGGATACCGGCTGCACACCGTCGACATGATCCCCTTCGACCCCGCGCTCGGCGCGAAACGCTTCCTCCTCCCGGCCGCGCTCCTGCGCTCGGGGGCCCAGGCCCGCCAGGTCCTGCGCACCCAGAGGGCGCACATCGTCGTCGGCATGGGCGGCTACCCCAGCGCCCCGGCGATCGTCGGGGCGAAGATGGCGGGCCTGCCCAGCGTGATCCACGAATCCAACGCGGTCCCGGGCCGGGCCAACCAGTTCGCCGCCCGACTCACCCCCCACCTCACCGTCGCCTTCGACGGCAGTCGCACCCACCTGTCGGGCGGCGAGCGAGCGCGGACCGTGGGCATGCCGATCGCCGCGTCCCTGGCCGCCCTGGACCGGCCGGCCCTGCGCGAGGAAGCCCGGCGCGCCTTCGCGATACCCCGGGGAGCCCGGGTCGTCCTCTTCAACGGCGGCAGCCTCGGCGCGGCCCGCCTCACCGCCGCCGCCGTGGGCCTCGCCACCCGCTGGCGGGGCCGCGAGGACGTCCACCTCCTGATCAAGACGGGCCCGGCCGCACTCGCGGACACCCGGAGGGCACTCGACGAGGCCGACGCGGGGCCCGTGGCCCAGGCGGTGCCCTACCTCGACCGGATGGACCTCGCCTATGCGGTCGCCGACCTCGTGGTCTGCCGCGCCGGCTCGGCCACGATCGCCGAGCTCGCCACGACCGGGGTGCCCGCCGTCCTCGTGCCGTACCCGCACGCCCCCGGCGACCACCAGACCCACAACGCCCGGGTCCTGTCCGAGGCCGGCGCCGCCCACCTCCTCCCCGACGCCGAGGCCACCCCCGACCGGCTCGCCGCCCTGATCGACCCGCTGCTCGCCGACCCCACCCGGCTCGCCGTGATGGGACGCGCCGCGGACCCCGGACACCACGCCCACGCCGCCGACCTGCTCGCACAGACGGTCATCCGACTCGCCGGACGACCCGCCACCGCAAAGGAGCTCACCGCATGACCGCCACGACCATCGACTGGACCGGCCGCACCGTCCTCGTCACCGGAGCAGAGGGCTTCATCGGCTCCACGCTCGTCGACCTGCTCGTCCACCGCGGCGCGCGGGTCAAGGCCTTCGTCCACTACAAGCCGTACGCCGACAAGGGGCACCTCGCCCGCTACCTCGACGACCCGCACGGCCCCGTCGAGTTCATCGCCGGGGACGTCGGCGACGCGGGCCGGGTCATGGACGCGGTCGAGGGCTGCGACACCGTCTTCCACCTCGCCGCGCTCATCGGCATCCCGTACAGCTACGACGCTCCCGGCGCCTACGTCCGCACGAACGTCGTCGGCACCGAGAACATCGCCGAGGCGTGCCGCCGCCACTCCGTCCGACGCCTCCTGCACACCTCCACCAGTGAGGTGTACGGGACGGCGCTCACGGCCCCGATCGGTGAGGACCATCCCCTCCAGCCGCAGTCGCCGTACTCGGCATCGAAGATCGGCGCGGACATGATGGCCCTGTCCCACTGGCACGCCTACGAGCTGCCGGTGACGGTCGTACGACCGTTCAACACGTACGGGCCCCGCCAGTCCGCCCGCGCCGTGATCCCCACGATCCTCGCCCAACTGCACTCCGGGGCGCAGGAGATCCGCCTCGGCTCGCTGACCCCGACCCGCGACTTCACCTACGTCACGGACACCGCGGCCGGGTTCCTGGCACTGGCGGGCTGCGACCGGGCCCTGGGGGAGAGCGTCAATCTCGGCACCGGCCGGGAGATCGCGATCGGAGACCTCGCGAAGGCCCTCGTCGCCGCCTCCGGACGGGACGCCGAGATCGTCGTGGACCCGGCGCGACTGCGGCCCTCCGGCAGCGAGGTGCACCGGCTGCTCTCGGACAACACGCGGGCCCGCACCTGGGCGGGCTGGGAGCCCGAAGTCGAGCTGGAGGAAGGCCTGGAGCGGACCTCGGCCTGGGTGGCGGATCACCTGCACCTGTTCGCCCCCGGGCGCTACCAGGTCTGAGCACGGCGGCCAGGGGCGCCCGGCCCGTGATCGCCGGACGCCCCTGGCAGGACGCATCCCCACCTCTGCACGCCACGACTCCCCACCTCTGCACACCCCGGGACGGACAAGGGTCCCGCGGTGGGTCAGGCGGTCTCCCGCGTCAGCGGCGCCACTCCCAGTTCGTGCTCACGCCGGGCGGCTTCCAGGAGCCGGCTCCAGGACCGCACCAGCGGGCGACGCTTCAACAGGGCGCGTCGCTCTCGTTCCGTCATCCCGCCCCAGACCCCGTGCTCGATCCGGTCGTCCAAGGCATGAGCCAGACACTCGACCCTGACAGGGCATCCGGTACAGAGCGCCTTGACCTGGCTCTGTGCCGCGCTCTCGGCGAACAGTTCGTCCGCGTGCGCCGCCCGGCACAGGGCCGACGTCGTCCAGTGCTCACTCACTCGCATCCATCCCACCCCGGTTCCACACTGCCCCCGCTCCCGCCCCCGCAACGAAGCCCGGTCGGCGTCCGCCTCACGGCCCCCGTCCCGTAGTCGGCTCGACCTCACCGCCACCCCCGCACCTGCCCGAGACCCCGTCGTCTCCGGGGAGGCCGGCCGGGCCGAGACGCGGTGACCGGCCCGCACCCTCACGGGCGCGGACCGGTCTCCACCCTGCCCGGGGCCTGTGCGGACGGGGGAGACCGCAGGCCCTGAAGGAGCGGCCATGTCCTCCGCTCCCGGGGTCGTGTGCCCCCGAAGCGCGCACCCATGCACGGACTTCGCCCGGAGACGGTGAAGAGGCAGGGCGAGAGCCGGTTCGGCCGCCCTCCCGGGACCTCCGTACGTACAGCCGGAGGGCCTGGCGAAGCGCTGATCCGGGCCGCATCCGCGGGCCGGGCCGTACCGGAAGTAGCGGTACGGGCAGTGGACGAACGGTGAGGGCAGGCCATGAACGACGTGAACGGCGAACCCGACGGTCCTCGGGGACGGGGACCGTCCCGGGCACGGCCGACGGAGTCGGTATGGGACTACCCGCGGCCGCCGCGGCTGGTGGCCGACGACCGTCATGTGCGAGTCACGGTGGGCCCGCACGTCGTGGCGGACACCCACACGTCCCTGCGCGTCCTGGAGACGAGCCACCCCCCGGTCTTCTACCTCCCGCGCGACGACGTCCGCTTGGACCTGCTGCGGCCCGGAGCGGGACGAAGCGTCTGCGAGTGGAAGGGCGCGGCCTCCTACTGGGACGTCGCCGTCCCCGACGCCGTGGTCCCGCGCGCCGCCTGGAGCTACGAGCAGCCCCTCGCCCCGTACCAGGCTCTCCGCGGCCACCTGGCCTTCTACCCCTCCACCGCGCGCTGCACGGTCGACGGCGAGGTGGTGGTCGCCCAGGAAGGCGACTTCTACGGCGGCTGGATCACCCCCGAGATCGAGGGCCCCTTCAAGGGCGGTCCCGGCACCTGGGGCTGGTGACGACCGGCCGCGGCACCGGTTCGGGCGCGAGGTCGGGTCGTCCCGACCCGCCCCTGACCAGCACGGCGTCACGCGATCTAGCGGATTCGCGTGATGTGCCACCGCGCGGCTCGCTGACACGCTGGTGTCAGAGCACGAACCGCCAGAGGAAACACCCATGCAGACGCTTTCGCCGGAGCCGGCCCCCGGCCCCCTCACCCACTACTCCGCGGAGACCGTTCCCGCCGCGCGGCGCCGCGGCTACTGGCGCGAGGCGCTGTCCCGCACGTTCGGCGCCGTGGACATGGCCGTGCCCGACGAGGTGCGGTCCGGCACGATCCGCACCGCGGTACTGGGACGCGTGCAGGCCGTCACGGTGGAGAGCGAGCCGCAGTTCGCCCGCCGGACCCGACGCCTCATCGCCTGCGCCGACAACGAGGACTTCGTGGTCGTCAAGCTGCTCAGCCGGGGCGGCGCCCGCGTCGAACAGGACGCCCGTGACAACGCCGTACGGCCGGGCCAGCTCTTCGTCTACGACATGGCACGGCCGATCCGGCTCGCCCTCCCCGAACCGTTCCAGACGAAGTCCCTGGTCCTCCCGCGGGCCGTCCTCGGCCTCGACGAGTCGGACATCTCCCGGATCACCGCCCTGCCCCTCGGGCCCGAATCCGCGATCGGCGGGATCCTCTCGCCCCTCCTGGCGCAGCTCGTGGACACCGCCGAGGCGTGCCCGGAACCCGTCGGCGAGCTCATCGCCCGCAACGTGATCGACCTGCTCACCGTACTCGCCGACGAGCAGCGGGGCGCGGACACCATGGAGTCGCCGAGCGGCGCTCGCGTGCTCCTCACCCGGATCCGCGCCTTCATCGACGACCATCTGAGCGATCCCGACCTCACCCCCGAACTGGTGGCCCGCGCCCACCACGTCTCCGTGCGCTATCTGCACAAGCTCTTCGAGACCGAGGGCATCACCGTCAGCCGCCTGATCCAGCGGCGCCGCCTGGAGGAGTGCCGGCGGACGCTGGCCCGCAGGGACGCCGTCGACACGACGATCGCCGGCGTCGCCCACCGCTGGGGGTTCACCAGCGCCTCCCACTTCAGCCGCGTCTTCCGCACGGCGTACGGGCAGTCCCCGGTCGACTGGAAGAACTCGGCGGCGGCCGGGTGGGGTGCGCGATCCCGCCCGACGGAGCCGCACGGGAGCCCCCGCAGCCTGGTCGTGTGACCGGATACTCACCCGTCAGATGTGCGTTGAGCTGCAGTTCTTGCCATAGTGACCCTCCTGGGAACGCTTCGGCGCCGGTTACGGCGGCCGGGGGCGATCCGTGTGTCGCGGGGGAGGGGCAAGGTGGCGGGGTCGGGCGGGCCGTTGTCCCGTCGTGGGCTGCGCGGGCGGGAGGCCGAGCTCGCGGAGCTGCGTACCCTCGTCGCATCCGTCGCCCGGAGCGGCAGCGGCGCGCTCGCCCTCCTGCGCGGCGAGGCCGGCATCGGGAAGAGCACCCTCCTCACGGAGGCCGTCGAGCTGGCCGAGGGACACGGATACTCCACCGGCATCGGCAGAGCCGACGAACTGCATCACCTCGTGCCGCTGTCCTCCCTGGCGGGCTGCCTCCTCGACGGCGTGCGCCCGCTGCTGTCGGGTGACGCGTTCGCCGACCTCGCCCGCCGCCACGACCAGCGAATCCGGCTCGTGGAGCGGCTCGCCGGGGTGATCGAGGCCCGTGCGGCCGAGACACCCGTCCTCGTCGCGCTGGACGACGTGCAGTGGGCGGATCCGCTGAGCCGGTTCGCCCTGCGGCAGCTGCCCGGCCGGCTGCGGAGCTCCCCGGTCCTGTGGCTGCTGACCGGGCGTACGGGGCCCACCGCCGCCGGCGAGGAGATCCTGGCGGCCGCGGGAGACCGGCTGCCGGTGGCACGCTTCCTCCTGGGGCCCCTGTCCGCCGCCGCGATCGGCCGACTCGCCGACGACACCCTGGGCGAGGACGTCGACGAGCGGACGCGGAGCCTCCTCGACGGCACGGGCGGGAACCCCTTCCTCGCCGTGGAACTGCTCCGCGGACTGCGCACCGAAGGACACACCGCAGAGCCCGCCCGCCATGCCACGGAGCCTGCCGGAGACCCGACCTCCGTCCGAACGGCCGACGCGGGCACGGAACCCGGACCCGGTGCACGGAGCACCGCGCACCCGGCGGAGGACACGTCCCCGTCCGTGCCGACCGGGCTCGTCTCCGGTGTGCGCGGACGGATCGAATCCCTCGGCCCCGACACCCTCACCCTCCTGCGGATGGGGGCCGTCCTCGGCCGCCGGTTCGCCTTCGCCGACGCGGCAGCACTGTGCGAGCGCCCTCCCGCCACCCTGGTCCCGGCCCTCGACGAGGCCCTCCGTGCCGGGCTCCTCGACGACGACGGCGAGCTCCTCGCCTTCCGGCACGACCTGCTGCGCCAGGCGGTGTACGCCGACATCCCCGGATCGGCGCGGAACGCACTGCACCGGGCGGCCGCGCACCGCCTCGTCGCCTCCGGGCACCGCCCGATCGACGCGGCGTCCCACGTGCTGCGCGGGGCCGAGCCCGGTGACGAGGAAGCCGTCGCGCTGCTCCGGCAGGCGGCGGAAGACGTCCTGCCGGTCACGCCGGGCCTCGCGGCCGATCTCATGACGCGTGCCCTGGAGCTGGTACGGCCCTCGGAGGCGGCGCGGTTCGACGTCGGCGAGCAGGCCATCGTCTGCCTCATCCGCGCGGGGCGGGACCGGGAGGCGCTGACGACCTGTGACGACCTGCTCGCCGCGCAACCGCCGCTCGCGGTGTTCGGGCGGCTCCAGGCGACCCTCGGCGGAGCCCTGTGGAGCCTCGACCTGGCGGAGGAGCTCCGCCGGCGTGCCGAGGCGGCCCTGGCCGTCGGAGGGCTCCCGCCCGACGTCGGAGCCCGGCTCGCCGCGCTGCGGGCGCTCGCCCTGTCCCGTGGCCGCGACCTGGGCGTCGCGCGGGCCGCGGGGGAGGAGGCGCTGGCGGCGGCGATCGCCACCGGAGACCGTCCGGCGCACGTCCAGGCCCTGTCCGCACTCGGCGAGATCGCCCTCAACGCGGGGGACGGCGCCGGGGCGTTGGCGCGGTTCACCGCGCTGAGCGTCGTGGACAGCGCCTTCCGGCCCGAGGAGGTCGTCGCCCACCAGCACACGGACCGGTTCGACAGCGCCGAGGAGTTGCTGCGGCGGGCGGAGGCGGACGCCGGTTCGCATCGACAGGCCATGTTCCTGTGGGCGCAGGGACAGCAGCACCTCGGCCGGGGCCGGCTCGACGACGCCGAAGCGCACTTCGTGACGATGGAGGACTTGGAGGACGCCGTACGGATCCCGGTGCAGCAGGTGAACTCACGGGTGATCCGCGCCTGGATCGCGCTGCTCCGCGGCAAGCGCGCGGAGGCAGGCGAGCAGCTGCTCGCCGCGCGGGAGCGGCTGGCGGTCAAGCCGAACCCGGGGAACCGGGCCGCGGTCCGCTTTCTGGAGGCCCTCGTCGCGGGCCATGACGGAGACGCCCGGTCGGCCGCGGACCCGCTGCGACGGCTACAGGAGATCGGGCCGTTCATGCGCTGGCGGCTGCTGCGCACCTGGGTCGGCACGGCGGTCCGGACGGCCCTGTCGGCAGGGGACCGCGCGCTGGCCGAGGACCTGGTCGCGCAGGCGGCGGCGCACGCCGAACGCAACCCCGCGGTGCCGACGGCGACGGGGATCGCCGCCCACGCCGCCGGTCTCGCCACGGGCGACATCGGGGCGCTGGAGCGGTCGGTGTCCCTCCTCGCGGCCGGACCCCGCCCGCTGGTCCTGGCCGACGCCAGGGTGGACCTCGGACGGGCGCTGCTCGCGGCGGGAAGGACGGCAGAGGCGGCGGCGGTGCTCGCGGCGGCCCGGGACGCCTTCGCCGCGTCGGGCGCCGACGCGGCGGCGGCCGACGTACGCCGGCTGCTCGACGGCGTCGCCGGCGCTCCGGGCGCCGATGCAGGGTCCACGCCGGGGGCCGGTCCAGGGCGGACGGGCGCCGTGCGCGACCGGCCGGTCCAGGGCTGGGAGGCGCTCACCGCCTCGGAACGGAAGGTGGCGCGGCTGATCGCAGGGGGTCACACCAACAGGTCCGCCGCCGAGGTCCTCGTCGTCTCGCCCCACACCGTCAACACCCATCTGACGGCGGTCTTCCGGAAGCTCACCGTGAGGTCGCGGGTGCAGCTCACCCATGTGGTGCTCGCGCGAAGCGATGGGGAATAGGACCCTCCCTCATGTCGGGCCCTCTCGATCGGCGACACTTTCGATCGCGGTACGCACGTCCGTATCCCCCGCCTCCGTATCCACCGTGGCCACGGCCGCACCCACACCCGCATCTACCTTCGCACCCACATCCGCACCCGTATGAAGAGAAGCATTCGCATGAGAAGACGCATCCGTACGATGAGACGCGTCTGCTGGCAGGGCACCCTGGTGAAGGCACCCACGGGACCTCGCAGACGGCCCCTCGCCGCCCTCGCGGCGGCCGTCGCGCTGGTCCTGGTCACCGCCGGCTGCGGAACCGGCGACCCGGCCGGCTCCTCCCGTACCGAACGGGTGGCGTCCCTCACCGTGCTCGACTACTACACCGACGGCACCGAGCACGCCCACTGGGGCGAACTGCTCGCCGCCTGCGGCAGGCAGGCCGGGGTGACGATCGAGCACCGGAGCGTTCCCGCGCCCTCGCTCGTGCCCACGGTCCTGCGGCAGGCCGCCGCACGGACCATGCCCGACCTGCTGATGCTCGACAACCCCGACCTCCAGCAGATCGCGCGGTCCGGCGCGCTCGCCCCGCTCCGTCCGTACGGCGTCCGGACCGAAGGCTTCGGCCCGGGCATCCTGTCCGCCGGCACCTACCGCGGCGAGGTGTACGGGCTGGCGCCGACCGTCAGCACCCTCGCCCTCTACTACAACCAGGACATGCTCGCCGAGGCGGGCCTGGGCGTCCCCCGCACCTGGGACGAGCTGCGGACGGCCGCCCGGGCCACGACCCGGCCCGGCCGCCACGGCCTGGCGGTCGACGCCGACGCGTCCTTCGAAAGCACCTTCCAGTTCCTTCCCTTCCTGTGGTCCAACGGCGGCGACGAACGACGCCTCGACACCCCGCAGGCCGCCGAGGCACTCCGCCTGTGGAGCGACCTCGTACGGGACGGAGCCATGTCCCGGTCCGTCCTCACCTGGAACCAGGCCGACGTGCACGAGCAGTTCCTCGGCGGCGACGCGGCCATGATGGTCAACGGTCCCTGGCGAATGACCGAACTCGCGAAGGCGAAGGACCTGCGCTGGGGCGTCGCACCGCTCCCCGTGCCCCGGGCCGGCGCGGAACCGGTCACCCCGCTGGGCGGCGAGGTCTGGACCGTGCCGCGCAGCGGCTCCGAGGCCCGCATGAGGAAGGCGGCCCAGGTCCTCGACTGCCTCAACGAGCCGGCCCACCAGCAGAAGCTGGCGACCTGGCACCACACGGTGCCGACCCGCACGGACGTGGCCGCCCGGTACGCGAGACAGGTCCCCTCCATGGCCGCCTTCGTCGAGAGCGTCAGGGGCGCGCGGGCCCGCACCCGGCAGCTCGGTCCCGCCTGGCCGAAGACGGCCACCGCGATCCACACCGCCGTCCAGGCCGCGGTGTCCGGACAGCAGACTCCCGAGGAGGCGCTCCGGCGTGCGCAGCGCATGGCGACGAGCCCCTGACCCCGGAGGCCGCGTCGACGGCAGCACCCGAAACCGCCGGGACGGCAGCGTCCGAGGCCGCACCGACGGCATCGGCGGCCGCTCCGATGCGGCAGCTCGGGTCCGGCGGCGGGAGGCCGCGGTCCGGGCGGCGTTCCTCGCACCGGCCGCCGCGTTCCTCCTGCTGTTCCTCGGCCGGCCGCTCCTGGACAACATCACGACCAGCCTCCGCGACTCCACGGCCGCGACCCTCCTCGGCGGCACGGCGCCGTTCACCGGACCCGACAACCACATCCGCCTGCTCGCCTCGGAGGAGTTCCGGCAGGCGGCCGCCACGACCGTCCTGTACACGGCCGGTTCGCTGGCCGCGCAGTTCACCGTAGGCCTGGCGCTCGCCCTGTTCTTCCAGCGCCGCTTCCCGCTCGGCCGGATCGTCCGTTCGCTGATGCTGCTGCCCTGGCTGATGCCGCTGGTCGCCACCGGAACGGTCTGGCGGTGGATGCTCGACACCGACGACGGCGTCGTGAACGGGGCACTGCGCGCGCTGCACGCCGTACCCTCCGGCGTCCCCTGGCTCACCGGCACCCACGAGGCACTGTGGTCCGTGATCCTCGTCAACACCTGGGTGGGCATCCCTTTCAACACCGCCCTCCTGTACGCAGGTCTCCAGGCGATCCCGCCCCAGGTCCACGAGGCGGCCCGGGTGGACGGAGCCGGACCCGTCCGGCTCTTCCGCTCCGTCACGTGGCCGCTGCTGCGGCCCACGGCCGGCGTCGTCCTCGTCCTGGGAGCCGTCTACACGCTCAGGGCGCCGGACGTCGTCCTGGCGCTCACCGGCGGCGGACCCGCCGGGGCGACACGGACCCTGGCGGCCCTGGCCCACGAGCAGGCGTACGCCCGGTTCGACTTCGGGCGCGCCGCCGCCACCGGCAACGTCCTCGTCCTGGTCTCGCTCGGCCTCGCCCTGCTCCATCTCCGCGCCGTCCGGCGCGCCCGCACCCCCTGAGGAAGGGGAACCCATGTCCCTCGCCACGTCGTCGCGGCGACAGGGCGGCCTCGTCCGCTCGCTCGGCGCGATCGTCCTGCTGGCCCTGATGCTGTCTCCCCTCTTCTGGATGGTGAACGCCTCCCTGCTGCCTGACGGCCGCCCGGCTCACGGGGTGTGGTTCCCGACGGACCCCGATCCGAGCGGATACCTCACGGCCTTCCACGATCAGGGCGGCGCCCTCGTCACCAGCCTGGCCGTCTCGCTCGGCACGGCCGCGCTCAGCCTCGCGCTCGCCGCTCCCGCGGCCCACGCGCTGACCCTGTCACCGCTGCCCGGCGCCGGCCCGTTCCTCTTCGCCGTGCTGCTCGTCCAGGCAGTTCCCGGCATCAGCGTGGCCAACGCGCTCCACGGCCTCTACGCCGACACCGGACTCCTCGACTCGCGTCTCGGCCTGGTCCTCGCCGACTCGACCGCCGGCGTCCCCCTGGCGATCCTGGTGCTGCGCACGGCCATGGCGGCGATTCCCCGCGAGATCGTGGAGGCGGCCCGTCTCGACGGCGCCGGCGCCTGGCGCGTGTTCCGTTCCGTGGTCCTGCCCCTGAGCAGGAACGCCCTGGTCACAGCCGGCCTTTTCGCCTTTCTCTTCGCCTGGGGCGACACCCTGTTCGCCCTCACCCTGACCACCACCGACACCGTCCGCCCGATCACGCTCGGCCTCTACGACTACCTCGGCGCGCACACCACCCGGTGGAACGCGACCATGGCCACCGCGGTCCTGGCGTCACTCCCCGCGGCGGTCCTCGTCGTGGTGGCACAGCGCCACATCACCACGGCACCCGCCGCCGGAGCGACGCACTGAGGACGGCGTCGGCAGTCCCGTCAGAGTGTGCGGCGCACACCCGCCTGGCGCTCGAGATTGCGCAGCTGGACGGACAGGTCGCCCTCGACGGCCAGGTGCGCGGGGCCGCTGCGGCCGATGGGCAGCACCTCCTCGCTGCGCATGTCCTCCAGCATCAGGGCGAACGCCGCGTACAGCGCGACCAGCGCCACCGCGAGGCCCAGCGCACCGGACGTGCGCGTCAGCCATTCGGCACCGGTGATCCCGGCGAGGCCGGTGGCCGCCCAGCGAGGAGCGGACACCACCAGGACGAGCCACAGCGCCCGCTTGGGCCGGGTCACGGCGATCATCAGCGCTCCGAAGACGAGCAGCGCCAGGTTGAACACGCCGAGCACCTCCGGGCCGCCCGGGGCCTCGGTGAGCATGACGAGCGCGTACGGCAGCCAGCTGCCGGCGAACACCGCCATCAGCGTCGCCGCGATGACGTCGCGCGCCCCGAAGGCCAGGTGGCTCACCAGCAGCTGGAGGACGAAGGCCGGCAGCACGGTGAACGCGACGGCGCCGCGGGCGGCCTCGTCGAAGACCCCGAGCTGGAGGCAGCCCGTCATCACGGACGCCAGCGCGATCGTGAAGAAGCCCAGCGGCATGGGCGAGGCGATGGGCCGCAGGGTGATCCGGGTCATGGACCGCAGATCGGGCTCGAAGCGGCGACCGGCGACCACGGGCGCGGACTCGGGATCGGCGCCGGTGCCGGCGCCTGGGCCGGTGTCCGGGCCGGGCTCGGTGTCGGACTCGGTGTTCATACGTGTGTCCCTCCGGGGATCAGTGGGTGAAGCAGGGGTCGACGAACGACGGCGGCGTGCCGGGACCCGCGCCCCGCGCCGTACGCCACCGGCGGTGCTCCGCGGACTCCGCCGCGGCCTCCGCCACCAGCGCGGCCTGCCGTGCGCCGCCCGCCTGGTAGCCGCCGAAGCGGGCCACCGGCGACCACTCCGGGGCGATCGGGGGCAACGCCTCGTCGAGGCCCTCGTACTCGGCGGAGGCGTACACGATCCGGCCGCCGACCACGGTCAGCACGGCCTCGATGTCGGGGATCGTGTGCTCGGGCACGGTGAAGTAGTCCTCCGAGAGGACCGCCAGGTCCCCGTAGTACCCCTCCCGGAGCACGCCCTTGACGTCCTCCTCGCCGGTGAGCCGCGCCCCGCCCCGGGTGTAGAGGCCCAGCGCGGTGTCCCTGCCGAGGAGGTTCGCGGGGCCGCGGAGCGGTGTGCCGCCGACGGTCCGGCCGGTGATCAGCCAGTGCAGCGCCACCCACGGGTTGTACGACGACACGCGTGTCGCGTCCGTGCCCGCGGCGACGGTGAGGCCCCGGTCGAGCATGGCCCGGACCGGCGGGGTGTGGGCGGCGGCCTCGGAGCCGTACCGGTCACGGAACGCGAGACCCTGGAACGACATGCGGTTCTGCACCGACACCGCGCCGCCGAGGGCCGCGATCCGGTCCAGGCTGCCGGCCGAGACGGTCTCGGCGTGGTCGAACAGCCAGCGTCCGTCGCCGGGGAAGAGCCCCTCGGCCGCGAGCTTCTCGAACACGGCCAGGTCGCGGCGGATGGTCTCGTCGTAGGTGGCGTGCAGCCGGAAGCCCCAGCCGTTCTCGACCAGGAGGCGCACGGCCTGCTCGAACTCCGTCTCGTAGCCCGCCGCGAGTTCGGGCCGCGGTTCCGAGAAGTTCTCGAAGTCGGCCGCCGCCCAGGTCAGGTTCTCCCCGGCGCCGTTGAGCCGCAGCCACGCGTCGCCGTCGCCGGGCCTGACGGTCTCGGTCCAGCGCTTCAGGTCGGCGAGCTCCTGCCCGGCCGTCTGGGGGAAGAGGTGGTAGGCGATCCGCAGCGAGAGCTCGCCGGCCGCCGCGAGGTCGGCGACGGTGCCGTAGTCCTCGGGGAAGCTCTGGAAGCCGCCGGCGGCGTCGACCGCCGAGGTCAGTCCGAACCGGTTGAGCTCGCGCAGGAAGTGCCGGGTCGAGGTGCGTCTGTCGGCCGCGTCCAGGGTGGGCGCCTTGGCCAGTGTCGAGTACAGGACGAGCGCGCCGGGCGCGGCGAGCAGCACGCCGTTCGGCTCGCCGTCGCGGTCGCGGACGACCTGCCCGCCGCGCGGGTCGGGCGTGTCACGGGTGAAGCCGGCGGCGCGGACGCCCGCCCGGTTCATCAGCACCGCCTGGTAGAGGTGCAGGACGAAGACCGGAGTGTCGGGGGCGGCGGCGTTCAGCTCGGCGACCGTGGGCATCCGGCGCTCGGCGAACTGCTCGGCGGTCCAGCCTCCGACGACCCGGATCCACTGTCCCTTCGGCGTGCGACCGGCCTGGTCGCGCAGCATGGCCAGCGCCTGCCGGAGACTGCGCACACCGTCCCAGCGCAGTTCGAGCACGTAGTTCAGACCGCCCCGGATGACGTGCAGGTGCGAGTCGTTGAGGCCCGGGACCACGCGGCGGCCGAGGGCGTCGACGACCCGGGTCCCCGACCCGACGAGGGGCGCGAGCTCGTGGTCGTCGCCCAGCGCCGCCACCCGGCCGTCGCGGATCGCGACGGCCCGGGCGTGCGGGCGGTGGACGTCGCCGGTGAACACCTTGGCGTTGCGCACCAGCAGGTCGGCGTGCGCGGGCTCGCGCCGCGGGGCGGGGACGAGGCCCGCCACGGGCATGCTGGTCGAGGGCCCGGTCATGCGAGCGCCTTGCGGAGGACGTCGGTGGCGACGCCGATGGCGAGTTCGGCGCCCCGGGTCTCGCGCAGGGCGTTCAGCATGACGAAGTCGTGGATGACGCCCTGGACGCGCAGGGCGGTGACGGGGACGCCCGCCGCACGGAGCTTCGCCGCGTACTCCTCGCCCTCGTCGCGCAGGACGTCGGCCTCGGCGGTCACCACCAGCGCCGGCGGGAGGTCCGCCAGCTGGTCGAGGGTGGCACGCAGCGGGGAGGCGGTGATCTGCGCGCGCTCCGCCTCGTCGGTCGTGTACTGGTCCCAGAACCACTTCATCGCGTCGCGGCGCAGGAAGTACCCCTCGCCGAACGCGTGGTACGAGCCGGTGTCGAACGAGGCGTCGGTGACCGGGTAGAACAGGACCTGCTGGACGAACGTCACGTCGCCGCGCCGCTTGGCCATGAGGGTGAGGGCGGCGGTCATGTTGCCGCCGACGGAGTCGCCCGCGACGGCGACCCGGGTGCCGTCGAGACCCTTGTGGTGCCCCTCGCGGGCGACCCACCGGGCGACGGTGTAGTTCTGCTCGATCGCCACGGGGTAGCGGTTCTCGGGCGACAGGTCGTACTCGGGGAACACGACGGCCGCTCCCGCACCGACCGCGAGTTCGCGGACGAGCCGGTCGTGGGTGTGGGCGTTGCCGAAGACCCAGCCGGCTCCGTGCAGGTAGAGGACGACGGGGAGGACGCCGGTGCTGCCGTGGGGGCGGACGATCCGGGCCCGGACCTCGCCGGTGGGGCCGCCGTGCACGGTCACCCACTCCTCGTCGACGGCGGGCATCGCGACGCCCTCACCGCTCTGCACGTCGTCCACCGCCTTGCGGCCTTCGGCGACGGGTATCTGGTAGAGGAACGGCGGCCGGGCGGTGGCGTCCGCGAACGCCCGGGCGGCGGGCTCGAGTACGGGCTGGTCGGTCATGGGGTTCTCCTGGCGAAGGGTGTGCGCGGCGCTCCGCCGCGCACGACGTGGGCTTGTGGTCGGGGCTTCAGACGAAGCGCAGGTCGGCGAGCTGCTGCTCGTAGGCGGTGATGTCGTCCGTGGGCTCGTCCCGGGGCGGCCGGGCCGTCATGAGTGCGGCGAGTTCGGTGCCCGCCCGGTGGACGCGGCCGGACAGACCGTCGTGGTGCGCGGTCCCGCCGGCGCCCCAGTCCTCGGAGGCCGCGAAGACGGTGGTGGGGACGACGACGGCGCGGAGGTAGGAGAAGAGGGGTCGCACGGCGTGTTCGAGGACCAGGGAGTGGCGGGCGGTGCCGCCCGTGGCTCCCGTCAGGACAGGCGTCCCGGTCAGGGCGTCCGGATCGATCACGTCGAAGAAGGACTTGAAGAGACCGCTGTACGAGGCCGCGAACACGGGAGTCACCACGATCAGGCCGTCGGCCGCCGTCGTCGCGTCGATCGCGGCTCCCAGCCGGGGCGCGGGAAAGCCGGTGAGGAGGTGGTGGGCGATGTCACCGGCCAGCTCGCGCAGCTCCACGATCTCCGTGGTCGCCTCGTGGTCCCTTCCGGTGAGCGCGTTTCGGGTTGCCTCCGCCAGCCGGTCCGCGAGCAGCCGGCTGGAGGAGGGCGTGCTCAGGCCCGCGGAGACGATGGTCAGCTTCACGCGGCGGTCACCTCCCGGACGGCGCGGAGGGACGCGTGCGTGGGCGCCTCCGGCACACCGGCCGGGCGCCCCTTGGCGAACTCCTTCCGCAGCACGGGCACGACCTCCTCGCCGAGGAGGTCGAGCTGTTCCAGGACGGTCTTCAGGGGCAGCCCGGCGTGGTCCATCAGGAAGAGCTGGCGCTGGTAGTCGCCGACGGTCTCCCGGAAGGCCAGGGTCCGTTCGACGACCTGCTGGGGAGAGCCCACCGTGAGCGGGGTCTGCTCGGTGAAGTCCTCCAGGGAGGGGCCGTGGCCGTAGACGGGAGCGTTGTCGAAGTACGGGCGGAACTCCCGTACGGCGTCCTGGGAGTTTCTGCGCATGAACGCCTGCCCGCCGAGGCCGACGACGGCGTCCTCCGGACGGCCGTGACCGTGGTGGGCGAACCGGCGGCGGTACAGCTGCACCATGCGCCGGGTGTGGTGGGCGGGCCAGAAGATGTTGTTGTGGAAGAAGCCGTCGCCGTGGAAGGCGGCCTGCTCCGCGATCTCGGGGGACCGGATGGATCCGTGCCAGACGAACGGCGGGACGCCGTCCAGTGGCCGCGGTGTCGAGGTGAAGGCCTGGAGCGGCGTACGGAAGGTGCCCTCCCAGTCCACGACGTCCTCGCGCCACAGCCGGCGCAGCAGGGTGTAGTTCTCCTGGGCGAGCTCGATGCCCCGCCGGACGTCCTGCCCGAACCACGGATAGACCGGGCCGGTGTTGCCGCGTCCCAGCATGAGGTCGACCCGGCCGTCGGCGAGGTGCTGGAGCGTCGCGTAGTCCTCGGCGATCTTCACCGGGTCGTTGGTGGTGATCAGCGTGGTGGCGGTGGAGAGGATCAGCCGCTCGGTGCGTGCGGCGATGTAGCCGAGCAGGGTGGTGGGCGACGACGGGACGAACGGCGGGTTGTGGTGCTCGCCGGTCGCGAAGACGTCGAGGCCGACCTCCTCGGCCTTGACCGCGATGGCGATCATCGCCTTGATGCGCTCGCGTTCGGTCGGGGTGCGCCCGGTGGTGGGATCGGGGGTCACGTCCCCGACGGTGAAGATGCCGAACTGCATGGGTGGTTCGCTCTCTGGACTCGTCCGGTTCCCCGCGGGGAACCGTGGGGCCGGGGCGGCGGCGGAACCCGCGCGTCGCCCCGGCGGATCAGCGGTGGGACGTCACTTCGCCAGGAAGGCGAGGAGGGCGCTGTTGACCTCCTCGGCGTGCGTCCACAGCAGACCGTGCGGGGCGCCCTCGATCTCGACGTAGTCGGCCGAGGGAAGCGCCTTGTGGAAGGGGCGCGCGGTGCCGTCGGCCGGCAGGATGCGGTCGGCGGTGCCGTGCAGGATCAGGGCCGGCACGTCGATCGCCGGGATGTCGGCGCGGAAGTCGGTGTACCAGGTCGCCGGCGCGGCGGACGCGGCGAAGGAGCCGCCGCGGGCAGCGGTGTCCCAGCTGTTGCGGAGGGCCTCCTCGCCGATGCGGGTGCCCAGGTTCTCGTCGAGGTTGTAGAAGTCGTTGAAGAAGGCCGTGTAGTAGGCGTAGCGGTCGGCCTTGACGGAGGCGACGACCCCGTCGAAGAACTCCTGGGGGGCGACGCCGTCCGGGTTGTCGTCGCTCTTGAGCAGGCAGGGCTCCAGGGAGGCCAGGAAGGCGACCTTCGCGACGCGCCCGGAGCCGTACGTGGAGACGTAACGGGCCACCTCGCCCGTGCCCATCGAGAAGCCGACGAGAACGGCGTCGTTCAGGTCGAGGGTCTCCAGCACGGTGTTCAGGTCGGCGGCGAAGGTGTCGTAGTCGTAACCGGTGCTCGGCTGGGAGGACTGCCCGAAGCCGCGGCGGTCGTACGTGATCACGCGGTGTCCGGCATCGAGCAGCGCCGCGGTCTGCCGCTCCCAGGAGTGGCCGTCGAGCGGGAATCCGTGGATGAGGACGACCGGCCGACCCGCGCCCTGGTCCTCGTAGTACAGCTCGATCGGGGCGGTGTTCTCCTGGCCCACGGTGATGTACGGCATGAAGGTCTCCTCGGTGCGTCGTGGCTGGTCCGCGCCTCTGTGCGGTGCGGATGACCGTCACGCTACGAGCGGGGAGAGGGTGCCTCTTGTCGCGTCACGCACTGGGTCTTGTCCGTGAGCGCAGTGTTCGGGCGCGCCCACTTCTGCCTGCGGTTCTGCCTGGAGAGGGGCTCGGGCCGCTGCTTGGCTGTGAGGAACGGGAGGGAACCGGCGGATCGCGGCCTTCCAGGCAGATGCGGCGCCCGGTTCCCCGACTCCGACGTCCCTGAACGACTTCCTGAACGAACTCCTGCACGACTCCCTTGACGACTTCTCTTGAACGGACATGACGTGAACGTGGTGGTGACGACCGCGACGGTGCCGGCCCCGGACAGGGCCGCGTACTGGAACGACGCGGTGAGCAGGACGCTGGTCCCGGTCGAGGTCTCGCCCCGGGGCGACGGACCGCTCGACGGCCGGATCGCGACCGACCGCCTCGGATGCCTCCAGGTCTCCACGGTGGAGGCCGACGCACAGCGGATCCGCCGCACACGGGCACTGATCGCCAGGTCGCCGCAGGCGCGGGTGGGGGTCGCCGTCCAGATCTCCGGCACCGCCGCCTTCATCCAGGACGGCCGACTCGCCGAGACGGGTGAGGGGGACATGGTGCTGTACGACACGACCCGGCCCTTCTCCTTCGACTACCCACAGCAGTTCGCCAGCCGCGTCTTCCACCTTCCGCGCCGCGCACTGGGTGTCCAGGACATCGCGATCCGCCAGGCCACGGGCCACACCATCGGAACCGGGGACGGCTTCGGCGCGATACTCCTCCCGTTCCTGACCAACCTCGCCTCCTCGGCCGCCGACCACCCGCCGGCCGTCGCACACCGGCTGGCCGGCATGGTGGTGGAACTCCTCGAGACCTTGATCGCCGAGCAGGCGGCCCGTTCCGACGGCGGGAACCCGGACACACCGGGCCACCTGGTGCAGCGCGTCCGCGACCACGTCGACCGGAACCTGGTCGACCCGGACCTGTGCCCGGAGCGCCTCGCCGCGGCGCACGGGATCTCCGTCCGCTACCTGCACCGGCTGTTCGAGGCCGAGGGGATCACGGTCAGCCGGCTGATCAGGCAACGCCGCCTGGAGGAATGCGGCCGCGAACTGGCGGGCCGCGGCAGAACGGCTCCGACGGTGTCCGCCGTGGCCCAGAGATGGGGCTTCGTCAGCCCGGCACACTTCAGCCGCGCCTTCCGCGCGGCCTACGGGGTGACGCCCAGCGAATGGCGCGCCGCGGGCAGGGCACGGCCGGAGGCCGACCTGGAGCCGGCTGCCGGGTAGATACGAGGGACCTCTCAGCCGTCCATCCGCAACCGGCGGGCGGTCGCGGCGTCACCGATCGCGGGCCACAGGCTCTCCAGCCAGGCTTCGGCACTCCGCGCCGCAGGGAGACCTGGCGGCAGGGCGTCATGCACGGCGACCGTCTCCGGCTCCATTGCTCGGCAGCGGGCCACGGTTGCCGGTTCCTCCGGCCCCCGTGCGGCTGCCGACACGCTCCGGAGGAACATGACGTTGGCTGCCACGAGCCAAGGCTGCTGCTCCATGCCCGCCACACCCGAGGAACCGTCGTTCCCACTGGCCAGGGCCCATGGGTCCGGCGCCAGGTAGCGCACCGTTCCCACGCCCGTGAAGGCCGCAGCTGCGGTGCACATGGAGCAGGGTTCCTGCGTGCTCCACAAGGTGAGGACGCTGAGATCCCACTCGGTGCGTGCCGCGCCCAGAGCGTTCATCTCGGCGTGCGCAAGCGGCGTACCGCGCAGCGGGCCGCCTCCGGGGCCGTCGTCATAGGCATGGTTACGCCCTTCGGCTCGCACCATGCCGGTGGGGTCGGTGAGTACTGATCCCACCGCCAGACCGCCGGCGACCAGTGCCTCGTACGCCAACGCCAAGCAGCGCTTCACCGCCGCTGGTGCCGCTGCCCACTCCGCATAGAAGTTCCCCACGGGAGTAAAGATCTCATGCCGCCGGAGGGCCCACGCCTCGCAGGGGGCCCATCGGCAGAAGTCGATCCACAGGCTGAGAAACGTGCTCTGGCACGGGTCGTCGGTCCAGGTCGCCACGAGAACACGGCACCCTGCGCGGGCCATGGTGGGTCCGTCGCCTGCGGGCGAAGCCGCAGCAGGCGCTGCCGCGCCCCTCCGGGAGCAGCACCGTGCCGCGGGTGTCTCCCGGTGAGACAGGGAGGGCAACGGCGTCGGCCGCGGTTGGTCGGGCGCCGATCCGGTCTACCCCCGGTGCTCCGCCGCAGGGCCGTCGTCCGTCGGGGTTCCGGAGACGAGTTCGGTAGGTCGAGGGAAGTGCAGGTGGAAGGGGCCGGCTGGTGTCTCCGGCTGCCAGCCCCGGCCCCTGGCTTCTCGGATGGCGAAGGCCACGTCTCCGGGAGTGACGCCCTCCGAAGGCGAACCGAGCCAGTTACCCGGATGCGCCTGGGAGAACCGGATGACCAGCACGGACCCTGACGGCTCGTCATGCTCGACGGCGACAGTCAGTGGAGACAGCCCGATCCCCTGGCTGTAGGTCGGCTTGCGCCGGACGGCCCACCTGTAGCGGACTGCGTCGACCGTGATGCGGCTGGTCCCCTTGCTCGGCAGCGTCACGGATCCTCCTACCTGTGCCGTCGTCCACCCCCGCGCAGACTAGTGCAGGCCGCCCCACTGCCCCACCGCCCCGCCGGCCCCGAGCACGACGGCCTCGTCCGCGTCCGTCAGCTGCGGACCAGCGGAGTGTCCACCAGGTGTTCGGCCAGGAACCAGACCTGGGCCTCGCCCGTGCGGATCACGTCGGAGACCAGTAGGTCGGCGCTGCCCTCGTCGCCCTCGCCGGAGAGCCTGGCGGCCGCGTCCCGGGCGTCGACCAGGATCCGTTCGTGTGCGTCGAGCAGCCGCGACAGCATGACGGGCACCGGTTCCACGCCGTCCGGCGGCCGGGGGATCGCCGTCAGTTCCGCGACGTGCCGCGGGTCCCCGACGGCCACGCCGCCGAGGCTCTGCACCCGCTCGGCGAGCGCGTCCACGATGGCCAGCTGGGCCTCCGCGTGCTTGTCCAGCATCAGGTGCAGAGAGTAGAAGGTCGCTCCGCGCATGAGCCAATGGTGCTTCTTGTAGAGGGAGAAGAGGATCTGGGTGTCGGCGAGAACACGGTTGAGCCGCTGGCAGGCGTACATACGTGTGTCATGGCCGAGGCCGATCGGCAGCTGCTTGAGCGTGCCGAACGCCTGGATCTCTGCGCCCTTCTGATGCAACAGCGGCTGACCGCCACCGGCCTGCGTCGTCGTGAGGGTGTCCATGGGTGCTCCATTTCGTACGGAGGGGAGAGGGGAGGGGACGGCCGCCCGGTCGGGGGTACGCGGGCGGCCGTCCCCGGTCCGAGGGGGGCCGCGCCGGGCCCGTCAGTGTTCGGCGGGCGCCGGGGCGGCGGGACGGTGCAGGACGAGCCGTGCGAGCAGGCCGGAGCCGACACCGGCCGCGAGGACGACGGCGGCCCACCACGCGGGGTACGGCGTGAGGCCGAGGGCCGCGTCGAGGGACCAGGCCCCGGGACCGAGGGCGGCGAGCGCGGCGGCGGTGCCGATGAGGACGAGCGGGTACTCGTACCCGTCGTGCTGCACCCACAGGCCGTTGTGCCACTTCACGGTGAGCGCCACCGTCATGACCCCGACGGTTCCCGCCGCGGCGAGCGGCGTGAGGAGACCGACGGCCAGCAGCAGGCCGGAGCCGATCTGGCCGCCGCCCGCCGCCAGGGCGGTGAGGACACCGCCGCGGAAGCCGTCCGCGCGGAACTCCTCGGCGCCGCCGTCGAGGCCGTCGCCTCCCAGGTGCGAGCTGACCTTCTGCACACCGTGGCCGGCGACGAGCAGTCCCACCAGCAGACGCAGGATCAGAATGCCGGTGTCCACGGAGGTCAGCCGGCCGCGTGCGCGCCGATGACGGCCTGCGCGTAGACGACACCCAGGCCGTACGCGCCCGCGTGGGCCTTGACGATCTCCATGACCGCCCCGTACGTCTCCTGGCGCGCCCAGTCGCGCTGCAGCTCGAGGAGGACCTGCACCCAGGTCACGGGGACGGCGCCGGCGGCGATCATGCGCTGCAGCGCGTGCTCGTGGGCGGCCGGGGTGACGCCGCCGGAGGCGTCGGCGACGACGTACACCTCGTATCCCTGGCCGAGGGCCGAGAGGGCGGGCAGCACCAGGCAGACCTCGGTCCACAGACCCGACAGGACGATCTTCCTGCGCCCGGTCGCCCTCACCGCCGCCACCAGCGCCTCGTCCTCCCAGGCGTTTATGGTGGTGCGGTCGATGATCTCGTTCTCGGGGAAGACCTCGGCGAGCTGGGGCAGCAGGGGACCGGAGAAGGACTCGGCGGCCACCGTGGTCAGGACGGCCGGTACGCCGAAGGCCCGTGCCGCCTTGGCGAGCCCGACGGTGCTGTTGATGATCGAGGCCCGGTCGCCGCTGCCGGTGCCGAAGAACATCTGCGGCTGGTGGTCCACGAAGAGCATGACCGCGTTGTCGGGCGTGAGCAGGTCCTCGCTCGGGGCGGCCTGCACCTGGGCGATGTCGAACATGAGGGGTCCTTTCGAAGTCGGCGGGAGCGTGCCCGTCGCGTGGCGCGACGCGGCACTCCCGCACGCTACGAGCGGCCGGAGCGGTCGCGTTGCCCTCCTGCGCACAGGGGCTGGCACGTCAGCGCACAACCGGTCGAGGACCCCGCGCCGCCGCGAACGACGTCGCGGCGGGGCGCACGTCAGGCCGCCGGGGCTGCTCCGTTTCGCCGCGGGAGACCAGGCACGGACCGAGTCACCCGTCCAACTCGGCGAGCCGCTCGCGGGCCTCCGTGACGCGGGTGGGATCGGCGGTGGTGCCGAGGGCGAGGCATCGGGAGAAGGCGTCGCGGGCCTCGTCACGGTGGCCGGCGCTCAGCAGGCAGTTCCCCAGGTGGACCAGAGCCCGGCTCTCCATGGCCGTGTTGCCGCTGCCGCGGCAGAGTTCCACGGCACGACGCAGGTGATCCGCCGCGTCGGACCAGTTCCCCAGGCTCGCGTGGGCCCCACCGATGGTCACCTGCAGGTTCGTCCGGGTGAACGCGGCGATGTGGGGTTCGATCCGCTCGCCGACGTGGTCCAGGAACGAAAGGGTGTCCAGGATCTCCTTGATCGACTCCTCGTGCAGTCCTCCGTCCACGAGGATCTGACCGTGTTCCACCCGGCACTGGAGAGCGCCGTGGAGGTCACCGGCGGTCTCGAAGAACGCGGCCGCCTCGCGGTTGTGACGTGCCGCCTCCGCGTAGTCGCCGAGCAGCCTGAAGGCCCAGGCGGCGTACTTGTGGGCCCAGCCCTGCTGAGGGAGGTCGCCTGCGCGCTTCGCGGCCGTGAGCGCCTGCGCGGAGCGGTCGAGACTGTCCTGGTGCCGGCCTTCGCAGACGAGCAGCGCCCAGGCGTGGTAGTTGAGGTGGGTGGACTGGAGGAGGGGATCGCCCAGGGCCTCGGCGCTGCGGGCCGCGGTGGCGAACACCTCGGGCCAGTGCCCCCAGAAGATCCACTGGTCGGAGAACCAGTGCAGCGCCTCGGCGACCTCGACGACACGGGCGTGGTCGCCCCCGGCGGCAGCCGCGCGCAGGGCGGCCAGCCAGTTGGGGCCCTCGGCCTGGAGCCAGTGGCGGGCCTTGTCCGCGGTGGACAGGTCGATCGTGCCCCGCCACGTGGCGGGCGGGGCACCGTGGTCGGGCTCGTACCAGCGGCCCGCCATCACCGTGTTCTCCAGCAGCCAGCGGTGCAGCGCCGACCGCGCGGCCTCCGCCACGCCCGTGGACTCCTCGGCCCGCAGACGGCCGCGGGCGTACAGCCGCAGCAGATCGTGGAAGCGGTAGCGGTCCCGGTCCGTGTTCAGGAGACCGGTCTCGACGAGCTCCTCCAGCGTGTCCTCGGCGTCGAACAGCGACTGCCCGGTCAGCTGCGCGGCTCCCGCAGCCCCCGCATCGGGCCCGTCGACGAGCGACAGCAGCCGGAACATGCGGGCCGCGGTGGGGGTGAGCTGGCGGTACGACAGATGGAAGGCGGTCGACACGTGGACGTCGCCGGCCGTCAGCGTGTCCAGGCGGTGCTCCTCCATGGACAACCGGTCGGCGAGGCGGCGCACGCTCCATCCGGTGCGCGTGGCCAGCCAGTTCCCGGCCACCCGCAGGGCCAGCGGAAGGTTTCCGCAGTGCCGGGCCACCTCGGCCAGGGCTCCCGGATCCGACTCGGCGCGCTCCCGTCCCACCAGACCGGTCAGCAGGGTGTCCGCCTCCGTCGGCGACAGCTCGCCGAGAGCGAGGCGGTGCACGCTCTCCAGGCCCGCGAGCATGCGCCGGCTCGTCACCACCACCATGCTCGCGCCCGAGCCCGGAAGCAGCGGACGGACCTGGGACTCGTCATGAACGTTGTCCAGGACCAGCAGACAGCGCCGCTCGGCCAACACCCGCCGACACAGCTCCGGATGCCCCTGCGCGCCGGCCATGGCCAGGTCGCGGTCGGCCACCCCGAGCGCCTTCAGGACGCGCAGCAGGAGCTCCGCCGCGTCCGGCGGATCCTCGTCCGTTCCCCGGAGGTCGAACAGCAACTGCCCGTCCGGGAAGCGCGGGGCCAGGTCCTGGGCGGCACGCAGCGCCAGGGTGGTCTTCCCCGTGCCGGGCTGCCCGGACACGGCCACGACCACCGGTATCCCCGGGGACTCCTGCTCGGCCAAGGCCGTCAGACGTGCCAGTTCCGACGCGCGCCCCACGAAGTCGTCGATGCCGCGGGGGAAGGCGCGCAGGCCTGTCGACTGCGGGCGGGGCATGCGCCCGGTCCGTGCGGTGGTGAGCAGCCGCTCCCGCTCGGTCGTGGTCAACCGCAGCCCGTCGGCGAGTGCTGCCACGGTCCTGCGCTGGGGAGTGGCGACCCGGCCCCTCTCCAGGTCGCCGATCCCGCGGACGCTCACTCCCGACGCCTCCGCAAGCGCCTCGAGCGTGAGCGAGGCCTCCAGGCGCAACCGCCGCAACAGTGCCGCGAACTCCGAGTCAGCGCCGGTCACCTGTTCGTTCCTCCCGCCACAAAAGATCACATGAAGTGACTATTCTGCCCGAGGTTCGACCCCTGCTCGTCCGGGCGGGGGTGCCGCCCGAGGGCGCCTGACCTGGCAGGACTCGGACTGCCGCAGTGGGTGGCGTCGCTCGGCCCGGTGACTGCCCATCCCGTATCCGTACGCCGCAGGGGTACGCACCGGCCGGCGGCGAGTACGCCCCGGGCCGGGCCGCTTGAGACCACATGTGATCGGGCCCACATGATCCGGGCCGATGACTCGGCGCCGCGTCCTCCGTCGTACGAGTGACGACACCGGCACCAGGAAAGGCTCGCCATGACCGACGTACTCGATGTGCACCGCCCCACCGACTCCCCTTCGCCCACGTCGCGTTCCGCGGCGGGGTGGGGTGTGCTCTGCGGTGCCGTGGCGGGCCCGCTGTTCCTGGCGGGCGGAATCGCCCAGGGCTTCGGACGGGAGGGGTTCGACTTCACCCGGAACGCGATCAGTCAGCTCGCCCTGGGTGAGCCGGGCTGGATCCAGACCGTGAACTTCGTGCTCACCGGCGCGCTGCTGCTCGCGGGTGCCACGGGACTGCGGCTGGTGCTGCGCGGCGCACCCGGCGGGACGTGGGGGCCGGGTCTGGTGGGTGTCTTCGGCGCCTCCTTCTGGCTCGCCGCGGCCTTCCCGGCCGACGCCGGGGCGAGTTTCCCCGCCGGCGCCCCGGAGACGACCGTGATGAGCGGACACGGGACCGCGCACATGCTCGGGGGGATGGTCGGATACCTGGCCCTGTGCGGCGCGTTCGTCGTCCTGGCGCGGCCGCTGGCCGCACGTGGCCTGCGGGGCTGGGCCGTCGCCTCCCGTGTCGTGCCGGTGGTCGTCCTCGCCGGGTTCACGGCCTCGGCGGTCTCCGTCCTGTCCTTCACCGTCGGCGCGGGCCTCGGCCTGCTGTGGCTGGGCGCGGTGACGGCCCGGCTGGGCTGGACCGAGGCCGACCACTGAACCGGCTTCGCGCGCCCGCAGCCGAGCACTGAACCGGCCCGGCTTCGCGCGCCCGCGGTCGACCGCTGAACCGGCTGGAGGGGGCGCCCCCCGCGGCCGCCCGCTGACCGGCCCGACTCGGCCGGCCTGTGGTCGACCGCTGACGGAGCACCACGGCGGGCAGGAATCAGGCCGGAACGCCCAGGTCGTCGTCGCCCTCGCCCAGGCGGTCCGGCAGGCCGAAGAGCGGGAAGATCCGCGGGGTGTCGCGGAAGGCCGTGATGTTCGAGATGCGGTCGCCGGAGAACTCGACGACCTGCAGAGCCCAGGGCTCGTAGCCCGCGCCGTCCGCGCGGGGACGGTACTGGCCGAAGGCGGGGGAGCCGTTCGCGGCGGTGGGGACGAGCCGCGAGCCGCGGCAGCCGACGGCCGGGCCGGTGAGCCACGCCTGGATGTCCGTCACCCCGTGCATCCACGTCGCGTACGGCGGCAGGGCCAAGGTGGCATCGACGTGGAGCAGCATGCTCAGCTCCTCCATGTCGTACCGGGAGAACGCTGCCGCGTACCGCTCGGCGAGGACGCGTCGAGCGCCGCCGGCTGCCGGGGTGTCCGCGCCGCCGAGCTGGTCGCGACGATCGGCGAGCGTGGCACGGGCCCGCTGGAGGGCGCTGTTGACCGCGGCGACGGTGGAGCCGTGGAGGTCGGCCACCTCACGGGCCGAGAAGCCCAGAACGTCCCTGAGGACAAGGGTGGCACGCTGCTTGGCCGGCAGGTGCTGAAGCGCGGCGACGAACGCCAGGCGCACCGACTCGGCGGCCGCCACCGCGATCTCGGGCTCACCGTGGGGCAGGGGGTCGACCCACAGCACGGTGTCCGCCGGTCCTCCCGGTGGCGTCGTGCCGTCCGCCGGCGCCGACAGGTCCATCGGCAGCGCTCGTCGCTTCCCCGAGGCGAGGGCGTCCAGGCACACGTTGGTGACGATGCGGTACACCCACGACCGCAGGGACGACCTGCCCTCGAACCGCTCGGCGTTCCGCCAGGCACGGACGAGCCCTTCCTGCACCGCGTCCTGGGCCTCCGCGTAGGACCCCAGCATCCGATAGCAGTACCGGGTCAGTTCGCCCCGGTACGTCTCCAGCTCCGCCACCGTCGCGAGAGTCGCGGCGTCCCCCATGATGTACCTCTTCGTTCTCGTACCCGCCGACGGCCGCGTGCGGACAGGTGTCCGCCCGGGCTGCCGCAACGATAGGCCCCGATCGTCCGAGGCCTCGGCCGCTCGACGAGATCCACGGGCACGGGGGTGTACGGGGCGGGGCACGGAGGGGAGATCGACGGTGCGTCGGCCGGACGCGAGCGGCGCGCGGACGGCCGGGTCGGACTCCCGCGATACCTCCCGCCGTCGGGCGGCGCGGGACGACGGAGGGCCGCGAGGAGTGACGGAACTCTTACGGCGCGGTGCGGGAGCCGCCGCCGACGGTCGGCGTTCCGTACCGTTCCCCGCATGCGCGTACTCGTGACAGGAGGAGCCGGGTTCATCGGCTCGCACGTGGTGGACGTCCTGACGGCCGGGGGACACGAGCCGGTCGTGCTGGACACGCTGTTGCCGGCCGCCCACCCCCAAGCTCCCGACCTGCCGGACGCCGAGTTCGTCCGCGGAGACGTCAGGGACGCGTCCGTCGTACGGCGTGTGCTGCGCGGCGTGGACGCCGTGTGCCACCAGGCGGCGATGGTCGGTCTGGGGAAGGACTTCGCGGACGCGCCGGAGTACGTCGCCTGCAACGACCTCGGCACGGCCGTACTGCTGGCGGCGATGGCCGAGGCAGGTGTTCACCGGTTGGTCCAGGCGGGCTCGATGGTCGTGTACGGCGAGGGACGGTACGCCTGCCCGGAGCACGGCGTCGTGCGGCCGGGCCCGCGGGCGGTGGCCGACCTGGAGGCCGGCCGCTTCGAGCCGTGCTGCCCCGACTGCGGCGCCGCTCTGCTTCCCGGGCTGGTGGGGGAGGACGCCCCGGTGGACCCGAGGAACGTGTACGCCACGACGAAACTCGCGCAGGAGCACCTGGCCGCGGCCTGGGCGCGCGCCGTCGGCGGTCGGGCCGTCTCCCTGCGCTACCACAACGTGTACGGACCGGGGATGCCCCGGGACACGCCGTACGCGGGTGTCGCCTCGTTCTTCCGGTCGGCGCTCGCCCGGGGAGAGGCCCCGCGGGTGTTCGAGGACGGCGCGCAGCGGCGGGACTTCGTCCACGTCCGCGACGTGGCGCGGGCGAACGTCGCCGTCCTCACGGGCCTCGACACCGTGGGGGAGGGGGGCCACACGGCCTACAACGTGGGGAGCGGCGCCCCGCACACCGTGGGGGAGATGGCCGCCGCGCTCGCCGCGGCTCACGGCGGCCCGGCGCCGCTGGTCACGGGCGAGTTCCGGCTGGGCGACGTCCGGCACATCACGGCGGACTCGTCGCGCCTGCGGCGTGATCTGGGCTGGTGTCCCGAGGTGGGGTTCGACCAGGGCATGTCGGAGTTCGCCCGCGCCGGACAGCGGGCCTCGGCCGGGGTCGGATAGGCCGTTTCCCAGCGATCACCTTGCGGCGCCGCGACGGGCCGGTCCGCGGCGGCGCGCTCGGCCACGGCCCGGTCCGTGACGGTGCCGCCAGTGACGGCGCGCGCCCCGCGACGGCACGACCTGCGCGACGGCGCGGCCCTCAAGGGCGCGCCCCAGGACGGCGCGCCCGCGACAGCGCCCCCAGGACGCGTGCCCCGTGCCGGGTCAGCCGGTCGCGTCGGCCAGCGGAAGGGTGACCTCGAAGCGGCAGCCGCCGGGCACGTTCCGCACCCGTGCCTGCCCCGCGTGGGCCTCGACGATGCCCCGGACGATGGCCAGCCCCAGTCCCGCTCCGGCCGGGGGAGTACGGGCGGGGTTGCCGCGCCAGCCGGTGTCGAACACCTTCCGCAGGTCCTCCTCGGGGATGCCGCCGCACCCGTCGGTGACGGACAGGACCGCGGTCGACGGGGTCCGGTCGACCCGTACGGCGACGGTGCCGTCGGAAGGGGTGTGCCGGATGGCGTTGCCCAGGAGGTTGGACAGGACGCGGGTCATCTCCTTGCCGTCCACGTCGACCGGTACGTGAACGAGGCCGTCGCCGCACAGCCGGACGCCGCTCTCGCGGGCGAGCGGATCGGCCCCGAGCAGGGCGTCCGCCGCGAGGTCCCGGAGGGAGACCCGGCTGGGCGTCAGTTCGAGGGCGCCCGCGTGGATGCGGGACAGCTCGAAGAGGTCGCCGACCATGGTGCCCAGGCGCTCGACCTCGGTGCGGATCTGCCGGTGGTAGCGGGCGGGTTCGTCCGCGACCCCGTCCTCCAGCGCCTCGGCCATGGCCCGCAGCCCCGCGAGCGGAGTCCTCAGGTCGTGGGAGATCCACGCGACGAGTTCGCGGCGGGAGGCGTCCAGGGCGCGTTCGCGCTCCCGGGACGCGGCGAGCCGGGCGCTGGTGGCGGCCAGCTCGCGGGTGACGGCGGCCAGTTCCGCGGTGGCCTGGCCGGGCGGCGGCGCGAACCTGCCGTCCGCTCCGAAGTCCCGGGCCGCACGGGCCAGGTCACGGCCGCGGGCCACGACCCAGCGCCCGAGGAGCACGGCGGTGGCCAGGGAGACGACCGCGGCCATCCCGGCCACGAGGGTGACCACGTTCAGGTCGTGCGGGGAGAGGAACATGGCCCGCGCGACGGCGAGGGTCCCGGAGAGCATGGCGCCGACGGTGACCACGGCGACGACGGCCAACGACACGGCTGCCGAGCGGTGCCGCAACAGGCGCAGCGCGACCGCGCCGAGCAGGCCCGCGCAGGCGGCGCCGCCGAACGCGTACACCGCGATCAGCAGGACGTCCTTCACCGCGGTACCCCGTCTCCGGCCGCCTCGAAGCGGTACCCGACGCCCCACACCGTCTGGATCAGCCGGGGAGCCGCCGGGTCGTCCTCGATCTTGGCGCGGAGGCGCCGGACGTGGACGGTGACCGTCGACAGGTCGCCGAAGTCCCACCCCCACACGTCCCGCATCAGTTCCTCGCGCCCGTGGGCCCGGCCGGGACGGGTGAGGAAGTACGCGAGGAGGTCGAACTCCCGCAGCGTGAGCGTGAGCTCCCGACCGTTCTTCGCGGCTCGTCGCGTCCGCGGATCGAGCTGGATCCCCGCCCCGGCCAGCCGCAGCGGTCCCGGCTCCGTCGCCGCGGTCCGGCTCCGGCGCAGAACGCACTCCACCCGCAGGACGAGCTCGCGAGGACTGAAGGGTTTGGTGACGTAGTCGTCCGCACCGAGCTCCAGACCGGAGATCCTGTCGTCCTCGTCGCCGCGGGCGGTCAGCATGATCACCGGGACGGGGCGGTCGGCACGCAGCCGCCGGCACACCTCCAGACCGTCGATGCCCGGCAGCATCAGGTCGAGGACGACCAGGTCCGGGTCGAGTCGCCGCGCGGCCTCCAGGGCGGTCGGACCGTCGGCGGCGTGGTGGACATCGTGACCGGCCCGGCGGAGGTAGCCGGTGACGACCTCGGCGACGGTGGGGTCGTCGTCGACGACGAGGACCCGCGCGGGCGGGCCGGACGGGGACGTGCTGGTGGCCGTACTCATGGGGGCAAGCCTGGCACCGACCGGCCTTCCCCGTCCCCGGCGGTCCGCCCCCGGATGGCGGACGTCCGCGTTTCGTAAGGAGTCGATGTCCGCTATGTCCCGGGAGAGTTCCTACGGTGGCATCCGTGACCGAACATTCCGTGGACGTCGTCCTGCCCTGTCTGAACGAGGCCGAGGCACTGCCCTGGGTACTCGCCCGCATTCCCTCCGGCTGGCGGCCCCTGGTGGTGGACAACGGGTCCACCGACGGATCCGCCGACATCGCCCGCTCCCTGGGCGCCACCGTCGTACCGGAGGCCCGCCGGGGCTTCGGCGCCGCCTGCCACGCCGGACTCATGGCCGCCGACGCCGAGTACGTCTGCTTCTGCGACTGCGACGCCTCCCTCGACCCGGGCCTGCTGAGCGGGTTCGTCCGGGCGGTCGCCGCGGGAGAAGCCGACCTCGTGCTCGGCCGCCGTCGCCCCCGGGGACGCGGCGCGTGGCCCGCGCACGCGCGCGCGGGCAACCTCGCCCTGTCCCGGATGCTGCGCCGGCGCACCGGCCTCCGGCTCCACGACCTCGGCCCCCTCCGCGTGATGCGCCGGGAGGAGCTCCTGGGCCTGGGGTTGACCGACCGCCGCTCGGGCTACCCGCTGCAGATGGTCGTCCGGGCGGCGGACACGGGTCTGCGGGTCCGCGAGGAGGACGTGCCCTACCTGCCGCGCACCGGCAGATCCAAGGTCACCGGCACATGGCGGGGCACCTGGCAGGCCGTGCGCGACATGCGCACCGTCCTCGCCGAGCCGCCGTACGCCCCTGCCGTCGTCGGCCACACCGAGCCGCCGTACGCCCCTGCCATCCCCGGTCACACCGAGCCGACCGGAGGAGCACGATGACCGCGCTGACCACGGCGGCGACGTCGACCCTGACGACCGCGACGATCGCGACGACTGTGGCCCCCGCGTCGACCACGACGACCGCGACCACCGCGACCACCGCGACGACCACGACGACTGCGACGACCGCGACGACCACGACGACTGCGGCCACCGCGTCGACCACGACGACTGCGTCCCCCGCGACGACGTTGCTCGTGATCGCCAAGGAGCCCGTGCCCGGCCGCGTCAAGACCCGGCTCACCCCACCGTTCACCCCCGAACAGGCGGCGGCTCTGGCCGAAGCCGCGCTCCTCGACACGCTGGCCGTCGCGGCCGCCACCCCGGCCGACCGGCATCTGCTGGTCCTCGACGGCACCCCGGGGCCATGGGTCCCACCCGGCTTCGAGGTCGTGCCGCAGAGCGGCGGAGGGCTCGACGAGCGACTCGCGGCCGCCTTCGCCACCTGCCCTGGGCCCGCGCTCCTCATCGGCATGGACACGCCGCAGATCACTCCGGACGTCCTGTCCCGCGCGCTCGTCTTCGACGCCCACGACGCCTGGTTCGGCCCGGCCGTCGACGGCGGGTTCTGGGCACTGGGCCTGGCCGCGCCGGACCCGACGCTGCTCCTCGGCGTCCCCATGTCCGTACCCGAGACCGGTGCGGTGCAGTACGCGCGGCTCCGCGCGGCGGGCCTCCGCACCGGGACGCTGCCCCTGCTGCGGGACGTCGACACCGCCGCCGACGCCGACGAGGTGGCCGCGCTCGCACCGGCCGGCCGGTTCGCCGCCCGGCACCGCGAGTTCGACGTGCGGTCGGCGGTGACCCGATGACCGCCCCCGCGGCCCCCAGGCCGCGGACGAGTCCCGGCCCGGCCTGGCGGGCCGACCCGTACGCGGTGGCCCTGCGCGCCGGACGCGGCCCGCTGTTCCTGCGTCGCACGGACGGATGGCTGCTGCCGCTGGACGTGGAGCGCTGGTGCGCGGGGACCGATGCCGGCGACGAGAGCGTGCTCGCCCGCTGCCGCGGCGCCGTCCTCGACATCGGCTGCGGACCCGGCCGGCTCGTCGCGGCGCTGGCCGAACGCGGCCGTCCCGCACTCGGCATCGACGTGACGCCGGCCGCCGTGGCGCGGACGGTGCGCCGCGGCGGCACCGCCCTCTGCCGCTCCGTGTTCGACCCCCTGCCCGGCGAGCGACGCTGGAACACCGCGCTCCTGATCGACGGGAACATCGGCATCGGCGGCGACCCCCGGGCCCTCCTGGAACGCACCGCCGAGCTCCTCGCCCGCGGTGGGCGCCTGGTCGCCGAGGCCGCCCCCGGCGAGGTGGACGAACGGTGCGAGGTACGTCTCGACGACGGCCGTGGCGGCCTCGGCACGCCCTTCCCGTGGGCCCGGCTCGGCCTCCCGGCTCTGCTGCGGCACGCCGAGGCGGCCGGGTTGCGCACCGTGGACAGCTGGACGGCCGCCGGTCGGCAGTTCGCCGAACTCGGCCTCGGGACGCAGCGGGAGTCCCCGGCGCAGGCCGCCGCCGCTCCGTCGGGAGCCTCCTCGTGACCAAGCCTCCCACCGCCGGCCGGTGGGCCACCGTCACCACCGTCGTCCTCGTGGCCGCACTGGTCGCCACGCTCGTCCTCACGCTCCGCCGGGACGACTTCGCCGCCGATCCGGCCGCCCTGTCCTGGCGGTACGCCGCCTGCTGGATCCTCTTCGCGGCGGCCGCGTGGTCCCTGCGCCGGGCACCGGCCCGGCACGCCGCGGCCCTGGTCCTCGCCGGAGGCGTCGCCGTCGCCCTGACCGGGCTGGTCGGCCCGCCCCGCACCAGTACCGACGCGTACCGCTACGCCTGGGACGGCCGCGTGCAGGCGGCGGGCATCTCCCCCTACGACCACGCCCCGGCCGACGCCGCCCTCCTTCCGTACCGCGACACCTGGCTGTTCCCCGCCGGGGAGGCGTGCGCTGCACCCGACCTCGCGCCGGTCACGCAGGGCGTCTGCACCCGTATCAACCGCCCGCAGGTGCACACCGTCTATCCACCGGCCGGCGAGCTGTACTTCCTTCTCGTCCACGCCCTCTCACCCGACGACGTACGCCACAAGGCCCTGCAGGCGAGCGGCGCGGCACTGGCCGTCGCCACGACCCTGGCACTGCTCCGTGTCCTCCGCCGACGCGGCGACCCCCGCACCGCCGCCTACTGGGCGTGGTGCCCCGCCGTCGCCGTCGAAGCCGTCAACAACGCCCACGCCGACGTGCTCGCCGTCCTGCTGTCCGTCCTCGCCCTCGGCCTGGCGGTCCGCCACCGGGCCCGGGGCGGCGCACTGCTCGGCCTCGCCGTCGGAGCCAAGCTCCTGCCCGCCGTCCTGATCCCCGGAGCCCTGTCCGGAGTACGCCGAGCCCGCGACGCCGCCGCCGTCCTCCTCCCGACCGCCGCGGTCCTCACCGCCCTGTACGTGCCGTACGTGCTGCTCTCCGACTCCTCCGTCCTCGGCTACCTCGCCGGGTACGCCGACGAGGAGGGCTACCAGGACGCCGCCGCCGGCAACCGCTACGCCCTCCTCCGCCTGGTGCTCCCCGACTCCTGGGCGCTGCCCGCCGTCGCGGTCGGCATGCTCGCCGTCAGCGCCCACGTGATCCTCAGGGGAGACCCGGAGCGCCCCTGGAGCGGCGCCCTCCAGGTCACCGGCACCGCGTTCCTCCTGACCACCCCCGGCTACTCCTGGTACGCCCTGCTCCTGATCGCCCTCGTGGCCCTCGACGGCCGCTGGGAATGGCTGGGCGTCGCGGTCGCCGGCGCGGCCGCGTACCTGACGGGGCGAGTCGTCCCGGCCGCCGGCACCGTCCTGTACACCGCCGCCGCCGTGGCCGTCCTGTGCGGGTGGGCCGCCCGCCGTCGAACCCGCGGAGCGGGCCCGGCCCCCGACCGTACGGCAGGACCGGACGCGCAAGCCTCCGCTCGCGAGCCCTTGCCGGACCACGCACGCGCGATCCACGGAGGCACCTCATGAACGCGCACGACGACGGACCGACCCCGCGGGCCGCCCGCGGGGGAGCGGAACCCGAGGCCGGCCCCGCACCGACCCGGCGGCTGCGAACGGCCCTCGCCTCCGGCTGGGCCGCCGGGCCGCCGAGGGGCCCGTCCCGACCGGAGTTCTGGCGCAGCCCGCTGCGCGGCCCGTGGCTGACCGCGGTGTTCGGGATCGTGCTCCTCTTCGGCGTCACGATCCTCTTCGTCACGGGCCTGCTGTCGTACGCCGCCTACGAACCGGACCTCGCCGCGGTCAACGACCAGACCCCGGGCAGGGGATGGCTCGGGTTCTCCCTCTTCACCTGGCCCACCTCGCCGTACTGGCTCTACCGGGTCACCCAGGGCGTCCACGTCACGCTCGGAGTCGTCCTCGTCCCCGTACTGCTGGCCAAGCTCTGGTCGGTGATCCCGAAACTCTTCGCCTGGCCGCCGGTGCGGTCCGTCGCCGACACCCTCGAACGCCTCTCCCTGCTCCTGCTGGTCGGCGGCGCCGGATTCGAGTTCGCCACCGGCATCCTCAACGTGCAGCTCCACTACATCTTTCCGGGCTCCTTCTACACGCTGCACTTCTACGGCGCCTGGGTGTTCATCGCCGCCTTCGTCGTCCACGTCGCCCTCCGGCTGAAGCGGGCCGTGCGGGCCCTGCGCGCCGGGCCCAGACAGCCCGCCCCGGACAGCGAGGAGGCGGCCGGGCTCGTCTCGCCGAACCCGGCCGCCCCCACCATCTCCCGCCGAGGCGCCCTGGGAATGGTGGGGCTGGGCTCGCTCGCGCTGTTCGCCGTGACCGCCGGCCAGAGCATCGGCGGCTGGTGGCGCCGCACGGCCCTCCTCGCCCCCCACGGCCAGGAGCCGGGAACCGGTCCGAACGGCTTCCAGATCAACAAGACCGCCGCGTCCGTCGGCATCCGGCCCAGCGACATCGGGCCGGGCTGGCGCCTGACCGTGCGCGGACCGGGCCGCCAGATCGACCTCACCTACGCCCAGCTGCTCGACCTGCCGCAGAACGCGGCCCTGCTCCCCATCGCCTGCGTGGAGGGCTGGTCGACCGCCGATCAGCACTGGAGAGGAGTCCGCCTCACCGACCTGGCCGCGCTCGTGGGCCTGGAGACGGACATCCCACCGGTTCTCGTGCAGTCCGTCCAGCGGGGCGGATCGTTCAGCTCCGTCGTCCTGAGCCGGGGGCAGGTCCGCGACGAGCGCTCCCTGCTGGCCGTACGGGTCAACGGAGCGGTCCTCTCCACCGACCACGGGTACCCGGCCCGCGTGATCGTCCCCGGAGCACCCGGCGTCCACAACACGAAATGGGTCACCCGCCTCACCTTCGGGGAGCCGTCATGAAAGCGCCGACCACCGGCTCCGTGTCCCCCTCGCTCCGCCGCCGCTACGGCGCCTCGCCGCTCCACCTGCTCCTGGTCCTCGTCTCCTTCGCCCTGACCTGCTACGCGGGGTTGCGCCTCCTCGACGGGGACGCCCTCGGGGTGACCCTGTGGTTCGTCGGGGCCGCGCTCCTGCACGACCTGGTCCTCCTGCCGCTGTACACGCTCACCGACCTGGCCGCCCAGAGGCTCCTCGGCGGCGGACCGGCAGCGGGAAGCCGCCCGCCGCTGGTGGGGATCAACCACGTCCGGGTCCCCGCATTCGTCTCCGGCATGCTGCTGCTCGTGTACTGGCCCCTGGTCCTCGGCCGGGTCGGCCACTACACGAGCAGCACGGCGCTCCCCGCCGACGTCTTCCTCCGGCGCTGGCTGCTGATCACCGCCTCCCTGTTCGCCGCCTCCGCGGCCGTACTCGGTGTACGGGTGTGGCGGAGGAGCAGAGGTGGTCGGCGGGTACGGGGAGGCGGCGACTGACGCGGGGGACGCGGTGACGGCGAGGAGAAGGGGGAGGCCGTGTCCAGCGCCGGTGCGCGGCTTCGGCGGTCTCGCGTGCGCGGCGGACGACCGACGCCCCGGCTTCGCTCCGTGCTCGGACCAGCACGGAAAGCTCGTGGACAGGATCGCGGTGTACCGGGTCGAGACCGGGGTAGACGGCTGCCCGGACGACAACAGATCAGAACGAGGGGGACCGCATGGAGCTGGTGGCCGGGGCTGCGGAGCGGCAGCTGGGGGACGAGGTCATGTCGGTGTCCGGTCTCTTCGAGGGCAACGAGGACATCGCCGGCGCGCGGCAGCTGGCAGGTGCGTTCCTGGACGAGGCGCAGACGGTGCACGGCGTGTGCGTGTCCGAGCGGGCCCGAGGCGCGGTGGAGCTGGTGGTGAGCGAGCTGGTCACCAACGCCCGCAAGTACGCACCGGGCCCCTGTCTGCTGACCCTGGAGATCGCCGGGGGCACGGTCGAGGTGACGGTCTGGGACAGCAGCCCCGCCCTCCCGGTCCTCCTCGGCCCCGATCCGACCCGCATCGGCCGGCACGGTCTGGAGATCGTGACGGCGCTCGGGCAGAGCTTCTCCATCCACCGCGAACCGGTCGGCAAGCGCATCACCACGGTCCTGGCACTGGCCGACGAGACGGGTGCCGGCGGCTGGCTCTGACCACCTGCCCGGCCCGGCTCCGCTGGACCGAGGCCTGGTCTTCTCCTCGCTCACCACCTGGGAGGGGCCGGAGACCAGCCGTGGAGCGGCGGGGCCGTCGGAATGCCGGGGGTGTCGTACCTGGCGCTCACGCAGTGGCGGGCCGCGCCCACCCGGCCGCCGTCGTTGAGGGCGATCGTGCCGTGGGAAGGGTTCACCGACGCCTACCGGGTCCTCGTACGCCCCGGTGGCGTGCGGGAGAACGGATTCCTCAGGCTCTGGGAGCTGGGGTTGAGGAAGGTCCGGCAGACGTACTCGCCTCCTGGTGCCCGTCATCCCCACGCGGGCATGAGGCAGGGCGCCCGCTGGTGAGCCCGTCCCGAGGGGAACGGCGCGGCGGGGTCGGCCACCCGCCGGCGAATCTCAGACGGGAGTGTGGGGATCCACGCGTCCGAGCGTCTCGGCGAGGGACGTCCCCGTCCGCGTCGCCGCGATGCGCCGGGCTCGTACCTGGGCCCGCGTGCGCGGACGGAACTCGGGCTCCCTGGCGCAACCGCAGGAACCACGGCCCTCGTAGCGCAGCCCGGCGTCGAGCACGGCCGCCACGACCGTCCACGCCTTGACGTCCCGACGCCGAGGCGCGGCGAAGTCATGACCGGCGCAGCGCATCGGCTCCGAGCAGCGCGGGCACCGATGCCCGACGGCTTCCGGGTGCCGCTTGAACGCGACACGGCACGCGGTGCACACGAAGTGCAGCTTGTAGGGCTTCTCGGCGTAGAGGCACACGCCGCCAAACTACCTGCCGTGGCGCTCGCCGGCGGGCCTGCGGTGACGGAGGACGCGGTCCTGGCGCTCCTGGCCGTCCTCGGGGGCGGTGTCCGATGTGCCCGCACACGGACCGCCGTGTCGGTGCGGCCGGCAGTGGGGGAGACGGCACAGTGGGGGAATGAACATGAGTGACGACGGCCCCCTCGCCGGGGCCCGGGTGGCGACCCGGCTCCCGGCCCAGGACCTCGAACGCGCACGGCGGTTCTACGCCGACCGCCTCGGTCTGGTGCCCGTCGACGAACGGCCCGGCGGCCTGCTGTACCGGTGCGGGGACACGGAGTTCGTCCTGTTCGCGTCCGCGGGGACCTCTCCCGGTACGTTCACGCAGATGGCGGTCGAGGTGCGCGACCTCGACGCGGTCGTCGCGGAACTGAGGCGGCGCGGTGTGGACTTCGAGGACGTGGACCTGCCCGGGTTCCGGACCCGGGACGGGATCGCCGAGATCGACGGGAACTACCCGAGCAAGGGCGCCCGGGGCGAACGCGGTGCCTGGTTCCGCGACAGCGAGGGGAACCTGCTGGGCATCGGGGAACCGGTCCGGTGAGGTGACCTGTCGGTGCCACCCCGGGTACGGCGGTCGGCCCGGGGATCCCGCCTCCCGGCCGTCCACCCCCGTGGGACCAGGAGACGATCGTGACGTCGGTCAGAGCGCGGACGCGAGGCCGAAGGAGCGCCGGCAGTGCGTGAGGAGCGCGCGGAGAGCCGGGTCGGGGCGGTCCTTCCAGACCAGGGCGAGCAGGGCCGGGGTGTCCACGTCGTCGAGTGGGACGGCGACGAGGCGGTCGCGGTAGCTCGCGGCCATCGACTCGCTGAGGACCGCGATCCCGAGCCCGCGGGCGGCGAGGTCGGCGACGGCGTCCGGGGCGCTGGCCTGAAGGGCGACGTCGGGGCGCAGGCCCTGTGCGGCGCAGGCGTTGTCGAAGACCGTACGCAGGCCGGTGCCGGCGGGCATGCACACGAGAGGGTGCGCGGAGAGATCGCGCAGGGAGACGCGGTCCCGCTCCGTCAGGGGATGTCCGGTCGGAGCCAACGCGACGAGCCGCTCGCTGATGAGGGTCAGTGTCTCCAGCCCCTCGGACGCGGCGGTCGCCGTCCCGACGAGGGCCAGGTCGACGGCGCCGGAACGGACGTCCTCGACGAGACGGTCGGACTGGTCCTCCAAGAGGGCGAGTTCGACCCCCGGATGTGCCTGGTGGAAGGCGGCGAGGGCCTCGAACAGGGGAGTGACCGTGCAGCCGATGACCATGCCGATGGCGAGACGTCCCCGGAACAGGCCGGTCACCTCGTCCACGGCCTGGCCGACGGCACGGGCGGCGTCCAGGGCGGCACGGGCGTGATCGAGTGCGGCCTTGCCCGCGACGGTGAGGGTGGCGGTACGCGTCGACCGGTCGAACAACGCGGCGCCGAGCTCGCGCTCCAGCTGACGGATCTGGGCGCTGACCCCGGACTGGCTGATGTGGACCCGCTCGGCGGCCCGGGTGAAGTTCCGCTCCTCGGCGACGGCGACGAAGTACTCCAACTGCCTCAGTTCCATGACTGTGAATTCTAGTGACCAGCAGAACCATCTGTTGGACTTCTGTACAGGCGGGCGCCAGGCTGGAATCACGGAACGGAGCAGCCACCGAATCCCGAAAGCAGGAGGAACGCCGTGAGCACGTACGAGAAGGCCATGCGACCCGAGGACATCACCCGTCTGTTCGTCGAGCGGTCCAACGCCGGCGACGCGGCGGGAGTGGCCGCGCTCTACGAGGAGGGGGCGGTGATGGCCTATCCCCCCGGCGAACTGACGGTCGGGCGGGTGGCGATCGGCGAACTGTGGGCGAAGGTCCTGGCGAACCGCCCCCGCTTCGAACCGGAGCAGCCGCTTCCCACGCTGGTCAGCGACGGCATCGCCCTCACGTCGACCCCGCCGAGGGACGGATCCGGTGCGAGGGCACAGGTCGTCCGCCGCCAACCGGACGGAAGCTGGCTGCGCCTGCTGGACCAGCCCGAGTTCACCCCGCCGACGCACTGAAGGCGATCCGGAACCCTGCGGCATGAACCGTGCCGGCACAGGACCTCGGCTCATGGAACCGGCGGGAAGCCCCGCTGCGAACGCATCGGCCGGCCGGTGGACCGACGCGACGACCTCAGCGGGCCCGCTCGTATTCGATCTGCTCCAGCGGGTTCCCGTCGCCGAAGTCGTAGGGGCGTGTCGTGCCGCATTCGGCGAAGCCGCACTTGCTGTAGAAGCGGCGGGACTGGGTGGTGTCGCGCAGGGTCCACAGGTGCACCCGGGTGAACCCGTCCTCGCGTACTCGGCGCAGTGTCTCCGTCATCAAGACGGCTGCCATGCCGCTGCCCCAGCTGTCGGGGTGGCTGTAGAAGCTGTGGATCTCGGCAAGACCCGGCCGGGTCGCGGACGGGCCGAAGGACGACAGAGCCAGAGGCCGACTGTCGCGTTCCGCCAGCAGGATGGTCGCTGCTCCCTGCCCGATCCTCGCGTGCCATCGCCCCCGCCTGTCCTGGACCGCGGTCGCGGCGAACTCCGGTGCGAAGAAGGGCGCGTAGGCCGCCTCCCAGGCCGCAGCGTGGATCTCACCGAGGGCGTCCCCGTCGTGCGGGCCGGCGTGACGGACGTCGAACATCGGATCACCGTATCCGTGGAGCTCGCTCCGTGGCCAGGTCGTGGGCAACTGCCGGACAGTGTGCGCTGCTTGTCCGTCGCGCCGGGAACGCAACCCTCCGCCGGGATTCCCCTCACCCGGCAGATGCAGGTCTGTCTCGGCCGCACGTGCGAGACGGATCCCGGATTCGCTGCCCACTACGACGGCATCCGCCCCGGCCTCGCCACGTGGTTCCGTCGCGTCATCGACGCCGGCGCACGCGCCCACGGCATCGACCCGGACACCGCGACCTGGCAGGAGAGCGCGAGTCCGGAAGGCTGAACCCTGCGCCGGTGTCCGACGGCACACCTGTTCGGGCGTCCGGCCGCAGGTGCCGACTCCCATGGTTCACACTGGAGCTGTCCCTGTGTCGAACCCCTCACCGATCGGCAGCAGCTTCCGTGCGTACTGAAGATTCCAGGCCGCAGGCCCCCTACACATGGGAGGCCGCCAGGGTCGGTTCCCTCGGTGGTCCGCTGCTCGTCTGCGACCTCGAAGCCTTCTCCCACTGGGGCGGGGCGGCGTACGGCGCCGACTACGAACTGGATCCGGCCTGCGACCACGCCCGGGCCTGGTCGGCGGTTCACCCGGACGACGATGACCTCGAAGCCGCGTTCGTGCGCTTCGGAGACCACGAGGAGCAGGTTGGCCTCGTCTGGGAGATGGACGGCGACGGGGCTGCGGAGGTCGCCCATGCTCGGAGCCGGAGAGGCGCCGCCGGCGGTGACGACAACTTTCTGATCATGCGGTCGTGGATTCCCGCGGGCAGGACAGATGCGCCGCGCCGGCACGCTGCCCGGGCGGAGAGCGAGGAGCGGGCCGTGGGGCAGTTGACGGTGCGGAGCGGGAGGGTGGTCGTCGTCGCGACGGGAGTAGACGCCGACGAGACCGGCTCGTACGCCACACCTCAGGAGAGGGAAGCGTCGATCCGGGCCCTGGGCCGACTCAACCCACCGGTCCAGCTCAACCTGGACGGCCAACAGGGTCTCGGGACGGTGCTCTGGGTCAAACCCGGCACCTATCGCGTCACCTGCGGATGGCACGAAGGCAAGCGGGGACGGTACATGCCCGAGGAAGAGATGTACGGGCCGCTCCAGTCCTACGCGGACGAGGACTGGAGCTGCCGCTGGGTCCGCTTCACGTGGACCGGCGAGCCGGATCCTTCGGAAGCGGGGTCGACGGGCTCAGTCTGACCGGCATGGGCCAGGCCTGGACGAGTGTGCAGCGCGTCAGGCATCAGGGACGCAGCCGTCTGTCGCGAGGTTGGCCCCACCGTGTTGATGTGAAGAGCAGGTGCGCCGTCGGCGGCGCGCCGGTGTCGGGGCGACAGCGCCTTCACCGGCATCTCGATCACACGCCGTCTCCACGGCAGTCGGACCCTCGCGCCGCGACTCCGTCAACCGGGGCTACACCCTCTGCGTCAGGAGACCGACGTCGATGACCTCGGCGATCAGAGCCGCGCCGCGGCTGTTCTGGTGGATGTGGTCCGTCGTGAGCACGAGGCTTCGACGCCGTGAGATCGCGTCGAAACTGCGGCTAAGCAGATGGTGTTGGAGGAGCACGCCCAGACCCGCTCGCGGAGGCGCGTCCCGGTAGGGAATCGGTGGCGGATCTGCTCGGCGAAGCTCCTCGACCTGGCGTTCGTGGAGCGGAAGGTACGTGACCTCGTTGGCGGTCGCGACCCCGGCGATCATCCGGCTGTACTGCTCCGATGCCCGCGCCGCCGGTCCGTCGAGTCGCTGGCCGAGAACCGGGAGCGACAGCAGACCGATCGTCGCGTCGGTCTCCGCTCGCAGTCGTTCGACGATGCCGCCCAGGCAGTGCTGGAACCAGTCGGCAGAGGGGCGTTGGGGGAGTTGCTTGCGTTGCATGGCCTTGTCGGTGCGGTAGCCGGTGAGGCCGGCCCGGGCGTCGTTGGTGCCGATCAGCACGGTGACGACGTCGGGTGGGTCCGCGACCACGGCGTCGAGGCCCCGCAGGAGGTTGTAGGCGAAGTCGCCGTTGGCGCCGTGGCGGGCGAGCCGCAGGTCACCGGGTGGATGGCGCCGTGCGAGGGCGTCCAGGTAGTCGACGCTGATCAGCGCGCGGGTGAGGCTGTCGCCGAGGCAGGCGATGCGCGTCGTCATGACGCTTCCGGCCCCGGCACGCTGTCGCCTTCGGTCGGGTGGGTCCCGGTCCGAGGCCGGTGGTCGGTGCCGAGGCCCGCGGTGATGCTCAGGATGGTCGACGGCCCGGTCATGTCGACCGCATGCCAGGCGCCGGCCGGGTTCACGGTGGCCTCTCCGGGGCCCAGCAGAACGCGGTCGGTGACTCCGTCCAGGTCACGGCTCACCGTCACCGACCCGTTCAGGCAGACGATCAGCTCGTCACCGGCGGGGTGGCGTTCCCAGTGGTCGCCGGGGCCGTCGCCGTCGAAGATCATCACCATCCGGCCCTCGGCGCCGTCCGCCGCGGCCGCGGCGCCGTAGGCCTGGAGCGCCTCCGGGGCCCAGGAGAAGCCCTCGACGAGCTTCGCCGTCGATCCGAGTCCGAGGTGCACGGGGGTGGTCCGCAGGGGGATGGCGTGGGGTGCGTTGACGAGTCTCATGCCGGTGATCGTCACACCGCGGCGGCCGGATGGTCTTGAAGGAATGGGAACGAACGAAGGCCGATGCGACGAGCGGCCGGTTCCCTCCGGCGTACCGCGGCGCCTGGATGCCGGCCCGCGGCTACCCCGACCCCAGGAGGACCTCGCCGTGGCGCCACGCCGTCGGCGTTCGGCCCGTGAACTCCTTCCAGTCCCGTACGAGGTGGGCCTGGTCCGCGTAGCCGGAGAGGGTCGCCACCTCGGGCCACGGCAGCCGGCCCCGCGCCGTCGCCAGGTCGTGGGCATACTCGAAGCGTAGGACGCGGGCGAAGACCTTCGGCGTCAGCCCCAGCTCGCCACGGAAGCGTTCGGTGAGGTGCCGGCGGCTCCAACCCAGTCCGGCGGCGACGTCACCCACCTGGAGCCCGCCCCGTGCCGCGACGAGTAGGCGCCAGGCCTCGGCCACCTCGGGGCGCATCCGGCGCGCAGGGGCGCGGTCGGTGCCACGAGCGACCGCGCGCAGGAGCAACTCGTCCAGGACGGCGAATCGCGCCGGCCACGTCGATGCCGCTCGGAGCCGGTCGGTCAGTTCGACGCCCAGCGATCCGAGAAGCTCGTCCAGGGGGACCAGCCGGTGGGCGAGCACGGCGGCGGGCATGCCGTAGACGGCCCGAGCCCCGAGGGGCGTCAGCGCCACCTTCACACCTTGCTGGCGCCCGTCGTGATGGATGGCGACCGACCTGCCCATCAGGCCACCGGCCACGCCGCCGAAGCGGGTGACAGGTGACCCGTCGCCGACGCCCGCCGCCATCTCCAAGGGTTCTGACAGGCTGATCACCGCGGTGAGTTGACCGCTCGGCGGGCCGCAGTGCACCCCCGCGGCGAGCCCTCGGAGGTCGAAACCGACGTACGAGTCGACGTACGGCCGTAAGACGGCCGCGGGACGCGCACCGATCCCGGTGGTCATGGGACCTTCCTCCCTGCTCGGCGTACGAGCCGACGAGCCCCGCAAGATCATCGACCAGCCGGCCGCGCCGCTCCCGGTCCCTGTCCCGCCATGTCCCCGTACGGCACGTCCTCGGTCGGCCCCAGCATGCCACGCAGGCGAGTCGGAGCGGCGCCTGGAACCAGGACCCGGCGCACGCCTGGTGAGCGCTACCTAGGGGGCTGGGTCCGGCGAGCGAGTCACGGACGCCGACCCCCGCGGCGCAGGGGTCACCGAGCCTTCGCCAAGGACCGACCGGCGGCGGCTGCCTTCGGCTGCGATAGGTGAGCCACGAGGAGGAGCAAGACGCCACAGGCGGCGACCACGGTCCAACCCGGGCGGGACGCGTGGGCGAGGTCCGTCGGGTCGGTGGACGTGACCAGGCCGCCGGCGAGAGCGATGCCGATGGCGGAGCCGAGTTGCCGTGCGGTGGAGGTGATCGCCCCGGCCACGCCGGCCCGGGCGGGTGGCAGTCCGTCGACCGCGGTGTTGGTGATCGGGGCGTTGGCGAAGCCGAACCCGATCCCGGTGAACGCGTAGGCGGCCAGAAGCAGCAGGACGTTCGTCTGCGGCGTGAGCCGGACCAGGCACAGCCCGCCCGCCGTGACGAACCCACCGGCAAGGAGCAAGGGCAGCCGAGGCCCGGTGCGTCCGACCATGCGGCCGGACCAGGGTGCGCAGACGGTCGCGCCGACGGCCAGCGGCAAGGTGGCCACGCCCGCGGCCAGCGGTGTCCAATGCCGGGTGTGCTGCAGATAGAGGGTGTTGAGGAGCAGCGTCATGTTCAGGGCGATGAAGACCGCCACCGCGCCGACGACGGCACCGCTGAAGACCGGGCGGCCGAAGAGCCGCGGATCCATCAGGGGCTCGGCCCGGCGCGTCTCGACCCGCACGAATGCGGCTGCCGCCACGGCGGCCCCCACGTATCCGACCCATGCCGCAGGCGACGTCCAGCCGATGCGCGGCCCTTCGATCAGGACACCGACCACGACGGCGAGCAGCAGGGTCAGCAGGACCTGACCGGGCAGGTCGAGCCGCCGTGCCCGCGGGGCCCGGGACTCCGGTACGAACACCGCGCTGAGCAGCAGAGCGGCCCCGATCACGGGCGCGTTGACCCAGAACAAGGCCCGCCAGTCGAGCCAGGCGAGCAGCGCGCCGCCCGTGACGGGTCCGGCGGCCATGCTCAGCCCGAACACCGACGCCCAGATGCCGATGGCCTGTGCCCGCTCCCTGGGGTCCGGCATCGTGTTCACCACGATCGCGAGCGCCACGGGGCTGAGCATCGACGCGCCGACACCCTGGAGGGCCCTGGCCGCGACGAGTACGCCCGCCGAGGGAGCGAGCGCGCAGAGCAGTGAGGCGGCGCCGAACACGGCCAGCCCGACCTGGAACACCCGTCGGCGTCCGAAGCGGTCCGCGAGCGCGCCGGCGGAGATCAGCAGACTGGCCAGGACGAGGGTGTAGGCGTCCACGATCCATTCGAGACCGCGGGTGTCGACGCCGAGGCCGCTCCCGATGGCCGGCAGGCCCACGTTGACGATGGTGGTGTCCAGGCCCACCAGGAACATGCTCAGGCAGCAGACGGCCAGCACCGTCCAGCGTCTGCGCGCACTCAGTACGGGTTGAACGGGGTGTGTCGTCGTGGTCATGGTCCACCTCTGACGTCCGGATGTAATGTCCGGGCAAGGCTCGTCCCGGGCGACCGGCGCAGCCCATCAGTTTTGCGAACACTGCAAAACTGGATCCATGAACACAGGATCCACGGACCCGGAGCTCGAGCGGATACTCGATGACATCGGGCCCCGGCTGCGCCGACTGCGCCAGGACCGGGGACTCACGCTCGAAGCGCTGGCGGCGACGACCGGGATCTCGGTCAGCACGCTGTCCCGGGTCGAGTCCGGGAGACGGCGCCCCACTCTCGACCTGCTCATCCCGCTGGCACGAGCCCACCGCGTCGCGCTCGACCAGCTGGTGGCCGCGCCCGCCAGCGGAGACCCTCGGGTACACCTTCAGCCCCTGCGCAAGGAGCGCGGAAGCATCCTCGTACCCCTGACGCAGTACCCCGGGCGCGTGCAGGTCTTCAAGCAGGTACTGGCGCCCCGCCGACCGGAACCGGTCACCCACGAGGGCTACGAGTGGCTCTACGTCCTCGCCGGGCGGCTACGCCTCATCCTCGGGGAGAAGGACTTCACGCTGGGGCCCGGCGAAGTGGCGGAGTTCGACACGACGGAGCCGCACTGGTTCGGACCCGCCGACACGAGCGCCGTGGAGATCCTGCACCTCTTCGGTCCCCGAGGGGACCAGGCCGTCGTCCGCGCCGGCCCGTCCGCCGACGCCGCCCCGACGACGGCGCCGCATCCCCAGCCGGTCACGTCCTGACCCCGCACCAGCAGAGGGCGCCGAGTCGCAGCCACGGCACATCCGCCCCCGCGTCATCCGGGGCGTACCGGGTCGAGCGGTGCCGTGGCTGCGACCACCGCTCGACCCGGAGAGAAACCCGTCGAGCGCAGCACCCGCCCGACGGCGCCGCGCTGACGCCGCTCACCCCTCGGGGCTCAGCAGCCCACGCCGGTACGCCTTGGCGAGCCGCTGCGGCACGGAGTAGGTCACCCCGTCGAGGGTGATCGGCACGAGCTGCGGCGTCGTGGCCTTCCACTGGGCCCGCCGGTGGCGCGTGTTGCTGCGGGACATCTTGCGCTTGGGTACGGCCATGGTGCTCTCCTGCTCGGTCGTGCGTGGACGGCAAACGGTATATGAAAATGGTTACCGTTAGCAATAATGTGCTCCGCCTCTACCCCGGCCCGCGCCAGGCGCCTTGCCCGAGGCCGGTCAGTCGCACTCCCGCAGGAGTCCGTCCACGTACGCCTCCAGCCGTCCTGCGAGCACGTCGGACGCCAGATCGTCCCGGCCCAGTTCACGCCACGGCCCGGCCAACTTCGCCGCGTCGGGGCAGTAGTGCAGGGCGTCGAGCAGCCGCCAGTACAGGTGGTCGGGGTGGTCGGCGAGGCCGTAGCCGCCCTGTGCCTCGTACCGCCTGCGGAAGTCCCACCCGTACGCGGGCCCGTGCAGCAGCGCGAGCGCGGTCGAGCAGTGCGCCACGTCCAGGTCGGCAGGTCCCCACGAGGTCTCGACCCAGTCCACGACCCCGGCGATCCGCAGCTCGGGACCGGCTCCCGTGAAGAGGACGTTCCCGGGGTGGAAGTCGCGGTGCAGGAAGCGGCCGGCGTACGGCGGAGGGTCGCGGCGGATCACGTCGACGGCTCGCTCCCACAGGGCGCCTTCAGGGGCGCGGACGTGTTCAGGAGAGGTCCACGCCTGGTAGGTGCGCGGCCTTTCGTCCGGAGCGACGCCGTGGATGCGCACGAGCTGGGCGGCGAGCAGGTCGAGGCGCCGGTCGAGGTCGTCCTCGTCCACGCGGACGCGGCCGGGCAGCGCCGACATCAACAGGGTGGGGTGGTCGCAGTGCTCGGCGGTGGCATCCACGGCGACGAGAGCGGGCGCCGGGATGCCCTCCTGACCGGCGAGCTGCGTCAGGACGGACGCTTCGCGGGCGAGGAGCCCGGGCCCGTGGCGGCGGAAGAACGGTTTGACGAGGGTCCGTTGCACCAGCTCGGCCCCGTCGTCGAGCGTGAGCCGGCGCATCTGGGAACTCCAGCCACCGGACAGGAAGCGTGCGTGCGCGACGGTGCGGCCGCTGCCGACCTGCTGGGCGACCCATGCATGCGTAGCCGACCAGCCCCGTCCGTCGAGGCCGGTCAGAACCGCCTCCGTGAACCCCTGCCGGTCTTCGCCGTGATCGCGGAACCACGTCCCCAACTGGTGCTGCGCATCGGGAAGATCGAACCGCGTGTACTGGGATCGGGCGGTCAGCGCGTCCTGCACGGACTCGGTCACGGCTGCGGGGATCACCGCGTCCGTACCGGGTACGGCGAGCACCGCCCGGCCCTCGTACGCCCGCAGTGCCCGCAGCGCGGGCGCGTCCCGCCAACTGTCCGGGCGCCGGATGGTCCGGCTGAACTGCCCGTTGCCTTCGCCGAAGTGAACGTCCCAGGCGTCGGCGGCATACACGGCGGGCGCGCACAGCCCCAGCGCCACCACCCGATCCCCGTAGTGGGCGACGAGGTCCGCGACCGTCTGCCCGCTCATGCTGAAGCCCACGAGGACCAGCGGCCCCTCTGCCCCGGCGTACGCGTCGATCACCGCGACGGCCTGCTCGAACCGTCGCCGCAGGCTTGACTCGCTGAGCTTTCCGGTGCTGCCGCCGTGCCCGGAGAAGTCGAAGGCGACGCCTCGGCAGCCGCGGGCCACGAACTCCCGTACCACCGGGAGCAGTCGCTCCACGCTGCTGTCGCCGGCGCCGTGCAGCACGACGGCGGTCACCTCGGGTGGCTCACCGCCGCCGCATACGCCGCGGAGTCGTTCACCGTCGTGGTCGTGCGTGAAGTCGAAGAGCATGCACCCCATTCACTCACGCCGTGATCTTTCCCTTTCGGGAATGGCGCCTTCGAGGGCCCGGTGTTCGCCGGCGCTGAGCCCACACCGGTCGTCCGGTGCGGCGGGCGACGATTCCGACGCACGCGGGAGCGCTTCGCGGCCCACGTGTGCAGAACTGCGGCTTCCCCCTGCCTGTCAGGGTGGACGGCGCCGCCGGCAGGCGCAGGCTCCTCTCGGAGCCGACGTCAGGAAATCCCGGGGCCGCCATCGGCTCTCACGGATTCGGCGGTCGCTGCGGGGCGGATCCGGCCGGCCCATGCGCCTGTCGCGAGGGGCGACCAGGCGACCTCGATCTCCACGCCGTGCCAGGTGCGAGTGAGGTCTGCCAGCGGGGTGACGACCGCGTCCTGCACGGCGTCGGGGGCTGTGTCGGCGGGCACGCGGACTTTGCCGCACCCGCCGCCCCCGTCGTCGGCGATGAACCTGTAGGCCCACGCGTCCTGGCCGGGGATCAGGACGATCTCCACGGGTATGCCGAAAGGAGCCCGCTCGTTCTTCGTTCCGCGTCGTCTGCCCACCCCGCCATTCAACCGGACGGCCTGCCCCGCTGGATCCGGGTCGGGGGAGCGGCTCTCCGAACGCGGCCAAGTCGGTCGGTCCGATCCGCGCGCGTCGGACCGCGGTGTCCTGGGCTTCTGCCGCGTCGGCCTCAGTCGTTCTGTCCGATCAGCGCGGTCATCAGTCTCCGTACGGCCGGGCGCGGGTCGGGGGAGTCCGGCCAGGTCGTCATCAGGAGGTGGTGGCTCGTGCCGATCAGGGCGAGGGCCGCGATGGGCGGGTCGACGGTGGCCGGGACGCGGCCGAGCCGGCGCTCGGCTTCCAGGTAGTCGGCCACGGCCTCCTGGATCGCCGTGAAGCCGGGCGCGCCGCCCTCCAGCGCCTCGCGGACCTGGAGCGCGGCGGCCGGACGGGCCATGGCGAGGCCCGAGAGGGCCGGGCCGCCGGAGTCGAAGAGCGCGCGTACGACGATGTCGAGGTTCCCCGTGACCGTGCCGTGGCCGGCCTGCCCGGCCAGGTGCTGGGCCGTGGCGGCCGTGCGGGCGAAGCGGTCGAGGCACAGCTCGGCCACGAACGGGTCGAACCCCGCGAAGTGGGTGTGCAGCAGCCCTTTCGCGCAGCCCGCCTCGGTCGTCACGGAACGGCTGGTCAGCGCACCCGGTCCCTCTCGGTCCACGACCCGCTCGGCCGCCGCGAACAACCGCTCGCGCACGTCCGGCGTCGCCACTCCACGCGGTGACATCGGCTGGCCGTCCTCTCCTCGTACCCAGCTTGTCCGACAGGCCGATCGTAAACGGGATTGCCCATATGGGCACACGCCCATACTGTGGCGCGGCAAGAATGGGCGCGTGCCCGTTCTTGTCGACACCCCTTCTCGTCCGCCCTGCGCCGGCCGCGCATCACCCATGGAGGAAACCGTGACCACCCTCGCCAACACCGAGCAGGACCAGGCATGGAACGGCCCCGAGGGTGCCCACTGGGCTCGCCACAAGGACCGCTGGAACGCCGTCAACGACGGCTTCAACACGCCTCTGCTCGACGCCGCGCGCATCACCGGCGACCACCGCATCCTCGACGTCGGCTGCGGAGCCGGCCGCACCACCCGCCTCGCCGCCCTCCGAGCCCCGCACGGCCACGCCCTCGGCCTCGACCTCTCCGCTCCGATGCTCGCCCAGGCGCGCGCCCGCGCCGCCCACGACGGCATCCGCAACGTCGCCTTCACCCGCGGCGACGCCCAGACTCACTCCTTCGAGCGCAGCACACAAGGCCCGTTCGACGCGGCGATCAGCCGCTACGGCACCATGTTCTTCACCGACCCCGAGGCCGCCTTCACCAACATCGGCCGCGCCCTGCGGACCGGCGGACGACTCGCCCTCGTCTGTCCCGCCGACCCCGAGCGCAACGACTGGGTGACCGCCATGACCTCGCTGCGCGGCATCCTGCCCGTCGGCGACTTCGGGCGCCCCGGCCTCCCGGGCATGTTCTCCCTCGCCGCCCCCGACCGCGTCCGCACGGTCCTCGCCGCCGCCGGCTTCACCGGCATCGCGATCGAGGAGAGCCAGGCGTACGGCACATGGGGCGTCGACGCCGTCGACGCGGCGGACTTCCTGCTGGCCACCGGCCCGGGCCGCCACCTGATGGACGACGTCGACGAGCCCGCGCGCGTGCGCGCCCGTGCCGCCCTCACCGACCACCTCCGTGCTCACGAGACGGACGACGGCACGGTCCGCCTGGTGAGCACGGCGTGGCTGGTGACGGCGGAGCGGCCCTAGCCCGCCGCGGTCGCCCTCGCGCCACTCCCGACGCGAGGGCGACCGGCGCCTGGTGTCAGGCCGGGCGTGGCCGATCCACTGCCACGCTGCTGCGTCGACTTCGCCCGCCTGCCCTGGCGTCTGCCCGGATCGAGTCCCGAACCGCCTGGCAGACGCCGTGGGGACGTGAGCCGCGACCGGTAGGGGCTGCGGGAAACGCTCCTTGACCGATGCGCCGCGGAGCCATAGTTTCGTGCGCACCGACTCGTGAGTACGGAAAGGGGGCGAGGGCGGATGTCGATCTTCTCCGACCTGAATCGCCTCGCTCACCGGGCCGCCTGGGTCCCGGGTCGGGTGGCGCACGGCTGCTGACGCGCCGCCGTTCCGGCGGCCCCGTCGTGGCGCCGCCGACCCCTTCCCCTCCGACTTCCCTGTGACTTCACCGTTCCCCGCGGCGTGTCGTCGTGTGCATCCGACGCGCGCCCGGGACGGTTCTCCCACTGCGCGCCGTCTCCCGCCGCGCACCGCGACAGAAGGCCAGACATGGTGACCCTTCCCCTGCCCACACCCCTGCACCGAAGCGAGGAGCCGTCGTGACCGAGGCGCGGATCACCGTCAACGGGCTCCAGACGCCGATCGCTCCGGCCCCGGCCCACACCACGGTCCTCGACTTCCTCCGTGAGCGCGGCCTCACCGGCACCAAGGAGGGCTGCGCCGAAGGCGAGTGCGGCGCCTGTTCGGTCCTGGTGGCCCGGCCCGGCGTCCACAAGCCCACCGACTGGGTCGCCGTCAACGCCTGTCTCGTCCCGGTCGCGGCGCTCGACGGCCAGGAGGTCGTCACCGCCGAAGGCCTCGCCACCCCCGGAGAGCCCGGCACGCCGCCCACGCTGCACCCGGTGCAGGAGGAGATGGCGGTCCGCGGCGGCTCCCAGTGCGGCTACTGCACCCCGGGATTCGTGTGCAGCATGGCGGCCGAGTACTACCGCCCCGGCCGAGGCCCGCACGACGGGCCGGAGGCCGCGGACGCCGCCCAGGGCACCGGCCTCGGCACCGACACGGACGCCCGCTGCCCCGGCTCCGGCACCGACGCCGAGCACGGCCCCAACGGCTTCGACCTGCACGCGCTCAGCGGCAACCTCTGTCGCTGCACCGGCTACCGCCCGATCCGCGACGCCGCGTTCGCCGTCGGGGAGCCCGCCCCGGAGGACCCGCTGGCGCGGCGCCGCGACCAGGCCCCGCCGGAGCCCGCCGTCACCCGCTACACCACGGACGACAGCACCTTCCTGCGGCCGGCGACCCTCGCCGAGGCGCTCCGCCTCCTGCGGGAGCGCCCCGATGCCGTACCGGTCGCCGGCAGCACCGACTTCGGCGTGGAGGTGAACATCCGCTCCCGCCGCGAGCGTTGCGTCGTCGCCGTCGACCGCCTGCCCGAACTGCGCTCCCTGCGCCTCGCGTCCGACCACATCGAGATCGGTGCCGGACTCACGCTCACCGAGATCGAGCGTCGCCTGGACGGCGAAGTGCCCCTGCTGGCAGCGCTCTTCCCGCAGTTCGCCTCCCGACTGATCCGCAACGGCGCCACCCTCGGCGGCAACCTGGGCACCGGCTCCCCGATCGGCGACAGCCCGCCGGTGCTGCTCGCGCTGGAGGCGTCCCTGGTCCTCGCCGACGCCGACGGCGAACGCGAGGTCCCGCTGGGGGAGTACTTCACCGGATACCGCCGGAGCGTGCGCCGCCCCGACGAGCTGATCCGCGCGGTGCGCGTCCCGCTGCCGCTCGCGCCCGTCACGGCCTTCCACAAGATCGCCAAGCGCCGCTTCGACGACATCTCCAGCGTCGCCGTCGCCTTCGCGCTCGACATCGACGCCGCGGAAGGCGTCGTCCGTAAGGCCAGGATCGGCCTCGGCGGCGTCGCCGCCACCCCGATCCGCGCCCTCGCGACCGAGGCCGCCCTGGAGGGCCGGCCCTGGACTCCGGAGACCGTCGAGGCCGCCGCCCGCGTGCTGCGCGGGGAGGGGACGCCGATGGACGACCACCGGGCCAGCGCCCTCTACCGCTCCGCGATGCTCGGCCGGAGCCTGTCCAAGCTGTACGCCCAGACCACCGAGGCGGTGTCGTCATGAGTCATCTCTCCGAGCGTCCCGAGAAGGCGCTGGTCGGCGTCTCCATGCCCCACGAGAGCGCCCACCAGCACGTCACCGGCACGGCGCTCTACACCGACGACCTGGTGCACCGCACCAAGGACGTCCTGCACGCCTACCCCGTCCAGGTCATGAAGGCCCGCGGCCGGATCACCGCGCTCAGGACCGGGCCCGCCCTCGCCGTCCCCGGCGTCGTCCGCGTCCTCACCGGCGCCGACGTCCCCGGAGTCAACGACGCCGGCATGAAGCACGACGAGCCGCTCTTCCCCGACGAGGTCATGTTCCACGGCCACGCCGTGGCCTGGGTGCTCGGCGAGACCCTGGAGGCGGCCCGGCTCGGAGCCGCGGCCGTCGAGGTGGAACTCGACGAGAAGCCCGCCCTGATCACCCTGCGGGAGGCCATCGAGGCCGACAGCTACCACGGAGCCCGGCCGCTCATGGAGACCGGCGACATCGACGCCGGCTTCGCGGACTCCGCACACGTCTTCAGCGGAGAGTTCCAGTTCGCCGGACAGGAGCACTTCTACCTGGAGACCCACGCGGCGCTGGCGCTCATCGACGAGAACGAGCAGGTCTTCGTCCAGAGCAGCACCCAGCACCCCTCGGAGACGCAGGAGATCGTCTCGCACGTGCTCGGCGTACCCGCCCACGAGGTCACCGTGCAGTGCCTGCGCATGGGCGGCGGCTTCGGCGGCAAGGAGATGCAGCCGCACGGCTTCGCGGCCGTGGCCGCGCTCGGCGCCAAGCTGACCGGCCGGCCCGTCCGCTTCCGGCTCAACCGGACCCAGGACCTCACCATGTCCGGCAAGCGCCACGGCTTCCACGCCACCTGGAAGATCGGCTTCGATGCCGAGGGCCGCATCCAGGCCCTGGACGCCACCCTGGTGGCGGACGGCGGCTGGAGCCTGGACCTGTCCGAACCGGTCCTGGCCCGCGCGCTGTGCCACATCGACAACACCTACTGGATCCCCCACGCCCGCGTCGCCGGTCGCGTGGCCAGGACCAACACGGTCTCCAACACCGCCTTCCGCGGCTTCGGAGGCCCCCAGGGCATGCTGGTGATCGAGGACATCCTCGGCCGCTGCGCCCCGCTCCTCGGCCTCGACCCGGCGGAGCTCCGGGAACGCAACTTCTACCGGCCGGGCCAGGGGCAGACGACCCCGTACGGCCAGCCGGTCACCCAGGCCGAGCGCATCGCCGAAGTCTGGCGGCAGGTGCGGGAAGACGCCCGCTTCGCCGACCGCAGGCGCGCGATCGAGGCCTTCAACGCCACGCACCCGCACACCAAGCGGGCCCTCGCGATCACCGGCATCAAGTTCGGCATCTCGTTCAACCTCACCGCCTTCAACCAGGGCGGCGCGCTGGTGTTGATCTACAAGGACGGCTCCGTCCTGATCAACCACGGCGGCACGGAGATGGGTCAGGGCCTGCACACCAAGATGCTCCAGGTCGCCGCGACCACACTGGGCATTCCGCTGCACAAGGTCCGGCTGGCCCCCACGCGTACCGACAAGGTGCCCAACACCTCGGCGACCGCGGCCAGCGCCGGCACCGACCTCAACGGCGGGGCGATCAAGAACGCCTGCGAGCAGCTGCGCGCGCGGCTGCTGCGCGTGGCGGCCACCCGGCTCGGCGTCCACGACTCCGACGTGCGTCTCGTCGACGGCGTCGCGCGCGCCCTGGGCGGCGAGGAGGAACTCGCCTGGGACGACCTGGTGCGCACGGCCTACTTCCAGCGGGTGCAGCTGTCGGCGGCCGGCTACTACCGGACCGAGGGCCTGCACTGGGACGCCGCCTCCTTCCGCGGCTCCCCGTTCAAGTACTTCGCCCACGGCGCGGCCGCGACCGAGGTGGACGGCTTCACCGGCGCGTACCGCATCCGGCGCGTGGACATCGTCCACGACGTCGGCGAGAGCCTCTCCCCGATGATCGACATCGGACAGATCGAGGGCGGCTTCGTGCAGGGCGCCGGCTGGCTGACGCTGGAGGACCTCCGCTGGGACACCGGCGACGGCCCGCACCGCGGCCGGCTGCTGACCCAGGCCGCGAGCACGTACAAGCTGCCGAGCTTCTCGGAGATGCCGGAGGAGTTCCACGTCAGGCTGCTGGAGAACGCCACCGAGGAAGGCGCCGTGTACGGCTCCAAGGCCGTGGGCGAGCCTCCGCTCATGCTGGCCTTCTCGGTCCGCGAGGCGCTGCGCCAGGCCGCCGCGGCGTTCGGCCCGGCCGGCATCAGCGTCCACCTCGCCAGCCCGGCGACCCCGGAGGCGGTCTACTGGGCCGTCGAGTCGGCCCGTGAGGGCGGGCAGGACGGCGACGGGCAGGGCGGCGTACGCGTCATCGAGACGCCGGGGGATACGGGAACGGCGAAGGCCCCCGAGGCCTCGGGAGCACCGGGAGCGGCGGCGTCGGGCGGGCCGGATACCGTGGCGGGCGCTTCGGAGTCCGTACCGGGCGTGACGGGCGCGCCGGAAGCCGAGGGTGCCGCGGAAGCGAACCCCCTGAGTCATGCCTGACATGACCTGGATCGCCGCGGTCGCGCGGTTGCGGGGGCGCCGGGAGGCCGGCGTCCTCGTGACCGTCGCGACCGTGCGCGGCCACGCCCCCCGCAAGGCCGGCGCCAAACTCGTGGTCGGCCGGACGGACGCCTGGGGCTCCATCGGCGGTGGCAACATCGAGGCCGTCGCCATCGACCGGGCCCGCGAACTGATCGACACGCCGTGGGCGGAGCCGGAGCTGATGGAGTTCGCCCTCAACGACAAGGTCACCGGCCGCCACGGGGTCCAGTGCTGCGGCGGCACGGTCACCGTCCTCCTGGAACCGCTGCCCGTACGGCCCGCGGTGGCCGTCTTCGGCGTCGGCCACGTCGGCCTCGAGCTCGCCCGCATCCTGGCCCGGCACGACCTGGACCTGCACCTGGTCGACACCCGTCCCGACATGCTCCTCGCGGAACGGCTCGCCGTCCTCGACGACGCCGTGGCACAGGTCCACGTCCACCACACCCCGCTGCTGCCCGAGGAGGTGCTCGAAGAACTCGCCCCCGGTACGCACGTGCTGATCGCGACGCACGACCACGCCGAGGACGCCGCCCTGTGCGACGCGGCCCTGCGGACCCCCGACCTCGGCTCGATCGGCCTGATCGGCTCCGCGGCCAAGTGGGCCCGCTTCCGGCAGCGCCTGGCGAAGGAGGGCGGTCACGACGAGGCCGTGATCGACCGGATCAAAACGCCGATCGGCCTCCCCGACATCACCGGAAAGGAACCCGCGACGATCGCCGTCAGCGTGGCGGCGGACCTCCTGCTGACCTTCCAGAAGACCGACGGAGGTTAGCCGTCTCCCGTACGACGCCGTGGTCCTGCCGGGCCGGGCGCTGGCGGAAGGCCGCGGACGCGACCGCGCTCGGCGGGCGGCGGGGGACCACGTACTCTCACTGTCAGGTCACTTGACACCAGGGCATCCGGTCCGGGGCAGACGGCCTTGGGACGGATGACCCCGTGATGGCAACAGAGACCTCCCGCCCGGCCGGTGAGCTGCCGCCGGCCGTGTTCGATCCGGCGCGGCTGGCCGCGGTCGCGGACACCGGCCTGCTGGACACCGCGCCGGAAGGCACGTTCGACGACCTCGCGCAGCTCGCTCTCGCGATCACCGGAGCGCAGAAGGCGTTCTTCACCGTCGCCGACGGCCGGCGCTCGTTCTGGAAGACGGCCTTGGGCATGGACCCCGCGGCCGGACGGGAGAACGACATACGGGACAGCCCCTGCCACATCCTGATCGGCACCGGCCGGGAGCTGATCGCCGAGGACGCCGCCGATGACCCCCGGATCAGGGACCTCGGCGCCGTCGGCTCCCTGGGCATCGGGGCGTGGGCGGGGTACCCGGTGTTCTCACCGGACGGGCACGTGCTCGGCGGGTTCTGCGTGGTCGACCGGAACGCCCGCCCCTTCACGCCCGTCCAGTCGCAGGCCCTGCGGACCCTGGCGAGGTCGGTGTCGTCCGAGATCGCCCTGCGCCATGCCCTGCGCCAGGCCCGCGCCCGCGGTGAGGCGTCGGCGGCGCTCGCCCGCACCTTGCAGGACAGCCTTCTGCCGCCCCGGCTGCCGAAGGCGCCCGGCATGGACGTGGCCGCGGTGCATCTGCCGGCCGACGCCACCGGTGCGGCCGGGGTCGAGGTGGTCGGCGACTTCTACGACCTGTTCCACACGCGCGGCCTCGACTGGTGCGCGGTGATGGGAGACGTCAGCGGCAAGGGCATCGAGGCCGCGAAGGTCACCGCGCTGGCCCGCTACACCGTGCGCACCGAGGCCACCCAGCACAGCGATCCCGCCACGGTGCTGCACCGCCTGCACGAGGCGATGGTCGACCAGCAGATCAGCGATCGGTTCCTCACCGCCGCCCTGGCCGTCTTCCGTCCCGACTCCGAAGGGCTCGCCGGCCGCTACGCCAGCGCCGGCCATCTCCCGGCCCTCATCCGCCGGGCGGACGGCCGGGTGGAGGAACTCCACGCGGCCGGAAGGCTCCTCAGCCCGCTGCTGCCCGCGTCCCGCGACCAGCACGCCGTCACCTCCTTCCGCCTGGAGCCGGGCGACGCCCTGCTGCTCTACACCGACGGCGTCACCGAGGCCCGCGACCGCGACAAGGGGCCGTTCTTCGGAGACGAGCGCCTCGCCGCGTCCTTGGCCGCGACCCGTGGTGCCACCGCCTCCGAAACCCTCGACCGCCTGTGGCGGGAGGTCGCCGAGCACGCGGGAGGCCACGCGGTCGACGACACGGCCCTGCTGCTCGTCCGTGTCCCCCCGCTGACCTGACACTCCGCCCATGGGGAAGCGGTGCGGATGCCGCCGCGGCCCTCACGCCGGGTTTCGGTCCGCGACGGTCCGGTGCCTCCCCGCGGGCGGGCCGGTCAGGCAGGGCCGAAAGCGATCAGGGTGCCGTTCTGGGCGGGGGCGAAGAGCCGGCCCTGGGCCGTGGCGAGGCCGGGGACCGTCCAGCCTTGCCAGTCCGTCTCCGCGACGACGTTCGCCGTCGGGTGCGGCTCGGCGCTGAGGCGGTAGGACCACACCTTGGCTCCGGTCTTCTCGTCGAGGACGACGAGTTCTCCGGTGCCGTCCTGTACGTAGACGTGGCCGCCGGCGACCAGACGGACGGTGGCCGCCTGCCGGGGGCTGGTGTAGGTCCATCGTGTGGCGTATCCGGCCGTGGTGTCGAGGGCCCGTACGACCCCACGGTTGGCGATGTACACGCGGTTCGCGCCGAAGGCGGGCGTGGCGTCGGCGGGCAGGCGGCGCAGGACGTCTCCCGTCCGGCGGTCGTAGGCCACGGCGTCGGAGTCGTCGCCGAGATCGTTGCGCAGCCACAGGGCCCCGGCTCCCAGCGCGACGGGGTTCTTGCCCCCTCCCGACATGTCGGGAACGTCGAACCGGCGCAGCTCCTTGCCGGTGGCCCGGTCCAGGAGCTGGTAGGCGAGGTTGTCGAACCCGATCCAGACCCCCACCTCGTCGACGACGACGGGAGCCCAGCCGTTCTCCACCAGCGGTGTCTCCCACAGCCGCCGGCCGTTCTCGCCGGTCAGGGCCACGGCCCTGCCGCGCCCGTCCTGCGTGTAGAGGACGCCGCGGTACCAGGTCGGCGGGTACTGGCAGAAGCCGTTGCCGAGGTCGACGGTCCACTTCAGGGTCCCACTGGCCGGATCCCAGGCGCGCACCTGGCCACTGAGCGTCTGGGTGTAGAGGAGCCCGCCGCCGAAGGTCACGGTCGCGCCGGGCAGGCGGGTCAGGAACCTCTGCGGCCACAGGGCCTTGCCCGTGGCCGCGTCGAGCCCGACCAGCTCCATCCGGGGACCACCCGCATCTCCCGGGTCCGCCGGGTCGGCGTTGACGACCGCGAACACCCGGCCTCCCACCGCCACGGGTGCGGACACCACCGAGCCGAAGTCGCGCGACCACAGCTTCTTGTACGGTGGCCTGGCCGTGGCGGTCGGCACGAAGCTGTCGTAGCCCGGAGTGGCTCGGTAGCCGAACGTCGCGTCCGAGTACATGGCAGCCGCCGACGAAGGAGGCGTCGTGACGGACGAGGCCGGCGACGCGGCCCCGGTGACCAGCAGGGCGCCCGCCGCGGCGACGACGGCCGCATCTCTCATCGAACCGGGCAGCAACATCCTCACAGCACAACCCCCAGCGAGAGGCGTCGAGTCGACGCACATGAACGGTCCAGGCCCGGCTGCCCTCCATCGGCCCGCCCATGCGTCGGCCGTGACAGATACGCCCCAGCTGTGACGGAACAGCGCTCGCCGGGGGATCAGACCCGGTCGAGCCGGGGGCTGCCGTCGAGGACGGCCAGTTCCCTGCTGCCGGCCTGGCGTTTCCACTCGGGGGCGACGGCGGCGTACGTGGTGACGTCGTGCCAGCAGCCCTGGGTGCGGAAGAGTTCGCGCAGCGTGGCTTCGGGGCGCAGGCCCGCGGCGTGCATCAGCTTCGGCATGTGGTGGTGGTCGCTGCGGTGGCCGGCCCAGATGCGGTGCAGACCCAGGTGGCCGAAGCCGTAGGCCATGAGGAGCCGGCCGGCTTCGTGCCCGTGGCCGCGTACCGGGGCGCCGGGCAGCAGGACCAGGCTGGTGAGCATCGCGTTGCTGCCGTAGTCCTCGACGAGGAGTCCCATGGTCCCGACCAGGGTGTCGTCGCCGGGGGCGCAGACCGCCAGGGTGTACGTGCGGCGCGGGTGGGTGTGGGGCTGGGCCAGGGCTTGGGCGAAGGCGTCGTGCGCCTGCCCGGGATCCATCCGCTCGATGCCCAGGTAGCGCGTGAGGACGCGGTGGGTGAGGATCCGCGCGAACGGGTCGTGGTCGCCGGCGCGCAGCTCCCGCAGCCACAGATGCTCGCCGCGGAGTTCGGGGACCCGGTTCACCGACCTGCTCCGTGGGAGACGGGTTCGGCGGGGGCGGCGACGAGTTCCTGGAGGTCGAGGCAGTGGCGGCCCGAGGGGAGCGCTCGGCCGAGGAGGATGCGGCGGGCGGCGTCGGTGACGAGGGCGGCGCCGAGCATGACCCCGCTGGCGAGCTGCGGCCAGCTGGAGAGCGTGCGGCCGACGCGAGTCAGGGCGTCGCTCATCGCGGGACTCAGCGTGCTCTCGTCGACGATGTCGAGGAGGAGGCGCAGGGCCGCGTCGCGGTCCAGATCCCGTACGTCGGCGGCGGTGACGGCTCCGGTACGGCCGTGGAAGAGCGGACGTCCTGGTTCGAGGTCGAACCGCTCGACGTCCAGCACACCCCGGTCGTTGGTGTCCATGAGGACGGGGATCCTGCGTGCGCGCGCCTGCTCGCGGGCGGCGACCTTCACCCAGGGGGTGTCGCACTCCTCGATGAGCAGGTCCAGCCCCTGTTCGTCCCGCCCGTCGCCGAAGAAGTCGCCGAGGGTGTCCTCGGTGATGCCGCCGCGGAGGACCTCGATGTCCAGGTAGGGGTCGAGTTCGTACATGCGGCGCGCGCAGAGCACGCTCTTCTCCACACCGACGTCGTGGACCCCGGCGCGCAGCCGGTTGAGGTTCGACAGGCCGAGCCGGTCGAAGTCCGCCAGCCTGAAGGCTCCGCCGACACCTTCCATGGCGCAGGTCAGGGCCGCGCTGCTGCCGACCGACAACCCGATGACGCCGATCCGCCGCAGCAGCAGTCCCTGCTGCTCCTCGCGCGTGATCTTGTCCCTGTTGCGGTCGGTGCGTACCAGCCGGAACGCGGATTCCGGCAGAACGTGGACCAGGCGCCCGGACCACGGGTACCAGGCCCACCTGCCGTAGATGTCGGGACGGGAACCGAGGACGTCGGCGACCGCGCGGGCGCGGGAGCGGCCGCCGAAGGGGTCATGGGGCCTCAGGCAGCCCAGGAGTTCTTCGATCTGATCCTCGATGCGGTCGTGCAGCTCGCGCAGACGGTTGGAGTCCCGCAGTTCGGCCAGGGCCGCTGCGTCGGCCGGCAGCGACGCGTCCAGGAGCACCGGACGAAACGATTCCCCGGCCTGACGGGGGCCGGGCAGGGAGAGGCGGTCCGGCAGGCCGGACGGCAGGGGGTGCGTCATGACAAGGACGCTAACAACCAGAAGATCTTGAACCAGGACCCGTCACCCGGAGGGGCGCACTCGAATTGATCTTCTACCTGAATACGCCCCCCACGCTTCCTTGCGCCCCCCGGCGCGCAGGAAGGTGTCGGGTGTGGGCACCCCCGAGTGGCGGCGCGTCGGCAGTCAACGAGCTGCTGATCCGCGGTAGTTGCGGAGCAGGCCCGGGTGGCCGCGAGTCGGGGGCGGAGCGGTAGGTGCGGTCGGGTGGCGATCGAGGGCAGTTTGGTCTGGACCTCTTGACGGTTGGTCTAGTCCTTTCTAGGGTCGCGGGGACGCTGCGGTGGGTGCCGAGCAGAGACACCACGCACTCAGGGACACGTGGCGTTGACAGGCCAGGGGACAGCCCTGCCTGCCGGACCTCACACGAGGAGATTCCTTGAGTACCCCCACGCGGCGGCGCCGCACCCGATCGGCTTCGAGCATCCTCCCGAACCTGCGGTCCAGGACCTTCGCGGGTGCCACCGCGCTGCTCCTCCCGCTGGCGGCCATGGTCGGCCTCGCCGCCCCGGCGGAGGCCGCGGCCTCCGCCACCGCCGTCTACACCAAGGCCTCGGACTGGGGTTCGGGCTTCGAGGGCAAGTGGACGGTGAAGAACACCGGCACCACGACGCTCACCTCCTGGACCGTCGAGTGGGACTTCCCCGCGAGCACCAAGGTCACCTCGGCCTGGGACGCCACCGTCACCAGCTCCGCGAACCACGTCACCGCCAAGAACCTCGGCTGGAACGGCACCCTCGCCCCCGGCGCCTCGGTCTCCTTCGGCTTCAACGGCAGCGGCACCGGAGCCCCCACCGGCTGCAAGCTCAACGGCGGCGCCTGCGACGGGACGACCACCCCCGGCGACAGCGTCCCCTCCGCCCCCGGAGCGCCCACCGCGAGCGGTCTCACCGACACCTCGGTGAAGCTGTCCTGGGCCGCGGCCACGGACGACAAGGGCGTCAAGAACTACGACGTCAAGCGGAACGGCACCACCGTCGCCACCGTCGCCGGCCTCACGTACACCGACACGGGGCTGAGCGCCGGCACCGACTACAGCTACACGGTCATCGCCCGCGACACCGCCGACCAGACGGGCCCCGCCTCCGCCGCCACGCCCGTCCGCACCACCGGCGGCGGCGGCGGTGAGAACCCCGGCGGCAGCGGCAAGATCAACCTGGGCTACTTCACCAACTGGGGCTCCTACACGGTGAAGAACCTGGTGGCCTCGGGCTCCGCCCCGAAGATCACCCACATCAACTACGCCTTCGGCAACGTGCAGAACGGCAAGTGCACCATCGGCGACCCGTACGAGGACTACCAGAAGGCCTACACCGCCGCCCAGTCCGTCGACGGCGTCGCCGACACCTGGGACCAGCCGCTGAAGGGCCACTTCAACCAGCTGCGCAAGCTCAAGGCGCAGTACCCCCACATCAAGGTCCTGTGGTCGTTCGGCGGCTGGACCTGGTCCGGCGGCTTCGGCCAGGCCGTCCAGAACCCCGCCGCCTTCGCCCAGTCCTGCCACGACCTGGTCGAGGACCCGCGCTGGGCCGACGTCTTCGACGGCATCGACCTCGACTGGGAGTACCCCAACTCCTGCGGTCTCACCTGCGACACCAGCGGACCGGCCTCGATCAAGAACATGATGCAGGCCATGCGCACCGCGTTCGGCCCGAACAGCCTGCTCACCGCGGCCATCACGGCCGACGGCTCCAACGGCGGCCGGCTCGACGCGGCCGACTACGGCGGCGCCGCCCAGTACATCGACTGGTATGACGTGATGACGTACGACTACTTCGGCACCTGGGCCGCGCAGGGGCCGACCGCCCCGCACTCCCCGCTCACCTCCTACCCCGGCATCCCCGCGCAGGGCTTCAACTCCGCCGACGCGATCGCGAAGCTGAAGGCCAAGGGCGTCCCCGCCTCCAAGCTGCTGCTCGGCATCGGCTTCTACGGACGCGGCTGGACCGGCGTCACCCAGTCCGCGCCCGGCGGCACCGCGACCGGCCCGGCGGCAGGCGTCGAGCCGGGCAACCAGTACTACAAGGTCCTGAAGACCAGCTGCCCGGCCACCGGCACCGTCGGCGGCACCGCGTACGCGCACTGCGGCACCGACTGGTGGAGCTACGACACCCCCGCGACCGTCGGCACCAAGATGGCCTGGGCCAAGAGCCAGGGTCTGGGCGGCGCGTTCTTCTGGGAGTTCAACGGCGACACCGTCGACGGTGAACTCGTGAACGCGATCAGCAACGGCCTGAAGTAACCACCCGGTACGACCACGCGTACGACCACGTGGCCCGTTCGCCCCCGCCCGGGGCGGACGGGCCACGATCGGTACGCAGGCGGTTGACGTCGCCGCACGGGCGTTCGGCGCCGCCCGCGGTCACGACCACGACGGACGCCGCCGTCCCCTCCGGGACCTTGCCGCGCGCCCCGAGCACCGGCCGCGGCGGCGGGCACGACTTCGCCCGCCCAGGCTGCCGCAGGCACGGGACACCTGGGGCGACGCTCGCCGCGACGCGCACGGGCCGCACGGCCGTGACGCACCCGTCAGACGGTCGGACCCCGGTCCACGGGCATCCCGAGGTCGCGCTGCACCGTGTGCTCCCTTGGAGGGACGGCCGGGGTGCCTCTCACGATCTCCGCGACGCAGGGGGCAAGACTGTGGGAATGCTCAGCAGCCTCCGCGACCGTGTGCTCCCCGACCACCAGCGAAGGACGCTGGAGGAACTGAAGGAGGACCTGGACCTGTCGGCCGGGGACACCCGTGCGAAGCAGTCGGCGTTCTGGTCCATGCTGTCCCTGTCGGCCGTCATCGCGGCCGGCGGAGTGCTCACGGACTCGACGGCCACGGTGATCGGGGCCATGATCATCGCACCCCTGTCGACGCCGATCATGGGAATCGCCCTCGGCGCCGTTCAGCGACGGCGGTCGACAGCGACCCTGTTCGTGTCCGCCGGAGGGCTGCTGGTCGTCGTCCTGGGAGCGCTGTTCTCACTGGTGCTGCCCGCCTCCTACGACCTGCTGTCGAACAGCCAGATCTCCAGCCGCACCTCACCCGACCTGATGGATCTCGTGGCCGCGCTCGCCACCGGTTTCGCGGGGGCCCTGGCTCTGTCCCGCCGGGACGTCGCCGCGGTCCTCCCCGGAGTAGCGATCGCCATCTCGCTCGTACCACCGCTGGTGGTGACCGGCGTCTGCCTGGGGCAGACGGCCTGGTGGCTGGCCCTGGGGTCCTTCGTCCTGTTCGTGTCCAACCTGCTGGCGCTGGTCTTCGCGGGCATGGTGGTCTTCGGCGGCCTGGGCTACGCGAAGGCCGACCACGCGAAGGAGGCGGGCGCCGCGCGCAGGACGTACATCGCGCTCGCCCTGCTGTTCACGGCGGTGGGGGTGCTGCTGGTCGCGAACACCGCGGCCAACGTTCTCGTCCAGCTGTGGACCACGCGAGCATCGAACAGCGCCACGGAATGGCTCGCCGCGACGCCCGGCGCATCCGTCGTCGACGTCACCGCGCAGTCGCGGACCCTCTACATCCAGGTCCGAACACCGGGGGACCTGCCTCCGGTCGAGACACTCCTCGCCGATCTCGCGGGACGAATCCCCGAAGGGGTGCCCGTCGTGGTCGTCACCAACGAGGGCCGTCAGGTGCAGGCCGGACGCGTAGGGGGCTGATCACGCTCCTCGACCGCCGTCTGCACCACCAGCAGGTCTCACCGCCGGCATCCGGGCACCCCGGAGCCGGTACGTCCTGCTCCGCGCCATACCCGCTACGGCGTCGCGTCAGTGGTCAGCGCGGCTCGTGCGAGTCCGCGCAGCCAGGCGTGGGCGGGGTCGGTGTCGTGGCGCTGATGCCATGACAGGTACACCGGCGCCGAGGGCAGTTCGAGCGGCAGGGGGAGTACGGCCAGGCCGAGGCCGGTGGCAACGGTACGTGTGGTGATCTCGGGAACGCTGATCACCAGGTCGGTGACGCGCGCGAACGCCAACGCGGCTGCCTCGGTGGGGACGGCCGCCACCACCCGGCGGGTGAGCCCGATGGCGGCCAGGGCGTCGTCGATCGCGTTGCTGAGGTTCCCGCGTCGGGAGACGGTCGCGTGTTCGGCGGCGGCGTAGTGATCCGCCGTGAGGATCCGATGCCGGGTGAGGGGGTGCGCCTGTCTCACGACGGCGACCAGGCGGGTCTCGCCCACCTGCTCCGCACGGAGGTCCGATCCCCCGGGGCGGTTCGCGTTCGCCTCCAGGTCGACCTCGCCGCGTCGTAGCGCAGGGGTGTCGGTGCTGGACTCCGTGACGAAGCGCAACCGTACGCCGGGAGCCTGGGCGCGTACGGCCCCGAGGAGCGCGGGGCCGTGGAGGGCGACCAGGGAGTCGTGCCAGCGGAGGGTGAAGGTGCGCTCCAGCGTCGCCGGGTCGAGCTCGCGGCTCGGGGCGAGGAGGCCCTGGACCTGGCGGAGCACGTCGTGGACCTGTGCGCGGATGGCGACGGCGTAGGGCGTGGGCGTCATGGTGCGGCCGGTGCGCACCAGGATCTGGTCCCCGGTGGTGCGCCGGATACGCCCCAGGCTCCGGCTCATCGCGGGGGCGGTGACGTGCAGACGCGCGGCGGCCCCGGCCACACTGCCCTCCTCCAGCAGCGCGTCGAGCGCGGTGAGCAGGTTCAGATCCAGTTGCATGGCAGTCATCCCAGCCGTGTTTGACATGCACTTGATGCTAATGCCGGGGCTGCGTAGCGTCGTCACCACGGCGCAGGACGCACCACAAGGCCTGGCCCGAGAGCCTCTTCAACCACCCCTGCTCAGACGGGAGCACACCCATGTCCGAAACCCTCCAGACCACCGCCCCCGCCGTGCCCGGCTCCGCCCCCGCCCCTGTCTCCGCATCCGACGCCGGGCTGCTCGCCGAGACCGCGAACGCCGTGCGCGAGGCGGGTGCGGCGCTGCGCGAGCGGTTCGGCGAGGTGGCTCCGTACCGGTCCCGCGACGAGCTGATGGACGCGCTCGCCGCCAACGACGACACGGCCCTGCGCATCCTGCGCCCCCGCCTCACCGGCCTGCGCCCCGGCGCCGGCTGGGTGGAGGACGAGTTGGTCGGCGGTGCGCTGCCGTCCGGCGAGTGGTGGGTCGTCGACCCGGCCGAGGGCAACGTCAACCACCTGCACGCGCTCCCCGAATGGGCGGTCACCGCCACCCTCGTACGCGACAACCGGCCCGTGCTCACCGCGGTCCACCTGCCGTTGACCGGCCAGACCTACACCGCGCTCGCCGGCGAGGGCGCCCACCTCGACGGCCGCCGGCTGCGTGTCTCCCGGACCGCGGACCTCGGCCTGGGGATCGTGGCCACCAGCCAGGCGCGGCCCGACGAGGACGAGGGCGTGGTGAGGCGCGTCGGCTCCTCGATCACTGCGATGCTCTCGGACGCGCTCGTCGTCCGGGTCGCCGTCCCCGCGACCCTGCACCTGCTGGACGTGGCCGCCGGCCGGGTCGACGCCTTCTGGCAGTTCGCCGGCGCCCGCGCGGACCTTCTGCCCGGCGCACTGCTCGTCGCCGAGGCCGGCGGACGGATCTCCGACGCCGACGGCCGTCCCTGGACCCCGCAGAGCGCCGGATTCCTGGCTGCCGCGCCCGGCGTCCACGCACAGGCCGTCAGCACCCTCTCCCGCTGACCATCCAGTACCTCGCCCGCACCTACGACAAGGAGTCGCACCCTCATGACCACGATCGCCGTACTCGGAAACGGCCGCGTGGGCGGCAACCTGGCCGCCGCTCTCACCCGTGCGGGGCACGACGTGACCGTCGCGGACAGCACACCGGGCGCCGCGGCCGAAGCCGCCCGACGCGCCCGGATCGTCATCAACGCCACCCCGGGTGCCGGCTCCCTGGAGCGGCTCGCCGCTCTGCGCGACGAACTGCGCGGCACCCTCCTCCTCGATGTGGCCAACGCCACCACCGACGGGCCGGACGGCCTGCCCGCCGAGCTGCTCTACCCCGGCTCGAGCCTCGCGGAGCAGCTCCAGGAAGCGCTGCCCGAAACGCACGTGGTGAAGACGCTCAACACCATGCTCTTCCCGGTGATGACCGCCCCGGCCATGCTCACCCAGGCGCCCACGGTGTTCCTCTCCGGTGACGACGCCAGGGCCAAGCAGACCGTGCGGGAACTCCTCACCGACCTCGGGTGGCACGACGAGTGGATCACCGACCTGGGCGGGATCGGGACCGCCCGCGCGACGGAGGCCGCGATCCTGTTCGTACCCCACGTGATCCGCTCCAACGGATTCGTCCCCTTCGCGGTCTCGATCGCCCGCTGACCCGTTGACCCACTGACCCGCTGACCTCCTGACCCGCTGACCCGCCGATTCGCGATCCGGAGGCCACGCGTCGGCGATCTTGGACCAGCCCGTTCACAGGCGTACGGCGGACGCCCTCCGCCGACGCGCACGACCGAGGTCAGCGGGACCGGCGCAGCCCTGCGAGGAGGAGGGCGACCAGACGCCGCGGGTCGTAGCGGGGGTCGGTGTCGGAACCGATGCAGAGGTTCCCGATGCCGCGCATGAGGGTGTAGGCGTCGAGGTCGGGGCTGGTCTCGCCGGCGGCGACCGTGGCGTGGAGGAGTTCGGTGCACACGGGCAGCAGGCGTTCGAGGAAGTAGGCGTGCAGCGTCTCGAAGCCGGCGCTGTCGGCCTGCATCGCCGCCGCCAGGCCGTGCTTCGTGACCAGGAAGTCGACGAAGAGGTCGACCCAGCCTTCGAGCGCGGCGAACGGGGTCGGGGCGGACGCGAGCAGGGCCGGTCCGGCTTCGGCGCAGGTGTCGACCTGGTGACGGTAGACGGCGATGACGAGGTCGGCCCGGCTGGGGAAGTGACGGTAGAACGTGCCGAGTCCGACCCCGGCCTTCGCGGCGATCTCGCGTACCGGCGCGTCCACGCCCGAGGTCACGAAGACCGCGGCGGCCGCGTCCAGCAGCGTCTGCTGATTGCGGCGGGCGTCCTTTCGCCTGGACGCGGCCGAACCCGCCTGGCGCGGACTGCTCTCATTCACCGCGGCACTCCCTCTCGTGATGTCCTTGCAAAACGGAACGCTGTTCCGTATCGTAAGTGGAACAAGGTTCCGTTTCATCTGATGATGTCAGACCGACGAACCGACCGCCAGCTCGACGTGTCCGCGTCCCCTCATGCGGGCGCGGAAACGCTTGAGCACCACCCGCTCCCGCCACACCCGGGCCCCGCGACGCAGCACATCTCCGGCCGCCGGGGCGCCGATGAGCGAGAACTCCGATCGGAAGGCACTCCCATGTCCCACCCGAACGCCTCGACCGCCCCGACCGCCTCCGCCGCCCCGACTCCCGTGGAGGCGACCGCCGCGGTGGTCTCCGTGAAACCGGTCGGCCTCACCGCCGCCGACAGCCGGGGAGCAGACCTCCAGGTACGCGTGTCCGCACCCGCGACGGGCGGAGACCTGCCCGTGGTGGTCTTCTCGCACGGCTTCGGCTGGTCGATGGACGGTTACGCCCCGCTGGCCGACCACTGGGCAGCCCACGGCTTCGTGGTCGTCCAGCCCACCCACCTGGACTCCCGGAGGCTCGGGATCCCGGCCCAGGACCCGCGAACCCCGCGCATCTGGCGCCATCGCATCGAGGACATCACGTCCGTACTGGACCACCTCGACCTCCTGGAGGCGTCCGTCCCCGGCCTTGCCGGGCGAGTCGACCCGAGCCGCATCGCCGTCGCGGGTCATTCCTGGGGAGCGCAGACCGTCAGCACCCTGCTCGGCGCCCGCGTCCTGAACGCCGACGGCGCACCCGGCGAGGACCTGTCCGACCCCCGGGTCACGGCAGGAGTGCTCCTCGCGCTGACGGGCCTGGGCGACGACCTGACGCCCTTCGCCGCCGAGCACTTCCCCTTCATGAGGCCGTCGTTCGACACGATGACCGCCCCGGCCCTCATCGTCGCCGGAGACCGGGACCAGTCCCACCTGTCCACGCGCGGACCCGACTGGTTCACCGACCCGTACACCCACAGCCCCGCCGACAAGAGCCTGCTCACCCTCTACGGCGCGGAGCATTCCCTCGGCGGCATCGCCGGATACGAGATCGCCGAGACCACCGACGAGAACCCGGCGCGTGTCGCCCTCGTCCAGCACCTCACCACGGCGTTCCTGCGCAAGGCGCTGCTGGGCGACGACGACGCCTGGAAGACGGCGGGCGCCGCGCTGGAGGCAGAGCCCGCCCCGCCGGGCGAGCTGACGAGCAAGTGAGCAACCGCTCCACCACCGGCGATCGACACCCCTGGACCCAAGGACACCTGATGATCCTCGTCACCGGAGGCCTCGGCTTCATCGGATCCCACACCGTGCGCGCCCTGCTCGACCTGGGTGAGGACTGCGTCGTCGTCCAACGCCGCGCCCGCGCGCTCCCGCCCGTGCTGGCCGGAGCATCCGTGCCGGTCGAGCAGGCGGACATCACCGACCGCGAGGCCCTTCTGGCCGTCGGCCGACGCCACGACATCACCGGCATCGTGCACCTCGCCGGCTCCTACCCCTGGCCGCCCGTCCCCGACGCGCCCGTCCAGGCGACCCGAAACGCCCTCGGCGGCTTCCTGAACATCGCCGAGGCCGCCCAGGAGTGGGGCGTCAGGCGTCTCGGCATCGCGAGCACGATCGGCGTCTACTTCGGCGCCACGAACGTCGGCGCCACGAACGACGCACCGCTGCGCGAGGACACCCCGCTGTCGATGACCGCGGCCGTCTCCATCCCCACCTTCAAGAAGGTCGGAGAGATGCTCGGCGGCTTCCTCGCCGACACCACGGTCCTCGACATCGTCAACTACCGCATCTCCGGCACCTGGGGTCCGCTCGGGCACCTGGACCCCTTCTTCGCCGCCCCCGCCCTGATCCACGCCGCGGCCCGCGGCACCACCGCGGACCTCGGCCACCTGCTCCACCCGGCGTACGCCGAAGACGGACTCGACCTCACCTACGTCAAGGACACCGGACGGGCGATCGCCCTCCTCCAACTCGCCCCCACCCTCAGCCACCGGACCTACAACATCGGCTCCGGCCAGGCCACCACCAACGCCCGGATCGGCCAGGCCATCAGGAAGACGGTCCCCGACGCCCAGGTCGACCTCGAAACAGGAGGCGGCGCACCCCACCTGGTACTCGACATCGGCCGCCTCATGGCGGACACCGGCTACCGCCCCGAGTACGACACCGACCGCGCGGCAGCCGACTACATCGCCTGGCTGCGCGCGGGCCACGAGAACTGAGCACGCTCGCGCCGAGTACGGCGCCGCCGACGGGGAGCGGCCACGCTCGCGCTGCCGGGTGCGGTCCACGACATCGGGGCGGCCCGCAACCGCCACGGAGCGCCGCCGCTCCTCCCGACGTCGGCCCGGCGTGCTGGGCGTACAGGGCTGCGGTCAGCATCGCCCCATGCACGGATCCGGGTACTGGGCGAGCAGTCCGCGCCTATTCTCCGGCCCCAGCTCCCGCTGCTCACCCCGCAGCGTCAGTGGAGCCGAGGGCAGCAGCGACGCGGTACCTCGGTGGTGAGTCTCAGCTTCCTCTCCGGAGCGCACTCGCCGCTCGTTCTGCCGTCGAGGGCGAGTCCACCCACGGGTGAGGCGAAACTCCTTGGCCGCAGCCCTGCACCACCATCTACGCTCCGCCCATGCGCACCGTCCACGTGTTCCCAGCAGGAGACTGGAGCGCGACAGCCACACGGCTCGACCGGCTGATGCCCGGCAAAGACGGCTACTGGTCGGACGGGAAGCTCTTCATCGACCTCATGGACGAGCCGGACGGTCACCTGTTCGCCAGCTGGACTCGCGAGGACGTGCGCCTGGTGGACGCCGCGCTCGGCCATCGCCCGACCTGGGGCCTTCTGGTCGGCGTCTCCACCCATATCGATGGCACGGCCGAGATCCGTGCTCTCTTGTCGCACGTCCTCGAAACCGGCGGCGTCGCCATCGACGACTACTCCGACCACTGCTGGATGCTTCAGGAGATCGACACCGAGTGCACGGTCGATGGCCTGGCCTTCTTCGACTTCCGCACCCACGCCGCACGACGCGGCCACCAGGCCTGGGATATCGCTCGCGCAAGTTCCGGGAGGCATGTCTAGGGCCCGACTTTGGACCAAGATTCCTCCTTCGCCCGCATGGAGATCTGTGATGTCGACCGTAGACCGTCACCAGCACTCGACCTGGGCAGGACTTCAGGCTTTGTAGTGATTCGTCCTCACGCCCGGCCAGGCAGGGGACGCATCTGCGTGAGGGAATGCCGAAGCCGGCCGCACTGTGTGCTGCATGACCTTGCTAGGTTCCGCCCGAGACCTGAGGCATTCACACGGGAGGTGGTCAGCGAGTGACACCTGAGGAGCAGGCACTGATCACGGGCCTGGTGTTCGTGCCGGGCAGAGGCCGGACGCACACGATCCACGAGGTACTCGCTCACTTCGGCGAGTCCGACGCTGGGGCCTTGGCGGTCCGGCTGCTGACAGATGCCATGGACCGCCGGGACGCTGACGACGTCGAGAGGGCGCTGATCGTCCACAGCGCCGCCGGCGCTTCGGCCGAGGGCCTCCTGGAGCCGTTGACCGAGCTGTTCCCCGCCCCGTGGCACAGGGAGCACGAGGACATCGTGTCCACGCTGGGCAGGCTCCGCTCGCCCAGAACGGTGCCGACGCTGGTTCTGGCGGCTCACTGGGTCCCCGAGCACCTGGACTGGGACGAGAACCGGGCGCTCGCGGTGAAGGCGATCTGGGCACTGGGCGCAATTCCAGGCTCAGAGGCCCAGGAAGCGCTCAAGAAGTTGTGCGACGACGACAGTGAGATCGTGCGCGAGAACGCGGTGCGGCAGCTCGCACGCCGGGACGAGCACTGACCGGCTGCAACCCTTCGGCCGCACCCGTGCGACCCAGTCTCGCAGGCGAACACTCCGTGCAGGAACGGTATGGCCGGATGCGCTTTGAAACCGGGGAGCGGAGAAGCGCTGGAAGGCCGCGTCCTGGCTGGCCGGCTGCCGACGACTACACCAGCGCCATGAGCGCAAGGCCGAACACTTCTTCGCCTTCGTCGGCATAGCGGCCCTGCGCATCTGTTTCCGTCGGCTGACTACCTGAATCCGGATTGTTGGCGTGGTGGTGAGCCCGTCCCGTCAGAGACCCAACGGGTGGCTGGAAAGCCAGCCGGCATGCCGATCGCGCGTCCGGTCCCGTTCCTCGGGCGTGGTGAGGAAGACATCGGCGCCGCCGTCGTAGGGGTGGTAGACGCGTCGCATCTGGGTGTCGGTGACGAGGACTCCCGCCACCTTGTCGTCCGCGATGTCACGGAGCAGCTCGTCGAGGCAGCCGTATCGCCAGGGCCGGCGCGCGGCGAGAAGGTGGCAGTAGGTGCGGAACTCCGGGTCTGGATCGTCTTCCACGAGCAGGGTCTGCCAGTAGCCGGCGTCTGGCTGGAACGGCGGAACCTCGGCTTCGGTCGCCCAGACCGGGGTGATCACGTAGACGTCCTCACCGGCGAACAACTCATCGAGGACAGTGTTGTACCGCTCCAGGACGACGGCGTATTCGCTCTCGTCCTCTGCGTATCGCTTCGACTCCGGCAGGCTGTGGAAACGTACCCAGAGATCCCGGTACGGATTGCGGAGCTTGTACCCGACCGGAGGACAGTTGGGCCAGTGCTGCTGCCACAGCTCGGTCAAAGCCGTTTGCGCGCTTCCGGACACTTGCCGCACCCGTCCTCTCAGCAGCGGCTCTTCCGCCGACGACCATGATGACCGGCACCACGCGCCACGCACCAACTGAAACGACGACTAAGGAGCGGTGAGTTCGACGACGACGTCGTACACCGCGGGGTTCGGTGTGATCGGCTGCCTGGTCTGCTCTCGTGCGGCCTGCGTGCGCGACGCGAAGTCGGGGTCGGCGGTGGCGGCCTCCCACGCCTCCTGGCTTTCCCAGTGGGAGACGTTGACGAGCTGGAAGCGGGAACTGGACGAACGGGCCCTGTGCATACGGGAGTCGATGAAGCCGGGCTTGTCCCGCATGAGCAGGGCCCGCTGCTCCCACTTCACGACGAACTCGTCGAGCTCGGCAGCATCGATCTCGAAGACGTTGATGAATGTGACGGACGATTCTGATGAGTCGGGCGCCTCGGTACGCTGGGCTTCTAAGGTCATGTCGGCAGCCTAACGTCGGGTCCCAACTGGGCTTTGGGCGCCCCTGATCCACAGGATTCGCCCTAAAGCAAGGCCGGAAACTTCCTCACCGCCGTGGGCATAGCGGCGGACCTGATCGACCGACGGTGATTGGCGACACCACTCAGGTCCTGAGGCAGTCCTTCTGGACGTCGAAACAGTTCAGCCCCATCTCGTTCGCCAGATCTGCCGCGTAGGCGGACGCCTCCTCGGCCCTGTGCCAACCCATCCCGAAGTAGAGGAGAGGACCGCTTGCACCCCCGATCAGAGGACCGACCGACCAGGGGGACGTCCCCTCCTCGTCGCCGGTCACATCGCACCACCGCTCAAGAAGCGCTGTCACATAGGCCGCGATGAGCTCGGACGGAGGCTCCAGTTCCTCACCCTCGAAGTAGTGGTCGTACAAGTCGGTCATTACTCGACCGGCAGCCTTGTCGTTCTCCGGCCGCTCGCCTTCCCAGACCGCAAGGTCGTAGCTCATGCCCGGAGGCTCTCAGACCGCACTGACAGACGCTTGGGCGAGTCACCAGGACCACCAGACAAGGGAAGCGAGATCTTGGGCGGGCAAGGCTCGGCGATCGATCGCACACGGTGGGGGCAGTGGCGCCGTGGCGTTCGGCCGGGGTGGGGTGTGGTCAGTTCAGGAACGCGAGGAGCCGGTTGTTGAGCTCCTCCGGCGCGGTGTGCGGGAGGGAGTGGTGGGTGGCTTGCGGCAGTACGACCACTTCGCCCTGTGCGAGCGTTCGGCGGGCTCGGGCTGCGGCTTTGGCGGTGTCGTGGGCACGGCTGTGTTGGGCGAGGAGAACGAGAACGGGCACGCCGAGGGCGCTGGTGTCGGGGACGGGTCCGTTGACGAGCTTGCGGCCGGGCGTGGTGGAGGCCAGGGCGTAGAGGCGCTGCCAGGTTTCGTCGGGGTGGGTTCCTTCGGTTTCCCAGGCCAAGAAGGCACGGGCCCGGCTCTGGCTCGGGAAGGCCAGCGAGGGCAGGGCGCGGAGAAGGTAGCTCGGGCGGAATCCGCTGAAGACCCGGGTGGGGTCGACGAGGGCAAGGCGGTCCACGCGCTGGGGTGCGTGCAGGGCGTACGTGGCGGCCAACCAGGCGCCGTAGGAGTGTCCGCACAGACGAGTCCGGGCAAGCTGGAGGCCGTCGAGGACCGCGTCCAGCCAGGCTGTCAGGTCGGCGGTGTTCTTGAGTGCCGTGCCCTTGCGTTGGGTTCGGCCGGCGTCTCCCAGCAGGTCAACGGCGTAGAGCCGGTAGCGCGTCCCGAGGGCGGCGGCGTTGGCGAACCAGGAAAGGCCCGTGGCCGAGCCGCCCGGCAGCAGGACCAGCGGTTCACCGTCCGCCGGACCGTACACGTGAACACGGGTGCCTCCGTACGGCGTTGCGACGTCAAGCCCCTGCGTGGATGCGGGCCAGCGGGCGCGGAGCGCGTCGTAGGCAAGGTCGAAGGTGTCCGAAGGCACGATGATTCCTCTCGCTGGACGAGTATCTCGTTCAGCGAGAGAGTAGAGCCGGTCGGAGGAGCGGGCGAGGGGTACTCATGGACGATCGAAGTCTGCAGATGCGGCTCGTGCACCTGCTGCGTGCGGTAACGGTCGAGTTCGACCTGCTCGGGGCGGAGTTCGCCGCACGCAACGGGCTCCATCCCACCGATGTACGGGCCCTGATCCATCTTCTGGACGCCGCCCGCGCCGGAACGCGGGCGACTCCCGGATGGCTGGGGGAGCAGCTGAGGCTGAACTCTGCGGGGACCACGGCCCTGGTGGATCGACTGGAGCGACTCGGTCTGGTCCGCCGCGACAGGGACACGGCGGATCGACGGCGCGTGCTGCTGACAGTGGAGGACAAGGCCATGGATCTCGGCTGGACCTTCTTCGGGCCGGTGATCGACGACGTGGTGAGAGCCGCCGAAGGCTTCGATGAGGCCGAGTTGGAGACAGTGCGCCGATTCCTGGCCGGCGTAGTGCAGGCGACCGGGCAGGCGCCGAATCCGTGACGCAGCGGTTTGCCTGTACCTCTGTCTGTCTGTCTGTCTGTCTGTCTGTCTGCCGGTCCGGTCACGGAAGCCCCGGACCGGCACCCCGTGCACGACCTTGCACACGAGCAGCGCGCGCTTGCGGAGGAAGCGGAAGCCTGGCCACTGCGCAACAGCCGCTCGGGCCCCGGATCCTGCTGACACCCCTGGGAGGGGTGGAAGTTCCCGGAGCGGGGACGGGTCCCCGATGATGGCGCCACTGCCGCGGCCCAGCCCCGCCGCGTAGAAGGCCGGACGGTGTGGGTGGGCTACGGGCCACACCAAGCGCTGCCGGACCGATCGGTAGCAGCCAGCACGAGAATCTGGGCATCGGATTCCCGTTAGGTGATTCATATGATCGGGTGATGATGCCCCGTCTTCTCTCCGCGCCGCGCCTTCGCGTTACGGCTCTGCTCACAGCGGTTGTGGCCGTCGTCGGGTTCGGGGCGTGGACGCTCTGGCCGGTCCATGATTCTTCCTGTGTCGTCTACTACGGGAGCTACGCACCCCTGGACGCGCCGAAGACCGACAGAGACGCCATGATGCACCGGGCTCGCGACAAGGCCCTTGCCGATGGCGCGTGCGGTCCCTGGCGGCCGCGTTTCCGTAACTGGAGCCAGTAGGAACCCAGCCGGGGCGGAGACAGCACTCGGCAGTCGCAGTGCAGCGCGGCCTGGGCCCTGGATGCGTGGGTGTGCAGCGCCTTTCGCGGGGCAGACGGAGTTGAAGACGAGAGCTTCACGAGGGCGCGGGGTGAGTGTCATGCACGCGAGAGTTCTGAAGTCCTTCCCGGCCGGAGCACCCCGCGGCGCCTGGCCCGCCGAGGAGTACGCCGCCGCCCAGCAGCGCGAGGGCGTACCGGCCACCGTGGTCATGGACCTGGAGTCGGACTGCTTCCTGGTCGTCCTGCCGGCGCAGTCTGCCGCGGCGAGTGGCCCCGTCGTCTCCTGACACCGGCGCCGGACTCCGCGGACGAACGCCGACCTTGACGTTGCTGCGGTGTTCCGCCTCGTCATCCGTGAAGTTGGCAAGTGATCGTTTCGATAGCGGTCGGGCCGTCGAGGCCTGTTCTGCTCATCGCGACAGCCTCGCCGCCTCCACTCGGGCCGGTGGCCTGCGTTGACACCAAACCGACGCCCGCCCCCCCCGACGTCGCCGCCCGGCATTGTGCACCTGCCCGTATCTGCTCGCGGTGCGCGCCCGCCGGGGTGGCCGCGTCAGCCGGGGAGTGGATCAGGCGTGGCAGGCGGCCCCGGGACGCCCCCGAGCCCTTCGTCGGGGCGGTGCTGCCGAGGCGGTGTCTTGGTGTCCTGGTCAGGTGTGGTCGTGTCAGGTACGGGTGGCCTTCCTGCCGCTTGTCATAAGGGTGTTGACGATGTGTGTGCGGCTGCGGCGGCCCTTGAGGAGTCGTTCGGCAGCGAGGCCGAAGGCGAGTGCAGGGCCGAGGAGGCCGAGGGTTTCGCCGCTGGCCAGGGCGAGTGAGGCGCCGGCGAGGCCGAGGCCGGTCTCGGCGGCGGCCCAGGCCAGGGAGCCGGGTCGTTCTGCGGTGGCCGGTAGTTTGCGGCGGATCGCTCGCAGGAGTGCGGGCAGGGCGTCGTCCGCTGCCGCCGTTTCGCCGGAGCGGAGCGCGGTTTGGAAGGCATCGCGCTGCCGGGTCACGGTCTCGTCCTGGTGGATCTTCGCGATGTCCTGCCAGCTCAGTCCGGCGACGGCCGCGAGGCGATCGGGCGCCATCGTGTGTGCTCCCGCGCCTGTCGCTTCGGGGCCTGCGGGCTCGAAGAGGGCGTCTGTGGGGTGGCCGAGGTACAGGCCGATGTCGGCGGCTTGCGGCAGTGAGCGTGGGGATGCCCCGTCGGTGCCCAAGGTCCGCTGCACCGCCGCGTTCCAGGCCTGCGTGGCGGTGTTCCATATCGCTGTCGCGTGGGGCGAGTCCATCGCCTCAAGCCGCGCGAAGAGCACGGACCTGCGGTGCCGGTCCGCCGGCTCCACGTGAGCGTCGAGAAAGGCGAGAGTGTGTTCCACCGGGGCGTAGTCGCGGGCGGGAAGCCCGGGCAGCGCCGCTACTTCCTCCAGCACGTCGTGGTAAGAGCTGGGGCGTGTCACGACGCTCGTGCCCAGAGGCACTCCCGCCTCACGGGAGAAGTGGTGCAGGGTCCAGGCCACGGCCTCCAGCCTGCGCCGGATCGCCCCGCCCTCCTCGTACCGTGAGCCCAGCGCGGTGCCCCGCGCGAACAGCGGCCCGGGATTCGCGTCCCCGCGCTCCAGCACCGCCTCGGACAGTCGGACCAGAGGCTCCGCGGTGTCGAACGACGACGAGAGCCAGCCGGGCTCCAGAGCACGCTTCAGGCCGGTGGTGACCAGGGCGAAGGGGTCACTGCCGGCCGGAGCGGCGGTGGTACAGCGCAGGAACGAGGGGCAGCCGCGCACGAAGGACCGGAAGTCCTCCGTCTCGAACAGGGCCTGTACGGCGTGGCTGTCGATGAGCTGTACGTCGCTGAGCACCACGGTGTGCCCTAACAGCGCCTGGATCTTCAGCATCACGGCCAACGACGTGTCCTGCGGACTCCACCCGGACACGCGCAGATGCTCACCGTCAAGCCAGTGGGCATAGATCTCCATGGTTCCCCCGTCCCCCTGCCCAGCGAGGGACACCCCCTCGGGAGCAGACCCTACGGGCAACGTGCCAACCATGCGAAGAATAAGACCGGTTGGGTTCCCGCTTCACACCCGGCGCTCCCTGAAGACGTAGAGTTCCAGGGAGGTCGGCCGGCCGGCGGCGCGGCGTGAGATGCCGTGGACGGCGGTGGTTCTCGCCAGGAGGTGGCTCTTGAGGCGGCAGTGATCGTTGGTGTGCGGGCTTCATCGAATTCGCGGCTGCGTCGGGCTGCGCGCGGCGCCAGGTGCCGCCGGTGCGAGACCGGCCCGGTCGGCCGCAGGCACTCCGCGCCCGGGAGCGCGGGCCGGGACCCTGGCGCGTCTCTGCCAAGTCATTTTGGACGAACCTGCTGCGCGGGGGAGAGTCTGACTCGCAGCGCTTAGCCGCCTATCTGGTGGGTGTACGGGCACTCGAAGGGCCGACTGACCTGATCGATTCAGGCCAGCCGCCCGGCAGGGGTACATCGTAGATCCGCCTCGTTACTCGACCGATCGGGCGTTCGGCCCGTGTTCGCCGTGGACCATGCCCCAGCTGAACGAGGGGGCACCCCAGACGGCTGCGGCTAGGATCTGTGACGGCATCGTGTGTCGGTCACCGGTTGGGTGAGGCATGGAGGTGTCGGGACATGCCTTCGGAGGCATCGACCAGCGGTACGAGAGCCACTGCGCCCAGCGTGCGCGGGCAGGCCCGCCGCGGCGCACCCGTCGTCCGGGGGTGACCTCCGACCCTGACGTACGTGAGCGCGGCTCGCGCGGTCCGTCCCGGTGTCCCGTAGGCCTGGCGTGCCCGGCCGGTGAACCGGTGAGGAGCCCGCGTCGGCTTCCTGAACGGGTGACGGACCGGTCAGCCACGTAGCTGCCGGTCTGCTGGCCGGGGACGGTGTCAGGTGCGGGTGAGTTTGTCGAGGTCGGGGGCGTAGACGGTCATCCAGTGAGGGTTCAGCCGGTAGTAGACGACCTCGTGGTTCCAGTCGAAGGCGTCGTCGCCGTAGAGGTCTTGCAGGTAGGCGAGGAGTTCCTGCCAGTCGGCCGTGGGTTCGGGGCCCTCGGGGTTCATCTCCTCCACCGTGCCGTGGGTGAACACGCCGAGGTCCTCGCCGCGCATGTGCGCGACGCTGGCGGCCGGACGGGCGCTGAGATGACGGGCTTTGGCGGCGGTGCGCGCCGTGCCGAAGTGCCACCGCCCGTGCAGGAAGTGCCCGTCGGCCCCGCTGATGCGCGGTTCACCCTGTGCTGTGACCGTGGACAGGGCGAGCGTGCACATGCCGGTGAGGACTCCGGTGAGCTGCGCCGCTGTGATGGTGCGGCCCTCGACGATCGAGCGAAGGTGTGCGGTCGAGCCGGAGAAGGAGGAGCTGAGGAGGGACTGGAGGTTGTCGAGTTCTTCAGGGGTTTCACGCATAGGTCCAGGGTCGGCCGTAAACCCGACATCCTCTGTCGCCATTGTTGAGGCAGACCAGGAAGTGCGGTGCACGCGCCGGCGCTGCAGCGGCCTGCGCCTGAGGTCACAGCAAGACGTCCGTCACGCGCCCGGCAGACGTCGGACGGAGTCTGCCGCCCATGGCCGACTCCTCTGCGACCACTGCACTCGCGGGGTGCGGCCCCGAGCTCCCCCCCGGCGCCGCTAGCGGCACCTGGTCGGGGAGTGGGCTGATCGTCGTGCGTGGCGGCCGTCCTTGTCGGTCCGGCCGCCACGCCGCGATCAGGGACCTACGGGTCGGGTATGCACGATCGGCGGTTCGATCATCACGATGTCGGAGGGGTCGGGCACGGGGCCCCCGGGTACCTGGCCGGGGTGGTCGACGATGCCGGTCGCCGTGCGGGCGTAGGACTCGGTGTAGCCGCCTGGGCCGTGCGACTCCCTGCGCAAGCCGCGGTACGCGTACGTCTCGGGGTTCAGGTGGAGGTACTCGACGGTGTTGTTGTGGTCGTGGAAGGCGAACGAGATCGTGAGGCTCGGCCGGCCGGCCGCGTCCTTCATCAGTGTGTCGACCAGTTCGGCCCCGGGGATCAGGGCGAGCGCGCGGTAGAGGGCGGCATTGATCTCGGGGGGAATGTTCGGCGCGACCCGCAGGATGTAGAGGATCCTGGCGAACCGGGCCCCGGGGGCGGCAGCCTCGGGTAGCTCGTCCCCGAAGTCGTGCATCTTGTTCGGGCCGGGGTCGGGACGTGTGTGGGGGGCGTAGCCGGCGGCGAAGTACGGGTCCTTGCTCACCCGTGCCAGGAGCTCACCCGGCTCGGTCGGCAACTGGGAGAGAACCCGCCATGTCTTCTGCGGGTCTTCTCCGATCTTTCCCAGGCGCAGGAACTCGATGTTCTCCGACACGAGAACGGCGGTGCGTCCCTGGCTCTCGGGCGCCTTTCCGACAGACGCATCCTGGGCCCCGTCGTACCGCGCCCAGGACGTGCGAGGACCGCAGGTCGACTCGCAGACCACGGTCTTCGTGTACACCCATTGGCGCGGTCCGGGCTCACGGCCCGACCCCTTCGCCGCGCCGAGCGCTGCGGCGTCCAGGACCTGCGCGACCGTCACCGCGCGCACCGGACCGCTCTGCCCTCCCGGGCCGCCCGAGGCGGCGACGAAGGTGGTGGCGACTGCGGCCGTCAGCCCAGCGAACGCGATCCCCCGGCGTACGCCGGTCCGCCGGAAGATCCTGCGGGCGGCAGCCTCCTGACCGTTCCGGGACGCCTCATGGGCGGCGCGTTCGGCCCGCGCCTTCTCCAGGATCGCCAGCTCCGCACCGAGCCGCTCCTTGAATCCGGTCGGGGTGTTCATCGGGTGGCCTCCGCGAGAGGGCTGCTGAAAGCGTCGGACGGGGTCGTGGGCCCGGACCGCAAGGCGGCCCGGGCACGGTGCAGACGGACACGTGCGGTCGCCTGGGAGATCCGCAACACCTTCGCGGCCTCCTTCGTGGTCAACCCGTCCACGGCGACCAGGTCGATTACGGCCCGCAGCGGCGGGGACAGCACGGCATGCCGGGCCAGGAGCGTCCGTGCCTCCCGCTCGGCGTCGATCCGCTCCTCGAAGCGGACCATGTCCTCCTCGTCGAGCAGTCGGCGCCCGTTGAGCGCGGTCACCGCCTCCCGTTCACGCGCGGTGTGACGCGCGTGCGCGGCCAGGGTGTTGCGGGCGATCCCGTGCAACCAGACACGATGCGTGCCGCGGCCGGCGTCGTAGCTGTCGAAGGCCTCCAACGCCGCCACGAACACGTCCGCGGTCAGATCGGCGGCGGTATGCCGGTCGGTGGTTCTGCGGGTGACGTACCCGAGGATCGTGTCGAAGTGTTCCTCGTAGACGTCGCTGAACGGAGCACGGCTCCGTCCAGGGTCGTGACCGGATCTGTGCACCTGGGCCCTCCCCAAAGGTTCTGCAGTCTGTCACTCCTCACTTGGCTCGGGGACCGTGATGCGTTACTTCGCGCAGGTCAGCGGCCTGCATCCGCGCGCGATCGAGCTGTGACCGCATGAAGGCAGGGCAGCGGCGCGTACTCCTCGAAGTGCGGGGGGACAGGCCGCCTGCCGGACCTTCCCGCGGCCTCGGCCCGACGCTCCCCACGGGTGAGGTCCGGATGGAGGTCGTCCCCGGTGTCGAATGCGGTCTACCAGGGTGGGCGAGTGTCGCGGAGTGCTTCCGGGGTCTGCACGGGCAGGGGGCGGCCTTGATCGGTGCGCAGCAGCACGCCGGGGTCCGGGTCGGGGTCGTAGTCGCTCGCGGGCGGTGCCGGCTGGTGGAATCGCTCGGTGCGCGGGATGGTGACTTCCACCAGCCTGCCCTCCTGGAACATCCATAGCCCGAAGCAGTCGTCGTCCTGGTCTCGGAGCAGGACTTGCACCGTATGCGGGTTCGGCCACGCCAGCGATTCGAGATGCTTGAGCAGGCCCCTGCGGTGGTGCCACTTGTCGAGCTCCAGGGCCCACCCGAACTCATAGCCGTGGTGCCCCTCGATGGGGACGAAGCGGCCCCGCCACGTGCGTTCTGGGTCGTCCTGGGTCAGCGGTTGCATCACTTCGTCCGACCAGCGGGCGAGCACGATGGCCTCGGCGTCTCTACTCATGCCGGAGTATCACCGGACGCGCTTGATCCGCCGCAACCGAATTTGCCCGGCGGCCCCCGAAGGGACGGTCCGAGGGCGCCTTCCCTTCGGTCCGGTCAGGCCTCGGGACCGCCATCGGGATCCCCTCTCGCCTCTGAGCCCAGGTGCCTCTACCCCCGCCCAAGCATCCGCGCAGCAGACGAGGCCGAGTTCGGAGTCGATCCGGCATCGCGACAGCTCATGGTGAGGTGTCGCGATGCCGTGCTCCGTTTTCCGGGCTCGGTTGAGGGGGCGTCTAGTAGTAGATGCCCTGCGGAAGGTAGTGGTCGTACATGCGCTGGGGTGTGGCCAGCGGTCTCGTCCAGCTGCCGGTGCCGCGGTACAGATGGGGGTGGGACTGGCCGTCCACTGCCATGAGGTCCCCGCGGCCGTCGCGGTCCTGGTCGCCGACGCCGATGATCTGGGTGAAGTCCTGCCAGCCGCCACCGATGCGGGTGCGTGAGGCGAAGGTGCCGTCTCCCTTGCCGAGGTAGAGCCACAGGACGCCGTCGCGGTCACGGGCGACGAGGTCGCCGGCGGGGGCGCCGGCGAGGTTCCCGACTGCCGCGATCTTGTTGTAGGTGTTCCAGCCACCGCCGACACGGCTGCGTGCGGTGAAGGGGGTACCGGCCTTTTCGGTGCCCTTGTACAGCCACAGAACGCCGCTGCTGTCGGTGGCGACCAGGTCGGTGCGTCCGTCGCCGGTGAGATCGGCGGCGGAGGTGATCTGGTCGTAGATGTTCCAGCCGCCGCCGACCCTGACCCGGTGGGCCAGGCCGGTGCCGTTGCCCTGGTGGAGCCAGAGGACGCCGGTGCGGTCGCGCGTCAGGATGTCGGCGTGGGGCGTGCCCCCGACATCCGCGGTGGGGACGATCCGGTCGTACACGTTCCAGCCGGTGCCCAGCACGGTGCTGGAGGTGGAGCGGGCGATCCAGTCGCGGCCGGCGCCGACGACGGTGTTGCGCGCGAACGTGCCGCTCTCGGAGAGACTCAGAACGTCGGGGAGGCCATTGTCGTCGAAGTCGTGGCTGACGGCGGCGCGTTGCACGCGGAAGGCACCGGTCTCGTTCAGGTCCGGTCCGATGCCGTTGCCCGGCTTGGCGCTCAGCTTCCAGGTCCAGTTCCCCTTGGGGACGGGCACATCGTCGTCGAACTCGCCGTCCCAGATCTCCTCCTTCGCGCCCTCGTTGGAGAAGAGGTCCAGGCGGACGGACCGCCCGCTCGCCACGTGGGTGAGGGTGGCGGTCGCGGAGGCGTTCGTACTGCTCAGACGCCAGGACAGGGTCGTCCAACTCTGCTTGTCGAAGTCCAGGACGGCCGGGACGTCGCTTCCCAGCAGCGCCAGTGCCGTGGACCGGCCGGTGCTCGCCACCTGACCGGCCACGGGCACGCCGTCCGCCGCCGGAGCGATCCGGTACATGCCCTCGCCCGCGGCGATCGTGCCGCCCTGCACGAGCACGGTGCCGTCCGGGCCCACCACCGACCGCGTGTAGGCGTCGAGGACCGTGACAGACCGCTCGTCCGTCAGGGAGCGCGCGGTGACGGCGTACAGCGGGTTTCGGCCGGCGTACGGGGCGTCGTGACCGGCCTGACCGTAGAGCACCCATCCGCCGACCAGCTCGACCTGCACGTTCCCCGCCTTGGTCAGCGGGATGCGCAGTGGGTCGGCCGCCGATCCGCGGCGGGTGACGACGACGGTGGCGGTGGTGCTCGTGGGCCGCTCGACCCAGGCGAGATGCGTGGGCGAGAGCGTGACGTCGCCGATGGGGTGGGAGGGCGTCACCTCCTGCACCACCGTGCGCCGGGGGACGTCGACGACGGCGAGGCGGGCTCCGCTTCCCGCGGTCGCGGCGGGATCGGTGTACGTCACGACGGCGGTGTCGGCGGTCACGTCCCCGACGGAGGTGATGTCTGCGCCGGCGGGTATCCCCGCGATCACCTCGTCCCTGAGCCCGTCGTCCGTCGTGCTGACGACGTGCAGGGAGTCGCCGCCGGCCGGGTCGGCTCGCTGCACCAAGATCGAGGACGGCCCGACGGCACGCCCCCGCTGGTAGCCCTCGCCGAGCGTGGCGATGTCCAGGACCACGGGCGGGGCACCGGTGGCCATGTCGAAGACGGTGTGGGTCGCCCCCGGCTCCGCCTCGGTGAGCAGGTCGGTTCCCGCGGTCTGCAGGAACCCGACCTGGGTCGGCAGTTCCCTCGTGGAACCGTCCGCGTACCGCGTCCAGGAGTACGTGGCCGGCAGGCGGTCCCCGTACCAGCTCAGGAAGCCTGACGGTCCTGCCCCCGCCAGGCGGCTGCCGTCCTTGAGGAGAGGCGGCTCCTGCAGCGTCCCGGCAGGCGCGCTCACCGGGAGGTCGGCGGCGAGGGCAGGGGGCGTCAGGGCCCCGGCGGTCACGGCGAGGACGACGGTGACGGCCGCGCTCAGAACACGCGGGGCACTGCCTCTGTAGTGCTTCACGGGTTGATGCTCTCCGAGAGTCTCAAGGGGAAGCCAGAGAGAGATCGGAGAACACGTCCGAGGAACCTCGCCCCTGGTTTCAGAGACGCAGCAGTTCCACGCCCCACCCACAAGACTCTGGAAAGTCCGGAAAGGTTGTACGGGGGAGCGGCCATCGGCAACCAGTACGACAAGCGCGTCTGCAAGGAAGCCGGCCCGTGCGCGGCGCCGCAGGACCAGGCTCTCGCCGGGCGAAGCCGACGGCGGATCAGGACCGGCCTGCTGGGGAGGAGCCGGCCGGCCGCCCTCGGCACCCCCCGGAACGCAAGAACGCACGCGAGATCGCTGTCGTTCCGGCCCCGGACCCGGACCCGGACCCGGGACTGGACCCGGACCCGGACCCGGGATTGGACCCGGACCCGGACCCGGGATTGGACCCGGACCCGGACCCGGGATTGGACCCGGACCCGGACCCGGGATCGGAATCGGACCCGCGATCGGGGCGGGGCCGACGACCGATGGCCGATGACCGGCCCACGAGGAGGCCCCCGCCGGTTCCGGAGCTGCGCTGTCCGGGCGGCGGGGGCCTCAGTGGATGGAGGAGATGCCAGGGGGCGTCAGCCCGGGATCGAGATGTTGAGGGGGCTGGCCTGCGGCGCCGACTCGGTGCCGTCGGCGGCCACGGCGGTGATCAGGTAGTAGTAGTACCGCAGTGGCGTCAAGGGACCGACATCCGTGTACATCGGTTCCGTGAGGCCCGAGGCGATGCGGTTCGCCGGGGCGAAGACGCCCGAGTGGGACATGGACCGGTACACGTTGTACGAGACGGTCATGCCCTGGTCGCACGTGCCGGGCTCCCAGGCGATCCGGACGGCGGGGCCGGCGTCGACGGCGGTCCCGGTGATGCGGGGAGTGGGAGGTGCGCTCAGGACCGGGCAGGGGACGACGGCCTCGGCCATCGGAGAGAAGCCGGACCACTTGCCCTGCGTGCTGACGGCGCGGACCACGTAACGCCAGGTCCTGCCGCCGGGCGGGTTCTCGTCGGTGAAGGTCGTCCCGGTGAGGATGGGCGAGATGTCGTAGGCCGTCGCGGGGTCCGTGCCGGTCGTGCGGTACACGTAGTAGCCCCGCAGGTCGGCCGCCGTGCTCGCGGTCCACTCCAGCTTGACCTTGCCGTTGTCCAAGGTGGCGGTCAGCGAGGCAGGCGCGTCCGGGACAGGATGGACCGGCAGGCGCTTGCCGTACACGGTGCCGTAGCCGGGCTCGGGCAGGCGCGAGACGTTGCCGGCCTCGTCGACGGCGAGGACGGTGTAGCCGTACTGCACGTCTGCCGGGGTGCTGGTGTCCACGTACGCATCGCCCCACACACTGGCGATCTGCTCCCATCCGGCAAACGACTGCTTGCGCATGACGACGTAGTGGTTCGTGTCGTCGCCGGTGTTCGGTGTCCAGGACAGGTGCACCCCGTCCGTCTCGCTGTACGCCCTCAGGTCGCGCGGCATGGACGGCGCGGTGGTGTCGCGGACGCGGGTGGCCGAGGCCGTCGCCGAGGGGTCCGACTCCGTGCCGAGCGGCGTGACCGTCCGGACCTGGTAGTAGCGCACCTGGCCGGCGATGGCCGTGACGTCGTCGTACAGGGCGTTGGGCGCCGGGCTCTCGGTCAGGCGGGTCCACGGGCCGGTGGCCGTGTCGGCGGCGTAGACGTGGAACCGGTGGGACGCGTCCGCGGTGTACGTCCATCCGATGCTGTTGCCGTCGAGCCGGCCGCTGGCGAAGACGCCGGTCGGCGCCAGGGGCTTGGCCTCGGGCACGTCGAGCCGGACCGGGGCGGAGTACGCGGAGGTGTTGCCCGCGGCGTCGCGGGCGCGCACGCGGAAGTGGTAGGTCGTGGCCGGGGCGACGCTCGGGTCCGTCGTCTCGGTGCCGGTCGCGGGCACGCCGACGGAGGCGTACGGGCCGGCGGAGGCGAGGGACCGCTGCACCTCGTAGGCGCTCGCCCCACTCACCGGGGACCAGGAGATCCGGGCGCCTGCGCCGTAGGGGTCGTGCGTGGCCTTGAGGCCGCCGGGCACGCCGGGAGGCGTCTTGTCGGCACTGACGACCCTGGCCAGGGCGGACAGCGGGGACAGGTTGCCGGAGCGGTCGAGGGCGCGGAGCGCGTACTCGTACGTGGCGCCGGTGGCCGGCGGCGTGTCCGTGTACGTGGCGCCGGTGAGGGTGGTGGTGTTCAGCTGGCTCCAGGTGCCGGTGCTGCCCGTACGGCGGTAGAGGCGGTAGCCGGACAGGTCCATCTCGTAGTTGCGCGACCAGCTGAGCGCCGACTTGAGAGTGGACGCCGTGTAGGCGGCCTTCAGGCCGGCCGGGGCCAGGGGCACGACCCTGTCGTAGGCCGCGCCGATGACCGGGGCGTAGCCGAAGGAGACGTTGGCGGTACCGGTGAAGGCGGCGAAGTCCACACGCAGGGTGTGGCTTCCGCGGGGGATGGTCAGCCGCAGTGTCTTCTTCTGCGTCGAGGTGACGTTGCGCCACAGGTCGATCTTGCGCACACCGTCGAGGTAGACGCGGGCGCCGTCCTGGGCGGCGAGGTTGAGGTCGAAGGGACCACCGGAACCGAAGTTGCGTGTGGTGCTCCACCGGACGCCGAAGTTGTCCGTCGGCAGGGTGACGCCGGCGGGGTCGCCGAGGCCGTAGTTCTCGGCGACGGAGGTGTCGCAGACGGTGGCTTTCGGGGTGCCCGTGAGGGTGGTGTTGGCGAAGTACTCGGCCTTCCACACGCCGGACGCGCACGTCACGGCGGCCTGAGCGGTGCCGGGGAAGACGAGTCCGGTAAGGGCGGTGGCGAAGGAGAGCATGGCGGCACCGGCGGTGCGGCGTGCCACGCCGAGGGATATGCGCATCTGCTGACGGTCACACTTTCGATCGAAGGCGGTGCGGGGGATGGCTCATGTCGACGTGATCGTGCCATTTCGAGACCTCGTTCGAAAGGGGGTTGTTTGGAGGCAAGTCATCCGCTTTGCCGTTGACGTCAAAGGGACTTGGGCGATAGGTGACGCCTCGTCATCCGGCACCCGGCTGGATGTGCTCGGGGTGGGGGAGGGGCCTCGCCCATGAGATCTCCCGGACGGTCGGCCCTCTCGCGGCTTCTCTCGACTTCCCTCGATCACCGGCAACAGCGGGAGCGTCCCCCTTGAGCCCCCTCGGCCAGGGGGCGGTGTCACACAACCCGCCCGCGCTGCCGCACGCCCTACCCATGGCCCCGAGTGGCTCTGTCGACGACCCGACGACTTGAGGTCGCCGACAGAGCCACAGTGTCTAGGCCCACCGCGCGCCGCGGCGATGCCGTCGCCGGGTGGTGGGAGAGCGGGCGTGGAGGAGGGAGAGCGCAAGGACGCTGGGGACGAGGACCAGCAGGCAGAAGGTCATGCCTGCTCCCCGGCCGGCCCCTTTCCGACGTCTGCGCGTCTGCGAAGGCTTGGCGGAGATCCCCAGGCCGCGGCCCGAAGGCGCTCCATCGCCGGTGTCACTCCGGTCAGCGTCAGACGGCCCCCTTGCTCGGTCCAGCTGCGCAGGATCCGCAGCAGCGAGGAGTCGGCGAAGGTGACGAGCGAGGTGTCCAGGACGAGACGTCGATAGCCGATCGTCCTGGCCGTGCCCAGCAGGAGGCGAAGAGGACCGGCGCTGTGGTGGTCGACCTCACCGTGCAGCGCGACATGCAAGGTGCCCCCGGCGGAGGCGGCGAAAGAGCGGACGCTTATGCCGGAGGGGGCGGCATCCGCGCTCTCCTCACAGGGGGTGAAGTGGGCAGCAGGTGCGGTGGACAGTATCGGAGGGGTGATCGAGGTATGCACGCCCCCTCAACCGACGCGCCGCCGTGCCGGACACGTCGCCTCACTCCATGGCGGCCCTGTTGTCGCACGTACGAGGGTAATCCCGCCGCTGGTGCATCCGGGAGCGGCGACCGTGGCAGGGCGGGGCGCATCGCACCACCCTGCGGGCCTCTGCCTCAGGATGCGAGGCGGAGCACACGGTCGGTGCCGCTGAGGTTGGACGGACCCACCCACCACAGGAGTATGGCGACGACCGCCCAGCCGCAGTCCCTGGCGACCGGCTCCACACACCTCATGTTCTCTTCGGGAGGCACGGAATAGCCAAGCGTGTTGGCGTTTACGGGGGTTCCAGCAGGACCGCGGCCAGGGTGCCGTTCACGATGGTGTCTCTCGGCCGTGGGAGCCCAGAGACGTCCTCCGCGCTGTTCGGCAAGGTGCGGTGTATCTCTGACTACGGATCCGCGTCCGCCCAGGTAAGAGTGTGTGCCCACAGGTCAGTCAACACGCCACCGTGCAGTGCGCAGCTGTCGTGCCTCCTCAGTGGCGAGATACCTCTGACACAGAACCGAAGAGTGTCCTCGACATCCTTCGCCGCTGAAGAGGAGGCGTCCCTGTCAGTGCACCTGATTAGTGTGCCTGCCATGGATATGGGACTGCTGACCGAATCGCTCTCCGGCTCCTGGGAGCACACTCGGCCGGCGCGTGATGCGCTCGTGGAACAGGGAGCGACTGTTGTCGAAGCAATGGTGGACGTGCTCTGCGACGAGCAGTCGCCCGTGGAGTGGACGGTTTCGGCGGACGTGCTGTGCAGGATCGGGGAAGCCTCTCTTCAGCCCCTGGTGCACGCGTCCGCAGTGGCGGACTCCCCTGAGATCGCGAGAAGAGCCGGATGGGCGCTGGGACGACTGAAGGTGAATGATCTGGGGGCCTACGAGCCCCTGCTGAATCATGCGCACCCGCGGGTCCGGAGCGACGCTCTCTTTGCCTTCCAGGTCCGCGCCGAGGCGGCAACAGGGTTCGTCGACCGGTTGGTGCCGTTGCTGGGGGACCCGGAGCCCGAAGTCCGTCGGCGAGCGGTCTGGGCATTCCAGGCGATCGGTACCGCTGCCGTACCCGCCCTGCAGCGGGTGCGCCGCCTGCCGGCGCCCGGCCCCAGGGTGCGGGCAGGCGCCTTGGAGGCGCTCGCTGCCATCGCGGTCCCGGACGGCCTCGGCGTCGAGGACCAGAGCCTCTGGCACCGTCTGACGAAGATCAAGCTACTGTCCGAGGTCCCGGACGGCATGCACCTGTGCGGCTCCTGGTACGCGGTGCCGACCGACGACCAGGACGCCGTACTCGATGCGTTCGACCTTGGCAGCCCGCAGCCGGTCACTCTTCGAACGGGCGCTGCGGCCTGGAACCACGACCACCACAGTTGGGACCGGACCCGGCCGCATGGCACCTGTTCCCGCGTCTTCGTCAGTCCCTCTCTGGACGGTTGGACGCTGGTCTTCGGCCAGTCCTCCCAGGACACCCACCAAATCGAGGACGCGGAGGACCGGGACGAGGCCCTTTCCCTCGTGGTGAGCCAACGGTGCACCGACCTCAGCGCTCGGTTCGGATCCGCCCACTGGTACGGGATGAGCTGCGGTGACGACTGGACCGCCTGGTGCATCGCCGAAGACGGTGAGATCTTGCGTCACTACGATGCGTACGACGCCGAGGAAGAAGAGGGCGGCGGGGAGCCCGTACACCCGGCCGAAGCCGGCTACCTGCTGCCGCATCAGGACGGCTTTCCCGACGACGCCTTCGATGGCGTGAACCCTTCAGATTCTGAGGCGTTCACAGCCCGATACCACCAAGTCAAGGAAGACCTCCAGATCCCCGACACCTGCTATGCCAACGACATTGCAGCGCGGGTGTCGGTCGATCCTGGTGCGCTGGGGCCGCATACCAGCACCTCAGGCCATGGAGTAGTCGCGCTCACCGCATGCGGCCGAGAACACGGCCACCCCGCCGGGGCGCTGCCCGTGTGACGCTGTCGCCAGGTCTGCCCTCTGACAGAGGGGGTCTGCCCATCCCCAGGTCCGCAACATCCCCGCATCCCGATCCCGTCCACGAACACGCCCGCACTCGCCACCACCCCCATGCCCCCCACTGAGCAGCCGGCGCAGCGCACCGCGGTATCCGCCGGGTTCTTGGACCGCACGCCGCACCAGTACCCGAGCGGCGCCGACACCACCGTCAGCGCCGTGCTCAGGGGTGAAGAACGCCTAGGGGATCCAGCAAGCCGGGCCAGGGGACGTCCCTCGCCCACGCCTGTGCTTTATCTCCTGCGCGCCCTTGCCACCACGAAGGCCCCTGCGACGATCAAGAGGAGAACGATGGCGATGATCCAGAAGGGCGGAGATCCCTGCCCGGCTCCCTTGTCCGCGCTGACCCTCAAGCCCGCACGAAAAATGCTGTCGGTTCCGCGCCCAAACGCTGTGTAGAGTGGTGTCACCGACGCGGGGTGGAGCAGCTCGGTAGCTCGCTGGGCTCATAACCCAGAGGTCGCAGGTTCGAATCCTGTCCCCGCTACCAAAGACAGGGGCCCGGCAACTGCCGGGCCCCTCTCGCACGCCCATGCGATGAGCGGGGCACGAACCAGGGCGCACTGCCCGGAAGTCCGCCGACCACACGCTGACGGTGCCGCGAGGCGCGTCCCGGCAGCATTCGGCGAAAGCCGGGCGGGGCTGCCGGCGACCGCGGTGGGTGGGTCTGCGCGGCCCCGGCCCCTGCGTTACGCGATGAGAGACTTCGACACCTACTTTCGGCACCGCGAGGGCGGTGGTCGATGAGGGTGCCCCCGGCAGTGAGGCGGCGCTGACCCAGGAGTTCGTGACGTGGTTTGACCACGCCTGTGCGGCGGCGGGGTGCACCTCCGTCCCTGCCGAGCTGATCCGGGAGCGCTACGACGGACCGTCGGACCTGGAAGCGCACCGGAACCAGGAACTGATCGCGGCGCTGGCCGCTGCCGGTGAGGGGGTCGGCCACCAGGACGAAGCCGAGAGCGCCGTGGGGGTGGCGTGCTGGAACGATCGACACGCCGAGTACATGCGAGACACCTGAGGCCCAATCGCTATCAAAACAGCCACAGGGATGAGGGCGGTACCCGTCAGATGGCCGGGCTCGTCACCTGCGTCGCGGGAAGGTTCCGAGAGTCCCGGCGTGAGCAGGCATGATCGCTCCCTCTGGCATTGTCGTTGAACATGTTCAATAATCTCCTCTTGAGGGTGGTCGGGCTGACCGTTCTCCGTGTCGTGGCGAGCGTGCGGATGGCGTGTGCCGGGCCCCTTCCCCCTGCTCTCCGAGGAATGGTGGCCATCTGTCATGAGCTCTCAGCGCACTGTCCGCGCCGGCCGGAAGGCCACCGTGATCGCCTACCTCTACGTCGGGTTCATCGCGGCGGTGGCCGCGGTCCGAGGGATGGCTGGAGCTCACAGCGACCAGACACAGGCTGTCCTGTTCTTTCTGTCCTTTCCGGGCTCTCTCCTCGTCACCGCCTTTCTTATCCTGCCTCTTGGTGCCCTCACCGACGGCAGCGGTGCTGAAACCGTCAACCCGTACGGATCGATGCTCTACCTCGTCGGCGGTGCCGCCCTCAACGTCCTCATCGTCTTCGCGACCGTGAAGGCTTTCAGGCATCTGCGGATCGCCCGCCGAACTGACCGCACCAGGCCGTGAGCGTCCAGGCGATGCGTTCGCTGCCCGGGCAGTTGCCCGAGCGCTGCGCCTTGCGCCTTCGAGCGCATCAGCACGGTTACGTCAGAAGATGACGTTGAGAGCCCTGCCGGAGCCGACGCCTGGGCCTGAGCGAAGCGGACACCTCCAACAGGCCGCAGCCCTCAGGTAGTAGGGATCCCGGTGACGGGTCCGCACATGAGGTTGCCGGGATCGCTCGGATCGTCACTGATCCAGAACTCCGTCCACAGCGCGGCGAACTCGGCCCTGCTGAGGTAGCCATCGCCGTCCTGGTCGAGCCGGTGAAAGACATTCCCTGTCGGGATGGACCGGCCGTGCCAGGTGTTGATCAGCTGCTCGTGCTCGCCCCGGGAGATCCGGCCGTCCTCGTTCTCGTCGACCGCGTCGAAGATGGTGTCCGCGGTCGCCGCGACCGTCTGCTGCATCGCCGGTAGGCGATCCACCATCGCCATCAACTCGGCCATGCCGATGCGCTCCACACGACCGTCGCCGTTCGTGGACAGGAGGTCCCACCATCCCATGACCACCGTGTTCACGCGCGCCGCGAGTTCCGGTTCGGCGGCCACCCGCGGCAGCCGTTCCCACCGTCCCGCGAGCGCCTCGAAGTCCGATCCCTCCAGATAGCCGTTCCCGTCCGCGTCGAACGCCTTGAACATCGTCTGGACCTTCGCCCACTGAAACCCGCTGGCCACGACAGACCTCCCTATGGACAGTGCTGCCACCACACTGCCCACGTCCGTCCACGCCCCAACGGCGCACTAGATCACGGCGCTGCGACAACACGCCCCCGCACGCCGGTTTCCCGCCCCCCTCGGGTGCCAGCTCACCTCCGCGTCGTGGGGGTGGACGTCGCGCGCGAGTCTCACCCCCATCGCCGCTGCCGCAGCCCGCGCGTCTTGCGGCTCGGCGCTGATCGACACGTCCCTTCGCCCGCTGAGCGTTCCGCTGAAGACCTACGCAGGCATGCGGACCGCAGTCGGCGAGGCTGATTCCCCGGCCCGCCGGCGCGCCATTGCTCCCCAACACCGCTCTGCCGCTTGCTCGTTTCCGTAGACGAGTGGCGAAAGGCCGTTTCAGCGAGAGGCCCCCGGGTTCGTGGGATTGCGGGCTCGGCTCCTCCGATGAGAAGTCGATCTCGTCGGATCACGGCCGTGAAGTCGACGGCGGGTTCTGGTGCTCGGGCGGAGGCGTGGCGGTCAGCGCAGATCAAGCAGGGTCTCCACGGCCCGCTTGTGGATGGCGTAGACAGTGGGAAGTTCGGCGAGCGAGGCGCGCTCGTCCGGGCCGTGGAGGCCTTCGTAAGGGACGCCGAACCCGGCTGTGGCGGGGATGCCGTACCCGGCGAGAAGATTGCCGATGTTCGACGGGCCCGCAGTCTTGGCCCGGACGTCGAGCCCCGCGGCCCGGGCGGCGGACAGCAGCGCGGCGGCCGGCTGTTCGTTCTCCTCCAGCCGGAACGCAGGCCAGGTCGCCACCTCGGTCACCCTCGTCGGGGAAGGGCCGGGCAGCTCGGTGTCGAGCTCGATGACGGCTTTGCGTACCAGGTTCTCGGCGTCGTGCGCGCCGAAAGAGGGGGTGGTGCGGACATCGACGTTGATGTCGACCCGGTCGGGGGTCACGGAGAACCCCTCGCCACCGTGAAAGGCTGTGACGGTGAGCTTCGGCCCGAGCGGGAACCCGGAGGCATCGTCAGGGCCGGGCAGTTCGGCTGCGTCGAGCAGGCCCACCAGGCGCGCGGCGCGGATGATGGCGCCGGTGACGGTGCGGCTGGATCCGGAGTGCCCGGACGGCGCGTGCACCGCGATCGTGGCGCGCCACAGTCCTCGACCGCCGACGACGACCTCGTCCATGCCGGGATACCCGATGATCACCCCGGCCGGGCGAACGGCGTCAGGGTCGGCGAGATAGGCACGGGCGCCGCCGAAGTTGCCGGTGTGCTCGTCGACGTCCAGGAGCACCGCGAGGCCACCCGCGAAGCCGCTCCCGCGGGCGGCGATGTCCGCGGCGAGGTGGCAGTACATCGCGGCAGCGAGTTTCGAGTCCGCCGCCCCGCGCCCCAGCAGCCACCCGTCCCTCACATGACCGCAGTGGGGGTGGAACGACCAGCGGGTCCTGTCACCGTAAGGGGCGGTGTCCACGCACGCGTCGAGCGTCCACCACGGCCCCGGCCGGTCGCCGGCGACCTCGACCAAGAGCCCGACCAGAGCGCCCGCACTGTCGCGCAGGCGCCGGTGCGGCACGGCGCGGGCGGTCAGCCACTCCTCCAGGACACCGACGACGGGACCGTAGTCGTCGACCCCGCCACGACTCGGCCGGCGGATCAGGTCATGCGCGAGCCTCACCACCGACCGTGCCGTCTCGTCCTGCTCCCAAGGGCTATTGGCCATGCCCTTCCCACCCCAACTTCCTATCTGCGGCGCACGGGCAGATCCCGCACGTCCCGTATCGTGCCCAGCAGCCGCGTCGCCGCGCGCACTCTTCTCGCCCCTGACGGACGAGACCGGCCGCGGCCGCAGCGCCGAGGGCGTTCGCGCCGATGGGGAGCGGTCCGCGACGATCTGGTCGCTGGGCACGAGTGTTCCGTCCGGCAGCGCGAATGCCCTTTCGTCAATGCGGTGCGAGCCTCTCCTGCCAGGTCGGGGCCGGCATCAGGCGCCGGGCGTCGGCCGCGGCGGGCACGGAGGCCATTTCCCAGTAGGGAGAACCTTGCGGAGCATGCGGCCCTCGGTGTTCCAGAAGACGCTCAAGGGCAGGAAGACGGTGCGGGAGACAGTGCTTCCGGGCACTGTTCATGCGGACGATCTGCCCAGACCTCCAGCCCGTGACACCCTGCCCGCAACAGCACGGAAGGACCATTGTGTTGGTCACCCTGGTCACCGCCGCCCTGGCCATCATCGGTACGCTCCTCGGCGCGATCGTCTCCGGCCGGTTTCAGGAGCGGGCCGCCGAGCGGGCCGTACGCGTCGGGCACACTGAGACGATCCGGCGTGACCGCCTGGAGGCCGTCACCGCGCTGGCCGTGGCCGTCAGCGACCACCGCCGGACCCTGTGGAGGCGCGGCGAGGCCGTCCTCAAGGGCGACGACGACGCCCTGGTACAGGCGCTGCGTGCCGAGAGCCAGGCGACCCGGGCCGCGGTCGCCCGCCCGCTGGTGACGATGCGTGTGCTGATCACCGACCCGGCCGTACGAGACGCGGCCGACCGAATGATCACGTTGACCTACGCGATCCGCGAGTCGCTCGACAACGCCCAAGCCCTGGCTTCCGCCCGGCAGGAGGCGGTGGCGGCCCACGACGCGTTCGTGGACACCGCCGCCCGCTACCTCACCACCCAGATCGCCTGATCCGGTTCTCGACGGAGGCGAGTGCGCCGTCGGTGACTGCGCAACCCGAGGCATGCAGCAAGGTGCGATGATGCCGCACCTCGGGGCTGAGCGAAGGCGCGGCAAGCGGGGCACCGGCCGTCCCGCGGCGTGCCCGCCGGGCCAGAGCCCAGGCGCCTGGCACCCTGGTGGGCAGTCACGTGGCTCACTCTGGTCAGCCCGATGGAGCGGGAGCGCGCACCCCATCCACGCAGAAGGACTCACGCGCGGGCACGGCGGCGTTTCTCGGCCAGTAGTGAGATGACTCCCAGGGCCGCGGTGAGGGACGTGCACAGCATGATGGCGACGCTGGAGTCGGTGAACTTCAGTGCGGCCGCCGACAGCAGACTGGCCACGCCGTAGCCGGCGCCGGCCGCCGCGTACAGCAGGGAGAAGCCGGTGGCCCAGACACGTTCCGGCAGCTGCTCCTGCAGTGTGAGGTTACGGATGATCAGCAGGGGGCTGTAGAGCAGACCGGCCACGGCGAAGGCCGCCGCGTAGCTCCACGGGGTACCGGTCCACGCGGGCAGCGTGAGGACCGCGGCCATCGTCAGGAGCAGCACCAGGGACTGCGTCTGCGCGCTGCCGGGCCAACGGCGGCCGCCGTACACGAGGCCGGACAGCACGCTGGCGACGGCGAAGGCGGTCAGCACCGGCCCGGCCAGGGCTTCCGAGGAGCCGATGTCGGTCAGCCGGGCGGGGAGGACGACGTCCACGGTGCCGACGAGAAACATGATCCCGGCGGACAGCACGGCCGTGGGCCACATCAGGCGGAGGACCTTCACCGGGTTCTCAGCGGGAGCGTCGCCGGGGCCGGGCTGCGGGAGCGGGCGGTGCGGGATGCGGGAGGCGAACAAGGCGGGGAGCCCGGAGAGCACGGCGAGCACGACGACGGCACCCACCGCGGACACCTGGACGTACAGGAGGGACACCAGAGGCGGTCCGAACGCCCACACGCTCTGGTTGAGGGAGCTTTCCAGACTGAGCGCGGTGCGCCGCAGATGCGGCGCGGCGGTCGCCGCGAGCTGGGCGCGCAGTCCGCCCGGAGCCCCGGCGGCGGCCGCCCCCGCCAGCGCGGCCAGCACGGCGAGCACGGGGATCGGCGCGCTCGAAGCCAGTGCGGCCAGGGCGGCGAACGCCGCCGCCTCCAGAAGGAGGGCCAGACGCAGCTGTCCGACGAACGGCCGGGTGTCGAAACGGCGCCCCATCAGCGGCGCGCCCGCAGCCTCCCCCAGGGCGTGGGCAGCGGCGAGGAGACCACCGGCGGCGAAGGAACTGGTGGCGTGTCCGAGCAGGACGAGGGCCAGCGGGGCCATGACGACGGGCGCCCGGACGAGGGCCGCAGCGGTGTACCAGGTGCGGTTGCCGGTGCCGGCGAGGACGGCGCGGTAGGTGGGTGCGGGTTCGGTGGTGGTCATGAAGTACCAGCCCAGTCATTGCGGGAACATATGTATGTGGTCTTCGTTTGGCCGGGTCTACGCTGGTGGTATGGCAGTGACTGCGGTAAGCCCGGAGAGTGAAGAGCTACGGATCCTCCTGAACAGCTGGCTCATTCCGAACGACACGAGGCAGCCGACGGAGACGCTGCCGCAGCTCATGCGTGATGCGCGGGGATGGGTCGACTCCTTTCCTTCGGTGGCCGTGCCCGGGGCGGGCGAGCGGACGGAGTTCCTGCGGCTGCGGGACGACCTGCGGGCTGATGTCGCCGACCGCTCCTGCGCGCGGCTGGACGGCTGGCTGACGGACCGCCCCCAGGCGGTGGGGCTCGCCTCGGACGGCTCTCTCGTCTTCCGCGGCCGGTCGGGCTGTGTGGAGGAACTGCTGCGGCTGGCCGTACGGGTCGTGGCCCAGGGTCGCTGGCGACGGCTGCGGATGTGCCCCGACTGCCGGTGGGTCTTCTTCGACCAGTCGCGGAACAACTCCCGTACCTGGTGCAGCATGACCGCCGGCGCGACGGGCCGGGCCTGCGGCAGTATCGCCAAGGTGCAGCGGATGCGCGGCCGCAGGGCCGGGCAGCCGCAGACCTCGTGAGCGGGGGGCGGGGCACCGTCGAGGGTGCCCCGCCCCGGGTGTCCGGCGTCAGAGGTTCTCGGCCAGACTGCGCAGTCGTTCCTCCGTACGGGCCGCGGCGGCCGGGGTGTCGCCGTGCACCAGGTACTGCACGGTTCCGGTCCAGGGCGCGTCGTCGACCAGCAGCAGGGCACCGGTGGAGCCGACGCCGGGGGAGAGCTGCCGATCCTGCCCCATCGCCCAGGCGAGCTTGCCGAAGTCGGTGCACGGGAGGTCGTTGCGGGTGAGCACGGTGTGGTGTGCCATGTAGCCGTCTCCCAGCAGGTGCCGGGCGGCGGCGTCGACGTGGGTGCAGCCGCCGACCCGGGCGTTGACCTCGTTGAACAGCAGCCGGCCGTCGGCGGTGAGGATCGAGTCGCAGTTGACGTAGCCGCGGTAGCCGGTGGTCTGCAGATAGCGGGCCATCTCCCGAGACCAGTGGAGCATGGTGCTCTCGGCGGGGGCGGGCAGGTCGAGCGGTGGAATGGCGAAGCCGTTCCACACCGGTTCCATGCGCATGTCCCCGTGGTTGAGCACGGTCGGCGCCGCGGGCGGCTCCGGTACGTCGACTTCGCTGTACAGCGTGCGGCTGTGCGGGAAGTAGGCCTCCACCACCGTCTCGCTGGGGCGCAGTCCTGCCGGGAAGTCGCGGGTGGCGGCGACGGCGGGGAAGGTGCCGGCGAGCAGACGCTCGATGTCCTCCACGGTCGAGACCGAGGTCACCTGGTGGGTGGTCGAGGCCCCCAGGGCTGGGATGTCCGGGTCGTGGGTGAACAGGACGTTGCCGTACCCGCTGGCGCTGAAGTCCTCCTTGACGATGACCGCACCGGTGTGGGGCAGCAGGTCAAGCACCGCACGTGCCGTCGCCGCCCGGTTGCGGCACACGCGCCCCGGAGCGACGGGGACGCCGAGCCCCTCCGCCCAGATGCGGAAGAAGGACTTGCTGTTGAACACGTCCGCGCCGCCCTGGTCGAAGAAGGCCGGGTGCGCGTCGGGGGACAGGTCCAGCCGGCGGGCCAGTTCGGCGATGGTCCGGTCGTACAGATAGGGGAGCAGCTGCCAGTCGGGACCGGTGAGGTCGCGCAGCCTGCCCAGGAGTCCGGGCGAGAGCAGGGTGCCGTGGTCGAGGAACGCGCCCTCTTCCGCACCCGCACCCTCCTCCGTACCCGCGCCCGCGCCCGTACCCGTGCCCCCTCCCGCCCCCGCGCTCAGGAAGGTGACGGTGGACAGGTCCAGGCCCAGGGTGGCGGCCAGGTAGTCGCGGAACTCCTCGGTCAGCGGGCGGTGGGTGAGCAGCGCGTCGCCGTCGCGCAGCAGCCAGGCGGTCCTGGTCGAGATGGCGTGCTGCTTGGCCGCTCCCTTGGCGCCGAAGCTCTCCAGGGCGCAGCCGAACATGTACTCGGAGGTCACGTTGCCGATGATCAGACGGGGCATGGGGGGTTCTCCTTGCGCGCGGTGGGTCAGCTCGTGGGGCGGGCGGCGAGCCTGGCGGTGAATCGGGCCCGGTCCACCACGGCCCGGCCGTGCGTGCCGCGCAGGACGACGGCCTGGTCGTCGCGGCCTTCGACGTCGAACCGGAGCTTGGAGCCCTCGACCGCGGTGAGGGTCGCGGTGAGGGTGACGGTCTCCCCCACGGGGGTGGGTGCCAGGTGGGCGGAGTCGTGGGTCAGGCCGAGCGTCATGGACCCGTCGGGGAGGTGGTTCTCCAGCACCTTCATGGCCGTGATCTCGCCCAGCCAGAGCAGGACGGGGGTGGCCAGGACGTCGAGGCCGTTGCCCCAGTTGCTGGCGGCCTCCGCAGCGGTGACGGTGTGGGTGACGGTGGCCGTGGTGCCGATCAGTTCGGTGAGATCGGTCCCGGTGGTCGGGGCGGTCATGTCGGGTTTCCTCCTGGAACGGTCGGTGTCGGCGGTACGGGGCTGTGGGGTACGAGGACGCGGGTTCACGCGGCGTGCTGGAGGGAGCGCATCTGGTTGAACACGTTCTTGCGCTGCATCTCCGCGGTGCCGCCGGCGATGACGGCGCCCAGGGCGTCCTTGAGCGCCTTGGTGTGCGGGCCCTCCATGTAGCCGAGGTGGCCGTAGACCCGCAGGGCGGTCTCGGTGCCGAGCTTGAGGGTCTCGCCGGCGTGGTACTTGGCGACCGAGCACATCAGCGAGGCTTCCGGGCGCTGCTGGAGGAGAGCGTCGAGAGCCCCGTAGGAGACCCAACGGGTGGACTCCAGGGCGAACTTGGCGTCGGTGACGCGCCCCTGGACGTACTGGTGCTCGCCGATGGGGACGCGGAAGGCGTGCCGCTGCTGGGTGTAGGCGAGGATCTCGTCGAGCATCGGATCGAGGTAGGACGCCGCGAGGATGCCGTACAGCAGCCGGTCCAGCGCGATGGTGTCGTAGATGAGGTCGACGCCGCCGCCGATCTCCCCGAGGATGTTGCGGCTCTCCACCCGGACGTCGTCCAGGGCGATGGGGCCGGTGGGGCTGGTGCGGTTGCCCATCATGTCCTCGGGGGCCCCGCGGGTGACGCCCTGGGCGTGCAGGTCCACCAGGAACAGGGTGATGTCCCGCTTGCCCGCCTCCGGGACCCGGCCGAGGATCAGGGCGAGGTCGGCCGCCGGACCGTTGGTGATGTGGTCCTTGTGGCCGGTGAGCCGGTAGGTGCCGTCGGGGGCGGAGGTCGCGGCGGACTTGATGCGGGTGACGTCGGAGCCGCCCGTGGTCTCGGTCAGCGCGGTGGCCCCGACCTCGCCGCCGAGCAGGCGCGGAATCCAGTACTGCTGCTGGTCGGGCGTGCCGTACGTGGAGATGGACCGGATGAGGCCGGCCTGGGCGACCATCGAGAGGCAGAAGCCGAGGTCCCGGCCGCCCGCGGCGACGCCCTCGAAGGCCGCGGCGAAGTCCCACCAGGTGCCGCCCGTGCCGCCGAGCTCCTTGGCCACCGGCAGCCTCCATATGCCGGCCGCGCTGAGTTCCTGCCAGGAGTCCAGGTCGAGACGGTGCTCGGTCGTGCAGTCGTCGGCGCGCTTGGCGACCGTGGTGGCCGCGAGGTCGTGAAAGCGGGTGCGGAGCGCGGGGTCGGAGAAGTGCGTGATCACGTGCGGGGTCCTTCCGGTCGAACAGCTCGAACAGATGAGGGGTGAGGGACTTCAGTGGGTCAGCGCCACGAGCTGCGGCGTCCTGGCGCCGGGCGGTGCCAGCTCGGTACGCTCCACGGCCCGCTCCAACCGGGCCAGGAGATCGCCCACTTCGTCGTCGCCGATGGTCAGGGGCGGGGCGACCATGACCGACTCGGTGACGGGAGTGACCCCGGCGGGGTAGAGCAGCAGGCCCTCCGCACGGGCGCTCTCCACGAGGTCGAGCGACGTGCCGGGGAAGCGGTCGGGGTCGGACTGCACGCCCAGGGCCAGCTGCAGGCCCGCGCCGCGCACGTCGGTGAGCAGACGGTGGCGACCGGTCAGCTCCGCCAGCCGCTCCTGGAGCCGGGCACCGGTCCGGGCGGCCCTGGCGGGGATGTCCTCGCGTTCCAGGTACTCCAGTACGGCGGCGGACGTCGCGGCCGCCAGCGGCGCTCCGGCCATGGTGTGGCCGAACAGCACGCTGCCGAGGGGAGCGTCGAAGGCGGCGGCGATCCGGTCGGACACCAGCACGGCGGCCACCGGCACGAACCCCGCCGACAGGCCCTTGCCCAGCACCATGACGTCCGGGGCGATGCCCGCGTGGTCGCAGCCGAACCAGCGCCCGGTGCGGCCCAGACCGGTCATGACCTCGTCCGCGACGAGCAGGAACCCGTGCTCGTCGGCGAGTTCCCGCAGCCTGACCAGGGTGCGGGGGTCGGTGGGCACCGCACCGGAGGAGGCCCCGCCCACCGGCTCGATCACCACGGCGCCGATCCGGTGCGGCCCGATCTCCATGATCGCCTCCTCCCAGTCCTGGGCGTCCGCGCGCAGCGCGCCCTGCGAGGGGCGCACCCGGGCGACCGCCGTCTGGTTGGTCAGCAGCGGGGTGAGGTTCGTACGGCGCAGGGGGTGGCCGGAGGCGGCCAGGGCGCCCGCGGTCATGCCGTGGTAGCTCGGCTCCTCGGTCAGCACCACGCACTGGAAGGGCCGGTAGGCGGTGGCGTGGTAGAGCGTCGCCAGGCGCAGGGCCGTCTCGATGCCCTCCGACCCGGAGTTGCAGAACTGCACCTGGTTGAGGTCACCGGGGGCCAGCCGGGCGAGGTGTGCGGTCAGCTCCTCCAGCGCGGGGGAGCGGAACTGGGTGCGGTAGGTGAAGCAGACCTCGTCGATCTGCCGGTGCATCCGTTCGGTGACCTCGGGAACGGTGTGGCCCAGGTTGACGTTGATGGCACCCGAGCAGCCGTCCAGGTAGGCGGTGCCTTCGGTGTCGTAGAGGTAGACGCCGTGGGCCTTGCTGACAGTGGGAAGCATGGTCTCTCCGTACATGGGGTGGCGGTACGTGAAGGAGGAAGGTGCGCCGGTCGGGCGCGGGTGCGGTGCCTTCGGCCCCGGGCGGGGCGGGCGCTGTCAGTACCAGGTGAGGACGACGGCGCCGGCGGTCATGCCGCCTCCGACGGACGCCAGCAGGATCCGCTCGCCGCGGGCGAAAGGCCTGCGCGTGTGCTCGTGGGAGAGCGTGAGGGGAATGGAGGCCGCGGCGGTGTTCCCGTATTCGGGAGCGGTGAGCGCGAGCTTCTCCCGCGGTATGCCCAGTTCCCGGCCCAGAGCTTCGACCAGCCGGGTGTTGCCCTGATGGAAGACCACCCGGTCGATGTCGCCGACGGTGAGCCCCGCGTGGTCGAGGGCTTCGTGCACGGCCTTGGGGACGAACTGCAGGCCCCAGTCGCGGACCGCGCGCCCGTCCATCCGGAACAGGTGCTCGCCGTCCGCCACGCGCTGCACGGTCAGAGGTTTACGGGTTCCGCCGGCCTCGACCCGTACCAGGGAGGTGCTCTGACCATCCGCCAGCAGGGCGACGGCGTGGATGCCGAACCCGTCGGGCACCGGCCCCAGAACGACGGCGCCCGCTCCGTCGCCGAAGAGGCTGACGGTCTTGCGGTCCGTCCTGTCCATGATGGTCGAATACTTGTCGGCGCCCACCACCAGGGCGCACTCCTCGCCATCCTGCTGGGCCAGCATGGCGCGGGCGGTCGCCAGGGCGTAGAGGAAGCCCGAGCAGACGGCGTTCACGTCGAATGCGGGGAGGACGGGCAGGTCCAGGCGCTGCTGCACCATGACGGCCGTGGCCGGCTGCGGCTGGTCGGGGGTGGAGGTCGCCGTGATCAACAGGCCGATACGGGTGCGGAGCGATGCGTCCTCAAGTAATGGAGCGGCGGCTTCCGCTGCCATCTCCGAGGTCGCCATGTCGGCCGGGGCGTAGTGCCGCTCCGAGATGCCGGTGCGGGCGGCGACCCATTCGGGGTCCGTTCCGGCCCATTCGCTGATCTGCTGGTTGTCCACCACCGTGGGCGGCACGTAGCCGCCCACGGACAGGATTCCGATTCCCATCGGGGCTCCCCTCTGACGTCGTACGCACCGTCTGGTCCCCGGTGCGCCGCTGATGTTTACCCGTGTACTCGAACGCCGGTAAACACAATCCTGCTGTCTGACGTGATGAAACCGACGTTTGACGCGCGGTCACTCGTACAGGTGTCGCGACCAGTGCGAATGCGCGCGGGTGCGATGCCTGGTCCGAGAAGCGGCGAGAAGGGCCGCTACGGAAGTGACAAACACCCTGTGAGGAAACCGGCCGTCTCTGACGGACGTTCAACTCGAAGGACGACGTCGAATCGACACATCCCGGCCATGCGCGACTCACACGCTGGAAACGCGTGTCTGGTAATCCGCGTGCGGTCGTCGGGGCAGGGCGAGTGCCGTATCAGGGAACCTGCCCCCTGATCGTCGGAGAGGGGACCACTGGCAGGCACCGGGGCTGATGGCTCGGATCAACCGGTGCGGGGAGGGATCGAGAGTGGCCGTCGGTTGTGTCCATGAGGGGTCGGGCATGGCCCATGTTCGGATGACGGCTGCCCAGCCTCGTCAGGCGCACTGGGGTGGTGTGGGCGGTTCACGGACCACCTCGGCGCCGCGGAGTTGCCTCTGCCGGATCAGACGGAGACCGGCTTGCGGTACCGGACGTACTCGTTCTGGCGCCGGAACCCCACGCTCTCGTAGAGGTCGTAGGAGCGGTGCGGATTCGCGGTGCCGGTGTACAACCGGGCAGTCTCGGCACCGTGCTCGCGAAGGCATCGCAGCCCGCCCAGGAGCAGGGCTCGCCCCACCCCCAGACGCCTCGACTCCCTCCGGACGCTCAACTCCTCGACCTCGCCCACGGTGGCGTCCTGCCGACGGACGGAGCACAGGGCGACACCGGCCATGTCTTCCCGATCCCAAGCAGCCCTCCAGCAGGTCGGGTCGGCCGTGGCGAGGAAGCTCTCGAACGTCCACCTCTGGGTGAAGGAACCCTCCGCATACGAGTCGACGACCGTCTTCCAGGCCGCGCGGTAGCTGCTCGGATCGACGGCTCCGACTCGGATGCCGGCTGGCAACGGATCGGCCTCGGGGAGCTGCCGGAGATCGGCCAGCTCCAGCTCCACCAGGCTGAAGACACGCCGGTAGCCCGCATCGAGCAGAAGCGCCGTCGCATCCTGTTGAGAGGCCATGGCGTTCGCGCCGAGCACGGCCGTCTGTGCTGTTCCATGCTGTTGAACGAGCCGGCGGATACGGCCTTCTGCCCAGCGCAGCATGGCCGAGCCGATGCCCTGGCCGCGGTGCTCGGGCAGGAGATAGCCGCGGTGCAGGTACAACCACGTCCCGTCCCGCTCCTGCCACCGCCTGATCGTCGAGTAGCCGACGACAGCACCATCGTGCTCCACCAATGCCTGGTACTCGGATGGGTCGTCGAGCTTGGCGGAGGCTTCGGCGATTTCGGCTGCCGTCGGGAGACCTTCCACCACCGAGCGGGCGTCGATCCGGTCCCGCTCCGCACAGCCGAGCCGCACAGCGGCCATGGGGCGATGGTCTTCGCGGCCGCGATACGGCCGGAGGACGTAGCCAGGCGCCTGTTCCAGCGTTGCGCGCCCGTTGCCGCCGTTCACGCTCACATCAGGCCCCCGTTGCGTTGGCTGTGCGGTGTCGTCGGTCACGGAAGCGTAGACCGTGGCGATCAGACGGCATAAGGCGATTTCCGCAGCATGACTGTTCGCGGGGATTGACAGAGGAGTGTGGGAACGGCTGCGCTTGTTCCCGCCCACGAGTAATGGTCGGTGCGGCTGGTGACGGGAGCGCCCGTCAGGCTATCGACGGCATCCTGTATCGGGTACGGACGGGGGTGCGCTGGCATGACCTGCCGGGAAGGCTGCGGAGAACCGTGGAAGACGGTCTACGAACGGCACCGGCCGCGGTCGGCTGACGGGACAGGGGAGCGTGCGCTGCCGCCGCAGGTCCAAGCCGCGGCCGATGCGGCCGGTGAGTTCGACTGGGACGTTTCCGCGGACTCCACCATCGTGCGCGCGGGCGTCGAACTCAGGTCGATGCGGTGCGCGCGCGCATGCGGTGCGCGGTCCGCAGCCCCTGTCTGGCGACGGTTGCCACGAGGCCGCCGAGGCTGGTTCGGGCGAGGTCGTGGGCGGCGAGGCGTTCCAGGGCCGGCAGGGCCCGGTCGTCGGCGGTGGAGCCGAGAGCGCGGCATGCCAGGGCTCGGAGGTCCGGGTCCGGATCGGTGGTGAGGGTGATCAGGTCGTCCACCACCGGCGGGCCGAAGGCGGCGATCGCCGAGGAGAGATGGCCGGCCTTCGGATCCCGGCGTTCCCTCATGGCCTGCCAGAGCCCGGCGAGTGCCTGGTCGCCGCCGATCTGGCCGAGCGCCTGGGCGGCTCTGCTGCGGACCCAGTCGGTCTCGTCGTTCAACCGGGCTGTCAGGGCAGGCACTGCGGCCGGTTCCGCGAAGAGGCCGAGTGCCTGGCAGGCGCCCTCGCGGACCATCGGATCGGGATGCTCCAGCAGCGCGGTGATCAGCGGAACGGCCCGGCGGAAGCCGAGTTCGGCACAGGCCAGCGCCGACCACCGCGCGCCGCGGTGCCCGGTGTCGGCGAGCGCACGCAGGAGACCTGGTTCGAGGCTCGCGTGGCCGAACAGGGCGATCCGGTTGAGCGCCTTGGTCCAGACGGTGACGTCCTGCGTCCGGTGGTCGGAGACGACCTGGGACAAGGCCTCCCGGGCCTGCGGATGGTCGAGTTCGGCCCACTCCAGCAGGGCGTCGATCGCGCGCACCCGGATGGAGCGGTGCCCGCTCAACTCGGCCGCGTGAACGGTGACAAGGGAAGCGGGCCCGTCCGGCGGGGGGCCGAGCGCGTCCCCGAGCGGGCTGGCGAGCAGTGGTTCGAGCTCGCCCAACCGCAGGGCCAGTGGGCCGATTCGGGCACCGACATCCGCGTCGTAGAGTCCGTCGCCCCGCAGGTTCGCGACCAGCTTGCCGACCGTACGGAACAGGAGCCACGCCGGGTCCGACGGAGCATCAGGAAGGGCGTCGAGTCGGCCGGACATCGCCGCGGTGACGGCGGTCGGCGGCCGGCCGGTGGCCACCAGGACCGCCTCCGCCCAGGCGAGCGGCTCGCCCTGACGCTCGTAGAGCTGGCGACCCCACAGGCAGAGGACGGCGTCACGGTGGTCGGTCATTCCAGGATCGTTCCAGCAGGGCACACCCGCAGCCAATGGATTTTCCCGTGCATCGCTGCACACGGCAACGAGACAGGGAGTGCGACGAACGGCGAGAAGGCCGTCCGTGCCGGACTGCTACAGAGGCCGGCCACTATGGCATCCCCACCGTGGCTGCCCTGATTGCCCCACCGCCCCGGGTCTGCCTGGACCGCAACGCCGGCCGGCCCGCCGACCGCCGCGTACCCGAGAACACCAACCGCGCCCGCATCACGAAGGCATCGACCACGGGCTGCTCGCCCCGAGCATCGCATCTGCCCCCGCCGATCGCCCGGCGCAGTCTCGGTCAGCGGACCGTGTACTCAGCGTCCCCCGGCGGCCTCGGTCAGCGTGCGCACAGCCCTCAGGAAGGCTTCACGGTCGCCTGCGGGCAGTCGAGCGAGTAGACGGTTCTCGTTCTCCTGGATGGCGGACTGGACGGTGTCACGCAGTAGGCGTCCTTCCGGGGTGAGGGAGAGGAGCCGGGCACGACGGTCCTTGGGGTCGGGCACGCGGCTGATCAGTTCGCGCTCCGCGAGCGCGTCCAGGACGGCGATGATCCGGGTCTTGTCCGCGCCGATGGCCTCAGCCAGCGCGGCCTGCGTGCGGATCGGTGCTTCGTCGAGGTGGAGCAGTACGGCGTAGGCCCACATGGTCAGGCCGTGGGTGTCGAGGATCGGCCGCTCCGCGGCCATCAGGGCGCGGCCCAGCGGCACGACCATCGCCGCGAGATCGGGTCGCGGCTCCTCGCTCGGAGTTGCGTTCTCGGACATGGACACGAAAGTACCCGTTGACAAAACATACGCTGACACAGATCGTAAGCGCATGCCTACTATTCTGCTGAGGTCTGCCTGGACACCGGGCCTGCTTCCGCACCCCGCTACCGCGGCTCCCGCACCCCTCACTGTCACCGTGACGGCCCTCAGGCCCCACCGGATAGCGGACATGCCGGGCATCTACGGCGCGGCGCGCGCACTGGCGGCGCGGTGGACCGAGCTGGAGGGCGCGTACGGCATGTGGCTCTGGGCGCTTCCTCTGTCCCGCCGTGTGGGGTCGGTCGCTGTCTGGCGCGACGAGGCCGCCCTCCGGGACTTCATCGGCTGGCCGCCGCACGTCGAGATCATGCGCATGTACCGGGGGCGGGGGGAAGTGGCCACGATGGCTTGGCGATCGGAGACGTACGACCCGGAGGACCTCTGGACCCGCGCCCGCGCGTTCCTCGAACACCCACGGTGCGAGCCCCCGTCCGAGGCCCTGGGCCGACCGGATGATCCGAAGGAAACGCCTTAGACATCGCTTCTTCTGGAGCCTCCACCTGTAAAGGCTGGCGGTTTCGGTGCTGGTGACACAAGATCCGTTCTATGTCCCAGGCTGCATATGTTCAGAACACAGACCTCCTGCGCACGAGCGCGTTCGGTCTCTGGAGGCGGCTCAGAAGCCTCCTCGAAGACCAGGGACTCGACCCGGCGACGACCGTGCTGGTCAACCTCTTCCCGGACGGGGGTGACCACGAGTTCGGCCAGTGCATAGATGAGGACGGCCGTGTCTACTCGTTCGACCTCGTCTACGACCGAGAGTCATCGACGGCGGAGAACAGTGCCGTCCTTCGCAACTGGACCGATGACACCGACACATGGCAGCACCGTTCGTTCGCGGACGAGATCGCCGACGCCTTCATCTGGCGCCCCCCAGCACGCAGGACCGCCCTGCCTACCTGAACACAGGCGACGTGTCACTCCGCGCCGCTCGATTTCACTGCCTCGAGGCGGCGGTGGCAGATAGGAGCCGCAGCTTTGCCGACGAAGGCCAGGAAGTGTTCGGCCTTGCGTTCGTAGCGTCGGTGCAGCCTGCGGCAGCCGGTCGGCCAGGACGGGGTTCTCTCCACGGCCCAGCGGTGCCGGCCCAGTCGCTGTGAGGATTCGATGCCTTTGCGGGCGATGCGGTTGCGGATGCCGCGTTTGCGGAGTCATCGGCGCAGGTGGTTGTAGTCGCAGCCCTTGTCGGCGTGCCGTTTCTCTTGCCTTCGGCGGCGGGGGCCTCGGCAGGAGCGGATGGGTGGGATGCCGCGCACAGGCGGCTCCAGGCCCTGACTGTCGTGCATGTTCGCGCCGGAGACACCCAGGGAAAGCGGCAGTGCGTTGCGGTCGCAGAGCAGGTGGATCTTCGATCCGAGTGTGCCGCGGTCGGTCGGATTCGGTCCCGGCAAAGGCCCTCTTATGCTGCCCGCAGACGGACCGAGTCGATCGCACACCGCGACCAGTCCAGCCCACCCCGCGCCCCGGGCTCGTCGAGGATCACGCGGTAGAGCGGGGCCCAGGCCCGCTCCCTGCTCCACTGGGCGAACCTGCGGTAGACCGTCTGCCAGGCCGGTCCGAACACCGGCGGCAACTGCCGCCACGCGCACCCCGACGTCGCCACGAAGATGATCGCCGCCAAAGCCTCACGGTCACCCGCCCAGCGCCGGCCCCCAAAGGGGACCAACAGGGTCCCCGGGTTGTCGGCAGTGTCGAGTGGAATCAACACCGCCGACGACCGGGGGCTCTGCCACGTCACCACCCCAGCTGACCAGGAATTATGGCCCTTCAAAGGCAGGAGGAGAAGGGCATACGGCCGACCCACGCACGACGGCGGCGATGACCAAGCCATCGCGGCATCGACCGCCTGCACAACCTCACTCGCACGGTACGGGCCAACGGGACGGAATCTCAACCCGCCTTGCCCCGAGTCCGACGGGTCACAGGAATTCTCAGATCAGAAGGCAACTCTGGTGGAGTCCTAGCTACCATACCCACCATTGCTGATAGGGATTGTCCGACGGCACATTCTTCGGATTGAGATAGACGTTGCCTTTCGCGTCCGAATCGAGGGCCAAGCCGTTGGTGGCGATCAAGTTGTATCTTTGGCTTCCGAGATACTCTTCACGCCAATCTGCATCGACACTGTTGCAGGACCCGGTAACGACACCTTTAGGCCCGCTGCGCTGGAGGCAGCGTTGGGTCTGCACGTTCTCGATCTTGAAGGTTCCGTAGTTCGTCCACTGGAATATCCACTGCTGATAGGGGTTGCTGTGATCGCCGGCGCAACCCTTCGTGTACGCGTTGCCGTTGTAGTCGGAATCCAGGCACAGGCCGGTACGTATGTTCTTGATCTGCTGTCCCACGGCCATGGTGCCTACTTCGGCAGCGCTCGCGTTGCCGGTCGTGCCAACCAGTAGGATGACGCTTGCCCCCATTGCTGTTGTCAGGGCTGCGGCAGTTCTTCTCGTTCTCACACGTAATCCCTTCGGCTGTGATGGTCGGATGTGGATTCTTTACAGCGGTACGGCCCGTTAACGCGGACACGTAACCTGGACGGCGCCATTCGTGGAGCCAGTATCGTTGCTTGCGCTAACGTCCCACTAACGTTCCACAGCTACTGATCAGCGACGAAACTATAGCCTCCTGCGCAGGGCTTGTCCCTTCCCTCTGCAGCCTTGGGAATCCCGTCTCCCGTCGTGCAACGCGAGGTACTTTTCGGCATCTGGGCGGGCGCCTTGGAGGCTCTCTGGAGGATCGCATTCTGGGAGTCGCGACCCTCCTGCAGGCACGCCCACGTAACTCTGCCCCCGGTGCTTCGCTGCTGGATGTCGAACTGCTGTACATGGGTGCGTTAGCAGGGAGTTGGCGAAACGTTAGCGGCTGGGCCCAGCATTGACCTTCCTATCGGTCCGGCCGTCTGGCTTTCTGTGTTGCAGGCCGGTTTCAGGGAGAGAGGCAGAGTTGAACCTGTTGTCCATGAGAAGGTGGAGAGCGGCCCTTCCAATCATTGCCGCCTTACTCGGCTTGGCTCAGCTGACTGTTGCCTCGCCGGCCCGAGCGAATACGTCTCAAATATGGACTGTGATGGATTGGGACATCACCAGCCTTCAGAACGGAGGAGGGCCTCTGGCCGCCCTGCGGTACGACGACATGCTGGGAGAACTCAGGAGGCATGTGGACTCCAGGCCCGGCAATGCGCAAGGAGGGCAGCTCGCCCAGACAGAGGCGCGAACGGGGCGATATGTTGAGATCCGAGTCTTCGACAGCGGTGAACACTTCCTCAGCCTGTTCTACCGAACGGACAACCTCTACCTGGACGGCTTCAGCGTCCGAGGCGACAACTATCGGTTCAGTAACGCCCAGGCCGCGCTGGTTCAGAACTTCCACGGCAATGGGAATATTTTCACCACTATTTATGGTGGGCACTACGGAAATGGTGGCTTGGATGCCAACGGTCGCCGAGGGGACACCTCGTTCGACGCGCGAAATCTGCGCAACCAGTTCGTGGCGCTGAGGGGTTTCACCTATGGCACCCGCAATAACTACACTCTGCACCTCGCGAACATCGTCCAGGCGACTTCCGAGGCGGCTCGTTTCGGATGGATCAGGAATCGCATATCGAACACCATCAGGGACGGGGGTGAACACGACGGGTTCGGCTGGCAGACGACCCTGGGACCGTTCGGAATGGCACTGGAGACCAGCTGGTCGCCCCTGAGCAGGCTGGCCTTCCAGACTCGAAATGGCGGCACTGGAACTCCGGTAATCGTCCATGGGCAGCGCTACGAGAATCTGACAGACATGATGCGCGGGGATCCGCCGGCGCGCCCGGCGCTCTCCTACCTGCTGGGACTCGGCAGCCAGGCACTATGAGGGCTTACTGAAGACAACATGCGGTGCCATCAAGATTCTGACCTGTGATGTCGGGAACCAGAGAGAGCATGGCTTCGGAGTCGGCTCAGCAGGGTGATCCTTGAGCCAGTGGTCATGACCGAGCGCGCTGCATCTGGCAGGGGCCCGTCAGGTGCAGCGCACATGTTGGTCCCGGTCGAGCCACGAAAGGAAGCCGATCCGTGACTGGATCGTGGCCAACCTGGAGTACGCCAGCCGGATTTCCGCAATGGACCCTCTCCGGGGGGGGCAAGGTCGGCAGCGGTCACCGGGGGCGACCGAGGGTCTGATCGGTTCTCAGAACACGTTCTCGCCAATGACGTCATCTCATGTGGCGAGTTTGCGGTACCGCGGCAGCCGACGAGCCAGGCGATGGTGCGCTCGATGGCCGATCGGTGTCGTCCCGACCGCTGGGATGTCCGGGCTCCAGCAGGCAATGTCGCTGTCCTGGCCGGCTGTCTTCAGCGGATGAGTGGGTTCACGCCCCCTCGCGAGCCCGAGTTCTGGACCGCCAGGTCAAATGCCTCGTACGCGCCAGGACGCCGGCAGGTCCAGCGAACCGTCGCTGGCGATCCGCAACGGTCGACGGGAGTGCCACTTTGCGTCTTCGGCTTGGCCGTGAAGTGGCACCGTAACCAGTTCGAAGCGGGCGTCCAATGCGTCCAGTTCTGATTGCCGCTCGGTCCGAACTCTGACGGTGAGCGCGGGCCATGCCGCTGCCACCCAGTTCCGGCAGCGAAGCATCTGAGGCTACTCCCAGCCGAATTCGGCGTCGAACCCCTCCCCAACGTCCTGCGCCAACGCCTCCCACGCCTCCAGCATGGCGTTGAGCGTCATCACCCCGTACCGGGAGGCCAGCCTGCGGCTCGCCCGATGTATCGACTCGTAGTCATTGCGCTGAGCACCTCCGTAGCCACGGAGACAGCGTGCCGGGTACTCCGTTCGGTACATGGGACTTCACCCCACGGGTGCACGCACCATGATCAAGCCGATACCCGGGTAGAGCGCGAATCGCACAGTCGGCGGGCAGCCCCACGAACCTACGAGTGGCCCTCAGGCAGCCGTCATGGGAATTGAGGCTAGTGGGCACTTCGTCCGGCTACAGCCGCGACATGAAGCGCTTACGCCAACCCGGAGCCCGTGGGTTCAGTCCTGATCTTGGCTGAACTGTGCCGCGTACCAACTGGAGTCGATGGCGGGGTTACGCAGCGCGCCCCAGAATCGGTCGTCAGGTATCGGTGGCAGGGGCTGATCGCCCAGGTCCGCATGCAGATCACGACGCCAGTCGAGAGTGAAGTGACTCCGGATCTCCGCGCTCTCGCACACGGACCTGTACGGGGACCCCCAGATCCCGAGGGCCACCTTCTCCGCGGCCCACCTGCGCGTGTGGTCTCGGCCGGCGTCGGCCTGCGCGAGCACCCCGCGCAGACGCAAGGCGAGCGGGCCGGTCTGATCGGGTGGCGGCAGGACCGCGCCGCACTCCCACGCGTCAAGGGCTGCCTTGACCTCCGGGTAGTTGTTCAGCCCTGCTTCGATTGCCAGCCTGCGCAACTGCTTGCGCGCTGCCTCGACCACCCGCTCATACGGCAGGGTCGCGATGAGCGCACCGAGTTCCTCATGCCCGTCCAGGCAGCTCACGTGGAGGAGGTCGGTAGGGCTGGAGGACAGGTCCAGCTCCGGCAGCTTCTCATCCGGCGCGGGAAGGGGCTCGTCGGCACTGTATTGCCGCCTGGCAGGGAGGCGCGCCTCCCAGAGCAGTCGGCCGTTGAAGGTGACGACACCGGCCTCCTGACCGCGCTCGAGCGTGCGGGCCAGTTCGGCCAGGTACTCGCCCAGCGACCCGGACTGTCCGAAACTGGTGCCGGTCTCGTCGAAGAACCGTCCGATCACACCGAAGGAGTTCCGCCCAGTGCGGCAATCCATCAGAAGACCGTCCGACGTCACGTCGTAGGAACCGAACTTCACGTAGTCGTGGAGCCAGTAGCTCTCGGTCTCCCCGTCGGGGCCCTGGTCGATACCACGCATGAACCCGGTGTCCCCGAGGATTCCGCTCACTCCGAGCAGCCGGTCGCCCGTGCTGAAGCGGAAAGCCTCAGGCCCCTCCAGCGCCCCGTTGTGCCGGAGCAGTGAAGCGACCAGGTCAGGAGGAAAGGTGACCCCAAGTTCCTGTTGCGCTGCTGCGATCTCCTCGCCGGGCGCGGGCGGCCGAAGCGTGGCGAACGTGCGGGGCGCGTGCTCGCGCAGCCACGCGTCGATGCGAGTCCATGACTCCTGGACCAGGTCTGATGTCATAGGGCCGACCCTAGAACCAGCAACTGACATTCTGTGGTGGTGTGGTCGATCTCCCCGTGAAGGGTCGCGATGCGAACGTAGCCGACCCTGCGACGTGGCGGGTAGGCGCGCGGCTCGGTCTGCAGTGCCGTTGCTGGTCATGGTCTCCTCGAATCCCCCAGGGTTTTCCCGGTGAGACGCGTGTGCGGAGGGCTCCGCCCCACCTGTGCGGCCTCCGGATGTACTCGGACGGCTCGATGGGCGGCTGCGGCACTTCAAGGATCACCTGTGCAGGTAGTCGCGTCGCGTGAACGGAAAAGAGCACGAAATCGGTGAAATCCCACACCGGCAGTGCCAGCGATGGCCAGCCTCCCCCGTCGGCTCCCTGATGCGCACCGGCTACGCCCTCGACGGCGGCGGAGGCTGTATCGCGGCCGCCCGCCGTCACGTCGCCGCCTCCTGACCAAGCCCGCACCTAGCACCGTCTGCCGGTGTCCCGTCTAGGCGCGGCAAGGGTGTGAGCCGGACCTGCTGGCTGGATTCTTGTCCTCCGGCAACCGTTGTGGCCTGTTCACTGTTTGGCGTGCGCGGGTGAGTGTGGGACGCTCCAAGGACAAGAGACCGGCTGTCGATCATCTCGGCGGCCTCGGGGATGTGGGAGTTGCCCCCACTCAGGGCACCCGTATCCCGCCATCGTCGTCCACCCCCTTCCGTCTCGGGCGGGGGTGTTGCGTCTGTGGGCTCATCAACCCCCGGAAGGGGGCGCGCCCAGCATGAACATCACCACCACGATCACCGGCACCACGGCCCGTCTCACCCCTCACGGGGAGATGGACTTCGACACCCTGCCCCCGCTGCACTCGGCTGTGGACCGCCTGCCCTCGCACGTCACCGACCTGCTGTGGGACCTGGAACATCTGACCTTCACCGATGTAGCCGGACTGCAGCTGCTGTTCGGCACCGCATCCCACGGCTGCCCGCGCTACCAGACGACCGTGACGAACCTGCGCGACCAGCCCCTACGCCTCCTGCTCACCGCCACCGAACTGTTCCCCGCGGCCTATGACGTCTCCCGCCTGATCCCCTCCACCCCTGCCGGCCTCGCAGCCCCCAGGACCTGAACCTCACGGGCGGGCTTGCTCGCCGACCGCGCCTGCCGGAACGAACGAGGGCACCGGGGCGGGGGTCCGTAGCGTGGCCGGGAGCCCTTCGCACAGTCGGCGACGCCGACCCCTCCAAGCCTGAGCGAACTCATCGGTTTCCAGTCGCCGCTCTCGGGGCTGACGACGCTGAGGCAGGCCCCAGACGCTAGCGGACAGCGGTGAGGCGCTGACGGGGGAGCAGCTCGATGACCACCGGCACCCGATGCTTGCGACTGCCTGCGGCGCTGCTCGGGCAGCCAACCTCGCCAAAGTCGACATCAACGATGGCCCGGTCCGGTCTCGTCCGGCCTTGGCCCTGACGTTTCGGCCGGGGTTTTCCGCGGTGCCACGTGCGAACGGTCACCGTTCAGCCCCCCAGTCATTCGGACGGCAGTCGCTCGGAGCTGAGCTGCACCGCGCGAGGACATCGCGTGAATGCGGGGTTGACGCCGGGGGTGGGCATGACCAGGCAGGTGGGAGGTGCGCCACCTGTCCTGCAGGCTTGCCAGAGCGGCAAGAAGAATCGCGGTGGACGGTCACCGCGCCGCATGATCGATGCGTACCTGCTCCACCGGCGAATCGAGAGAAGACCCCATGCAGCCCAAGCCGACCGCTGTACTTCGCCACCGCACCGTCGATGCCCCGGCCGGGCGCCTGCACCTGGCCGAGCAGGGCACCGGACCGCTGGTCCTGCTCGTCCACGGCTTCCCGGAGTCCTGGTACTCATGGCGCCGCCAGCTCCCGGCCCTTGCCGCGGCGGGATACCGGGCCGTGGCGATCGACGTGCGCGGCTACGGCCGCTCCTCCAAGCCTGTGGAGACCGATGCCTACCGGATGCTGGATCTGGTGGAGGACAACGTCGCCGTCGTGCACGCCCTCGGCGAGGCGAACGCTGTGGTCGTCGGCCACGACTGGGGAGCCAACATCGCCGCCACCTCGGCCCTTCTCCACCCAGAGGTCTTCCGTGCCGTCGGCATGCTGAGCGTCCCGTACGCGCCGCCCGGCGGCCCCCGCCCCACCGACATCTTCGGCCGGATCGGCGGCCCTGAGCAGGAGTTCTACGTCTCCTACTTCCAGGAGCCCGGCCGGGCCGAGGCGGAGATCGAGCCCGATGTCCGGGCCTGGCTCGCGGGCTTCTACGCCGCTCTGTCGGCCGACACCATGCCCGCCCAGGGCGAGCCCGACCCGCTCTTCCGCACCCGCAGCGGTCGGCTGCGTGACCGCTTCCCCGCAGGCGTCCTCCCGGCCTGGCTGCCAGAGGAAGACCTCGACGTGTACGCCGGAGAGTTCGAGCGCACGGGTCTGACAGGCGCCCTCAATCGCTACCGAAACATGGACCGCGACTGGGAAGACCTCGCCCCCCACCGCGGAGCCGCGATCACACAGCCGTCGCTGTTCATCGGCGGCGCCCTGGACGCCTCCACCACCTGGATGTCCGACGCCATCGACGCCTTCCCCACCAGCCTTCCCGGCCTGACCTCCTCCCACCTCCTCGAAGGCGCCGGCCACTGGATCCAGCAGGAACGCCCCGAAGAGGTCAACCAACTTCTGACCAGCTGGCTCAACACCCTCACGGCTTGAGGGATCGTCGAAGGACTCGATGCCGTAGTCCTTGGCGCGCGGCTGCCCTGACATCCCGCCTCGCTCCTGTGCCCTGCCCCGTCCTGCCTCGGGCAAGGATCCGGCACACTGCTGTCGATCGAACGTGCCGTCAGGCTGCTGTTGCACGTAGTCACGCCCGGTCAGGGCAGGACGACGGTCCACAGTGGGTTGTAGGCCGATCGGGGCCGAGTTCAAGAGATGCCTCACCTGAGAGGCTCGTGACCTGGAGGCCCCGCCCGGGGTCGGTCCCTGCGTTGACATGGACGAACAGACTGCGACCGGCGACCACCCCGGCGAGGGCGAGCCCCGCCTGCCGCTGCTGACGGCAGCGGAGGCCCGGGACGCCGTCGGGTACGTGCGGCTGCCGGAGACCTCGACCTCACTCGTCGCGGGCAGGCCGCCGGCCGGCTCGCTGCAGACCGGGCCCAGTGGCTCTCCGCCGACTGAGCGCGGCACCGCCAGGTCAGTCGAGGACGCCGAGTGCGGAGACGGCCCGGGCATGGCGCGTCCCGCATCCTGCCCTGTTCATGTTGACTGCGGGAATGTCTCCTTCGTGAACCCGTCGTTCAGGAGAAGGAGGAGGGCTCGCGAACTGGAGGCGGATGTGGCGGATGACCGGATCGGACTGGCGCAGGTGCTCGCGGCGGCGGAGGCCGCGCCACCGGTGGACTCCCTCGACATCGTGGCACGCAACCTTCGGGACCGGTTCGGTGCCGCGTACGTGTCGTTCCTGTTCGTCGATGTCGTCGGCAGGCGCCTGCTGCGCGTCCACGACACCGCCGGCTCACGACACGAGGACCGCGCCGCGCAGGTGCCGCTCGCCGGCAGCAGCATCTATGACGAGGTCCTGCGCCGACAGCGCGTCCTGCTCGCGCCGGACGGCCACAACGGCCAACGCGTCCTTGCCCCGGTCACCAACCGCGGGGACGCCGTAGGCGTCCTGGAACTCTTCCTCCCCGACGTCAGCCCCGAGACGCTGGAGCAGATCCAGGACGCCGCGCACGCGCTGGCCTACATCATCGTCACCGACCGCCGCTTCACCGACCTCTACCACTGGGGCAATCGCACCACGATCGTCAGCCTGTCCGCCGAGATCCAGCGCCAGCTCCTGCCCTCCGCCTCCTCCTGCGAAGCGCCGCAGTTCACGCTCGCCGGCGCACTCGTCCCGGCCTCCGACATCGCCGGCGACACCTACGACTACAGCCTCGACCAGCACACCCTGCACCTGTCCATCACCGACGCCATGGGCCACGACGTCAGCGCCTCCCTGATGGCCACCCTCCTGGTCAACGCCTCCCGCGGCGCCCGCCGCGCCGGAGAAGACCTCGCCGAACAGGCCCGCCAGCTCCACCAGGCACTCCTCGACCACGGCCACCGCAGCATCGCCACGGGCCAACTCCTGCGCATCGCCCTCGACGGCACCAGCGCCCAGCTCATCAACGCCGGCCACCCCTGGCCCTACCGGCTGCGCAACGGCACGGCCGGCGAACTCCCCCTGGCCGTCGACCTGCCCTTCGGCCTCCCCGACCAAGGTGCCTACCAGGCCCAAGACCTCAACCTGCGTCCCGGCGACCGCCTGCTCCTGTACACCGACGGCATGCAGGAACGCGACGCCGAAACCGTCGACCTGCCCGGACTCCTCCGCAAGACCGCCGACGACCACCCCCGCGAGGTCGTGCGCACCCTGGTCGGCGCCGTCTCCGACGCCTACGAAGGCCGCCCGCCCAAGGACGACGCCACCGTGCTGTGCCTGGACTGGCACGGCCCCCGCACCACTCTCACGGCCACCTGAGCCGGAGGCATGTCCACCTGTCTGTGCGCGGTTCCTCGTCTTCGGGCTCGCCGCGGGCGGCCAGGCGTGCGAGCAGACCATTGCGGAGCGCGTCTGGCCCGTGCCTTCCGCTGCCACCGCGGTGGGGAACCTTCCGAGGAGGCGGACCACGGCTTGTTCGCGCAGCGCACGTTCCCCCAGCATGCGGGAGCTTGCGCGCGCAGTCACCTTCCCCCTGCATACGGCCGGCCCACGGCGAGGGCGCTGGACCTCCGCCGTGTCGAGATCAGTCGTCACGTGCCGGAACGGCTCCGCCGCGCATGATCTCGGCGAGACGGCCCCGCAGCCGGGCGAACTCGGGGGAGGACCGCAGCGCGGACACGTCCGTGCCGGGTCCCCGCGCCAGGCCCACCGGCAGCTCCGCCACCACCCGGCCGGGCCCCGCGTCCATGACCAGCACCCGGGAGCCCAGCAGCACCGCCTCCTCCGCCGAGTGCGTCACGAACAGCACCGTCGTGCCGAGCCGCCCGGCCAACGTACGCACCTCCTCCTGAAGCCGCTCCCGAGTCAAGGCGTCGAGCGCGGCGAACGGCTCGTCCATGAGCAGGAGTTCCGGCTCCGCCGCCAGTGCCCTGGCCAGCGCCACCCGCTGCTGTTGACCGCCCGACAGCTCCCACGTGCGCCGGCCCGCCATCCCGGGCAGTCCCACCCGCTCCAGAAGCTCGGCGATCCGGCCGGGCCTGGCGGATCGCGGCACGCCCAGCCGCGCCAGCGCGAAGGCGAGGTTCCCGCCCACCGTGCGCCAGGGGAAGAGCCGGGGCTGCTGGAACACCACCCCCGCCCCCGCGCCAGGCCGTGGAAGCGCGCCCCGGACCCGGGCATGGCCCTCGGCGGGCCGCTCGAAGCCCGCCACCACGCGCAGCAGGCTCGTCTTGCCGCAGCCGGAGGGACCGACCAGGACGACGAACTCGCCGGCGTGGATCCGTACGTCCACGCCGTCGAGCGCCGTGACCGGTGCCTTCGAGCCGTACCGGACCGACACGCCCGCCAGTTCGACGATCGCGGTCCGATCGTCAGGCCCGTCAGTTCGCGGCACGGCCGAGCTCCTCCACCGCGAGCGCCCGCCCGAAGACCGCCTCGTCCGGCACGGAGTCGACCGCCTTCTGCCCCTTCAGGAACACGGCGGCGTCATGCAGGTTCGCCGCGAGCCTGCCAGGGGCGCCCGGCGTGCCCAGGTAGTCGGGTCCGGTCTGCTCCTTCGCGCTGAGCAGCACCAGTTCGGACAACTGACGCTTCGCCTCCTCCGTCGGCAGCCCGAGCTCCGCCCCGATGGACTTCGCGGCCCGGTCCGGTGCGGTACGCGCCTGAGCGACGGCCGTGTCCTGCGCCTTGATCCAGGCCGTCACCACGTCAGGGTGCTTGGCCGCGAACGCGTTCGTCACCACTCCCAGGTCGGCCGTCGGCTTGCCCTGCTCGGCCAGTTCACGGCTGGTCACGAGCACCTTGCCGTCCTTGGTCAGTTCGCTCAGCGTCGGCGTCCACACGTAGGCCGCGTCGATGTCCCCGCGCTTCCAGGCGGCGAGCGCGTCCTGCGGCTGAAGGTCGATGGTCTGTACGGACGACGGCTCGACACCCGCCGTCGTCAGCGCGGCGAGCAGCGAATAGTGGGCCGTCGACCCGAAGGGAGCGGCGACCTTCTTGCCCACCAGGTCCCTCACCGAACCGATCCCGGGCTTGGCCACGAGAGCCTCGTTGTCCCCGATCAGGTCGTGGATCCACACCACCTTGTACGGGATGTTCAGCGGAGCGGAGAGGCCCTTGGTGACGGGGCTCGACCCGGCCAGACCCAGGTCGACCGCCCCGGCGATGACAGCCGTGTTCACGTCACCACCCGACTCGAACTTCACCCACTTCACGTCGACTTCGGGAAGGGCCTTCTCCAGCAGCCGCTGGTTCTTCACCACCAGGTCGGCGTTGGGTATCGCCTGGTAGGCGATCCGTACGGTGGTCCGCCCAGACGATCCGCCGCCCGCGTCGCCGTCACCTGCGCAGGCGGTGGTGACGGAGGCCGTCAGGGCGACGACCGCGGTGAGCAGGAGGGTACGGCGGGACGGACGTGCGGGCATGGGACTCATCTCCGGTCTGAGGTCGGACGACGTGGCAACGAGGGAGGAAGGGAACGAGAGGAAGCGGGCGGCGATCAGACGCGGCCGCGCCATGGCACGGCGATCCGCTCGACGAGCCGCAGCAGCGCGTCCAGCAGGATCCCGGAGAGGCCGATGGCGAGAATGCCCGCGATCACCAGCGCTGTCTGGTTGTAGCGCTGCGCATCGCGGATCATGCCGCCGATGCCGGGCACGCCGTTGATGGTCTCCGCCGCGACCACGGACGTGTAGGCGACGCCGACGGCGATTCGGACACCGGTGAGGATCTCGGGCAGAGCGGAGGGCAGCCGCACGGACAGCAGCAGCGCCGTCGGCCCCGATCCCAGCGCCCGGGCGGCCTCGACGAGCTGCCCGGGCACCGTGCGCACGGCCGCCGCGGTGGCTGCGGCGATCGGTGGCAGGGCGGCGATGACCAGCAGCCAGATCTTCGGGGCCTCGTCGATGCCGAACCAGATGACGAGCAGCGAGAGGTACGCCAGCGGCGGCAGCGTCCTCAGGAACGTCACCGCGGGCTCCAGCACGACGGCAAGCGGCCGGATCGTACCGATCAGCAGCCCCAGGGGCACCCCGGCCAGCACGGCGTACGCGGAGCCGGTGCCGATCCTGCCCAGGCTGACGCCCAGATGCTCGATCAGCAGATGGCCGCCGTAGCCGCGGACCCCGTCGTGCACCGTGGAGGCGAGGACGAACTGCCGCCACACATCGCCGGGCGAGGGAACGAGGACCCGCGGCCACACCTCGGCGGAGACCACCGCCTGCCAGGCGCCGAGGAGCACGGCGAGGGCGACGAGTCGCAGCCCGCCCCACCGGAAGGCGTCGCGCAGGCGGTCCCGCCGGGAGGCACCGGCACCGGTGCCCGACGATTTGGGGACGGGGCGCCGGAGCCGGTCCGGCCCGGGGGCCGCCGCCGTCGTCGTGGGAGCGCTCACGGCGTTTCCGCCCCGGCCAGGGCGCGCAGCCGCGGGGCGACTTCCTCGCCGACCCGGTACGCCTCTTCGAGGTGCGGATAGCCGGAGAGGACGAACTCGTCGATGCCCAGGGCGTGATACTCGGCGAGCCGTCCGGCCACCTCGTCGTGCGAGCCGACGAGCGCGGTCCCGGCGCCCTCGCGGACGAGGCCGATGCCCGCCCACAGGTTCGGTGCCACCGTGAGCCGGGCGGCGTCCACGACCCCGCCGTGCAGCGCGGTCATCCGGGCCTGTCCGGTGGAGTCCATGCCGGCGAAGCGCTCCTGGCTCGCCCGCACGGCCTCCGGGTCGAATCCGGCGAGGATCCGGTCCGCCTCCGACCAGGCATCGGCGGCGGTGTCCCGGCTGATGACGTGCAGCCGCAGGCCGAACCGGACGGTGCGGCCCGCCGCACGGGCCAGCTCCCGCAGTCGCGTGATACGTGCGGCGACGGCAGCGGGGGGCTCGCCCCACAGCAGTTGTACGTCGGCCTGCCGCGCGGCGACCTCCTCGGCGGCGGGGGAGGCCCCGCCGAAGTACAGGGGCACGGGGTGGCGCAGGTCCGGGTCGGTGATCCGGGCGCCCGCGATCCGCACGTGGGCCCCGTGGTGGTCGGCCGTCCTGCCGTCCAGCAGGGTGCGCAGGACCGCCATCACCTCCTCGGTCCGGGCGTACCGCGCGTCGTGCTCCAACCAGTCCCCGTACGCCCGCTGTTCGGCGGGATCGCCCCCGGTCACCACGTTGAGCGCGAGCCTGCCTCCCGCGAACCGGCGGAAGGCGTCCGCCTGCTGCGCGAGCAGTGTCGGACTGGCGAATCCTGCGCGGAACGCCACCAGGAACCCGATCCGGGTCGTGTGCTGCGCGAGCGCGGCGGTGAGGATCCATGGGTCCGCGCAACCGAGCCCCACGGGTGTGAGCAGCGAGTGGAACCCGGCCTGTTCTGCGGCGCGGGCCACCTGGGCCAGGTACGGGATGTCCGCGGGCCGCCGGGTGGCGGATCCGGTACGGCCCTGGACGGCGGTGACACCGCCGGGATCGCGGCCGTCCCCGCCGGTGGGCAGGAACCAGTGGAGCAGGAGGGGGTTTTCCGGCATGAGGAGACCTCGTCGAAGCAGCAGCACGGCACGTGCCCTCACCGAAGGGAGGCGCCACGTGTACGCGAGCAGAGGGGGAAGGCGGAAGGGCGCGCGAAGGCGAGCGCGCGGTTGTTCCGAGCGGGATCAAGAGCGGCGGACGCGTGGCCCTCGGTGGACCCGCGGATCAACAGCCGTGCGTACGAGGGGAATCGGCCCGACACAGCATGGTCGAAACACGCAGCAGATCTACGTGACGACGCGATACGAGTACGGGGGCCATGGCCGCATCCTGTCGGGACGGATCCGGAGCGTGCAAGCAACGTCCGATTGCTGGACGCCATAGTTCCGCATGCCGAGATCCGACGCGGAGGCGGCACAGTCGCCGCAGGGGCCCGGACGCGGAAGGAGTGAGCCCAGCAGGGGGAGGTGTCGCGACAGAGGGCGGCCTACGGGGCCACGGACAGCGTCCCGGCCAGCGACGGGTGGCCGGGACGCTGTCCGTGGCGCAGGTGCCCGCCGGCGAGCGCTCATGCGCTCACTGCCCGAGCGCCTGCTGCAGCTGCCGCTTGTTCATGTGCGAGCGGCCCTCGATGCCCTGTTGGTGGTGGTGATCTTCACCAGGATGTCGGCCGGATGCTCGATCCTCGCGTCGGGTACGTCCTTGACCGTGACCGTCCGGGGGCCTTCGTAGACTGCCGCTTTCATGGTCTCTCCCTACCGGCGTCCCGGTGCGCCGAACTGCACGGCGAGGGCGGCGCCTTGCTGGGTGGCGGAGCCGAGACGGTTCGGCCGTGACCTGCCGCCTCTGCGGAGTGTCGCGTCTCCTGGCGCCTCTACCCCGTTCTGCTGAACGAAACAGGAATCGACGCACATATCGTCGTCCGGTGCGCGTGCCGCGGCCGGAACCCGGTCGACGGCCTACCCGGTCGGAGTGAGATCCGGTTCATGCGCGGTCGAAGGCGCGACGGGCGCGTTCCACCTCCGGCATGTGCGTCGCGACCCACTCCAGAAGCACGTCGACCGGCTGCCGCATGGTCTTGCCCAGGGGAGTGATCCGGTACTCGACCGCGACGGGTCGGGAGGAGAGGAGTACGCGTTCCACGATGCCGTTGCGTTCGAGCCGACGCAGGGTGGCGGTGAGCGACTTCTGGGTCACCGCAGGGATCGCGCGGCGCAGGTCGTTGAAGCGGCAGGGACGCTCGCAGAGTTCGTTGAGCACGCTCAATGACCACTTGTCGAGCACCTGGTCGAGGAGCTCCCGGTGGGGGTGCTCGATCCTGAGTTCGCCATCGCGGCTGTGCGCAGTATCCGGCACGATACCTGGTCTCCTTGAAGTGTCCTTCGTCTACCAGGTAGCAAAGGTATACCGAGTCCGTTCGAAGTGAGGAGACCTCCGTGTCTGTCCGTCGTTTCACACCCGAAGGCATGATGCAGCCCACCCCCTACGAGCATGTGGCCGTGGGTACAGGGACGCGTCACGTGCATGTGAGCGGCCAGATCGCCCGGTCGGCAGACGGGTCTCCCCTGGCCCCGGGGGACCTCGCGGGACAGGTCGCCCACGCGCTGCGGAACACCGGGAAGGGGCTCGCAGGGGCGGGTGCGTCGTTCGACGACGTCCTGAGGCTCACGTTCTACGTCACGGACTGGGCGCCCGAGAAGATCGACGCGTTCATGGAAGGGGTCGGGCAGGTGGCGGACGAGATCGGGCTGACGATGCCGCTTCCGCCCTCCTCGCTGATCGGCGTGGACTACCTGTTCGAGCCCGGTGTCCTGGTCGAGGTGGAGGCGACCGCCATCCTCGATTGAGCCCGCCCCGGCGCCGACGCGGTGCGACTCCTCTCGGCATCCCATGTCGGCGCCGCCTCCTCCCTCGTCCCGGTCGGCTGTGAAGTGCCGGGGGACACCGGGCCCCTCGGACAGCCCATGTGTGCGCGCAGGCGCAGGGGTCTCTTCGTGTTCTGCGGCACGCGTCATACGCGTTGGGCCCGGTGGAGCAGGCTGGACGGTGTGTGGGAGCGCAGGGCGGCGCGGGCGGCGTTGGCGCCCGGCGCTCCGTGTACGCCGCCGCCGGGGTGGGCGGCCGCGGAGGCCAGGTAGAGCCGTTCGACGGGTGTCTCGGGTCGTCCGGTTCCGGGCGTGGGCCGGAAGACGAGCTGTTGGTGCAGGGCGGTGGTGCCGTTGTTGATGGCGCCGTTGCGGAGGTTCTCGTTCATGGCCTGCAGGGTGGTGGGGGCCAGGATCCGGCGGGCGGCGATCCGGTCGCGGAATCCGGGTGCGAAGCGTTCCACCTGTGCTTCGATGCGGTCGGCCATGGCGTGCTGTTCACGCCGGTCCCAGCGGCCGGTGATGCCGTCCGGTCCGGCGTCGGCCGTGATGTGCTGGGGGAGATGGGTGTAGGCCCATGCCGACTCGGTGCCGGTCGGTGACCGGGTCGGATCGGCGGTGGTCATCTGGCCGAACAGGGTGAACGGCTCGTCGGGGATCTGCCCGGCGGCGATCTGGGCGGCGAAGCGGGTGAGTCCGTCGACGCCTGCGGCGAGGTGCACGGTCCCCGCCCTGGCGGCCTCGGGTGCCGTCCAGGGGACCGGGCCGGTCAGAGCCCAGTCGATCTTGAAGGTCGCGAAGTCCCACTGGAAGCGTTCCAGGTCGCGCACCAGGCGGGAAGGGAGGTGTTCCTCGCCGACCAGGTCCCGGTAGAGGGCCGGTGCCGAGGTGTCGGCCAGGACGGCGCGGCGGGCGCCGACGGTCTCGCCGCTCGCGGTGGTGACCCCGGTCGCGGTGCCGGATCGCAGGGTGACTGCGGCGACCCGCTCGCCGCAGCGCAGCACGCCGCCGCGGCGCTGCAGCCGGTTCGTCAGCGCCGTGGTGAGCGCGCCGGCGCCTCCGACGGGGACTGGGAAGCCGTGGCTCTGCCCGAGCATGGACATGAGCCAGCCGAAGCCGCCGCTGCCCGCCGCTTCGGGGGCCAGGTCCGCGTGCAGGGCGTTCCCGGCCAGCAGGATGCGGCCGCCCTCTCCGGCGAACTCTTCCTCGCCCAGCCGGCGGACCGGGAGCGCCAGTTTCCGGGCCAGTCGCAGCCCTCCGGAAGCCCGGACTCTCGTGGCCAGCCGCCATCCGGAGCGGAGCGGCGGGAAGGGGGTGAACAGGGCCTGGACGAGATCCGGCCCGAGCCGGTTCCACGTCCGGTACAGGTCCAGCCATGATGGCCCGTCTGCTGCGGCGAACCGTGCGAGGCCCGCGCAGGTGTCCTCCACGTGGCGTTCCAGAACCGCGCACCGCCCGTCGGGCAGGGGGTGGGCCAGAACGGCGGGCGCGTGGCTCCAGCGCAGGCCTTCGGCGGCCAGGTCGAGGCGGGCCAGGACGGGGGAGGCGGCGGCGAGCGGATAGAAGGCGCTGAAGACGTCGGAGACGAAGTCCGGGTGCACGCCGCGGTCGCTGCGCACGGCCCCGCCCGGTTCCTGCTGGGCTTCGAGGACCTCGACGCTCCATCCCGCGTCGACGAGCAGGTTCGCGGCCACCAGACCGTTGGGGCCCGCGCCGATCATCACCGCGTCAGGCACGGAGCACCTCCTGCGGCTGCTGTTCGACGAGCCGCGCCAAGCGGGGCAGCATGCCGCGGTGGCGGAGCTGGAGAACCGCGTCGGACAGCGGGTTGTGCAAGCGGCCGCCCAGACCGCGCAGGGGATGTTCGTCGCAGACGACGAGCGTCTCCTTGCCCCATGGCCGCAGCTGAAGAAGGATCCTCGCGGTGCCGAGGGATGTGAAAGCCGCCTCGAGCTGCAGCTCCTTGACGGCCTCCTGGTGGCGCACGGTCGTGGTGCCCTCGGTGGACCAGGGGCCCAGCCGGATGGTGTAGCGCAGCCGGGCCCCGGGCGCGGGCCAGAGGGCGTCGAGTGGCGTGGACCGGGAAGGGCCCACCACCCACTGCCCGTACCGGGTCGGATCGGCGAGGACGGCCCACACGGCGTGCGGGGGCCGGCGGACGAGCTGGTGGCGGACGGCCACGGGAACACCTCTTCCCTTGCGTGCGGTGTCAGTGACCGAGGGCGTTCTTGAGCTGCTGCTTCGTCATGGTCGAGCGTCCCTCGATGCCGCGCTTCCTGGCCTCCTGGTAGAGGTCGTCCTTGGTGCGTTCCGACGAGGAGCCGCCGGACTTCTCCCCGCCGCGCGACGACGTGCCGCCGCCGGACTTCTCCCCGCCGCGCTGCGAGGCGGACTTGCCCTGGGTGGAACTGCGGCTCGCGGTCTTGCTCTCTCCCGAGCGCGCGCGTTCCTTGTTCACCGTCCGGGAGGCCATCTCCTTGGCGCGGCCCTCGGACATGCCGCGCTTCTCCCCGGACTCCTTGATGTGCTCGTACTGGCGCTCACGCTTGGGGCTGGATCCTCGTGGCATGACGAACCTTCCTCGGCAGTGCAATTCCGCGGTCACGGTGCGGCTACCCCCATGACGCCGCAATCCACGCGAATCCGACTGCCACTCTGCAAAGGCGCAGGACCACGCAGGTCTCGTCATGCGTGCCTGCTTCTGCCGGCCAGCAGCCGTTCGAGGGGCCACGTGGTGATGAGCCGGTCCGCCTCCACTCCGATCCGCGCCGCCCGGGCGTAGCCGGTGCTCTGCCAGTGCAGCTGCTCGGGAGCATGGGCGTCGGTGTCCACGGCGAACCGGCATCCTGCCGCGGCGGCCGGCATCAGCAGGTCGTCGGGCGGGTCGCGCCGTTCGGGGCGGCAGTTGATCTCCACGGCGGTACCGGTCTCCGCGCATGCGGCGAACACCGCCTCGGCGTCGAAACGGGACTGCGGGCGCCCCCGGCCGGTGACGATCCGCCCCGTGCAGTGCCCCAGGACGTCGACCAGCGGGTTGCGTACCGCCGCCAGCATCCGGGCCGTCATCGGTTCGGGCTCCGAACGGAGCTTGGAGTGCACGGATGCCACGACGATGTCGAGCCGGCCCAGCAGGTCCTCGTCCTGGTCGAGCGCACCGTCATCGAGGATGTCGCACTCGATGCCGGTGAGCAGCCGGAAGCCGGAGCCCATCTCGGAGTTCACGGCCGCCACCGCCTCCAGCTGGCTTCTCAGCCGCTCGGGGCTCAGACCGTGGGCGATGGTGAGCCGTGGCGAGTGGTCGGTCAGAACCGCCCACCGGTGGCCCAGGGTGCGGGCCGCGTCGGCCATGTCCTCGATGGGGCTGCCGCCGTCCGACCAGTCGGAGTGCAGATGGCAGTCCCCGCGGCTTCGGGTCCAGAGATCCCAGGCGGCCGCCGCCTCCGGGCCGGCTTCGGCCTGCAGGCGCGCGAGGTAGTCCGGGACGGTTCCGGTCGATGCCTGGGCGATCACTTCGGCGGTGACGGGACCGACGCCGCGCAGCCGCACGACCTGGGCGGCCTCCACCGCTCCGGGAGGCAGCTCGCGGACGGCGTCGGCCGCGGTGTGGAAGGCCCGCACCCGGTACGGGGAGGTTCCGCGCCATTCGAGGAGGAAGGCGATCCGGCGCAGGGCTTCGTCCGGAGTCACGGCAGTGGTGTTCCGCCGGTGGCGTTGACGATCTCGCCGGTGATGTAGGAAGCCTGGTCGGAGGCGAGGAAGACGAAGGCAGGTGCCATCTCCACCGGCTGCGCGGGCCGGCCCAGCGGCGACTGCTCTCCGAACTTCGTCGCATCGGGCATCGTCGCCGGGATCAGCGGAGTCCACACCGGTCCCGGCGCCACCGCGTTGACCCGGATGCCGCGCTCGGCGAGCATCTGCGCCAGTCCGTGGGTGAAGGAGACGATCGCCGACTTGGTCATCGCGTAGTCGAGGAGATGCGGGCTGGGCTGGTAGCCCTGTACCGAGGCGGTGTTGATCACCGACCCTCCGCGCGGCATGTGGGCCAGGGCGCTCTTGGTGAGCCAGAACATGCCGTACAGATTCGTCTTCATCACTCGGTCGAACTGCTCGGTGGTGATCGCCTCGATGCCGTCCGGCTGGGACATCTGGTAGGCGGCGTTGTTGACGAGGAGGTCGATCCCGCCCAGCTCGCCGACGGCCTGCTCGACGAGAGCGGTGCATTGCTCCTCGTCCCGGATGTCGCAGGCGACGGGCACCGCCCGGCGGCCTGCTTCTCGGATCAGTCGCGCCGTCTCCCTGGCCTCCGCGGCTTCTTCGGGAAGGTGCGTGAAGACGATGTCGGCTCCCTCCCGGGCGAAGGCCAGGCAGACGGCCCGGCCGATTCCCGAGTCCCCTCCGGTGACGAGCGCCCTGCGGTCGAGCAGGAGGTCGTGGCCCCGGTAACTCTGTTCTCCGTGATCGGGGCGCGGACGCATGGCCTCGGTGGAGCCGGGGTGGTCCTGGTCCTGCTCGGGAAACGGCGGGCGGGGGTGGAGCCCCACGGGGTCGACGAGACGCGGGCCGGGGCTGGAGGGGGAAGTCATCGAAGGACCGTCCTGTTCGACTGTGGTCAGGAGGAGGGCGGGTACGGGCTCGCCTTGAGACGCGGGGCGAGGTGGGCGGTGTTCGCGGCGAGCGTGGTGCCCATGCGCTTCCGCTACCCGGACATCAGCCCTGTATCCACTGAAAGATCCCGATACCGGCCGATCAGTGTGCGCAGCCGGAACTGTTCGGCCGTATGCGTGCTGCCACCACGAGTACCGGTCCGTTGCCGACTACGCGAACGTGTGGGGATCCCGCGGCGGCGGGCGGCCCCGTGGCGGAGTTCTTCCGGCCTGATCGGTCACGACCGCCGGGTACAGGCCGCCTGTGATTCCACCGTTGCCGCAGCCCGGCCCGAACGGTTCCGGCCCCGCCCGGTGCCGCATCCAAGCCGTCGTCACGGACCCGCCGAATCGAGAAGCCGCAGAACGGCGCGTTCGACGCGGCCATGGGTGGCGGGGTGGCCGAAGACGCCGTCCCTGCCCAGCTCGCCCAGGGCCGCCGCGATGGTCTCTCCCCGGTCGTAGAGCTCGATGACGCGCGGATCGATGTAGGACGCCCTGCACACCGCCGGCGTGTTGCCCAAGTACCCGCTGACCTCGCGCACGGCACGGGCTACGACCCTGCTGCGGCGGGCGGCGGAGCCATCGGTGGTGTTGTCGGAAACGGCGAGAGCGACCGCCGCCAGAACGGTCGCGTACCAGGTCCTGAAGTCCTTCGCCGTCACATCCTGCCCCGACCCGTCCCGCAGGTAGGCGTTGAGATCGTCGCCGTGGAGCACGCGCCACTCCGCGTGCTCCCAGTACACGAAGAGCCTCGAGTCCGCGTTGCCGCGCCGCAGCAGCGCACGGACCACCTTGTACGCCTGATCGTCCACGAGTGCGCGCGTGACCTCCTTGCCCGACTTGGCCGGAAAGTGCAGACGGATCTCCCCGCCTCGGCAGTCGGCGTGTTCCCGAAGCAGGGTCGTCAGGCCGAAGCTGCCGTTGTCGCGCGCGTAACCGTCGCCGCCGACACGGAGGAATCCCAGATCCAGGAGGCGGGTCAGGCAGGCCAGAACACGAGCCCGAGACAACCCGCGCCCGGCGATGTCACTGTCCACCTGTTGCCTCAAGCGGGGCAGCGAACGGGCGACGCGCTGGACGTGCTCGTGCTTGGCGGCGTCCTGCCGCTCGCGGAATGCGGCGTGGTAGAGGTACTGGCGCCGGCCCGCCGCGTCCGTCCCCACCGCCTGGATGTGGCCGTTCGGCCAGGGACAGACCCAGACGTCCTCCCAGGCCGGAGGAATCACCAGGGCGCGTACCCGGTCGCGATCGTCCGGGGGCAGGGGCTTCCCGCCCTTGTCCAGATAGCGAAACCCGCGGCCGTGACGCACACGGCTCCACCCCGGCGTGCTCGGATCGCTGGTCCGCAGCCGCACCCTCAGTCCTCGTCAGGGTGAGCCTGCGTACGAAGGACCCACGCTTGCCCCGTGCAGTCGTAGGGGAGCGGTGGGAACCGATGCCCGCGCACATCGGTGCTCTTGCTCCACAGGTGCTCTCTGCCACAGTCGCATGCGTAGATGCCGCTCTGGGTCACGATCTCGCCCGGCTTCCACTCTTCCCTGTCGTTCATGGTGGGCCTCTGCCCCGGTATGGCCGTTTCACCCGACTGCTTTCCAGTTCAAGGATCAAGCCCCCGGGGCTCGGAGCCATTGATCGTCGGCCGCGGAGCCATGCGGCGAGGAGACAGGCGGTCACGGGGGAAGTGCTTGCGGTGGTGCTGTCTTGCTCGGCATGTGAGGTTCGAGACGGTCGGCGATCGTCTTGCCTTGGCATGAGGGTCGAGGGCAGCAGTGTCTCCGCCTACGGCCTGACGGCTGGAAGCAAGCCATGGAGCGACACTCGCTCCTTGCGCGATCGAAGGTCACGGCGGCCCCGGTCTGCGAGTGCGACACCAGAGGTCCGTTCGGCCCGAAATGGAACCCCTCTGGGGTGTTCGTCGGCGAAGTCCGGCATGGGCACGCGCGCGCGGGCACGGATGAGAGACCCCGGCGAAACTGGGCGGGCTCCTGCCAGGCCCGGCCCCTGCGTCGCCCCCCACCAGCAGAGGAGCCCACCCATGTCGCACGTCAAGGAGTCGATCGAAGTCGAAGTTCCGGTTCGTACCGCGTACGACCAGTGGACGCAGTTCGAGACGTTCCCCCAGTTCATGGACGGAGTGGAGCGGATCGAGCAGCGCGCGGACAGTCTGACGCACTGGGTGACAAGCATCGGCGGGGTGCGCAGGGAGTTCGACGCGGAGATCACTGAGCAGATCCCGGACACCAAGGTCGCCTGGGTCACGGTCGGTGACGAGATCGAGCAGTCCGGCCTGGTCACCTTCCAGCCCATCGGCCCCTCCCGCACGCAGATCACACTGATGATGGATTTCGACCCTGAGGGGATGACGGAAACCATCGGCGACACAATCGGATTCGTCGACCGGCAGGTCAAGGGTGACCTGAAGCGGTTCAAGCAGTTCATCGAAGACCGGGCCGCGGCCGCCAGCGGATGGCGAGGACAGGTCTGACGAGACCAGGAGCCAGACCCGGCAAGACGCCGCGGCCCAGTCTGGGCGTCTCGTCTTTCGCAGACAGCAGGCGAAGCGCTCAAGGAGTGCAAGAATCCCCGGCAGGTGCCACGGGACGCCGACACTGCTGGACCACGGGATGCCGCTACCGCACCGCCGCTACCAGGGCCCCCGGTGAGTACGCGCCTGCCCCCGCCTACACGCAGCGTCCGGCGACACCGCAGCTGGAAAGTAAGCACGGAAGGGGACGAACGATGCGGTACGCGACAGGCGCCCCTTCAGCCGTGCTCACTTGTCGGCGAGTGCGACGAGCCGTGGGTAGGCCAGCTGTGTGGAGATGCGTGCGATCAGATGGACAGGCACGTCGGTGCACTGCGTTTTCAAGATGTCGTAAGCAGGGGCGTAGGCGGCCTCGTCCTCGTCGGCGGTGGCAGGCATCCACCAGATCAGAAGATACGCATGCCGGCGGGCGCCGGCATGCGTGGCGTAAGGGACTTCGTGGACGAGCAGCCGCGCCTGGTCGGGCGGGAGGCTTGCGATCAGTTCTTCTGGTGTCCAGTTGGCCTCGGCCTCCACGTCCAGCGTGCTGCCGGTGAGCCGAAGCACCACGGTGTTCACGTCCCGGTGCTCCTTCACACGACGAAACGCCTCTGGGCAGCTGTCCGCGGGCTGGATGACTGGGCTGTTCATGGGAGCTCCACAGCCGGTGAGATGTGGAGCAGGTCGCGGCTAGAAGCTGCTGCAGGCGCCGAATCTCCGTCTGGGCCGGCTGTGCGGGGATGCAGACCTCCGCTGGACTGTCCCGGGGGCGAGGCCCTCAGCCCACGGGCCTGCTTGCTGGCGCCGGCCTGCTTCAGCAGTGGGGAGACGCCCGGCAGTGCGTCTCCCACGGGCGGTACGAGTTCGTCGATGTCCTCGGGCTCGTGGCGGTGCATACCGAGAACGGGGTAAGTGGTTCGGCCCATGGTGATCGCCTCCGTCCAGGCCTCTGCCCGCCGGGCCGTCGTGCAACCCCCGGTATCAGCCCTCGCGCAGGACGCGGACGCTCGTGGCCTGCGGGTCGACGGCGTCGGGAACGACCATCCCGGCCTGCACACCGGTGCGCAGATAATCCAAGACCTCGCTGGTCAGGCGCTCACCCGGCAGGACGGCGGGGATCCCCGGCGGGTAGGGCGTGATCATTTCCGCGGCGACCCGGCCTGCGGCAGCTGCGGAATCCACCTGCTCGGTCGGGCCGAAGAACGCATCCCGTGGGAGGACCGCCTGCTCCAGGCGCAGTCCGCCCGGCGACGGGACGTCCACGGGCTGGCCTGTGCGCAGGGCGGGGGAGTGGGCGGCCAGATCGTTCAGGGCGGACAGCAGGGACGTCGGCGGTCTCCTTGTCGTCGGCGTGGGTGAGCTGAGCGCTGATGCGCCGGTGGTCGGCGATGTGGAGGTTGATGCGGTGGTGGGTCCGCAGCCAGTCGGCGGCCCGGTAGCCGGTGACCTGCCAGGCGCTGATGTCCATGATGATCTGGAGCGGGTCGAGGTCGTTGGCCTTGCCGGGGCCGCAGAAGTCGTCGCGGCCGTGAACGCGGATGCCGCCGATGTCCGCGATCCGGGAGCGGACGTCGTCCGCGAGGGCCAGGGCGCGGTCGTAGAGGCTCCGGCCGTGTTCGACCATCTGCCGACGCCAGCCGTCGAGGGCCGCGTAGACCAGGACGGAGGGGCTGGTGGTGCCCAGCAGGTCCTCGCGGCTCTTGAGGACCTCCGGTTTGACGAGGTCGCCCTGGAGATGGAAGACCGAGCTCTGCTCCAGTCCGGAGCCCATCTTGTGGACGGAGGTGACGCAGACGTCCGCGCCGGCGTCCATCGCCCAGGTGGGCAGGTCGGGGTGGAAGGGCAGGTGCGCGCCCCACGCCTCGTCCACGACGAGCGGCTTGCCTCGCCGATGGCAGACGTCGGCGATCGCCGCGAGGTCCGAGCAGGTGCCGTAGGGGGTCGGGGTGGTCACGAGTGCACCCTGGGCGTCCGGGTGCTCCGCGAACGCCGCCTCAAAGGCAGCCGCGGACGGGGCATGCGCCAGGTGCCGCTCCGCATCCCATGCAGGCTCGACCCACACCGGGCGGATCCCGCACAGGATCAGCCCGGAGATCACCGACTTGTGGGCGTCGCGGCCCACCAGAAGCTTCTCGTGGGGGCCGGCGACCGACAGCATCGCGGACTTCACCGACAGGGAGCTGCCGCAGGTCGAGAAGAAGGCATGGTCGGCGCCGACGGCATCGGCCATCAAGGCCTGCGCCTCCTCGAGGACCCCGCGGGAGGACATGCGGTCGTCGAGGCCGCTGATGGCGAGAACATCCGACCTGAACACGTCGTCGCCCAGCACCGCGCGCACCCGCGGGTCGGCTCCCCGGCCCTGCTTGTGGCCGGGAGGGGTGAAGGGAGTCTGTCCGGTCGCGTGGTAGGCGGCGAGGGCATCGAGCACGGGCGTCTTCGACTGGTCCATACCCAGCGGCTGCCCGGCATCCCCCGTCCCACGCGGGAAACGCCGGGGGAGTGGTGAAGCCGGCGCCGCCGGAGGTCGGGCCGAAAGGTCTCTTGCAGCGCTGATGCTCTCGTGCAGGAGACGCCGCCGCAGGCGAGCGCGGCCTCCACCGCAGCGCTCCCGGCGTGGCGCATGCCGCCTGCATGGTCCACGGTCCTGGAATGCTCGTCGTCACCCACAGGAGCCCATGCTGGTGTGCCGAATCCGGCCCCGCGCGTGATCGACGGGTCATGTGTCAGTCGGCCAGGGGGTCGTGTCCCCAGTTCATGAGGGAGTGGCGCCACGTGGTGTCCCGCACATCGCCGGAGGGCCGCTGCGCCTGATGACGACGGATGTAGCCGTTGACCTTCGTCATGTGCTGGTAGTCCGCGTCCGTCAGGTCGCTCCTCGATGTGCGCAGGATCTCGACGATCCTTCGGCCAGAGGCATGGCCGGTTGACTCATGACCCCCCTTGTGCTCGCCGGCGTCCTTCGATGTGCTGGTCGCCAGCCATCGTTCCAGCTCCGCCGGCGGCATGTTGACCAGTGTGCGGAAGGCATCCCACGTTTCGGCCTCGTCCTTGTCGTGTGCCACGAACCCTCCTCGACGTGCTCGTTCAGCGCATCAGGCCCGAAACCTGCGGGCGAGACCTTCCCCGGCCTGCCCTCTACCTGTAGACGCGCTCCTTGTCCGCACCCTGTCGGCGACAACCCTTCAGCGCATCCGCAAGGACACCAACTGGCGCAAGGCGGAGCCGCTGGATCAAGCGACCAAGCGACCAAGCGACCGTCCGTACTCGTGATGTGGCCCCTGGGGCCGCGGTCTGCATCGCGCGGTCTGCATCCCGCGACACGACGAACCGCGATTGCCTTCGGAGTCGGAGATCCTCCTGTCTTCAGGAACGCCTGCGTATCTCCGGCCGCTCTCCGGCCGGAGAAGCGACCGCTCAGGACCGGCGTGTGGGCGTGAGGCCTTGGGGCATGCGGGTCACGAGCGCTTGGGGGCGCTTGGAGATGCAGAGCCTGCCGGCCGCCCCCTCCGGCAGCCTCTGGGGTGGAGGAACGGCCCGCACCTAACGGGGAGCGGGCCGTTCGGCCTGCGGTTCGGGAACCCTGACGGCCGACCCACCCCCATTCCTTCCAGCTGGACGCGAGCGTGGTGGGTGCGGGACAGGGGGCGTGGCAGAGAGGGGAATGACGATGCTGCACAGAGCGGGGAACGCCATCGCCGCCGTGGTGGGGCGCGTGGGCAGGGGACTGCGTTCTCCCGGGCCGGAGCGAGACGATCTCGTGCTGGGTGCGAAGAGCGTGGGAGCAGCCACGTTGGCCTGGATACTCGCCCGGCATCTGCTGCCCGCGGCCGTGACGACCTTCGCACCCTTCACCGTTCTGGTCGTGCTGCAGGCAACGGTCTACCGGTCGGTACGCGAGTGTGCCCGGTACCTGATGGCCATGACCGCGGGCGCCGTGCTGGCCGCCGGCCTGGCGGCCTGGGCCGGGATCCACTGGTGGGCGTTCGCCTCTCTGATGCTGCTGGGCCTGGCCGTCGGCAGATTCCGCCCCTTCGGAAGCCAGGGCGCGCAGGTCGCCGTGGTTGGGCTCTTCGCCTTCTCCACCGGGGGAGGACGCCTCGACTACATCGGCCACCTCATCGCATCGGTGGCGATCGGCGTCGCCTGTGGAATCGGCGCCCATCTTCTCCTTGCCCCAGCCCGGCACACCCGCCGCCATCAGGCGTCGGTCGCCGCCGTGTGCCAGGACGTCTCCGCCGACATACGCCTGCTTGCCGACGCGTCGGGCACGGGAGACGGAGACGTGGACGCGGTGGGACGCTTGCGCGGAGAATGGCGGAGGCTTGCATCGACGTGCGACCGCCTGCACGGTGAGGTGGACGCGGAGACGGAGAACTCCCTCCTCAATCCCCGTCGCACCGTCGATCCCCGCGATGAGGCCATGCCTCGGGCCCGCGAGGCGCTGACCATCGTTCAACGCTCACTGGACCATCTGCAGTCCATGACGCGCACCCTGGAATACGCTCTGGCCGACGGTCACATCCAGTCCGTGCCGCCGTCGTTCCGCTCCGAGTACGCGGCGTTCCTGCACCACGTGTCAGACGTCCTGGAAGAGATAGGGCAGTCCGAGCGCACCGACGCCCGGCGCCTGGAGGAACTGTTCGACGTCGTCGCCGGCCATCTGCGCCACCTGCAGCAACCGCATGTGGATCAGGCCGCGCCCACGATCCAGGGGACGTTGCTTACGGATGCTGCTCGCCTCATCGCCGACGTCCGCTCCCATCTCCACATCATCGCCGTGAGCGCGTGACAGCCTCGGCCCTCCCCGCGGCGGGACCGGGTCGGAGCGGACAACAGGTGGGCGGTATCGATGCCCTGTCGTGGACTGCGGTGTGGGCAGCGGACTTTCACCACGAGGGGGCGGTGTGGGACGGTCGCAGGACACCAGCCTGGTCTGGTAGGAGACCCCGAGCCGCTCGCGCAGGCTCTCAGCAGAGGGCCGGGACGCGGTTCGGGTGGTCTTGCTGGTCTGTGCGTGACCTCACGTCACGCTCCTGGCACCCCGCAGCCGGGGTGCATCGGGCTCGACCCTGATGAGAGGGGCGAACCATGAGCGATCTGATCCTCATCACCCACGAAGACTCCGACGCCACCACCATCGCCGTGGCCGGAGAGATGGACCTCACGTCCTGCCCCGCCCTCGAGGAGGCCATAGGCCGGGCCTCCCTGGCCGACGGAGCACCGCTTTACATCGACATGTCGCAGGTGACCTTCATGGACTCCTCAGGCCTCAACCTCCTGCTCCAGCTGAGCCTTCGCCTCGCTGACGGCGGGAACCGACTCGTGCTCACCGGCGTGCAGGAAGCAACGAGGCGGGTGCTCACCCTGACGGGCGCCGACGCCCTTCTCCTGCCTGCAGGCACGCTCGCACGCGGGTAGAGCCTCCACGGACGAAGCCGAGGACGGCCGGGTGCCGAACGCCCGCGGCGGATGGACCCGGCCCGGAGGGCAGCCGTGAAGGCGACCACACGCGACCGGCCCGGCCCACCTCTGTCGGGCCGGGCCGGGTGCGTGTCGATGCACTGAGGGTGGTCCCCTGCGCAGCCCGCCCCCACCTGCCCGAAGTCCGGGTCTCGAGCGGAGGGGGCGCGCGGCCAGGGTGAAGGGAGCCGGTTGTACGTCGTGAGGCGCCGGCCGGGGATGCCGCCTCTAGCCGGGTCTAGGCGTGAGCGCGAACGCCGGGAACGGTCGGCAGCCCGCATCTGATCCGATGGGCGTTCGTTTCAGGTCTCGACGGGGAACAGAGGCGTGGTGCCCGTGAGGTCGAAGAGTTGGCGCAGCTGGGGCGGGACGGGGCCGATGAGGGCGAGTCGCCCCAGACCCTGTCGGGCGCGAAGGAGGGCGTGGATGACGGAGGTGTCGCCGAAGACGACACCCGACACGTCGAGCCGGACGCTGGTGGCGCCATCTGCGCCGGCGTCGGCCAGGGCGCGGTGCAGGCATCCGACGCTGTCCATGTCGAACTCGCCGGCCGCTACCAGCTCCGCGGTGCCGTCGAGCCCGGTGGCCCGCCGGTAGACGCTCGCTCCGCCCGGCGCGCTGTAGATGTGCCCTCCGCCGGAGGAGGCGTGCAGCACGTCAACGGGGGTGTGGTCGTCGTTCATCACGTGGACGCACCTCGTATCACGTCAGGACCCAGAACCCCGGCACTTTTCGTGGGTGAGGCGTGGGAGCTCCAAGGCCGGTCGGTGACGGCGAGGGGGATCCCGAGCCCCGCGCACAGCCGGCGTATGCGCGCGAGCACGCTGAGCGAGGCACCGTCGGCAGGACCGGCCGCCAGATGCAGGCGCTCGCCCAGTGGCCGGTGGGAGAGCAGCAGACGCTGTGAGTACTGTACGGCGGCGGCTCGGCAGGTGACGTCGAGATCCGTGGGAAGGCGCAGGGCCAAGACTCGGCCTTCGATGGCGTGCTCCGCAGACATGCAGGGCTGCTTTCACCAGACCGGCGGCGCACCACCGCCACACCACAGGGGTAGGGGAGCACAGCCGGGAACGGGTCGGATTCACGTTGTGACGGGGGCCGTCACAAGGGACGTCAACGACCTGAGCCAGGGAGGAGCCCCCGGCCGTTCGACCAGCGGAAGCACCAACCCTCCACGGTTGGAATGAAGCGCTTCACCTGCGCGTCCACCGGCCTTCGGTACTCCTCACGATACGCCTTCACTCAGACCCTGCCCCCGAACGTCAACCCACACCCCACCGCCCCCAGAGCTCCTGAAGCCGATCGGCGCCCTACGCCCCAAGGCGGGAGGCCGGGAGCATCCCAGGCCAAGCTCGGCTCTTTGGGGTATTGCGCTTGTTACCGGGCGATCCGGGCAGGCGACCAGAGACACCGTGCGAGTGCCGCCGCCGGCAGTCCGCCCATCAGGCGACATCGCCCCCCAGCGTGTGCGGCGCCGTACCGCTTTGGAGGTCCTGTATGTCTGTCTCCGCTGAGACCAGCCCGCTCGCCGCCCTGTCCGCTGCCGGAGTGTCGGTCTGGCTCGACGATCTGTCCCGGGAGCTTCTCGCCGGCGGGGAGCTGAGGGAGCTGATCGCGGACCAGCACGTCGTGGGAGTCACCACGAATCCCACGATCTTCGCCTCGGCTCTGTCGAAGGGAGACCGCTACGACGAGCAGCTGCGGAACCTGGGTCAGGCAGGAGACAGCGTCGACGACGCGGTCTTCGCCCTGACCACCGACGATGTCCGCGAGGCCTGTGAGGAACTGCTCCCCGTGTACGAAAGGAGTGCGGGTATCGACGGCCGGGTGTCCATCGAGGTCGACCCCCGCCTCGCCCATGACGTCGACTCCACCGTTGCCATGGCCCGCAGGCTCTGGGAGACGGTTGACCAGCCGAACCTGTTCATCAAGATTCCCGCCACACGGGCGGGACTGGAAGCGATCACCGCGGTCACTGCCGAAGGCATCAGCGTCAATGTCACGCTGATCTTCTCCCTGGACCGCTACCGCGACGTGGTGCACGCCTACCTGCGGGGCCTGGAGCAGGCTCAGGCCAACGGCCTCGAGCTGGCGGACATCCACTCGGTGGCCTCGTTCTTCGTCTCCCGCGTGGACGTCGAGGTCGATCGCCGACTCGACGCCGTCGGTACCCCGGAGGCCCTGGCGCTCAAGGGCAGGGCCGGAGTCGCCAACGCGCGCCTCGCGTTCCAGGCCTACGAACAACTCCTCGTCGACCCGAGGTGGCAGCGCCTCGCCGCGGCGGGTGCCCGCACCCAGCGCCCCTTGTGGGCGTCCACCGGCGTCAAGGACCCGGCCCGGTCCGACACGATGTACGTCAGCGAGCTCGTGATCGCAGGCACGGTCAACACCATGCCCCGCGGCACGCTGGCCGCGTTCGCCGACCACGGAACCGTTCCTGTGCACCCGCCCACCGTCGACGACTTCACAGCCGCCAAGGACCACCTTGCCGCACTGGAGCGGGTCGGCGTCGACTTCCGCGACGTCACCGACACCTTGGAGCGCGAGGGACTGGCCAAGTTCGAGGCCAGCTGGGGCGAGCTGGGCGAGTCCGTGTCCCGCGAGATGCGCGCGAAGCCCGACACTGCGGTCGCCGGTTCCGAGAGCGCTGACCTGCTGGCGATCTACCTGGGCGATCACTACGCCGCGGCCACCGGCGGCCTGGAGCTGTTCAAGCGGGCCGCGGACGCCCGCAAGGGCGAGCAGGACGGCCGTACGCTCGCCGGGCTCGCGGACCAGATCGACCAGGACAGGAGCGCACTGGCCCGGATCATGGCGGATCTGGGCGTCTCCATCAGCCAGTCCAGGACGGCAGCGGGCTGGCTGGCGGAGAAGGCGGGCCGCCTGAAGACCAACGGACACCTGTTCTCCCGCTCCCCGCTCAGCGACGTCCTGGAAGCGGAAGCGATGCTGACCGGCGTTCACGGCAAGGCGGCCTGCTGGCGCACGCTGCGCGCCTTGGCCCCGACGGACAGCCGGCTCCACGTCGGCGACCTCGACACGCTGCTGGACCGTGCCGCGCGGCAGAGCGCCGTGCTGGAAGAGGTCCGCGCCGCAGCGGCAGCCCGGACACTGGGATCAGCGGAGAACGCCGCGTGATGGCGCGAACGCGGGCGGCTGCCGGAGCCACAGCTCTCAGCCGCGGGGGCGCATCACCCACCAACCGCGGGCGCCCCGTCGGCCCGGTCCGTCCGCACGACGAAGGGACAGCCTGATGAGCGAGCAGTCCGGTGAAGCACAGGGCGCGCGGTCCCCGGCGTATCCGGTGGCCGAGAGCGCCGCGTGGGACACAGTGGACGTGCGCGCGGTGGACACCACACGGCTGTTGGCGGCGGACGCGGTCCAGCGGGCCGGCAACGGGCACCCCGGGACCGCCATGAGCCTGGCCCCGCTGGCGTACCTGCTGTTCCAGAATGTCATGCGACACGACCCGACCGACGACCAGTGGCTGGGCCGGGACCGCTTCGTGCTGTCCTGCGGCCATTCCAGCCTCACCCTGTACATCCAGCTGTACCTGGCCGGGTACGGACTGGAGAAGTCCGACCTGGAGGCGTACCGCACCTGGGGCTCGGCCACACCGGGCCACCCGGAACACCGGCACACCCGCGGCGTGGAGATCACCACCGGCCCGCTCGGCCAAGGCCTGGCCGGCGCGGTCGGCATGGCCATGGCGGCACGGCGCGAACGCGGACTGCTCGACCCCGATGCCGCACCGGGCAGCAGCCCCTTCGACCACCACGTCTACGTGGTGGCGTCCGACGGCGACCTCATGGAGGGCGTCACCGCGGAGGCCGCGTCCCTGGCCGGCCACCAGGAACTGGGCGACCTCATCGTCTACTACGACTCCAACAACATCTCGATCGAGGACGACACCGACGTCTCCTTCAGCGAGGACGTCCCTGCACGCTTCGCCGCCTACGGCTGGCACGTACAGACCGTGGACTGGACAGCCGACGGCACGTACGTGGAAGACGTCGACGCCCTCCTCGCGGCGACCCGGACGGCCCGGGAGGAGACCGGACGCCCGTCGCTCATCATGCTGCGCACCGTGATCGGCTGGCCGGCCCCCACCAAGCAGAACACCGGCAAGGCGCACGGCGCCGCACTGGGCGAGGAGGAGGTAGCCGCCACGAAACGGCTGCTCGGCTTCGATCCCGAAGCACACTTCACCGTCGAGGACCACGTACTGGCCCACACCCGACAGGCCGTCGACCGGGGGCGACAGGCCCACGCCGACTGGGACGAGCAGTTCACCGCCTGGCAACGCGAGAATCCGGACCGGGCCACGCTGCTCGACCGGCTGCAGAAGCAGGAACTGCCCCACGGCTGGCACGACGCACTTCCCTCCTTCCCCGCCGGCGGAGAGAAGGGCATGGCCACTCGCGCCGCCTCGGGAGCGGTGCTCAGCGCACTCGCCCCGGTGCTACCGGAGCCGTGGGGCGGCTCGGCGGACCTGGCAGGCAGCAACAACACCACCATGGACGGCGAGCCCTCCTTCATTCCGGTCGGCCGGCAGACCACCGCATGGAAGGGCGGACCCCACGGGCGAACCCTGCACTTCGGCATCCGCGAGCACGCCATGGGCGCGATCCTCAACGGCATCGCGCTGCAGAGTTTGACCCGCCCCTACGGCGGCACCTTCCTGACGTTCTCCGACTACATGCGCCCCGCGGTCCGCCTGGCGGCGCTGATGCGGCTGCCCGCCACCTACATCTGGACCCACGACTCCATCGGCCTGGGGGAGGACGGACCCACCCACCAGCCCGTCGAACACCTCGCCGCCCTGCGCGCCATCCCCGGTCTCGACGTCGTACGCCCCGCCGACGCCAACGAGACCACCGCCTGCTGGCAGACCATCCTCGAACACCAGAACCGCCCCGCCGGGCTGGTCCTGTCCCGACAGAACCTCCCCGTCCTGCACCGCGAAAGCGGCCGGTACGCACCGGCCGCCGGGGCGCGCCGCGGCGCATACGTCCTGACCGACCCGGACGACCACGCGACACCGGAGGTCATCCTGATCGCCACCGGCTCCGAAGTGCACATCTGTCTGGACGCGGCCGATCTGCTGACGCACGACGGCCTGTCGGTGCGGGTGGTGTCGATGCCGTGCCGTGAGTGGTTCGCCGAACAGCCTGAGGACTACCGGGACCATGTCCTGCCGCCCGACGTGCGCGCCCGGGTCAGCGTCGAGGCGGCCGTCGGGCAGAGCTGGCGCGAGATCGTCGGCGATGCCGGCCGCATCGTCAGCCTGGAACACTACGGCGCCTCCGCCGCATACCAGCGCCTCTACGACGAGTTCGGCATCACCGCCGCAGCCGTCGCTCAGGCCGCCCGGGACAGCATCACCGACACCCGACGTGCGCCGCGGCCGGGCGGACGACAGCAGTCATCCACTCCCACCACTGGGGGCACCGGCGACCGCCTCTGACCGACTGCCGCGACGCCGCTCCCGGCGGGTGCGGGGCCGCGAACGCCACTGTGACGATGACGAGCAGAACGGCGGCGACGATCCAGAAAGGCGGAGATCCCTGCCGGCCCCTCTGTCCCAGATTTGCATGTGCGGCATATCGTTCCTCACCGCTCCGGGCTGTCGTGGGCAGCGAGACGGCTACCTGTGGCCGCACATCCGTCGGAACGTGCCCGGCCTCGCTCGCAGATGGCCCAGTGGTCCCGTGGCGGCACAGGCGCGATGACCCGTACGGCCCAAGCAGAGGGACGGTTCCCGGCCAGTGTCAGGACTGGATGGCAGGGTAGCGGGGGAGATGTCCCGCCCGCGATCAGACCGCCGGGCGCCCCGAAGTTACGGAGTGTGCTTCACCGATGAACCGCAGTGAACTGACCGCCGCCCTGGCCGACCGCGCCGAGGTGACCCGCAAGGACGCCGACGCTCTCCTGACGGCGCTTGCCGAGACCGTCGGCGACGTCGTCGCCAAGGGCGACGAGAAGGTCACCATCCCCGGCTTCCTGACCTTCGAGCGCACCCACCGCGCCGCTCGCACCGCTCGGAACCCGCAGACCGGCGACCCGATCGACATCCCGGCCGGCTACAGCGTGAAGGTCTCCGCGGGCTCTAAGCTCAAGGAAGCCGCCAAGGGCAGGTAACACCGCCGCCCCGATCGCTCGCCCGGCCCATCAGCTGGATCACGTGCGTGACCCGGCCCATCAGCTGGATCACGTGCGTGAGGGGACGACCGCTGGGACTCCTCCCAGAAAGGGAAGAGCCCCTTCTTCTCAAGAGCCGGGCTCCCGGCAAGATCGAACGGACATGAGCATGGCCAGCGGCACCGTGAAGTGGTGCAACGCGGAGAAGGGCTTCGGGTTCATCGCCCAGGACGGCGGCCCGGACGTCTTCGCCCATTACTCCAGCATCTCCTGAACCGGCTACCGCGAACTTGCCGAAGGCGAGAAGGTCACGTTCGACGTGACGCAAGGCCAGAAGGGCCCGCAGGCCGAGAACATCATCCGCGCCTGACCGCTGGGATCCGCAGAGAACGCTCGCTGTTCCGCGTTTGCCGCTGTACGGTGCCCGCCCACCGCCGCCCGGTCCTCACATGGTGTGACTCAGCCGAAGACGGCCCGGCAGTGTGGTCTCCCTTTGACTGGCCTGTGGTCGTGGCCGGGGGCGGGTCAGTGCTGTTCAGGCTCGGTGCCCGTCTGCTGCTGTCTGCAGTGTGGGCAGCGTTCACGGCCGTCCCAAGCGGACCAGCCGAAGTCGGTCGGGGCGAGGGCGTGGCCTTCGAGCTCGTTGCGGACGGCTTCGCGGTAGGCCCAGACGGCGTCGAGGTAGGGGTGGTAGATGTCGTGGAACGCGGGGGTGGAGATCCCGGTGCCGGAGGCGACGGTCCTGCGTAGGGCCCGGAGGCTTTCGAACATGGTCTGGCCTGCGCCCGCGATCCGGGCGCTGGCGTCGAGGAAGAGGCGCTCGCGGACCTCGTAGATGCGCGCGTCCGTCAACGCCAGGCGGGTTGCTTCCTCCAGGTCGGTGGTCCCGGCGCCGCTCTGTGCGAGGCGGCGCAATTCGGTGTGCGCCGCGCCTGCCGCCGCGATGAACTCCGTGTACACGTCCCGGCGGCGCGACTGAAGGCTGCGGCGGTGTTCCTGGCGGGTACGCAGACGGTCGGCCAACACCGTGCCCGCTATCGCGATCAGACCGCCGCCCAACGTGGCGACCAGCGTTGCCCACTCCACCATGTGCCCCCAGCCGGTGCGGGCGCCCCCGTGGTGCCCTCCCGCAGATCATGCCCGACGGCGGGGCCGGCCGGCCGAGGAAGCCTCGGGTCAGATGCTCGGCCGGGCCGGCTCCGCCCGCGAATTGCCGGACTTGACCTGGCGACCAGTAGGACGGGGGTGCGTGCTGAGGGAAAGACGAACCGCTCGCGACAGGGGCTCGGCGGCCGGTGACAGGCCCGCCGTCCTGTGCTCTGATGACCGGATGGAGTTCGCCGTATTCGTGACACTGCCTGGCCTGGTGATCGTGCTGACCATGGTTGCCTTCGTCGACCAGGTGCTCCGCATGAGCGGGCGCGGCAGGCGCACCGGCCAGGTCTCCTCGACCGGCTTCGAGCAGCTGCACGCCACCTTCTCACAGGGCAAGCAGAACGAGCTCAAGGAACGTCAGAGCGCGCTGGTGATCCGGGACGACGAGGAGGACGGTGCCCCGCCGCACCGTTCCACGGTGGACCTTAAGGGCGGACGGGCCGTCATCAGGCTCGGCCGGCCGTAGCGCCCGTGGCCCATGTCGTTCCTCTCCGGCAACAGCCGGGGGCGACGTTGCTGTCCCGTTCGGACCATGAAGCGGATTCCGCAGGCGAAGGCCGGGCCTGCTAACCGAGATGCCCCATGGAGCGGGTAGTCAGTGAACGCGGTCACCGCACTCTGCCGGGAGCAGGACGGCGCCGGGCGGCAGTTGCGCCGGATGCCGCCCCCTCAGCCGCAGGCATGCGTCAGCAGAGCCGTCCACCGGCGGGTACTCCAGGACGACCTCCTCCAGCAGGGAGACGGTGCCGCCGGCGTGTAGTTCCGCGGCGTGCTCGCCGCTGGGAAGACGGCCAGCCAGAGTCCCGAAGGCTGCTGTGTCCTGGCTGTCGGCGGCGCACTCTGCGATCTCGAAAAGCCAGTGCTCGGCCGCACTGTCGATGAGCGTCTTGCCCCGTCGCCCCATGCTGATAAGAAGCGATGAGCGGGTCCGCACCTGCTGGGCGATGGCGCAGCAGATCGGTACGGCTTTGCTGTAGGAGGTCGTCACCCGCCGGTACTCGTCGTGGGGATAGGACGACAGGGCCTCATCGATCAGCCCCAACGCGACGTCCCGAGCCGCCGGGTGCGCCTTCTGCGCGATGTCCAGGAGCAGAGGGGCCGCGGCCGCTGCCGCCGGAAACACCGCGGCACTGTGACCATGCAGGATTCCGCCTCCACCGAGCAACGAGCCGGCCGCAGCCGCCTGGACCAGGTTCGTTGCATCCGCCAGCGCGCGCAGACCCAGGGCGGCACGAGCCGGTTCATACCATTCGGGGTGTCCCGGTATGGCACTCCAGTCCACCGCGTCGATAGCATCCCCCACGACGGCATCCTTGCACCTGACCACCGCCCGCAGCCACAACGCCCGCATCGTTGCGAAAGTGTCCCGTCGCAGGCAACAGACGACGACGCACCATGCGGCTGAACACCGCGTCGGTCTGTACTGCGGGTCTGGCTGGGGTGGCTCGAGTGGCTGGGGTGCCGATCTTGGTCGCGCTGCGCGCGATGCGTTCCAGGCGGGGATGCTCTATGCGGTGCTCGCGAGCCGTGGCCTTGAGGCTTCGTTCGACCTTCGAGTCACGATCACCCGACTGCCCCCCCAGTACAGGCTGATCACAAGGCGTTAGGCGAGCACGACCTGTTCGGCAGCGACTGCGTCTATGTCTGGGCCGACATTCACCTGCGCATACGATGTTACGAGGCGAAGATCGCTGCGCGAGTGGTGATGGGGGCAGGGATGGACGGCATCGAGGAACCGATCGCCATGACCGACGGCTACGGCGAATCGTCCGTGTCCTGGGCGAACCTGCTGCGTGATTGCGCCCGCCGTGGCACGCACGCACCCCTCCTGACCGCCGGCGGCGGCGCTCTCGGGTTCTCGAACACACTGAGCCAGGTCCTCCCTGCAACCCGCCACCAACGCCGCTGGGCGCGTAGGACCGCCAACGCGCTCGATTGCCTCCCGAAGTCGGCCCAGCCCGCAGGGAAGAAGGCCATCCAGGACATCTGCTACGTCGAGGACGGCGACCACGCCGCGAGGGCCGCCCAGGCCCCATGGAGGGCGGTCAGCGCGTCTCAGCTCGCCGAGCGTTCCGGGGCGGTGGCTGTATGAGGCGGCCGACGCACGGCACGCTCCATCACGTCGAGCTGTGGGTGCCGGACCTCGACCGCGCGCTCGCCTCGCTCGGCTGGCTGCTGGAGACGCTGGGTTACGCCCTGTTCCAGAGCTGGGAGTCCGGCCGCAGCTGGCGACTCGGGCCGACCTACCTGGTCATCGAGCAATCCCCTGCCCTCACCGCCGATCAGCACGACCGCTGCCGCCCCGGACTGAACCACCTCGCCTTCCACGTCGAAGATGCCGCCACCGTCGATGAGCTGACTTCAAACGCCACTCGACATGGCTGGGACCTGTTGTTTCCCGAGCAACATCCTTACGCCGGCGGCCGACAGCACTACGCCGCCTATCTGGAGAACGACGACGGCTTCGAGGTCGAACTTGTCGCGATCGAGGCACCCGAGCGGAACTGAGAGCAACCGAGACTTACGGGTCTTGACGACCACTCGGATGTAGTCGCTGTACCGTGCCGGTGTCTACGCGGGTTCCAGCAGGACTGCGGGCAGTGGGCCGTTCACGATCAGGTCTCTCGGCAGTGAGAGTCCGAAGAAGTCCTGCACGATGCGCAGCGTGGTGAGGTGGACCTCTCTGCCCTCCCGCCCGGGGTCCGGGAGTCCGGCGGCGGTCAGTCGTTCTTGCAAGCGGTCGGCCGTCGCGGGGTCGCCTTGGACTCCCTCGTAGCCCCACGAGCCGTCCAGGTGCAGGTTGAAGGCGCTCAACAGGCGGCCGTCGTGGAAGTACTCGAACTGCGGAGGGACCGGCTTGCCGTTCGCCTCCTCGTACTCGAGCAGGAAGACATGCGCACCGTCGCGCGAAACCGCCTCCAGGGGTCCGAACTCGCCCGGCCAACAGCCGTACGCGACGTACACCCAGGCACCGGAGCATCCCAGACGCAGGCCGATGTCGACGCCGGCGAACGGATCACTGTTGGTGTGCTCACCGACTGGCACGGTGATGTAGCCCAACCGCATGACCGCCTTCGCCCAGCCGTCCTCACCGGGGATCGTCAGCGCGCAGCATGATCAGTGCGCCGACCGGCCCAGGCGTCTCCGGGCGTTGCTGAGGTCGGCGGTGAGCGCGTCGCTCACCGGATCGTCGGCTCGTTCCAGCGAGTCGACGAGAACGGCGGCTTCGGCCAAGGCGTTCTCCTCGGCCTCGCGCAGCGGCACGGTCGCGGTGGAGTCGCCGGTGTTGAACGCCGTCAAGCGGCGCGCGGCATCGCAGAGGAGCAAGGCCTCCCAGAGGACGCACAGTGCCGCGGGAAGACGGTCGGATGCGATCAGCTGGTGGCCGATCCGGGCGAGCGAAGCAACCTGACGTGGCACAGCGTCGACCACGTTCATCCGCCCGGTGGCCGAGAACCTGGGCCTGTCACCGCCGCAGAGGGAAAGTCGCAGCGTCCGGATCTCCAGCGGATCCAGGCCGCCGGCCCGCACACCGCCTGCGAGCCTCGTGGACTCCGCCCGCTCCGCTTCCAGAAGTACCTCCCGCAGACTCGGCGCAAGGGCCGCCCCGACCTCCCGCTCCATCTCCGTAATCCGGTCATGCGACCCGCGGGCGGCCATGGCCAGATGCTCCGCCGCCTCCGCGTCCCGCCCGGCCTCTCTCAGATGGACACCGATCCGAGCATGAGCCCGGGAACTCCCGCCCCCGCCGAGCTCTGCGGCCTCCAGAATCACGCCGTCCACGGCCAGCGCCGCGTCCCACCGCCCACGCGCCGCTTCCAGCATGGAGACGACCGGAGCCGCGAAACCGATCGCGTACGGGAGCGCCTCGGGGCCGAGGCTGCCCATCTCCCGGTATCGAGCGAGGGACTCCTGGCCGCATTCCAGAGCCAGTTCATGGTCCCCTACCCGTAGTTGGATCACCGCCCCGACCGCGAGGATCCGCGCTACGTCCCCCGACCGGTCCGAGGAGGGAGTGAAGGCCCCTGCTTGCACGTACCCACCGAACGACATGTCCAGATCGCTGAGAGCACTGAACGGGCGGCCCCACTCGGCATAGGCGCGAGCCCGTCGCAGCCGGACATCGGCCACCAATAGGACCGCGGGAACGGGACCCGTCTCCTGCAGGTCACCCCGCGGCTCGCCCTCCTCTCGGGTGGCGAGCTCCTCCGATTCCATACGCTGGTACAGCTCCTCGGCCTGGTCCAGGGCTGCGACCGCACCGGCTACGTCTCCGACATCAGTCCTGGCCCGCCCCATGGCGTAGCACAGTCCCGCCCTGGCCTGGGGAACCTCGGACAGGTCCGGGGAAACGGCGTCCAAACGGTCCAGAGCGTGCTGCGCCCGCCCGAACTCGGCCAGCGCCTGTACCGCCCCCTGGCTCTGCTCGGCGGCGAGCCCCCGTTCGTAGGCCGTCCGGTACGCACGGATCGCCTGCTGGGCACGATCCCCGTCCTGAGAGGCTCCGCGCCGCCGAAATATCTTCATCTTCCGTACGTTCCTCTTGGGTTGACTGCATCCGGCCGTTCGGCGAAACGTCGGCATCCTGTCACGACGTCTACAGCGGATGCCTTCGTTCCGCGCCGAAGGGGTCTGCTACAGGGCTCCTGGCCGACTTGCGCCGGTGGATCGGTCTGCGCGTCTGTGTCAGCGCGGCGTGAGGCACCTGGCGCTGAGAGCGATCTTCCCCGCGCGCCTCGGCCGACCCTGCTGCGAACGCACCGCGACGCCGACGGCGGTGGTCACCGTGGCTACGGCTGACCCCGTACGGCAGAACCATGGTGCCCCGGCTCGGCGCACACCCCATCGCAGCCCGATGCCCCCTTCCCGGGCCGCCCACTTCGCGTGCGGCGGGGGCCGGCAGCGGCCCTGGCCACGCCCTTCCCCTTGCTGGACACAAAGGGTCTTGTCAGTGCCTTCCCCTACGGTGTGGTCTATGAGCATGATCGGGCACTACCTCCGCCTCACCCCGGCCGAACTCGAGCGCGCGTTGAAGGATCCCGGCTGGGCCGCCGCGCACGCGCACGCGCAGTACGACGGCGACGACACGGCCGCCGAGGCGCGGGTGCATGAGACGGACAAGGCGTGGCACGCCCTCGACTTCCTGCTGGCCCGGCGCGGCTTCCCGGTGGACGTGGTCTTCGGGGAGGCGGACATGCCCTGGCCGGAAGGCGAGGACTGGGGATACGGCCCGCCCCGACTCCTCACCGCCGACCGGGTACGCGCCGCCGTGGACGCCCTGGACGCCCACGTCCCCGACAGCCTGGCCGACGGTGTCACCCCGGCCGATCTGGCCGCCGCGGACATCTATCCGCAGATCGTCTGGGAGCGCGGCGAGGAACCGGACTGGGTCGCCGCACACTGGGCCGACCTGGCGGAGTACCTGCGCGCAGCGGGGCGGGAGGGCGACGCGATGCTGCTGTGGATCTCCTGAGCCGATTTCCTGTCCAGCGGGGCGCGGTGCGGCTCTGTGCCGGTGCAGGCGTGTGAGGGATGTGGTGGGGGACGCACGGCATCTCTCGCCGTCGGTGCAGGAGTGTCCTGCGGCTGGGGCCAACCGGCGCGGATCGCGCCGGTTGGCCGGGAGATCGACCTGAGCTTCCTCTCGGATACGAGGCTTGGCCTGCCGGAGGCGACCCGGCCGCCGTCCGCGCCGGCAGCCGGGAGGTTCCGTGGTGCTCAGGTATCGCGCCACCATCGGGGGCTGTCCAGGTGGTAGTCGACTCGCTCGCGGTCATCGACAGCGGTATCGGGCAGCGCGGCGACATCGTCGATCCACTGCCGGGCCTTGGCCTCGAAATCTACGTGGTCGATCTCGTGGTGGGCGGCGACGTATCGGAGAGCTGGGGGCTTGTCCCACCAGTCCTTCTCCGTCAAGGCGGCCCTTCGGAGGTAGATCTCGGCGCCGACCGCGTTGGAGTGGAGGTACAGCTCCATGTTCCTCGGGTGGTTCGCGTCGGTCGCGGCGAGATGGAACCCCTGTCGGCTGTAGAGGATCTCCCGCTCAGTACGCGGAATGTACTCGGGGTCGACCCACGCGCTGTGGCAGGTGTAACCGGCGGCGGCAAAGGCGTCGAGGAGCGTCTCGTGCAGGGGCGTCGTCTCGATGCGGACCGTGTCGACGTCCGTCCGGTCCGCGATGCCGTCGGCATCGACCTCCGTGTACAGACCGATCCGCATCCCGGCCAGCGGCAACCCGCGCACCTCAGAGACCGGGGTCTCCCATTTCAGCCGGTACCGGAGTGGCACCCGGCGTTCCTCGCCCTTCGGGATCGTGAAGAGACTCGTCACCTGGAAGTGGGCGAGGGTGACGCCGGTATCCGTGTTGGCGTCCGCGGTCGGGCTCTTGGTGACGGCAGCGGGGGCCGCGTTGGCGACCAGGCGTGCGTTGACCGTCCGGATCCGCACGTCCCGGTCGAGCGCCCGAAGTACCACCTCACCGCGGAGGATCTCCCCGGGGCGCACCGGTTCGTCCGGGAGGAGTGTGTCGGCTTCCAGGGGTATGCCTTCTGCCGTCTTGCCACCGTTTCCACTGCCGAGCAGTCGTTTGAACACCATGATCCGCACAGTAGCCGCAACCGGGCCGCCAGGAGGTCGCCGGCGGACGGTTCCGGGCACCGCGTATGCCGTACTACCGCCGCAAGCGTCTTTTCTCGCCCGCCCTCCTCGGCACCCTGCCCGGCTCACCCACGCCGGACGGGCTGAGTGCCGAGGAGGGTGGGCACCTTCTCCGACTGTGTGGTGGATCGTCCGGCCGGGGTGGATGGGCCGATGAGTTCACCGTCCTCGAACGGTCTGCCCTGCGACGCGACCGTTCTGAGGTAGGAGTGCCATGTCCACCATCCAGCCAGTGATCCTCACTGCCGACCATGAGGTTCTGTTCGGCTTCTATACGCAACTGTTCGGCGCCGAGGAGATCTTCCGGGTGCCGGCAGAGGGCCCGGCCTTCTACGTCGGCTTGCGTATCGGCGACACCGACCTCGGGCTCGTGGTCAAGGAGAACCCCCCGGGGACCGGGACAGGGCCGCGGATCCTGCTCACCATCGGCGTCGACGACGTCGACCAGACGCTCAGGCGCGTGGAGGCGCTGGGCGGCTCGGTCCGCGGCGGCCCCAACGACATGCCGTGGGGCCAGCGCGTCGCCCACATCCAGGACCCCGACGGCAACCCGGTGAACCTCACCCAGCCGATCCCGGATCACAGGGCCTGATCGGGGGACATGCGCTGTCGTGGGCTACCCGCGGTGGAGATCATTTGCCGGTGGTGGCCTCGATCTTCCTCAGGACCAGCAGCGCACTCAGCAGGTGTATGGCGCGTGCGTGTTCCGGGGGCCTGTGCCAGTGCCGGGCGGGTTGTGGGTCGCTTCGTGCCGTGGATTCCGCCGCGGGGCTTCTCGTCCAGGGCCGCTGCGGCGCCGCGGGCGTGCGGTGGCAGTGGTGCGGGCGCGGACGGGCGGTCCCCTGCTGCTTCGTGCTCGCCCCGGGGGGTTGGTTTCAGGTGTGGCCCCGTAGCGGTCCAAGGCCCGGGCTGCGCTGATCGTCTCCCCGAGCCCGGTCACCTCGTGGGTTCGCCGGGATCGCTTATCCGCCTCGGCGAGATCACGACGCTTAGGACCTGTCTCTCGGACCGAACGGGGCCGATTTCAGATCGTTGTGGGCAGGCCATTTGCCCAGCAGATCTCCAGGGGCCGCGGGTCCGTGCACTGCGCCGAAGTGAGCGGGAAGGCTCCCCGTCTAATGGGGCGGCCGCAGCAATCACAGAGCAGCCTGGTGCGGGCGCCTGCGTCCTCAAGAGTCCGAGCCGCCTCGACAGCGGCTTCGAACCAGTCGACTGCCTCGACCTCTACGGGTGCGGCGGCCAGTAGAAGCTTGCTGTTCCACAGGCTGAGGCCGGTGACCGTCCGTATCGCATGGACTGCCTCCATTCTCCGGTCGCCTGCTTCTGTCAGCAGCACACGGAATCCTGGCTCTTCCACACATCCTCCCCGGCCGACCACGAGCTGTCCGGCAAGTGAACCATCACGGCAACTGCTGAGTGGCGTGGGCGGGTGGACGATATGCGCGGCAGGCTAGCGCCGGACCCAGATCAGGATGGCGGCGAGGTGGAGGGCGCCTTGGTAGGCCATGGCGAGCTTGTCTGTTCGAATGGCCAGACCTCGCCACTGCTTGAGCCGGTTGATGCATCGTTCAACAACGTTCCGCTGCTGGTAGGTCTCACCATCGAAACCGGGTGGCTTGCCTCCGGCACGGCCCCGCTTCAGTCGGTGACCGACCTGTTCAGCGGGCTGGGGAATGACCGCCTTGATGCCGCGTCGACGCAGGTGTCCGCGAATGGCGCGGGACGAATAGGCGCGATCTGCAAGAACATCGACCGGTCGGGTTCTCGGTCTCCCGATGCCGCTACGCGGGACCCGAATCGTTGCCATCACGGCCTCGAAGGCTTGCGCATCACCTGCCTGAGCTGCGGTGACGTAGAAGCCCAGTGGCCGGGCACGGCTGTCGCTGGCCAAATGAAAATTCGTACTCAGGCCGCCGCGGGGAGCGTCCGAGTGCATGATGGCCGGGTTCCAACCGGCCGGGCACCCCATTTTCCTGGCCCCGGCGGCATGCTGGTGGGCCCGGCAGACGGTGGAGTCGACGGACACGGTCCAGCCGATGTCGTCGCCAGTCGGCCGTCGTCAGAACGGCGGTGAAGATCCGTTCCCAGGTGCCGTCAACGGCCCACCTGATCAGCTGCTTATGAGCCGTCTGGAACGAGTCCAGTTCGTCCGGCAAGCCTCGCCAAGGCGAGCAGGTGCTGTACTTGCACGCGATGGCCTCAAGAGTTCGAGGGTGATCGGCCCACCGCTGCCCCCCGGCCGGATCGGCCGGCATCAACGGCTCGAGCCGGTCCCACATCGCATCAGTGATCACTAATCGGATAGGCATATCCGATCAACTGGCCAACCCGTCGAAGAGACACGCCCTAGTCGGGGGCGGGTGAAGGCCGGGGCGGAGGGCGTCCGGACGGGGGCCTTCTCGAGGGGCTGCTTGCCGTCCCGTACGAGCCGCAACTTAGTGGGGCGGTGATCATCTGAGCTGACCCCTGAGACCGGTGGGGCCAGGTTCACAGAGCGGTGGGGGCCTCTGAGGAACTAGTGCTGTGACCGCATACGTTGACCGGGTTGGGCGACCGAGAGGTGGTGGGAGCCAACCTCGCGGCGGGAGCGTCCGCTTATGCTCAGCTCGTGCAGCCGCCTCTCGATACAAGCGATCCGTTGATCACGGCGTTCCCAGTGGAGCTCGCGGGAGACGCTGAGGCAGTTCTGGCGGTCATGCCTGCTTCTCGCCTCCGGCCGGCAGCGTCGTTTTCGGTCGTTGTAGAGGGCCAGCAGATGTCCATCCCGGGCCGTCTCTACAACGACGAGCCGCCGCCCGACGCGATGGCGTCGCTCTCGTCGCGTCAACGGCAACTTCTGCGCTGCCTGTACTCAAGGCACTGCGACGGGATGGTCAGGCAGCGCCACCTGGCGAAGGTCGTTGACTCCACGGACCCGTGGGTCGTCCCGTTCGTCGTGCAGCTGGTCGGCGAGTACGTCTTGGAGATCCTCGTCGACATCTGCGACGGGCTTCGGGATCTTGCCGTTCCGGGCGCCCGGGGCCACGTCGCCTATGGGCAGTTCATCGTGGACAATCCGGCCTTCTTCGACCGTACTCAGCGACGGGTCGTGAGCTACTGGAGCTGCTACTACCGTTCCGCCTATTCGAGTTTCCGGGGCTACCCAGGGTCTACTTTGCTTGACCACCTTCGGTCCGCTGCCTCCGACAGGGCAGGGCATCCCTGGCCCGATCTCGCTCCTTCAGCAGGCGCCAGCGTGGACGGCTACCGCTAAGGCCGGCCGGCAAGGTTCACCAGGTTGATCAGGCTGCGGCAGCGGCAGGTCGTCCGCCCCAGCGGACACCCTTCTCGCTGCGGACCCGGGCGCGCTCACGCCGTTGAGCTGCAAGGACATCGGGATGTCGTGCGTTCTTGTTGCGCCAGCGCAGGTAGGCGTGCAGGGCTCGGGTCTGGACTGTGTGGTTGCCGTGGTGGGAGTTGGCGATGGTGAACTGCCGCAGCGGCCCGAAGTGGGCCTCGATCGGGTTGGCCCAGGACGCGTAAGTCGGGGTGAAACACAGCTCGACGCGGTTCTTCCTCGCCCAGCAACGGATCTTCTCGCCCTTGTGCGCGGAAAGGTTGTCCAGGATTACGTAGATAGGAGTGCCGTCCGGACGGGCGGCTCGGATTGACCTCAGTGCGGCCAGGGTGTTCGCGGCTCCCTTCTTGCGGCGGTTGACGCCCCACAGGGCGTCGTCGCCGACCGAGTAGCAGCCACGGAAATACCGGATGCCGTGAGTGCGGTGGTAGGTCGCCGGGTGCCGCTCGGGGTGACCGGCGGGGGCCCAACCCGCACCGCCGGTGGGCCGGATGCCGAGCGGTCCGAACTCGTCAAAGGCGAAGACCCGGTCCGGGAACCGGTCCAGGACCTCCTCGATCCGGTCCAGCTTCGTCTCGCGGTCGGGGTCCGGGGATTCCTTCCACGTCTTGGTGCGTTGGAAGGTGACGCCGCGGCGGGCGAGCAAACGGCGTAACGCCTCGCGGCCGATGCGGATGACGCGGCCGTGGACTTTCCGCAGGTAGGCGGCCAGTTTACGGATGGACCAGCGGGTGAAGGGCTGGCCGAATTTGGTCGGTCGGTTGGTGGCCGTCTGGACGACGAAGTCCTCGTCGTCAGGACTGAGCAGGCGGGGACGACCTCCCGCCCATCGAGGGTCCAGACAGACCAGGCCGATCTCGTTGAACCGATGGATCACATCCCGGACGGTGTCCTCGTCGGCCTGCACCAGCTGGGCGATCACCGGGACGGTGGTTTCCGCCAGCCGAGGCCAGCAGCATCATCGCGCGCCGGTAGCGAACCGAACTGGTGCTTCCCCAGCGCACGATCTGCTGCAGCTTCTGCCCCTCCTGGTCGGTCAATCTGCGCACACGGACAGGCTCGGCCACCGCGCCTCCAGCGGGTCGGATCGGACGTCACCGACATCCAAGCGCCCCGACCACCAACCCGGCGAACCTATGCGGTCAGAGCACTAGCTAGCGCTCGCGCTTCCGGGGCCATGGGTCGTCCGCCTCGGTCGGGAGCTCTGTGTCGCCGTCCTCCCAGCGGCTCACCCAGCCACATCGGGTGCACGAGTATCGGGAATTGACGCCCTTGATCTTGCATCCGCAGCTGGGGCATCGCATTTCGGTGATGCGAGCCGGGGACAGCGGGGGCCGCTTGTCAGCCACGAGCGGGCTGCGGCTTGTCTTCGGAGCATCGGGGGTGGGTGACATCACCCACCGACCGTACCGCCACATACTGCACCCCGGAAGACCAGTAACACTGGAGACAGATCCACTTCCCGCCCTGCATCGACGTCTGCGCTCCGCAGTTTCCGCAGCTCATTGGAGTGTCCTGTCTGCTGAATGGGTTGGAGGGGGAGCACCGCTCCGCCGGACAACACGGATGAACAGGGCGGGGCGGCAGTCTGGCCACGGCAGGCGCCGGGGCCGCAAAGGGATCGTGCGGGAGAGTCTCCTCCCGCGGATGTAGGCGGATAACAGTCTTCAGGAAAGGGGCCTTCGGGCGCAGACGTTTGGCAATCGAGCGCGTGCCGGTGCTCACGGGCGGTGTCTGTGACAGCTGGATGGCGCGGCTCACTCCACGCCGAGGACGGCCCGTGGCCCCCGCCGCCGCAGCACCGTCACCAGCTTCCCGAAAGCGCGAGGATTCAGCCCGGCGGAAGGGGGCTATCAAGGCAGGATCCAACGCGGTGATCACACCACCCACCCCAAGATCATCCCATGGGGCGGCTGGCGACCACCCCGGCTCTCAGCTGCCGCTCAGCGGAGAGGCCCACATGGGGTCGTGTCGAGATCTCCTCGTGAGGTGGGCCAGCAGGTGCTCCGCCGTAACGAAGACGGTGTCTTGTGGCGCGCCGATTTCGGCCAAGGCGGTGACGAGCCTTGCCGATGCTGCTTCGGGCACGTCCGGGTCGGTGAGGAGCGGAAGCAGGAGCAGGCAGCGACTGGCCGTGTCCTGGACGCCTTCTACCGCAAGGGACGGGCTGTCGGCGATCCGAATCAGTTCGCACCATGTCAACCCAGTGCCCGAGAAGTCCCCGTCCCAGCTGGCGATCTGCTCGGCGTGGCTTCCGCCTGGATGGGTGAGGAGGTAGTCGGTGCCGTAGTCGCCGTCCAGGTTGCGATAGATCACCACCGCTCCGGGGCCAACTTCTGCCGGCACCCTGAACACCGGCCAGCTTTCGGGATCGAAGAGGACCTCGGACAGGGCATCGGTATCGGCGCCGTCCTCACCGAACCACTCCGGAACCGGGCACTCAGCACACCCACCGTCGCTGCATATCGCCAGCAGGTAGTTCGACCAGAAGCCCCGGCGGGCCAGCAGTGACTCGCCCGCCACCAAAGGGCCGGCGTCGTATCCCTTGATCAGCACCCTTTGATCCTGTCACCAGCCGCCGACACGGTTCGATCCGGGACCAGCTAGGGGGCCACCGCCCAGCTACGGGACAGCCCATCCGCCGTTGAGTTCCCGAAGGCGGCCGGGGATCTCAGCAGCGCGTGGGGAGCCTGCGGCGGTGGCGTTTCTTCGGGATGCGGCCGAAGGCAGGCGCCCGCCCCGCGAGGATGGGGCGATGAGTGATGAGGGCGGGGGGAGCGGCCGGTGGTGCTGAGGCTTCTGGCAGACCCGGTGGAGGACGACGCGGTCGAGACGACGCCCTGCTGGCGGCCGTCGCGCGCCTCGAAAGCGAGGCGACGAACTCACCGTGCTCGCCACCCGCTACCGGGTCGTGCGGGCCGAGGAGTACGCGGCCATGCTGCCCCTGGCCGGGCACCGGGCGCCTGGTGTACGGACCGGCGCGGCCTGGGTCCTGTGCTTGATCCGCTGCACGGACCCGGCCGCGCTCGAAGCGCTGCGGCGGCGGGCCGCCGTGGAGGGCGATCCTTCGGCGCCCGTGTCCCAACTGCTGGCCGTGGGGGAGCGGGCGCAGGAACGGGAGTGGCTGCGGCCCTGGCTGGAGCACACGCACTCGCTGGTCGCGCAGGCCGCCACGCGGAGTGTACTGGCGCGGGGCGACGCGCCCTGGGGTCCAGTTCACGGGCGCGCGAAGCGGGCGCGCGTTGCGTCGATACATGTGTCCCGGGATGTGGGTCCACCGAACCGAAGACGGTCGTAGGCCGTGAACGCCGGTTCCAATGTGTCGAGTTCGTCGATCAGTGCGTGCAGCCGCTCAGACCACTGTTCTAGCGCGGCGTTGGGTTCGCTTACTACGGCGCTGATCGCGGTTGTCAGGTAATCCTTGCGCTTGATGGCGGCGGGGGTCACCGAGTGCAGGCACACGTACTGCCCGCTGAGATATGCATTCCACTCTGCTTTGCCGGTAACCGGGTCTGCCCAGTGAGAGGTGAACCACGCTTCCAGCAGCTCTACGCCACCGGCTTCCTCGGCGAGAGCGAACAGATCGGCCGGCACCATCTCCGCACCGTCGGAGCGCAGGTATCCCGGAAGCGGCAGATGTTGCCCCAGCATCAGCTGGCGGACGGCATCGGGATCGTGGCCTTGGGCTGCGCACAGTTCCTCCAGGGAGACGAACTGCGCGCTGACGTACGCGTCATCGTCATCTGTCATCGGGTGATCGCCGTTGACTTCGCGATAACGCTCGGCGAGCTGCTGCTTGAGGGCTGTCTCCGGCATTGGGCGTCGCCTCCGGCGATTGTCGGCGCGGGCATCTCCCGCATGGGACTCGGCACGCTACCGGCCGGATGATTCGGAACTCACCGAACCGTCTCAGTCGTCGGCGGCCTGGCCTCGACACCGGTTCAGATCTGGAGGCCCCGGATCTGCAGGTCGAGAAGTAGAGCCAGCGTCCAGGTGTGCTGGCCAGAGAATCCCTCGTAGACCGTTGAAAGGCTGCCGGGTCGATCACCACGGGCCTGTGGGCCGACGTGATCGCGCACCTCGATCCCGGGTGGTGGCGAGGAGCCGGGGGGTGTGCGTCGTGTCTGGTGGGGCAGGGGATGGGATGGCGACGGGAAGGGCCGCACGGTCCGCCCGGGAGCCGCAGTATCGGAACGACAGTGATCAAGAGGAGTCCGCTCATGACTGATGCCACTCAGGCCACCGCACCGCACACCGTGCCCGGACTGGACCCGGTGGAGGCCGAGCGGGTCGTGGACGCCCTGCAGGGGCGGTTGCACGCTCTCAACGATCTGGCCCTCACTCTGAAGCACGTCCACTGGAACGTCGTCGGCCCTCACTTCATCGCCGTACACGAGATGATCGACCCGCAAGTGGACGCCGTCCGGGAGATGGCTGACTCCATGGCGGAGCGTATGGCGGCCCTCGGCGGGGTCCCGATCGGCACGCCGGGCGCCCTCGTCGCGGGGCGCACCTGGGACGACTACGAAGTGGGGCGCGCCGACGCCGTTGCACACCTCGGCGCACTGGACCTGGTGTACACCGGCGTCATCGAGGACCACCGGGCCGCCATGAAGACGGCCGGCGACATCGACCCGGTGACGGAGGACATGCTGATCGGGCAGCTGGCGCAGCTGGAGCAGTTCCAGTGGTTCGTCCGCGCCCACCTGGAGAGCGGCAGCGGCCGCCTCAGCACCTCCGGCGCGCGCACGCTCAGCGAAGCCGCCGGTCAGGCCGTCCGCGCATCGGCCGAGGGCGCATGACCGCGTCCCCGCCCGGGAGGACGTATGGTCGCGGGAATGTGGGAAGACGTGCGGGAACGCACGACAGGTTCCTGCAAGACCTCAGCACTGTCCTTCCCTGAGTCGGGGACCGGAGAAGATGGACAGCCGGGCCCCGCCCCCTCCCGCAGACCGGGCCAGTTTGCTTTCTCCCAGCTGTGACGGCCGTGCTAGAACGGCGTTGATCATGAGTTCGTGCGAGAGGGGAAGCAGATGAAGGTGAAGTATGGGGTCATCACGGCCGCGATGCTGGTGGCCGCGGGCGGGGCCTGGGCTGGTGCCAATGGCACGGCGACCACGCAGAACGAGAGCGCGACGCCGTCAGCCACGCTGACGGGGGAGCCGATAGCGCCGCCCGCCGCGCCCGAACCGACCGTGCCGGTCGCCACCCGCAGCTTGCACAGCTCCTAACGGGTGGCTTCATTCTCAAGCCACCCGTTAGGCGACGTGGCCGCCTTCGCCGCCCGGCACAGTGTGCTCGTCGAGGGCGCGCTCCTGACCGCGATCAACCTGCAGGGCATCCGCACCCCCCCGCGCAGCAGCCATCGCGTCCTTATCTGGCTCTTCTGGGCTTCTGCGGCCCCCCGTAGCAGGTGACCGGCCCGCTCGACGCCAGCACCTCACTGTTCGTCTTCGATGAAGGCACCTTCCTCCTTGGCCGGAACCCCGCCGCCGTGACGCGGATCCACGCCGACCAGGCCGTGGGTGACTGGACTGGGGTTTCAAAGCGCACGGTCGTCCGCGATGGTCTGAAGCGGAACGGCCACCTGAGCAGGCTCCCGCTCACACCGCACGACGCTGCCTTCGCTATCTGGCCCAGGTGCGGGCGGGACCTGGTCGGGCTGGATATCGCTGATCTGCGGCAATTCTCCCCGTGCCAGGGGGCGCCACGGCGTAGTCACCGCAGATGTCCACACCTGTCAACCCAACTTCATCATGGCGACTGTCGTGGGATCGCAGAGGCGCTTCGTCCTGGCGCTGTGGGATCTGCAGGTCCCGGTGCGTCGCGTGCTCGTGACGACGTCAGCGTGTGGGATCTCTTAGCGGAGCGCGGTAGGACTACCGTCGTCTTCGTCGTCTTCGTCGCGGTCGTCGCGGTCGTGTGGCCAGATGGCCATGGCGATCAGTACGGCCGCCCATACGCCCAGTGGGGTGACCGGCCAGTAGTAGGTCAGTTCTCCCTTCTGTGCGCAGCGTGTGGCCCAGATGCCGGACATGATCACGGCCCCGCCGAGCCAGTAGCGCCACTCGGCCAGCCAGTCTGTGAGGTCTTTACGGTCCTGCTCCGCGCGGGTGGGCGCCGGCGTGGGTAAGTCGGCGGTCAGTGCGGCGAGGTCCTCTGCTGTGCGCGCCCGTAGGGCATGTTCGATACGGATCTCGTGCTCGTGCGGATCGAGTCTCCCTTCTGCCAGCGCCGCGGCCAGCACGCCGAGCGTGCGGTCGCGGTCGTGGTCCGAAGCCCGCAGTGCGGGCAGGGGAGGCTCACTGCGGTCATCCATCACCAGTCTCCTTGCGGCTCGGTGTAACGTCCCACCTGACGACAGGTTAGAATACGACTGTATCTTAAAGAGGGGAGTGCGACCGATGCCCAAGACAGTCGACAGAGACGAACAGCGTCGGCAGATCGGTGAGGCCCTGCTCCAGCTGGTCGCCGAACGCGGCCTCGACGAGGTCAGCGTGCGCACCGTGGCTGCCGCTACGGGCCGTTCCCCCGGCGCCGTTCAGAAGTACTTCCGCACCAAGGACGAGATGCTCACGTTCGCCGCCGAACTGGCCGGCGAGCGCATAGAGCGCCGGATGGCCGAGGTGGACACCGCGCTGCCGCTGCGCCAGGCCCTGCGCGACCTGATCCTCGCCACACTCCCCATGGACGCCGAGCGGCGCGCTGAGGCCGCCGCGCAACTCGCCTTCGCCGTCCACGCCGCACATCACCCCCGCCTGGCCGCGATCCGGCAGCAGGTCGACCAGGACATCAGTCAGGCGCTGACCATCTGGCTGGAGTCAGCCGGGCACGCAACCCACGCGCCGGCCGTCGCTGGCGCCGTCATCGCACTTTCGGACGGCCTGGCACTGCGCATGCTCTACACCCCACAACAACAAGAGCATCTGCTCACCGTCCTGGACCACGCGCTGGACACCCTGATCCCGGACCATGGGGCAGCCACGGTCCTGTAACGGTGGGTGCCGAGCGGGTCCGGGTCGGTGGGGAGACGCTTTCGCAGCTCAGGAGACTGACCGCTCAGAGATGAGGAAACCTGCGCTCGGAGAACGAGTCATGGCGCCCCGGCGACGACTATCCACCGCCACGCAGGCTCAGAGCGACCGCCCGGCGGTCCAGGCCTCGCCGTCATCCGGCAGACCCCTGACGTCTGGGCCCCGGGGTCACAGCTCACCTCCCCGACATTCCCTGTGTATCCGTCGACCGTCCCAGGTACCAGACCGGCCCAGGATCGACCACGTCCAACAGCTCGAATCCCAGCCGGTCGTAGAACGCCCGCGCCCCCGTATTCGCCTGCACCATACACAGGTGCACTGCGGGCACGCCGCGCTCACGCAGCGCCGCCAACAGTGACCCCATCAAGGCACGCCCGTACCCCCGGCCCTGCCACTCCGGTAGCACATCGGTATGCAGATGAGCCGGGTACGCGGCCAGCTCCGACAGCACCATCCGCTCCGGCGAGTGCAAGAGCCCCGCCATCATGTCCGCCGCAGTCCCGCCATCCGGCTCGGGAACCGGAAACCTCTCAGAGACCACCGGCAGCCACTCGTCGCGGAACCGGTGCACGAACGCCACCGTGTCCGGCACGCCGAGCACGTACCCCACAGCCCGGCCCGTCCCGTCGTCCAGGACGAGCGCGAACTCCGGCTCCAACTCCACATACGGATACGCGAAGATCGTCGGCATCAACTCCGGATCCGGATACATCCCGGAGGAGTCCCCACCCTCATGGGCCGTCCTCACACAGATCTCTGCGAGCTGCGCCCGATCTGAACCCCGATAGCGGCGAACAAACGGTTCTCCCTGCATGCCCCGGGACGATGCCACGATGGGAGCGCTCCCGCACGCCTTTCCCGAAAGGCTCGACGGCCTCGCCGACGCCCCCGGCACCGCAGCCGGCTCCGGCGCCGACGAGCCCCCATCCGTGAATCCCTCCGCAAGCGCTCAACGGCCGGGTTGAACAGGTCGGCTGTGATGGCGGCGGCGTTACGCACATGCCGATTGGCGCCCGCCTCTGGGCCCCTCCTGGACGGCGCCGGCGACCAACACCGTCGCCACGCTGCTGCTGAACGTCTGGACCCGCCGGACTGAGGAATCGGCGCAGCAGTGGCTTACGGACGAATCGGGCGCGTTGGTGACGAGTGCCGACGCGAACTCGCGAACGATGTAGACCGACGTGCTGAACGTCCCCGCCCTCGGCCGGGCGTGTGGTGTGCGCTCTGAGGCCGTCCCCGCCCCGGGCCCCGGCCGGTTGTCTGATCATGAACCGGATCCTGGAATCCGCCGCGGCCCTGACGGTCGCGCTGGTCCTGCTGACCGCTGGCGCCGCCTCGGCCTCCGCCGCCTCCTGCAAGCACGCCGCGAGACTGCGCGCCCGCCTCCCAGCAGGGCGGGGTGCCCGCCGGGCAGCCTGGTCAAGGGTCGGCACAAGCCTGACTCGAAACCGCGTCCGAACCCGCCTCTTCGGCCGCCGGACGACGGGCATGACGATGGGTTCCAAGTGATCGCCGCAACGGCAACGGGTCATCGGTTGGCAGCCCAGGCGATCCGCTCGGCGAACCTGCCCCGCTCAAGAGCCATGCCTTCGCGGATCTGCTTCAGGTGGTCTCATCGACCCCCAGATCCAGGCAAGCGCGCGGGACGGCCTCTCTCCCTCCGCGAGTTCTTCATCTTGAGCTGCCGGGTATCCCGAATGCCGGCGGGAAGCTACGTGATCACGCCACTCGATCACGAAGTTGCTGTCGTTCGGCGTTCCGAAGCCGCCGCGGAGGGGCCCTGCTCGCTCTCGCTCATCTCCGCATCGGTCATCCGCGCGCCCGTTATACCGGGACCGGTCAGTGCGGGCGCTGCCTGCCGGTGAGGATCAGCCAGCGGTTGAATGCGGCCGCGCGGCGTTCACAGCCACGGCAGGGCCTCGGGATCGCCACGTGGGTGACCCGCTTGACCAGATCGCCTAGGCCGACCTCGTCGTCGTCGACGAAGCCCGGCAGGCGTACCCGTACCGGTGTCCGCGCCGCGTCGCGCGAGGACGTTTCGTCGTCCGTCATAGTCCCAGAATATCGCTCCGTGAATTCTCCGTCGAGCTCACTAACTGCCGCTGAAACGTCAATGATTGACGCTTCATTCGAGATATGGGGAGATGTTGCGTCGGATCTGCGCGAGCAGGAGCATGGAGAGGGGACAGTCATCCGAGGCAAGAAGGGCAGCAGTCATGGCGACGCTGACCATCGATCACGTGCATTGCATCGAAACGACGTCCGGCTCGGGCGCTGACGACCTCTACATCAACATCGACGGGAACCGTATCTTCGGCGTTCAGCAGATCGATTCGGGTGAGGACCCGGATATCAACGTCTCGCGGGACTTCACCACGAAGGCGAAAGTGAGTCTGTGGGAGTACGACCACGTGTCCGACGATGACCTCATCGGCAGTTTCTACGCCCATTCGAGCCAGGCCGGCGAGGGGCAGCACGCCGAGGCCCTGACGGGAGACGGCTCGCGCTACGACGTCTTCTACACAGTCATCTGACGGAACGGAGCGTGGACGGCTCCGGCTGTGGCCGGAGCCGTCCGTCCGTGTCGCCCGACTCAGACGCAGGTGAACTTCCCGGACTGCGCGTTGAACCTGGCCCGCTTCCCGTGCGCGCAGCAGATGCCCTTGTCGCAGTGCTTCCCCTGCGCCGCGCAGTGGCCGTTGTCCTTGCAGCACTCTCCCGGCGGGCAGCACGTCTCGTCCACGCACAGCCAGCCCGGCGGGCAGCACTTCTCGACCAGAACGTACGTCGGCTCCCCTCCTCCCTCACCACCCGGTTCGCCCAGCGACGGTCCCTCGGTCCGTACCTGGCAGGCAGTCTGGTTCGGCGGGCAGCAACCGGTCGTCGTGGCACGGCCCTCGGGGCAGCAGCCGATGCCCGGCACACACACCTGGCCCTCGCAGCACCGCCGGTCTCCGCACATCGCTCCCGGAGTGCAGCACGTGCCGCCGACGCACTCCTGCCCCGCCGGGCAGCACCGGCCGTCACAAACCCGGGCCGCGGGGCAGGTGCCGTCGCTGGTGCACTCCACGCCCGCCACGGGCGTATAGCAGACGCCGTCGCAGCAGGCCTGTCCAGCCGGGCAGCACTGACCATTGCAGCACGCGAGTCCGGGCGGACAGCAGGTGAGGATCTGGCTGTACGACGGATAGGAGTAGCCCTTGCAACAGGTGTGGTCCCATGGGCAGCAGCGGCGTTGCGCCCCGAAGAGACAGACCTGCCCGCCCACGCACGGGTCCGGTCCGTGGCAGTCGTTGCGGCACATGGTCGTGCACTCACGCTCGTCCGGGAAGCCGCCCTCCGCCTCCGCGAGACAGTCGCGCACGCATCCGTCGACGCAGTCGTCGGCCAAGCCGACGGCCAGGTCCCCGGCCGGACCCACACCGCGCACGACCGTGCGGTAGGACCTGCTCGACCGGTACAGCGAAGCCGCTGCCGTGACACTCGGCGCTGACATCACGCCCACTCCTCCCGGGGCTCGTCACCGGTCGTAGTACGGGGAAAGCTTGGTCACCAGGAACGGGAACTCCTCCGTGACGTCGACCCGCACGAAGTACTTCTCCGTCACATCGGTGGTCCGGCTGGTGTAGGAGAACAGCACGTCCTGGATGTTCCGGCTGCCGCTGAGCCGTGAAGTGCGCGTCTCGATGCCGGAGAGCGACAGGCCCGAGGCGAACGCGGCGGCGGTCTTCGCGTAGATCGCCGCATACCGCACGGCCACGTAGTTGAGGGCGCGGTGCTCGTCGGACGCGCCGGCGTTGTCGGCGATCTGTAGGACGCTCTCGAAGAGCTCCCGGGACGCAGAGCTGAACGCTTCGTCCTCGACGGTGTCCGGCTTGGGCAGCCCGGCGATCAGCGACTCCTCGTCGAAGGCGTAGATCTGGTCGAAGGCCACCACCGGGAGCATCAGTCCGTTGCAGAGGTCGGGCGGGGCGAAGGCGCCGCGCAGGCCGATCACCGCGTGGAGGTCACTCGCCCGTGGCGCGGCGCCCAGCGCGTCCACGATCAGGGCGTAGTCCACCGGGTCGCGCGGCCGCAGGATGTAGGTCTCGATCCCCTGGATCACGAGCACGAAGCACAGGTGGCGGGCCAGGTAGCGGTTCTGGGGTTCCGACAGCACGGCGTGCAGGGCCTGCCTGTCGGTCAGGTTGGCCGTCTCGGCGCGGCCCGTCGCCTGGGCGAACTCCTTCTCGACGCCGAGGCTCGGCAGCCGGGGTTCGATCCTGCCCACCGCGTAGACGTACGAGGCGAGACCGCGGCCCGTGGCCCCGTCGGCCGGGGAGACGGCCTGCCCGCAGCCACCGCCGCAGCCGCAGGAAGGTTTCACCTCGGGAGGCGACTGCCGGGGAGGGGCCGAAGCCATGGCCACCTCGCCGCGCGCGGGAGGCTCATCCGGTGGTGCGGCCGCGACACCGTCCCGTGCCCGGGCGGCGACGCCGTCCGGCGACTGCGGGGAGACCGTGTGATCTTCCATGAGATGACTGTTCCCTTCCTGACCATGCGCCGCGCGTCGTCAGCGACGCGCCGCCCATAGCGCGTCGAGAGCCCGCGATGCGTCCATCACCGGGGGCAGTACGGAGGTCCTGCGGTGCGCGGAGCCCGTCACCGCGCGAGCCAGTTCGCCGGGGGTGGCGTCCGGGAACGCGGACCAGAGGAGCGCGACCGCTCCCGTGACGACCGCCGCCGCGGCGCTGGTACCGCCGAACGGCCGCAGCCCGCCGTGGGCTCCCAGGCTGACCAGGCCGTCCGTCACGGCGCCCACGCCTCGTCTGCCGATCGACGGGCCGACGGTGGAGAGCCGCCCGGGCCGCCCGTTCCGGCCGTAGGCGATCACCGGGACGACCGCGGGGTGACGGGTCACGGGGCTGCCACCCACGGCCCGGTCGTTGCCGGCCGCGGCGACCACGAGCGCGCCCCTGCGGGCGGCGTGGTCCAGGGCCTGCTCCACAGCCCGGTGCCCCTCACGTCCGCCCGGCGCGAGGGACAGGCTCAAGTTCACCAGGCGCGCGCCTGCGTCCGTGACGTCCACGAGGGCCTCCGCCAGCTCCTCCTGGGTCGCGGTTCCGGATTTGCGGGCCTTGGGGGCGGTGAAGACCGAACGTGTCACGAGGATGACGCCGGGACAGATACCCGGCGCGCGCGAGGCGCGGCGGGCGACGAGGACTCCGGCCGTGGAGGTGGCGTGCAGCGCGACCGCGTCCCGCGCGGCCTCGTCTGCCACGTCCCGCGCTCGGAGGGGCTCGATGCGCGCACCGGAGAACTCTCGGTGCGTCACGATGACCGGCCCGTCGATCAGCCCGACCCTGAGGTCGGGTGCTCCGGCAGTCCGGTCCATCAGGGCGGGAAGACCCGTCGGAAGAAGGGGGGAGGACGAGGGAGAATGCGAGGAGGGGCGCGCGTCAGGAATCACAGGGTTCACCACCCGCTCACGTGCCTGACTCTCTCCTCAGACTACTCCGCAGGGAGATCGCCCGCGCGGCGTAGAAAGAGCTGCGATGGCGGGGGAATTGATAGGTGGGAATTCACTGATCCTTTTCCATCATCGGTCTGAGTCGGCCTGATGCAGGGGTGAGGGCAGCCTGGGAAAGGCCCATGATGCGGTAGGTCGAGCAGCGGAGCTTGCGGAGAAGCCGCAGGACTCGAGGATGGCGACTGGCTGCTCGACCGTGGCCCCGATCTTCGCGTGGGACCGCTTGACGGCTTGCTGGTCTGCGGACAGCCTCTCCCACCGATTGCGGCAGGGGACACGGACCATGTCCCCGGCGCCTTGGTGGCCCTTGTCGGCCCAGCAGGCGATGCCGGTGCCGTGATCGAGGTCGGGCACAGCCGGCGCTCGATCCAGCGGCAGCTCGGCATGACCTATCGCGCCTTCCAGCGATTCGCCCCTGCCGGGCGCCGTCGAGGGACACGTCAACAGGATCGAGATGTTCAAGCGCCAGATGTTCGGGCGCGCGGGCTTCCGGCTCCTACGGAAGCGCGTCCTGCTGCCGCGAACCAGAGACGGATGGGGCTGGCCGGATTCGAACCGGAGTCTTCGAGCGGCTGCTGGATGAGCATGGTGCGGACGAGATCTCGTAGTAGCCGGTCCGCACCAACTGCCGTCTGAGCGCAGTCGGCCTGCTCTATCGAACGGGCCCGCATTCATCGACGATCATGGTCGGCTCCGACAGGAAGACATCCCGGTCGACGGGGCCATAGGCGATGTTGAATGTGTCGAGCCAGTACGACCAGCCGCGGATGCCCATGGCGCTGGTGAATCGGTAGTTCAACTGCCAGCGGACCCACTGACCGGGGAGCAGTCGAATTGCCGGCGGCCTGCGCGGCCGAGGAGGCAAGCCGAAGAGCGGCTCCACGCGAGCGAGCACTCGGAGCCGCTCACCTTCGTCCCTCAGGCTGACGTCGATGTGGCGAAGGTCCTTCTGGCTCGAACGCGGCTCGAAGCCGTCACGCTCGGACATCGCGACGAAGTGGGCGGAATCGGAGGGAATCTGAGGCAGCGAGAAGCCGACTGGTGCCGCGTTCCTGTGGGCAGCTGCCTCCCCGCCCCGCGACTGCTTCGTCCAGGACGTCTTGATCCACTGCACTGTGATGTCCACTGCACCTGCCCTTTCGGGGAGAGCCTACGGTCAACAGTTGTTTGACGTCACTCAGATTCCGACCCAGCTACCCGCTGCCGGGTCTCAGCAACGTTCCAGACGGTTGGAGACCCGGACCGCTCTACGAGGCCGCCGACAAGCGCTCTCCGACCTCGCCTACGCGGGAAATCCGGTCGAGCCCCCGCCGCGCGCCCGCGGTCTAGAGCGTTTCTCTCAGATGAGATGAGCTGATCGTCAGTCGAGCCCGTTGCCCGTTGCGCGTCGCCCGCCGACCAGGCTGCGAACCGCTGGCGGTATGGCCGGCTCGGCGGCGGCGCGCCGCCCTTCGACGGTCGGCCTTTCGGTTTCCCCTGCGTGAGTGCTGTGGCTTACTGCGCGGACGGTGAAGCTGCGCCGCGACCACCACATGCCCCGCGATGTCGTCGCGTGGGGCAGGTCGCGCCGCGTAACTGGTCGTCGAGGGAGTGGTCGGTGGTAGTGCTGAACCCTTCGGTGCGTGGGCGTCATACCGGCATCCGGTGAGCGCGTACGTTGCCGGGATCCGGCATGCCGAGATCTGACGAGACGCGCAGCCGGGTGGAGGCGCTGGGCGACTCGGTCCGCAACTGCCCTAGGCCCTGTGTCGAAAGTTGCTGAGAGGCAACGTTGTGGCGGGCTGGAGCGTCCATGGGATTGCCGGACTCGGCTTGGTCCTGGGTGGTGAGGGGGGCGTGTGGAGCAGGACAAGGGGAAGCAGGACGGTCCGGGGCGAGAGCTGAACGCTTACGAGAGGGTCCTCGCAGAGGACCGCCGCGTCGCGCGCGAGATGCTCCGCGTGAGCATCGGTGGTGCCCATGCCGGGTTCGTCATAACGGTCTTCATCGTGGTCTTGTTCGCTACCACTGGCGGCACCGCGTGGGCACTGATTGTCGGTGGAGCGGTTGCACTCTGGTTCGGCGCCGCCGTTATCGCGGTTGCCGGTGGCGGTCGCCGCGGGTGGGCCGCAGTCAAGCGCGCGTACCTCTTGACTTTCGGCTGGGCCGGCTGGCTGTGATCGCTTCGAGGGTATACGCGAACAGGCAGTACCGACAGCTCCGTTCGTCACAGCCGTTCTCAGATCGCGGCGACAAGGACGGTGGCTTCGAAGCGAACGGCGCCGGGGCCGGAACCGACTGTCGGCCCGGTGTCAGCGGGCCATCCGGCGGCGGGCCGTCTAGCTTGTCGAATCGGGTGGGGACCGCTTGGTTCCGCTTGATGCTTGCGGGCCCCGGCCGCATGCTGATGGGCGCGGCCCACAGTGGAGTCGGCGCTCAGGTCCCACACGATCGCACCCTTGGCATCGGCCTCGGCCTGGGACCGCAGCCGGGTGAGCACCCGGTGCCAGGTTCCGGTCCGCTGTCACCGGCGGAACAGGTACGCGCGGCAGATGCCCGCCCTGTGCCCCTACCTCGTCCACGTCGCCGGTGCCCGGGAGGTGTCCCGCGGCGATCTCCGGGAAGCATCGGAGGGGATTCCCGTCGGGGACCGCCGCAGGCAATCGGGCGCGGGTCGCCGGCCCGGGAGCCCTGACGGACGTTCGACCGGGGGGTGGACGCATGCCGACGCACCGATTCGTAGTAGCCCTGCTGAGGGCTGCGGCCGTATCGCTGGCGACGGTGGCTGTCGGCGTCCTCGCGTCGCTGGCGGCCAACGCCGCCACGTCGGACGAGCGATGGCCCGGGCCCCTGGACTGGATCCGGACCCACTCCTGGCAGTCCGTCGGGTACCTCGGCGGCGCAGCCTTCGTTCTCGCCTTCGTGGCGAGCTGGGCCACCGTTCGGGGCGCGATCGCCGATCCGCCCCCGCCGCCGGCGACGCGGGTGCCCGACTGGGTGGTCGACCGGGGAGAGGGCGACCGCGCCGTGGCCGCGGTGCGGGCGAAGGCCAACGGTCGGGCCGTCGCGATCACGACTTCGCTGGAAGGGGCCGGCGGATTCGGCAAGACGACGCTGGCCGGCGTCGTGTGCGCGCACCCAAAGGTCCGCCGGCACTTCCGGCGCCGGGTCTTCACCATCACCGTCGGGCGGGATGTACGGGGCAGGGCTGCGATCGCGGCCAAGGTCGCCGAGGCCACGCGGTTCATCACCGGCGACACGACGGCGTTCGACGACCCCGCCCTCGCCGGCGCGCACCTAGGCCGGCTGCTCGACCAGCGGCCCCGGACGCTCCTGGTCCTGGACGACGTGTGGGAGGCGGCCCAGCTGGCACCGTTCCTGCAGGGCGGCACGCGCTGCGTCCGGCTCGTGACGACCCGCGTGCCCAGACTCCTGCCGCCGGGAACCGCCCGAGTCACCGTGGACGAGATGACCGTCGAGCAGGCCCGCCGCGTCCTCACTTGGCAGCTTCCGCCGCTGCCTCCCGCGACGGTCCGGGAGCTGCTTGCGGCCACCGGGCGGTGGGCCCTCCTGCTCCGTCTGGCCAACCGCCTCATGGCCGACCAGATCGCCTCCACCGACGACCCGTCGGCCGTACTCGACGCCGCGGAGAACGTGCTCGCGAACCTCAGGGCACGAGGGCCTGCGGCGGCGGACCCGTCCGCCGCCCCACTGAACCTCGACGATCCGCAGCGCCGTGCCCGCGCCGTGCGGGCCACCGTCGAGGCCGCGACGACGCTGCTGCCACCCAGCGGTGCGGAACGACTGGCCGAGCTGGGCGTGTTCGTCGAGGACGAGGCCGTCCCGATCGAGCTGATCGCCCGCCTCTGGCAATCCACCGCAGGGCTGTCGGAGGCGGAGACCCGGACCCTCTGCGGACGGCTCGGCAGCCTGTCGCTCGTCAGCCTCTCCGCCGCGTACGGCGGCCGCGTCACCCTCCACGACGTCCTCCGCGACTACCTGCGCGGCGAACTCGGACCGACCCGCCTCACCGCCCTCCACGGGGCGCTGGTGGACGCGGCGGCGGCCACCGTGCCCGGCGGGGCCGCGGACCCGTCCTGGTGGGAGCTCGTAGACGGGTACCTCCTGGACCACCTGGTCGAGCACCTGCACGCCGCAGACCGGACCGGCAAGGCTGAACGGCTGGCCGGAGACATCCGCTGGGTCGAGACCCGGCTGCTGCAACGTGGGCCCTCGGCGCCCTGGAGCGACCTGGCCCGCCTCCCCGGTCCCGCGCCCGCCGCCCTGGCCCGCGACCTGACCCGCGCCGCGCACCTGCTGGGATCCGCGGACGCCCCTCGCCTGGTGCGGAACGTGCTCCACAGCCGCCTGGAGGACCTGCCGCACTGGCAGGGCCAGATCGCCGCCCGTCGACGGGACCCCGGCCTGCGTCCGTACCTGGCCAACCGTCATCGCCTGCCCGACCTCCCCGACGACCGCGTCCTCCGCAGCCTCACCGGCTTTGCGAGGCCTGTCACCGCCGTCGCCACCGGCGGGAGAGTCCTGGCGACGGCCGAGCCCGGCGCCGTCCGCCTCTGGAACCCCGACGACGGTGCCTGCGTTCTGGTGCTCCCCGTCGATGGCACCGTCGTCGGGCGCGTGGCCGTGGCGCCCGACGGAGCCTGGGTCCTCGCGGCCGATGCGCGACGGATACGGATGTGGGCCACCGCCACCGGCGCGGAACTCCGCGTGTTCCCTGTGGAGGCGGACACCTGGCTGAGGGACACCGTCGCGGCCCTCGCGCTCTCGCCCGACGGAACCCTTGTGGTGACGGCATCCGTCGACCACGTCGTCGCCGTGTGGGAGACCGCCTCGGGCCACCGCCTGCGCGAGGTGCCCCACGCCTACCCCGTCGAGGCGCTGGCGATAGCCCCGGACAGCTCCTGGTTCGCCACGTGCAGCGGCGACACGACCCGCCTGTTCGAGACCGCGACCGGCCGGGGACTACGGACGCTCTCCGCCGCCTACACCGGCGCGCACGGCTCGGTGGTCGTCGGCCCGTCCGGCGCCTGGCTGGTGACGCAGCACAGCGACGGCCCGCGGATCTGGGGCACCGGCCCCGGCGCCGTTCCGCAGGCCATCGGATCCACCGCGGGCATGGACGCCCAGCTTGCCGCCGACCCGGACGGCCGCTGGATCGTCACCGCAGGCCGGCGGACCGAGGTGTGGGACGTGGAGTCCCGAACTCTCCTCGGCGCCCTGGACGGACGGGCCACGTCTGTCGCCATCGCCCCGGACGGCGCGTGGATCGCCGTAGCCGGCGAACACGCTGTGCGGCTCTGGGAGCCGCCGCGCGCCGACGCCACCGACGCGGGACACGCCGCCCGGGATATCACCGTCCTGGCGATCGCCGGGGACGACAGCCTCCTGGTCTCCGCGGCGGGACCCGACGCCATCGTGTGGGACCCGGCCTCCGGCACTCCTGTGCGCATGCGGACCGGACACACCGCTCCTGTCACCTCTCTCGTCGTCGCCCACGACGGCGCCTGGGCCGCCTCGGGCGCGAGCGGCTCCCTGCGGCTGTGGGACACGAGGAGCGGAGCCGACCTCCGCACCCTCTACGGCTCCCGTGGACCCGCCGCCGTGACCCCGGACGGCCTCTGCGTCGCGGCCGCTGCCGACGACGGCACCGCCGGACTCTGGGAGGTCTGCACGGGCAGGCGCACCCAGACCTTCACGGGCGCCCCGGGCACAGTGACGGCCGTCGCCGTCCTCCACGGACGCCACACCGCTCCACCGCGCGTGATCACCGGAACGGACCGCGGCGCCCTCACCCTCTGGGACCCGGTCTCCGGCGCCCGCATCCGCACCCTCTCCAGCCGCGGACCGGCCGTGGAGGCCGTCGCCGTCGGCGGCGACGGCAGGTGGCTCGCCTCCGTCACGGCCGACGGCGCCGTACGCCTGTGGGACCCGGAATCGGGCCTCGGCCTCCACTCCCTCGACCTCCCCCCGGACGGGGGCGTGACCTCCCTCGCCGCGTCCCCGGACGGCCGCCATCTCGCCACCACCGGCCGTGACGCCACCCTCCGCATCTGGGAGGCCTCGACCGGCGACTGCGCCGCCTGCGTCCGTGTGGAGGCGCCCTTGCGTGCCTGCGGATGGCACTCCGACGGAACGGGTGTGACGGCTGTGGGTACGGGCGGCCTGTTCGCCTTCGCGTTCCACGCCTGACCTTCCTTCCTCCGTTCCGGGGCAGCCCTCACTCCTTGGGCCCCATCCGGCTCCCAGCTCCCGCCCTCTCGAGAACGACATGGGCGCCCGACGAACACAACTGCGTCAGTAGCCGCTCACGAGCCACGGGCCGGCCGGCTTCCAATGGCTTTACCCGAATGCAGTTCTGCCAGGTATCCGCAATCGGCCGCCGCCTCTCGTGGGCGCGATAGACAGTCGCGCGGCAGCTGGCGTGCCCCGCACCAGGCGGCCTCCGACAGCGCATCGGCTCGCTGATCGTCGGCTGTGCGCTCCTCCGCCACAACCCTGACGCCGTCCGCGTGATGCTGCGTCGCGTCGTCAGCTTCGCGACGTCCGCCCCTTTGGGACGGTCGGTACCTCAGGCACCCCTCGCAGGAAGAGTTGCACAACTTGTCCGGCACCAGCCGCTGCACCATCTCCATGCCACCAGAACGAGGGCCCGGCTGACCGGGGCCATGAGATGTGGTCGATGCTGTCGGAGACGTTGCCCGACAGCATCTTTGAGGAACCATGACCGACTACCTGCAGGCCGTTTTCGACATGCTCGGCCCGGCGGAGAGCCGATATGCCGATCCTGCCGCGTGGCTTCGTCTGGAGCAGGAACTGGGGAGAAAGCTCCCCACCGACTACAAGGCGATCGTCGACGCCTACGCACCCGTCCAACTCAACGGCCACCTCTACCTCTCATCTCATCCGGCTTGCGCATGGCGGGAGCTGGGCGAGGAGATCCGGTCGACGTCGAAAGTCTGGACGGAGAGCCTGTGGGAGTCCTACGACCTGGAGCCCGACGAGGATCCCCGTGTGATCTGCAACCGCCCACACATCGCCTTCGGCACCCCCGACGGACTCATCCCACTCGCCGGCACGGACCAAGGAGCCGCCATCTTCCTTGCACCAGAGGTCCACGGATTTCCAGACGGGGTCGTGGTGCGGGGGGAAGAAGGCGAATGGACCGGCCACCCTATGGCCTTCGCCGAGTGGCTGTACCGCTATCTGATCGGCGAGGAGATGGCCGGCTGGGACAGCGCGACGTTCTGCCCCGGACCCGTCCGGCTCGAGTACCTGCCCACGGGAACGGGAGAGCGCACCCGCGAGGCGTACGGGCCCGAGCGCGGCATGTGAGGTTCGCACCAAGTGAGACGACTTCTTAGGGGATCTCAGCCACGGCCACCGTGCTGGACTCGGTGGCCAGCATGCTGCCTCCGCTCTCCGCCTCCACGTCTACCTCCCCGTTGTCGCCCTGGTCACCGCTCTGTATCAGACAGGCGCGCCTGCTTGCTCGCAGCGTCGCGGCCGAGCGCATCTACCGCGGGCAGCTGATTGGACCGGGCACCGTCGCCGTCACAGATCATGCTCGACGGCAGCGCCGCCCCAGTGGGCCTCAGGTCAACTCCTCGGCCAGGCCGCATCCGCCGTCGAATTCCCGGATGCGGCTCGGAGTCAGTGCGGCCGCCATGATGATCACAGCAGCCGCAGCGAGATCATGTCACTGCGACCGGTCTACTCAGGCACCTCGGAGGCATGCTTCGCTGATCCATCTCGCGGTCAAGCCGTACCATCCCAGCCATGACAGTCGATGCCCTCGCCCAGGGCCTCTAGCCCGGCGACCTCCTGGAGTTCGCCACCACGTCGGGCATCCAAGTCCTCCGGTTGACTCACGTGGAGCGCGTACCCAGGGCATCAAGTTAATGGGTCGCAATCACGACGGGATTCTCTACTCCGGCGGCATGAAGTACGGCGAGCTGGCGCGGTGCCTCGGTCCGTAGACCGTCGCCCGGACCCCCGATCGCAGTTACGGGACGACCCTTAGGGTGGCGGCGTGTTCGACGAGGTGTTGGCGGTAGCCCCCGTCGCCCCCACACATTGCGGGCCCGGGGGCGGCGGCCCCTTCTCTTCGGTCAAGCTGTTGGGGTGTCGGTGGTGGGGGCGGAGAGTGGTTCAGCCGTCCGTTGCTGTGTCGATGCCTGCGTACTCGTAGATCCAGCCCGCAGGGGTGCCGGGGGCCCGAAATGCGAGGTGGATGTGCTTGGTGGCGGGATTCCAGGGGCCTGGCGTTCGGCCGGACCGACCTTGGAAGCCGGCGGGCGGCAGTCCTTGCTGGTCGAGCTCGACGACTTTGGTCCGTCCCTGGAAGGGGCCACTGACGGCGTTGATGCCGACGGTGTTGTGGACGGTTTCGCCCGCGAGCCAGCGACGGATGAGTGCCAACTGCTCGGTGTTCTTGTCCACCATGGCTGTAGCAGAGCATGAGTTCGGGCGGAGGGCGAACCGGTCTCAAGTCGCTCGGATGGCTTGGGGTTCGTAGAAGGTTTCGTCGTGCAGACCTCACGCTGCTATGCCGTCAAGTCAGGCCGCCCGAGGGGTGAGGACAAGCCTCGTCTTCGTCGAACAGGGCGTCTCCGATTTCGACGAGTTCATCGTCGGTCAGCTGCGGGGAACTCCAGTTCCTGCTTCGGGCGTGCTGGACGAATCGCTGCTCTAGTACAAGGTGGTACCGCTGGACGTAGTGGGCAAGGTCCGAGTAGCAGAACCACTGACCGTCGGTGAGTAGAGACAGTCCGCCGATCAGCTCGCGCTCCGGGCTGAGGACGTCCTAAAGCCTGGTCCCGGCGACCGCAAGGACTCCCCCCGGCACGCTTCATCACGTGCGGCGGGGTAAAGCGAGGGCCCGTCAGCCGATGGTGCCCAAGTTCCCGAGAATCGCCGACTAAGCGGTGTGAGACAGATGGCTGGTTTCGCCTGGCGGGATCGGGGCCGCGGAAGCCTTGGGGAAGGCCGGCGCGGAGGCGGGCGCCGATGCCGCCAGGGACGGTGCGGCCGCGCGCTTCGGATCGTCGGCCGCGCCGCAGGAGGTGATGAGCAGCGCGGTGGGGGCTTCGGCACATGCGTACGCTGCGTGGCGCGCTGCCCGGACGCCGGATATCCGGCGGTTCTCGTCCTGCGTCATGCGCTTCTCCAGCGAGGGGAGCAGCCGTCCGTCGAAGCCAGATCGCGAGAGCCTATGTGCAAAGAGAATCGGCGTATGGAATGAGATCTGCCGTATGAAAGGTGAAGCAGGACCACCACATGCCCCTACCCCCAACAGGGTCTTCCGAAGGGGGCGCCGAGTGCCTGCCTCACCGCCCCTGCCATTCCTGTGAAGGGGGGGGACACGGGCGGGCGGATTGTCTACCCTCGCTCTGGGGTGGGGGAGGGACACGTGGAGGACGGCGACGACCGGCAGGACGCGCACCCGGTGGATCGGCGGGTGGCACTGTCCCGGCAGTGGGACGGGCTCGTTGGCAAGGTCCGCGAACTGGGCCGGGCCCAGGGCCTCCCCGAACTGGCCGACTTCCTGCAACCCCCTTGTGCGGCCTCCCTGACGGCCGCCGGCCGCGAGGGTGCCGTGGTGGTGGTGAACATCAGCGGCCTGCGCTGCGACGCCCTGCTGGTCACGGAGACCGGAGTACGGAGCCTGCCGCTGCCGGGGGCGAGCGCCGACGTGGTGGAGGAACGAGCCGTCGCGTACCTGGCTGCTCTGCGCACGATGGAGGCCGCGGGCTGGGAACTCCAGGAGGCGCAGCGGGACTTCGGCCTCGGCGGCCGCTCCCCGCAGGTGTTCTACCGGATCTCCGCCGCACGGGTGGCGCTGGCGGCCGCGCGGGCGGCGGCGGAGAACGAGCTGGGCGCCGTCACCGGGTGGCTCTGGGACGAGATCGCCGGTCCCGTGCTAGACGCCCTGGGGCACACCGGGCCGCCGGCCGCCGGAGCTCCGCTCCCGAGACTGTGGTGGTGCCCGACCGGCCTCCTCAACCTGCTGCCCCTGCATGCCGCCGGGCACCACGGCCGGGTCACGGACGGCCCGCCGAGCACCGTCCTCGACCGGGTCGTGTCCTCCTACACGCCGACCGTCCGCGCCCTGCTCACGGCACGCACCCGGCCCGCCCCGCCTGCCACGACCGGAACCGCGGCCGGGGCGCTACATGGAGCCGGATCCGGCCGGATGCTGTTCGTCGCACCGGAACCGGTCGGCCTGCCGGCCCTGCCGTCGATCGCGGCGGACCGCGAAGCGCTGGCCGGGTGCTTCGGTCCCCGACTGACCCGCCTGGAGGGACCCGACGCGACCTCCGAGGCGGTCCTCGCGGAACTGGAGCGTCATCCGTGGGTGCACTTCAGCAGCCATGCCGGACAGGACATGAACGATCCTGGGATGGGCACGATCTCCCTGCGGGAGGACGGCCTCTCCGTGCACGACCTCGCGCAGCGCAGTTACAGCGGGGAGTTCGCGTTCCTGTCGGCCTGCCAGACGGCCGTCGGGGGCATCGACCTGATCGACGAGGCGATCACTCTGGCCAGTGCCCTGCACGTCGCGGGCTTCCGGCACGTGATCGGCACCCTCTGGTCCGTCCACGACGGGGCCACCGCGGACATCACCCGGGACTTCTACGCGTGCGGCGCCACCCCGGACGGCGAGCCCGCATCTGCGGACGGGCCGGTGCCTCAAGCCGGGCCTGCGGACTTCGACCCCGCCGACGCGGCCCGTCGCCTGCACCGTGCGGTGCGCGCGATGCGCGACCGCGACCCTTCGACCCTGACCAGATGGGTCCACTTCGTCCACATCGGCCCCTGACCCGACCGACCGGACCGACCGAGCACCAACGAGGCAGCGAGGAAGCGGCATGACGACACCGCAGTTGACACCGCAGGGCCACCAGTCCGTTCCGTACGAGGAGACGACGGACGCCCGCTACGCACAGGAAGTGGTAGCCAACCACGACCTCGCGCACGTAAAGGAGAACGACTTCACCCTCACGTGCCTCTGCCCGCGCTGCGGGGCGGCATTGTCGGTCCCGCTGTTCGAACCGGACTACCGCGCCCTGCAGAACGTCCGCCACGCCGCAGCACAGCCCGCGCCTGGCCCGGCCCAGGCGCCCGCCTCCACCTCCGCGGCCCCGCCGTTCCCGATCAGCTGCGACTGCCTGGGCGCGCACGACGGCCGTCCCGAGGACCGTACGGGCTGCGGGGCCTTCTGGACCCTGACACTGTCATGACCACTCCCCGGGTTCCCCCGCGGATCGGCGCCGGCCCGCCGGCCCGCGCCCTGGATCTCCTGGCCGCCCAAGAGCGCAACCGACAGGCCAGGGAGGCACTGCCCAGACTGCGGGCGGCCGCCCTGGGCTGGCGCAACGCGGCCGGCGCCCTCATGGCCGGGCTCGTCGGCTTCGGCCTGATCAAGGGCCGTTCCGACGTGGGACAGCTCGACAAGACCTGGGCCGTCGCGGTGGGGTGCCTGCTGCTCGTGGCCCTTCTGTGCGGGGCCTGGGGCGCGTACCTGCTGAACCGCGCGGCCCACGGACCGCTGAAGTCGGAACCGCTGGGACCCCGGGCCACCCGTGCGGCGGTGGAGCACCTAGAGGTCGGGGCCGCCCTGCGCGCCCTGAGGCTCGGCGTCGCGGCGACCCTGACCTGCACGCTGTTCCTCGTGGGCGCCCTCGCCGCTACCTGGTACGGGCCGAGCGCCAAACCTCCCGCGGTGGAGCTCACCACGCCCGCCACGGGTCGGCTGTGCGGCACCGTCACCCGCGTGGGCGAGGGGAAGATCCTGCTGAAGACCGGTGGTACGACCGTCGAGGTGGCTACGGCGGCCCTGACCCAGCTCCGGACGGTGGAAGCGTGTTCGTAAGCGATCTCCGCTACGCGGTCGTGTTCCATTTCAGGTGGCGGCCCCTGATGGTGCGTCTGTTCCGGGCTACGGCTCGACGCGACGCGAAGGCACTGCCGGAGCTGATCCGCGAGATGAACGGCGTTGCCGAGCGGGACAGCCGCCTGCCGCGTTGGGGGCGTGACGTGATGGGGCGAACGCGGGTCATCGCCCTCATCGAGTGTGCCAAGGTGCTCAACGATCCCGCGGTGCTGGACCGGGCCATCGACCTCGCCCGGGCCGCGCTCGGCGAACCGTCCACCACCTGGGAAGCAGAGTCCTGGGACCGCAGCCTGCTCGGTGAGGCGCTCGTGGCGCGCTTCGAGCAGCGCGGCGACGAGCAGGACGTGGACGATGCGATCACCGCCTACCGGCAGGCGTGGGACCTGTGCAGGGCCGCAGACGCGGCCCCCAGGATGCCGTGGCGCCGAAGGCTGTGGCGTTCGTGGCGGGAATTGTGGACCACTGAGGGGGCCCGGCCCTGGCCGCCGCTGAACAGGGGAGCGAAGGTTTCCACCCTGATGAGTTTCGGGGAAGCGCTCCACACGCGCTTCACGTACCTGCGCATTCTGGACGACTTCGATGCAGCCGTGCGGGTGAGCGAGGAAGCGGAGGCATACACCCGTACGTGGGGTTGGGTGGTCTCCAGTGGGCAGGGGAGCTACGGTCACGGACGCGGGATCGCGCTGAGCCAGTACGCCAGCCTCCTGGTCGAGCGCTACGAACTCTTCGGCGCGGCCGAGGACATCGTGCGGGCCGTGGGGTTGCTCAAGGAAGCCGACAGGCTACTGCCCCGCCGCGACGACGAGGGCCCCATGCTCGCCCTGAACCGGGTCCATGCCCTGACCACGCAGGGCCTCGCCCTGAACCAGGTCGAGGACTTCACCGAGGCGGCCTCCGTGCTTCGGCGGCGCGCACCGCACGATCCGCACTGGCTCCCGCAGGTGCAGATCCTGACCGGGCGGGCGGGGGTCGAGGGCTCCACCGACGGCCTCGAGGAAGCCGTACACATCCTGGAGGCCGCCGTACAGGGGGAAACCGGCACTCACCGGGCACTGATCTGGCTGGCGTCGACGCTCCGTCAATGGGCCGTCCACATCAGTGACAACCCGCCGGCGCCCGGTACGGCGGATGCGGAGTGCGATGCAGCCTCGCTCTGGCGCAGGTCCACCGACACATGGCGGCTCGCCGCGAGCCGGGAAACGGCCCCCGCCTTCAGCAGACTGAACGCGGCGTGCTATTGGTGCGCGCAGGCCATCCAGCTCGATCCCCGTTCGGGCGAGGTCGCGGAGGCGAGTTCGCTGGCCGTGCGGCTGCTGCCGCTCGCGGCCTGGCGCGGGCTGGACCGCATCAGCCAGGAGAGCCAGCTGAAGGCGGTCGGCTCCGGTCTGGCCACGGGCGCGGCCGCCGACCAGCTCGAGCAGGGGGACCCGGAGCAGGCCCTGGAACTGCTGGAGCTGGGACGCGGCGTCCTCTGGTCCCAGAAGCTGGACGGCCGCACCGACCTGAAGCTGCTTTCGGACGTCTCGCCCGAGCTGGCCGAAAGCCTGACACGGGTCCGGATCCTCCTAGAGGAGGCGCGGGACCCGTCGGCGCACACCGGACGCCAGAGCCTGCTGCCGCCACGGTGACCGGGCGGAGCGGGTGAGCCGCGTCTCACCTGATCGCTCCCGATCCTTCTCTGCAACTCGTTGCAGAGAAGGATCGGGGTATGGCGCTCGACCACGCGATCCTCGTCTCCCTGCTGGAGAAGCCGGGCTCCAGCTATGAGCCGGCCCGGCGCTCTGACCAGTCTATCGGCTACTTCTGGATCGCCATCTACCAGGAGATCTCCCCGCGTCCTGGGACGCAGGGAGGGCGACGGGCTGCGCGCCGCCCGCGAGGTCCCGCAGCAGGGCCAGCCGGGCAAGAAGGAGTACTCAGTGGCCGCGCTCGGCCGCGCCCTTCTCGCCGGCCGGCTGCACGAGCCGATCGAACCGGAGAGCCTGCACCACGACCTTGCCGTGAAGATCCGCGGCCTGGCCTTCGACGACCAGGCCGCGCTCGTCCATGAGGTCGAGTGGTGAGGTGGACACCATGCTGTCTGGCACCGCACCCGGGCGACTCCAATCCCGAGACCGTCGGCTTGCATCGCACCGGTGCGGCACTCCTTGACCAGTGTGCGCAGCCGAGGCGCACCCCCTGACGAGGTTGGCACTTCGCACGACACGAACCCGGGGCTCGTCGCACTGCGGCGGCCCCCGGGCCCGCTTCCGGAGACGAGCAGAGCAATGGCTTGCCGGCGGACCGGCGGACCGGTAGACCGGGCGACAGCGGACATCGGAGTTGACGGCGCGCGCACCACTGCTGGAAGCCGCGTGCGCAACGCGGTCGACGGCAGCGCCGCCGTGGTGGTCGCCGGCGACTGCCCGGTGAGGGAGAAGGAGCTGTACGGCGCGCTCGCGGCCGTACGGGCGGGGCGGTGGGAGGCTGACGGGCTGGCCGGGCTCGTACTGGGTGCTCGCCGGGAATGAGCGGGAGCGGTTCGTCTGCCGGGACCTGGCCGGGCTCCGGCCGGTCTACTACCCCGCCGACGGAACATGGGCGACTGACCTTCGCCGCCTCGGGAAGCCGCTCGGGGCCGACCTGAGGCTGGCGGCCGCGCGCATCGCTGAGGGAGACGACGCGGTGGATCGGCCGCAGCCCGTACGAGGGGACCAGCGTCGTGCCGGGCGGCTACGGCCTGCTGCTCCGAGCTGGGCATGCATCGCAGCTCGTCGACGTTACCGCGATCCGGCCGGTCGAAGACCTCCCGTCCGGAGCAAGCCGGTTCGGGTCCACTCTCACCGAGCCCGTTCAGTACCGGGTCAGCGCCGCCGGTACGACAGTGGGCGCCGACTTGCGGGTGGTCTCGACTCTTCCGCGGCCGTCGTTCTCGCCTCCCGGGTCGGCCTGGCGCACGCAGTACCTACACCGACGGCTACACCAGCGCCGAGGACGCCCCCAGGACTTGCCGTTCTCCTTCCCCGCCGGCCTGGAACCGGCCATGGGCGCAGCCCTGTTCGAGATGGACCGCGTCTACCTCGCCCCGGTGGCCGGCCTGCCGCTCCACCTGACCGGCCACGGCGGCGACATCATCCTGGACGCGACCTCCTCGGTGTGGCTCCGGCACCTTCAGGAGGGTGAACGCCGCGCCGCGCACCGCCAGGTCATCGGCTACGCACGAGCACGCGGAACGCAGCGCCCGGCCCGTTCTGGAAGGGGCTTCGGCAGACCGCCGCACTCGGCCGCCCGTCTACCCATAACTCGACAACTTCGTGGTCCGCGACGAGTTCGCCGTGCCCCCTGCGGCGCGCCGCGGCCTGTACACCTTCAAGCCGCCGCTCTCGGCGGCCTTGCCCAAGCTGCCCGCCTGGTTGCCGGGACGCCGCTCGAAGGGCTTTTTCACCGCTCAGCGGGTCATGGCCTTTCAGCGGAACCACGCACGACTGGGCGACGACCTCCTCACTGTCAGTCCCCTGGTCACGGCCGGGCTGTTCGACCTCATGGCAGTGGCCGGCACACTCGACCACCTTGCGCAGGACTGGAGCCGGTTCGGGTCCGCGGACATGCACCAGATGCTGACGGCCTCCTGGTGGCTCAACCGGCACCCACGCTCCCGCGGGGGCATCGTGCCGACCCCAGCCAGCTCCGCACGCACGATCGAGCCCTGCCATCCCGGGGTGTTCCTCAGGTTTCCTGGCTTTCCTGTCGTCCCGGGCCGGGGAATCGACCAGGCGGCTATCAGCAGCGATGACTACCTGGTGGTTGCTGGAGCGGGGTCAGAACAGGCGGTCGTACGCGCCCCAGCCGGCACCGATCCGGGTCCGGCCGGTGAACGGACCGGTCGTCTTGCCGGTGCCGTTGTACAGCCACAGGACGCCCGCCCGGTCGCGGGCGACCGCGTCGGCGCGGCTGTCGTCGGTGAGGTCGCCGACGACGACGAGCTGGTCGTAGCCGTTCCATCCCGCGCCGATCCGGATGCGGGTGGTGTACGGGGTCGTGCCGCCGCCGGTGCCCTTGTACAGCCACAGAACCCCGGCCTTGTCGCGGGCGAGGAGGTCGGCCCGGCCGTCGCCGGTCAGGTCGGCGCCGCCGGCGAGGCGGTCGTACGCGCCCCAGCCCGCCCCGATCCTCACCCGGGTCTGGAACCGGTTGCCGTCGACGAGCCGGCCCGTGCCCTTGTACAGCCACAGGACACCAGCCTTGTCACGGGCGAGGAGGTCGACGTACCCGTCCTGGTCGATGTCACCGGCACCGTCGATGCGGTCGTAGACGTTCCAGCCCGTGCCGACGCGGACGCGAGACGCGAAGGGGTAGTTGAACTGGTCGGATACGAACTGGCGGTCGTAGTACCAGAGGGTTCCCGACGAGTCGCGGGCGACGGTGTCGCCACGGCCCCGCGTGACCGCGGACGGCTTCACGTCACGGTAGACGGGGTCGTTCTTGAGCGGGGAGAGGGCGGTGATCGCGGTGTAGCCCTGCCAGCCGTTGCCCGTCTCGGCCCGCGAGACGAAGGGGGTGGTGGCCACGCCCGTGCCGGAGTAGCGGAACAGGCTGCCGGAGGAGTTACGCGCGAGGAGGAAATGCCTGGGCCGCACCGCGGGTCCCAGGGTCGCGAACGTCCCCGTCCGGGTCACGTCGTACTCCAAGCCGCCCCAGTCGTAGATGCCGTACGCGGTCCACACATCGACCTTCCGGGCTCGCAGGTCCGCGTGGGCTGTCACGTCGTAGTCGATCGTGTGGTCGCCCGCCTCCGCGTCGCACCACACGAACGTCCCCAGCAGGCTCTTGGCCACGTCGTTGTGGTCCAGCCTGCACGACAGACCTGAGCTGGTGGCGAAGTTCGCGGGACCGCCGATCGCAAGGGGACCTGACTCCTGCCCTTCGGCCGACCTGAATCCCAGACGCAATCGTCCGGCATCGTTGGAGTGAATCCGCAGCCGATGGTGAACCGTTCTGCCCGGGGAGAGGTCCGGCAGCTCGTAGCCGACGGTGTTGAGCGCAGCGTGCGCGGCCGTCTTGACGACCACCTTGCCCGTGCCGTGAGTCGCGTCCGCGGGGCGCGCGCCCGCCGTGCGCGCGGCCTCGATGCCCGCCGCCAGGCTCCCGCCCCGGGGGACGTACGCGAAACCCCAGTGGACGGTAGTCAGGTTCGGAGCGTTCACAGGTGAAGTGACCTGCGGGAACAGGCCACCGTTCCCGCACAGGTCGTTGTCGCGGTCTTTCCCCAACTGGCCCCGCTGGTCCGCACGGCGACCCGCCTGCACCCCCGCCCCGGGGCGCCGACGTGGCACGACAGCTCGATCGGCGGGCCGCTGCTGTGGCCCACCGAGGAGCCGTGGCCGCACTGCGAGGAACCGCATGTGGTGGATGGCGTCAACCCAGCTCTGTCCCCGGCGGATCTGAGGCTGGAACGACGGACCTTCGCCGCCTCCCACGGCCGGGAAATGACTTCGGAGGAGCGGGAGACTCTGGCGCGGATCCGGCCCCCTCAAACGTATCCGGTAAAGGTGGCGATCCAGCCGTACGAGGGCCCCATAGCGATGCTGCCCGTCGCGCAGCTGTATGTACGGGATGTGCCCGATCTGAGCCCGCCGGAGGGCAAGGACCTGCTGCAGGTTCTGTGGTGCCCTTTCGATCATCCGATCATGCCCAGGACCCTGCTCTTCTGGCGTTCGGCAGCCGCCGTCACCGACGTCCTCGACGCGCCCCCCGAGCCGCCCGCAGTGCAGTTCGACGGCTATCTACCGGATCCGTGCGTACTCGAACCGGAGCAGATCACCGAGTACCCCGACCATCTGGAGCTGAGCGAAGAACTGCGGAAGCAGATCGAGCAGTGGAGTGTGCCGCAGGCAGCAGAGGAAGACCTGACCCCGGATACGTACTACGACCTTGTGCTGTCCAACGCGCCCGGCTGGAAGGTGGGCGGCTGGGCCGGCTGGAGCTCTACCGACCCCAGCCCGCAGCACTGCTCCGAGTGCGGCACCGGCATGGAGATTCTGATGACCGTCGCCACGTTCGAGGAAGGGGACGACGTTGCGAACAGCTGGTCACCGCACCCCCACCCAGGCGCTGGACCGTACCCTGGCCACCGCGGCTACAACGCGACCGGCGTCCAGATAGGTAGTGAGCCTTTTCCAACCTCATGTCTGTGCTGTTCATCGGCCTGCTGACGACTGAACGCACCGATGTGTAGCAAGGCCATGACGAGCAGATCCGCAGCCGGTCCTCGGGGCCCAGACAGTTCGCCGAGCATGGTCAGCGGCGCTGAGAGCCGGGTTAGAAAGGGTTCAGCGCTCCGGCAGCTCCCACGAGGCAAACCAGTGGGGGAACGGTCCGGCGGAGGGCGGGAAGCCGAACGGCGGGGTGCGGTCGGTGAGCAGGCGCAGCACGAATTCACCGGTGCCGCAGTCGAAGCGCTGCCACTCACCGCCCACGTACTGCACGAGAACCGGCCAGTCGTCGGGATCGGCCGGTCCGGTCAGCCAGTGGAAGGTCAGCTCCTGCTCGGAGATCCCCCATGTGAGCACGCCGCCGGGCGCGGGGTGGACCGGGTACGGTCGGTACAGGTCGGCGTACCGCGCCATGTTCTGGCCCCAGGAGACCAGATCCGTGCCCAGCGCACCCGGCACCAGCAGGTCCAGGTACTCGTCGAAGCTGCCCCGGCCGAAGGCGTCGACGATGTCCTTGTAGTCACCGGGCAGCGCGGTGCCCAGCGCGGCCTCCGCCGTGGCCCAGTCGACACCGCGCCGATCGGGCTCCGTCCACCCGGTGGTCTCCCGCAGCAACGCCACCCACCCGACCCCGGACGGAGGGGTGAACGCGCGCCGGGCGAGGACCACGATGCGGCGCGGGCCATCGGCGGTGGCCGTCACGCCGTATCCGAACCAGTGCTCGGCCAGCACCCACCCGCGCAGCTCCAGCAGCCCACCCTCCCCGCCTATGGGGAGTCCGCCCTGCCCGCCCACCGGCGGACCGTCGGGCACCCCTGCCGCCCTACCCCCGACGACCCACGCGCGTACGGGCAGACCCGCCCCGTCGATCACGTCCGCAGCGACGCGCTCCAGCTCGGCCAGATCCTCCGCGTCGCTGGGCACACAGACATGCCCTGCCCCATGAGCGGGCAGTGGGCAGCGCAATTCGGGCGCGCGCCAGGCGTCGTTCAGACGGGTGCGCAGAGCTGGGGCGTCCATGTGGCCAAGTGAACAGCACAGCAATGACATTGAGCCTTCTCGACCTGTATCAGCAGTACCCCGTTGGGCTGACAGCAGGGCAAAACCCCTGCTAGATGGGTTTTCCAACCAAGAGAACCGGCTCCACCAAAGGCTTTACGTGCTTGTCTACCCATCGGGCGTCGACGTGTCCAGTTCCGCCCTCCGCTTCCTCACTCAGCAGTTGCGGCGCCACCGCCGCACGATCGGCTCCCGGTGGCGGCGCCTGAGCGCCGGCCGCCAGGCCCTGCTCACCCTCGCCCATCTGCGGGTGGGACACACGTACGCCCAGCTCGCGGCCGGATTCGGTGTCGGCATCACGACGGCCTTCCGCTATGTCTCCGAAGCGGTCGAGCTCCTGGCCGCTCTCGCCCCGAGCCTGGCCGAGGCGGTGCGGACCGCTTCGGTGAAGGCGTATCTGATCCTGGACGGCACACTCCTGCCCATCGACCGCATTGCTGCGGACCGGCCGTTCTACTCCGGGAAACACAAGAAGCACGGGGTGAACGTGCAGGTCATCGCCGATCCCTTCGGCCGGCTGCTATGGGCCTCACCGGCCCTGCCCGGAGCCGTCCACGACCTCCGCGCGGCCCGCGAACACGGCATCCTCGACGCGCTCGCCGAAGCCGGCATGCGGTACTGGGCCGACAAGGGCTACCGAGGTGCCGGCGGAACGGTCCGCATCCCGTGCTGGGGGCGGTGGGAGAACCTCTCAGCAGGCCAGAAGGCTGCGAACCGGTCGCACGCGAAGATCCGGGCCTTGGTCGAACCCGCCGTCGCCACCCTCAAGTCCTGGAGACTCCTGCGCAAGCTCCGCTGCTCGACCACGCGCATCACCCGCCTCGTCCAAGCCGTCCTCACGCTTCATCTGACAAGCTCAAACTGAGGTTGGAAAAGGCTCAGTGGCTACCGGCAGCACCTGTTCGTCTGCCCAGCCGAGCCCGAGCATCCGCACATCGAGTTGATGACGTAGCCCGTCCGCAGTGTGCAGCCGGGGCATCACGGTGCAGACATGCCGTGACGCCCGGTGGCCACGAGGCGCAGGGTTTCGAGCAACCGACGGAGTCCGTTGACCTGGAGGAACGTGACTTTTGACGCATGGAGTTCCCGCGCAGGTGGGCCAGCATGCCTTTCCACGAAGGTCGGTAGGACACGAACGTAGGCACATCCTGACGGTGCCCGACCGGCCCCTGCCTGCGTTTCGTCACTCGGTAAGGCCCACTTCTTCGGTGCCGCACTGATCCACAGGTCTTGACAATTACTCGGTGGCTGCCCTGGGGGACCTCATCGTGGTCGACGCCGTCGTTTCCCCTCGGATCGTTCGCAGCCAGATCAAGGATGCGGCGTTCGAGTTCGAGCGGGCATCCCGGATGCCTGGAGATCGAGCACTGGAGAGCCAGGCACGCAGGCTCTACTGCGAGTCGAACCAGCTCCTCGACCAGTGTGCCGCGGCCCGTGGACGCCAGGATGCGGCCGCAGCGCTCGGCTTCCTCTTGGCTTTGGTTCAAGCGGTCGAAGCGGCCCGACGCTGGCACGACGCACAGCAGCACCGCGCTCAGACCCATGCTTCTGGGAATGCTGGCCGACTCCTGCGTGAGGCGGTGGAGGTCACGGTCGGCGGGTTCTGGCAGAGTCGTGCGTACACGTCCCGCGGCGGCCCCGCTGTCGCGGCATCGTGCGTGACCGACAGGGACAGGGGAGCATCGCGATGGAGCAGAACACCGTGCTGGGGAACATGGGGGCGGCCAACTGGTCGGCGGAGGACGGCACCGCTTACGAAGTGGCTCTGGAAGGCATCAACCACGTCGTCGGCGCCTACTCCGGCCTGATCGCTCAGGCCGAGGCAGCCGGTGACACCGAGCGTGCCCGGACCCTTCTCGACGAGCAGGGCGACTGGGCGGCGATGAGGAAGGGGCTGACCCCGGCGGACCGCGCCGGCGTCGACACGCTCACTGCCGAATGCACGGCAACCCTGAACCGACTGCGGGCCGAGGCATGACCGAGGTCGACCGGACCCGGAGGCCCTGCCGGAGACGGAGAACGAGCGGATCTTCCGCGAGCGGATCGTGCCGCGGACACTGGCCGGCACAGCGCAGGAGCAGCCGATCGCGGTCATCGTCTCGGGGCAGACCGGCGCGGGCAAGACGGCGGTCACCTCGCTGGCCACCGCGGCGCTGACGGCCCGCGGCGAGCCGGTCAACATCAACCCCGACACCTGCAAGCCGTACCACCCGAAGTTCGGCAAGCTCATGGCGGCGGACGACACCACCGTCGGCTCCTACACCAGATCGACGGCCACAAGTGGTTGGAGAAGGCCGAGGCTTACGCCATCGAGCAGAGCTTCGACATCGTCCTGGAGTCCGCGATACGCAACCCCCGCGACTTCGAGGAACCGGCCGAGAGACAGCGCGCGGCCGGTTCCGGGTGGAAGTGCCTGTGGTCGCGGTGCAACGAGTCCAGGGCGAGGACGCGCCGCGGACGAGCAGTCCCCAACCCCAGCGGAAGCGCGGCTTGAACCGCTGACCCTCCACGAGTGGAACGGGCATTGTGAGCCTGCCTGCGAGGCCTGACGGAACAGGGCCCCGGGACATCGGTCCGGGGCCTGCCACCGGCCTCGGGGAACATCGGTACAGCGGTGATCGGTGAGAACGATCATGGTTCGGGAGGTGAGGGTGCTGACGCGGTTCTCGTACTCGCGGCGGGCCTTGCACTGGGCCGGAATAGCCGGGCCGCCCTGGCCGCCGTCGAGCGGCTAGCAGCGGGCGAGGAGCTGGTGCTGCAGGGCCGCCCCCGCGCACGCCGCCACCCGGGCCCGCCGCACGCCCTCGTGGGCAGCGGCGCGACGAGCCGAAAATCTCGTACAACCATTCGGCTAGGTCGTGAGTCTGGCCTGCCGCGGCACACCCGTGTCCGCTCTTCCTCGTGGGGTTCCACCCTGCAGCACCGCGCCACCGGCCGGCGTCTCGCCCTGGCCGCCGCGGCCGTCGCCTCCGTCACGGCTCTCGGCGCCGGCACTCTGGCCACCGCTCCTCCCGCGCGCTCGCGGCCACCGCGGCGGTCCCGCTCACGAAAGACCAGGTCGAGGTCCCCGCCGTCGCGGAACTCGACAAGACCAACGGCCGGGTGACGATGGAGTGGACGCTGTCGCGCGCCACCGCGGACCTGGAGGTCACGATCACCCACGTCGCCACCGGCAAGAAGGCCACTCAGCGACTGGCCGCCGCGAGCTCTGGCACAGTGTTCTCCCTCACCTGGAAACCGAGGTTCGACGAAGAGACCCCCGACGAGCTGGTGGAGGTGGACGCGCCGAACGGCGCCTACACCATCGCGGTGAAGGCGACGCCGGACGACGGCGTCGGCGCCTTTGCCTCGAAGAGCTCGCCGATGAGCATCGTCCGCGCGTTCAACCCGCACGATTTCAACGACAACGGTTCCACCCGACGTCCTGTCCCGCGACAGCGCAGGTGTGCTGTGGCGCACCGACATGCAGGACCGCCCGTACTGCAACGAGTTCCGCATCGCCAAGACCACCCGGATCGGCTAGGGCTGGGGGGTGTACAAGTAAATCGAAGCCGTCGGCAACATCGCCGGCTCCAAGCACGGCGACCTCGTCGCCCGCGACGCCTCGGGCATCCTGTGGCTCTACCAGGGCCGCGGCGACGGCGGCTTCTCCGGACACGTGCAGATCGGGGGCGGCTGGGGCGGCTTCCGGCAGCTCGTCGGTGGAGGCGACCTCGACAACGACGGACGCCCCGACCTGATCGCATACGGGCCCGGCAACCCCTACGGCGCGTACGTCTACCGCTCCACGGGCGTCGTCAACTCTCCGTTTACCCGCCGGATGACGGACCTGTACAAGTACAAGGGCAGCAGCCACAGCATTGTCGCCTGAGACCTGCCCCCAGATGCCCCGGCCGGCTCCCCCGACGTCCGGGGCACCAGCTGATCCCTCGGCCTCCAGCACGGGGGGCCGAGCGCGTCGACCGGCGCCGGGACCAGGCCCTGGAGGCGGTGACCGCGCTCGCCTCCGCGCTGGCCACCCACCGTCGGGCCCGGTTCGTTCGCGAGGAGCTGCGCCTGGCCGGCGCAGACGAGGCACGCGTCGAGGCGGCCCGTGCCGAGCTGCACGCCACCCGCTCCGCGATCGAGACCCCCCGCGTCCTGGTCGCGATCCTCGTCCCCGTCCTCGCCCCGGCCGCCGACGCGGCCGCGCAGGCCTCCTACGCCCTGCGCGGCGCTCCGGACGCCGACACCCTCGCCGCACTCCGGCAGGACGCCGACGGCCACCAAAGCCTTCGTGGCTGCCGCAGCCCACCACTTCGCCTGACCGCCGCGGCCCGGGGGGGCGTCACCCACGACGCCACCAAGTTCCTTGCCGACGGCGTTCCGTGCCCGTGTCGGCTGTCGAGTCCCGGGGCGAGGTGCTGGAGACGCGGAGAGCCCGCCGTCTCCGGCGGGCTCTCACGACGTCTGCCACCGGTGGAGCTGGGGTTCTCAGGTGCCGCCGGGTGACGGCGGAGAGAAGACGTACTGGGCTGCCTGCTCGCTGGACAGGGCGGCTGCGATTCGCTTGCGGATGTCGTCTGACATCGGAGGCAGGGCGTTCAGCGGGAACCAATCGACAGCTGTGTTCTCGCCGTCGGCGGGATGCGGAACCCCGGACTGCCAGCCACAGCGGAACACCAGGTCGAGATACTGCGTCTGGTCCCCGTTGTCATAGGTGACAAGGTCCGTGACGTGAACCATCACCAGCCGCTGCGGAACTGCCAGGATGCCGGTCTCCTCAAGGATCTCCCGGGCTGCGGCATCCGCCGGTTCTTCCCCCGGATCGATGATTCCAGTCACTGGCGTCCATTCGCCGTTATCTGCGCGCTTCGCCAAAAGGACCTGTTCATCCCTGACGACGACCGCGGTGACGCTTGAGAGCCACAGCGGATCGTTTCCAACTTTCCTGCGCAGCGCGAGGATGAAATCTGGTGTTCCCATCAAGTCACGATAACGACCCGGCGCTTAGGCGTGCTGCCCACCCTCCAAGCTGGTTGATCACCAAGCTTCAGAACACTTCAGTCAGCTCGGATCGTCGTCGCTGGTGTGCTGGAGTGTTGCTGCTGTGGTGAGAGGATGCGTTCCCAGGTGCGGGGTGTGCCTCCGTGCTGTTCGGCGAGGTTGGCGGCGATCCGGCCTTTGGGTGTGCTGTCGGCTGTGGTCAGTGCTTCGCGGGCGGTTTCGAGGCGGGGGTCGTTCTCGTAGGGGTGCTTTCTGCGGGGGCCTTGGGGTTCGCCCGGCTGCCATGGTGGGCTTTCACGAACACAGACGGTCTGCTGGGGTGGTGCCCTCGAAGGGTGCTGGCCTGTCGGTTCAGCGGAGAACCCCTGAACGCTGTCGCTTCCGAACTTAGCGGACGCCCGCGAAACGTTCGGCTGGGAAGTCCCAGCCGCTCGCTCTGCTGCACTGCTGCCGCGACCCATCACCCGTCTACATGAGGCTATGACTCATGGTCGCTGTCAGGCGCGGAAGTGAAGTGCCGATACTTACTGACCCCGAATCCGTGCTCTCAGGTCTTCGCTCAGCACAACATCATGCGGTAGCCCCGCCAGCTCCTGCGCTTCCGCATCCACGCCCTGACGGGCCAGGATGCGGGCCAGGAAGCTCCAGTGGCCGGCGGCCATCTGCTCGTGGGTTTCGCTACCGGTCGGCTCGTCCGGCCCAACCACCATCCGGGCCTCCTTCTCGACGTCCTCGGCCGAGATCTGTGGCCGGGTGGCTGTGGGAGCCGATGAGGTCCAGCTCCACCCCCGGTCGTTCAGCAGCACCACGCGGCGGTCATCTACGAGTACAGCCGCAAGCCGCGCGGTCACCGACGTGTGCTGAGCGCCGATGACAGCCTCATCCAGATCGACATATGTGACTAAACGATTCACGGCAGCCACTTTGCCCCCTCTCAGCTCACCAACTTCTGGTCGAGCCATCGCGCTGGATGGTCACGGTATCCGGCCCCGGCTTCCGGCGCACACGTCCGCGTTCCGGGCCGGACCAGCCTTCGTCAACAACCGAGCACCATCTACCCGACGTCGCGGAGTTGCGGCGCAGGATGCTCCAGACACAGAACGCGGACCACGTCTACGGGCTCTGCCGGGTCCGTCCCAGACGCCCGAGGAAGCTCCCTCAACCTGGGCCGGGCAACAGCTTGTGCGGTGGCCGGGGGCGCCAGGTTATGGACCGACCGGTTGTCACCACCCATCACCACTCACTGTTTGGGTAGTGACTTGCGTACTTCTACGGAGGTGACCGGGTCTGCCGGGCGGCGAGGCTGTGGTCCGCCCCATCCGATCCGCTGCAGACCGGAGGAACCGTGAGACTTCGACGGATGATGGTCGCCGCCACCCTCGGCGCGACCGTGCTCACCGCCGTACCGGCGGTGACCGCCTCGTACACCGCATACGCCTGCGAGGACAACCAGACCAGCTGTGACCACGAGGACGAGGAGAACCCCTGGCCGGACGACAACCCGGGCGGCTTCCCCGGCGGTGACCCCGGTGACGGAGGCTGGGGCGGCGGAGGGGACGGCGGCGGCACCGGCGGCTCGTGGGGCGAGATCGACATGTTCAACGGCGTCGTCGGCCAGCCGGTCAACGGCACACTGCCCCAGGTCGTCGTCGACGGCACCGCCACCCGACCGCCCACCCCGATGGACCCGGCGCTTCCGCCCATGTCCTGGGGCTGGGACAGCGGCGCGCCGGCCAATGGCGCGGGCCCGATCCAGGCCGGAGCCAAGACCGAGGTGCCGACCGACTGCCACCGCAACGCCAACTCCATGCCCATACGGGTCAACAGGACCGTCAAGTACCAGGTTTCCTACCAGGTCAGCGCCAACATCACGGCCAACGCGGCCACGGTGCTGTCCTCCGCGCTCGGTGCGCAGCTCAACACCCAGATCGAGCAGTCGTACTCGGTCGATGTCACGCTGCAACCGGGCCAGTCCTGGGCCTTGTTCGTCGAATACCAGACCTTCAGGTACTCCGTCACCTCCTCGAACTGGCTGGGATACACCACCACCGAGTACGTGGACGTGGTGCGGCCCACCGGGAAGGTGACCAGCCGGTGGTGCTGAAGGCCCCACGCCCCTCGGGCACGGCGGTACGACGGATCGCCCCCGTCGTACCACCGCTGGACGCGGAGGCGATCTCCCCGGCGGAACGGCGGGAGGCGATCGCCGCGCTGGCCGAGCTCTCCGACACCACCGGCCGTCACCTGGACAACCCGGACCTCTTCCACCGGCCCCGGTTCCGCACGGCCGTGCACAGCCGGCATCTGGCCCGCACTCCCGAGCCTCTCGTCACCGGCCGCATCGCCGCGGCGGCCGAACGACGGGCCGAGGCCGGCCTGCTGGCCGCCGCCTCCACCCGCGCCGAGATCGCGGAACGGCCCGACTGCAGGCCCTGCTTCACCCCGGCCGCCCTGAGCGAACTCCATACCCTGATCGTCGCCGGCGACCCCAGCATCCCGGGCCCCGGCGGCCTGCGCCGCTCCACGGCCAGGATCACGTGGGCCGACGGCCAGGTCTTCGCACTCGCGGTCGCACCCGGCAGGGAACTCCGAGACCACGTAGAACGCTGGTACCGCTGGAACGTACACACCACGGCCCCCAGCCTGGACGCGGCCGCCCTGTCCATGGCACGGCTGTTGACCGTCCACCCCTTCGCCGACGGCAACGGCCGGACCGCGCGCCTTCTCGCCCAGTGCGACTTGCTGGCGGCCCGACTGCTGCCCGGGCTGCTGCTGGACCTGGACGGCTGGGTCCACACCCACCGCCGTGCACACGACGAGGCCCTCGCCGCGGCTGCCGAAGGATGGTGGGCGCAGTGGGGCTCCCTCTTCGCTCGTGCGGTCACCGAGACCGCCCGGCATCGCACCGCCACCATCACCCGCTACAGCACCCTCCTCACCGAGGCGGCCGCACTTCTCCCCGACGACCCGGTTACTGCGGCCGTCCTCACCCATCTGCGCTCGACGCCCGCCGTCTCCGCCGGCTGGCTGCGCGACCGGATCACGCACGCCCCGGAGCCGGCGCTGGCCCGGCTGACGGCGAAGGGCATCCTCAGCCCTCACCCCCGCCTCCCCGGAGCGCTGATACACCCCCCGTCCCTCACAGTCCTCGACGAGCCCTGGACCCTTGTCTCCTAGGACGGCGGCCTTGCCGGAGTCGAGGAGGTGAGTGTCCTTTCGCGGCAGGGTGCGGACGGCGTAGCGGTAGAAGGTCGGGGGCAGACAGGTTGTCGGCCTCGTGGTCGTGGCGGAGCCTGACGCCGGTCTGGGCCGGCAGCGCCTTCTAGCGGCTGACGGCGAAGGCGTCCTGGGCGACGGCTTCGGCGAAGGCAGGGGCGGACAGGGTGCCGGTGATGTTGCCGGGTTCGGGTTCCTGCAGGGGCAGCGGCGGCAGGGTGGAGCGAGCGGACCCGGCGCGCAGGGACGGCGAGCTCGTCTGTGCCCAGGCGGCCGACGACTCCGTGGTGTCCGGCCCCAGTGGGCGAGGGTTGGCTCGTTGGTCGCGGCAAGCGCGGCGTCGCCGGCGGCGTGCCTGTGGGTGTCGCTCAGCCCTCTGCAGTGGTCGGGCCGGAAGCGCGCGCAGGTTCCTAGATTCCGGAACGTTGCTGGGCCGGAACTTGTGTGCCAGGTGGTGGCTGCGGCGTTCCCGCGCACGGGTTCCGGCTCAGCTGGCGGGACCTGAGTTGCGAGCGCTGGCCGCGCCGTATCCGACTGGCCGGCCCGCAGGCCAATGCGGGTTCGGCGTGCCGTCATCGCTCATGTGCGCCCGCTGCCAGATCCCGTTCCAGTTGTACGGGGTCTCCGGGACCAACCGATGCCGCTGCCCGCACGGGCATGGCGCCAGCACCCACGCGCACCCACGGCACAGCTCCACCCGGCCGTGCCCTGTCGAGTTCGACTCCGGCGGTCTCTCGTCCCCGCAGGCGGGGCAGCCCGGGAGGTCGGCGCCGTCCAGAATCGCATTCTGTCGCCGGACGTACTCAGGCAGCAGCAGCGGCGGATGGCGAAACGGGTCTTCGTACCAGGCGCGGTTCGGTCCCTCCCACCGGCTCCGCAGCCACCACGGTCGCGGGTTCACTACAGCCCGCCGCCCCGCCCGCTTCTCCGCCCGGCGTTGCGCGGCGTACTCCTGCACTCGCGCGAGCCACAGCACCCGCGCCTCATGCAGTTCCTCGACCGCCCGCACCAGCGCGGCCGGGTCCGCTTCCAGCCGCCGGGGGATCGCAGCGCTGAGCGTGAGGTGGTGGTACGTCGCCCGGAAGCCGTACGGAGCGAAAAGGGTGATGCAGGTCCGCAGCGCGCTGTGCCGGCGGCGGAGCGGGAGACGGGCGTCGTGCACGTGCGCCCGGTGGGTCAGGAAGCTGGTCATTGTGCGGGCGCCAGGTCCAGTGCCCGTGCCAGGGCGGCAGTGACGCCGGCGGCGTGTGCGGGCAGGTGTTGCTCAGCCCAGTTCCCGGCACGAGCGAGGAAGGCCTGCAGATCCTGCTGGACGCCCGCGACAAGCCTGCGTGCCTGGTCGACCGGCAGCTCGATCACCGGGCTGTGGTCCGTGCCGTAAGCGTCGAACGTCAGCCGGACCATGGTGCCAACGCGTTCGGCCATCGACGACGGATCGTGGCCGAAGGAGGAGCAGCCGGTGCCGTCGAGCACCTCCAGCCAGTCCCGCCAGGTCTCCAGGCCGTTGCAGCAGCCCGGGTCGACGAAGACGATGCCGGTGGCGCTGTCGGTCACCCGGAAGCCGCCGGCGGCGAACAAGTCAGGCATGGTGAGCAGCCCGTGCAGGAAGGTGCCGAGCGGGTCGGTCGGGCACGGTCCGTGTTCTTCCTCCGGCTCGAAGTCGTTGCAGGCTGCTATCTGCCTGACCGCTGTGCCGACCTCTTCCGGAGTGAGCTCCCCGTTCAGCACAAGGTAGCCGTATGAACCGTGCTCGCCAACCGGCCAGAGTGCGAAGTCGGCGGCGGCGGAGATCTCCAGAACGGCTTGCATCACGATCACGTGAGGATGATGCCGGACCCACTGCTGCACCGCCACGGGCTTTCAGCCGGCATCGGCCTGGGCGAGGGGGAGGTGCTGCTGGCCGAGGCGGATCTCGCCCGTGCGGTCGCCGCCGGCGATGTCGGATTCGTTGGTCCACTGCCACATCGGCAGGATCTCCTGTCGCAAAGAAGCGGCGGCGGGGAGCAGGTGGCTCAGGCCGTCACCGCCGTCCAGGGCGCACGTCTTCGGTCCGCCGCTGGTGCCCACACGGCACCAGTCCGCCGTTCTTGTCGAAGACCTCGGCGTCATGGCCTCCGTTCACCCACACCGTGATGCCCTGGTCCTGCACGACCACGTTGCTGGGGTGGAGCCGTTCCCGGGAGCGTGCGAGGGGGTGCCGTAGAGGCGGGTGCCTGCGACGGTTTCGGTGTCCAGGGTGCCCCAGGTGTCGGGCTGTGCGAAGACGACCTCGCCGCCGTGCTGGGCGGGCGGCCCCTGGTGTGAGGCTCCCGCAGAGGTGTCGGCCGGCGCTGGACGCGGTCCGAGCGCACCCGGGCCGGCATCTGCACCGGCAGGTCCCTCAGTGGGAAGGCGAGGCGGGGCGCGTCGTATCCGGCGTCCGCGATGACGAGGACATTGGGGTCGCCGGTCTGCCGCTGACTTGCGGAGACCAGCCGCTCGACCAGGTCGCGCAGCTGCCGTGCGGTGGCGGTGGCGGTGGCGTCGGGCCGTAGCCAGCATGTGACGTCGACGGCCAGGACCAGCCGGCCGTCGACGGCTCGTGGCAGCGGCACCGAGGCCTGGGGCCCGCCGCATCCGGTCGGCGTCGACCCGGCCCTGGGTGAGGGCTGCGTAGAGCCCGCCATGCCCGCGGCGGCATGCGCCCACGAGCGACAGCTCGGCCAGCGACCTCACCGGACCGTCACCGCACGAAACCGGGTCCGCCAGCTCGAACAGGGCATCCGAATGATCGGTCAGACAGGAGTAGAACTCGCCTCGGAGGCGTGACAGTTCCGCCAGCGGATCTCGCCGGGCATGGTGATGCTGCAGACTCATCCTCACGGCCTTCGCGCTGGACGTGTGTGTTCCTTGGTCGGAGCACATGTTCAAACGAAGGCCGCTTCTACGTCCGGCGGATACCGAACCGACTGATCAAGTACGACGCGCCGTTCGAGGAGGGCTTCTACCGGCGCTGCAAGGACCCGGGCCCGCAACGAGTAGACCAGTCGCCGGCCGGTGACAGCCGCTCCCCACTGGCCTGGACGACGACAAGCCTGTCGTCTTCAACAGCGATTCGGTCCCCGGCAGCAAGGAAGAGCGGGCTCGCCAGCTCGAAGGCGTACCCGTCGTCAGTCTCGAGGTCCTTCACCAGTACCAACCGTGGGGTCGGTGTGGCTCCGTCAGCTACCAGGCGCATACCGAAATGGTCCCACGCAGTATGAGGTCGCCTCGCCCCCCTTTCAGCGGCTGGCCTACCGCCCAGACGTTAAAGATCAAGCTAGGCCGTGTTCTGGAAATCGGCTCTGTGCCTCGTCCCGCATCGCGGGCGGGCGGCCTCCGGTCTTCGACCGCGAGGACTGCAAAGCCCGGCACGCGGTCGAGTGCGGGGATCAACCGGCTGAAGCGCAACCGGGCGGTCGCCACCCGGTTCGACGAACTCGCCGTCCGCTTCGAGGCCACCGTCCTGATCGCCGCGATCGGCGAGTGGTTATGACCGGCCTGCGCTGTCGGGTTCTCATGCCATGCTGACCGAGACCAGGGCCGACAGGGTGAGGGAGAGACCGCGATGGGGGCTCAGTACTACGGCGCCGACAGCGAGAACGGCGACCGCATCGACGACCCCTCCGAGGACGCGCTGTTCATGCTGATCAGCGACCTCAACTCCGACAACACCTTCGTCGTCGTCCAGCCCGACGAGGACGACCCCCTCTGGTTCGTTTCAGTGGCCGTCCTGGACGAGGGCGGCTACGAAATCGTCCGCCGTGACACCACCCGCAACGAGCACGAGGTCACCACGGCGACCGGCATCAACGACCTCGCCCGTGACCTCACCATCTGGATGGCCGCCCGAGACTTCCCCGGACGACCAAACAGGCAGGTCAGCGCGTTCTAGAACACCGCCTAGCCGCGTCCTTGGGGGATCGACCCCAGGGTTCGCGCTGACTCAGGGCGAGACGTCCTGGATCGTGGGCGTCGTCGCCTCGTGGAGATGCGCCTCAACCGGACCCAGATGCCTGTCATAGGCCAGGACGATCTCGTCCGCGAGGTTGAGGACGCGGATGGCGCCACCGGGAAACTGGACGGTGATGCCGATGACGAAGTCGTAGTTGCCGTGCTGGTAGCGGATCTCCCGGACGGCGAGGGCTCGCTGGCCGACGAACCGGGCCATCGGGAAGTCGGGCAGGTCGTCCTCGACCGTGGTGTGGCCGTATTCGTTCATGTTGTATGGGCCGTGGGGCTGATCAATCTCCAGGGCCACCCCGTCGCCCGGGGTGTGGAACCGGACGGGGCCCAGGCCGTCCATGTGCAGCCACATGTGCAGGAGGGAGGGCTCAGTCTCCTGGTAGTGGTGCCAGGACGTCGTCACCTTCAGCTGGTGCCGGTCGACCAGGTCCTCAGCGTTGATCATCCGCCGATGCTGTCACGGCGCTCCACGATTCGGCATTGGTTTCCAGGAGGCGCCGGGCCGAGTCCGCATACCGCATGGCGGTCTTCTCGTCGAGCCCGAAGACCTCGGCGAGGTGGAGCGGGTCGGGGCCGTGGACCATGGCTTCTTCGAGTTGTCGGTCGACGCGGAGCCGCTCCAGCCTGCGGCCCGGCTACGCGTTGAGGCGCTGATCCAGTGGTTGCTGGCCCGGATGGTCCGGTTCGTGGTCTGGTTGTTGATCAGCAGGTGGAGGTTCGCCGTGTTCGGCCAGCGGGTGCCGGCCGGTTTCAGGAGTGGGCCGCCGAACGGGCGGTGCGGGTGGGGCACAGTGAGGCGACCCGGCGTGACCGCCTGGAGGCCGTCACCGCGCTGGCCGTGGCCGTCAGCGGTCACCGCCGGACCCTGTGGAAGTGCGGCGAGGCCATCCTCGAAGGCGGCGACGTCGACCTGGTCCAGGCGCTGCACGCCGAGAGCCAGGCAACCCGGGATGCGGTGGCTCGCCCGCTGGTGACGATGCGCGTGCTGATCACCGACCCGGCCGTACGGGAGGCGGCCGGCCGCATGATCACATTGACCTACGCGATCCGCGAGCCGCTCGACAACGCCCAAGCCCTGGCCGCCGCCCGGCAGGAGGCGGAGGCCGCGCACGACGAGTTCGTGGACACCGCCGCCCGCTACCTCACCACCCAGATCGCCTGATCTGTTCCTTGACGGCGATGACGAGTCCGGCGTCGGAGACTGCGCAACCTGGGCACAGCAAGCTGCGGTCGTGACGAACAGCGGGGGCTGCGCGACGGCACGGCGCTCTGTGCGGGGGGCCTTGCGTGCAGGTCTAGGGTGTGAGGGTGTCTGCTCGTGTCCACGCCCTGGCCCACAAACCGCTGACGGTCGCAGCTGTTGCTGACTTCATCGGCTACCCGTCCGAACCGCCGGTTTCTGAGGACGTTGTCGAGGAGGTGGTGCGACGGCGGGGATGGAGCTGGGAACACTCCCTCGTCTGCGATTCCATGGTCACCGATCATGGACATGTGCTGTGCAGCGAGAGCTACGTGCCCTTCGGGCAGCCCGACACCCGCCACCTGCTGGTCTTCGGTGAGGTCTACCCCGTCGACGAACACGATGACGAGATGTGCAACGGCCCGTGGCTGTTCCCCCTGCTGGAGGACTGGCGCAAGCAGCCGGGCTGGACCGGGAAACAACCGGCCACGGTTGAGGACTGCGAGAGCGTCCTGACGCGCGCGGCCCAGTCTGTGACGCGATGCATGGGCTCCGCCCCGGAGCGCACCATCGTGTCGGACGCGGCCACCGTGGTGGGCCCGGCCCTGACCCACCGCGTGTGGCGTACCCCCTCCCATGCCCTTGTCCTTGGACCACACGCCGACAACGGCCCCTACGGTTACCTCACTCACCTTCAGCTGTCACTGACACCGCTGGCATGTGCACCGGACCTGCCGGCAGCGGACGACACCGACACACTGAACCGGTGGATCACCGCCCACGTCGACTGGTGAGCCCGCAGCCCGTACCTGCGGGTCTGCGTGGCGTGGGGCTGGTGCCGTCGCCCACAGGACGCCGGATTGGCCGCGGGCCCAGCCCGGGTCCGATTCGGGACTGGCCGGTGAACGGGACGGCCATGTCGCCGATGTTCTGTGCGAGGAGGCCGACGCATCGGTCTTGGGCGTCATCAATGCGGCCGTAGACGTTCTACCGGTGCCGACCCGGATGCGGCAGGCGAAGGGCTTGTCGGTGAGGAGTTCGCGCTGCCGGTTTTGAGCGTGCCGGTCGCCTGCCCGGCCTCCTCTGGTGGGAGTGGCTCGCCCCGGCGTGTACATCCGTCAGGTGCGTGGAGCGCGGATACTCACCGACCGCTCTTGGTCCGCATCGGGTCGGGTCCGCGGGGCTGTGCCGCGGGGGCAGCCAGCCTGGCGGGCGAAGGGCCGAGCTGCCCGCCGCGTGACGCCAATCCATGCAGATATCGCATACGGGATACTAGGATCGCAATCATGATGGGTACCGAGGAAGTCCTCAGGCTCACGATCGCGGCGCTCATGGCGCGGACGGGCGAGCGACAGAATGACTTGGCTGCCGGCCTTGGGCAGTCGCAGGCGCAGGTGTCCCGGAAGCAGTCGGGCCGGGCGCACTGGTCGCTGGAGGATGTCGACCTCCTCGCTGCGCACTACCGGCTGCATCCGCTCGATGTGTTGGCCGGTCCCACGCATGCGGCCGGCGTGCTGCACGGCTCGCTCTCCAGCCTCCAGCCGGCAGGGGCCCCTTCGCCCCCCGCGGCCGCCGAGCGCCCGTCCCCGCCGGCGACCAACGTCCTCGACGAGGACGCCTCCACCGCTGCCGCCGTGGAGCGCGAGCGCGCGGGATCGGCCGACACCCTCGTCCGCACCACCGGCCGCACGCCCTCCGCCCCCGTGCCGCCGGAGCGCCCTGCCGCTGTGCTGGCGGCCGGGCCGTGCGTGCTGTGCGGGCAGCCCGCACAGCACGAACTCGACGGGTTTCCACAGCACTTGACCGCGGAGGAGTGCGCGGCGGCCGTCGCCGCCGCCAGCACCCCGCAGACCTCCGCCCCGGCCGCGGTCCCGGCCGCGGTCCCGGCCGCGGAGGAGGTCCCGGCTCCCGCTGCTCCCTTCGGCCCGCCGCCGGCGGTCGTCGAGACCCCGGCCGCTCCGGTTGCTGCGGCCGAGCCCGTCGTACCGGCCCCGGGCGCGCCCGCCGAGCCCGCGGTGGCAGCGTCGTCGGCGCCGCGGCGGAGTGCCCCTGGGTATGCCTCCGGGTCGCTGGTGGAGCAGATCACCGGCCGCGTGCACGACGTGCTGGCGTCGTGCTCCGGTGACATGGAGGCCGCGCGGGCCGAGCTGATCAAGATGGCCATTCCTGACGTGATGACGCTCCTGAAAGCGTCCCGGGTCGGCGGCCGGTACGAGCATTCGGAATTCCCGCCGACGCAGGAAATCCTGAAGAAGAAATCGCAGAAAGGCGCGGACGAGATCTGGGAGGGCCGTCCGAAGTGGCGCAACCCCGAGCTCTTCGCGGCGGCCAAGCGCGGCGAGGAGATCGAGGTGACCGCCCTCGACATGAACGCCGCCTACCTGTCCGCGATGAAGGCGTGGCTGCCGATCGGCCAGCTGCGCGAGGACACCAGCGGCGTCCACGACCCGAAGAAGGCCGGCGTCCACCTCATCACCCCCGCCGACTGGGACCACGCCGACCTTCCCAACCCGCTGGGCAACCGCATGGAGCCCGGGGAGCTGTGGGTCAGCGAGTCCACGCTCCGCCTGCTCCTCGACTGCGCCCGCCAGGGCCTCGCGGACGCCCCGGTGATCCACCGCTCCCTCGTCTCCGGCGCCTCGGAGGCATTGCTGGAAAAGCTCCGCCGGGCTCTGGCCGAGTCCCGGAAGACCGCTCTGGCCGCGGGTGACGATCTGACCGTCGCCTACGTGAAGGCCATGTACTCCAAATTCGTCTCCACCATCGGGGAGTCCAGTGCGAACCGGGAACTGCGCCGCCCGGACTGGATGCACATCATCCGAGCGAAGGCCTTCGCAAATCTGTGGATGAAGGCCCACAAGGCCCACAAGGCGGGACTTCAGGTTGTTGAGATTTCCGGCACCGACGAACTCCACGTCGTGGGAGACTGGCGCCCTGTATTTCCCGAGGGCCGAGAGCTGAACCAGGTCAAGGAAAAGAACACCTATGTTCTGGGAGGTAAGCGCTGATGGCAGGGTCGCCCGACCTGTGGTCCCGATGGGGAGAATTCGGCAAGTTCAACACCCGGGGCATGAAGGGCGGAGAGGCTCTGATCCTGGAGCTGAACCGGATCGTCTACTCCTCCGGTATCGCCTCGCCCGTCACCTCCAAGCGAGGCCTCAACGCCCGTCTGCGCTACCTCGACAGTCCGGCCGGCCGCGAGGCGCTGAGGGAGCAAGGTGTCACCGCCCGCACGATCCGCTCCTGGATGCGCGGCAAGTCCACCCCCACCCCGGCAAACCGCGAGCGCATCGACAGCGCCTACTGGCACCGCCGCCGGGAGAACCTGATCCGCTCCGGCTGGCTCAAGCGCCACCTGGACAACGACGGCCACGGCCGCCGCATGGAGATCTACCCCGTCGACCAAAGCCACGTACCCGCCGAACGGCTCCGCCCCACCCTTCAGCAGCGCTCCATCACGGTCCGGTACATCTGGGGCGACCTCGTCGACGCCTGGGCGAGCCAGGACTCCGACACCGTCGACGAGATCTGGGACGACGTCATCAGCGACCTCGACTCCGACTACAACGCCTACGCCCACGTCTCCTCGATCGGCATCGGCGCCTGACCCAGCTTCCCGCCCCGACCCGTAGCCGCCACTGGCCCCGCGGCCGGAGCAGCTGATCCCGCAGAGGAGACGGCCTCGGGCGTCCACGGCGCACTTCCGGCGAACATTTCGGCTCTACCCCTCCCCATAACTAAGGGGAGAGCGCGATCGGCGGGATCCAGGGGAGGGCAGGCGAGGCCTCCCCTGGGGCCCGGGGGAGGGGGTTGCGCACCTAGCCCCCGCATTCCTCATCCTCCGGACCGGCGACAGGTCCTCACCCAGATTCTTTGCCGGTTCTCCCTGTCTGCCGCCCAGCGCGCGACGTAAGGGCTGAGGCGGTGCTCTCGTACGCCCCGACCGCACCTCCCTGGTGCCCAGACCGCAAGGAGACGTCCATGTCCACCCCGACCCCGACCCCGATACCCACCCCCGACCCCACCCCCGACCCCGACCCCGCCCACACCACGACCGACCCCTCCACCTCCAGGCCGCGCACCCCGGCCCCATCCTGAGCACGCAAAGTGCCCTGGTCCTCCTCTACGCGATGGTCTTCGGCGGCATCGCCGGCTTCCTCAGCCACGCGACGACACTCAACCTCCCCGGCGCCGTCCTCGCGGGACTCACCGCCTGCGGCGCCTCGTTCGCCGTGCTGCGCACGGTCATCGGCCGGTAAGACGCCAGCCACCCCCTGCTCCGCCCCGATACCCCGGGGCGGAGCAGGGCCGTTTCCGGTCGCGCCGTGCCGGTTGCGGGGCTTGCCCATACCTATGCCTGCCGCCGGATTCAAGGCTTGCCCAGGACACCCGAGGCTTGCCCACACAGGCGAAAGGCCAGGTCAGACCAACCCAGTTCCCTTGAATGCGGCTTGCCCAGGCGTGAGTGTCCTCAGCAGTTGCACGGCTAACCCACCGCTCCCACAGAGTCCGGACCGCCGCGTCACCCGACCGGCAACCCACACACACCCAGGGGGACTCCCATGTCCACGACCACGCTCCTCGTCCTGCTGCTCCTCGTCGTCACCGGCCTGTGCGTGGTGGCCGTGCCCGGCTACCTCGCCTGGCGCCACCCCCGCCTCGGCACCCCTCTGACCGTCGCCGCCGCGTTCGGCGCCTTGGCCGTCACCACCGTCACCGCGGTCATCGGCGTTGCCGCACTCCGTACCTGAACCCCGGCCCGGGGCCACGGGCGCCTGCCGGGTCACACGACCCGTCACACGGCCTGTCACACAGACCCGCCCGTCACATCCGCGCCGAGCGCCGACCAGGGCGGCACCCTCCAGACCCCCGCCCCGGGACACCGGAGCGGGGGTCTGTGTGACAGACCAGTCGGCGGGCAAGCCTGCCGGGCGGAGGCCTCGGAGAGTTGCACCGGAGGGGGGCTGGAGGGTTGCTTGCAGAGGTGCACTAGGAGTTGCACCGGAGGTGGGACCGTGAGTGGGACCCCCACTTTCACGATCTTGAGCGTTATGCCTGGTCAGGGCCCGTGGGCAAGCCCCCTCGCCACGACGACACCTCTTTGTACGCGATAGCCGTACGAAGAGGTCCCGTCGTTCTAGCCGGGCGGCAGACCCGTGCTGATGACGGACTCACCCAATCGACTGTGACCAACCCCGCCGCGCCCCGTTACGTTGCTGGTGATCCACTCACGACCAGCCCCAGGAGCCACTGATGGTGACGGCCCGACAGACCCGCGCTGCAGCACTCGGCGGCGGCGCCCTGGCGCTCGCCCTCACCCTTGCCGGATGCGCCGGCGGGGACGACGGGGCGAAAGGGCCGGCCACCTCCGCCACCACGACGACCACGGCCGCGCCCGCTCCTGCCACGACATCGGCCGGCCCGCAGGAGGCGGAGAAGCGCGCGGTGCTGACCGCCTTCGAGGGGATGTGGGCCGAGAGGACGAAGGCGACTGCCAAGGCGGACTCGAAGGGAACGGCGCTGCGGAAGTACACGACCCTCGACGCGCTGTCGAAGATCGAGAACAACTTGGCCCGCATGCGGCAGTCCGGAATCGTCATCCGAGGCGAGCTGGGGCACAGCGGTACTGAGGTGGCGACGCTCGACCTGACCCCCAAGACCCCGAAGGCCACCGTGACCACCTGCGTGGACCTGTCCACCTACGAGCGCTACAAGACGAAGGAGAAGCGCGTGATTCCGCTGCCCTCGTCCCAGCCCGTGCGCTACCTGGCAACGACCACGCTGGAGAAGTGGCCGTCCGGCTGGATGGTCACCGACTACACCCCGGAAGGGGCCCGCACGTGCTGAGCCACGCGGCAGCCGCAGGAGTGCTCCTGGCCGCCGTGCTCGCCCCGGCCGCGCACGCCAGCGGACCCGACGGCGGCGTCTGCGAAGGCGGCGACATGGAGGTGACCGTCTGCGCCGAGGACGGGACGCTCTCCAGTGGCTCCGGCGGCGGCTCGTCGGGCCCTTCGGGCCCGACCACTCCGGCCGGCACTGGCACCGGCTCGTCGGCCGGCTCCGCGCCGCCGTGCACGTACGAGAAGCTTGACCCCCAACCCCCGCCGGAGAACCTGGCATGGGAGGGGAAGACCGCCGCAGACGGAGCGGTCTACCGAGTGAACTGCCCCGACACCGGGCGCATCGGCGTGCTGTTCATCCCATCCGGCGGTGCCGCCCCTGCGCCCCGGATCGATCCGGAAGTCCTGGCGCGCCGGGCGGTCGACTCGATGCGCCTGGAGGGCCCGTCTGTGGCCTCTCCGCGGGCCGCTGGGCGGTACGTCGTCGGTCTGCCGATGTGGGTGTGGGTCAGCCAGTCTCCGACGACGTACGGGCCCGTCAGCGCTTCGGCGGCCGCGGGCGGCGTCACGGTCACCGCGACCGCCAAGGTGTCCTCGATCCGGTGGGACATGGGCGACGGCACCACCGTCACCTGCGCCGGGCCCGGCACCCCCTATGACCCAGCCCAGGGCAAGACACCCTCACCGGACTGCGGCCACCGCTACAAGGCCCCCTCGACCGCTCAGAAGGGCGGGAAGTACGCCGGGACCGCCACCGCCACATGGACCGTGGAATGGACCGCGCCCGCTCTCGGCGACGCCGGCACCCTCACCGAGACCCGCGAGACGACCTTCACCGTCCACGTCGTCGAGGTCCAGGTCCTCAACTGACCACCCCCGGCCCCAGCGGGGGCCCTGTCCCATAAGGTCGGGCCTAGCCCGTGCCGATATGGCGTGCACAGGTGAGGCCCGGCGCCCAGACGCGCTCTGGGAGCAGTACCGTCGGGCCGCCCCCAACCCCTGCACGGGCAGCAGCCCTCTTGCCCAATTGGGCAAGAACGATCATGCCCCGCCCCGCCCCGACACACCGCGCCCTCGGCGGGCGCAGCTCACCGGCGGATCCGGGCATGCAAGAGGCCGGCACCTTGCCGCCGAAGCGGGTGGTACGGGTGCCGGCCAGCCGAAAGCCTCGAAAGGATTTCCCCTCCATCGTAGCCCCGCGCCACCCCGCACGGGCGCTCCCACAGCCACCACAACCCGTGGGCGCGCCCTAGGGCCAGAACAGGGCGCAGCTCGGGCGCAGCGTGCGGCAGGGCGCAGCCAAGCTCCTTCTTTCGCGGGGTAGGCGGGGCGGGGAGACACCGGCCACCGCCCGCCACGCGCCCGGGGCACGGGAGACCCCTGCGGGGCCTCCCTCGCGCCGCGCCCTGCGGGCGCGCCACGGCCCCTCGGACCGGGAGCCCGCTGCGCGGTCTCCCTCGTGCCCCCCCGGCCCTCAGGGGCCCGGGAGACCGCTGCGCGGCCCCCTCGCTGCGCGGCCCCCAAGGACCGGGCGCCCCACGTCCGACGCGTGCCGCACGGCGCCCGGTGTCTCCCCGCCCCGCTTACCCCGCGAAAAGACATTCCGCCACTAATTCAGCGCGGAAAAGAAACAACAAAATATATTCCCCGAAACGAGCCTTTATCTCGGAATCCAGGGCTATTCCTTGATAATGTTTCTCTTGCCGGAAGGGCGTGGTACCCCGACCGGCAGCCGAAAGAGAAACACTCGAAAGGAAAAGCTCCGTGGAAGACAACTCCATGCGCGCCCACATGCCCACGCACCGCGACGAGGCCCGCGCCTACGCCATGCTCGACCTCCTCGCCGCACGCGCCGGAGCAGGCGAGCACCGCGTCACCCTCCAGGTCACCGCCCCCTCCGGAGCAGCAACCCGCACCCTCATCTTCGGAGACGGGCCGTACTGCTCCGACACCGAGGAAGCCCTGGACTTCATCGACCTGCTCAAGATCGCCGTGTCCGGGATCTACCCGACCGCAGGAATGGTGATGCGCTCCACGGCCGCCGGGGGAGACCAGATCCGCGCATGGCGATTCGACCACGGCATCCCCGTCCCCATGGCCGCCTCCGACACGCGAGCGGCCTACCGCGTCCCGGTCTCCGTAGGCGCCCTGGGAGCCGCTCTCCAGGACCAGCCCGATGAGCACCTGACCGCCTACTCTCTCCTCGGCTAGTCGGATTTCGCATATGGCCTCGGGGGTTGTCTCCGGGGCCGTATGCGTTTTGTGTATGGGGGGTTGGTGGTATTCGGTTTTGGTATGCGGGGTGGGTGTGTGGTGGTTTCCCAGAATGTAGCCGGGCCCCTGTTATGAAACACCCTCACCGACCGGCCTCCGATGACTTCCTGATGTGTTCTCAGTTGCGTTTCTGGTATTGCGTTTTACGCATGTCGCCACTGTCCCGGGTTGCCTTTCCGGACGGCGCCGCACCCCCACCCCTCTTGCTGCGGCTTGTCCTTAGGTGTAGACCACCTAGAGCCGGGTATGTTCCTGTTGCGGCACTCAGGGTGACCGTTTCCTGAGCCTCTGCCAGGGTGGACAGTGCCCCTCCGGTACATGCATACTGTGACGGCAGGCAGGGTCCCGGGAGCGGGGCAGGGAACGGCCGGCCCCGCAGGGGCCGGTAGGATCCACCCCTCGCCCACCTCAACCACCGCCCACCGTCAGGGTTCTGAACAGCCAAAACATCCGCCGAAGGCGGATGGAGCACCACCCGGGCCCGCGCAGCGGGCCCACAGTCCCGGTCCGGCCGGGACCGTCCCGCAGTAGTCACCGAAGGTGACTGCCTCCGGGCTCACTCCGCCCGGCGTCGCGCAGCGGCGCAGTCCCCTTGGGAGTGACGCAGTCACTCCG